>NZ_AP027922.1:0-2400000 GCF_030296835.1 Pseudoalteromonas sp. MM1 | reverse complement strand
TTGCCATCATCTATAAGTGTATAAATGCTTTGTAGTTCATTTTTACGTTTTAAAATACGCTCAATGCGCGTTTTTAACTCTTGTACCGTAAATGGTTTTACCAAAAAATCGTCGGGTTGAAGTTCTAAAACGCTATGCACTAGCGCACCACTGGTTTCTGCAGAAATAAAAATAAACGCGGTGGAGTTTTTAATAAGTCGCTTAACACGGAGCTCTTCGTAGAGTTGGTAACCGTCTTGGTGTTTACTTAAATTAAAGGAACATACTATTAAATCAAATTGCCCAGCCAAGCATTGTTCTTTAGCCGCAATTGCATGATCGGCAAAGTGCAACTGTCGAAAGCCAAGCCTTTCAAGCGACTGCTTCATATAGCTTTGAGCGAGGGGCTGCTCTTCTACTATCAGTATTTTGGCTTTGGCGTAGATTTTAGTCGGCATTGGCATACATGTTGTTTGATTTATCACAGACTATAATCAACAGTTTACTTGCTTACAAGGGAATTTAACTATTAGCCGAGGTTATTAGAAGATTAAATTATTTCAATACCTTTAGCTGGCTTAATATTATCTGGCATTAGCGATTTTATTTAATAAATAAAAAGGAGCCCTAAATAATAATTAGAATAACCTAGGTGTTTTGTGGAGTGTTTATATGCGCTGATTGCTTGGCTTGATATCGGTGACCCTCGCCATTATTTGTAAAGAACGGCGATGCTTTTTTCTTACAGCTGGGTTAATTACCTAAGTAAGATTTTTATAATAACTAGTTAGAAGTGGTTAAATTTAGATATTTTAGAAGTGGTTATATGTGGTGGGTGATACTGGACTTGAACCAGTGACCCTCGCCATTATTTGTAAAGAACGGCGATGCTTTTTTCTTACAGCTGGGTTAATTACCTAAATAAGATTTTTATAATAATTAGTTAGAAGTGGTTAAATTTAGATATTTTAGAAGTGGTTATATGTGGTGGGTGATACTGGACTTGAACCAGTGACCCTCGCCATTATTTGTAAAGAACGGCGATGCTTTTTTCTTACAGTTGGGTTAATTACCTAAGTAAGATTTTTATAATAACTAGTTAGAAGTGGTTAAATTTAGATATTTTAGAAGTGGTTATATGTGGTGGGTGATACTGGACTTGAACCAGTGACCCTCGCCTTGTAAGGGCGATGCTCTCCCAACTGAGCTAATCACCCACATATAATAGGTATGACTTTATCAATTTAACGTTTTATATAATTTGGTGGGTGATACTGGACTTGAACCAGTGACCCTCGCCTTGTAAGGGCGATGCTCTCCCAACTGAGCTAATCACCCAAATTATATATTTAATATGCACCATTCTAAGAATGGTGGGTCGTACTGGACTTGAACCAGTGACCCTCGCCTTGTAAGGGCGATGCTCTCCCAACTGAGCTAACGACCCATATTAAATTTTAAAACGAGCTATTTATATAATAGCTTTTATATGTGGTGGGTGATACTGGACTTGAACCAGTGACCCTCGCCTTGTAAGGGCGATGCTCTCCCAACTGAGCTAATCACCCACATATAAATTTTTGTAATATGCACCATTCTAAGAATGGTGGGTCGTACTGGACTTGAACCAGTGACCCTCGCCTTGTAAGGGCGATGCTCTCCCAACTGAGCTAACGACCCATATTACATGCTACTATCTGTATAGATAGTACTGGACTTAAACCAGTGAACTTCGCCATCTTTTATAAAAAGCGGTGATGCTCTATTTTCTTGTAACTGAGCTAACGGCCCATATTACAATTTTAAACACGACTATTAATCTAATAGGTTCTATATGTGGTGGGTGATACTGGACTTGAACCAGTGACCCTCGCCTTGTAAGGGCGATGCTCTCCCAACTGAGCTAATCACCCACATATAAATCAATACGCTACTATTAAAAATAGTACTGGACTTTAACCAGTGAACCTCAGCCTCTTTTACTAAAAGCGCTGATGCTCTTTTTCTAACTGAGCTAACAACTCAAATAGAAGTTTAGATGTGTACACTTAATAAAGTGGTGGGTGATACTGGACTTGAACCAGTGACCCTCGCCTTGTAAGGGCGATGCTCTCCCAACTGAGCTAATCACCCACATCTAAATAACATCGCATTGCTGCGTTGTTGTGGGGCGCTATTATAGATAGAGTTGCAAATGTGTCAACACTTGAATGATAAAAATGTGCTAAGTGAAGGTTTTATAAACAGCGTAGCGTGATTGGCGTTTACTTTATCATCAGATTTCAGTTGCTAGGGTAAATAAACAGCTAAATCTGAGCTAAGTGACTGCCTTATTTTTACATACAATAAAAAGTATTGCTTAAATAAGCTAATAAAAAGCGATGTTGAAATTGATACAGTAAGTGTGGCGTTTTATCAAAATAAGATAAATGACTATATGAGGTTTTAAATTATTGAACTGGCATAGGGTACTTTTTAAAAGGTACGAACACGTTAATGGGCATAAGCAGTTATCTGTATTGCCATTAGTGCGAATAAACTTTAATTAACGCCATGGGTTGTTGGCGCAATGACAACAAAATAGAGCCTATTACCTAGACTGGATCATAGTGTTTAAAAAGAGCACGAATTATTTGCTAGCACTTTTAACGACGGCCTAATTCACCTGAATTTTTATATGTGTGTACAAGCAACTTAAAAAGGGCAGGGTTGAGCATTTAATAATAAGGTTATCGAATAGAGCCCTCGCATTTTAATAACACACTTAAATGCGAGGTTTAGCCTTGGTTTTAGTGCTTTTTTAACCTCAACTCAATTTGCATATAAATGTATACCTTTTATGTTAAACATTATTGCCTCATCAACGAGGTATAAAGAGGTAATTAATCTGTTAGTAGTGCTGTTAGATGAAGTACAGGCCAAATTTTGTCGAAATTGTATTTTTTAGCATGCTTGATAGCCAGTTTGTTGAAAATTAAACCATTTAAATAAAGTGGCATAAAAAACTGTTGACTTTATTTTGGGGGGTGCATAGAATGCGCCCCGCACTCAGCGATACACAACGTGTTAAACACGTTAGGTATTAAAAGGTTTGGGGCTATAGCTCAGCTGGGAGAGCGCTTCGCTGGCAGCGAAGAGGTCTGCGGTTCGATCCCGCATAGCTCCACCAAATCTTTGTGTATGTCCTAGGGTAGCAGTTTTCTGTGTCCCCATCGTCTAGAGGCCTAGGACACCGCCCTTTCACGGCGGTAACAGGGGTTCGAATCCCCTTGGGGACGCCATCTAACAAATAGTTAGGCGTGGTTTTACCAAGAGAATAGCGTAACACTTTAAGCTCGAGTCTTTATGTGTATTAAACGTATTACCTTAGCACCTCATGATATGAGTTAAACTTATCAATTGTCCTAGTGACACTTTTTAGTGTCCCCATCGTCTAGAGGCCTAGGACACCGCCCTTTCACGGCGGTAACAGGGGTTCGAATCCCCTTGGGGACGCCACTTACTATTTTAAGTGCTGTATAAAGCAGTGTGACACCGCACTCTCTATGCACGACGTTATCAAGAGTATTAATCTTTTGGGAGCGCCACTTACTATTTATAGTAGGGTAGTGTTATTAAAAACTCGCCTGAAACGAGTCAAACCATTCAGTTGTCCTAGTGACACAGAAAACGTTTTTGAGAAGATAATGCCATTCGCCTCGCAGGCTCGGTCTCATCTTACTTAGAAATAGCAAATCATTGATTTGCAAAGCAATTTCTGCGTCCCCATCGTCTAGAGGCCTAGGACACCGCCCTTTCACGGCGGTAACAGGGGTTCGAATCCCCTTGGGGACGCCACTTACTATTTATAGTAGGGTAGTGTTATTAAAACTCGCCTGAAACGAGTCAAACCATTCAGTTGTCCTAGTGACACTTTTTAGTGTCCCCATCGTCTAGAGGCCTAGGACACCGCCCTTTCACGGCGGTAACAGGGGTTCGAATCCCCTTGGGGACGCCACTTACTATTTATAGTAGGGTAGTGTTATTAAAAACTCGCCTGAAACGAGTCAAACCATTCAGTTGTCCTAGTGACACTTTTTTAGTGTCCCCATCGTCTAGAGGCCTAGGACACCGCCCTTTCACGGCGGTAACAGGGGTTCGAATCCCCTTGGGGACGCCACTTACTATTTATAGTAGGGTAGTGTTATTAAAACTCGCCTGAAACGAGTCAAACCATTCAGTTGTCCTAGTGACACTTTTTAGTGTCCCCATCGTCTAGAGGCCTAGGACACCGCCCTTTCACGGCGGTAACAGGGGTTCGAATCCCCTTGGGGACGCCACTTACTATTTTAAGTGCTGTATAAAGCAGTGTGACACCGCACTCGCTATGCACGACGTTATCAAGAGTACTAATCTCTTGGGGACGCCACTTACTATTTATAGTAGGGTAGTGTTATTAAAAACTCGCCTGAAACGAGTCAAACCATTCAGTTGTCCTAGTGACACTTTTTAGTGTCCCCATCGTCTAGAGGCCTAGGACACCGCCCTTTCACGGCGGTAACAGGGGTTCGAATCCCCTTGGGGACGCCACTTACTATTTTAAGTACTGTATAAAGCAGTGTGACACCGCACTCTCTATGCACGACGTTATCAAGAGTACTAATCTCATGGGGATGCCACTTACTATTTTAAGTACTGTATAAAGCAGTGTGACACCGCACTCTCTATGCACGATGTTATCAAGAGTACTAATCTATTGAGGCGCCATTTACTATTTTAGTAGTGTATAAATCCATTACAAAGCTATTACTTCCTCAGCGCTATCCAACGCATTAATTTCTACTGTTTATCCGTTAAAATTTTAGTTTTATACTTTTAATTTTCTTCAATATCTAAAAACCTATCTATTTAATTAATAATTACCTACGTATAATTTCTTTGATTTCAAGATCGATCCGCAATGACAATTATTCATTTACAGTGATAAATTTTTGCTAGCTGCGTTAAAAATACATACCTATAACTGCATGTGTAAATAAAATGGGTAGTACAACGAATACCAATCAGCATTAATACTTAATCATTTTCAGGGGCTAAACGTTTCGCTACCTGTGTTAAAAAATTCTCATTTAAAACAACTAAATAGCAAATTTTCTGCCTTGCTATCAACACGTTTATCCATCCTCAAAATAGATCAATTAATTATGCGGATTGGTATAAATTACAAATTACTCTAAACCATATTTATTCATCTTTTAAATAGCTTACCCAATAAAGATCAGTACAAAGTATTCAGCATTTATAAAGCGCTGTGCTGCTAGCCTTTTAGTTTAATTTCTTATTATTAGGAGTTAATTATGGCAAGTGGTTGGGCGCGTGATGGCGCAATTCAAGATCAAATCGATGCAAGTGTTAACGACGCGGTGCAATATGCTAGGCAAAATTTAATCTCAGGCGCGAGTGCTGAATTCTGTGATGAGTGTGATTGTGAAATACCACAGGCACGCAGGTTAGCGCTGCCTGGTGTTAGGCACTGTGTGGCGTGTCAAAATGAGCTTGAGGCTAAAGGTAAGGGCGTTGCTGGCGTAAACCGCCGAGCAAGTAAAGATAGCCAACTAAGGTAAAGGTGCGACTAGGCACCTTTTTGATAAATTTTATTGCCTAGTGAGCTTTGTTTTTCTTTTTCTGAATAAGCTCAATTGAATAGCCATCAGGGTCTTTCACAAAAGCAATTTCTGTTGTGCCACCTTTTACTGGTCCCGGTTCTCGGCTGACATTTCCACCTGCGGCCTTTATGTCATCACATGCCTTGTATATATCGTCAAATTCAATAGCTATATGACCATACGCATTACCAAGATCGTAGCTATTTTCATCCCAATTATAAGTAAGCTCTAAAACAGTATTACTATCCTCTTCACCATATCCTACAAAAGCTAATGTATAACGATACTCTTCGTTGTCAGAACGGCGTAATTCTTTCATTCCTAAAACCTGTGTATAAAAAGAAAGCGACTTTTCTAAGTCGGCTACACGCAACATTGTGTGTAATAAACGCATTTAGGTTACCTCTGTGAGTTTAAATTTAAATAGGTGTGGGGCATAGCGCCTTAATGGAGTACCTATAACCGCATTGCAAAGGCTAGAGCCTGCTATATACCTAGGGACTTATTTTACCTTAATTTCGAATAATAAGTTTATTTTAACCAGCTATTGCCGCACAAGTGTGCTTTGCCTTCACTGAAAACCTCAGTTTGTAAAATAACAGTACTATTTAATACGTAAGTAAACTTCTAGACCTGAGTTCAGGCTATTTAAGCTAAATGTGGGCAAGGCTCGGCATTTACAACCACACATTGCCATAATATTAACCACACTAGATTAATGGTATTACCAACGATAGGCTAGCGCACAGTGTTTTTATAGCCACGCTATTTATACGAGTTTATAAAGTTGTTGTAACTTATTGGTCAACCTATTTTTTATTAAGCTATAACCAAAGAGGGCAAAAGTGCAGTGAATTAATTTGATTTCGATTTATTGTGTAACTATATGTTTATTAAGTTAATTTAATTTAATTAAAATAAATTGTAAATTACCTTGGTTTACAAAGTTAACTTATTGGTTGACAAGATTGGTGTATGGTAATACAGTTTTTACATACCAATTGGTAAGCTACTTGGTTTTAGCTTCTCCAAGGTATTAATAAATAATCAAAGCAATGCTAAGCATAACGAAATAAATACGTAACCGGTCAACAATACACAGCGTTTAATTACTCTGTTTTTATTCGCTCAAATGGTAATAACGCGGCGGGTTACCTATTCAAACGAGCATGCTCAGGGTTACTTTAGCAAATTGAACTAAACGACACAGCGTACCTATTTATGGGGTAAATCATTACTCGTACTCATAAAAGCACGCGCCATCATATTTAGGAGTTATTCATGTCTAAACCAGTAATCGGTTTTATCGGCCTTGGCTTAATGGGCGGCAATATGGCCGAAAACTTACAGAACAAAGGCTATGAGCTTGTTGTTATGGATTTAAACAAAGATGCGGTTGCTGCATGCGTTAGCAGAGGCGCAAAAACAGCAAGCACTGCAAAAGAGCTCGCACAAGGTGCAGACATAATTATGTTTTGTTTAACAACATCTGCAGTTGTTGAAAAAATTGTCTATGCAGAAGATGGTATTTTAGCGGGAATTAAAGAAGGCGCGGTATTAATTGATTTTGGTACATCAATTCCTTCATCAACTAAAAAAATTGGCGCCGACTTAGCTGCTAAAGGCGCAGGCATGATTGACGCACCACTAGGACGTACTCCAGCACATGCTAAAGATGGTCTATTAAATATTATGGCTGCGGGCGATATTGACACGTTTAATAAAGTTAAACCTGTACTTGAAGACCAAGGCGAAAACGTATTTCACCTAGGTGAGCTAGGCGCAGGTCATACAACTAAGTTAATCAACAATTTTATGGGTATGACCACAGTATGTGCTATGTCACAAGCGTTTGCTGTAGCAGATAAAGCCGGTGTAGATCGTCAGCAACTATTTGACATTATGTCGACAGGGCCTTCTAGCTCTCCATTTATGCAATTTTGTAAAAACTACGCGGTAGACAATGTAAGCGACCTTGGTTTTTCAATTGCTAATGCAAACAAAGACTTAGGCTACTTCCTACAAATGGTTTCAGACCTTGGGACTGAATCAAAAATTGCCGAAGGGTCATCGGCTAATTTACAAGCGGCATTTGATGCAGGTATGGGCCAAGGCAACGTGCCAGAAATTTTTGATTACTTTAAAACTCTAGAAAAATAATACCAACAACATTGGGTGCTTTAACTAAGTTAAAGCACCAAAACACACACAACATCAATTGGCTAGATTTAATCTGCTTTGTGCAATGAGTGCAGCATTACTTTTGATAAGGCATTACTTCCGGTCACACTGAAAAAGAGTTATCTATGCGTTTAATTAATATAATAAAGCTTAGCCTAGTTCTTATTGGATGCACATCCACACAATTGGCAGCCAAAGATTATTTTGTAGACACTGAACAAGCTTTTCAAGAAATCTCTGACAAACTCGTTGCCGGCGATAAAGTAACTCTCAAAGACGGTACGTGGTCTAATTTCGAAATTTTATTACAAGGCCAAGGAACCAAAAACGCCCCTATAAAGCTTACAGCGCAAACCAAGGGTAATGTTATTTTATCAGGGCAATCTAATTTAAGACTGGCGGGTTCGTATTTAGAAGTGTCAGGACTTGTATTTAAAAATGGTTATACGCCTAGCTCAGCCGTTATTGAATTTCGTAAAAATAAAGATGAGCTTGCTACTCACTCCCGCGTAACACAAGTCGTTATCGATAACTACAATAATCCCGATAAGCGTGAATCAGACTATTGGGTGGCTCTGTATGGTAAACACAACCGTTTTGATCACAGTCACTTAGTAGGTAAACGTAACAAAGGCGTTACGGTAGCTGTAAGGCTTAATAGTGAGCAAAGCCAACAAAACCACCATCAAATTGATCATAACTTCTTTGGCTATCGTCCAACTTTTGGATCTAACGGGGGTGAAACACTGCGCATTGGTACTAGCCACTATTCATTAAGTGATTCATTCACTCTAGTTGAAAACAACTACTTTGAACGTACTAACGGCGAAGTAGAAATAATCTCTGTTAAGTCAGGTAAAAACCACATTCGTAATAATGTGTTTTTTGAGTCTCGCGGCACACTAACGCTACGCCATGGTAATGGCAATATTATAGAAGAAAACGTTTTTTTTGGTAATGGTGTAGATCACACAGGTGGCATTCGCATAATTAATAAAAACCAAATAGTAAAAAATAACTACCTAGAGGGTTTAACAGGCTATCGCTTTGGGAGTGGTTTTACGGTTATGAACGGCGTACCTAACTCACCAATAAATCGCTACCATCAGGTAGAAAACGCGACAATTGAAAACAATACCTATGTAAATGTGCGTCATATACAACTGGGTGCGGGTAGCGATAGCGAACGTAGCGCTGCGCCAATTAATAGCGTAATGAAAAATAATCTTATTATTAATCAAAATGGCGAGCAGCCTTTTACAACATTTGATGATGTAAGCGGTATTAAATTTAGCAAAAATGTAGCTAACACCCAGGTATTAAAAGAGTTAAATTACGGGGTTAAACAGCAAGATGTAACACTCTCCAGAGCTAGTAACGGTTTACTTTACCCTAAATCAAACAAAATAAGTGCAGGTGCAAAACGTGGTTTAAAGGTGCTAAAAAAGGCCGACACCGGCGTTAGCTGGTATCCAAAAACAGAGCAAGTCGTGGCATTTGATACGGGTAAAACTCACCAAGTTGAAGCAAGTGCAGATGCATTACTAAACGCAATTAATACTGCACAAACGGGGGATATATTAGAGCTGTCTGATGGCCAATACGATGTATCTAAACTCGTTAAAATAACAAAAGTGCTTACACTTAAAGCTAAACATGCTGGTAAAGCTAAGTTGACTTACCAACGCTCTACGTTATTTGAAATTCATGATGGCGGTAGCTTAAAGCTCGATGGCTTAGTTATCTCAGGTGAAAATGCCCCTGATGCTATTAATAATAGCGTAGTACGTACTAAAAAGTGGGGCATGGTCGATAACTACCGCTTTGAAATACACAACTCACAATTAACTAACCTTGATATTAACCACTCATTTCACTTTTTTGTAACGGGTAAAGGTGCAATGGCAGATGAAATCACGTTAGTCAATAACACCTTCAAAAATGTAACTGGCGATATATTACGTCTCAATACCGAAATAGAAGACTTAGGTATTTATAACGCTGAGTATGTAACACTTAAAAGCAACACCTTTGATGAGGTAGCCGGTGCTGTTGTTAAGTTATACCGAGGGGGAAGCGATGAGAGTACCTTTGGCCCGCATTTAGTAATGACCAATAACACCCTAACTAAAGTAGGTTTAGGTAAGCGCAACAAGGCACAAGCAAGTGTGTATGCGCACGGTGTACAAGTAACAAATATTGCAAACAACAAATTTGAAAAATCTGCACCGGTTAAAATTGAGCACACGGTGGGTGAGCCCATTACAACCATTACAGATAACACGTTTGATGCAACAAAAGCACCAAACGTAAAAGAGTTACGTGTAGCGGGACCTCACACGGCAACCATTAAAAATAACAACGTTTTAAATAAGGTGAACTAACAATGATGAACTTAACACGCAGTCAGTCATTATTTAAAACGCTGGGGGTTACTGTAAGTGCCTTAGCTTTATCGTTAAACGCTTATGCTGCGCATCCAAATTTGGTTATAACCAATGATGATGTACAGCATATGCGCCAAGCAATCAGCAGCAATGGGCTGGGTAAGTTTGCCAACGCATTTGAAGCACTCAAAGCACAAGTTGATGAGCAAATTAAAGGACCTATAACGGTACCTGTCCCAAAAGATGGTGGGGGAGGCTATACCCACGAGCGTCACAAAAAAAATTATCAGCTTATGTATAACGCTGGTGTTATTTATCAGCTAAGCCAAGATGAAAAATATGCGCATTACGTGCGTGATATGTTACTTGCGTATGCCAAATTATATCCAACACTTGATGTGCATCCTAAGCGCAAAGTTAAGTCGCAAAACCCAGGTAAATTATTTTGGCAAAGCCTTAATGAAGCCATGTGGCTTGTTTATACCATTCAAGCATATGATTTAGTCCATGACGCATTGAGTGCTGCTAATATCAAAACCATCGAAAATGACCTACTACGCCCGGTATCGTTATTTTTATCACAAGGACAACCATCAACTTTTAACAAGGTACATAACCACGGTACATGGGCAACAGCCGGAGTTGGTATGGCTGGGTATGTGTTAGATGAATCTGAGTGGGTTGAAAAGTCTCTTTACGATTTAGATAAATCGGGCGAAGGTGGTTTTATTAAGCAGCTAGACATGTTGTTTTCACCACAAGGCTATTACAACGAAGGACCTTATTATCAACGTTTTGCATTACTTCCGTTTGTAACCTTTGCTAAAGCTATTGAAAACAACGAACCGCAACGAGATATTTTTGAATATCGCGATGGCATATTACTCAAAGCAATTGATACCACTATACAGCTGAGCTACAACGGTTTGTTTTTCCCTATAAACGATGCCATAAAAAGCAAAGGTATTGATACGATTGAATTAGTTCAAGGTGTAACAGCCGCGTATGGCTTGACTAACGATACGGGTTATCTGGATATTGCTAAGTATCAAGATCAAGTGATCCTGACAGGTGATGGTTTAAAAGTTGCTCAAGCGTTGGATAAAAATAAGCAAACCCCTTATGTATTTAAATCGGTAGCGTTTGGCGACGGTAACGATGGCGAGCAGGGTGCATTAGTAGTAATGCGTACGCAAACCGGTGGCGACCAAGCACTTTTATTTAAACCTGCAGCACAAGGTTTAGGACATGGCCATTTTGATAAATTAACTTGGCAGTTTTACGACCACGGTAACGAAATTGTATCTGATTATGGCGCAGCACGTTTTTTAAATGTTGAGGCTAAATATGGCGGTCGTTACCTACCAGAAAACGAAACTTACGCAAAACATACCGTGGCACACAATACGGTTGTAATTGATGAAACCTCACATTTTAACGCTAATGTTAAAGTGGGTAATAACAATCATCCTACGCTTAATTTCTTTGAAACAAATCAATATGGGACAGTTTCAAGTGGGCAAATAAGCACCGCTTATAAAGGCGTTGAGCTTGAACGTACTTTAGCGTTAATTAATTTGCCTGAGCTTGAAAGTTCGCTCGCAATTGATATTTTTAATGTAAATGCAGATACCTCCCATAAAATTGATTTACCACTGCATTACAAAGGCCAATTAATTGATACCAGTTTTGAGCTAGTTGGTAACTCAAATAGTTTAGCTGCGCTAGGTGATAAAAATGGCTACCAGCACTTGTGGTTAAAAGCACAGGCGCAACCACAGCAAGGGTTAGCAAAGGTAACATGGTTAAATGACAATGGCCGCTTTTATACACAAACAAGCTTAGTCAAAGGAGATGAGTCATTTTTGTTCACACAAATAGGGGCTACTGATCCACACTTTAACCTTCGTAACGAAAATGGCTATATGCGACGTGTGGAAGGTAAAAAACAGCATAAATTTATTTCAGTACTTGAGCCTCACGGTGAATACAATCCAAGTAAAGAATATACCCTAGAGGCTGTAAGCCGTGTGTCGGCACTTAAGTATGACGCGCAAGAGCTCTTAGACCTAGTTGAAGTTAAAGTAAAAAATAACACTTATTTGGTTGCTATTAATAAAGCTGAAAAAGCAGCTAAGCACACATTCACATATCAAAATAAAGCATTCACCTTAAATGGCCGTCTTGGCGTTTATGCGATGAAAAATAATTAGGAGTAAACAGGATGCAAAAGCAAAGTCCACACTTTTCATTTGGTAACGAAACCGAGATTGAAGATTTAGGTAATGGCTTAAAACGCCAAATGCTTGGCTATAACGAAGAGCTAATGGCTGTAAAAATTTGGTTCTCAGAGGGAGCGATTGGTTATAACCATGCGCACAGGCATTCGCAAGTAACGTATGTAGTTGAAGGTGAATTTCACTTTAATATTGACGGTGTCACTAAAATCTTAAAAGCGGGTGATAGCTGTTTTATTCCTCCGTTTGCCGATCATGGTGCAACATGCCCAACTGGTGGTATTTTGATTGATACCTTTAGCCCAGCTCGCGAAGACTTTCTTGAGGAATAACCTATGAAAATTCAAGGCTTACGCTGGTGGGTCATCGTGCTGATTGCACTGGCTACCATCATTAATTACATTGACCGTCAAGCGCTTAGCGTTTTATGGCCAGACATTGTGGAAGAAATGTTTCCTGATGAATCTGCTTTAGAGCGTAAACAAATTTACGCAAATATTTCTATTGTATTCGTATTTGCTTATGCATTTGGCCAAGCTATTTTTGGCAAAATTTTTGATTGGGTGGGTACACGCTTTGGTTTTGTACTTTCAATTGGTGTGTGGTCTTTAGCCACGATTGCCCATGCATTTGCACAAGGGGTGCTTAGTTTAAGTATTTTCCGTGCAATTTTAGGTGTAGCCGAAGCGGGTAACTGGCCCGGTGCAGCTAAAGGTAATGCCGAATGGTTTCCAACGAAAGAGCGCGCTTTAGCGCAAGGAATATTTAATTCAGGTGCAGCCATTGGTGGCATCATTGCTATTCCGCTTATTGCATATTTAACAGTATATTTTAGTTGGCAAATGGTGTTTATTTTTGTTGGTGCGTTAGGTTTTTTATGGTTAGTGCCGTGGATTATTTTAGTAAAAGCGCCACCAGGCTCTCACCCTTGGATAAGTGAAGAAGAACGCGAGTACATTCTTACCGGACAGCGACGCGTTGATGATAACGGCGATGTAACAAACGATGACGAAGAAGAGTATAACCCTTCAACGGGCGAGTTACTCTCTCGTAAGCAAAGCTGGGGTGTAATTATAGCCTCTGCAGCTATTGATCCTATCTGGTGGCTATTTGTTTTTTGGATTCCCATTTACTTAAACGAAGTGTACGGCATGGATGTTAAATCTATTGGTATTTATGGTTGGGTACCGTATGTAGGCGCTATGTTTGGTGCCTGGTTTGGAGGCTTACTTGCCCAAAACCGCCTTAAAGCAGGCTGGAATACTGATAAAACCCGTAAGCTGACCATCACATTAGGGTGTTTGATTATGTTGCCGGCGCTGCTTGCAATGGCTAACCCCGGCGAGCCGGTAATCGCAGTGCTTATTATGGCTGTTATTTTATTTGGTTTCCAAACTGCTATTGGTAACGTGCAAACCTTACCAAGCGACTTACTCGGTAAAAAAGCGGTAGGAACGTTGTCGGGCTTCTCTGGCATGGCCGCTAAATTAGGTGCTGTAGGGCTTACGTCATTGGTACCAATTTTAACCGCTGATGGTAATTATACACCGGCGTTTGTAATAGGTGCATCGTTAGCGATTATTGCAATGGCCGCTGTATGGATTTTAATTCCAAAAATTGAACCATTAAAAAAGCCTAACTAAGTTGTTGGCAATGGCTGTGTTTTTCACAGCCATTTACTACCTAAGGTAAGTGATAATAATGAAAAATATTTACTTTATTGGCGAGTGCATGATTGAGTTAAGAGCGACAGTTCCCTCTACATTGCATCAGTCTTTTGCAGGTGACGTATACAATTCGGCAGTTTACTTAAAGCGCTGTTTTCCACAGATCACAACGTCAGTGATAACCGCTTTAGGGGAAGATAACTTAAGTAAAAAAATGCGTGAGCGTTTTGCAAGTGAACAATTAAATACAGACTATGTATTTGCTCATAAAAGTAAAGTCCCAGGCATGTATTACATAGAAACGGACGAGCAAGGCGAGCGCAGTTTTATTTATTGGCGCGATGACTCTGCAGCAAAAAAAGTGGTTGAATTTATTAGCCCTGAGCTAGTTAAGCAGCTGTCATCGGGTGATATGTTTTTCTTTTCGGGTATTTCTTTAGCTGTAATAGAAGAGCAAGCTAGAGCGCAGTTTTGGGACATAGTAAAGCAGCTAAAAGATGCGGGAGTAAAAATAGTATTTGACCCTAATTACCGTGCGCGACTATGGGATAACGTTGAGCAAACTAAAGCGCAGTACCATATTGCATTTAGCTTAGCTGATATTACATTACCCGGCGTTGAAGACCTAGAAACGCTATACAATGTACAAAGTGTAGAGGCGGTAATTGATTATTTAGCACCGTACAATATTAACGAAATTATAGTTAAAAACGGCCCTAATTCGGTGATTACAAAAGAGGCTAATGCAGTGCAAAGCCACAGTATTACACCGGTTGAAAACGTGGTTGATACCACCTCAGCAGGCGATGCGTTTAACGGCGTGTATTTAGGAGCGCGCTTAGATGGGCGCCCTATAAGTGATGCAGTTAAACTTGGTGCGCAAGCTGCCGGCGCTGTTATTCAGCAACCCGGAGCCATTGCTCCAAAAGATGTATTCCAACAAGCCATGGCTAAATCAGGCCTGTAACTGGCTAATGTACTCAATATATAACACTAAGTAGCACGATTATCTAAAATAAGGGAAACAACGAATGACTCGCTTTTCTGAACTAATGGCAGGGCAAACTCTGCTACCTATAATTCAAGCTGACACGCCAGAGCAAGGTGTAAACATTGCTAAAGCAATGGCTGAAGCAGGCCTAACATTGGTAGAAGTTGTTCTTAGAACAGATGCATCTATTGATGCGCTGAAAGCCATTAAAGAACAGGTTCCCCAGTTAAAAGTGGGCGCAGGTACCGTTATTAACGAAACCATTTTAAAGCAAGCGCTAGAAGCCGGCTCAGATTTTATAGTCACTCCCGCTGTATCGCCTACACTATTAAGTGAGCTGGTTAAGTGTAATGTGCCTGTGTTGCCAGGTGTATCAAATACCGGCGATATATTAATGGCGCTTGAATATGGTTTTGAAGAGCAAAAACTCTTTCCAGCTTCACTCGCTGGTGGTGCGCCGTTTGTTTCTGCTGTGTCGTCTGTATTTCGTGCAGTGAGCTTTTGTCCAACCGGCGGTGTAAGCGAAAAAAATAAAATGGATTACTTGTCGTTAAACAATGTATTTGCAGTAGGCGGTACCTGGGTTGCTAAAAAAGAATGGGTAGCGCAGGGTAATTGGCAAGCCATTACAGACTCTTGTATCGAGGCTTTAAAATAGCAAGGAGCAAAAAATGAATTATTTAGCCCCAACCATTGCACCAGGCGTTGTTGTTGGCGATGAAGTAAGCGAAGTGTATAAACATGCACGAGGGCATCAGTATGCATTGCCTGCTGTAAACGTGGTGAGCACATCGTCAATTAATGCCACCTTAGAGGCCGCAAAAAAAATGAAGTCGCCGGTCATTATTCAACTATCTAATGGTGGCGCGCAGTTTTTTTGTGGTAAAGGTTTAGCACTAGAGGGCCAGCAATCTGCTGTTGTTGGGGCAATAAGTGCTGCACAGTATGTGCATAATGTGGCTAAGCACTATGGCGTTGCTGTAATGCTGCACACAGATCACGCAGCAAAAAAACTACTGCCTTGGATCGATGGTTTACTAGAAGAAGGCGAAAAGTATTTTGCACAAACTGGCAAGCCGCTTTTTTCATCGCACATGATAGACCTTTCAGAAGAGCCGCTTGAAGAAAATATAGAAATTTGTGAGCGTTATTTAGCACGCATGGCAAAAATAGGAATGACACTTGAAATAGAGCTAGGGTGTACCGGTGGAGAAGAAGACGGGGTTGATAACTCACATCTCGACAGCTCTGCCCTATATACTCAACCCGAAGATGTAGCCTACGCTTATGAGCGACTTAGTAAAATAAGCCCTAATTTTATCATTGCAGCTTCTTTTGGTAACGTCCACGGCGTATATAAGCCTGGTAATGTAGTTTTAACACCTACTATATTACGTGATTCGCAAGCCTATGTAGCTGAAAAGTTTAATTTAGAGCATAACGCTATCAATTTTGTATTTCATGGAGGGAGTGGCTCGGAGCACAGCAAAATTGCAGAATCGCTAACCTATGGGGTGGTGAAAATGAATATTGATACCGACACTCAATGGGCGAGTTGGAGTGGGGTATTAAATTATTACCAAGAAAAACAAGAGTACTTGCAAGGCCAAATTGGTAACCCTGATGGCGAAGATAAACCCAATAAAAAACACTACGACCCACGGGTGTGGTTACGTCAGTCGGAGCAGCATATGGTGGCACGCCTGATCCAATGTTTTGACGACCTTAATTGTGTCAACAGGTATAGCGCATGAAAAGACTGAATAAAGTATTAAAAGAAGATGGGGTAGAAACCGATCTTATCATGTTAATTCGCACGATATTAGCAACCACAAAAGAGATAGCGTTTAGAGTAAGCCAAGGTGAGCTTGCCGGTGTTTTAGGGTCTACTCTTAACGAAAATATACAAGGCGAGGTGCAAAAAAAGCTAGATGTTATCGCCAATCAGTTGCTAAAAGATACTCTAATTGATGATGAGCTAGTAAAAACAGTGGCCTCTGAAGAAGAGGACAACGCAGTAGGTGCACACCCTAATGGTAAGTACATTGTAGCGTTTGATCCACTTGATGGTTCATCAAATATTGATGTTAACGGGCAAATAGGCACTATTTTTACCATTTACCCAGCGAAAGCTGACGTGCCTTACGATAGCGATGAGCAATTTAATCAACCCGGTACTAATCAGGTTTGTGCGGGCTACGTGTTGTATGGACCATCGTCGTTACTCGTGATGACCACTGGTGGGCCAACTCGCTGTTATACGCATGATTTAACCCACGGTGGCTTTTTGCTTACTAAGCCAGAGCTTAAAGTGCCGAGTAAAAGCCGTGAGTTCTCGGTTAATATGGCAAATTACCGATACTGGGATGAAGCAACGCAAGTTTACTTTGATAAGGTACTGTATACATCAGAGGAATTTGCTAAAAGCTCAATCCGCTATAATGCCGCTATGGTTGGCGATGTGCACCGAATACTATGTCGTGGCGGGGTATTTATGTACCCGCAAGATACGCGTGCAGGTAACGAAAACGGTAAAATACGGTTACTTTACGAAGCTAATCCACTGGCAATGTTAACAGAAAATGCAGGCGGAATTGCGACTTCTAAAGGCGTGCGTATTTTAGATATTAAGCCGGATGAGCTGCACCAGCGTGTGCCCGTTATTTTAGGCTCCAGTGAACCTGCTACTTATTTTAATTCAGCGGTTTATTAAAAAAATGCATGTTAAATAATAAAGCTCTCAATATAGCCTCAAGTTATATACAGAGCTTTATTATTGAGTTGCTTACGCGCTAGATAGTCAAACGCTGTGGTTACGTCACTTCAAATATACCATTTAAGATTTCTTATTTACATATCATCGCATTAAGGCGATCACGCCCATACCTGCTAATCCCAGCTCCTTCTGCACTTAACAATTAATGCATAGCACTACCTATCGGTAAAACCAATTGTTCATAAAAGTTGTTTTTTTATCTATTCGTGAAATTAATATTGGTAATAACCTTGCGTTATTAGGTATATGTTTAAGTTAACTTTCAATTAATAAAATGTGATGATTTTTGAACGAATAAAGTGGTAAAAGTGTTTTTATTATGCTTATATTACCAAGTTGGTTAACAATGAGGCGTAAAAATAAAATAATTTGGTAATAACACACTGGGTATTTGGTAAATCACACATAACTCATACTAAATACTAAACCACACAATTAAGGAGAATAGAGCCATGATGAAATTAAAACATTTTGCATTATGTGCCGTTGCAGCTGCCATTATAGGTTGTGACACGGATTCAAATAATAATAACAACACATTGGGCTCTATTGCTCTATCAGGTACAGCACTAACTGGCGAAACATTGTCGACCAGCGTGAATGATGCAGATGGTATTTCTGGCGAAGTTAGCTACTACTGGTATGCCGATGGACAAGTTATTAGTGGCGCTAATGACGCAACGTTCACATTAACCGATGAGCAAATTGGTTTTGCGATTACAGCACAAGCACTTTATACAGATGACAGCGGCGTTAATGAATCGCATTTAAGTGAGCCAACTGATGAAGTGTCAGCTATTCCTTTTGCGGCAACGGTAGAAATTAACGGTGATGCAATTATAGGTAATGAGCTAAGTGCTAATGTAGCGGATGAAAATGGCTTCGACCCAGCGCTTGTAACTTATACATGGTTTGCAGATGATGAAGAAATTGCTGATGAAAACTTAGCAACTTACACAATTACCGAAGCGCAATTAGGTAAAGTAATTACCGTAAATGCAGCATTTGAAGATAGCAGAGGGTTTGCAGAGACAGCTACATCAGCTGCTACTGCGCCAGTAGAACGTGCAAATTCAGAAGGTTCGGTGGCTATTGTTGGTACGCCTACGGTTGGTAACACACTAACGGCTGAAATTACCGATGAGGATGGCGCAAGCGGCACAATCACTTATCAGTGGTTTGCAGATACTGTTGCTATTGAAGGTGCAACACAAAGTACTTATGTTGTTGATGAATCATTACTTGGTCAAGTTATCACTGTGCAGGTTACTTACACAGACGATCATGGCTTTACTGAAGACAATCTATCAGAGGCAACTATTGCAGTTTCAGCTGAAGCTGTAGATGAAGCCGGTAGCATTACCATTTCAGGGGCTACGCCTTATTTAGTGACTAGCGAATTAACCGCTGAAATTAATGATAACAATGGTGTGGATGAGCAAAACGTTACCTACACTTGGCTTGCTGATGGCGTAGCAATTGCTGACACAAACAGCAAAACATTTACACCAACTAATCAAGCTGGCGCGATTATATCGGTAACGGCTAGCTATACCGATAACGATGGCTTTTCAAGCACAATTACCGGCGCCGCCGATACAGTAGTGTATACGCAAGTGATAAGCGATGCAGGCTCACTATTAGGTGCTATTAATGCAGGGCTTGGTGATGGCGATGTGCTTGGTTTAAATACGGGTGTATATGCCGATCTTGATGCCATTATGCTAACTAGCGCAGCAACCCTTAAAGCAGTTGAAGGACAAAGTCCGGTAATTAGTGGCGAGCTTTGTATTCATGTAGCCAGTGGGGTTGATGGCGCAGGTATTGAAGGGCTTACTTTTAAAAATATTGATACTAAATCGAGCGGCTTTTGTGAAACCGAAGAAGATGCCGTTATTTACTCTGAGGGTGACAACTTCACATTTACACAAAATACTATCGATGGTGAAGCCGAGACATTAAATAACTCTACTTACCACTGGTTAATGCTTAAAGGCGATGGCGCAATGGTTGAGCGTAATACCTTTGCCAACCGAGATAAAGCAGAAAATGGTTCGGTGATTAAAATGTCATCGTCGAGCACTAACCACGTTATTCAATATAACCTTTTCACAGGTACCAGCAGCAACCCAAATTTTGGCAACTCTAGCCTGCACTTAATTAACGCAGGTAGTACCACAGGTACCGGTGCTGCTGATGATGCAAACTTTACTATTCAATATAACCGAGTAGAAAACTTTGTTACAGGTCGACGTTTAATGCGCGTACAAACCTCAGGCGCGACGATTAAAGGCAATACCATTTTAAATCCTAATGGCGGTATTTCGCTTGAAGATGGTGGATTTAATACGGTATCAGACAACATTATTATTCGTACCACAGATATTGCAAGCTCAAGCGATCGACCAGCTGGTGTATTAATTACGCCTTTAGGCCACACTGTAAGCAATAACTACATTGCGGGTATTCGCTCAGGTAATAAAGAAGCCGGTGGTATTGTATTTACCGCTAACCCATTCTCACAAGCTGATGGTGGGGTGCCAAATGGAGGTAACCAAGCTGTGCTTGATGGCGCAGGCGACTTTACCCTTAATGTGACTAACAATACGGTACTGAACTCACAGCAGCCATTTGTATTTAGTACAGAAATAGGTTCAAAAGCACCGGTAGGTGATTGTGATGAGCTTACCGCAGATAACGCCCCTGTATTGTACGGTTTAACAAAAAATGCATTTGAAATTAACTTTAACGGTAATTTAAATGCTAATGGGGTGGGCGATCAAACTGATGAAGACACCATACAAAGCAGTGCGCTTGTTTTTGGTTTCTTTTTCCCTAACACGCTTTCGAGCGCTCACTCTTTTGAATACGACTGTGACCTAATTAACCATACTGAATCACTGTTCTCTAACAGCTTTGGCTTTAGTGACAGTTATGAGTCGGGCGATGCGAGCAACTTATGGGTTGATATTAGAAACGTAAATGGCAATGGTGAATACGACACCGATGGCGCTATTGACCAAAACCCAGAAGCCAATGGTAAAGAAATTCCTGAGTTTGTCACTGCTACAAGTACGCTGCTTGAGACTGACTCAAATGGTGCACAAGCCTTAGCAGGTGCAAGAAACTTATACTACATCCAAAGCACCGATGTAGGTGTAGGTTCTACATGGGTGGCACAAGATGAATAAGCCCACATTGCACATTACTAATACTTATAAAAATAGCAAATTACGCACAACACACACAATGAAAAAGGAGAACGCGGCATGTCGTTAAAAATGGATCGAAGACATCAACATTCTACAAGCAACGCTGCTTGTAATCATTTTGCACTTTCACCTGCTGCTAAGTTAATTAGAGCAAGTTTACTTGCAGGTATGGCAGGTTCATTGTCATTTAATGCTTTTGCTCAGCAAGAAGCCCAAGAAAAAGTGACTGAAGTAGAACAAGATGTAGAAATCATCAGCGTTACGGGTACTCGTAGAACCATACAAGATCAAATTGCAATAAAACGTGAAGCAACAACCGTAGTAGATGGTTTATCTGCCGAAGATATTGGTGATTTACCTGCGCTCTCAATTGGTGAAGCACTTGAGTCTATCACCGGTGCTGCATCACACCGTGAAAACGGCGGTGCTACCGAAATTACTATTCGTGGTTTAGGCCCATTTTTAAGTGCAACCCATATTAATGGTCGTGAAGCGACCAATGGTAGTGGTGACCGCTCTGTTAACTTTTCACAGTTTCCATCAGAACTTGTAAAAAAAATCGCTATTTATAAAACCCAAGATGCGTCAATGATTGAAGGTGGTGTAGCGGGTGTAATTGCACTTGAAACAGTCAGTCCACTTGATTACGGTAAGCAGCGAGTTCAGGGTGAGGTTAAATTAAACTACAATCCTGATGAAAGTAATGTAGAAAACTCATTACAAAGTGACACTGGTTACCGTGGTACGTTTAGTTATGTTGATCAATTTGAGTTTGATAATGGCCAAGCGGTAGGGGTGTCTTTTGGTGTTCAGCGCCAAGATATTAGCCAACCAGAGGCCGAATACAGAAGTTCAAGCCCGTCGGGCTCCTCGCTTTGGGCATGTTTAAATGACCCAACAAATACGAATGAAGGGTTTTACAGAAGTAGCGCTGGGGACTGTGAAGACCAAGTAAGTGGCAGTAACAATCAAGGTTATCAAACAGCAATAGACCCAGAAACTGGTAAAGCCGAAAGTGATGGCACACCATACGCTTGGACAGGCAGTAGCCGCAGTTATCGTCAAAATGAAACTTCAGACGAGCGCGACGCTATATTTTTAGCAATGCAATACCAACCGTCATCTGAGTGGGATATTAACTTTGATGCACAAATTTCTGACAGAACCCAAAAAGAAGCACGCCACGATTTAATTTTTTTACAAAAACGTGCAACGCCAGGCTTAACAGGTCCAACGCTTGTTACTAACGATGTAGGCGGTATTTTACATTGGGAAGGTGAAGAACGTATTGAATCAGCCGGTGAGCAATTTTCTCGTGAAGAAAACTACCAGGGCTATGGTATTAATATTGAGCACACATTAACCGATCGACTCACTGTAAGTCTTGACTTAGCGTATTCAAAAACTGAGCGTGAAGAGCTGCAAATTTCTAACCGTGGTAGAACCGCAGACCGTAATTTGTTTAGCTGGGATATGGGCGATGAAATTCCTCATTTCACGTTAACCGATTTTGATGTTACAGATATTTCTAACTTTACTGATAGCCTACGTACGCGTCTAGACCGCGAAAATGTCCGCGAAAATGAAATTAAGTCGGCGCGTATCGATTTTAACTACGCGTTAGAGGGCGATATATTTACCAGTATTGAAGGGGGGATTAGAGCCTCTGAATTAAGCTTTATTCAGTTTGGTGGCAGCCAAGGTAATGGTTCTCGTAATGAATACACCATAGGAGATGATTCAGCATTGGAGATACTCCAAGGTTGTCAAATTGACTTCCCAGAATCTGACTTTTTATCTAGCGTATCTGATGGCGATTTAATAACCAACATAGACAGTAGCGGTAATGTAATAAGCTCAGGAACAGGTTCTTCGTGGGCGACATACGATAACGTGTGCTTTTCTCAAGCTGTAGCAGCTACCGACGCTGATTATACAGGTGAATTTGGTTACCCAGATGTTGAGTACGAAAATGCCGGTACCATTGACGTGACAGAAAAAACCACGTCTGTTTACTTAATGGCAAATTACGATACAGAAATGTTTGGCAAATTTATTCGTGGTAATGTTGGCTTACGTATTGTTGATACAGATATAACTTCGGTAGGCTTTAGAACAAATTACACCGTTGATGTGGATGAAACCACAGGCGCCGTAACTCTTGATGTAGGGGATTCACTTGAAAGAACTCAAAGCGGTGGTGGTTATACCAAATATCTACCAAGCTTTAACTTAGTCGTTGACTACAGTGAAGATATTTTACTTCGTGCAGGTATATACCGAGGTATGTCACGTGCTGATCCATCTGATTTAGGTTTTGATCGTGACTTTGTTACTGACGATCAATCTGTTGCATTATCGCTTTCGGACTTATTAACTGTGGATGGTTCAGGTAACCCTGATACTCAACCACTAATGTCATGGAACTACGATTTAGCCTTTGAATGGTACCCTAATGAGGACTCTATTTTAGCGTTAAGCCTATATTACAAACAGTTCCAAGGTGGCTTCCAGCAACAAACTGTGATTGAAGACTATGTAGTTGGTGGTGAAACAGTATCACTACCAGTGACAAATTCGGTAACAACCGATGACGATAGCGAAATTTTAGGTTTAGAAGCTTCGTTCTCGTACCGCTGGGATAATGGCATTGGTGTAAAATTTGGCTATAACTTTGCCGATACTGACTTTGAGTTTGAAGATAGCTTATACGGCGATACATACGTTACTGACCTAGATGGCAATACTACTCAATTAACGGCTGGTATTATTGAGCCAGGTTCGGTACCTGGCTTCTCAGAGCATGTATTTAGTAGCCAACTGTATTACCAAATTGGTGACTTTGATACGGCCATTATTTACAAATACCGTAGTGAATACTTCCAGCCGTATACAAGCAATGGCACACGCTTACGCTATGTTGATGCTGTAGGTGTATGGGAAATGCGTGCATCGTATAAAATTAACGAGCACTTTAGAGTTAAGGCTGAAGCTATTAACTTGTTTAGCGCACCTAAATCACAAGATTTCTTTGTGGAAGATAACCTAGGTGAAGTAAACGATTACGGCCCACGTTTATTCTTAGGAATGAGCTTTAAGCTATAACGTAATAACCAGTAATCCCCATTTAAAACCCAATTAGCGTATACCGCTAATTGGGTTTTTTTGTTTGCGATTTAGGACTGTTATACCAATCCTGAAAATAGCTCACTTAATTAAGAGGGTTAGTATTAAATCTAAGTTTCATAAACGCGATACAGCCGATTTAAAGAAAGCTTTTACCAAAAGCGCAGCGTTTTTAACGAGTTTTTAGTTAGCCTAAAGTCTACTATCTTTATCTTGGTTGACCAATTTCACCTATGAAACCTGCTAAATTTAAAAATAATCCTGTTTATATAAAAAAATTATATCGGTTTAATTGCTGGGCTTTCACTCTCCTTTTGTGTGTTATTTAACCTTTTTAGGTTCTTAAAAGCATTTTAAATACAAGTGGTTATATATTGGTCAGTTGATTGCCTTTCTTTGTCATGCCGAAATTGGCTTTATTGGTAATGTTTGTTTGGGCTTTTTTTATGAGAAAATGGTTTACCAATAGGTTGACCTTTTAACGTTTTGCTGTAAATATTAAGTTAACCATTTAGATAAATGGTAAGGCGTTTAATAAAAATATATAGCGAGTTACACATAGCACTGACACACACAGGAAAAACTATGAATCACAAGTTATCAAAAATTACGCTAGCAGTTATATCTGCCACAGCATTAAATCTTTCTATGTCAACACACGCACAGGAAGCCAAGCCGATAGCAGAAGATGATGTAGAAATCATCGAGGTATCTGGTATTCGTCAATCACTCACTAATGCTCTGGCTGAAAAGCGCTCTGCAGATAGCCTAGTTGAAATTATTCAGTCAGAAGATATTGGTAAACTGCCAGATCAAAACCTCGCTGAAGTACTAGAAAACGTAACGGGTATCCAAATTACCCGTCAAGCGGGTGTAGGTACCGGTGTACAAATACGTGGTACAGATGCTAACCGTACTGAAATTAACGGTGTATCAACGGTAGGCTCAGGCTCTGGACGAAGTGGTATTAGCTTTGAAGATGTTTCAGCGTCAATTATTTCAAGCTTAGAGGTAATAAAATCGCCTGAAGCGAAAACAATTGAGGGCTCTGTTGGTGGTACTATTAACCTTAAGACGATTCGCCCTTTGCACTTAGGTGAGCAGCTAGCAACAATAAGAGTACAGGGTGAAAGTAGCAGCTTAAGTACAGATAGCGGCTTACAACCTCGCTTTTCAGGTACCTTTGCAGATAACTGGGAAAGTGATTATGGTAAGTTTGGTGTACTACTTAGTGGAAGTTATGCTGAGCAAGACGTAACGGCGTTTCGCCCTCGTGCCGACAGAGACAATATTATTACTGCAGATAGCGGTGTAGCGAGTGCGCAGTCGTTTGACTTTTTACCTATTCAGTTTTTTGTACAAGATTACGATAACTACGAATACGAAACTAAAAACTTTGTAGGTACTATTGAATGGGCGCCAAACGATAACACAAAGTTTTACTTTGATGCTGTGGTTAACGATCAAGAGCGCCGTCAAGAAAGCTCTCGTGTACAAGCGTCTGGTGTAAGTGCACTGAACGATATTTCTGTGCCTGATGAATTTGAAACAGTAAACTTAGGCTCATTGGGGGGCACTAATCTAGGGTCAATTCAAGCGGCCTTGCGTGGTGTTATTCCTGTAAATTTAGAAAATGATGATGACGATCCTAACCTTCGTTTTTCAAGCGATACTAACTCGCGTGTCACCGACAGTAATATTTTTAGACTGGGTGGCGAATGGCAAGGTGATAAGTGGTTTGTAAGTGCAGAAATTGCATCTTCAAGTTCAGATACGACTACGCCAAGCTTTAATACAACGCTTAACTTTATTAACCCTAATGCACCATTAGATGCTGGTGGCGGTAATGATAACAGCGTGCCGTTTGAGTACGATTTATCAGGCGGAGCACTCGCTTTTGGTATTGCAGAAGGGGCAGAATACGCACCTACGGTTGAGCAATTACTAGACCCTGCAAATGTGGTGCTGCGCGATGTAAATATTGGTCAAGATACGGTTGAAAACTCTGAAGATGCGTTCCGTATTGATTCAACCTATTACACAGACTCAATTGTGACCTCTATTGATTTTGGTTACCGTTATAGTAAATCACAAAGCAAACAAAACGAAATTACATCAAGCGTTGGTCTAAGAACAATGGCAGATAGCCCAACCGGTGATTTATTCGCCGATTTATTAGTCGCTGGCCCAGATAACTTTAACGAAGCTGATGGTCGCTCGTTATACATTGCTGACTTTTTATTAATTGACCCTGAGCTAGTTGCATCAGACCCTGATGCGGTACTTGCAACATTACAAAACGCCATGACTGCGCATGGGTCAAGCAAAACATTAAATGCACCAACATCTAGCTCATCTGGTTTTTTTGATATAGAAGAAATCACCCATGCGTTATATGCACAAGCTAACTTTGAGTACGAAATGGTACGCGGTAATATCGGCGTACGTTACATTCAAACAGACGTTGAGTCTACGGGTAACTCAGTTACAGAAGATGGCAGTGGTAATGAGCTTGTGACTCGAATTACTAATAAATCTGACTATGACTTTATTTTACCTCGCTTAAACCTTGTCGCTGATGTATCGGAAGATGTACTTGTGCGCTTTGGTGTTGGTAAAGATATTCGTCGCCCTGATTATAACGACTTATCAACCTCTATTACTTACAGCACAAGCCCAAATGACGAAGTTGAATTTGGTAACCCTGCGTTAAAACCTGAAGAGGTGCTTTCGTATGACTTATCTGCCGAATGGTACTTTGATGAAGCGAGTGTTATCAGTGTGGGTATATTCCATAAAACCCGTAAAGATTTACATGTAAATCAGTTAACATCGCCAGTTGAAGACCCAGTAACTGGGTACCGCGATTTAACAGACCCATGTGAAGGCGGCGGTATATTTAACCCCATTGCAGATATAAACGTATTTGGCCCTGAGAATGGCCGTGGCGTATGTGTTGGTACAGAAACAAAAGTAAACGATAGTGGTGAAACAACCCAAAAAGGGATTGAGTTTGCTTTTCAATATGACTTATCGGGCTTTGAAGAAGACCTAGGATGGGCCTCTGGTTTTGGTGTGCTAGCTAACTACACAATTCAAGAGTTCTCAGGTGGTGAAACTGAAAATACCGCAACATCAAGAGCGAGTAGTGTATTTGCTGCAACTACAGGTACACCCGGTATTGAAGTGAGTGAAATTCAAGGTTTACTTAATCTTTCTGAAAATGCGTATAACATTACGCTCTACTACGAAAAATTTGGCCTGTCAGCTCGCATGCGTTACACGTGGCGTGAAGGGTATCGTTCAAATGACTTCGGTAGTACGTCTAGTTTCCCTTGGGGATTCCCTGTAGTACAAGAAGACCGTGGCCAGCTTAACGCAAGTATTAGCTACGATGTGAACGAGCAACTTAACATTGGCTTAGAGGCAGTAAATATTACTGAATCTGAAATTAGCCAATCATGTGTAAACGAAAGCGCATTATTGTGTTTCCAAGGTTTAACTGACCGTCGTATTACACTAGGTGCAAGTTACCGTTTTTAAAAAGTATGTTGAGAGTGTGTAGCCTTTGAACGGGCACTCAAAAGCAAGCCATTTGGCTTGCTTTTTTTTGACCTTAAATTAGCCGCAGCTAAGTGGTTAATAAAGGGTATTGGTTCTTCGTGTAGGGGATAAAAATGCACCAGTTTGCAAAAAATTGAGTGTGTGTTGCATTACTTGTTGGTTGTAGCGCATTCCCGTGTGGCTAACATCAAGGGTAATAAAATCACGCATATTATTAAGCTTGGTTGATTCCACAGACACCAAACCATCGTTTTCACTGTTAAAGTAACTTTGTGTAAGAGGGGATGCTTTAGTACCGGCTATTACACCTACATTAATGTCCAGCTCATCTATCGTGTTGCCTAGGCTGTTATCACCAGTAACGAGAGCTTGGCTTACACCGCCGGCTATATGCAATAACCATGAACCATTTAAATGATTAGCTAATTCGCTGCCTTTGTTGGGTGTGCCAATTAACACAACATTTCCTAGCTTATTGCTGTTTAAAACCACGCTGTTATTTTGCAAGTAGGCTCTAATAATTAAGCCTCCTAGGGAATGGCCGACAAAATGTATTTTATTCGCATTAGAAATACAGGCGTTTATTTGTTTATTAGTTTGTAAAAGCACGGCTTTAACGCTTTGCCCTATAGAGGCGTAATCTAAGCTACATACTTTATAACGAGCACGCTTAAGCTGTTGGGCAAAGTAACGCATTGCCCAATCGCTTCTACCTAAGCCATGGGCAAGTACAACTAGCTCATCATTGGCTTTGTACTGTACAGGGCCACTATCGGTACTTTTACAGCCCGTTAGTAAAAGCAGAAGTATTAAGTGGCTTGCGAATATATTTTTATTACGTTTCCCCCTGCATACGCACTCTATTTGCGACACTATATTGACCATTTAAAAGCGACTTGCTGCTCAGTAACTGCCCATAGTTTGCTTAGCACAGGCTGCTCTAAAGCAAATGATTCAAGGGTGCATTCACCTACAGGGCCGCTCCAATTCCACCTGCCTGATGGCCCATAATAAGCGCGCTGTTTTAGGTTATGCTCGGTGGCACACATAACCTCAGGGTATGCACCTTGCTCTGCCGATTGCGCTAAGCCCATTTTGACTATTAGTGACCAGGTAAATCGGGTTGCAAAGTTAACATTATCGCCAATAAGAGAGGTATTAGCGGCACCTGGGTGACATACAAACACTTGCACATTTTTATTTGCGGCGGCTATTTTACTTTGCAGTTCATAGGCAAACATCATTTGGGCAAGTTTACTGTGGCAGTAGGTTTTGTTTGGGTGGTAGTTTTTATTCCAATTCATGTCATCAAATTGAATCGTTTTAAGCCCCATTTTGTAACCTTCACTGGCAACCACAACAATACGTCCGTTTGATTGCTCTATTTTGTTAAAAAGTAAACCACACAGTAAAAAGTGCCCATAGTGGTTAACCCCTAACTGACTTTCAAAGCCGTCTTTAGTAAATTGCTGAGTCGCGACCTGCGCAATAGCACCGTTACAAATAAGTGCATCTATGTGTTGCACAGTGTGTAATACCTCGTTGGCTGCATGGCGCACTGAGGCAAGCTCTGCTAAGTCCATTTTTATAAAACTCACGTCAGTACTATCGCCAAATTCCTGTTTTAACTTAGCTATAGCTTCATCTGATTTTAAAGGGTTTCGATTGAGCATAACTACTTTTGCGCCTTTAGCGAGTAATAGTCGGGTTGCTTCAAAGCCTGCGCCTGTATTTGCTCCCGTTATTAAATAGCATTTACCGACTAAAGAACTGAGTTGGTCGGGAGTCCAGCCAGAAGGGCCAAATGGGTTAGTTGCGCTCATTAGTTAAATTCCTATCAATAGTTAAGTGTAAATATGTAGTACAGGGCTATGCGCATTGTTCTACATTGCTTGTTAGGTAATATAACTCTCGATACTGGGTGTAACTAGGCGATATCCTCTTTAAAATATGCCTATTTGTATCACTGCATTGAGAATGTGCATTTTCGGTGCTAGATTAGAATTATTCTATATTTAAAGGGTATTGGTGTATGAGCAAACACCAGATTAAACAACTTATACAAAACAACCTGTCTTTTAACGAAGTAAACAGCGATGAAAATTATGCCCTAGGGCTAATAGAAACGGGTATTAAAGGTGTTCAGCTGTTTAAAGTAACGCACGCTATGCGCTGTGCGCCTGCGGTATACGAGCCGTGTATTGTTGCCATAGTGAGTGGCGCTAAAGAAGCCATACTCGATGGTAAGCATTTTATTTACGATGAAAATAGTTATATGTGCTGCCCTATGTCTATGCCGGTAGAAGCGGGTACACCCACGGCCTCACCTGATAACCCTTTACTAGGCGTTATTGTGTCGCTAGATACCAAAGTGATGACCGAATTATCTATTACCATGGCTGCAGAAGGTGTAAAAAAATACGCATCAGCCTCTAAAGAGCAAGGGCTCACACTCGCAGCTTGGGATGACTCCTTTACAGATTCATTACTACGGTTGCTACAACTAGTAAATAACCCTGTAGATATTGCGATTTTAGGTGAAGGGCGACTGCGTGAACTATATTACGCCATATTAAACGGACAGGCAGGGAGTAGTGTGCGCCAAGCCTTTGGCGTAGGAAATGACATAGCACGTTCAATTGATTATTTGGCCTCTCGATTAGATGAAACCATAACCATAGACGATATGGCGGCAAAAATTGGCGTAAGTAGGGCGGTTTTACATCGTAAATTTAAAGATGCGACCAGTATGTCGCCTATTCAATTTGTTAAATCTATGCGCTTAAATACCGCCGCGATGAAAATTGCAACGGGTATGAACGTAAGCTCTGCGGCCATGTCGGTAGGTTATGTTAGCTCATCTCAATTTAGCAGAGAATTTAAACGTATGTATGGGCAATCGCCAAAGCAGTGGAGCCAAGAAAAAGGGCACTCAAAGGCGCGTGTTGAGCAAGCGATTAATCAAACAACTAACCTGAGGAATTAATCATGGATAATATAGTTATTTTTAGGGTTGTTGGTGCACTGCTAATTATTTTTGGCATAGTATTAGCTGCCAACCCTGAGCTGATAAGTAATAAGCCAGTCCCTAGCGATATTTTTAAGGCTGTAGAGCGTAGAATTTGGTGGGGATTATTTATTGGTTTTGGCTTATTGCTGCAATTTCATCATCAGCTCGCACCTTGGCAAGCTACCATAGCTGCAACACTGTCATCGTTACTCGTAGGGCTTTTAATCGCAAGGCTTATAGGAATTATGTTAGATGGAACGGTAGCAAAGCAGTGGCTGAATGTTGGTATTGAATTAGTGATACTGGCGCCTTTAATTTGGTGGTATTTAAAAGTACGCAGCTAGTATCAGAGTTAAACCGCTATAAATCTTAGTATCGTCTTAAAGTGTAACGCTTAATACCTTTAAGGCGTGATAAGTAAACAAAGGCGTTTACCCATGTGCTTTACTTTGAGTTAGCGCCATTTCTTCAGGCCAAAGTATATAGGATGTGGGAGCTAAGTTTTTATTATCGGCTAATATTACTTTCGCGATTGGCTGTGCGAAATATTCATTTGTTTCAAATGAGCAAAAATTTTTAGATTAATTGAAATATAACAATTTTTTTGATTAATAAAGCTGATTCATCCATACGTGCATAAACTGTTATTTGTAAGTTCATGTAAGGAACAATCGATACTATGTGTTCACCTAAGTAGAATCTGCCTCGCTCTATCTCATCTCCTATTGCTTTTAAATAGTTAATATATGCTTTCCAATGTTTTAAAATTTATAAGGTTAAAAATGAAATAAAACAAATTAGACTTAGAAATCAAATGAAATAACAAAAAATTGACCCAAATAATAAAATGCACCCGCCAGTATAAGCGCAACAGCTAAATTTAATAATGACCACTTATTTGGCTGAAATTTTGAATGATTACTTTGCAAAATACATCCTTGAAGTTATGTGGTTTTTTACAGCGCTAACGCAGAAACCTCCTTAAATTATTATTCACTTTTAATAGCAAGGCAGAAAAAGAATTAACGCTTTGCTCCTTTGCTTAGCTTATTACTCTCTCCAATAATTTTTTTAATTAGTTGTGATTATTTCCGCGATATTGCGAATAACTAGATAAGAAAATTATGTGGGGGTTAGCGTGCAGCTAAAATGTTTATACAAATGTGTACTGGCTGTGTTGCATTAGCCACAACTTTGCATCTGTTGCTTTTAAAAACAGATACATTAGAAATAATACGTGATGAGATTAATTAAATGATGGATTTATGCCTACATGAACACCAATAAAAAAGCACTGTTTGCTCAAACAATGGAGCAGCATAAAGGCATTATTTATAAAGTTGTAAACTCGTACTGTCAAAACCAACACGACAGGCAAGACCTAGCGCAAGAAATACTCACGACTATGTGGCTGGCTTATGAGAACTACAACAAAGACTATAAGTTTTCTACGTGGATGTACCGAATAGCATTAAATGTGGCAATTTCCTATTACCGCAAAGACAGTAAACGAGAAGATAAAGCCAATGCAAATGAGCAGTGCATAGTGCATATAGCGGATTATTCAGCACAAGACGATAGAAGCGAAGATGTTAAGCAATTATATGAATTTATAGCAAAGCTCGATAAGTTAAATAAAGCCATAGTATTGCTGTATTTAGAAGGTGAATCCCATCAAAGCATTGCGAAGAGTTTAGGCATAAGTAAAACCAATGTCGCTACGCGAATAGGCAGAATTAAAGAAACACTAAAAAATCAATTTGAAAAACAGGGGGCTTAAAATGAATTTAGATAATTTTAAAAACACATGGCAGCAGCAAAATAGTGTTAACGAATCGGCCATTACAATAAACCAATCACTGCTGAGCGAAACAAAAGCGAATAAACAAATAAAAGAGCTTAATACTATGAAGTGGGCACGTATTATTGAAAGCGCAGCCTTCTTTTTTATTATTGCTTTATTGGGCCAGTATATTGCAAAAAACGTTAGTGTTTCAGCGCCTGTAATATCTGCTTTAATCTTGGCTATATTTGCCATTGTTGGCCTTGCAGGTAATATTGGCCAAATAGTGCATATTGCTAATATTGATTATGCAAAACCAATTAGCCAAGTTCAAAAAGACATTTATCGCCTTTGCTCACATAAATTACAACTAACTAAGTTGTTGCTTATGTCAGTTCCTTTTTATATGGCTTATGTGTTTATTGGGTTTGATGTGCTATTTAAAATTGATCTATTTGCACTTCTAGAGCAACACATGGTTTGGTTTTACAGCGTGTCATCACTACTACTTTTAATTACCATAGGCTGCGTATTGGCTAAACTAAACTACACAAATATTGCCACGCCTTGGGTTAAACGCACCATTGAGCTCATTGTTGGTGAACGTTTAGTAAATATGGCGCAATTTATAAATAGTATAGAATCAACAGACAGCTAATTAATTAGCTGTCTTACTTTTAAATACTCAAAATATTGTTATTTAAGGTTAGTCCGTTTTTTCTTTAAACTCACACAAGTCTTCTATTATACACGAGCCACACTTAGGTTTACGTGCTACGCAGGTGTAGCGCCCGTGTAGTATTAACCAATGGTGCACATCAACTTTAAATTCTTTTGGTACCACTTTTTCAAGTTTTTGCTCAACAGCAACTACATCTTTACCCATCGCAAATTTGGTGCGGTTTGAAACACGAAAAATATGCGTGTCTACGGCAATGGTCGGCCAGCCAAAGGCGGTGTTGAGTACGACATTTGCGGTTTTTCGGCCAACACCGGGTAGGGCTTCGAGCGCTTCGCGGTTCTCGGGCACAATGCCGTTATGTTGATCAACCAATATTTGGCACATTTTGTACACGTTTGCGGCTTTTGAATTAAATAAGCCAATGGTTTTTATATAATCGCGAAGTGCATCGTGGCCTATATCTAAAATGGCTTGTGGCGTATTAGCTACTGGAAATAATTTACGTGTGGCTTTATTTACCCCTACATCGGTGGCTTGTGCAGAGAGCGTAACAGCTACTAGTAGCTCAAATGGGCTTGAGTATTCAAGCTCGGTTTCTGGATGTGGGTTTTGTTCGCGCAAGCGCGAGAGTATTTGGTGACGTTTTTCTTTATTCATGCAACTTAAAACGCATTAGCTAAAAGTGCTAATGCGTTTTCCCCTTAAGTTAAGCTAGTAACGCGTGCGCGTGGGCCTTTTTCGGCTTCTGGTGGCGTTACCTGTTTTGATTTTATTTGTGCGTCAATAACATTTTTTGCTGCTATTAACAGCCCAAGCCCTAAAAAGGCGCCGGGTGGTAAAATAGCGAGTAAAAACTGGCTATCAAAACTAAATATTTCCAAGCGTAGGCTTTGGGCCCACGGTCCAAGGAGCAAATCGGCGCCATCAAATAATGTACCTTGGCCTATAAGTTCGCGCATTGCACCTAGCACTAATAGTACGGCCATAAAGCCTAAGCCCATCATCAGGCCATCGAATGCAGACAGGTGCACAGGGTTTTTAGAAGCATACGCCTCTGCACGGCCAATAATGGCGCAGTTAGTTACTATTAGTGGAATAAATATGCCTAATGATTGATACAAACCAAAGGTGTACGCATTCATAAGTAGTTGAACTATAGTCACAAAGCCTGCAATAATCATTACAAATACCGGAATACGAATGTCTTTAGGTACCCAATTACGCACAACAGAAACAGTAATATTAGAGCCTACTAACACTAATAAAGTCGCTAACCCTAGGCCAAGTGCGTTGGTTACAGTTGATGTAACAGCTAAAAGCGGGCATAAACCGAGTAGCTGCACTAGCGCGGGGTTATTAGCCCATACACCTTCTTTGTATAAGGTTTTTAACTCACTCATTGTGTTACCTCTTGGCAAGCATTAGGCTGTTTAAAAATGGCGTCAAAGTTAGTTTTTGCAAATAATACGGCATTTTTTACCGAGCCAACCACGGCGCGAGGAGTAATTGTAGCGCCGGTAAATTGGTCAAACTGGCCGCCATCTTTTTTTACCGCCCAACGGGCATCGTCTTCACTTTGAACCGTTAAATCGTTAAATGTAGTGATCCACAGCGACTTTTTAACTTCTACTTTATCGCCTAAGCCGGGCGTTTCTTCGTGCTTAGTGGTACGTACGCCGGCAATGGTGCCATCAGCAAGTACGGCGGTTAATAAATTAATATCGCCACTGTAACCACTAGGTGTTATGTGCCTGATTACAAGTGCTACAGGTTGCTGATTTTTATAAGCGCGGTAAATAATTTGCTCAGGGTAAGGGCCAAGTTGTTCGTCACTCATAATTACGCAATTTGTATTGAGCTGATTATCGTAGCTGCTTGGGTTTAATACCTCTTGTAATTGTGAGGTTAGTTGCAGGCGTTCTTGCTCGGCAATTTTATCGGCGGTAAAGGCATCAATTGAGGCAACTAAGCCTGTTGTTATCAGCGCAAAGGCTGTTAATATCGCGCCATTTTTAGCCATTGATGAAATAATCATTTTACTGCTCCGTGGCCATAAGTGCGAGGTTGGGTGTAGTAATCAATCAGCGGTACAGCAATATTAATTAATAATACACTAAAGGCTACCGCATCAGGGAAACCACCAAAGGTGCGAATTAAATACACCAACAAGCCAATTAACGCGCCATAAATTAAGCGCCCTTTATTGGTGGTTGCAGCCGAAACAGGATCGGTGGCAATAAAAAATGCGCCCATCATGGTCGCGCCACTTAATAGGTGAAATACCATACCCGGCTCGGTACCAGGTGCGGCAATATAGCCAATGGCACTGCACAGCGCTAGTGAGCCTATAAAGCTTACTGGAATATGCCAGTTTATAATTTTAGCTTTTAATAGGTATAAACCACCGCCTAAAAAGCCTAGGTTAACCCATAGCCAACCAAGCCCAGCCCATTGCGAAAAAATCGGTTTTTGCATGCTTTCGCTAACAGTTAGACCATGTGCTACATCGGTTTTAACTGTATCAAGCGGGGTGGCCATGGTGAGGCCATCAACGCCGGCACGGACTTGATCAACACTAAAGCCCAGAGCGGTAAAATCGGTAAATATAAGGCGTAATTGGTCAATAAAGCCAATTGGGGCGTTAAGTAAATCAGTAACGGGTAACCAAGCGGTCATTTGCACCGGAAACGAGACTAAAAGTAGTACGTATGCGGCCATTGCTGGGTTAAATAAGTTAAACCCAAGCCCACCATAAAGTTGCTTTACAATCACAATGGCAAATAAACAGCCAATAATAATGACCCACCAAGGCGCCAGCGGCGGAATACTCAGTGCTAACAGCACACCAGTAAGCCAAGCACTACCATCACTCAATGCAGGCCAAACAGGGCGTTTACGCATTAACATAATGGCTGCTTCAAATACGCTCACAGCAACAAGTGCCAGTACTAACTGAATAAGTACGCCAGTCCCAAAAAATACCACTTGCGCTATTAGCCCAGGAATACACGCAGCAATGACGGTTAGCATTAATCGCGTTAACGACTTATGGCTATGGTTGTGCGGCGAACTGGCCATGGTTAATTTCATGACTGATCATTTCCTTCTTTTTGTAACTTTTTAGCTTTGGCGCGCGCTATTGCGGCGGCCACGGCGGCTTTTTTCTTCTCTGCTGCAGTTTGCTCAGAGTCTGAACCGTTGCTGGTTTGTGGCTCATTGCTTTGTTCAGGTGCGCTGTGTTTACTTGCTTGTGATTGCTCAGCTTCTTTAGCGGCTTTTTTAGCTTTAGCGCGGGCAATAGCCGCAGCTACGGCCGCTTTTTTGTCATCAGCGGGAGGGCTTTCTTGCGAGTTTTCAGGCTCAACATTACTTGTTTTCTCAGCAGCATTTGGTTCAGCTGATTTAGCGGCTTTTTTAGCTTTAGCGCGGGCAATAGCCGCAGCTACGGCCGCTTTTTTGTCATCAGCAGGAGGGCTTGCTTGCGAGTTTTCAGGCTCAACATTACTTGTTTGCTCAGCAGCATTTGGTTCAGCTGATTGCTGGGTTTGCTCAGCTGATTTAGCGGCTTTTTTAGCTTTAGCGCGAGCAATAGCCGCAGCTACGGCCGCTTTTTTGTCATCAGCAGGAGGGCTTGCTTGCGAGTTTTCAGGCTCAACATTACTTGTTTGCTCAGCAGCATTTGGTTCAGCTGATTGCTGGGTTTGCTCAGCTGATTTAGCGGCTTTTTTAGCTTTAGCGCGAGCAATAGCCGCAGCTACGGCTGCTTTTTTGTCATCAGCTGGGGCGGGTGCTTCATCGCTTTGTGGCTCAGCGCTTTGCTCAGCTTGCGCTGCTTTTTTCGCTTTAGCACGGGCAATAGCAGCAGCTACGGCTGACTTTTTATCATCAGCGGGAGCTTCATCTTTTTGTGGCTCAGCGCTTTGTTCAGCTTGCGCCGCTTTTTTCGCTTTAGCGCGGGCAATAGCAGCAGCTACGGCTGACTTTTTATCATCAGGTGCTGATGATGACTCGCTCTCGGCAGCTTTTTGTTCTTTATATTTACGCGCTTTTTCTTTACGTAGTGCACGCTCTTTAGCTACTTCACTGTTATCTGGCTCTAGCTCTTCACCTTGCTGTTTTTTCGCTTTGGCGCGGGCAATTGCAGCGGCTACAGCTGATTTTTCATCGCCTTTATCTGATTTATTTTTAACACGAGCGAGTGCATCTGCTACTTTTTGCTTTTCATCGTCAGATTTAGCGGCCGGTTTACGTTTATGGCGGTTTTGACGTTCTTGTTGTTCGCGCTCTAGGCGCTCTTTACGAGCGTCAAAACGCTCTTTTGCTCTATCGGCTTTAATTTTTTCGGCTTGCTGCTCTTTTATTTCTACTTTTGCTACGCGGTAGTATTGCACCAGAGGTATTTCGCTTGGGCATACATATGCACACGCACCACATTCAATACAATCAAATAAGTTGTGCTCTTGTAATTTGTCGTATTCTTTTGATTTTGCAAACCATTGTAATTGCTGTGGTAATAACGAAGCAGGGCAGGCATCTGCACAGGCACTACAACGTATACAGGCTTTTTCGGGGCCTGGTTCTGCCAGCTCTTTATGATCGGGGGCTAAAATACAGTTGGTGGTTTTAATTACACCAATACGAACAGTAGGCAAGGTAAAGCCCATCATTGGCCCGCCCATGACAACGCGCTGCTGTGGTACGGGTGAAAAACCTTGGCAATCAAGTAGGTGTTTAACTTCAGTGCCTAATAATGCCCATACATTACCCGCATTATGAATGGTGTTGCCTGTTACTGTAACAACGCGTTCAATAAGCGGTTTACCTTCGTATACTGCCTGCTGCACAGCAAACAAAGTTCCTGTGTTGTGCACTAAAATACCAATATCGGCCGGAATACCGCCACTAGGTACTTCACGGTTTGTAAGTAATTTAATTAATTGTTTTTCGCCACCTGATGGATAAACAGTAGGGACTGTTTGAATAACAATATTGGTTTTGTGCTCTGCGGCACTTTTCATAGCCGCTATGGCTTCGGGCTTATTATCTTCAATGCCAACAATACACAGTGTCGGGTTTAAAATTTGTTGCATTAGCTCAATGCCTTGCACTACTTGCTTGGCATGTTCACGCATTAACACATCATCGGCTGTTATGTATGGTTCGCACTCAACAGCATTAACAATTAAAAACTCAATAGGTTGTTTTATATCGGCTTTTACATAAGTAGGAAAGCCTGCTCCACCCATACCACTTATACCTGCTTGATGAATTATATCGACTAATTCATCGTGGCTAAGCTCACTTGGGTTAGGGGGAGGAGTCAGTTCGCACCATTGATCCTTGCCATCAGGCTCAATAATAATACTTAGCTCAGGTAAAGCCGATGGATGCGCCGAAGGCATAGAGGCAATATCTGTTATGGTACCAGAGCTGGGCGCATGTACAGGCACAGACCAATTCGCAACGGGCACGGTAAGTGCTTGGCCTTTTAATACCTGTTGGCCTTTTTCTACAATTAATTTACCGTTAGCACCAATGTGCTGTTTAATTGGTACAACTAATTTATCAGGTAGAGGGAGCCTAGCAATACGCGCACTGTTAGAGAGTGTTTTTTGTTGTGGTGGATGCACGCCGCCTGGGAATGCCCAAACAGTGCCTTTTTTAATTTGTTCAAGTAACTTTTCCACTCAAACCTCTAATCTATTTGCGTGACAGGAATAGCATCAAGTTGCCATTTCCAGTTTTGTTTTGTTTCGGCTACAGGCAGCATATCAATGCAATCTACAGGGCAGGGCTCTACACATAAATCGCAGCCGGTACATTCTTCTATTAATACAGTGTGCATTTGGCGTGTAGCACCAACAATGGCATCCACAGGGCATGCCTGAATACACTTAGTACAGCCTATGCACTCGTCTTCGCGAATATAGGCCACTGTTTTTATCGGCTCTGCTTGCTCACCACCGGCAAGCGGTTTAGGCTCAACGCCCATTAAATCGGCCAGTTTTTTAACCGTTGCTTCACCGCCTGGAGGGCATTTATTAATTTCATCCCCGTTGGCAATTGCCTCAGCGTAGGGACGACAGCCTGGGTAGCCACACTGGCCACACTGGGTTTGCGGTAAAATGGTATCTATTTGCTCAACAATTGGGTCGCCTTCTACACGAAAGCGAATAGCTGCAAAGCCTAAAATAAGTCCAAAAACAAGCGCTAGCGAGCCAAGCGCTATCAAGGCATATATTAAGGTCATATTAAAACTTCACTAATCCGGTAAAACCCATAAACGCCATCGACATTAAGCCGGCGGTGATCATGGCTATTGAGGCGCCTTTAAACGGGGTAGGAACATCTGCAGCAGCAAGGCGTTCGCGCAGCGCTGCAAATAATACAAGTACTAATGAAAAGCCAACAGCTGCGCCAAAACCATACACGGCCGATTGTAAAAAGGTGTGATCTTCTTTTATGTTAAGAAGCGCAACACCTAATACCGCACAGTTAGTGGTGATCAGCGGTAAAAATATACCCAGTAACCGGTATAAAGTCGGGCTTGTTTTACGCACAACCATTTCGGTAAATTGCACAACTACAGCAATTACTAAAATAAAGCTCATGGTGCGTAAAAATTCGATATCTAGCGGTGCTAAAATATATTGATTAACTAAATAGCTTGTAACAGAGGCAAGAGTAAGCACAAATGTGGTTGCTAAAGACATGCCAATTGCGGTATCAAGCTTGCCTGATACACCCATAAATGGACATAAGCCTAAAAATTGTACTAATACAAAGTTATTAACTAGAACGGTTCCAATCAATAACAAGACATATTCTGTCATGTGTGCCTCGCGCTATTAAAATCCTGTGTATTATCCTTTTTTCTGCCCCGATAAACAACATATGCGAGTCGTTATCAGTTAAATAAACAGGGTAAAATAATTAAGCGATCACAAAGCTGTAAAATTTATGTGATTTTAAAGTAAGCGAAAATTAAACAGCTAAACGCAAAAAAGAGCACATGTGCTCTTTTTTACTTTAATTAAGGGTTGGTGCTAAATATCTTTAGGTTTTTCTATGTAATAACCTTGTACGCCGTCTAGGCAAAGCGTTTCTACTATGTGTTTTTCTTCTTGGCTTTCAACGCCCTCTGCAAACACACTCACACCAATGCGGTGGGCTAAATCAACCATTAGGCGCATAAAGTATTGATTGTTTTTATCATCTTCTAGGCCGCGGGTGTAACTTGCATCCATTTTAATAAAGTCGGGTTTTAAATCACGGAAAAACTTAAACGAAGTTAATCCTACACCAAAGCGTTCAACCGTTACGCGGGCCCCTACACGATGCACCATATCAATAAAGCGTTTACTGGCTTTAATATTTTGCTGTAGGCCAAACTCACTTACTTCAAATACTAATTTAGAGGCTATATGTGTATCTTTTAATAAGCGGCGTTCTAACCAAATAACAAATTGGTCGTTATGGGCGCTTGAGGCGGTTACATTCAGGCCAAAAAACTTTTCAGACAGGTTGCGGCTTTTAATTTTTTCAAGTGACGAGTCAATAATTAAGCGGTCAATTTCTATGGCCATGTCGAGCTTTTCGGCCATAGCTAAAAATGAGGCCGTAGGAAGCACTTGGTTATCTTCGGTCTTAAAACGTACTTGTATCTCTGCATAAGCCTTAATACTTTTACCCAGCGGCATAATATTTTGCATTACTAAGTGAACACGTTTTGATTCAATTACTTCGTTAATCACTTTACGCCAGTTTTGGTTACCAAACCCAGCACTTACATTATTAACTAAATCGGTTTCGCGCTGCACATGCCATGCATTTACTTGCTTAGATTGCGCCATACTCATTGCGTTATCTACAACCGATAATAGCTCGCCCAGCGGTTTGCCTTTTTCGTAGCCTACAATACCCGTATTAGCCACAGAGCTGAGCTCCTGATTTTGCTGGTATTGAGTAAAGCGCGATTGCAGGTTTTCACCAAAACGCTCTGCTTCTTTAAGAGGGGTATTAGGTAATACTATGGCAAAGTCTGAGCTATTTAGCCTAAATACTTGGCTGCCGGTGTAAGTGCCGCTTATATGCTTAATTATATCCGCCACACCTTTAACGTAGTCATCACCTTTTTGATAGCCACGACTTTGATTTATTGATTGCAGCTCACTACAGCGTACAAGCGCTAGCGAGCCAAAGGTACTGCGCTCACTGTTTTCGATGTGCTTTTCGTAATATTCAACAAACATATTACGGTTACCTAATTCGGTAATAACATCTTTATAGGCTTCTTGCTTAATGCTGAGGGCAGCGTTTTGAATATCATCATTTTTATTTTTTAAAAAATGCGAAAGGCGATTAAAGCTAGGGACTAAATCTTTACCTAGTTTTTTCATTTTACTGGCATCAAGCGCGGTATCTAGGTCGTCGCCAATTTGATTTTGGTTAATGTAAATGTCTATTACATCGGCAACGGTCATGCTGATATTTTTATTTAAGCTATGAAAAATAGATTTCATTAATATGATTGGGATAATCACTAAAAAAGCAGAAATAAATATAACTATAAATAACGAGGTTTGTAGTTGCTGCGCTAAACGTTCAATGTTGAGTGTAAATTCTACTTTTATATCTGCGGCGTCGTTAACGGCAAACTGAGGACGAACCGAATTAAAGCTAGATTGAATAAATTCAGCAAACATGGGGAGCTGGGCAGGGGAGTTAACTGAAAATACTTCAGCCCCTTGGTAGTCTCTTAGTATAAAGCTTGAAAATGTTTTACCATCGCCAATCGCTTTTTTTATACTTTCAGGCGAAAGCTCTTCGCTAGTTAAACTGTTAATGTAGCGTGTTACACTGGTTTGTGCTGACGTTTGCGCTTCACTTACTGCATTATTAAAGCTTACAGAAATGAAGTAGCTTCCAGCCGCAACACATACAAGCCAAGACAGGATTTGTATAAAAATAAGTTTTTTAAAGCCAGCCATGTTATCAATCTTTTAATAGTTCAAAAGGAAAGGAATCAGGTCCTTGATCATTCAACTAATAGCAACACATTAGAATAGAAATTATGTTTTAGTTATAAAGCAGAAGAGTAGTGGAAAATTACTGAAATGTCTATGAAATTCTTATGATTGGCTCCCCCTCCCCGACTCGAACGGGGGACCTGCGGATTAACAGTCCGTCGCTCTAACCAACTGAGCTAAGGGGGAACAAATTGAGATATGATTTTATGATTTGGCTCCCCCTCCCCGACTCGAACGGGGGACCTGCGGATTAACAGTCCGTCGCTCTAACCAACTGAGCTAAGGGGGAACTACATCATAAACATAAACTTGGCTCCCCCTCCCCGACTCGAACGGGGGACCTGCGGATTAACAGTCCGTCGCTCTAACCAACTGAGCTAAGGGGGAATCGTTTATGATTGAAAAACTTGGCTCCCCCTCCCCGACTCGAACGGGGGACCTGCGGATTAACAGTCCGTCGCTCTAACCAACTGAGCTAAGGGGGAAGCGTCATGCCTTTCAACGGGGCGAAATATTAATGATGGAGGTGCAAAGTGTCAACATATAAAAGTCATAAATTTAAAAAAGAAGTTTATTCGTTGTTTTTATGTTCGATCTGCGCATTTTATAACTCTATTTAAGCAAAACACGGTAATAATTCTCTATTTAAACTTGCACCAATACAAAAAAAGCAGCGAACATAAAACAGCCATTGTTTAATTTATGTGTAAAAAATCCGCTTGAGGCAATATTTACTCCGTTAAATCAGTAAATTTGTGTTTAACCTTATCGTCATAAAATAAAGAATAAATTTCACTAGCAGATATTTTTGAAAAATCCAGTAGGGCAGTTTTTTCGTAATACGGCATTTAAGGAGGGCTAAACTAGCAAAGCCTTGGCTGGGAACTTTATTTTAAAAAGCTGCACAAAAACAAAACAATCAATAAGTTGCTAAATATTTACCTTAACTTATCAAGTCACTTGTATCTGCATTAGGCACGAAGATTTGGCTTAGCTTAATTTTTTGTTTGCAAGCATTGATAAGTTTTTAACTTTAGTTTTGAGCAAAGGTTGGACCTGAGCTTATTTTAAGCCAGCGCGCAAGCCTTTATAAATGCGGGCTGAGCTGAGTTATCCACGGTTTCTGTGGATAACTCTGTTTATGAAACTTTAAGAACAGTGCCCCGACCAGAGTTTTAGGGCGCTACAACGATTTCAAGCTTTTAAAACGATTTTTTTATTGCTATAAAAAACATAGAGTTATAAATGCATGCTGAACTACCCAACAACGATGAATAAATTAATTCGTTACGATAAGGATTAATATTGTGCTGTGTAAAAATTCAGCGAATTTGCAAGGTTAAATGTTAAAAAAGTAATATAAATGTTCACTTATTGTTTTTTAGCTCACTAAAGGCTTATTTGTGCACAAATGCTTAAAAATTCAACTTTAGTTATTTTTATGACTGTTGTTTTATTATCAGTGTTAAATCCATTGATAAATCCGTGGCTTGAATTGCTATGATGCTTTAAAATGGCTCGCTCAGTAATAGAGGCTAATTTATTCCATGCGCGAAACTTCACATTCTCAATCACGCCCAGATTTACTTAACGATCCCATCTTGCCTACATTGAAAAAAATGACCATCCCGATGATATTTGGCATGGTCACGCTGATGATGTTCAATATAGTTGATACATTTTTTATCAGTATGTTGGGCACAGAGCCCCTTGCGGCGGTAAGCTTTACGTTTCCGGTCACTTTTACGGTAATAAGCCTAGCCATAGGCTTAGGTATTGGCACATCAGCGGTTATAGCTAAAGCCTTAGGCAGTAATAAAATAGAAGAGGCGCGTTTTGATGCCAGTGTGTCGCTTATTGTGGCGCTTCTATTAGTTATTTTACTTTCGTTTGTTGGATATTTACTAATAGACCCAATATTCACTTTATTAGGGGCCGGACAATTAGTGCTGCCACTTATCCATGAGTATATGAATATTTGGTTTATTGGCAGTGTGTTTTTAATCACCCCCATGATAGGTAATTCGGTATTACGAGCCAGTGGCGATACTACAACACCCAGCATAGTAATGGGTGGAGCAGGGCTTATTAATGCCATACTCGATCCTATATTAATCTTTGGCTGGGGCCCAGTGCCGGCATTAGGCATTCAAGGTGCCGCTATTGCCAGTGTTATTGCCTGGGGCGTAGCGGTTATTATTATTTTGTATGTGCTGGCAGTTAAAAAGCGGTTATTAAGCTTAAAAGCCGGTAATCAAACTGCGGCAAGTGCAATTAAAAAAGTACTTAAAATAGGCTTACCCGCAGCGGGGGCTAACATGCTTACCCCAGTGGCAATGGCTGTAATGACCGCACTCGTTGCTAATCATGGACCCGAAGCGGTTGCCGCTTTTGGTGTAGGCAGCCGTATTGAATCAATTGCCAGTATTTTAGTGCTGGCCTTATCGATGACATTGCCTCCTTTTGTTAGCCAAAACTTTGGGGCGGGTAAATTAGGCCGCGTAAAAGAGGCATACATTGGTACGTTAAAATTTGTGATGATATGGCAATTTGCTATTTATATTTTACTCATTGCACTGTCGGGGGTAATAAGCCAATTATTTGGTAAAGAACAAGCTGTAATCGATGTTATTAAGCTCTTTATATACACCATACCGCTAAGTTATGGCTTTCAAGGGGTGATCATTTTATCAAATTCATCGTTTAATGCTTTACACAAACCTATGAATGCATTGTTTTTAAGTGTTATTCGTTTGTTTGTGTTTTACCTGCCTTTTGCTTATATAGGCAGTATGCTAGGTGGTTTAATTGGTTTATTTATTGGCGCTGCAATCGGTAATGTATTCACAGGGTTAGTCGCGTACAAATGGTTTGTAAAAGAGCTAGATGCAATATGCAGTAACACGGTAACGGAGTAAATAAATGAATGATCACTTTGAGCTAAAGTCACAATTTAAACCCGCGGGCGATCAGCCCACAGCGATTAAACAGCTTGAAGAAGGCTTGGAAGCCGGGCTTGCGCATCAAACCTTACTCGGTGCCACAGGCACAGGTAAAACGTTTACTATGGCCAATATTATCAGCGATTTAAATCGCCCTACAATAATAATGGCGCATAATAAAACGCTAGCCGCGCAGTTGTATGGAGAAATGAAAGAGTTTTTTCCTAATAATGCAGTTGAGTATTTTGTATCTTACTACGATTACTACCAGCCAGAAGCCTACGTGGTCGCCAGCGATACATTCATAGAAAAAGACGCCTCTATTAATGAGCACATAGAGCAAATGCGTTTAAGTGCTACTAAGGCTTTGCTTGAGCGCCGCGATACCATAATAGTGGCCTCTGTGTCGGCTATTTATGGATTAGGCGACCCCGACTCATACATGAAAATGATGCTGCTTTTAAAAGTAGGCGAACAGGTCGACCAACGCGATATGCTGCGCCGCTTAGCTGAGCTGCAATATACCCGTAACGACATTGACTTTAGCCGTGGTACTTACCGTGTACGTGGCGAAGTTGTTGATATATTTCCTGCCGAGTCAGATACCTATGCAGTACGCGTAGAAATGTTTGATGACGAAATAGAGCGCCTTAGTATTTTTGATCCGCTTACCGGTGCGGTAGAAAAACACATAGTACGTGCCACTATTTACCCTAAAACGCACTATGTAACGCCACGCGAAAAAATTCTTGATGCCATAGAAAAAATAAAAGCCGAGCTTAAAGAACGTAGAGCACAATTATTAAGTGCCAATAAATTAGTAGAAGAGCAGCGCATAGCGCAGCGTACACAATACGACATAGAAATGATGACCGAGCTTGGTTATTGCTCGGGCATAGAAAACTACAGCCGTTATTTATCGGGGCGTACACCGGGCGATCCGCCACCCACATTACTAGATTATCTTCCTGATGATGCATTGATGATAATCGATGAATCGCACGTCACCGTATCGCAAATTGGTGCCATGTATAAAGGCGATAGAAGCCGAAAAGAAAACCTAGTTGAATATGGCTTTAGAATGCCATCGGCGATGGATAACCGCCCATTACGCTTTGAAGAGTTTGAAGCCATAGCACCGCAAACGATTTATGTATCGGCAACGCCGGGTGATTTTGAATTAGAGCGCAGCGCAGGCGAAGTAGCAGAGCAAGTTATACGCCCAACCGGCCTGTTAGACCCAGAAATAGAAATACGCCCTGTAAGCACTCAAGTAGATGATTTACTCTCAGAAATTTATAAATGTGTAGAAAAAGGTGAGCGTGTACTGGTAACTACGCTTACCAAGCGCATGTCTGAGGATTTAACCGATTACTTAAGCGAGCACAATGTTAAAGTACGTTACCTGCACTCAGACATAGACACAGTAGAGCGCGTTGAAATAATTCGTGATTTACGCGCCGGTGTGTTTGATGTGTTAGTGGGTATTAACTTATTACGAGAAGGCTTAGACATGCCAGAAGTGGCACTCGTTGCAATTTTAGATGCCGATAAAGAAGGTTTTTTACGCTCAGCACGTTCACTTATTCAAACCATTGGTCGTGCTGCACGTCACCTCGACGGACGCGCCATTTTATACGCCGATAAAGTAACTAAATCGATGGAAAAAGCGATTGGCGAAACACAGCGCCGCCGCGAAATACAACACGCCTTTAATATTGAGCACGGCATTGAGCCGCAAGCCTTGGTTAAAAAGATCACCGATATTATGGATGTGGGCGAAGAAGCCGCACCACAAGATAATCTTAAGCTGGTGCGTAAAGAGTCTAAAAAAATACTCAGTGCGAAAGAAATTGCCACACAAATTAAGCAGCTTGAAAGCAAAATGCATGCTTATGCCAGCGATCTTGAATTTGAAAAAGCCGCCTCGGTACGCGACGAAATACACGAACTACAACAACAGTTGATTAACTAAATGACACCCGATTTTTCGCCCCTAATAAATGCGCTTGAAGATGCGCCATTACTACAAAACGAACTATGCCGCGTATTTCATGGCCGCGGCCATAGCGTGGCATCGCTAAGCCATATTAATTTAGACTTTTATCCGCCAAGCTTATTTTTAATTTCGTACGATGAAATTGACGAAGCTACGTTAAATACACTGACCAGTACCCTTTGGGCATGGGCGCAGCAGTATCACCCTGAGCTTATTACTGCACTTGTGTATCAACAGCGCGCGGGTGTGCAAAGTAGTAATCGTTTAGTGCATGGTAATCTTCCTTCACCACATGTGGTAAAGGAAAACGGCATTGGTTTTTTAGTGGATTTAACAAGCCGCCAAAACACCGGAATATTCCCCGATATGCGAAGTGGGCGAGAGTTTGTCTCTGCCAATAGTAAACATGCAAAAGTACTTAATTTGTTTTCGTACACGTGTGGGTTTTCACTTGCGGCAATGCAAGGCGGGGCTGATCACGTAATGAATATGGATATGAGCAAAGGCGTACTTAAAGTTGGTAAGCAAAATCACCAGCTCAATGGTTTTGAACGCGGAGTTAGTTTTTTACCGCACGATATTTTAAAGTCGTTTGGTAAATTAAAAAAAGCAGCGCCGTTTGATTTAATTATTGTAGACCCGCCAAGCTTTCAAAAGGGCAGCTTTATTCTAACTAAAGATTATCAAAAGGTGCTGCGCAGATTACCCGAACTACTGTGCGATACCACACAGCTTTTATTATGCGCAAATAGCCCAGAGCTTAGCGAAGATGCGTTTAAAGCTTTAATAAACGAGCACACCCAAGGCGCAATAGAATTTGTTGAGCGCCTTGCACCCACGGCCCGTTTTGTAGAAGTAGACAGCAATAAAAGCTTAAAGGCGTTAGTGTATAAAACGGCGCATACCGCAACTTATACCAATTCGCAATAATACTTAATCATTTTAAGGGGCTAAACGTGTCGCTATCTGTGTTAAAAAACTCTCATTTAGAACAACTAAATAGCGAATTTTTTGCCTAGCTATCAACACGTTTTTCCAGCCTCAAAATAGATCACTTAATTAAGCTAATTGGTATTAAATGAAACTAAGTAAGCGTTTAAACGCAATTAATGCGTTAATTACTAGCCCCGTTGATGTTATTTGGGATTGCTGCTGCGATCATGGTTACTTAGGCATTGCATTATTTAAGCGCCGCGCTGCAAAACAGGTTAATTTTGTAGATGTGGTAGATAAAATAATGGCCGAGCTGAGCGAGTACTTAGCAAATATTAGCCAAACACTGCCAAGTGATACGCAATATAAAGTACATTGCCAAGATGTAAGAGAAATAAAGCTCGTTCCAAATGCATTAAATACTGTGGTTATTGCTGGTGTTGGTGGCGAGCTGTTACTAAAACTTGTTGCCGGCATTATCAAAAACAATTGCGCTGCATCAGTAGCAAACACCCGCTTTATAGTTTGCCCTATACACCATACTTATCATTTGCGCAGTGGTTTAGCCAAATTAGGCTTTGGCCTTGAAAGCGAGCAATTGATCACTGAAAACAACCGCTATTATGAGCTTATAGAAGTAAGCCAACGTAGCACAGCGTTGCTCACACATACCGGTAACAGCATGTGGGATTTAAATACTGCATCGCACAGGCAATACCTTAAACAGTTACTCACTCATTATAATAAAATGCTTAATAAAGATGAGCTTTATTATCAAAAAGTTATAACAGATTATAAAAAGCTCAGCAGCGCTTAAAAATGGCTTATTTAGCGCTAATAGTGTGATCTAATTTAAGGCGCTAAAACGTAACAACAACATAGATTATATCGCCTTACGCGAATTTATTTGGTTTATGTATGTCAGATAAAAAAAGTCGCATTGAGCCGCTGCTCAGTGCAGAGCAAAAATGGCAAAACAGTTACGAGCAGCCAATTTCGTATGCGCCATTAGTGCAACTTGCTAATAACAGCTGGATAGTTCCACAGCATTTTTTACGCTATAAACACACCTTACAAAGCGTTAATCAGGTTCTTGATAATATTGATTTTTCAGCGCACTTTAGAGTGCTTGCTGCGCAAAAAGATCAGCAACTTTATTTACAAGTTGCCGTGCTCAGCCCCGATAATTACAAAACCAGTAGTTATGCGGGAGAGGGCACAGCAAAAAAATTACTGTTTGGCAGACGCTGGATAGTAGAGGAAAACTTACCCACCTCTGAGCTTATTCAAACAGCGTTTTTAGCGCTTAAAATAGCGCGAGAGCACGAGGTAAGAGAGCTGTTTCAACTTACTCACAGCAATAATACAACCAGTACCCCATTTAATAATCATCATGATTTACCGGTTATGGCACAAAATGCAGAGCTCGTTACTGCACACGCGCCGCCGGGCACAGAGATTATTGAGCAGTTATTAAAACGGGTGTTATTTGCAGGTGCTACGGTATCGCTAAGTGCTATGCAGCAAATAAGCTCACAGCAGTGGTTATACACATTAAAATTACACTGTCATACTTGCCAGCTTACTGAATTTAATAACAAAACCTTTGCATTTTTAACCAGTGATAGCAGCGCAAATAGCTTTTTACACGGCCTTATTAATGCCCTGGTTGATATTAGTAATGAGTATGTGAGTGAGCAATTTAAATACCAAGGGTTTGCCCGATTTAGTAAACACAACTCCGTAGAAAAAATAGGGGAGCTTAGTGTGGCAATGCGTTCACCTAAAGTATTGAGGCTTTGCTCGCTTGGAAAACAACATGCAAATAAGCTTAACTTTGAAATAGATAGCTCTCGTGCGCCACAGGGCTGCGGCCAAGCTATAGATGGGTTTTTAGCTGCTCATGGCATAGAGCAGCCAGAAAATGCCCATTTATATCGTTTTTAAAGGCGGTTAATTTCTTCTTTTGTGGAATAGCTTGAGTCTGTCACTATGGCCTCAAGCGTTTGCACGCGCTCTTTTAAGGCAACCACTTGTGCGCTTACCTCGGCCAGTTGTTTATTCGCATCTTGGTTGCTATCTTGCATTTTGTGTTTAAATTCAAGGTGCTTTTTGTACATATCGTATATAACCCCAGAGCCAACCGATATAAGCACAATAAGTACTATCATTGTAGTGCCTGACATAACCACTTCCTTTTATATTCATCGCTTTAGTTGTGTAAAGTATAACCATATTTTAAAGTGGTTAAACCTGACAATTGTAACTTTATTTGTCGATTGGGACAGCGTGTAGTTGTGTTCATCATTGATACATACGATTTATTGTTTAATACTGATAAAACATAAAGTACGTATTTTATAAGTAATACAGTGAGTTGCTATGTTAAATAATAAAATTCCACCGGTTATTGTAGTCTTGGTTTTTGCAGGCATTATGGCTTTAATCGCGCATTATAGTGTTATTGATTTTACAGCGTTTATTACCTATTTAGCGGCAAGCCTAGTAATCATTGGCTGTGTGTTTTGTATTGCCGGAGTCGTTAGCTTTAAGCTTGCCCGCACCACAGTAAACCCTAATAAGCCCGAGCAGGCATCTAAACTTGTGACTGGCGGCATTTATAAAATTTCGCGCAATCCTATGTATGTTGGGTTTGCATTTATTTTAGCGGGGTGGGGTATATGGCTTAGTTCGCTGTGGGCACTGTTATGCATTATTGGTTTTATTGCGTATTTAACGCTTTTTCAAATAATCCCAGAAGAGCGAGCACTAACTAAATTATTTGGCCAAGAATTCACCGAGTATAAAAACAAAGTTAAACGCTGGCTTTAACTTTCAGTAAAAACAAAAAAGGCTATCGAAATGATAGCCTTTTTGCGTTCAGCGCTAATAAGTTAACCGTGCTTTCACTGAAAACCCCATAACTAGTGTTATTCGTACTCGATTGGATCAGTGACGTTATTAAGCTTAAATGCCTCTAAACGTTCTTGGCAGGCGCCACATTTACCACAGGCTTTTTCGCGTCCGTTATAACAAGTCCATGTTTGGCTGTAGTCTAAGCCCATTTTTATGCCGTCGGTTAAAATATCAATTTTGGTGTTATTTAGGTACGGGCTAAAAATTTCTACAGCGTCGTAATTTGCAATACGACATACATCATCCATTTTTTGCACAAACTCAGGGCGGCAATCAGGGTAAATAGCATGATCGCCCGAATGCGCGCCATAATATACTTTGCTAGCTTTTAAAGACACTGCGTAACCAACCGCCAGCGAAAGCAAAATCATATTACGATTAGGCACAATGGTGCTTTTCATGCTTTCTTCTTCGTAATGGCCTTCGGGTACATCAATATCATCAGTCAGTGATGAGCCACCAATAAGCTGATTAATTGCTGATATATCTACAATTTTATGTGGAACATTAAGCTTTTTACACACGTTTGCAGCCACTTCAAGCTCTTTAACATGACGCTGACCATAGTCAAATGAAAGGGCATAAACATCATGGCCTTGTTGTAAGGCTTTATTTAATACGGTAAACGAATCCATACCGCCGGAATAAATAACAACTACTTTTTGCGTCATATCTGGATTGCTCTTTAGTTTTAATAGAGGTTTATATCAGGGCGCGATATACTACACGGCCGCAGCTTAAATAACAATTTTTGGGCAGCGCTTTTTCGTCTTTTATAGTAGCAATGTTGCAGCTAGGCAGTAAGTGAGATCTCTTTTGTACAAAATTAATGAAGTGTTTGAAACCATCCAAGGTGAAGCAAGTTTTACCGGCACCCCCTCAATATTTTTGCGTTTGCAAGGCTGCCCAGTGGGCTGTGCATGGTGTGATACTAAACAAACTTGGGAAGTAGATAACGTGTACAAAGTATCCCTTGATGAAACGGTAGAAAAAAAAGCCGACTCAGATCACTGGGCCGATGCCAGCGCCGAGCAAGTACTCGAGTTATTTAAATCGCGTGGCTACAACGCAAAACACGTGGTTATTACCGGTGGCGAGCCATGCATGTTCGACTTAAACCCAGTGTGTAACTTGCTGCACGATAACGGCTTTACAACACAAATAGAAACCAGCGGCACGTTTGAAATACTCGCCCCTGAGCAAACATGGGTTACTGTATCGCCTAAAATAAACATGCGCGGTGGTTACGAAGTACTTACCAGCGCCATGAAGCGCGCAAACGAAATAAAGCACCCAATAGCCATGCAAAAGCACGTAGAAGAGCTTGAAGAGCTATTTGCAAAAACAGGTGTTAACCCTAAGCTTGTTTATTTACAGCCAATCAGCCAAAAAGTGTCAGCCACCAAATTAGCCATCGACACCTGTATTGCCAAAAACTGGCGCCTATCGGTGCAAGTACATAAGTATTTAGGGATTAGCTAAGCGAAAGAGCTGCTGTAAGTGCTTAGCTGTAAGCGATAAGCTGCTCGGCGTTAAGTTATATTACGTAGATACAAGGTTGGGTTGAGTGAAACGAAACCCAACACCATAACTCCATTACTCCCTCTTTATATAAACCACCACACCAGCTTATTTAAACACGTAGGTCGGATAAGCGAAGCGCCATCCGACACAAAAAATTGAATACCGTAAAAATAAATTGGTTTCTGCTAAAAGCTCAGCAAGGGTAGCAACGCTTTTAATTTAATCTTTCTTTAGATATTCAGCTACCTCAAGCACTTGCTCATGAGTGCCTGTAGGTAAAAGTCTGTCTACATTGTAGTCGTAGCATAAATACTTTTCTTTACTCCACGCTGAAGATGTTTTGCTCCCAACTAAAAGTTTACTGCCACTTGTGCACTGGGTATAACCATTAGCGCGAGCTGCAACTTGCCAAGTTACATAATTCGCAATAAGCGTTACTAATGAGACTACTAGCATTACACCAATAGCTTGTCCTAATTTCATTTTTACTTTTTCATAAATAGGCTTTTTAAATAACTTCGATAAAATATCTAAAACACCGATAAATGACCCCAGCCATAAAACTATACTGCCGGGAATCATTAAAATATCAGCGGTAGACGATATTATTACTGGATAGTTACTATATGGGTATAAAATTCCTTGGATTATTTCCCTAAAAAGGTAAGAAATCATTAGCCAAGTAACACCAACACTTAATAGAATTGTAAACACAACAGCAAATAAAAAAGTAGCGTCGATATTACTAAATCGTTGTTTTAAAGTTTTTACCACGAATTAACTAACTCATTCATAAAATCATTCAGCTCTTTTTGTTTTGATCTTTACGGTTCTGATTATTGACTCAGTATTAGTAGGTTGGGTTGAGTGTAACGAAACCCAACACTATATACCTTTACTCACTCTTTATATTAAGCAACACATTAGCTTATTAAACACGTAGGTCGGATAAGCGAAGCGCCATCCGAAAAGGCTAGTTAATTTCTTCCCCACAGTGATAGCATTCATTTTTTGGCAGGCGATAGCTAGTAGCTGATTGCATTACTTGGTTTTTCTTACACTTTGGGCAAAAGTAATTAATAACATTCACAATTAGCGTGATTGCAAAAATAAAACTGCCAATATAAAACGGGTTTGTATAAAACTGGCTACTCACTGGTGAAAACATAAAGCCAATAATACATATAATCAATGCGACTAAATACACTCTAAACTTGATTGCCTTACTCAAAATTAAATTCTCCTTTTTTATCTTTTTATCTTTTTATCTTTTTATCAAATAGATTGGTATTTAGCCACTTAAAGTTTATTTTGGGTATTTTAAAGTGTAATTAAGGATATACGGAGATCAAAAGTTAAATGGAAAAGTACTTACATATAAAAATGTCAAAAGACATAAAGCTCTCTCCTTTATTAGAAAGTGATGCTCCCGATGTTTTAAGATTAGTTAATGAAAACCGTATTAATTTAGCAAAATATCTTTACTGGGTTAAAGGTGTATCAGACATAGCGTCGGCCCATAAATATATTTTTGAACGAGTAAATAGCGGAAAAAGTGGTTCACGATGGTTCAAAATAAACTTTAAAGGTAAGTTTTGTGGTGTATTTGCTATTAAATCAATATGTCCCGATTCGGCAGTTGCTGAATTAGGCTATTGGTTAGCTCAAAACGCTCATGGTAACGGGATTATTAGTCAAATCATTTCAAAAGCTCCGCAGCTACTCACGAGCACTCATGCTAAATTTATCGAATTTAGGTGCCTAGAGAAAAATGCGGCAAGTATAAAGGTTGCGTTGAAATCAGGCGCTCTGCTTGTAAATGTTATACCTAATTTTTTAGTTGCGGATGATGTATGGCAGAACCTGAATATTTATAGAGCCGCAGTAAAATAATAAATATGTTCCAACCATCATCACAAAACGTAATCATAAACATCATATTTGATAATTTTTTGTCCTCACTATATTCATTTATTATGGCTAATTAATCCCCTTTAATTACTTTTAACGCCCTTGCCGTTAAGGAACATGCCATGAATAAAAAAGAGTTAAACCGTAGAGACTTCATGAAGTTATCGGCAGCAGGGTTAGGTGCTGCAGCGCTGCCTATGCTGTTTACAAGTTTAAATGCTAATGCCAACCTGCAAGTGGCTGGTAAAGGCGGGCAAGAAAATGGCTTAGCCGATTCGCCAATGCCTTACCCGCGCACGTTTTCGCATATTGGTGTGTCAGTGCCAAACTTAGAACAAGCCGTTAAGTTTTACACTGAGCTGCTAGGTTGGTATTTAATTATGAAGCCTACAAAAATAACAGAAGATAAATCACCCATTGGTGAAATGTGCACAGATGTATTTGGTGCTGGGTGGGGCAGCTTTAAAATAGCTCATTTATCAACAGGTGATAGGGTGGGCGTTGAGTTATTTGAATTTAAAAATCAGCAAAACCCTAAAAATAATTTTGAGTATTGGAAAACGGGGATATTTCATTTATGCGTACAAGACCCTGATGTAGAAGGCCTCGCTGATAAAATAGTGGCTGCGGGCGGTAAAAAGCGTATGAAAGCGCCGCGTTATTATTACCCAGGAGAAAAACCATACCGCATGATTTACATGGAAGACCCGTTTGGCAATATTTTAGAAATTTATAGCCACAGTTACGAGCTTATATATTCAAGTGGCGCATATGGTTGATTAACTATGTAACGTGCAGCTGTACTCAAACAAACGTCAATAAAAAAGCGTTGCCCCAGAGCAACGCTTTTTTCTATTTTTTGATAGCTGATAGCTGATAGCTGATAGCTGATAGCTGATAGCTGATAGCTTACTTATTCCGCCGCTAAGTAATCTAAAACCACTTGATGATGATCTTTGGTTTTAAATTTATCAAATAAGTGTTTAATTTTACCGTCTTGGCCTACTAAAAATGTTAGACGGTGAATACCATCGTACTCTTTACCCATAAACTTTTTGTAGCCCCATACACCAAATGCTTCTGCAATGGCGTGATCTTCATCAGCTAATAAATCAAAATTAAGTTCTTTTTTAGTTTCGAAGTTTTTAAGGCGCTTGATTGGATCTGGGCTAATACCGACAACACGGGTATTAAATTTAGCAAGTTCACTTTGTTGGTCACGTAAGTTCTCGGCTTGAACCGTACACCCTGGTGTAGAGGCTTTTGGGTAAAAGTACACCAGTACTTGTTGCTCTTTTAACAGCTCGCTTAATGTGACTGTTTCGTAGTTTTGGTTTTGTAAGCTAAATTCTGGTGCTGTATCACCGGCTTGTAATGGACTAATTTTGTTCATGCTGTGCTCCTTAGCGAATACGTTTAAAAATATAATCTACGTTAAGACTGTGCGAAAGGTTTTCAAAGGTCACTTTAAATTGGTCTATATCAACCTCTACTGGAATATTAAACTCAATTTCGCAGCGCATTTTAGTGTCGCTTTCTTCATCGTAGGTGTCTGACTTTAATGAGCAGATACTAATGTGGTGATCGGCAAAAAAACGCGTTACTTTGCTTAGTGTACCTGGGGTGTCTATCCCAGTGTATTCAAGGGTGTAGCCTGCGCAAAACTCACTTTCGGTGTGGCGAGTGGTACTGCGCTTCATCATGGTGAGTAGGCCCAGCTCCATGCCTTTAGTAGGCAAAGTGTGCTCTATGCGGCTAATGGCCGACATATCGCCGCTCAGTAGCATGGTAAAAGTAAATTCGCTACCTAAAATGGCTATTCGGCTATCTACTATGTTGCAATGACAATCACTTACAAGCTGAGTAAGTTCACTTACAATTCCCGGTCTATCTTCGCCAATAGCGGTTAAAACAATTTGATGATTTGAAAATGCAGTCATGAAGTTTAATACCTACGTTTTTTGAAATATAACAACCGAGTTGGTATAGCCCTTTGCCCATACAATACGTTGCATGGCGGCGAAGTTTAACACAAAAAGTGCTCTAAACTACATAGGTGCTTAATTAAAGGCGCTTTATAGCATTGTGTTCCTTGTTTTTACAGGCACAGGAAAGTACCATAGCTAAAATTTGTCTTTTTGTTGTTATAGATTTTATAACACCAAGGTGTGAACTTTATTGCAATTAGACAGCCAAATAATAAATGTAAAGTTAATGTTGATTTTACACTGAACCAAATTCGGTATTACCCACTCATATACGTGTAAAACAATTAAAGGGTATGCTAAGGAGAAATATCTGTGCAGTATTGGATCCCAAAAGCACTTGCAGTGAGTGTATTGGTAAGTTTATCAGGGTGTAATGTTTTTATTAATGAAGCGCACAACGAACGTAATTATCGTACCCACGAAGGTGTTAAAACTCCGCCATCGTTATCGCAACCCGCGCAAGATCCGGTTTATAAAATGGATGTGGGCCAATACGATAACAATCCTGAGGCAACAAACTATCGTCCACCAGCACAGGTTTTAACTGTTGCTAAAGGTAGCTGGGTAGAAGAGGGCGACAAAAAAGCTCGCGTTTACTTTGATAAAAACGACGGAATAGTTGATTTAGATGAATTTGTTTGGGATTCAATTAAAGCGGTTATTGCCGAAAGTAATGCAACGACCACAAAAGAAGATAAGCTACTTGGTATTATCGAAACCGATTGGTATGCCATAATTAAAGCGGAAGAAAGCTGGTTATGGGGCGATGAGGTAAGCGAAAACCAAGAGCGTTTTAGATTCACAATTGAAGAAAAATCGCATCAGCGTACTGCGTCGTTGCGCGCTGAGCTTATCGATTTTAAAGGCGATGACACCTTAACCGATTTGCTTAAGCAGCAACTAGAAGTGCGCGCGCTTAACCAAGTTGTGGCTGAGTTTGATTACCGCTACCGCCAGTTAGAATTAGAAAACCGTAAGCGCCAAGGAATTATCTCGCTTGAAATGGGCTTTGATAACAAAGGCAATGCTGCACTTGTTACTGAGCAATCATACGATGCAGTATTTGATCGTTTCTCGGGCTTTTTAGAGCGTTTATCGTTTACTATTGTTGAGATTAAAACTGACACTGGCTTAATAACTGCCGACTACAACAAGCCACAAAGCAGTGTATGGGATTCAATTTGGGGCGACGAAGTTGCGCAGCTTCCTATTGAAGAAGGGCAATACCAAATTTTAGTGAGTAAAACTAAAGAAGGCGGTACAAGTTTGACCTGGATGGACGACAAAGGTGAAACACTTGAGCCTGGTACCATGAACGGTTTACAGCAAGCGTTAGAAGCAGCACTTATACAGCGCGGCATTAAAATTTAAATAATTAATAATAAACTTTTACTACAAAAAGAGCGCTTTGCTCTTTTTGTAGTTTTTATGGGTTAAAAAATATGTCTCAGTTACCTCCTCGCACACACTATACGTGGCGCACTTGGTTTACTTTTTTAGTACCGTCGTTAATTGGTGTTTTTTTGTTTATGACACCTATTCCTACCGCCGACGGGATGACCATTCCTATTGCGTTAATGGCTAAAGGCGTGCAAGCGCTTATGGCGGGCTCCGCGCAAGCTATTATTACCTTAATTATTTGTATTACTGGCGTTATGTCGGTGATCACTAAAGTATTCAACCCCGTCGCTATTTACCAGTCGCCTTTGTTAAAACATTTGTTTGATGTAAGCATAATTTGGCTGGTAGTGCGCTTATTTGGTATGGCATTTGTGCTAATGACCCATTTAGGGTTAGGGAGCGAGGCAATTACCTCAGCAAACACAGGCGCTTTGGTATTAAATGATTTATTACCTGTGTTGTTTTCGGTATTTATACTAGCCGGCTTATTACTGCCATTATTAATTAATTTTGGGTTATTAGAGCTTGCAGGCACCATGCTTACAAAAATTATGCGCCCAGTATTTGGCGTACCAGGGCGAAGTGCGGTTGACTGTACTGCGTCGTGGTTAGGTGATGGCAGTGTAGGCATACTTATGACTGCAAGGCAGTACGACCAAAAACACTACACGCAACGTGAAGCGGCTATTATTGGTACTACGTTTTCGGCGGTTTCAATTACCTTTAGCTTAGTGGTTTTAGGCCAAGTAAAATTAGAGCACTTATTTGCCCCATTTTATGCCACCGTGTGTTTAGCCGGTGTGGTTGCCGCTATTATTGTGCCGCGTTTACCGCCACTTCGTTTTAAAAAAGATTTACTCATTGATGGCAGCGAGCCAAATCGCGATGCCGAAGCTATTCCAAATGGCAAAACCTTAGTGGGTCATTCGCTGGATGTTGCATTAGCTAAAGCCAATAATTCATTAGGTTTTAAAGGTACTTTAAAAGAGGGCGTGCATAATGCCCTTGATATGGTGTTTGGTGTACTGCCTGTTGTAATGGCCGTAGGAACATTTGCACTTATTATTGCTGAGTACACGCCGGTATTTCAGTATTTAGGTATGCCGTTTGTGCCATTTTTAGAGTGGTTGCAAGTACCCGAGGCACAGGCCGCAGCACAAACTATTATGGTGGGATTTGCCGATATGTTTATTCCGTCAATTTTAGCTGCGGGCACCATTGAAAGCGATATAACGCGCTTTATTATTGCCGCAATGAGCGTAACTCAGCTAATTTACATGTCTGAGGTTGGCGCACTTTTACTGGGCAGTAAAATACCGGTAAATATTGTTGAGCTGTTTGTTATATTTATTTTACGTACACTTATTACGTTGCCGGTTATTGCCTTAATGGCGCATTGGTTAGTTGGCTAGTAGCGTATTTTAATTATAAAAAGCCCTGATTTATCAGGGCTTTTTTACTAGTTATTTCAATTTACCCTAATGCTTAACATTTTTAAGTGGTAAATTGATACTCGTTGCGAGGATATATTAAAAGCGCCTTGCCACTGAAAGCGTTAAAAAGTTTAAACCCGGATTAGGCTCTTTAAATCCGGCGTTTGAGTAATGAATAACCCGAAGCGCTACGTTAGTGTGGCCAAAGTCTGCAACTAGTCCAATACGGTCTTCAAATTGATAGTGAGTGCTAATGTTTTTACCCGCAAATTTAGTCTCATCAATAAGCGATACACCAATACCTGCCTCAATATAAAACGGGGTATTATGAAAACTAAAAGCAGGAAATTGCAGCACGGGCGACATAGCCAACACAAGATTAGATTGCGAGTTGTCACCATGGCGGTATTCCCACATATTAACGCTGGTTTCAAAATAAAAGCGCGCATCGCCTACTAAGTTTTGTAAGCTAGGGGCATGATATTGATAAGCCAGCTTAACGCCATTCACGTTGCCTTCGCCTTTGAGAATATCTACGGCGTAACCGTGATTAGACTGTGCAAACGCCGATTTACCCCATACTGAAATAATTAAAAATAAAGTAATAGTGAAAGTTTTATATACCGTTTTCATAACTGCCAAATTGCTGTGTGAGTCGAATTAGTAATTAAATGATAAGGGCGGGGTATTTACATTTTCAATGAGGACAAAATACCGCTTGTTTATAGGGTGTTAACAGGGAATGCTTAACTGACTGAAATTAAATAGTTTATTTTATTGGTGCCAATTTGGCATTAATAAGGTGCATTTTTGTGTCTTTTTTTAAGAGTTAAAATCGCGTAATTTAGCTACATCTTAATCACACACATGGTCACGCTTATGAAACTTTTTAACACTTTATTTATTGCTGCCACCTTATTTAGTAGCGCGTTATTTGCGCAAACATCGCAGTCACCTCAACATATGCTTGAGGGCGTTGCAGACACACTTTTTAGCGACATTGCTAAAGTAAATGCAAAAGGTGATGCGAGTAAAGCCGATATGGCGCGCATTGTAGAGACGCGTTTAATGCCAAATATAGATATTAAGTTTGTGTCGTTTAAATTGCTTGGTAAACACATAAAAGGTATTGAGCGTGAGCAAGCTGTACGCTTTATTGATGCAGTAGAGCATTATTTAACAGGCACTTACGCAGGTGCGCTTATGAAGTACACCGGCCAGCAAGTGGTATTTGAACAAGATACCGCTAAAAGCGACTCTGAGTACGCTACGGTTAAAACGCAAATTATTGAGCCAAACGCGCCTGTGATTGATCTGCATTTTAAGCTGCGCCAAGGTAAAGACCAGCAATGGAAAGTATACGACATTGTTGCCGAAGGTATTTCGCTTTTAAGCGCTAAGCAAAAAGAGATTATTCAACGTATTTCTGATGTTGGCTTAGAGCAAGTAATTAGTGAACTAAAAAATAAATAGTTCACTCCCTGATTAAGACCCCCTCCAACCAAAAAAGCAGCCGCACTTTAGTGTATTGGCTGCTTTTATATTTTCTTAATATTCATCTACTTTAAGCTCGCAGCAAAAAAAAGGTGTGATAGAATATCACCACGTCGATTAAGCGTGGTGTCAGCTAAAAACTGCTATAACTGACGCCTCATCAAGCTACACTGGAGTTGTGCTGTTTTAATGGAAAATGTACTGATTTGGCCAAAGGAATACCCATTACTTATTAAAGGACTTGTAGAACAAAACGGTGCCTTTATTTTAGATGCTTTAGAAGCTTGGCCTGCATGTCGTTCTACTATTGAAGATGACGGTGTATGCACCACGGTGCTACCACCCATTTACTATTTGATATGGTTAACCCCGCTTGAACCCTTTGAAGAGTGTTATTTTCAGCATATTAGTGAATATGACGAAGATGCGCACGCTTACATTGCTGCTGTCAAAAATCATTATTTAGATAACGAATACACCAGCGAGTCCATGGCACTAATGCTGTGCCAGCGCTTAGAAAAATACGCCAGTGTGGCGGCGCAAAACGCACTTGATACACCCCTTTCGTTGTTTAGCTTATTATTTAGTAAACGCTATTTCTCTTTAATAGAACATGCCCTAAACAGTGGTAGTAAATTAAGTGCACACGATACACTAGCGCTCTGGCAAGAAGTTGATTTTAGAGAGCGTTTAAGTGCTTTTTTACCTGAATCGGTCGCCGATTTAAATGAACTTACAGAGCTTGCCAGTCAAAAAGTAGCAAACGGTAAAGACTATTTTACGCTGTTAACGCAAGTATCGCCTGATGTTGATTCTATTGTATTGCTTGAAAAAGCATTACTTGCTCATTTAAGTCAAAAAAGCGCAAAGCAAACCATGGCGATGCGTTTTATTGAGCAAGGTGCTACCGGTACCTTGGCTGATGAAAACAATAAAACAGCATTTATGTGGGCAGCCGAAAAAGGCTATGTAAATGTGATAGAAACATTGCTTTCTAAACAAGATCAAAAAGCGCAAGACACCTTAGGTAATACTGCACTGCATTATGCAGTACTGGCCAAAAACGAAACGTTAATGGTGTTATTACTAAAAGCAGGTTACGACTTTAGAGCACGTAATAACGAGGGCTTAAGCTGTTACCGGTTAGCAGTAAGTATAAAAGCAACTAATTTAGTTAAATGCCTTGAACGTGACTTTGGTATAAAAGAGCTTTCGCCAGAAGGGCAATTTAACCGTATTAAAAAGGTGCACGCCTTACACGCCATTGTCACTATTTTATTGCCATTGCAGCTCTATTTCTTTTTTGATGAAAGCATTGCCATAAAAAGTGAACTGACTTTAATTTTTACATTGATTGCATCGGTGTGTTTTTTCTTTGCGGCGAGTTTAAAGCGCTGTGCGCTCTATCCGCATATAAAGCACCCGTGGGGATTATTTGTGTTGCGAGTTTTTTCGTTGTTGAGCTTAATAGCACAGCTTGGATTAGCCAGTATAGTTGCTCTCGCTGCGCTGAGCGAATTGGTATAACGCTTAGCAAACTAAAAGCCGAAAAAAACGTGCTTACATTGTTATGTTAAGCGCGTTTTTTTGTGTGTATAAGCTGTTATACCAATCCGCAATAATATCTATTCATTTTGCGGGGCTAAACGTGTCGCTATCTGCGTTAAAAAACTCTCATTTACGACTGCATGGATGCAGAAGGTAGAGCAATGCAGGAGCAATTGCCGAGAACAACTAAATAGCGAATTTTTTGCCTTGCTATCAACACGTTTTTCCATCCTCAAAATAGATCACTTATTTATCCGGATTGGTATTATTTCAACTTTCAGCTTAAATAACTAATTTTGCGAATAAGCATTATTTATTGTATTCGTTAGCTGCTTTTTCCTCTGCGAGCTCTTCTTTAAGCTTACGTATTTTTAAGCCTTGCTCTTGCCCACGGTGCCTTGCGTAATACGTGCAGCCAATAAACATGGCAGAGGCAAACACAAGCTCTAATAACACCCATATTAGCTCATCAGGTGCAGCCCATAACATGGTCAAGCCGTGTATAAAGTACAACATAACAACAAAGTTAGCCCATGCGTAAGTGTAGGTGTTGTCTTTAATAAAGCCTCTTAAGGGCAACAGTAAAGGAATAATAGGCACAAACAGCGATACAAAACTTGCGTTGCCATTTAGCGGAGGTACAAAGTACATCCACAGTGGAAATAAAAGTAATAAACCCATATAGCCAAATATAGCGGTGCGCTGAAATTTTACAGTAATCGGCTTTTTAGCAGGGGTGTCAGCGGTATTCATTGAAGTTTTCTCGCAATGTGAGTGAGGCGTTTACCAACGCTTTGGCATATTTTAATTTCATCTTTACTTAAGGTATTAGTATTGCTGCTGCCGGCTACATGTGTTGCCCCGTAAGGTGTGCCGCCGGTTTGCGTAGCTAGTAACTCTGGTACTTCGTAAGGTACCCCTAATAACATCATACCATGGTGTAGTAGTGGCAATGATAAATTAAGTAAGGTGGCTTCATTGCCGCCATGCATACTGCTTGACGATGAAAACACACAGGCCGGTTTATCTATTAACTGGCCTTTTAGCCACAGATCGCTGGTGGTTTCCCAAAATGTTTTTGCTTGCGATGCCATCATACCAAAGCGGGTAGGGGTGCCAAAAGCAAGGCCGTCACAATTGATTAAATCATCTTTGGTAATGACTATATCGTGCGGATTTTTAGCAACAAAGGTACGCAACTCGGCTGTGGCACCCTGTTGCTCTATAGATTCGGCTATTTCGTGCGCCATAGCCTCAACCGAGCCATGGCTTGAGTGGTACAGAACAACAATGCGGGTCGTCATTATAATACGCTTAATACGTTTTCAGGCGGGCGGCCAAGGGCTGCTTTACCGTTGTTTTGTACAATAGGGCGTTCAATAAGTTTAGGGTTGTCTACCATGGCGTTTATTAGCACTGACTCGTTGGTTTCTTCTTTTAGGTTAAGCGCTTTGTATGCATCTTCTTTTGTGCGCATTAGCTGGCGAGCTGAGCTGAAGCCTAATTGTTCTAAAAGTTGGCTAATTTGTTCATGGTTAAGCGGTGTTTTTAAATACTCTACTACGCGTGGTGTTACGCTATTTTGTTCAAGTAATGCTAGAGTTTCACGCGACTTAGAACAACGTGGATTATGATAAATAGTAACTGACATACAATGAGTTCCAAAATGTAATTTGCCGCTATTTTAGGGCAAGCGCTGACAGACTTAAAGTCTTGCCAGCTCTTTTTGTAAACGGCGATACTGAGTGAGCAAGGCTTTTAAGCGTTGCTGTTTAACCAGCTCAGTGGGTTCTACGAAGTTAAGTGCTTTTTGGATTTCGTCTGCGGCTTTAATATACGCGCCATATTGCGATAACACATCAGCATTGGCTTCGTGATAAGCAGCAAGCTTGTCTTGTTTTTTATAGGCATCGGCTAATAGCTGTTTGCCTAAGCTATGATCGGGCTTTTCAAGTAAAAAGCTTTTTAAAATGTTTTCAGCTAATTCAAACTGTTCAGCCTCTAGTGCCGCATTTGCATAGTTTAAAGTAATAACTTGGTTGTTAGGGCGATAGTTGTTTAGTTCAGCCAAAAACTTTACGGCCTCGTCGGCTTTTTTTTGCGCTATTAGTAAATCGGTATGGGTATCGATATAAAATAAATTTTTAGGGTTTTGCGCTAATAGCGGCTCTAAAATTTCGGCGGCTTCATCTAGTTTATCTTGATCAAGTAAGCTTATGCCCAAGCCGTATTTAAGCGCGGTATTGTTGTAACTGTTTTCGCGCATTAACTTTTTAAACAACGCTTCGGCATTTTCGGGTTTGTTGGCATAACGGGCAAGTACACGGCTTTTTGCTAAATTAAACTCAAGGCTTGGGTTTAAATGGCGTACAGGGTATTGCTCTGCACGCAGGCGTACGTCAGATACACGGCTCTCTGGTAAGGGGTGAGTGAGTAAAAAAGCGGGTGGCTTGTACTTATATCTTATTTGCGCTGCAAGTTTAGTTAAAAACTCACTCGATGCGCGGGCGTCAAAACCGGCGTTATTAAGGGTTTGCATACCAATTCTGTCGGCTTCTTGCTCGGCAGCACGGCTGTGAGTTAGTTGGCTAAACGCAGCTTGAGTTTGGTTAGCCGAAATAATAGCAATACCTGCATCGGGAGCCACAACGGTGGCTAATATACCGGCTATCATGCCCGCAATAGTCAGTGCGCTGTTGTCTTGCTGTTGCTGAATACGACGAGCTAAATGGCGCTGAGTTACGTGCGCTATTTCGTGCCCAAGTACAGAGGCAAATTGGCTTTCGTTATCTGATTGCGCAATAAGCCCAGTATGCACACCAACATGCCCGCCGTAAAAAGCAAAGGCGTTAATTTCGTTGTTATTTACCCAAAAAAAAGAAAAAGGAAAACGCACGTCGTTTGCATTAGCTACTAGTTTTCGGCCAAGTGTGGTTAAGTATTCGTCTAAAACGGGGTCGTTTACTACCGGTGATGAGCCTCTTATTTGCATCATCATCACTTCGCCAATGGCTTGTTCTTTTTCAAGTGGCAAAACTTGTAGCGCAGACGTGCCTAAATCCGGTAGCGTAAAGTTTGTTTGTGCCTTTAACGGCTCACTAACCAGTAGGCTAAAGGTAAGCGCGGCACTGCATAAAGTGATAAAGGCTGATTTTAGCTGCATTTTATTCCTTGTTAATTTGTTCACCAATGGCAATTTTTGCTATGTCAATTTCATCGCTGCTTGCACGGCTGTCTTTTTCGCACAATTGGTAGAGTTCTTTTATTGTGACTCCATCAAGCTTTACAACGTTCAATTCCTGTTGCAAAAATTTAATAATTTTATGTACTACCTTATGTGCATGTAAAATAATGGCTTTATCGGCCTTGTCGCCGCGCTCAAAATAAAAGCCAATAAACTTATGGAGCTGATTTATGCGGATCAGGTTTTTCATTGAATGCGGATCCCATACTTTAAACTCCATAAAGCGGTTATCTTTAACGTACTGATCAATAATAATGTCTTTAGCATAGGGTTGCGCCCAAAGCTCAAAGCCACGGTCGGTAAATACTTGGTGCAGTGCTATACGCGGCTTATGCTTGGTGTGTATTTCACCAAAATCATCTTCATAGCCATCAAGTAAGTCTAAGTTCCAATTGCGTTTATTAATTAAGCTTTTTACAGCATTATCAAATCCGTGCTCCAATATTCCTTCAGACTCACTGACCGAAGAAGCAACAAGATGATAAAAAGGCGGGAGCTCTCCCCAGTTTATCTGCTTTTTGTACCAATTAATCTCTTTGAGAGTTGGATTACTAGGTAGTTGCGCTTTATTATGCGTGCCAGGCATTAACTTATCCTTACTGCTAATTATGGTATAAGGATAAACCATTGCAGGGGTGGTTTTAAGAAAAAGTTACTGCTGTTCACATTTTATAAATACAATGACCGACAATATGCGACTTATTATTCATTTTACTTAGCGGGTAAAGTAGTTATGTTAGAGTGCGATTTAAAAAAATTTAAATGCCCACAACAGTTTGTACAATTTAAATTAGCGCTTCGTAGTGCGCAGTCAACTAATAAGGCAATAACGTTTAGTATAAATAACGACGAAAGCGCAGATGATATTACGCGTTTTTTAACAAAAAATGCATATACATATAAATTTGATCAATACCAAGGACTACTACTAGTGGAGCCATTGCATGTTTGAATACGTTAAAACATGGTACGAAAGGAAATTCTCAGATCCTCATTCAGTCACCTTACTTTTTTTACTCATTGCCTCTGTGGCACTACTGTACTTTTTTGGCTCGTTAATTGTTCCTGTATTAGTAGCATTAGTGATTGCTTATTTACTTGATTGGCCAGTGGTGCACTTAGAGCGCTTTGGTTTAAAACGTTTTAGTGCCACTGTTATTGTGATGCTGATATTTACCGGGGTTATGCTTACCCTTATTTTGGTTATTGGCCCAGTACTTTGGAAGCAAACTAGTAATTTAGTACAAGAAACCCCGCACATGGTAGAGCAAGGGAAGTCATTTTTAATGGCCTTACCACAGCAATACCCTAGTTTAATAAATGCCGAGCAGGTCCAAGCTATTGTAGCCAGTGTAGAGGCCAAGGCGTTGGAGTTTGGTCAAGTTATCGTGTCGTTTTCACTCACTTCGTTAAAAGATGTTGTGGCATGGCTTATTTATTTGGTGCTTGTACCTTTACTGGTATTTTTTATGCTTAAAGACAAGCTTGAGCTTACAAGTAGTGCCGCTAAGCTTATTCCGCAGCAGCGCCGGTTGATTTTGCAAGTGTGGCACGAAATGAATCAGCAAATAATGAATTATATTCGCGGTAAAGTATTCGAAATTTTAATTGTGGGTGGCACCTCGTTTATTGCCTTTACTGTACTTGATTTACGTTATGCAGCGTTACTTGGTGTACTGGTTGGGTTTTCGGTTTTAATTCCGTTTGTTGGCGCTGCATTAGTTACCATACCGGTTGCAGCGGTGGCGTTATTTCAATTTGGTATCGAAACACAGTTTTGGACGGTGTTAATAATATACGGAATTATTCAGGCGCTCGATGGTAATGTATTAGTGCCCTTGTTGTTTTCCGAGGCGGTTGACTTAAACCCGGTATTTATAATTGTTGCAGTACTATTTTTTGGTGGCTTATGGGGATTTTGGGGCGTGTTTTTTGCCATACCTTTAGCATCACTTGTAAAAGCATTAATTAATGCCTGGTCATCAACACACGAAGAAATAGCAAAAGAGCTGGCAGAGTAACGCAATATACTTTTAGTTTAAAAAAGCATAGTAAACGCACCTAAGTTACTAATTGATTATTACCCAATGTGAATAAACTTATGTACTATTGGGTATAAGATATATTTTTTAGTAATAAAGGTGCGTTTTTAATGTCTGAGTTTTTATTGCACGATGAACAAGCTGCCCAAGTTTATCTTGATGCAAACGCTACAACGCCTGTTTTACCCTGTATTGCCGATGTGGTGTCGCACACCATGCAAATTTGTTTTGGTAACCCCTCTAGCCCCCATATTAGCGGTATACAAGCTAAGTACTTATTAGAACAAACAAGGCAAAATGCACGTAAAGTGATTGGCGCGCCCGATGGCGATATTCTTTTTACCTCAGGCGCGACAGAGGGCATACAAACAGCCATTGTATCAACGCTCATTCATGCTAAAAATCATACGATTAAAAACCCTGTATTATTGTACGGGGCAACTGAGCACAAAGCGGTGCCTAATACGTTAAAACATTGGAATAGCGTTTTAGGTATTAACGCCCAATTACTGGCTATTCCTGTTGATAGCAAAGGGGTTTTAGATTTAGCGTTTATTAGTGAGCACATAAATAACGCGCTAATGATTTGTACCATGGCGGTTAATAACGAAACCGGTGTTTATCAAGACCTAAACGCTATTGAGCATACTATTCGTAGTCGTAATAAGTCAGTATCTTGGATGGTTGATTGTGTACAAGCTTTAGGTAAACAGACGCTCGCGCTTAGCCGTACCAGTATAGATTATGCCCCGTTTTCGGGCCATAAACTGTATGCACCAAAGGGAATTGGTTTTTTATATATTAAAAATGGCAGCGCCTACACACCATTTATTGCGGGGGGCGGGCAAGAAAGCGGCATGCGCTCTGGCACCGAAAATTTACCAGGCATAGCAGGGCTTAATAAATTGTTTAACTTGCTACTAGATCAAAACGACGACACATTTAAGTCGGTTGAGGTATTAAATAGCTATCGAGCACAACTACTTAATGCGCTGAAAAGTACCTTTGGAGATATAACCTTTAATCACGAGTTTTCACATTCTGTGCCTACCACCCTTAATTTTGCTGTCGATACGCTTACCTCCAAAGAGGTTATTGATTTATTTGACGCAGCAGGCATTAGAGTCAGTGGTGGCTCGGCGTGCAGTACCGGTGCAACGCGTAGTTTTGTGCTTGATGCAATGGGAGCCACTAATTGGCAAAGTGAAAACGCCATTAGGTTGTCGTTTGGGCCTGCTGCAACACAAGCGCAAATTAGCCAAGCATGCAAACGTATATGCTCGCTAAAGGCGGTATTAGAGGCCAATTGCTTAATAGTTTCTGATAGTGCGTCGCCAAAGCAAGAAGTGTGCGCGCTGGGATTAACACAGTTTAGACATAAAGGGGCGTGTAGTTGGCTGTATGTGAGTGACGACAACAGCGCCGTTATTATTGACCCGGTAATAGAGCTTATTCCGCGCTTTGAAAACATAGTAAGCACACAACAGCTCAACGTAAAAGCAATTTTAGATACCCACCATCACCAAGATCGCCCAAGCGCAGTGGCTTTGTTAAATGAAGTACTGGGCACAACACATACGATGCAAAATAGCATTGAGCTTGGTACAAAAACGCTAACCACAAAGCCAACCCCAGGGCACAGCAAAGACAGTGTGAGTTATTTATTAAAAGAGCGCGCCACAAACCATGTTGATTATTGTTTTTGTGGCGATTTAATTTTACCGGCAGGGCTTGGTAATACCTCGCTTGAAGGGGGGAGTGCGACACAAATGGCACACTCGCTTATTAGCCTTGGCGAGCAAATAAGTGATGATACGGTTATTTGTTCTGGGCATGACTATCAGCAATGCTTTGCCATAAACTGGCGTACAGTACGCGCACAAACGCCTTTGCTTAACCCATTATTAAATGAAGAAATAAATACAGCGCAATTTGTGCAGCTAAAAGCACAACACGATCAGCTGCATATACAAACTAGTAGCCAATTGTGTGGCTATGTACAAGCAGCGGTCCAATCACACACCAAGCAGCTAGACTTTGCACAAGCCAAAACGCTATTAACGCAAAAAGATGTGTATTTAATTGATACTCGTGAACCGTATGAACATGGTGCAATTAACGTGGCGGCGCTTTTTGCCGCGCCTTTAGCCAATACGTTTAATATTTCACTTAGCCGTATGGCTAACGCCATAGTGCAAAATCAATTAAACCCGCAGCATACTTATATTTTATTGTGTAGAAGTGGCAATCGCTCTAAAATTGCGGCAGCTAATTTACAGCAGTTAGGCTTTAAGAATATTTATAACGTAGCGGGTGGCTTGGCCTTGATGAGCTAATTTTTGGCCTAAATTTGTAAGTGTTTTAACCACTTTAATAGCCAGGCATCTGCCGCGCATGCATTTTATGCGTAATTCATGAATATTTAATAAATGTTGATTAAACTGTTAAATGCTTAAAATTTGTGGGTAATTAATTCATAAAATTTTTATGATACCGGTGTCAAAAGTAAAAAATTGCGTTATTATCTGCATCATAAATTATAAAAACAGCATTTTTATTGCTTTTTTCGTTATACTACGCGCTTGCTTTTTTATTAGCACTACGCGCAATTAGCGAAGTCTTTTTACCTAAAACTGTTTTTAAATCATTAGTTTAAATATTTTAGAGGATATTTACATGTCTAATCGTTCGCAATTAGCAAGTTGGCAAGCACTGCAAAATAGTGCTGCGCAGATGAAACAAACCCATCTAAAAACGTTATTTGCACAAGATAATACACGATTTGATGAATTCTCTACTCAAATTCCAGGTGTGTTGTTTGATTATTCAAAGCAGCGTATTGATAAAACTATTTTTGCACAACTCATCGAGCTTGCTAAAGAGTGTGACATTGCCTCTTGGCGCGACAAAATGTTCAGCGGTGAAAAAATTAATATTACAGAAGAGCGTGCCGTTCTTCATACCGCTTTACGTAATCGTGCTCATACACCTTTAGTTGTTGACGGCGAAGACGTAACACAAGCGGTTGATAACGAATTAGCAAAAATTAAAGCCTTTGTTGAAAAAGTACGCAGCGGTCAATGGCTTGGTTACACAGGTAAAGCAGTAAAAGATGTGGTAAGCATTGGCGTGGGTGGTTCAAATCTTGGTCCGCAAATGGCAACCGAAGCGCTTAAAGCACTTGCAGATGACACATTAAACGTGCATTACGTATCTAATGCTGACGGTGTTCAAATTGCCTCTGTGTTAAAAGCAATTGATCCAGAAACAACATTATTTGTTATTTCATCAAAAACATTTACCACTTCAGAAACCATGACTAACGCCAAAACGGCCGTTGATTGGTTTTTACAAACCGCAAAAGATGACAGCGCCATTGCTAAGCATTTTGTTGCTGTTAGCACTAATTTAGAAAAAACCGCCGCTTTTGGTATTAGCGATGAAAACGTATTCACTATGTGGGATTGGGTTGGGGGTCGCTTTTCACTTTGGAGTGCGATAGGCTTACCTATTGCGTTATACCTAGGTTATGACGCGTTTGAAGCTATTTTAGAAGGCGCATTTGAAGTGGACGAGCACTTTAAAACAGCCCCATTTGAGCAAAATATTCCGCTTATAATGGCACTACTAAGTGTATGGAATACCAGCTTTTTAGGCTTTACGTCGCAAGCTATTTTACCGTACGACCAAGCGCTTCATATGTTACCTGCCTATTTACAACAAGGTGAGATGGAAAGTAACGGTAAACATGTTAACTTTGCAGGCGAAACCGTACCTTATACAACGGTTCCTATTATTTGGGGTATGACCGGTATTAACGGCCAACATGCGTTTTATCAATGTTTACATCAAGGTAATGTGATTGTACCTGCTGATTTTATTGCTTCAGTTAAGCCGCAGGTAGCCGTAGATAAACATCACGATATTTTATTATCTAACTTTTTAGCGCAAACAGAAGCAATGATGAGCGGTGTAGATGCACAGCAAATTACTGAAGATTTAGCCGCAAAAGGTAAAACACAAGCGCAAATTGATGAGTTGCTAAATCATAAAATTCATCAGGGGAACCGCCCTACAACATCTATACTGCTAGATACAGTTGATGCGAAAACAGTAGGACGCTTAATTGCGCTGTACGAACATAAAATTTTCTGCCAAGGCATAATCTTAGAAATTTGCTCATTTGATCAATGGGGTGTAGAGCTTGGTAAAGGCCTTGCCTCTAAAATTGAAAGCGAACTAACCGATGACAGCGTAAAACACGCTCACGATAGTTCAACGAATGGCTTAATTGCGTACTACAAGCAGCATCGTACGCAGTAATATATTCGCTTATGTAAATAAGCAAACCGAGTACCTTTGAACGGGTAGCGCTGGAGTTCTTAGGGCCTGTATTTTTGTGAGAGGATTTACAGGACTCCTAAGACTCATTTAATTGTGCAAATAGTCAAATAATAAACACAACAACTTAGCGTAAAACATTCAATAGGCTTTTATTAACCCTAAGAGCCACTGTCATTCAAGCACTAAACCTGCATACCAAGCGGCTTATGGAAGTCGCTTTTAGGTATTACAAACGTAGAGAGTAACTATGCTTAATCCTTTTGATATTATAATTTTTGGGGGCGGTGGTGATCTTGCGTTACGCAAATTGCTACCTGCAATGTACAGAGCATATCAAGAAGGCAACTTACCAGAAGGCTCACGTATTCTGCCTACAGTGCGTGAAGAAAGTAAGCGTGCTGACTACATAGAAACAGCACACAACGCCCTGAAAGAATTTTTAAGTAAAGGCGAATATAACGCTAAAGATTGGAAAGCATTTTCTACTTACTTAGTGCCTGTAGTTAGCAACGTAACCGAAGCTGACGACAACTGGGATGTACTTAAAGGCATTTTAGATGAGCACGACAGCAATAAATCTCGCGTATTTTACTTATCACTTCCGCCTGCTGTTTACGGCACATGTTGTGAAATTTTATCAACGAAAGGGCTAATCACGCCAACTTCACGTGTAGTTGTTGAAAAGCCAATTGGTTACTGTGGCGAATCTGCAGAGGCTATCAATGGTAAAATTGCAGAGTTTTTTGACGAAGAGCAAATTTTCCGTATTGACCACTATTTAGGTAAAGAGACAGTACAAAACCTTATGGCATTGCGTTTTTCAAACTCATTGTTTGAAAACATGTGGGATGCCAAATCTATTGATAATATTCAAATTAGTTTATCAGAGACGGTAGGCCTTGAAAGCCGTGCTGGTTTTTACGATAAAGCCGGTGCGCTGCGTGATATGGTGCAAAACCACTTATTACAATTATTGTGCTTAGTGGCAATGGAATCACCAAATAAACTAAACGCAAACAGTATCCGTACTGAAAAACTAAAAGTACTAGAGGCACTTCGTCCGTTACTTGAAGGTGACGTGGATGAAAATATCGTTCGTGGTCAATATGTACCAGGCGACTTAAACGGTAAAATTGTACCAGGTTACCTAGAAGAGCTTAATGAAGGTTCAAGCAAAACAGAAACCTTTGTTGCTATTCGTGCACATATTGATAACTGGCGCTGGGCGGGGGTACCATTTTACCTTCGTACAGGTAAGCGTATGGCTAAACGATGTGCAGAAATTGTGGTTGAATACAAAAAAGTATCGCACAATATTTATGAAGGAAACGTAGGTAATATTGAGCCAAACCGCCTTGTTATTCGCTTGCAACCTGAAGAGACGATTCAATTAACGCTTATGTCTAAGCGCCTTGATAACCTTGAAATGCAATTAGAGCCGGTAACGATGAATATTGAGCTTTCTCAAGCGTACAGCAATGGTTTCCATTCTGATGCTTACAAACGCTTAATGCTTGATGCTGCAGCTAATAACCCATCGTTATTTATACACCGTGACGAAGTTCGCCAAGCATGGAAATGGATAGATCCAATTATTGAGCGCTGGCAAACCAAAGGCAAACCTGCACTTTACCGTGCTGGTAGCTGGGGACCGGATGATGCTGATGAATTATTAGCTGAAAACAACCACGTGTGGTTTAACACAGGCGATAAGGCGTAAGGTATGGCAACACTTGTTGAAAAATTTTTTGACTCAAAAGGTGAGTTAACCGCTGAGCTATCACATACGCTTGAGCAATCTTTACGTGATGGTATTAAAAGTGATGGCCGTGCTGTGCTAATGGTATCGGGTGGTTCGTCTCCTGCGCCGGCGTACAAGCATTTATCAACGCTTGATTTAGATTGGCAAAACGTTGATGTTGCCATGGTGGATGAGCGCTGGGTTGAGCCAAACCATGAAAAAAGTAACGAAGCGTTTATAAAAAGCACTTTATTACAAAATTACGGCAGTGCAGCAAACTTCATTACAATGAAAAACGATGCCGCAACGGCCGAGCAGGGCACACAAGTATGTGAAGCCGCTTATAGTGCTTTAAAAGCACCGTACGATGTAACTATATTAGGCATGGGCCCAGATGGCCATACAGCGTCTTTGTTCCCACATGCGCAGGGCCTTGAGCATGGTTTAACAACCCAGCAAACTGTGTGCGCTATTAACGCTATAGAAAGTGACGTCACAGGCAGCATTACAGAGCGCATGACGCTAACGTTAAATGCAATAGCAAACTCAAAAGTGGTCAAGTTACTTATAAGCGGTGAAGAAAAGCTAGCGGTTTACAAGCAAGCTAAAGCGGGAGGCGAGGTAAACGATATGCCACTTCGCGCAGTGCTTAATCACCCGAGCATTAATATAGAAGTATATTGGGCGCCTTAATTTAGGTTTTCAATCACACTTTAAAGGCAGCTTATTTTAAGCTGCCTTTTTATTTGCCTAAATTTAATGCTATTTGTAGCAAAAAAAGTAGTGCTAACTGTTAACCAATGTTAACGGTTTTTATAAGGTTGTATTAAAAACAACCATGAGGTGCGGTGTTTTTAACCATATTCAGGTGGTTTTAGCTGTCTATTTTTTAGCAACGCACAGATTTAGTTAAACTTTATTTTTTCATGACGGTTGTCATAAAACTTTCCCTTCCTTTTTTCGTTCAAAAGCATTAGCCTAAAGGCATTAACAATGAAACATATATTAAAAATAAACGGAGCAGTAACATGGCGGAGCAACAAGTACAGCCTTTACACAACGAAAAGCATGCCAACACTAAAATTCAAAACGGCATCAACGTTGAATTTATGAAAACTCAACATTTAGTGCCAGTAGTTGCACACGAGTTTGCACGCGTAGCAAATGAATTTCCAATGTCTTTTGTTAAAAACAACGAAAGCGGTACTTTCCAAGCAGTTGCAATGTTTGGTCTAGAGCCAGGCGAAAACCTGTTTGTAGAAGATGGCAAATGGACAGCAGCTTTTGCTCCTATGGCATCAACGCGTTACCCACTAGGTCTAGTAAAGCATCCTGAGCAAGATCAATACGGTATTGTGATTGACGAAGCCAGCTCACTTGTTGGTGAAGAAGAAGGTAATGCATTATTTGAAAACGGCGAAGAAACAGAGTACTTGAAGCGTCGTAAAGAGTCTTTAGTGTCTTTCATTGAGTTTTCTCAAGTAACAGAAGCATTCACTAAATACTTAGCTGATAAAGAGCTACTAGTAGCGCAAACGCTAACTGTAGACATTAAAGGCGAGAAAAAAGACATCAACGGTATTTACCTTATCGATGAGAAAAAACTAAACTCACTTAGCGATGAAGAGTTTTTAGAGCTTCGTAAGCGTGGTTACTTAGCACCTATTTATTCGTTCTTAACATCTACTCACCAAGTAGCTCGTTTAGCACGTTTAAAAGCAAAACAAAGCGCGTAATTATATACACGTTTAGCTAAAAAGCGCCTGATGGCGCTTTTTTTGTGCCATTAAACTTGCTTTAGTTGAAATCTTCGTTGTAACCATTCACATTGTTTTTACCCTATTTGTAAAAAGAGCCCACTATGAAAAAAACAGTTTTATTATCGGTTTTAGCCAGCAGTTGCTTAGCCTTCAGTATGCATGTATTTAGCGAACAAGCCCCGTTTGCCATTGCGATTCATGGTGGAGCAGGCACAATTGAAAAAGCAAAATTTACCCCAGAGAAAGAAAAAGCCTACCGAGCTAAACTAGCCGAAGCAGTAGAGGCCGGTTACAGCGTGCTTGAAAAAGGTGGCGAAAGCTTAGATGCAATTACCACAGCCATTAAAGTATTAGAACAGTCACCTTATTTTAATGCCGGGCGCGGTGCAGTGTACACCTATGATGGCAGCCATGAACTTGATGCCTCGATAATGGATGGACGAAACCGACAAGCGGGTGCAGTTGCTGGTGTAAAGCACATAGAAAGCCCAATTCAATTAGCCCGTTTAGTAATGGATAACTCAGTACACGTAATGCTAAGCGGCCAAGGCGCTGAAGAATTTGCAAAAGAGCAGGGCGTTGCGCTGATAGAAAATAATATATTTGATACTAAGCATCGTTATGAAGCACTTTTAAAAGCAAAGCAAAAATTAGAAAAAGAAAAAGCCACCAGCAAAAACTATCAAGCTGCGCATAAAGCCCTGCCAACAAATTATAAAATGGGCACCGTAGGCGCTGTGGCACTTGATAAAAATGGCAATTTAGCCGCAGGTACTTCTACAGGTGGCATGACCGCAAAGCGCTTTGGCCGCATTGGTGATGCGCCAGTGATTGGTGCGGGTACATTTGCAGAAAACGAGTCGTGTGCGGTGTCGGCCACTGGACACGGCGAGTATTTTATTCGCTACAGTGTTGCAAGCGATATTTGCGCGCGTGTTAAATATCAAAATAAAACCATTGAACAAGCAGGGGATGAGGTTATTAACCACGTGCTTGCACCTATAGGCGGCACAGGTGGCGTTATTATTGTGGATGCTAAAGGCCATATTAGTATGCCATTTAATACCTCGGGCATGTACCGAGCGAGCAAATCGAACACGCAAGCAACCTTTGTGGGAATTTTTAAAGAGCAATAGCGTGATATATATGCCTTATAGCGTTTGTAGGATTAACGCTGCGCGTTTATTTTGATACTATTAGCCCTCATTTATTAAATTTATAAGGTGTGCGGGTGGTAAACCTAGGTCAGTTGTTTGGCGAGCTTAAAACGTGCTTAAAAAAAGATCAGTTTATATTTAAAAAACGCTTACATGGCGTAAAAAAAATACACGATGAGTCTAAGCAGGCCAATGCCCTTGAAAAAATAGCAGCTGATATCACCCGCAGCCAGCAGCTACGTGTAAAACGTTTAGCAGAGCTGCCCTCTGTAACGTACCCTGAGCAATTACCGGTAAGTCAAAAAAAGGACGTTATTAAAGACGCGATTGCGAATAATCAAGTGGTGATTATTGCTGGCGAAACCGGTTCAGGTAAAACAACGCAAATACCTAAAATGTGTTTAGAGCTTGGCCGTGGGGTTGATGGCTTTATTGGCCATACTCAGCCAAGACGTTTAGCTGCGAGAAGTGTAGCTAACCGCATTGCTGAGGAAATGAAATGTGAGCTTGGCCAACAGATCGGTTTTAAAATACGTTTTAGCGATCAGGTGTCTAATAATACTTACGTAAAACTGATGACCGACGGTATTTTGCTTGCCGAAATACAACAAGACCGTTTTTTAAACCAGTACGACACCATCATTATTGATGAAGCCCATGAGCGCAGCTTAAATATCGATTTTATTTTAGGATATTTAAAAAACTTACTGCCAAAGCGTCCCGACTTAAAAGTTATTATTACCTCGGCCACCATTGACCCTGAGCGCTTTTCAAAGCACTTTGATGATGCGCCCATTATTGAAGTATCGGGACGTACATTCCCCGTTGAGGTGCGCTATAACCCTATAAGCGATATAAATAAAGACGCTATGGAAGCCGAAGGCGACCAATTACAAGGTATTTTTGATGCGGTAGATGAGTTGTGCGCTGAAGGGCCAGGGGATATTCTCATATTTTTAAATGGCGAGCGTGAAATACGCGATACCGCAGAGGCGCTCTCAAAACGTAATTTAAAACACACCGACGTATTACCACTTTATTCTCGCTTATCTAACGCAGAACAAAACCGTATATTTGCCCCGCATTCGCGCCGCCATATTATTTTATCTACAAACGTGGCCGAAACTTCATTAACGGTGCCCGGTATTCGTTATGTAATAGACCCAGGTACAGCGCGTATTAGCCGTTACAGCTATCGTACTAAAGTGCAGCGCTTACCTATTGAGCCAATTTCTCAGGCAAGTGCGAACCAGCGTATGGGACGCTGTGGCCGTGTTGAAGCAGGTATTTGTATTCGTTTGTACTCAGAAGATGACTTTATATTTCGTCCTGAGTTTACAGACCCAGAAATACTGCGCACTAATTTAGCCTCAGTTATTTTGCAGATGTTGGCATTAGGGCTTGGCGATATGAGCGAGTTTCCGTTTGTACAAGCGCCAGATAGTCGCAATATTAACGATGGTTTAACCTTACTTGAAGAGCTTCAGGCGATTAAGCCAAGTAAAAAGCGCCATCAAACGAGTTTAACGCAATCAGGGCGTGAGCTTAGCCGCTTACCAGTAGACCCGCGTTTAGCTAAAATGGTGCTTAGCGCTAATAAGCTCGGTGCGCTTCGAGAAGTTATTATTATTGTGGCTGCGCTGTCGATTCAAGACCCACGCGAGCGCCCGCAAGAAAAACGCGCCGCAGCGAACGAAAAACATAGTCGCTTTGATGATCCTGACTCGGATTTTATTGCTTTTTTAAACCTTTGGAATTACCTAGAAGAGCAGCAAAGTGAGCTGACTAATAGCCAGTTTAGAAAGTTGTGCCAAAAAGACTTTTTAGCTTACATGCGTATTCGCGAGTGGCAAGACATTGTTTATCAAATAAGCACTGTGTGCAACGAAATGAAAATTAAAGCCACCACGCAAGTGGCTGACTCTGAGCTAATTCACAAAGCGCTACTGAGCGGTATGTTAAGCCACATAGGCTTTAAAGACGAAAAGCAAATATATAAAGGCGCTCGTAATAGCCAGTTTCATATCTTTCCGGGTTCTGGGTTATTTAAAAAGAGCCCCAAATGGATTATGTCGGCAGAGCTGGTAGAGACCAGTAAGTTATACGCACGTATTAACGCCAAAATAGATATTAATTGGGTAGAGCCCTTTGCACAGCATTTAGTAAAACGAAGCTACTCTGAGCCGCATTGGGAGAAAAAGCCAGGCGCTGTTATCGCGTTCGAGCAGCAAACCTTGTATGGCTTATTGGTGGTTAATAAACGCCGCTGTGTGTATAGCAATATAGACCCTAAAGTTAGCCGCGAGCTATTTGTACGTACCGCCCTTGTAGAGCAAGAGCTTGGCTTAAATGAGCAGTTTTTAGCATACAACCGCGAGCTAATAGAAGATATTCAGGTGCTTGAGCATAAATCGCGACGTCGCGATATTTTGGTTGATGAGCAAACGTTATTTGAATTTTACGATAAAAAAATACCTAAGGAAATCAACAACCGTGCAGCTTTTATAAAGTGGTATAAGGCTCAAAAGCAACAAGACAAACGCTACCTATACATGACCCGTGAAGAGCTTATGCAGCACGGCGCAAGTAATATTACTGAGTTTGATTACCCAGATACATGGCAGCAAGATAATATCATTTTGCCGCTGAGCTATCATTTTGATCCAGGGCAAGCCGTTGATGGGGTGGCTGTACAAATACCGGTAGCACTTTTAAACCAAGTGCAAGAAACCGGGTTTGATTGGCACATACCGGCCTTTAGGCATGAGCTAATAAGTGGTTTAATTAAATCGTTACCTAAGTCGTTACGTCGTAACTTTGTACCTGCTCCCAATTACGCTGACGCTGTACTGGCTGCCATTGAGCCTATGCAAGGCAGCTTACTTGATGCACTTACTACACGCTTACTAAGAATGACAGGTGTAAAAGTAGATTTAGAAGCGTGGGATTTAAACGCACTGGCGCCTCATTTAAGGTTGCAGTTTGAGGTTCGTGACGAGCACGATAAATTGCTTGCACGCGGCCTAGATTTGGCAAAACTAAAAGCACAGCTGCAAGGTAAAGTAACCGATACGCTTTCCAAGGTGGCTGATAAAGGCATTGAAAAAGCAGATTTAACGCAATGGGACTTTGGTGCTTTGCCTGCCTCGTATGTTAAAAAGCAAGGCCAATACGAAATAAAAGCTTACCCAGCGCTGGTAGATAAAAAAGCCACAGCGGCGATTGAGCTGTTTGATAGTGAAGAAAAAGCGCAGCAAGCGCATCAGCAAGGTTTACGTCGTTTAGTATTATTAAATGTACCGTCGCCGATAAAGTACCTTCAGCAAAACTTGCCTAATAAAGCCAAACTGGGCTTGTACTTTAATCCGTTTGGTAAAATTGCAGATTTAATTGACGATTGTATTGCAGCTGGCGTAGACAGCTTATTAATAAAACATGGCGATATTCGTGATGAAGCGGCCTTTAATAAAGTTAAAGAGCAAATTAGGGGCGAACTAGGCGATGCAGTGGTCGAAATTGCCACACAGGTTGAGCAAGTTTTAAGCATTGCCCACGCGTTACATAAAAAAATGAAAGGGCGTGTCGATTTAACTATGATAACTGCCCATGGCGATATAAAATCGCAGCTTGAGTCACTTATCTTTAAAGGGTTTGTGAGCGCTCACGGTGCGAATAAGATGCCCGACCTTATTCGTTATTTAAAAGCGATTCAAAAACGTTTAGAAAAACTGCCTGTTGATCCTAACCGCGATAGATTGTGCGTTTTAGAGCTTGAAAAAGTAGCGCAAGAGTACAAAAAGCTCGTAAATAAAATTCCAAAAGGCTTGCCTATTCCACAACAGGTAAATGCTATTTTTTGGATGCAGCAGGAGCTTAGGGTGTCACTGTTTGCGCAAACCTTAGGTACCCCATATCCTATTTCTGCAAAACGCGTGATGAATGCGATAAAAGAGATAGAATAAAACTTGCATTTTCTATTAAGCTTAGTACCTTAATAGAAGGATTTATTTTTGGTTGAGAAGGAAGCGACATAGCTATGTCCTCATCGGTTGAACATAAGATTAAGCGATTGTTAGTTGTAGATGACGAGTATTTTAATTATGAAATGCTAAAATCTGCCCTGACCTCAAAATTTGATGTTAGTTATGCTGACTCAGGGAAAAGCTGTTTGGCGTCTGCCATTGCTAACCCGCCGGATATTATTTTGCTTGATGTATGTATGCCAGGCCTAGATGGATATGATACATGTCGGATGCTTAAGCACACGCCTGAAACTAAAAATATACCTGTTGTTATGGTTTCGGGCTTAGAGTCGCCCTCGGAAAAACAAGCTGGCTTTGATGCAGGGTGTGATGCCTATGTAGTAAAACCGTTTTCGATGGGTACTTTATTTGAGCAAATAAACACGGTTGTTTAAAGGTGATGCATGTTTACTGAAGATAAGCGCAATTTTAGACGTATGCAGGTAAATACGCCTGCTCAATTAACAACAATAGAGCCTGTTGCTGGGCTAAATTATACCGCAGAATGTGTTGATTTAAGTGCCACAGGGTTATCGCTACATTTAGATGACTTACTTGAGCTCGATACCTTACTACAGGTTAATATAGAATCGACACACCCAAGTATTGCTTCTTTAAATGCCACGGCTAAAGTTATACGTGCTAGCAAAGAAGATGATGGCACTATTACTGCAGGATTAGAAATAGTCCAGTTTAATTAAACTTAATAAACACCTAGCGGCTGGTTTTTGTTATCGCGGGTGTTAAATAACGTTCGATTTTATTACCTACGTCCTTGTAGGTAATAACAATAATTTTTAGTAAACCTTACAAATTAAGCCTTTTAAGTAAAAGCCTTCAGGGTAACTGCCAGCAATAGGGTGATCGGCCGCTTGATTTAAACGCTCCATAATCAATAGCTCTTTACCTGCATCTAGCGCAGCGTCTGCTACCACTTTTTGAAACAAGTTTTGCTCCATTAACCCAGAGCATGAGAAGGTAAGTAGTGTACCGCCTGGTTTTAATATTTGCATGGCAATCATGTTTATATCTTTATAACCACGACATGCACCGGTTAATTGCGCTTTGTTGTCTGCAAACTTTGGTGGGTCCATCACAATAGTGTCAAACTGTTTGCCTTCATCACGGTATTGGCGTAATAGCTTAAACACATCTTGTTTAACAAAATCGACTTTATTTAAATCTAAGTTATTGTGCTCTACGTTACGCTTAGCGGTATCCAGTGCTGGTTGTGATACATCAACATTAGTGACGTGTGTACAGCCACCACGTAGTGCGTAAAGCGAAAAAGTACCTGTGTAACTAAAGCAATTTAATACGGTTTTATCTTTTGAAAAGCGCTCAAGTGCTGCGCGGCTATCACGTTGATCCAGGTAAAAGCCTGTTTTGTGGCCTTCTAAAATATCTACTTCAAGCTTTAGGCCATTTTCTTCAATAATGACAGGCGCTGATGGCTCGTTGCCCCACAGTACACCTTTAATAGGTTCTAAGCCTTCTTTGGTACGCACATCTACATCTGAGCGCTCATAAATATTCGCACCCGGAAAAATAGCCATTAACGCGCCTACAATTTCACCTTTATGGCGCTCGGCACCGGCACTTAATAATTGGCAAACTAAGGTGTTATCAAACTTATCGATGGTTACACCTGGCAAATAGTCAGACTCAGCAGCGCATAACCTAAAACCGGTTAAACCGCCTTCAGCGATTGAATGCTCGCGTGCGTGTAAAGCGCGGCGTAAGCGACGCTCAAAAAAGTGTTGGTCTATTACTTCTTTTTCATCAAAACTCCACACACGTGCTCTTATTTGAGAGTGAGGGCTATAAGCTGCGGTGGCTAAAAATTTACCTTCGCTGTCGTGAATGGTGACCGTATCACCTAGGCCTGGTTTACCTTTAATCTTTTTGATGGCTTTTGAAAATAACCAAGGGTGTTTTCTTTTTAATGATTTTTCGCGACCAGCTTGTAGGTAAACGGCAGATGACATAAGGCTTCTCAGTAGTAGTAAATAAGCGCTGTATTTTAGTCAAGCATAGGACAACATACAATGAATGTTTTGCAAGGGAGGTGTAAAGCGCGTTAAAGTACGGATAATTCTCATATAAATTAGTTTTTTGGAACATAACTGTGGCCAACACTGCTTTAAGCCCTGAGTTACAACAGCTTGATTCTCAATGTCGATCATTTATTACTTCGTTAATACATGCCGATGTAGCACACGACATAACGCATATTGAACGCGTAGTACGTGTTGCCATTCAATTATGTCACGCTGAGAAAGCCAATATGAATATTGTTTTACCGGCAGCGTGGATGCACGATTGTGTTGCGGTGGCTAAAAACCATCCAGACAGAGCAAAAGCATCCACCATGGCGGCAGATAAAGCCATTGCGTTTTTAAAATCAATTAATTATGACGCCAATTTGTTTGATGATATTCACCATGCTATCGCTGCCCATAGCTTTAGCGCCAATATTGCGGTTAAAACAGTCGAAGCTCAAATAGTGCAAGATGCCGATAGAATGGACGCACTCGGTGCAATAGGTGTTAGCCGCTGTATGAAAGTAGGGGGCTCTATTAACCGCTTACTGTATAACCCTGATGACCCATTTTGTGTTAACCGCGAAGCAGATGATAAAACCTATACTCTTGATCATTTTTTTATTAAATTGCTTCATATTGCCAAGAGCATGAATACGCCTTCAGCTAAAGCCGAGGCACAGCGGCGTACAGAGTATATGTATGCGTTTTTAGAGCAGTTAAAATCAGAAATTGGTCAATAAAATGAGTGTTCCCTTATTATCGGGTATTGATCATTGCCACCTTAATGTTGAAAACATCCAAGAAGCGCTAAAATGGTATAAGCGGGTACTAGGCTTTAGCGTAGTTGAAGAGCTTGCCTTTTGGGATGAAAATGGCAAAGGGCCACTCACACTTGAAGATACCGCAAAAACAACGCGTTTAGCGTTGTTTGAAGCACAAGGTCGAAGTAAAGGGATTGCGTTTGCTGCCACCGGCGCACAGTTTATTTGCTGGGTTGATTATTTAAATGGCTTAAATATAAAAACAGTACTGGCCGATCACGGTGTTACGTTTTCACTTTATTTTAAAGATAACAGTGGGAATAGCCACGAAATAACCTCTCGTGACTACCCGCACATAAAAGCGATATATGGTGATGTAAAACAAGGCTCGCACAAGCGCAATACTTAGTCTTGCTCTTGATATGTATTTTTAATTGCGATTATAGCATCGAGCTTATTTACAAATAAATTGATAAGATGGGGGTCAAAGTGTTTACCCGCTTGTGCTTGCATATGCTCAAGTGCTTCTTCTACACCCCAGGCCTCTTTATACGGGCGTTTTGAGGTAAGGGCATCAAATACATCAGCAATAGCTACAATACGCCCTTCAACCGATATTTGTTCGCCTTTTAAACCATGAGGGTAGCCACTGCCATCCCACTTTTCGTGGTGCTCTATAGCTAATTTATGGGCAAGTTGTAATAGCGGAGATGAAGAATTTGCTAAAATTTGTGCACCAATAACCGCGTGCTGTTTCATGTGGTCAAATTCTTCAGAGGTTAATCGCCCAGGCTTTAATAAAATAGCATCAGGAATACCTATTTTACCTACATCGTGCATGGGGGCTGCTTGGCGAAGTAGCTCGGCTTGGTGTTGATCCATACCAAACTCTAATGCTAATAATTTACTGTATTGGCTCATCCTAGCAATGTGCTCGCCAGTGTCTGTGTCTTTGTACTCTGCAGCGCGACCTAAGCGATGTACTAAATCAACATGGGCTTGCTTTAATTGCTCGGCCTGCACAAGCGACAAATGTGTTTTAACTCGGGCGCGCACAATCGCAGGGCTAATAGGTTTAGTTATGTAATCAACAGCGCCAAGTTCAAACCCCTTAAACTCATCGCTTTCATCGCCCAGAGCCGTTACAAAAATAATTGGGATATGCGAAAGAGCGGGTGTACTTTTAACTATTTCGCATACCTCAAAGCCATTCATATCGGGCATCATGATATCGAGTAAAATAAGTTTAGGCTGTTCTTTTTCAAGCAGTGTAAGTGCTGCATCTCCCGATTTAGCAAAAGACATACGGTATTGATTACCTAATACTTCTCGCATAACTTTTAAGTTCGCAGGTTCATCGTCAACGATTAATATACGTGGTTTGTCGTTGCTAAAATCCATTCACTATTCTCATTCTTGGGTAAACTCTTTAATTAAATCGTTTAGCACATGTTGCGCCTGATCAAAGTCAAATTCATCAAACGCGTTTACAACCTCATTTATTTGAGTTTGTAAGTGTGCAGGGGCGTTATTTTCAAGCTGCGCAAGTAAATCATCGTTGAGCTCGGCGCTTTGCGCTTCATGGTGCAACGTTTCACATAGTGACTTTAATTCAGCCGCGCTTAGCGAGCTTTTTTGCTCTGTATCTTCACTCTCAACACGCGTGATTGGTGCACATTCATCGCCTGATATTAATTGGGTTATTGTCTCTAACTCGTCTTTTATTTGTGTTACTAACGTTGTAGATTGTTCAGATGTTTGTTCGTGCTCTAAGTTGGCTAATAAAGACATTAATGTTGTTAGGCCTAAATTACCGGCGACCCCCTTAAGGGTATGTATTAGGCTGTTGGCGTCTTTAATCTCAGATAACTTATTATTAAATAAAATATCAAATCGCCTATTGCTGTCACTTATAAATTTGGCAATTTCGGTTAACTGCTTGCATTTATTACCCCAAAGCATCACACCTTTTTCAAAGTCGATGTGTTTAGCCTCAGGGTCTGATTGGCTAATAACCATATCTTTAGCAATACCTAAGCCAAGCACCTGCGCAATTTCTTGGTTAAGCTGGTTTATATCTATAGGCTTATTAGCAAAGCCATTCATGCCAGCACGTTTAGCTGTAAGTTTATCCTGTTGTAGGACGCTGGCCGTTAGTGCAATAATGGGGGTAAATTTAAGCTGCCTTTGCTTTTCTATGGCTCTAATTTTTGTGGTTGCTTCTATGCCATCACACTCAGGCATGTGAATATCCATTAGAATTACATCAAAATCTTGCTTCTCGAATATTGCAATAGCCTCTAAACCGTTGCTTGCTTTGCTTACCAAATGTTGATCTTTAGAAAGTAATAACGAGAGCAGCTCAGTGTTTTGCTCAATATCGTCCACCACAAGTACCCTTAGCGATGGTAATTGAGTGTGCAGTCCATCGAAATGATCTATTTTTTCTGCATCGCCTTGTTTAAGAGGTAAAGAGAAATAAAAGCAGGTGCCTTTGTTTTCTTCACTGACTAGGTTTATAGTGCCGCCCATCAGCTCTACTAATTGTTTACTAATGGTTGTTCCCAGGCCTGTACCGCCAAAGCGACGAGTAGTGGTGCCATCGGCCTGAACAAACGGCTGAAATATAGCTTTAACGCGGTCTTTAGCAATACCTATACCTGTATCTTGCACTTCAAAAAAGAGTTGATCGGTTTGCGTTGTGCTTACAGTTAGCTCAACCGAACCTTGCTCGGTAAATTTAATCGCGTTACCGATGAGGTTAGTTAAAATTTGCCTTAACCTATCTGGGTCACCATAGTAGGTTGTGGCAACAGAGTCTTTAATGTTTAATTTTAAACGTAGGTCTTTCTTTTTTGCTTCGAGCCAAAATGTCGAAATAATGCTGTCGAGTACTTGCTTCAAACTAAAGTGGACTGGTTCAATAGTTAGCTTTCCGCGCTCGAGCTTTGCGGTATCAAGCACTTCGTTAAGGAGTCTTAATAATGAACGTGCTGCATTATTTACAGTAACTAAGTGTTTTTGCTGTTCTTGGTTTAACGGTGTATCCATCAGTAGGTCGCTAAAACCGATTATAGAATTCATTGGCGTACGGATCTCATGGCTCATATTAGCCATAAACGCTTGTTTTGCGTGCGCTGCTTCTTCAGCTTGTAATTTAGCTTGCTCTAGCTTGTCTTCGTATTCTTTTTGCTCTGTAATATCTACTAATACCCCGTCTATCCATTGAGGGTCATTGTCTTTATCACAGGTAAGACTGCCTTTATCTAATACCCAAACAACTTTACCGTTACGGTGGCGAATACGGTATTCTACCGAGTACTTTAAACTCGAGGTCAAAGCTTGCGCTACAGCTTCGTTAACCGTTGGCTGATCTGTTTTTAAAATAAGATCATTAAATTCAATGCAGCTTTCTGTGAACTCTTCTGGTGTGTAGCCGGTTAGCTCAGCCACTATAGGGCTGATAAATAACATGCTCCAGTTTTTATCGTACTTACAACGAAAAGCAGCGCCTGGCATATTGTCCATTAAAGAGCGGTACTTTTGCTCTTTTTCAATAAGACTTTGTTGCATAGCGCGTTGCTCGGTTAAATCGGTAATAAAACCAACATATAATGGCATGTGGTCGGGTTGATTAACCTCTCCAATGCCTAAGCGAATAGGGAAGAGGTGGCCATCTTTGTGTTTGGCTGACACATCTCTATTTATACCGATTACTTTACCTAGGTCTACATTTTTGGCGTTAGACAAATACCCATCGTGGTGACGAGCGATTTCATCAGCCATGAGCATTTTTACATTTTGACCCTGAACATCGCTTTCCCGCCACCCAAAAATTTTGCTAGCAGCATCATTAAAACTCAAAATTATACCGGTGTGATCTATAGTCACAATGCCATCAATAGCAGTGCCTAAAATAGCATTTAGTCGAGATTCATCAGCCGATTTTTCTTCAAGCAGTAGGCGGTATCTAACCATGCCATTTATAACTGCAATAACACAGGTTATAGCAACTGTTGCAGTAGCTACCGCTATGGCGACAAAAGCAAGCTCAGTGGTTGATTTTTGGTAATCGGGTAAAAGCGGTGAGGTTGCAACAAAGCGGGTAGCGGCCATCCCCATGTAGTGCATGCCTGCCACCGCAGTTCCTAATATGACAGCGGTAATAACGCGAGCTTGTATCTGTGATAAATTAGGGAGTAAACGTGTTAAATGATAACGCGTAAAAAGCGCTATAAACGATAAACCAACAGCGACCACAATTGATAAAGCAAACATAGCAGGGTCGTAACGTAATAACGGGGCTAGTTGCATTGCTGCCATGCCGCTGTAGTGCATTGTACCAATACCTGCGCCGAGTAAAATAGAGCAAATAAAAAGGTGTTTGAACGAGCCTTGCGATTTTACTAAAATCGAAAAGGCATATTGACATGCAATAAATGCAGGTAAAAAAGATAAGAGGGTTATGAGCGGATCATAGCTAATGTCTGTACATAACGAAAAAGCCAACATACCTATAAAATGCATGCTCCAGATACCGGCCGATAAAACTGTGGCACCGGTTACATTGGCTAAGCGTTTATAGCTTTCGAACTGTGTTTGTTTTGCTACATCAATTAACCATACGGTAAAAAAGGCAGCAAAAATAGCGGTAATAACCGATAAGCTAACCAGTATAGGGTTGTATGCACCATTTATAATGAGGCTCGGATCTTGGTCGGTTATAAAAAATGCGGAGAGCATAATGACTCTAATTAGTATCTTTATTGAACTAGTTTAATAGATTTATTATATAAATAAACTGTTAATCTAATTATTTATACTATAAATCTGTGAAGTTACCTTTTCTTTTTAAAATATTAACATATGCAGCACGCTTTATTAATAAGGCGTTATTTTGAGTTAATGAATACAATAAAAAATACTGAGCCCATTTATTTATCTGTAAATAACTGCATTGATTAAATAAGGCTTTATAATAGGCTTTTATTTATATTTAGAGCATACACCTTGTTTGAGTATCAGTTAAAGCGCAGCACTAGGCGTAAAACAGTGGCAATAAAAGTAAGCAAAAAACTAGTTACTGTTTATGCACCTACACACGTCCCAAAACTACAAATAGAACAATGGCTGTTTAGTAAAAAAGAGTGGGTAACTGCGCAATTACATAAACAACTTAACGCTATTGATAATCAACAACACCCGTTTAAAAACCAGCAAATAATGGTTTTTGCTAAGCCATATACTATTACTTTTGCTAAAGGGGCACGCTCGCATGTTCAGCAATCCGATAGCGTGTTTACTATTTACACTTCTAATCGAGTAACCAAACAGCTTGATAAACGCAAGCAGCTACTTTGCCTTGCTCTTGAAGAAACGCTAACAAACTACATTGAAATGCGCTTGGCTTATTATTGCCAACAGATGTCAGAAGCATTACCGACTAAATTGACGATTGGAAATTATAAACGTAAGTGGGGAAGTTGTAATTCTCGACGAGAGCTAACCTTTAGCCTTAACCTTGTTGGGGCACCTCAGCATATAATTGATTATGTTATTGTGCACGAATTGGCTCATTTAAAGCATTTAAACCACAGCAACGCTTTTTGGAAGCGCGTAGCTAAATTTTATCCCGATTATAAATCTGCATCCGCATGGCTTAAAAACCACGGAGCAACATTACAGTGGGTATTTGATAATTAGTCTGAAAATGATTTAGATAGAAGCGAAGAAGATATAGAAAATAAGAAGTGGTGGAGGGAGCTGGATTCGAACCAGCGAAGGCTGAGCCGTCAGATTTACAGTCTGATCCCTTTGGCCGCTCGGGAACCCCTCCACACTATTTTGTCACATTTGGCCCCACTTAACTTTGCGGTAAGAAAAGTGGTGGAGGGAGCTGGATTCGAACCAGCGAAGGCTGAGCCGTCAGATTTACAGTCTGATCCCTTTGGCCGCTCGGGAACCCCTCCAATGCAACGGCGCTGATAATAGCAAACTGCGTATTTAAGTAAAGAAAAAAGCTAAAGAAATTTGAAATAAAGCCGATAAATATCTACCAGTTATCATTATCGGCTAAAGACTATGCAAATCGATGATTTGTTAATCACAGAGAGTCAACTAAAGACCAGGCTAAATAAAAGTGTGCATGAAAATCGCAGAGGCGAATTTTCACTTTTATTAGCGATGCTATCGCACGATGCGCTGGATTTTAGTCAATTTCACTTACCAAAAAGTGAAACGCATAGTGCTTATGTAGACGAAGAACAGTTAAGGAAGCGCTTTGGTGCTGGGCCAAAGCAATTATTAGCCCCCGAAAAATTTGATATGAGCATAGGGCAAGAGCACGCGTCTGTGATTGTTCAACAAGGCGAACAAGCAGGTATGAAAGCAATAAAATTAAGTCACTGCTTAAACCCTGAGCCACTAGCGATTAGAGATGACAAGTTACATATCCCTTTAACGGTAATCGAGAATTGTGAACCATCAGTACGCAGGCGCTTAAATGACACGCACACCGCGCTTGCAAGTCCACAAATGGACGCCGCCGCATTTTATGACGATTTAACTAATGAGGCTATACATAAGCCATTGCTTGTTGCTAACGCATAAAATAATTTAACACTCGTGCGTTTTAAAAGCTTAAAACACCTTATATTTAATAATCGGTTATGCAATAAAATAGAACAATTCCTTTTTTGTTTAAAAAAAGCATCCACAAATTAAATGCAATTGCTATAATGGCTGCAAATGGTATGACTTGAGTGCCATTATCATTAAATCAAGGTAATTAGGAACGTAATGAAGAAAACATTCACGCTAAATCACGAGAAAATCAAATACCCTCGTATGGTTGATGCTGCAAAGCATGAAGTGAAAAAATATTTGAAAAGAGAGCGCAATAAAACGCTACCTGTTGAAGCTGATTACTGGGCATTTGACTGTAAGTTTGGCACAAGTGCCGATGATGCAGAAGTTGTTCACGTAGCTGAAATTAACAACAAGATCAGCGAAATCGAAAAGCAGGCGCTTACTTCATTCTATGTTGAGATTTTAGCTAGACCTGCGCAGCGTGAATCGTACGATTTAGATGATGATGAATAAACCAATAGCAATATTGTAGAAAATGGACCTAAATGGTCCATTTTTTGTTTATGGCAGTTATTAATATATTTAGTGATATAAAGTAGCGCTTATAGCATTTAGCAATAATGCTTAATCATTTTGAGAGGCTACATGTGGGCTATCAGCGTTAAAAAATTCTCATTTATAATAACTTAAGAGCAATTTTTTGCCTAGCTATCAACACGTTTTTCCATCCTCAAAATAGGTCACTTCATTAAGCGGATTAATGGTATTAAATAAGACGCTATTTTTTTTCTAAGTGTTTAGCTTACTTTATACACTGTGACACTTTTTATATTTTTTACCGCTTGCGCATGGACAGGGATCGTTTCTGGCAACTTTTATATCGGCGACCGGATTAATAATACCCTCTAAATATCGCCATTCACCGTCTTCTTTTATAAAGTCTGATTTCTCATCTAGCTCACAATATAAGTTTTGGTAAAAATAATATGCGTTAAAGGCAACATAACCTCGCTCATCACTTTGCTGCGTATCGCGCACAACTAATTTTACAAAGCGGCAGCTATTGGCAAAGTCAGCAATTTCATTTACTGGGTTTTGTGCTTGTTTTTCTTTGGCGTAAGTTTTAAATACATAAGATGCATTTTTTAATGCATAAGCACTAAAGCGCGAACGCATTAGTTGCTCAGGTGTTTCTGGGGTTTTTATATCAAGATGATAAGGTTGGCAACAGTCGCCATAATTAAGCTGACTGTTGCATAAGCAAGCGCTGGTACTGGTTACACTCATAAAATACTAATTAACATAGATTAAAAATGTATTTTACCAAGCTTATTGAGTAAGTGATATTGCTGTAGTGCTGGTTTTTTTAGTAAAGCAAAATAGCTTAGCGCTTCTTTTGTTTAAATTAAGCGATAAGTTAACAAGTTGCTGCTCACTTACTATATCGGTCCACGTAATAATGGCTGCAAAATTACCATTATGAAGTGCTGAGTTAAGCACATACTCTAAATTTACTAAATGCTTTTGTCTTATTACAAGCAGTTTGCTGGTATCTATAGAGCAACTATCTAACAAGGCTTTACTAGGCACATGGTCGGGCGCAATTAGTAAGGTCCACGCGTTAGAGCTATTGTATTGGTGCAACACTTTTAGCATCTCAAACGTAGCAGAAATTTCATCTTCTACTTTTATTAAGTTTACCGACTCACTTTCATCATGTTGTTGGTAGCTTTTAACAGTTCTTACGGTAATTGGCTGTAGCATAGGTCTCACTCACTGGGTTTATATACAGTACATGTATACAGTAGTTTATACAGTTGTTGTGTGCAAGCGTTTTTTGCTATTTTTTATACAGTTAATGGTTTTAAAAAATTAAAATTAAAAATAACACTTTAAAAACAGATATTTATGTTTTTGGCGTGTGAATGAAAGCTGAGGGTGTTTGCAGTACTGTATAAAGTGTAGCAGCGCTATACAGTACTTAGCTGTTAGCTATACAGTAGTTAGTCATTTTTTGGAACTAAGCGGGCAAATTGAATTTGGTGGATTTGCTCATACAAACTGGCTGCATAGCATTGAGCGTCTTTAAAGCGTTTGGTATCGATATATTTTCTTAAATCATCTAATGCAGCGGTTGCCGGTTCATAGCCTTGGCTGCTGGCTAAACTTAGCCATGCTGCAGCGTGAAATACACTTTTTGGTACGCCTTGGCCTTTGACAAAAAATAACCCTAAATAAAACTGGGCGCGATGATTTCCGGCCATTGCGGTAAGGCGCATCCACTTAGCTGCCAACGGTGCTTGGTTATGCTTTAAATAATACAGCGCTTTGTTAAGTGTTGTTTGTTCACTTACATCACTATTGTCGTCAGCACTGTGGTTTGTAGGCTGTGTTACAAAATCTAAAATATTGTTTAATTGCTGCTCTAAGTCTTGTCCGCTAGGCTGAGTGTTATTCATATACTTTCTTTTTTATAGTTTCTACGTCAACAGTTTAGTATATAGCAAGGTAAAATGTCCTGTTTATACTTAATTTTATGGTAAAATCACGTCACTTTTTATTATCACAAGTCTATTATGCTCGAAGCTCTATTTAAACTCCGCGAAAATAACTCCACTGTGCGACGCGAAAGCATTGCTGGAATCACTACTTTCATTACTATGGTTTACATTGTATTTGTAAACCCTGCAATGCTTGCTGAAGCAGGTATGGATCAAGGTGCTGCATTTGTTGCTACCTGTATTGCAGCGGCAATTGGCTGTTTTATTATGGGGCTTTGGGCTAATTACCCTTTAGCACTTGCGCCGGGCATGGGTTTAAACGCATTTTTTACTTATGGTGTTGTACTGGGTATGGGTTATAGCTGGCAAGCGGCATTAGGTGCGGTATTTATGTCTGGTTGTATATTTTTAATATTAAGTTTGTTTAAGGTTAGAGAGTGGATAATTAATGCTATACCGCTAGTTTTAAAGCAGGCTATTGCCACTGGTATTGGTGCGTTTTTAGCGTTAATTGCACTTAAAAATGCGGGTATTATTGTTTCAAGCCCAGCTACATTAGTACAGCTTGGTGATATTACATCGGCAGGTCCTTTACTCGCTATTTTGAGCTTTTTTGTGATTGCAGCTTTGCTTTATCGTGATATAAAAAGCGGCGTACTTATTAGCATTTTGTTAGTAACAGGCATTGCATTAAGCCTCGGCTTAGTTAAATACCACGGCGTAATTTCAATGCCACCATCTATTTTACCTACGTTCATGCAACTTGATTTTGCTGCGGCCTTTGAGCTTTCTATGCTGAGTGTAATTTTTGCGTTTTTGTTTGTTGATTTATTTGATACATCAGGGACCTTGGTTGCGGTAACTCAAAAAGCAGGTTTAGCCGATGAAGAAGGCAATATGCCACGTTTAGGGCGTGCTTTAAGTGCCGATAGTACAGCGACTATTGCAGGTGCAATGTTAGGCACTTCTACCACTACGTCTTATATTGAGTCTGTAGCCGGTGTATCGGTTGGTGGGCGTACTGGTTTAACAGCTGTTGTAGTGGGTATATGCTTTTTACTAATGATGTTTTTTGCACCGCTTGCGCAAATGGTGCCGGCTTATGCGACTGCGGGTGCTATTTTATACGTTGCGGTATTAATGCTGCAAAACCTTAAGTTTGTAAACTGGGATGACATGAGCGATGCAATTCCAGTGAGTGTGGTACTACTTATGACGCCACTTACATTCTCTATTGCGCACGGTATTGCGCTTGGTTTTATATCGTATACTGCGGTTAAAGTACTATGTGGTAAACGTGAGCAAGTGAGTATTAGCGTATGGATTTTAACAGCGTTATTTATTATCAAGTTTGCATTTTTATCGTAGTAGCTAATGTCCATTCTTTTAGTTAAGAGATTTAATTTGAAGGTGGATAAACATTTATTATTTAGTCGCTATCACTTATTGCCACTGCATTGTTATACCTTGCGTTTCTATGCAGAGGCAAATGAGCGTTTATAATGTGGTTAGCGCTAGGTAGTGCCTTAAAATACGTTAGTATTTACCCATTGGTAAAACAGCTTAACAGATACAAAAAAGCCCATACATTATGCATGGGCTTTCTTTTGGGTATTTAAAATTACCATTTCTTTTTAGGTGCAAATAATACGTCTAAGTCATCTTGCTCTGCTTCTGCTTTTTTCTTCAAGGCAGTGGCGTTTGAAGCTTTTAGTTCGCTGCTTATTTCTTCTAAATAGGCTTCAACTTCTTGACGTTTTGCGTTGACGTATTCATCAGAATAACTAACGGCACTAAGTGTGGCATAGGCTTTTTCAAAATATTGCCTAGCAGAGCCCACCATGCTCGCTGAACGAGCAGATAAACCGCGTTTAATTTGGCTTTCTATATTAATTCTGAGCTGTAACTTTTCAAGGCGCTTATCTTCTGCTGCAAATACTTGGCTATCTACACGCCCTTTACTGTGCTCAGAGCGCATAATAGCTCTAAGCTTTTTTATGCCCTGAATTAGCGACACTAACTGCTTATCGTTACTTGGTAACGATAAATTGTCGCTGCTATTACCTTGAACTGCACCACTTAGCTTTTCTTTAGCTTCGTTCATTCTACTTTTTAATGCTTTAGAATTAGGTGAGTGGTTTACCATCGCGTTTAGTGCTTCGTAACATCTACGTTGTAAAACGCGTATAATGTTTTCAGAAAGCGGAATATTAGCGCTATTCATCAGTGCTTCTTCGGTTTCTTCAATTATCGCTTTTTGTTTTGTTAATTCTTTGCGACGTTCAATTTCTTGCTTTTCTTTATGCTGTTGTACAGCGCTTACCCACAGTGCAATCACTATCAGTGCCACTATAAGCACAATTATAATCGAAACGATCATGGCTTAATTCTCGGATTCATAATCTATTTTTTTATATTACATCAAATATATGCTTTGAGGGTAGCTTTGCGCTGATTAACTTAAAAATATGTTAAAAATTAGATATAAGAATAATGTATTATAAGTTGAACCTGAATAAACATCGCTATCTGCAGCGGATTTATTGTGCTAGCCTTAATGCTTGAATAATGAAAATATACATGCTTACTTTGCCAAGTTTTACTAAATTTAACTTGGTTTTGCTTAGTATTACCATCATATAAGCTTAATAATAACGTTAAAAACTGCCACCATGAAATTACAACAACTTAGATACATTGTAGAAGTTCAAAACCATAAGCTAAACGTATCAGCAACTGCTGAGAGTTTATTTACCTCACAGCCTGGTATATCTAAACAAGTGCGCATGCTTGAAGATGAGCTAGGTGTACAAATTTTTGGCCGCAGTGGTAAGCATTTAACGCATGTTACAGGTGCCGGCGAAGAAATAATTAACATTTCTCGCGAAATTTTATCTAAAGTCGAAGGTATAAAAGCGGTTGCTAATGAGCACACGCTGCCTGATCAGGGTAAACTAAATATAGCCACAACACATACGCAAGCACGTTATGCTTTGCCAAGTGTTATTCAGGGCTTTATGAAAAAATACCCAGCTGTTTCGCTGCATATGCATCAAGGCACACCACAACAAATTTCTGATGCGGCAGCGCGCGGTGACGCAGACTTTGCCATTGCAACTGAAGCACTTCATTTATACTCAGATTTAGTTATGCTGCCTTGTTATCATTGGAACCGCAGCATTGTGGTGGCAAAAGATCATCCACTAGCACAAAAGGCCGACAATTTAACCGTTGCTGATATAGCGCAGTATCCGCTTATTACGTATGTATTTGGTTTTACTGGACGCTCTGAGCTTGATAAAGCATTTAATGCGCACGGCCTTGAGCCACACATTGTGTTTACTGCAACCGATGCCGATGTAATTAAAACTTATGTAAGGCTAGGGTTAGGTGTAGGTGTTGTCGCCTCAATGGCCGTTGATCAATTAAGTGACACAGATTTAGTATGTATTGATGCCAGCCATTTATTTGAAGCGAGCACAACTAAAATTGGTTTTAGAAAGGGCAGTTTTTTACGTACTTATATGTATGACTTTATTGAGCGTTTTGCTCCGCATTTAACTAAAGAGCGAGTAGAGCGAGCAAGCTTATTACGCAATCAAGAAGATGTTGATGCGTTATTTGCCGACATAGAGCTGCCGGTAAAATAGTAAGATCTTAATTATATAAATACTAAAAAACCGCGTATTGCTAAAATACGCGGTTTTTTGTTTTTATACGCTTAACATTCAATAATGTTTACTGCTAATCCACCGCGTGCGGTTTCTTTGTATTTGGTTTTCATGTCGTTACCGGTATCGAGCATGGTTTTAATTACTTTATCAAGCGACACCTTTTGCTCGCCACTGCCACGTATTGCTAAGCGAGAAGCATTAATTGCTTTAATGGCGCCCATGGCGTTGCGCTCAATACACGGTACTTGTACCAATCCGCCCACAGGGTCGCAGGTTAGGCCTAAATTATGTTCCATGCCAATTTCGGCGGCGTTTTCAACGTGTACTACATTACCACCAACAATTTCGGTGAGTGCGCCAGCAGCCATTGAACAAGCAACTCCCACTTCTCCCTGGCAGCCTACTTCTGCGCCCGAAATTGAGGCATTTTTTTTGTATAAAATACCAATAGCCGCTGCGGTTAATAAATAGCGTGTGGCTATGTCGCGGTCCACTTCTTTAATAAATGTGTGGTAGTACATTAAAACGGCTGGCAATATACCCGCAGCACCATTTGTTGGCGCCGTGACTACGCGTCCGCCCGCGGCATTTTCTTCATTTACAGCTAAGGCAAATAAATCCACCCAATCCATTGCTCTGAGTGGGTCATTACTTACTTCTACATTTAGCTTTAAATACAAACTAGGCGCACGGCGTTTAACTTTTAAACCACCTGGTAAAATTCCCTCGGTGCGCATACCACGTTCAATACAGGCTTTCATTACTTGCCAAATATTAAACAGCTCGTCTTTGATATCGTCTTCTTTGCGCAGCGTTTTTTCGTTATGCATCATTAAAGTAGATACACTAAAGCCAGATTCTTTACACAGCTCTAGTAAGTCTTTAGCACTTTCGAACGGGTAAGGAGCCGGGTTTTGTTCGCGTATATCAAGGGCTGCTTGTTTTTCGTTTTCAAATTCTTCATCGGTAACAATAAAGCCGCCACCAATAGAGTAGTACACTTTGCTATATACTTTTTCGCCATTATTCGAGGCAATAATTTCCATTGCATTAGAGTGCTTAGGCAAGGTTTTGCGGCGATGGAAAACAATAGCCCCTTGCTTAGGAAAGTTCGCTTTATGGGTTTGGTTTAGGTATATCACTTGCTCTTTTTCAATTGTGGCAAGAATATCGTCAACTAAATCGGCATCTATTGTTTCTGGATCGTACCCAGCAAGTCCTAATATAACGGCTTTACCAGAGCCGTGGCCTACGCCGGTTTGACCCAGTGAGCCATAAAGCTCTACCTTTATATCGGTAACAGAGGTTAAAAGTTGTTGCTCTTGTAGGTCATTAACAAATAAGCGCGAGGCACGCATTGGGCCAACGGTATGTGACGACGATGGGCCAATACCAATGCTAAACATATCAAATGCACTGATCATACTATGGGTCTCTACTTTATTTACTCAGCTAGAAAGCTGTTCTTTGAACGGTTGAGTATCATAACGTTAATTCTATATTATGTAACTATTTGGCCGTAAGTTTTACACTGGTAGGGCAAGCTGCTTTGTAAAGTTTTTTATAATGCTAGCTGTTGCTCCCCACAGTAACCCATGAGGTGTACTAAACCCCTGTAGGGTAATGGTTTTACCAAAGCGTTGAAAAGGCAATGGCTGCCAATTATCTGCTCTACTTAGCTCAGTCAGTGAGAGCAAAAAACTAGCTTGCACTTCATTATAATCGTTTTCCCATACTGTGTGTTTATCAAGTAAACCCACAAATGGGCTGATGCTAAAACCTGTAAGTGTAGAGTATTGTGGCAGTTGGCCTAGCACTGTGACATTACTTGGCGCTATATTAAGCTCTTCGTGAAGTTCTCGAAGCGCGGTAGTGCGAAGGTGCTTATCACTTTGCTCAAACTTACCACCGGGCAAACAAATTTCCCCAGGGTGATGATGTAAATAAGTAGGGCGTTTACACAGTAAAATATGCGCATGGTTATCAATATCAATAATAGGCAGCATAACGGCACTTGCGCGTTTTTTACGGGTATCTTTTATTTGATTTGGCGCAGCTGTAGGGCTTAACTGAAACCGCGCCATAATGTGTTCACTATTCAAAGCGACCTACTGTGTTAATAAAGGAAGTATTTTATTCACTTTATCGTATGTTTCTTGGTATTCCAATTCGACTTTAGAATCAGCCACAATACCACCGCCGGCCCAGCAATAAATGTGTTCGTTATGACAAACCAAGGTACGAATTGTAATGCTGGTATCCATATTGCCGCAGGCGCTTAAATACCCTATAGAACCGCAGTAAATACTACGCCTATGAGGCTCTAGCTCTTCAATTATCTCCATAGCCCTAATTTTAGGTGCACCGGTAATTGAGCCGCCCGGAAAAGCCGCTTCAAGCTGATCAACCGCCGTTTTACCCTCATCGAGTTCTGCCGTTACTGTGCTTACTAAATGATGCACGGCAGGAAAGCTCTCAATAGCAAACAGTGAGGGCACCTTTACAGAGCCTGGCTTGGCTACTTTACCTAAATCGTTGCGCAATAAATCAACAATCATTACGTTTTCTGCACGATCTTTAGTGGAGCTTTCAAGGGCTCTGGCTTGTTGTTGATCTGCGATGGCATCGGCCTTACGTGGCAAAGTGCCTTTGATGGGTTTTGTTTCAACTATGTTGTCGTGCACTGCAATAAAACGCTCTGGCGATATTGATAAAATGGCGCCACATGGGTGGTTAATAAAACTAGAAAATGGCGCTTTATTAGCCTCGCGCAATACTTTATAAGCTTGAAAACAGTCGCCCTTAAAGCCAGCACTAAATCGCTGTGCTAGGTTGATTTGATAACAATCACCACTTTTTAAATAATCTTGTATCTGCGCAAATTTATCAGCGTATTCATGTTCACTCATATTTGATCGCCAATCACTGGTGAGTGAAAAATGTGCAGGTACTATATCGTTTACTAAATACTGTTGGTAAAGCGCCAAACGGTTTACTTCAGGTTGAGAAACGTAAAACCAGCTTTGCTGGCGTTTATCAAATATCAGTGCATCTAAATAAAGGCCAATAGCCATTTGTGGCAATGTTATATCGTGTTTTGCTGTGCTTGGCATGTGCTCAATAATGCGGCCTAAGTCGTAACCAAAATAACCAAGCCAGCCGCCGTTAAAAGGCAGATTACTAGCGGCTTTTTGCGCGCTAAGTTTACTTAGCTCATCGTTCATTATTTTAAAGGGGCTACGTGAGTCAAGCTGCTGATTAAATACGCTTTGATTGTTGTTTACTTCTAAAATAGCGTGAGGCTCTATTGCAATAATATCAAAGCGACTATTTATGTGCTCGCTATTGGCTGAGTCTAGTAATACGGCATAGGGTAAATGCGCAAAATGCGCGAAAACATCAATGCAGTTTTGCGTTATGGCTAATTTTACACAACTTTTTTCATTGTTTAGCATTTACTGCCCCTTTAAGAACTGGCTCGAAACGGGCTGGGAGGGTATCATAAGTCAAATTTTTTTGGCAGCGTTTAGTATCAAATCTACGTTGTAATTAAAACAGTGCAAACCACCGTCACCGGTTTGGTATAGATTACGCTTAAGCGTAACGCTAACTTAAGGAACCACTATGAGTACAATCCGTCAGCAAGACTTTATTGATAGCATTGAAGATGCGTTGCAATATATTTCTTTTTATCATCCCCTTGATTTTGTTCAAGCGCTAGAAAAAGCCTATAACAAAGAACAAAGCAAGGCTGCAAAAGATGCAATTGCGCAAATTTTAATTAACTCGCGTATGTCGGCTGAAGGCAAACGTCCATTGTGTCAAGACACGGGTATTATTACCTGTTTTGTAAAAGTAGGTATGGATGTTAAGTGGGATAAAACAGATTTAACCGTACAACAAATGGTTGATGAAGGCACACGTCGCGCATATTTAAATCCAGATAACCCACTACGAGCTTCTATTGTAGCTGACCCTGCAGGCACGCGTAAAAACACTAAAGATAATACCCCTTCAGTGGTACACATTGATTTAGTGGCAGGTGGCGAAGTAGAAGTAATGGTTGCAGCGAAAGGCGGCGGCTCAGAGAACAAAAGTAAAATGGTGATGCTAAACCCATCTGACGATGTAGCTGCATGGGTAGAAAAAACGCTACCGACGATGGGCGCAGGTTGGTGTCCGCCAGGCATGCTAGGTATAGGTATTGGTGGTACAGCTGAAAAAGCAGCGGTAATGGCAAAAGAGTCGCTAATGGACCCGGTTGATATTCATGAGCTTATGGAGCGCGGTGCACAAACGACAGAAGAAAAATTACGTTTAGAAATTTTTGAGCGTGCTAACAAGCTAGGTATTGGTGCGCAAGGTTTAGGTGGTTTAACAACGGTTGTTGATATTAAAGTAAAAACAGCCCCTACGCATGCGGCTTCAAAGCCTGTTGTAATGATCCCTAACTGTGCTGCAACTCGCCACGTACACTTTACCTTAGATGGCTCAGGCCCTGCAGATTTAAAAGCGCCTAAGTTAGAAGATTGGCCAGAAGTAACCTTTGAAGTAGGTGAAGGAACTCGCCGAGTTAATTTAGACACGCTAACTAAGGAAGATACTCGCGAGTGGAAAATGGGTGAAACTATTTTACTCTCAGGCACTATTTTAACAGGCCGTGACGCTGCCCATAAACGCTTACAAGATATGATCAATTCAGGTGAAGGTTTACCTGAGGGCGTAGATTTTGATAACAAGTTTATTTATTACGTAGGTCCAGTTGATGCCGTAGGTGATGAAGCCGTAGGTCCTGCTGGCCCTACAACCGCAACACGTATGGATAAGTTTACCGATATGATGCTAGAAAAAACCGGCATCGTAGGCATGATAGGTAAAGCTGAGCGTGGTCCTGCGACGGTTGAGTCTATTAAAGAGCATAAATCGGTTTATTTAATGGCGGTAGGTGGTGCAGCATACTTAGTATCTAAAGCAATTAAAAAAGCACGCGTGGTTGCCTTTGAAGATTTAGGTATGGAAGCCATCTACGAATTTGAAGTAGAAGATATGCCAGTAACAGTTGCTGTAGATAGCGAAGGGGCTAACGCACATACGCAAGGCCCTGCAATTTGGAAAGCTAAAATTGAAGAGCTAGACGGTAAGCTTAAATAAAGGTTTACGTAATCTAATTACAAAGCGAGCTTAGGCTCGCTTTTTTGTATTTGCTATATGAAATATTTAAAAAACGCTAATTATCCCTTCAAATAAGCAGCTCCGACCAGTTGTGCTGGATCTGCTTTTTTCTTTATAAACCTATACACTGTGCGCCTTTGATGGGAGAGGGGCTGTGTAATACAAGGTTTACACTTGGTGTTACCTTTACGTTCACGTAAATTTGAGCGCGATTTTGAACGGTGTTATTAGTTTTTAATTTAACTTTTTCGCCAATTATTGAATTTTATATCTATATTTTATCATCATTCGGATTTATTAATTCACAAAGCTCGGTTTTTACAGGTTTAACTTCTCATTGTATGGCACCCTTAAAAATGAAGTGGTAAAGTTTCGTCAATTTCCAGCGCTCATCCCTCTCACGGGTAAACTATTTTGGAGTAATAACAGTGGCTGTGTTTAATCAAGCTGAATTTGATAACCACGAACAAGTGGTTTTTTGTTCTGACGAAGCGTCAGGTTTAAAAGCAATTATTGCCGTGCACAATACTAACCTTGGCCCTGCCGTTGGCGGTTGTAGAATGTGGGATTATGCAAAAGATGAAGACGCAGTATACGATGTGCTGCGCTTATCTAAGGGCATGACTTACAAAAATGCGGTAGCACGTTTACCATTTGGTGGTGGTAAATCTGTTATTATTGGTGATGCAAAAAAAATTAAGACTGAGCAGTTATTCTGTGCTTTTGGACGCCAATTAGAGCGATTAAATGGCAGTTACTATTCGGCTGAAGATGTGAACATTACCTGTGATGATGTGGCATTAATGAATAAAGAAACAAACTATGTGCTAGGCCTTGAAGGGAAAAGCGGAAACCCGTCACCTTTTACAGCGTATGGTACTTTTTTAGGAATTAAAGCGGCGTTACAGCACCAGCGCGGTCATCAAGATTTTTCGGCTATTAAAGTGGCTGTGCAAGGCTTAGGTGCTGTAGCCTATGGTTTATGTAAACACCTAGCTGAGGCCGGTGCGCAACTATTTGTAACTGATATAAACCAAGATGCTGTAGAACGTGTAGTTAATGACTTTGGTGCAACACCGGTGGGCATTGATGAAATTTACGACCTTGATGTTGATGTATACGCACCGTGTGCACTTGGTGCAACGGTTAACGATGAAACTATACCACGCCTTAAAGCAACGATTATTGCAGGTTGTGCAAATAATCAATTAGCACAATCTCGCCACGGGGAAGTTATACGTGAAAAAGGGGTCTTATATGCACCTGATTACGTTATAAATGCTGGTGGCATAATAAACGTATATTACGAAACAGCACCACAAGGTTACAGTGCTGCGGCTTCTAATAAGCATGTTGAAGGCATATACGATACACTAACTGAAATTTTTGCGCGTAGTGAAAAAGAGCAAAAATCAACGCATTTAATTGCTGATGAGCTAGCTCAAGAGATTATTAAAAACGGTCTTTAATTTAGCTGTATTATTTATAAAAAGGCGTACTTAGGTACGCCTTTTTTGTTTATACTTTATGGCGGTACCTTTAACCGTATGGATAATATGACTAATAAAAACGCCATAATGGAGCCAATTGATTTTGATACTTGGCCTCGTAAGCAACACTTTGAATTATTTAAAAATTTCACCCAGCCATATTTTAATGTGTGTGTAACACTTAACGCCAAGCCTTTATTTGAATATTGCAAACAAAATAAACTGTCTTTTTTCCAAGCATATGTGCATGTCACACTAACAACATGCCACGCCTATAACCCGATTATGTTAAGGATTGTAAATGATCGTCCATGGCGCTTAAAGCAAGTTAGAGCCAGTGTGGTAGAGCTTGCTAGTGATAATTCGTTTATATTTAGTTATTTTAATTATTCGTCTTGCTTTGAAGCTTTTTCTCAACACGCCACCACTATAAGTGCCAATGCTAAATCTCAACCGTTATTTTCTCAGGCATTCGCTCAAACCGAAGGACAAGCTGATTTGATACATATTTCGGTGTTGCCATGGCTGAACTTTAGCAGTTTTTCGCATGCCTTTAGTGATGGGGAATGTTTAGGAATTCCTAAGTTTGTGTTTGGTCAATATGATAAAACCACGGGACTAATGCCGTTTTCGATTGATGTGCATCATTCTTTAATGGACGGTTTACACGTCGCAGCGTTTATAAGCGTATTACAAAATAATATTAACAACTTTTGTAAAGATTAATTGAATTTAGTTAATGCAATGTATTTATTCGCTATGGTAGTATTTTTAATTAAATAAGTGGGTATAAGTTAATTTGTAACGATTAGCTGATACGTTTAAAGCATAACGTTTTAATAACTTATTATAAGGTGTGTTTAGCACGTATTATTTGTTGTTGCCGCTATTGTTTAGTTTAAATTAAAGCGCTTGTTAGCGCTTAAACAAACCATAGTGTATTCACCCCGTGCGTATAGGGATTTTAACACTTTGTTGGACGCACAGTTTAGATGTGCCCAGTGCCGAGTAAATTCTTTCCTGCTACGTTTAAATAACGATAAAACGCTTACACAAGTAAAAGAATAACTAAGGCAGTTGATGATGAGACAATTAAGCATTATATGTTCTTTTTTCGTCATGTTTTTATGTGAAGCTCAAGAGCAAACCCGTTTACCGTTAAGCGATTATTTTTCTGAAACATGGAATACTCGCTCTGGATTACCGCACAACAGTATTAACAGTGTTACGCAAACTAAAGATGGCTACTTATGGGTCGCTACGTGGGAAGGTTTGGCGCGTTTTAATGGGCAAGAGTTTACAATACTAACCCGTGCCCACATTAATAACTTACCCGACTCAGGTTTAAGGGCGCTAACACCGACTAATAGTGGAGGGTTATATATAGCGGGCGCGCGCGGAGGAATTAGCTTATATCAACATAGGCAGTGGGATACTAAGCGTTCAGCGCCTACTATGGTTAATCATTTAATTGAAAGTGCTGATAAAAGCTTATGGTTAGCCCTTGAAAACGATGGAGTGTTTTATCGTGCGCACAACAGCGATACCGACCTTGCAATAATTAAAAATGTCAGCGCTTATCGCGTAATAGAAGATAGCGATGGGATCATTTGGGCAGCAACCAGTGCGGGCCTTTATAAAATTCACAATAAAATACCTACCTTAATGACACCACATTTTGGTTTACCTAATGCGCCCGTATATAACTTATTAATTACCCGTGGCGGCTCGCTGATTGTGGGAAGCGAAAAAGGCGCGTGGATCAAAACCAATGCACAGTTTCAGCCGGTACATGAACAGCTTGCAAATGAGTCTATTTCTAGCCTACTAGAAGATAATCATGGTGATTTATGGTTTGGCACAATTAATAAAGGGGTATTTAGGTTATCGCCTGATGGTGTAGAGCAATTAGATGCCAATAACGGATTACCCACCAACCGAATTTTATCTTTGTTACAAGATAGAGAAAATAGTATCTGGATAGGCACTAATGCAGGTCTCTTTAGGCTACGTGAATCACCGTTTTCATCGTGGACCCAAAAAAGAGGTTTAGCAGGGGATTATACCCGTACAGTGCTTTCTCACTCAGATGGTAGTTTATGGGTGGGGGGAAGCTCTGGCTTAAATATAATAAAAAATAACCGCGCGACGGTAGTGTCGGGCTCTAAACAAAGTAGTCCTTTTTCAGTTCTCAGTTTGCATGAGGCACCCGATGGCACCGTGTGGGCTGGTACATATACCTCAGGCGTTTTAAAAATAGTTAATAATACCTTTACCCCGTTTATTAATCGTAGCACTGGCCTTGGAAGTAACGAAGTAAGGGCTTTACTATTTGATTCTAAAAACCGTTTGTGGATAGGCTCTGCTATGGGGCTAACGCGCATCAATGAAGATGGTAGTTTAGATCAATTTACAAATAAAAAAGACTTACCCAGTGGGTTTATACTTGCGCTGAGTGAAGATAATACAGGCAATATTTGGGTAGGTACCGGCAATGGGGTGGTGGTGTTTGATATTGTTAGTGAGCAATTTACAACCGTTGAATTTCCACGTGCGTTTTCTGCTCAATATGCATTTGGTTTTTATATTGATGATACCTATACCTGGATGGCCACAGATAGAGGCTTAGTGCGCTATGAGCTAACAAGCGCAAAAATGGCAATGCTTGGTTTAGAGCAAGGTTTACCTATCGACAAGCTATTTCAAGTGGTGCCGCACAATGGCTCATTTTGGCTCTCGAGCAATCGGGGCATTATTCAAATTGATAAAAATCATATACAGCAAATCCTCGATGCTCCTGCCTCCGCTAAAGCACCCGTGCTTAACTATCAACTTTACGATGAAGGCGATGGCATGTTAAGTGCGCAGGCTAATGGAGGATCAACCCCTTCGGCTGTAACACATAACGATGGGAGTATTTGGTTTGCAACCGCAAAGGGGGTGAGTACCGTACAACCTGCGCGCTTACAAGCATCAACTCAAATTGCCTTGCCGACGATAATTGAAAATATTTTTGTAGACGGTAAGCCTATTGCGCTTCCGCTTAAAGGGGAGTCGGTATTTTTACCGCCAGGGGTTTCTCGTTTATCATTTCATTATGCAGGGCTGAGCTTTATTATGCCGCAGCGATTAAATTTTCAAACCCAATTAAAGGGCTTTAACGATAAATGGGTTAACCGTCAAAATATGACCAGTGCTGAGTACACCAATTTACCGCCTGGGGAGTATACCTTTATGGTACGAGCAAGTTACCCTAACGCACATTGGCAAGATAATCAGCAAGCTGTAAATATTGTTATTCAGTCATTTTTTTGGCAAAAAGCGCAGTTTAAGTTTGCAGTATTTGTTTTATTTTTAATGATTATTTTTGCCATATACAAATACCGTTTATACCACTATAAAAAAATAGAAATAGAGCTTACAAACCGAGTAGAGAAACAAACGCAAGACTTACAAACGCAGGCCAATGCGTTTGCGTATCAAGCAACACACGACCAACTTACCGATATGCCTAATAGGCGTGCTTTTGATAGCTGGCTTGCCCATAACTTTGCCACTTACAAACAACAAAACCGACCGTTAGCCATAGCTATACTAGATATTGATCACTTTAAGCGTATCAATGATAACTGGTCGCATATTATTGGCGACAAAGTGATTTGTACAATTGCAGAGCTGCTTAAAAATGGCTGCCAAGAAAACCAACACATAGCACGATGGGGCGGCGAAGAGTTTACGATAGTTTTTGCTGACAAAACCGCTATTGAAGCAAAAATAATATGTGAAGCACTGCGCGAGAGCATTGCACAATATGACTTTTCGGCCATTGGTGAGGGGTTAAGTGTAACAGCAAGCTTTGGCTTGTCTGATTCAACCAACGTAGGTGATTACGACCGCCTTTTATCGCGAGCAGATCAAGCCTTATACAAAGCTAAAAATAGTGGGCGAAATTGTACAGAAATTATCTGATTGAAAATAAGCCCATGCGCACATATTAATAAGGGACTAACTTATTTTGGATGTCCTTAATGATAAATGGGCTACTAATTACCGTATTAGCTGTTTTTGTTATTACCTATTGGCGCTGGCCAATAATACAAAACTGGCTTTGGAATAAAAAATATAAAAACGCTGTATTAAACTCTCAACAAAAAGAAATACTCCTTCGTTGCATGCCTATCTATAAAAAGATGACGGATAGCGACAGAGCCAAGCTTGAGCGCCACATAATATGGTTTCTCAATGAAAAGCGCTTTTTAGGCCGCGATGCTCTAAAGCTAACCCCCGCCATGAAGCTGATAGTTGCAGCCGATGCCTGTGTGTTAGTGCTTAATAAACCTTGGCCACTTTATAAAAACGTGAAAGAAATTTTACTCTACCCTAGTGCGTATTATGCGCCGCAATCAACACGCGATAGTGCTGGGCTGGTCAGTTACCACAACGCAGTGCGCTTAGGTGAGTCATGGCCTGGTGGTACATTAGTGCTGAGTTGGCATGATGTACTAGAAGGCAACCGTTTACCAAGCGATGGCCATAATTTAGTATTTCATGAATTTGCCCACCAGTTAGACCAAGAAACTGGCCAAACTAGCGGTACACCATTATTAAAAACCCCCAATGCTTATAAAGAGTGGGCCCGTGTGTTTAGCCGTGCGTTTACTCAATTAAAAAGCCATGTTGCGTATAATATGCCCCATGTTATTCATAGTTATGGAGCAACAAATGAAGCTGAATTTTTTGCTGTGATCACCGAGACTTTTTTAGAAAAGCCAAGCGAGCTGCGCCAATACGACCCTGAAATTTACCGCTTGCTGGTGGAGTATTATCAATTTGATCCCATTGTTTGGCATTAATTTTCGGCACTTGGTCTGATAACACTGGCATGTTAGTGCTGTTTTTGTTGCAATCGTGTTAGAGAATTTAACTGTAATAATAACAAGCGAGAAATGCATGAAAAAAATGCTTCACACTGCACTGGCATTATCAGTGTCATTGGCAATCGGTCACGCGCATGCAAGCGAAGAGCAAGCTAAGTGGCAGGTTGATTCACCTAAAGGCAAATTTGCAGACGCAACAATTAGCGTGCAGCAAGGCACATGGATGAATATTGATGTGAGCCCTGATGGTAAAACATTGGTGTTTGATTTACTTGGCGATATATACGCTATGCCCATTAGTGGCGGTGAAGCAACTAAACTTACATCCGATATTGCTTGGCAAATGCAACCTCGCTTTAGCCCAGATGGTAAACACATTGCGTTTACCTCGGATCAAGGCGGTGGCGATAATATATGGGTAATGGATATTGATGGTAGTAATCAGCGAGCGGTGACTGATGAAACCTTTAGACTTTTAAACAGCCCCGCATGGAGTCCTGATGGCGATTACCTTGTCGCACGCAAACACTTTACCGCTAGTCGCTCACTAGGGGCTGGAGAAGTGTGGCTTTATCACAAAGCCGGTGGTAAAGGTGTTCAGCTTACTAAACGCGAGAACGACCAAAAAGACTTAGGTGAGCCAATGTTCTCGCCAGATGGGCGCTATGTTTACTTTTCTCATGATGCAACGCCTGGTAAAACCTTTCACTACTCTAAAGATTCTGTTGCCGGTATTTATAAAATTAAGCGCTTTGACCGACAAACCGGCGACATTGAAACAATTATTGAAGGAATGGGCGGTGCAATAAGACCGACTCCTTCACCTGATGGTAAAAAGCTTGCCTATATAAGACGTGATGATTTTCAAACCAGCTTGTACCTATACGACCTAACCAGTGGCGAGCACACTAAGCTCTACGACAAGCTTGAACGCGATATGCAAGAAACCTGGGCTATTCATGGAGTGTACCCGACAATTGCTTGGACCCCAGATAACGAAGAGCTTGTGTTTTGGGCTGGCGGTACAATTCATAAATTAGCCGTTGATGATAAAACAGTCGCCCCAATTGACTTTAAAGTACAAACCACTAAAAAGATTCAAAAGGCAGTACGCTTTACACAAGATTTAGATACCGATGAGTTTGACGTAAAAATGTTGCGTAACGTACAGGTTAGCCCCGATGGCGAAACCGCTATTTTTGAAGCATTAGGGTATATTTATAAACGCGATTTAGACTCAGGTAAAATTAAGCGCTTAACTAAACAAACCGATCATTATGAGCTGTTCCCGCAGTACTCCCGCGACGGTAAAAAGATTGTTTACACCACTTGGAATGACAGTAAGCAAGGCACTGTGCGTGTGGTCTCTGCGCGCAGTGGTCGTGGTGATACTATTACAACGCAACCGGGTAAGTATGTAGAGCCTACGTTTAGCCCTGACGGCAAAACAATCGTTTATCGTAAAGCCACCGGCGGAAGTATTTTAAATCCTAAGTGGTCGCTTAACCCGGGCGTTTATAAAGTAAGTGCAAAAGGGGGAGAGAGCGAGCTTATTTCTAAAAGTGGTTATCAACCTCAGTTTGGTAGTACCAATGACCGTGTATTTATCATGAGCCCGTGGCCTAAGCCTACCTTAAGTGTTGTGGAGCTTGAGAGTAAAAAGATACGCAAGCTTTATGAGTCGGAGCATGCCACTGAATTTAGAGTCTCACCAGATGGTAAATACTTAGCGTTTGCAGAGCGTTTTAAAGTATTTGTTACCCCGCTGGTGCAAAGCGGTTCACCTATTACAATAAGCCCTAAAGATAATCAGTTTCCTATTGAGCAGCTGTCTGTACGTGCGGGTGAAAATATAAGCTGGAGTGCTAATAGTAATAAGCTGTACTGGAGCTTAGGCCCCGAGCTATACCATGCAAGCCTTGATGGCATGTTTGCTATAAACAATGCAGGCGAGGCCGACTTTAAAGTTAAAAGTGGCGAAAACATTAGCTTTAGTAAAAAAATGGCCGAGCCAAAAGGTATGATTGCTTTAAAAGGTGCAAACATTATTACCATGAATGGCGAACAGGTCATTGAAAACGGCGTTATAATTACCGATGGTAAACACATTAAATCGATTGGCAAAGTGGGTGAGGTTACTATTCCTAGAGATGCCGATGTTATTGATGTTACAGGTAAAACAATTATGCCTGGGATTGTTGATGCGCACGCACATGGCTCTCAGGCAAGTGATGAAATAATCCCACAGCAAAACTGGAAAAACTTCGCAGGTTTAGCGCTCGGTGTTACCACAATTCATGACCCATCAAACGATACATCAGAGATATTTACTGCCAGTGAAATGCAAAAGGCCGGCATGATTGTAGGGCCACGAATTTTTTCTACCGGCACTATTTTATATGGAGCAAATATGCCTGGTTACACCTCGCACATTGACTCCTTAGACGATGCTAAATTTCATTTAGAGCGCCTTAAAAAGGTTGGAGCCTTTAGTGTTAAATCGTATAACCAGCCGCGCCGCGAGCAACGCCAACAAGTTATTGAAGCAGGGCGAGAGCTTGAAATGATGATAGTGCCAGAGGGCGGCTCACTGTTACAACATAATTTAAGCATGGTTGTTGATGGGCATACGGGCATTGAGCACTCAATTCCGGTTGAGAATATTTACGATGATATAAAACAATTATGGTCGCAAAGTGATGTAGGTTACACACCAACGCTTGTTGTCGCCTATGGCGGAATTTGGGGGGAAAACTACTGGTATGACAAAACCGATGTGTGGAATCATCCGCGTTTAAGTAAGTTTGTGCCTAAAAATCAATTATTACCGCGTTCAATGCGCCGAGTAAAAGCGCCCGATCATCACTATAACCACTTTAATAACGCCCGTGTCGCTAAAGAGCTGCAAGATTTAGGTGTACTGGTAAATTTAGGTGCGCATGGGCAACGTGAGGGCTTAGGTGCCCACTGGGAAATGTGGATGTTTGCTCAAGGCGGTATGAGTTCACTTGAAGCAATTAGAGCCTCTACGCTTGACCCTGCTAAATACTTAGGGCTTGATAAAAATATAGGCTCGTTAGAAGTCGGTAAGCTTGCCGATTTAATGGTTATTGATGGCGATCCGCTGAAAAATATTCGTGATTCAGATAAAGTCGATTACACTATGATTAATGGTCGTTTATTTGATGCAAGTACCATGAATGAAGTGGGTAAAAAGCAGCGTAAAGCGCTTTATTTTGAAAAGCTATAATTGCTTACACTTACTTAAAGCGGCTATTAGCCGCTTTTTTAGTTTTGTAACAAGTGTTGTATCAGCGATGAACTTGGCATTTTAAGAGTAGTTGTATGCATTACACGAGCTTGACATATAAGCCCTTCTTTTATGGTAAATAGCAAATGCGCAATATATAGGGCTTTGTTTTTATCATTTTTTAGCTCTTCAGTGGTAAGCAGAGCATTAAAAACGATATTCAGTGCTTCTTGTTTATGGGTTTTGCACTGAATTGCAATAGGGTGTGAGTCGTTGGGGTATTCAGCCGCAGCATTTATAAAAAAGCATCCGTTGAAATTGCCCAATTCTGATACTTCATTATTAAACCATTGGTTTAAACCGTCAAAAAGCGCACTGGCAACACCAATAGCATTTGGTTTGTCACATATTTGCTCTAACCATTGATTAAAAGTGGCATCACGCTGTTTTAAACAAGCAACAATTAGCTCATCTTTACTTTCAAAATGATTATAAAGCGTTTTTTTAGCTATCCCCGACACCGTTAAAATCTCATTAATCCCTACGGCGTGAATTCCTTTGTTATAAAAAAGCGTAAGTGCTGTATTTATAATTTTTTCTCGTTTGCTCACACGTCACCTTATTTTTATTCGCAATAATACTTAATCATTTTTATGGGCTAAACGTGTCGCTATCTGCGTTAAAAAATTCTCATTTACGACTGCATTGATGCAGAAGGTAGAGCAATGCAGGAGCAATTGCCGAGAACAACTAAATAGCGAAATTTTTGCCTTGCTATCAACACGCTTTTCCATCCTCAAAATAGATCACTTAATTAGGCGGATTGGTATTGTTTGACTCGTTAAGTATATATTGACAGAGGTAGACCAAGTTGTCTATATTACTGGTGTAGACAAGTCGGTCTACTTTTGTGGAGGTTTTATGAAGTGTGAAGATATTCGTTTTGCTTGCATCGCAGGAGTCTTTTCTATGTTAGTGATAGGGTTTCTAGCATGGCTTAATCATTTAGGTGATTACGGTATTTGGCTAATGGCACCGTTTGGCGCAACGGCTGTACTTGTATTTGGTATTCCAGATAGCCCACTTGCACAGCCTAGGAACATAATTATAGGGCATTTAATAACAGCCTTAGTTGGTGTTGTGTTTGTAACTTATGTGGGAGATAGCAGTACGTCGATTGCGATAGCTGTAGGCCTTGCAATTACGCTAATGATGTTGACTAAAACAGTTCATCCTGCAGCTGGTGCAAACCCTATTCTAATTATTGTATCTGGACAAAGCTGGGGGTTTTTAGTGATGCCGGTTTTGCTAGGCACAGTATTTATTGTATTGTGCGGATTTTTAGCTAAATGGTTAGATGTCCAATTACTAAATAGCAGGCATAAAAAAACCGCTTAACGCGGCTTTTTTATTTATCACATGATGTTTAAACAACACCGCGTGGTAAACGACAATCGTGATCTTTGCTTGCAAGCTCAACAATCCAAAGCTCTTCAGCTGTGTAGCCGTCTTCGCTTTGTGTTACAACAGTAAACGGCGCTGTTTTATTTGCTTTAACAGGCGCAGCAGTTTTTGTTTTAGTTTTTTTCGCAGGCGCTTTTTGTTCAGCTTGTGCAGCTGGTTTGCCAGAGACTAATTCTTTCGTTAGCTCCGCTACATCAGCTAGGCGTAAGTTTTTGCCGCCATCGATGCTGTACCAGCCAGGTTTTGTAGTGATTTCAGGTTTTTTACCATTAGCAGCTTCATATGCAGCTTCAAAGGCAGATAAAACTTCTGTTTTGTCTAGTTTGCTCATCAGAGACCCTATACGTTGTGAACACAGATAAAGAAGCCGTATTTATACCTATTTTCCAACTGTTTTTCAATTTTTTGCGATTTTCCTTCCATTTTAGCCCCATAAACGCCAAAATTTGCACAAAATTCAGTGCTGAGTAAGGTAACAATAATGCAACGAAGAGAATTTAACCAACTGTTAAACGACATTTTAAAACCTCACACAATTAAAGATTTTTGCCCTAATGGGTTGCAAGTCGAAGGTAGAGATGACATCACCACTATTGTAACAGGGGTGACAGCAAGCCAAGCACTCATAGATGCAGCGATAGAAAAAAAAGCCGATGCTATTTTGGTTCATCATGGTTATTTTTGGAAAGGTGAATCACAACCTATTACAGGCATGAAAAAACGTCGTATAGGGGCTTTGTTAACGCATGATATTAATTTATTTGCTTATCATTTACCGCTTGATATTCACCCCGTTGTAGGTAATAACGCCCAGCTTGCTAATTTACTTGATATTGAAATAGAAGCAGGGCTTGAACCTGTTGCTAACAGCGTTGCTATGAAAGGACGGTTAAAAACTCCGCTTACAGGTAGCGAGTTTGCAAATAAAATAGCTAAAGTTTTAAACCGTGAACCATTACGTAGTGTTGTACGCGATGAAAAAATTAACACCATTGCGCTGTGTACTGGAGGCGGGCAAGGTTATATCGATTTAGCAGCAGAGCAAGGAATTGATGCATACTTAACAGGCGAGGCCTCTGAGCAAACTATTCATAGCTCGCGTGAGCAAAATATAGACTTTTTTGCGGCAGGGCACCATGCAACCGAGCGTTACGGAATTAAAGCGCTTGGTGAACTACTTACCAAAGAACATGGCTTTGACGTGAGCTTTATAGATATAGATAACCCAGTATAAATAAACTTATTTATAGCCTAAAGCGCCTCTGGGTTTATCCGGCGGCGCATGCTTATCCAAGCACTCCCAATCACTTCATGCATGTATTGCGTTACTACACGTAATGCCTCAGCATTTGGTATAAATTGTTTATACAAAGGTAAAGCCGCAAAATTGTGATAATCCGTAGCGGCAGGAATTACCTCAATGCCTTGGGCATTAAACAAGTTTTTTGCGCGAGGCATGTGCAGTACAGACGTAACCAGTGCAACCTTAAAATCAACGAGTTTAGGCGCGAGGAGTTTGGCTTCTGCGGCGGTATCCATTGCCTGTGGGTTTTGTTTTATACGGCTTTTACTCACCCCTAAATTTATTGCTGTTTGGCTCATTAATGCGCTATTTGTTACTTTGTTATAGCCACCGCCAGATACGAAAAGCGTTGCATTAGGGTATTTTTTTGCAAGTTTGACCCCTTCTACCAAGCGAGTAAGCGCACAGTTTCCTAGCTGATTATTAGCGCTTAAAGCGGGGTTTGGGTTTATATCGCAACCCAGCACAACAATTTTATCAAGGGTTGGGTGTTTTAAGGCATTAAATGCCAATGAAACGGGCTCATTGTGTTTAATAAGTTGATGCGCAGCAAACGGTGTACTTAACACTAAAAGTGCCAATATACTCAAACTTGCGAGCACTAAAGCAGGTTTACGTCCACGAAACGCCAAAGCTAGCATTACAAAGGTAAGTAAACCAAATAGCGGTAGCGGCATAATCAAGCCACCTAATAATTTTTTTAATTCAAACATAATAAGTAACATAAAGCACAATAGGCCTTATGTTACTTATTCGTCTGTAATTTATCGACCGTTATTTTGCTTACAGGTATTTAAAAAGTGGCGATAAACGGGGTTGTCTTTCATGTCTTTTTTCATTGCTAGGTACATAGGGCGGGTTAGGCCAAGTGCACCAAGTGGAATTGATTTGATTAAACCTTGACTTTCATAAGGTGTAACCAACCAATCAGGCAGCGCTGCTACACCCATTCCTGCACTCACTAGCTGAAAAATTAATAAGCCTTGATCAACATTTTTAAGTGTGCCGTCAAAGCGGGCGTTTTGAATAAAGTGTTTAAATATATCTTGCCGCTCGCGCGGAATAGGGTACGAAATGATGGTTTCGTTTTTTAAATCAAGCGCCGTTACATATGCTTTTTTAGCTAGGTCGTGATCAGGGGCGACAATAAGCTTTAATTTAAAATCAAATAAGTGAGCGTATTCAAGCTTATCAGGCTCGCGTATATCTGAAGTTAATACTAAGTCGAGCTCATCATTGAGTAAATCTGGTATAGCGTCGTAGCTAAAGCCGCGTTCGTAGTCAATTTTGATGTCTGGCCAAAAATTATTAAATTCTTTAATTGTTGGAAGCAGCCAATGAAAACACGCATGGCATTCAACACTTAAGCGTAGTTGAGAAATTGGTTGATTCAGGCTTTCTTTTAAGCGGCACTTCGTGGCTTCTACTTTTGGCAAAACGTCGTTAGCAAGTTCAAGTAAAAGCATTCCTTGAGGTGTAAAGCGCACAGGCTGCGTTTTTCTTTCAAATAATTGGCAGTCTAATTTGTTTTCTAAGTCTTTAATTTGATGAGATAAAGCTGATTGCGTTAAAAATAATTCGCGGGCTGTATTAACTAACGATCCGGTGTCTTTTAATGTCGCAATAGTTTTAAGGTGTTTTATATCAATCATCTTTAATAATTCTCAAGGGAAAAGTGAGTTTGGCTCAGATTGACTACATACTACGCCTTTATAAAAAACGTTTCAACGTCTAGATGGCTAAAATAATCTGTTAATTACTAAAACATCCCCTTAAAGTTAAATTAACTAATGTGGGTACTATATTTGCTACTGGTTTGATGAGTTTGCTATGAGTTTAGCTCAAGTTGCTTGTTGGGTTGTGCAGTTGCTGTGTAAAGCAGCGTTTCGAGCAGGGCAGCTTCATAAATGACATTGGTTTTTAAGAAGGATAAGTGATTATACCAACCCGCAATAACAGGTATGTTTTAATGGGCTAAAGTTTAAACAGTAACAACCTATTTTTATTGCTAAAAAGCTGAGCGCTTAAGTAAACGAATGGGTATTACGGGGCTTACTTTTTACATCTTTGTGACCTTGAAAAAAGTAAGCCCGCGGATAGCAGCTACTACAGAGGTTTATTGATAAGTTGAATAGCGCGTTGGGCTGTAACGGGTTTTGACTTTAAAAAGCCTTGTCCGTAATTACATTGGGTGGCTTGTAAAATATTGAGTTGCTCTTGGGTTTCGATCCCCTCAGCCACAACTTCAAAGTTTAGTGATTGCGCTAATGAGAGAATGGCCTCTACTAACGGGTTATTGGTTTTATTGAGGTGATCGATAAAGCTTTTATCAATTTTTAAAATATGAATAGGTAATTGGTGTAAGTAACCAAGCGCTGAGTATCCAGTACCAAAATCATCTAAGCATAATTTCACTTTAAGTGGGGCAAGCCCTTCTATTATTTGAGTTGCTAAGTCAAGGTTTGCAATGAGCCCGGACTCAGTGATTTCTAGGCATAATGATCCTAAAGGTAGTTGGTATTTATTATACAATGCGTGAACTTGAGCAACAAAGTCGAGGCTGGCAAAATGACGCGACGATACATTGACCGTTACTTTTAAAAAGCGATGACCTAGTTTGTGCCAATGCGCAATATGTTGCGCAGCGAGTTCAAGTAAGTGCAAGTCGAGGTTAATAATTTGCCCAGTGGTTTCGGCTATCGGGATAAACTCATTTGGCGATACAAACCCTTTTTTAGGATGGTGCCACCTTACCAATGCCTCAAAGCCGACAACTTCGCTTGTCGCGATAGTAAAAATAGGCTGAAAATAAAGTTCAAACTCGTTGTGCTCAATACCGTGTTGTAAGTCGTTTTCTATATCTGCATGGGTTTTAAGTTTTTTACGCATGGTGTTATTAAAAAACTTAACTTGGCCACGCCCGCTTGATTTAGCTTCGTACATGGCAGCATCGGCTTGCTGTAATAGCAAATAGGCTTTATCGTCACAGCTTTCAGTAAAAGCGATGCCAATGCTGGTTGATGCTTGCAATAAATGACTATCCACATTAAGTGGCTTAGCAAGAGCTATGTTTATTCGTTTTAGCGCTTCGCTAACCTGATTTCGGTGTGTGATGTTTTCCATAAAAATGGCGAATTCGTCGCCGCCAAGGCGTGCAAACGTATCGGTGTTTCTAACGGTGCTTTTTATTAGCTCACAAATTTTAATTAAAAAGTGATCGCCAACCTCATGCCCAAGCGAATCATTTATACTTTTAAATCGATCAAAATCTAAATAAAGCAGGGCATGGCTGGTGCCTTTTTTGACACGTGATAAACGCAAAATTGCATGTTTAATACGCTCAATGAGTAACGAGCGATTAGCCAGACCCGTTAACTCATCATGCAATGCTTTGTGTTCAAGCTCCTGCCTTGCAAGCTGCCTATCTATGGCCATACTAATTTGCCTACTTACGTAGGTTAAAAGGGCGCTGTCGTGTTCGTTATAATGCAACTTTTTGTCGTAACTTTGAACAACAATCACACCGCTTATTCTATTATTTGCTTTAAATGGTACACCAAGCCAGGATTCTGAAAGACGACCTACAAGTTTAAAGTCGCCATTGTCTATATGTTGCTGATAATCGTTTTGGTTTAATAGCAGTGCACTGTCTGATTTTAATAAATAATACGAAGCTGTATCTTTTAATTGTTCTTTTGATATTTTTTTATGTGCATGCGTTTGTATGCCTTCTTCAACAATGTAAACCAAATCGAGTATGTCTATTTGCTTATCGTAAAGAGCAATAAAAAAGTTATCAGCAGGCAGTAAGCTATTTATTATGTTGTGGAGTGATTCAAAAAAGGTATCTAGGTTACTGGCTTTATACGTTAAATTAGCTATTTGCAGTAAACTGTTTTCAAGCTTTTGGGCGTCGTTTAACTGATTTACTGTGTGCTTTAAGCTATTAACTGTGTTTACTTGATTTAGTTTTGCACTGAGCAAATGCGCAACCGTGGTTAAAATTTCCAAGTGGGCGTTTGTGAAATAGTTTTTTATTGGGTGTTCACAATCAATCACCCCTAAAACTTGATCTTTGTATATAAGTGGCACGCACAGCTCCGACTGGGCAGGGCGCTCATCAGCAATGTAGCGGGGGTCTTGCGTTACGTCACCAATAATAATAGCGGTGCCCGTACGGGCTACATAACCGGTTATACCTTCGTTAAAGCCTATTATTTTGCGCTCCGCTTGGTACTTGTCTCTTGCATGAGTTATACCCATAGAGGCAACTTGATTGAGCAGTAGGCGCGTTTCATCAGCCAGGTAAATCACGCAATCAACAAACCCGAGGCGGTTAACTACTTGAGTGGTTACATACTCAAATAATTCTTCTAAGGTATCGAGCTGTAACAAGCTAGAAGAGAACTGATTGATTATGCTTAGCTGCTCGGTTTTAATTTCGAGCGCTTTATAAGTATCGAGGTGATTCGACATAAGGTAGTTTTATTCTTTTTATTTGTATTAGCAGTGATAAGTTAACCCAAATTTAAGGCAGGTTCAAAATAAAACGCTTAAATGGCGGTATTCGTCGTTAAACTTAAACCCAATCGTATTTTGCAGCCTCATAGAAGGGAATAAATTAGATAACACTTTACTAGATCTTCTCATATGCCTATGATCGGATAAATTCAGCCGTGGAAAAAAGTAATGAGCATTAATAGTAATTTAAAAAACACATTAACCATAACTCGTCCTGATGACTGGCATGTCCATTTACGCGATGGTGAGCAACTTAAAGATACAGTACGCGATATTAGCCGCTACATGGGCCGCGCCATCATAATGCCAAACCTAGTACCGCCAGCAACCAGCACAGATTTAGCGCTAGCTTATCGGGAGCGAATTATGGCAGCGCAGCCGCAAGGCAACTTTGAACCGCTAATGGTACTTTACCTAACTGATAAAACCACACCTGAAGAAATCAAAAAAGCCAAAGCAACCGGTAAAATTGTTGCTGCAAAGCTTTACCCTGCTGGGGCAACCACTAACTCAGACTCAGGGGTTACCTCAGTAAAGAATATTTATCCTGTATTAGAAGCGATGCAAGAAGTGGGCATGCTATTATTAGTGCATGGCGAGGTGACTGATTCATCAATAGATATTTTTGACCGTGAAAAAGTATTTTTAGAGACAATTTTAGGCGATGTTGTAGCAGACTTTCCAAATCTAAAAATAGTGCTAGAGCACATTACAACAAAAGATGCTGTTGATTTTGTAACAGCCGCTCCACAAAATGTAGCCGCAACGATTACCGCGCATCACTTATTGTATAACCGTAACCATATGTTAGCAGGTGGCATACGCCCACATTATTACTGTTTGCCTATCCTAAAACGTAATATTCATCAACAAGCTTTAATGGCTGCTGCGGTAAGTGGTAATAAAAAGTTCTTCTTAGGCACTGACTCAGCACCGCACTATAAAGATAAAAAAGAAGCTGCTTGTGGTTGTGCTGGCGCCTATACAGCCCATGCTGCTATTGAGCTTTACGCAGAGGCTTTTGAAGAAGCAGGGGCGCTGGATAAACTGGAAGGATTTGCAAGTCATTTTGGCCCTGACTTTTACGGCCTTGCTCGTAACACCGATACTATTACCTTAGAGAAAAGCCCTTGGCAAGTACCTGCTAGCTATACTCTTGGTGACTCGAAAGTTGTGCCTATTAAGGCAGAAGCTACAATTGACTGGCAGGTTAAATAAAGTACATTAAATGTATATTATAATAAGGCCGTATAGCTTGCTGTACGGCCTTTTTTTGCTTGTAATTTAGCCTTTGCACTCTTCTTAACGCTACTTGCAACTCTCTTTATTTGCAAAGCTGACTACCCAAACACGATTTGTTACAATTACAAGTTAAAAATTTACTGTTTATTAAGCAATTTAAGCTTTAAAAATAACCACTTATGTTTATCTCTTTAATTATCTTTGTTCTTAGCAAATAAATCTCAATTAATAGAGCCAAAAAAATATTAATGTGTTAACCTTAACTTGCTTTGAGTTTTTGCGTATTGAATTTACGGATATTGTGCTGCGTTTAAGGTTACCGGTTAGGTTAAAACTTGTTCCTGTACTATACCTCCAGAATTTTGGGCACTGACTCAGGGAGGATATAGCCATAATAATATGGCTGAATTTTAATTATTGACTTACAGGAAAATTTAGTATGTCGGTTACTGGTAAAGTAAAATTTTTCAACGAAGCTAAAGGCTTTGGTTTCATTGAACAAGAAAACGGTCCTGACGTGTTTGTACACTTCAGCGCAATCTCTGGTTCTGGTTTTCGCACTCTTAGCGAAGGTCAAGCAGTGACTTTCAGCATCAAACAAGGTCAAAAAGGCCCTGAAGCTGAGAACGTAGAAGTAGCATAATTTTAATTATGTGAACCTTAGTTCATCTTGGTGAAGCAGTTTTCTGTTTCACCATAATTCCTCAAAATATTTCCCCATTATTTATACTCTCCTTAATACAGCCAATCGTTTAACTTTTATATTTTACTTAACGCTATAGCTTCAAACACGATTAACCTACTTCCTATTTTACTAGTTAATAACCTCAGTATATAGCAACGCCGCTTTAATACGTTAGCAGCGCATAATCAGCATACTTCTAACAAGCTTAAATCATACATTAACCACTTGCATAGTGTGTACCACTAAACCTTGTAGTTAACAGTGCTTTACTGGCTCTGATAAGGCTTAAGTTAGGCTTAGTAAAGTTAAAGCTATTAACTTAATTGCAGTAATATTTATACATCATGGTGTAACAAGCAGGGTGTTGTTGTATTTTTATACGATGAAGCGCTTAATTTACAAGTTAAGCTGTATTTTTAGCCTAATTTTACCAACTTTAGTTCATCAATTTTTCACATTTTTATTATTTTTGTTTTTTTTTAAGGTGCAATTCAGTTTTGTTTAGATGTTGCATTTTTGTTTCATGTAAGTGTCTAATTTTTAACTAGTGTTTAATTTTAAAGGGGCTATATAATACTAAAGCGGCCTAATGTTGGTTGCATTTATGTTAACAGTATTTTTTGTAATACTTTAGTTTTAGCTTTTTCAAGGTATTTATTTACTTAGAATAGCTAACATCAAGTTGACAGGGCGTATTGCATTTAGCATTATTGGAGGGTTGATATCTATTAAAAGATATCAGGGTTGTCATCCTTACTAGGGTTGATAATTAAATTATAAAAGTAACATTACTTAATTGGTTGGGAACTATGTCTGTTAAAATCAGAAAGAGTCTTGTAGCATCTGCGTTGGTTGGCGCTTTTGCATTTGCAAGCAGCAATGTGATTGCAGATCCTTTGAATGACGTGCAAAAAGCAGGTCAGCAAATTCAAAAGGCTGCTGTTAAGTCTCAAACTAAAATTGACAACGTATACGGTCAAACTCAAGAGCTAATCGCTGAGTACCGTAGTATTGTTGATGAGACTGAACTTATGAAAGTGTACAACGATCACGTAGCACGTTTGGTCGCTGACCAAAATGCGTCAATCGAATCGTTTGACCGTCAAATCGCTACTATCGACAACACTAAACAAAACGTTGTGCCTTTGATGTATCGCATGATCGATACGCTTGAGCAATTCATCAAAGCGGACGTTCCGTTCAATCTTGATTCTCGTCTTGCCCGTGTAGAAAGACTTCGTGAAATCATGGCTTCTGCGTCTGTTACGACGTCTGAGAAATTCCGCCAAGTTCTTGAAGCATACACAGTTGAAACTGCTTACAGCTCGGCTGTAACTGCTTCTCAAGGCACTTTAGAAGTTAATGGTAAAAACATTAACGTTGATATCGGTCGTTTAGGTCGTATCACTTACGTAGCACAATCTTTTGACTTAAAACACGCTTGGGTGTGGGACAACAACACTAAAGAGTGGAAAGAATTAGGTGAAGAATACCTAAAACCAGTTAAAGAAGTGATTCGTATGGCGCGTAAGCAAGCGACACTAGAACTTGTTAAACTACCAATCTTTGGCGCGGAGTAATCGAATAATGAAGAAACTATTTAAAGGTTTTGCTGTTGCAGCAGTACTATCTGTTTCTGCAGGTACCGCGCTTAATGCACATGCAAATACTGGTGCTTTAGATAAAATTCTTGAGCAAGTAAAGCAAGAACGTATCTCTGAAGGTAAAATCAATAAGCAACGTGAGCAAGAGTTCTTATCAGAACGTGCTGACAAACAAGCATTACTTAACAAAGCAAAAAGCCAATTAGCGTCTGAAAAAGCACGCGGTGACAGCTTAGCTAAGCAATATGCACAAAACGAAAATACATTAGCTGAAAAAGAGCAAGCGCTTCAAAACGCACAAGGTACTCTTGGTGAAATGTTTGGTGTTGTACGTCGTGCAGCGCAAGACGCTATCGGTTCTATCGAAGCTTCACTAGTTAGTGCTGAAAAGCCAGGCCGTGCAGAAGTACTTCGTTCATTAGCAGCAGCTAAAGAACTTCCAACAGTTCGTGAACTAGAAGAACTTTGGATTGCACTTCAAACAGAAATGACTGAATCAGCAAAAGTATCTACTTTTGAAACTGAAGTGTCAGGTCTTGACGGTAACTCTACAGTTAAGCAAGTAACACGTATTGGTAACTTTAACTTAGTTACTGACGAAGGTTACTTAATCTACTCGCCAGAGACAAAATCTATTCAGCCTTTAGGTAAACAACCTGATAGCTACATTTTAGATGGTATCTCTGCTCTTGAAGGTACTTCTTCTGATAATTACGCTGGCGTATACATTGACCCGACTCGTGGTGCAATCTTACGTATCAACACGCAGAAGAAAACGCTTATGGAATACTACGAGCAAGGTGCTGAAGTTGGTTACATCATCACAGTTTTATTAGCTGTTGGTCTACTAATCTTCTTAGTACGTTTCGTTGACTTAGCGCTTACTACTTCTAAGATCAAGTCTCAGCTTAAAAACTTGTCTACACCGAATACAAACAACCCACTGGGTCGTATTCTTAAAGTGTACCATGACAACAAGAGCCAAGACGTTGAAAACCTTGAGCTTAAACTTGATGAAGCTATCCTACGTGAAACGCCACGTGTTGAAGCTGGTATCAATATCATCAAGATTCTTGCTGCAATCGCACCGTTACTTGGTCTACTAGGTACAGTAATCGGTATGATCTTAACGTTCCAAACAATCACATTGTTCGGTACGGGCGATCCGAAGATCATGGCTGGTAACATCTCTCTAGCTCTTGTAACTACAGCGCTAGGTCTAATTGCTGCACTACCACTTATCCTACTTCATTCAATTGTTGCAGGTCGTAGTAAGTCAGTATTACATATCCTTGATGAGCAAAGCGCGGGTATCGTTGCTACTCACGCGGAGAAGGAGAAAGCCTAATGCTAGTCCTGATGGAGATATGGGAATCTATCAGGGATTTTGTTGGCACAGGCGGCCAGGTATTATACGTGGTCGCGATAGCACTCTTTCTTATGTGGGTTTTAATGATTGAGCGCTATTGGTTCCTACTTGCTGAATTTCCTCGTTTGACGAAGGATATTGTAGCGAAGTGGGATGCCCGCCAAGACACTACGTCTTGGTACGCACACAGAATCCGTGAAGCATGGATTTCTGAAGCGTCTGAAAAATTAGATCAGCGTATGTTGTTGATTAAAACATTAGTAGCTGTTTGTCCTTTAATTGGCTTACTTGGAACTGTAACGGGTATGATCGCGGTTTTCGAAACCATGGCAACTCAAGGTACTGGTAATGCACGTTTAATGGCATCAGGTATTTCAATGGCAACAATCCCAACAATGGCTGGAATGGTTGCGGCACTATCTGGAGTTTTCTTTAGCTCACGCCTTGAGGCAAGAGCGAGAATGGTGAAAGCCAAACTTGTAGATAGCATGCCTCATCACTAGAGAGAGAATTAAATATGGCACGTAAACAACGTTTTCGTGAAGAAGAAGAAGCAGCGGTAGATATGACGCCAATGCTTGACATCGTATTTATCATGCTTATTTTCTTTATCGTAACTACATCGTTCGTTAAAGAGGCTGGTATCGAGGTCAATAAACCTAAAGCGGCCCAAGCTACGAAGCAAAAAAATGCTAACATTTTTGTTGCTATTCGCAGTGATGGTGCTATCTGGATTGATAAACAGCAAGTTGATGTTGAACGTGTTTCAGCAAAAATCGAAAGTTTATTAGCAGAACAACCTACTGACGTTGTGATTTTGCAAGCTGATAAAGAAGCAAAACACGGTGTAGTGGTTAAAGTTATGGACCAGATCAAAGCGACGGGTGACAACCTGAGAATTTCAATAGCTGGAGATCAGTAATGATTCGTTTTCTGTTTTCACTGATTGCAGGTGGGGCAGTTACTTTCGGCTTGTTCTACTTCATGGCTTACCTCATCTCTGGTGGGGCTGACCGTAATACTGAACAAAAAGAGCAGATCATAGTCGAAATAATGACGAATCCGCCTGAATCTAAGGTGCAGGAGAGGAAGCGTGTTCCGCCTCCGCCTCCGCCACCGCCAAAGCAGCCGCCTAAACCGCAGCCGCCACAGCCGGAGAATAACAATCCTAATCCTGGTGCTATGTCATTTAACATGGGTAGCATTGATGTAGGAAGTTCGGCTGGTGGGCTAAGTGGTCCAGGTGCATTTGGACGAGATGGTGATGCGACACCTATCGTTCGTATTGAACCAAAATATCCAACGCAAGCAGCGCGTGATGGCAAAGAAGGTTGGGTACAACTTTCGTTCACAATTGATGAGTTAGGTGGCGTAACTGACGTTGAAGTTATTGACGCAGAACCAAAACGTATCTTTGACCGTGAAGCTAAACGTGCACTGCGCAAGTGGAAATACCGTCCTAAAATTATTGACGGTAAACCACAGAAACAAGTTGGTTTACAAGTTCAACTAGACTTTAAACTTAACCAAGGCTAAGGAGGCGAGTAATGAGAAATTTATCTAAAGTAACTGCTCTTGCAATTCTTATGTCTGTGTCAGGTGCAGCTATTACTGCACCTGTATTAGCAGCGCCAGATTACGCTAAAATTGAAGAGCGTAAGAAAGCCAAGACTAAAATCATGGGCGAGCGTACTGGTAAAAAGGTAATTAAAGCGTTTGACTTGTACAATGAAGACAAAGTTGATGAAGCAATTGCCTTGTTAAAAGAGATTGACGCATCTAACGACTTCGATAAAGCGACTGTAAATCGTTACTTAGGTAGCATGTACGCGCAAAAAGAGAAGTACGATGAAGCGATTAAATACTCTAGACAAGCTGTTGCCCCTGATATTTTAAACTTCGCAGATCACGAGCAAACTTTAAAGCTATTAGGTGATTTATACGCAGGTACTGAAAAGTTCCAAGAAGCCAAAAAAGCTTATACAGCTTGGATGGACTTCACCGGCGAAGAAGACCCTAAAGTGTACACTCGTATTGCACAAGCTAACTATCAGTTAGGTCAGTTTCGTGATGTTTTTGAACCTGCAGACAAAGCAATCTCTTTACAAAAGGAGCCTAATAAGGCCCCTTACCAATTAAAATTAGGTTCTTACTTTGAACTTAAAGATTACTCCAACATGGTGAAAATTGGTGAAGAAATTGTTAGAGTTTGGCCAGATGACAAAAAAGCCTGGGTTAGTTTAGGTAAATACTACCTACAAACCGAAGACTACTCTAAAGGTTTAGCGACCATGGAAGTAGCATTCAAAAATGGCTATTTTGAAGCGGAAGTAGATTACAAAGTACTTTCTAACTTTTACTCTTTAAACGAAATTCCATTTAAAGCGGCTAAAACCCTTGAAAATGCAATTAAAGAAGACAAAGTTAAGCGTACTAAGCAAAATGTTAACGCAATTGCTAGTAACTACCACCGTTCTAAAGACATCGAAAAAGCTGCTAAGTACTACGAAGAAGCTGCTAAATTTGACGACGATGCAGAGCTTTACCGCAAAGCAGGTTCGTTACTTTTACAATCTGAGAACTTTAGTGCTGCTGTTGTTCGTTTGAACAAAGCGTTAGAGCTTGGCTCTGACAAAAAGGGCACAATTTATTCAGATTTAGCAGAAGCGTACTACTACCAAGCTAAATACAAGCAAGCTTATGCTGCTATTACTAAAGCAATGGACGACCCGCGCACACGTAAGTTTGCTAAAGGTTGGTCAACATTTATTAAAGATAAAGCCGCTCGCAACGGTGTTAAAATTTAACTTTAATTTGTTTTAGCAATTATATAAAAAGCCCCTTTGGGGCTTTTTTTATTGGAATCTATAATGAAGAAAATGCACCTTTTTTCTGTTCTATTTAGTCTGTTTTTGGTTGCCTGCTCAAAACAACCATTGCCTTTTGAATCTTATGATGCTGCACAACTAAGCATCAAAAGTTTAAACACCGCGCTAAAACCTGCGGGCACTACACGTGTATCCACTGAACAGGTATTGCCTTTTTCCTCAGCATATTTATCTCTTCGTCACCAGATGTATCAGCGCCTACAAGCGATGACACTTTCAAACGCGCAAACGCAGCAGCTAAATTACTTAATTATTGCTGAGCGTTTTCCTGAGCGGTTTTTTAGCTGGCCTGCCCAAGTCAATGTGTTAGACAACTTATTCTCAGCGCAAATGCAAAGTACTCAGTCTAGCGAGGTCATTGAGTGGCTTAAGTTTACACAAGATCAATTAGACAGTGCGCTGCAAAGCAATTTAAGATTGAACAAGGTTGAATTAAATCTTTTACAGGGGTACTTAAAAACATCACTATTAAAACACGCTAGCGCAAACGATTTAAAAGCCCAGATTGCAGAGTTTAATGATTACTTGGCCAAGTACAAACCAAGGGGAAGCATTGGTTTAAGAGGGCTTGCTAATGGCAGTGAATGGTATCAAAGTAAACTAAATTACTTCAGTGGGGCAGTTAAGTCACCGCTGCAATGGGTTGATATTATTAATCAGCACATTCACAGTGATTCATACACGGCACCTAATTTGAACTACAGCATGACCCATCATACTTCGTTTATTAGCCAATATTTAAGCAAGGCGCCTAAAATAAAAGGGATTGATTGGCAAACTGATTACATGCTATTGCCAGCTATGGCTAAAAATAGCCAGCTAAGTCCAGAAGATAAGAGGCTAATGCTTGCGCTGATGGAGACCGATGTGGGTATACACTACCATGCATGGACTTTATCTCAGGCAAAAGTGAACTTAGTAAAACGATTAGCTATTTCAGAGCGCAACGCCCAATATTTGGTTGAAGATAGTGTACTTTACCCTGCACTCGCTTTTAGTTTTGCCGAGCAACTCTTAACACTTTAATAGCTTATGTGCGCTTAGCGCACATTTCACAACGTTGTGTTGCAGGGTCTTGTTTAAGTAACTGCTCTGAGATTGCTTCTTCACAATCGCAACAATAGCCGTATTGGCCAATTTCAATTTGGCTGATTGCCGCTTCTAATTCTGTTAGTCTATTTACTAAGGTTTGATATTCGGCACCTAAGTTGTGCGTGGCTGTGTCAAGCCATTCATTATGCAGGCTAGTCAGTATAACGTCATGTAGCTTAAGATGGGCAGGGTGTGCAGATTGGCTCAACATTGCTAATATTGTTGATTTAACGTGTGCTACTTCACTGTGCAGTTGTTGCTGATAAAGCATGTTGGTATAACCTTTATTTAGCGTTTCGTTATACCTGTATTATCTGAGCTGTGCTGCTTATACGTTATGATTTGAATCAAGTTGCGGAGACTTAGCATATTTTTTTAAAACCTCGGCTACATCACTTTTTACTTTAAGACGTCTTATTTCATCAAAGAGTACATTTGCTTGTGGGTATTGGCGTTTAAGATAGCCAAGCCATTGTTTAGTTCGCGAGGCAAAATATTTTTCATCTTGTGTGGGGTCTTGATGAATAGCAGAATGAATTAAATGATAAATTATATGTTCCCACTCTAGGCCATTGTATTGTTCATTATTAACATGAGCTTTAATTTTTTTCGCTAAATCAGGGTGAGAAAGCGCACCGCGCCCTAGCATTAAATCGCTACACTGGCTGCGTGTTTGGCAAAGTAGCGCATCTTCTACTTGCCAAATTTCACCGTTGGCAACCACTGCTATGTTTTTACCTTTTATTAGCGGAGGTATTTTTTCCCAATATGCAGGAGGGTTATAACCGTCACGCTTGGTACGGGCATGTATTGCAATACTATCTGCGCCGGCGCTTACAACTGCATCTACAATCTCTTGGCTATTGCTATCATCATCAAAGCCTAAGCGTATTTTAGCGCTTACTTGTTGTTTACTATCTACCGCATCCCTTACCGCTTTGATTATGTTATACATATGATCAGGGTCTTTTAGCAGTACAGCACCACCACGACTTTTATTTACTGTTTTTGCAGGGCAGCCAAAATTAAGATCTATACCGTGAGAGCCTAATTCGATAGCTCTAACCGCATTTTCTGCTAATACGTCTGCCACTTGCCCTAACAACTGTATGCGCACAGGAGTCCCAGCTTTTGTTAAACCATCATTATTGAGCTCAGGGCAATAGCGATGAAAAACTTTAGCCGGTAAACGTTTATCAATTACTCTAACAAATTCAGTTACGCATAGGTCAAAGCCACCAATATTAGTAAGAAGTTGGCGCATTTTAAAATCAACAACACCTTCCATAGGCGCTAAAACAAGTTTCATAAAGTATGTTTATTGAAAAACGGGTGCGTAGTGTACCTGCAAAGTATGGTTTGATAAAACCTAAATTACAGTCCATATTTGTTTGTACAAATTTAAAAGTAAAAAAAATGAAAATAAATGAAAGTTTTTATTTTCTATCAGGTCTATTTAATCATACAAGCAACGCATAATTGACAATAATTAGCTTGCATTATTTTAATACTTATATAAGAGAGTCATACAATGAACACAGTAAAGAAAAATTCAATCGCGTTAACCTTAGGTGCAGTAGTTGTTGGCTCTGCAAGTTTTGCCTCTGCAGATGCACAAGCAAACCCATTTGAATTCCAACAGCTAGTGACGGGTTATCAACTTGATGCTGCAGAAGGTAAATGCGGTGAAGGTAAATGTGGCGGCGACGCAAAAGGTAAAAAAGAAGGTAAATGCGGCGAAGGCAAATGTGGCGGCGACGCAAAAGGTAAAAAAGAAGGTAAATGCGGCGAAGGTAAATGTGGCGGCGACGCAAAAGGTAAAAAAGAAGGTAAATGCGGCGAAGGCAAATGTGGCGGCGACGCAAAGGGTAAAAAAGAAGGTAAATGCGGCGAAGGCAAATGTGGCGGCGACGCAAAAGGTAAAAAAGAAGGTAAATGCGGCGAAGGCAAATGTGGTGGCGACGCAAAAGGTAAAAAAGAAGGTAAGTGCGGCGAAGGTAAATGTGGTGGCCAATAACACGCTGACTTAACTACCTGAGTTACTCAGATATACGTTATGCTAAAGGGCCAAAAGGCCCTTTTTGTTTTAGGAGATAATGATGAAAGCTTCACAAAACTCAGCATTTGGGATGGTTGGCTTAGGCCTTCGTCGAGAGATGCTTGATGAATTACTAGTGCATATACCCAAGCAAATTGATTTTATGGAAGTGGCGCCTGAAAACTGGCTTAAGCTAGGAGGCCGCTTTAAAAAACAATTTAAAACATTAACTGACGCCAATAATTTTGTTTGCCATGGTTTATCGCTTTCTATCGGTTCGCCTGAACCTCTTGATATTGACTTTGTTAAATCGCTAAAAACGTTTTTTGATCAACACAATATTAAACTATTTAGTGAACACCTTAGTTACTGCTCGGGTAAAGGACATATGTACGATTTAATGCCAATCCCTTTTACTGAAGATGCCATTGCACACGTTGTACCTCGGATCAAACAAGTGCAAGATATTTTAGAGCGCCAAATAGCCATCGAAAATGTCTCTTATTATGCAGCGCCTGGCCAGCAGTTATCTGAGCTTGAATTTACTAATGCGATTTTAGAGCAAGCTGATTGTAAACTACTACTTGATGTAAATAATATTTATGTTAATTCAATTAATCATGGTTACAATGCAGATGCGTTTTTATTAGGGCTACCTACAAACAGAATTGCATATGGGCACGTAGCAGGTCACTACAATGAAGCCGATGATTTAATTGTTGATACCCATGGCGCTGATGTTATAGACCCCGTTTGGGACTTGCTTGATAAAGCATACCAAGCGCATGGGGTGTTTCCTACCTTATTGGAGCGTGACTTTAATATTCCAAGCATAAATACACTAACAAAAGAGCTTGATATTATTCACGATTTACAAAATAAAAACGCAAGTTCAACGCTTACTCAGCAAACAGCGTAAATAAGGAAGGTAAATGAACTTTATTGACACGCAAAACGAATTTATGGCGCACATTCGTGAGCCTCAGCTCAACCAAAAGCCTAAAGATATCGAAGATAGGCGCATGGCGATTTACCGCGATTTATTTTTTAACAATATTGCCGGGTTTATTTCATCTGGTTTTCCGGTACTCAAAACGTTATACACACAGCAGCAATGGCAAAAATTAGTAAGAACATTTTTTAATGAGCACGACTGTAAGTCGCCTTATTTTTTAGATATTGCAGGGGAGTTTATTAATTACTTATCGAACGGCTATACAATGCAAGAGTACGATTACCCATTTATGTTGGAGCTGGCACATTATGAGTGGATTGAGCTTGATGTTTCGGTGGCTAATGAAGACGTTAATGATCAACGCTTAAAAAGTACCGAACTGACTAGTGCCGAGCTTTACTTGTCGAGTGTAGCACGTAATTTAAGCTACCAGTATGCAGTTCAAAATATTAGTACAGAATATAAACCTAGCGTGCCATCAGAGCAGCCCAATTACTTTGTGGTTTATAGAGATAATAACGACGACGTACAGTTTTTAGCCACCAATGCAATGACCGCTTTACTACTTTCTATAATAGAGTCAAATACAGGCATTGACTTTGAGAGTGTATGCCAACAGGTTTTAGCTCATGCGCCTAATTTTACTCAACAACAAATTGCACATGGAGCATTAAGTACGCTCAATGCAATGTGCGAGCGCGGGATTATCGTGACAAAAAATCAACATTAAGGGCTTTATAGATTTTTTTACTTCGTCTATCATGGCAGCCTTATTTGTCGTGCTTAAAAAAGGTTATACCAATGTCAGATGATAAAGACTTTAAAGATCCGTTTAATGCTACCTACTTTATTGCTTTTTTAGCAGTTTTTGTGGGTATTGGCTGTTTAAATGCGATTTTAGGCTGGATCACAAGCCTAACCTAAAGCTCCTTGCTTTATTAAGGCTGTTGTTTATATCAGCCTTAAGCTTCTTTTCCTCCTCCACCCTTATAATTTTCAAACCACCTCGGTATTAATGACAGCAAACTCGCATTTTAACGTCAGTTAAGGTTATAATCAGCTGCTTTGAAATATAAACTATTGAGCAATTAAACTTATGACTCAAGTAACACCCGCTATTATTAAAAACAGTATCGCAACCATTGCCGACTATCCTAAACCAGGCATTATGTTTCGTGATGTAACAACACTAATGGCAAATCCAGAAGCCTTTAAAGCAACAATTGATGCTTTTATAAACGAATATAAAAACCAAGGCTTTACAAAAATTATTGGTACAGAATCTCGCGGCTTTATTTTTGGTGCGCCGCTATCTTACGCGTTAGGGATCCCTTTTATTCCTGTTCGTAAGCCAGGCAAGCTACCGCGCGAAGTGATTCGCCAAGATTACCTACTTGAATACGGTGAAGACACATTAGAGCTTCATGTTGATGCTATTGTCCCAGGCGACAAAGTATTATTAGTTGATGATTTATTAGCTACCGGTGGCACAATTGAAGCCACAGCAAAGCTAGTTGCAAAATTAGGCGGCACAGCCACTGATGCTGCGTTTGTTGTTTCATTACCAGAGCTTGGTGGTGAGCATCGTATAGAAAAAATGGGTATTAAAATCTTAAAACTGGTTGAGTTTGAAGGCGAGTAATTGATGAGTTATCAGGTTCTAGCTAGAAAATGGCGTCCGCAAACCTTTCATGAATTGGTTGGCCAGTCTCATGTAAAGCAAGCGCTTGTTAATGCGCTTACACAAAATAGACTGCATCACGCTTATTTATTCACTGGAACCCGTGGTGTGGGTAAAACCACCATTGCACGCATTTTTGCTAAAAGCTTAAATTGTGACGAAGGTATATCGGCATCTCCATGTGGGCAATGTAGTAGTTGTACTGACATCGAGTCAGGGCGATACATTGACTTACTTGAAATTGATGCCGCTTCTCGCACCAAAGTCGAAGATACTCGTGAAATTCTTGATAACGTTCAATACGCACCAACACGCGGACGTTATAAAGTATACCTAATAGATGAAGTGCACATGCTTTCTAAGCATAGCTTTAATGCGTTATTAAAAACGTTAGAAGAGCCGCCTGAGCATGTGAAATTTTTACTGGCAACCACCGATCCGCAAAAGTTACCTGTTACCATTTTATCGCGCTGCTTACAGTTTAACTTAAATGCACTTTCGCAAAGTGAAATTAAAACTCAGCTTGAACACGTACTTACTCAAGAGCAACTAAACTTTGATAAAGATGCACTAAGTATTATTGCAAAAGCCGCTGATGGCAGTATGCGAGACGCCTTGAGCTTAACAGATCAAGCTATTGCGCAAACCAACGGCGACATAAACAATCAAGCCGTGCAAGCCATGCTTGGTTTAATGGACACACATTATAGCCAAAGTTTGCTTGCTGCTTTGTTAGCACAAGACGGTGGTGCACTCATGGATGAAATAGCCCAAGTAGCGAGCCGTAACCCTAACTATATTGCCCTACTTGATGATTTAATTGCATTAACTCACCTTGTTCAATTAACTCAGCTTGTCCCTCAAGCCGCGCAACTTGATGATAAAAATGCCGATTATATAAGCCATGTTGCACAGCACACCCAGGCTCAACAAATACAGATTTATTACCAGTTACTATTAAACGGTAAAAAAGACTTACAATGGGCGCCAGAGCCTCGTTTAGGCTTTGAAATGATAATGCTGCGATTGTTAGCATTTGAATCGGCAGGTACAACCTATGCTCATTCACATCCTGAGCCTAGTGACACACCGAGTACAGCAACGCCTGCGCCTACCAGTAGTAAAGGCCGTGCCGATGCGCTGCGCGATATATTAAATAAGAATAAAACACCGTCGCAAAACGAAACCTCTGCTACACAAGCAATGGTTGAGCAAAGCCCTGCGCAAAACCAAAAAATTGATGAACCCGCAGCGCCGCCAACAAGTTCGCCGAATGAACAAGACAACAACAGCGCACCTTCTACGGTTCAAAACACTCCAAACGATACGTCCAGCTCTGTGCAGCAAGGCGAGAAAATGGCCAAAACTGATGAAGCTGCTGAGCGTCAAAGTGAAGACGACGCTTACCTGCAACACAGTAATATGGAGCAAAATTTAGCGGCACAATTTGATGATGTTATGAGCAGTGCTGTAGATCAAGGTTATAACCCTACACCTGTAGAACAACACGAGCCAGGCATAGCCGATGATGAAAATATCACTGTGCGTGAACAAGAAGCCCAAGCACAATCAGCAATTGCGCGAATTTTACGGGATAGAAATATATCGGGTGCAGGTAGGCTTTCAGGGGAGAGTGTAAATACCCCTGAGCAAGCGCAAACATCAAAAACACCTGCTCAAGCTACGCCTGACAACCAAGCAAAGCCACACGATACAAGCATGCAAGCGAGTGAGTCACAAAACGATTCACCGCCATGGCAAGACCATCCGCAAGGCGATAGCGAAAAAAAGCCAACGCTCCCAGTAACAGGGAGCCAAACGCCAGCTGAGCCAGTAACGCAAAGCCAGCCAGCGCGTAAGGTTGATTTTCAACAAAAGCACCAAACGATTACAGAAAACTTAGCCCCTGAGTTGCTTGAGCAAATTAACCCGCAAAAAAAGCCTGAGGTAATAGAGCAAGAGCCCGCTATACCGGTTCCCGATGACTTTCAAAGCCCAATTAGCGAGATTAAATTTGCGCATCAGCAAGATGAGTGGGCTTATTTAATTAAGCGCATGGGACTTGGTGGGCGGATGCGCCAATTTGCATTACACTCGATTTTTACCAAGCAAGGCGACAGTTTACATATTGACGTGGATGAATCACAAAAACACTTAGATACCCCTATGCTTAGGCAAAAGCTCGATGCGGCGTTATCAAGCATATATGGTCATAACGTTTCGCTGAGTATTAACTTTGCAAAAGGGGTGATTGACTCGCCTTATTTAATTCAGCAAAAAATAGATGCAGGACGGCACCAGCAAGCAATTGATGTGATCACAGCTGATGAAAACATAGTACAATTTCAGCAGCTATTTAGCGCCGAAATTGACGAAAACAGTATTCAGGCATTGTAATTAAATACAATCGCCCTTATCTTCATGACAATTAGAGTTTAAAAGAAAGAGAGAAAATTATGTTTAAAGGTGGAATGGGTAACATGATGAAGCAGGCGCAGCAAATGCAAGAGCGCATGCAAAAGGCCCAAGACGAAATCGCGACGATGGAAGTTGTTGGCGAAGCCGGCGCAGGCCTTGTAAAAGTAACCATGCTTGGTAATCATAATGTGCGTCGTGTTGAGCTTGATGAAAGCCTCATGGAAGATGACAAAGACATGATTGAAGATTTACTTGCTGCAGCATGTAATGACGCCGTTCGTCGCGTAGCTGACGAAACGCAAGAGCGTATGAGTAAAGTGACTGGCGGTATGCAATTACCACCAGGTATGAAAATGCCGTTCTAATAAATATGCAACTTTCAGATAGTCTAACACAGCTTATAGAAGCACTTCGCTGTCAACCGGGTATAGGTCCTAAGTCTGCTCAGCGCATTGCGTTTCATTTATTAGAGCGTGACCGTAAAGGGGGCACTCAGCTTGGTAACGCATTGACCAAAGCCATGAGCGCGGTTGGGCATTGTCAGTCGTGTCGTACTTTTACTGAGCAGGCACAATGTGATATTTGCTTAAGTACAAAACGCCAAGACACTGGTGTGCTTTGTGTTGTTGAATCGCCTACGGATGTGTTGGCAATAGAGCAAACAGGTCAGTACCTTGGTTTATATTTTGTACTGATGGGGCATTTATCGCCCATTGATGGTATTGGCCCTAAAGAAATTGGCCTTGATATACTTGAACAAAAGCTCTCGCACGGCGGTATTAACGAAGTGATTTTAGCTACCAACCCCACGGTTGAGGGCGAGACCACTGCACATTACATTGCCCAGCTTTGCCATAAATATAAAGTAGGGGCCTCGCGTATAGCGCATGGTATACCTGTTGGTGGTGAGCTTGATTTAGTAGATGGCACAACGTTAATGCATGCATTTAGTGGCCGACGAGCTGTTATGCAGGACTAATACGACTGTCTGAAATCGTTTTAAAAGCCTACATAGTAAAATATGTGGGCTTTTTTGTGTTTGCTATTTAATTACCGTATAACGTGTGTGAGCGGTTATTAATCATATTAAATTAATAAATGAGTTAAATTTAGCGACATTGTGTTATAAATTGTTGGCTTACAACAATTTATAACGTGAAGGTGGCACGGCTCACGCGCCCTAAAAATATGGCGCTAGTTGGTATAAGCAAACATCAGGATTTTATCTGATTAGTAAGGAGTACTATGCAAAATAATAAACACGACAATAAAGGTGGTTTACTCAGTAGTAAACGCTTTTTACCGCTATTTGTAACACAGTTTTTGTCAGCTATGAATGATAATGTGTATAAGCAATCTGTGCTTATATTGTTAGTGTTTCAAGCTGCAAGCCTTTGCGATGGTGCGCTGTATTCAAACCTTGCAGCGGGCTTATTTATATTACCGTTTTTTTTATTTTCAGGAATGGCAGGGCAACTTGCCGAAAAGACCGAAAAATCAAAATTGATCCGGCTTGTTAAATTTTGCGAAATACCAATTATGGTTATTGGTGCAGCCTCTATTTTTACGCAATATGTGTGGCTAATGCTGACCACCATGTTTTTTATGGGCTTGCAAAGTACTTTTTTTGGCCCGCTTAAGTATTCGATATTACCGCAGCATGTGGCGCCTAACGAATTAACAAAAGCCAATGGTTTGGTTGAGTCTGCCACTTTTGTGGCTATTTTAATGGGGACTATTTTTGGCACCTATTACATTACTCAAACAACAGGCCCAACAATTATTAGTATTGCAGTGCTGATACTTGCGGTACTTGGCTTTTTTGCCAGCCGCTTTATTCCTATAAGCCAAGCCAATAATCCTAATTTGCACTTTACTTATAATATTTTTTCATCCACTAAAAATGTATTCAAAGCGCTTAATGCTCAAACAGAATCGGTTGGTAAATCGGTGTTGGGCATAAGCTGGTTTTGGCTAATAGGCGCGGTTATTTTAACTGCATTGCCTAATTATGTTAAGCATGTAATGGGTGGCGATGAACTCGTAGTAACCAGTGCGCTGGTGGTGTTTTCGCTAAGCATTGCCGTAGGCTCTTTGTTGTGCGAAAAGCTTTCGCGCTCACGTATTGAGCTGGGAATCGTTCCTTTTGGCGCTATTTTAATTACGCTATTTTTGTATTTATTGAGCCAAGAGCCTGCTATTAGTGTGTATATCGCGCCCTCTGAAAACTTATTAACGCTTAAGCAAGTACTCAATACGGGCGATATGGTATGGCATTTTGTTTGGATGGCCGGTATTGGTATTGCATCTGGTTTTTATACTGTGCCGCTGTATGCGCTTATTCAGCAGCGTACCGAGGAGGCAAGTCGTTCGCGGGTGATTGCTGCTAATAACGTGCTTAATGCGCTCTTTATGGTTGGCAGTGCCATATTAAGTATTGTAACGCTCTCTGTTTTACAGTGGCATATCTCGTCGTTACTGTTACTTTTGGCGGGGCTTAACCTGCTTATCTCTATTTATATTTACACTAAGGTGCCGGAGTTTTTCTTACGCTTTGTTATCTATATTTTAGCTATATGCATGTATCGTGTGCGCACAAAAGGGCATGAAAATATTCCAAGCGAAGGCGCAGCAGTTATTGTAGCTAACCATGTTAGCTTTGTAGATTGGATGTTTATTTTAGCCACCTCGCCAAGGCCTATACGCTTTATGGTGTTTGCGCCCATTTATCATTCAAAAGCACTGCATTGGTTATTTAAAATGGCAAAAGCTATTCCAATTGATAGCGAAAAAGCTAACCCAAAAGCGTTTGCAAAAGCATTTGATGAGGTTGCCGCAGCGCTTGAACGTGGTGAATTGGTGGGGATCTTTCCTGAAGGAAAACTTACCAGTAACGGTGAAATGGACATGTTTAGGCGTGGCATTGAGCGTATAATAGCGCGTACACCAGTGCCTGTTGTGCCCGTTCACTTAGGTGGCTTGTGGGGCAGTATATTTAGCCGTAAAGCCAAATGGCAACTACCACGCCTTAAATGGTCATTAGTATCGGTGAGTGTGGGAGAGTCGATTGAAGCTGAGCAGGTAAGTGCTAATTATTTACACGAACAAGTTAGCGCTTTAAAAGACCAGTACGCTAAAAATACGCCGTAATTTAACGCTAAAAGCCACATTTCTATGTGGCTTTTTATTTATGTAAGCACAAACGCTGCTTTTTTAAATTTTTCCCTTGAAGTTACTCCACCTCACCCCATATTAAGTGCATAACGCAGACACTTTGCTAATTGGAGATACATAAATGACTGCAGCACAAAAAGAAACATTAGGCTTTCAAACAGAAGTAAAACAACTATTAAACTTAATGATTCATTCGTTATATTCGAATAAAGAAATATTTTTACGTGAGCTTGTATCAAATGCATCAGATGCTGCCGATAAGCTACGCTTTTTAGCGCTTTCTAATGGCGATCTTTACCAAGGTGATGCCGATTTACGTGTACGTATTAGCGCAGATAAAGAGGCGAACACAATTACCATTTCTGATAATGGTATTGGTATGACACGTGAAGAGGTAATTAGCTCTTTAGGGACTATTGCGAAGTCGGGTACTGCTGAATTTTTCAAAAACTTAACCGGCGACCAAAGCAAAGACTCGCAATTAATTGGTCAATTTGGTGTTGGTTTTTACTCAGCATTTATAGTGGCTGATGAAGTGACAGTACGCACGCGTAAAGCGGGTGAAACACAAGCATACGAGTGGCAATCACAAGGTGAAGGTGAGTACACGTTACAAGAAATTGAAAAAGAAGGCCGTGGTACGGATATTATTTTACACCTGCGTGAAGAAGAAAAAGAATATGCGGATGAATACCGTTTACGTAGCATCGTTACTAAATACTCAGATCATATTTCTACGCCTGTACAAATGTATAAAGCAGAAGTGCCTGAGTCTGAAGGCGAAGACGGCGAAAAAATCCCAGCAGTTCCAGGTGAGTGGGAAAGCATTAACCGTGCAACTGCTTTATGGACACGTGATAAATCAGAGGTTTCTGATGAAGAATACAAAGAGTTTTACAAGCATGTAAGCCATGATTGGGAAGAGCCGCTAAACTGGGCGCACAATAAAGTAGAAGGTAAAACTGAGTACACAAGCTTATTGTATATCCCTAAAAAAGCGCCGTTCGATTTATGGAACCGTGAGCGCCAAAGTGGTTTAAAACTGTATGTTCAACGTGTCTTTATTATGGATGACGCTGAGCAGTTTATGCCAAGCTACCTACGCTTTGTAAAAGGCTTACTTGATTCAAACGATTTACCGCTAAATGTATCGCGCGAAATTTTACAAGATAACAAAGTAACGCAAGCAATTCGTAAAGGGTGCACATCACGCATATTAAAAATGCTTGAGCGTATGGCTAAAAACAAAGCTGAAGATTACCAAACATTTTGGAATGAATTTGGCCAAGTGATCAAAGAAGGACCTGCAGAAGATACTGCAAATAAAGAAGCCATTGCTAAATTGTTACGCTTCTCATCAACACATACCGACTCAGAAACACAAGATGTATCGCTTGAGCAATACATTGAGCGTATGAACGATGAGCAAGATAAAATTTACTACGTTGTTGCAGATTCGTTTACAGCGGCTAAAAACTCGCCACACTTAGAAATCTTCCGCAAAAAAGGCATCGAAGTATTATTACTAAGTGACCGTGTTGATGAGTGGATGATGAGCCACTTAACTGAGTTTAACGAAAAATCGTTCCAGTCAATTACACGTGGCGACCTTGATTTAGGTAAACTTGACGACGAAGAAACGAAAAAAGCACAAGAAGAGTCTGAAAAAGAAGTCGCAGGCTTAATTGAGCGCATTAAAACAGCGCTTGGCGAAGAGGTTAAAGAAGTGCGCTTTACGCATCGCTTAACAGATTCTCCAGCTTGTGTTGTGAGCGATGACAACGACATGAGCTCGCAAATGCAAAAACTTATGGAGTCGGTAGGTCAATCTGTTCCAGAGGCCAAGCCAGTGTTTGAGCTTAACCCTGAGCACCAATTAGTTAAGCACTTAAACGATGAGCAAGACGAAGATAAGTTTGCACAGTGGTCTCATGTATTACTTGACCAAGCTTTACTTGCTGAACGTGGAACATTAAAAGATCCTACTGGGTTCGTAACACGTTTAAACAAGTTAATGCTTGATTTAAATAAGTAAGGCTAACAGGCTCTTTTAATTACTAAAAGAGCCTAAATTATAACCATAATTATAAAGGAAGCGTATGCTTCCTTTTTTTATGCGCTCTAAAGTAGGCAATTAGTATAAGTTGCTTGAGTATCTGCAGCGCTTGTGGAAGAATTCAGGCTTTAAAATAACTATCCATACTAGGGGACAATGATATGCGCATTATTCTTTTGGGCGCGCCAGGTGCTGGTAAAGGTACTCAAGCTCAGTTTTTAATGGACAAATACGGTATTCCACAAATTTCTACCGGTGATATGCTTCGTGCAGCCATTAAAGAAGGTACACCACTTGGTTTAGAAGCTAAAAAAGTAATGGACGCTGGTCAGTTAATTTCTGACGATATCATCATAGGTTTAGTAAAAGAGCGTATTGCTAAGCCAGATTGTGAGCAAGGCTTTTTACTTGACGGCTTCCCACGCACCATTCCACAAGCTGATGCAATGAAAGAAAATGGCGTTGTGGTTGACCATGTTATTGAGTTTGACGTTGCTGATGAGGTAATTGTTGAGCGTATGGGCGGGCGTCGTGTACACCCTGGCTCTGGTCGCGTTTACCACGTAGTTTACAACCCACCAAAAGTGGAAGGTAAAGACGATGAAACAGGCGAAGAGCTTATTATTCGTGCAGATGACACGGAAGAAACAGTACGTAAACGTTTAGGTATTTACCATGAGCAAACAATGCCATTGGTTGATTATTACCAAGCCGAAGCAAACGCAGGCAACACGCAGTACCATAAGCTTGATGGTACGCAAGCTGTTGAAACAGTAAGCCAGCAACTAGCAGAGTTATTAGGTTAATATAATCTAAACACAGCTAAGGTATTAAAAAACCGCCCTCGGGCGGTTTTTTGTATTTATTAGCTTTTAATACCAATCAGCAATAATACTTAATCATGTTGGCGAGGCCAAACGTGTCGCTACCTGCGTTAAAAAACTCTTATTTACGACTGCATGGATGCAGAAGGTAGAGCAATGCAGGCGCAATTGCCGAGAACAACTAAAAGCAAATTTTTTGCCTAGCTATCTACACGCCCTGTTACCTACAACGTTTTTAGCTTTTCTATTACTGGGTCGTAGTTTGGCTCGGTAGATAAATTAGACACGAGTTGTTTGTATATCACTGTATGGCTTTTATCTAAAATAAGCACAGCGCGGGTTAGTAGCCCCATATCTTTTATTATTAAGCCATATTTTTGGCCAAAGTCTCGCCATACAGAGTCAGAAAGGGCGGTTACTTTGTCGATGTTCTCAGCATTACAAAAGCGTTTTTGAGCAAAAGGTAAATCGGCACTGATGGTCAGTATTGCGATAGCAGGAAATTGCGTTGCGACTTTTTCGTTAAAATGCTTAGTTTGTAAACTACAAATGCCAGTATCTAAACTCGGCACTACGCTGATTAATACAGCTTGCCCTTTATAATCATCAAGGTTTACGGGCGTAAAGCCTCCATCAACTACTTTAAAGTCTGGCGCGTTATCACCTACACTTACACCTTTACCTAATAGAGTAACAGGTTTACCTTGAGCAGAGACTTTACCTGCATCAAGTGTGTTTTCTTGGAGCTGTGATGCATAGCCAACTGAGCTCAAAGCCAGTGTGCTTAATGCAAAAATAAGAGAGCGTACCATAGGTTATTTCCTTTTAAATTAACGCAATAGGTTTGAGTGTATTATACTCAATATCACTGACCAAGCGATTAAATATCACTGTAAAAGTAACAATAAGTTCTGTGATATATAAATTGTAAACTGTAAGAACTTTTATTAACATATAGTTACAAAATGTATCTTTAATAAAGTCATAAGGCCTATTGACATCATTGGGTTAAATAATAGAGAGATAGTATGTCAACATCCGTATTAATATGTGACGACTCAAAATTAGCGAGGCGCCAGCTAGCTCGCTCTTTACCAGATGACTGGGATATTAAAGTAGAGTTTGCTCAAGATGGTGTTGATTGCATCAAAAAACTAAAAATAATCGAGCCCGAAATCCTTTTTCTTGATTTAAATATGCCTGAAATGGACGGTTACGAAGTTCTTATGGCCATGAAAGAGCAAGGCCTTAATATTCTAACCGTGGTGGTATCTGGCGATATTCAGCCAAATGCGCACCAACGCGTACTTGAATTAGGTGCCATTGATTTTATCCAAAAACCTTGCTCACCAGAAAAACTTGCCGATATTATCGAACATCATGGCATTAAAGATAAAGCCATGCGTGAGCGTCTTGCCCACTCTTTAGGAGAGCAAGTAGACCCAGATGTACGCGATATATACCAAGAGCTTACAAATGTTGCTATGGGCCAAGCTGGCGATTTGCTTGCTCGGCTTTTAAATGTGTTTGTAGAGTTGCCAATTCCGAATGTGAATGTGCTTGAAGTTAATGAGCTGGATATGGCATTGCAGTCAATCGACAATAATGCTGCCACCTCAGGGGTTTGCCAAGGCTTTATTGGCGGTGGCGTATCGGGCGAGGCATTACTTTTACTAAACGACTCAAGCTTTAAAGAAATTGCGTCACTGATGAAGTACGACGGTGAGCTGAACGACAAAGTTGAGCTTGAGCTACTAATGGATATTAGTAATATTTTAATAGGCTCAATTTTAACGGGGCTTTCTAAACAGCTAGATATGTCTTTTAGCCAAGGTCATCCCATTGTACTTGGTCAACATCGCGATGTATCTGAATTGGTTAAATCAAATAAATCTCGTTGGCAAAGAACCTTAGCGATAGAAATAAGCTACGGTATCGAAAACCACGATATTAACTGCGATCTTATGCTGTTATTTACCGAAGATTCACTCAAAACTTTGAAATACAAAGTTGCTTACCTATTAGAAGACTAAGTTATGGCCGCTGATTTAGAAATGAATGAGATCCATTGGTTAATGGATATGTTTAACACGGTTGATGTGGGCCTGGTTGTACTGGATAGAAATTATAAAGTGTGTGTGTGGAATGGCTTTATGGAAAACCATTCTGGGCTATTACCAAGTGCTGTAAAAGACAAAGACCTATTTGATTTATTCCCTTCAATTGATGAAAAATGGTTTAGAAGTAAATCAGAGTCTGTATTTGTACTTAAAAACCGCTCTTTTACCATCTGGGAGCAGCAACCTTACATCTTTCGTTTTAAAAACTATCGTCCCATTACCGGTAAAGCGGATTACATGTACCAAAATGCGACCTTTATTCCACTTACCAACACATTGGGCGAGGTAAGTCATATTTGTATTATTATTTATGATGTTACCGATGTGGCGGTCAATAAAAAAGAATTAGAAGATTTAAATAAGCGTTTAGAGCAAGTAAGCCAAACCGACAGCTTAACGCAACTATTTAACCGAGGGCATTGGGAAAGTACACTGCACCAAGAGTTTTTACGTGTTAAGCGCAGCGGTGGCAGCAGTACATTATTGATGTTTGATATTGACCACTTTAAAAAAATTAATGATGAGCATGGCCATAGCTGTGGCGATGAAGCATTACGCCATCTTTCAGAGCTGCTTCGAACGACACTTCGAGAAACCGATATAGCAGGGCGTTATGGTGGGGAGGAGTTTGTTGTTACTTTACTTGATACCGACAAGCAAGGCGCAGCAATATTTGCTGAGCGCATAAGAGCATTAATTGAAGCCAACCCTTTTGTTTATAAAAACATAAAAATAGAGATGACCGTAAGTGTTGGCTTTGCAGGAAATAGCCCTGACTTTGCAAAACATGAGCGGTGGATTGAAGCCGCTGACAAAGCCTTGTATCACTCAAAAGAGCATGGGCGTAACAGAGTAACCGATTTTGAGGATATAAAAAATGACGCATAAGCGTCATTTTTTATGCGCTGTTAAAATTAAGGCAGCGCTAATATTAGTCCTAAATTTAAGTAACCATCTGTACAGCTAATTGCGCCGTACGCCTTGGTAGTAAATACTTAACAAGGGCTTGGTTAAAGTGCCATTTTTATCAGCCGTTTTATTTACTCTGTAGTATGGCGAGTATCATCTGCTGGGCATTGGCAAAGAGTAGAAACATCGCCTGTACTTGCCTCTTGTTGTAATTGAACCTTGAATCCCCATAACCTGTATAGGTGTTTTAGCACTTCTTTATGCGAGTCAGCAAGGGGGATGTTATTGTGAGGAACATAACGCAACGTTAAAGAACGGTCGCCTCTAATATCAACATTATACACTTGAATGTTAGGTTCGTGATTACTCAAATTATATTGCGCTGAAAGTGCTTCGCGTACAGCCTGATAACCGCTATCATCATGTATTGCGCCTACCTCTAAATGTGGATTACGGCTGTGATCGACAATAGTAAATAACTTAAAATCACGAATCAACTTAGGTGATAAAAACTGGCTTATGAAGCTTTCATCTTTAAAGTTTTCCATCGCAAAATGCAGTGTGTCTAGCCAATCAGTCCCCGCATACTCAGGAAACCAGCGTCTATCCTCATCTGTTGGGTTTTCGCAAATACGGCGAATATCCACCATCATATTAAAGCCCAATGCATACGGGTTTATACCTGAATAGTAATTGCTGTTATAAGGTGGCTGGTAAACCACATTGGTATGGCTTTGCAAAAACTCCATCATGAAGGAGTCGGTTAATTTACCTTCATCATACAAATGGTTCAAAATGGTGTAGTGCCAAAAAGTCGCCCAGCCTTCGTTCATCACTTGGGTTTGTTTTTGCGGATAAAAATATTGCGATATCTTTCGCACAATACGTATTATTTCTCGTTGCCAAGACTCTAATAAAGGCGCATTTTTCTCAATAAAGTATAAAATGTTTTCTTGTGGCTCTTGCGGGAAATGCCTTTCATGCTTTTTAGCTTCTTGCTGTTGAGCGGGGATAGTGCGCCATAGCTCGTTTACTTGAGACTGCATGTAGTCTTCACGCTCTTTTTGACGTTTTTGTTCTTCAAAAAGGGATATTTGCTGTGGGCGTTTATATCTATCTACGCCGTAATTCATTAATGCGTGACACGAATCAATTAAACTTTCTACTTGTGTTATACCGTATTTTTCTTCGCAGCGACTAATGTAATTTTTAGCAAATACTAAGTAATCTATGATGGAGTCAGCATCAGTCCATGTTTTAAATAAGTAGTTTCCTTTAAAAAATGAGTTATGGCCATAACAGGCATGCGCCATAACCAGTGCCTGCATAGGGAGTGTGTTTTCTTCCATCAAATAAGCAATACAGGGGTTTGAATTAATCACAATTTCGTAAGCCAGCCCCATTTGCCCACGCTTATAATTTTGTTCGGTTTGAATGAATTTTTTACCATATGACCAATGGCTGTAGCCTATAGGCATGCCTACGCTTGAATAAGCATCCATCATTTGCTCAGCTGTTATTACCTCAATTTGGTTAGGGTAAGTGTCCAACCGGTAATGCGCTGCAACACGGGCTATTTCAGTTTGGTATTGCTCAAGCAGCTCAAAGGTCCAGTCTGGGCCATCGCTAATTCGTTCAGTGCTCATAGTAAACCTCGCTTAGGCTAAGCAGCCCCTTGTTGTTGACGATTTTTTTTAAATAGCTCCCTAAACATAGGGTAAATGTCTTCAACACTTTGAATATGTTGTATTGCAAAGTTGCTATGGGTTTGGGTGATATTTTGGTATTCGCGCCACAAGCTTTGATGCGCACGCGTGGTAATTTCTATATAGGCAAAGTAGCGTACCGCATTAAGTAGCTTATTACGCAATATTTCACCGCAGTGTGGAGTATCGTCTGCCCAGTTATCGCCATCGGATGCTTGCGCTGCGTATATATTCCACTGCTCTGAATCATAGCGCTCTTTTATTATTTCGTTCATTAATTTAAGGGCACTGGAGACAATAGTGCCGCCAGTTTCTTGAGAATAAAAAAACTCTTGTTCGTCGACCTCTTTAGCTTGTGTGTGGTGGCGTATATACACCACCTCAATGTCTTTATAGCTTCGGGTCAAAAATTGATACAGCAAAATGTAAAAACGCTTTGCCATATCTTTTGTGGCCTGATCCATTGAGCCTGATACATCCATAATACAAAACATAACGGCTTTGCTGGTGGGGTGGGGGCGCTTTTCGTAGTTGCGAAAGCGTAAGTCGTAATTATCAATAAATGGTACGGCTTTTATTTGCTGTTTAAGTTGCTCAATTTCCTCTTGTAATAACGCAATGATGGCTTGGTCGCAGTCATCTTGCTCACGCTCCATCGCAAGTTGGCCTTCAAGCTCTGCTAGGCGCCTTTTTTTACCCGCACTCATGGCGACTCTTCTGGCAAGTGAGCCCTGTAATGAGCGTACTATATCAATATTACTGGGCATACCATCGCTACAAAAACCAGCACGGTGCGTTTTCATTTGTACAAGCTTATCTAGCTGATTTTCTTGTAAGTTGGGCAGCTCTAGGTCTTCAAAGAGTAAATCAAGGTATTCATCTTTCGAAATAGAAAACACAAAGTCGTCCTGGCCTTCGCCTGAATCACTTGCATCGCCATCGCCTACGCCACCACCTTGGCCGCCTTTAGGGCGCTCAATTTTGTCACCTGTTGAAAATTGATCATTGCCAGGGTGAATTTGTTCTCTGTCGCCCCCTTTACCTTGGTGAAAAATGGGCTCGCTAATATCTTGTTGTGGGATAGATATACTCTCCCCTGAACTTGAATCGGTAACGCTGCGTTTATTAACCGCATCAGACACTGCTTCTTTTATTTGTTTTTTATAGCGCCTAATAAAGCGCTGACGATTAAGCGTGCTTTTGTTTTTACCATTTAAGCGTCTATCTATAAAATGCGCCATACTGTTCCCCCTAAACTACATGAAGGTTACTGCGATTTTCTAACCCGTAAATACCACTCAGAAAGTAAACGCACTTGTTTTTGCGTGTAGCCTTTTTCAACCATGCGGTTAACAAAGTCCTCGTGTTTTTGTTGATCCTCAGCGGAGGTTTTTGTATTAAAGGAAATAACAGGGAGTAGATCTTCGGTATTTGAGAACATTTTTTTCTCAATCACAGTGCGTAGTTTTTCGTAGCTTGTCCATAACGGGTTTTTACCATTATTGTGAGCGCGTGCACGTAATACAAAGTTAACTATTTCGTTCCTAAAATCTTTGGGATTAGAAATGCCGGCCGGCTTTTCTATTTTTTCTAGTTCTGCATTTAACGAGGCGCGGTCAAATAACTGTCCTGTATCTGGGTCTCTGTATTCTTGATCTTGTATCCAAAAATCAGCATAAATCACATAGCGGTCAAAAATGTTTTGGCCATATTCAGAGTATGACTCTAAATACGCGGTTTGTAGTTCTTTACCAATAAACTCAACATATTGCGGAATTAAATAGCCTTTTAAAAAACTTAAATAGCGCTCTTCTACTTCGGCGCTAAACTGTTCACGCTCTATTTGTTGCTCCAAAACATAAAATAAATGCACTGGATTAGCTGCAACCTCGGTGGTGTCAAAATTAAATACGCGCGACAAAATCTTAAAAGCAAAACGAGTGGAAAGGCCGGTCATACCCTCATCTACTCCTGCATAATCACGGTACTCCTGATAAGACTTTGCTTTAGGGTCGGTATCTTTTAGGGTTTCACCATCATAGACCCGCATTTTTGAGTAAATACTAGAGTTTTCAGGCTCTTTTAATCTAGATAAGGTAGTAAACTGTGCTAATGCTTTAAGCGTACCTGGTGCACACGGCGCACTGGCAAGTTCACTATGTTGAATAAGTTTATCGTATATTTTTATTTCTTCGGTGACGCGCAAACAATAAGGGACCTTTACAATATAAACCCGATCTAAAAACGCTTCGTTGTTTTTGTTATTTTTAAATGTTTGCCATTCTGACTCATTTGAGTGGGCTAAAATCATACCATTAAACGGAAGGGCGCTAATGCCTTCGGTGCCGTTGTAATTACCTTCTTGTGTGGCTGTAAGTAAAGGGTGTAGCACTTTTATTGGTGCTTTAAACATCTCTACAAATTCCATTAGCCCTTGGTTTGCAAGGCATAATGACCCCGAATAAGCGTAAGCATCAGGGTCATTTTGTGCAAAATGCTCAAGCTGGCGAATATCTACTTTGCCCACTAATGCAGAAATATCTTGGTTGTTTTCATCACCGGGTTCGGTTTTGGCAATACCAATTTGGTTTAAAATAGAGGGATAGCGTTTAACGACTCTGAATTGGCTAATATCGCCGTTAAATTCTTTTAATCGTTTACCAGCCCATGGCGACATAATCGTTTTTAAATAACGGGGTTTAATACCGTATTCTTGCTCAAGCACTTTGGCATCTTCAACTGGATCAAACAAACTGAGCGGGTGATCGTTTACCGGAGAGCCTTTAATTGAATAAATAGGCACTTGTTGCATTAAATACTTTAGTTTTTCTGCAATAGATGACTTACCGCCCCCTACAGGGCCGAGTAAATAAAGAACTTGTTTACATTCTTCTAGGCCTTGAGCCGCATGCTTTAAATAAGAGACAATTTGTTCTATGGCATCTTCCATGCCGTAAAAATCTGCAAAGGCAGGGTAGCGTGCAACCACTCTATTAGAAAATAACCGGCTTAAACGTGCATCGGTTGCAGTATCAACCATTTGCGGCTCGCCTATTGCCATGAGTAAACGCTCAGGGGCGCTGGCATAAGCTGATTTGTCATTTTTACAAATTTCTAGAAATTCGCTAATGCTGTATTCTTCTTCTTGTGCTGCTTCGTATCGTGCTTGGTAGTGCTCAAAAATAGTCATAATAACCTCCGAAACCCGCTTTAAAAAGGTGCTTACTTTTTAAAGTTTAGTCAGAGATTACTATTTTTGTGCAATAAAATTAAAAATTTAAGTGAAAAAAGATCATGAGGCTAAATTAGCAATTTATCGCGTATAAAGGCGGTTATAATTTTATAAAGGCATAAAAAAAGACGCCGAGGCGTCTTTTTAAATCAGCGTATAATGGCTAATTAAGCGAAGTTAGCGTTCGCGAATTCCCAGTTAACAAGCGCCCAAAAACCTTTAAGGTAATCAGGACGAACGTTACGGTAATCAATGTAGTAAGCGTGTTCCCATAAATCCACAGTTAGGATTGGTGTAACGCCTTCGTCTGTAAGCGGCGTAGCTGCGTTAGACGTGTTTACGATATCTAATGTACCGTCAGCTAGCTTAACTAACCATGTCCAGCTAGAACCAAAGTTATTAACAGCTTTGTCGTTTAATGCATCTTTAAACGCGTCAAATGAGCCCCATTTAGCGTTAATAGCGTCAGCAATAGCACCAGTTGGCTCGCCGCCGCCATTTGGAGATAGGCTGTTCCAGTAGAAAGTGTGGTTCCAAATTTGTGCTGCGTTATTAAACACGCCACCTTCAGATGAACAAACAATCTCTTCTAAAGATTTGTTTTCAAACTCAGTACCTGGAATTAAACCGTTTAATTTAACAACGTAAGTGTTGTGGTGCTTGCCGTGGTGATACTCAAGAGTTTCTTGTGAAATATGAGGCTCAAGTGCATCAATTGCATAAGGTAGTGACGGTAGTTCAAATGCCATTTTTTATCTCCATTTTCTTTTGGTTGATAACTCGCTTGATAGTACGTAATGCCTGATAGAACAGACCACTTACCTATACCAAACGAAAATATAGTGTTACTATAATTGTTGAGTATTCTACTCAAGTTTAAGCAAACAGCAATGCTATTGCTAAAGACTATTTCAATTGCGGCTTTATTTGCCCATTTTAAGTTATATATCTGTGGCCACAATGATTTATTTTCAAGCCCTAGGTATATCAAGCTATCGTCATTTTGAGGTTGTAGATGGAAACCATTGATAAAATTAAACAGCAGATTTCAGAAAATCCAATTATCCTTTACATGAAAGGGTCACCAAAATTACCTAATTGTGGGTTTTCTTCACAAGCGTCGCAAGCTCTAATGTCGTGTGGCGAACCATTTGCCTATGTTGATATTTTACTTAATCCAGATATTCGCGCTGAGTTACCAGCATACGCAAATTGGCCTACTTTCCCACAGCTTTGGGTTGAGGGCGAATTAGTAGGTGGTTGTGACATTATTATTGAAATGTTTCAACGTGGTGAATTACAACCACTGATCACTGAAACAGCAGCTAAATATAAAGAAGCTGACGCAGAGTAATACTACTTTGCTAAACTATTAAAGCCACGTTTTACGTGGTTTTTTTGTACCTGTGTTATTTATTACGTTTTAATTTCTTGAACAGCTGAACAGCTGAACAGCTGAACAGCTGAACAGCTCCCTCGCTCCTTGTTTAGATGCACGCAGTAACTATCAGTAAACAACAAAACTGCTTATGTAAGCGCAAGCTTTAATGAAAGTATGTACTTTAAATAAAAATTCACTCAATCTGCACTAAAAATGACATAGTAATTAATAACTATACTAATGAACGCAAAAAAAGCGTGATCCTAAACCTCTAATCTATTTAAAACGCATTAAACTATCTAAATGTTAACTGAATCCATAGGGGTTTAATGAATATTTATTCATTTAAATCCACCTTTACGTTTACGTAAAGGGTATCGCTTTGACGCCTTTGTTTTTACAAAGTGTTAAAATTGACACCAGTGTCATAAAAAAATAACGCGTAAATAAGCGCTAATTGTTAACAATTATGAGTAAAAAAGAAATCTTGCCTTGAAGTGAGAAATATTCAAGAATGTGAATATGTATTCAAAATAATATTGACTCTATTTACTATAGAGGCTAGTTTTGTGCGTCTGTTAGCAAATCGTCGAGCAGTTCATTCACGTTAACAGTGCAGCAAGGGAGGGGTCTATGTTATACGACTCAACATTAGAAAAAGATAATTGTGGCTTTGGCTTAATAGCCCAAGTTAATGGTCAGGCTAGTCATCGGCTTATTCGTACAGCTATTACTGGACTTGATCGCATGCAGCACCGCGGTGGTATTTCTGCCGATGGTAAAACAGGTGACGGCTGTGGTTTATTACTACAAAAACCTGACAGTTTTTTCCGCGCTATTGCTAGTGAGCATAATTGGCACTTAGGTAAAAATTACGCCGTAGGCATGGTTTTCTTAAATTCAGATCCCGTTTTAGCACAAGCTGCAAAACAGGTTTTATGTGAAGAATTAGAACAAGAAACACTTAAAATACTCGGTTGGCGTGAAGTGCCTACTGACCCTTCAATGCTAGGGCCAATTGCTACACAGCAATTACCTGGCTTTGAGCAGATTTTTGTTAGTGCGCCTGAAGGCTGGCGCTCTAAAGATTTAGAACGCCGTTTATACGTAGCACGTCGTCGTGCAGAAAAGCGTTTAGCAGAGGATGAGTCGTTTTATATTGCGAGTTTATCGGGGTTAGTAACTATCTATAAAGGCCTTATGATGCCTGCAGATTTGCCTAACTTTTATTTAGACTTAGCTGATATTCGTATGACCAGCGCTATTTGTGTATTCCATCAGCGTTTTTCTACTAATACTCAGCCGCGTTGGCCTTTAGCACAACCATTTAGGTATTTAGCGCACAATGGTGAAATTAATACTATTGAAGGTAATCGCCAATGGGCTCGTGCCCGTTCGTACAAGTTTTCATCGCCACTTATCCCTGATTTACAAAGCGCAGCACCGTTTGTAAACGAAACAGGCTCTGACTCATCAAGCTTAGATAACATGCTTGAGCTATTTTTAGCCGGTGGTATGGATTTATTCCGTGCTATGCGCATGCTTGTGCCACCTGCATGGCAAAAAAACCGTGCAATGGATGATGATTTACGTGCATTTTACGACTTTAACTCTATGCACATGGAGCCGTGGGATGGCCCTGCAGGCATTGTTATGTCTGATGGGCGCTTTGCAGCCTGTAATCTTGATAGAAATGGCCTGCGTCCAGCGCGCTATGTTATTACCCAAGATGGCTTTATTACACTTGCCTCTGAGGTAGGGATTTGGGATTACACTGCAGATGAAGTGGTTGAAAAAGGCCGTGTAGGACCAGGTGAGCTTTTAGTAATTGATACAAAGCTTGGCAAAATCTGGCACTCAGATGAAATCGACCAAGATTTAAAATCGCGTCATCCTTATAAATCATGGCTTGAAGAAAACGTTAAACGCCTAACCCCGTTTGAAGAGCTTACAGAGCAAGATGCGGGTAATCGCTCGTTTGATGACGAAACGCTTGCTAAGTACCAAAAAATGTTTGGCTATACTAATGAAGAGCTAGATAGTGTTATTCGTGTAATGGGTGAAAACGGCCAAGAAGCAACAGGCTCAATGGGTGATGACACACCATTTGCAGTACTCAGCGAAGGGCATCGTTCATTGTACGATTACTTCCGCCAAAAGTTTGCGCAAGTGACTAATCCGCCAATCGACCCGCTGCGTGAAAACCACGTAATGTCACTGGCAACGTGTATTGGTAGTGAGCAAAACGTATTTAATGAAACCACAGGCCACGCTAAGCGCCTACAGTTTGATACGCCAATTTTAATGTATGCAGACATGCAGCAGCTACTCAATGCCGATGACGAGCATTACAGCTACTGTAAAATTGATATTACGTACACAGCAGAAGAAGGTTTAGAAAAAGCGGTTGCACGTATTTGCGACGCTGCACAAGAAAAAGCAGCTGCGGGTTGTGTAATGCTTATCTTATCTGACCGCAACTTTAGCGAAACCCAATTACCGATTCCTGCTGCTATGGCGGTAGGTGCTGTACAAAAACGTTTAGTAGATAACAACTTACGTTGTGAGTCTAATATTATTATTGAAACGGGCAGCGTACGCGATGCACACCAATTTGCCGTATTACTTGGGTTTGGTGCAACAGCGATTTATCCATACCTTGCCTACGAGTCACTGGTTGCGATGAGCGACAGTAAAGTGATTGATAAGTCGTACTGCGAAGTGACGCTTTCGTACCGAAAAGCCATTAATAAAGGCTTGTACAAAATTATGTCTAAAATGGGCATAAGTACGGTTGCATCGTATCGTTGTTCAATGCTTTTTGAAGCGGTTGGTCTATCTGATGCTATGGTAGAAATGTGCTTTAAAGGGGTGGCAAGTCGTATTAAAGGCGCGTGTTTTAGTGACTTTGATGGTGATCAGCAAAAGCTACATAAACTTGCTTTTAGTAAGCGTAAATTACTGAGCCATGGCGGCTTATTAAAATATGTTCACGGTGGGGAATACCACGCTTACAACCCAGATGTTATTCAAACGCTACAAAAGGCCGTGCGCTCTGGTGATTATAAAGACTATGGTGCATACGCCGACTTAGTTAATAACCGTCCAATTGCCACTTTACGCGATATGCTGGCGCTTAAGTTACCTGCAAAAGGCATTAGTATCGATGATGTTGAGCCGGCTGAAAACCTATATAAACGTTTTGATTCAGCTGCGATGAGTATTGGCGCACTTTCTCCTGAGGCACACGAAGCGTTAGCTATAGCGATGAACCGCTTAGGTGGGTGTTCAAATTCAGGTGAAGGTGGTGAAGATAAGCTACGCTACAACACAGAGAAAAACTCACGTATTAAACAAGTTGCCTCGGGTCGCTTTGGTGTAACGCCGCATTACCTTCGTAATGCCGACGTAATTCAAATTAAAGTGGCGCAGGGTGCTAAACCAGGCGAAGGTGGGCAATTACCGGGTGAAAAAGTAACGCCTTATATTGCTAAACTTCGTTATTCAGTCCCGGGTGTAACACTAATATCACCACCACCGCATCACGATATTTACTCGATTGAAGATTTAGCTCAGCTAATATTCGATTTAAAACAAGTAAACCCAGAAGCGATGATATCGGTGAAGTTAGTGTCAGAGCCAGGTGTAGGTACAATTGCCACAGGTGTAGCTAAAGCGTATGCCGACTTAATTACCATCTCAGGTTATGATGGTGGTACCGGTGCAAGCCCATTAACGTCAGTTAAATACGCAGGTAGTCCTTGGGAGCTTGGCCTTGCAGAAACTCAGCAAGCGCTTGTTGAAAATGGTCTTCGTCATCGTATTCGTTTGCAAACAGATGGTGGCTTAAAAACAGGTTTAGACATTATTAAAGCGGCTATTTTAGGTGCAGAAAGCTTTGGCTTTGGTACAGGCCCAATGGTTGCGCTTGGTTGTAAATACTTACGTATTTGTCATTTAAATAACTGTGCGACCGGTGTGGCAACGCAAGATGAAACACTTCGTCAAAAGCATTACCACGGCTTACCAGAAATGGCGATGAACTACTTCAAGTTTATTGCCCAAGAAGCACGTGAAATTATGGCAAGCTTAGGTGTTGCAAATCTAACTGACTTAATTGGTCGTTTAGATTTACTTGAAGCAATTGAAGGTAAAACAGCGAAGCAAAAGAAAATAGATTTATCATCTGTGATTGCTCAGCCTAATAACCCAACGGGTGAGACATTGTTTTGTAGCGCACCAAATAGCTCGCACTATTTAGGTGAACTTAACGAAACGTTATTAGGTAAAGCGCAACAAGCGATTGATACCTCATCGGGTATTTCGCTAGTAAGCCGCATATGTAATACAGACCGCTCAGTTGGGGCAATGTTGTCAGGTTACATTGCATCTAAACACGGTAATCAAGGTATGGCTGCTGATCCTGTTGCAATTGAGCTACATGGTACTGCAGGGCAATCATTTGGTGTTTGGAATGCTGGTGGCCTTGAAATGACGCTTATTGGCGATGCAAACGACTACGTGGGTAAAGGTATGGCTGGCGGTAAGCTTGTTATTCGCCCGCCACTGGGCTCATCGTTTGAAAGCCATAAAGCCACTATTGCTGGTAACACGTGTTTGTACGGTGCTACGGGTGGTAAGTTATTTGCCGCAGGCTGTGCTGGTGAGCGTTTTGCAGTGCGTAACTCTGGCGTGCAAGCCGTTGTTGAAGGCGTAGGTGATAACGGCTGTGAATACATGACTGGCGGCGTAGTATGTGTGCTGGGTAATGTAGGCGTTAACTTTGGCGCGGGTATGACAGGTGGCTTTGCTTATATTTTAGATGAACGAAATGACTTTGAAAAACGCATTAATCCAGAGCTTGTAGAAGTAGTAACACTTGATGATTTAAGTTCGCACCAAGAGCATTTGCGTGGCTTAATTGCTGAGCATTTAGAGCTTACGGGTTCATGTAGAGCAGAAACCATTTTAGCTAATTTTGAACTGTACTTACCTATGTTCAAACTAGTTAAACCAAAATCAAGTGACGTAAAAAGTTTACTCGGGCACCGCGCTCGCAGTAGCGCAGAACTTCGTGTTCAAGCGCAATAAGGGGGCAGTATGAGCGAAAATGTATATCAATTTATAGACGTGCAGCGTGTTGATCCGCGTAAAAAACCAATCTCGTCGCGTAAAAAATCTTTCGTGGAAATTTACGAACCCTTTTCTGAGAATCAGGTAAATTCACAAGCTGACCGCTGTTTAGATTGTGGTAACCCATACTGTGAATGGAAATGCCCAGTGCATAATTACATTCCACAGTGGTTAAAATTAATTAGAACTGGCCGTATTTTAGAAGCGGCTGAGCTTTCTCATCGTACAAATAGCTTGCCTGAAGTGTGTGGACGCGTATGTCCACAAGACAGGCTGTGTGAAGGTTCATGTACGCTTGATGAAGAGTTTGGCGCAGTAACTATTGGTAATATTGAAAAATATATTACCGATACCGCGTTTAAAATGGGCTGGAAACCAGATATGTCATACGTGACATGGACGGATAAAAAAGTGGCCATTATTGGTGCGGGTCCGGCTGGTTTAGGGTGTGCCGATATTTTAGTGCGTAACGGTGTAAAGCCAGTGGTTTTTGACCGTCATCCAGAAATTGGTGGATTACTTACTTTTGGTATCCCTTCTTTTAAACTTGAAAAAGAAGTAATGCAAAAGCGCCGTGAAATTTTCACCGAAATGGGTGTAGAATTTAAGCTAAACGTTGAAGTGGGTGTAGATATCACTATGGACGAAATTTTAGCTGACTACGACGCGGTGTTTTTAGGTGTAGGTACGTATCAGAGTATGCGTGCTGGTCTTGAAAACGAAGACGCGCCAGGCGTACACGATGCACTGCCATTTTTAATTGGTAACACAAATCGCGTTATGGGTTACGATGAAAAAAACCAAGCGTGCATTGATATGGCCAATCAAAAGGTTGTGGTTCTTGGCGGTGGTGATACCGCGATGGACTGTGTACGAACTTCAATCCGCCAAAATGCAGCTAAAGTAACGTGTGCTTATCGTCGTGATGAAGAAAATATGCCAGGCTCTAAGCGTGAAGTTAAAAACGCCAAAGAAGAAGGTGTAAACTTTACGTTTAATGTACAGCCTACGGGTATTGTACTTGATGATAGTGGCCATGTTGCAGGCGTTAAAATGGTTAAAACGCAACTTGGTGAGCCTGATGAAAACGGCCGTAGCCGTGCAGAAGTAGTACCAGGCTCTGAGCATGTAATTGAAGCAGACCAAGTTATTATGGCGTTTGGCTTTAAGCCACACAAAATGGACTGGCTAGAAAAGTACGATGTAGAAATTAACCATTGGGGCGGCATTAACGCACCAGAGCAAGGTGAATTTACTCATCAAACAACTAACCCAAAAATATTTGCTGGTGGCGATATTGTGCGAGGCTCTGATTTAGTTGTAACGGCTATTTTTGAAGGGCGTAACGCTGCTGAAGGTATTATGGATTATTTAGAGGTTTAATTACCTCGTTAAGTTTTAAAATTTAATAAAAGCAAGCCAATTGGCTTGCTTTTTTTTTACTGTTTTCAAATGAAAAAAGTATTAAACAGTTACTATTAACTAATAATTAACGTGTAAATCTTGCTTAAAATACTATTTCAGTACAAACTAGTTTCTATCCTCTTTTTTATATTTCTAAATAATGAGCCTTTACCGCTAGCTCGAAAAAAATAATAATATGAATGCATACTCAGACAACAAAGAAAAAAAGCTAATTGTTCGCTTTTTTTCGACCATCGGATTTATAGCTACCTTCGTTATGGCGTGTAATGCATTATCTAATGCTAATACAGTGCTTGGTATTATGTTGTTAGTTTCTGCGGGGTTTTATGCGTGGGCATTTAGTCTCTATCGTGCAGTCGAAAAATCAGCGACCACTATATTATATAACCTTTACTGTTTAATGCTGTATTTAGTGATCTCAGGTGGAGCTGAAGGGACTGGACCGATCTGGATATTTATCGTATCCCCGGTAACTTACTCCATTAGAGGCCTTAAAAAAGGAACGGTAGATATTGTTGTTTTTTTATGTGCCGTAATCGCTGGTTTTTTTATTACAGATAACTTTAATATTTATGATTATCAACCGGCGGAACTTCCACTTAGGGTGGTCATTTCTTTTATTATTGTTGCGTTATTAAGTGGATTTTATGAGCGTTCACGCGAAAAATACAATGAAAAAATAGTTGCGCTGAGTCAAAAAAATGAACGTCTTGCTACAATCGATCACCTAACTGATTTACCTAATCGTCGTTTTATGATGAAAGAGCTTGACGAGCTTAAACATCTTCATAAAAAAACTAAGCAGCCGTATGTAGTTTTGTTAGCTGATGTTGATAATTTCAAAAAAATTAATGACAACTTCGGTCACGACTTTGGTGATGAAGCGTTAACACAACTTGCCACCATTTTAAAAAAGAGCATGCCAAAACAAGGTATTGCTTCTCGGTGGGGCGGTGAAGAATTTTTAATGGCATTACCACACAGCAACAAAGAGCAGGGGCAAAGTATTGCAGAAAAAATTCATGCGGAATTACAAAAACACCCAGTGCGCATGAATGGAAAATCGGTGGTATTAACTCTAAGTATAGGGCTTGTGCAAAGCCAGTTAGATACAACCATAGCCCAAGACATAAAGCTGGCCGACGAACGCTTATACAAAGCAAAAGAGCAAGGTAAAAATAGAACTTGCTCTTAACGCTTATGTTAGTTAATCCATAGAAAAACTATCAAGGTTGGGGCGACTTTTACTTTTTCGCCGCTGCACACTTAAATAGCACATTACACTACAAAGTATTTGTGCTAATAAAAGTAACCATTGGTTATTAGCCACTATGTTGCCAATAATAAACCACTGCCAAACACTCACCGTTACTTGATAAACCAATATCAGTTTTAAAAAGCTAAAAAGTTTTAGCTTAAATTCTGCGTGCTTAAACTTACTAAAACCGATGAGCAAAAAGCTCAAAACAACAAGTAGCCACCCAATAACATGGCAAAAATTTATCAGCATGCTTTGCATTTAAAACGTCTCTCCACTTTTGCAGCAAAAGTATAACTTAGGCGTGAGCCATAATAAGCTCTTTAGCATTTGCTTTAGCGGTTTTACTTATATTATCGCCACCAAGTAAGCGTGCAATTTCATTAATACGGCCGTCTTTGTTTAGGCTGAGCATTTGGGTAAAGGTTTCGCCTTGTGCTATTTCTTTTGCTACAAAAAACTGCTGATGAGCACTACTCGCTACTTGTGGTAAGTGGGTTACACAAATAACCTGTGTTGATTTTCCTAGTTGGCGTAGTAGCTTCCCAACAGAGGAAGCGGTTGGGCCTGATATGCCGACATCCACCTCGTCAAATATAAGCGTTGGTGTTGTCACTTTTTGGGCAATAATAACCTGTATGGCTAGGCTAATACGCGAAAGCTCACCGCCCGATGCTACTTTGGCTAAAGGTTGTAATGGTTGCCCAGGATTAGTAGAGACCAAAAACGAGACACTATCAAAACCCAGTGCGTTAGGCTGGCGATCAGCTTCTTGGGTAAGCTGAATTTCAAATACTCCATTTTCCATCGATAAATTAGCCATACTTTCACTAATTAATTGATTTAATGTATTAGCGTATTTGTGGCGACTTTCACTTAGCTGATCACTGGCGTGCTGATACGCGCTTAGCGCATTGCTTATTTCATCGTCTAATTGCGCCAAACGTGAGCTATTGTTACTAATTGACTCAAGCTCTTGTGCTAAACCTTGGTGAAACTCAACCAGCTCTTGAGGCTTTATATGATGCTTACGGGCTAAGTCCATTGCCCCACTTAAGCGCGCTTCTACTTCTGTTAATCGAGCGGGGTCTAAGTCGGCTTGCTCTGCGTAGTTTCTTACTTCTCTACTTGCTTCTTCAACTTGAACTGCGGCTTCATCTAGTAATGCGGCTACACTTGCTAAACTTTCGTCATAATTTGCAAGCTCGGCAAACTGCTGAGCGCTGTGTTGAAGCATTGAACAGGCATTTTGCTCATCACTTTCGTAAAGGTGTTGAAGTTCACGCTGACAGGCTTCTAAAATGGTTTGACTATTACTTAGCTTGTAATGCTCGGCTTCTATTTGTTCAAACTCGCCCTCTTGTAAGGCAAATTCGTCTAATTCGGCAACTTGGTATTCGAGTAATTGTTTTTGAGCAGCTTGTTGTAATTGCTGTTGCTCAAGTTGTTTAAATTCTTTTTGCAGGTTTGCATATAATTTAAAGCTTTGACTCACCGCTTTTACAAGCTGATTGTGGCCTGCGTACGCATCAAGCAGTTGCAACTGGTGTTCAGCTTTTAAAAGGTGCTGATGGGCATGCTGTCCGTGTATAGAAATTAAATACTGGCCTAGCTCTTTAAGTTGGGCAGCAGTAACAGCGCTGCCATTAATATAGCTCTTACTGCGGCCATTTTTACATACAACGCGTCTGAGTAAGCATTCGTTGTCGTTACTTGTTAGCATGTGTTGCTCTAAAAATGCTTTAGCAAGAGGAAGGGCAGTTAAATCAAATTGTGCGCACACTTCTGCTTTATCAGTGCCAGGGCGAACCGCCGATGCTTCAGCACGCTCGCCTAAACACAGAGAAAGTGCATCAATGGCAATCGATTTACCTGCGCCGGTTTCACCCGTTATCGCCGTCATACCGCTGTGCCATTCAGTGCTTAAGTTACTTACAATTGCAAAATTTTTAATTTCTAAACCAATTAACATACTGTTCATCCATCCAGTGAATTAACTGTTAATTTATACAGTGTTTAGGTTTTTTGCAAATTAATTTTTTACTTTTTAAGCAACACTGGTATTTTGAGAAAACTGCGTATCCGCATCAGTACTTTCATCAGAAGGGGGTTCGTCAGTGTTTTCAAGGCTTTCACTTGGGTTTACCGGTGTATCAGTTTTAATTTGTACTATTAATGAGGGTAAAATTTCGTGATAAAACGCCTTATTATAGAGTATGCCTTGCTGGGGTAACTCACTCACAAAGTACTGTATATTATCTTGTAGTGCTTGGGCGTTTTCACTTTGCAGTGCTTTTTGAAACTCAATCGAAAGCGTGCTCACTAGGCTGTCGCTAACATCTTCTAAATGTTGAAGGTTTTCATCAGTATGAGGCTGAACCACAAAAAAATTGGTCACAATTGCCTGAATTTGCGCTACATATTTAGGTCTTATTATTTTGGCTTCTAATAAGCTATTAAGTTTAGCTTTTAGGCGAGTGTTCACTTGAGCAACACGTTCGTTAAATTGTTTTTTCTTGGTTTCTAAGGCTTTTTTTCTGTTGTTTTCAACCCTAATATAAGCGCCAAGCAAAGTGATAAGTAATAACAAAGCAAAGATAACAACATACGTCATTGCTAGATATTCCTAGTTTAATTAATTTTTATTTGTTTTGTATTTTGCGCTAAAGCACTACACATGGCAATAAAATTAGTATAAACGGCTGCCCCAATTAAGTTTAGTACGTAAAACGTTGTAGTAAGAGTAGTTTTTTGGGTGAATTAAGCGCAGTTTTCTGTCGGCTTTTTTAATAACCACTTCATCCCCAGGTAAAACGGCAAGCACTACATGGCTGTCGCAACTTACTTGTAAGCTGTCGGTGTTCTCAAGGCTTAACTTTAAGCGCACCTCGTTATCGGCATCAACAACTAAGGGTCTGCTCGATAATGTATGCGGAAACATTGGCACTAACGATATGGCATTTAGCTCAGGCGTTAAAATGGGCCCGCCACCGGACAAAGAATAAGCTGTAGAGCCAGTAGGGGTTGATACAATTAAACCATCAGAGCGCTGAGAAAACACAAAGTCGTTATTGATAAAAGCTTCAAACTCGATCATGTGGGCAACTTTGTCTGCATGTAGCACGGCTTCGTTAACGGCTGAATTTGCGCTTTTCAGTTCACCATGGCGATATACTTCTACTTCAAGCAAAAAGCGTTTTTCCTCTAAATATTCGCCGCTTAATACTTGCTCTAAGCTACCTTCAAAGCCTTCTGGGTTTAAATCGGTTAAAAACCCTAAGTTACCTCTGTTTACGCCTATTACTGCTACATCAAAGCGTGCCAAAACCCGTGCTGCACCAAGCATATTGCCATCACCCCCTACAACAATAGCCAAGTCGGCTTGCTCGCCTAAGCTAACAAGGTCAACTTGATGAGCTTCAGGGACGTCAGATAATTGCCCGCCGGTGCGCTTTTCTACAATCACAGTAAAGCCAAGTGCCGATAAAAAAGTATGTAAACGCTGTAACGTAGCCGCAGCTTTAGGGTGGTTTGGTTTACCTATAAGGCCAATAATTTTAAACGGTGAATGCATAACGGCTGCAGTTAAAAGAGATAATATTTTTGTAGGGTAACTCAAAATAGAAGTGTTTGAAAACACAGAATTACCAATATGATAATGATTCAATTAAGCCTGCATATTATAAAGGTAAGTACTGTTTGTTGGTCTAACAAATTCAATCACAGGTTTAACTTTTGTATTTAATGTTTAAAAATAGCGGTAGCAGTATTTTGCTGTAATGCATGCAGCAACATATTCACTTAAAGCGTGCTTTAGGCTTGAATTTATTTTAACTGCCCCGATATCTCTTTCATGCAACAAGATGTAGATAACATGAATATAAACCCGCGAGATCAACAAATTTTTTCAGCAGTAATGAGCCTTTATTGTAATGGTGAAGGGTTACCCGTTCCATCAACAAAAATAGCCAAGCAAAAAGGCATGGCAGTGTGTTCTGCCACTGTTCGAAATGCGATGGCACGACTTGAAAAAGTAGGCTTGTTATATTCCCCTCATACATCGGCAGGTCGTGTACCAACAAACCAAGGGTTTGATTATTGGTTTGATGAATTTTTTCCGCTAGCTGACATAGCTAATTACTGGCAACCAGAGCAAGCACAACTTGTAGAGCTGGCCCATGGCTTAAGTAAAAAGTATCAAGTATGTTGTTGTGTAGGCTTACCCCAAGCAAGCTCGCAGCAAGTGTTTAGAGTAGAAGTGCTAGAGTTTGATTCTAAAGATTGGCTGGTACTACTTATAGACAGAGCAGGACAAAGCCATAACATTTGTATCAACAAACCTGATGATTCTTCAGATGCCGTACGTTATCAATTTGCGACTTGGTTAAACACGGTATTTAGCCAACAAACCTTAATGGAAGGTTTGTACCGCATGCAAGCTATGGCAAATACCGCACCGCGTAATTGTCATGATTCACTCACACAATGGACGCGCCAGCTTAGTCAAAAATTAGGATCAGATAACAGCATTGTAGTGGGCGAAAACTATTTATATAAAAAAATAGACTGCGAACAAAGCTTAAATATTGGTGTTTCATTTTTAAACTTTGTTGAAGATAAACTCGCATTTAAAAATGGTGTATCAGTTTTAAACACTGAAAATTTACCCTTCACAGAGTGTAATGAGCTGATAGTAATTAGTGTGCCGTACTTTCAAAACCAAGAGTATCAAAGCCGCTTTTGCGTAATTTGCCCTAAATCGGCGCAAATTGAACAATTAATCCAAGAATTTAAATTATTAGAGCCATCTAACTCTTGAATCTTTTTATTCAACCCCCATAATTACCGCAGTTGTAAAGAATTGGAGCACGTATTTTATGTCTGAGCAGACACAAAACCCAGAGCAAGAAGTAGAACTAAACGAAGAAGTAGCTCAAATGGAAGCAGATGTTGAAGCAGCAGTAGAAGCTGCAGAGCAACACGAAGCAGACCAAGAGCAAAGCCCTGAAGCTGAAATTGCGATGCTATACGCAGAGCTTGAAGCTGCAAAACAAACCATCGCAGATCAAAAAGACAGTGTAGTACGTGCAGCAGCCGACGTTGACAATATTCGTCGTCGCGCAGCACAAGATGTAGAAAAAGCACATAAATTTGCACTGGAGAAGTTTGCTAACGAACTACTACCAGTAATCGATAACCTAGAGCGCGCTATTGAGTTTTCTGATAAAGAAAACGAAACCTTAAAGCCATTGCTTGAAGGTATTGATATGACAGTTAAAAGCTTTAACGATGCGGTTGCAAAGTTTGGCGTTGAAATTGTTAACCCACAAGGTGAGCAATTTAATCCAGAATTCCACCAAGCAATGTCTATCCAGCCAAGTAACGATGTTTCACCAAACACAGTACTTGCAGTAATGCAAAAAGGCTACACATTAAATGGTCGTTTATTACGCCCTGCAATGGTTATGGTATCTAAAGAAGCAGACGCTTAATTAGTCACTGTTTATAAAAATGCCTCATTATGAGGCATTTTTTTTGTCTATTTTATAGTGGATTAACTGCACCAGCATAGTTAGTAGCACGGCGCTAAACATTAAGCTTGAAAACGGCACAGCACTTTTTGCATGCATAACTGCAAGTAGAGGGCCGACTAGTGCGCCACTACCAAAGCGCAGTGTGCCAATAACGGCGGTGGCGGTCCCAGTATTTTTTTCAAACTTGATTAATATTAATGAATCCGCATTACTCGCTGTTACCCCTAGGCTCATCATTAAAGGCGCAATGGCCGCTACAATGTAATATAACGATAGATGTAATAAGCTAAAGGTTAATAACGACAGCCCCGATATAAAACCGCACGTAAGCCCTATATAGAGCATTTTACGAGAGCCAATCCTAGGTACTATTCGGGTATTTAAAAAGTTACCAAACATCAGAGCCATAACATTGAAGGCAAATAAAATGCCAAACAATTGCTCAGACACATTATATAAATCTAGGTATACAAAAGGCACTGAGGTTAAAAAACAGAAAAAGCCAAACGAGACGAACATAGAGCTTAAAATATCTGCCCGCGCATCTTTATTACTCAGCACGGTTTTATAACTGTCAAAAAATAAAGCGAGGCCTTTTTTCTCGTTTGTGTGAATAGGGATATCAATCAAATACACCTGCACAAATCCAAGTATCATAAAACTGTATGCTGCGAGCACTATAAATATGGTAGACCAAACAGAGAACCCTAAAATAAAAGACCCAACAGAAGGCGCCACTAAAGGCGCTACCATCATAATCATTGACACATACGACATACCTTTAGCTGTGTTTTTTTGATAAATATGCCTAATTACCCCAGGTACAATAACTGTGGCAGCGGCGCCGGTGAATGCCTGTGCAGCTCTAAGTGCCCAAAAAGTGTGTATTTCACTGGTAAATGCCAACGCAAATGAACTTGCACCAAACAAGGTTAAGCCAATTCGGGCTAGTTTTCGTCGTCCGAGTTGATCGGCAATAGGGCCAAAAAATAACATGCCTAACGAGTAGCCAGCTAAATAAATACTTAGCGAAATTTGTACATTTGGCATAGTGGTTTGTAAATCGTTCGCAATCACTAACATGGCGGGTAAATACATGTCTATGGCCAAAGGGGTAATGGCAACAATACTGGCTAATAAAGGTAATAATATTCGGGTATTAAAAGAAGAAGCCGAGGCATCCATGTAGTCACTCAACAATCACTAAAAACAGGGTTTATAGTGTAACAGGGCTATGTAAAGGTATAAACTGAGATTACTCGTGAAATTAATTTATTTATTAAAAATAAAGAGCTAAGCAATAAACAGCAATGATTCTAAATTGGCACTGTGTTTGCTATTCTACACCTAATAAAAAATAAAGATTTAAAGGAAACACCATGAAAAAGCTTGCCCTTGCCCTAATCGCAACTGCAGTTTTAGCAGGTTGTAAAACATCGCCAACAGGGCGTACACAAATAGCGCTGTATTCAGATCAGCAAATGAGTGAAATGGGCACAGCCAGTTTTGCTCAAATGAAAGAATCACAGCCAATTAATAAAGATGCGAAAACCAATGCGTATGTAAATTGCATTGCTGATAAGGTTGTAGCTGTTTTACCTAAAGAATATGCGTCGCAAAATTGGGAAGTTGTGGTATTTGAAGATGAGTCGGCTAATGCCTTTGCACTACCAGGTGGTTATATAGGTGTGCATACAGGATTATTGAAAATAGCCACCAATCAAGATCAGCTTGCAACAGTATTAGGGCATGAAGTGGGCCACGTTATAGCAGAGCATTCAAATGAACGTGTATCACAAAGCTCAATTTTAGATACCGGTATGCAATTAGGCAGCGCTGCGCTTGAAATGGGCAACGTACAATACCGCAACGAAATTATGCAAGGTTTAGGCTTAGGGGCCCAATACGGTGTAGTTTTACCGTTTAGCCGTTCACACGAATCAGAGGCCGATACCATTGGCTTAGATTTAATGGCGCAAGCAGGCTTTAACCCACAAGAGTCGGTAACCCTTTGGCAAAATATGAGCGCAGCAGGCAGTGGTAGCACACCTGAGTTTTTATCTACTCACCCTGCACCGAGCAATCGTATTAAAAATTTACAAGCACAAATGAGTAAAGCACTTAGTGAGCAAAGTACGGCTAAAGCGCAGGGTAAAAACCCGCAATGTACGCTGTAAATTAGTTTTTATATAAAAAACCCCCGTAAGCAGTTTACTTACAGGGGCTTTATTTTATTAAGCATAAAGCTATTACTCATACTAATCGGCATAAGTAAGTGATCTATTTTGAGGATGGATAAACGTGTTGATAGCAAGGCAAAAAATTCGCTATTTAGTTGTTCTAAATGAGAATTTTTTAACGCAGATAGCGACACGTTTAGCCCCGCAAAATGATTAGATATTATTGCGGATTGGTATTACTTAGTGCCTGTTTAAACACCGCTTTAAATCGCTCAAAATCTTCTACTTGCGGTAAATGTCCTAAGTTATCAAGTTCAAACAATTGTGCATCAGGAATAAGCGCAGCAGCGTGCTTACCTAGTTTGTCGTAACGCCCCAGCTCGTAATTAACCCCATCTTTTTTCCAGTTTCGACCAGGGCCGGTTCTATCGCGTGTACCAATAATTAATTTAACTGGCACGGCTAGGTTTTTAAATTCAGTGATCACCGGTTGGGTAAAAATCATATCGTAGGTTTTAGCGTTAACCCAGGCAATTTGCTCTTTATCTGGGCCTTGTATTTGCCCTGTTATAAAGTCAGTAAGAGCGGAGTAGGTGGCGTTCCACTTTCCATCGTAATAGTTTTTTTGCTGATATTTTTTAACGCCCTCGGGGGTTTTGTTAAGCTCATTTTGATAAAAAAAGTTGGTGTCTTTGTATTTTACATAGTGTAGGTAGTTTTCAAGCCCTATTGGATTAAGCAAAATCAGTTTAGAGGTTGTATTTGGGTACATTAATGCAAAACGGCTCGCTAGCATTCCGCCCATAGAGTGGCCTACAACAATCGACTTTTGTAAATTTAGCGAGTCCATTAATGCATGGGTATGGTACGCAAGCGCCGCAAATGAATATTGATAGTTAGTGGGTTTAGAAGACTTACCAAAACCAATTTGATCGGGGATCAACACCCCAAAGCCAAGCGATTGTAAGTAACGTGCTGTGGGGCTCCAGTAGTCGGCATTAAAGTTTTTACCGTGCATTAGCGTAACGGTTGGCATACTTTCTTTAGTCGGCTTTAAATAAATATATGCCATTTTTAGTGATTGCTTTTGTGACTCAATATTAAAGTAATTTACTTTAAAGTCGTATTGATAACTGCTTAAAAGCGCATCGTAAGATAGAGACTCTGTATTTACTTCACTACTTGCTAAAGCATTATTAGTTAAAGCTAACAATGCAGAAAAACATATAACTTTAATTGGCGACATTTTGTTACTCCTTTAAAGGACAAGCCATAGGCTTAAAAGAAGTACGACAATAACTAAGTATTGAAAGGGGTTCAATTAAATACTTTTCATGGCATAAAAAAGGAGCGCCTTAAAGCGCTCCGTTTATACAATTTCAACTCAAGGAGGTTACTTAAAATGTCCACTCAACATGTATTTGTGGAACCGACTCAGTTACCTCGGTACCTAATTTGTTGTGCCAGTATTGTAATTCCATACCCAATAATAGGGTGTTTTCTTTCATTTCTAAAGCATGGCCCATATCCCACACTAAAATAGGCTGTGCGAGTATCCAGGCTTCTACGTCGTTACCAAATTCATCTTCGCGCTCTGCGATGTACTCAGCGTGCCCTTTAAAGCTAAACTTTTGCGAGCCTAGGGTAAACGGATATTCAAAGGCTACATCGAACATCCAGCTGTTAGTTTCAATAGGGGCCCCGCCTTTTGCTACGCCTTCACTGTCGTCAATATAGGCAGTGACAAGTGTTTGAAAAAAGTTGAACCCGGGTACATCCCAGCTTAATTTAACACCCGGCAGGTATTTCATCATTTTGGCATCGCCGGCAACGTTAATTCCGCCAGTGAGGCCTACATCTAATAATGCACCTGTGCCAATTTTCTCACCGCTAATAGCCGATAAGCTTAGCGTTGAATACCATTCGCCGTAAAAGTCGCTATCTTGGTAGCCATCGGTTGTATCGTCTTTGCTGTAATCAATAAAGAAAAAATTATCACCGTAATCATAGCCCGATGCATGTTGCAGCGAGTAAACAGTCGTATCTGATTCTTGCTTGGTAAATGGGTTTTTTTGATCGCCATTATTAACATGTAATGCGGTACTGCTCCAATTTGCAGCAAGGGCAGAAGATGATAAAGCGATTGAAGTAAGGGTAACGAGGGGAAGTAATTTTTTAAATTTCATAATCTATTTTTAACTATAATTTTGGTGACACGCGAAAGCGCGCATTATAGCACAAGGTGTTGATTAGTAGATTATTATTTTAACATATGTTGCAGCTTATTTAGTAAGCTGCAACATAGGGTTTTGCACTAAATTTAGGCTTTGTTACGGCGCAAACAAATAATGGCAATGGCAGTAAAAGCTAAAATAAAGCAGTAGTAAGATGACGTTGATACTTCCCACGGGCTAATTTTAAACGTAGCTCCTAACAGTAATGCTTGCGCACCATAGGGCAGTGAGCCTTGCGTAACACAAGCAAAAATATCGAGTAAGCTTGCAGAGCGTTTACCACTTATTTCGCCATCATCAGCAAGCTTTTTAGCAATAGGACCTGCAACAATAATTGATACCGTGTTATTGGCTATACACACGTTACTGGTTAATACCAAGGCAGCTATACCAAGCTGATCAGCTACTTTGCGGTGCCACTTGGCAATCACTTTTGTAATGGCTTGAATTTTTTGTGCCAGAAAATCAAGGCCGCCGTTAATACGAATAAATTCAGATAAGCCACCAATAAACATAGAAAGTAAAAATATTTCCTGCATATCGGTAAAGCCTTTGTAAATATCTTTTACAAAGCTTGCGCCTTCGTAGCTGCCGGTAAAGCCCATTAGCGCAGCAAATACAATACCGCTAAATAGCACCACAAACACGTTCATACCGGCTACAGCCAATACTAAAATAAAGGCATAAGGCAGCACTAATAATAAATCAAAATCTTTTGTTTCTACTGCTTGTGGAGCAGGGGTTAAATAAAGCAGCAAAGCAATGGTTAGTACTGCAGCAGGAACCGCTATTTTTAAGTTTTCTTTAAACTTGTCTTTCATTTCACAGCCTTGCGTACGCGTTGCAGCAATAGTTGTGTCTGAAATAATCGAAAGGTTATCACCAAACATTGCGCCCGATACTATCGTACCGGCCATTAGCGCAGGGTCGATGCCTGTTTTAACGGATACCGCATAAGCAATTGGCCCTATAGCGCCAATGGTACCCATAGAGGTTCCCATTGCAGTAGAGACAACCGCAGCAATTAAAAATAGTCCAGGTAATAACAGCGACGGGGGTATAAGTGACAAGCCAGCATTTACAACCGCATCCACACCACCGGTGGCACTTGCAACAGCCGAAAATGCACCAGCAAGTAAATAAATTAAACACATGGTAATAATGTTGTTGTGTCCTGCGCCTTTAATAAAGGTTTCAACACATTGGTTTACAGTGCCTTTGTTTAAAATAAAGGCGAGCATAATAGCGGGTAGTATAGCAACCGGAGCTGGGAGCTGGTAAAAAGCGTAATCAACCCCTTGCGATTGTAAATATAAACCTGAGCCTAAAAAAAGGGCTACAAAGGTAAGAAGGGGAAGCAAAGATAGAATTGCTTTGTTTTTATTAAATGTTGGCTGCATTGTATTCCTCATAACCAGTTAGTATAACCACAGCCAAAACTCCTCTTTTAGCTGAATTTAGTAGATCACTCTTTAATAAAAAAAGTAGATGACCACAGCGCCCGCAAGCCAAAGACCAAATCGACGCGAAAGAGAAGTTTAAATGTATAGATGGCTAAAGTAAACTGGTATTGTTATTATTATTTAATTAAGGGCTTACCTGACTATTGCACGACTTTTAGATAATATCTACCGGTGTGCGATTATATGCGGCTAATAATTGCTCAAAGCAAATTTAGGTCGGCAAATTAATCAGGGTACGCAACAACAGATCCAACTAAATCAGATTAAGGCAATAACAATGAATCGAATCGGTGTTTTTGGTGCTAACGGCAGAATGGGCTTAGCCTTATTAGAAGCCGCGACAATTAAAGAGCAAACACAACTTGGTGGTGCGTATGTTCGTAGCAGCTCATCGTTATTGGGTATTAATGTAAATCAAGTAAACAGTGCAGCCGACAAAGCCATTAGCTTTAGCGATGAGAGCAAGGTTGCTGATGTTGATGTACTTATCGACTTCACCTTACCAGCAGGTATGCGCAATCACTTAAAAACAGCGCTCGATAAAAAATTACCTATGGTTATAGGTACCACAGGTTTAACGAGCGAAGACATGGCATTATTAGAAAATGCTGCTAAACATATTCCTATTGTGTTTGCGCGTAACTATAGCGTTGGCGTTAATGTACTACTTAACCTAGTACAAACAGCGGCCACTAAATTTGGTGACGACCTAGATATAGAAGTGTTTGAAGCGCACCATCGTCATAAAATAGATGCGCCATCGGGCACAGCATTAGCCATTGGTGAATCTATTGCACAGGCTAAAGGGTGGGATCACGATGAAGTAGCGGTATACGACCGCAGCCAACTAGAAACCGCAAAATCACAAAATGAAATTGGCTATTCAGTCCTAAGAGGTGGGGACATAGTAGGTGAACACACCGCGTATTTCGCAACTATGGGCGAAAGGCTTGAATTAACCCACAAAGCAAGTTCGCGAATGACCTTTGCATTAGGAGCTATAAGGGCTGCGCAGTGGTTACAAAATAAACCAGCAGGACTTTATGATATGCAAGATGTGCTAGATCTGAAGTAGTTTAGTTACTTTTTTAGCTGTTTGGGTCTATTTTTGCCTAAAGCGACTTATTTGTAGTATTTATCTAAATAACGTTAGACCTAAATAGCATCTTCATGTAGAATGCAGCCAATTTGCCAAAAATTACTAAATGCGTGTTTCCAATTATACCCAAGTGGCTAGTAAAACCAGGGGTTTCAGTGGGAATGAAAAGAGTTTTAGGCAAGAAAAATGATTGAAGGTTTAGCGTTTTATATCGGCATCATTTAAGACTGCGTAAAACAATTTAAGCTCACATAAATCTGGTTTTGACGATCCCTCTGGGTATTGGCGGGGTGTTAAGCATTTGCTTACTCCCGTTTTTTACTGTTAGGAGGTTTAACTTGACTAAATCCGCTCTGTTAGTCCTAGAAGACGGCACAGTGTTTCGCGGTACTGCAATCGGCGCTGACGGTATGTCAGTCGGTGAAGTAGTATTCAATACGTCTATGACTGGTTATCAAGAAATTTTGACTGATCCATCATACGCGGAACAAATCGTAACTTTGACGTACCCACATATCGGCAATACGGGTACCAACAGCGAAGACGAAGAAGCGAATCAAATTTGGGCTAAAGGCCTAGTGATCCGTGATTTGCCACTGCTAGCAAGTAACTTTCGTAACGAGCAATCGTTAGATGATTACTTAAAACAACGTAATATTTTAGGTATTGCGGATATCGACACCAGAAAGCTTACCCGTATTTTGCGCGACAAAGGCGCACAAAACGGCTGTATTATTGCCGGTGACGAGTTAGACGAAAACAAAGCGTTACAAGCCGCGCAAACCTTCCCTGGTTTAAAAGGTATGGATTTAGCAAAAGTTGTCTCAACCAAGGAAAATTTTGAGTGGCGCGAATCAAGCTGGACATTAGGCCAAGGATTTAAAACCCTTAGCAGTGATGATGAAAAGTTTCATGTAGTAGCCTACGACTTCGGTGTTAAACGTAATATTTTACGTATGCTAGTTGATCGCGGTTGTAAATTAACCGTTGTACCAGCGCAAACCTCAGCCGCCGATGTACTTGCTTTAAACCCAGATGGTATCTTCTTATCTAATGGTCCTGGCGATCCTGAGCCATGTACTTACGCTATTGAAGCAATTAAAACCTTTTTAGAAACCGACACACCCATTTTTGGTATCTGTTTAGGGCATCAATTATTAGCACTGGCCTCAGGTGCTAAAACAGTAAAAATGAAATTTGGCCACCACGGTGGTAACCACCCAGTAAAAGACTTAGACCGCGATGTAGTAATGATCACCGCACAAAACCACGGTTTTGCTGCCGATGAAGACACACTACCAAGTAACTTACGTGCCACGCACAAATCGTTATTTGATGGAACACTACAAGGTATTCATCGTACTGATAAACCAGCGTTTAGCTTCCAAGGTCACCCAGAAGCAAGCCCAGGCCCGCACGATGCAGCCCCATTATTTGACCACTTCATCGACCTGATGCAAGCGCGTAATAACTAATTTAACTGGAGTAATAATGCCAAAACGTACCGATTTAAAAAGCATTCTTATCTTAGGCGCAGGCCCAATTGTCATTGGTCAAGCTTGTGAATTTGATTACTCTGGTGCTCAAGCGTGTAAAGCACTTAGAGAAGAAGGCTTTAGAGTTATATTAGTTAACTCAAACCCAGCAACTATCATGACTGACCCTGAAATGGCCGATGCAACCTACATCGAACCAATTCACTGGGAAGTGGTAGAAAAAATTATTGAAAAAGAAAAGCCGGATGCAGTCCTACCAACGATGGGTGGTCAAACTGCATTAAACTGTGCCCTTGATTTAGACAAGCACGGCGTACTGGCTAAACACGGCGTTGAGCTAATTGGCGCAACTGCTGATGCAATCGATAAAGCAGAAAACCGTGAACGCTTTGACGTAGCCATGAAAAACATTGGCCTTGAATGTCCGCGTGCAGAGATTGCTCACTCAATGGATGAAGCGCACGACACGCTTACGCGCATTGGCTTCCCATGTATTATTCGTCCTTCTTTCACCATGGGCGGCACCGGTGGCGGTGTGGCTTACAACATGGAAGAATTTAACGAAATTTGTGAGCGCGGCTTAGATTTATCACCAACCAGCGAATTATTAATTGATGAATCATTAATTGGTTGGAAAGAATACGAAATGGAAGTTGTTCGTGACAAAAAAGACAACTGTATCATTGTATGTTCTATCGAAAACTTTGACCCTATGGGTGTACACACCGGTGATTCAATCACCGTTGCGCCAGCACAAACGCTAACCGACAAAGAATACCAATTAATGCGTAATGCCTCTATGGCGGTACTGCGTGAAATTGGTGTAGAAACCGGTGGTTCAAACGTTCAGTTTGGTGTAAATCCAGTTGACGGACGTATGGTTATCATTGAGATGAATCCGCGTGTATCTCGCTCATCTGCTCTTGCATCAAAAGCGACAGGTTTCCCTATTGCTAAAATTGCCGCTAAATTAGCGATTGGCTACACGTTAGATGAACTTCAAAACGACATTACTGGTGGCAAAACACCCGCGTCATTTGAGCCTTCAATCGATTACGTAGTAACAAAAATACCTCGCTTTAACTTTGAAAAATTTGCCGGCGCGAACGACCGCTTAACAACGCAAATGAAATCAGTAGGCGAAGTGATGGCGATTGGTCGTAACCAGCAAGAGTCGTTACATAAAGCATTACGCGGTCTTGAAGTTGGCGCAACGGGCTTTAACCCAATTGTGGCACTTGATGACCCGAAAGCGCGCGAAAAAATCATTCGTGAACTACGTGAGCCAGGTGCTGAGCGTATTTGGTACATTGCCGATGCAATGCGCCATGGTATGAGCGTAGAAGAAGTATTTGAACTAACCAAAGTTGACCCTTGGTACTTAGTACAAATAGAAGACATTTTAAAAGACGAAGCTAAAATTGCTGAAGGTGGCATGGCCGGCTTAAATGCAGAGTTTTTACGTAAACTTAAACGTAAAGGCTTCGCCGACCCACGTATTGCTGAAATTGCTGGTGTATCTGAAGCCGAAATTCGCAAAAAGCGTCATCAGTTAAACATTGTACCTGTGTACAAGCGTGTTGATACGTGTGCTGCCGAATTTAGCTCAGACACGGCTTACATGTACTCAACGTACGATGAAGAGTGTGAAGCTAACCCGTCAGACAAAGATAAAATCATGGTTATTGGTGGCGGTCCTAACCGTATCGGCCAAGGTATTGAGTTTGACTATTGTTGTGTACACGCAGCCCTTGCGCTACGTGAAGACGGCTATGAGACCATCATGGTTAACTGTAACCCTGAAACAGTTTCTACCGATTACGATACCTCTGACCGTCTATTCTTTGAACCAATTACACTTGAAGACGTGCTAGAAATTGTACGTGTTGAAAAACCAAAAGGTGTGATTGTACAGTACGGTGGCCAAACACCACTTAAACTAGCACGTGAACTGGAAGCGAATGGTGTGCCAGTAATTGGTACATCACCAGATGCGATTGACCGCGCAGAAGACCGTGAGCGTTTCCAACAGTTAGTAGAGCGTCTTGATTTACTACAACCAGAAAACGCAACAGTTACATCAACTGAAGAAGCATTACTTAAATCAGTCGAAATTGGCTTCCCACTGGTTGTACGTCCATCGTACGTACTGGGTGGCCGTGCAATGGAAATTGTTTACGATGAGCAAGACTTACGTCGTTACATGACCGAAGCAGTTCAAGCGTCAAATGAGGCGCCAGTACTACTTGATCACTTCTTAGATAACGCAATCGAAGTTGACGTTGATGCAATTTGTGATGGTGAGCAAGTAATCATTGGCGGCATTATGGAGCATATTGAGCAAGCGGGTGTACACTCGGGTGACTCAGCGTGTTCATTACCTGCACACTCTTTATCTCAAGAAGTGCAAGATGTTATGCGCAAACAAGTAACCGATATGGCACTTGAACTTGGCGTAGTGGGCTTAATGAATACACAATTTGCTGTAAAAGATGGCAAGGTGTACTTAATTGAAGTAAATCCACGTGCAGCGCGTACTGTACCGTTTGTATCAAAAGCGACCGGCATTGCACTTGCAAAAGTAGCAGCACGTTGTATGGCAGGTCAGTCTTTAGCAAGCCAAGGCATTACTAAAGAAGTAATTCCACCGTATTACAGCGTAAAAGAAGTTGTTTTACCGTTTGCTAAGTTTCAAGGTGTGGATCCTATCCGTGGCCCAGAGATGCGCTCTACAGGTGAAGTCATGGGTGTTGGCGATACTTTCGCCGAAGCGTTTGCAAAAGCACAATTAGGTGCAAGCAACACTTTACCACGCGGTGGTCGCGCGTTACTATCTGTACGTAACAGCGATAAGTCTCGTGTTGTAGAACTTGCTAAAACCATGACAGACCTTGGTTTTGAAATTGATGCAACAGGTGGCACAGCAGAGGCTTTAAAAGAGGCCGGTATTGAAGTACGCCGTGTAAACAAAGTATATGAAGGCCGCCCGCATATTCTTGATAACATCAAGAATAAAGAGTACAGCTATATCGTAAATACCACCGAAGGTCGCCAAGCGATCGAAGATTCGAAGGTGTTGCGTCGTGGTGCATTGCAAAACAAAACCAACTACACGACAACCTTGAACGCGGCATTTGCTAACTGTACTGCTAACCAAGCGGACGACCGTAGTAAAGTGACGTCAGTTCAAGAGCTTCACCAGCGATTGAACTAAGGAAATGTACCAAGGCCTTTAGGCCTTGGTGTTAAGTGAGAAAAGTATGCAATCAATTCCGATGACAGTTCGTGGCGCAGAGTTACTGCGCGCAGAGCTTAACGAATTAAAAACAGTTACCCGACCTAAAATCATAAATGATATTGCGGTAGCACGTGAACATGGTGACTTAAAAGAAAACGCTGAATACCACGCTGCGCGTGAGCAACAGGGTTTTTGTGAAGGCCGAATTCAAGAAATTGAAGCTAAGCTTTCAAATGTGCAAATTATTGACGTAACTAAAATGCCTAATACAGGTAAAGTTATTTTTGGTACAACCGTCACTATTGTAAATGTAGAGACAGATGCTGAAGTAAAATACCGTATTGTAGGTGATGACGAAGCAGATATTAAAAATAACTTAATTTCTGTTAACTCACCGATTGCACGTGGTTTAATTGGTAAACAAACAGATGATGCTGTAACCATTAAAACGCCTAAAGGCGACGTTGAGTACGAAATCATTGACGTTGAGTATATTTAATACTTAGTGTTAAAAAAAACCACACCTTAGCAATAGGGTGTGGTTTTTTTATGTTTGAATTTTAGTATAAGTAATTCGCTTATACCTATTGTGTTATACCAATTCGCAATAATACTTAATCATTTTGCGTGGCTAAACGTGTCGTTAATTGTGTTAAAAACTCTAATTTAGAGTAACTAAATAGCGAATTTTTTGCCTAGCTATCAATGCGTTTTTCCATACTCAAAGTAGAGCACTCAATTAAGCTGATTGGTATAAGAAACTTATAACGCCACTTACCTCAAGTTGTGACCCCCAAAGTGAACACTTATATTTGTGTGTCGATACAAACATTATTGCGGGAATACCTCTAACGTGACATAGAGGCTGTCATGCTTTACATCTACATTAGCTGGTTGCTCTATATCAAGTGCGGTTTCGGCGGTTAAAAAGTAAAACCCAGCTTTTTGTGGGGTAAAGGTAAACTCACCGCTTTCGTTTACTTTGATGATTTGTTCATTGCGGGTGTTTCTGTGGCGAGTGCCTGCTTTTATAACTTTTAACTGCGTATTTTTTGGCACCGCTTTACCGTTATACACCAGTTTAAAATGAGCAGGCTCTTGGGCAAATAAATCATTGGGATGAGTTTTACCTGTTAACTCTAAACCTTTTCCAATAGGCTGAAAAGTGTTTAAAGAAGGCTCGTTCAAAGTGATAAAAGTCTCGACGCGAGCCGCGGTTGTTCTGCGCACTATATTACTGGCGCCTTCTGGGATTACCGGTTTTGGGCCAAATACTCGCCCAGGCGCGCCATTGGCCTTTTTAAATGTGGTCATGGCCACTTCTTTTTGCACTAAGCTCACGCGGTAAGTCCCTGATTGGCTAAAAGGCACGTCAGCCACAGATAAGCGCTGAAATGCTTGCCATTGTATTGAGCTGTCGGTTTCGCCATTGGGTAACAATACATTTGACTCCAATAAAGAGAACAAAGGCTTTAAATCACCAGCATCAATACCTTTATTATTATTGCCCAGCGGGCGGTCTGGGTGAAAAATATCGTTAGAAATACTCGAAATAATGGTTGCATATTGAACCTTATCGCCTGAAAACACAGTATGAGAAGGCACCATGAAACGTTCGTGAGCAATACTTATGTTGCTAAATGTAAGGGCCAATAAGCTACAGCTTGCAACAAGCCCTTTGATCGAATGTGAAATTAATTTTTTCATTGTTTTACTCTATTGTGATGGTAATAGCGCCAAGTTCGGTTTGACCTTGCAGTTGATAATGCTGCGGTTGCTTGTTATCCCAGCGTATTTTTTGTTTCAAATATTCTCGGCTGCCTTCTTCGCGTACAGCTTCAAAATTAAGTGTGTATTCGCCTTGTGGCAACATTTCACTGTTAGTTAATTGGCCTTGCCAGCTAACTTGATAGCTATTTGGTTTTTTTGTAGCGCCTGACACGCCATCGTAATTTGCGCTTGCTTTACGGCCAATTTTTCGCCACCACTGGCGTAAGTCTTTAAACCACTCTTGTTGCTCATGCCAAAAAACTAAAGTATGTATACCTTCGCGCTCGGGCGTTTCCAGCCAAATAGCCACATAAGGACGGTGGTAGGGTTCGGTATTTATTTTTGGTAAGGTAAAGTCGATGGTTAAATTGATCGGCTCTGCTGTTTTAGCGTAACTCTCTGGGGCTAAAAACGAGCTTACCAATAGTGAAATGTAGAATATTCTAATAGCTTTAAAGCGCATTATAGTTCTCATTAAATAATATAAACCAGTTAACAACTTAACTGGTTTATAAGGTTGTGCCTAATACTTAATCATTTTACGAGGCTAAACGAGTTGCTAGCTGCGTTAAAAAATTCTCATTTATAACAACTAAATAGCGAATTTTTTGCTTTGCTATCAACACGATTATCCATCCTTAAAATAGATCACTTAATTATGCGGATTGGTATTAAAACTGATAGGCAAATGTTGCTTTGATATTTCTGCCTGGTTCATAATCGAGTAGATAGAGTTCGCCAAAGCGAGGGTGGAATGAAGTTCCTGTTCGTGATGATTGGGAGGCGTAATATTCATCAAAGAGGTTATCCACACCAAACACGATATTTATTTGTGGTTGGCTTTGTGGTTGCCAATTTAGCGAGATATTATGTACTGTAAATCCGTCTTTCTCGTTATTAAGTGTCGCGCCGTCAAGGTCTACGCCGGCATCCACATCATCTACATTCATTAACTCCCAGTGTAGGGTTAAATCGACAGCAGAGAATACATAATCGGCACTGACTGTTAAGGTATCACCTTGTTGGCGGTCTAGTCTTGCACCGTTTAAGGCATCGTATTGATCAAAAGCATCAAGTTCACTCTCGGCTGATGAGTAAGTTATTTGACTATTGAAACCGTTTAATTTGTAGCCTAGGTATGCTTCAAAGCCATCAATTTCCATGTTGCCAATATTATCTTTGAGTGAGCCGCTTGCATAATCATAAATGTAATCGTTGATTGACGTTTTAAATAATGTCGCGCCTAAAGAGAGCTGATCATCATCTTTAATAGGTGTTTGATACGCAAATGAGAACTCGGTGTTGGTACCTGTTTCGGCTTTAATATCAGGGTTAGCTTCATCGTATAAGCCTGCACCAATAAATACCTCAGCAATTTCTGGTGCCTTAAAAATTTGTGTAGAACTTAATTTAAAGATTAATTGCTCTGTGGGTGAGTACTCGGCAGCTAAAGCAAATGATGTTTCGTTAAATGTATTATCAACTAAGGTTGAGTCAATGTCGTAATGTTCATAACGGGCGCCTGGAATGATGGCAAAACTTGGACTAATTGCTATTTTATCTTGAATAAACAGTGCTGTTGTTGTTGCTTCTTCTGCAGATACAGCATCATCGAGCGTTGTGTAATCAGCATGGTAGTGTGTTTCATGCTTAACTATATCTAGGCCGTAAGTAATATCATGCTCAATGCTGTTAGAAATTAACGTGTTGGCTAAAATATTCACCCCTGTGTTTTTGGCTTCACCGGTGATTATACCGGCTGAGCTTGCAAAGCTTTCGTTTTCGGCCCAGCCTAACTCATCACGCCATAATTCACTGGTATTTGAAAATACCGAGGCTTTAAGCATCGAATAATCTGACCAATGAAGTGTGTAGTTTAGCGTTAATGTGTCGCGTGTAAACTCTGTAGGCCACAACAGTGGAATCGCTAAGGAGTTAGTTATAGCTAAATCGGTGGCTAAGCCCATATCAGGTCGGTAGCTGTAATCACCTTCATCTTTATAGCTTTCATAACTAAAAGCGAGGCGTTGATTGTTGTTTATATCCCAGCCTAGCTTAATTAATGCATCGGTAGTTGTCCCTTCTAAGCCTTTTACTTCACCATCAGTGCCGTCAATTTCAATACCACTGGCATCTTTGATTTGATTGCCACCAACATCATAATTCTTGCGATCTACGTAATTATAATAGGCTAAAAAGTCAACGTTATCGGCAAGTAAACCATAACCTGTTAATGAGTAGTTTGTGCCCGAGTTATCACCGGCACTCACATGAACACGCCCACCTACTTTTTCATTTGCATTAAGCAGTTCTTGAGCTTGTTTAGTTTCAAACTTGACTGCACCCCCTAAGCCGCCATTGACGACCGAGTTAGTACCAATTTCGATATCTACTGATTTTAAAATGTCGGCATGAATTTGTAGGTTACCCATATGGTGATACATATACGTATTTTGTGCTGCGCCATCGATGCTTATTTTTAAATCTTTATCATCCATACTACGAATAGTGATTCGTTGATTCAGAGAGTGTGCTCCGCCTACATCTACCCCAGGAATGGTTCGTAATAGGTCAGAAATATGATCCGCTTGTTTATTACCTATATCACCTTCATTAAGGTAAAGTGATGAAGTATTAACGGCTGTACTCCACACAGAAACACGTTCTATTTCATTATCAGCAGTATTGTTTTGCGCTTCATTTGCGTTTGCAGATATAACTGTTGCACTGAGTGCAGAGGCAACAGCGCCAGAAATAATGCGTTTAGAAAAACTAAAAGGGGCCATGCTTATCCTTAATTATTTTAAATAGTAGAATTATTGCAAATAAGAATTGTTCGCACTATTTTACATGTGTGGTAGTATTTTATTTGGAAAATAATTAAGTAAAATCGCCAATTAATTTTGATTAATCGCCATTAATAACGTGAAAGTGAAATAGCTATGAAATTAGCATCAAACTTAAACAAAGATAACCTTCATTCGGCACTTGTTTTGCAAGGCTACGATAATCATGTTTTACAACATAATGCTAATCACAAACCATTATTTGTAGGCGACTTAACGTTTGAAAGTGTAGCGCAGGGTATCACTATGCACTGTTGTGATGGCGAAGAAAAACAAGCAGCCAGCAGTACGGTTGCCATTGATGCCGGTGTAAGTGTTAATATTTTATTTAGGGGGACGTTGTGTTTTAGTCTAGGTAAAAATACTTATCAGCTTATGGCAAAAACACAAAAGCCGTTGTTATTTATTAATACAATTTCTGGCAAAGAGATGTTCACCCGCCATTTAAACGAAAATCAAAAAGTAAAAAAAATAAATGTATCAATTAACAAGCAGTGGCTTTACTCACGGTGTAAAACAGCCGCCGATAGAATAAAAATAGACAGTATTTTCGCTCACCCAAGTCGTGTATTTACGTTTGACTGCGTGGAAGAACTAACAAGCATTGCAAATCAATTGTTTACATTAAAATCTAGCCTTATATTTGAAGATCAGCTCAAGGCAGAGCAACTATCAATCCAACTAATATATAAGAGTTTAATTTTACTGCTCACTAAGCCTTGCCAAGCAAAGTCGTTACCAATAACTAATCTTCACAGACAATCTTTAAAAGCACATCACAAATGTAAAATAGACAAAGCATTTGAAGATTTTGCGTTAACGCATGGTTGTTTAAGCCAAATTGCAGATTATCTAGGGGTTAGTGTTAGCACGTTACAACGGCAAGTTAAAAACAAGTATCAAGTCACGGCAATAGAGTACTTAAGAAATAAACGCTTAGATAAAGCGAAAAGTTGGCTTGTTTTAGATGGTAAGTCGATAGGTGAAGTCTCTTTTTTGCTGGGCTATAGCCACGTTTCTACATTCACTACCGCATTTAAAAAGCGTTTTGGGGTCACGCCTAACAATTTCAGAAAAGCCCATAGCTAAGTAACTTCAATCATTTAAATAATCTCTGGGGGCGTGTTTAATATTGCGGATTAAAATTTGTTCAATCTATGGGCGATTAAATCCCAGCGCGATGTTTGTAACCGAGTGGGCTCAATAGCTGCTCTTGCGATACTCTAATGATTTATATCCAGCTAGGCTGCAAAGAGTTTATCGCCCCTAGGCTATACCAAATTTACCTATTGCATTCATATTGCATAAAGAGTAAACGTGTTGATATGGGTACACATCTACAATACGTGTAGAAGGGGAAACTTTTCACGCACTGAAATTACTTTATCAAAAGGAACACTCATGGCTAATATACTTTATCCAGCACCTTTAAAAGTAGGCTCTAAAATTGCTATTTGCTCGCTTTCGTCGGGCTTAAAAGAAAAATACCATGCACGATTAGATAGAGTGATAGACGGTTTAAAACACCGTGGTTACGAAGTAGTAGAAGGGGAGTTTTTACGCCAAAATAAACCCCGCGATGAATTAGATGCAAAAGCCCATGCCAAGCAATTAATGGGCTTTTTACTAGACGATGAGGTTGCCGCCATTATGCCGCCAATGGGCGGCGAGCTGGCGATGGAAATTTTGCCACTACTGGATTTTAACGCCATAAAAGAGGCCAAACCGAAATGGCTGGTGGGCTTTTCTGATGTGAGCACAATAGCCTGTGCTCTTACGGCTAAGTGCCAATGGGCAACACTTCATAGTGCCAACTTAATGCAGCTTCACCCAGATGAAACAAACCCCTACAGCTTACAAATTTTTGAAACCATTACCTACGAGTCGGGAAGTAAATTTGAGCAAGGACCCTCTGCTTATTATCAAAAAAATAAACCCAATTACGCACAAAACCCCGATGAGCTGCTAGCGCCAAGCGAGCCTACCCAGTGGCAGTGCCTCAATTACACCGATGAGCGCACAATCGAGATGTCTGGGCGCTTATTTGGCGGCTGCCTTGATACCGTAGGGTTATTGCTAGATTCGCCATTTTTAGCATTGCATGACTTTAAAAAACACAGTGCAAACGAAGGCCTTATTTTATACCTAGAAAATTCAGAGCTTACCCCTACCACCGTGGCACGATTTTTACTGTCGCTCAAACTTGCCGGTGTATTTGATGATATTAACGGCCTTATTTTAGGGCGCAGTGAAATAACGCAAAGTCATCACGATGCATTTGATTACCGTCATGCGCTAGATGTGGCATTGGGTGGGTGCTTGTTCCCGGTAATAATAGATGCTGATATTGGCCATGTGCAGCCAAATTTAAACTTAGTTAATGGCGCAAAATGCTCACTAACGGCCGATATAAATCAAGGTAAAGTACTCAATGCTTCACTAAACACTGAGCTTATTTAACGTTTATTTTTGAATTACATATAAATACACGCGTATAATACGCAGGCCGTGAACAGATAAGTTCACGGTACATTCTCAGGGCGGGGTGAAATTCCCCACCGGCGGTATGTTTTACTCATTACTTTTTTGACTAAAACGAGCCCGCGAGCGCTTTATTTAATTTTTACAATATTGAAAAAGTTAAATGAAGGTCAAGCAGATCTGGTGAGATGCCAGAGCCGACGGTTATAGTCCGGATGAAAGAGAATATAGCTTGTAGCGTATGCAAACATGTAGCCTGTGGCTGCGTGTTTAATACCAATTCGCAATAATACTTAATCATTTTGAGGGGCTAAACGTGTCGCTATCAGCGTTAAAAAATTCTCATTTACGACTGCATGGATGCAGAAGGTAGAGCAATGCAGGAGCAATTGCCGAGAGCAACTAAATAGCGAATTTTTTGCCTAGCTATTAACACGTTTTCCAGCCTCAAAATAAATCACTTAATTAAGCGGATTGGTATAAGCTGTTTAGTGGCAAAAAGTGCGCAATTTAGTTTGTGTGTTTTGCCATGTCTTTCAGTGTCCTGAATCTATTTATTTTTATGTGGAATATAATAATGATTCAGTCTTTACTTACTCAATTTGGCGAAAGCCACACCCGTGTAGAAAATGCCATTGCCGCACTGCAGCAAGGCCAAGGCGTGCTTGTTGTTGATGACGAAAACCGCGAAAACGAAGGCGACTTTGTATTTTCTGCCGAGCACTTAACCACTCAACAAATGGCCGAAATGATCCGCGAAGGCAGCGGTATTGTGTGCTTGTGTATGGGCGATGAGCGTATTAAACAGCTCGACCTACCGCAAATGGTAACTAACAATACCAGTCAAAATAACACAGCCTATACAGTAACCATTGAAGCTAAACACGGTGTGACAACCGGTGTATCGGCAGCCGATCGAGTAACAACGATTAAAGCCGCCACCGCCGATAACGCTAAACCGAGTGATTTATCGCGCCCAGGCCATGTATTTGGCTTAAAAGCACAAACAGGTGGCGTTTTAGTTCGCCGCGGCCACACCGAGGCATCTGTAGATTTAATGCAGCTGGCTGGTTTAAAACCGTTTGGCGTTATTTGCGAACTCACTAACCCTGATGGCACCATGGCGCGTTTAGCACAGGTAAGTGATTATGCTAATAAACATAGTATGACCGTGGTATCGATTGAAGACTTAGTGCAGTACATACAAATGCAAGAACTCAAGGTCAGTTAAGGTTTATTAAGCATGACCTAAGTAAAACCCAGCTTTATTGCTGGGTTTTTGTTTTTCAATAAGTAATTAATTACTCGTTTTTATTTGAAAATGTTTCTCGGCTAAGCGGCTTTTTCAAAAATTCTCAGCCTGTAAACTTTGCCTAAATAGTCAGTGCAGCCGCACCCAGTTTATTATTTAGGTGAAACTATGAAAATTAACACGCTTTTATTAGCAGCTGCTTTAACAAGCACTAGCGTATGGGCAGCGCAAAGTAAACTTGCACAGCAAATAACGCCTGCACCCCAAATGGGCATAATGGATAGTTATAATCAGCACATTACCAACGCCCCTTTTTTACTTAATCTCGACAGCCACCCCAAAGAGCAAATGGGCCCATATTTAACGCGGCAATATTTTCATGGTACGCAATCTACGTTTGTAAAGTGGGTGGCTAAAAAGGGCGGAAAAGTACCCTTGCATAAGCATCCAAATGAGCAAGTAACGTGGATTATCTCTGGCGAGGCTAAGGTGTTTTCTGGCGGTAAACAATACCTTATGAAAGCAGGCGACATGATGGTGATACCGGCCAATGTACCGCACGAATTTCACTTTACCCAAGATACCGTTGATATCGACTTTTTTGCCCCAGCTCGCCAAGACTGGATAGACGGCACTGCAAATTATATTAAACAAAAGTAAGGTAAATTATGTTTTTAAGTAAATCTAAATTAGGCTTAACCGCTATTGTTTTATTAATAAGTGCTGTCGCGGTTGCAAATGAAACAGTACCTGCTGAGGTTTACGCGCAAACAGATAGCGCAGTAGGCGGTATTACGTATACACAAAACAAGCGCTTTATTTTTAGTTATCACCCCTTTTATAACCCAAAAGTAAAAGTGGGGGAGCTTTTAAAAAATGGCGATGTAGTCCCATTTCCTAATGCGCAGATGCAAAACCCTTATAAAAGTGATGGCAGTTTAAAGAATCCCGCTAACTATTTAAATTGGGTATTAGGAGTTAGGGCTGATGATAGAGGGAATGTGTGGATACTCGACTCAGGCCAGGCACAGCCGCGTATTACACCAAAGCTGATAGCATGGGATGCGCTAAACAATAAGCTCAATGAAATTATTTATTTGCCTAGACCTATATCGCAAGCTCAATCTCAACTTAACGATTTAGCTATATCAAGCAAATACAATACATTAGTGATTGCCGATGAAGGTATTGCGGATGGCGGTAACGGCAAGCAAGCCGCCCTTATTATCGTTAATACTCAAACAGGTAAGAGCCGGCGAGTATTGCAAGGCCACGAAAGCGCTTTGCCCGATTACGCAATGCCAATCATCATTGATGAAGGTACAAGTGAAGAAAAGCAACTTAATGCCTTTATTGGTGCCGATGGCATTGTGCTTGATAACGCACAGCAATGGCTTTACTTTGCACCGCTTAATAAAAAATATGTTTACCGTATTAAAATGGCCGATATTGCTAACGAACAATTAACCGATAAACAACTAGGCGAACGTGTAGAGCAATACGCACAAAAACCAGTAAACGGTGGTTTAAGTATTGATGCCGATGACAACTTGTATTTAACCATAGTAGGTGAGCGTACCGTGGGCGTTATTGATGCCTCAACACGTACGTACCGTGATTACACGTACGATGAAAACATGATTTGGCCAGATGGTGTAAGCATTGGACCAGAGGGTTACATGTACACAGGCGCTGCGCAATTGCCGCTTTCGGCAAAGCTTAATAACGGCAATGCTGAAAATAAAGCACCTTATTATATATTTAGATTTAAACCTTTAGCTGAGGGCGTAATAGGGCGCTAACTATAATGTGTAAATTAAGCACGCCTTTATGGCGTGTTTTTTATTTTATTTACTTTTTAAAGCGTGATTATCAATTTTTACAAGATAAAGTTTCAACCTAAATGCGGTTTTTCTGCGCTGACTATTTGGGTATCTTACGGGCATAGGTACTTAACCCGCTTTAGACTTTAATTAAATATGAAACTATACAGTTACTCTCATTGTCCTTTTTGTGCGCGTGTTAAATATGTAGCAGGTAAAACGTCATTAAGTTTGCTTGATAGCGCAATTTATTACTCTATTTTACGCGGCTTATATTGCGAGCCAACCATTACTTGGCCAGAGCAATTAAACCAGTGGATGCATAATCAGGCACTTGAGTCAGGTGTGCCATTAGTTAAGTAAACAGCAGTTTTTACAACCAATGCGACTCCCTTCGTATTGTTTTTTAGGCCAGTGATCCCGTCACTGGTCTTTTTTATTTAATCTTGTTACGTATTTACTCCCCATGTTATTCGTGGAATTATTAAGCAACTAAAGCGTATTTTATACATGCTTGTGTAAACAAATTTAGCTCAGGAGAAATTATGTGGGATGAACGCTATAACACTCAGCAATACGCTTATGGCAAACAGCCAAACGATTTTTTAGCCGATCACTATAAGCAATTACCTAAAGGAAATGTTATAAGCTTAGCCGAAGGCGAGGGGCGAAATGCGGTATTTTTGGCAAAAATGGGTTATCGCGTTACTGCGGTTGATGGCTCAAAAGTAGGGCTTGAAAAAGCGGCAAAGCTTGCCAAAGAGCACAACGTAAACATTGAGCTTATACACGCCGATTTAGCTAAGTTTGATTTTGGGAAAGAGAAATGGGATGCGGTAGTGTCTATTTATTGCCCTTTACCGAGCGCGGTACGCTCAGCAGTATATAAGCGCGCTGTTAAAGGTTTAAAGCCAGGTGGGGTGTTTTTACTTGAGGCCTATACGCCTGAGCAAGTAAATTATAATACCGGAGGCGGCCCAAGTGTCGATACTAAAACCTCAAAAAGCGATTTACAAGATGACTTAATCGAGCTTAGCTTTTTGCATTTAGAAGAATTAAAGCGAGAAGTGCTGGAGGGTACATATCACACAGGTTTAGCATCGGTACTGCAAGCTATTGCTAAAAAATAAAATGAATATAAAAGCTTAGCACTCTTTAGCGCTAAGCTTTTTTAATGGGTTTTATAAAACCTGAATAACTTGCTCTTTTGCTAAGCGAGATTTAGGTAACTTAGCGTTATAATCTTCAGTATCATCATGGTAGCCAAGTACTAACGCTACATCACAAATATAGCCATCCAGCTCGTGTTCAAACACTTCACCAATAAGCTGTGCATCTACACCTTCCATTGGCGTTGAATCAATACCTAAACGGGCTGCAGCGTGCATAGTGTTACCCAGGGCAATGTAAGTTTGCGCTTTGGTCCACATTGCATTGTTACCTTGCTCATCGGTATTCATATCAACAAAGGCAAACGCGCCAAATGCTTGTTCGCGGTTTTCACTTTGTGTACGGCCATTTTTAATATCTGCATCAATTACTTGTGCGTAGTCATCACGTTTATATTTAGGGTTGTAAGCAAATAAAATAACGTGCGATGCAGTTTTAATATGCGGCTGGTTAAATTGGAATTTATTAGCAAACGTAGAGTGCATACGCTCTTTAGCTTCGTCAGATTCAATAACAATAAATTTCCACGGCTGCGAGTTAATAGAGGATGGAGAAAGACGCATAGCTTCGTAAATTACATCTAAGTCATCTTGAGGAATACGCTGGGTTGTGTAGCGTTTAGTTGTATAACGTTTTTCTAAATCATTAATAATTGGATGGGTCATGGTTATCTCCGTTAAGTGGCTAACTAAGCCGAATGTTGTTTATATTGAGCCTTTTTTAAAAAAACAAAGCACAAATTACTATCTAATTGGATTGTTATTAAGCCAATTACGCGTTACGTCATCGAGGGGTTGTAAGTTTTTGCATACTTTATAGTCAAGCTCGGCAATGATCTCATTTGAAAAGCGTAATTTATCAAGGGTGTTTAACTGTGCTTGGTTAAACAGCGCTTGTTTATCTTCTCGTAGGAGTAAAACAGCTCTATCAACAACGCCTAGTAACCCTTGTGGTTCTTTAAGCTCACGTATTGTGTGCTTGTAATGCAAAAATTGTGGCTTCCATAACGGCACTATGCACCAGGTTTGGGTGGCAACGGCGTTTTCAAACGCGCTAAAACAGTCATGCTCTGTGCCGGTTAAAAACTCATATCCCGCGCTCGTCAGCCCATATTCTTTCATCATATTAATAGAAAAACGGGTAATACCAGCACCGGCATTAATGCCCTGAATCGTTTTTTGCATTTTTGCAAGCACATCTGGCTTTAGCAAATCACTAATTTCGTTTACTGCACTTTGTGGTACATAATCTGGTACGCCCCAGTGTGCATAAGGCTCATAATGTAAGCCAAGCTCAACGAGTGGCATAACTTGCTCTACATCGGCTTTGTAAATACCGTGGCTTGAAGGAAGCCACGCTGAGGCAAGTAAATCTACATCGCCCGATTTAAGGTTTTTAAAGTTATCTTGATGCGGCGCATAAACACGCTCAACGTTAAAGCCCATATCAGTTAAAACATGGCTCACTAAAGAGGCCGTAACATGATGAAACGATAAATCGGTTACGCCCATTTTTAAAATTGGTTTACTCATAGGGTCTGCCTTATTTGAATACCAGTAATTAAGTTGAACTAGAGCAAATATGTTTAAAATATTTCGCTGGTAAAAACTTTTAACGAGCCAGTACAAAAACTGGCTCGCTAGTCACTCTTTTACTGATTAAAGCGAAAACGCGTTAATACGTAAGGTGGTTTTGCATTACCATAGCCTTGGCTAAATGCAGGGTGCTGGTGGAGCTGATCTTGTGTTACGTAAATCCAACCGTTGCTTACTGCTAGGCTATCAGGCCATGATAATCGTTTATCTTGAACAATTATTTCGTAGTGGCCTTTAGTGGTTAAGCCAATGGCATTGTTTTCAAGGTCGGTTACTAAAATACCGCCACCTGGGGCGTAGGTCATGCCATCGCTTGGGTTTTTAGGGCCAAATACTTCAATGCTTTTTGCTTTTTTAGCATCTGAATACGTGCTATTGGCGAGGGTTTTTGCCGGAATACGGTAAACGTGTGTGCCTGTAAATGCGCCAAAGTATACCCATTCATTTTTATCATCAATGGTAATTGGATTTAAACCAAAACGCAGGTTTGTTGTTTCACCTTTTGCTGATTTAGACGCAACAGGAGAGGCTTCAATAACAATGTCTCGTTCCTCTGGCATTAGCTTAGCATTGCCCTCAAGTACGCGCATTGATTCGCCAGTTTTTAAATCAACAACAATAAACGCAGGTTTGGTTGCACCTATAAAGTTACCGAATGACATATCGGCAATGTAAATTTTGTCGTTACGCTCATCAATTACAAAGTCTTGTAAAAATGAGTTAGCAAGTACGGCGTCTTTATTTAATTCAATAGTATTAACTAAGGTATTAGCAACGCTGTCCTAGGCAATGAGTTTTGGGGCTACTTGTTCGCTGCCCATGTCTAAAATCCACACCACACCTTTGCTGTCATTATGCACGCCAATTACGGCTGCAAGGCCTACTTTGCCAAGCTCGGGGCCGTCTGCCCAATCTTCAGTAGGGAAAGGTTGTTGAGCACCGTTTGCCATAATTTCAACTACGCGCGTTTTTGGTGCATCAAGCGGGTGCATGCTTACAATCATTCGTCCTGCAGGTGTTATAGTTATACCAGCGCCGCGATATTTATTAAACGTAGTCACTGTTTCAAGGGGGCCAACCTCTGCTGCATAGGCGCTTGAAAAAGCACTTACGGCTAATGACACGGTTGCTATTGCTAAGGTGGTTTTTAATCGTTTCATACTGTGATACCCGTTATGCTAAAAAATAAAGTAAAGCGATTTAAATAGCCTGAATGACTTCGCTGTGTTGAGGTGAATAATAGGTGAGAGTTTTCGTGCAATAAACAGGGTAATGATTGAATCTTTATCAAAAAATATTGGTTAATTGGTGGGCGAGCGCTTGCTTTAAAAACATACTGCTAATGCCCAAAAGCTGGGTTTACTAATACACATATAGTTAAAAGCGTTTAATAAACGAAGTGGTTTTAAGCCCCGTTGAGAGCAAGCAAGCTAATAGAGCGTTACTAAAGATTGTCCTAATTTAATAAATAGTGGCTAGTGACTAGCTGATGGGTACAGTGTAATATTTGCCTTTATATTGATAAACCGCGCAATAGCTAAGCATTGTCAAATATAAATAGACAATAAATCACTTTTTGGTTGCTCAATACACTGTAAGCAAACCTAAAGCGCTTAATTTTGCCAAAAATAATAATTAAATTATTAAGTTGATAATGGGTTAATACACAATGCTTTTAGAAGACTTACAGGTAATTTTAAAAGTGGCAGAGTTTAAAAGTATTACTGCTGCAGCATCAAATTTAGATATGCGCACCGCCACAGCAAGTGCTGCTGTAAAAAGGGTAGAGCAGGCTTTAGGTTTTGAATTATTTATACGCACCACTCGTCATTTAAGGCTTTCTGCAGCCGGCGAGCGTTACATTCCACAATGCCAACAAGCAATAGCGATGCTTGAACAAGCCAAAAATACACTTAAAAGCGATGACGATATAATTGATGGCGAGCTGCGTATTGCGCTTTCTTCTGATTTAGGGCGCAACATTGTGATCCCATGGCTTGACGAGTTCATGCAAACTCACACTCAGTTAAGCCTTCGCGCCAATATTAGCGACAGTAATATCGACTTTTATCGTGACTCGGTCGACATTGCACTGCGTTATGGTAAACCTAACGATGCCAGCATGTACGGTTTTAAAATTTGCGACGTACCGCGTATTTTATGCGCAGCACAAAGCTACCTTGATATACACGGCACACCTGCTCATCCACATGATTTAACTGAACATAAAGGGCTGTTTTATCAACTGCAAGATATAATTAAAGATGTATGGGTATTTAGCGATGCCAGGGAAGAGTTTAAAGTAAAATTGCACGGAGGCCACGCAACTAACGATGGTGATTTAGTAAGGCGCTGGTGTGTATCGGGCAAAGGGCTTGCAGTTAAATCCTGCTTAGATATGTCTAACGACTTACTTGCCGGTAATGTTGTAAACGTTATGGCAAATTTTAAACCTACACCTACAGAGCTTTGGCTAGTATGCCCAAGCAGGCAGTCAATCACTCCAGCCGTGCGCTTACTTCGCGATGCATTTAGAGAAAAAAGCGCAGGTATTTTAAAAGCCCTTATTGCAAAAGGGATTATTGATAAAACCGTGCTTGACTAATTAAGGACTAATAATGCAAGTTGATGATATTAGAGTGTTTGTGCCATGTAAAAATTATCAGCAATCGTGTGACTTTTATCAGGCGCTGGGCTTTAATGTTCAGCGGGCGTCAGCTGATTTAAGTATTGCAACATCAGGTGAATGCTGCATCTTTTTACAGCGTTACTACAACCAAGAATTTGCTGAAAATTTAATGCTGCAAGTGTGTGTATTAAATATTCACGAAGCCTTTAACATTATTTGCAAATTAACTCACTTTGATATTCGCTTTGAAGGGATAAAACAAGAGCCGTGGGGGAAAGTGGTTTATTTGTGGGGACCTTCGGGCGAGCTTTTACATATTACAGAGCTTAATTAGCCAAAGCTTAGTTAATCAGAGCTTAGGTCAATTAACTTAAATAACGCCACCCATTTTAAGCTGGTGGCATTATATTCTGATTAACTTAGCTTTTCATTCAAAAACGCTAAGGTACGCTGCCAAGCAAGTTCTGCTTTTTGCTCATCATAACGCCCAGTAGAGTCGTTATGAAAACCATGGTTTGCACCTTCGTACATGTGCATAGTGTACTCAACATTATTAGCTTTTAAGCTTTTTTCATAATCAGGCCATGTAGCGTTAACGCGTTTATCAAGCTCACCTAATTGAATCATTAAAGGCGCTTTTATATTTTTGTGCAGTGACTCACTGGCAGGGGTGCCATAAAAGGGTACGCCCGCGCTGAGTAATTCACTCTCAACCGCCGCTAAGTAATTAACAATATAACCACCAAAACAAAAACCTACAGCCCCTAGCTTGCCGTTGCTATTTGAATGATTTTTTAAAAAGTGGGCAGCGGCTACAAAGTCGTTTTGAATTTTAGCTCTGTCCATGGTTTTTTGCATGGCGCGGCCTTCATCGTCATTGCCTGGGTAGCCACCAAGCGGATAGAGTGCGTCGGGTGCAAAGGCAATAAAGCCTTTTTTGGCTAAGCGCCTTGCTACATCTTTAATATATGGGTTTAAACCACGGTTTTCGTGAATAACTAATACAACCGGCAGTTTACCTTCAATTTTGCTAGGCACTGCTAAGTAACCTTTGCCTTTACCATGCCCGTTTGGCGAATCAAATTCTTCGTAGGTGGCTTTAATATCGTCATCATTAAACGATACTTGCTCTGCAAACGCATAATTGGGTAACAGGGCACTGGTTAGTACGCTCATTGAAAAACCAAGTGCAGCTAACCCACCTAGTTTTTTCATAAATGTACGTCTGTCCATTAAGCCGTGGGCGTATTCATCGTACCAATCAAAGGCTTCTTGCGGGATATGATCTGATTGCTGGGTATTCATGGCTGCTCCTTCCATTATTATTAGTTATGTATTGTTATTTATTACCATAACGTATTAGGAGTAAAAAACGAGCAGTTTATCTCTTTATATATAAAATTAGCTATTGAGTGAGTTTTAGCTTACCTGTCTGATAACCCTTCATCTACGCCTATTAAAAAGTCGAGCCCCACAAACGCGAACGATATAGCAATGGCGCCTAATAGCATTAAGTTACGGTTATTCTTTTTGTAGCCAATTGTAGTTAACACGGCAAAAGCAATAAATAGAATAATTTGTATGAGTGGCATAGTTACATCCTTTTATGTATTGGAGTCAATTTAAGGGCCTAACTTACCAGCTGAAAATAATTTAAACAATTGATTTAAAGTAAAAAGCTCGGAAAACTCCGAGCTTTTTAAGTAAGTTATCTAATTGGCTTGTTACGCCATAGCGTCGTTGGCTACAGGGTATTTAGGGTCTTCAACAATGTTAACCTCAACTAAATCACCGGCTTTTTGTAATAACTGGGCAGACTCAGGGCTTAAGTGACGTAAATACAACGTTTTACCTAATGCTTTATAACGTACGCTTAAACCATGTATAGCTTCAATACCCGATTGGTCGCACACTCTGGCATTGGCAAAATCAATACACACTTTTTGTGGGTCGTTATGTGGGTTAAACCCTTCTTTAAACGAGGTTATAGAGCCAAAGAATAAGTTGCCTGCTACTTGGTAAGTTTTTTGCGTTTGAGACTCATCGCTGCATTGAATACGAATTTCTTTTGCAGAATTCCACGCATAAACTAAGGCTGAAATAACAATACCTATACCTACGGCTACGGCTAAATCGAGCAATACGGTAACGGTTGATACCACAATAATGATAAATATTTCAGACTTTGGAACGCGGCCAAATAAGCGCAAAGATGACCACTCAAACGTAGCAATAACCACCATAAACATAACGCCAATTAATGATGCTACCGGGATCATTTCAATTAAGCTTGGGAAAAACAAAATAAATACCAGCATAAATAAAGCGGTAGCAATGCCAGCAGCACGGCCTCGGCCGCCTGAATTTAAACACACCATACTTTGGCCAATCATGGCGCAGCCGCACATGCCACCAAATAAACCGCTTAAAATATTGCCCGAACCTTGTGCCACAGACTCGCGATTACCTTGCCCGCGGGTTTGTGTTATTTCATCAATAAGCGAAAGGGTCATAAGCGTTTCAATTAGCCCAACCGATGACAAAATAAGTGCAAGCATTAACACGGTAATTAGCGCATCGAGCGAGTCGCTATTGGTTAAATCCCAGCTAATTTGCGGAAAGTGAAAACTTGGTAATGCACCTTTTAAACTGCCATCAAGCGGATCGGCAGTCTCTTTTAATCCTTCTGCTACTTTTTGCGCTTCGTTAGCTTGCCATTTAGCCATAATTTGTGCATCAGTTGGGCGCTCTAATGCTATATTTTGCGCAGCTTCGCTGTATTGCCCATGAGAAATTTGATTTTTTACCGCAGCAAAGTTTTCAGTAATGATTTCTTTTTCAATCATTGAAGTACGCTGCGTGTACACAACGTCGCTAACAAGTTTTGACTCAAGCGGGGTAAATGTAACCAGCGCCGTACATACGGCAATAGCGGCAAGGGGCGCAGGAATTGCTTTGGTATAGCGTGGTAAAAAATACACAATGGCCATGGTTAACGCTATTAACCCCATCATGGTAAGCATGGCTGGGCTGCTTAGCTGCATCCAATCGCCCGCGTAGGTAAACATATCGTGTTGCTTATCGTATACAACACGAACGTTTTCTTTAAATTGGCCAAATTGCGCCATACCAATTACTATGGCTAAGCCGTTTACAAAGCCAAGCATTACGGGGTGAGGTAGTAGCCTTATAAACTTGCCCATTTTAAAAGCGCCAAACACAACTTGCAGCACACCGGTTAATACCACGGCCGCCAACAAGTATTCCAGCCCAAACATAATAATAAAGGCGGTAGTGACTACAGCCATGGAGCCCGCCGCACCCGAGATCATACCAGGGCGGCCGCCAAACACGGCGGTAATAAAGCCAACAAAAAACGAGCCATAAAGACCCATCATGGGGTCAATTCCCGCTACAAAGGTAAACGCAACGGCTTCGGGAATGAGCGTAAGCACAGCGGTTAAGCCGGCTAATACATCATTTTTTAAATTAGCGCTGCGTTTGCTTATTAAATCAAACATAGGGTTCCTTAACGTGCATAAATAAACTACATGCCATAGCGCTTTTAGCGAATAGCAGTATGTTTTGGTGTTTTAAATTTACGTGTATAGGGCGTGTTGATCTTTGCGGATTGAAATTTGTTCAATCTAGGTGCGATCAAATCGCGGCGCGAGGTTTGTAACCTAGTGGGCTCGATAACTGCTCCTGCGTTATTCTAATGACTTACATCCATGTAAGAATAAGTAAAAACCGAGCAAAGCTTCCGCGTCCTGCTCACGCCCCTTACCTACATCCATGTAGGCAACAAAGAGTTTATCGCCCCTAGGCAGAACCCAAAGGGCAGCGTATGTTTGGCATTTATGCTACGTTATCGCCTATTTATGGGGAGTAACCACACTTCATAGGCTCTGCCTTGCCTAAAAACCAAACATACTGCTGCAAATTCAAACGCCAAAGGTCAACACGCCCTCGTTATTAGAGCTAAGTGGAGGGCACTTAACAGTTAAGCGGCTCAAAACCATTGCGGTGTGAGCTTAATGCTAAACAATAAAATTCTAATGCGTTAGCGATGCTTTAAATTGAGGGCGCATAATACGCTGATATTATTAAAATAATTACCTATAATTTATTTGAAACACTTTATAAAAACTATTAATAATGCAGGGCAAATAAAAAGCTCGGCGTATTAGGCCGAGCTTTAATGGTTGGGAGAGAAACTTTAATTATTTGTAGGTGTTGGTTGAGCAGTTATAGGTTGCGATTTACCAAATAGCTTACGGGTTAGGCGCTTAGCATCTTCTAGTGCTACGTACTGGCAAGGTATAAGTATTAAGGTAATTACCGTGGCAAAAAGCACACCAAAGGCCAGCGATACCGCCATAGGAATAACTATTTTAGCTTGTAAGCTGGTTTCCATAATAATTGGCATTACCCCAATAAATGTAGTAATTGAAGTAAGCAATATAGCTCTAAAGCGCTTTGCACCGGCTTGCATAACAGCCTGTTTAATAGCCATACCTTCTGCGCGTGCTTTATTTACAAAATCAACCATTACGAGGGAGTCGTTTACTACAATGCCCGCTACTGCAATAATGCCAAACATAGACAGCCCGCTCATGGTCATGCCTAATATTACGTGACCAAACATTGCACCTACTACACCAAATGGAATAACCGACATAATAATAAGCGGCTGCGAGTAAGAGCGAAGCGGTATAGCTAATAACGCAAATATAATCATCAGCGATATAGCAAAGTCGCGTAACTGCTCATCGGCGCTGTCCATTTCTTCTTGTACGCGCCCAGCCACATTACTTTTAACGCCTGGGTAGCTTTTAAGCAGCGAAGGTAAATAGGCATCGCGAATTTCTTGTGCAATAGCAAATGGTTCAACTTGGTCAGTATTTACCGCTGCCCACACATTAACAGTACGGTTTGAGTTTTCGCGGCGTATACGGTTTACACCATCAACAAGCTTAACTTCGGCTACTTCGCTTAACGGCACTTCTGCACCGGTTGGCGTAATAATACGCGCATTTTGAATGTTGCTAATTGAGTTACGCTCGCTTTCTGGGTAACGTATCATTACTTTAATTTCTTCGCCTTCGCGTAAAATGCGCTGTGCTTCTAATCCGTAGTAACTAAAGCTTACTTGCGATGCAACGTCGGCAAGTGTAAGTCCCATGCTGTAGGCTAGTGGTTTTAAATCTAGCTGTACTTCGTCGGTGGCACTTTGCAGTGAGTCGTTTACATCGCCTACACCTTCCATGCTTTGTAGTTTAGCTTTTAATTTACCGGCTACTTCTTTTAACTCATCGGCATTTTTGCCTTGCAGTCTAAAACTTACGTCGCCGTCATCACGTCCGCCACTAAAAATATTATCTTGAATATTAAGCGTTTTAACACCTGGTAGCGGTGGCATTTGTTCGCGCCATAGGGTGCTTAATTCAAAGGTGTCGATAGGGCGCAAGTGTGGCTCTACTAAAATAGCCATAATATTAGCCTCTGTACGCCCACGTAAGCTTACCGATAAATCGCGTATCATGCTTTGGCCGTATTGCTCTTCAAGCTCTTTATCTACTTTGAGTAATACATCTTCTATTTTACGGGCGGTTTCAAGGGTTGCCTGCTCCGAAGAGGCAAGGTTCATTTCAAGTGTAATACGCGGAAAGTCATGCGGTATTTTAGGGTTAGGTACAAACTTAACTAACCCGCCTGCAAACATACCCGCACTCACTATTAATATACATAAAAAGCCAATAATTACGGTATAACGATAATGTATACAATGGCCTATAAAAGGCGTGTAGTAGTTTTGCACAAAGTGTTTTAAACCGTTATCAACTATATTACGCAGTTTATGTAATGGGTTTTTAGGGTTAGGTTTACGCGGGTTCATAGCTGCAATATGCGCAGGTAATATTAGCTTTGATTCAATTAACGAGAAAATCAAACACAGTATAATAACTACACCAATGGCTTTAGAAAACGCAGCACCTGGGCCTGATGCCATAGCTTGTGGTAAAAACGCTGCAATAGTAGTTAATACCCCAAAGGTTGCAGGCATCGCTACGCGCTTAACACCACGAATAACGTTATCAAGGCTATGGCCATGTTTTTCTATTTCGGCACTGGCCGATTCACCTACGACTATGGCATCGTCGACCACAATCCCAAGTACAATAATGAAGGCAAATAACGACACCATGTTTATGGTGATGTCTAAAAAGCCAATTGGCATAAACAAAAAAGCACCTAAAAATGAAACTGGTAAGCCCATCATTACCCAAAAAGCTAAACGCAGCGGTAAAAACAGCGCCAGCACTATCATTACTAAAATACCGCCCCATACCATGTTGTCGATCATCATATCGAGTCGACCTTCAAGGTAGTAAGTTAAATCAACAATAGGTGAGAGCTTTACGCCTTGCGGAAGTTTTGACTGTTTTTCTGCCATGTAGCCTTTAAGAATTTTAGCTACATCGGTTATGTCTTGATCTTTTGAGGCATCTACTTCAAACGAGAGTGAGTTTTTACCATTATATTTAGAGTAAAGTAGGCCTTCTTCAAAGCCGTCGTTAATCGTCGCTACATCGCCTAAATTAATTTGTGCGCCATCGGCAAGCGTTATAAGCGGAAGCTTTGCAAATTCGCCGCCACGATATGCCTGCTTTTCAACACGCATTGAAATATAGCCTGTGTCAGAGCGAATTTGCCCTGCCGACATATTGGTAGAAAAGTTTTGCACAGCGCTTGAAACATCTCTAAATGTTAGGCCATATTCACGCAGTTTATCGGGGCTTATTTCTATGCCTATTTCGTAATCTAGGCCACTGTAAAAATCGACTAAGTTAACGCCAGGTAACGCGAGTAATTCATCTTTTATGTCGTTACCTAGCTCTTTTAGCTGGTAATAACTCATGTCGCCATAAAGCGCGAGGATCATTACCTCTTGCTGAAATTTTTCACGTTGAATAACGGGGCGTTCCATCCCCGCAGGAAAGGTATTAATAGAGTCTACTTGCGCTTTTATTTCGTCTAGGGCTTCTTGTAGGTCGTATTTTTCTTCTATTTCTACCCACGCTTGCGCATAACCTCGGTTAGAGTAAGTAATTAAACGTTTTATACCTTCGGTACCCTCAAGGTTTTCTTCAATTTTTATGGTTATGCCTTCTTCAACCTCTTGCGGGGCGGCGCCTGGGTATACTGCTTGAATACTCACCCAGTTACTTTCAAACTGCGGAAATGCCTGTTTACGAATGGTCAGCGCCGTTAATAGCCCGCCAATAAGTATAAAAATCATGATGAGGTTTGCCGCAACAGGGTTACGTGCAAACCATGCAATTAAGCCTTTTTCTGAGGTATTCATGGCGTATCCTCTTTAAGTGCTAATTGAGTAACATCGCTTTTAGGCTCAGTGCCTTCTAGCTTAACCGCCATGCCTTCTGTTGGGTATTCAAGGGCAGAGGTAATAAGTTGCTCGCCATTATTTAACCCTTGGTCGGCTATTACCATGCCATTTTGCTCACGTACAATATTAAGCGTTTTAAAGCTAAGGGTGTGATTGTCGTTTAAAATAGCAATTTTGTTATTTTTAACTAAATGGTGCGGCACTATAATCGCGTTATCAAGCGCGCGGCCTTTTATGGTGGCGTTAATGTATGAGCCAAAACGCAGTGGCTTAGCGTTATCAGCATACGGGGTAGGTAACTGCGCAACTAAATAGCTCATACGGCTAGTTTGATCAACAACACCTTCGCTACGTACAACCTTGGCTTGCCAGGTAGTTTGCCTACCGGCAAATTCTGCATTAAGTGTAACCAATGCACCTATACCGCCATTATTTAAGTATTGCAGCTCTTTATCTGCAACCGGTAAACGTACCTCTGCAACCGAGGTCGCGCTAAGCTCACCAAACTTACTGCCTGCACTTACTACAGAGCCTAAGCTAATAGTGCGCTCGTTAATAATGGCATCATATGGGGCTCTAATGTAGGTACGTTCTAAGTTACGTTTAGTGCGTTTTACACGGGCTTGAGCAGATTTAAAATTTGCCATTTTTTCGGCAAGTTGTGGTTTACGTAAATAAAGCTCAGATGCAATGGCATCGTTTGAGTCTGATTTAATACGTTCCCATTCAGCTTTAGCAACATGGGCTTGTGCGCGCTCAATTTCAAGTGCTGAACTTGCTTGTGCAAGGCCTGCTTGGGCTTCAATTAAGTCGGCTTCGTAATCATTTGGATCAATTCGTGCTAAAATATCGCCTTGCTTAACAAACGCGCCTTCAACAAATTGTTCGGCTACTGAAATAACTTGCCCGCTTACTTGCGCAACAAGCTCTGTACGGTCTTTAGGTTTTACAACGCCGTACGATTTTACATCAAGCGTAATGGCATCAATGTTTACGTTTTGCGCAGCAACAAGTGGGCGAGTGTCTTGCTCTGGTTTTTCTTCTGGTGGCGTTTTCATTGCTGAAAGGCCAATTGCCAGTGCAATTCCGGCAGCTAAAACTGCGACAGGTAATAAAATTTGTTTTTTAGTAGCCACAAGGCATTCCTTCATATATTTGGTGACAAGGCAATAATACGCAATAAAGTGTTTACAAGGCGTTTGAAGATGTAACAAAGCATTACATGTGTGTATTACAATTAAACAATTGACTATGCATGGGTGAAATCACACTGCAAATTGCATAGTTTTATTAACTGAGGTTATTATGAAAACAGAGCCTATGGCATGTCGTTTAGGCTGCGGTGCATGCTGCATTGCACCAAGTATTAGCTCGCCAATCCCCGGGATGCCAAACGGTAAAAAAGCCGGAGAGCGTTGTATTCAGCTAGATGAACGTAATTTATGTAAATTATTTGGCGATGAAAGCCGTCCAAAAGTATGTAGTGATTTTAGCGCCACATTTGATGTGTGTGGGTCAACTAATGCAGAGGCTCTAGCACTTATAACCGAGCTTGAGCAATTAACCTAGCTCACGAGGTTAATACACATATATTTACATTTATCTATTACCGAGTAATTTTTTAAGTAATTAAAAGCTGCGCTTTTAACGCGAGCAAGCTCAGCGTCTACCGCAAATGTGCAGGTATACGGTTGTTTTGTAGACGTAAAGCTTGCTTACGTGACAGGCAAAGCCTGTAAAAGTGAATAAATCACAAGGAGGGGAAGAGTTGCTGCGCTTTTAGAGGAAGAGATTAGCTTTAAGTAATAGTTGGTTTGTGTATTCTCATTTACTTCTCATTCGCTTCTCTTTGTGGAATATTTTTTGTCTAAAATAGCGCTTTTATAAAAAACACAGCGTTTACAAATCAAAGTATAAATTGAGTTTGTAAACGCCGGCTTTATTTTCTACCAACTATACGTTGCGCTTAACGTATATTGCTCACCGCGTCCTGGTGTACCTGGTATTTCTTCAAACGACTCATCCCATAAGTTATCAGCCGCTAAAGTAATAAATAAATTGCTTAACTGAGGCGGGGTTATTTTAAGCGTTAGCTGGGTAAATAACGCGTTGTCGTGGCCGTTTCTAAGCGCGTTTTTGTGTTGTGTACGCCATTCGTTATCTATTCTAAATTCTAAAATATCAGTTGGGTTGTACACAGCGCCGAGTGTTAAACGGTGATCAGGAAAGTTTAACGCGTAAAAACTGGCATCAATATCGGCTGCGCCGTAGTTTTCTGATTTATGCAAATAGGTATAGCTAGCAATAAGTTTTGCCGTATCAAAGTGTTTAGTCGCTAAAAATTCAACCCCTGCAGTATCAATATCAACGGGGTTTGCAAAGCGCGCAGAGGTGGAGTCAAAATTAAAAGTCCAGTCGGTTAAATTATTATCTTTTCGATAAAAAATAGCCGAGTTTAACTGCCAGCTTTGCTCTTCAAGTAATAAGCCAAGCTCTAAGTTTGACGTTGTTTCGCGCTCAAGGTTGTAGTTACTTCTAAATAACCCGCCAGAATCGCTGCCGCCAATGGCTGTGTAGCCTGCGACTTGGCTCGCTTGCGCGTATGATAAATAAATACTTTGCGCTGTGCCGTCACTGTTTTGGGTGCTTAAGGTTATATCACCAATAGCTGATACTTCAGCATCATCACGATTGGTATCATCATACGCAGCCCCTAAGCGAAAAGTAAGCTGCTGATTCGCTTTTAAAGCCATAGTGTATTGGGGCAATACGCTCAGCTTATAATATTTTCGTGAGGTAAAGTTGTTTTCAAGTGTGGTTGATTCAATCGAGTCATCAATAAATTGTGCCGAGTAATTTATTGCCAGTGCATCGCTTTGTGTATGGCGACCCGAAAGAGCAAGCGATTTAACTTCACTTTTATGAAAAGCTTCAAATACACTTGGGTTTTCGCGCGAGTAAATATAGTGATCGTCATGGGTACGGTAATACGCCGATACTTCAAAGTGACTGTTTTCAGCATAGTTTTGCTTGTGATTAAGCATCCAAAGGCGTGTTTCTAGATCTTCAGTTTCGTTAACGCCAAAAGGGGTATATAAGTTAGGCCAGCCAAAAAACTTATCTTGCGAGCCATAAAATAAGTCGGTCTGACTATGCTCGCTTGCTAATTGCACGCGTGCTGAGGCGCGCGAAAAGTCATGGTCGCCATTATCAATGGTGCCATCACTTTGCGAGTGAGAGTACTCACCTTCAAAGCCCAGGGTATAGTTAGCTAAGCTATCAAGTTGAGTGTTTTTAGCAGCGTGAATACTTTGCAGGTTAAAGTCGTTCGTACCAGTGCCAAGCGATACACTACCGCCAGTAATAATTGGTTTCCAACCAAACGAAACTGTACCTACAGAGCTGTTCATACCGTACAGTGCGTTATCAGCACCGGTTAAAACATCTGGGCCACTTAGCATTTGTGGTGCAATAGGTATTTCAGCAAAATAATGGCCAGATTGCGGGTCAAGCAGGGTAGCGCTTCCTACTCTAAAACCTGTGTTTTCAAAAATCCCACCACGAATAGTTACATCAGCTTGCGCTTCAGCCATATTACGAGATTGAAGATCAACACGTGGGTCGTACTCTAAATTAGAAATAGGCGAGTCAAATGTACCCACAGGCAGTTTATTGGCTGTAGGTGAGGCTTCAACCGTTATTTGCTCGATTGATGACTCATTAGGTAGCGTATTAGCATAAGCAAATGGGGTAACGCTGCATAAAAGGGCAGGTAATATAATGTGTGATGTGCAGTTCATGTGTTTCTCGTCGTTTTTTATTTGAAGCTGCGGTTACAATAAATTTCAAAGCTCATATTTGAGCATGATAAAATAGCCAAATATAACAGCAGTCATTTTGTGCGCGATTGTACATTAATTTGTTAATAACTGCATTTGATAACCATTCACACTTTTCTCATTAGGTAACATTTATAATGAATACTAAAGAACACAATACTATTTACTTTGCTGGTGGCTGCCTGTGGGGCGTACAAGAGTTTATGAAACACTTACCAGGCGTAATAAGTACTGAAGCAGGACGCGCTAATGGTACAACTAAAACGACAGGTGGCGACTACGATGGTTATGCAGAATGCGTAAAGGTAATTTTTGACCCAAACGCCGTTAGCCTAAATAAGCTGTTTGACTACTTTTTTGAAATTATTGACCCATACAGTATTAATAAACAAGGAGATGACGTAGGCCCTAAATACCGCACTGCTATTTACAGTAAAAACCAAAACCATTTAGACGCAGCAAGAAATTATATAAATAAGCGCAGTGATGCAGAAAAAATTGTTGTACAGGTAGAGCTGCTTACTAATTACGTACCAAGCGATGCTGAACACCAAGACCGTTTAACTAACCACCCAGATGACTATTGCCATATACCCTTTGAGTTATTGTATAAATACAAAACGAATTAATAAAAACTATTGTTTATTTTTTCTTTGAGCTTTTTTGCTTAGTTTTTTCTTTTTTCGCGGAAACATGTCTCTACTTAGGTATGGTACTGCTAAAAAAAAGATCCCACATCCTAAGTAAAAAAAAAGGTTAAAAAGATAAGTAAATGGAGAGGTCGAGAAAAAATAAACCTCAGATTCAACACGATAATCTGTTGGTGTAAGTACATAACCGTCGTATATAGATTTTACTGCGATTATGATAGATAAGGAGCCTATAGCCAAAAAAAACAAGGAGAATGCTATTTGATTTAATAACATTCTGGTATTACTAATATTAGCGTGTTTTATTTTTGGATTCTTTTTTGTTTTTTTATTATTTGATTTCTTCATGTTTACCAAAAAAAGTAATAAGCATAGCTATAAATATTCCGGCAAAGCCAACGGTTGAGAAAATTGAGCTATATTTACTTTTAATACTGAAAATATTTAGCAAGCTAGTTATTAATAAGAGTGATACTCCAAGTGTTTTTAAAACTCCTAGTGTTTTATTCAAATGTATCCATGTTTGACAATATGGGCACTCGAATTCAAAAAGCATCCCTTTTTTATTAGTATTTTTTATATCTCTATTATTAATTTTATTCTGACAGCTAGGGCATGTAGGTTTCATTTTAATCCTTTATTTAACCTTTTTAACTTCTCTTAGTACCCTAAAACCAATATAGCTTGATCTGCGGTTTACTTTAAATACCAGTCTTTGGGAGTGATGTAAATGTTTGTGCTCCTTTAGCTAATGTAAAACCTATTTATAAAGTAATACTGCCAAAGCTATTTTAAGAGGGCTTAAAATTTAAATTATATTTGAGAAATCATAAGTAATTAGAAGCTGCGCTTCTCGCGCAAGCAAGCTTAGCGCCTACAAGTAAAGTTTGACACGGTGTTTTGTATACGTGCAGCTTGCTGACGTGACGAGCGAAGCTCGTAATTATTTAGCTCTGCAGCACCAAAATATACACCCACAAAAAAGCTCACATAATGTGAGCTTTTAAAACTTATTTAAAGCTAATGTTAATTTACAGCTGCTTGTGCGGCGGGAAGTTGCTTAAAATATTAGCGACTGTTTCTTTAATTGATGCTTCGCGTTGCTCTGGCGATTGTTTTTTCTTTAAACGGCCCTCTTTAGCACCACGCCATATCAGCTGGTTTGATTCGCGGTCAATAATATCAATTACTAAAGTACCTACTTCGTACTCGCGGGCGCTAATATCGCGTTGAAAGCCCGTACCCCAATACCCCCAACGTGCGCCGTAGCCTACGTTAAAGCTGTCTACTTCTAGCTCTTTATCTACCGATGCATGGTAGTTAACTAACACATCAGCTTGGGCTGGATCTACTAGCCTCATCCCCAACGTTTGGCTAAGCTCAGCGTTTACAGCTGTTCGTACACGTTTTTCCATTAAACCGTTAATTTGGTAGTTTGTGGTATCTTTGGTTAGGCTCGCGTTTTCTACCCAAGCAAATGTTTTAAAATTACTAAAGTTGGCTGATTTGTCGTAATCCCAGTCTGGGGTTTGCGTACAGGCTGTAAGTAGTGCTAGCGCTGCAACAATAAGTATATTTTTCATTACCTTTGCTCCAATAAAATGCGTTAATTTAAAATAACACACATTGTTTAAATGTGTATTAGTTTAACGTCCTATATTTTAGTTTAGTTAGTTTGCCTTAACGGCCAATTAACTGTGTTCAACTTCTATCCAGTCTTTTTCGTCTACCCAGTTTTGGGCGCCATCTTTTACTGAACGAATAGGTACAATGTAATCACAGCTTACCTGCGGCTTAACTGAGGCAAATATTGGCACAAAGCCAAAGCTTAATGCGGTTTCTATGATTGCTTTTTGGTTTTGCGGGTCGATATCGGCCGCTTCATCTATATAAATAGGTATACGGTAAAGGTTTTGTTCTTGATCGCTTAATAAGTAACGAATAAACAACATGCCGCATAATAACTTAATAGTAATACGTGTGCCGTTTGAACCGGCTGAATCGATTTTTTCAAAGTGTTCGGTTTCGCCTGCGCGGTTTACCACTTCAAAACGAATATCAAATAAATCAGTTAAGGTGAGGCCCGCTTTATCTGATGCGAGTTTAATTAAGTGATCTTTTGCTTCGTTTACCGCGCTTTCGCTGTAGGGTTCTTGGCTTAGTAAATCAAGGGTGTCGCCTTGCTCAAACTGATGCGACGTGCTGATAATAGTATCAATACTATCAACCAGCATTTTGCGCGGTATTACGTTAATTTTAAACGCTTGCAGGTTAGAAATACGGTGCTGGCTTATGCCTTTATTAAAGCTATTCATCTCGCGGCGCAGGCGATCTAAGTCTTCGCGCAGGCCTTTAATGGTTGCGGCTACTTCGGTCAGAGCTACGCGTCCTTGGCGCTCAACGGCATCGCGTTCGTTATCAAGGTTGTGAAATGCACTAATTAGTTTTTGGTATTTAGTAAATTCGTCGTTTTCGTTATCGAACTTAGTAATGCCTGCGTTATATACATGCAAATAGGTATTACGCACGTTTATGTCAAAATTGCGCAGCTCTTGGCAGTCTTTATTAAAGTGATGTACTAAATCGCTTAAGTTATCAAAGTCGACTGTTATATCAATCATGTACGGAGTTACTTTCCCGCTGTATAAATCGAGAGTATGATCAATTCGCTCGCTTTTAACTTGGCGAAGGCGCTCGGTTTGGCGATTAATTTGCTCTTGCTTTGATTTAATTAACGAGCGTCTGTCTGCAATTGAGCCACTATTTTTTTGTATGTCTTGCAGGTAATCATCAACTTGTTCGCGCTCTGCTAATAATTGCTCTTTTAGCATGGCTTGCGCTTCTACCGACTGCTGCATTACCTCAAATTGCTCTAAACGTTTTAGGGCGCTCTCTGCGCTCATTAGCTCATCGTAAAGTGCATCTTTTTCTTTTTGTTTATCTGCCACGTTAGCGGCTACTTCGCGCTGTTGTTTAAACTCTTTTAAGGAGCGTTCAAGCGCGTCTAATTGAGCACTCAGCTGGGCTTTGTTTTCACCGCTTTGCATTTGCACAGGCGAGAGCTTTTTAAGTTTAATGCTTGCCCCAGGAAGGGTAAGTACACCGCCTTTTACGTTTTCACTTAATAGCGATAAAAACTCCCCAAAGGCGTCTTCGTCATCAATGCTTATATCGCCATTGCTGGTGGTGGCAAACGAGAGTAAGTCGGGATTTAAAATGCGCGATATTTCTTCTACTTCTTTGAGTGATAGGTCTTCGCGCATTCGAGTAAACAAATTAAATTCAAGGTTTTTAAGCTGCAGTTTTAAGCTTTTTATTTGTTTTTGCGTTTCGCTAATGCGGTAATCAAGGGTGTGCAGGCTTTGCCCTTGTGCACTGGTTATTGAGTGCGAAAGCGACTCGTAATCTTGCTTTAGTTGAACAAGGTTTGCTTTGAGGGTGGCTTTATTTACTAGTTCAAACTCGCTTTTTAAAGCGCTGTAATCTAAAAACCACTGCTCAATTTGGGTTTGTTTGCGCTCTATATCGCGCGATTGCTGCACGTATAAGCTTTGCTTTTGTTCAAACTCGTGTTTTTCGTGCTCTATGTCTTCAAGGGCAATGGCGAGTTCGCTTAGTTGCTCTTCTTGGTAGGTATCAAAGTCTATTAGGGCTTGGTCAATTTTTGGTGCGTAGGCTGCTAACTTACCTTTAAGCACGGTTTGGTTTTCAAGCATTGATTCAAGCGCACTTATTGGCTCTTGCATTGATTCAAGGGCTTTTAATTCACGTTTAGCCCGGTTTACTTTATCAAACGAGCGACGCCAGACTTCGTAAAAGTCGACCTTTGAGTTTGACATATGGCGCTCAAATACACGCAGCATAAAGCGTTTAACATCGCTTGCGCCTAATTTGTGTAAGTTAAGAATACGCCTAAATATTTCTTTATAAATGGCTGAGTCTTGCACGTTATTAAGCGGTATCATTTTTAAATTAATATCGCCATCAAACGGGGTAGCGCCGCCGGTAAGTAGGGCGTTTAGCTCTTGTGATTTTAGCTCTATTGGGTTGTAACCTTGCGTTTTTAAATGATTAAACAGCTTAGTAAATTTAATTATGGTATTACCTTGCGTGTACTGCGCTAAATCAAGTTTGCCCTGATAACAAAAGTACTGATGCGCGTAACCGGCTATTTTACCAAGGCCCGCCACACCAATAACGACCGAGCCATGGGGGAGGTTAGCTTCTAGTAAAATGTACGACTGATCCGATGAAAAATAAAACTTACGGGTTTCATCTAAATCGTGCCCGTCCCATTCGGTTAAACGTAAATCATTTATTAGCGGAAACTGGAGGGCGTTAATAACCGAGCTTTTACCGGTATTGTTTGGCGCACAAATAGAGCTGCTTTTATCAAGTGGGATCACACACTTTGCATAGCCTGCGGTATTAAGTAGGGCGAGTTTACTCAGTCCGTATAGGTTTTTCATTGCTCGTCCTCCGTGATGTAGGTTTCTTCGTTTACTTCCATAAGTGCATCAATGTAGCGGTGAATAGGCGCTTGTAGCATAAAGCCGCCTTCTACTTCGCGGGCTAAACCTAAGCGCACCATACGCAGGTAAACGTCTTTTCGTAAATCTGAGCCCGAAAATATCTCAAGCTGATCAAACAAGTGTTTGTTAATTTGCACTAAGGTTTGCATCAGTTCTAAATCGTTTACTTCGTCAAACAATGCGCGCATAGGGTCTTTACCCGTATTGGCAAAATGCTCAATTAAAATGTAAATAGTCAGTGCAATAGCACGGGATATTTTACCCATGTTTGGCGTGCTTTCGTCGCTGGCAAAGTAGTAAAAGCCGCGGCTGTCGTGCTTTAAGTCGTGGCCAAGGGCGCTAAATAAGGCGCTGTAAGATTCTATGTGCTGGTCAAGCTCTTGCCACATTATGTTGTCTTGTTCGCAAATATGGTAACCCGCACCTAATTTTTTATTAATGGCTTGCAGGTGTGTTAGCTCGTTTAGGTTTATATGTGTCATGTGTTACTCGTCTGCCTGTGTATCTGGTTGAGGCGCTGAATTAAATGGGTATAACGAAAAGTGTTGGCCGGCTATTTTTACGCGTGTTTTTTCATCGCTTTGGCTAATGTGAATTTCACTGTCGCTGACTAGTTTTTGGTATAAAAATAGCATTTCGTCGGCGTCTAGATCGGGGTAGCTCTCATCTAAAAATTGCAGTAATGGCTGGGGCTTTTTACGTTTTTTATTAAAGCGTTTTGCAAAGCTTGTTTTAACATCGTGATAGTCAGGAATATTAGGCGTTACAAAAGCCGGTACGTCTTGTTGCTCTGGAAGCTGGTATTCTTCGTGTTCAAATTCTACCAGGCTTGCCATGTAAGCCACTATATGGCGCTGCTGGCCAAGCGAATAGCGCTGCGCATCGCTTACAAAGTTTGGCTGTACCGCACTTAGCATATTGTCTACGCCATTTTTACGCACAAGGCCAAGCACTTTTGCTGCTTGGCGGGTAATTAAGTTATTACGGCGTAGCTCTTCGCGCAGTGGCATAAGCATATCGGCACTTTTACGTAAGCTTTCTCGGCCAACTAAATGCATTTCGAGTATACGGGTACGTAATTGCTCAAGCATGCGTTTGTCGTTGTAGGCTTTACCCGAGCGCTCTATGTGCTCTATTTGCTTACTTATTTGTTGTTCAATAAGTGTAAAGCAGGCATGAAAATCACCGCGAATATCGACCATTTCAAGCATCGGCTCTATGTATTCGTCAAAGGCTTCTATTACGGCTTTGTAGCGCTTTTGCAAAGATTGCACAGCGTGATCAGACTTAGCTTGCTCAACAATATTTAAAATAGCGTTTTCGTTGTGCGCGTAAAGCTTCATTATTTTACGTACCCGATCATCCATAATGCGGCTATAGCGGCGTAAATCGTCAAAGTCTTCCATTTCGCCGGCATTATCTAAACGCTTTCCTAGACGGGCTAAATCATCAACCAAAACGCTAATTTCTTGTGCTAAGCCTAGGTGTTCTTCTTGTAATAAAAAGGTGGCAAAGTCGGCAATGGCACGGTTAATTTCAAGCTGAGAAGATTTAGCCAATGGAATGAGTATATCTTGATTGAGCAAACGATTTGTTTCTTTGTATATGCGCTCGTTTGTCCACGTGGGCTGCTTTTGCTTAATGGCATTTTGTACGTCTTTTAGGCTAAAGTCGGCCATTTTAAAACGTTTAAATAATAGCTCTAACACACCCCAATGTTCGCTAAGGGTATTTAGCAGCTTTTTAGCTGGGATCATAAGAGATTACAACATCCTAGTATTTTATTATTGAGTTCTTAAAAAGGACTCATTATTACGTATTTTACCTGCATATGGTATTCGTTTTTAAGACCATTTAATAATAGTTTTTGCATATCTGTGGTGCTAGAATCCGCACCAAAATTAGGAACGCTTAAACGCAAGTTGTTTATGTGTCCTGTTAAAACTATATCAAAGGTTATTTAACTACCATGCTCCCCTCGATAATTTTAACCCTAATAGCGATTGCCTTTTTACTGATCGTTATAGAAGATATAATTCACGTAAATAAAGCCAAAACTACACTCTTTTTTGGCACGCTTTGTTGGATTATACTTTTTGTTAACCCACTCCATGGGCAAAGCCCTGCAACTATTCAGCACCTTCTTAACGAAAACATATTAGAAATAGCCTCGCTATGGCTGTTTTTAATGGCCGCCATGACCTTTGTTGCGTATTTAAATTCAAAAGGATTTATAGAAAACATTGTGCACCGGGTTATGCCTAAAAGCATTAGTGAACGACAACTTATGTTTTTAGTGGGGGGCTTTGCGTTTTTGTTTTCGTCTATTTCTGACAATGTGACCGCTACGCTTATATCACTTGCTGTGGTTATGTCGTTAAAGCTGGAAGCTAAAAAGCTGATTAAATACGCCACACTTATTGTGTTTGGGGTTAACTCGGGTGGAGTGTCGTTAATTACCGGTGATGTAACTACTTTAATGATATTTTTAGATGGCAAAGTGTCTATTGCAAACTTATTACTACTCATAGCGCCTGCGTTTATAAGTGTAATGTTACTGGCGCTTTTGCTCTCTGTTGGTATGAAAGGGCAAATAGAGTTTGTGGGCTCGCAAAAAAAACGGATAGAAAAAACTGACATTACCATCGCCATCATATTTTTATCAACCGTGGTAAGTACTTTAACCCTTAGCGTAATTTATAGCGTACCGCCGCTACTCACATTTTTATTTGGTTTATCGGTTATGTTTTTAGTGGCGCAATTTTTAATGCGTAAAAAAGACATAAACAAAGACATCATCGATTTTGTTCGCGAGATAGAATACGACACACTACTGTTTTTTGTTGGGGTGCTTTTACTTGTTGGCGCATTAAAAGAAATTGGTATTTTAAGTAAATTTACCGATTTATATACAGTAATGGCACCTGAGTACGCTAACTATTTAATGGGAATACTATCTGCAGGGGTCGATAACGTACCGCTTACTGCTGCGCTATTAAAAGCAGATATAATAATGAGCCAGCAACATTGGTTGTCGTTTACCTATGCAACAGGTGTAGGTGGGTCAATGCTTATAATTGGTTCTGCAGCGGGTATTATTGCCATGAGCAAACTTAAAGCACTTACTTTTACGAGCTACTTTAAATTATCGCTGCAATTATTAATTTGTTATACCGTAGGTTATGCAGGCGCTTACTTTATGGGTGGTTTTGTTTAATTTTTACTATAAATGCTTGACACCTAGACGTCTAAACGATAACTTTCAAAGCCCCGCTAATTAGCGGGGCTTTGTTTTATTAGCCAGCGGTTAATAAAACATTCAGAAGAGGTGCGATACTTAGGTATTTAATGGTAGGTGACGAACGCCCATAACCATTAAAGAGGGAAGTACTCGCCGAGAAAAACACTAGTACGTCGCTATTGTTTTTCGGTTTATGGGGCTGAATCCTCAAAACTGTCACCAATATAGGTGGAGAGCTTCTGGCAGCGGACACATCAAATGCATTCCTTTGCCAAGTTCTTCTTGTTTTTTAGCGGTTAAAATACCGCGAAAGGAGACTAAATGACTACCCAATCAGTGCCACAAACAGTACCAGGCGCAAAATCAGATTACATCGTTGCCAAATTTGGCGGAACCAGTGTTGCAAACTTTGAAGCGATGAGTCGCTGTAGCGAAATTATTGTTGCAGATAAAAGCGTGCGTATTGTAGCAGTGAGCGCCAGCGCCGGCGTAACTAATCACTTAGTTGCACTGTGTAAATCAAGCATTACCCCAGAGCAGCGCCAAGAGCACATTGACGGCGTGCTAGCTATTCAGCAAGCAATTTTAGATGAGCTCTCGCTTGATGCCGATTTAGCCGTAGGTTTTAACGAAACGTTAAAAGCGTTTCAAACGTTAGCACTTGAAACACTAACAACGGATCAGCAGCACGATGAGCTACTTAGTTTTGGTGAGCGCTTATCGTCGTACTTATTTGCACAAGTGCTACGTTTAAAAGGCTTAAATGCCGACCGTTTTGATGTACGTAAAGTACTTAAAACCGACAGCCAGTTTGGTAAAGCAACACCCAATGTTAAAGCCACAGCGCAAGCGGCTAAAGAGATTTTAATTCCGTTATTAGATGAGCAAGTAATTGTGACTCAAGGTTTTGTTGGTAGCGACGAATTTGGCCAAACAACCACGCTTGGCCGTGGTGGCTCAGATTACAGCGCAGCATTACTTGCTGAGGCGATTAACGCTAAAAGCGTACATATTTGGACCGACGTAGTGGGTATATTTAGCACAGACCCACGCTTATGTGCAAAGGCAACGCCAATTGCCCGTTTAAGCTTTGACGAAGCCGCAGAAATGGCCACCTTTGGCGCAAAAGTATTGCACCCAGCCACTATTTTACCAGCCAGCCGCAGCCATATTAATGTATTTGTAGGCTCTAGCCGCGAGCCAGAGCGCGGTGGCACGTGGATTGAGCGTGAAAAGTCACAGCAGCCGGGTATACGCGCTGTAACGCAGCGTAAAAACCAAATATTGCTCACGCTTAAAAGCCCTGAAATGCTATTAGCAAGTGGCTTTTTGGCCAGAGTATTTACCATTTTAAGTGAGTTTAATATATCGGTAGATTTAGTGACTACCTCAGAAATTAGTGTTGCTATTACCTTAGATAACGCACCCAATGCCTCGCGCCCTGAGCTTGAGCAAGCGTGTTTAGATAAGCTAGCTGAATTTTGCCATGTGTCGGTTGAAAATAACTTAACCTTAGTGGCGCTAATAGGCTCAGAAATACAGCTACGCCAGCACGAAATGAACTTAATGAACGTATTAAAAGAGTTTAATATTCGTTTAATTTGTCATGGTGCAAGTAAGCACAATTTATGCTTTTTAGTAGAGCAAAGCGAGTCAGATACCGTAGTGCAAGCAATACACAGTCGCTTATTAGAAAGCGCTGCCTAGGCTTATATGCCAAGTAATTAAGTATCTAAATTTTTAAGCATAAAGCACCGCCAGTCGGTGCTTTTTTTATGCGCCACGCTTATATCAAACCCCTCATTGGCAACCATTATGGTGTTACTCGATGCTGTAAGGTTTAACAAAGATAATTCATCAAATACATTTGGGCTAAGCAATTGCGCTATTGGGCGGCTTGTTGCTTTAGCGAGTGCCTCTTTTAAGGTCCAAATTCTAAAAAAGCAGTAGGCTTGCTCTTTTATAGCCAAAGGGGCGGTAATTAAGTCAATTTCAGCCTTATTGTAAAAATGCTTTGCGAGCTTTTCGAATGGGCGTTTTAAGCTTATTTTTTCAATATCAAACCCAAACTCAGCCTTAGTAACATTAAGAGCTACACCAACTAAGCCATGAGAATGCGAAATACAGGTATTAATAACGCTGCGGTTTATATGGAGCTGCAGTTTTGAGCACTCTTCATTAAAGAGGGTGCTCATTTTATTAAGCGGTACGTGCGCGTATTGGGGCTGGGTATGCTTGGCAAGCTGCTTTAGCAATATGCGCGATGCTAGATATTCTTGCTTTGCTTGCATGCGTTTACGGCGATTTATAACGCTTAGCTCAAACGGGCTTAGGTACTGGGTTAAATCGAGGTGTTCTACATTAAGGGTGCTTGCATTAAACACTAAAATAGTATTGTTGCTAGGGGGTAAATCGCTATAAAAAGAGGGAGCAATGCTTAAGGTGTTTTTAAAAAAGTGGTTAGTCATACGCGCTTAAAATAAGTGAGTGCTGTAATTATGAGCGGTTAACAGCGCTTATTTATGCCAACAGCAATTTTATTACTCAGTTGGCATTAAATATGGTTTAATTCACAATAATCAAAGAATAACAGAATTTGTAGATATATGGCACAAGTGCGTGATGGATTTCAAAGCCGGTTTGGTTTTGTTTTAGCCGCTGCAGGCGCAGCAGTGGGTTTAGGTAATATATGGGGGTTTCCTACGCAGGCGGCCAACCATGGTGGCGGCGCATTTTTATTGGTTTACTTTGTTGTTATATTTTTACTTGCGCTACCTGCGCTTTATACCGAACTTTATTTAGGCCACCAAGCGCAAGCAAACCCAGTAAAAGCATTGGGTAATGCGTGGCAAAACACCAACAAAAAAGTAGGGGCTGCCGCCGGGTATATAGGCCTTGCGGGCGCTGTGGTTATGCTTAGCTTTTATTCTATTGTAGCTGGGTGGATGCTCTCTTACGCGATAGAGCCTATTACTACATTTTTTGGTTTTAGTGCAGCAAGCGAGTTTTTACACAGCGACTCTATGGTGCGAAATTTTATATTTACGCCGCTTATGCTTATTTTAACCGCCAGTATAATTTTAAAAGGGGTTAAATCGGGGATTGAAACTTGGTCGCGCCGTTTAATGCCATTGTTATTGGTGCTACTAATAGGTTTAATTTTTTATATCGCCAGTTTAGAAGGCGCCAGCGAAGGGTTTGCCGCTTATTTAATTCCTGATTTTAGCCAAGTGCTTGACCCAAATTTAATTATTGCAGCAATGGGGCAGGCGTTTTTCTCGCTCTCATTAGGGGTTGGCTGCATGATGATTTATGGCTCGTACCTGCAGCCAGATGCAAACCTGCCAAAACTAACTGCAAGCGTTGCACTGCTTGATACCAGCGTGGCATTTTTAGCCGGTTTACTGATAGTGCCTGCCATTTATGTTGCACAGCATAACGGGGTAGAGGTGTTTAGTGGTGGTAAACTAATTGGCGAAGGGCAGCTGATATTTGCTATTTTGCCTGAGTTATTTAGCACCATGGGCGAAATAGGTTTGCTTATAGGTTTGTTGTTTTTTGTACTAATGTCGATTGCCTCAGTGACATCTACTATTTCTACTACAGAAATACCGGTTGCGTTTTTAGTAGAAAACCACCGCGTAGATCGTACTAAAGCAACGTGGGCTGTAAGTTTAGTTGTGCTTGTATGCGCAAGTGCCATTATATTAAATTTTGAGTGGTTATTTGGTTTAGTAATTATGCTGTTTACCCAATACCAACTCCCGCTTATGGGGCTGTTTTACTTTATAACTGCAGGTTGGATGTGGAAACGCGGTAATAAGCTTCATAAAGCCAGCAGTGGCACGCATTACTGGTTTGCTCAATACATTCGTTTTGTTTGCCCGATATTAATGACCCTTGTTTTTGCAAACGTTGCGTTTGGCTAAAGTATTTTAAGCTTTACCCGTTATAAATAGAGTAAAACGGGTAAAGCTAAATTTACGGGCAACGGCTTTATAGCACCTCATTAGTTAAAGGTTTGTGCTCACTAATTTCTATTGCGTTTTGTATGGTGGTATTGGCAATTTCGTTAAGGGCTTCTTGAGTAAAAAAGCCTTGATGACCTGTTACTAATACATTTTTAAAGCTCACTAAGCGCGAGAATATATCGTCTTGGTTTATCTCATCGCTATGGTTTTTAAAAAATAGCTCCGACTCTTGCTCGTACACATCAAGCCCTAAATACCCTAGCTTTTTAGTTTTAAGCGCATTTATACAGGCTTTGCTATTAAGTAGCGCACCGCGCGAAGTGTTAATTAGCATTACTCCAGGTTTCATTTTATTAAATGCATTGTCGTTTATTAAATGGTGTGTTTGCTCATTCAGTGGGCAGTGCAGTGAAATTATATCGCTTTGAGTAAGCAGCGAATTTAAATCGGTAATGGTGTAGTTGCCAGGTGTTGCATAAGGGTCGCACACTAAAACATGCGCGCCAAAGCCATTTAAAATATTACAAAGTGCAAGGCCAATTTTACCACAGCCTATAATTCCAACTGTTTTGCCATGTAAGTTAAAGCCTAATAAACCGTTTAAATCAAAGTTGTCTTCGCGTACGCGGTTATAGGCTTTATGTGTTTTACGGCTAAGGGTAAGCATAAGTGCAACACAGTGCTCAGCTACGGCTTCTGGGCTGTATGCAGGTACTCGTAATACCTTTATGTTCTGAGCTTTGGCGGCAGTTAAATCAACATTATTAAACCCTGCACAGCGAAGTAAAATAGTGCTCACCCCAAGCTCTGCCAATTGCTCTATTACGGCTGCACTAACCGTGTCGTTTACAAATACACACACCGCATCAAACCCGTTAGCAAGCAGTGCTGTTTGCTCGGTAAGTGCTTGCTCAATGTAACAAATCTCTATTTGAGGGTATTTGTTAGTACTGCGCTTAAAAAAAGGCTGTTCGTATTTTTGCGTACTAAAAAAAGCAATGTTCATGTTATTTACTCCAAAGCTTAGCTGTTATACCAATTCGCATAATCAAGTGATCTATTTTGAGGATGGAAAAACGTGCTGATAACAAGGCAAAAAAATCGCTATTTAGTTGTTCTCGGCAATTGCTCCTGCATTGCTCTACCTTGTGCATCCATGCAGTCGTAAATGAGAGTTTTTTAACGCAGATAGCGACACGTTTAGCCCCTAAAAATGATTAAGCATTATTGCGGATTGGGTTATACATAACCTTAAACTAGTTTAATAAAGCATGCTTGAGTAACCACCAGTTTATTGATTTAGAATAATTAAGCACCTTTTAAAGCATTAAAGTTGGGTATTATTTTAGTGTTATTTAAATTATTAGCGCTCACCGCGCTAGGTAAGTTTGCCTCAATGACCTGTTTAAGCGTTTCGGGCTTGGTGCGCGGCGCATATCGTGCAACGAGCTGGCCTTGTGGGTTAATTAAAAACTTTGTGAAGTTCCACTTTACTGCGCGGTTTTGAGAAATACCACGGGTATGCGACTTTAAATAATTAAACAGCGGATGCGCCTCGGGCCCATTTACCATTACCTTACCAAACACTTTAAACGAAACGTCAAATTGTCCTTGGTAAAAGTCTTTAATCGCGAGGTTATCAAGCGGCTCGTTTTGGCCAAATTGATGACACGGAAACGCTAATATAGTGAAACCGCTGTTTTTATATTCTTGATAGAGCTTTTCTAGCGAACTTAATTGCACCGAAAAATTACATTTACTTGCTGTATTAACAATAAGTACTGTTTTGCCTTTTAGCTGGCTAAGCGCAAAGCTTTCGCTGTTATATAAAGGGGCACTAAATTGATAAATACTATCCATGGTTACCTACTTATTTCCTTACGTTGGAAATTTATAAAGACTTAATTCGCTTTTTAAGCAGCCGATTGACATAATCGGGCATAGTTTCTAAGTTAGCAGGAAAATAAGGCACTTTTATGTCAATCAATGTTGCATTTATAGGTTTAGGGGTAATGGGTTACCCAATGGCAGGGCATTTAGCAAAAGCGGGCTTTAATGTGTGTGTATATAACCGTACTCAAGCAAAGGCGCAAAGTTGGGTAGATGAGTTTGCAGGAAGCTTGGCCACCACGCCGCGAGAAGCTGCTAATAATGCTGATATTGTATTTATGTGTGTAGGTAATGATGATGACTTACGTGCGGTTGTTTATGGCGATAATGGTGTTTTAGCGGGGATGGCCGTTAATAGCATTTTAGTTGACCATACCACTACATCGGCCGAAGTAGCCCGTGAAGTAGCTGCAAAAGCAGCGTTGCAAAATATCGATTTTATAGACGCGCCCGTATCAGGCGGACAAGCAGGTGCTGAAAACGGTGTGCTTACAGTCATGGCAGGCGGTAACGAAGCTGTTTTCACTAAAGTGCAACCTGTAATGGCGGCATATAGCCGTTTTAGCCAATTATTAGGCGATGTGGGGGCAGGGCAGTTATGTAAAATGGTTAATCAAATTTGTATTGCCGGCGTAGTGCAAGGCTTAGCCGAGGGCTTACACTTTGCCAAACAAGCAGGGCTTGATGGTGAAAAAGTAATTGAAACCATTTCAAAAGGGGCTGCGGGTTCGTGGCAAATGGAAAACCGCTATAAAACAATGTGGGCAGGTGAGTACGAGTTTGGTTTTGCAGTCGATTGGATGCGAAAAGATTTAGGCATCGCGCTTGATGAAGCTAAAAACAATGGCGCTACTTTACCGATGACTGCAACGGTTGATCAATATTACGCTGACGTACAAGCACTCGGCGGCGGGCGATACGACACATCAAGCTTACTTGCACGAATAGAAGCGCTACATAAAAAATAATGTAATTAAAGTGAATGATTCACAAAGAGAATATGAGGCGCTGCGCTTATAGAGGAAGTGATTAGGCAAAGTTATTATTGGCTTATGTTTTCTCATTTACTCCTCATTCACTCCTCATTCACTTCTCTTTGTGCAAAAATTTCGTTTTGTTTGGAGTGGTATAGATATTTATAAACAAAAAAACGCGACGCTTTATCACTAAAGCGTCGCGTTTTTATATGCGTTTTACAAGTAAGGTTTAAGCAAATTACATGCTCTGTGCGTAGTTATATAGTGCCTTTAAAATGGTCAGGTTCTTTTCGCTGTCGTCGTGCTCATGCGCCAAGTTTTCAAGAGTGATCATAAAATCTTGTGCACTTATTGAGGGTTGATCTTCCCCGTGCATTAGCTTGTTTTGGCAATACTGACGCCATTGGTCAAGCTCTTGCTGGTTTAGCGTTTCAGGCCAGTTTCGTGCACGGTATCTAAACAGTAATGTATTGAACTTTTTATCTTCAAAATCTAAATTTAAGCCAGCGAGTTCCTCTGGTTTAGCATCGCGAATAATCGCAAATTTAGCTTTGTCGGCATGGCTTGTAAAGCCATCGTAAAGTAAGTAATCAACATTAGTGGTCGCGCTGTAATCGCCTTTTTCGTTAAACACTTCAGTTACTTTATCGCGAAGCTCGGTATTGGCTTTTAAAATAGCTAAATTAGCGAGGCACTGCTCACGGTCAATGCCTAAACGGGCTGCGTTTTCAGGCAATAACGTTTTAGCAGGCGCTAAAATAGGGCACTTGTTTAAATGCACCAATTTTAAACCAACGGGTAAGTCACCCTCGGCTAAATCAACGCGTTTGGTGTATAAACGCTTACGCAACTCTTCTACATTTAAATCAAGCAATACTTGCGGGTTTTGGGTTAAATCAAAACATATAACGGCGTTTTTATTTACCGGGTGAAAGCTCATAGGTGCTACCCACGTAGTACAACCTTGCGTTGCAGGAATACGCGATGATGTGTGTACCAGCGGCGTCATGTTAAATACATCAACTAAATCGCCAAGGGCTTTTTTATTCCGCAGCCCAAAAAAGAAGTTATAAAGCTTTGGTTGTTTTTCTTTTATAAGTTTAGCCAGTGCAATAGTGGCAGTTACATCGCTTAGCGCATCGTGCGCAGCGGCGTGTTCAATGCCATTAGCTACCGTTAAATGCTCAAGCTTAAAGCTCGGGCTGCCGTCTTCTTTTAACGGCCATTCAATACCTTCAGGGCGCAGCGCATAACATGCACGTACTAAATCAATAATATCCCAGCGGCTGTTATTGTTTTTATACTCACGCTCGTACGGATCGTAAAAGTTGCGATAAAAGCTATAACGGCTTACTTCGTCATCAAAGCGAATACTGTTATAACCAGCCACACAGGTGTTTGGCGCACTAAATTCGGCATGAATTTTTGCAATAAACTCAGCTTCAACCAAGCCTTTTTTCATCGCCACTTGTGGTGTGATACCGGTAATTAAACATGCCTCAGGGTGCGGTAAGTAATCCGCTTGCGGCTTACAATATTCAATAAGCGGCTCGCCAATTATATTTAAATCAAGATCGGTGCGCACACCGGCAAACTGACTCGGCTTATCTTTTTGAGGGCTCGCCCCCCAGGTCTCATAATCGTGCCAATAAATTGTTGCTTGATTTTGCTCTTGATATGCCATGGTAAAACCCTAAGTAGTTAACTTTAAAATGCACAAATATGCGCCAAGTTACTAAATTTATGAATTATTTAGATTATGACATATGGACGAGGGAGTTTATAGGTTTGCGATTGATAAGAGAGTTAAATTGGTTGGCGTTTACTAATTATAGTTAATGCACTTGCTATGTATTGCTTACTAGTTTGGTATTAGACTAAAGTCTATAAGTTAATTTTCTTCACTTATTGGTTTTGTTTTAATCGTTTGTCGTTTTTATGGTAATTCTCTAAAGTTCAGTTGTCGGCAACAAGCACGACTAACTCAACAGGAATATAATCATGAAAAGCTCACTAATCAAAACCATCGCTCTTGGCTCTTTATTAACTTGCTCAGCTGCTGTAATGGCTGATACAAGTGACTATAAATTAATGGTTATTGAACAAGCCACTGCACCACAGCCACTAGAGCAGTCATTTAACAGCTGTGCTCTTAATGTTAAATCTAAGAATTATGCTGAGGCTGAAGCAATTTGTACAAAAGCAATTGCACTTTTAAAAGATGCAGACGGCCCTAAATTTAAAGTACGCCAACTTACGTCATTCGCGTTAAGCAACCGCGGTGTTGCTCGCTTAAAATCAAATAATGACACAGCAGCTATTGCTGATTTGTACGAGGCAGCGCAAATGTCTAACAGTACAATGGTATCGCATAATTTAACACTTGCTAAAGAAGAGCTTGCGCTATAAAAAAGCATTAAACATGCTTTAATTAAGCCAGTGTATAAAAAGCCCATGTTAGGTTTATTCTTAACGTGGGCTTTTTGCGTTGCATGGTTAAAAAGTGCAAATCATAAAAGTGGAAACTACCTATAAGGCTTTAAATTTAAGAGAGCTAGATTATGGATGTCACGAACACGTTGAGTATATTTGAAATTAGCGTCGCGCCGAGGGGCTTACTAGTTTTAATTTATGCGATGGTGTTTTTTCAATTTTAGTGCAAGGCTTGAGCGTGGGAAAAGTCGCTAAAAGCATAAAAACAAAATAAATTTTAAAGACCGATTTTTGCACAGTTCACTGGCTTGTATACGTAGCTACTGCATAAGATTCGTTTTAAAACCTTTTTCAAAACAAGCAGTAATTACGCTGGTTTACACGCTGTTAAACATTTAAATTTGTACGTATATTAGACTAAAGTCTATAAGTTAATTTTCTTCACTTATTGAGTTTGTTTTTCTCGTTTGTCGGCGCTGAGCTATTACTCTAAAGTTCAGTTGTCGGCAACAAGCGCGACTAACTTAATTAGGAAAGACAAACCATGAAACGTACACTTTTAAAAACCATCGCTCTTGGCTCATTACTAACTTGCTCAGCAGCTGTAATGGCTGATTCAAGTGACTACAAACTTATGGTTATTAAAACCGAAACGGCTCCAATGCCTCTAGAAGAGTCATTCAATAGCTGTGCACTTAACGTTAAATCTAAAAATTACGCTCAAGCTGAAGAAATTTGTACTAAAGCTATTGCACTATTAAAAGATGCAGATGGCCCTAAATTTAAAGTACGCCAGCTTACATCGTACGCTTTAAGCAACCGTGGCGTTGCACGTTTAAAAGCGCATAACGATACCGCAGCATTAGCTGATTTATACGAAGCAGTTCAGGTTTCTGAAAACACATTAGTGTCTCATAACTTAACTCGCGCTAAAGAAGAGCTTGCCTTATAAAGCAATTTAATTAGCGAGAGTCACAAAAAAGTCCCTACCGATTTATATTTGGTAGGGGCTTTTTTGTGCGTGTAATAAAATTTTTTTATAAAGATCTTATAAAAACTACATGTAAAAATTTTATGCCTAGTAACGGTTTTATTTATCGGTTGCTATAAGTGGCTCTTCAGGCCTAATTCCATAGGGCACTTAATTTTGAGACATTAACGTCAATAAATTAAGGAAACGGTATGAGTTTAAAAAATCACACAAGAGTTACCCTCAAGCTTTTAAAGATGAAGCAGTTTTGATTGACCAGAACAGAGGAATAACTTAACAAGATTGATATAACTCAAATAATACTCACAATGCGTTCAGGTATTGTAATTAATAATTTAATGACTATTCACAGCAAAGGTAATGCATTGAAACTACTAAAGTGGACTTTGGGCGCAGTTATAATTTTATTAATAATGGGTTTACTCATTCCTGAGAAACTAGTAATTCCTGTGCAAGGCGCTACAAGTAAGGATTGGAACCACAATACGTTTTGGTATGAGCCGTGGGGGCGCTCTGGTGTGCATAAAGGAATTGATATTTTTGGCGCTAAAAATACGCCTGTGGTTGCTGCAACAAGCGGTATTGTTATTTTTTCAGGTGAACTAAACCGAGGTGGCAAAGTGGTTGCGGTATTAGGTGCAAAATGGCGAGTGCATTATTTTGCACATTTAAATGACTACCATGTAAATGCAGGGGATGTAGTTAGCATAAACAGCCAAATTGGCTTACTAGGTGATACAGGTAATGCTGCAGGAAAACAACCTCATGTGCATTATTCTATATTATCGCTTATGCCTATGCCGTGGCTTTTTACAACACAAAGGCAAGGGTGGAAAAAGATGTTTTTTTTAAACCCACATAAAAAGTTGACTGCTAACTAACTCAGGTTCTATGTACAGGTGGCCTCTACCAAATTAAATGCCAAAGTAGGTAACTTACTTGTTTTTACTGTATTTTTTAAGAGTGAAAGAAATGCTAATTAAAGTAGGTATTAGACTAAAGTCTATAGGTTAGATTTTCTCACTTATTAGGTTTGTTTTTATCGTTTGTCGGGGCAAGAGGATTTATCTAAAGTTAAGTTGTCGGCAACAAGCACGACTAACCAAACAGGAAGATAATCATGAAACGTACACTTTTAAAAACCATCGCTCTTGGCTCATTCTTAACTTGCTCAGCTGCTGCAATGGCTGATCAAAGTGACTACAAATTAATGGTTATTGAAGATTCTGTAACCGCTGCCCCAGAGTTTGAACAGCCATTTAATAGCTGTGCACTTAATGTAGAATCTAAAAACTACACAGAAGCTGAAGCCATTTGTACTCAAGCAATTGCGTTATTAAAAGAAAGCCGTGGCCCACGTTTAAAAGTACGCGAACTTACATCGTTTGCATTAAGTAACCGTGGTGTAGCCCGCATGATGGCCAAAAAAGACACTGCAGGTCTTTCAGATTTATACGAAGCGTATCAAATCTCTAAAAACTCACTGGTATCTCATAATTTAACGCGTGCTAAAGAAGATTTATCTTTATGAAAAACGTTATAGCGCAATAAAAAAGCCGATGAAAGGGTAACCCTGCATCGGCTTTTTTTGTTTGCAATTAAAAGGGTTATATCGTGTTTTTATCGAATAGACCAAAATTGTTATAAAGCGATTTTTGTTTAGGTAACTGGCTTGTTTGAGTTGTTGAGCAAGTGTTATTAGCTAATAAGTATAGAGCCTCGCTTAGAAGAGGATCTTTGGTATCGCCCCAATCTGAATTAATGGTATCTTCGGCGTAACAATCTGCAGGTAAACCATCAAAGTAATCACTATACCCAGCTGAATTGGCTATCTTAAAGTTTATAGCAAACACAACGTGGTCACAAAGTTCATTAACATCCATACCAACAGGTTTTCCTCCTGTGCTTGCGCCAACCACTTGAACATCAATGTAGGGTTCTAGCGCATTTATCACCAATTCACTAGCAGACAATGTTTGTTCAGTGGTGAGCACTACAACTCGAGGTAAATTCAGGCGAGGGTTGCTGCTACTTAGCTCAAAATTTGTGCTTTTCGATTTGCGGTTTTGATTATATTCGTAACTATACATCGGTTTACCTAGCACTTGATCTGCGGCAATTTGGCTTGCTAGCTGTTTAGCTACATTAAGGTAACCGCCACCGTTATAGCGTAAATCAAGTACTAGCTCTGAAACGCCCTCTTGCTCGAATAACGAAAATGCGTCATCTAAGTCTTGTGCACTGCGTTCAATAAAGCTATTAAAGGCCAGGTAGCCAACCTTACCTGTATTAGATTCTAATATGCGGGCGTCTAGAATAGTGTTCGTGCTAACCGTTGCGCGTGCCATAGTGCCGGTTTGTTCTTCACCGTTTAAATCTATCCATGTTACGTCTACTGTATAGCCTTCTTCTTTGGGCCCCAATAAGGCATCGTAGTCAAACGTATTGTTGGTTATTGCTTCTTCAATATTTACGCCATTCATTATGGTGATTAATGAGCCTCTGGTTAACCCCATAGCTGCTGCGTTACCATCGTCAAATACATACTTTACAAGAAGACCGTTAGATTCTATTTTGTTTGCTAAACCATAACCAAAATAACTCGCGTTAAGGTATCGGTCTTCATATTCTTGCGCTGTGACTACATAACTGTATTTATCTAATTCTACTTGGGATTTAACTTCGGTCATTAAATCGCTTAATGAGTCAAATGTAGATGGGTTTGTTGAGGTATTTAGCTGCTCACTCCAAAGGTAATCTGTTTGAAGGTAGTCCCAAAGGGCTTCGTTTTGTGCTGTTTGACTAGCGCATACTGCAGGGTCGGAACTTATAATATCGCCTTCGTTTTCTGAGGAGCCCCCACATGCACATAGTAATAAAATTGAGCTAGAAAAAATTATATTTTTTGTTTTTTTAATCATGACAATCCTTGTAAGTTTTGGGTTAATTAACAAACCTACAACACTAATGCTTTTATGGCAATAGGTAACTATTGTGTAAATTATTGAGTTTGTACGAGTTAATTATAGCTTTTAGGCGGTTAATCGTCATTTGTAAAAAGATTGTAGAATAAACTCTTAAGTTAGATTTTCTCACTTATTAGGTTTGTTTTTATCGTTTGTCGGGGCAAGAGGATTTATCTAAAGTTAAGTTGTCGGCAACAAGCACGACTAACCAAACAGGAAGATAATCATGAAACGTACACTTTTAAAAACCATCGCTCTTGGCTCATTCTTAACTTGCTCAGCTGCTGCAATGGCTGATCAAAGTGACTACAAATTAATGGTTATTGAAGATTCTGTAACAGCCGCCCCAGAGTTTGAACAGCCATTTAATAGATGTGCACTTAATGTAGAATCTAAAAACTATGCAGAAGCTGAAGCCATTTGTACTCAAGCAATTGCCTTATTAAAAGAAAGCCGTGGCCCACGTTTAAAAGTACGCGAACTTACATCGTTCGCATTAAGTAACCGCGGTGTAGCCCGCATGATGGCCAAAAAAGACACTGCAGGTCTTTAAGATTTATACGAAGCGTATCAAATCTCTAAAAACTCACTGGTATCTCATAATTTAACGCGTGCTAAAGAAGATTTATCTTTATAAACTTATTACTTAGCACTTAAAAAGCCCTCGCTAGTTTATAACTAGTGGGGGCTTTTTAGTTTTTATTTTTGAAATTAACCAATGTAAGTTGTTAATTTTAAGCTGATTTAACGTGTGTTCTAACTTAACCACCTATTTTAATGAGGGTTTTAACTTTAAATATGGTAATTACACCATTGCATGTAAGGTTAACCGAGAGTTATAGGGTTAATTTTTAAAAAAACGGGATATTTTACAAACGGCTATGCGTATATAAAATGCTCTAAGGGTATTAAATTTCTTTATATTTGCGCCTATTTTCATTAAAGTACTTAAAATATAGCAAATTCAGTTAATATTAATTTTTGTAAACAGGTTTATGTTTAGTGGCATTTAGCTGTTTTGTGCATTTTTCTAATTAAAACTAAAAATAAATAAGTAACTGCACTTTTTAATGGAACTGCGTGATTTTAGCGCAGATAAAAGGACTTAAAATGAAACTTACCTTCAATCGCATTGTTGCATCTTTTTTTGCTGCATCTATTAGCCTTTCTGTAACCGCCGAAGATATAGAGTTATACGTAAATCACAATGTAGAAACCGATGAAAACCCCCGTGTCGTAATTATTTTTGATACCTCCGGAAGTATGGGAAGTAAGCTTCCTAATAATGGGCCTAAAAAAATAGATGCAGCTAAAGATGCTATGACCCAACTGGTTAACGATAATAGCGCCATAGACTTTGGTTTAATGCGCTTTAATGGTAACAATGGTGGTTATATTATGGCTGGTTTAGGCTCATCACATGACACTATTTTAGGGCAAATTGATAAGCTACCTGCTAGTGGTAATACCCCCGTTACAGAAACCTTATGGGAGGCCTACCTTTATATGACAGGGCAAACCGTTTGGTATGGACAAAATACCATTCTGCGTGACTTCAGTGTAGAGACCAATGACAACCCTTTAACGCCCCCTGATTATATTTCGCCGTTTAAGCAGGCATATGGTTCAGCCGAGCGCTGTGATAATTCTATAAATTTAATATTAATGACCGACGGCGACCCTACTCAAGATAATAACCGTAATGATGATATTAAAGACTTATACAAGCAAAAGTTTGGTTACAACCCAAGTAAAACAAGTAGTAGTTATTTAGCGGCATTAGCACAAATAATTCATGGTACAGAAGATGTTGAAATAGATCTTTACGAAGACACACCAGAGGTGGCAGACACAGGGCGCGTATTTACTATTGGTTTTGGAAGTGGCATGAGTAGCAAAGGTAAAACGCTTCTTGAAAAAACCGCTGAACTTGGGGGAGGCGAGTACCTTCACGCAGATACCTCAGCAGAACTCTCTGAAGCATTAAATAATACTATTTCAAGAATACGCGAAGTAAACGATAGCTTTTCATCGCCTACGGTTGCCAGTAATAACGTTGACCAAACCCGCAGCCGAGACGCAATTTATTTTGCTATGTTTTACCCTGAGACCGGTGCTCGTTGGGGAGGAAATTTAAAAAAACTAGCTATGTCGGGATCTACCATTGTTGACTCTACAGGCCGAGAGGCAATAGGTGATGATGGCTTAATTAAAGAAGATGCTCGCACGTTTTGGCTACCATCAAATAAGCCTGCTGATGGTAATTTAGTGGCGCAAGGGGGAGTAAACTATTTACTTTCAAGCTTAGATTCTCAAAGCCGCAAACTGTATATAGATTCAGGCGGTAAAATTGTTGATTTTACCTTTGATAGAGTTAAAGAAATTTTAAATATAGTGTCAGACGCCATCGGTGGCATTATACCGGGTACTGATATTGCTATCTCGAGCACTGATATTAGCTGGGCAAGAGGCATGGATGTAGATAACGAAGATGGTGATGCCTCATCAGTAGATCAGCGTGCTAATATTTTTGGTGACCCCTTGCATTCTAAGCCGGTATCTATTGACTATGGTGATGGCAACATACGTATTTTAGTGGGCACCAATGCGGGCTTTTTGCATATGTTTAACGATAAAGGTGACAGCATTGAAGAAGAGTGGGCGTTTATGCCAGCTGAACTGCTAAAAAACATACCTTCGCTTCGTACAAATCAGGCCAATACTAAAGTGTATGGCATGGATGGGCCTATTAGTGTGTTTTTTAATAATAAAAGTTTAAACAGTGATGGCTTAAACGACGGAGTAATAGATGCCAGCAAAGGTGATGAAGTATGGGCATTTGCTGGTATGCGCCGCGGGGGTAAAAACTATTACGCCCTTGATATTAGTTCGCCAGATAAACCAAAACAGTTATGGAGTAAACCTATTGTTGGTGGCTCGGATGGGTTTGAATACTTAGCTCAAACCTGGTCAAAACCTCAAATAGCCTATATTAAAGCGTTTGGTGATGAACCTTTACTGGTATTTGGTGGCGGTTACGATACAAACAAAGACAACGCGATTCGTAGCGAAGATGAAACAGGCACGGGAATCTACATTGTTAAAGCTAAAACCGGCGAAAGAGTATGGGCGTTAACGCCCGAAGATAACAATTTTAAAGGTAAGCACAGTATAGCTGCCGATATAGCAACGCTTGACTCAGATTACGATGGTTACATTGACCGCTTATACGCCACCGATACTGGGGGCAATATTTGGCGTGTGGATATGCCAGGCGCTGACAAAAATAGTTTTTCTCATTACAAATTAGCAGAGCTGGGCAGTTCATTAGCAACGCAAGACCGACGCTTTTTTTACAAGCCACTAGTGGCACGTACTATGTTTAGTAAAGTGAGCAAAACGAGCTATGGCGGTGAAGAAATAACCACAAGGTTAGATACGCCTTACGATGCAATCGTGATAGGCAGTGGGAATCGCTCAAATCCGCTTGCAACTAATGAGCAAGATCACCTTTATATGATTCGCGATGAGCATACCGTGACTCAAACTTTCGATTCACAAAATACGCCTGATCCCATAGTGCCAAGTGATTTAATGCTTATGAATGACGACCCATTTGGTAATGCACTAGATAATGTTGATGAGTTTGTCGAACTTGAAGCCGATTTAGCTGGCTTTAAAGGGTGGCGATATGAGTTAAGTAATGGCGAAAAATCATTGGCTGCAGCCACCGTGGTAGGAGGCGTAGCTTATTATACATCGTTTACACCTGCACTAGAGTCTGATAAAAATCAGTGTTCTTTAACAGGGGGCGGAGGTGCAATGTACGCTTTTCATTTGCACTATGGCACAAAAGTGTACGACCAACTTAAATTTACTACCAGCTACGATGTACCTGATACCGCCCAGTTATATTTTGGTGAAGGCGAGTCATGTATAGACGCTAATAATAATGGGTTATGTGACGTTCCAACACCTGATGATGGTACTCCAGGTGATGGCTACGAGTACGAAGAAACGATACCTGTAAGCCAAGTAAGCCAGTTTTATTTAATCGGCCCGAGCCTAACTGGTGAAGGCGCCGTAAACCCAATCAAACCACCTGAAATTAACGGCCCAGGGCTAACTGTTGTCGATGGTAAAGTGAAACTAGTGAATGACAGTGATACATTAGGCTTTGGCTTTAAAACGCAGCAAACCTACATATATAAACGTGAAGAAAACGATTCTTCATCTGATTAAATTAAACCAGGCTTTTTTGGGAGTCACAGTCGTTATTATTTACCGCGCATGCCTTTAAAAGGCATGCGCTAACTTTTCTAGCTAATACTATTAGAGCTCAAAGCAAACCTTGCTACGTTAAGATATTCTGCCGAAGAAAGCTCAACAATAAAATTTTTGCCTAAAATTCAACACGCCTCCTACCTAAAATAGACTGCCTAACCAAGCGAATTTGTATTAATAAAAGCCAACATTGCTTTACGCTAAGCCACGTTTATACGCAATTATAATGATTGAGCATTATTAAAAGGGGGCTTATTGTCCCTATATTAAAAATAGATATACGAGTATGAATAGGTTTATGAACTGTACGTAAATAAACCAATTAATGTGTAAATAAATATTAAATAAGTCACTAAATAGTAAAGCAATATTTGCATAACATGGTTTAAAAAAAGTTTTATAAAACTTACCATTTTTAATGGTTGCTAGTGCTTAATTTTGCCGCTATTTTAAGGTTAAGTTGTATTAGATGGAATTAGTATGAGTTTCAAACTGATCTCTTTTTGCTATTGTATTCCCGTACTCTTTTTAAATGGTTGCGATGAGGAAGTGGGTGTATTTAGTAGCAGCAAAACGCCGTTAGTGGCAAAAAACGCAAACGCTGATTTACCTCCGACTGCTATTGAGCAAAAGCACCTTGTTGTAGAAGGCCTAATAGAGGGAATTGTACCGAGTCACTGTAAACGTGGTGAAACAGCGTATATAAATGCAAAAATGCAAAAGGTTATACGCAATCCAACCGCAAAAGTGACATATACACTAAAACCCACTGATAATATTTTGTCCGTGTGTGTTGCTAATGATAACTCAGCTATTACTTATCGTTATGGCACTGAGCAAAAAATTGGCCTAGAGTACACGGCCACTGCGGCGCAGCCATTTGGGAGCTACTATCGTCAAATAGGGAAAGTAGGCGAAAGTATTTTGTTTTTTAACAAAGGCAATTACTATTACTACATTATTAATGCCGGTGGTATGGGCAGTGGTGTTACAGTGAATGTATATAAAAATAAAACACTTATAGGAGAGTTTTTCTCTGGGAATGAAGCCTATAACGATTTTGTTATTGCCAGTAATTTAGATTTACCAAAGTCGTTAGCTAAAGAGCTAAAACCACATATAAACACAATGCAATGAAAGAACTTAGTAAAGCTCACATTAATATTATTGAACAAGGGCAGTGGTTTTCTGGTCGAGATGCACACTTAAAGCAGTTTTTACTAAGCCACGCAAAATGTTTAAGCCTTAGCGCGCACCAATCGCTTTTTTTACGCGGAGATAAACACGATGGTATTTATGCTGTATTAAGTGGTGTGGTGCGTATTAGTGGGGTAAGTAATAATGGTAAAGAAGCTGTTTTAAGCTTTGTTGACGCCTCGTTGTGGTTCGGCGAAGTTACTTTATTTGACCGCGGAATGCGCACGCACGATGTATATGCGCAAACCGATGTGACACTGTGTTTTATTGGGCAACGCGCACTTGAGCAATTGTTAAACCAGTACCCTCATTACTGGCAAGATTTTGGGCTACTCCTTGCTCAAAAATTACGCGTTATGTTTACTAGCATGGAAGATCACGCACTATTAAGCGCTGAGCAGCGCGTTGCAAAACGCTTACTCATATTGTGTGCACACTTAGCAAATAGTAATGGCCATACGTTTACTTTGTCGCAGCAACAATTGGCTGATATGACATACCTGACACGGCAAACCGCCAACCAAATCCTCAAAAAATTAGCAAAGCAACAACTTATCGAAATTGGCTATAACAAAGTAACCATTTTAAACCAATCTGCTTTAGAGCAACTTTGTAATCAGTAAATGTCGGCTTCCCGACAGAGTGATAATTTAAAAGCCTGATATAGTGTAAAAAACACAATAAAAGGCACTCGCATGAAAACCCTACAGCAACAGCTTGGTACATATGGTTTGTACCATCGCTCTAAGCGCAATGTTTTAACTCATTTTTTTGGTATTCCACTTATTGTATTTGCCGTGCTGTGCTTGTTAGCACGTATTCAAATACCCATTGGCAGCTTAATTATTGATGGTGCGCAGCTTTTTGTTTTTGCAAGCGTGGTGTATTACTTAATGCTGAGCGTGTCGCTTGGTTTAATAATGGGCGTACTGTTTACATTATTACTTTTAGCAGCGCAGCCAATCGCAGCTATGGCTTTTTGGCCTTGGTTAAGTATTGGCGCTGGCGTATTTGTATTTGGTTGGGTACTGCAGTTTATTGGCCATTACTATGAAGGTAAAAAGCCCGCGTTTGTAGATGATTTAATTGGTTTAATTATTGGCCCTTTATATGTAACCGTTGAGCTTTTATTTTTAATGGGTTTTTATAAAACCTTAGAAGATGAAGTTAACGCCATAGCTGGCCCAACTAAAGCATAATAATAAGCGACTTAATACGATAATTATTAGCACCAGAGAACATAAAAGGTAAATAACGCATGGACTATAAAAATAAAACCGTATGGATCACAGGTGCATCATCAGGTATTGGCAAAGAGCTCGCAACTCAGTTTGCCCAGCTTGGGGCTAACGTTATTTTATCCGCCAGAAGTGTTGATAAACTTAACGAACTAAAGCAAAGCTTACATGGCGATGGCCACATTGTACTGCCACTTGATTTGTCAGCGCCTGAAGCTGTATTGGCTCAGGTTACTGATTTAATAAGTACATTACCTGCAATCGATATTTTAATTAATAACGGCGGGGTGTCGCAGCGCAGCCTATTTTTAGAAAACGACTTTAATGTTTATCGCCAATTAATGGAAGTTAACTACTTTGGCCTAATAGCACTGACCAAAGCGGTAGCGCCTAGTATGGTAGCAAGGCGCAGCGGCTCTATTGTTTCTATTAGTAGCGTTGCGGGTAAAGTAGGCTCTAAATTTAGAACGGGCTACTCAGGCTCTAAATACGCGGTAGTAGGTTTTATGGATTGTCTGCGTGCAGAGCTTGCAGAGTATAACATTCATTGCTTAACCATTTGCCCCGGCTCTATTAAAACCGCCATTGCACATAATTCGTTAAATGAGCAAGGCATAGCGCAAAATAAGCCAGAGCACTCAATAGAAAATGGCATGGATGTAAGCGTAGCCGCTAAAAAAATGATCCTCGCAATTGGTAATAAAAAAGACGAAGTGATTGTTGGCAAAGGCTTAAGTGGCTGGGCACCAACCATTAAACGGTTTTTCCCTCGCTTATTTAATCGATTAACCGCTAGAACCAATTATAGATAATGTAATGAATGCCAATACGAAAAAATACACAATAAGCACAGACAAAAACAAACTTAACTTTAACGTTATTTATAACTTTATTGCTAATAGCTATTGGGCTAAAGGAATACCCAAAAGTGTGATGCAAAAAGCAATTGATAACTCAATGTGCTTTGGTGTTTATAGTGCCCAAAACGAGCAAATAGGTTTTGCCCGTGTAGTAACCGACAACGCCACCTTTGCCTATTTAGCCGATGTATTTATTATCCCAGATTTGCAAGGTAATGGCTTGAGCAAGTTACTGGTTAAAACGATAGTAGAGCACCCTGAGCTGCAAGGGCTCAGGCGCTTTTTATTAGCCACTGCTGATGCCCATGGCCTTTATACGCAATACGGGTTTAAACCGATAGATAATCCAGCACTGCTAATGCAAATAAATCCTGAGAATGTGTATAGTAAAAAATAATAGTGAGACCTAATAAATGGGGCGAAGAGTTTAAGAAGTTTTCTGTGTGCCTAATTTACCAAGACTATATTGTTCTATACTACCAGCGGAAAAACAAATACCAACATAAAGCCAAACAGTACTCGCTACAATTTGCCAAGTATCTAAACCTGAGGGCGTTACAAATGTAGGAACAGCAATTAATCCCCGCAATAAGCAGATCATTGCAATGGTAATTAAAGCTGATTTGAGCAGAGGAACTTTGCGAATTAAACCAATTGCTGAAAAAGCAAAAATAGTACAAGCAAACATTAAGCTTGCAACGATTATTGTGCCAATTGGAGCAAGTAAAGTTCCTTGAATCGAAGAGTCGATTATTTGTTGAGGTGCTCGAGCAAATGCAAACCAACTAGGACCGGCCAAAATACAGAGTAGATGCCAGATCGCAGAAGCGGAAGCTATAACACCTGCACTATATAATAATTTTGATTGAATACTAAAACTCAATGCTTACTCCATATTGCACTGGCACATAACGTCTTGTTATATTTCGTTAGATGATTTAACTGCTAATTCGGTTTCGTCTTTCTTCATCAAGCTTTTCTAATATATTAGGTGCAAAATTAGGCTTTAATACTAATTCATGTTCTCTTACATTACCTTCGAACAGCACCTGTGAATCATCTATTTCCATAAGAAATACTGGCTTAGCTTTAAGCGTGGATTTGGACATTCCAGATGAATGGTAAAAAGCATTAAGCCCTTCAATTTCCATTGCCCACGAGCAACCTAAATCCTGTTTAGACTCACCATCTCTACCTATTCGATATAAGGTTAAAGTTTGATTCAAAGGCGTGTAGCTTTGAGGAAACTTTGACAAATCAAAGCAAAAACAATCATAACTCCCTGATGTCACACTTGATGTATATAGCTCGTTAAGTGTTTCTGTTTTCCCTTTGCCTCCCATAATATTGATTATGCCCTCCTTATGAGCATTCAGAAACATTAGCAACACCTCCAATTTATCGCCATGTTCGTCAGTATAAAAAGTTCCTTCGAAATCTTTCTTAGATGCCAACAGCTTATCGATATATGTAAGTTCCTGGGGACTAAGATATTTGTTTTTTAAGTGTACGAAATCGATACCGATGGAACTAAGTAGTGTGGATAAATATTGATTCAAATAGATCTCTCTTAAGAAATACCAACGCCCTGTTAAGAGGTAAATAGTAGTTGGCTATAATGTGAGCGGAGCGAAACAGCCAACTGTTATTTGTCCCGCTTGAGCAGCTTGATGTGCCTGTTACCACGAACTACTTTTGCAAGATTTAAACTTGTCTTGAGTTAATGTATATAGCTTTTCACTTAAGTCATCCCAAGCTTTATCAATTGCCTTAATTCGACACTCCTTTGAGGCTGGAAATTGCTTACCGACTTGTACAAAATTTCCGTTAACTTGCTTAGTTGAAGATAGAATAAAGAAACGAAGACCATCTTTACATTGGTTATTGAAATCTCTTTCATATGGTTCAGAAGGCAAACTTTGTATTAATGATGAGACTTCAATAAGTTCACTGTCACTAAGATTAGTTTTACAAGGCATAGACTCAAAGAACATTGATGTACTCCAATAAAACTCACCTTTATCATTAACCCAAATCTGATCATTACTTCTCATAGTCTCAATTTTAGCTCTCAGAATCCAATCATGATCTTGAGCGATAGTTTTAAAAGAAGAAATGACAATAACCAAATATATTAGATATTTCACGACACCATCCTAGGCACCAACGCCCCAATCAGGGGCTTTTAATTGTTGGCTATAATGTGAAGCGAAGCGGAACTCAGCCAACGGTTAAAAGTCCCTGCCTGCATTGGTTTGTTAGGCGAATTACCATTTAAAAGTTACTCTACCTACAATATTACTCTCAGGTACAAACCCCCAATAACGACTGTCTAGACTATTATCTCTGTTGTCACCCAATACGAAATAATGATTATCTGGTATTAACCATTCATCTTGTTGGGTCCCAACTTGATAAAAATATCGATTGGCTAGATCTATATGATTACTGTTCAATTTTATATCGTATGACACTTTGCCTAAAAATTCTTGATAATACACGTGTTCAGAATCATCTTCGCTTCGAGTAAATTTATACTCTTTCTCCACTTCCTTAAAACTAGGGCAATTGGCTGATTCATCCAAACACGAAGGTTTAATAAAAATACTTTTGTTGCGGTAGACCACTTTATCGCCAGGCAACCCAATGACTCTTTTGACATAATCAATGCTGGGATTTTGGGGATATTGAAAAACTACCACATCCCCTCTTTGCAGAGCTTCAGATGGTTCTGTTTTATATATTTGTATTCCTAAGTATTTGTAGTTCCCATATCCGCTTTTACTAACTATTACTTGGTCACCGGGATTCAAGGTGGGACTCATTGACTTTGCAGGAATAGAAAATGGTTCAAATAAAAATGTTCTGCCCAAAAACATTAAAATAAAAACTACTACAAAACATACTAATGTAGCCCACCAGCTAGCGTACCATTTTCTAATCTGAGCTTTATCGTAATGTCGAGATATTAGAAATGCGTGCAAAGGACAAATTAAAAAAATTAGCCACGTGAAGTATACGCTTTGATACCAAGCTTCCTTATTTGGTATTGCATGTAGTTTTGTATCAATCAATGAAACTAATACTGTTAAGATTAAATAAAACCAAAACAGCTTGGCTTTATTGACATACAAAAACGTAAATGGCTGTAATACAAAACCGTATAAAATACTCAGCCAGCCTTTAGGCTTCCATGAATTTTCCAATTTATCTCCTATTCGCCTAACGCCCGCATAATGGGCGGATTAAGCTTGGCTAAAATAGCGAGGAACGAGCGCCAGCCAAGCTTTAGACGTCCATTCATTGATGCGCTTGTTATGTGTTAGTTGTTCGATTCCCTGCAATTGCCATAGTATTCGAATTGCATAGGTGAAGTTTCTTTTGACTTGCCATCTATATGAACTAATTCAGCTTTACAATATGACTCATGTGCTCCTAACTTACCCGACACGTTGATTTCATAGTTTTGATCAGCTTTAGGCTTGAATGAAGCGTAAGTTGTGCAATTACTCATGCCTGCTACTGACATAATCATGAAGGTGTATTTTTTGTCAGCAACAAGATTTACGCCATCTGGGTTTAATGGTGAAATTAAAGGATTGCTGTCATCCAAAATAACTAATTGAGCTGCACTTTCCTCACCAAACGATTTTCCACATGACTCCTCTTCAGAGTGAACATTCACAAATGTAGAATAGCCAAGCAGTGGTGCGTTGAAATCATGATTTATTTTTAGTGCCGCTGTAGGCTGGTTTGCTTGAGGAGCTTTATATTTAGGTAAACCTGCACAGCCACTTACAATAAACGGAATAAATAGAAAACCAATTCTCATAATAAATCCTTTTGTAAAATATTCGGATAAGACGGGACACATAACTTTTAAATAAGGGGCGCAGACGCGTGGGCTAGAATGCGAAGCAGCCCACGTGTATGCGTCCCAGTGACCAACGGGAACGACTTAATTTTTTTGTTAGGTGACATAATACCGCCGAACTTCATTAAATGAAAAAAGATAAATCGCAGCGATAACTGGAACAATCAAGAAGAATACTAATGCGTAAAAGTCTCTTTCTTCTAACGCTGGCATAGAAACTGCGACAGCTAAGGCGAAGCAATAGAAATGTCTAGAATACTTTTGTTTTAAAAGAACTGATACGCCAGAGAGAGGCACCAAAAGACCGATTATAATTAACGGCACTCCAAAACCACGCTCCCATATTTCATTAAATTCTAGAACTTCACCATTGTACGTGAAAGTACCAAACATTCCGGGGATCGTGGCTTTAAAAAAAAGAAATATAAAGAAAATTGCCATCCCCGTTAAAAATTTTAAAACAGGCGGCATTTCTTTAAATGATGCATACATACTTTGGCGCCTAACACCCCAAATAAGGGGCTGATAATAGCTTGCTAAAATGTGTAGCGAAGCGGAACCGAGCAAGCTGTTAGCAGTCCCGTCTTAATTGGCTTGTTATATGCCGATTACTCCATACCTATATATTTAGGATCGGATTGAATCCGGTCTATCCATTGTTGAATCGATGGATATTCTGACAAATCAAATCCACCCTCATGTGCAACATGTGTATACCCATACAATGATATATCAGCAATACTTATTTCAGAGCCAACAAGATAAGGCGTTAATTTCAGCTGCTCTTCCATAACTTTTAAAGCTTTATGACCACCTAATTGTTTAGCCTCATACTCAGATATACGATCTTCGGGTAACCCGAGGTATTTAGAAATAAACCGTGCAACAGCAATATAGGGTTCATGGCTATATTGTTCAAAGAATTGCCACTCTAGTATTTTAGAAGTAGTAAAACGTGTTTTACCAGCTAACGGTGTTTCAAAGGCAAGGTAATTTAGAATAGCATTAGATTCTGAAATATAAGTCCCATCATCTAACTCAAGTAATGGAATTTTTCCATTTGGATTCATTTTTAAAAAGGAATCAGTTTGTGTTTCTTTTGCTAAAATATCAACATCAACCCACTCATGTTTGATGTCTAAAAGCGATGTTAAAAGTTTTACCTTATAACAATTACCTGATTGAATATCTCCATAGATCTTCACTGAACTCTCCTTCGGCATATAGACATAATGACTCCCACACGGTGTTAGCCTCCGCTTTTCGTGGGTTAGCTTAATTCAAAGCCAGAGCCATAATTAGTTTGTCAAATAACTAAATAGCAGAGGCTAACATGAACAAACATAGCATACTTTTTATCGGACTTGATACACATAAAGAATTCAATGAAGTCGCCTATATTGAAGAACATAGAGGCGCGCAACCCGTTCATCTTGGCCGAATTTCTTCTTCCAAAGTGGCCGTTCAAAAGCTTATTCGTCAGTTTGAATCCAAATACCCTGGCGCAACGCTACACTTTGTCTATGAAGCAGGCCCTTGTGGTTATTGGATTTACCGATTAATTACCAGCCTTGGCCATTGCTGTTATGTGGTTGCACCCTCTCTTATTCCTAAAAAGCCAGGTGAGAAGATTAAAACCGATAAACGTGATGCCCTTAAGCTTGCTAGATTACTTAAGTCTGAAGATTTAACACCTATTTATGTCCCCGAGCCTGAAGATGAAGCTGTACGCGATTTATCTCGTGCACGCGAAGTAGCCATGAAGGATTTAAAAGATGCTAAATATCAGTTAAAAGCGTTGCTGCTTCGCAATAATATTAATTATAAAGGCACCGCAAATTGGTCGCAAAAACATTTACGTTGGCTCACTGAGCTTGTGTTGCCACATCCCGCGCAGCACATCGTCTTACAAGAGTTTTTACACACAATTAATGAACGAATAAGCCGACTTGAGCGGCTAGACAATGAGCTAACACATCACGTCCATTGCTCGAGAAATGATTGCATACATATGGGCAATTACAAAAGAAGTGGTGCTAACGCCAGTAAATACAAAACTTAGATTGGCAAGAGTACCTGCATGATAAACGAATTAGAGTTAATGCATAGGATCAAGCATCGGGAGTGGCACAACCACCGACGGCGTTAGGATGGCAATGTAGCTAACGCTTCATTGAACCACGAACATAGACTGAAGACAGGTGCCCCGACGAAATAAGTAAGGTCTGCTCTGTTACTAGAAATAGTAATAACCAACGAATATCAGCAAGATAACCGACGACATTACTTGCTTCATCCTATGTATTAACTCGCTCTAATTCGAGCTGAAGTAATTATGGCTTAAAAAGTTAAGCAAGGATCAGTGTGCTTAACTTGACAGTGGGAGTCATACCAACGCCGCAATAAAAGGCGAGCGTTAGCGAGTCCAGCCCACGCTTTATGTGGGCGATTTTTAATTGCCTTGTTAACCGTTTTTTTGCGACTTAGTATAGCGTTCTTTAATTACCGCATAGAAACCACCACACTGACGAAACAAGTGGTACATTGTCCAGATATTGAAACCGATAACAGTTGACATTAAATTACCTCTCACAGCCCCAGAAGAGAAATTAAGCTCACCGTGGTGAGCGTCAACCGCCGATTTAAGAGCTAAACAATCAGCAACATTTACCTGATTAACAAATGTTTGGACTATATTCTCATCACCTTGGATGTGGAATGGAACATTTATCCAGAGTTTATCATTGATATTTGTAACGGCTGCAGTCGCAGCATCTAGGCTAGATTTTAAATTAGGGGCAGACAGGAGAAGCGTACTATAACGTCCCTGAAAGCTATGAACATCGATACCCATAGCTACAAGCCTCTGCCTTTTTTGCATGAAGATTTGCCCTTGATCACGATTATAGTTAGCAAGGAAAACTGCTTTTTCTATAGTGCAATTTTTTTGAATTTTATCAACCGATTCCGCAAGTGACGACGCATAAATTTCACAGTCTGTTGCTAATTTTGAATATTCTGAGAAAAATACATCAATCTCACCCGCTGCCTGTAATTTGAGATTAGCTTGAAGTTGGCCTTTCCAGTTTGCCGTAGCTGTAGCGTAGGCGAGCATAAATCCTATAACAGTAATGAATGAACTTAGCAGTGCTGTTTTAGTTGATTCGCTTTGAGAAACCAACCAGAGTACTAATTGATCAAACGTATAGGGGCTAATACCGAATAACTCATCAGCTCTGTAGTAGATAAATAACGCTAAAAGGAATATTCCATATATGTTTCCGACAAAGAATCTAATCAGATACATCATTGTTATGAACGCATAAAACAGAGGAACAGATACTTTTGGTGGAAACTTAGAAAACATGATGCTCCTACATATGGTTAACGGCCCGCATAACGGGCAAAAATACGTAGGCTATAATACTGAGCGAAGCGAAGGGAGCCTACGTGTTTTTGTCCCAGCAAGCTTGCGAGCGAGTTTATGCGATTGTTAGGTGCGTTACATTGCACGCTCATTTCCCCATTTGATATGAATAGTAGGCTTTAATTGAAGCTCAAAATCTAATTGATTTGTAGAAGGAGCAAATTTTGCCAAAAGCTTCTCTGTGCCACTTTCTGTGAATAATAGCAACGCTGTTACATTTTCAAGATTTAACGATGCGATTAGCTCATTTGAGCTTTCCCAGATAAAGACAACTTTTCCGTGACCCGGCTCAATAGCGAAGTAGATCTTATTGTGCTCGCGTATAGTTCTGAAAACCAACTTGCTATAGAACCAAGGTACGTCTCTGTCTTCGATCACCGGTTCCACTTCGAAGAAACCAATTAAGTCATGCAATTCTGGAAAGTTATCCATCGAGGTAGCACCTAACTTTTCAATAACGGGCGCAGGCACGTAGGGCATAATGGCGAAGCCGCCCTGCGTGTATGCGTCCCAGCGAACGAAGTGAGTGAGTTTATTGAGTTGTTAGGTGTCAATGCTGACTCGAAGAAAGTCATTTTTGATACTCCCGATACCATTCGTGTGCATCAGGATACTCACTCATTATTCTGGTTAGCTTTTCAAATTCATTCTTTCTTATTTTGATTAGCGCCGCTCTTTCCTGTTCATTCAGTAGGTGCTCACCTGAATCATGCTTAAAAAGAACCTCGGTCATTCTACTAATTTGAGAAAACAAGTACGTGTATTGATGAACCACATTGTTTTTCATTATTGATGACACCTAACGCCGCAAATAAACGGCTAAAAATAGTTGGCTATAATTTGTGAGGTACGAACAAAGCCAACTGTTTTTTGTCCGCATTTTTAATTTGTTTTGTTAGGCATGTGTTTCCATAAGCGCCTTGAACTTATTATAAGGGTCTCGAAGAATACCATTTACACCAGGTTTATCGTTCCGCGTTTGAGGCGAAAATTGGTTGTGAAAGTCTCGGTTAGATGAAATAAAAACACCTTCGATCCCCTCCTCAAATTGATCACCTGTTATATCAATGATATGGCCTTCAATTTCAAGCCAACCATGTGAGCCACCATTTCGCTCACCATATACATATTCAATATTTTGAACGCCTTTGCTTAGGAGGTACTCTGCTATTAGGTCAGCTGAAGGGCCACATGAGGCTGATGGGAAGTCACCAAAAAAAGTCTTGCTGATATGATTGCAATGTTTTTCAAAAACTTCTCTAGCTTTATATACTTCTTTTTTGATTGCTTCAATATCCACAGTGTCTACCTAGTGCCTAACGCCGCAAATAAACGGCTAAAAATAGTTGGCTAAAATTTGTGAGGAACGAACAAAGCCAACTGTTTTTTGTCCGCACTTTTTAATTTGCTTTGTTAGCTGTACTGTAATCCGTAACCACATAAAAACCAAGAATATTTTCTTGAACTTCAATCGTGAGTATGTTTCCTGCGGATTGAGAGTTCCAAAAATCTTCGCCAACTTTTAAATCTAATGGGCCAAGATCCTCTGGAGCGATAGCCAAGATATAACTAGTCGATTTTCCTTTGCTGACTCTTTTGTCAGTTATTTCAACATTTATACTTACTGTCTCGCCAACTAATATATATGAGCTTGAGAAACCTACAACAGCCAGACAAAAGAACATATATGTTGTTCTTCTTTGGCTTCTAAAAAAGCTTCTTCTATCAACAAAACTATCCCATAATTCAGACGTATTACGCTTTTTATGGATGATAAACCCTACAGCCAAACCAATCACAGCAGTACAAAACACAAGCTCAAAACCATAGAAAGTTCTACTCACTGTTTCGATTGAAAACCAGATCCCTAGAATCAGAAAAATGAACCACAATAATTGAGAAGTTTGATCAGTTTTCATATGTACAGCTAACGCCCCGCTTAACCGGCGCAAAATAGCAGGCTAAAATTAGCGACGAAGGAGCGCAAGCCTGCTGTTTTGCGTCCCTTGGTTAAAGCGTTTGTTAGGTTACCAATGCTCCAAACAATGTAGGCCTACTTTCTCAGCACAAGACTCAATGATGGGTCTAACACTAAGATCTTTCAAATAAAACACATTTGTGTCGTCATAACCTTCGAAGTAGACCGCATTTAATCTAGGAAGAATGACTTGATACATACCCATATCAGTTTGCCGCAAATACATAGATTGCGCATGTTCTGATAGGAATGATTTAAACCTAGGTTTGTCACCTTTTAATCCGCGAAAGCGAAAAGTTAATATTTCTGTTTGCTCAGATAACAAGTGATTAAAGGCCTCAAATATTGAAGCTCTTCGCAAAATTTCGCTTGCATCAAGATCACCTAATAACTCCATTGCTTCGTCACGATTAAGCCAATGGTCAAAAATAGAAACTGCTAAGTAAGTATACTCTTTCGTTTCGTTAGCTTGAGCTAAATCTATAAGCTTTGGGAATTGTTTCTCCAGTGCTTTTTGACGTTGTTTGCTCACATTTAAAAACTTACGCATAACTTCAAAGGTAACCTAACACCCCACTAAGGGGCGATAACACATAGGCTAAAATTAGGAACGAAGTGACGCAGCCTATGTGTTAGCGTCCCAGCGAGCAGCGCGAGTGCCTTTAGTGTTTTGTTATACGACACTTACAGCCTCTGCCTGAACTGTAAGCTCACAATCGTTTTCTAATGGAAGTACATTATTCTTGTCAGGCCAGAACAAGACCCAAATTGGTATTTCTCTATCATAGTAATCCAATGCAATACCGGCATATTCGCTTTTCCATTCACTTCGCATTTCTTTAAACATTGTTTCAAAGTTATCGCTAAGTAAGCCGCTAAACTTTGTATCACAGTTAAAAGTCGCTCCGTTTTTTATTTCAGCAGCGATGTTTGAAAGAAGTGTATGCATAACATCCTTTCTCAGGCCGAATACCATGATTTCAGGGTGAGAATAACTTTCGAACAAACCTATTGTATACGCAAAATTTGGTCTATCCCCTTCGGCATCAAATACATACTGGAATTGCCATCCATATTTTTCAATATTATCCGTTATCTGCACAATGTCTCCATGTCGTATAACGGCCCGCATAACGGGCAAAAATACGTAGGCTACAATACCAAGCGAAGCGCAGGGAGCCTACGTGTTTTTGTCCCTAGCGAGCGCAGCGAGTGTTAATGCGTTTGTTATGTTCGTTTTTCCCGAAGAGATATTTCCCCCCTGTTGTTCTCCATAATTTTGAGGAACAGTTTTCTTGCTAGAGCCGATGGGTCATTTAAGCAATTTGAAGGGTATTTACTCCAAATCTTGTTTAGTAACCAACTTGGTAACTCTGTACCTTCTCCATCCCACTCTTCCGTTAACCACCTAGCCAATATTTTCTCATGAGGTGCCATAAGATTCTGATATTTGGTTAAAACAATTTGGTGATGATTTTTCATAGAAGAACATAACAACTTTATCAGAGGACACTTTCCTTTTTTTATGAGCAAAGTATGTCCTCTTTATTATTTTTAATATTAATAACAAATACTGTAACACATTGCCAGCTTTAAACTTTAAGTCCTATTGTTATCTAATAGCAGGTAAAAAAGAAGAAAGCATCCTCATTTTCTGACTTAGGAGGAAAAACGCCATCGAAGTAAGCAAATACAGCAGCTAAAGATTTAAAATGAAAGCTAAACCCCTTTTTTAAATCATTTAATATTCACTAAAAACACGGTGGCGATAACGTAAGTAACGGCTTTAAGTACATTTGTTTATGCAAGCCTATTATAAAAGGTGGTTTTTGGCTGGTGGAGGCTATAAAACGAGGTGATGAATTATTTACTAAACGCGTCTTTCTACTTTTAAAACAGTACAGACACGATATTTATACCAATCGACTTAAATATTTAGCCTCTCTCGCGTGCTAAATAAAGCGTTAACTGCGTTATAAATTTCTCATGTAGAACAACTACATGTCGAAATTTATGCCTTGTTATCACTCTATTTATCCGTCGCTATAAATGTCTAATTACTTAACACGATTGGTATTATCTGGCTTTTTTGCTTCAAGCGCTTCTATTTCACTCCAGATTTTTTCGGCTTCTGCGCTTAACATGGCGTAGCTTTTAATGTCGCCTTTACGCTGTGCTTGCATGCCTTGCTCAAGTTTTGCGTCGTACTCTTTGCGTAGTTTTTTTGTCGGGTCTGATTTAAATAATGAAAACATGGAGCTCGCTTAGTTTTATAAAAGTAATAGCATTACCATACGCTACAAAGAGCTAAATAGTTCTTTTAGCCGAAGGGCATTTACCTTGTTAATAAAAACAAGGTAAACGCATTATTTGCTATGCTGCGGTTACAAACGGTTTTATAGGTCAGGCTCAAGGCGTTTAATACCTTGTCCGTCAATGCCTAAGTAAATATAGCCATCACTGCCTTGTGCTAAGCTGCGAACGCGGCCTATTCCTTCTAAAATTTTATATTGCTTTGAAACACCTTTGTTAGATATTTCCAGTGCACTTAAAAACGAAAACTTCATAGACGATAGCAAAAGCTTGCCTTTTAATTGCGGGTACTTATCGCTGCTAACCAATAACATGTCAGAAGGGGCGATGGAGGGGGTCCAATGCAGTACGGGCGATTGCATGCCGTCTTTTTCTTGTATGTCGGTAAACGACGAACCGCTGTAATTAACTCCATAACTAACCACCGGCCAGCCATAATTAGCGCCCGCTTTAATTATGTTTAGCTCATCGCCGCCGCGTGGGCCGTGCTCATGAGACCATAACGTTTGTGTTGTTTTATCAAACCACATGCCTTGTGGGTTACGGTGTCCGTATGACCAGATAGCGGGTTTAGCGCTTTTTTGATTTACAAACGGGTTATCTTTAGGAATACGGCCATCAATGTGTAAGCGATAAATTTTACCGCCATCACGGCTTAAGTCTTGCGGATTTTTATCGCGCGCGCCGCGATCGCCAATAGAAAAGTAAACATAGCCTTGGTTATCAAACACAATACGGCTGCCGTAGTGCTGGCCTTTTGTGCTGTTATGCTCACCTTTATAAAGTAATTGTGTGTTTAAAAGCTCAGTGCGATCGTCACTAAGCTTGGCGCGCATTAGGGCTGTATTACTGCCACTTTTAGCGCCTTGGGTACTTGAGTAAGTTATGTAAAGCCATTGATTATTGTTTGCGTCGCTATGTAGGGCTAAATCGAGTAAACCACCTTGCCCGTTAGCATCAATTTGTGGCAAACCCGAGAGCTTAGTTAAGGTTGATGAGTTTTTAGGCAATAAATAAAGTGTGCCGCTTCGCTCGGTTATAAGTAAATCACCATTACTTAGCGGCTCAATAGCCCAGGGGATAGTTACTCCTTTAGCCACACTGACGGCTTTTACATTGAGTGCTAATACATCAAGGTTTTTGTAATCAACAGCCGCCACTGGCATTGAAACGAGTACAGCTATAAACGCCATGGATACTGTTTTAGCAATCGTTTTTATAGGTAAAAACACGGTTGTTGTCCTGTCCAATAAGTAAGCAAGTAATACCTACATTAGCATATTGTTGCTGATTTTTCTAAATGTAGCGCTTTAATAAAAACCATATATTTCAATAATAAAGGGCTTATCTTCAAAGCGCTATTGCTGGTTTTAATATTTTAAACAGCTATTTATTGCACCTTAATTGAGGCTTTAGTTAATTGCTTTGAATTAGGGCGCTGCGTAAAAACTGCACTAAAAAAATTGAATATTTACTCTAATACTATTGAAATTAAATTTTTTGGGCGTACACTTGTGCGCTGAAGTTTGGGCGTACACATGTAAGTTCAAATTCAATATTTAATATCCAAGAGATTAATAGTGATGATTACTAAAGTATTAGACCAATTTGCGAAGTGGTTTTTACACCATCAAAGCTTTGCAGGCTACATTGAGCCCATTATGCAAATGGTTAAGCCTGCGTGGCGTGCTGGTCTTTATAGAGCAAAAATAGAAGAGCTGACGCAGCACAATGGTGATTTTTTAAGTATTACCTTAAAGCCTACTCAACATTGGCAGGCACACATTGCTGGGCAACATATTAGTTTAACGGTAGAAATAAATGGGCGTTTATTAACCCGTGTGTTTACGGTTGCCTCAAGCCCTGAGCAATTTAAAAAAACGGGGTTAGTGCGTTTATTAATTAAAACTAATGAGCAAGGGCGTTTTACAAGCCTTTTAAGCAGTGCTTTACGAGTCGGTGAGTGGTGTAATATTTCAGCGTCTAGTGGCGACTTTGTTTATAAAAATTCCCAAAACAATACAACGTTTATAGCGGGGGGCTCGGGTATTACACCTATGCTTGCCATGATTAGTGAGCATTTAAAACATACCACACAAAAAGTATCGTTAATTTATTATGCCAAAGCTGCAGCACACCAATGTGTAGATGAGCTAAGTGCATTAGCAAATCAGTTTTCGCATTTTTCATTTTTTTTGCTCACTCGCGAGCAATCAGGTGACATTACACGCCATGTAAATGTGTGGGAAAACCCAGATATTTACTGCTGTGGGCCAGCAAACTTTATGAAAACGGTGAGTGATTTTGCTAAAAAGCACCATTTAAATTATTACCAAGAGGCATTTGGTTTAACACAGCCAAGCCAAAATGACGACAGCCTATTTAACGTACAGATTAATAGCACCGCTCATGTCGTCAATGCTAACAACGCTTTGTTAGCACAGTTTGAGGCAAAACAACTACCAGTTAAACGCGGGTGTGGCATTGGTATTTGCCATCAGTGTCAGTGCATTAAAAAGTCAGGCGTGGTGCGTAATTTAAAAACCGGCGAGCTGAGTGATAATGGCGAGCAGTTAATTCAACTGTGTGTAAGCCAACCTGTTAGCGACTTGGAGTTACAACTATGAAAAACATAAACTTTGATCAGTTAGCCCACGATTTAGATACCATAAAAATGGATACGCTAAGCAAAGTAGGGCAACAAGATGCAAACTACATTCGCTCGGTTGTTAAAAAGCAGCGTCTATGTGAGTGGAGTGGGCGTATTTTACTTATGCTGGGCTTTATTCAGCCAATTTTATGGGTTGCGGGTGTACTGTTATTAGCGCTGGCAAAAATTTTAGACAACATGGAAATTGGCCACAACGTTATGCACGGCCAATACGATTGGATGAACGACAAGCAGCTTAACTCGCAGCATTATGAATGGGATATTGCCTGCGATGGGCAAAGCTGGCATCGCGTTCATAACTTTGAGCACCACACGTACACTAATATTATTGGTAAAGACCGCGACTTTGGTTATGGCTTATTGCGTTTAAGTAATGATTTTAAATGGCGCTTAAAAAATGTATGGCAGTTTATTACCTATATAAATTTAAGTGTGCTGTTTCAGTGGGGGGTGTCGTATCACGAACTGGCAGCGGAACGTGTGTTTATAGGTAAAAAGAAAGAAAACCGCGAAGGGGGTGTATCGCATTCTACCCTAAAACAGCGTTTTTTTAGTAAAGGCGCGCGCCAATTAATAAAAGATTATGTGATATTTCCTTTATTGGCAGGGCCTTTGTTTGTATGGGTATTAGCAGGCAACTTACTGGCAAATTTAATCCGTAATTTATGGACCTCAACCATTATTTTTTGTGGCCACTTTACTGAGGACACCGAAACCTTTAAACAAGAAGACTGCATAAACGAAACGCAAGGGCAATGGTACTATCGCCAAGTTTTAGGCTCATCTAATATTAAAGGATCGCATTGGTTTCATGTTTTAACTGGGCATTTAAGCTGCCAAATTGAGCATCACTTATTTCCTGATATGCCGTCCTCTCGCTATCAAGAGGTGGCCCCGCAAGTGCAAGCCGTTATGCAAAAGCACGGTATTGATTATCATACAGGTGGTTTTTTTAAACAGTACGGCTCGGTATTAAAACGTATTATTAGGTACTCGTTTAAATAAATAATGTGCCTTTAAAAAGCCGATTAATGAAGATGCATTAATCGGCTTTTTTGTATGTGGTTAACAATGTGGCCAATTTATAAACAGCAGTTGCAAAAAATTCTTTTTAATAATTAAAAAAGCCTCAGTTTTGCTATGGTTAAACGATGCATGATTGTCATACAATGGAGAAAAATAGACCACACAAGAGAGATTAAAATGGCCGCATTCGGTACTGTGTTTATGCCGCAGATGATTCAAGCTCGTTTTTCAGATAACCAATGGAGCGAAAGCTCAATCGTCCCTTCCGATAAACTTGAACTTCATGCGGGCGCGCACGTCCTTCATTATTCAAGCACGTGTTTTGAAGGCTTAAAAGCTTTTCGCCACGAAGATGGCTCTATTTATATTTTTAGAATAGATGCGAACATTGCGCGTATGCAGCAAAGCTCTGCGTTATTAAGCTTACCAAGCTTTGATGGGCAAATGCTAAAAGACATGATTATCGAGATTGTTAAAGAGTATGCTGATGAAACGCCATTACCACCGGGCTCTATGTACATTCGCCCAACTCACATAGGAACAGAGGCTGCCATTGGTAAAGCGGCTGCACCGTCAATGAGCTCGTTGTTATATACACTTTTATCGCCAGTTGGCGATTACTTTACCGGTGGCGCTACTGCACTGCGTGTATTACTTGAAGAAGATGGCATGCGCTGTGCGCCGCACATGGGCATGGTAAAAAGCGGCGGTAACTACGCCAGTGCACTTGCACCAATTAGCGCAGCACGCGAAAAATACCAAGCCGATCAAATATTGTTTTGCCCAGGCGGCGACGTACAAGAAACAGGTGCTGCTAACTTTATTCTTATTGACGGTGACGAAATTATCACCAAAGCGCTCGATAGCACGTTTTTACATGGCGTAACCCGTAATAGCATTTTAACCATTGCAAAAGATTTAGGCATGACGGTAAGCGAGCGTAACTTTAGTGTTACCGAGCTTTTAGAGCGTGCTGCAAAGCCAGGTACAGAAGCTGCACTTTCAGGCACTGCTGCGGTGTTAACGCCGGTAGGCACGTTTATTCATAACGATAAAGAATACAAAGTAGGCAGTGGCGAGCCAGGCCCTACAACAGCGCGATTACGCCAAGCATTGAACGATATTCAATGGGGTAAAAGTGAAGACAAACACGGCTGGTTAACTAAAGTCTAATTAATTTAACTAGTTCGCAGTAAAAAGCCACCGACTAGGTGGCTTTTGTGTTTTGGAGTAGTTTTTGAAATGTTGAGCGCTTAAAACTTCATTTCTATTTTGCCGTACACATAACGGCCATTAAATCCGTAGGGCGAAAAGCTTGAATAAGCAAACAAGCGAGAAAAAGTAGAGACTTCTTCTACATTTTCGCGGGTAGGATCTGGGTATACATCAAAAATGTTATTGGCACCTAAACTAAGCGTTAGGTTATCAGTAGCGGCATAGGCTACATCTAAATCAGTGATCCACTTAGGCTTTAATACCTCGTTTAGCTCAGGCGTTGATGAAGGGTCTTGGGTTTCACCATAACGCGTAGTTCTAAGTGTTGTACGCAGCGCATCATGGGTCCATGTAGCACTTAAATTGTATTTATTGCGCGGGGTGCTTACTTCAAAGCGGCGTAGCTCTGTACCTGAGAACAAGTTGTCTTGATCAAACCCAGCACCTTGTAGTTCAGCGGGCGGGTCAATAATATCAGTGACTTCATTTTTGCCGTAGTTATACCCTAAGTTAAAGGCAATATCGCCATAGCCATCGGTGATTAAGTTGTACGAGGCAACCACATCAACACCACGCGTTTTGCTATCTATAGCGTTTAAGAAAAAGCGGCCTTGGTTAGCGCCCGTGCCAGCTAGCAACTCTTCTATTGCTGCGCCCGATAAATTGTTTGATAAAACAATCCGGTCATCAATTAGTATTTGATAGTAATCAACCGATAAGCTGAAATTAAAGTCGGTAGACCAAGTAAAGCCAACCCCGTAGTTTGTGGCTTCTTCGGCATCAAGGCCCGGCGAGCCAAGCGCTTTGGCTACATCACTGCTTGGTGCAAAGGTGCCGGTTTCGGTCGGAACGCTATCAACAAATACAGTAGCAACTGAGGTAAAATATTGCTGCTGTAATGAAGGCGCTCTAAACCCTGTTGACGCTGAAGCGCGTATGGCTAAATCTTCAGTTAACGAATAGCGTGTTGCAATTTTGCCGTTAAGTGTATCACCAAAATCTGAGTAATCCTCATAACGCGCTGCCACAGCAATATTCCAATCATCTGTGAGGTAGGTTTCTAAGTCTATGTAAAAACTCACATTATGACGGCTGTTGTCACCTTCAGACTCAGGTGTAAAGCCAGGAAATACTTGTGCACCTGCTGCACCAAACGGGCCATCTTCGCCTGTGACTACACCGCCTGGGCCAAATGTGCCTTGTGCGTATGAGGCTTCTTCGCCAGCTTCTATTTGGTAGCCTTCACGGCGGTACTCAGCACCAATGGCAACACTGACTGCGCTTTCTAAAAAGCTTATATCAACTTCGCGGCTTAAATCGGCATTTAAAGTAAGTTGATCGTATGTCAACGTACCTGCATCAAAAGTTGTTTGGCTAGTTGGTCCGTACGACGTATTTAAACTATTGGTTACGCCAAATTCAAATGCATCTTCCCCATACACAGCCGATACATCGTAGTTCCAATCACTTATAAAACCCTTAACACCTAACGCGAGTGAGTAGTCGTTTATATCTGAGGTGATCACAGGTAAAAAACCGTCGGGGTAAATTTCTTGAATATTACGGCTGTCACTTGCGCGCCTATAAAAACCAGCGCCTTCGCCTTCTCGTTTAGAGTAGGAGCCAAAAGAATACAAATCTACATCGTTGGCTAGTTGATACCCTGCATTATAAAAAACCGATAGGTCTTCTACATCGCCGTTACCAAAATTATGGTTATAGCGGTTAACGGTAAACTCGCGAGGGTCGAGTGAACCATCTTCTAATCGGTCGTAGTTTTCGCGTTGATCATAATCGGCACGGTTAGTTGAGTGGCGGTCGCGGTATTCGGTCGAAATATTTAAAAAGCCATCATCACCCAGCTCTAAACCAATATTACCTTGCAGAGTGAGCGTTTGCCCATCGGTTAAAGAGCGATCGCCGCCTTCTGTAAATACTAAGTTGCCATCGCTACCCTCAGATACCGATTCAAGCTCAGGTACACCATCCATTTCAGTAATATTTGCCCCATAAATAGCTGCAAGGGAGCCTCCGCTGCTTGCGCTTTTAAGTACAATATTAATCACACCCGCTATTGCATCAGAGCCGTATTGTGCTGCAGCGCCATCGCGTAAAACTTCAATGCGTTCAATTGCATTAGCTGGTATTGCATTTAAATCTACAGACGATGAGCCACGGCCCGTTGAACCATTAAGATTGAGTAGAGCACTACTATGACGACGCTTTCCATTAACAAGCACTAAGGTATGATCGGGCGCTAAACCACGAAGCTGTGCAGGGCGTACGTGGTCACTGCCATCGGTAAGTGATGCTTGCGGAAAGTTAAAGCTGGGTAGTAAATTGCTCAGCAGCGCGTTTGTCTCTGTAAGGCCTGAGCTGGTAAGCGCCTCTGCGCCAATAATATCAATAGGAACGGCACTATCTTCTACAGTACGCCCCAAACGACGTGAGCCAATAACGCTTATTTGCTCTATATCTTCTTGTACTTGCGGCGACTGCTCTGCTGCATGTGCAGAAAATGCGCCGAATAGAGAAAACGATGCACCCATAGCCAGCGCTGTACTTATTTTTACATTATTTAACCTAAACGGTAGGCTTTTATACATGTTGTTGATCCTCGTTTGATTACCCATTGATTTAAAATTTTTTTATAACCGCTAATTTTTATTTAATCGGCTTTGAGAACATAAACCGCATTAACAAAATGAGTCAATTGAATAACATTCAATTAAAATAATGGGGTATATAATTACAATTTCGAATTAATGAAGCTAAACAAGTTAAAAGTTATAAACAGGCTGAATTTGGTAAGTCACTGATGAAGCTTAAAATAATTACCAATCCTAGTGTTTACATTTGATTAACAGGTAAGGGCAGTGTGAGGGCCTTTGAAAATGTGTATTTAATAAAAGGGTTTAAAAAATGTGTGTATACCTCACCTTTAAATGTTAAATTAATTAACATTTAAAGGTGAGGTATTTAATTTGCAATTTGTATAGCGTTTAAAAAGGTTGCGAGTGATTTTTATGAGAAAATAATATAAAAATTAAAATTTTATTTTACCGATAAGTATATCTTTAAACATAACCCAATCTCCCCATAAGCTATAAATTGGGTGCTTAAATGTAGCAGGGCGGTTTTTTTCAAAAAAGAAATGCCCAACCCACGCAAATCCGTAGCCAATAACAGGCAATAACCATAATAGGGTGTATTGCTGTTTTAACAGCGCGATTACGATAACTGCCAGTACTAGTACGCTCCCCACAAAGTGTAAACGGCGGCAGGTTACATTGCGGTGCTCTTTTAAGTAATACGGGTAAAACGCTTTAAAGGAGTTAAAAGTGTGTGGTGTGTTCATAATCCATGCTCTTATTTTTATAGTTTATTAAATATACAATGGTTTATGAGACTTTGCAGGTAAAAATTGTCAAGAGATGACCAAGTGCCAGATGCGCACTTGGCTTTATTGAACCATTATTGAATAGGGGAGAACAACCTTTGATAGGTTTTATAAGCGTATTCATCGCTCATGCCGCTTAGGTAGTCGCATATTATGCGCATGCCTTGGTTTTGTTTCTCGGCCTCTATGTAAAGAGCTTGTGTGGTTTCGGGCAATAAACGTAGTGGGTCGCTGGCAAAAGCGGTAAATAACTCAATTAGTAAGTTTTGACCTTTAAACTCTATTTGCTGCATTTCTGGGTCGCGTATTAAGCGCTTAAATACAAAATGCTTTAATATTTGCAAAACGCGCTCGTACTGCGGGTCCAGCTTTGCGGTGTACTTCAAAATAGGGCAATCAAAATCACCATGTTGCACATCTAAATGAATATGAATAATAAACATATTTACCAGCTCGCCTATGGCGTCTTTACGTTCAAAATCGTTTTTTGAAAACAAGCGTTGGGTGAGCGAGTCTAATTTAGTGTTTAACCAATCGTAATTAAGCGCGTTTAAGTGGGGTAATGCGTGTGTTTGCCAATCATCTAGTGTAAGCACTTTAGTGGCTATTGCATCTTCTAGGTCGTGCACTGCGTACGCTATATCATCGGCGTGTTCCATTATGGCGCTATCTAACGATTTATAACGGGTTTTTGCACGGTATTGATCTATAGGCGTATGACTTGTTAGTAGCGCCTTGTCGTTGTTGTTTAAAGGGGCAATGATCCACTCAAATATTTGTGCATCGTTTTTGTATAAGCCTTTAGCGGGGCGCCAATCATCTGCTTTTATAAATGAGCGTGTGTTATTTATCTCAGGAATGGTGTGCCATAAATCGTCTATAAATGCGGGATATTTAATAAAGCCAAGTAACGTGCGGCGAGTTAGGTTCATGCCGTGCCCGTTAGAGTAAGGCTCAAGTTTAGCTACTATACGCAATGTTTGTGCGTTACCTTCAAATCCACCGTGCTCACGCATCATATAATTTAAGGCAATTTCGCCGCCGTGGCCAAACGGGGGATGGCCTATATCGTGCGCTAAACATAAGGTTTCTAATAAACCAGTAGAGGGGAAATGTTCAAAATCGCTGTGCTGCGCTTTTAAATGCCGCAATATGCCGGTACCAATTTGTGATACTTCTAACGAATGGGTTAAACGAGTGCGATAAAAGTCGTTTAAACCTATCCCCATAATTTGGGTTTTTGCTTGTAAACGCCTAAATGCTGCCGCATGAATAATGCGAGAGCGGTCAACCTGCCAAGGTGAACGATTGTCATTAGGGCGGTGTTTAGCTTGCTCTATTATTCGTTGTTGCCACTGTTTATCCATACTGCTTTACCTAAAACGTTATCAAACAAGGGGTTATTTAATCGTAGCGTATTTATTCATAATCAGCGGCTACTTGCTCAGTATACCTTTGTGCTTATAAATTGCGAATGAACAAAGTAGGTTATTCGCGTTTACAAAGTGGCTTAGGTATAATGGGGTTTCGTATGCGTGTGTATTACCCATGCATAATTGTTGTTTGAAAGAGAGACTACATGCTAAAAACCATTTTAAAGCTGTTACTAAGCGTATTTTTTTTATGGGCGCTTGCATATCCGTTTATGCAAAGTAATGAGCAAGAGGTTGAAGAACAAACCACAGGTGAACAACCTAAAAAAGTAAAGAAAAAAGAAAAACCCCTGCACAATGTTACCTTACCTAAATTTTCTGAATTTGCTGACGTAAAAGAGAAAAAACAGGCATTTTTTGATTTTATTCGCCCGCACGTTGAGGCTGAAAATAAAAAAATATTACAGCAACGCGCTAAGTTAGAAATTGCGCGTATGATGCTTGAATACAACGAACCGCTCGAGAAAAAACAACAGCGCGACATCGTTAATATTTTAAAAGCCTATGGCTTACCTGAAACAGTAAACACCCTAATTTTAAGCCAAGCGCTGCGCCGTGTTGATATTATTCCTAAAGAGCTTGCGCTAATGCAAGCGGCGAATGAGTCGGCGTGGGGTACATCGCGCTTTGCACGCATAGGGCTTAACTTTTTTGGCCAATGGTGCTATTCAAAAGGCTGCGGTATGGTTCCAAGACGCCGCAATACTGGAGCGGCACACGAAGTTGCTGCATTTAAGTCGGTACGTGCGGCAGTAAGCTCGTATTTTAGAAATATTAACACGCATTCTGCTTACAAAGATTTACGCCTGATACGCGAAGACCTGCGCCGACAGCAAAAGCCCATTGCGGCAACGGCATTAACCCATGGGTTAATGTCGTACTCTGAGCGCGGCGAGGCCTACATAGAAGAGTTAAACACCATGATTAACCAAAACAGAGCTTACTTTGATGAATAAAGGAATTTTAAAAACCACTCAAGCTATATCGCTACTAGCACTGAGTGTTTTAACACTCAATGTTAACGCCAAAGAGTTTGTAATGTCGTACGATGGCTTTTACGATAGATTAAAAGTGGTTAACAAGGGCGACTTTCAGTATGCACGGGTTAACTTTTACATTAGCGACATTGCCACAAACGAGGCATGCGCTATTAAAAGCGGCACAATTTTAACCGAAAATAACGAATACCCGCTTAATTTTACCGATAAAGCACAGTTACTTTTACCGTTTGATAAGCAGCTCGATACGGATAAAGCCGTTATTGTTGTAGAGCCACAAAATCCTGATCACGATTGTCAGTTAAAATTGCAAATTGAGGCCAGCGAATTTGAAGGGCTTAGTTTCACTAAAGATTCGTTGTACACAATTAATAACGAGTTAGATGAACTTTTAACAGATTTATCGGGCTTTTTTGTTAGTAAGCTCATGTGGTTTTTATTGCCTGAGCAAAAAGGCGTTGCTGTAACGTTTAAAGAGCCTGTGACTTTTAATAACCCGCATATACAGTGCGAAAAATCAATCTGCTACTTTGCAGTACAGGATAACTGGGAAGATGACGTAAATCTGCTCGGTGATATAGAAAATGTAGTTAAAGTAACCCCGTGGATAGCAAAATAAGTTATACCAATGCGCATAATTAAGTGATCTATTTTGAGGATGGATAAATGTGTTGATAACTAGGCAAAAAATTCGCTATTTAGTTGTTCTAAATGAGAGTTTTTTAACGAAAGTAGCGACACATTTAGCCCCGCAAAATGATTAAGTATTATTGCGGATTGGTATTCCTGGGGGGTTAATAAAAACGGCGCTTAATATAGCGCCGCTTTTTATGCGTTATTTTGGCAATGCTTGGGTTGAGTCGCGTTTAATTAAAGTGGGTTCAAACACGCGGTTTATGTGTAAGTTTTTATACTGATACACATCTTGTAGCACCATTTTTGCAGCCATCTCACCCATTTCTTCTACTGGGTTATCTATGGTGGTAAGTGTAGGGTAAAGGTAATTGGCAAATATAACGTTATCAAAGCCAATAACCGACAAATCGTTTGGTAAATTAAAGCCATGCTCACGGGCGTATTTCATAGCGCCTGATGCCATTTCATCGTTGGCACACACTAAAGCACTAAAGGGAATACGCGTATTGAGTAGTTTTTCAAGGCCTTTGCTGCCACCAATTTCGTTAAAATCACCTTCGTAAAACAGCGCCTCATTAAAGGGGATATTGTTCTCACGAAGCGCTTTTTTATGTCCTTTTAAACGGTTTCTGGCATCGGCTTTAACTTGCGGCCCCGCAATATAAGCAATATTTTTGTGGCCTTGTTCAACAATAGATTTACTGGCTAAGTAGCCGCCGAGCTCGTTATCTAGGCTAATGCAGTTACTTTCAAGTGAATGTACGTATCGGTTAATAAGGTAAATAGGGGTTTTACCTTTACTTAGCTCAATTAGGTAGTCATCACTGACTGACTCTACATGTAAAATAAGCGCATCGCATTTGCGGCTAATTAAAAATTCAATGCCGTCTTTTTCTTTATCGTCTTCACTGTGACCGGTGGTAATAATAACGTGCTTACCCGCAGCGCGCAGGGCTGACTCGATGCCCGCCATCATTTGAGCGAAAAAAGGACCATGAAGCTCTGAGACCAAAATTCCCACGCTGTTGGTTCTGTTCGAGGCAAGCGATTGCGCAATAGAGTTGGGCTTATAGCCCAGCTGTTGCATTGCATCGAGTACTTTTTTGGTGGTTTTTTCACTTACGCGGGTGTTTTTATTCATTACCCGTGACACTGTAGCTAACGATACGCCAGCAAGCTCCGACACTTCATAAATTGTGGCCATGTTATTGTTAACTCACTTATATCCTTTATTTTAGCAGGCAAATAATACCGTACCCACTAAATGTTAACTAGCACTAGTTTTTAGCGATGCCTGTATAGAGGCTAACTGTGCGTTATTGAGCGTGTATTTACGCATAATAAAAGCAACAAACAAAGAACCAAACGCCGGTATAATAGTAAACGATAATAAAATACCTTGCTGCGTATCCAGGCTCTGCATTGTTTGCGCCTGATAATTATAAAAAGACAGCAGCCAGCCTGCAATTGCCCCGCCTAACGCCACACCCATTTTTATGAAAAATATAACGCCCGAATACACAAGGCCAGTAATTCTTACCCCAGTTTTGTGGTGCCCGTAGTCTATGGTGTCGGCCATTTTTGCCCACAGTAGCGGGGTGGCCATATCTAAAAAAAACTTCCACAAAATAAAGGCGGCAAATGCCAAAGTAATGTTATCAGGGGAGATAAAATAGCTCGCAATGCATATGCCTGCAGCAATTAACTGCAAACTAATATAGGCTTTTATTTTACAAAACCGTTTAGCCAACGGCTGAGCACACGCACACCCAACCATACTGGCAAACACGCCTAAGGTCATAAAGGAGGTAATTAAATCTTCTTGCCCTAAATAGTATTTAACGTAATAAACCCCTAAGGTTAAACGCAATACTTGGCCAGTGAGTAAAAACAGTGCGGCAGCGCACAGGACACGCCATTGATCGTTTTTAATCAAGGTTTTTAAACTTTTAAACAACGACAGGTTTTGCTCAGGAGGTTGCTCTACGCGCTCTTTGGTACCAAAAAAACACAGTAAGAATAACACTAAGCCAAGCAAGCTCATTGCCGTCATGGTGTATTGATAGCCTTTGGCGTTATCGCCTTGGCCAAAGTATTCAACCATTGGCATTGTACAGCCGGCGACAATAACGCCGCCTAACATACCAAACACAAAACGATACGATTGCACGCTAACACGCTCTTTTACATCGCTTGTGAGCACCCCACCTAATGCGCAGTAAGGAATATTTATGGCGGTATACGCCACCATAAGCAAGGTGTAGGTGGTAAAGGCGTAAATAATTTTATCTGTGCCTTCAAGCTCTGGCGTGGTAAAAGCTAAAATACTAATAAGCGCAAAGGGCAGGGCAAGCCACAATAAATAGGGCCTAAAATGGCCAAAGCGCGATTTGGTTTTATCGGCTAAGTTACCCATAACCGGGTCGGTGATGGCATCAAACAATCTAACCACTAAAAATAGGGTGCCTACCACCGCAGGAGAAAGCCCTACTACATCTGTGTAGTAAAGCATTAAAAACATCATAACTGTTTGAAAAATAATATTACTCGCCGTATCGCCAAGGCCATAGGCTATTTTTTCTTTTACACTTATCATGATGTTAGGTACTCGCTTTTTGATTTTTATTTATGCGATTAATCGTATAGCTTTTATTGGCTATTTACGGCTTTGTATTAAGCTTTTATAAGCTTGGCCACTGGCTTTTATAGTACGTTGCTGAGTTTTATAATCAACGTAAACAATACCAAAGCGTTTTAGATAGCCCTCAGCCCATTCAAAATTATCCATTAAGCTCCACGCAAAGTAACCAATAATATTAACCCCTTGTGCTGTGGCATCGTGCACGGCATTTAAGTGGCTATGATAATAGTTTACGCGATCTACATCGTTTACCTCGCCATTTTTAATGGCGTCGGGCATCGCCGCGCCGTTCTCGGTAATATAAATAGGCGGTAAGGTGTAGGTATTGTTAAGTGCTACAAGTAAATCGGTAAACGACTGCGGGTAAATTTCCCAGCCCATGTCGGTTAGAGGCCCTTGTGGATCAAGTGGCTCGTATATATTGCTAGGATGCGCTTTGTATATTTGGCGCGTATAAAAATTAATGCCTAAGTAATCAATAGACTGTGAAATTATGTCCATATCGCCTGGGTGGATTTCAGGCTGCTGATGGCTAGGAAGCTGTTTTATAATTTCTGGGTATTGGCCGTCCATTATTGGTTTCATATACCATTGATTTAAATAATCATCGGCGTAACGGGCTGCATTTATATCTTCTGCTGACTGCGTTAAGGGATAGCAAGGTGTAAAATTAAGCACAATACCATTTTGAGTATTAGGCGAGGTGTGTTTTAGCACATCCATTGCCAATCCATGGGCAAGCAATAAATGGTGAGCCGCTTTTTTACCGTACTCTTTGCCCACTAAACCTGGAGCATGTATGCCTACTTCGTAGCCTAAAAAGGCACTGCAAAATGGCTCATTTAGGGTCGCGTACGAAAACACCCGCTCGCCAAATGCTTGGCTAATAAGCTTTACATACCGAGCAAATTCATAAGCTGTATCGCGATTTAACCAGCCGCCTTTATCTTCTAAATGTTGAGGTAAATCCCAGTGATATAGCGTTACGAACGCTTTAATGTTGCGCTTATTGAGCTCATCAAGAATATTAATATAAAAATTTACGCCCTCAGGGTTTAGCTCGCCCGATAAGGTGATAACTCGCGGCCAAGAGATAGAAAGTCGATACGCATCTACGCCAAGCGAGTCTATTAATTCAATATCGTTTTGCCACTGGTTGAAATGATCGCAGGCAACATGCCCATTTGAGCTGTCGGCTATTTTGTTGGGTGTATCGCAAAAGGTATCCCATATACAGGGTAGGCGATGCTCAACCCCGCCTTCAATTTGAAATGATGCCGTAGCCACACCATAAACAAAGTTTTTTGTTAATAGAGGTGAATGAGATGGTAACGATAATTTTGTCATTAGTAACAAACCTTTTTAAACCTTAAATGCATAAATAGCCACTGTATTTACTGCGATGAAGCGTAAGGGCGCGTTTATAAAAAAATAAAACTTGTTGAAATATGTTACATGTTCGTATTTAATTACACGTGAAAGCGCTTACATTTTTAGATTAGTGTTAATTGATACGAAGGTCAACTCTTTAATGTTGCTGGGTTACACGGCAATTTTTAATAACGACTTTTGTATTAGGGCGTATTGATCTTTGATGGTTGAATTTGCAGCTGTATGTTTGGTTTTAGGCAAGGCAGAGCCTATGAAGTGTGGTTATTCCCCATAAATAGGCGATAACGCAGCATAAATGCCAAACATACGTTGCCCTTCGGGTTCTTTCTAGGGACGATTAACTCTTTGTTGCTTGGTTTTTACTTAGCCCACTAGGTTACAAACCTCGCGCCGCGATTTAATCGCCCCTAGATTGAACAAATCTCAATCCGCAAAGAACAACACGCCCTAATTTATAATAATAAATTGCGGAGAGCCCATGGCCAGTTCAGCACCACTGAGGACACACACACAGTCGCAAAACTACCAAGATAAAAACTATGGTTTTGCATTAACTTCTTTAACTACTTTATTCTTTATGTGGGGATTTATTACCTGCTTAAACGATATTTTAATCCCGCATTTAAAAGCGGTGTTTAACCTAACTTATGCACAAGCCATGCTGGTGCAATTTTGTTTTTTTGGCGCTTATTTTTTAATGTCACTGCCAAGTGGCTATATAGTTAAAAAATTAGGCTATAAAAAAGGCATTGTAGTGGGGTTACTTATAGCAGCATGTGGTTGTGTACTTTTTTACCCAGCCGCGGCGCTACATAATTACCCAGTATTTTTGTTTGCTTTATTTGTACTGGCAAGCGGTATTACCTTATTGCAGGTTTCTGCAAACCCTTATGTAAGTTTATTGGGCGCCCCTAAAACAGCGTCTTCTCGCCTTACTCTAACGCAAGCATTTAATGCGCTAGGCACTACGGTTGCTCCTACATTTGGTGCATTTTTGATTCTTGACTCTGCTTCTGAGGCGTTTTTAACACCGGCACAAAATGCAGAATCGGTACAACTTCCTTATTTACTATTAGCAGGCATGCTTATTTTACTAGCCGGTATTTTTGCATGGCTTAAATTGCCAGACATAATGAATGAGCAAAAACAAGCCGCTGAAAAGTCAGAGACCATTGAGGGTAGTGCATGGCAGTACCGTCACCTAACACTCGGTGCTGTAGGTATATTTATGTATGTAGGCGCAGAGGTTGCAATTGGCAGTTTTTTAGTTAGCTTTTTAGCACAAGAAAATATTGCTGGTTTAAAAGAGCATGTTGCCGCTCACTACATCACATACTATTTTGGTGGAGCTATGGTGGGGCGTTTTATTGGTGCAGCCGTCATGCAAAAATTACCCGCTGGTAAAGTGCTTGGCTTTAACGCAAGTATGGCCATTGTTTTAGTGTTTATTGCTATGAGCACGTCGGGTCAATTAGCAATGTGGTCAATACTACTGGTTGGTTTATTCAATTCTATTATGTTCCCAACTATTTTTAGTTTAGCGTTAAATGGCCTTGGTAAGCATACCGCGCAAGGCTCTGGTATTTTGTGCTTGGCGATTGTTGGGGGGGCAATAGTGCCACTTTTACAAGGTGCACTTGCTGATAGTGTGGGTGTTCAACTTTCGTATGTTTTACCTATTTTTTGTTACTTATTTATCGCGTTTTATGGTTTAAGCGCAAGTAAACCAGTTCAAGCTCAGGAGACTCTATAATGAAAACCCCTTTTTCACTTAATAAAATAGCACGTGCCTCATTAATTGCATCAGTAGGCATTTTAGCGGCTTGTTCAAATGACGCGCCAACCACTCCTGAAGCTAATAATGCGTTGTCTAAAACAGAACAAATTTGGCCAAAACTTAATATTGCCGTAAAACAAGACCCAGAAATTGAAGCCAAAATAGCCGATTATTTAAAAACGATGACACTTGAGCAAAAAGTAGCTCAAATGATTCAACCAGAAATTCGTGATATTACCGTTGAAGACATGCGCAAATATGGCTTTGGCTCATACCTAAACGGAGGCGGTGCCTTTCCTAATGGTGATAAACACGCAACACCAATGGACTGGGTAAAGTTGGCTGAAGATTTTTATCAGGCGTCGGTAGATGATTCTATTGATGGCAGTAAAATACCGACAATGTGGGGCACCGATGCGGTGCATGGTCACAATAATGTAATTGGCGCGACCTTGTTTCCGCATAATATTGGTTTAGGTGCGGCAAACAACCCAGCATTGATTGAACAAATAGCAGCTATCACTGCGGTTGAAGTAATGGCAACGGGTATTGATTGGGTATTTGCACCTACAGTGGCTGTTGTGCGTGACGACCGCTGGGGCAGAACCTATGAAGGTTATTCAGAAGACCCTCGTATTGTACGCGATTATTCCGCCGCAATTGTAAATGGTTTACAGGGTAAGGCTGATGGCGACTTTTTAAGTGATAAACGCGTTATTAGCACCGTTAAGCACTTTTTAGGTGATGGCGGCACAGTTGATGGCGATGACCAAGGTAATAATATCGACAGTGAGCAAGATTTGTTTGATATACATGCCCAAGGTTATGTAGGCGGCTTATCGGCGGGGAGTCAGTCGGTTATGGCATCGTTTAATAGCTGGCATGGGGTTAAGAACCACGGCAATAAATACCTGTTAACGGATGTGCTTAAAACTCGCATGGGCTTTGATGGCTTTGTTGTAGGTGATTGGAACGGCCACGGCCAGATTGAAGGCTGTACAAACGAGAGCTGTGCACAGGCTGTTAATGCGGGGCTAGATATTTTTATGGTGCCAACGGGCGCTTGGAAGCCGCTGTACGAAAACACCATAGCGCAAGTGAAAGCTGGCGAAATCAGCATGTCGCGCATTGATGATGCAGTAAGTAGAATTTTACGCGTTAAATTGCGTGCCGGTTTATTTGATAAACCAAGCCCGGCTAAGCGTCAGTTCTCGGGTAAAACGGAGCTAATTGGTGCGCAGCAGCACCGCGAAGTTGCGCGTCAAGCAGTACGCGAATCACTTGTTTTACTTAAAAATAAAAACAATATTTTGCCTCTTGATGCAAACCAAACTGTATTAATTGCTGGCGATGGCGCCGATAACATAGGTAAGCAGTCGGGTGGTTGGAGTATTACGTGGCAAGGGACTAATAACAAAAATGCCGATTTTCCTGGAGCTACGTCTATTTATGCAGGTCTTGAAAAACAAATTACGCAGGCGGGTGGTCGTGCCATTTTAAGTGCAGATGGCTCATATGATCAGCGCCCAGATGTAGCCGTTGTGGTATTTGGAGAGGAGCCTTATGCAGAAGGCCACGGCGATAGAGATAACCTTGAATTTGAGCGCGGTAATAAAAAATCGCTCGCGTTATTAAAGTCATTAAAAAAGCAGGATATTGCGGTTGTATCGGTATTTATTTCGGGTCGCCCTATGTGGGTTAACAGTGAATTGAATGCCTCAGATGCATTTGTTGCAGCATGGCTGCCAGGTACAGAGGGCTGCGGTATTGCCGATGTTATTTTAAAAGCCAAAGATGGCAGCATTCAACATGACTTTAGCGGCAAGCTTTCGTTTTCATGGCCTAAAACAGCAGTACAAGCAACGGTTAATAAAGGCGATGACGATTACAGCCCATTATTACCGTACGGCTTTGGTTTAACTTATGGCGATAAAAATGTATTAGCTGATAATTTAGACGAAGACTCTAAATTAGATAACTCAGCGCTCACTAATATGGATATTTTAGTTGGCGCACCGGTTGCTCCGTGGCGTTTATTACTTAAATCTGGCGATGAGCTATTAGATGTATCAAGCAGTACTCATCAACTGGGGGCACTTAAATACCGTACTGAGGATAAAACAGTTCAAGAAGACGCACGCCAATTTAATTTTAGTGGCGAGCAAAAGGCAAGTGCTGAAATAGTCACAAGCTTTGCAGAAGATACCATTACGTATTTAGAGGCTAATGGCGTTATTAGTTTTGATATTAAACTCAATGAGCCACTAACCGATGATGTAAACCTTGCTATGACTTGTTCAGGTGAGTGTGGTGGTGCGATTGCATTGAGTAAAATGGTTGATCAATCAATCAAAAATAAATGGCAATCGGTGTCGGTAGACTTACGTTGTTTTGCTAACCAAGGCGTAGATTTTGCAAGCCTTACAAGCCCGTTTAGTTTACATGCAAGCAGCAAAACCTCAGTATCGGTAGCAAACATTCAGTTTGTGCCTAATAAGGCAGACTCTGCTGGGCTTAAATGTCAGTAATCATTTTGTTTTAGTGTGTATGTCAAAGCCCTTCAATTGAAGGGCTTTTTTTATGTGCAAACCGGTTTTTTACTTATAAAAGGGTTTTGTGCAGATTTACATATAACTTTGTCGCGCCCTGTGGTTTTAGCAATATACAAGCGCTTATCTGCCGCACTAAGTAGCGATTTAAAAGAGTTTGTTTGAGAATCGCTGCATGCCACTCCTGCGCTTATTCTTAAATAAATGGTATTACCGTAGTAGCTAAAAGGCTTGTTTTTAATGTTTTTTCTGAGGGTGTTTGCCGCGCACTGTGCCTCATTTAAAGTGCAGTGGTTAAGTAAAATTGCAAACTCTTCGCCGCCAACACGCGAGGTAACTGCGCTCTTAGAAAAAAGCGCTGCAATATGCTGCGCAACCCATTTAATTGCCTCATCGCCTGCATCGTGCCCGTATTCATCGTTAACGCGCTTAAAAAAGTCTATATCGACCATAATAATACTTAGGGGTTGCTCGGTACTAATTTTACTAAATAACGTATTGGCAACTGCATTTAAGCCGCGTTTATTTAATAGCTGGGTTAATGGGTCACGATTAGCAAGAGTATTGAGCGTATGCTCTGTATTGGCAAACACCAAAAAAGGCAGCAATAGGGCGGCGCTGGTGGCAAGTATTAAATGTACCGCTAATGTAATTTGTAAAACAGAGGCAAAGTTAAAGCTGAGCTCAGTAAAAAAAGGCAATAGTAATAAAGCACCCTGTATCAACATAACGATTGCATGTAGTAATAAGCAAAGTAACAACATACGCTGCTGTATTTTTGCTATAAAGCGGGTGTTTAAAACAATATGCGAAGCATACAAAAATAACCCTGCCAGAATTAAACTAACCAATATTTGCTCTGCTGCGGTGTTGTAAACTACGAGTAAAAAAACCGAAGCCACGATTAGAAAACAGCTAACTTGCTTGTATATGCTCTTATTTAAAGGGCTGAGTGCTTTTAAACCCATAATTAAAAAAAGTGGGCAAGCAATAATAAATAGACTTGCAAAGTAATGGGTAATAAACGGCCAATTAAGGAGCACGCGTAAGCTTGCGCAGACAATGGCGAGCGTAAAGGTGCTACAAGCAAGGCCAAAATATAAAAAGCTCGCTTGTTTTTTATATTTATAGATAGAGATAAAATACAGCCCGATTATAAGGTTTAAAATAAAAGAAAGGCTTATAACGGTTGGTAAGTGCAGCATATAAAGGTTCTTTTATTATAAAACGACTATTTTAATGGAGACTAGATACTAGGGCGTATAAAAAATTTTACAAGCCAGCTTAAAGTAGTATTTTATAACCTTTATTAGGTGTATCTATGCTGAATACACCTACTTTATTAAACTTCTCAAAGCCGAATCTATATCCGTAAAATGAAAACGGTAATTATGCGCTAACGCTTTTTTGGGTATTACGTACTGCCCAGTAGTGAGCAAATCAGACATTTCACCCATTAACACTTTTAGCACAGGGCTTGGCATAGTTAAGGCTGCAGGACGAGAAAGGGCAGTTGCTAAACTTTTACTAAATACTTTATTACTTACAGGAGCTGGTGCAGTCGCATTCACGGGCCCAAATACCTCTTTATGCTTAATAATAAATAAAATGAGTTGAGTCATGTCATCAATATGTATCCACGACATACCTTGTTTACCATCGCCAATCGGGCCACCTAAAAAAAACTTAAACGCAGGTAGCATTTTACTTAAAGCGCCACCGTTTTTGCTAAGTACAATTCCTGTGCGTAATAAACACACCCGTGTTTTATCACTTTGCGCTTTTAGGGCTGCGAGCTCCCACTCTTTACATAGCTGATGGCTAAATTCATCATTTACATCGCTGCTCTGCTCATCAACGGGGGTATCGCCTTGGCGGCCATAGTAACCAATAGCACTGCCAGATATAAACGTGGCTGGAGGTGTAGCACACTTTGTAATGGCATCACTAATTTGTTCAGTGAGCTTTATACGAGAGTCTCTAATAATTTTCTTTTGTGATTGAGTCCATCGTTTATTAACGATTGGTTCTCCGGCAAGGTTAATAACAACATCAATATTGTTAAAATCAATATTTGCTACGTCAGTCACAACATCAATATTATGCCCTAGTAGCACGTGTGCTTTCGTTTTGTTGCGGCTAAGTACAGTTACTTTGTGATGATGTAATAAAAAGGGGGTTAAGTGTTTGCCAATTAACCCAGTGGCACCTGTAAAAAATATATGCATAGCAACCTTACCAAATATAAGTACACAAAGTGTTTAAAATGTATACTATTTAAAATCTATTATTGCAAATTATTACGTGATTTTAAAAACAACGATCACTTTGTAAATATTTCATTTAATTAGTTTTTGTCTTACACTAAAGCGAGTTTAATTAGAAAAGGATTGGCGCGTTGGCAAGTTTAACTGGTGTAAATAAAAGCTTAATAATATTTGCAGCACTGGTGGTTGTATTAGCCGGTATTAAGGCCGCAAGTGTTATTATTATCCCCTTTATTTTGGCAGCGTTTATTGCCATTGTATGTAACCCGCTGATCACTTTTTTTGGCCGCTATCGCATCCCAAAAGGGGTTTCTGTTGTTATTGTGGTACTTATAATTGTCGGCTTAGGTGTAAGCTTAGGCGGCCTTGTGGGGCAATCTGTTAACGACTTTTCGCAGCAACTTCCTGAATATAAAGCTCGGCTAAAAGAAGAGTTTGTGTGGTTGGTCGATCTTGCATCGCAATACAATATTTTAATCGATAGAGATCAAATCCTCTCCATGTTTGACCCAGGTAAAATGGTCGATGTAGCCACTAATATGCTTACTGGCTTAGGCGGTGTAATGGCAAACATGTTTTTAATTATATTAACAGTGGTGTTTATGCTTTTTGAAGGGCCTACTCTAAGCAAAAAAATCCACATGGCACTTGCCGATCCAGATCGAAAAATGGAACAAATAGACCGCTTTTTGGCTTCAATTAATTCATATTTAGCAATTAAAACCTTGGTTAGTTTAGGCACAGGTGTTATTGCCGCATTCTATTTATGGATTTTAGATGTTGATTATTTTGTACTGTGGGGCGTTTTAGCGTTTATGTTTAATTACATCCCTAATATAGGCTCTATTATTGCTGCAGTACCTGCAGTATTACTTGCACTAATTACACAAGGTCCACTGACCGCGGGGCTTGTTGGAGCAGGCTACTTGGTCATTAATACGGTTATGGGTAACATTGTAGAGCCTAAATTTATGGGGAAAGGCCTTGGGCTTTCTACCTTAGTGGTGTTTTTGTCGTTAATATTTTGGGGCTGGTTATTAGGAACTGTAGGTATGTTGCTATCGGTACCGCTTACTATGATAGTTAAAATAGCCCTTGAGGCAAGTGATGAAGGGCGCTGGGTTGCCACGCTACTTGGCACTGGCGAGTCGATAGACGATAAATAATATCAGTTCGTTAAATATGCATATTTGATTAATACAAAAAAGCGATTAATACACAGTACTAATCGCTTTTTTAATGGAGGTTAATACCCCCATTTAAAGCGGGTTTTTAAGCACTTGAGTAAACTGCTCAATAAGAGCAAGTTCACATAATTTGTAATCTATAGCGGCTTGGCTGGCATTTGGCAGTTTTAATATATAGCGCCATTGGCAGCTTGCTTCAATATACTTTTGGTGGTTATCGACGCTGCGCTTGAACAACATCAGGATTTGCGTATTTCCGCTTTGCTCTTCTAGTTTAGTGAGTTCATATTTACGTTTTTGAATCCACGTACCTTGACTGTACTTCGCCTGATTTATTTGCGTGTCTAAACACTGCGTATAGCGTTTAGTTTGGCTTGGCGTTGCGTTTTGCTCAAGCGTACACTGTGTTTTCGCGCTGGCATTAGCACTTAGGGCTAATAGGCTTGTAAGTGTGATTAACAGGCTATTTTTTATCATTGTAATTAAACTCTAAAATAAATTGTGCGCCGCCTAGGGTGTCAGACTTATTAATCGTTAAGTGGCCGTTATAAGAGTTAACCAAGTCAGAGACTATCGCCATACCCACACCGTGGCCGCTTTCATAAGTGTCTAGGCGGGTACCACGGGTTAATAAAGACTCGCGTTTATCCTCGGGTACACCTGGCCCATCGTCACTAATGCCTATGCACAGTGTTTTACTTTGAATGACTTGTACTTCTACTTGCGAGCGACATGCTTTACAGGCGTTATCAATTAAATTACCCAGTAATTCCATTAAATCTGTTTGATCCCCTAAAAAGTAATCTTTATCGGTTACAGTGCAATTAAAAATAATGTCTTTATCGCGGTATACCTTGGCCATTGCACTTAAAATAGAATCAATAACAGGTTTAACTGGGGTTTGTTTTTTCCATGTGTCTGAGGCACCAGTAGCGGCACGCTTTAACTGATGCTCGATCATCACATTTATTCTATCAAGTTGCTCTTGGGCATCGGCATCGTTTGCAAGCGGGCTTGATTTTAATACCGCAAGGGGTGTTTTTAATGCATGTGCTAGGTCACTTAAAGAGGCCCTGTAACGCTCTTTTTGACGTTGCTGAGATTCTAATAATAAGTTTAGGTCTGATTTAATTGTTTGCAGCTCTACAGGGTACAAGCCTTTAATTTCTTGAATATCGCCCGACTCAATGGCTTTTATTTCTTTATCAAGACGTTGTAAAGGCCGGCCGCTCCAAATAAAGCCAATTGCCATTAAAGCAGCAATCGCTATACCCATTATAAACATCCAATCGACTAAGGTTTGCTTAAAGCCATCCATTAACCTTAGCAATGCATCGTTTCGTTTGAGTAATATAAACCGTGCCTGCTCAGATTGGTCAATATTATTTAAAATTACCGTTAGGCTTAACTGCCAGTAAACCGCATTGTTGTAAACAACACGTCTAAAGTCGGCCGCACCTGCTTTAGGCTCTATGTACTCGGGTTTAAAGTTTACATTTACTGCCGACTCTGAGTGCCATACAGGTACATCATCGCGGTAAATCATTGCGTAGGTATCTGAATTTAAGTTATTAAGCTCAGGCGTTAAAATTGTGCTGGGCATAATAATGCCGCGCTCAGTAAAGTCGACTTCAGAAATAAGGGAGTATAAGTGGGCTTCTAGATTTTTTTCGGTGGTTTCGACTAATGAGGCGTAATACGCTTTACCAATCGAGTAAAACAAAATAGGCAGTGCCACCAATAAAACAAAGACAAGGATAAATCCTTGTCTTATTTTAAGCGATATTTGCGATGCTACCACTGACTTTTAAGCCTGTAACCACGCCCACGTAGTGTTTCTACTGGGTTTAATGTGCCTTCAGGGTCTAATTTTTTACGCAAACGAAGTACAAATACTTCGATAACGTTAGAATCAAGATCGAAATCTTGGTCGTAAATGTGCTCAGTAAGTTCTGATTTAGAAATTACTTTTTGCGGGTTAACCATTAAATACTCAAGTACTTTGTACTCATAAGCTGTAAGGCTAAGTTCTTTGTCATCAACCCACACTTGTTGCGAACGAGTATGAATTTTAATTGGACCCGCTGTCATTTCTGGGTTTGCTTTACCCGCACTGCGGCGAATAAGTGCGTTACAACGCGCAATTAATTCTTCAACATGAAACGGTTTGGTTAAGTAGTCGTCGGCACCTGCATCTAGGCCTTCAACTTTGTCTTGCCAGCGGTCGCGCGCTGTTAAAATTAAAATAGGGATAGTCACGCCTTGTGCACGTGCTTTATTGATTAGCTCAATACCGTCAATTTTTGGTAAGCCTAAATCAACCACCGCCATATCTAGCGGGTATTCTGTAATATGGAATAGGCCAGCTTCGCCATCGTGACATAAATCAACACTGTAGCGTTCTTTCTCTAAAGCATTACGTAGGTTGTCTGCTAAGTGTAAATCATCTTCTATAACTAAAATTCGCATTTGCTAATCCTTTTTCACTTCGCCGGTTTTTTTATTTATATGTAAATCAACGACGTGGCCGTCAGATTTGAGTATACGTACAGTATAAAATTTTGCTTGTTCTGTAATTTTTAAGGTTTTACCGTCAGTTTCTTCTTTTGCAAGTATTACGGCTTTCTTTTTGCTGATCTCAGTTTTTTTAACTGCTTTGGTAACAGTTGGACTTGCGTGTACGGCGCCACTGACGCTAATACAGGCAATTAAACCAAGGGTTAATAATACACGCATGACGGGAACTCCTAGATCAAACCCAGCTATTCTAATTAACTAAGCTACTAAAACTCAAGTAAAAACGTCCAATATACGCTTTTACGTTAGCCAGCTTAATTAATTAGCTGTGAACCAACCCTGAATTAAATAACGTTTTAAATTCAGGGTGTTCGTTACGCTGGTAATACTTTTTTATATGGTTTTACAACAGTGTTTGCGTATACGCCGGCTGTAACGTACGGATCAGCGGCTGCCCATTCACGTGCCTTTTCAAGTGACTCAAATTCGGCAATGACTAATGAGCCTGTAAATCCAGCATCTTGCGGGTCTTCACTGTCGATTGCTGGCAGTGGGCCGGCAACAAACAAACGGTTTTGAGAGTAAAGTTCGCTTAAGCGTGCTAAATGGGCGGGGCGGGCTTCTTTTCTAAGCGGTAAGCTGTTTTCAACGTCGGTTGAATAAATCATGTACAACATAGTCATTCTCAAAAAAATGTTAAGTTTAATAACGCAAATACTAGCACAACGTTGATACTTGGTGAACAAATTACCGTTAAAGCTAGGTTTACAGTTATTAATTATTTTTAGTGTGTAATTGCTTGAAAAGCGCGGCACAACACTGGTAGAGTCGCTTGAATAACTTAAAAATAACAAGGTTAATACATGAGCAATAATAGAGAGCATTTTAGCTCCCGTCTTGGCTTTATACTGGCTGCAGCAGGTTCGGCAGTGGGTATTGGCAACTTAGTAGGTTTTCCTGTGTCGGCAACTAAAAATGGTGGGGGTGCATTTTTACTTGTATACGCTTTGTTTGTTGCTTTTATTTGTTTGCCGGTCATGATGGCTGAAATGGCCATGGGTCGTAACGCGCAAAAAGATCCACTAGGTTCTTACAAAGCGCTGGCAAATAACGATAAAAAATGGAAGTTTGCAGGCTTTTTGGCGGTATTAACGCCGTTTATGATTGCCGTATTTTACATGGTTATTACTGTGTGGATTTTTGGTTACTTAAGCCAAACGGCCATGGGTAATTTAGATGCGTTGGCAGATCCTAGCCATTTTGGCAGCTTTATAAATAGCTACACTGTTTTTGGTTATATGGCTGTGGTAGTTATTATTGTTAACCTTATTTTATTGGGTGGGGTTAAGCAAGGTATAGAAAAAGCCGCTAAGTTTTTAATGCCGGCTTTATTTGTTATGTTGCTTGCCCTTGTTGCGTATGTATTAACGCTTGATAACGCCATGGCGGGTGTTAAATATTATGTTATTCCTGATTTTTCTAAAATGAGCGCCAGCGTGCTTAATGGTGCACTAAGCCAAGCGTTTTTCTCACTATCGTTAGGTATGGGTATTTTGATGACGTACGCCTCTTACATATCTAAAAAAGATGACATTGTTGGTAGTGCTAAAATGGTGGCTATTACCGACTCATTAGTAGCATTTGTTGCTGGTTTAATGGTGTTACCGGCAATATTTAGTTTTGATCCTAATACCGACCCAGCCGCACTTTCTGACTCGTCTGTATCGATGATATTTGTATACTTACCTAAAATTTTATTAGCACTACAAAATGATATTGGTTACTTTGGCGCGTCTGTAGTGGCGTTTTCGTTCTTTTTATTAGTGTTTTTTGCAGCGATTACCTCGCTTGTATCAATCGTAGAGGTACCTACAGCAACGCTTAGCGACCGTAAAGGGATCAGCCGTAAAAAAGCATTAGGTATTTTAACGTTAGCTACCGGTGTGTTAACTATATTGTGTACTATGTCGTTTGGTATGGTTGATAGCCTAACCTCGTTTACTAATTATGGCAGCGGTAATAAAAGTTTTTTTGACATTGTTTATGATGTATTTTACGACACTATATTGCCACTAAATGGTTTAATGGTATGTTTGTTTGTTATGTATCGCTGGAAAAAAGCGCGCTTAACAGACGAGCTAAGCCAAGGCTCACCAAATTACGCCGGCAGCTTTATGGAAAAATACGTTAACTTTTCGCTTTCTACGTTTATTCCGATTATTTTATTAGCCATATTTATAAACACAGTAGCGACTAAGTTTTTTGCCTTTAAGTTATTTGGTTTTTAGGCTTAAAAAAGTTGCCAAAAGCCGCGTATTAACGCGGCTTTTTTGTGTTAAATTTGCAACCAAACGTTGTTAGCTGATAGCTCCTGAGTCTAATGAACTGCCAATCCCCAGTGTAAACATCCACAAGCCCCATAAACTATGCTCAATTACACACACTATGGTTGAGCGGCTTTGCGCATAGGTAAACGAAAATAATAACCCGCCTAAAAATGCTAAGCCTACAGCCAGCCAATTGGCATACACAATATGGGCAAGGGCAAACACCGTTGCGCTTACTACTATACGGACTCTTTTTTTGGGCATAATGCGTTTATAGCGATGAAAAAAGTAGGTTCTGAAAATTAGCTCTTGTGGTAATACCGACAGCAGCGGGTATAGAAGTAGTAAAAGTAACCAGTTATAAAATGAGTGCAGTGGCATACTAAACCAGTTTTCTTGATGAATAATGCCGTAAAACACGCCTGAAAAAAGCGCGCCTAAAAAAAAGAAGCTAAATAAACGGCGTTTTACCGTAGAAAACTGCCCAAGGCTTGTGAGTCTAAAGCGCTTAAAATGAGGGTCGTTCAGTAACAACATGCAGCACACACTCATTAAAACAATCAGTGCGGGTATTAACCAGTTAGCTAGGTAATTACGAAGGGTAAAGCCTATTAAAGGCAATAAAACAAATATAAGGGTAAATTCAAACCAGCGGTATTGATTGGCGTTCAAGGTCGTCTCTGATTGATTTTTTTTACACGCTATCAAGCAAAGACGACATTTTTATGACGAAGGTGTTTTACTTTGCAGGTTCTTCTTCATCAGGGAAGTACTTATACAAAGCAAAAATAGTGATCAAAATACTCACAAAAGTAATGGCCATTAAGCCAAACACTTTAAAGTTTACCCAAAAATCGAGTGAGAAATTATACGCAATGTAAATATTCAGTACTGCAATACCTGCGGTAATAGCAACCCACATTAAGTTAAGCTTATTCCACACAGGCTCAGGTACTTCAATCGCCTGTTTAGAGTCGTTAGCGTTTTCGAGGATTGAACTCAGGGCTTTTTTAACAAGATTTTTATTAAGTACATAACGGCTAATTAATAAGGTGAGGCTAAATCCGGCGTAAATTAGCGTGGCTTTCCATTTTATATACTGTTCATCGTGGAGTACTAAAGTTAATGTGCCAAACACCGCTGCTATAGCAAAAAATAGCCATTGGCGAGTAGGTACATGGCCATGCTTAAAGTAGCTATACGCAACTTGAATAAGCGTAGTGACCATTAAAAGGCCTGTTGCCCAGTAAATATCAACTAATTTAAATACCGCAAAAAATAATATTAGCGGGATGTATTCAATCAATGCGTGCATATACTACCTAAATTATACAAAAAAAGTCAGGGAAGTTTTTACCACATAACACTAGGCAACTACAAGGTTGACTTGTTGCCCTGTAAGCCTTAGCCTGCGTGGCTTTAATTATCCATCATCATATTCCCACGCTTAACCAACAGTGATTAAGTGTGCATTTAGGAGCCTACAATGAACAAAGCACAACTTGTTACCCAAATGGCAAAACGCAGTGAACTAACAAAAAAAGACACGCAAGCAGCCCTTACTAGCTTACAAAAAGTAATTACTAAATCCTTATCTGAAGGCGACCAAGTGCAAATTAATGGGTTTGGTACATTTGCTTTAAGCTACTACCCAGCACGCACTGGGCGTAACCCACAAACAGGCGAAAGTATTGAAATAGAAGGCGCTAACAAGGCTGTATTCAAACCTGCTAAAGCATTAAAAGATCGCCTTTAAATAGTCGCTACTAGTGAAAAGTACTTGCTGAAATGGTACGCCTACAAACTAATTTACCGGCTATAAGTAAACGCCTAGCTATTTAATAATATAAGCAAAGCGTGTGTGTTTATTTTTAATACGCACTTTTAAATTAAGCTATGTAGATTGTTCAAACCCTCTAAATGATTTACATAGCTTTGATATCTTAAATTTATAATATTCATTACTTTCAGTTAGTTAAGTTTGGCATCGGTTATGCTTTTAATAGGGTGATAGAAACATTTTATTAAACGCAATAAGGAGATCTATATGTCTACATTACAAACAAGCACTCGTTTACAAGGCAAAAAAATTGCTATTTTAGCCACCGATGGCTTTGAGCAAAGTGAGCTATTATCTCCACGTGATGCTTTACTTAATGCTGGCGCCGATATCGATATTGTGTCGGTAAAAGAGGGTGAAATAACCGGCTGGGATGAAGATAAATGGGGCGACAAAGTAAGCGTAGATAAGCTTGTTACAAATGCCAGTGCCAGCGATTACGATGCGCTTATGCTGCCTGGAGGCTTATTTAACCCCGATACGTTACGCCAAGATAAGCACGCAAAAGCGTTTATAGACGGTTTTTTTGGTGCTGAGAAAAACAAACCCGTCGCAGCTATTTGTCATGCACCTTGGTTACTTGCCGAAATTAATAAATTACGCGATCGTACCGTTACATCATTCCCGAGCATTAAAAGTGATTTGATCAATGCAGGTGCAAACTGGGTTGATGAAGAGGTGAGTGTAGATCAAGGTTTAGTAACAAGTCGCAGTCCTGCAGATTTAGAAGCATTTAATGCAAAATTTATTGAAGAAATTTTAGAAGGTAAGCATCAAGCTCATTAAGTTTAGAGCTTAATAAAAAAGGGCATTTAACATGCCCTTTTTTAATGTGTAAATTTTAAGCTTTTACAACGCGGTGGCCGCTTTCATATCAGCTACAAACGCTTTTAACTGTGCTGTCATCGCGTCTAAATCATTAAGGTTGGCTTCAATAATTTTAACAACGGCCGAGCCTGAAATAGCACCAGCGGCGCCGGCATTTAGCGCGGCTTTTACATCGTCAGGTGTTGAAATACCAAAGCCTAATAAAGCTGGGGCTGCATGGTATTCTTTTAGCTTAGTTACTATGTTACCCGCTGGCATTTGCGCTTTAGTATCGGTACCGGTAACACCCGCACGCGATAGTAAATAAGTGTAGCCACGGCCATAAGATGCACATTGGCGCAGGGTGTCGTCATCGGCATTGGGTGTCGCAATAAATATTGGGTCTACACCGTTTGCCATGGCTGCTTTTCTAAACATTTTAGATTCATGCAGTGGTACATCAGCAACTAAAATAGAGTCTACGCCCGCCGCTTTAGCATCTTTATAAAATGTTTCTAAACCGCGTTTAAACACAAGGTTAGAATACAATAATAAGCCAATTGGGATATCTGCATTGTAATCGCGTATTTCTTTAATAATATCAAAGCAATCTTGCGTATTAATGTTTACCTCTAACGCGCGAATATTTGCAGCTTGAATAACTGGGCCATCGGCGATTGGGTCTGAAAACGGAATACCTAGTTCTAGTGCATCCGCGCCGCCATCAATTAAGCTTTTAATAATCGCAATACTTTGCTCTTTACCTGGGTCGCCAATGGTAACAAATGGCACAAATGCACCTTGTTTTTGCTCATTAAGTGCAGCAAAGGTTTTACCGTAACGATCTGTATTTAACTGGCTCATAGTTGACCTCCTTGTGATAAAACACTGTGTACGTGGGTTAAATCTTTGTCGCCACGGCCACTTAAGTTAACCACTAAAATGCTTTCTTCTGTTTGCTCTTCGGCGTATTTAAGCGCATAAGCAAGAGCATGGCTTGATTCAAGAGCTGGAATAATGCCTTCGTTTTTAGCAAGTGCTTGGAACGCGTCAAGGGCTTCTGTATCGGTAATACCCACATATTGAGCACGGCCTGTTTCGTGTAAAAACGCATGCTGTGGCCCAACCGCTGGGTAATCAAGACCGGCAGATACTGAGTATGACTCTTCAATTTGGCCATCGTCATTTTGCATAATGTACGTATAGGTACCGTGCAGTATACCTTTAGTACCTTTACAAATTGTAGCGCCGTGCTCGTGGGTATCTAACCCTTTACCTGCAGGCTCCACACCAATAAGTTTTACACTTGGCTCGTCTATAAAGTCAGTAAACATACCAATGGCGTTAGAGCCACCACCAACACACGCAAGTACGGCATCTGGTAAGCGTCCTTCTGCTTTTAGTACTTGTTGTTTGGCTTCTTCGCCAATTACTTTTTGATACTCTCGTACAATAGTAGGGAACGGGTGAGGGCCCGCTGCGGTGCCAAGTAAGTAATGCGCATCTTGGTAGTTTGCAGACCAGTCGCGTAGTGCTTCGTTTACTGCATCTTTTAATGTGCCAGAGCCGGCTGTTACCGGAATAACCTCTGCGCCCATTAATTTCATTCTAAATACGTTAGGCTGCTGGCGCTCAACATCTTTAGCACCCATATAAATGCGGCATTTCAAACCAAGTAATGCACAGGCTAGCGCTGTTGCCACGCCGTGTTGGCCGGCACCAGTTTCGGCAATAACCTCTTTTTTGCCCATGCGTTTAGTCAGCAACGCTTGACCAAGTACTTGGTTGGTTTTGTGTGCGCCGCCGTGTAATAAGTCTTCGCGCTTAAGGTAAAGTTTTACTTTAGGGTTTTTAATTAAATTACGCGTTAATGTTAGCGGCGTAGGGCGACCGGCATACTCATTTAATAACTTTGTAAACTCAGCCTCAAACTCGGGGTCTTTTTGTGCTTTGTTAAATTCGTTCTCTAACTGCTTAAGCGCAGGGACAAGTAGCTCAGGTACAAACATACCGCCAAACTCGCCAAAATAAGCTGGATTTTGCATTATAACCTCAATAATTTCTGATGCTTGTAAAAGCATTTTGTAATTTGATAGGGCACTTTTTACCCGCAGATTCTTCAACGCCTGAGTTTAAATCAAGGCCTAGGGCACCTTGTAAAAGCGCATCTTTTATATTGTCTGGATTTAAGCCACCCGCTAGCATAAAAGGGGTTGTTGCGTCGCGCAGTACTGCCCAATCAAATGCTTTACCTGTACCACCGGCTTGTGTATCGCTGTGGGTATCATAAAGATGGCGGTCTACGCCTTTAGCTGGAGTTGGCAACGTGTTTTTAATTGCCTGTGCTTTCCAAATTTCACACCCTTTAGGTAACTGTGTACGCAGTGTTGCAATATAATCGTCACTTTCTTGACCATGTAATTGTACTGCGGCAAGTTTTAGCTCATGCGCGTATTGTACCACTTGCTGCGGGCTTGCATTAACAAATACACCGACAAATTTTAGTGGTGCACTTTGGCTCAGCTCAATCGCACAATCTAAATCAACATAACGAGGCGATTTAGGGTAAAAAATGAGTCCACCGTACACTGCGCCGTTGTTGTAAGCGGCCTGTACGTCTTGTGTTCGGGTTAAGCCGCACACTTTGTTATCACCTAAAATCACTTTTTTGCAGGCTTGCTCTAAATCGCGCTCAGCCATTAAAGAGCTGCCAATTAAAAAACCATCACATAATGGCGCTAAACGTTTAACATCTTGATGAGTGTAAATACCAGACTCTGAAATAACCACTTTATCTTGTGGGATGAGTTTACGTAGTTTTTCGGTGGTGGCTAAGTCAGTGCTTAAATCACGTAAGTCACGGTTATTAATACCAATGATTTGTGCATCGAGTGCAAGGGCACGGTGCACTTCTTCTTCGTTACTTACTTCGGTTAATACCGACATGTTAAGCGAGTCGGCAACTGCATGTAGGGTTTTATATTGCTCGTCATCAAGTACTGAAAGCATTAGTAATATAGCATCGCCGCCATAAATACGTGCCATGTACACTTGGTACTCATCAATAAAAAAATCTTTACAAATAAGTGGTTGCTCTACTTGGCTACGCACAAATTCTAAATAATCAAAGCTACCTTGAAAGTACTTAGTATCTGTAAGCACGCTCATGCAGGTGGCGTATTTTTTATAAACAGAGGTGATCTCGGTTAAATCAAACGGCTCTCTTATTAGCCCTTTTGACGGAGATGCTTTTTTACATTCTAAAATAAATTGCGTTCCCGGTTTTGCTAACGCTTTATAAAAGCTGCGACTAGTTGGAACGGCAAGGTGCTTAAAGCTCTCTAGGGGGCGTGCGGCTTTACGCTCTATAAGCTCTTGTTTTTTATCAGCAACAATTTTGTCTAATACATTAGCCATGACTTACCTCAATAATTGCATTTAATGTGTTCATGGCTGTGCCTGAACTTAGTAATGTTTGTACCTGTTGTGCGCCTTCTTTTAATGACTGTACTTTACCGCTTAGGTATAAAAGTGCAGCCACATTGACCACGATTGCAGCATTGTGCGCATCACTGCCTTTACCTTGTAAAATATCAAGGCTAGCATTTGCGTTGTATTGTGGGCCTTCACCGGCTAGTTGTTCAAGTGAATAGTTTGCAAGGTCAAAGTCGCTTGGGTTTAATGTGTACTGCGTTATTTCGCCATTGTTTAGCTCAACTACATTGGTTGGGCCGTGCAGAGCAATTTCGTCAGTGCCTGAGCCATGCACTATCATTGCGCGCTGAGTGCCTAATGTTTTGAGTGTTTGCGCCATTGGCATACATAAAGATTCATCGTAAACACCTAGTAATTGCACTTGTGGTGCCGCTGGATTAGCAAGAGGGCCTAAAATATTAAAAATGGTGCGTGTTTTAAGTGCAGTGCGTACGCCCATCGCATGGCGTACACCACTGTGATAATGCGGTGCAAACAAAAAGGTAAAATGGGTTTGCTCAAGACATTTTGCAGCTTGTTCTGGGTTCATATCAATATTAATGCCCAGTGCTTTGAGTAAATCGGCTGAGCCTGAATTACTCGATACACTGCGATTGCCATGTTTTACCATATTAATACCCGCGGCAGCTGCAACAATAGCTGCGGTAGTACTAATATTAATAGTGTTTGAGCCATCGCCCCCGGTGCCGCAGCTATCGGCAAGTTGCGTGCGAGCGGTAGTAAAGGCAACAGCGTTTTGACGCATTGACGCAGCAGCGCCGGCAATTTCATCGCTTACTTCGCCTTTTATTTTAAGGCTAATTAGCAATGCAGTGAGCTCTATTTCGCTCATGTTACCTTGCATTATTTGGTTAAATAAAGCGTTTGATTGGGCATAGTTTAACGACTTGCCTTGAATAAGTTGCTCAATAGCGTATTGAACATTTATGGTCTCTTTTGCTTGTGTACTCATAATGTCCTCTATTAGTTGGTGCGCGTTAAGTACGCAACACTTTGTTGAAGTAGCATCGCACCATTTGGCGTAAGTATTGACTCAGGATGAAATTGATAACCTAAGGCTTTATCGTCGTGGTGATATATAGCCATAGGAATATCGTCAAATTGTGCAATTACCTCAATATTTTCAGGTACCTTGGTTGCCATTAATGAATGGTAACGTGCTACAGGCATGGTGTTGCCCATTCCTTCAAACACTGGGTGCGGGTTTAAATCAATGATTGATGACTTACCGTGTACGGTTTCCCCCGCATGGCCGATTACTCCGCCGTAACTTTGTGTAAGTGCTTGTTGTCCTAGGCAAATACCTAGCATAGGGAAGTGGCCTTTAGCCAGTTCGATTAATTCCATTAAGCAACCTGCATCACTGGGTGCACCAGGCCCTGGCGAAAGCACTAATAATACTTGCCCTGGCTCTTGGCGCATTTTATTAAAAATAACCTCTGCGCTTATGTTATTTCTGTATACCACAAGCTCACAGCCCAGCATGGTTAGTTCATCAACAAGGTTGTAGCTAAACGAATCAAAGTTATCTAAAAAGTATATTTTCATAGGGTTTGCTGTGCTCATTTTATACCGCCTCATAAGTCGATTTTATGGCGGTGATCACCGCTTGGGCTTTAGCGCGGGTTTCGTTAGCTTCGGCTTGCGGATAAGAATCGTAAACAACACCTGCACCTGCTTGTACATACGCGGTATTATTTTTTACAAACGCTGAGCGAATAACAATGCAGCTATCCATTGCACCATCGCCAGTTAAATAACCTACTGCGCCACCATAGCTGCCGCGGCGTTTGCCTTCGGTTTGGCGTACAAGTTCGGCGGCACGTACTTTAGGAGCGCCTACCAGTGTGCCCATGTTCATACACGCTTGATAAGCATGCAGTGCATCAAGCTCCGGCTTTAATGTGCCCACCACGCGAGAAACCAAGTGCATTACTTGCGAGTAGCGGTCTACTTTTAATAGCTCTTTAGCATGGCGTGTGCCGGCTACACTAATGCGCGCTACATCGTTACGGGCTAAATCAACCAGCATTAAATGCTCAGCACGTTCTTTTTGATCGTTTCTTAGTTCAAGCTCTATACGGCTGTCTAAATCTGGGTTGATTGCGCCATTGGCAAATTTTCCACGTGGGCGAGTACCGGCAATAGGGTAAACTTCAACTTGTTTGCTGTGCACTTCGTACTTAAGTGCCGATTCAGGAGATGCGCCAAATAAAGCAAAGTCTTCATCGCGCATATAAAACATATACGGGCTTGGGTTTTGCTTTTTAAGTTGGCTATACGCGTGCAATGAATCAGGGCAGGGCAATGAAAACGTACGCGAAGGCACAACCTGAAAAATATCACCATCAACAATGTTCTTTTTAAGCTTAACTACTTGTTCGCAGTAAGTTTCATCGCTTATATCAACACTTACATCGCAGGTGCCTGTTTGCATAGGGGCACTAAATTCTTCTGCTTTGTCGCATAAGGCATTTAACCGTTCTAGCTCTTTACCTACCTCAAAACAATTAGCGTGTACGTCGGGGCCATTAAACACATTACCAATAAGCTCGGTGGTTTGTTTTTGATGGTCGATAACGACTAAGGTTTCGGCTAAATAAAAAACGTAGTCTGGGCAAGTGTTTTCACCATCGGGTACGTCGCTTAGCTGCTCAAAATTAGCCACCATGTCGTAGGCAAATACACCGCCTAAAAATACCGAAAACGGGTTTTCGGTGGTGCTTTTGATACTGTTTATACAGGTGCGTAATGCGCTAAATGCATTGTCGGCAACCAGTTTACTTGCCTCGTCAATGTCATTAGCGCCACCTTTATACTCAAGGGTTAGGCTTGTGTCGGTTAAGGTTGCATCACAGCTTTGTACATTGGCTCTTAAATACGGCAATAACTGTTTACCGTTATTAGATTGAGCACTAACCGTGACGGTTTTACCTTGGCAAACAATGCGCAGCGCGCAGTCAACTAAAATTAAACTTTTAACACTGTCTTTAGAATCAATTTCGGCTGATTCAAGCAGTAGCGAATTAGGCTTATCAAGTGCTGCATAAAGTGCAAGTGGGCTACTAATGTAGTCACGTATTTGCGTTATGCTTGTCACTTCGCCTGGTGTGGTAGTTATATGACTAAAAATCAAACCTCATTCCCTCAAAAAATAAAACCCCGCAATGCTTTTGCAATGCGGGGTTTGAATAACGATATCTAAATTACAAACAGATCATTACCGTCCCGCTATATCAGGCGCCACCACCAACGATGTGTAAGAGTAAGACCGTTATTCATGTTTTTTTGCCTCAAAATAAAAAATTAAATACGTAAAATTTAGTTATAAAAAAACCCGCATAGTTGCGGGTTTTGAATATTTGCTAGACACGACAATTCATCACCCAAAAATTATGAGTGCCACCACCAAATAGTGTTTTGAATTGAGTTGATCATTGTTGTTAATTCTTAATGTGTCTTAAAGTGGCTACAGTAAAACGTATTTAGCGCTTTTGTGTCAAGTGTTTATTTAAAACAATTTAGTCAAAAAAGTTGTTATACTTATATAAGCATCTATTACCTTTAAATTTAAGCAGTTTTCTTTTGATAAAATACGATTTACACAGCCATACAACGCATTCAGACGGACATTTAACAGTTGAGCAATTATTAAACCGCGCCGTAGAAAAAAACATTGATGTGTTTGCGATAACCGATCACGATACCGTGGCCGCTATTGCGCCGGCAAAAGCGTTTATCAAAACAGAAAACCTACCGCTTAAGCTTATCTCTGGTGTAGAAATTTCTACCAAGTGGGAAAGCTTTGAAATACATATTGTTGGGCTAAATATTGATATAAACAACAATGCCCTTACATCATTACTATTAGCGCAGCAGCAAAAGCGTGATGAACGCGCAATCGAAATAGGTAAAAGGCTGGCAAAAAATGGTTTTGATGGCATTTACGAGCAAGCCATGGCGCTGGCAGAAAACGCCCAAATTACCCGTGCTCATTTTGCGCGTGCATTAATAGAGCGGGGAGTCGCTAAAAATTTCCCCGGGGTGTTTAAAAAATACTTAGGGCGCAGTAAAACAGGTTATGTTCCAAGCGCTTGGTGTGATATGCAAACAGCCATTAGCGCCATTCATGCTGCGGGAGGGGTTGCAGTACTTGCACACCCTGGGCGTTATCAAATGTCTAATAAATGGTTACGTAAGTTACTTGTGCAATACAAAAGTGACGGGGGCGATGCGATGGAAGTTGCGCAGCCGCAACAAGCACCTACAGAACGCCAATTTTTAGGGCAATTGAGCCAAGAGTACGGTTTACTGTGCTCGCAAGGTTCTGACTTTCATTTTCCAACTAGTTATTTAGAGCTAGGTAAAAACTTATACTTACCCAAAGACTGCCAAGGGGTTTGGCAAGTGTGGGAAGGACAAGAAGGAGCATTATCATGAGTCAATTAATTCATATTCACCCAGCAAACCCACAGCCACGATTGATCAGCCAAGCGGTTGATATTATTAAACAGGGCGGGGTTGTTGTTTACCCAACAGATTCGGGCTATGCGATAGGGTGTAACCTCGGTAATAAGCAAGCAAAAGAGCGTATTGAGCGTATTCGTGGTATAGAAAAACACCATAACTTTACGCTGGTATGCCGTGATTTATCTGAGCTTGCAACGTATGCCCGCGTAGATAACCAAATGTTTAGGCTTATAAAAAATAATACGCCAGGGCCATATACCTTTATTTTTAAAGGCACAAAAGAAGTGCCAAAGCGGTTATTAAACGATAAGAAAAAAACCATTGGTATGCGCGTTATAGAGCACCCTATTGCCTGTGCATTACTTGCAGAGCTTGGGGAGCCGTTAATGTCGTGTTCGTTAATTTTACCTGGAGAAGAGTTTACAGAATCCGACCCTGATGAAATTTTAACGCGTTTAGATAAACACGTAGATTTAATTATTGACGGCGGACACCTTGCAGAGCAAGCAACCACGGTTATTGATCTATCAGAAGATGATATTCATATTTTGCGTGTAGGGTGTGGCGACACCAGCCCGTTTGAGTAACCTGTGTGAGTGATACAACACCGGGCGTTGAAAATACTCAAAGTGAGCCAGTGCAGCAAAAGCTGCCACTGGCTTTTTTGCATGGCAAAGCCGTTGTAGATAAACCCGAAGATTTATACATTCCGCCCGATGCACTTGAAATTATCCTAGAAACTTTTGAAGGCCCGCTTGATTTACTGTTGTATTTAATTAAAAAACACAAGTTGGATGTACTCGAACTCTCTATTTTTAGCATTACTGAGCAATATGTTAGTTATGTAGAAATGATGAGTGAGTTTCAGTTAGAGCTTGCCGGTGAGTACTTAGTAATGGCGGCGTTATTGGCGCAAATAAAATCGCGTCTGTTATTGCCAGTGCACGAGGAGCTCGAAGAAGAGGAAGACCCTCGCGCAGAGCTAATTAAGCGTTTGCAAGAATACGAGCAGTTTAAAAAAGCAGCCGAAAATATAGATGCTATACCTCGCGTAGGCCGTGATATTTTTGTAGCACATGCGAGCATGCCGGTTAGTGAAAATACCACCAAAAACCTGCCAGAGCTTGAATTAAAAGATTTAATGTTAGCACTGAGTGATTTAATGGCGCGCGCCAAAACATTTGAGCACCACCAAGTGTCAGCCGAGGTACTCTCTACCCGTGAGCGGATGAGCCAAATTTTAGTCCAGCTGAGTAACGCAAAAAAAGCGCTGCCGTTTAGCGATTTATTTACCCTTAGTGAAGGGCGAAGTGGTGTAGTGGTTAGCTTTATTGCTATGCTTGAGCTTATAAAAGAAGGCTTAATTAGCTGCTTGCAAGTCACCCCTGATAGCGTAATTTACATAAACCTCACCGACACGCCCTTGTAAAAACCTGTAGCTCAACCTATGTGTGCGTATATGCACAGATGCTGTTTGTATACGCTATTTTAGTTTTTCTTCACCCTCTATATTCTTAAATTATTGAATTTAGAGGAACCCACATGTTTAAAAATACGCCCACATCTTATGGCCTTATTGCCATTATTTTACACTGGTTGATGGCTTTGACCGTGTTTGGTTTATTTGGCTTGGGCTTATACATGGTTGAGCTAACCTATTACGACAGCTGGTATAAAGGTTCACTGGATTTACATAAAAGTATAGGTATAACGCTCGCCGCAGTGCTTATTTTTAGAATTTTGTGGCGTGTATTCAGCGCTAAACCTCGCCCCCTTAGTCAAAATAAAACAGTAAACCACATTGCGCATACCGCGCATATTGTTATGTACCTAATTTTAGCAGTCATTGTCGTGGCGGGTTATTTGATTTCTACCGCTGATGGCAGAGCAATCGCTGTTTTTTCGATATTTAATGTACCTGCTTTGGATTATAACTTTGATGGACAAGCCGATATTGCCGGAAAAATTCATTACTACGGTGCGTGTACATTAATTGGCTTGGCTGTTTTGCATGTACTGGTGGCATTAAAGCACCACTTTATTGATAAAGATAAAACCTTAACGAGAATGATCAAACCAAAGGAATACTAACATGAAAAAACGACTAGTAAGTGCAGCTCTCTCGAGTGTAATGATGTTATCGGCTACTGCAAATGCAGCAGATTATGTAATTGATACGCAAGGGGCGCATGCATTTGTTACCTTTAAAATTAAGCATTTAGGCTACAGCTGGCTGCACGGTCGATTTAACCGTTTTGATGGCAGCTTTAGTTACGATGCTAAAGCGCAAACAGGGTCTAATATTTTAGTAAATATAGATACAGCAAGTTTAGACTCTAACCATGCTGAGCGTGATAAACACTTACGCGGTAAAGACTTTTTAAATGTAGATAAATACCCAACAGCAACATTTAAAAGCACCAATGTGAAATTTACCGATGGTGATACAGCCACAGTAACGGGCGACTTTACTTTGCATGGCGTAACTAAACGCATTACCTTTGAAATGGATAAAGTAGGTGAAGGGCAAGACCCCTGGGGTGGCTACCGTGCTGGCTTTGAGGGCGAAACCAGCTTAAAGCTGGCCGATTACGGCATTGATTATAATTTAGGGCCGGCGTCTACCCATGTTGACATTGGGCTGTCTATTGAAGGTGTGCGTAAAAAATAAAGCGTAGATTAAATTAAAACGCCACTTTAGTTAGTAGCGTTTTTGTTTTTTGTAGCGTGAATTCTTGATTCTAATAAGGGTTTTAAATGTGGGGGCAACCAGCGTAACATTACTTGGTGGTATTGCTCGGTTTGCTTAATTTTTTTTAATTGTTCATCTAATAGTTGAATGTTTTTAGCACCTTGTTCATTTTTAGTGCAGCCAATATAACCATAGCTCAACGGCGGCGCTTCAACAATCGCTCGTTGAGTAAGGTTTTCTTCAAAGTACATAGATTTAGCTAAGTAATGATGCTCACTTGGGTAACCTAATAAAATGTCTAAGCGCTTTAAATTAAGCATATAGGTAAGGCTGGCTAAACTATTTCGCGTTGGGCGAATAACAATATCAACATCAGGAGTGTTATTTATTACGCTGTCGAGTTGTTCGCCGTATGAGCGGTTCATAGACACACCTAAGGTAAGCTTTTTCTCTGCCAATAAATCATACAAAGATACGGCCTCCTCATTAGGCACTTCAAGCGAGCTTGCCAAGCCTTTATGCATAGCAACAGAAGGTGAAAGGCCCGTGGTTGAGCTTTGCTCACTAAAGTGAATAAACTGTTCTCTAAATGCATTTTTATAAAGTGACAGGGCACAATGCGTGGCCGATTTATTGGCTAGTTCTTGCGTTACTTTGCCAGAGGGGATAATAAGACGATTAAAGGTGATGTGGGGAAGTTGTTGCTCTAGCAAGGTTATAACGCTTTCATCACGTCCTTGGTGTTGGTATTTGCCATTTAAAATGTAATAGGGCGCAAAGTCATGGGTTAGCCAGTTAATAGTGTGGGCGTAACTGTGCGAAGAAATGTTTAAATACAAGGTGATACACAAAAATGCACGGAGCATTACTACAACTACCTAAAACAATGAAATTATTGTTATTGTAGTCAATTTAGTGCAACAAAGTAAAATGCCAGCTACAAAGCTGGCACATTTTTTTAACATTAACTATTTAAGCAGTTAATTGCTTGCAATGATTAGTTGGCTTTCAACCATTTTACAAATTCACGCGCTTCACTCGCTTTTTGAAACATTGCGTTTTTCAAACCTTGCGTATCACTAAAAATAACACGTTGTTTGTTTACAGAAATTGATTGCACCGGATGGGCAATTTGGATCATAGATCCATTGTATTTATAAGACATAATAAAACTCACTTTATTCTTGTTATTTACTCTGCGCTATTATTTATAGCCAAATGCAGTTAATAAATTAACGATGTTGTGTTTAGCTTCATTACAGTGTTGACGATCTTTATGACACTTTTGCGATGATATTAAAAAAATCATCAAGGTATTAATAGGGGTTCTCGCCGTACAATAACTAAGCTCTCAAATATACGTTTTGCGGGGCTTACTGGATCAGGGTAAAAAGGTTAACCGCGATGGTTTATTTAAACCAGAGGGGAAAGGTAACCCAAATAAAAAATGTGTGCAAGCTATTTATTTAAAAATTATTTATACTTAATTTTATCAACTGCTTAAACGCATGGGTTTTAACCTTAAAAAGGTAAGTATGAATTACATAATAGTCAGCGATATTTATGGTTTAACAGCACCTTTAGCGAGGTTGTTAGATATCATACAAGCCAATACGGTGGTTATAGACCCCTATAAAGGAGAACTGCAACCCTTTGATAGTGAAGAGCATTACTATAATAAATTTATAAATGACTGTGGCCATGATAATTACGTAGCTAAGCTCTTAAATGTATTTAATAACCTTACGGAGCCAACAGCCTGCATAGGGTTTAGTGCAGGCGCAAGTGCCGCGTGGCGCGCACAGTTATTAACAGGCAATCCACATCTAAAAAAGCTGATAGGTTTCTACCCTTCGCAAATCAGAAACCACACAGATATTAAGGCAAGAGTGCCTTGTAGGTTTATTTTTCCACGTACAGAAATGCACTTTAATGTAGATGAAGTGATAAGTGCACTGGCCTGTAAAAGCCAAGTTACGTGTAACAAAACAGCGTTTTTACACGGGTTTATGAATGCCTACTCAACTAATTACGATGGCAAAGCGTATGATGAGTATTGCGAACTTTTTAAAAGCCTTTAAAGTGTATTTAACTGGGTTTTAGTAATAACAGGAAAGTCGGTGCGCGTATTATATTGCGCGTACAAGGTAGTAAAAATACTACTACGGGAGAGCTTATCTAACTCTTTTATGAGCGTTTTAGCGCTCGCACGCGCAGTTCTGCAGCATATTTGGTACTGTTTTATTATAGCGGCAACGCTTTTACCTTGTTTCTGAAGGGCTAAATCGGCCTCTGCAAAAAATGCAGCTCCCGTCCAATAAACGCGTTGTTGCGCGCGTTGTTTCCACATATCACTTGAAAGCTTATTAAGCGGCTGTTGCTTTGTTTTAGTTTGTAAACGTGCTCGCTCAAACCCTGCATTTAGACGTTGAACAAATTGCGCTTGGCTAATTACACCGCTGTTGCGCATTATTACGTTTTGCATATAACTAGCAAACCCTTCGCTGAGCCAAAAGCCAGAGTAAGGTAGTAATGGTAAATATAAATGTGAAAGCTCATGGTAGAGCGTCCAATCTTTTGTAAATGCATTTAAACTTGCGTAGCGGTCAATATGCAGCTCAAGCCCATCGGGGTTATGGCGTTTTACGCTAGCCCATGGCACGGGTTCAAAAGCAAAATATTGTGGTTTTAAATAAATAGGGAGGGTGGTTTGTTGCAATGGACCTAAGGTATTTTGTGTTTTTTTAAGGCTTTGATTTATCCAAATAGATACCGTTTTTTGGCCCTTAGTCGTTAACGAGTCTAAATTATGAATAACCACATCAACGGCTGAGACTTTTAATGACCCCATTAATAGTAATAATAGCCAAAATAACTTCATTTATACCTCCTAAATACGCGCTTGATACTAGACCCATTATTTACATAATTAAGCACAGGTAACTTGCTATTTTTTTAACTAATATCAATTATAAAAAGCAAATTGCATACATGCTCAATCAAGCATGATTTAATCAGCTAACACTATTTTTAGTATAGGTATTACCATGGCTTATCAGCATATTAAAATCCCTGAGCACGGACAAAATATTACTATTGATGCTAAAGGCCAATGGCATGTGCCTGTAAATCCTATTATTGCTTATATTAATGGCGACGGAGTAGGGCAAGAGGTCACACCAGCCATGCAGCACGTGGTGAATAATGCCATTACACACTGTTATGCAAAAGAGCGAAAAATTCACTGGATGCAAGTATATAACGGCGAGCAAGCAGCAAAGTTATATGATGGCGATTGGTTCCCAGAGGAAACTATTAACGCAGTTCGTGCCTGTAAAATAGCAATTAAAGGGCCCTTAACTACACCTATTGGCGGCGGTTTTCGCTCATTAAATGTAGCGCTAAGGCACGAAATGGATTTATTTGTAAATATGCGCACTGTTAAAGGGTTAAGTGCGTTGCCATCGCCGTTAAAAAATCCATTTTTAACTAACATAACAGTGCTGCGTGATAGCAGCGAAGATGTATATTCAGGAATAGAGTGGCAAGCCGGCAGCGTAGAGAGCGAGAAAATGCTCGACTTTTTATGTGAAGAAATGGGAGTAACGCGGCTAAGGTTTTCGCAAGAGTGTGGCATAGGTATAAAAAATATATCTAAAGAAGGCTCCGAGCGCTTAGTACGCTATGCAATTAAATACGCCCTTAAAAATAATAGTGAATCATTAACGCTTGTGCATAAAGGAAATGTACTTAAATTTACCGATGGCGCCTTTAAACGTTGGGGGTTTGCCTTAGCGCAAAATGAGTTTAATGCTACTGCACACGAAAACGGACGCTGGCTTGAAATAGCACGCGCGAATAAATCGCCTTTAATTATTAAAGAAGTGATAGCCGATAACATGCTGCAACAATGTTTAATGAACCCAGAGCAATTTGATGTGATAGCAACCACAAACCAAAATGGCGACTTTTTAGCAGATATGCTCAGCGCACAAGTTGGCGGAGTGGGCATTATGCCGGCTGCTAATTTAAATAACGATGTGGCATTTTTTGAGCCAACCCACGGCACGTTTGAGAGAATAGCAGGGCAAAACAAAGCAAATCCAAGTAGCAGTATTTTAAGTGCCGTTTTAATGCTTAAGTTTATGGGCTGGGATGAGGCAGCAAAGCTGATTGAAGAAGCGCTCGAACAAGCACTCAAAAACGGTAATGTAACCTTTGATTTAGCGCAAAATAGTAATAACTCGACAACCCTAAGCTGCAGTGACTTTGCGCAAAAGGTTATCGAGTATTTTTAAGCAACTCCATTATTAGGCCGCTGTGGCTGTTTTTGCCTTGTGTACACAGGGGCGATTAGTAAGCTGTGCAGCGCGGTGGTAAATATCGTGTGCATTAGGTTCATCGCACTGCGTACCGCTAAGCGTATCCATTAATGCAACTACAATAATAGCCGGTACTTGGCAGCAGTATTCATCAAGTACTGCCTCGGTTGTTTGTGCATCTACGTGGCAAAGCGGGTGGTTTTTACGCTGGTACGCATGCAGTAGCGTATCTACTTCTAAAATGTCATCTGCTTGGTGCTTTGTTTTACGGCATTTACAACCAAATTCATCAACCAAGGTAGCAAGTGCTTGGTATGTCTCAGCAGCATTGGTTTTAGTGCATAACTGCTGGGTAATAAACTGATGTAAATTAGCGTCAATAAATAACCCGTCTTGTTGTGTGAAGCTTGATGTTGTCATAATCATTACTCTTAGTTTGTTGGCTTAACTTCACTTTAGCGCTAAGTGTATTATTAATGAAATTGTTGTTTTCAATAACTGACATTGATTTTATCAATAGTAAATAACAACTAGCCAAAAAGCACTTTACCCCACTTAACATGCGTAATTAAAGTGGTGCAAAAACCTATAAAAATGCACAAAACTGGGACAAACGAAATAACAATTAAAGTTATAATTTAATTAGGTGCTTGATTTTTAAGGTTTTTTATTTTTATGGTGGGTTGGCATCAAGGTTGCTAAATATAAAGAGTAGGGTTCACTCCTATTTCTACGATTTCAAAAGTACCATGGTATTTTCCCAAAGTTGAATACCATGGTGCTTTTTTATTTTTAAAAGAGCAATGTGTATATAATAGCTGTGATAAAAACGACAAAATAAAGTTTATGATGCCAGTTTTTTTTATAATTTTTACGATACTGTTTGATCATAATATCAACATCGTCTTTTGAAAAAATATGTTCACATCGGTAGCACTCTTGCATTCCTTTTTTAATAAAAGCACCACATTCAACACATCTATAAATATAGCTAAGGCGGCTTTCACATAGGTAAGGGTATTCTTTTTTATTTTTCAAAATTGTTATTTTTGAGCGTTTTTTTATACTTTACTAACGTTTCTATTCCATGCGCGACGGTTATACACCCTAAGCCTATTCCACCAAAAATAATAAAATAGAATTTTTTGGGGCTCGATTCGATAGAAGCAATTACCCGTTCTCCTCCTTTATTATGTATAACGCCATCATTATAAGTAAAGTAGCTCCATAGAATGAAAAACAAGCCTAGTAAAATAGTTACGTATGCTTTGGTTTCTATCTTTAAGTTTTGCTCTGTTATTTCTAATTGCTTTATAACCTTAGGGTCCACTCTCTTTGGGGTGTTTAGCTCTTTTATTAGGCGTTTGTATCTTTGTGGGTATTTGTTTGTATCAATAGTTTCAAGTGCTTCATGTAATTCTTTAAGTGAATAATTAGAGTAATCAATGTTGATAGTGATTTTCCTTAAATACTTTTTTAATATATTTTGAGCTGTATTCAGAATTTTAAATTAAACACAAATTACAAACTACCTATCAGCAATTGTTTTAGCAAACTCAAGTAACTCACGGCGAAGCCACTGGTGTGCGGGAGCATGGTGAAGTAGCGGGCTCCATATCATTTTTACCTCAATAGGTACTATTTGAAACGGTACTGGGCTAATGACTAAATCGGTATGCGTGGTTAATAATTTAGCCTGCCTGCGCGGTAAAGTAGCAATAAGTTGCTCTGATTGGCATAGCAAACTTGCAATCATGTAGTGGCGTGTAAACACCCGGATTTTACGCGTTTGTTCTAGCTGCCAAAGTGCTTCATCTACCCAGCCTAGCTTTTGCTTGCCAGACTTATTAGTAACGGCGGCTTCTGGTCCCCAGCCAGCACGGTTTACCCAAATGTGTTCTTTTTGTAGGTAATCATCAAGGCTTGAATGCTTTAAAAAGGTATTTTTAGGGTGGGTTAAACAGCAGTAATTATCTCGCCAAACGCTGGCTTGATGAAACGAGCGTGGTAGGCCATTAAAACGGTTTATGGCTAAATCGATAGTGCCTTTTTCCATATCTTGCAGGTTTACATCGCTTGGGCTAAGCACATCAAAATTAATCCCCGGGTTTTTAGCTAGTTGCTCGGTAATAAACGGAGCAATTAAGGTCGACTCCATGTAGTCGTTTGCCATTATTCTAAAAGTCACTTCTGCCGTTGCAGGGTTAAATTGCTCACTGGGCTGAGTAATCGCCTCTGCCATTTTTAAAAGCGACTCTATTTCAGGCTTTAAGCTAAGTGCTTTGCTGGTGGGGGTCATAGAGCCTGCGGCACGTACAAGTAGTGGGTCGTCAAATAAATCACGTAAGCGTTTAAGTGCGTTACTCATGGCAGGCTGTGTTAGTGCGAGTTTATTAGCCGCTTTTGAAACACTTTTTTCATCTATTAACACATTTAAATAAACGAGAAGGTTAAGATCGACATTTCTTATATTCATATGGGCGTGTTGGCCTTTATGCAGCGTTAAAGTACATTTATGGGGAGTCACCACACTACATGTACTTTGCCTAGCTTAAAACCAAATACACGACTGCAAAATTAACCTCGAAAGGTCATACGCCCAATAAATTTTAATTATATGCTTAATTAATTACCTAAATTAATGCCTGCTTGCTAAGGTGTAAACAATTAATAAAAAATAACCGCTATAAGTGGTAAAAATAAAAGTGTTGTAACCATGTCAAAACCGTTAACTAATCAAACCAATAATGCGCTACAGCAAGTTATAGCTACTAAGTTGGCCCGCGCTGTTTTTGCAGGCTTTGAGGCCATGTTTGCGCAGTTTTTAAATATTACGTTAGGTGCACAAAGCCGGTTTGAACAACAAAAATATCACGATGTGCAAACGGCCATGCGAGAGCGCCTACAAGTGTACGAACGGGAAGTAAAAAATGTCAGTGAAGCCGTACGCGTTATTGCTTATGCCGAACTTAATTGCCCGCAAACATGGCAGCTTGCTAAAAATATATATGGCGATATGGTGCAAAACCATGAAAACAAACCTATTGCGCATACCTTTTTTAACTCTACCTTTGGTGCAATTTGGGACGATAAAAAAATTCGTACCGTACACTTGTTTGTATTAAAAGCAAAATACAGAAGCGAGCCGCGTTCGTATGAAAATTTAGTCAGCCGAATATCATTTAAAGATGGGTTTAACTACGCTGTAAAAACGCTCATTACTCGCCAAGCATTTAGAGTACCTTTTAGTCATTTAGACGCCGATTTACACGCATTGCAAACAACATTAATGGCCGGTGCAAAGCAGCAATGTAAACAAGTGTATGAGCTTATAAATTTAAACGACGGGTTTATAGAATATGCAAACTCATTATTTTTTAGAAACAAAGCCTGCTACTTAATAGGGCGCTGTATTGCTAAAAATGGCGATAATATGCCTTTTGCTATCGCTATATTAAATACTAATAAAGGGTTAAAGCTTGATGCCGTAATGATGGGCGCCGATCAGTTAAGTTTACTGTTTGGTTTTGCTCGTACTTATTTTATGGTTGATACCGACCAACCCGCACGTTATGTAGATTACTTAAGCGTGCTGATGCCTCATAAAAAACGCTTTGAGTTATTTAACGCTATTGGCTTTATTAAGCACGCTAAAACAGAGTTTTATCGTTACAAAGTTGATACCACTAAAAATAGTCCGACTAATTTAAAATACGATACAGCACCAGGTACACCCGGCATGGTTATGCTGGTATTTACCATTGAAGGGCTAGACTACGTTTATAAAGTAATAAAGGATAAATTTAGTGCACCAAAAACAGCCACCAAAGCGCAAGTAAAAGCCAAGTACAACTTTGTAAAGCAAGCCGACCGCGTAGGGCGCTTAGTAGATACACACGAATTTAGGTATTTAGCGTTTGACTTAAGCCGCTTTAGCGACGAGTTACTTAAGCAAATGAAGGCACAAATTGGCAGCAGCATGGTTATATCGGGTAAGGCGCTTATTTTAAAGCATGTATATGTTGAGCGAAAAATGACGCCGCTTAATTTATACATTAATCACTGCTCTAATAAAGCATTACAACAGGTTATGACCGATTACGGCAAAGCGATTAAAGACTTAGCCGGCGCAAATATATTCCCAGGCGATATGCTAATGAAAAACTTTGGTGTAACCCGGTGGGGGCGTGTGGTTTTTTACGACTTTGACGAAATTTGCCCATTGACTGATTGCCACTTTAGAGATGTACCTAGTGCACAAAACGACCTGGAGGAGCTAAGCGCCAACAGTTATTTTGATATAGCAGAAAACGATATTTTCCCCAGTCAGTTTAAGGTGTTTTTTAGTGCAAACGAAACGGCATTTAACTATTTTAACGGTGAGCATAACGATCTGTTTTTAGCTGAATTTTGGCAAGCTTGCCAACAACAAATTAAATCAGGCTATTTGCCTGATGTGTACCCGTATAAACAAAGCTGGCGGTTTAAATAATAATAACTAACCCCATGTCTTAACTATTATAAACCTTAATACGGATCAACAATGAAATATATTTCTCATGAGGGTGGCACCCTTGCATTTAGTGAAACCGACAAACCGGTTTTAAAAAGCCACGAAGTGCTAGTCAAGGTTTCTGCTATAGGTGTAAATCGCGCTGATTGTATGCAGCGCCAAGGTAAATACCCAGCGCCAAAAGGGGATAACCCCATTTTAGGTTTAGAGTGCGCAGGCACAGTGGTTGAGCTTGGTTTTGATGTTGATAAAAGCTGGCTTAATAAACGTGTTTTTAGTTTGTGCGCAGGCGGGGCTTACAGCGAATACGTTGCCATAGATGCTAAACAATTAATGGTATTGCCATATGATTTAACCATGGTTGAAGGTGCAGCTATTAGCGAAGTGTACCTAACAGCATTTGGTGCGCTTTTTGAACTGGGTAAATTACAACAAGGGCAAACTGCGCTTATTCATGCAGGGGCAAGTGGTGTAGGTGGTGCGGCTATTCAAATGGCTAAAAGTGCAGGTGCAACGGTGGTTATTACTGCCGGCTCGGATGAAAAATGCGAGCATGCAAAAACCCTTGGCGCCGATCATGCCATTAACTACAAAACAACTGACTTTGTAGAATATATGCAAGCAAATGAGCTTTTAGCAAATGTAATTGTTGACCCTGTATCGGGCAGCTATTTAAATAAAAATGCGGCTATTGCTGCTATGGATTGCCAAATTATTATGCTCGCTTTTTTAGACGGGCGTTTTGCCGAGGTTGATTTTGCAGCATTATTACGCAAGCGTATTTCGTTTCATGCATCAACACTTAGAAATCGCAGCATTGAGTTTAAACGCCAAGTGCGCGATGACCTAGTGGGACGTTTTTACAATGATATTGCCGCTAAAAAATACGACTTTAATGTGTATAAAACACTCCCTTGGAGCGATGCAAACGAAGCGCATGCTATTTTAGAGCGTAATGAAAATGCCGGTAAAGTGGTATTACTTGTAGAATAACCACCCGATGTAACACTGAGGCGTGTGTTGGCCGTTGTTAATGCATGGCTCAGCTAATATAATTTAGTAAATATAAAATACCTACAAAATACACAAGGTTAAAAATGAACCCAATACTAGCAATACTTAAAGAGCACAATGTAAGCGACGAAAAAGTAAAAGCATTGTTTGAAGCGTTTACTCAAAACCCAATGATGGCTATGGCGCTTGTTCAAGAGCTTGGTATTCCACCTGAAAAACTACAGCAACTAATGGCTGTGGTTATGACTCAGCCGCACTTAATTAAAGAAGCCACCGACGAACTTGGCTTGGATTTTGAAAAAGTAAAAGAAGCGAAAGACAAGCTAAACCAGCAATAAGCCCAACAAGTTACTCATTACCAAGGCATCAGCCTTGGTAATCTTGCCTTAAGTTCCACACACTTTTTGTTACATTCTTCATGGAACTGCTTGTTATTAAGCTAGTCATACTATTACTTAAGATATGTAGGGACTAGGTATGAAGCCACTTTATAAATTTTGGAAAAATAACCGTTCGTTAATTCTATTTATTGCGCTGATGAGCGTGTTTAGAAGCGCAGTTGCCGATTGGTACGAAGTACCGACTGGCTCAATGAAACCCACTATTTTAGAGGGTGACAGAATTTTAACCGATAAAATGGCTTACGATATACGCATCCCTTTTACGCATATTCCTTTAATTAAATTAGCCGACCCACAAACAGGCGATATTATTGTATTTGACTCACAAGCTGCTGATAACCGGCTAATTAAGCGCGTAATTGGTGTGCCAGGCGATACGGTAGCGCTTTACAACAATGAGCTTGTCATTAATGGCGTTAAAATTAAATACAATAACTTGCAAAGCAATATTGATTCTTTAGATAAAATAGAAGATTTAAATGGCCATAAGCACGCGATACGTGTTGCGCATACGCCTTCGCAGCTATCGGGTTTTAATGAAGTTACTATTCCTGAAGATTATTATTTAGCCATGGGTGATAACCGCGACCACAGTGCTGACTCGCGTGTAATTGGTTTAATCCCACGCAGCGAACTACTTGGTAAAGCAGAGCGCATAATTGTGTCGCTTGACTACGATGATTATTATTTACCCCGTAAAAACCGCTTTTTAAAACCCTTACTTTGAGGTGGGTCTGGCGCTAACCACACGGCCAATGTTAATCGCTTAGCTCTACAATTTTTTGCGCAATAGTATAAAGCGAGCAGTGCGAGTCCATTGCTTGCTTTTGCAACTTTTTATGCGCTTGCTCTTCACTAAGGCTTAGCTGCTCAATTAAAATATACTTTGCTTGATGTATTATTTTTTGTTCTGTTATTACCCGTTTAGCATCAACTAAAGCTTGGTTAATTTGCTTAATATGTTGGCTTTGCTCCATGATTAAGTCGTACATACTTTTATTACTATTGAGTTTATTAGCGGCGGTATTTTGGGGGGTATTTTGTTTAAATGCGAGTTGGCCGTCGGTCATTGGTATGTATTGCTCTTCTAGGCTGCTTATAACCTGTTTGCTTGAATTCAAAGTACGCTGCGCCTTGGCTATTTGCATTGCTGCAGAGTCAATGAGGTAGTCACTGAGGTTTTGCTCAATTTTGTGCATAATATCGATACGCGTTGTTGTTACCTCGTACCACACCTCGCTCAGCTGTGACAGCGGCTGCGCGTTTTCGTCATCTAAATTTTGTAAAAGCCCACGTAACTGATCCACCTGCTTATTTACGGGGTGATCAGTTAACGAGCGGTAGCATTTTAATACGTGTTCGTCGGCGTATTCGTTAAAAAACGTAAAGCTGTGGTGCTGTTGTTGAACAAAATGAGCAAGCTGTTGTTTTTGCTCAACGGTAAACTTACTTGACGCAAACGCTTGCGCGCCACACGCACGCTCTTGTCCGGCGTATTCTTTACCTTGCATAAAATTAAAGTAAGCTACTAGCAATCGTGTAACGCGCGGGTCGCTGGCGCCATCGGCGGCTTCTAAAATTATATTTAGCAAACACGAAATAAACTGCGTATACGATTGGGTAGCATGAACTGGGGTAATGTTTTGATTTGTTATTTGCAGGCGCAGCTGTGGCAGCGCCTCTAACGATTGCAAACTATGGGTAATTAAATTGTACAAACGGGTGTGACCCGTGTCTGCGTTATCGGTAATAAAAGTGGTTTTAATTGAGTGGTAAAACTGCGTTTGCGTTTGCTCTGTTAAGCTAATTTGTTGTTTTAACTGCGAGGCAAACCGTTTGCGGTTAGAGGCTAAATAAATATTGCTCATACCGCGCTCTTTTTGTAACTGATGTATAAAATCGCCCAGCTTAGTAAGCGATGCACAGCTTTTCTGAAGCTGTTTTAATGCATGAATCTCTTGGTATTTTGCTGCTAATAAAAACTGTTTTGTGAGAGGATTGCTCGATAACATAGGACTTGTTCCACACTTTTTTGTATATAAAGTGCAACCACTGTTCCAATGATTTAAAAAATTTTCGATAGAATTTAAAATTAAATTAAAACAGCCGCTTAAAGCCATACTTGTTATTTGTTCCCATTTTAACGTATCTGTTCTTATTACAGGAATAAACCTTTTTGGTGCAAAAATAGTTGTTTTTGCACTCGATTGCGCCCTTCATGAATTGGGGAAAAAAAGTGTTTACTCTGTAAACTGCACAGAGCAAACACCAGAGGGGGAAGTTATACGTCGGTGCAATGTAATAATGCTGTTTTAATAGCCATTTTATGATTAATTACTTCGCCCACCATAATTAGTGTAGGGCCCGTGAATGTGTGTGGCGTACTCTCACTTATAACTTGCTCAAGCGTGCTGGTTATTATTTTTTGTTTGTTGGTGGTGGCATTTTCTATCAATGCGATAGGGGTTGTTTTAGGCCAGCCAACTGATTGCAAACCAGTACTTAAAGCGTCTAAACGTCCTAAGCCCATATAGACGACTAGCGTGGGGTTATTAGAGCCTTTTACATAGGTGTAGTTGTGCCAATTAGGGAGCTTATTAGGATCGGCAAATTGCGCCGTTAAAAATGTGACACTTCGGGCCACATCGCGAGCAGTAAGCGGTATACCTGTATACGCCGAGGCTGCACACGCGGTGGTAACGCCCGGGACAATAGCAAAATTAATATTGTGCTCTGATAGGGCGTTTGCTTCTTCATTAATACGTGCAAAAATACTCGGATCACCCCCTTTTAAACGTACAACTTTATATCCTTGTTGTGCGTATTTTACTAATAGGGCACTAATGGCCGCTTGTGGCATAGAGTGTTTTCCTGCGCGTTTACCTACATACACTCGCTGTGCGTGTTTAGGCAAGGTATTTAAAAGCGCTTCACTAACTAGGCTGTCGTACAACACCACGTCGGCTGCTGTAATGAGGCGCTGTGCTTTTACAGTTATAAGCTCAGCATCGCCAGGGCCTGCCCCTATTAAATACACTTGGCCGTTTTTTTGATGTTTAGCTTTGTGCTTTGTATCTTGAGTTAGTTTATTAACAAACTTGTTTAGCCATGGGCTGTCAATACCTGAAAAATACGAAAGGACACTCATTTTATTGCTCCTTATGCTAACGCTGTAATGGCTTTTGGCTCAGCGCTAACAAAGACATTGCCATTGTCTATTTTGGCTTCAAATATGGGGAGCTGTATTGCCTCTGCTTCTAGGCATTCGCCGGTGTTTAAACAAAAATGTTGCTTATACAAAGGGGAGGCGACTACTAACTTGCCATCAATAGAGCCAATAATGCCGCGCGATAGTACATTGGCTTTACCTATCGGGTCGTAGTTGCTAATGGCTAATACAGGCTCACTATTTTGTGGAACATAAAATATGGCCACTTGCTGGTTGTTTACTAATGCGCATACGCCACTATTAGCAACTAGGTCGTCGGTTGTTCCAATTTTATGCCAATACATCAGCTTGCTCCTGCTCAATTTCCACTACGGGAATACGGTTTGTTGAATTTTGCTGGTTACGTTTTTCAGACTCAGTTGCGGGGCGAATTTGGTTGCGCTCTTGTACAAATAAAATATTGCTATCAGCATCTGGGCTATTAATAAATTGGCGGAACCGTTTTGAGGCTTCAGGACTTTCGACTGCTTTTTTCCATTCGCAGGCATAAGTTTTAGTTATAAGCGCCATTTGCGCTTCAAGTTCGTGGCAAATACCTAGGCTGTCGTCTATTACTACGCTTTTTAAATAATCTAATCCGCCCTCTAAATTTTCCATCCACACTGAGGTGCGCTGTAGCTTATCGGCGGTTTTAATGTAAAACATGATCACACGGTCAATGTATTTAATGAGTGTTTCGGTATCTAAATCGGTAGCAAATAAATCAGCATGGCGTGGGCGCATACCGCCATTACCACACACGTATAAGTTCCAGCCATTTTCGGTCGCTATTACGCCTATGTCTTTACTTTGTGCCTCAGCGCATTCGCGAGTACAGCCCGATACGGCCATTTTAAATTTATGCGGTGCGCGTAAACCTTTGTAGCGGTTTTCAATCGCAATCGCATGGCCAACACTGTCTTGTACACCATAACGACACCACGTACTGCCAACACACGATTTAACCGTTCTGAGCGATTTACCGTACGCGTGACCGGTTTCAAAACCGGCTGCTATAAGCCTTTGCCAAATAATAGGAAGTTCTTCAAGGCGTGCACCAAATAAATCAATACGCTGCCCACCTGTGACTTTACAGTACAGGTTGAAGTCTTTGGCAACTTGGCCAATAACAATGAGTTTGTCGGGAGTAATTTCGCCACCCGCTATACGAGGTACTACAGAGTAGGAACCATCTTTTTGCATATTAGCAAGGTAAGTGTCGTTTGTGTCTTGCAGGCCAACATGAGCAGGCTCTAAAATAAAGTCGTTCCACGTTGAGGCTAAAATAGAGGCCACGGCGGGCTTACATATTTCACAGCCGTGATGACCACTGCCATGTTTAGCGAGCAAATCATCAAAAGTTTTAATGCTTTCTACTTTTACTAAATGCAGTAACTCTTGGCGCGAAAATGCAAAATGTTCACACACATGGTTATTTACTTCAACGCCACGGCTTTCAAGTTCACTATCGACTACCGATTTTAATAATGCGGCACAGCCACCACAGCCGCTGGCGGCTTTGGTGCACGCCTTAACTGCAGCTAAATCACATGAGCCGCCATCAATGGCACCCACTATATCGCCTTTGCTTACATTGTGGCATGAACAAATAGTGGCGGTATCGGGCAGGGCATTTCCCGCTAAAACAGGTGCTCCTTCGCTGTCCGGTAAAATGAGGCACTCAGGGTGTGCGGGTAATTCCATGTCGTTTAACATGTACTGCAACAGTGTGTCGTAATCGCTCGTATCGCCAACAAGCACTGCACCTAATAACTTGTTACCGGCCTCATTTAAAATAATTTTTTTATAACAATCACGAATAGGATCTTGATAAATTAGCTCTTTGCAATCGGGGGTTTTAGCGTGAGCATCGCCAATAGAACCTACCTCTACACCGAGTAGTTTTAATTTTGTGCTCATATCGGCGCCTAAAAACTCAAGGTTGCCGCCTGTTAGTTGGCTTGCTGTAACTCGTGCCATGTTATAGCCAGGCGCTACTAAGCCAAAAAGTTTTTTGTCCCAAAGGGCGCACTCGCCAATGGCATAAATGTCAGGGTCTGAAGTTTGGCATTGATTATTGATTACGATACCGCCTCGCTCTCCTAATTCGAGCTCAGCTACTTTACCTAGCTCATCGTAAGGGCGAATACCGGCTGAGAACAAAATTAAGTCGGTTTCTAAAAACGTATCATCTGAAAAATTTAATCTGTAACGGCTTGTTTCGCCTTTTACTATTTCGCTGGTGGCCTTAGCGGTATGCACGCTCACGCCCAATTTTTCAATTTTGTTTTTTAATAGCGTGCCACCTTGAGAGTCGAGTTGAACAGCCATAAGTTGGGGGGCGAACTCAACTACATGAGTATCAAGCCCAAGTTGCTTAATTGCATTGGCCGCTTCAAGTCCTAATAAACCACCACCTATAACAACACCGCTTTTACTTTGAGCAGCGCTTGCTTTTATTTGCTCTAAATCCTCTAGGGTACGGTAAACCAAGCAATGAGGTTGGTCATTCCCTTTAATTGGCGGTACAAACGGGTACGACCCTGTTGCTAAAATAAGCTTATCGTAACTAAACTTATTGCCAGTTTGAGTGCTAACTACCTTGTTTGTTTTATCTATTTTATTAACCCACTGATTAGTATGCACATTGATATTTAATTGCTGATAATTATCAAAGGTGGTTAGGGCTAAATCGGCGGCTGTTTTACCATCAAATACGCTGGATAAGTAAACACGGTCATAAGCTAAATTTGCTTCTCCGCACAGTACGGTAATGTCTGCATTAGCGTCGCTTTGGCGCATTTGCTCTACAAAATGGTGCCCAACCATCCCATTACCAATAATGAGTATTTTAGTCGGTGTTTGCATTGGTATCCCCTCAGTGACGGTTAATTTAAAAACAAAAAAGCCCGCCATAATCACATAGGTAATGCAATTATGAGCGGGCTTCTTTGCCTACGGTTGGTTTCTCAACCTTAATATATGTCGTTATTAATACGTGCTTTGTTATTTTAATGTAAGCAAAAAAGTGGCCATATTTTTAAGTGTTTGTTTTTAAATGCTTTGCTTAATTTAAGTTTGTTATAAATCAGTTTGCTGTATCGGGGTGGTGCACTGCAAGCACTAAGAGTGTGCAGAATTGTCTTTGAAATATGAATTATCAGTCAATAAAAGGCACATTATCATAAGTGCTTTATTGCGCTAAATTTGCCCTATTCATAGCATTGGGGTTAAGTATGCAAAATATAGACACAAAAAATGAATCACCATTTCATACAGGCGAGCTATTAATACAAGACAAACTTGGAAAACGAGAAACAATGGCAACATTTGGCAAGCGTGCCGTGCGTTCATATATGCCAGAGCAGTATCAATCGTTTTTTGAGCAGTTACCATTTGTGGTGGCTGGCAGTGTTGATGAAAACGCCGATGTGTGGGCCTCCATTGTTTCAGGTAAACCTGGTTTTTTAAGCACTCCAACATCCAAATCGTTATTAATGACACACGCTGTTGATAAAAACGATCCCTTGCATAGCGCGTTAAGTATTACAGGCTCGCCAATTGGTTTATTAGGTATTGAACTAAGTACGCGTAGGCGCAACCGCGTAAACGTACGCGTAGGTGAGGTAATTAGCGATGAGCAAGTTAGTTTTAATGTTGATCAATCCTTCGGTAATTGTCCACAGTATATTCAAACACGTAACTTAACATTTAATAGGGACCCTTTTAGCAAAAATAATACAATACAAAAAGTTGAATTTAGTTCACTTGATAATGCGGCAATTAAGTTAATAAATACCAGTGATACGTTCTTTGTTTCAAGCTTTATAAGTACAAAAAACAGTCCAAAAATTGAGGGCGTTGATGTGTCTCACCGTGGGGGGATGCCGGGTTTTGTAAAGCGTGAAGGTAACACGTTAACGATTCCAGATTATGCAGGTAATAATTTTTTTAATACGTTGGGTAATTTTTTAGTAAACCCAAAAGCGGGTTTATTATTTCCTGATTTTGACACGGGAAATATATTAATGCTTACCGGCAGTGTTGAAATTTTATGGGATGGGGATCCAGAGCTTGAAGGTTTTATTGGCGCAGACCGAGGTTGGAAATTTACTCTTACTAAAGGAATGTGGCTTAAAGATTTACTCCCTTTTACAGCTAAATTTGAAGCTTACTCCCCAAACACAAAAATGACAGGTACATGGCTAGAAGCTGAAAAAAACAAACAAGCCGAAAAACTAAAACATACATGGCAGCCTTTTAAAGTAACTAAAATAAAGAAAGAAAGTGATGTAATTACCTCTTTTTATTTAGAAGGTGATAACAATACAACCTTGTTAGAGTTTAAAGCTGGGCAGCATTTAACCGTACAAATACCCAGCAAAAACAGTAATAGCAAACCTGCTATTAGAACTTACACTGTTTCATCGAGCCCGCATGAAAATTTTTATCGATTATCGATTAAAAAAGAACTTAAAGGTGAGGTGTCTAATTACTTTCATAACCACGTTAAAGTAGGCGACGTTATTTTGGCTAAATACCCGCAAGGACAATTTTTTATTGACCCAACGAGCACTAAACCTGCGGTACTTATTGGTGGCGGCATAGGAATTACACCCATGATATCAATGGCTAAATACATTGCCGGTGAAAGCGTAAGACCCCGTCATGCACGGCCTTTACATATCTTTCATAGTGCTAAAAACAGCCAGCAGCGCGCATTTTATAATGAGCTAAAAATACTTGCTGATGCTAGCGGTGGCGCAATTGCTTATTACTCACTTTTATCTCAGTCTGAGCTTAATGAAGTTGAGGATGATGGCTTTGATTTAAAAGGGCGAATAAATGCTGATGTGCTTAGGAGTTACTTACCGCTAGATGATTATGAATTCTTTTTATGCGGTCCTGAAGCGTTTATGCAGCATGTATATAATGAGCTTTTATTACTCGGTGTACAGGATAAAAACATATTTGCGGAAGCATTTGGACCCTCTGCTATTAAGCGCAAAATGCTCAAAACGAGCGAAACGCCTAACAACGCAGTGAGCGTTGAGGAAGCAAATAACACCGTCATAAAATTTAGTAAATCAGGCTTTGAACAACGCTGGAATAAAGGCGACAACTCTTTACTTAATGTAGCCGAATCCCATGGTTTAGAACCTGAATTTGGCTGTCGAAATGGCAGCTGCGGCAGTTGCGCAGTTAAAATAAATACAGGCAGTGTGGCTTATCGAAATAACGTAAGTTACCCAGTAGAGGAAGGACAGGCGCTTATTTGCTGCGCCGTACCTGCTAAAGGCGTTGAGGTGCTTGATATAGAGCTGTAGCTCTCAAGCTGCGGTTATTAAACAGTGATGGTGTGATAACACATCTTTGGTTATGATCTGGCTTTTTGATGTGCAGTTTTGATAGAAGCCATCTTATTTCCTAAATCAGTATTTGAAGATGAATAACTATTAGCAAGAAGGAACAAGCACAACTTGAAAATTGAAGCTATTAGCTATCGTCACTATATCGCTTTACTATTTCGTTATCGGTTACATCAAACTCAGTTAAAAGCGTGCTATCAGCATTAAGCGCATTAGCAGGGTGTAATACCAATCAGCAATAATACTCAATTATGCGGATGGGTATAACTCATAGTCGATACTTTCTAGGGCCGCAAAAAACTCCTTTTTGGAGTATTGTGAGTAACCAGTACTCTCCATATGCGTTTATCTTGTGAATTATTGAGTGAGCTGACAAAAAACATAAAGTTTTATAATGGGTGGAGAACTTATTTATTAACAAACATTTTTTATTCACTATGGCTTATTTTTGTTTGTAATAAAGTGATACGAGAGTTTAGTCTTTTAAAGGCTAATTGAGCGTAAAAATAGTGTAGAAAAAAAGCAATAAATCCAGAAGCTGCAATTGCAATTAGTGGCTCAGTAAAAAACAGTAAAGCCAATATGGCTGTTGAAAATACGAGCGATAGTAATAAAAAGTGAACTGAGCCAAACATTTTTCTATTTTTCTTTTCAAGTTGAGTAATATGTGAATCTATATCCATTTTTGAACACTCCGTGGTATTGCGTATTATGATTACACTATCGTTTTAGCTTATCGGCCTCTATTATCGAAGTATATAAGCTACTAATATATGTACCCATTATTAGCAAACACCTTGAGCAGTTGTCAAAATTAAGATTTATTTGTTAAGTAGATAATTTTAATTAAAAAAGAGGCTTAATTTGCCTCTTGTAAACACTATTAAAAACTTAAAACTAAGCGAGTAAACCCGCTTTTGTTTCAGGCATTGCTATAAAACCATCAAGCTTACGAACGTTGTTTAGCCACCTTAAAATATTTGGGTATTGCTCAAGCGATACGCCGCCCTCTGGTGCGTGTGCTATGTACGAAAAATTGGCAATGTCGGCAATAGTAGGCTGTGTGCCTACTAGGTACTCACGATTTTCTAAGTACGCATCCATTGTTTTAAATAATGTGTGAGCAATATTTATTGCGTTTTGATGATCAAGCTGGGCACCAAATACAGTAACTAACCGCGCGGAACATGGCCCTGAAGCGACAAGCCCCGCAGCAACACTTAACCAGCGCTGGATTTGCGCCTGGGTTAACACATCTTCTGGGTACCAGGTTCTTTTTTCGTCAAACTGTTGTGCCAAGTACACTAAAATAGCGTTTGAATCGCTAATGATGTCGTCGTTGTGTTTAAGCACTGGTACTTGACCAAAAATATTCATATTTAGAAAATCGGGCTGTTTATGTTCGCCGTTTTGCAGTGCAACATCTACCATATTGACATCAAGTTTTAAAAGCGATGTAAATAACTCTGCGCGATGTGAATGCCCAGATAAAGTAAAACGGTATAAAGTTAAGTTTTTCATAATGTCTCTCATTTGGTTTTAGTGCATTTATTTTGCACTAAATACAAAAATGAAAAACCGCACTGGTGATGATTTTATGTCAATGATATATTGACAATCATGGATACTATTACTGGCATTAAAACAATTATTGCAGTCGTTGAAACGGGCTCGTTCACAGCTGCAGGTGACAGGCTAGGGCTTTCTAAAGCACTGGTGAGTAAATACGTGGGTATTGTAGAGCAAGAGTTAGGGGTTAGGTTATTTAACCGCTCTACGCGGAAAATATCTATTACCGAAGCTGGGCAAAGCTATTATGCAAGCGTGGTTCCAGTGATCGAAAGCTATAACGAAATGCTTGATAACTTATCAGGCCAAGGCGCTACAGTAAACGGGAAGCTACGAGTAAGTGCACCAGTGTCATTTGGTGAAACAAATCTTGCGCCATTACTACCTGAGTTAATGAATCGTTTTCCTAATTTAAGTATAGAGTTAGTGCTTTCTGATAAAACGATAGACTTACTTGAAGAGGGTGTTGATTTAGCAATCAGAATTGGCAGTGTATCTGACTCCAATTTAATTGCGCGGCAAATTACGAGCTACCCGTTAATTTTATGTGCGTCGACTGATTATATTGAACACGCTGGCGCGCCAAAAAATGTTGCAGAACTTGAGCGCCATGCAACGATAATTGATAGTAACTTTAAAATAGGCAAACACTGGCCGATTGTATCGCCAACTGGTGAGGCGCTCACAGCCACTGTTAGTTCACGTATTGCTGTAAATAATCCACGCGCGGTAAAAGAAGTTGTATTAGCTGGTGGTGGTATTGGCCTCATTCCTGAAATAGTAGTAAAAGACGATATTGCTGCGGGCAAACTTGTACAAGTAATGGCAGAATATAAAACCTTTGAATTTGGCTTATTTGCAATTTATCCACATAGAAAATTTGTAGCGCAAAAGGTTAAAAGCTTTGTTGATTTTTTATTCGAAAAATTTAGTTAACTGAGATATAAACGCCAGAGGTTCATTTTATAAATAAAAATGGGGCTTACTCTTATTAAACAAAAATAAGAGTAAGCAGGTGAAGTAAGTTATTTGCTTTGTTTAGCAAGGGTTTCTATGTAGGTATCTTTAACAGGTTTAAATCCGCCAGTAGCCTCGTCGTAGGTTTTAATTTCAGCAGATTCTATATCATATACCCAGCCGTGTAGCTTAACCTGACCGGTTGCAATTTTTGCAGCCACAGCAGGGTGTGTTTTTATATGCTGTAATTGTTGTACCACGTTTTCTTCGATTACCAAGCCTAAGTGGTCATTATTGTTTAGCTCTGCGCAACCGCATTTTTCTTTTACAACTTCAGTTGCTACGCGGCTGTGGCCAAGCCACTCTTTAACGTGCGGTAAACTTGATAAGCCCTCAGTATTTATAGCGCCTTTCATTGCACCGCAGTCTGAGTGCCCACAAACAATAATGTGTGATACGCCCAGTGCTGCCACAGCAAATTCAATTGAGGCAGTCATGCCACCGGTTTGATTGCTATGTGGTGGGATAATATTGCCCGCGTTACGACAAATAAATAATTCACCAGGCTCAGTTTGAGTCACTAGGTTAGGATCGATACGTGAGTCGGCACAGGTGATAAATAACACTTCTGGGTTTTGACCATTGGCTAGTTTTTGAAACGCTGCTTTTTTTGATGGGTAAACTTCTTTTTGAAACTTAGCCACGCCCGAAATAATATGTTCCATGTACAACTCCTAATTGGGGTAATTTAATCGTATTACTTATAGCTTTATTCGCCAGACAAATTAGCGCCAGTATAACTTTGTTCTTATTTTTTTTGTACTGTTTAGCTGTTTAATAAATTTCATGTAATTAAAAAGAGGGCGACATGAGGATGAGATTTTTAGCAAAAAATAAGTATATTAAGCACATTTAACGAGCTAAACCCAATGTAGCAATTCGGTTAATAGGGAGTGTAATTGGTTTATTACTTAGCTTACTTTTAGTTTATGGGCCGACTTTAGGTTATACATGCGCTGATCCGCTAAGGTTAAACATTCGGTATGGCTTTGGCACTCATCGCTAGATGCAATACCATAACTAATACCCGATTGCGGCCATTGCTGTTGAATAGTGCGATGTAATGCAGTGAGCTTTTGGGTAAGTGTGGTTTTTAGTTGGGGGAGATTTGATTTATTTTTAACTTTACATAACCAAATAAATTCATCGCCCCCGGTTCTAAATATGGTGCCGTCTTGCGCTAGATGCTGTGTCATTAATTTTGCTGCATTAATTAAAAACGCATCACCTTTAGCGTGGCCTAGCCCATCGTTTATTTTTTTTATTCCATCACAATCTATAAACACAATAATGTAAGGGCTATGTGCAAGTTTAATTAGCTCATCATTTAATAATAATCGGTTGCCAACTTGGGTAAGAGGATCAAAGCGTGATTCGTACAACAAAGTACTAAATTCATGTTGTTTTAGTTTTAGCCATTCAGACAAAGACAACACAATACACACACAATCTATTGCTAAGGCAATTAATACAAAAATTTCTGAAGAGGAGGCATTTATTAAATCAAAATGAAACGCAACGTATACTACTAATGACAGGCTATAGAGCATGTTGCCAAATAAAAAGTACTTGGCTCTAAAATCGTTTAGGCTAAGCATGGCAAACCCGGTGGTTAAGCTAAGCATAATCCATACTGCTGCTAAAAAGTGCGCGACATAAAACACTAAATAAAAGGGCATTAATAGGTTGCAGATGCCACATGCAAATGCAGCAAGAGTAAAGTATTTTAAAGCACTCCCAAGCTTATTGGCTTTTTCTTTATCGAAGTTAAACAGTTGGTAGGTAAATGCTGCTGCGTAACTCACAGCAAAGGCAAATAAATACATACCTAAGTAATGTTTATTAAAAGTAGGGCTGGCATAAATTGTATTTACAGCACCCGAGGCAAACGCCCAGCCAAGGCCGTGTAAACCTACATAGCCAGCACAAAATAAAGCCACTTTTTGTTTTACTCTTAAAAACATTACAAACGCCATCATTGCTAAAGTAAGCATGACAGATATGGCAATAAGGCTTAATGAGTTTATATAAAACTGATGATGCAAAAATACACCTTCGCTTAAAATGCTTAGGTCAACCGGAGTGGGGTAGTGTTTGGCTTCTAAATATATCCATAAATAACCACTGCTTGGCGCAAAGAAGGGCAGTTTAAATGCTTGGCCATGCATTAAAATAGCCGGTTGATTAACATGAGACTGGGAAAAGTCAGCAAGCTTAATTATATTCCCTTGATCAGTTTGCCAATAGGCTAAGCCTATATCAATGAAGTTGGCTTGTGGCAGGACATACCAATCTCCAGCGGTGGGGCTATTAAGTGCAATTTTTGTTACAACAGCGCCACTTTTACCGAGCAAACTACTTGTTTCGGTACTGTTTTTATGTGATGTAATAACTTGCTGTGCAGAAGGAGGCGTATTGAATGCTGTAACAGGACGCCACAGGTTATCATCCTCTATGGTAGTGTTATTGTTATTAAGTGGATAAGCATGTGTTAGCGGGCTAAAAAAAGCACAGAAAAAAAATACTGTTAATATACCAGCCCGCGCCATACCTAAACTCACTATAAAAACCCACTAAGCGATTATAATCAAATTGTAAACAAATAGTATATAAATCAAACAAAGTCATTGCATTTAAATAATGACTTAATTTGGCCTTGAATAACAAAATGAATTAATAAATAAGTAATATGAGGGCGCTTTTGTTGACACGAATTTATAAACACCGCGGGTGTTTGCATTCATAGCTAGGATTTAAAGTAGGTAGCGCTCGAACCAACTGAGCTATGGTTGAACTATTAATTGGTTAATTAATTTGATTCAGTGGAATGAATAATTTTGGTACGACTGAGTGGATTCGAACCACCGATTTCGGCGTGGGCACAGGGAGTAGGTATCGCTTTAATCAACTAAGTTGTAGTTGAATCTATTAATTAATTTTTAGTGGTAAAAATAGTTTTCTAAAGAGCAAATAATGCGCTAAATCAAGTGTCCTTTGTGATTTACATTGGTCTTGAAGGTTAGGGTCGTGTCACCTTGCTGAGGAAACCCTACGAATGCACTTAGAATTTGTTTGCCTATGTTTCGATTTTCAAATAGGAGCCGTCGTTGGCATAAATATTTAAAGGTGCATAGTTACTTGGATTTGATATCTCAAGGTTGAAATTTTTAATCAAATTCTCAGTCACATGATAGTGAGTAGTCATAAGTTTAGTCATATTAATAAGGCTGCTTTTATCATGAAATTGAGTTGATTTTATTTATAGGTTTACTACAGCTTACCAGCAGTAACGCACCAAAGTTTAGTATTATAATATAGTGTAGCTCCTTAATTATTATATTTTTTAGCACCATAAAAGCTTTTCCATTATTGTTGAAGTATTTTTTATTGAGACACGCATAACAAGTTAGTCATGCCTAAAGTGGGAGAAATTGACCATAACGCACTGTGTATTGTTAAAAATATTTTGTTAACAATTTGTTTGTTTTGTCTTTTATTTGTACTAGTCTGTATTGGTCACATTGTGTGACCAAAATGACAACATCTAACTTTTAAGAGGCAAAAATGAAAAATAACCTTTTGTTGATCGGCTGTGTTTTAACATCTACAAATTTAATGGCCAACGATTGGGATGCAATTCCATTACCAGTCGCGCCTGACAATGGTAAAGTCTGGCAGTTACAAGAAGCCTACTCAGACTCTTTTAATTACACAGGGAAGCCGGCGGCATTTACCAGTAAATGGAACGATACCTACTTTAATAGCTGGACAGGTCCAGGCTTGACCTATTGGCAACGTGATGAGTCTTGGGTCTCTGATGGTAATTTAATTATTAGTGCTTCACGTCGTGCAGGTACTGATCAAGTCAATGCTGGGGTGATCACTTCAAAAACGAAAGTCACTTTCCCAATCTTTTTAGAAGCCAGTATTAAGGTGAGTAACCTAGAGTTATCTTCAAATTTTTGGTTGCTTAGCGATAATGATGAACGCGAAATTGATGTACTAGAAGTATACGGTGGTGCGCGTGATGAATGGTTTGCTAGAAACATGTCGACGAACTTCCATGTTTTTATTCGCGATCAACAAACAAATCAAATAATCAGTGATTACAATGACCAAACCCATAATACGCCAAGCTGGGGAACATACTGGCGAGAAGGCTTTCATCGCTTTGGTGTGTATTGGAAAAGTCCAACAGATGTCACATTTTATATTGATGGCCAGCAAACGCCAGATGGTTCTTGGGCACAAGTGGTCATGAAAGACAAAGACTACTCTGGGGCTACGTTAAATAAGAACACACATAATATGGATCAATCTGCTTATATTATTATTGATACTGAAGATCATGATTGGCGCTCAGAAGCGGGTAATATTGCAACTGATGCAGACCTAGCTGATGACAGTAAAAATAAAATGTACGTTGATTGGGTGCGCGTGTATAAACCCGTAAATGCAGCAAATACAAGCTCTGTTACTAGTGGCGCGCAAATTAAAGCAAAACACAGTCAAAAGTGTATCGATATTACAAACGGTGCAATGAATAACGGCAGTACTTATCAGCAATGGAATTGTAATTCTAATAACGAAAACCAAGCATTTGAGCTCGTTGAACTCACAAATAACGAATATGCTATCAGCTCACAATTAACTGGCTTGTGTATGCAAATTGCAAATTCAAGTACCTCAAATGGCGCTGGGGTTGAACAGTGGGTGTGTGATCACACAAAAGCCAATCAACGCTTTACACTGAACAATACAGGAGATGGCTACTTTGAGCTTAGATCAAGCTTAAGTAATAAATGTATTGATATAGCAGGTAAATTACAAACCAATGGCGCGTCAGTTGTGCAGTGGCAGTGTTATAATGGCGATAATCAGCGTTTTCAACTGATTGAGTAAAAAGCAGCATATATTTTTTACAAACACAAAATTGTTAACAATTAATTGTTATTAGTTTTGTGTTGTGTAATTATTCTACATAGTACCTAACCGCTTTTATTGCAAAAGCGGTTCTTTCATAATAAAAGAATAGGCTTGCTATGAAAAACACACACAAGAATGTTTATATCTCATCTGTATTACTGCTAGGCACTATGTTGTCAGGTTGTACTAATAATCAACTCGAAGAAAACACGCCCGCAGTCGACACAACAAAAAAAGAGCACATGCTGTGGGATTTCGAAAAACCTGAATACCAGTCTTTTTTACAGCATCACAATGCCACGACTAAGCTAATTGAACAGCAAGGTAATCATAAGTTACAGGTTATATTTGCAGCCAAAACTCATCACGAAAGCGATATTGAATTTGTAAATAGCTCAACGTGGAATTGGCAAGCGTTAGGCAACTTTGCTTTTGCACTTGATATAGAAAACCCTGATAAGGCGTCTACCCAGTTATATATAAAAACAGTGGATGATAACGGTAGAGCACAAAGTCGCAGTGTAGTGGTGCCAGCTGAATCAAATAATACTTATTATATTGAGTTAAAAGGGGCCGATTTAAATACAGAGTCGGGTATACGCTCCAACCCGCCTAGTTGGCATAGTAGTTATACCCCGGTATTGTACCGAGGGGGTGAAAAAAACATTGATGTTAGTAAAGTAACCAAGGTGACGTTTGGCACAAAAGGTTTGTTAGCGGATAAGCAATTACTAATCGATAATGTAAGACTAATAAAGCCAACCAACTTTGACACCGAATACCTAGTAGGCTTGGTGGATGAGTTTGGCCAAAATGCCAAGCGTGATTTTAACAACAAAGTTTCATCCACAGAACAATTACTTGCAATCTCAGCGCAAGAGCAAAGACAACTGAAAAAGTCACCTGTTGAGGGGCGCTCAACGTTTAGTGGTTGGCAAGCGGGACCAAAACTTAAAGCAACTGGCTACTTCAGAACCGAAAAGTACCAAGGCAAATGGAGTTTAGTTGACCCGCAAGGTTATTTATTTTTTTCAACCGGTATTGCCAATGTACGCTTAGCGAATACCACCACAATTACAGGTTACGACTTTGACCAAAAGTACATTAAGCAAAGGGCGGCGGGTGATCTGACTCCTGAGGATTCAATCGGCTTAAATACGGCACCAAAGGCTGCGTGGCCATCACGTTATATCAGCTCTGAGCTGCGCGCTAACATGTTTAATTGGTTGCCTGACAGTGATGATCCTCTTGCCGACAATTATGGCTATCGCCGTGAAGTGCATAGTGGGGCAGTTAAAAAAGGTGAAACATTTAGTTTTTATCGAGCAAACTTACAGCGCAAATACCAAACACGTGATGAGCAAACATTAATGAAAAAATGGCGCGATACCACGACTGATCGTATGTTGTCGTGGGGGTTCACCTCGTTTGGTAACTGGCTTGATGATGATTACTATCAGCAAAACCGACTTCCTTACTTTGCCAATGCTTGGATCATCGGTGATTTTAAAACAGTAAGCAGTGGTAATGATTATTGGAGCCCGTTACCTGATCCATTTGATCCTGTTTTTATTAAGCGCGCGGATATCACCTTAGCAACCGTGGCAGCGCAAGTGAACAATAGTCCATGGTGTGTTGGTGTTTTTATTGATAATGAAAAAAGCTGGGGCATGATGGGCTCAGTTAATTCGCAATATGGATTAGTGATCAACACATTATCTGTAGATGCAACAAAAAGCCCTACTAAAGCTGAATTCGTAAAACTGATGAAAGATAAGTACCAAGATATAGCTGCTTTGAATGCTAGCTGGAACAGCAGTATTGCATCGTGGCATGAGTTTTCTAGTGGCATTACAGTCAAAAATATCAACAAGCAAGTCGAAGCTGATTTTTCCACTATGCTATTTCATTATGCTAACCAATATTTTGCCGTGGTAGAGCAAGCAACAGCAAAACACTTACCAAACCATCTCTATATGGGAGCTCGTTTTGCTGACTGGGGCATGACGCCAGAAATTCGTAACGCAGCAGCTGCTCATGCTGATGTGGTTAGCTATAACTACTACCGAGAAGGGCTCAATGATGATTTTTGGCACTTTTTAGCAGACATTGATAAGCCAAGCATTATTGGTGAATTTCATAATGGGGCGTTAGATTCTGGGCTATTAAACCCAGGGCTTATTCATGCCGAATCGCAACACGACCGCGGTGTTAAATACCAACAATATATGTATAGCGTGATCGATAATCCATATTTTGTCGGGGCGCATTGGTTTCAATATATAGATTCGCCATTAACAGGGCGTGCCTATGATGGCGAAAATTATAACGTTGGCTTTGTTAATGTGGCAGATATACCTTACATGCCCCTTGTTAATGCTGCTAAAGAAGTTAATCAGCAACTTTATCAACGCAGGTATACAAATAATGCTAACTAGTTATATTCAGGCTTGGGTAGTGCTTACAGCTGTGCTTATTAGCACCGCTGTAGATGCAGAGCCAGTGATAAAACAAGGCCCGTATGAAATCTACGATAACAGGGCGTTGCAGGTTTTAAATTTAGATACACCAATCGAAACACTGGCTACCGGCTTTGAGTGGCTTGAAGGGCCCGTATGGGTTGAAGAGGGCGGGTATTTGTTGTTTTCAGATATTCCCACCCACCGAGTCTATCGCTATCAGCCTGAGCAAGGTGTGCACCTTTATTTAGCCGATAGCGGTTACTCAAATGGCCTAGTCCTGAATAACGACAATGAGTTGGTGTTATTACAATCACGCTCACGAAAAATTGTCACTATGGCATCGTCGGTTAATGATCCTAAAACAAACTATCGCGAATTAGTGAGTCGTTATCAAGGGCAACAGCTCAACAGCCCAAACGATGGTATTTTTAATCAGCAAGGTACTCTATTTTTTAGTGATCCCCCTTATGGACTGGCTAAGCAGTTTGATGATCCCGCTAAAGAGCTAAGCTTCCAAGGGGTATATTCATTGAATGCAAAAGGCCAACTTAATGTGCTTGATAAGCAATTAATTTACCCAAATGGGGTTGCGTTGTCTGGGGATGAAAAAACACTGTATGTGGCGGCATCAAATCCTGATAAACCCGCTTGGTATCGATATCAATTAAACCAAGATGGCACTGTTAAAAATAAAGCGTTATTTTATCAATTGCCCGCAGTGGCAGATAACAGCCATGGTCTACCGGATGGATTAAAAATTCATCCCACTGGGATTATATTTGCAACAGGGCCTGGTGGGCTTTGGTTGTTTGATGAAAACGCTCAGCTATTAGCCAAAGTATCATTGCCTACCATCAGCGCAAACTTAGCATTTAATGCCCAACAAAACCGTGTGTATATAACCGCTCATACACATTTATTGTCATTTTCTTTAAACACTGATCTTCAATAATCGTTTAGATCACTAGCAAGTTAAGTGGTTGCTGCTTAACTTGCTAGGCCAGTCTTAGCTGCACGTCTACGGCAAAGTTATTTTCATTTTATTAACTATATTACCTTTACAATAAATTTATGTTGTTGTAGATTGTTAACAATAGACAGTATCTTGTAAACTAAACTGGTGGCTAGATGAGAGATTCATTGCGAGCAATAAAAAATATAAAAGTAGAGTATTACCAAATTCCTCTCGCTGAGGTGTTAAGTGATGCTAAACACGGTGATCATACTCATTTTGAAGTTATCGCAGTGCGTGTAATGACCAAAGACGGTTACGAAGGTATGGGTTACACCTATACTGGCGGTAAAGGTGGCCGCGCTATTTATTCGTTATTAAATGACGAAATTAAACCTGGTTTGATCGGGGCTGATTCATCAGCAATTATGTCAATTTGGGATAAGCTACAGTGGGACCTACATTACGTAGGCCGCGGTGGTTTATTAAGCTTTGCAATCTCTGCAGTAGATATTGCATTGTGGGATATCAAATGTAAGCGCTTATCAGCACCACTTTGGCAAGTTGCTGGTGGACACAGAGATAAAACCGCGTGTTATGCCGGTGGTATAGATCTTAACTTTGATCAGCAAAAGCTACTTAAGAATATTCAAGGTTACTTAGACCGTGGTTTTAATGCGGTAAAAATTAAAGTAGGCAAACAAGATTATAAAGAAGATGTGGCACGAGTGGCCGCCGTTCGTGAGCTAATTGGTGCTGATAAAACGTTAATGGTTGATGCTAATTACTCGATGAATGTAGAACATGCTATCCGTTTTGCAAAAGCCATTGAGCAGTTTGATATAACCTGGTTTGAAGAGCCAACAATTCCAGATGATTACAAAGGGTTTGCACGGATTGCGCAAGCGACCTCAATTCCTTTAGCTATGGGTGAGAACCTACATACATTACATGAATTTGGTTATGCGATTGATCAAGCAAAACTTGGTTTTTTACAACCCGATGCCTCAAATATCGGCGGTATCACAGGGTGGTTACATGTTGCTAGTTTAGCGTATACCCACAACTTGCCGATTTGTAGCCACGGTATGCATGAATTACATGTATCGCTATTGGCTTCACAACCTCATGCGGGATTCTTAGAAGTACACTCATTCCCGATAGATGAATACACCACGCGACCATTGCAACTTGATAACGGCGAAGCCTGTGCACCAGATTTAATTGGTACCGGTGTCGAGTTTGACGCGCAATTAGTTAAGCCTCATTTAGTTAAGCAATCATAAGGTATTTACCATGCAAGCAGCAGAATATATTGGCAATAAGTCATTTCGCATCGTCGAAGGAAAACAAGTAAAGCCACAAGCAGATGAAGTACGTTTAGATGTTGGTTTTGTTGGCATCTGTGGTACCGACATGCATATTTATCATGGCGTAATGGATCAGCGCGTTAACCCACCGCATACCATAGGTCATGAAATTTCAGGTGTGGTTGCAGAGCTTGGTAGCAATGTGACTAACTTAAAAGTGGGTGATCGTGTCGTTGTACGCCCACTTGATTACTGTGGTGATTGTCCTGCATGTAATGCCGGTCATAGTCATGTATGTCATAACCTGAAATTTATGGGCATTGATTCAGTTGGCGCATTTCAAAATTCATGGACAGTAAAAGCGCGTACTATTCATAAACTACCTGACAACGTAACACTTGAGCAAGGCGCATTAATTGAGCCTTTATCTGTTGCCTGTCATGATATTTCGCGTTCACGCTTAAAAGCCGGTGAAAAAGCAGTGGTGATTGGCGGCGGTCCAATTGGTCAGTTAGTGGCTTTGGTTGCTAAAAGTGTCGGTGCTGACGTGTTGATCTCTGAAGTAAATAACGAGCGTCGTAAGTTTTCTGCGCGTTTTGATATTGAAACCATCAACCCACTAGAACAAGACTTGCAAGAATATGTGTCTAAATGGAGTGATGGCAAAGGCGCTGATGTTGTTTTTGAAGTATCGGGTGTGCAACCTGCAGTTGAAGCTATGACCCAAATTGCAGCAGTACGTGGCCGTATTTGTATGGTTGCTATCCATTCTCAAAAGCCGCCAGTTGATTTGTTCCAATTCTTTTGGCGTGAACTAGAGCTTGTTGGTGCACGTGTTTATGAAGATGCTGATTTTGAAATGGCGATTGATTTAGTTGCTAGCGGCAAAATTGATTTAGAACCATTTATTACTTCGGTCAGTGAACTGGCTGATATTAGCTCAGCGTTTGCTAGCATGGACAATAACCCTACGGGTATGAAAGCCCTTGTTTCTTGCCAAATTAAGTAATGGAAAATAACATGTTAGATAAATTCAGTCTTAAAGGTAAAACAGCATTAGTCACAGGTTGTAGCCGTGGTATTGGTAAAGCAATGGCCCTTGCATTGGCTGAAGCCGGCGCTGATGTAATTGGCGTATCAGCGAGTTTAGCAAAATCAGGATCAGATGTTGAAACGCAAGTGCTTGCTCGTGGGCAAATGTTTTATGCTTACCAATGTGATTTTTCTAATCGTGAGAGCTTATATGCTTTTATAAATGATGTGAAAAAAGAACACCCTCAAATTGATATTCTAGTCAATAACGCAGGCTCAATTTTACGTGATCCGGCGGTGGAGCACAGTGATGAATATTGGGATAAAATCATTGAGATTAACTTAAATTCACAATTTATTTTAAGCCGTGAATTAGGCAAAGAAATGGTGGCTCGTGGGCAAGGTAAAATTATCTTTACTGCGTCATTATTAACCTTTCAGGGCGGTATTACTGTACCTGGTTATGCAGCAAGTAAAGGGGCGATTGGTCAATTAACCAAAGCACTTGCTAACGAGTGGGCCAGTAAAGGTGTTAATGTGAATGCCATTGCACCAGGGTATATTGCCACTGATAATACCGAAGCATTAAGAAATGACCCTGAGCGTGCAAAATCGATTCTAGATCGTATACCACAAGGTCGTTGGGGAACACCTGATGACTTTAAAGGGCCAACCGTATTTTTAGCATCAGATGCCTCAAACTACATGAACGGTAGTGTTCTATTAGTTGATGGCGGCTGGATGGGACGATAAAACCATGACAATAAAAAACAATGTAAACTTTATAAATGGTGAGTATATTAGCTCATCAAATAGCGACACCATTAGCGTGCTCTCACCCAGTACCGGCGAGCAAGTGGGTGTCATTCCTAAAGGCAGTGTTGAAGACGCACAACTTGCGCTTGAAACAGCCACGGTAGCACAAACTCAGTGGGCACAAAAAACATCGCGTGAACGTGCGACAATTTTACGCCGTTTTGCCCAAGGTATTCGTGATAATAACGAGCGCCTTGCTGAGCTATTAGTCCAAGAGCAAGGCAAGTTAATTGATGTTGCGCGTATGGAAGCCAATGTTACAGCCACATTTATTGAATATGCCTGTGATAATGCGTTGACGATCAAAGGAGATATCATTCCTTCTGATCACGAAAACGAAAAAATCTACATTCATAAAGTTCCCCGTGGTGTGGTTGTAGCAATCACTGCATGGAACTTTCCGTTGGCATTAGCGGGGCGTAAAATTGGTCCTGCGCTTATTACCGGCAACTCAATAGTCATTAAGCCAACCCAAGAAACACCATTAGCTACGATGGAATTGGGTGAAATTGCCAATCAAGCAGGTATTCCGCCTGGTGTGATCAACATTGTTAATGGTACGGGCTCAGTTGTTGGCCAACACTTATGTGAAAGCCCGCTGACAAAGCTAATCACTATGACCGGTAGTACCCGTGCAGGGCAAATTATTCATCAAGCAAGCGGTAAAAACTTAACCCCAGTGATGCTTGAACTTGGCGGTAAAGCACCGTTTATTGTGATGGAAGATGCTGATCTTGATAAAGCCGTTGATGATGCTGTGGTAGCGCGTTTTGCTAACTGTGGTCAAGTTTGTACCTGTGCCGAACGTTTATATGTTCACAGCGATGTCTACGATAGCTTTATAGAAAAATTCATTCCAAAAGTGCAAGCCCTTAAAGTAGGCGACCCAATGGATCCAACATCTGAGATGGGACCTAAGGTCAACCAAAGTGAAATTAATAATATTCACTCAATTGTTGAAAAAGGCATTGCACAAGGCGCTAAGCTTGTAACTGGTGGTAAAGTTGCCACAGTAGCAGGGTTTGAAGGCGGCAATTGGTATGAGCCAACGGTACTGGTTGATGTTGAGCAAGATAACATTTTAGTGCACGAAGAAACTTTTGGGCCGGTATTACCAATCATCAAAATTAACAGTATTGATGAAGCCATTGCTTATACCAACGACAGTGAATATGGACTCTCAGCGTACTTATACACTAAATCTATGGAATACATTCATCGCTCAATTGCAGAAATGGAAGTGGGTGAAGTGTATGTTAACCGTGGTTTAGGTGAACAACATCAAGGTTTCCACAATGGCTGGAAGCTAAGCGGTATGGGCGGTGAAGATGGCCAATACGGTTTAGAACAATATCTTGAGAAGAAAACCGTTTATTTAAATGAGCAGTAATTAGACGGGGTGGATTCTCTCACATTTGCCCACCTAAAGCCGATGCAAACGCATCGGCTTTTTTTTGCCTGTGAGTTAATTAACGTCATGCTAAAAAGGACATGAAACTACCATTTTTTAATCTATTTTGCGTATTTAAGCTAAGAATATCGGACTAGTATGATGCATTAAATTTACATTTTTGGTCGTAAGGTATTTCAGCATGACAGCAAAAATTACAGGTGTGAGTGATTTTCCTGATGCATTCAAAGAGCAACGTAATGCATCGGGCATTGGGCAAATGGACGATCAGAATGATCCCGTAAATATGCTCTTAGGTTTAAAAGATGTACGAAAAGCCGCGCATAATTGTGCGGTGTTTCAGTCAGGTGCTAAACCTGGGCGGATTGTTATTCCATCTGAAGTGGCAATTCGTGAAACACGGCAAATTCCTTTTGAAGTCGACCCGCCAGAGCATGGTGGCTTTCGTGAGTTATTAAACCCATGGTTTAAACGCCCGTTAGACGATGCGTATCAAGCTAGTTTACAGCAAATCATTGATGACACAATTGACTGTGCTTTGCGTGCGCAAACACTGGATATTGTGAGTGAATTTGCATTGCCACTGCAATCGAAAGCGCTGACGTTGTTATTAAATACCACGATGGATAAAGCGCAAACCTGGATTGATTGGGGGACTCATGTATTTCGCAGTGAAGACAGTGATTTAGATGGCGATAAAGCTAATATTCTCTACGACTATATTGATCATGAAATAGATAAAGCCATTGCTAACCCAAGTGATGACTTGTACTCAGTATTACTTGCCGCGCAAGTGAATGGTCAAAAAATGACGAAAGAGCAAGTTAAAGGCGTCATGATCCTAACCTTTGCTGGTGGCCGCGATACGGTAATAAATGCCATGACCAATTCAATTGCTTACTTTAGCGAAAATATCAGTGACTTACAGCGTATTCATGATGAGCCTGAAATCATCAATCGTGCTGTTGAAGAGCTTATTCGTTACTTCTCACCATTGACACAGATGGGGCGTGTTGCAACCGAAGATACTCAAGTCTGTGAGCATGCAATAAAAGCGGATAGCCGTATATCACTATGTTGGGCATCGGCAAATCGCGATGAAAGCGTGTTTAAAAATCCTAATAACGTTGATTTTGATCGAAAAGTAAACCCTCATGTGAGTTTTGGCTTTAGTCATCACAACTGTTTAGGGGCCACTCATGCACGACAATTATTACGTCAATTAGTGTTATCACTGGCAAGTAAAGTAGCCAGCATAGACATAATCAAAGCCGATGAAAACATTGAAAAGCTCGGTGAGTTTTCACGCAAGGTAGGCTTTAACCGCCTACAAGTCAGTATAAAAGCAAAGTAACGAACACTGTAGCAAGTGCAAGAATAAGAGGATAGAACGATGGCTAAAGTAATTTTTATGACAAAAACCAATGGCGCTGTTGAGGTTGAAGGAAGCAGCGGCTCATTAATGGAGTTAGCTGCCGCTAATGGCGTTGCAGGTATTGATGGTGACTGTGGTGGCGTATGCTCATGCGCAACATGTCATATTTACGTTGCGCCTGATGATTTTGAAAAAATAGGCGCACCAGATGAAATCGAAAGCGACATGCTAGAACTTGATGATAACGTGACTGAATTTAGTCGTTTATGTTGTCAAATTGAAATTTCTGAAGATCTCGATGGCATGACCTTTGTTGTTGCTAACTAGATAGTTGAGTAATTTATTATGCAAAATATACACTCACCAACCCATTTACTTGATTTAAATATAGTGATAATAGGCGCTAGTCACGCAGGTGTGAACCTTGCGTTTAATTTACGCCAGCAAGGCTGGCTTGGAAGTATTACCTTAATAGATAGTGATCCTGAGTTACCTTATCACAGGCCGCCATTGTCTAAAAAAACATTGCAAGCAAGTGACACATTATCAACACCGCTTAAAGCTGAAAAAGCCTACACAGATAACAATTTAGTACTGCGACTAGGGCAAACGGTAACAGCCATCGATAAGCAAGTAAACGTAATTACCTTCGATGATGACAGCCGCCTTACGTTTGATAAATTGGTGCTAGCAACGGGGTGTTCTGCTTTTATTCCGCCCATACCTGGATTGAGCGATACCCTTGATGAGGCGGGTAACCCACAGTATTTTGCAATGCGAACGTTTGCGGATGCCAAAGCAATTAAAGCTGCTTTAAATAACAGTACAAACAAACAGGTTGCCATTATTGGTGGCGGTTATATTGGGCTTGAATCAGCGTCATCGTTTGTTGCATTAGGCGCTGATGTAACCGTGATTGAAAAACAAGATAAAATATTATCACGTGTTACATCAAGCGTGATGTCTGACTTTTTAACCCAGCTGCACCTAGATAAAGGCGTAGCTCTACACACAGGCAAAGACGTTGTCGAAATAGGGCACCAAGGCAATAAACACTTGGTTGTGTGTAGCGATGGTAGCCATTATCCCGCAGATTTTATTTTGCTCGGAGTCGGCGTTAGGCTAAATACGCAATTGGCCAGTGATGCGAGTTTGGCGATTGAGCAAGGCATTAAAGTGAATGATGTTTGCCAAACGTCTCACCCTGATATTTTCGCAATTGGTGATTGTACAACGCACTTTAGCAAAATTTATCAACGTTGGATCCGTTTAGAGTCAGTACAAAATGCCGTTGATCAAGCTAAATCTGTGGCGCAGTGTCTAACGAATAAAGCGCCGTTAGCTCCTGCGGTGCCTTGGTTTTGGTCAGATCAATACGAGTACAAATTGCAAATTGTTGGTTTGTCACAGGGGTATGACGAATTAATTGTTCGTGAAGATTCACCGACACAATTTTCGGTGTGGTACTTCAATACTGAGCAATTGTTATGTGTTGAAGCGGTTAACAATAGCAAAGCTTATGTACTTGGTTTGCAAACAATTAAACAAAATTTAAAGGTTAATAAACAGGTATTAAAAGACACCACAACGGCACTTACAAAAACATTATTACTAAGTGAGTAGCTGGCTAGAGGGCTGTAATTGCTGGCGATATTGTTGCCGATATTGGTAGGGGGTCACTTTGAAGTGATGCTTAAATTGCTTAATAAAATACGACGGGCTGGAAAAGTTTAAATCGTACGCTATTTCGGTCACCGATACATCTGTTTGTCCTAGCAGGCGTGCAGCGCTGTATAGCTTGTGCTGCATAAGGTGATCAGAATAAGGCACTCTAAAGTGCTTTTTAAATACCCGCGAAAAATACGACGGCGATAAATGGCAAAGTCCCGCGGCTTGCTCAAGTGACAGGGTTAAGCCGTGGTTTGTTTTAAGTTCATTAATTATTGGTGTCAGCTTTTTAAAGCTGGCTGAGCCGCTTAATGGTTTTTGCTGCGCCGATAAGCTGCTTTTACCGTATTCGCACACCATCGTAATTAAGCTATTAAATAGTTGAGTACAGGTTTTACTTTTAGGGTTTTCGTTAAACTCACTCAGCATCCACGCGAGTAATTTATGAATTCTTTTTTGTATTTCAATACTAAAGCTTAAATGTAAACCGGTTTTAAGCAGCTCAGTAAATTCACCTAAAGCCGGATCGTTTAGGCGAGCAGGCATAAATTGCACTATGTACCAAGATTTAGAGCGAGGTTTGAGCTCAAAGTCATGGGTTTCCATGGCGGGGGTAAACACGGCTTCATAATCAGCTAATGTTGATTCACCTTGATGGTAAAAATAAGTGCCATCGATGCGTTCAAAAAATATAAATTCATGCACTTGATGAAAGTGCATAAAACACGAGTAAGCATCGTGCTGAAGATAACTAACGTGATGAATTTCAAACTCATAGCCGTCTTTAATAGAAAATGGTTCACAATAGATTGTTGGCTTTGGCATATGGTTTATTGTTAACAAATTATAATTGAGTTTAGCGTGCATTATTTATTGCTGCAATGATTGTGTAACAGCTGCGCATGCTGAATTTAGATAAAAGGCAATATTATGAAATTAAAGTTTTTATGCCCTTACTGGGGTTGTGAAGGGACTGCAGCCGATGAATTTGTAGCAAAGGTACTTGATGCTGGATTTGCTGGGGCAGAAATTAACTTTCCAGCAGATGAAAAGTTTATTAGTACAATTCAACGTGCCGCCAATGTAGATAATTTTAATGTGGTAGCACAACAATGGCTTGCGCCTAAGGTTGAATCGTTTGCACAATACCGCGCTAAATTTAATGCACGATTACGTTTTTTAGCAACACTCACCCCTGTGTTTATAAACTCACATACCGGAAAAGACTTTTATAGCATTGAACAAAACAGCCTGTTACTCAACGATGCTTTAGCGTTAGAGCGTACTTTGGGTATCACAATTACTCATGAGACTCACCGAGGACGGTTTAATTTTGCAGCCTTTGCTACAGAGCCGTATCTTCAACAATTTCCAGCTCTAAAATTAAATGCTGACTTTTCGCATTGGACTAATGTCAGTGAAAGTTACCTAGAGGAACAACAAGGGTCACTAAAACGCGCGCAACAGCACAGTTATTATATTCACGCTCGAGTAGGTCATACTCAATCAGCACAAGTGAATGACCCATTTAGCCCCCAATGGCAGGAAACATTAAGCTTGTACGTAAAGTGGTGACAACAGATTATTGATTTAGCAAAAGCACGCGGGCAGAAAACATTTTATATTTGCCCAGAATTTGGACCTTGGCCTTATATGCCTAATAAACTTAATTCGACGATACCATTAACACAGCAGTGGCGGCTTAATGTGCGCATGAAAGAGTATCTGATGAAGCACTTAATTGTGTAGGTATCAATGGTAGCTATTATTGTTAACGAATGACTAAATTAACGTGATATCTGCTTAAGAGATAACTAATGTATTGAGCGCTACGTTAGTTAACTTGAGTGTGGGTTTAGTGAAATTAGCTCACATAAGCACAAGTATTCTCGGTATATCGGCTAAAAATCGCCTGTAACTGAGCAAGTTAGGAAACTCACTCTTGTACATAATAAACAGACCCAAGGTATTCACTTTTAAAATCACAGTGATGTGACAATAGTTATAATTTCACTGTTCGTCATAAGCCATGTATGTAGACGTTCTTGGACACCATCTTCGAGTAATTGTTGTTCCCTTGAGGTATAAATACTTTGCAAAAATCATCTACATCGCAAAACAATTTAACTAATTTAATCATGCTTACTTCTTGTCTATCCAATTGTTCTTGCTCGAAAGATCGGATTTCGGACAGGGATTTAGTTCACTTTCTTTCAATGATGAGAGTCCTTTAAAACTTGTAAGTAATTCATTTGCATTCGTTGCTTTATTAATTGCCATCATACAGCTGTTCGGTTTAGCGCAATGCATGTAGTTATCACGATGCCGGTAGCCAAAGTCTTGATACCATTCTCACGTACCCCCAACAAGCGGTTCTTTCATCATAATTTTGGTGGTGGTATGGTAAACAGCTGGACAGATAAGGGTATTCAGATACATCAACTAACCGACGGCCACGAGATAAAATACAGTAAAAGTCATCTCCCGATTTTGCCATAAACACACTTTACTTGCAGTGCCATCAGCACATTTTTATACCATGCGTTTTGTATAACGAATCATAGTTAAAAGCTGTTTGCTGCAAGCGTGCAATTCTAAATTCAAGTGAGTGATTACGCTTAGTTTTCATTTTTATAACAGTTATTCCTTAAATAAGTGCCTACTTTAGTAGAGTTGTATAGCATAAATATTATACCACTCAATTAAATGTATAAAATGTTTAATTTTTATATTATTGTGTGCAATATGGTTGTTGTTATGTTAAATATTATTTGCGCAGATTTATTTTCATCAATATTTGACTTTATAAAATCACATAGGTGTTACATGAAAATTATAAATATTAAAGCATATGGTTTTTGGGCAGGCTTTAGGAATGTTTGTATCGTTAAGGTCGAAACTGATGAGGGTTTTTATGGTTGGGGCGAATCAGGTTTATCAGGCAGAGAAAAAGCGGTAATAGGGGCTATAGAGCATTTTAAACAATTTCTAATAGGTAAAAACCCTGTTTGTATAGGAGCCATTTGGCAAGAAATGTATCGTAGCCAATATTTTGAAGGTGGGCGGGTTCTAGCCGCAGCAATATCTGCAATAGATATTGCATTACATGATTTGGTCGCAAAAAGTTTGAATATACCAGTGCACCAATTATTAGGTGGCAAACAGCGAGTTAGAATCCCACTATTTGCGACAGCAGTGAAGCCAATGGGGCCTACATTTATAGATGAGGTTCTACAACTCAAAGAGCAAGGCTGGAACGCTATAAGGGCGACTACAGGTGTCCATGGTAATACAAAATCTTCTGAACTGTTTGAACCTAGGCAATCAATTATTGAAACATCCAAGTGGCTAACGAAAGCACGTGAGGTGTTAGGCAGTGAAATAACGTTTGGTATTGACTACCACCATCGTTTATCTGTTCCTGAAACAGTGTCTTTTATACAGCGTATGCCAAAAGGGGTTTTGGATTTTATTGAAGAACCCATAAGAGACCAGTCACTTTCAGCCTATCAAACTTTAAGAAGTATGTGTGATGTCCCTTTCGCTATAGGTGAGGAGTTTACTAGTAAGTGGGACTTTGCACCTTTTACCGAGAGTGGATTAGCTAACTTCGCACGTATTGATATCTGTAATGCTGGGGGGTTTACTGAAGGAATGAAGATCGCAGGAATGTGTGAAACTCACTATATAGATATGATGCCTCATAATCCATTAAGTCCTATATGTGCTGCTGCATCAATACATTATTGTTCAGCCATCAACAACCTGACATGGTTAGAGTTACCCCCTTATGATGGGAGCATGACTGATTATGATAAATATTTTATTGGTCGTCCTATAGTTAAAGATAATTCTTTCGAAGTTTTAGACAGTCCTGGTTTGGGGATTGACGTTAATGAAGACTTAGTTAAAAACCTTAAATTCAAGTTTTGGGAACCACCACGCTTACATAAGAGTGATGGTTCTTATACAAATTGGTAAAAATCAACGAGGGAATTATATGTCAATTACTAATCAGTCTACGGGATCGAAAAATACACTAACTAAACCAACAAAGAAAAGGTTTCAGATTTTAATCCTAATTTTTATTAGTGTCGTTATTAATTATATGGATAGGACGAATTTATCGGTTGCAGCTGCTGCACTTTCTAACGAATTAAGTTTAAGCTCGGTTCAAATGGGGCTATTATTTTCAGCTTTTGGTTGGACTTATTCTATTTTACAAATTCCTGGTGGGATTGCTGTCGATTTAGTTAAAACACGTATTCTATATCCCTTTATTCTAATTGCTTGGTCATTAGCAACTTTGGTGCAGGGACTAGTTTCATCATTTGCAGCATTAATAGGTTGCCGAATGGTGATCGGAGTTTTCGAGGCACCTTCATACCCTTGTAACAATAAAATTGTAACTAAGTGGTTTCCTGAGAATGAAAGGGCATCAGCTATTGCAATATATACATCTGGACAATTTATTGGGTTAGCATTTCTGATGCCTGCACTAGCTATCATACAAGACCATTTTGGTTGGAGAGGGTTATTTATAATTTCTGGGTTAATAGGAATTTTATGGGCTATCGTTTGGTACTTTTTTTATCGCGACCCACATGAGCATAACTCTATCAATACAGCTGAATTGGAGCTTGTAGAAGGCGAACAAAGCATTGAAAAAGGAGAGACGAAACAAAAGTACACAAGAGCTGATTTCATATCTGTTTTCACAAATAAGAAATTATGGGGGATTTATATTGGTCAGTTTTGTTTAGGTGGGACGCTTATTTTCTTTTTAACTTGGTTTCCAACATACCTTGTTGAATTCAGAGGACTAGACTTCATTAAATCAGGATTTTTGGCATCGATTCCTTTTTTAGCTGCTTTTTGTGGAGTGATAGCTTCAGGTTTTACATCTGATTATTTAGTAAAGAGAGGAGTTTCTAAAGAGTTATCTCGAAAAGCACCTATTGTTGTAGGTATGCTTTTAACAACTTGCATTATTGGTGCTAATTATACTGCTGATACATTCTGGGTGATCACTTTTTTATCTATAGCTTTTTTTGGGAATGGCTTAGCTTCGATCGCATGGGTTTTTGTATCATTACTTGCACCAAGAAATTTGGTTGGTTTAGTGGGTGGTTGCTTCAATGCAATAGGAGGGCTTTCTGCTGTTTTGATTCCAGTTATTATTGGTGTACTTGTCAATGATGGTGATTTTAAACCTGCGCTGGTATTTATTGCTGGACTCGCTGTATTGGGATCTTGTTCTTATCTGTTTCTAGTAGGAAAAATTGAAAAAATAGACAACAGTTGAGACTGCAATTGCCATTAGCTTTGAAATTTACACAACTTTTTAGGTGGTAAAATGAATAAAAAATTAAATAATAACCGAGCCGAAATATCAGATAAAATAAAGAGAAATCAGATTATTGCGATTCTTCGGTTCAGTCAACAATCTGATGTCTCGAATGTTATAGAATGTTTAGTAACAGGTGGAATCAAGACACTTGAAATTACATCAAATACGCCTGGTTATCTGGAAGAAATTAGTCACGCCAGAGCAAAGTATCCACAAATCCTGATTGGGGCAGGCACTATTATAAGTGCAGAGCTAGCAATTGAATCAATTGCAGCCGGTGCCCAATTTTTAGTAACCCCAAATACAGACAAGGAGGTTATTCAAATTGCACATGCGAATAATATTCCAGTGCTAATGGGAGCTTTGACTCCAACGGATATTGCAAACTGCATAAAGTTTGACGCGGACTTCATTAAATTATTTCCAGCAGGTTCATTAGGTATTAAATACTTTAAAGATCTATCAGGGCCTTTTTCGAGCACTTCGCTCATTCCTGTTGGAGGGGTTAACATTAATAATATTGAAGATTGGTTTACCGCAGGGGCAATAGGAGTTGGAGTAGGTAATGATCTCAGTAAAGCAGTTAACACAACCGAAGAACAAAAATCACTTATAGAACTAGCTCAGCTGTATGTAAGTAAATTACCTAAAATTCAGTAAAGACTATTAAGACTCATATTCTAAAAGTAAGTGGCTTTAATTAGTAACTTAATAAGAGAGGCGTAGTTTAAACCCAGTGTTAACTGCGCTTGCTTTCTAATCGGAGTTTTTCAAGTTAGTTGTCGCCTCAGCTTAAAATTTAAAGACCGAAGGTGATATTTAAACGCCCTTTAAAATAAATTGCTAGCTCAGATAAACAAAGTCTCCAATTGCGTATGGGCATTTTTCAGTAGTATTTCATAATTAAATGGCAAAGATTTTTGAACACTTCCTTCCTTTCACTGTTCCCATTAATTCTGATATTAACAGTTTGCCGGAATTTTCATCACTAAATCTAAGAGGTATATTTGTACAAAATGAATTAATAAGGTTACCTTTGTAGTGGTCAACTTATACTAGCGAAGCCTATGTGATGGAAAGCAACTACTGAAGTAAAGCATTTAGTAGCTGAAAAACCGAATCATGTAAACGAATCTGTTTTCTGTTTGTTGGATAAACTTTATACGCTTAGGTAAAGTTAAAATTTAATTGTTACGCCAACATTGTAACGTGCACCATATTGGTCATAACTTAATAATTGATCCTCGAATCGGCCATGTTGTCTTGTTGTTTCTTCTGTGATGTTTATTGCTTCAACAAATAAGGAAACAGCGTCAGATATATCATAACTGCATTTATATCCCATTGTACCTGCTTTGAAATCATCATAATTAAATGGCTTAGCTGTTTTTATGTTAATTGTTGCGCCTATTCCACCTGAAGGGACATGAGCTTTACTTGTTTTAAATACTTCAACTTCAGATAAACTTTCTGTGGCTATTTCTATAAAGTTGAAACTCCTGTTAATTCAGTTTTCTAGTAGGGTTGAAGATGTTGGCATTTGTCTGTTATTGAGCGTTACTAGATTGAAAGATGGGCCAAAACCTCTAACAGATACTTGGTTTCCTTCATTCTTCGATCTGTCTATGGATACGCCTGTAATCCGTTGCAGTGATTCAGCCAAATTCGTATCGGGAAATTTTCCAATATCTTCTGCTGTGATCGCATCCACAACATCACTTGACTCTCTTTTTATATTAGCTGAACTAGCTAAGGCGCCTCGGATACCCATGACTTCAATCACCTCAGTCTCTTGAGCTTCTTCAGCTAAAGCGTAAAAAGTCGATGTTAAGCTTAAAATTGCAAGCGTAACAGCTGAAGCTATTTTGGTACTTTTTATGTTTTTATCATTATTTTTCATAATTCCTCATTATTGTAGTGTGTAAAAAATGTTCGATAATTAATTCACATGAATATTGCACATAATTCACCTATTATTAACCATGATATATTGTATTTGGTGTTGTTGTTTTTAGTTTTTGTGTATTATGGTGGTTTGGAAGGTATTTAATTCTTTATAAAGGGTGATAAAATTATTGATTGTTTAACCGACAATTTTGTTAGAATGTCGTTTTATTTAACAGTTTAAGTACGCAAAATATGTCAATAGTTGAAAACCAAGGTTTATTGTCACCTTTATTGCTCGATGATGAATCAATTTACACTTTAATTATTAAGGATATAGCTGATGGCTTTTTTAGCGCAGGGGATAGGTTAGTAACAACTCAGCTATCAAAAAGGTATAGGACGAGTGTCAATCCAATTCGCGAAGCTTTAAAGAAATTACAGGGAGAAGGCTTTGTAACTGTTAACCAAAATAGTGGGGCTAGAGTTACAAAGTTTGAACACAATGCGATGCGCGATGTTTTTGAAATATTACAGCTATTAGATCCGTATCTTATAGAGTGGTTTGTTTTTGAACATTCAAAAGATCAGCTACAAATGCTTCAAGATATCCTTTCTAGAATGGAAAATGTCCGCGAAGGTGACCATATTGGTTATCGTAATTTAGATACCCACTTTCATTGGGCTATGTATAAGCAGCATTATAACAAAAGTGCTGTTGAGTTATGGCGACAAAAAAGAATGGTACTGCAAATTATGCATGTAAACTTACCAATTAGTGAAGCGCGGATTCAACAGAGTCTAATCGAGCATAGAGAAATTTTATCTGCTATTGAAAATAGGGATCTAGAACTGTCTTTGTCAATTTTACGAAAACACATAGCTAATAGTGGAAAGTATTGGTCAAGGCATTCATAAATAAACTTTAAATCGGGCGTGTGATATTATGGATAGTGGTGTTGATAAAATTAGTTATTGTATCGTTGATTGGGGGAGTAGTAATTTTCGAATTTTTTTAATGGATCATAATGATAAGCTCTTGGCTAAAAAAGAGTCTGAAATGGGATTATTAAAAATTGAGGGCAAAGATTTCCCTACGGCATTAGAGAGTGTTTTAAAATTATGGGTTCCTTGCTATCAACAAGTCCCAATTTTTATGGCTGGTATGGTCGGTTCATTTAATGGTTGGCATAACGTAGACTATGTTGAAACGCCAGTTGATAAGACTAAATTGGCAAATGGGTGTTTTAAATTCAATTTACCCTGGCTTGCAACTGCTGCAATTATCCCAGGAATATTACATACAGCCCATGAACAGAATTATAATGATGTTATGCGTGGTGAGGAAGTCCAAGTTTTTGGACTGATGGATAAGTGTAATCGTAATAGTTTTAAGGCAATACTCCCAGGAACACATAGTAAGCATGTCAGTGTTATTAATAATGAAATCTGTAGCCTTTCATCCTTTATGACTGGAGAGTTATTTGCTGTTATAAGCCAGCATACAATATTGGGAAAGAAGCTACCAGATCAAGTATTTAATGAGCACTCATTTAGGTTGGGAGTAGCCGAAGGGGTAACAAATCAATTAACTCACGTTTTATTTCGCGCAAGAACTCATATGCTTTTTAATACAATTAACCCTGAACATGTTGAAAGCTACTTATCAGGCCTGCTGATTGGGAATGAGTTACAAGCAGTGAGTAAAGACTTTCTCTTTATCGTTGGTAATGAATCGTTGTGCCGAAGGTACCTTATTGCTTGCAAGGTTTTGGGTATAAAAGCTGAGCATGTTAGCGGCGATGAATGTTTCCTATTGGGCATGATTAAGCTGAAGAACTTTAAATTACCTACATCCATAAGTTTCTCATAAAACTTGTTGAGCTATGAATCAGCCTATATTTATGAGTAATAAGATAAAGCTTATAAATGAAATAAAGCTTTATCTTATTTGGTAAACTTTTATTTACTATAGCGCTTTTCGTACATGGTGGAGGTAACGTCTATTACTGCTTCGATCATTTCAGGGTAGGGGATGTCAGTGGTGGTAACAAAGCCTATATTGGCATTTTCACCATCAAATGCCCGCCCAGATACTGGTTCATCAACATATTGGAACCAATGAGCGCCAACCATGTACGGTTTTTCGAGTACGCTTTGCATGTAATTTTTATACATAGCAGCACGGTCTGTTTGATTTGCAGCGTGAACAATACCTGGGTTAAACAAGCCTGAGTCGGTAGCTGTACCAATATGGAATTCGCCAATTACAACTGGTAGATCAACGTCTTCTAAAAATTGCCAGTAATGATCTTGCATACCTTCCTCGTAAATATTAAAGCTCAATACATCCGAGTATTTTACCGACGCTTTAATAATTTCATCTGGCATGCCCCAGTTAGCCATGCGAGCACCCATGTATAAATGATTAGGAAGCTTTTTAGCTAATGTACCATTGACTACTTTAAAGTATTGTTCGCCTAGCATTTCTAACATTTTCGATATGTCGGCTATATGTGCGTCAGTGTAGGTAGTAAACGTAACGCCATTATTAAGTTCATCCCAACTTGAAATATCGCTTTGCCATGCTTTATTTAGTGCATTTATTGAGGTGTACTTTTGTTTAAGGTGTGTTGCAAATGCGTGTTTAGCTGGGCTTTGCTCTGCATCTTTTGATAGGGCATCGAGTATGATCCCGTAGCGTTTTTCTACGCTGCCTTCACGTTCGCCCCAACTTTTTTCGTTATCGATAAATATACCTATACACCAAGGTGAAGATTTAATGCTTTTAGCTATAGCATCAATGGTAATTTCTGCGCGTTTTTTAAATTCAGGATCATAAAAATCGGGCATCAGTCCCCAGTGATTAGTATGTCCAGAGAGTGTTTTAAAGTCGCCGATAATCCAACCATTGGCAAAATAGGGCACTGATTCTTTATCGTAAAAAGCCGGATCGACCCAGTTGCCAAATGATGTAAAACCCCAATCCTTCATGCGGTCTAGTGTTACCTCATGCCATTTATCTAAATATGATTTAGGTGATGTTTCACCATAGCGACGTTGTAAGTTTGCACGGTAAAAACTATATGTTTCGCCATGTGCAACAGGCCCTTTATGTGTTGAACGTCGGTAACTGTAGTGCTCGCTAAGTGGCTCATTGTAATCGGGCAGCCATTGAAACATATTATGACGAAGCTCAGAGGTAATAAAGCGGCTTTGGCGAGCGTCATCTGAGACTTTAATGATCCCCATTGAATCTTCAGGGGTGATCTCATCGCTACTGCGATTGCGGACCGAATCATCTTTGAAGTCTACGCCGGTAATAGTGGTAAGATTAGCCATGCGCACATTGGCCGGACCATGGGAGAAAAATAAGTAGCCTTCAGGGTCAACCATCCACCATTTACCGTCTACTTTTTCAGTTCTAAAATAGCCTGTGGCCTCTAATTTAGGGCCTTTGGCATAACCACCAAATCGAGAGCGGTCGCTCATGCCTTTGGATTTTGCAAGTTCAGCTAATTCAATATCAGCCAAACGTTTAAGCTGCTCATCTGAGGTGATAGTTAACGCATTGGTTTGTTTTGTGTATTGACCATATTTATCAAGTATATTGACCATCCAATTGGGATCGGATGGTGGGTTTTTTCTCAGTTTGATATCACCAATTAATATTGACTTATCTTCTAACACACCGATAGTGAAGAGGTTCATTGCACTAATCTTTGTGAAGTCTCCGCCATCATCACGCCAAGAGCGCCACACCATTAATCGATCATTTGTTTGCCAAGGTGGTGCATCTCCCCACATACCAGTATTGGTTTGGGCTTCTTTACCATCTAAAGGAAAATAGACAGTACCTGAGTAATTCGCCGGTAAACTAACCGAGCGGCTTTGTAGTTGCCCTTCTGGATTTTCTATTGAGAGGTAAACGTGTACAGAGCTGGCGCTGGTATTTTCAACGTCAAAAGCCACGTTATAGTTATTAAACGATGATAAATCCCAAGGACTGGGTGGGGCTATTTTTAGTTCAGAAATATTTCCCTTTGCAGAAAAACTTAACGCTAACTTATTACTATTTGCAGACTCAATGAATTGGTGCGATGTGTACTTATCGAAAAACCAGCTTTGCTGTTGTTGATTTGAAAAATCAACCAGTTTAGTTAATGTTTCAGCTTGATAGAAAGGATCCACTGGGGTGTTAGCTGCGCGCTCTTGCACAGGTGTTTTATCTGTATCGCTACACCCATTGGCAAAAATACAGGCTAAACTGAGCGCGATTAAGTTAACAGTCAGTGAAGTGTTAGTTGTTGTCATAATAGTTTTGATCCTGTTGTAAACTAGAATGGATAACATACGATCATTGTTAACAATAAACAATGATCGTGTTCACTTTTATTGCGTTAATTCTGTTTTATTAACTTCATAGGATAACTATTTGACGAGTTCCATTGGCCAACATAAAGATTGTCATCTTGATCAACACAAATACAGTGTACATGGTTAAATATTTGCCAATCTGTTTGCATTGGCTGTAATTCGCCTTCTATATATACAGGTTGTGGCGCACCCAAGTTAGCCACTATTTTATTTGATTGATCAAAAATACTGATAAAACCAGAGTCATCGGCATTACGCTCGTCAATATGCGACCAACACACCGGAGCGTAAAATAGTTCACCTTTAAAAACTGGCCCACCAATATATGCGCCGCTCGCGCTTATTTTTGAAAGGTATTCACCTTGTAAAGAAAACACTTTTAAGCACTGTTCAAAACGTGAACTGACAATTAAAGTCGGGTTGGTGGCATCACGTAAGTCAACCTCGATGCCATGGGTATTATGTAAGTTGTAGTTAGTATCGCTGTTATCATGCCCACCCCAGTGCTTGATATACCGGCCGTGTTTATCAAAGTGCAGTAAAAAATCACTGCCGTAACCATCAGTAACGTATAAATCACCATTTGGAGCTATGGCTATATCAGTAGGGCGAAAGGGCTGCTCAGGCGTATAAGCACCGTATGTTTGCGGGTGGCCAATGGTGTAAACAAGCTTGCCATCTAAAGTCATTTTCGCAATAAATCCGGCTTGTGGAATGACATTATTAGTCGGGCTATCCCATTGCTCTTTGCTGTGACCATCCCAATGACGATTAACAATCCAGCCACTGTCTACAACATATAAGAATTCTTGCTCACCTTCTTTGACAATTTTTAAAGCATGGCCGCCAGGAAAGAGTGTGCCAAAAGCATCGAGTAGTTCACCTTGTTGTGAATACACCAAAATATTATTTTGGGTATTATCAGTGATCATAAAAATACGCCCTTGTGCATCAATTACCATGGCGTGGCAGTTTTCGATTGGGTACTGCTGAGGATCGAGTTTGCCCCAATGCGCATCTACTTTATATTTGAATTTGCCGTGACCAATCATTTTACCATGGGGATCTTGGCCGTTTTTAGGGAATGGGTGCGCAATTTGCTGTTTTTGTTTTTCAGTTAGGCTACAAAGCATTGGTTTTTCCAAATTAAAAAAACCAACTCAAGAAAAGGGCTAATAATCAATGAGTTGGTTTGGCTAGAATTACGGATGAACAGTTAAGCCGGTTTCCAATTCAAAATGGCATCGTCGTTAACCGGTTCTAATGGATAATAAACAGCTTCGTTTTCTTTAAATGATTGATTAGTGATTGCGTTAAATGCGCAGATCATTGACCAACGCGGCTCTGCAGCACGGTTTTGGTTTGATTTATGTAATAAATTACAGTGGAAAAACAGAACATCACCAGGTTCAAGCTCTACATTGACCAGCTCATGGTATTTCATTGCTTCTTCAACAAATTCTAAACAGGCACCTTTTTGATCCCCCGTTTTACTATGATCAAGTCGGCCTAAATGATGTGAGCCTTTTAAAACTTGTAAGCATCCATTTTCGATAGTCGCTTTATTAATGGCCACCATACAGCTAATGGCTTTCGGGTAAAGCATATAGTTATCGCGATGCCAGTAACCAAAGTCTTGATGCCACTCCCAAGCGCCGCCAACAAAAGGTTCTTTCATCATTATTTTAGTACTTGTATGGTACACCTCTTCACCAATAAGCTTTTCACATACATCAACTAAACGACGGCCACGAGAAAACATACTGTAAAAATCATCACCGGTTTTTTGCCACAAACACACTTTACTTACTGCGCCATCGGCATCTTTTTTATGCCATGCTCGCTCGTATAGCGAATCATCATTAAAGGCGGTGTGCTGTAAGCGGGCAATTTCTTGTTCGTCGTAATAGCCTTTTGCAATAACGTAGCCGTCTCGATGAAAGTCAGCAATTTGTTGTGGTGTGAGTTGTCTGTTGTTCATAAGTAGGTGTCCTGTAAATGACTACTTGTTGTAAATTGTTGACAATAATGAGTTGGATTTGTGAAGTGGTCAAGCTTGAATTTATATAAAAATATGATATTCATATATAAATAATGGTGATGATGATTAACTAATTGTTTCTACATAAATTCAAATATTATGAGCTAGAAAAATTATTTTTATATTCATATATGAATATGGCGAATTGCCTTGTTTTTGCACGGTTGGGTGGGGAATGAACACAAAAGTAAAAAGTAAATACGCGGTACCTGCGTTAGATAAAGGGCTCGATATACTTGAGTTTTTAGTTTTTAAAGGCAGTGCTTGTTCTCAAAGTGAAATAGCGGCTGGGCTTGGTCGTAGTGCAAATGAAATTTACCGAGTGCTGGTTGGTTTAGAGTCTCGGGGCTATTTAATACGGGATGAATTTTCGGGGCGTTATAGCTTATCTTTAAAGCTTTATAATTTATCTCGGTCTATTTCGCCGATTGATCAAGTGCGACAATGCGCCATTCCTTATATGGAAGATTTAGCGGTGAGTTTGGGACAGTCATGTTATTTAACTATGCTGTATCAAAGCCAAGCTATGACGGTGGTACAAGCTCGCAGTCACAGTGCAATGCACTTAAGCATTGCAGAAGGATCATTATTTAAGTTAAGTAAATCAACGGCGGGTCAATTATTATTAGCAAATAGTAACGAGCAAGTTCGTGGCATGTTGATTGAACATGATGCAAGTTATAGTACGTTAAAATCTAAAGCGCTAAGCCAGTTGCAACATGAACTCGATGTTATTTGTACACAAGGCCACCTTGTACAGAGTAACCCTTTGATCACCGGTGTCGATGATTTTTCTGTGCTGATAGGTAAACCGCAAGCAAAACTGATAGCTGCACTGACTATTTCATCTTTTGATGCAGAATTAACATCAGCAGTGAATGCCCAAGCAATGGTCGCAGAGCTTAAAAGTACTGCAAGCAAGATTACTGTTTTACTAAACAATTAAACAGGTGAGGGACTTTACCGAGTCAATTGCTTTCGCTTGATTCCCCAACAGAATAAAATCACTTATAATTTATATAGTTACCAATACCTTCCCCCATTTTTAAATCACCTATACAGTGCAGTTGTAAACTTTTTGTTTAATTTCGTTTGACTTATTGAGCTGTGTTCCATTATTGTTAAAGTTAATTGTTAACAATATTTTGATAACAATTGAGGGGCCCAAAATAAAATCATTACTGGCAACGTCGTCTAAACACAATATTTAGGTGTAAAAATGATAAATACAAAATTTAAGTTAAACGCAATTTGTATCGCTATGCTGGTGTCAACACCACTGGCTTATGCAGAGCAAGAAAATACAACTGATGTAAATAATGATGTAGAAGTTATTCAGGTTACGGGGATCCGTAGTGCATTGAGTAAATCTGCTTCAATAAAGCAAGATTCATCAGGTGTAGTTGATGCTATATCCGCTGAAGACATAGGCAAACTTCCAGATACTAATTTAGCAGAATCATTACAGCGTATTAGCGGCGTATCTATTGATAGAGCCAATAACGAAGGTAACCAAGTAACAGTGCGTGGCTTTGGCCCAAGCTTTAACTTAGTGACGCTAAATGGTCGCCAAATGCCAAACTCGTCTGTAATACAAGAAGCAGGAGTTTCACGTAGCTTTAACTTTAGAGAGATTGCTGCAGAGAGTGTCTCAGGCGTATCAGTTTATAAAACGGGTAAAGCGAATGTCGCATCTGGTGGCATTGGTGCCACGATTGATATCAACACTGCCAAACCGTTTGACTATGATGGATTTAAAGCGTTTGCAAATGTAAAAGCAATTAATGATACCAGCTCTGAAAAATCAAGTGTAACACCCGAAGTCTCAGGTATGATCAGCCAAACGTTTGCAGATGATATGTTTGGTGTGCTGTTGTCTGTTTCACATTCTGAGCGTGAAAGTGGTCGTGAACGTGTGGGTACATCACAAGGTTGGGAAAAGAATCGTGCAAAGCCTTCACAGGTTGATAGCAGCGCTATTGATACTACAGTCAATCCTACGGGTACTTACTGGGTGCCGTGGACACCAGAAATGGAGCGTTTTGAGACTGAACGTACCCGTGACAATGCGCAATTAGTGTTACAGTTTGCCCCATCAGAAAAATTGACCGCAACATTGGATTATACCTTATCGCGATTTGAAGAGATTAGTGAAACCAATAAAATGGCATTTTGGTTTGATAATCCTGGTGGTACGGCAGATACTAATGGTACTTTGATCGATATTACTAATCCAAACGATGAATTGAATTTTTGGGCATGGGAATTATACGAGAAAAAAGAAAACGATTCTTTTGGTTTAAATTTAGCCTGGCAAGCAACAGATTCACTAAAATTAAGTTTTGACGCGCACGATTCAACATCACATTCTAATCCTGATGGTAACACGGCTGAAACCATCGCCAACCTGAAAAACATTCCTGGTTCAGTTGCCATGATAGGGGCTAATTTCTCTACCGAAGTACCTAGTATAACCATTGATGATTCGACTTTACCCGGCGGTGCATACGCGCAAGAAAATATTGTATCTGATTTATACCAGCGCCGTGGTTATGAAATGGAAAACAATATCAAGCAGTTTCATGCCAGTGGTATGTGGGAAAACTTAGAAAGTGGGGCTATATCGGCAATTCATTTTGGCGCAATGTATACCGATTATCAGATTGATACCTATTTGTCTGAGCAATTTTCATTTGTTGATATTCCATTAGATAATTTAGGCATGACATTTGATGATGCGACAGGCTTTGCTGACGAGTTTTCAGGCTCTGACCAATTGTTTCCATATATGCCAAGGTACAGCGCACAAGATTTTGTTGATATTGTAAAAGCTGAAGGATTGTTTAGAGAACCAAATATTTCAACCAATGGTGTTCAAGAGCAAACTCTTGCATTTTATATTTCGTTAGATGTAAACACCGAATTTAATAACATTCCTATCGATATGAATGTGGGGGTACGTTATGAAAGTACAGATGTTACAGGTTATTCAGTTAAACCTGAAATTATTGCCCTTAATTATCGCCATGAAGAAGAACTGCGCCCATTCTTTGCCTCAGAGGCTACTTCGCAAGAGCTAGATGGTAAATATACCCGTGTTTTACCTAACTTTGATTTAAGTGCTGATTTAGATAATGGTTACAAAGCACGTTTTTCATATAGCCGAACATTAGCGCGAGCAAGCATCAGTGCTATGTTTCCATCTACAACGATTAATGCACGTCCAGAAGGGCCATTTAAAGCCTCGCAGGGGAATCCAAGTTTATTACCCATAACCTCAGATAACTTTGACTTCTCGTTTGAATGGTATGGTGATGATGGTAGCTACGCATCAGTGGGTTATTTTAAAAAGTTTGTTGAAAACTTTATTGGTGCTGGTGTAGTACAAGGTACATTAGATGATATAAACGGTGAGCCGCTTCGCGATCCAAGTGTTAACCCTCGTCCAGGATGTCCTGACAGTAGTGATACACCAAATCCTGCATGTCTCAGTCAGGCTTCTGATCCTGTTGTAATATTTGATATTTCTAAACCTGACAATCTGCAAAATCGTGAAGTTGATGGCTGGGAGTTAAACGGTCAATACATGATTGAAGATACTGGCTTCGGTGTGGTTGCTAACTATACCTTAGTTAATAGTGATGAAGAGTTTGAACCCTATAATTTTGATCAAACGATTGCTCTGACGGGCTTGAGTGACTCAGGTAATTTGGTAGGCTTTTATGAGAATGATGATTTTCAAGTTCGTCTTGCATATAACTGGCGCGACGAGTTCTTACTTTCATTAGGAACAGAGCCAACATTTACTGAAGCATACGGTCAGTTAGATTTTAACTTCAATTATACAATTAATGAGGCATATTCAATTAATTTTGATGCGCTGAATCTAACTAATGAAACTGTTCGTCGTCATGGTCGCTTTAGTGAGCAACTCATCTCTGCTGAGCAATACGGCCCACGTTATAGCATAGGTTTTACTGCTAAGTGGTAACTGATCGTTAATTATGAGCAAGGCAGCTACTGGCCTTGCTCTTTTTGGATTTGCTCTATAGCAATAAAGAGGTTGCTATGAATAATCACTTACAATCAATTGTGGTTGTTGGCGGTGGAACAGCAGGCTGGTTGAGTGCAGGGATCATCGCTGCTTACTTACAAAAACACCATAGTCTTAATTATAAAATTACCTTAGTAGAATCATCAGATATCCCAACGGTGGGAGTAGGAGAAGGGACTTGGCCCACCATGCGGCGTACATTACAAAATATGGGCGTTGATGAAGCCGATTTTATAAACCAATGTAATGTGTCGTTTAAGCAAGGCGCAAAATTTGCAAAATGGCATACAGGTAAAGAAGACGACTTTTATTACCATCCACTGATGATGCCGCAAGGCTTTAATGACACAGATTTATCCTCTGCGTGGCTTAACTTACACACGCAACCAAATGGGCAACTACAACCTAGCTTTGCCAATTACGTATGCCCCCAACAGGCATTATGCGAACATAATCTCGCACCCAAATTAATTACAACCGCGCAATATAGTGCTGTTGCCAATTATGCCTATCATTTAGATGCAGGGCTATTTGCTACCTTCTTAAAAAACCACTGTGTTAATAAACTTAATGTAACGCATGTAGTCAGTACGATTGAAGCGGTAAATAATCATAAAAATGGTGATATAGCCTCATTGAGTTTGGACAACAACACGACGTTGGCTGGTGATCTATTTATTGATTGCAGCGGTTTTAAATCATTACTACTGGGTGATAATCTCAAAGTTGGGTTTAAATCATGTAAAGATGTATTGTTTGCTGATAGCGCGCTGGCTGTGCATGTTCCTTATGATGAAAATCAACCCATCAGCTCTCATACTATTTCTACTGCACAAAGCGCTGGTTGGATTTGGGACATTGGCCTACAAACGCGCCGTGGAGTAGGGCATGTGTATTCCAGCCGTCATATCAGTGAGCAAGAGGCAAAAAACCAGTTGTGTGACTATTTAAATATAGCCCAGCAAGATAGAACTTCACTCGCAGTTAAAAAAATTACTTTTGAGCCAGGCCATAGAGAAAAATTTTGGCATAAAAACTGTGTTGCAGTCGGGTTATCGGCGGGATTTTTAGAGCCATTGGAAGCATCTGCATTGCTGTTGGTCGAAATATCAGCTAACTTCATTGCCGAGCAATTACCAGCAAACCGGCAAGTTATGGATATCACAGCTGCGCGATTTAATCGTACCTTTAGCTACCGTTGGCAGCGAATTATCGACTTTTTAAAATTGCATTATATGCTCAGTAAACGCACCGACAGCGAGTTTTGGCTGCAACATTGCGCCGCCCAAAGTATTCCACAAAGTTTGCAAGATAGCCTTGCAATTTGGCAAACACATGTCCCTAATGACAGTCATTTTGACTATTCTGTTGAGGTTTTTCCCGCCGCAAGCTACCAATATGTTTTGTATGGCATGGGCTTTAAAACCGCGACTACACATTATGGTAATAACCCACACTATCTTAAAAAAGCGCACAATTTAGTCATTAAAAATGCCAAAGATACGGCCTTATTAGTTAATAAATTACCGGGTAACCGGACATTACTAGATCAAATAAAACAGTTTGGTTTAGCGGCAATTTAGCGCGTTTAAATGAGCAACTATATGATGACAAAAGCAACTTTATTGGACAAAAAAATACACGCAAACCTATTTATAAATACGTCGGTCGGGCATGGGTTTGGCGATAATATTAACTATATTCCGATTGTGGCAGATGAGCTTAAGCAGCTGGTGTTAGATTACCCTGTGTATTTTATGAAAAACTCCCAAACAGGTCAGTTTGAATTGTTTGCCTTAACGGGGTTTACAGCCGGACAGAACTTGTTTTTACATCAAGGTAAATGGCGAGCACAGCATATACCGCTGCACATTAAGCGCCAACCGTTTAAATTAGGCCTGCGTGATAATTCGCTTACAGAGGATACAGACAACGATTTAGCTGTTCTGATCGATGAGGAACATCCGCGAGTAAACAACGACACCGGTGAGCGAATTTTTGATGAGCAGGGAGAGCCCAGCGCCTACTTAAATAGTGTGTGTGAGCAATTAATGACACTGATGCACGGGAATAAGCGCACTAATGCATTTATCAATACTTTGTTACACCATGAGTTGATAGAAGCCGTACAACTGAGCTTTACTCAACATGGCGAAAAACAAACCTATACTGGTTTATACGCGATTAATGAACAGGCATTGGCCGAACTTAGCACAGAAGCACTTAAGTCATTACACGAAATGGGTTATCTACAAGCCTGTTATATGATCATTGCCGCCACAGGACATATACAAAAATTATTAAAGTGGTGTGCTTAAATAGTCTAAACACTGATTAAAATGAAGTAAAAGGTATGGATATGGACAATAACAACAAAATACGATGGGGAATTGCTGGGCTGGGTAAAATTGCACGACGTTTTGCCGTTGATTTGGTAAATAATGTGCAGAACGCCCAATTATATGCTGTATCGGCACGTACACAAAATAAAGCGGATGAATTTGCTAATGAGTTTAATTGTCAGATTGCTTACGGAGATTATACGTCCTTAGCAACAGATCCGCATGTAGATGTTGTGTATGTTGCAACAATTCATTCTTGTCATAAAGAATTAGTCGCTTTATTTTTAGCAAATAACAAACATGTTTGTGTTGAGAAGCCGGCATTCACTAATGTTAGTGATTGGGATGAAATGGTTAGTTTAGCAAAGAGTAAAAACCTTTTATTGATCGAGGCAATGAAGTCAGTCGCTTTTCCAGCATATCGTGAAATGATTAGATATATAAAAACCCAGAACCTTGTGATCACCTCAATCGATGCTTCATTTGGCACTGAAAATGAATTTAATGATACCAGTCGCCTATTTGATCCTAAACAATGTGGGGGCGCTACACTAGATGTTGGGGTATATCCTTTATGGTTGTATGTTGATATTTGTCGCCAGTTAAATATCCCTATTCAGAAGCCTTCAGTAAATATAACGCAAGACAATGCACAGTCTGATGTTGATGAAATGATCTCTTTTGTTTTTAATGGCAAAATCCAAGGTAATCTATCAGCCTCAATTACCAGAAATTTATCTAATGAAGCTGTGATATCAGGCACAGGTGTAGAAATTATTATTCATGATAAGTGGTGGAATCCGCAAATTATAGAGATTATACATAATGGCGTGAAACAAAAAATCGAAGTTTGCAGTAAGGGGGAAAGCTTTGAATTTGAAATAGAACATATTTCAACTCTAATTTTAACCAACAAGTTAGATTCTGATGTGATACCTCATGCCAACAGTCGCGCGGTCATTGAGATAATGGAGCACGCCTTGGCAGGCAATGGCTATCAGCATTTGGTTACTGTTCAAAACGTTTGACGCTACTTAGCTTTGAGCGAAGCGATAAGTCAATAATTATGCTTTATGAAGTCTTTGTTTTGGCCGTATGGTCTTATTCGAGATGTCAGAATCATGGTTAGTGGCAGTGAATGAATAACCTACAGAGTTATTATGCCGTGATAATCCAAATAATAAACGCTAAGCAATATTAGCGCTTTTGTCACAGGCGCAGTGATTAAATTTGTTTGATGGACTTTAGGTTTAAAGTCCATAGTATACGCAGTACCAGCTTGGACATACCTAGCAGATATCGCCTTTGTTCAACAAGTGATATTGCAATGTTAACTGGCTGCTGTATAAATCTTAAAATGTTACCTGATAAAGTGCAATATCGAGGAGTACGAATGAGATATCTACATTTTGTAATTGTTTTACCTTTAATTCTTGGAGGGTGTGCGTCAAATGATGCAGAAATAAAACAGTTGAAATCTGATGTAAAGCAGCTTCAGGCCGAGCTGCAAAGTTACAAAAGCAACCAATATCATGATGTAAAGGCTGGATCACTGATGCCCCTAGAACTAAATATTCAAGGGTTGTCTTATGGGGGTATTGTGCGAGCGGAAGCGAGTATGGACTCACCTAAAATAACATCTCTAAAATATGGAGAAAAAGTCATTCTTTTAGAACGAACCGCAGAGCTAAAAGATAGTTACTACTGGTTTAAAGTTCGTTCACAGTCTGGAACGGTCGGGTATCAGTGGGGAGGGCTCTTGTGTTCTTTCAGTAATCAAAGTGTTGGTGCGTTTAAGCTTTGTGCAAATTTTTAGTAAGTTACATAATCAACCGCGTCAAATTGCCGCTAAAAAGCACAGCAGAGACTTCGTGATGAAAAATATATGTCCATTTAATTACTTCGTTTAAATGGATGAACTGGTTTAATTGAGCCGGACACTTTAATAATGGACAATGTCCTAATATTGAGGTGTTAAATGACAAAACTAAAAAACAAAACTTATATAACCGAATTTAAGCAAGAAGCAGTTGCTTTAGTTACTGAGCAAGGTTATTCAGTTTCAGAGGCCGCAGCCTCTTTAAGGATCACCACCAAACTTATTTTTAATTGGAAAGCTATATTTGAAGAGCAACAAGCTGGTAATTCGTTAAATGAAGATGAGCGCGCAGAGCTAAAGCGGCTAAGAATAGAAAACAGCGATCTCAAAATGGAGAAAGAGATCTTAAAAAAGGCGCCTTCTTTACGAGAGAAATGAAGTAAAGTATCAGTTCATCAAAGAAAATAGCCAAACTTTTCGAGTTATAAAATTATGCTCAGCTATGAAGGTGAGTAGCTCAAGTGATTACGCATGGCTGGCGCGTCCAGCAAAGCTTATAACGACCAAAGAGCAGCATCTTTATCGCAGAGCCAAAGCGCTGTTTAAACGTAAGCGTCTAGCTAACGACACCCAGCTTGTTTAATGTTCCAAGGTAACAGCGATTCAAGATTATCAGGCTGCTCAATAAAGTGCTGTAAACAAGTAGAAAGCTTAGATTACCGTGAGTTATGCAAGAACTTACGCAAAGAAGGTTTTAAAATAACACGCTATAAAACCAGCTAAAGGTTTGGTGTTTCATTCTGACAGGGGTCTCAGTATACGAGTAAGCGATATCGTAGCCTGTTACAGCAGTTTGATACGCGAGCAAGCATGGGTGATGTAGGGGCTCGTTGGGATAACGCTGTTGTTGAAAGGTTCTTTGGCAGCTTGAAACATGATTGGCTGTTAAAAGTGGGGCAGCCAACTCGTGAACACATGAAAAATGATGTTACTGAATAAATGAAATATTACAATCAGCAAAGGCTGCACTCAGCTATTAATGCTCAGTCATCAGTAGAGTATGAAAATTCTTTTAGAAAAGTGTCTGGCAGGGGTTAACTAGAACATTTCGGCCTGCTATTTTTCGCCGGTTAGGCAAGCGTTCCCACCGTCCACTGGCGCAAAGCGGTTTGACTTCAGCCTTATCACTTATTTATATTTTGAATGTCTTCTCTTGAGCGCACCGCCTCATAATATCTTTATGAATAATAACTTAAAGGGGTTTTGTGAGCTTTAAAACTAAAAAGCCGTTTTACAGCGGCTTTGTTAAGCATAAAATTTATTTTTTTATTTGATATTGTGTTTAATAGCTTTAATTGCAGTTGCACTGTCTTGCGCTTTTAATGCTTCAAGGATGGCGCGGTGTTCATTAACGCATTCAGAGCTTGAGGTTATGCGCTTGTAATTTAAACGCATACGCATAACGTAAGGGTACCAAATATTAACCAGCTCTTCGCCACCAGCTTGGTAAATTAAGTATTGGTGAAACGAAATATCGATTTTAGTTACTTCTGTATAGTCTTCACGTTCTAGTGCATCTTGCAGTGCCGTGAGAATATCTTCTAAGTCCGCTATATTCTGCTCGGTTAAATTGCCGTTTAGCTCTGTAACCGCATATTCTTCAATGCTGCGGCGTAGTTTGATCATTAACTTTTGCAGTTTAGGATCAAGTACGCTGTTTACTGATGCACCACAGTTATTTCGTGAAATCAATAAACCTTCTTTCGTCAATTGCAATATAACATCACGAATAGGGCCACGGGATAGGCCAAAACGTTCTGCTAACTCTTTTTCATTCAATTTAGTTTGTGGGGGCATCTCACCAGAAATAATATCTGAACGTAGCTGTTCAGCTATTTGATCTTTTACAGATAAAATTTTTGTTGGTTTAGTTGCGGCCATATTTTTTCCTACGTTTATTTTATGCTTTGTTTTTCTTTACTTAGTGTATATAAAAAAAAGCGAATGGTCTATTGTCAACACATTACAATAGACCACTATTTAAGCTTTATTCCTTAAATCGTCGCTCGTACATTTCATTATTCACAGTTTTTGCTGCTTCAACCATTTCAGTATAAGGACGATCTGTGACTGTAATGAAACCAACGTTATAGTTCTCTCCATCATAAGCACGGCCAGTAATAGGCGAGTCTATGTATTGGAACCAATGAGCGCCTATAAAGTATGGGTTGTCAAAGACTGAACGCATATAGTCAGTGTACATTTTTGCGCGGTCTTGTTGATCAGCGGCATGAATAAGCCCTGGGTGGAACAAGCCAGAATCTAATGCGCCAACATGGAATTCACCAATAATAGTCGGCTTATCAAATTCACTTAAGAATTCCCACTTTTTAGGCTTGATGCCTTCTTTGTATGCATTAAAACTGATCACGTCAACATGCTTTGCTGATGCTCTAACGACTTCAATTGGCATGCCCCAATCAGGAAAACGCGCGCCTAAATACAAGTGATTAGGTAAATGTTTATCCATTGCCGCATCAACTACACTAAAGTATTTGTCGGCGTAGGCGGTTAACATGATTGAAAAGTCAGCAAGTTGATCGTTGTTTTTAACATCTACTTTTACGCCTTTATCAAACTCCTCCCATGAGGCTAAATTTAAATGCCACACTTGATTGAGTTGATTAATATCAGTGTATTTTTGCTTCATTAAGCGAGAAAACTCAGCTTTTGTCGGCACTGTTGCTGCGTCTCTGTCCAGCGTGTTGATCACAATCCCATAATGGCTCTGTACAGAGTCAGGGCGGCCAAAGCTTTTTTCGTTATCAATAAACACGCCTACTGCCCAAGGTGAGTTTTTAACCTCTTTTGCGACGTTCTCTACGGTAATATCTGCACGCTCTGCAAAATGGGGGTCAAATACGTCAGGCATTGCTCCCCAAAAATCATTACCACTTGAAACGGTTTTAAAGTCACCGATGATCCAGCCATTAGCAAAGTAGGGCACTTGTTGATTATCGTAGTAACTTGGATCTGTCCAGTTACCTAGCGAGGTAAAGCCCCACGTTATCATGCGTTGCAGAGTAACTTCGCGCCACTTTTGCATAAAGTCGCTATTATTTTGGCCGTATTTACGTTCAAGGTTGGCAGAATAAAAGCTGTAGGTTTCGCCGTGCGCAAGTGGACCTGAATGAGCGCTTTTACGGTAACCATAGTGCTTACCCATTGGCTCATCATAACTTGGTAACCATTCAAACAAATCTTTACGTACTTGTGATGCGACAAAGCGACTTGGTAGTGCTTCTTTGTTAACTCGGTTTAACCCTTTGGAATCTTCAGGTGTTAAGCCCGATTCATTGGCGCTTTTAAAGAGAGACTGATCAAAGTCATAACCTGTTAATGTAGTTGAGTTGGCAAGACGAATAATATCTAAACCGGTTGCCAAATAAAGGTAACCATCTGGGTCGACTAACGACCATTTACCATTGTGTTTTGCTGTTCTAAAGTAGCCTGTGCCCTCTAGTTTTGGTCCTTGTGCCCAACCACCAAAGCGTGAGCGATCTGCTGGACGCTGTGATAGAAGCTGTTGCGCTTCTTGTTTTTTATCTGCGATTAATTCGGCTTCAGAGTCTATTTTGTAGGCAAAGTCTTGTTTTGCATTTTGGCCAAACTTATCAACAATGTGGGTTAAAAATTCAGTATCGAATTCAGGGTTGCTACGTAAATCGATTGATTTTATCTGTAATGCTTTATCATGTAATGCGCTTTGTACACTCAAAGAAATCTTAGTGATCCCTTTTAGGTTTAAATTCTTTTTGCCCCACATAGAGATAAACTGAGTTTCATCGGATTGCCATGTTGCAGGGTTAGAGCGTAAGCCTGAGGTAAAGTTAAGCTCTACATTTTCTTCTCCATCAGGAGTGGCTAAATCATGGCCATCAAGTTTGGCATAATAAGTATTAAAGCCATCGATAGGTACATTCACTGTGCGGGTATAATTAGCACCATCAATATCTGAGATATCTAAGTAAATTTGTACTGAATGTTGGCCTGGGTTTGCAAGTTCAAAGGCAATATTGAAATTTTTAAATTGGCTCCAATCCCATGGGGTATCAGGAGTAAAGGTGACTCCTGAATAAAGGTTTTGCTCTGAATTAAACGCAATATTTAAAATATTATCGTTATTAGTGACCTGAGCACCGCTGGTTTTTATTTTAACCGCCATGTCAGCCGTATGCTGGGCATCATCTAATAAGTGCAACAGGGTCGAGCTGCTTGTTGCTTCAGCTGCCACGGGATCGGACACGCTATTAGTTTGTTGATTACACCCTGTGAGGGCGAGTGCCAGTGCTGTTACTGCCAGATTTTTTTTATATTTCATTATAGTCCAACCTTTTTAACAATTTAACACACCATACACGAAAAAATACAAATTGAAAATTGTTAACAAAGTGCAATTTGTGTGGTTGCCTATTTATATATTTAAGCTATTGATATTAAGAATTTTAAAGATTTTCAGAAATTTTGCTTTCCAGTGTGAAAACAGAGTTTTTTGAAAATATATGTTGCATGCGAGTTAATTATGAAATAACCTCGAATGCATTACCTATGGTTAATTGTTAACAATTTTAAGAGGTTCCTTAATTGTTAATTTTTGAATTAACACACACAATGATAACAACAAAATTGGATAAAGATGTATGAATGGTAGCAACCGTAATGTGTTCTTTTTTGCCTTGATCGTCGCCTTTGGCGGTTTTATCTTTGGCTTAGATGCTGCTTTGATCTCAGGAACGGTTCGTTTTGTTTCTGCTGAGTTTAATTTAACTGATATACAAATAGGCACTGTGGTAAGCGCTCCTGGTTTTGGGGTGTTATTTGCACTGCTGATCACCGGTTATATATGTAATGTGTTTGGTCGTAAGAATACACTTATTGGCATTGCATTCATTTATATTTTTTCTGCTATATCTTCGGTTTTAGCGCCGAGCTATGAAGCGTTGGTCATTGCGCGTTTTATTGGTGGTTTAGCGTTTACCTCTTTATCTGTTGCAGCCATGTATATCGGTGAAGTATCGCCCGCTAAATACCGTGGCAAACTGGTTTCTATGATTCAAATAAATATTGTGGTGGGTTTATCGGCGGCTTATTTTGCTAACTATTTATTAGTTGAGCTATCGCAAAGTAGTTATCAGTGGGTCAGCACCTACGCTATGCAAGAAAATTTATGGCGTTGGATGCTCGGGGTTGAAGTGATTCCGGCTCTACTTTGGTTTTTATTGTTATTTACTATTCCACAAAGCCCGCGTTGGTTGGTGATGAAAGGCAACGAAACTCGAGCAAAAGCGGTACTGTTACGATTAACTAAAAATAGCACGTTGGCCGATGAGCAACTGCAAACTATAAAAACGAGTTTAACCGATTACTCAGACACAGGCAGCTATTTAGCATCTTTTAAACAGCTACTTGATAGCCGCGTTCGTGCTGCGGTGATTATTGCATTAACTATTGCGTTGGTTCAGCAAGTAACCGGCATAAATGCGATAATGTTTTACGCGCCAACAGTATTTGAGCAACTAGGCATAGGCACTGATGCGGCGTTTTTAAACGCAGTGTTAATTGGCTTAGTGAGTATTGTTTTTACTGTTGTGGCGATTTTATTAATAGATAAATTGGGCCGCAGACCTCTTGTCATTGGTGGCTTAGCGACGGCTACCCTTAGTTTATTCATGTGCTATATCGGCTTTAGCCAAGCTGAATATAGTTTATCAGCTCAACATATTGCGGAATTCTCAAGCTTAAATACAGTCAGTGGCTTAGATCAGTTGATTGGTCAGGTATATCACAGTGATGTTGAGTTTAAACAAGCATTAGCCACGGTGTTTTCAGCTTCCCAACTACAAGGGTTTGAAAGTGATTTAATTCAACGTGCCGCAACGATTAATGCGCCGCTTATATCATTTGGTATTGCCGGTTTTATTGCTGCGTTTCACTTTTCAATAGGCCCAATTATGTGGGTGATTTTTTCTGAAATATTCCCAACCCGTATCCGTGGTGTTGCCATTCCAACGTTTGCGTTTATTGCCAGTGTTGTGAGCTATTTAGTACAGCAGTTTTTCCCTTGGCAATTAAATAACTTTGGCGCGGCGAATATCTTTTTGTTCTACAGCATCAGCGGCGTAATTGGCTTTATATTGCTTTATAAAATTATGCCTGAGACAAAAAACAAATCGATAGAAGAAATTGAAGAGCAGTTAGCGGGTGTATCAGCAAAAAAAGCATTGGAGGGCGCGTGAGTACCTTATTAGCCATTGGTGAATGCATGGTTGAACTTGTGCCTAAAAGGGTGAGTGAATGTCAGCAGTCTTTTGCCGGAGATACCTATAACGCATTAGTGTATGCCAAACGTTTTGCAGAGCAGTTAAATTGTGAGCTTTTCAGCGCCGTTGGTGAAGATATTCTAAGCATTAATATGCTTAAAAAGTGGCAGCAAGAAGGGATCAGTAGCAAACAGGTGATCAAAACTCCCGACCATAATGTGGGGATCTATGCCATCTCGACTGATCAGCATGGAGAGCGTAGCTTTGACTATTGGCGTAATCAGTCTGCTGCGAAACACATGATGGAGCTATATGCCAAACAACCGTTTGATTTTGGTTTAGGCAAAAATGACTGGGTATTTTTTAGTGGTATAAGCCTTGCCATTTTAGAGGATGATTCAAAACAACAGTTAGTTGATTTATTAACTAAATTAAAAGCGCAAGGGTGCATTATTGCGTTTGATCCTAATTACCGTGCGCGCATGTGGCAATCGAAAGCGCATGCAATTGAGTGGTTAGAGCGCGCCTACCAAATCAGTGATGTGGTGTTACCTGGGCTTGATGATCACTACACTTTATTCGGCCATACTAATGCGAATGATATTGTTGATTATTGCCAACAGTTTGCAATTGATGAAGTGGTGATTAAAGCCGGTAGTAAAGGCATGCAGGTGTTTTGCCAAAATACCTTAAGTGCGCAATGTGCATTTAACCCCGCACCACAGCAAGTTGATAGCACAGCGGCAGGAGATTCGTTTGCAGGGACCTATCTAGCCGCAAGAATGACTCATCATGAACCACAAATCGCATTACACATGGCTGATAAAGTTGCCTCACAAGTTGTGCAACATCAAGGCGCCATTTTACCTTTTGACGTTTACCAAGCGCTTAAATTAAACAGTGCAAAGTAAGGAATAGACATGTCTGATAATCAACAAAAATTAAGTTTAGCGAGCCGCCGAGCAATCGAAAGGGGCTATGACAGCCGAGGTCCTCAATGGTTAACAGAGTTTGATGTAACACCATTAAAAGGTGATTTTGCTTATCAAGAAGGGGTTATACGCCGTGATCCGTCATCAGTTTTATATATTGAGGGTGTTTACCACTGTTGGTACACCAAAGGCGAAGGCGAAACGTTAGGTTTTAATGCAGATGATCCCGAGGCAAAAGTATTTCCGTGGGATTTAACACAAGTGTGGCACGCTACTTCAAAAGACAGCATTACGTGGCAAGAGCAAGGCGTTGCTATTACACGTGGTAAAGCCGGTGAATATGATGACCGTGCTGTATTTACACCTGAAGTATTTGCTCATCTAGGTAAGTACTATTTGGTTTATCAAACAGTTGAAACACCTTATACCAACCGTCAATATGAGCATATTGCCATTGCTCAAGCCGATTCTCCTTTCGGCCCATGGCACAAGTCAGCTGCGCCAATCGTTAGCCCAAGCAAAGATGGTGTGTGGTCTGGGGATGAAGACAACCGCTTTGCCGTTAGTAAAAAAGGCAGTTTTGATAGCCATAAAGTACACGATCCGTGTTTAGTGTTTTTCCAAAATAAATTTTACTTGTATTACAAAGGTGAAACGCAAGGAGAAGGGATGAACTTTGGCGGGCGTGAAATCAAACATGGTGTTGCAATTGCTGATGACGTAATGGGCCCGTATGTAAAATCAGAGTTTAACCCTATCTCTAACAGTGGTCATGAAGTGGTGGTGTGGAACTTCAGAGGAGGAATTGCCAGCCTGCTGACAACCGATGGCCCTGAAAAAAATACTATTCAATTTGCAAAAGACGGTATTAACTTTGAAATCATGGCACATATTAAAGGCGGGCCTGAAGCCATAGGCTTATACCGCCCAAGCAAAGGCTTTGATGAAAACCCTGCGCCAGGTCTTAGTTGGGGGCTGTGTCATAAATATGATGCTAGTTGGAATTGGAATTATATTTGCCGCTTTACACCGCGTAAACAAGTGCTTGATGCCGGCACATTTCAAAATAGTAATTAAGGCTTAAAGTAATGAATAATCAAAACAGCCAATTTGACCCTACTGAACATCCACATCGCCGATTTAACCCTTTATTAGGGGAATCAGTATTGGTCTCACCGCATAGAGCTAAGCGACCTTGGCAGGGCCAAGAAGAGAGTGTTGATCATGAAATCAAACTCGCCTATGACGAAAACTGTTTTTTATGTAAAGGCAATACTCGGATCAATGGTGAAGTAAATCCTAATTATGAAGGGACGTTTGTTTTTACCAATGACTTTGCTGCACTGCGTGAAGATGTACCTGATGTTGCGTTTGATGATCCACTATTTAGTATGCAAACTGAACGCGGTACTGCACGAGTAATCTGCTTTTCGCCGGATCATTCGAAAACCTTACCTGAATTGTCTTTGGCTGAAATTACCAATGTGGTGGCAACGTGGCAGCAGCAATGTAAAGAGCTATCAAAGACTTACCGCTGGGTACAAGTGTTTGAAAACAAAGGCGCTGTAATGGGTTGCTCTAATCCGCACCCGCATGGCCAAATTTGGGCGCAACACCAGTTACCTAGTTTAGTCGAGCGTAAGCAGCTTAACTTACAACAATACACCCAGCAGCATGGGTCAAATTTATTGCTTGATTATGCCAAACGAGAAGTGGAATTAGAGGAGCGCGTTGTATGTATCAATGATGACTGGCTAGTGGTTGTGCCTTATTGGGCTGCGTGGCCATTTGAAACGCTACTATTACCGCGCTTTGCGATAACTAGAATGACTGATTTAACAACAGCCCAGCAAGAGAGTCTAGCAGAGCTGATTAAACAAATTACGATCAAATACGACAATTTATTTCAATGTTCATTTGCCTATTCAATGGGTTGGCATGGTGCGCCATATGATGACCAAGATGACTCATGTTGGCAATTACACGGCCAGTTCTTCCCGCCACTGTTACGCTCTGCAACTGTTAAAAAGTTTATGGTGGGTTATGAAATGATGGCTGAAGCGCAGCGCGATATAACCCCAGAGCAAGCCGCAACTATATTAAAAAAACAATCACTCACTCATTATAAAGAGAACAAGAAATGAATGTTGAGCATAGCGTACGTTTAGCTTTTATTAATCACTATGGACGCGAAGCAGACTTTACAGTTAAAGCTCCTGGACGCGTCAATTTAATTGGTGAACACACAGATTATAATGACGGGTTTGTACTACCTTGCGCTATTGAATACGCCACTTTTATTGCGGTGTCGGCGCGAGATGACGATAAAGTAAATGTACTTGCACTAGATTGTAATAATCAAACTGATTCGTTTTTTATTAATACTGAGCTTAATAGCCACAGCACTCAAACGTGGAGTAACTACGTGCGCGGTGTAGTAAATGAATTACAACAATGTGGCTATACACTAAGTGGTTGCGATATCTGTATTAGCGGTAATGTGCCCCAGGGCGCAGGCCTTAGTTCTTCAGCCTCCCTTGAGGTAGGTATTGCCTATGCGTTTAATCATTTATGTGATTTATCTATTGAGCGAAAAGAGATAGCCAAAATTGCGCAAGCTGCAGAGAACAATTTTGTGGGCTGCAACTGTGGAATTATGGATCAGCTTATATCAGCATGTGGACAAGAAGGACAAGCATTGGGTATAGATTGCCGCTCACTTGATTTAATTGAGGTGAGTATTGACCCAAAGATGACAATTTTAATGGTTAACTCAAACGTTAAACGTGGCTTGCTAGATAGTGAATACAATTTACGCCGAGAACAATGTTATGCAGGAGCAGAAGCTTTGTCCAAACCAAGCTTGCGCGAAGTCAGCATTGATGAGTACGAAAGTAAAAAGCATACCCTTGATCCAAATGTAGCTAAACGTGTTGAACATATAGTGTATGAAAATGCGCGAACATTAGAAGCCATGCAAGCCTTTAGTAATAACGATGTAACCAAACTAAGCACACTAATGGCACAAAGCCATGCCTCTATGCGTGATTTGTTCGAAATAACCACCTCCCAAATCGACACTCTTGTGAATATTATCGCAAAAGTAATTAATGAACACGGCGGGGTAAGAATGACGGGCGGTGGCTTTGGTGGTTGTGTAGTGGCGTTTGTTCCTAATTATTTGGTAGAGAATGTAATTAGTGCTATTGAAACGCAGTACGAGCAACAAACAGGATTAAAAGAAACGATTTACACAAGCGTACCTTCAGCTGGTGTATCACTCATAAGAGCATAAGGACAATCTAATGAAAAAAGTACTGGTAACAGGAGGCGCGGGCTATATTGGCAGCCACACTGTTTTAAGCTTATTAAAAGATGGTTTTGACGTAGTAGTAATAGACGATTTAAGTAACTCGAGTCGCGAATCGCTAACTCGCGTAGAAGCGTTATCAAAGCGAAAAGTTGAATTTATTCACGCCAGTTTACTCGATACTGACAAGTTATCTGCCACGTTTTGCGAGCACAAGTTTGATTCCGTTATTCACTTTGCAGGCTTAAAAGCGGTTGGCGAATCAATAAAAAAACCACTTGAATATTACTATACCAACTTGGTATCTACCTTAAACTTATGTCAGTGCATGCTTAAATTTAACGTTAATAAGCTAGTTTTTAGCTCTTCAGCTACGGTTTATGGTCAAGGGGCTTCAGTCCCGTATACCGAAGATTTACCGCTTGGACGCGCAGCAAGCCCATATGGGCAAACCAAAGTAATGATCGAACAAATATTGCAAGAAATCGTTGCCTCGAACACAGCTCTACAAGTGGCAAGTCTACGATATTTTAATCCTATAGGTGCAGATATTAGTGGCCAAATAGGAGAAGACCCATTAGGTATTCCTAACAACTTAATGCCTTTTATTGCTCAGGTAGCTGTAGGTAAACGTGACAAACTCGCTATTTTTGGTGGTGATTACCCTACAGAAGATGGCACGTGTGAGCGTGACTATATACATGTGAGCGACTTAGCCGAAGGACATATAAAAGCGCTTGTATGGCTAGGTGAGCAAAAGCATAGCCTTTATGAGGCATTTAACTTAGGTACAGGCGCGCCTTATTCTGTGCTTGACATAGTAAAAGCATTTATTCGCCATACGGGGGTTGATATTAAGTTTAACATAGTCAAAAGACGCGATGGCGACCTTGCCGCGTTTTGGGCTGACTCTACGAAAGCGAAGACTGTTTTAGGTTGGCACTGCAACTATACTCTCGAAGATATGATGAAAGATACATGGCGTTGGCAAAGCAATAATCCTAATGGCTATTTAGGTGTATAACTCCCTTTTGTATAAACACTTTTTATACAACGCAGTTTAACTCACACAATATTACAGGTGATTAAATGAAGGGGAGAAGTTTTTTAAAACTCAGTGCCGGCTTAATTGGCTCAAGTATGTTAAGTGGTTGTGCAGGGTTATTTGCCTCTTACAGAGGGGATTTAGCATCAACAGCACCTATAGATAACAACATGCTGAGTAAGTATGGCTAGGAGCGCACTTTTGGGGAAACAGACTTCAAAATTGGCAGTGCGAAGGAAATGATCTCAAATGTATACGAGAAGGTAAAAGCTTTGAAGTACGCACCGTCTCGTTATTAACTAGGCAGCTCAATAGCTCTTTACAAAGCGCTTGCCTAAAAACTACCGTACGTAATTTAACCCCGGGTGAAAATGGGCTCTGTTGATTTTTACTTGGTGTTGGCAAAGGGGAGTTAACCGCGAAAGGAGCTGCGTAGGCTCAGCGAGCGGGAGGAGTTAATGGCGAGATAATTGCAGCATTTGAAAGTAGTGGTAAGCTTTCGTTTCGACGCTTTGATGATGAAAATAAGCCCCTTAAATTTGAAACAATTAATAGAGACCTGCTCACCTTAAAGCAGTATCAAGATGGAAAAAATAACGCTTGATTGCCATATAGATCCCATAGAAAGTGAGTATTTTGATATACGTTTAGTGGCTACTGATGCAGTGAGTGGTCAAGAGCTGGGTTTTGCTTTACTTCACAAAGTACCAAGCGAGCAATTACAAGGCGGCATTTCTTTATTAAGCTCGTCTGAATCACTAGGAGAAGGCGCGCGTTGGGGTTTTAGTGAGATTCAAACTGGTGGAGCAAAAAAAACTAAAAATATTAGTAATACATTAGAGCCCGTTGTAGGTTACATGTATACAGTAAATAAGGAGGTACTAAAGTTAACGTGCCAATTAATGCCGCTTGATACACAGGCTTTGTCAGCCGTAAGCTTAGAATATAAAATGCAAGGTGATAAAATTGGCGATTAGCTGCCAATGCAAAGAATGAAGATGGCAACATAGCCGCTTTAGAGTCACTGGCTGGGATTATTTGCACACTCACATATACCGTATAGTTGGCCCAAATAATTCGCGCGATAGTTTATACCTAGGCACCGTGGCGAAGGAGCCACAAAATAGTAAAGAGTTTGCTATTGCACTGTATTCTTGCATTATTCCTACATCGAAAAGCCTCGATAATACCTATTACACTAAGCTTATCGCCACAGAGCGAGAACCTGGACGCTACACTAAAGACAATATTTTATTTCCCCATACTGAACTGATAGAAAATACTACTTATCATAATCCTGATATGTATGTTTTTTGTGGTGACCGATACTATGAAACTTTCCCAACTCAGTATGCCCGCCACACACCTGATGCCAAGCTAGATACCCTATATTAATGGTATTTCCGGTATTGGGCATTTGCCGACAGCATAGAAAACAAACCAAGCATCATCCTTGCTGATGACCATGACGTATTGCAAGGTAACTTGTGGGGAGATGGTGGCTTTAAGTGGGATAAAGATTTGATCAGAATGGTTTATCGCATTCAACATGGGCATAACCCTGATCCGTACGACCCTAAACCAATTAAATATGGCATTCCAGTGGCTTACGCCACATATGAATATGGTGGAATTAGTTTTGCCATTGTAGAGGATCGTAAATTTAAATCTCCACCGGGTTATTAAGCAGACAAACTTGCAACAACGGGTGAACTATTAGGTCAACGCCAAGAGGAATTTTTAAAAGCTTGGCAAAGCATGCACCCTGGTAAACCTAAATTTTATTACAGCATCAATATGGGGGTCACCACAGACAGATGAAAAAGGGGATGTACTCACTGACTTTGATTCAAATGGTTACCCAGCGGATGGCAGAACGCGGGCAGTTAAGTTGGTCAGTGAAGCCAATGCATTGGTTATTGCCGGTGATCGGTATATGGGCTTGTTAGCTTATCAGGAATTGAGGATTACGATGATGGTAGTTTATTTTTTTGCCTTTCCTGCCAGTGCCGCATTTTGGCAACGTTAGTTTGAGCCTAAAGCAGATTTCTCTAATCAACGCAATAACGATAGAAATACGGGAAAATTTATTGATACTTTTGGTAATAAAATGCGTGTATTAGCGGTGGCAAATCCAAAAATTAGCCACCAAGAGTTTGCTAAACAAAATAACAGCTGGGGCAAATTCTTGGCCGACCGAAAGCTCAAAAGTGAAGGCTATGACATATCAAGGTTAATCACCAGCAGCACTATCAATTAGAGTATTTGGAGTGGCGCACCAACCCTGCAACAGGTAAACAATTTTCAGGTTGGCCTTATGTTAAAAAATCTAACAAATAATTTAAGTGGCTTTTTAAAAGAATATTGAATCTATTTTATTTAGCAAAACGGTGATAACGAGTGCGAAGCAAGCATGAAAACGGTTTTGCTTTTTTAATTAATCTTATATTGTTAACAAAATACAGTTGACAATGAATTGCCGTTCATACTATGTTTACAAGATAACAATTTGACAACATAATAAAACCTTCAACAGGAAACACACACAGATGACGACGATTAAGAAGACATTTAAACTCAGCGCATTGACAGCAGCGCTATTTGCTTCGAATTTGATTTATGCACAACAACAAGAAGATGAAAAAACAAAAGCTGAAGATGATATTGAAATTATTGAAGTAAGTGGCTTAGCGGCAAGTGTAAAAAAATCAATTAATGATAAACGTTTTGCTGAAAACGTAGTTGATTCAATTAACGCTGAGGATATTGGTAAATCGACAGACCAAAACATTGCCGATGCACTCTCACGTGTAACGGGTGTGTCAGTGCAGACAGTTGACGGTGAAGGTGCGCGAGTGACTGTACGTGGTGCGAATTCACAACAAAATAATATCAGTATGAATGGTGTTCAGCTTGGCTCAACAGGTTATAGCCAAGGTGTCGATTTATCACAGTATTCTTCAGATATCTTATCTAAAATCGAAGTTGTAAAAACTCCAAGTGCAGATCATGAAGAAGGGGCGTTAGGTGCAAATATTAACCTAACTACCACTAAGCCACTTGATTTAAATTATGAAATAAACACCATGACACTTGAAGGCCGTTACAACGACCTATCAGAAGAAGATAATTATAAAGTGTCGGGCACTTTTTCTCGTAAGTTTTTTGATGATACGTTTGGTGTGGTTGTTACAGCCGTTAAAGAAACCAATGCTTATCGTAAAGATCAATACTCAGCAATAGATTGGTTTGCGACAGAGTCTCCTCTTGCTACCGATACCAACGGTAATATTGTTGAAAATGTTGTGGGGATAGCACCTCAAACGACTCAATATCAATATCATGAAAGTGAAAATGATAGAACCAATTTTAATATCGGTTTGCAGTGGATTGCATCAGAAAAAACTGAGTTCAATTTTAATGCGATTTTAGGCAAGCAAGATATAAATAACTCTATGCATGGCATTAATACTCGCTCTAATCAATATGGAAACTTAGTGGAAGGTGTTGACCCTGGTTTAGGTGGGACAGGACCTGCCTTATTTACAGATCCCGAAGCAGATTGGCGTACCATTGATTTAGAAACCAATACATTCACTAAGTTTGTAAATCGCTTTGGCAATGGTGGGTTGGTACAATCTGAAGGTGATTTTGAAAATAAAAATCAAATACTTTCATTGGATATGAATCATAGTTTTACTGATTCCTTTGCAATGGAAGCAGGTGTTGGTTACTCTAAAACTGAGCAAATCCCCAATAACTCTGTGTATGTGGCATTACAAAATTTTGGCAATATTAATGCGTGGATAATAAATAACGTACCGCCAGAAGATATAGAGCCTGTGGGCTATGATTGTACCAGTAGCTCGGTATGTACGTTAGTTTCAGGTGAGGGTTTAATTGATTATGGCCCAAATGATAACTTTGGTGATCCGCTAAATGTGTGGGATAACTATAGTACTACAGGTTTTAATGCTGATGAGTTAAGAGCCCAGCACCTTTCATATATGAGCCGTACATTAAATGAAGTTGAAGATACACAAAAATCATTATTTGTAGACTTTGATTATGTTTTAGACTCAGATAACTTTCGTTCTATAGAGTTTGGTGCTAAGTGGTCTAATCGTACTAAGTATGTTGATGCACAAGTAGGTTCATTTAGCACTGTTGGTGAGGGTGTCGTAGTATTGAATCCTTACACTGGTAATCCTGCAGTACTGGGAAGCGGTCTGCGTGATATTACCGGAGAAATGGTCACCGATGGTGAAGAGTTCCCAGTTGATGACTTTATGGCAGGTCTTGGTTATGGTCGTGATAGCATTACAGATGGCTGGAACCGTTTCTCTGCATTTAAGGCATTTGAAGTTGCTCAAGGTAGTAGCGAAGTCGCATTTAATACCGATGATTCAAATACCCGTAACACAGAATTAGATAATTTAGCGCTCTATACAAAGCTAAACTTTGAGTTAATGGACGGCAAGATCACTGGTGATGTGGGTGTTCGCTATGTGAGAACTGAAGTTGAAGTGCAAGGTGCTTCAGGTGTGCAATTTGCGTTTGACCCGTCAAATGCTGCTCGCTTAATGGATCCATTTAAATTAGCTGAGTTACGTGATACCAGCCTACCTGAATGTGCACCTATTTTATTTTACGGCACAGACTACAATGCTGAATCTCGCTGGTCACGTGTCGATGGTTTAGGCTACGATACCAAGGGCACAAATGATTTAACCGATGACGTTGCGTTACCTGATCAAGGCCCGTGTCATGATCCTAATGCAATACAAGGCAACCCAAATGAGACAGAATGGTGGTTATGGCGTCACTCTGATGTTTCAACAGAGAAAAACTATGTGTATGGTGAACGTAAGTTTGATGAAAATGGTAACTTATTGCCAACTGAAGACCGAAGTTTACGTTCTTTCAGTGTAACTGATGAGCATGAATATGACGTATTCCTACCGAGTTTAAATCTAAATTATTTGTATGACGAAGATACCATTATTCGTTTTGCGGCTTCTAAGACCATGGCGCGTCCGCAAATAGATTCTCTTCGCCCTGGTTTTAAAGTAAAAGAAACACAATGGGGGGGTGATAATCGTAATAACACTATTACACTTACCAACCCTAAATTAGATCCACTTGAATCATTTAACCTTGATTTATCTTATGAGTGGTACTTTAACAAGTCAGGTTTGTTAGCTGCTACGTTATTTTACAAAGAGATGACTAACTTTGAAGAGTCAGAAACCATTGTGACTTACATGGATGATTTACGAGATGTAGGTTTAACAGAAGGCGAAACCTATGATCCAAACGATCTCGTTCTGATTGCCGGTCAAGATAGTTTAGAAGGCTGTATGCCTAAACGTTTTCAAGGTAGTACAGATTATCAAGAAGATTGGATGTACTCAGGCGATTTAGAACAAATGTGTGCCAAATTTAATACTACCCGTATTAAAAATGGTAAAGGTGCGTCTATCAAAGGTCTAGAGCTACAATACATGCAAACCTACGACAACCTACCAGGTATTTGGTCTGGTTTAGGTTTACAAGCTAACTACACTTATCAAGATAGCGAATATGAGCAAGAAGTTTCTTCTATCGATAGTAACGTTAAAGTGCCTTCACTTGCTGTTGCTTATACACCTGAACACAGCTACAACTTAACGGGTTTCTGGGAGAAAAATGGTCACCAATTACGTCTATCTTATCAAGGGACTACAGATCAGTTAGTACAACGTTCTTGGGAGAATGGTTCGCTTTGGGAAGAAGGTCGTCAAACACTTGATTTCTCAGCTACTTATCAAGTTTCAGATATGATTTCAGTGTCTTTCCAAGTCGCTAACTTAACAGATGAAGGAGTTCGTCAGTACTTCACTAGTCGATTTTTAGCAGCGGGCGGTGTCACTTTTGATGAAGGTAGCCCACTTGAAGGCGAAGCAACTAAGTCACGTACGGTTTATCAATATCATACCGGACGTACATTTAGACTTAATACCCGTATTAATTTCTAAACTTCTTATCCAATAAAACGCAAAGCCCGCAGCATCGCTGCGGGCTTTTTTATTTTCATGAAAATAAAATAATTTGTGTCACTTTTCATTCTCAAGACAATACCTAGCATACGACAAAATTTATAACTCGTTCGATAAAACAACAAGAAAGGTTAAAATATGTTTAAAGTATTTTCTAAATGTACCCTCGCAGCATTAGTCGTCACATCGTCTTGTGTTAGTGCTGAGCAAACTCGCAAACTTGACTCATCAATATGGCAATTACAATGGAGTGATGAATTTACTTATGCTGATTCAGAATTAGATAAAAATTGGATTTCGCAAAATGGGCCGACAGAAAACCCGTGGGTGCTAAGCAGTCGTTGGCGTGATAATGCACAAGTTAAAGACGGTGTACTGCATTTAATAGCGAAAAAAGAATCACGTGGTGGTCAAGAGTGGACGACCGGTAATGTATGGTCAAAACGTTCATTTCATTACGGCTATTTTGAAGCTCGTTTTAAATATGCTGGCGCTTATGGTACGAATAACTCATTTTGGTTTTGGCCAAAACAAGGTGTGAAAGGTGATTTAAAGGCATGCGAGATTGATGTTAATGAAGGCCATTTCCCGAATATCATAAATACCAACGTACATAATTGGACTGATACCTATACTTTACCAAATGGGCGTGTAGCACACAGTGATAAACAATTACACCATACGTTAATCGGTAAACCTGATCATACTCTGGTGTTTAAGAAACCAATTAAGAGCAAAAAAATTCGTTTAACATCGAATAACCCTGCTTCTATTCATATTTCTGAATTTAGAGTGTTCCCCCCCAGCGCTAGCTACCCAAATGCATTTGATGTTGAGCAAGTAAACAGCGCAAATAATTTAGCGCAAGTCGATAATGTGACAATAAAAACAAACGGCTTATTTAATAAATTGATGTCGGAGGAGTCTTTTGCAATCGATGGCAACCCACAAACCCGTTGGGTGTCTAAAAAACATGGTGAAAAATTTTTACAACTTAGTTGGGATGAGCCACAGGAAATTGGCGCTGTGCAATTTATAAATGGTTGGCTGCAAGAGCATGGCGTTGATAAAGGTGCTTATCGCAACTTAATTTCTGATTACAGCATTGAGTATCACGATGGTAATAATTGGCAAAAAATTACCTCATATAATGCTGCAGACGTCGCTGATTTTTCAAAAGATTTCCATACTTATGGGATTGAGTGGGATAAAGACTACTTTAACTTTTATTTTGATGGCGAGCTTTACTACACCATGAGAAATGATGTCTGTTTTAGTGAAACAACGATGTTATTTAGTTTAGCTATTTTAAAAGCAGCCATAGCCGGTCCTGTTAGCGATGATATTGATGGTACTAGCATGGCGATAGATTGGGTTAGATACTACACCCGAAAAGAAAATAGCGAGCACTAAGAACATGCATGTCATTGATATCACTGTGATAGCTGTATTTTCTTTGTTGATCATAGGTTGCGGATTAAGCTTTTCAACCGCAGGGAAGAGCATGAAAAGCTTTTTCTCTGCGGGAGGGGCGCTACCTTGGTGGATGAGCGGGTTGTCACTTTTTATGAGTTTCTTCTCGGCAGGAACATTTGTTGTTTGGGGAGCCATTGCATATAAGCATGGCTGGGTGGCGATCACTATTCAATGGACTATGTGTTTAGCTGGCGTGTTGATTGCTTTATTTATTGCCCCTAAATGGCAGAAAACCGGTGTATTAACCGCAGCCGAATATATTAAACAGCGCCTTGGCTTAAATGTACAAAGAACATATACCTATATTTTTCTTTTGATAGCGAGCTTTTCTACGGGGGCTTTTTTATATCCTGTAGCAAAAATAGTGGAAGTTGCTACTGGTTTATCTCTTGAATATACCGTCATCATTTTAGGCTTATTGATCTTAGCTTACACTGCTGTGGGGGGGCTGTGGGCCGTTATAATTACTGACATTTTGCAATTCGTGGTGCTCACGGCAGCTGTGTTAATTGTAGTACCGCTATCATTTGAGGCGATTGGTGGCATTGAGAACTTTATCGATAAAGCCCCCGATGATTTTTTTAACTTAGTAAGTGATGAGTATTCATGGGAATTTATTTTTGCATTTGCCTTATATAACTTATTTTTTATTGCTGGTAACTGGTCCTATATTCAACGCTTCACTAGTGTGAAAACGCCAAAGGATGCAAAGAAGGTCGGAGGATTATTTGCAATTCTATATCTTATTTGCCCTGTAGTGTGGATGTTAGCCCCGATGATTTACCGAACGATGAACCCTAGTTTAGTAGGGTTTGAAAGTGAAGGGGCTTATTTACAAATGTGCAAAGAAGTATTGCCGGTAGGCATGCTTGGTTTAATGTTAGCGGGTATGGTCTTTGCTACATCAAGCTCCATTAACACCTCTTTAAATATAGCGGCAGGGGTGATCAGTAATGACATATATAAACAAATTAAACCTAATGCATCTCAAACTCAGCTAGTGAAAATCGGTCGTATTGCAACCGCAGTACTTGGCTTTATTACTATTATTGTTGCGTTACTAATTCCTTTACTTGGCGGTGTTGTTGAAGTGGTAATGACGATGGCTGCGCTGACAGGCGGGCCGTTATTTTTACCGCCTATCTGGTTGTTATTTTCTCGTTATCAAACAGGGAAAACGATTTTAATAACGACACTGTTTAGCTTACTGGTGAATGTACTTTTCAAATTTGTGAGTCCATGGTTATTTGATTTCAGCTTAGACAGAGCACAAGAAATGATGTTGGGTGTGTTATTTCCTGTAATGATGCTTACAATATTTGAATTGTATTTAAGAGCAAAAGACCAAACACCTGCATGTTATCAAAACTACTTAATTGAATTAAGTGAAATAAAACCGACTGTTGAATTAATAACTCCAGAAAAAAGCACAGATAATAATCATGCTATTCGCGTCTTAGGGTTTGGCATTCTTTCCACTGGGGCGATCATGCTGGCATTAGCCGCAATTGCTACCACAGGAAAGATGGAAATAACCATCGTAAGTAGTGGCATTTTTATATTAGGCAGTATTTTAGTGTTTAAGTTTAGAAGTAAAGCTGTAAAGGAGTGTAGCAATGAGCAATAACAGTTCCAAACAGCAAAGTTACCCGTGGGATATTCCAACTAAAAAACCAGCACGAGAATTGAGTGTTGCAATGTCGAGGTTATATGACAGTTATTTAACCCCTCGTCCTGAAGACAATCCTTTATTTACTAGCTTTAAATACACTGAACTTTCAGGTTTTGACTATCATAATGATGATGGCACTCTTTCAAGACGTGACCCATCTAAAATTATAAAAGTTGATGGTCTCTACTACGTTTGGTACACAAAACGGTGCACACAATTCCCACCAAAAGGGGCGAAGCACTGTAACGAATTGATTCCCTCCACTGATTGGGATTTATCTGAAATAGGCTATGCCACCAGTATTAACGGATTTGACTGGATTGAACAAGGAATTGCCGTGCCAAGACCTGATTATCCTCAGCTAGGTTGGAGATCGGTTAGCACACCAGACATTCTAATTTATGAAAATAAATATTATCTATATTATCAAGCTTTTAATGAAGCTAGTGGTAAAAAAGGCGATCATTGCCCAGTTACCTTATCAGTTGCCGATAAACCAACGGGGCCATGGCGCCCACATGGCAAAGTGATTATTGACAATGGTGAACCTGGTAGTTGGGATCAATTCTCGATTCATGATCCATATTTACTGATTTATAAAGGGAAAATACATTTATATTATAAAGCTGCTTATGGCGATAGGCCAGATTATTTAGTTGGCAATGGTTTAGCAATTGCGAGTAACCCGTTAGGGCCTTTTGAAAAACACCCTCTGAACCCTATTTTGAATTCAGGTCATGAAACCACTTATTTTCCCTTTGGCTCCGGCATTGCTGCGTTTTCGATCAGAAATGGTAACGAAAGTAACACTATTCAATATTCACCTGACGGTGTGAATTTTTCGATTGCGGCGGTGACTTCATTGATGCCAATTGCAGCAGGGCCTTATGTTGCCAATGCATTTAATAGTGAAGGAAATGAAAACGGTATTGAGTGGGGGTTATGTCATTTTTCAGACAAGAAAGCGCTCAACAAACACAGTTTTTTAGCTCGATTTGACTGTAGTTTAATGGCAAATGAGCTTGAGAAAGAATTAAAAATTACGGATGTACCTCATCATCCTAGTGTGTATTTTGCGCAGTCATTAAGCCCCGAATTAAAAATTAAACGCTCATCCCACGACCAAGAAAAAGAGAAAAAATCATGATTAAGCAAAACTTTAATGCCGCTACCCGCGAAAATAAAAAACAACAATTAAATACTCAGTTTGTTGTTGCTGGTGGTGGTTTAGCTGGTACATGTGCTGCAATCAGTGCGGCGCGAGCGGGTAGCAAGGTTGTGTTAATTCAAGATCGTCCCGTACTCGGTGGCAATGCGTCAAGCGAAGTAAGATTATGGGCCTTAGGCGCAACCTCCCACATGGGTAACAATAATCGCTGGTCACGGGAAGGAGGGGTTATTGATGAAATTATGTTGGATAATCTTAAGTTAAATAGACATGGTAACCCATTAATATTTGATACCATTTTGCTTGATAAAGTAATTGCCGAGAAAAATATTACCTTGTTGTTAAACACCTCTGTCGTTGATGTAAATAAACGGCACAGCACTAGAATCTCGAGTGTAGAAGCATTTTGTAGTCAAAATTCAACGCACTATATTATCAGCGCGCCATTATTTTGTGATGCAACCGGCGATGGTATTGTTGCATTTAATGCAGGAGCTGGGTTTAGGATAGGAGCTGAATCAAAAGCAGAGTTTGGTGAGCTATTAGCATCTGATGAAGAAAAAATGGAGTTACTCGGACACACCTTATTTTTCTACAGTAAAAAAATGGATCAGCCGATTAGCTACAAAGCGCCAGATTTTGCTTACACCTATGAACAAATAGAAGCAATTCCTCGCTGTAAAGATATTGCAGGAAGTGACTCCGGCTGTAAATTTTGGTGGATAGAGTTTGGCGGCATTCGAGATACTATTTATGAAACTGAAGATATTAAATGGGAGCTTTGGAAGCTCGTTTACGGAATTTGGGACTACATAAAAAATAGTGGTAAATTCGATGATGTCGAAAACCTAACCTTAGAATGGGTAGGAACCATTCCTGGCAAACGCGAAAGCAGGCGTTTTGAAGGAGAATATATGATCAAGCAGCAAGATATAATTGAGCAAACGCAGTTCAATGATGCTGTTTCTTATGGCGGCTGGGCGATAGATATTCACCCTAGTGAAGGTATATACAGTGAACGACCACCTTGTTCTCAATATCATTCTAAAGGGGTCTACCAAATTCCGTACCGCTGTTTTGTTAGCCGAGATATAGAAAATTTATATTATGCTGGACGGATCATCAGTGCAACGCATATGGCATTTGGTTCAACTCGGGTTATGATCACTTGCGCACACGGTGGTCAAGCTGTGGGAGAAGCTGCAGCTATGTGTAACCAACTCAATGTCATGCCCAAAGAACTGATGCTCCCAGCGCACATGGTTCAATTACAGCAAAGGTTAAATCTTAATGGCCAAAGTATTCCAGGGGTTCGTTTAGATAAGTACAATAATTTAGCAGCCCTAGCATCGATTACTTCATCCAGCGAGCTTGCGTTCAATGGTTTTCAACCTAGTGGCAGCACAATGCCATTAGATTCCTCGTGTGCACAGTTGGTTGCTTTTGTAAAAGGGCAAGGACCAACAATTAGCATCGCGATATTTGCTCATCAAGAGACACAATTAACGTGTCAATTACGCACTAGTATCAAGCATGAAAACTATACCCCAGACGTTATAAATAAAACGATCAGTTTGCCTGTTAGGGCGGGGGAAAGTACGCTCGTGTTTGATTTTAGTGATTGCAGTTTAGAGGAACAATATGGATTTATTTGTTTCTTACAAAATAATGAAATAGAGCTCGCTACCTCAGAGCAGCTGATTACTGGCACTATGATTGTGTTCAATAAAGTTCATAAAGCGGTGTCAAATAAAGGCAAACAAATAGTACCTGCAAATAGTGGTCTTGAAGAGTTTGAGTTTTGGACACCAGCGCGGCGACCACATGGGCAAAATTTGGCAATGAGTATCTCTCCCGCAGCTCATAATTACCAAGCTACACAGGTCATTAATGGCTTTGTGAGGCCTTGGCTACAACCTAATGCTTGGGTTGCTGACTTTGCAGATCCGTCGCCAACTCTAAATTTTATATGGCCAGAAAAAGTAACGATGAGTCAAATAGTGCTGTATTTTGATAGTGACTTTGACCATGCTTTAGAAACTGTATTAATGGAGCATTATGAAGATCAGATACCATATTGTGTTCAAAACTATACAATAAAAACAGATTCAGGTGAGGTGATCGCACACGTTAGCGGTAATTATCAAAGCATTAATAAAATCGATTTAGCTGAGCCTGTCACGACTCAACAATTAATTCTAGAATTTACTCACCCGTCAAACAATGTACCTGCAGCACTGTTTGAAATTCAAATTAAGTAAAGGGAATTTAATAAATGAGCTTATGGTTAACAGGATTACATATTCGTCTTAAAAACTGCACTCAGTGGTTTGTTTTTATCTCTATTACTTTTTGCCTTGGCGGTTGTCAAAGTATCAGAGATGAACAATCTGAACTTAGTTATTTTTTAGTCGGGAGCTACACAAATGAGCCTGATCAGGGGATATATTTAGTTTCTTATAACGAATATCATGGACAATTAACTAACGAAAGTGTGGTGGCGGCGGCAATCGAACCAAGCTACCTAAATTGGCAACCGACAATAAACAAATTGTATAGCATTGGCAGAACGCTTGATAAAAAATCTGTTATTAATGTGTATGACTGGCAAGGTAATGCGTTTTCAACGCTAAAAACATACCCAATTGAAGGAGAAGGGCTATGTCATATTAATGTCTCGGATGATCGTCAACAGTTAGCAGTTGTTAATTACACAACAGGTAATAGTGAGTTGTTTGATATTGACAGATCTGGTTTATTAACATTACGGGGTCAATTTACAAATACAGGAAGTAGTGTTACTCCTAGACAACATAGTGCTCATTTACATTTTGCTGGCTGGGATAAGCAAAGCCGCTATTTATATTTAACGGATTTAGGGACTGACGAGATAATTGTTTTTGATAGCTTCAAAAATGATTTTACACCAGTACATCGCATTACATTAACACCAGGAGATGGGCCTCGTCATCTTGCTTTTCATCCCACTAAAAAATTAGTGTTTAGTTTAAATGAACTGAGTAACAGTATTAGTATCTTCAAAATATTGCAAAATGGCGATTTATTACACGTTTCACAAACAAATATAATGCCCACAACTGGCCAGCAACAAAATCTTGCATCGGCAATTCGTATCAGTGAGGATGGTCGGCATGTATACGTGGCACTACGTGGAGAAGATACTATTTATGGCTATCAATTAACGGCAGAACCCGGACTTCAACTAATTAATAAAGTTTCAAGTGGTGGTTTACATCCACGAGATTTTAATTTTTCTAAATCACAGAAACAGTTATTAGTAGCTAATCAATATAGTAATAATGTTGTGGTTATTAAGCGCGATTCAGTATCTGGAAAATTATATTCAACACAGAGTCAGCTGCACATTAATGCCCCATCTTATGTCAGTTATTTCAATTAGGGCGCTGATTTGAAAGAAAATATAATACCAATAAATGGTAAAAGTGACGCTTTTATAGTTGATGAAATATTACAAGGGAATGTTGCTGCGTATGCTCTGTTAGTTGACCGTTATCAGTCTGCAGTGAAGGCGTTTTTAGTCGTTCGATTGAAGACGCCCCATGATGCTGAAGATTTAGCGCAAGAAACTTTTATTGTGGCTTTCAAAAAAATTGCTGATTTTAACAATGAAAGCTCTTTTTTAGCTTGGCTTCGAGGGATTGCCGCTTATTTACTAAAAAATCATCAACGTAAACACCGAGCTGTTCCACTAGGTAGTGCAGATGAATTAGAGCAGTTAATAAATCAACACATTGATGAACACATACATGAGGGTAGTGAGCTTGATATGTTTGATAATTTGACCATTTGCCTTGAAAAACTAAGCGATAAAATGCGTAATTTATTAACTGAACATTACACATTAGGTGTGTCCTTAGCCGAGCTGTGTCGTAAATATGAAGATAAACACTCTACTATGACTATGCGTTTATTTAGAATTCGTCAAACATTGAAAACATGTATTGATAAAAGAATACAGGAACAGCAACTATGAGCATGGCTGAACAAATGACGACGCACCAACAACAATTACTAGCTGCGTATTTAGCTGGTGAAGATGTTGCCGATGAGTTACTCGAAGCCTGTCAGCATGATGCTAATTTACTTGCACAAGTCAGTAAATATGTGACGAGTGAACGTTTATTAAAAGCGCATCATCAATCCGTTGTGCAATCAGACAAGTTTACCCATAGTGTCATGGCACAGTTAAGCGAACAGCAAAAGCCGGTTCAGGCCAAACATACCATGAGTTGGCTTTCAAGCCCGTATGCGCTTGCTGCAAGTATTATGCTTTTTGTCAGTGTTATATTTATGGCACAGCACTTGGATTACACAAATAAGTTTGCTGAAGTCACAAAAATGACCGCCTCTTATAACGCCAACTTTTCTGTTGGCAGTGAATTAGGTCAAGGAGACATTATTCTTGAACATGGTTACAGTGAAATTTTATTAGATAATGGCGTGGTACTGGTCTTAGAAGCACCGGTTAAAGTGAATTTACAGTCCAAAGATAAAGTAACGCTTCATCATGGCAAGTTAGTGGCGAGAGTGCCAGAAAATGCAATTGGTTTTAGAGTTGATACCCCAAGTTCTGAAATTATAGATTTAGGCACCGAATTTGGTGTCGAAGTGTCTAATAGCGGTGAATCTCAAGTACACGTGCTTGATGGTGAAATAAAAGCACGTGGCAACAAAATGCAGTCTTACCAACTCCTTAAAAAAGATCAGGCATTAGCATTTGATTTAAATAATCAGGTCACCAGCTTTGTTAGCGTACCCTCTGATTTTATGCGTGTATTGCCTGGAGACTCAATAGAAGAGCCTCATTTATTACATTGGTCATTTGATAAAAAGCAGCAGCATAATTATCCCTCCAGCGGACGGGGTATTGATGGGCAGCAGTATTTAGCCACAGATAAATCTCCTATTGATGAACCGTTAACAGACATAGCGGGCGTATTTGATAAGGCAATTAGCTTTAATGGCACGAACAACTGGCTGGAAACACATTATCCCGGAATTGGTAGTGATAACCCTAGAACAGTTGCTTTCTGGTTGAAAATCCCCAGTGATTTCTTACCTGAACACGCATATGGGATTGTGAGCTGGGGATTACAGCAGGATTATTCAGCGTGGCAAATTTCCCCTAATCCTGAGTTGATCGATGGACCATTAGGTAGGATCAGAATAGGAACCTATAACGCTCAAATTGTTGGTAGTACGGATCTACGAGATGATGAGTGGCATCATATAGCCGTGGTATTATATGGTGGTGTTGAAAGCAATCTTGCCACACATGTTTTGTTATACGTTGATGGAAAGCTTGAAAAAACTCAAAAGAAATCAATAGCTAAAGTTGCGACAAATCTACAGCATCCAGCATCGAGGCCGCTTACGATCGGCAAAAATATAGGTTACATCGAGGGTGCAACCCATGAAAAACAAATGTTCTTTAGAGGCGGGTTAGATGAGCTTTATGTGGTGGAAGCTGCATTGAATCAACAACAAATAATACAATTAATGACAAGTAATCAGTTAAATTAGTAAAAAGATGTGTCAAAGTTAGTTTTCAGAACATTACCTATTACTCGTTAAAGTATAAGGTAATAAAATGAAAAAAATAATTAGATGTTTATCTGTCTTTGTTTATTCTGCGTTAGTGTTAAGCGGTGAAGGTGCTGCAAGGGAGTTTGACTTGCAGCACGATAGCAAGACTATTTTAATTGATGACTTTGAACACGCTAGCAACAGTTATACACTCACTAATAAAAATATAGCGACACAGGTGATCCAAAATAAAAGCAAAGTGTTGCAGCTTACTTTTTCGAATAAACATGAGTTTTCAGGGATCATAATCAAGCCAAATGAACCATGGGAATTGAGTTCGTTAGGTAGTAATGCCTTATTTTTTGATGTTGCGAATGATGGTGACTTTCCGGTGATGCTCAGTGTGAATATCACTGGAAAAGATAAACAAGTCCAAAGACGTACAATTGGGCTAACAACTAAAGAGCATGCTACATTATATTTTGAGCTCAACTCCCAGACTTTAAATGTTGATACAGGGCTCAGAGATACACCTCCTAGTTTTGAAACAACTGCACGTAAAATGATTTTGAGAGGCGCTAAACTCAATGTCGATTTTAGCCAAGTTGAAATTATCGCTATTTATACAGAAACACAAATTAATCCAACCGCAGTAACCATCGATAATCTTCGATTTGAAACCATACCCGATGAAAACCCTGAATTTTTAGCAAATATCGTCGATCAGTTTGGTCAATCTACACAGTTTAATTACCCATTAAAAGTTAGCTCTGAGCAACAATTAAGAGCAATCGCAAAAAAAGAAATAAATGAACTGTCTAAAATAACTCCACGGCCTGATAGAAGTAAATTTGGTGGTTGGAAGCTTGGCCCTAAGTTAACGGCAACGGGCTTTTTTCGTACGGAAAAAGTAAATGGTAAATGGGCGTTAGTTGATCCTGAAGGCTATTTGTTTTTTTCCTCTGGTATTGCTAACGCAAGAATGGCGAACACAACAACATTTACAGGCATAGACTATCGTGATGATTCTGTCAGAAAGCGTGACCCTGATGATGTAACCCCAGAAGACTCCAAAGGTTTAAATAGTAATTTATCTGAATATCAAAAGTCAGCTTACACTGCTTATCCACAGCGACGAGCCATGTTTAACTGGCTGCCAGAGTATAATGATAAATTAGCAAATCATTATAGTTACAAGCGCTCGTCTCATCTTGGGCCAATTCAACATGGTGAAGTATTTAGCTTTTACCAAGCAAATTTAGAACGCCGCTATGGTCAACAATATCCAGGTTCTTATATTGATAAATGGCGAGAAGTAACTTTAAAAAGAATGCAAGACTGGGGGTTCACTTCATTTGGAAATTGGACTGATGCTAGTTTTTATAACAATCAACAAGTTCCTTATTTTGCGAATGGTTGGATCATCGGTGACTTTAAAAGGCTGAGTTCTGGTTTTGATTATTGGGGAGCCATGCCTGACCCTTTCGATCCAGAATTTGTTAAGAGAGCGAAAATAACCACCGAGGTTATTGCCCAAGAGGTACAAAATAACCCTTGGTGTATTGGGGTGTTTATTGATAACGAAATGAGTTGGGGAGGTGAGGGTTCAACAACCTTACGCTATGGTATCGTGCTTGATGCGTTATCTAAAAAAACTGCAGATAGCCCGACCAAATCAGTGTTCAGCGATATGCTAAAACAAAAATATAAAACCATTAGCCAGCTAAACCAAGCATGGCAGAGATCTATTCAGTCTTGGGAATTATTTGATAATACTGGCGTTAATTATAAAAACGACAGTCATTTTAATGATGCTATGATTGCAGATCTCTCTTGGTTGTTAACGCGCTTCTCTGATGAATATTTTAAGGTTGTAAACCATTCTTTAAAGTCAGTATTACCTAACCATCTGTATATGGGAGCGAGATTTACTTCTTGGGGTACATCGCCAGAAGCTCGTTGGTCTGCTAAAAAGTATGCTGATGTGATCAGTTATAACTATTATCGGGAAGGTTTAGACCCGATGACATGGGACATTTTGAAAGAACTTGATATGCCGACAATTATTGGGGAATTTCATATTGGTTCAGGCGATACAGGTCATCCGAATCCTGGCATCATACATGCTGCTAATCAAAGCGATCGTGCTGATATGTATAAAACTTATATGAAAACAGTAATTGATAACCCATATTTAATTGGTGCTCATTGGTTCCAATATATTGATTCGCCAATTACTGGCAGGGCGTATGATGGTGAAAATTACAATGTTGGATTTGTAACAACGACAGACATTCCCTACCCAGAGTTAGTCGAAGCGGCTAAACAAGTTCATAAATCCTTGTATCAAAATCGTTATGGTGACGTGAAAAGTAAATAAGCTCATTTTGAAGTCGTTATCGACGACTTCAATTGACCTTGCTGTTGGTATTCTTTAGGTGATAACTGAGTGTGTTTTTTAAATACCGTTGAAAAGTACGCTGAGTTATTAAACCCTACCGCATAGGCAGTTTCGGTGACTGTTTTAGTTAGCAAGAGCAACTTGGCTTGGTTTATTCTTACATCAGCTAGGTATTGATTAATCGTTGATGCCGTAAGCTGTTTAAACACCACCTTCACTGTATGAGAGCGGCTCGCACCCACTGCGCTGACAAAATCTGCAATGGAGATATCATGGCGGTATTGCTCAAGAATATACGCTTTAGTATTTGGCAAGTTGCACTTAGGCTGGGGGTTATTCCTAAAGGCGAAGAGTTTACTGGTTTAGTATCGTCACTTGATATTGCTGCAATCTCAGTTGCACTAGCGGGTGCTGATAATAAGAAATTAGATGGTGTTAATTTACTGCCATTTTTACAAGGCACTAAACAAGGCAGCCCAAATCAGGCGTTATTTTGGCGCTTAGAAGAGGCACCAAATATTTATGCTGTACGTACTGTTGATTATAAATATATGAGCCAACCACTACCGAATGTAGGCCGCGGCTTTTTTGATATGAAAGCCGATCCGTACGAGCAACATAACTTGGTTGATACGTTACCCGCTGAACAAGCGAAATTAGCCAAGCTGTGGAATGAGTGGAATAAGCACAATACAAATAATGTATTGCAGCAATCATGGGAATACAAAGCACAAATAGATAAGTTTTTTGAGCAGTTAAATATGCAGAATATTGAACAGGCAAAACAAACGCCAAATTATGTTATTAAGTAACCAGAGTTGATTTAGTTAACGAGTAAAAAGCCCCAAAATAGGGGCTTTTTATCAGTACGTTATATTTCCTATATCAATTAAACGGTCTGCGGGTTGATTACGCAATACTTGATTGCTGCCATCACGCCAAGTGACACTAATCTCCTTGATGTTAGCATCATTACCTAAGCCAAAATGGGCAATGTTCATTAAACTTTGTGAGTGGTTTGCACTGTGCGAACCGACAACTTGATATTGGGTCGTTTGGGCCGTTTTTATTTCAACCTTTGCCCCCATTGCATCAATCCCTGATGGCGAATATCCGATACGCACTAAGCTGTAATGGTTATTAAGTATCGCTGAGGTGTTTTTATACAAGTGCCAACGACCGTTGTCGTCATCGCCACTGAGCAGATCAAGCTTACCGTCATGGTTGTAATCAAATGCTGCGCCCATATCACCATGAGAATCTTGATTTAACTCGCTGGTGGCTGAATTTAATAGCTGGCTAGTAAATTGGTTATTGCCTTGGTTAATAAGCATCACATCAGCCACGCGTTGCTTTAAATGGCCAAATCGATACACCACGAAATCAATTAAAGTGTCATTATTAAAATCACCCGGCACCACGCCCCAGTTATTATCAATAGTTTGTTTTGGTAATTGCGCTGATATATCCGTAAGTTGACCTTTATCGTTACGTAGTAAAATATCACTTAATGCTAGGTTTTGTGGTGTCCAATCTGTGTTATAGCTAGTGACATTTTTGAACGAAGCGCGCACATCCCATGCTAAATTATCCTCTAAATACCATTCTACCCGCCATTTGTTGTTACCTAAATGACCAATATACCAGCCTGTTTTATTGATGTTTTTTGCAAATCCTTGGGCTTGATCTGCAGCGATGCTTTGCTCTGAGACTGGCGTGTTTTTGGGTACCTGTTCGGCACCTAAAAAGACCGGCATAGTTTTCATTTTTTTGCCCCGAGGAAAATGATAAAAATCACTTAGAATCAAATCCCCCTGTGTTGTTAGGTTCAAGCCATCATGACTTTTATTGCCTTCGTCTCGTAAGTCTAAACGCTTTAGTTGGTCATTGTATGAGATACTATTATTGGCGATGGTGTAATGTAATTTGCCCCTAGCAAGGTAGTAGTCCATATCTCCATCATTATCGATATCGGCATGGGCAAGAGTTAAAGTACCCGTTGTATCGAGTGATTGTGGCAACACCTTAGCTGTGACATCGGTAAAACTAAAATCATTGTTGCCTTGTAAAATTACTAACGGGCTGTAACCATTAAAGCCGAAAATATCAGGAATGTTATCGTTATTAAAATCAGTGATAAGCACGCGCTCGCTATTTAAATTTTCAAAGACGGGGGAAGGGTGATAATCGAATGTACCATTGCCGTTATTTTCAAATAAAATGTTACGAGGGCTCTGCTCTGTCACCATTTTTTCAGCGTTAACTTGCATAAAGTCCAAGTCGCCATCGTTATCTAGATCAACCCAACGCACCGAGCGGCCTCGTGCGCCCATTTTTGATAAGCCAGCTTGCTCAGTTACATCAGTAAATTGACCATTATTGTTTTGCAATAATCGTTGCGGTTGAGGGGTAAGGCCGTTGCCACCGCCTAATGAAAGCAGAATGTCGTTATCACCATCGTTATCGTAATCGCCACTGGCCATGCCATGTAAATCAACACGTGGGTAAATATCAGCTTGCTTGGTATAACTAAAGTCACTATTTGATAAAAATAATTGAACTGGCGTAGAGTCGTGATTAGTTAGTAATAAATCATACAGGCCATCATTATTTAAATCAGATAGGGATGGGCCGCCGTACTTCCAATTTTTATCAGTTGTTAATCCCACTTCAACAGAGACATCGTCGAACATTATTTTAGGTTTAGCTTGCATGCTGGTGTGTTGATTACTGCAAGCTGTGATGCAAAGTGCAATAGATATAGCACTGAGTTTAAATACTGTATTGCTCATAGAAATACTCCTTATAAGGTGTTGGTGTAGGCGTAGCCAAAGTAAACTCATAATTGTAGCTTTCTAAGTCTTCAACAATATCAGTTAAGTTATCGACCGTTTGTTGGTTACTTTGGGTAGTACTTGTTACAGATTGAGCGTAAGTACTGATCAAGGTTATTTGCTTATTGATGAAATTAAGCACAGATTTTTGTTTTTCTGTGGCTTTGGCAATTTGCAGGGCCATGTCGATCAGCTCTTTAAGTACAAGTTCATGCGATATTTAGCGGTTTATTGATTGTTTGATAGTTGTTTGCACGGGCTTGTAGCGCCACTTCTTCAGACTTTAAATAGCTCGCGTTTTGCGTCATTTGAGTAAACGCAGATTGTGCATTTGCAGTGGTAAAATTATAAAGTAGGCTATTATAAGTTTGCACTGCGGTCGCGCTTCTGAAAGTTTCCCCGTATATGTATACATCCAATTGTGTATTGCTTGCAGTATTTATAAAGCTATCATGAAATGAGCGTTCGATACTGCTAGCGACTAAGTAATAGTTCGCATTTGACATTTTTCCTATCAGTTGTTCGCTACTGGCGATGACCTCAATTTCACTCAATGTTATTAATAGTTTGCGGATGAGATCGTTAATTTCATACATCGTGTGAACTTTTCGACTAAATTGCGCTGTGTATGCTTTACTTAGGTGATTTTTTTCTTCAGCTATTTGCGGATCACTTAATTGTTTATTTTTTATTTCTACGTGGTTATTAAAGGTCGGAAATTGCTTAATTGTCTGCAGGTTCTCAGTAACGAATTGTTTAAACCGATTAGCATTTGTTAGCGCGTTTTGTTGATAAGCGAGCCTCTGTTTCTGCGCTTGTTGTGCACCTGAAGCTGTATCAAAATACAACCTTATGTAAAACACTTCTTCTAACAAGCTTGAGATCAGTGGGTAAGTAACATGAGCGTAATCGAGTATTGCATTAACCTTACTTATCGCTTGCTGCTGCGCCAAAGAGAAGCGTACTTTGTTAACTGATTTAAGCCCAGCAATTAGTAATGGAATGAGCACTAGCGCCAAAATTCGTGTCTTTATTTTATAGTTATTTAGGAATGACATAATAAGTTAAGCTTAATGTTAATTGTTAACAAAATTGTCAGGTTACATTTTATTGTGATTAAATAGCAACCATTAATTAGCGTAATAATAAAGCAAAGCATAAAGTTGGGTGCTCAGTGTTTAGTTAATTGTTATATCTTGGTGCGTTAGTAAATGGCAAATGTGTTCAATATGAGGGATTAAACCAGTATTGAACCGTGTGTTATTGTGGGTTAGATAGGGGTCTTCAAATTACGTAATCTTACATTTGAATGAGTTTTTTATAATTTCTTAACGCTTTTATGAAAACAAAGGCTGAAATTTATAAGGAAAACATATACTGTTTGTCTACTGTTAACAATATTCAATGTGTGAGATTGAAAATTATGAATAAAAATATATCTCGTCGCTCAGTTCTTAAAATGTTTGCTGCTGGAGTTGTTGCATCTGGCGTTTCTGGCTGTACTCGTCATTTAGGTGTTATGAATTCAACCGTTACTCGTGGTACTCAGTCTTACCGTGATAATTGGTATAAAACGTATAATAGAGTTTGGCTTGGCAAACAGTATTGGGCTAATCCGATGGAAGATTGGCGTGTGAATAACGGTGCGGCTGAATGTATAACTCGTGGGGGAAATCGCAGTGTTCACTCTTTAACTCATCAAATAACTAATATTGACCAAGCTTTTTCCATGTCAGTGGAGGTTACGCGTTTAGAGCAAAATAACAACGATGGTGGCGCGGGTATTCGTCTTGGCGCTAAAAGTGAACTCAATGAATACCGCAGTAACTGTTTTGTTCAACAGGGATACGACCTTGGTATTAAAAATAACGATTTAGTGTTGGGTAACAACACTGTACCTTTAAAAATTCCGCTAGATAATCAATCCGTTAGTTTAACACTGACTGGGACTCCTCAATCAGGTGCTATGGCGTTAGAGCTAACGGCTCGTTTAACATCAACTGAAAAAATAATCGGTACGGTTACCCATTTGGTACCTGTATCAGAGCTACTAGGTAATGTGGCGCTAGTAAGTAATTTCTCAATTCCATCTGTTACTTATGAAAATGTGCCTGAGGACAAATTAGGCGCACGTTATAAATTTAGCCACTGGGCTATGCAAGGAGAGGCATTCTCTGTTACTGATGAACAGTCATTTGGTCCAATACTTTGGACTATGTATTCGTTAAACGATACATTGAGTCATGAAGGTTTTGTGCTGAAATTGAGTGCTTACACAGGACCAATAGGTGAGCAAGATAATCAGCAAATAGAGCTACAGATCCAGCGTGATAATCAGTGGATCGCTATTGACTCACAGCGTATTGACCATGATGGCTGGTTGGCGACTTTTCGTATAGCCAATTGGGATGAGAAACAAGATACGCCTTTTCGGGTTGTATATCGTGAAAAACACACTGACGGTACACACACACCAGATATATATTCAGGGGTTATAAAAGCGAACCCCGCAAATGAAAAATTACGAATGGCCGCGCTCACGTGTCAAAATGATTATGGTTTTCCGTACCAGCCAGTTGCGCAAAATGTCGAAAAACTAAGCCCCGATTTGGTATTCTTTTCTGGTGATCAGATTTATGAAAGCCATGGTGGGTTTGGTGTAATTCGCACGCCGGATGATTTGGCGATTTTGAACTATTTACGTAAGTTCTATCAATTTGGTTGGGCTTTTAAAGAAGTCATGCGTAATCAACCTACAATTTGTTTGCCCGATGATCATGATGTACTCCAAGGCAATTTGTGGGGTGAAGGTGGTGCAAGAATGGAAAACATTTCGAAAGACCCTTCAGCAAGTGTTTTAGGTGGTTACATTGATTCAGCACGGGTGGTTAATATGGTACATAAAACTACTCTTAACCATCACCCTGATCCTTATGATCCAACGCCAACTAATGGTATTAGCTCGTATTATGGCACTATGCTATATGGTGGTGTTGGTTTTGCGATTCTTGCTGACAGACAATGGAAAAGTGGTCCTGAACGCATAAATGTTGCGGTTGGCGAAACAGGACAAGACGAAGATCCACTTTTTTATAATCCTGTGTTTAATCCGCCTGGTTTAGATTTATTAGGCAGTCGACAGGAGCAATTTCTTAAAGCGTGGGGTAAAGACTGGCGCGGGCATAAATTAAAAGCGGTGTTAAGCCAAACGGTATTTGCGGCTATCTCAACTCATCAGCCGGTACCTGATCGCTTTTTAAAATACGATTTCGATTCAAGTGGTTGGCCTGCATCTGCGCGAAATCGTGCAATTGATGCAATGCGTGACTCTATGGCGTTACATATTTGTGGTGATACCCACTTAGGGTCTTTATCTCAATATGGCGTCAATCAACAAAGGGATAGTAACTGGGCTTTTTGTACGCCAGCTATTTCTGCCGGTTGGCCAAGGTGGTGGAAGCCAGATTCAATGAATATGCCTTATCAAAACCGCCCTGCACATGGGCTTGCTGAAACAGGCGAGTATAATGATACCTTCGGTAATAAGATTTATGTCTATGCGGTAGGGAATCCTGAAGTAGGAAAATCAAATAACCGCTATGTAAAGGCTCATGAAAAAGGCAGCGGCTTTGGTTTTATTACCTTCGATTCTGAGAAGCTCACATACACAATGGATGCCTATAAGTTTTTAGTCGATATAACCGATGGTAAAGCAAGTAACCAGTTCTCGGGCTGGCCTATAACAATTCATCAGCAAGAGAACAAAGGTAACAACCTGTTAAGTTAATTCAGGTTAAAATTACTCGTGTACTTTTTAAAACGGCGGTCGGTATATTTTACCGCCGTTTTTATTGGTACAATATTAAGAGAAATCAATGCGTTAGTATCTTTCAATGATGCGGTTCTAAATTCGGCGAGGTGAACAGATATTAGGTAGTGCTCTAACCAACTGAGCTACAGTCGTACAAATAGTATCTTAATTAAATTGATTCAGAGGAAGAATAAATTTGGTGCGACTGAGTGGATTCGAACCACCGATTTCGGCGTGGCCATAGAGAGTAGGTAGCGCGCTAACCAGCTGAGCTACAGTCGTACAAATAGTATCTCAATTAAATTGATTCAGGGGAAGAATAAATTTGGTACGACTGAGTGGATTCGAACCACCGATTTCGGCGTGGGTCATAGAGAGTAGGTATCGCGCTAACCAACTGAGCTACAGTCGTATAAATAATATCTTAATTAAATTGATTCAGAGGGAAGAATAAATTTGGTACGACTGAGTGGATTCGAACCACCGACCTCTACCATGTCAAGGTAGCGCTCTAACCAACTGAGCTACAGTCGTACAAATAGTATCTTAATTATATTTATTCAAAGGGAAGAATAAATTTGGTACGACCGAGTGGATTCGAACCACCGACCTCTACCATGTCAAGGTAGCGCTCTAACCAACTGAGCTACGGTCGTATTACCTAATTAAGATGCGATAAATTTAATTATCAGCGGCCGCTAATATATAGCTTGGTGAGTGGTGAATCAAGCAAGTTTGTTGCTTTTAAGTTTATTTGCCGTTTTTTTATTCATATTGGGCTGATTTCACACGTTTTATAAAAGTTTTGCCACCAGGTTACGTGTTTTTTGGCTGAGCTTTTAAGCTGGTTTAATAGATTGTTTTGCGAATCCAGCGCTATCAAAGTATTTATTTGGTTATTTGTTATAGGTTGGTCAAACCAAAGTTGATTGTACAAGGGTAATAGTGTTTCAAGGTAGCCTGCTAAATTAGCCTGATAAGGCTGTATTTCTCTAAGGAAATACTTTTGGAACACGTTACTAATGATAGTGGCTACTTTTTTATTTTTACCTACTGGGCATATTTCATCAATGGATTGCGTTTGAATAAATTGCGTAGCTGAATTATTAAACGCTATTTGTAGCCGTGTAGAATAAATGAGTAATTGGTTAAAACGGTACTTATTAAGTTGCTCTAAAGCGTTAAAAATATCTGCAGAGTTAATTTTTAAGTAGTGTTTATTGATTATGTGTTTTTTTATGAGTGCAAGCTGCTGCATAGCCGCTACCGTGTCACTAAACCCTGCAGGGGAAACAGCAAGCTCTGCGCTGCTAGCTTGCCACGTGTTTTTTAGCTCAAATTCGTTATACAACATTGAATTAAAGTAGTGGTTTAGTGTTTGCTCTTTGTGCACTTTTGCATTTGATAACGTTTTATAAACGTTTGAGCTAGGCTCAAGCGTGCCCAGGCACTGCTGGGCATTTTGTACAAACTGTATTTGGTATTTTAAAATACTGGCGTGGCCGGCCGTTTTACCTAGCTGGTTATTGTGCTCACTAATTAGTAAGCTGAGTTTACAATGGCTTAAGCTTGCTAGTTCAATCAAGCTGATAGTACTGCCTTCAGAAAGCGTATTTGGGGGTAATAGCGGGCTAATTGGTGCAGGCTTACTTAAACTTGGGGCTTGGGTTTCAAGGGTATTACTTAAGCGTTCTGTGTATGTTTGATAAGTGTTGCTGGGCGCTTTTGAACACCCTGCAAGCACGGCGCAACACAAAGCTAATAAATAGCTTAACCATGTTTTGCTAGATAATAATATAAGGGCTTTTTTATACAAATGGCGCCTGCTTTAATCGCTTATTAACGGTGAACATAAGCCACACAGCAGCAACGGTTAAACCAAAAATAATACCTATCCAAAAACCGTGCGGCCCCATGGCGGGCACAATTAAATCTGTTCTTCCCAATACGTAGCCTAAAGCAAAACCGATTAACCAATAAGATATAAACGTTATATACGATATAGGCTGAGTATGCTTTAAACCTCTTAATATGCCATTTGCAGCGACTTGCAGTGCATCAGGAATTTGATAAATACATGCCAAAATCATAATAGAGCTGGCTAACGCAATAACAGCTGGGCTATCGGTATAAAGTTGGCTTATTAAATCGCGGCCAATAAAGGTTATAAATGCTAAAAATAACGCTATAGCAATAGCTAATATGTAGCTGGTCGATATAGCCGTTTTTAATTGGCTTAAATGGTTTTGACCAAATAAATTACCAATACGAATACTAATAGCGATAGATAAGCTCAGTGGCATCATAAATAATAATGCAGTCACGCTTCCCGCAATTTGATGGCCCGACACTGCAACAGCACCTAAGTGTGCAATAAATAAAGGTATGCATGCAAACAACGTAATTTCAAAAAAGGTAGCCAACGAAATAGGTATACCTAATTTGGTAATAATTCCTATGGTTTTAAAGTTAGGTTTTTCAAAATTTGCCAGCAAAGCTTTTGCATCTATTTTTTTACTAAACTGGCAATACGTTACTTGTGCAACAGCCATTACAGTGAGTACCAATGCTGTAGCAATTCCACAACCAGCACCGCCGTAGGCTGGTAAACCAAATAAACCATTTATAAAAATATAGTTAGCCGGAATATTAACAGCAAGGCCCAGCAAGCTGATATAAAAAGCGGGTTTTGTCATCCCCATGCCTTCGGTCATATTGCGATAAACGGTAAAAATTAAAAAACCAAAGGCTCCCCATTTCACAAAATGGATATAGTCATACGCAAGGCTTGCAATAGCAGGGGTTGTATTGAGTTTTAAAATGACTATATCGGCTAGGTTAGCGATACCAAAGCCAATTGCGCTTAAAATAGCGGTTAAATACAGTGCTTGCTGAAAATAATGGCTAATTCCTTTTTTATCATTAGCACCTGCAAATTGGGCAATAATACCGGTTAACGCAAGCAAAATACCTTGCAGCGCCAGTAATAACGGGTTCCATATACCGGTTGCAATCGATAGCGCAGCTAAATCTGTAGGACTTACTTGGCCTGCCATAATGGTGTCGACCACCGACATTAAAACGAGTGTTACTTGTGCTAAAAATACAGGTACGGCAAGGGTAATTAAACGTTTGGCTTCCCAGCTACTAAAGGTCATAAAAACAGCTATTTGATAAAACAGGGCGCAATTGTAATCGATTGTGTTTCAAATAAAAATCACTGTAGTGAATGATTTTACCCGTTGATACGTTAAACTAGCACTTTGTAATAATTTTAAGTGATTTTATGTTTACAGGAATCGTTCAAACTCAAGCTACGGTTGTATCTACCACACATACAGAAGGGGTTTTACGCTTGGTTGTATCGGTAGGTGATGAATACGTTAAACACCTTGATTTAGGTGCCAGTATTGCAATTAATGGCTGCTGCCTAACAGTGGTTAAAGTAGAATTAAGTAACCACGATGTAGTGGCACAAGTGCACTTTGATGTAATAGATGAAACATTATTACTTACCAATTTAGGCAAGCTTGCAGTCGGTAGTTTAGTTAATTATGAGCGTTCAGTCACTTTTGGTACAGAACTAGGCGGCCATATTGTATCTGGGCACATTCATTGTACTGCCCAAATAGGACAAATAGTTAAAGAGCAAAATAACTGTAAAATTCAGTTAAATTTACCGTCTAAATGGCAAAAGTACGTTTTATACAAAGGCTTTGTAGCTATAAATGGCGCAAGTTTAACCGTGGGCGAAATTGACGAGCAGGGGTTTTGGTTACACTTGATCCCCGAAACGCTGGCCATAACAAATTTAGGTAACGCTCAAGCGGGTGATGAACTAAATATAGAAGTTGATCAGCAAACTTATACCATTGTTAACACAGTAGAAAATTACTTACGCCACCAGAGCTAAAAAATTTGCTCATCGTCGCTGTCTATGTGTAACTCTAATTTTTTATGGGCATGGTCTATATGCACATTTAAATGAATAGGGTTACAACAGGCACTGCATTCTTCTACGTAGTCTTGATCCCCCATACTTGCGTCAATATCTAGGTGTATGTGGTTGCCACAGTGAGGGCAGGTGATACGTTGTGATAAAAAATCTTTCATAATCACTCCAGTAGTACCAAGGCGAAGCTACCGTGTTGGTACACATTATTTAAGTTGTTAACGTATACTACCAACAACTTAATGGCTCAAAACTGAACTCAATAATAAATGCTTTTACTAATTTAAATTTAGCTACATTCATTATAAATATAGTGCTGAACCCCTGATTATGACAATAATTTTACGTGTATTGCTTTAATAAATTACTGAGTGTTAAGTAACGTATCTATATGCTGCTTAGCCTGAGTAAGGTAGTGCCCTGCAAAAATATTTGCGTGATTTAAAATAGGGTAAAGTTGGTATATTGCTTTGCGCTTTTTATAGTTATCGCTTAGTGGGTATTGTGCATTGTAAGCGTTATAAAAATCATCAGGTAAAGGGGCAAATAGCTCGCTCATTGCAATATCTACCTCGCGGTCTGCGTAATAACACGCGGGATTAAATAATGTCGGTACATTTTTAATAAAGCCCATATTTCCTCGCCAAAAGTCGCCATGCACTAAAGAGGGCTCCACAATATGGCTGTGTAGCTGCTCTTTTACTAAGTTAATTAATAGCTCAGGCTCTACAAGCTGAATGCCTTTTTCGGCTAATAGTTGTAGTTGCCAGCCTATGCGCTCTTCTGCGAAAAACAAGTCCCATTTTTTATGCCATTGGTTTGGTTGCACGGTGGTGGCTAGGTAATTATCTACATCAAAGCCAAACATTGCTTGGTCGTGCTTTTGGTGCAACATAGCTAGTTGTTTACCCATATCGTGCCAGTGTGTGTGGGGCTGTTTATCAAGTACTAACCATTCAAGCACAATAAACGAAAATTCAATATTAGCACCTGTTGCGATGCAGTCGGGCACCATAAAAATACTATTTTGGGTGAGCTGCTTTAGCCCTATCGCTTCGCTTTCAAGGCGGTCTAGTTCGCTTTTAAGGGCAATTTTAACCAGGTAATTGTGCTTTCCATCGGTTAGTTGATAGAGTTTATCGGTATTTGTACTTTGCAGCTGGCGTTTGTAAGTATGTTTAAAGTCATAATGAATGGCTTGGCTAATGTGCTCGTTTACTGTTTTCCACATATCAATTGCTCGCCTTTTAAACAGATACTTAAACTATGGCAAAAAAGTATTAATTTAACAAACTAATCGTTGTAAAATTAACGATATAAAAAATGCTAATGGAGTAACAATGAACAAAAGTTTTATCACCAATTTGCTTGCTGTCTTGTGTGTAGTTATAGGCTACTTTTTTAACCACACTATTGTGTTATCGGTGGGGTTATTTGCGCTATCTGGTGCGGTCACAAACTTATTGGCTGTTCATATGTTATTTGAAAAAGTGCCTTTTTTATACGGCTCGGGTGTTATTGCTCTAAAATTTGAAAGTTTTAAAGTGGCTATTCGTAATTTAATTTTGACTGAGTTTTTCTCCGAGCAAAAAATTAATAACCTACTTAGCAAAGCACAACCTAATATCGACTTTGAAGGCATTATTACTAAGGTTGATTTAAACCCTGCGTTCGACAACCTACTAAAAGTAATTGAGCAATCGCAGTTTGGCAGTATGTTAGGTATGTTTGGTGGCACAGCGGCTATAGAGCCAATGCGAGAAAAGTTTATTGAAAAAATGCAGCTATCACTTGCGCAAATTAGCCAAACAGACGATTTTAAAGTGCTAGTAAACGATACGTTATCGCAAGGGAATAGCGCACAAAGCTTACATGCTACGGTACTTAAATTAGTTGATGAGCGTTTAAATGAACTCACCCCTAAAATGGTTAAAGACATTATTCAAACTATGATACGTGAACATTTAGGTTGGCTAGTAGTATGGGGGGGGGTGTTTGGCGGTTTATTTGGCTTAATTGCGGCCATTATTTAATAAACTAAGCCCGCTTACAAAGCAGGCTTAGTTTTGTCTTAACGCCATACTATTTTGGCCCTGTGATGATTACTTTTTCAGGGTTGTACGATTTAGCTAAATCTTTAATTGATGTGCGAGTACTGGTATCAATATTCAAATAATTTGCGCTTTTATCAAGGTTATACAAACTAACAAAGTCGCTCATTGATAAGTTATTACAGTGCAGTTTTTTGCTCATTACCGCTTTGCTTATATTTAAATCGCGTGACGCTTTACGCAAACCGTACGATTTATTAGCTGCAACAGCCATACAAGCCTGTGTACCTGGCGAAGAATCGGCCGCGATAAACTGCGTTGCTAATGCTGGTTTTGCCATTAGTAAAGTTGCGCCTAGTACCATAGTTGTGCATAAAGTAGCTTTTAACGTGTTCATAATTAGTCCTCATTGTTTGTGGTTCAGCTTTATTATTGAGCGATTTAAACTAAAAAGCTGTTAACCAAACGCAACAAGGTGTAAGCAGGTATGTTTAAAAATACACACTTAACCTAGGTGACTGAATTTAAGCCCTAATAAATGTGTTTTTTGACACACTTAGGCAAAATTATTTTATAGCTACTGACATATTTTCTCAGCCTGCTATTATCGCCCCCATTATTTACGCGCTTAATTTTTAGGAGAACCAGTGAGCAAAACGTTAGCCAGCTATTACCAGCAAGCGTATGCCTGCGAACACAAGCATTTTAACCAATGTTTTTATTGTGGATGCGAAGCCACAGAGCGCGATCATTGCCCGCCGTTACATATGCTACAGAGTATTATTGACTTAGGCGAAGAGGCTGACTTTGTCTCTATTGCCGCGTGTTATGAGTGCCATGCCTTATTGCATAATGAAAGGCTAATGACGATAGATGAGCGTTTTACAAAACTTAAAAAAAAGCTCTCTAATAAGTACGCTAAGGCGCTGCGTGTTTATAACATGTGGGAAGAAAACGAATTAAGCGAAATGAGTGACGAATTTGCGCACAGCATTCAAGCGGGTATGAAATTAGGTAAAGAGGCATCTGAGCGTTTAGCGTTTACAGGCTTTACATATGCCACCGAAGAAGCCCGCGTTACCGTGCGCGAAAAAACCAAAGAGTTTGATGTAGAAGGCACCGTTTTTACCGACTTTAAAGAGGCATTAAATTACTGTATCAACGTACTTAAAGTTCAAAAAAGTGACTTTTACAAAATATTGGTTGAGGATTACAACGGCGACTTTAATAGGGCACTTAGCCAGTACCGTCATCGTCATGACAAAGTGACAGCAGCAAGTGATGGCAATACCTTAATTAAGGATTTTGCTAAGCAACATAAGCAAAACTCAGACTTTGTAACTCGCACCGTAAAACACTTTATAAACAAAGACCCATCGCTTACAACCGAAGGCGCACTCGAAAAGCTATATAACAATTATATAAAAAAATAATTACAGCCGTTTAACTCATTTAATCGCTTTTTTACCTGTTTTTTTAGCTTTATTATGCCGCTTTAGCTAAAGTAGCAAAAAAACAGGAGAACCTAACAACATGCAAAAATTTGCACCTTCATTGTTAGCAGTTGGTTTAGCTGCTGCCCTTGTTGGCTGTCAAGAAAACGGCCCACAAGATGCAAAAATTACCATTAATAAAAACCCATACCCAAGCACTTACACACCACTTGCAAGTAAAAGCACTTTAATTACCAATGCAACAGTACTAACTGGCACTGGCGAGCGCTTAGATGACGCCGATGTGTTACTCGTTGATGGCAAAATACAACAAGTAGGTAAAGACTTATCGGCCAATACAGATGCAACCATTGATGCACAAGGCAAGTGGGTTACCCCAGGTATTATTGATGTACATTCTCACTTAGGTGCTTACCCAAGCCCATCGGTTGAGTCTCATCAAGACGGTAACGAAATGACTAGCCCAAATACTGCTGAGGTGTGGGTAGAGCATTCTGTATGGCCTCAAGATCCTGGCTTTAACCGTGCGCGCGAAGGTGGTATTACTTCACTACAAATTTTACCTGGCTCAGCTAACTTATTTGGTGGCCGTGGTGTAACACTTAAAAACATTCCTGCGCATACCATGCAAGCAATGAAATTTCCTGATGCGCCAAATGGCTTAAAAATGGCCTGTGGTGAAAACCCTAAACGCGTATATGGTCGCCAAGGTACTTTGCCTTCAACCCGTATGGGTAACATGGCCGGTTATAGAATGGCTTGGGCAGAAGCACAAGAGTACAAACGTGCATGGGATAAGTACGACGCCGATTATGAAGCTGGCTTAAACCCACAAGCACCAGCTCGCGATATTAAGCACGATACACTAAAAGCGGTTATTGAAGGTGAAGTATTAATTCATAATCACTGTTATAAAGCTGAAGAAATGGCGATGATGATCGACCTTTCAAAAGAATTTGGCTATCACGCAGGTACTTTCCATCACGGCGTAGAAGCTTATAAAATTGCAGATTTACTGGCTGAAAATGGTTCGTGTGCAGCACTTTGGCCAGATTGGTGGGGCTTTAAAATGGAAGCCTACGACATGGTTCAAGAAAACGTAGCTATTGTTGATGCGGTAAAAAATTCGTGTGCCATTGTGCATTCTGACTCAGACACCACTATTCAGCGCTTAAACCAAGAAGCGGGTAAAGTAATGTATCGTGCAAACGAAAATGGTTTTGATATTTCGGAGCAGCACGCAATTAAGTGGATCACGTCTAATGCTGCTAAATCATTAGGTATTGAAGATAAAACTGGTTCGCTTGAAGCTGGTAAGCAAGGTGATGTGGTTATTTGGAACCAAAACCCATTTAGCGTTTACGCAAAAGCTGAACAAGTATTTATTGATGGCGCAAAAGTTTACGATAGAAACGATAGTGCATTTCAAGCACAAAGTGATTTTATGTTAGGCCAACAATAAGGAGCCCAGAATGAAAAATTTATCACGTTCGTTTTCGCTATCTCTGGTTGCTGCCGGACTATTAGCCTCAGGTGTAGCCAATGCACAATCGCTTGCAATTATTAATGCAACGCTGCATACAGCCACCGAGCAAGGCGTTTTAGAAAACGCCAGCATTGTTATGGATAACGGTAAAATTACTGCTATTAACCCACAGCAAGTACAAGCAGATAAAGTTATTGATGCTAATGGGCAAATTGTAACCCCAGGTTTTATTGCTAGCATTAATCAACTTGGCTTAGTTGAGGTAAGTGCAGTTGCAGGCTCACGCGATGCCGGCGAAGAAAAAGCAGGCATTGATTTTGATGTAAGCCTTGCTTACAACGCTCATTCAAGCCTTATCCCGTATGCACGCAAAGGCGGTGTAACCCGCGATGTAATTACCCCGCACGGTGGCGATAGTATTTTTTCGGGCTTAGCAAGTGTTGTTGATTTAAGCGGTGATTTACAAGGCAATATACAAAAACAAGCTGCATTAGTGGTTTATTTAGGTGAGCGCAGTAAGGGCTCGCGCGCATTTACATTGCAAACGCTAATTAATAAGCTTGAAGAGCACCAAACAAAAGCAGCTAAAAAGCCTAAAAAAGACGACGACAGCACTCCAAGTACTGAAGACAAAGTAATGGTTAAAGTACTTAGCGGCGATATGCCACTTGTAGTGGGTGTATCTCGTGCGGCTGATATTATAGAGCTAATTAAAGTTAAAGAGCAATTTGGCATAAATTTAGTACTCAATGGCGCACAAGATGCCGTTGTAGTTAAAGAACAGATTGCTAAAGCGCAAGTACCCGTAATTATGAGTGCTATGGATAGCTTGCCTTCAAGCTTTGACTCATTACATGCCAGTTTAGATAACGCAGCCGCGCTTGAAAAAGCAGGGGTAAAAGTTATTTTAACTGTGGGCGGCGATGCCAGTCATAATATTTACCAACTTCGTTTTGATGCAGGCAATGCCGTATCATATGGAATGAGCCAACAAGGTGCATTAAAGGCCGTTACATCTAATGTCGCGAGTGTGTTTAATATTAATGCCGGCAGCATTGAAGTGGGTAAAGCCGCTGATGTAGTTATGTGGAGCAACGACCCGTTTGAACTAAGCTCGCACGTTAGTAAAATGATTATTAACGGTGAAGAAGTATCTACACAGTCACGCCAAGATAAACTACGAGAGCGCTATACTACAGATTCAACAATGCCGCGAGCTTATACAAAATAATTAATATAGCTATAATTATCCAGAATTCAGGTTAATTATTAAAGGCCGCTACTTTAAAGTTAAAGTAGCGGCCTTTTTATATAAAATAAAGACACAAAAAAACCGCTTACTTTAAACGTAAGCGGTTTTTTAATTTAATCTAAAATTATACTAATTTAGATAAAATTTCGTTAAACGTTGCACTTGGGCGCATTGCTTTAAACGCTGCATCGTCATTTGGTTGGAAGTAACCACCAATATCCATTGAAGGACCTTGTGCATCGTTAAGCTCGCTTACAATTTGCTCTTTTTGCGTTTCTAAATCGCTCGCAATTTGCGTAAATTGCGCTTTAAGCTCGCTGTCTTCGTCTTGCTTAGCCAGTTCTTGTGCCCAGAATAAAGATAAGAAGAAGTGAGAACCACGGTTATCAATTTCTTTTACTTTACGTGAAGGCGACTTATTTTCAGCTAAGAACGTACCTGTTGCTTTATCTAGTGTATCAGCAAGTACTTGTGCTTTTTTGTTGCCTGTATTCACACTTAGGTGCTCAAGCGAAGCTGCTAGTGCTAAAAATTCGCCTAGTGAATCCCAACGTAAGTGGTTTTCTTTTTCGAACTGTTGAACATGCTTAGGTGCCGAACCACCTGCGCCAGTTTCAAATAAGCCACCGCCGTTCATAAGCGGTACAATTGAAAGCATTTTAGCACTGGTACCTAGCTCTAAAATTGGGAATAAATCTGTTAGGTAGTCACGTAATACGTTACCTGTTACAGAAATAGTGTCTTTACCTTCTTTAATACGCGCTAATGAAAACAAGGTTGCTTCAAGCGGTGCTAAAATTTGAATGTCTAGGCCATCTGTATCGTGATCTGGTAAGTATTTGTTTACCTTTTTAATTAGCTGAGCATCGTGAGCACGATTTTCATCTAACCAGAAAACAGCAGGTACGCCCGTTGCACGTGCACGGTTTACCGCAAGTTTAACCCAATCTTGGATTGGTGCGTCTTTAACCTGACACATTCTCCAAATATCGCCTTGCTCAACAGTGTGCTCAAGCAATGTAGTGCCATTTGCATCAACAACACGAATAGAACCATCTGCTTTTGCTTCAAACGTTTTATCGTGAGAACCATATTCTTCAGCTTTTTGAGCCATTAGGCCTACGTTTGGTACGCTACCCATAGTGGTAGGATCAAATGCGCCATTTTCTTTACAAAAATCAATAGTCGCTTGGTAAACGCTTGAGTAGCTACGATCTGGGATCACAAAGCTAGTGTCTTGTAGTTTACCGTCGTTGTTCCACATTTGACCGCTTGAACGAATGGCAGCAGGCATAGACGCATCAATGATCACATCGCTTGGAACGTGTAAGTTAGTAATACCACGGTCAGAATCAACCATTGCAATAGCAGGACGATCAGCGTAAACCGCTTGAATGTCTGCTTCAATTTCTTCGCGCTTAGCATCATCTAATGTTTGAATTTTAGAATAAACATCGCCTAAACCGTTATTTACATCAACGCCTAGCTCTTCAAAAAGCTCGCCGTGTTTAGCAAATACATCTTTGTAGAAAACTTTTACCGCGTGACCAAAAATAATAGGGTCAGATACTTTCATCATTGTCGCTTTCATGTGAAGCGAAAATAATACGCCTTTTTCTTTAGCTGCATCAATTTCTGCTGCTAAAAACGCTTGTAGTTTAGCTGCGCTAATGCGCGATGCATCAATTACTTCGCCAGCAATTAGCGGCGTGCTTTGTTTTAGTACAGTTACAACGCCATTAGTTGCTACGTGCTCAATACGTACATCAGTGGCTGCATCAACTGTTACAGATTGCTCAGAACCAAAGAAGTCACCTTCGCTCATGCTTGCAACGTATGATTGTGAGTCTTTGCTCCACGCACCCATTGAATGAGGGTTATTGCGTGCATATTCTTTAACAGAACCTGGTGCACGGCGATCTGAATTACCTTCACGCAATACTGGGTTTACAGCACTGCCTTTAATTTTGTCGTAAGTGGCTTTAATTTTAGCTTCTTCATCATTTTTAGGCTCAGCAGGGTATTCTGGTAGTGCGTAGCCTTTTTCTTGAAGCTCTTTAATAACAGCGCGTAGTTGCGGTACAGACGCACTGATATTTGGTAATTTGATGATGTTTGCTTCTGGTGTTTTTGCAAGTTCGCCAAGCTCTGCAAGCGCATCGCCTATGCGTTGCTCTTCAGTAAGGTAATCAGCGAAGTTTGCAATTACACGACCTGCTAATGAGATATCGCGAGTTTCAACTTCAACACCTGCCGCATTTGTATAGGCTTGGATAATTGGTAGCAACGAGTAGGTTGCTAGCGCCGGAGCTTCGTCCGTTTTAGTGTAGATAATTTTTGATGTCATCATCATTCCTAGATAGTAGGCCGCAGTGGCCGTATTCAACAATGCAAAGAAACTCATTAGCGCATGGTTGCGTTAACAAGCAGTTTGTTAGGTGTTGGTACTCTATATACCAAAGGCAGAATAGCCACACCTGACCAACTGATTTTTATAGGTTGCAAAGTACACGTATTTTAGCCGCGTAAAAGCATAAGCTAAAATGTAACCGCGTAATTTAGCAACAAGAGTGTAACAAGCTTGTTTAAAAAGGGCTAGCGCTTGCGCTTTTATGCAGCCTTAATTAGCAGGTAACTGTTAGAACATTGGGGTATATAAAATAAAATCAAGGAAAAGGGTTGAATTTAACGTGTACAGGAGCAATTTAATAATAAGAAGAGAGTTGAATGGTAAGTGGGGAATTAAGCGAGGATCTAAATTAGGTCGCTCGCTTTAGTCGAACAAATTTTTTATCACTCTAAAATGTCGCCGTTAGGGGCTATGTTTTTAGCGTGTAAGCCCTTAGGGCCTTGTTCTAGCTCGAATGTTACATCCTGACCAGCTTTAAGTGTCTTATAACCGTCCATTACAATCGTTGAGTAATGAGCGAAAATATCATTCTCGCAGCCGTCTTCTACGATGAAACCAAAACCTTTGGCGTTGTTGAACCATTTGACTTTACCACAAGCCATACTTCTACATCCTTCTATAAGTTGACTAATTTAGTTATTCTAAACCGTATAATTTGCTAGACTGACTAAGGATTAATCAATCTACTTCTGACTGTAGTTTATTTGGCCAGTCAGTCAAGTGTTTTGTGGTATTTTTTTAACATTTAATTTATTTTTTATTCAAGTTTGCTTGAGTTCTAAAGACAAGACTATATTTAATTATGAGTGGTATGAAAGATTCAGGTGTCATAGACACAGTTCGCGATAGTGAAAAGCAAAAGCTACAGCCACCGCGAAAATACAAAGTTGTTTTAAATAACGACGACTACACGCCAATGGACTTTGTAATAGAAGTTCTAATGACGTTTTTCAATATGGATAGCGATAGAGCAACTGATGTGATGCTACAAGTTCACGAAAAAGGGAAGGGGATATGCGGTGTATTTAGCGCCGATGTAGCCCATACCAAAGCGGAACAAGTTAACCGTTATGCACGTGATAACGAGCATCCACTGCTTTGTAGTTGTGAGCAGGAATAAATACCAATTAGGTGATCAATCATCTCATTGTTGTGGTATAAAATAATTATCTCAGTAAGGGGTTGCCAATGCTAAACAAAGACTTAGAACTAACGTTAAATGCCGCGTTTCGTGAAGCGCGTACACGCCGCCATGAGTTTATGACGGTAGAACACCTTTTACTTGCGCTTTTAGATAACCCTTCAGCAGGCGAAGCGCTAAACGCCTGTGGTGTTGATATTTCAGGTTTAAAAACCGAACTATTAGAATTCATAGACGAAACCACACCGGTTATTCCCGATTTAGAAGAAGAACGCGAAACCCAACCAACATTGGGCTTTCAGCGCGTGCTTCAACGTGCGGTTTTTCATGTTCAATCATCAGGTAAAAACGAAGTGACCGGTGTTAACGTGCTGGTTGCTATTTTTTCTGAACAAGAAAGCCAAGCAGTTTACTTACTTAAGAAAAGTGATATCTCTCGCTTAGATATAGTGAATTTTATTTCCCATGGTATTTCTAAATCTGATGATGAGTTAGGTGATGACACTGACGATATTCATGAAGAAGTACAAGAAGTTCAAAACGAAGAGGCGAGTAAGTTAGATAGCTTTACCACTAATTTAAATGCGCAAGCCAAAGACGGTAACATTGACCCATTAGTAGGGCGCGATAGCGAAGTAGAGCGCACGGTACAAGTATTGTGTCGTCGTAAAAAGAACAACCCATTACTTGTAGGTGAAGCAGGCGTTGGTAAAACAGCCATTGCAGAGGGCCTTGCATACCGCATTGTTAATGAACAAGTGCCTGAAGTAATTGCCGATGCTGTTGTTTACTCGCTTGATATGGGCGCATTGCTTGCTGGTACTAAGTACCGCGGCGACTTTGAAAAACGCTTTAAAAGCTTACTAAAAGAGTTACAAGCAAAACCTAACTCAATTTTATTTATTGATGAAATACACACTATTATTGGTGCAGGTGCTGCATCAGGCGGTGTTATGGATGCATCTAACTTACTAAAACCGCTGCTTTCAAGCGGGCAGTTACGTTGTATGGGCTCTACCACTTACAATGAATACAAAAATATTTTTGAAAAAGATCGTGCATTAGTGCGTCGTTTCCAAAAAATTGATGTACTTGAACCAAGTGTGGCCGATACCACTAAAATTTTAAATGGTTTAAAAGAGCGTTACGAAGAACACCATGGAATTCGTTACACGCAAAAAGCATTAAAAGCAGCTGCTGAGCTAAGTGCTAAATACATTAATGAGCGCCACTTACCTGATAAAGCCATTGATGTAATAGATGAAGCCGGCGCCAACCAGCGTTTGCAGCCAAGCTCTAAACGCAAAAAAACCATTGGCGTATCAGATATTGAATCGATTATTGCTAAAATGGCGCGTATCCCAGCTCAAAGCGTGTCTTCTACCGACAAAGAAACGCTTAAAAATCTTGATCGTAATCTTAAAATGTTAGTGTTTGGCCAAGATCAGTCTATCGACGCGCTAACATCTGCGATTCGTTTATCTCGCTCTGGACTTGCTAACGAAGATAAGCCAGTAGGCTCGTTCTTATTTGCGGGGCCAACGGGTGTAGGTAAAACCGAGGTTACAAAACAGCTTGCAAAATGTATGGGCGTTGAGTTTATCCGTTTTGATATGTCAGAGTATGTTGAGCGCCATGCAGTAAGCCGTTTAATTGGCGCGCCTCCTGGGTATGTTGGTTTTGAACAAGGCGGCTTACTTACCGAAGCTGTTATTAAAAACCCACATGCCGTTGTATTATTGGATGAAATTGAAAAAGCCCATCCAGATATTTACAACATACTACTGCAAGTAATGGATCACGGTACGTTAACCGATAATAATGGTCGTAAAGCTGACTTTAGAAACGTCGTGGTGGTTATGACAACCAATGCCGGTGTGCAAGAAACCACGCGTAAATCGATTGGCTTTACCGAGCAAGATCATACGCACGATGCAATGAGTGAAATTAACAAGGTATTTTCACCTGAATTTAGAAACCGCTTAGATAATATTATTTGGTTTAACCACCTTGAAAAAGACGTTATCTTGCAAGTGGTCGATAAATTTGTAGTTGAGCTGCAAGCTCAATTAGATAAGAAGTCAGTTAATCTTGAGCTGACCTCTAAGGCCCGAGAGTGGTTAGCAGATAAAGGCTACGATAAAGCAATGGGTGCACGTCCTATGGCACGTGTTATTCAAGACGAGCTTAAAAAGCCATTGGCTAACGAAATACTCTTTGGTGAACTGGTTGATGGCGGTACTGTTAAAGTATCTGTTAAAGATAAGAAAATTAACTTTGACTATGAAAGTAATTTAACACCCGCTTAAATCAGTGTATTTACTTATAATACCCATCCGCAAAATAGATAACTTAATTATGTGAATGGGTATATAAACTAGCCTGCGCCATACGCGTGGGCTTTTTTGTGCTTTTTAATAGGCAACAAAAAACCCAGCAAAAGCTGGGTTTTTTGTTTATTAAATGTAATTGCTAGTCAGTACCATCAATTACATTTAATAAACGCTTTAAGCTAGTTTACACTAGCCAAAAACTAAATCTCGTTTACGCACTTAGCGAGCACGGAATACGATACGTCCTTTCGATAAATCGTAAGGAGTCATTTCTACCGTTACTTTATCGCCGGTTAAAATACGGATATAGTTTTTGCGCATTTTACCTGAAATATGAGCCACAACTACGTGACCATTTTCTAGCTCAACTCGGAACATTGTATTTGGTAAAGTATCAAGGACTGTCCCTTGCATTTCGATTACGTCTTCTTTCGCCATGTTTAGCGTAACACCTCTTTAATAGTTAAACGCTGCAGATTTTGCCCAAAATACGCCAATAAGTAAAGGCGCAGCGGGCATTTTTGCAAATTAAATAGCCAACCACTGGTCATTAACGTGTTTTTGCGCGGGTAAAAACTGAGTTTTGTATTTCATTTTGGTGCATTCATCGATTTGGTAGCCCAAATACACAAATTCTTTATTTTGTTGTTTGGCAAATTCGAGCTGCTGTAAAATCATTACCGTCCCTAAACTGTAGTGTTCAAAGTCGGGATCGAAAAACGTATAAATAGCCGAAACAGTGTTATCCATGCAATCTGTTACGGCCACAGCCACTAAAGTGTCTTGGTGCCAAAGCTCAATAAACGTTATTTCTAACCAGCTACAAAATAAAAAACTTTGAAACTGTTCTAAATTAGGCGGAAACATAGTGCCATCACTGTGGCGCATTGAAATGTATTTACTATAAAGTGGGTAATATTCCTCGCGCTTAGCCTGCGTGTATTTAACTGCAAAGTTTGCTTTAACTTTATTTAATTTTCTTTTTTGCGACTTTGAAGGGACAAACTCTTGGGCTAACACGCGTACAGAATTACAGGCGCTACACGAAGGGCAGTGTGGTCGATAAATTTGATTACCACTGCGCCTAAAGCCGAGTGATAAAAGCATTTCAAATTTATGCGTGCTGTAACAGGTTGGGTCAAGTATTACTAATAATTGTTCTTGCCTGTCAGGTAAATAGCTACAAGCAAACTCTTGGCTAAGGCCAACGCGTGCAGGAATATGTTCACTCATAAATTGCTGATAACTCCTGTGGTTGCCACATGGTTGAGTTGAGGGTGTAAGCATTTGCTCGTTTAAGTTTAGTCAAAAATTCTGAGCGAGGGATCACTTTTGCGCCTAAAGAGGTTAAATAGGGGTTTTCTAGTTGGCAGTCAATAAAATGTGCGTTATGGCGCTTTAGCCAATTTACTAACGCCCACATTGCAAGCTTAGAGCAGTTGGTTTGATGATGAAACATTGACTCGCCACAAAAAACGCCATTTTGCATAATGCCATAAAGTCCACCGGCAAGTTCGCCGTTTTGCCATACCTCAACACTATGCGCAATATTAGCGTCATGCGCAGCAATATAAGCGTTTAACATGTCGTTTGTTATCCATGTGCCTTCGGTGTCTATTCGTTGCTCACAGCACGCTTCTATCACCTCAGCAAAGGCATTGTTAACAGTTACTTTGACAGGGTGCTTTTTTAAATGTTTACGCAAGCTTTTACTTATATGAAAGTCATTTAGCTCTACAATGCCACGCTCACTTGGTGACCACCACATAATGGGTTCACCTTCGCTGAACCACGGGAAAATACCCATTTTGTAGGCGTTACTTAATCGCTTTACAGATAAATCGCCGCCTATGGCAAGCAGTCCATCGGGAGAGGTGAGTGCATATTCGGGGTTTGGAAATACTATATCGGTTTCACTTAGTTGGTATAGCTGGTTTCTCATAGAGGACTTAACTTATTAATTATCATAAAAGTGTAACTATATTTTAGGCATAAAAAAAGGCTGAATTATCAGCCTCTTTTAAAATATTTAGCGCGATTACAGATTATCTAAGAAACGCTCTGCATCTAGGGCTGCCATACAGCCAGTACCAGCAGATGTAATTGCTTGGCGGTAAATGTGATCAGACACATCACCTGCGGCAAATACGCCTGGTACACTTGTTTGTGTAGCGTTACCGTTAAGGCCCGACTCAACAACTAAATAGCCGTCTTTCATCTCAAGTTGGCCTTCAAACATGTCGGTATTTGGCTTATGGCCAATAGCAATAAACACACCGGCTAAATCAAGCTCTTCGGTAGCATCAGATTGCGTATCTTTGATACGTACACCCGTTACGCCCATGTCATCGCCAAGTACTTCGTCTAGCGTACGGTTATAGTGCATTACTACGTTACCATTTTGTGCTTTTTCGTTAAGGCGATCTGCAAGAATTTTTTCACTGCGGAAGCTATCACGACGGTGAATAACATGTACTTCATCGGCAATGTTAGATAAGTAAAGTGCTTCTTCAACGGCTGTGTTACCACCACCTACAACGGCAACCTTACGGCCCTTGTAGAAAAAACCATCACAGGTAGCACATGCAGAAACACCGCGCCCCTGAAAATTAGTTTCAGATTCTAAACCTAAGTATTTAGCAGACGCACCCGTTGCAATAATTAAAGCATCACACGTGTAAGTACCTTGGTCGCCAGTAAGCGTGAAAGGGCGCTTAGACACATCGACTTTATTAATATGGTCAAACACAATTTCAGTTTCAAAGCGCTCAGCGTGCTCTTTCATACGGTCCATTAATGCAGGGCCTGTTAAACCATGCGCATCGCCTGGCCAGTTTTCAACTTCAGTTGTGGTCGTTAATTGGCCACCTTGTTGAATGCCGGTAATTAAAACCGGGTTTAAATTTGCACGCGCTGCGTAAACCGCGGCAGTGTAACCTGCAGGGCCTGAGCCTAAAATTAGTAACTTAGAGTGTTTTGCTTCAGTCATGATCTTTTCCTAAACGTTTAATACTGAACTTAATGGCTTCGATTCTAAGAAAAACAAGGCACAAGTAAACAAATTATGTGATTATTTTTTTCTGACAAATTTAAAAGCTGTGCAATATTATGTACTGACTTTGCATTGAACGATAAAAAAGCCCGTGTAAAGGCTAAAAAACAAACAGATGAACAACAAAGCTTCGTTAATTCATGACCCGTTAGTATTTTTTTGATATGTTTTACCTAATTTTATTTGTCACTGAAAGATTATGTGACCTTAGTGAATAGGCAACTATGTTATTTTGGCAGGAAAAACCCGCATTTGGGTTGACTTCAAAAGACGTTAACGTCTTAACCAACGCACAAGAGTACCGTACGCAATTGCTACGTTTAATTAGCAATGCAAAAAAAAGAATCTACATTACGGCACTTTATTTACAAGATGACGAAGCCGGGCGAGAAATACTTGAAGCGCTGCATCGTGTATCGTTGGCAAACCCCAACCTTGAAATAAAAGTGTTGGTTGATTTTCATCGTGCTCAACGTGGTCTTATTGGGGCGGCAAAATCAGACGGTAACGCAAGTTTATATTGTGACTATTTAGAAAAATTTAAATCAAACGTACAAGTTTACGGTGTACCCGTTAAAGCAAAAGAGCTCTTTGGTGTATTACATTTAAAAGGTTTTGTTGTAGACGATACTTTGTTATACAGCGGCGCTAGCTTAAATAACGTGTACCTACAATACAACGAACGCTACAGGCTCGACCGCTACTTTTTAATTAACCAAGCAGCGCTATGTGACTCTGTGGTTGATTTTATTGAGTCTAAGCTCATTGGCTCCCATGCCGTACCACGCATTGATACACGCCCGCTCAAGCGCTTAATAGACTTTAAATTTGAACAAAAGCAACTTATGCGCGAGCTAAAGTCGGCCAGTTATGCCAATTCAACTACGCCCAATACCGACCCACTCGGTGTGCGTTTGTTTTTAGGTTTAGGGCGTCGTAATAATAGCCTTAACCGATTAATTAAAAACTTGTTTGATACAACAGAACAAGAGCTTGTGCTTTATACACCGTATTTTAATTTTCCGGCGCCGCTTATGCGCTCATTGCGTCGATTATTAAAACAAGGTAAGCAGGTAACCATTGTTGTGGGCGATAAAACTGCGAACGATTTTTATCTTCCGCCTAGTGAGCCATTTAGTAAAATTGGCGCATTACCGTATTTATACGAAACTATTTTGCATAAATTTGTAAAATCGCAAAAGCGCCATATTGATAACGGTAATTTAAACGTGTACTTATGGAAGCACGAAAGTAACTCGTTTCACTTAAAAGGTATTTGTGCCGATAGACAACGTCACTTATTAAGCGGCCATAACCTTAATCCGCGAGCGTGGGGGCTTGATATCGAAAACGGTATTTTAATTGAAGACCCACAGCAAAGTATTATGCAAGCCATAGATAACGAAAAGCAGGAAATTTTAAAACACTGCCGCCGTTTAACTGGGCCAAATGATTTAGAAACAGTAGAAAATTACCCGCAACCGGTTAAAAAGCTACTTGGTCAGGCTAAACGCGTAAAAGTAGATTTTATAATTAAGCGTTTTATATAAATTATTTTATATAGACAAAATTTAGATACAAAAAAAGCAGCTAATTTTAGCTGCTTTTTTATTGCTTGTAGTTAGTTAGGTAGCTATTTGGTTAATAACAACTAACGACTAACCGCAAAATTATGCGTTTTCTACTGCAGTACGTGGGTCAACATATTCCATGTTGAACGCTTCTGCTACTTCTTTGTAAGTTACTTGGCCTTTAATTACGTTTAAGCCTTTTAAGAAGTGCGCGTCATCAAGTAGAGCTTTTTTGTAGCCTTTGTTTGCAAGGTTAATAATAAACGGCAATGTTGCATTATTAAGTGCAAACGTAGATGTACGTGGAACAGCACCTGGCATGTTAGCAACACAGTAGTGTACAACTTCATCAACAATGTAAGTAGGATCAGCGTGCGTAGTTGCTTTAGACGTTGCAATACAACCACCTTGGTCAATAGCAACATCAACAATTGCAGCGCCTGGCTTCATGGCTTTAATGTGTTCAGCTGTAACAAGCTTAGGTGCCGCTGCACCAGGAATTAGTACGCCACCAATTACTAGGTCAGCTTCTAGTACGTGTTTTTCAAGTGCATCGGCAGTTGAGTAAATCGCTTTTACTTTATTACCAAATTGCGCGTCTAATGCACGAAGTACATCAATGTTACGATCAAGTACTACCACGTCTGCGCCCATGCCAACAGCCATTTGTGCAGCGCTACGACCAACCATGCCGCCGCCAATAACAACAACTTTAGCTGCTTCAACGCCTGGTACGCCACCAAGTAGCATACCACGGCCGTGGTTAGATTTTTCAAGCGCTTGTGCACCGGCCTGAATAGACATACGACCAGCTACTTCACTCATTGGTGCAAGAAGAGGTAAGCCGCCACGTGCATCAGTCACTGTTTCGTACGCAATACAAATTGCTTTGCTTTTAACAAGGTCTTCAGTTTGCGGAAGATCAGGTGCAAGATGAAGGTAAGTAAATAAAATTTGGTCTTCACGTAACATTGCACGCTCAACAGCTTGCGGCTCTTTTACTTTTACGATCATGTCTGCTTTTGCAAAAACATCAGCTGCAGTTGCTAAAATTTCAGCGCCAGCTTGAGTGTAATCTTCGTTAGTAAAACCAATGCCCATACCCGCATCAGTTTCAACAATCACTTGGTGGCCGTGATTTACTAATTCACGAACACTCGCAGGAACCATACCTACACGGTATTCATGGTTTTTAATTTCTTTAGGTACACCAATAATCATAAAATTTGCCTTATTAAGAACGGATTAACATTTTTCACTATTATATTCATCATATGGCAGTGTGTCTCACCTTTTTTAAAAGCCAGTCTAGTGTTATCATCTAAAAAAATAAAATAAACAGAATATAAAACTAGTTGGGTGTATGCATCAGTTATTAGATAGGATTGACCGTAAAATTTTAATGGAATTACAGCATGATGGACGCTTGTCGAATGTGGAACTGGCCCGACGAGTTGGCCTGAGCGCCACGCCCTGTCTGGAACGCGTAAAAAAGTTAGAGCGAGAAGGCTACATACTTGGCTACAAAGCGGTGGTTGATCCAGCAAAGCTTGGCCAAGGCTTATCTGTGTATGTTGAAGTAACCATCACTAAAACATCTCCCGATGTATTTGACGAATTTAGTGCAGCCGTTAAACAGCACGAAGAAATAATTGAGTGTCACTTGGTATCGGGTAATTTTGATTTTTTATTAAAAACCCGTGTAAACGATATGTCAGAATACCGAGGTGTACTAGGAGACATACTTTTAAAACTACCAAATGTGAGTGAAAGCCGCACCTATGTAGTAATGGAAGAAGTAAAAGGTGAAGACGGCGTAATTATTCGCCCTTACATTGCGTAAATTTAACCGCAAAAGATAAACACGCTCTTATTTATAAAAACTTGTTCATAATCAGGCCATACACATTAAGATAAAGTGCATCAAATTGCATTTCCTGCTAAGGTATTTGATTGCAAGCAAGTGCCAATAGAACAATAAAGAGGGATAGGAAGTTATGCGCCTAAATGGTGTGCAAAGACTATTAGAAACAGGGCTGATCATCAGCACCTTTGCGGCAATATTTATTTTATGTGCTTTAATCAGCTTTGATCCCGCAGACCCCGCGTGGTCGCAAACGGGTGAATTTAGAAACGTAAAAAATATTACAGGCACTGCCGGTGCTTGGGTGGCCGATATATTATTACTATCATTTGGCTGGCTTGCTTATTTAGTGCCGGCTGCAATTCAGCTATTTGGCTATTTACTGTTTAAGCAACCACATCGTATTTTACAGCTCGATTACACCACACTTGCCTTGCGTGTTATTGGTTTTGCTTTATTTATTACCTCAGCAACGGCAATAAGCAGTATTAACTTTGATGATATTTATAATTTTTCATCCGGTGGGGTAGTGGGCGATGTGATTGCATCGGCCATGATGCCGGCATTTAACTTTACCGGTACCTCTATTTTATTATTGTGCTTCTTTTTTGCTGGGCTTACTTTGCTAACCGGTGTGTCATGGGTTGAATTTGTAGACTACCTTGGTGATTTAGTGGTTAGAGGCTACCGCTATGCTTTTAATTACGCCCAAGGTTGGATGCAACGAGAGCGTATTGCGGCAAATCCGGTACAAGCCGATGCGCAATTTAATGATGACCCTGACGATTATGAGCAAAGCGATACCACACACGAGCAATCATCAGAATTTGAACAAGCGCCTGCAAAAAGTAAAAAACCAGCTAAACAAAAAGCCATTACTAAAGAGCAGCCAACCTTTAGCGAGCCGCAAATTAGTGATGACTACAGCCCATTTGATGAGCTAGACGATATACTCGACCAAGAAATTGGCTTTAGCGCCATAGACGATGAGCCTATGGATACAGCCGCTGCGTTAAATGCACTGGATCAAAGTCAAGTTGTTGAGCCTGAAAAACCGGTGACCACAGTTGTATCGCCAGCAAGGCCAATGCCTAAGCCAAAACCTGCGTATCAGCCACCGCCAACAGCAAAAGAAAAGTTTGAAGAATTACTTGATAAGGAGCCACCACCAGGACCGTTGCCGTCACTTGATTTACTCGATAGACCTGATAAAGCAAAAAACCCAATATCACAAGAAGAGCTCGAAAGTGTTTCGCGCCTTGTTGAAACAAAATTACTCGACTTTAACGTACAAGCCACTGTAGTAGGCGTATACCCAGGGCCAGTTGTAACACGTTTTGAGCTTGATTTAGCGCCGGGTATAAAGGTGTCTAAAATTACGGGTTTATCAAAAGATTTAGCCCGTTCACTTTCGGCAATTAGCGTACGTGTGGTTGAGGTGATCCCAGGTAAAACATATATAGGAATTGAGCTGCCTAACAAGTACCGTGAAATAGTACGTTTATCTGAGGTAATTAACGCCCCTAAATTTGAGCAAAACCCATCACCACTTACCATGGTGTTAGGTAAAGATATTGCCGGTCAACCTGTGTGTGCCGATTTAGGTAAAATGCCACATTTACTGGTAGCGGGTACCACGGGTTCTGGTAAGTCAGTGGGCGTTAATGTAATGATATTAAGCTTACTGTACAAATCGGGCCCAGATGATGTTCGTATGATCATGATTGACCCGAAAATGCTGGAACTTTCGGTTTACGAAGGTATTCCGCACCTATTGTGTGAAGTTGTTACCGACATGAAAGAAGCCGCTAACGCGCTGCGTTGGTGTGTAGGCGAAATGGAGCGCCGCTATAAATTAATGTCGGCGTTGGGTGTGCGTAACTTGAAAGGTTACAACCAAAAAGTAATGGAAGCCAAAGAGGCGGGTTACCCAATTCTTGACCCATTATTTAAAGACACCGACGGCATGAAAGAAGGCCCCGATGAGCTAGACAAACTACCAAGTATAGTAGTAGTAATTGACGAATTTGCCGACATGATGATGATTGTAGGCAAAAAAGTTGAAGAGCTAATTGCCCGTATTGCGCAAAAAGCACGTGCCGCAGGTATACACTTAGTACTTGCAACACAACGCCCATCGGTAGATGTAATTACCGGCTTAATTAAAGCCAATATACCTACGAGAATGGCGTTTCAGGTGTCGAGCAAAATAGACTCGCGTACTATTTTGGACCAGCAAGGCGCTGAAAACCTATTAGGTATGGGTGACATGCTTTATTTACCGCCAGGCACAAGCGTACCAGAGCGTGTGCATGGCGCATTTGTTGACGACCATGAAGTACATGCGGTAGTTAACGATTGGAAAGCACGTGGTAAACCTAATTACATTGATGAAATTTTAAATGGTGATGCAACAGAAGATGTTTTATTACCAGGTGAAACCAGTGAAAACGCAGATGACGAGTCAGATCCGCTTTACGACGAAGCCGTAGCATTTGTAATCGAAACCGGCAAAGTATCAGTATCGTCTGTACAACGTAAATTACGTGTTGGCTATAACCGCGCAGCACGACTAGTAGAACAAATGGAAACATCGGGTATCGTGAGTTCCCCAGGCCATAACGGCGCTCGCGATGTATTAGTACCTAATGGAGCAAATTAATGAAAAAATTAAACAGTTTATTATTAGTGCTTGGCGGTTTAATTGCCACGCCTAGCTTTGCTGACGACAGCCAAGCACTGCAAGACAAACTCGCCACACTTAAAAGTTTTAAAGCGCAGTTTTCACAAACCGTAACTGACTCCCAAGGCCAAGCAGTTATGCAAGGCGAGGGCACCATAGCCCTTAAACAGCCTATGATGATCCGCTGGCAGCAAACAAACCCAGACGATACCTTATTTGTATCAAATGGCGACAAAACTTATTACTTCGATAGCTTCGCTGAGCAAGTAACTATTATGGATACCCATAGCCTTATAGATTCAACGCCGTTTGTATTGCTTACTTCAAAAGATCCCGCACAGTGGGAAAAATACATCGTACAAGCTACTAACTCTGGCTTTAGTGTAACACCAAATAAAGGCGTAGAGAGCCAAGTAGAACAGCTTGATATTACCTTTGCAGGTAACGAGCAAGGCCTTGCTAAATTAGTAGTGACAGATAACTCTGGTCAGCTTTCATCATTTAGCTTTAGCGATGCACAAGTAAATACCGAGCTTGATACAAGTACCTTTGAATTTACCCCACCAGAGGGTGTTGAAATAGACGATCAGAGTAACGGTGAATAATTTAGGCTTTAACTTTGGGCCCGATGTACGCCCACTTGCGGCGCGAATGCGCCCAACAACACTTGACGAATATATAGGTCAGCAACATTTACTTAGTGACGATAAACCCCTGCACCAAGCCATTGTTGCAGGGCGTTGCCACAGCTTAATTTTGTGGGGCCCGCCTGGTGTGGGTAAAACAACTCTTGCGCAAATTATTGCAAACCATGCCGATGCCCAGCTTATACAAATGTCGGCTGTTACCGCAGGCGTGAAAGATATTCGCGACAGCGTAACGCAAGCGCACGATAACCTTCAAAGCCGCGGGCAACGCACGCTTATGTTTGTTGACGAAGTGCACCGCTTTAACAAATCGCAACAAGATGCATTTTTACCTCACATAGAAGATGGCACTTTTATATTTGTAGGCGCCACAACCGAAAACCCCTCGTTTGCACTTAATAACGCTATTTTATCGCGCGCACGGGTTTATGTTTTAAAGTCATTACAAGAGAGCGATCTATACACAGTTATAGAGCGCGCACTTTTGCAAGATGAGCAACTAAACCAAAAAAACATAGTTATTGCTAATAACGCCAAACAGGCACTGTGCCAAGCTAGCGGCGGTGATGCGCGAAAAGTGTTAAACCTGCTTGAACAAGCTGTTGATTTAACCACCGAGCAAAACGGCACATACAACCTAGACGAGCACGTATTAAGCCAAGTACTTCCCACGCATTTAGCTAAATACGATAAAGGCGGCGATGAATTTTACGATTTAATATCGGCTTTTCATAAATCAGTACGCGGCAGCTCCCCCGATGGTGCGCTGTATTGGTATTGCCGTATTTTAGCCGGCGGTGGCGACCCACTTTATGTAGCAAGGCGGTTACTTGCCATTGCAACAGAAGACATAGGTAATGCCGACCCCCGCGCAATGGAAGTGGCGTTAAACGCATGGGATATATTTCAGCGTGTAGGCCCAAGTGAGGGCGAGCGCGCCATTGCACAAGCCACCTTATATTTAGCCAGCGCACCCAAAAGTAATGCGGTTTATATGGCATTTAACCAAGCAAAGGCTGACGCCAAAAACGAGCCAAGTTACCCGGTGCCAGAGCATCTACGCAATGCACCAACCAACTTAATGAAAGACTTAGGTTACGGCGCTGAGTACCGCTATGCGCATAACGAAGAGGGTGCCTTTGCCGCAGGTGAAAAGTACTTACCGCCAGAAATGGACACTAAGGAATATTACTTACCGAGCGATCGCGGCCTTGAGCAAAAAATTAAACAAAAACTCGATTACCTAAAAGAGCGCGATGCGCAAAGCCCACTTAAACGGTACGAAAATGATTAAACTTTATATGATGATTGCCCTTGGCGGCGCCTCAGGAGCCTGTTTACGGTTTTTTATTAGCGAAACCATGCTAAAACTCCTCGGTAGGGGATTCCCTTTTGGCACGTTGACGGTTAATATTCTGGGTTCATTGTTAATGGGCATTTTGTACGGTTTGATAGATAAAGAAATTATCACCGCAAGCCCCGCCAAAACCCTTATTGGTATTGGCTTTTTAGGTGCGTTAACCACCTTCTCAACATTCTCAATGGACTCGTTGTTGTTGTTACAACAAGGTCACTTTATTAAAATGGCCCTCAATATCATCTTAAATGTGATGATCTGTATTTTTATGGCTTGGCTGGGCCTTCAGCTGGTAATGCAAAAAGGTTAAAAAACTAACATGTTAGATTCTAAATATTTACGACAAGACGTTGAGCAAACTGCAGCACGCTTAGCGGCTCGTGGCTACGAGCTTGATGTTGCAAAAGTGACAGAACTTGAAGAGCAACGCAAAACATTACAAGTAAAAACGCAAGAGCTTCAAAGTCAACGTAACGCCAGTGCTAAAGCCATTGGTCAAGCAAAAGCGAAAGGCGAAGACGCACAGCCATTATTAGACGCAGTGGCAAATTTAGGTAGCGAATTAGACGCAACTAAAAAAGCGCAAGACGAAGTATTAAACGCCATTAACGACATTGCATTAGCAATTCCAAACTTGCCAGACGAATCAGTACCAGAAGGCGCTGATGAAGACGACAACGTTGAAATACTTACGTGGGGCACGCCTAAAAAGTACGACTTTGAAGTAAAAGATCACGTAGATGTTGGGCAAGACCTAAACGGCCTAGATTTTGAAATGGGCGTTAAAATCAGTGGCGCACGCTTTACAGTAATGCGCGGCCAAGTAGCACGTATGCACCGTGCATTAACGCAATACATGCTAGACACCCACACAGATACAAACGGCTACACAGAAATGTATGTACCGTACTTAGTAAATAGCGCAAGCCTTTACGGCACTAGCCAATTACCTAAGTTTGCAGGCGACTTATTTCACACATTAGGCCTAGTAAATGACGACGGTGAACAACAAGCAGGCTTTAGCTTAATCCCTACAGCAGAAGTACCGCTTACAAACAGCGCACGCGACGAAATTTACGAAGAAAGTGATTTACCAATTCGCTTAACTGCACACACGCCATGTTTTAGAAGTGAAGCAGGCAGCTACGGGCGCGATACACGTGGTTTAATTCGCCAGCACCAGTTTGATAAAGTTGAACTAGTACAACTAGTAAAACCTGAAGATTCAATGCAAGCGCTTGAAGAGCTAACAGGCCACGCAGAGCAAATACTACAAGCACTAGAACTACCATACCGTAAAGTAATTTTATGTATGGGCGACATGGGCTTTGGCGCAGCTAAAACATACGACTTAGAAGTATGGTTACCGGCGCAAGATACCTACCGCGAAATTTCGTCTTGTTCAAATATGGTCGATTTCCAAGCGCGCCGTATGCAAGCACGTTTTCGCCGTGAAGGGGCTAAAAAGCCAGAGTTACTCCATACACTAAATGGCTCAGGTTTAGCGGTTGGCCGTACACTAGTCGCTATACTAGAAAACTACCAACAAGCAGATGGTTCAGTAGTCGTGCCAGAAGTATTACGCCCATACATGGGTGGGCTTGAAGTGATTGGTAAAGCTTAAAATACAAGCTGTCAGTTTTTAGCTATCAGCTTTAAGTAGAAAAGCCGCTGTTTGTAATGAACAGCGGCTTTTTTGTGGGTAAAAAGTTAAAGGTAAAAGGTTCAAGGCGAAAGAAAAGTTTAAGTTTTGTTGTTTATTAGTGTATTACTCTTTTGTCCGATATTACTGATCTCTACCATTTTGGTGTTTTTCTACATCCAGTAAATTTATACGAGAGCTAACTAATTGTTTACATGTGCTTATTCGCTGGTTAAATTAGATGCTTCGTAATATTTGGACATTTGTCGGTTTATAAAGCGACAAATGTCGGATACAAAGTTGTTATACGCCACTATAGTTTGGTGTAAAATTAAGGATGATGATGAAAAAAACTCTTTTAATATTAATATCACTTTCGCTTTTCGCATGTTCTTCAACACCTAAACTTGATGCAAACGCTGAATTTGAACGGCTTTATGTTGCTCTTGGAATGGAAGAAATATTGAGCTCTTTTGGTGGTGAAATAAATATCAGCCCCGAAAAACTTTTTTCAGACACGCTAAGTGGTTTATCTGAAAACCAGAAAAGAATTTTCATCGAGTCTATGCCTTCAAAAATGATGACTGATCCTATCAATATAAATGCAGCCAAGGTTGTATTTAAAACTAAACTTCTCTCATTATTAACAGCTGAAGAGTTAAAAATTGCAGCAGACTTTTATTCTAGTAACATAGGTTTAAAAGCACATCGAGCTATTATTGAGGCTGAGGTAGCTGTTTCAGAGTCTTTGGATGGGTAAAATGGCGTATAACAAGCTAATTAATAAGGACAAAAAACAGTTGGCTGTTTTCGTTCCTCAACATTTTAGCCAACAATTTTTTGCCCATTATTAGGGCGTTAGCAGCCAGAAGTTACCATCATGCAACCAAGTAATCTGTTAAAAATTGAATCATTAAATGATGATTGGCGGGATAAAGACTCCATACTTTTACATGCCTGTTTTCAGCTGCTAAAAGACTTCGTAGAGAAAGAAGACTTAGCCCTTGGAAATACGGATTGGAATTCAGATGAAAAGCATCGACTAGCCAAAGCTGAGATAGACGAATTGTATAAGTGGTGGATTAGCTATACCGAATCAGATACACCTGAAGAGGATAGCTTTGAGTTAGAGAATAATATGCTAATCCGTTTAATTAAAATAAGGTGGGCCTTGTGGACATAGCTGCTAACAAGTCAAGTCTAGGGACTTGTACTCGCTGCGCTCCCACAAGCCCCAGCTGTAAGCGTTACATGTCTTAGGGGAACTGATGAAATTTTTAGTTGCATCGTTACTAATATTTATCCTTGTTGGCTGTGCTTCGAAGCCAACCAAAGAAGTGGAAGCCATTAATAATTCTGAGATCCCACAAACCTGTGAAGGCGCAATTAAGAAAGTGGCTGAAAGCCTCGATGACGATAGCATCAAGACTCTCAAGGAAACGAAAAAGGAAGATTTGATTTTGTTTCATATGTCCTGGGGCATGGGGATAAGAAATAGCTATGGCTTGTGGTCGGAAAACTCCCCAATTAGAAAATCTTGCGCTAAATCGATTGGAGAGCAAGACATGCACCCCGACAATGCATCTGGGATAATCATGGACGGAGTTTGGGAGATTATTAATGGCGCCAACATGTAACAAGCAGCTCAAATACGCAGGCTTCGCCTGCCGGACGCTCGCAAGCTCGCGCCGTTTAGCTGAGCGTTGGCACAAGGAAGTCATGCGTTATCTTTTACTATTGTTAGTTGTTTTGTTGTCAGGTTGTTCAAGGGAGCATCATCCAGCGATAGGTGGAATGCAGTTCTCAATTGAAGGCTTGAGTAAAGCAGAACTAATAACGCATTTAGACTCATTTGCACTCGACAATAATTTGGTAAAAAATTACGAAGGCGGAGAGAAAATGCTTCCAGAAAAAGCTGCTGTTTTAGTTGCCGCCAAATATTCTTTAGATGAAAGTATTCATATTTACGTTCAAAACTATTTAGATCATGATTGCTTTTTCGCCGCAGCTTATGATTTTGATAAAAACAACGAAAAGCAGGCGTTAGAATTAGCTCATCAACTGAAGGATAAACTATTTAAAACCTTTGATGCACGTCTCACTTTCTACAATGATAGTCAGTGCAAAAGTGCTATATAACAAGTTACTCAAAAGGACGCAAAACGCTTGGCTTGTGCTCCTTCGTCGCTAATTTTAGCCAAGCATTTATGCGCCCATTAGTAAGGCGTTAGCATTCAAAACAAGTATGGAGTACAAATGAAGTATTTAGCCTTAATTACAGGATGTGCATTATTAACGGGATGTGCAACAGGTTATCAAGCACATACTTGGTCTGGCGGTTACAAAGATAAAGAGCTAGGCGAAAATAATTATATGGTTGAGTACTATGGGAATGGCACAACTTCAACCGAAATGCTTAAAACCTTTTGGAGTAAACGCGCTTCAGAATTGTGTCCTAATGGTTATGATGTAGTGAGTGAAAATAAAGGAAAAACGGATGGAGGTATTTTCCTTGGTGGTATCACTTCTATAGATCATCCTTGGTTAAAAGCCGAAATTCAGTGCAAATAAATGCTAACAAGAACATCAAACGGAAAAATTACAGTTGGCTGTTTTCACTCCGTTCAACATTTTAGCCAACTATATTTTTCCGCTTAAGTAGGCGTTGGTATGACTCCCATTGTCAAGTTAAACACACTGATCCTTGCTTAACTTTTTAAGCCATAATTACTTCAGCTCGAATTAGAGCGAGTTAATACATAGGATGAAGCAAGTAATGTCGTCGGTTATCTTGCTGATATTCGTTGGTTATTACTATCTCTAGTAACAGAGCAGACCTTACTTATTTCGTCGTGGCACCTGTCTTCAGTCTATGTTCGTGGTTCAATGAAGCGTTAGCTACATTGCCATCCTAACGCCGTCGGTGGTTGTGCCACACCTGATGCTTGATCCTATGCATTAACTCTAATTCGTTTATCATGCGGGTACTCTTGCCAATCTAAGTTTTGTATTTACTGGCGTTAGCACCACTTCTTTTGCAATTGCCCATATGTATGCAATCATTTCTCGAGCAATGGCGGTGACAACCAGGTTGGAATGTTTCCCTTTGGCTATCATTTTTTTATAGCGCTTGCAGAGCCTAAGCTGTGCTTTCCATGCAATATCAATAATGTCTTTTGGTAAACCTTCTTGTCGTTTTTGCATATCTGTTGATATATTTGCTGCATATCGATAAGTGTGTGCACCTTCAACGAGAAGGCGCCTCGCTCGGCCGTTTCCGCATTTTGTGATGGCGCCAATATGGCGTTTGCCACCACTCGAGTGCTCACTAGGTACAAGACCAAGATAACTCATTAATTTGCGGGGGTGGTCGAAGCGCGATAAATCGCCAAGCTCAGCAACAACGCCGGTGGCGACCAACAAGCGAACACCTCGCATAGCTTGTATTGCTTTTACTACAGGATAATAGCGCCATTGATGGACGTGATGTGTTAGCTCATTGTCTAGCCGCTCAAGTCGGCTTATTCGTTCAGTAATTGTGTGTAAAAACTCTTGTAAGACGATGTGCTGCGCGGGATGTGGCAACACAAGCTCAGTGAGCCAACGTAAATGTTTTTGTGACCAATTTGCGGTGCCTTTATAATTAATATTATTGCGAAGCAGCAACGCTTTTAACTGATATTTAGCATCTTTTAAATCCTTCATGGCTACTTCGCGAGCACGAGATAAATCGCGTACAGCTTCATCTTCAGGCTCAGGAACATAAATAGGTGTTAAATCTTCAGATTTGAGTAATTTAGCAAGCTTAAGGGCATCACGTTTATCGGTTTTAATCTTCTCACCTGGCTTTTTAGGAATAAGAGAGGGTGCAACCACATAACAGCAATGGCCAAGGCTGGTAATTAATCGGTAAATCCAATAACCACAAGGGCCTGCTTCATAGACAAAGTGTAGCGTTGCGCCAGGGTATTTGGATTCAAACTGACGAACAAGCTTTTGAACGGCCACTTTGGAAGAAGAAATTCGGCCAAGATGAACGGGTTGCGCGCCTCTATGTTCTTCAATATAGGCGACTTCATTGAATTCTTTATGTGTATCAAGTCCGATAAAAAGTATGCTATGTTTGTTCATGTTAGCCTCTGCTATTTAGTTATTTGACAAACTAATTATGGCTCTGGCTTTGAATTAAGCTAACCCACGAAAAGCGGAGGCTAACACCGTGTGGGAGTCATTATGTCTATGTGACTCAGGATATTCATGGATAGAAACACTAAAAAAGCACTGAGATGGGATTCTGGTTACAGAACTAAACCAATCAAACCAGACAAAGCTTCCTTTTCAAGTGGCAAGTATTCTATGGCGTATGCTTGCCTCGACTGCAAAACCTCTTTTCAACGTAGCTTTCCTGGTGCTCCATGCGATTATCCATTGCACGGCCAGTGTGTTTCTTGTGGTGGTGTTACTTATAATTTAGGCCGGCATTTCAAAGCACCAAAAAAGTCTGATTTCGCCCAATGGAAAAAGGTGGCATACCTCGTCCACCATGGTTTCTATTTTCAAAAAATCAGGCCTATCAAAAATAGCTATTGCAACGTTTCTTACCCTTCAACGTTGGCAGAAGCTAAAGTGTTTGTTAAAAAGTATAAAAAGCATGCTCTTATTTAGGGTAAAGTCACATAACAAACAAATTATGGCACTCGCTGCCGCTCTCTGGGACGCAAACACGTGCGCGGCTTCGCCATTTTCGTACACGTATTTGCGCCCCATATTTGGAAGGTAGGTGCCAAAGTATGTATGCATCATTTAAAGAAATGCCGCCTGTTTTAAAATTTTTAACTGGGATGGCAATTTTCTTTATATTTCTTTTTTTTAAAGCCACGATCCCCGGAATGTTTGGTACTTTCACGTACAATGGTGAAGTTCTAGAATTTAATGAAATATGGGAGCGTGGTTTTGGAGTGCCGTTAATTCTAATCGGTCTTTTGATGCCTCTCTCTGGCGTATCAGTTCTTTTAAAACAAAAGTATTCTAGACATTTCTATTGCTTCGCCTTAGCTGTCGCAGTTTCTATGCCAGCGTTAGAAGAAAGAGACTTTTACGCATTAGTATTCTTCTTGATTGTTCCAGTTATCGCTGCGATTTATCTTTTTTCATTTAATGAAGTTCGGCGGTATTATGGCACCTAACAAAAAAATTAAGTTCGCCCGCTGCACGGGCTGGGACGCAAACATCTTGGCTGCTCACTTCGTTCGGATTTTAGCCCACATGCCTGCGCCCCTTATTTAAAAGTTATGTGCCAAGGAAAGTACTGTGTAATGAATATTAGCTTCGATGATTATATGGATTCAATTAAGGCAAACAGGAAGTCTATGCCTCCAGAGCTATTTTCTTTTGCATCAAACGAAGACCACTACGAATTGAATCACCCTCAATCACTTCACGATTCATGGGTATCTTCGCTGTGTACAGAAGAACTTAGAAACAATACACGGCCATTTGAATGCGCGTTAAGAGTGACATTAAAGCTACTTGGTCAACAACATGATAGAACACTAGTGTTAATCTATTCAGATGTTGTCGCCTATGAGTTCTTAGGTTCAGAAAATAGGTTTAACCCAAATGACACTTTCCATGGAGATATATTGGATCATCGCATTAGTATTACTGGCGACGCTTACAACCATATAATTGAAATGCGTTCAGGCTCTATCTTCAAGGTTGTTTTTAAGGGGTTCTCTTTTGAAGAACAAAGTAGCACATAACAAAAAAATTAAGTCACTCACTTCGTTCGTTGGGACGCATACATGCGGGGCGGCTTCGCCATTATGCCCCACATGCCTGCGCCCCTTATTTAAAAGCTATAAAGCAAGGTAGCTATGAGTTCTGGTAAGGTAGATGATTGGGTAGGTTTACTAAAGTTTCGAGATGAAAAATTTAAGTCTTTAAGCCATAGTAACTTGCAAGAGAAATACATTCTCGCTTTGTGTATAAGAGTTACTGAATTATGCTTAGATGCAGTAATACTTTTGAATAATCATAGAATGTCATCGGTTCCTATTGTCCTTCGTTCAGCTTTAGAATCGTATGCCGATCTTCAATGTTGTATAAAAGATATTAGTCACCCAAAAATAAACAAGACACCCATCTTAATTTTGCAGTTTAGCAAACGTAGTACTAGGCTTTTATCAGTATAAAAAACAAGCAGGATGTCTTATGGCAATTGCAAGAAAGCGACAAATAAGTTTGGTTGATACAAAATATTACCACTGTATCTCGCGCTGTGTTCGTCGAGCCTTTCTATGTGGCGAAGACCACATTACAGGTCAATCTTACGAGCATTGACGAGGGTGGGTTGAAGATAAGTTGCTTGAATTAGCCAAGATATTTTGTATTGACGTGTGTGCTTTTGCAGTCATGAGCAATCATACGCACTTAGTGTTGTATGTTGATAATAAAAAAGCGAATAGGCTAAATGATAAAGCGATTGTTATTCGGTATTCGGTGGCACAAGCTGTGCAAAGGCACCGTACTTACGCAAAAGAGAATAAAGGGGGTCAGGAATAAAGGGGGTCAAATCTTGACTTCAGACATCAAATTGCAAATAGCTAAAGCGTCCTAATATAACCCATTATATTTCTCTAAAAGCGAAGCGCCTCTAGTCCTCTTTGTGAATTAATCCGCTTTAAACAACATCAGCTCAAATAAAGGGGGATCAAATATTGACTTCAGACATTAAATTACAAATACCTAAACCGTCCTAATATAACCCGGTATATTTATCTAAAAGCGAAGCGCCTCTAACCTTCTTTGTGTATTAATTAGCTTTAAACAATATAAGTTCAGCATCTTTCCCATCGGTTAATATTGCTACATTACCTTGCGTGGTTACATAAGCATCTCTTAATCTTCCTGCTGCTTGTGGAAATACGTGAGACTGGGTGAATTTTCCATTAGCTAAATTAATGCTGTAGAGCTTTTTATCAACGAGTGTGGTGATGAGTACATGTTGTGCAAGTGAAGGAAATGCAGTGTGTTTAGTGCCGTAATACGCCATACCCGATGGGGCGATTGATGGCGTCCAATCTACGTTTGGCTTTTGCATACCTTTATATTCCGTAAAGGGTGAAATACGTGCTTGCGAGTAATCTTTGCCATAGGTGATCACCGGCCAGCCGTAGTTGGTAGCTGGCGTTAAGTAATTTAGCTCATCGCCACCGGCGGGGCCGTGCTCGTGGCTGACAATTTGCTCTGTATCGTAATCATATACTAAGCCTTGTGGGTTACGGTGACCGAGCGAGTAAACAGCGTGTGCATTGGGGTTTTTGTGATTAATAAACGGGTTATCTTTTGGGATAGTGCCATCTAGATTTATACGCAATAGTTTGCCTAGTTGGCTGGTTATCACTTGTGCTTGCTCTCTAAAATCAAAGCCATCACCGGTTGAAAACAGTAGGGTGTTGTCGGGTAAAATAAGGGCGCGGCCAGCGTAATGCTGTGGAGTGTTTTTATCAGTCGCTACTTTATAAATAACGTTAGGCTTTGAAAAGTCAGTGCCATTAAAGGTGGCTTTGGCAATTACAAGGCGGTTAGCTTCAGCAGTGCCTTGCGCATAAGTAAATATAACTTCTTTAGTAGTGTTAAAATTAGGCGACAGCACTATATCCAGTAAGCCGCCTTGGCCTGCAACGTATAAACCTTCAAGGTTTAAATTTACTCTAGTTTGCTGATTGTTTTTTACAATAACAATGTGTCCGTCGCGCTCTGTGATTAGCCATGTCCCGTTTGGAAGTTTAACCATGCTCCACGGCGAGTTTAAATGTGCTGCGAGTGTGTGAGTGCTGTATTGCTCTTTAGGTAATTCAGCTGCACTGGCCGTTGATGCAAAAAGCCCTACATATAAACATAGTGCGAACTGAGAGAGTCGTTGTTTACATTGCAAGCCTTTGCTACTGTAAGAAAAAAGCTTTATTTTAAGTTGAGATAACCATGCCATTTTTAACACGTGTACTCCCTATATTTTTAGTTTCTTGGTTACTTACCTTTACCCTTGCTAGCTTGTTTCATAGCCAATACGTTGTCAATCAATTAGTTAATGTAGGCGTAGTAGTAAGCATAAGCGATCGTATCAATTTAACGCTAGATGATTGGTTAGGTTTATTACCTACCTATGGCGCTATTATTGCCATAGCGCTTGCCATTGCGTTTTTGGTGACTGCAAAGCTTACTCAAAAAGTTAAGCAATACAGTATGGTGTTATTTATTGCAGCGGGTATTACTGCTTTTGCTGTGGTGTTACTGGCCATTGAGTCGGTTATGAATATTCACATTATAGCAGGTGCGCGGGGTTGGGGCTTTTATATGCAATTATTAGCAGGTGCTACAGGTGGTTTGCTGTTTGCTGTGTTAACAAATGTATTAAACACTAAAAAGTGAGTTAAAAAATTAAAAAGGTAGCTAACGTTTAGGTGTTAGCCACCTTGCTAAGCTATTTTACTAAAAGTACTACATAATAAGCGCTTTAATTGCCTCTAAGCCTTTTCTGAGATTGGTTTCATCGTTGGCGTAATTAATGCGTACGCACTGGTGCTTGTGCTCCCAGCTATCTTCAATACCAATAAAAAAGTTATGACCAGGAATTATATATACATCTTGCTCTTTAAGTTTTTGATAAAGCATTTCGCTGGTTATTTTTGAGTCTTTAAACCATAGCCACATAAAAAATGCGCCTTCGAGTTTATGTAAATAAACAGGCAAGTCTGCAAAAATTTCATCAAACAGGTTTATGGCTATCTCTGCTTTATTTTTATAAAAAGGTAATACAGTATTTTTACACAAAGGCAGTAATTCGCCTTCGTTAATTAAGCGCGTTACTAGGCTTGGGCCAATAGCGTTAGGCGATAACACCATAGAGCCGTTAACACGGCCAATGGCTTTAATTATTTCGTTATTGGCAACCACAATACCAGTGCGCAGGCCAGGCAAGCCCAATTTTGAAAGAGACATACATAATATTATGTTTGAGTTCCAAGTAAGGTTTGCATCGGTGTAAATACACCCCGGGAAAGGGTCACCATAGGCGTTATCAATAATGAGAGGAATATTATATTTGTGCGCTAGGGCGTCAAGGTGGCGTACTTCTTCATCGGTTATGACATTACCGGTTGGGTTGGTAGGGCGCGATACGCACAGCGCGCTTATGCTGCTATCTTCAGCAAGTACTTTTTCAACCGCGTCAAAATCAATCACGTATTTAAATTGCTTAGAGCCACTGGGTGTATTTAAAATTTCAATGTCGGGCTTTATAGCCACAAACATATCATCAGATAAACCTTGGTCGGCGTAACCTACGTACTCAGGCGCAAGAGGGAAGAGAATACGCTTGGTACTGCCGTCACTCATTTTGCCTGCTAACATATTAAACAATACAAAAAAGTTAGCTTGGCTGCCGTTACCCAGTGCTATGTTTTGTGGTGTTAAGCCCCAGTCAAACTCGCTATTGAGCTGTTTAGCAAGGGCTGTTCTAAATTCATCGTTACCGGTTGGGCCATCGTACAAACCGAACACTTGCGACACTTTATTACTGGCTACTAGCTTTTGTAATTCATCTAAAAATACGGCATTAACCTGTGGTACGTGTGCGGGGTTACCGCCACCTAGCATAACAATATTTGGATTATTGCTTGCGTTAGCGCTGCCTAAATCTTCCATAAGCTGCGTTATTCCGTTGGGCTGTGTAAATTTAGTACCAAAGTTTGAGTAGTTCATAATACCTATGTGTGCGCTAATAACGAGGAGGGCAGTATAACGTAAATTTCGGCTTTAAATTGCATGTTGAGAATAATTCACGGTTTAGAACTTTAAACCCTTTAGGGTATAATTAACGCACTTTAATTCGCTAGGCTATTGTTATCAGTAATTTTGAATCGACTTTACACCACACTACGCTTGAGACTAAACCTGCCACTAATTTAAACGAGCCTGTAGTTAAAAACACGCAATTTAAAATAGCCACGTTTAATTTATTTAACTACCTTGAGCCGCCTAATGCATATTACGATTTTGAAAAAATTTATACCGCAGAGCAATGGGCACGCAAACAGCGCTGGATTGTAGATTATTTAAATGAGTACGCGCCTGATGTAATAGGTTTTCAGGAGGTGTTTAGTATTGAATCGCTAAAAGCGTTAATGGCGCAGCAAGGCTATACATATTTTGCAGTGGTTGATACACCAGAGGTGATTGATGACTTTATTTATAAAAGCCCTGTAGTTGCCATAGCCTCTAAATTCCCTATAATTGCCACAGAGGCGGTTAAGCACAGTAATGCCCTTGCAAGTGAACTTGGCCTTTGTAGTGACTTTACGTTTAGCCGTAAAGTGTTAAGAGCCACTATTTCATTGCCTCATGTAGGTAGTACCGATTGCTACGTTGTGCATTTTAAATCTAAACGCCCAATGTTAGAGCCTGAGATAAACACGAATGCATTGGCTATCTCTGCTAATGAGCTGACGCCTGAGAAAAACATAATAGAAACATTAAAGGCTAATGTTGCAGGCTCGTGGAGATCAACCGTGCAGCGCGGCAGTGAAGCTACCTTACTCATGATAGAAATGATTGCCCGTCGCGAAACTACCCAACACCCCATGGTGTTAATGGGCGATTTTAATAACGACCTTGCCGATGGTGTGCTTAGCCACTTACTCACAAACACATTGCGATTTGCTCCAGCGTTTGACGTTAAAGCCTACCTTGCTAAATATTGTTTAAATGACGCGTGGCAGTTATTTAAAACACTAAAAATGAGCCAATATACAGCGTTTAATACACAGCAAAACGCTGGGAGCCATACAGATGATCAACAAAGTAATGGCTCTGCTGCGCTGCAACAGTCAATAAACGAAGCTACTTCGCAAATAAATAATACTGCGCCGTTATTTATGCGCAGCCCCACCCATTACTATGGAACAAGTAGTGCGGTACTTGATTATATTTTACTCTCGTGTGAATTTGACCCAAGTTACGATGATAGCTTTTATGAAGTGAGCGATTATCATACATACGACAGGCATTTAATAAACCCAGAATACGAACGAGACGATTTAACAACCGATCATGCAGTGGTATCAATTACACTCACTTTAAGAAGTTAATACGTGGGTAACATTTATAAATAGGTTTGCAGCTTTTACATTATTACTGAACCTTTAAATTATAAGTAATTAATTATAAATGACTTATTTTAGGCTTGAAAATTGCAGTAACAACTGAGTTAAAATAATTTTAAGGATATAAAAATGACTGAAGTTGCGCTTTCTGCCTATATGGCGTTTTACGTTTACTTAATAATGTTAGTGGTACAGTGGTCTGTGGCTACCTTTAGCAAGGCTAAACAACCTAATGCTGTACCAGGCAAAATAAGCGATGATTTATCGCACGACAGTTTTATATTCAGGGCTCATCGTACTTTTCAAAACACACTAGAAAACAGTGCGCTATTTATTGGTACTGTGCTGTTTGCATTTGTTATAAATTACCAAAGCCCTATATTTGCTATGTGTGTTTGGGTGTACGTAATAGCACGTTTAATTCATATGGTGTTGTACTACGTTATAGCCACTGAGAAAAACCCAAGCCCGCGAACGTACTTCTTTTTAATTAGTTTTATTGCCAATATTGTCATGCTAATTTTAATTGGCTTAAGGTTAATGGCTTAGCAGCTTTGATTTAATTAAAAAAACGAAGCGTTACCTTAACGCTTCGTTTTTATGTGTGGATTAAAGGCACTCGATAAGACTTAATCTACACCAATAAACCCACCGGTTTGATGCGCCCAAAGTCCAGCATAAATACCATTTTGTGCAATAAGCTCTTCATGGCTGCCTTGCTCTACAACACCGCCTTGATCAAGGACTATTAATCTATCCATTTGCGCAATGGTCGATAGCCTATGCGCAATGGCAATCACAGTTTTACCTGTCATTAAATCATCTAAACTTGCCTGTATTGCTGCTTCTACTTCTGAGTCGAGCGCGCTGGTGGCTTCATCAAGTATAAGTATGGGTGCATTTTTAAGTAATACCCGCGCTATAGCGATACGCTGGCGTTGCCCGCCAGAAAGTGTAACGCCACGCTCGCCAACTTGTGCATCAAACCCTTTATTGCCTTTGCTGTCTTCTAAATCACTTATAAAGTCGAGCGCTTTAGCTTGCTTGGCAGCGCTGAGCATTTCAGCTTCTGAGGCATCGGGTCGGCCGTATAAAATATTATCTTTTACAGAGCGATGCAGCAGGGAAGTGTCTTGGGTCACCATGGCTATATAGCGGCGAAGGCTTTCTTGGCTTACATCGGTAATGTTTTGGCCATCAATTTTAATGGTGCCAGAGTCAGTATCGTAAAAACGCAGTAATAAATTCACTAACGTTGATTTACCAGCGCCAGAGCGACCCACTAAGCCAATTTTTTCACCGGGTTTTATATGTAGGTTTAGGCCGTTCATTACCGGGCCGCGATTGGTTTCGTTAGCGGCTTTACCGTAGTTAAAATGCACGTTTGTAAATTCAATATCGCCTTTAGAAACGTTAAGTGTGCTCGCATTAGGTTTGTCAGCTACTTTAATTGGTGTCGATAAGGTTTTCATGCCATCGGTTGCGGTGCCAATGTTTTCAAATAAGCTACTTATTTCCCACATTATCCACTGGGCCATGCCATTTAATCTGAGCGATAAACTAACGGCAACTGCAATCGCGCCTGCGCTAATCGCACTTAACGACCATAAATATAGAGAGAGTGCGGCCACGCTAAATACTAATAAATAATTTAGGCTATTAATGGCAAAGTTGAGACTGGTTACTAAGCGCATTTGCTTATAAACAGGCTGTAAAAATACATCCATGCTTTGCTTTGCGTATTGCTCTTCACGCTGTGTGTACGAAAAAAGCTTAATGGTCGATATATTTGTATAGCTATCGACTATTCGACCGGTCATTTCTGAGCGTGCATCGGCCTGCGAGCTGGCAATTTTTTTAAGTTTTGGCACAAAGTACATTTGAATGGCAGCATAAAGAATTACCCACACTAAAAGTGGCAGCATTAAACGCCAGTCTGCTTCGGCAACTAAAAACACCATAGCGCCAAAATAAACCACAATATACATTAGCACATCGAGCAGTTTCATAACTGCTTCGCGCACGGCCAGTGATGTTTGCATTACTTTTGTGGCAATACGTCCTGCAAACTCGTTTTGATAAAAGCTCACACTTTGGCGTAATAAGTATCTATGCGCTGACCAGCGAATCGACATAGGGTAATTGCCCAGTAATGCTTGGTGCAAAATAGCCGAGTGAAAAAACACCACAATAGGCAATACGACTAAAAGCACTACTGCCATTTTTATAAGCTCGGCTTTTTGTTCTTCAAACAGAGTTTGCGGTGTGTAGGTGCCTAACCAATCAACCAATTGGCCCATATAGCTAAACAACGACACTTCTAAAATGGCAAGCAGAGCGGCACTAACTGACATTAAAACTAACGACAGCTCCATACCTTTAGTGTAGTGACGACAAAACGCAAATAAGGTAGAGGGCGGCTGCGTTGGCTTTTGCTCAGGAAATGCGTTGGTCATTTTTTCGAATAATCGATACATTTTATAAACTTAAATGACAAATAATAGAAAAGGATCATACCATTTAAGGAGTGCGCTGTAGATCTTTAGCGACTAATTTACTCAGCTACCTTTATCGAATCGGGTTTGTGAGGTTTACGCCTTTTATCATGTAAATGTCGTCATAGCGTAAACCGCCATTTCCGTAGGGCTTTTTATGAGGGCCCGTATTACAGTTAGCCAAAAAATAGCTAAGTGGACGTTCGCGTTTCATTCTAAAGGTGGCATTTTTATAGACTAAGGTTTGATTTTTAAATTCGCCGCCTTGTACGTATACATTATATTGCTGGCCTTGCATTTTTACCGATGCATTATTAACAACGTACCAAATGTTGTACCAACTGTTTGTATCAAGTGGTTGTGCCGATTGCGCTTGCGCATAGTTTTGGATATTACTATAGCCTTTATCAGTTTTGACCATTAGCGCACCGGTGTTGACTAGGCCGTTTGACTCGGTTTTGTCTGTAACCCTAAGAGTGGCTTCGAAGGCATCGTAGCCATGAATGTTTATCTGCTCTGGTTCTAAGTTACTTAATCCAAAAGCATGGTTATTTGGAAAAGAGGCTACGTTAATACGCGTAAAAAAAGTGTAGGTTTCGCCAACAGGCACTGTTTTTGGAAGCTTTTTATAGCTGAGGGCTTTACGGTTGCCAACAATACCGTTTTCGGCAGGCTTTTTAATTAAAAAATGATTAACCCCTTTGGCTGTGTCCTCAACTTCTATTTTAGTTACTTGTGGGTTAGCGACATAAGGTTGAGTTTGGTTATCAGTGTCGGCCTTTGTCCAACCTTTTAGCGGTTGTTGAAAGTTATCGACTAGTAACCACTTTGCAGAAGGGGCGTTTTGATTGTTTTGGCTACAGGCCAATAATCCTGAGCAGGCCACTAACAGTAAGCTGTATTTAACGCGCATAATCCCTCTTTTACTTATGTAAGTATATAAATTGGTATACCAATGCATGGGTTTTAATTTTTAAACCTTAAAATCTATATAACCAATTTGCTGTAAATTAGTCAACCAATATTGTGTTGTATCTAACCTGCTGACGTTTATATTTTAAACGGGTAAAATAGCTAACAACACACAACTAAAAAATAATAAAGGGATTATATGTATACAGGAACGTGCCTATGTAAAGCGGTAAGCATTGAAATTAAAGGGGCTATTTCTCAAATTATTCATTGTCATTGCTCACTTTGCAGAAAAAATAGCGGGACTGCTTTTGCTACAAATGGGTTTGTAAATACTCGCGATTTTACACTTACCAAAGGTAAAAATAATTTAACTGAATTTAATTTTAAACCCGGGCGTGCGCGCTTTTTTTGTAAAACATGTGGCTCACCTATTTACAGTGCAAATGCAGAGGATAAATCTCGCTTGCGGATACGCCTTGGGTTGATAGATGACGATATTACCGAACAGGTAATTTCGCATAATTTTGTGACCTCTAAAGCCAATTGGGAGCAATTAGAAACCCGTTTACCGTGCTATGAAAAGCACGAACCTGGGCGCTAAATCACTCTATGTGATAAATGCTGTTTATCTCGTGGTGAAGGGTGGGCGCCCATGTTTTAAATAATGACGAATGGGCTATTTCTTCTTTATTAATGTGCACTAAGCTTTGCTGAGAAAGTATCACAACAATATTTTTGTATTCGTTAAACTCTATAAGGGCAATACAGCCAAAGTGTTGCCTAAATAGGACGAGTAAAGCTTGGAGCTCTTTACCTGTTTTAGGGTTTAAATTTATAATAATTTGTGCATTTTGCTCACTACAGCGACGTATGTTTTGCCAAAATACGCTATCTGATAAAAAGCCTTGATGTACATCGCCACTAAAAATATCAATTGTGATGACGTTATATGTGCTTGTGCACGTTGCAACAAACAGCTCTGCATTTTGTAAGTGCACAGTATGGTCAGCGGGCAAGTTAAAATACTGCTTTGCAACGCTTATCATCGCGGGGTTTATTTCCACACTTTCAAACACATCTAAATTATTTATATAAGCCGTTTTATTGTGTAAATAATAAATGGCTCGCTCTATTCCTGCAGTGCCTAAACCTAAATTTAAAATCCGCAGTGGCTCAGCTGCTTTAAGTAAAAATAACAGCATACATTGATTAACCGCAATCAGTAATTGCTCATTCTCATTAAGGCTCATCACCCCTTGAATGGTAATATCGCTTTGCGCATTTTGGGCAAGTGTTAACCAGCGATAGGCCGTATTTTGATAGACACAAATAGGCCCATATTGGTTGTTACTAGAGGCTATTAAATTGGCAGAGACAGTGTCGGCTTTAAGCTGGCGCATAGATCACAAATTCAAATAAAACACCCGATTAGTTTGCCACGAAAACACGCTAAGTATATAGCCTATTTATGTAACAAGGTTTGTAGCAGGCTCACTTGCTTAAAAAAAGGGAGTACTTAAGTGGGGTTAATTTTTACAGTTGAGCTTACTTGTATAAAGCTTTAACTCAAAATAGTTGCACTAAATAGGTTGTTGAGTAATGGTAAGGTAAAAAATAAGGAGCTTAAAATGCGCAGAACCCCTTTTTCTATTACAACTAAACTTATTAAATTGAGTGCGTTAGCCTTTGCTTGTACAGCAGGATTAACTGCACACGCTCATGCCAGCATAAAATATGAAGAGCAACAAAAGCTACATGATATTGCAGCCGAAGTATCAGCTAAGCGTATTGGGAGTGACATACAAACGCTGGTGGATTTCGGAACTCGCCATACGCTTTCAGACACTAAGTCAGATACGCGGGGCATAGGTGCTGCACGGCGTTGGATCAAAAAAGAGTTTGAGAAAATATCAGCACAATGTGGTGGCTGCCTTGAGGTTATTGAAGTTAAAGATACTATAACAGGTGAAAAACGAATCCCTAATCCTGTTGAAGTAGTAAACATTGTTGCAATTCAGCGCGGCAGTACTGAGCCAAACCGAATGGTGATTATGTCGGGCGATATTGATTCGCGGGTGAGCGATGTAATGGATTTTACCAGCGATTCACCAGGTGCTAATGATAACGCCTCGGGCGTGGCAGGCGTTATTGAAGCTGCACGCGTACTAAGCAAGCATAAATTTAATGGCTCAATAGTGTATGCAGCGCTTTCGGGCGAAGAGCAAGGCTTGTTTGGCGGTAAAATACTCACAGCGTATGCGCAAAAGCATGATTGGCAAGTTCATGGTGTTTTAAATAACGATATGATTGGCAACATTACCGGTATTAATGGCGTGACCGACAATACAACGGCACGCATATTTTCTGAAGGCACACGTGTAGTAGAAACTAAGGAGCAGGCGCGTACAAGGCGATTTACCGGCGGTGAAGTGGACTCAGCGAGCCGTAATTTAGCCCGCTATATAGATACTATTGCTGATAGGTACATCCCAAATTTAGATACAATGTTAGTTTACAGGTTAGATAGATTTGGCCGAGGCGGGCACCATAGACCGTTTAATGATGCAGGTTTTGCAGCAGTCAGAATTATGGAAACTAACGAGCATTACGACCGACAGCATCAAGACTTACGCACTGAAAATGGCGTGGTTTATGGCGATACAATAGATGGTGTTGATTTTGACTACACAGCAAAACTTACGTCACTGAACGCAGTCACTATGGCTTCAATGGCTTGGGCGCCAGCACCTCCTAAGCAGGTAAAAATTGAAGGCGCTGTTAAGGCCGATACCACACTTTCGTGGCAAAAATCAGATGATGATAATATAGCCGGTTATCGTATTTATTGGCGCTATACCAGTGAGCCACAATGGCAATTTAGTCAAGATGTAGGCAAGGTCACAACGGCTACACTTAAAAATGTGGTTATTGATAATTACTATTTTGGTGTTGCAGCGATAAGCAAAGACGGGATTGAATCGCCAGTGGTGTTCCCGGGTGATGTAGGCTCGTTTGATCACAATATAAAATAACAGCGATTTATTATTTAAGTGTAATTGTGATTAAAAACAAATCAAATGATGTATTTAAGGTGCAAAGTAGCTGTTTTATGCTTGCACCTTATTTGTTATGCACTTAGAGTGTAAAAAAAAGCAGTAAAGGTTAATAAAATGCAGCAAGAAGAAAAAAAACCATTAACAGCGCAAGAGCAAGCACAAATAGAGCAGCAACGTGTTGCTTGGCAACGCGAATGTTTTCAAAATGCCCAAAAATATTTAGCAGAAAAAGGCATTATGCCTAAATCAGTAATAGACAAAGACAGCCGTTTTTTAGCGCCACTGTGTGCTATGTGGAAATTTAAAGCGCAAAACGGCAAGAGCTATTGGGTAATAACAGGGCGCTTACCAACGGATCATGCTGAAGTTAGCGCAGCAAAAGATGCACGTGATGCCATGCGTTATTTTTCATTACAATGGCAGTTAAAAGCGGATCAAATAATGAGTGTTGGCGCTCGTGATAAAACACAGGTCGACTTTGCTAATTTATTAATAAACCGTGCTCACGGCTTATATGAAATGCATGAAAACGAGCAGCTTTGGGCCAATGAGCCAAAATAAAATAATGCGTGTATAACCATAAAAAAGGGCAATTAACGGCCCTTTTTTAATGTACTAATGTAAATGGTTTAGTGACAAATTCAGACACATTGCATTGCATTCGCTGCCTTGGTATACCTGCTTCCATAAAGACTCCTCCTTGTTGTATAAAGCCGTTTCGTCTAAAACGCTCTACTTCATTTAATATGCAATTAATACTAATGGCTTTATGGCCATCGTTTGCAGCAAGTTGAACTATAAAGGTTAGAAGCGATGTGTAAACGTGGCGATTTCTGTGCTCTGGTAGCACGGCAATACGGCCAATTAAACCGTCACTACAAAGCCTACCTGTAGCCACAGGCAATTTGCATTCATCAGTCACTAAAACGTGGTGAGCAATTTTATCGAGGCTATCAAATTCTATGCGTTTGGGGATGTGTAATTCGTATACAAAAACCTTTTCACGTATTTGTTGAAGTAGGTCTTTTTGTATATCCCAGTCAACTTTACTAACTTGATAGCCCATAGCTCACCCCTAGTTAAACCAAATTCCTTCATTAACTAGTGTAGTAAAAGTTTGAATAAAAACTAGGCTTGGTTGAGCTGCGTTTAAGTCTTCAGTATTAAAATAGCTGTTATTAGTTAGAAGTTTAACAGCATTTATATCTGACAATGGCAGTGGGTAGTTCTCGCCATTAACACTTAACAGTAGGGTATCTTCAAGTTGCTGGTAAATAGCACGGACTCCACCTAAGCGTTCAAATTCCTCTTCATTATTTGCTAATAGTTCACTCATTTGTTCGCAAGTTATGGGCTCTTCAAGCGGTGCTAAGTCCATTTCGTGCATGGCTTGGCTAAGCGTGTTACCTAACCATTGCTTAAATAATTCATCGTTATTTAATAGCGCTTGCATTAGCGTTTTTACTTTATCGGCTTCGCTATCTAAAAGCTCACCTTTAGAGCCTCTTAGAGCTAAAGTATGATCGGTATAACGTTTTTGACCGCTGTCGATATCAATAATATGATCAGCAAAGCTAGAAAATAAATCTTGTTGATTAGGTGCTCTAAAGCCTACTGAATAATTTAACGCGTTTTCTATCGCGTAGCCTTCATGTGGGCACCCTGGGGGTATATATAGAATATCGCCGGGTTCTAAAATACAGTCTATTACAGCTTCAAATTGCTCAACTTGCAGTAGTTTTTTATTTTGTGCAAATTGTTTAAGTGTTGGATCGGGCAGGCCAACGCGCCAATGACGCTTACCCTGGCCTTGAATAATAAATACATCGTACTGATCTAAGTGAGGGCCAACGCCACCTTTAGGGGTTGAGTAACTGATCATTAAATCATCTATTCGCCAATTTGGTATAAATCTAAACGGCTCTAACAGTTGGGCTGCATCGCTATGCCAATGATCTACCGCTTGTACCAACAAAGTAGCATGTCGCTCAGTTAAATTTTTAAAATCTTCAAATGGGCCTTGGTATGTTTGCCAATCGTTATCGTGGTTGGTAACAATTCGCGACTCTATACTTTCTTCCATAGCAAGACCGGCAAGCTCTTCTGCCTCTATTGGGTCTTGAAAGTCTGTAAAGCCTTGTTTAATTAATAGTGGCTTTTTTTGCCAATATTGGTTTAAAAATTCTTGCTCACAGAGGTTATTTATTTTTAATTGGTACATAGAGTTGGCCTATAATTTTTAGTACAAAAAAAGCGAAAGGAGTTATCCTTTCGCTTTTTATATGTGCAATTTAGTATTTAAACTAAATCGTCAATAAACTCAACAGCACGGCCAATGTAGTTGGCAGGTGTTAGTTTTTTCATTTCAACTTTTGCGTGCTCAGGCAGGTCTAAACCATCAATAAAGTCGGCCATAATCTCTTGATTTACACGTTTGCCACGCGTTAAATCTTTAAGTTTTTCGTATGGTTTTTCAATACCGTATTTACGCATAACTGTTTGAATTGGCTCTGCAAGTAATTCCCAGTTTTGATCAAGCTCGTCGAGTAAACGTTGCTCATTCACTTCAAGTTTGCTTACGCCTTTAAGTGTCGATTGATACGCAATAAGCGTGTAACCCATACCCACACCTAAGTTACGTAAAACGGTTGAGTCGGTAAGGTCACGCTGCCAACGAGAAACAGGTAGTTTTTGTGCAAGGTGAGCAAATATGGCATTTGCTAAACCTAGGTTACCTTCTGAGTTTTCAAAGTCGATAGGGTTTACTTTATGCGGCATTGTTGAAGAGCCGATTTCGCCAGCAATGGTTTTTTGCTTGAAGTGGTTAAGGGCAATGTAACCCCAAACGTCACGATCAAAATCAAGTAAAATAGTGTTAAAACGAGCAATGGCATCAAATAGCTCAGCGATGTAGTCATGCGGTTCTATTTGCGTAGTGAATGGATTAAACGTTAAACCAAGGCTAGTTACAAAGTTGCTTGCATGGGTATGCCAATCGTAATCTGGGTAGGCACTTAAGTGGGCATTATAGTTACCTACAGCACCGTTAATTTTACCTAACATTTCTACCTGTGCGATTTGGTCGCGTTGACGCTTTAAGCGCATGTATACGTTAGCAAATTCTTTACCCATAGTTGAAGGCGTAGCAGGTTGGCCGTGGGTACGCGTCATCATAGGCACTGCTTTGTACTCAATTGCTTTTTCTTTTATGGCGTCAAGTAATTGGTCGCAGTATGGCAATAATACTTTATCGCGAGCTTCTGTAAGCATTAAACCATGAGATAGGTTATTAATATCTTCTGAGGTACAAGCAAAATGAATAAACTCGTTAATAGCGTTAATTTCGCTGTTATCGGCTACTTTTTCTTTTAGTAAATATTCTACCGCTTTAACATCGTGGTTTGTGGTGCGTTCAATGTCTTTTACGCGTTGTGCGTCTGCTTCGCTGAAGTTATCAACAATGGCATTTAAAAGTGCATTGGCTTGTTCGCTAAATGCAGGTACTTCTTTAATATCGCTTGCTGCAGCTAAGGCTTGCAACCAACGCACTTCAACGGTTACGCGGTATTTGATTAAGCCAAATTCGCTGAAAATACTGCGTAGTTCAGTGGTTTTGCTGCCGTAGCGACCATCCACTGGAGAGATAGCGGTTAACGCTGAAAGCTCCATAATAACTCCTAAATTTTAGTTTTGAACGATAATTAAATGTTTGTTTTTGCAATAGCGAGAATTTTTCTTTTTGCAAAGAAAAAGTGACGGCGTTTACCGCCCATTTGTCGCCATAATACAGCACTGCGAATTCCTGCTAATAAAAGTGCACGAATCTTATTTTGCGTTTGCTGCTGTTTTAATAACTCGGGTTTGCCATAAACCTGAATTCGGTGCCCAAGGGGGCTCAGCACCGACGAGTATATATCTGCTAAACCGGCAACTACGGTGTCATCGGTTATGGCAAAGTGGTCTAAGCGACGATGAATGTCGTCGATACGACGGCCAAGTTCAGCTAAGCTTTTTGGCTCGTTATTTAAAATACGTTCAAGCTGCATTAAACCACCTACGTACTTAACTATTTCCACATCTTTTTGGGCGCCAGCAGTGAGCTGTGCCATTAATGTTTTATAGCCGTCGCGCAAGTTATGCGTACCTTGATAAACATCAACCGGCGATGCAGGTGATGTTTGTACGATACTTGTAAATAGCACGTCTAAGTCTGAATCGTTTGCGCTGCCGTATTGCGCAATTTTTTGTACTTGTTTTGCCACTTGGCACATGGCCGCAAGCGCCATGACTTGGTGTTGATTCATTACTTAATCACCGAATCTATAATACCGCCACCTAAACACACATCATCGGCATAAAATACAGCTGATTGACCTGGTGTAACGGCTTTTTGTGGTTCATCAAATAATACGCGTGCCATACCATCTTCGCCAACTAAAAGGGTACAATTAATATCTTCTTGGCGGTAACGGGTTTTAACGGTGCAACGCGTTGTGCCTTGTGGACCAACACGGTCTACCCAATGTAATTGATTGGCGTTTAAGCCATTGCTGTATAGGCGAGGGTGGTCTTTACCTTGCCCTACAACGAGCACATTGCGCTCTACATCTTTATCAACAACGTACCAGGGTTCGCCAGAGCCTTCTTTCATGCCACCAATTAACAAGCCTTTACGTTGGCCAAGTGTATGATACATAAGCCCTTCGTGCTCTCCGACGTTGTTGCCGTCATTATCTTCAATCACACCTGGTTGAGCAGGTAAAAACTTTTGTAAAAAGTCTTTAAACTTACGCTCACCAATAAAACAAATACCGGTGCTGTCTTTTTTATCATGAGTGATTAAGTCTTGCTCTTCTGCAATACGGCGTACTTCTGGTTTAGCTATATCGCCTACTGGGAAAAGAGTTTGGCCTATGTGTTCATGGCTTAAGGTATATAAGAAATAGCTTTGATCTTTGTTATCGTCTAAGCCTCGGCACATAACATATTTGTCATCTCGTAGTTCACGACGAACATAATGACCTGTTGCAATATAATCGGCGCCAAGTGCTTGTGCTGCAAATTCTAAAAATGCTTTAAATTTAATTTCTTTGTTACACATAATATCTGGGTTTGGCGTACGGCCGGCTTTGTACTCTTCTAAAAAGTACTCAAAAACGTTATCCCAGTATTCGGCTGCAAAGTTAACGGTATGAAGCTCAATGCCTAATTTGTCACACACTGCTTGTGCATCTTTTAAGTCTTCAGCGGCTGCACAGTATTCGTCATTGTCGTCTTCTTCCCAGTTCTTCATAAACAGGCCTTCTACTTGGTAGCCCTGTTGTTTTAATAAATATGCAGATACAGAAGAATCAACACCGCCGGACATGCCAACGATGACTTTAATGTGACTATTTTCGCTCATGAATAATTTCGCTTATACAGATTGCTGTTAACTTGGAAAGGCCGCGATTATAGCACGCATTTTGTTTTTGCTTAAAGGGAGGAGTAGTGCAAACTCACGATTTTGTCGTTATTTTATTCATATAATAAATAGCAAATAAGACTGAATCGCATTTAACATAAAAAATCACGAAAACTTTAAATAAGCCATTGTAAAAAGATTTTTCGGTGCCATTATTGTCTGAACACATAATAATTATGCCCGTATTACCTTGTGTTTGCAGCACAATTAAGGAGCAGGCAAGATTTTGTGTTTTAAATTTGCTCTTTATTGTCTTAATATTTTCAACGGAATGAATATATGAATTATGCCTTTCAGGTAAAAAAGCTTACGACCTTAATTACATTTTATACCACCAACTCAAGCTTTCATGTAAAGCAGTTACTTGAAAACCCAGCGAGTGAGTTTAAGCAGTCGGCTTACAAACTTTTTCATGAAATATTTAAACACACACTGCCTGTGGATTTTCAACAGCCGAGCCCCGTTGATGATATTTTTAACTCGGTTAATGAATCTTTAAGTTTAATTAACCAAGCAGAAGTCGCTTTAACTGAAGCGACGCAACAATGGTGGCGTGAGTGGTATTTTGTGTTAACAATGGAGCATTCACTGTCTCACGATAAAGAAGATGCGCCTTACAGTTTCCTTTCAAAAAAAATGCACCACCCTATGAAGCGCCACGAAATGAGCCATTACGCACATTTGTTTACTATTTTGCCTATGCCTATCTCTAATGTATGTGCAAAAACAGGGGATATTATCCGCGTTAACCAGCGTTTTATTGATGTATTTGGTTACACCGTTGACGATTTACCTAATTTAGACCAGTGGTGGGTAAAGGCTTACCCCGATGCACATTATCGTGAAGCGGTTAAAAAAACGTGGCAATCGGCATTAGAAACTGGCAATGAAACAGGGCAAGACATTCCCGCGCACGATTACCATGTGACTTGTAAAAACGGCAATACAATTACCATGGAAGTATCTGGAATCAATTTGGGCGATGAATATATTGCTGTATTTAATGATGCGACCAAGCGTTTAGAAGATCAAAATATTTTACGCGACATGGCATTCTTAGATTCGCTAACACAAATAGCAAATAGACGTCGTTTTGATGAAAAGCTAAGTAAAGAGTTTGAAAAAGCCGTTGAGTGTGGTGACGACTTGGCGATTATTTTAATTGATATTGATCACTTTAAGCTATTTAACGACCGCTACGGGCATGTTGAAGGAGATTTATGTTTGTATAACGTGGCGCAAGCAATAGCGTGCACGGTAAGCCGCACCGAGGACTTTGTGGCGCGTTATGGTGGAGAAGAATTTGTTGTATTGCTGCCTCAAACCGACAAACAAGGGGCTTTATTTATTGCTGAGCATATTCAAAAAGCAATTGAAGAGCTACATGTTCCTCACGAAGACAGCTTTACCGGCTACTTAACTCTTAGCATGGGTATTAACGCGATAGGTAAAGATGATAATTGCGATCAAAAAGAGTTTATTAAGGCTGCCGACAGCGCACTTTATTATTCTAAAAGGCAAGGACGAAATTGTTTAGCATTAAGTTAACTTTTAGCCTTGAGAATTATATAAAGCGCAGGTGTTTAATTATCGTCGTAAATAAACTCAACGTCTTGGATAGGGCGGTTTAGACTGTCTTCAATACATTTTAAAACTAAATGACTTCTTAGAGGCAGCGTTTTTATGTCTTCTAAAGTGTGCCAGTCGGCGCTAATTATATCTGTGTCTTTTGGGCTGGGCTCAGTCGTGGTTTGAGCGCCATCAAACATAAAACAAAAGCGCAAATAATGTACCCCATTTGCCGCATGTAAGTTATAAATACCGACTAAACCAATTGGGGTTAAGGTTAAACCTGTCTCTTCAAAAAGCTCTCTGCTGGCTGCTTGAGCTAGTGTTTCGTTTAATTCTAAATGGCCGGCAGGTTGGTTATAGCAAATAGTAGCAGTAAATTTATCTCGCTCTTTTACGAGTAAAAAGCTGTCTCCTTTTTTTACTACAGCAGCAACCGTAACATGGGGTTTATGCATTTTCATCCCCCTTAAGAACACGGTATTGAGCGCTCTCAATGTCATCAAGCGTATAATTACCAATACTGTAGCGAATAAGCCTTAATGTGGGGTGCCCAACATGAGCGGTCATACGGCGAACTTGCCTATTGCGTCCTTCGTTAATTGTAATACTTAACCACGTTGTAGGAATCGACTTTCGCTCTCTAACGGGTGGCACGCGAGGCCAAATATTCGGCTCATCAATAATTTTTACGTTTGCGGGTAAGGTAATACCATCTTTTAGTTCCACCCCCTTACATAGGGCATTAATAGCCTCTGCACTTGGCTCGCCCTCAACTTGCACCCAATAGGTTTTATTGGTTTTTTTACTTGGTGCGGTAAGGGTATTTTGAAGCTTTCCGCAGTTTGTTAAAAGTAATAACCCTTCACTGTCGCGGTCGAGTCTTCCTGCAGCGTATACATCTTTAATGGGAATGAATTCAGCTAAGGTTTTTCTGTTGGCATCATCAGTAAATTGGCACAGCACATCGTATGGTTTGTTAAATAGCACAATTTTTTTATCTTTAGACGCTATGGCGGGCTTAACTTCCCGCGAAATTGTGCTTTTTTTAGTTAGCGCACTGCGTGAATAAGTTCTACCCGTAGTGCGTTTAGTGGTACTTTTACTTGCGCGATTATGTATTGGTTTACTAGCCATTAAATACACCTAGCGGGTTTTGGTAACCCAGCAATTTTTGTGGCTTGTTTTGCAGGGCCCTTAGGAAACAATTTATACAAATAAATGCTATTGCCTTTGTCTTCACCAAGGGCTTTTGCCATGGCTTTAACAAGCATTCTTATTGCTGGGCTGGTGTTATACTCTAAATAAAAGCCGCGCACAAAATTAATGACTTCCCAGTGCTGTTCGCTAAGCGTTATGTTTTCTTGCTCTGCTATTACGGGCGCTAACTCTTTTGTCCACAAGGTGTAATCAAGTAAATAGCCTTGCTTATCAGTGTCGATTTGTTGATTATTAAATTCAAGCATAGATTACCAAGTAATAGATTGGTTAGTAGATAGTGTAAGGGTAACAAACTCTTCGTAATTTATAAGTGTTTGGCCTGGGGTTAGTTTAACCGCGCGAGCTTGGGCATCTTCTAAAAGCAACATTAGCGAGTTGTTTAATTGAAAGTATTGCTTAGCGGCATAACAGGCATCACCAACAAGGAGTACTTTATCGGTGTCTTGAATTAAGTTTTCAAGCTGAGTTGAGTCGTAATAAGCCAGTGGCTTTGAAAAAATATGTAATGTGCTCATAGGTTCACCACAAAATTTTGCTGACTTATTAATTGTTGCTGCTCGGTGTAATTTAGGCTGGTTGTATCAATAATTAATTGAGATTTACTTAAGTTGTAATCAAGTAACGACTTTTCACAAACATATATGTTTTCTACTTCATAGATTTCGAGTGTTTTAATGTTTTTAAAAAAATCTTTTACACCCAGTTGCTGCGTTGATTGATTATGCTTTAAAGCAAGTACCGCTGGGCCGCTAAATAGCCAGCTAATATTTTGCTCCACTGCAGCAAATATTAGTGACATGTCTAAGGCATCACGGGTATTAAGCTCATCAAAGGGGCTGGATTGGCTCATCACTAAAACGTTTTTCATTTAAACTGTATCCATTTATCTGCTTCGCTCGCTAACATTGCAAATTCAGCAAGCCCTGCAACAGTAAACACACCTGTTTGACTTGTATCTAAGCCGCGTTTTTCTGCTGCAGTAATACAGAGCATTAAGTTGACGTTTTTATCTGCAAGCTGTTGCCAGTACGTAGGAGTTTGCAGTTCGTCCGAAGCTAGCTCAAAATATGTTGATGCGTGATAAATACCATTTTGATACAAAAATATCGCATCTATAGTATGGCCTTGTGCTAAACATGCATTTGCAAACTTTATAATGCGCTGCGTTGAATCATGATCTGAAGGTGGAGTATGTAAAGAAAGAACAAATCGCGCCAAAACAATTCCAATAAAAAAGCCCCAATAAAGGGGCTATTTTAACAGAACTATTTAATTAGTCATCACTTGCGCCAAGAAGGTGCAGTAAAGAGGTAAATAGGTTATATACGTTTAAGTATAGAGAGACAGTAGCGCGAATGTAGTTAGTTTCACCGCCGTTAATAATACGGCTTGTATCAAATAAAATTAAGCCAGACATAATTAACACAACAGCTGCGTTTAGCACCATAAACATTAGCGAGCTGCCAATGAAAATATTAACTATGCTTGCAACAATAACGACTAATAAGCCCACAGTTAAAAAACCACCCATAAATGAGAAGTCTTTTTTAGTGTTTAATGCATAAGCCGATAGACCAAAAAATATTAATGCAGTTGAACCAAGCGCCTGCATAATAAGCATTGGGCCATTAGGCATAGCCGCATAATAGTTAAGTAGTGGGCCAAGGCCTGCGCCCATACAGCCAGTAAAAGCAAATACCCAAAAAACGCCTGAGGCTGAGTCTGCTTTTTTGTTTACAACAAATAATAAACCAAACGAAACCAGTGTGAACACAATTCCCATAAAGTAAGGTAATTGTAATGCCATTGAAATACCCGCCGTAACAGCACTAAATGCTAATGTCATGGCCAGTAAGAAATAGGTGTTTTTAAGTACCTTGTTTGTTTCAATGGTCGACATTACCGGTTTAGCGGTATTGTACGAATGATTAAATGCCATTGTAGAGCTCCTTTAAGTGAAACATGTTTGTTTCGATAATTTAACTAAAATTAGATTACCAACTCTTATATGTTTGGGCAAACCTTTGTAGATCAATAGCGTGTTATTTTTTAATTAAAGTTCATTTGTGTATAAATAATAGCGCTTTTGTTTTATCTTTGAACAAATTAATTGTTTTTTAAGCACTTAAACAGTTTTTTTTAAAAAAAGCTTCACAAAGCCAATGGGTTTCCCTATTATGCAGGCCGTGCGGAGAGATGGCAGAGTGGTCGAATGCACCGGTCTTGAAAACCGGCATAGGTTTGTAGCCTATCTAGGGTTCAAATCCCTATCTCTCCACCACCTAATTACAATAACTATGAGTACACTCTTACTTGTAGTTTATAGCACTTTTGGAGAGATGGCAGAGTGGTCGAATGCACCGGTCTTGAAAACCGGCATGGGTTTGTAGCCCATCTAGGGTTCAAATCCCTATCTCTCCACCATTATATTAAAGCCCGCTTTTAGCGGGCTTTTTTGTTTTTAGATTAGTTGATTCAGTAACACTTTTCTTAACTCAAAAATACGTATAATTTCCCATCATAAATTACGACCATAGTCTCTGTTTCTAACCTTAAGAACTTGGTGCATGCTTAAGATAATGTTTGTAGTGTGTATTTAGGAACTTAAATGAAACATCAACTAGCAAAAAGTGTCGCGCTTTCTTTATTATCTCCCGTTATTGTTGGTAGTTTACTTGGCCTTTATTATGGGCTCACTATGAATGGCGATACGGCTACCATTTTTTTACAACTATTAATGACGGCAATCGCCAATGCACATATTGTTGGCCTTACTATGGCCGCTTTTGTTGTGCCTGGTTATTTGCTTATGTTTAAGTATGCAAAAGTAAATTATTCAGGGGTACTGACTCTTGGGTTGCTTGGTGGCGCAATTTTTAGTTACCTATTGAGTGCTACAACAGGCGAGATATTTTTAATTAATAGTGTAATGGCCGCTTTTGCTGCAGGACTATTTTTATTTGGCTTGCGTAAATCAGCAAAAAAATAATTGCAGAAATATTAATCAAGCGTGCTCAAAAACGGCGCTATTTCTGTTTTTTTGCCTGTAAAAGGTTTCAATTTTTCACGACAAAGAGTACCTTTAGCTACTGTCTGTTTAATAAGAAGTAGTTTGGTATGCAAAAGCACGATTTTTACCAGTCATTAGTTAAGCAAACTGAATCACTAATTGCTGGTGAATCTAATGTCATTGCTAATATGGCTAACATAAGTGCGCTATTATTTACCTCATTAGAAGATGTAAATTGGGCGGGCTTTTACTTTATGGATTCGCCAAGTGAATTAGTGCTTGGGCCTTTTCAAGGTAATCCAGCGTGTATACGTATCCCTGTTGGAAAAGGGGTGTGTGGTACGGCTGCAGCAACATTAAAAACTCAACTAATTGAAGATGTACATGCGTTTGAAGGCCATATAGCTTGCGATGCAGCGTCTAACTCTGAGATTGTTGTACCTATCATGAAAAATGATAAAATAGTTGCTGTTCTTGATATCGATAGCCCAACTATTGGTCGATTTGATACTGATGACCAAGCAGGTCTTGAAGCATTAGTTAAATGCTTAGAGGCAAGCTTATAATGAAAGACTTGCTAAATGTTCAAGACTACCTATTCGCAGTACAAGATGTAGGCGATTGGGAAGGGGAAGAAGAACATGTAGCGGAAACGCTCAATGATTTGATTCACATAGCCTGGGATAAACTCCCAGATGATTTAGATTGTGAATCAATCGATGAAATAATAAATGGTATTTGGGAACACCTTCGAGGTGATTTGGCTGTACTTGAGGCCGACTTCGAAGAGTTAATCGACTGGGTAATACACTACGTTGATTCGTCCCTTGATGAAAAGATGTGAAAAATAGGTTCTAAAATGGAAACCACAAACAAGCTAAAAGATATTAATGAAGTGCTGGAATTTCTTTATCAAGAATTTCCACAATGTTTTAAACAAAAAGACGGTATTAAACCGCTTAAAGTCGGTATTTTTAAAGATATTGCCGAGCGTATCGAAGGGTCTGAAAAAGTAAGTAAGACTCAAGTACGTCAAGCGCTTAGAAAATACACGTCTAACTGGCGTTATTTAGAAGCTGTGACTAAGTCAGAGTTTCGTATTGATCTTGATGGTAATCAAGGTGAAAAAGTTGAGCAAGAGCACATTGACCACGCTCAAAAAGCACTAGAAGAAAGCCGTGCTAAAATGGCAAAACGCAAAAAACAACAGCGTCCTCGCCAAGATTCAGATTCTAAATCTTTCAAGAAAAAACCAGCCCACTCTAGCAAAAACAATGCACAAGCTAACAAACCAGCTAAAGCAGCCCCTGCTAAACGTTCAGGAAAAGTTGAACCTTTACCTGAAAGTGAGGTCAAGGTTAATAACAAGGTTAAGGTAAAACTTGGCCAAGCACTTGTAAATGCGGTAATTACTGAAGTAAACAAAGACGAAGTCCATGTTGAATTAGTAACAGGCATGCAAGTTAAAACCAAAGCTGACAGCTTATACATTATTTAAGTTGTAAATAAATTAAGGAGTTGTGTATGAGTAAAAAGTTTACGCTCATTCCGTTAGTTGCTGCCCTGTTTTCGGGTTCTTTATTCGCTTCAGTTGAAGCGGCAAAACTTGAAGACTTGCCTGTACTTAAACAAGAAAGTCAACATGGCACTGCCAGCAAACGAGTGGCTAACTTATTTGCTCGTTCACACTATACACCGGTTCGATTTAACGATGCGCTTTCTAGTAAAGTGTACGATCGTTATATCGAATCCCTTGATTTTAATAAAAGTGTGTTTTTAGCAAGCGACATTGCTGCGTTTGAAAAATACCGCAACGATTTTGATAATGCGATTACCACTGGCAAGTTAGGTTTTACGTTTGATATTTTTAACTTAAGCTTAAAGCGCCGCTTTGAACGTTATGATTACTCTTTATCACTTCTAGATAAAGAAATGACGTTTGATAAAGACGACGAATACTTTTTTGACCGTGAAGATTCAGCATGGCCAGCATCACAAGCTGAGCTTGATGAAATTTGGCGTGAACGCGTTAAATACGATGCTTTACGTTTAAAAATGACCGGTAAAGATTGGGAAGGGATTAAAGAGGTTCTTACCAAGCGTTATAAAAATGCACAAAAACGGTTAGTACAAACCAATTCAGAAGATGCATTTCAAATTGTGATGAATTCGCTAGCGCGAAGCATTGAGGCGCATACGTCGTACTTATCACCGCGCCGTGCTGAACAATTTAAAATGGATATGGACTTAGAGCTTGAGGGCATTGGTGCTGTTTTAAGCCCAGATGAAGATTACACCGTTATTCGCAGCTTAGTACCAGGTGGCCCAGCCGATAAAACAGAGCAGCTAAAAGCTGACGATAAAATAATTGGCGTTGCTCAAGATCAAAAAGAGTTTGTTGATGTTATTGGCTGGCGTTTAGACGATGTTGTTGATTTAATCAAAGGCCCAAAAGGCACTAAGGTACGTTTACAGTATCTTAAAGGTTCTGATGCGCATGGTACGCCTAAAGTCGTTGAGATCACTCGTGATAAAATTCGTTTAGAAGATAGAGCCGCAAAATCGGAAGTATTTGAAGCAAGTTACTCCAATTTAACTTCAAAAATTGGTGTTATAGAAATACCTGGTTTTTACAACAACCTTTCAAAAGACGTTAAAGTTGAACTAGCCAAACTTAAAGAAGAAAACGTAGACGGTATTATTATTGATTTGCGCCAAAATGGCGGTGGATCATTATATGAAGCTACACAGTTATCAGGCCTCTTTTTTGACCAAGGTCCGGTTGTACAAATTCATACATTAAATAACCGAATTGAAGAGCAAAAAGACCGTGACGGAATTACCTATTATGATGGCCCATTAACAGTTTTAGTTGATCGTTACAGTGCTTCTGCCTCTGAAATTTTTGCCGCCGCAATGCAAGACTATGGCCGCGCGGTTATTATTGGCGAGCAAACCTTTGGTAAGGGAACGGTTCAGCAGCACAAAGGATTAGGCCGTGCGTATGATTTATACGACAACGATTTAGGTAGCGTGCAATACACTATTGCTAAATTTTACCGCATAAACGGCGGCAGTACTCAGCATAAAGGGGTTATTCCCGATATTTCATTCCCTTCAGCGATAGACCCAGCAGAATGGGGCGAGAGCAAGCAAGATAATGCATTGCCGTGGGACAGCATAGTTCGAGCTAAGTATAATAAGCAGGGTAATTTAACGCCTGTAATCACTTATCTTGAAAAACAGCACGAAGTACGTATTAAGTCAGAGCCAGAGTTTAGTTACGTATTTGATGATATTGCCCGTTACAACGAAGAAAAAGATCGCAAAACTATTTCTTTAGTTGAAGCAGACCGTATTAAAGAAAAAGATGAAAACGAAGCACGTACTCTAGCGCGCACTAATGAGCGCTTAAAGCGTTTAGGTAAAGAGCCAATAGAAAACCTAGATGATGTACCTGAGATAATTGAAGAGCTTGACCCTTTCTTAGAAGAGGCAGCACTGATCACTCAAGATTACATTAACTTTGGCCGTATCGCTAAAAAATAAACACGTGTTTACCCCGTTTAGAAGGCGCTTTTTGCGCCTTTTTTGTTACCTAAATTTCGCTAAATTGCTATAATCGCAAATTACTACATTGAGTTACATTACTGTGGCTTAAAAAAGCACTGATACGCTAAAAATAATAAATAACCACGCCGCGGTATGTGGTGTGCAGGAGTCACTATTTTGAAGCCTTTAGAAAAACCAATTAAACCCGCCTCATTTTTTGATGCACTTGTTCCTATTACTGTTTTAATTTGCCTTTTAGGCGCAGCGGTCTATTTATTTGGCGATAATTCGTCATCAGGCCCCAACCAAATAGCGTTATTATTTGCCACCTTTGCAGCGGCATTAATAGGGCTAAAAAATGGTTATACGTGGAAAAAGCTTGAAGAAGCGATGATTGAAGGTATTACCTTATCATTGGGGGCAATTTTAATTTTATTAATGGTGGGTGCCTTAATTGGTACTTGGCTGTTGTCGGGCACCGTGCCAACACTCATTTATTATGGCTTACAGGTTATTAACCCAAGCTGGTTTTACGCCGCAAGTTGCTTAATTTGTGGCATTGTTGCAATGAGTATAGGTAGCTCTTGGACCACAGCCGCCACCATAGGTGTTGCGCTTTTAGGGGTGGCCACCGGTTTAGGGCTTGATCAAACTGTGACGGCAGGGGCGGTTATTTCGGGTGCCTACTTTGGTGATAAACTCAGTCCGCTATCTGAAACGACTAACCTAGCACCGGCTGTTGTTGGAGCTGATTTATTTGAACATATTCACCACATGCTATGGACTACTGTTCCTAGCTTTGTTATTGCATTAATCATTTTTATATTTATGGGCTTTAATGCAACTGCCTCCAACGAAGCTGGCAGGATCGACGAAATAACAGCGATTTTAGAGCAAAACTTTAATATTGGCTTTGAAATGTTAATTCCATTAATTGTGCTACTAGCTTTAGCGATTAAAAAAATGCCAGCATTTCCAGCTATTTCAATTGGCGCTGTAATTGGTGCTGTGTGGGCCATGTTGTTTCAGTCAGATTTAATAGCGACACAAATTGACCTTTCTCAGGGGGAGCTGGTTGGTTATTTCAAAATTATTTGGACGACTTTTTTCGATGGTTTTAGCATCGACACGGGCGATGACAAAATGGATTCATTGCTCAGTGGTGGCGGTATGGCAGGGATGTTAACTACAACATGGCTGATCATGACGGCTCTTATGTTTGGTGCCATTATGGAAAAAACCGGTTTATTAGATATTTTTGTTAAGAGCATTTTAAAAATAGCAAAAAGTACAGGCTCCCTTATTACATCTACCATTGCTACTTGTGTGGGCACAAACTTAATAGCGGCTGATCAATACATCGCTATTGTAGTGCCGGGTCGTATGTTTAAAGAAGAATATAAAAAGCGTGGCTTAAAGCCCGTTAATTTATCGCGTACTTTAGAAGATGGCGGCACAATAACAAGCCCGTTAATTCCTTGGAATACCTGTGGTGCGTACATGCAAAGCGTTTTATTAATAAACCCATTTGACTATGCCTTGTATGCTTTCTTTAATTTAATTAACCCTTTCTTAGCCATTATTTATGCGTACGTAGGCATTAAAATTTTACGCATTGAACCTAAGCAATCTGCATAAATCTAAATAGCTCCTTTATTAAGGAGCTTTACTTGGAGTAACTATGACTGTTTCAGTAAAGCCAAAAGCGCAATACTTAAAAGATTACACTGCGCCAAATTTTTCTATAGAGCACACTGAACTCACTTTTGACTTACAACCACTAAATACAAAAGTGACGGCGCTACTAACGCTTAAAAGAACAACAAATCAAAACTCAGCGCTTGTGTTAGATGGCATAGACTTACAATTAGTGGAGCTGCAAGTAGACAACGTTGCTTATACTAATTATAAGATTGAAGGTGAGCAATTAATCATTAATGATTTACCTCACACATGCCAGCTTAAAATTGTTACTGAAATTTCTCCTGATACAAATACTTCTTTAGAAGGCTTGTATTTATCTGGCGGAGCGTATTGCACGCAATGTGAAGCGCAAGGTTTTAGAAAAATAACCTACTTTTTAGACCGCCCTGACGTGCTAAGCACGTACGATGTGACGATTATTGCTGATAAAAGCTTTAAGCATTTACTGTCAAATGGTAACCAAATTGACAGTGGTGAAACAGCTGATGGCCGCCATTTTGCTAAATGGCAAGACCCATTTAAAAAGCCAAGTTATTTATTTGCATTAGTAGCGGGCGATTTTGATGTACTAAAAGACACTTACACAACAAAAAGTGGGCGTGAAATAGAGCTTGCGTTGTTTGTTGATAAAGGCAATTTATCTAAAACACCACATGCAATAAACTCTTTAAAAAAAGCCATGCATTGGGATGAAACACGCTTTAACCTAGAATACGACTTAGATATTTACATGATTGTTGCCGTGGATTTTTTCAATATGGGAGCAATGGAAAACAAAGGGCTAAATGTATTTAATAGTAAATGCGTATTGGCTAACCAAGAAACCGCCACCGATAAAGATTATCACACGATAGAGTCTATTGTTGGTCATGAGTATTTTCATAATTGGACGGGAAACCGTGTTACTTGCAGAGACTGGTTTCAGCTATCGTTAAAAGAAGGGCTCACAGTATTTAGAGACCAAGAGTTTAGTAGCGATTTAGGCTCACGCGCACTTAACCGCATTGATGCTGTTAAAGTAATGCGCACACATCAGTTTAGTGAAGATGCGGGGCCAATGGCGCACCCAATTCGCCCTGAAAAAGTTATCGAAATGAATAACTTTTATACCGTAACGGTGTACGATAAAGGGGCTGAAGTTATCAGAATGATGCACACTTTGTTAGGTGAGGTTAATTTTCAAAAAGGGATGCAGCTTTACTTTGAACGCCATGATGGTCAAGCGGTTACCTGTGATGATTTTGTTGCTGCAATGAGTGATGCTTCAGGCATAGATTTAACCCAATTTAAGCGTTGGTATAGCCAATCAGGGACACCACGATTAAATGCAACACAGCACTATGATCACGATAAGCAACTTTATACTTTAACAATTGAGCAAACAGCTCCGCTAAATCAGCCAGATAACAAGAGCCTTCATATTCCATTTGCCATCGAATTATTAGATGAAAATGGGCAAAGTATTGCACTTACTTATCAAGGTGAAAAACAAGACCATGTGCTTAACGTAACTGCACCTGCACAAACGTTTTATTTTGATCAAATACCTGCTCGCCCAGTGGCTGTGTTACTAGAAGATTTTTCTGCGCCCTGTATTTTAAGCCAGCAAAATTCAGAACCTGATTTACTGCACATTATGCGTTTTGCGCGCAGCGATTTTTCGCGTTGGGATGCGCAGCAGCAGTTATTCATTAATGCAGTTAAGCAAGCAGTCAACGCACCAAAGCGCGCAACATTAAGTGAAAACGTTATTAATGCACTACGTGTGTTAATAAGCGCACAAAGTGGCGATTTAGCACTTATAGCAGAGCTTATAAAACTGCCAAGCTTTGATACATTTGCCGCTGAGTTTGACATCATTCCCGTTGACGAAATCATTACAATCACTAAGTTGTTTGAGCAACAAATTGCTGAGCAATTATCTGATGAGCTTTTACATTGTTACAGTTCGTTAGTAGATGATGGCAGTATCAATCCAGATGCAGTGGCTATAAGAGCGCTCAAAGGTGTTTGTTTACATTACTTAGCTAAAATACCTTCAGAGCAAGTTGACCGCTTTATTAAAGAATCGGCAGGTTCAGCGAATATGACCAATGTTTTAGCCTCATTAAGTGCGGTGGTAAAAGCATCACACCCATTGAGAACCATATTGTTAGATCATTTTGATAGCCAGTGGCGTCATGATGTTTTAGTTATGGATAAATGGTTTGCGCTGCAGGCTATGCAATCTGGTGATGATGCTATTGAGAATATAAAAGCGTTGTACGCGCATCCTAGCTTTGATTTTTCTAACCCAAATCGTGTACGCGCATTAGTGGGCAGCTTTAGTCATTTTAATACCGCGCAATTTCATCGTAAAGATGGTGAAGGTTACGCATTATTAGGTGATTTACTTATTAAGCTAAACGCGATTAATCCGCAAAATGCCTCTAGAATGTTAACGCCTTTCATGTCGTGGAAACGCTTTGACACAACCCGTGCTCAAGCCATGAAAGCACAGTTACAACGCTTAGCAAGCCTTGAAGGGTTAAGCGCTGATTTATATGAAAAGGTTGAAAAAGCACTTAATTAAATGATTGAGTATTATTTTTCTTTACACCTGAGCTACAACAAATGTATGGACTACTACCATGGTCGTTTTAGCTCAGTACAAGTGGTTGAGGATAACGGCAAAACAATACGTTTTGCTGCCTCGCACTTACGCCCTTATATTTCATCTATTGGAATAAGAGGGCGTTTTAGACTTTTACTTACCCCCGAGAATAAATTTATTCGTCTCGAACGTATCGCCTAACCTACTGTTTTTATGTTATAGATACATAGAAATATTATCTTTTTGTTAATTTCAATTTGTTCTATTGTTAATTTACGTGTATAAATTATCTGGTATGACGTCTTACCAATACGTAAACGTCAGCTAATAAATAAAATAATTGATTGAACGCGACCAGTTGTAATTTTTTATAATCGCTTCTATCGTTAAGATTACACTAAAAACAATAACTTGATCACACATAATTACCCACGACAGGGGGGATACACAATGATAAGAAGATCGCTTTTTGTTAAAAACAAAATAGCTATAGGTTTAGCAGCCGCAAGCTTAGGTTTATCAGCAGCAGCGAATGCAGCAAGTTTTGAGGTAGGGGGCTTTGATGTTACCTTTGACTCAACTTTTTCCTATGGCCAAAGCGTCCGTGTTGAAGATAGAGATTTCGACATTATTGGTAAAAGCAATAATCCTGCATTTGATTGGACTGGGTATAATCCTTCGTTAAATACAATTTATTCTTCTCAAGATGTGTGGGCTCAGCCAGGCTCATACTCTAATAATGGCGATGCGGGTAATCTTAATTTTGATAGCGGTGATTCGTTTTCAAAATTACTGAAAGGAACACACGACCTTTCAATAAGTAAAGATAACTACGGCTTATTTACGCGATTTATGTACTTTTACGATTTTGAGTTAATGGATGGTGATAGAGCCTACGTTAATCCAACCTCAGGACAAGGCGTAGATCCATGTGATGATGATGACACAAAAGAGCAAAGCTGTGCCGACATCCGTTTATTAGATGCCTACGTTTGGGCAAATTTTGACTTAAACGATGGCAATAACCCGCTGTCAATTCGCCTTGGTCAACAAGTAGTCAACTGGGGTGAGAGTACACTTATCTCTCATGGTATTAACGTAAACCCAGTTGATATTGACCGCTTAAAAGCGCCAGGTGCTGAACTTAAAGAAGCATTTATTCCTGTAGGTATGCTTTGGGCGTCATTAGGGATCACTGAAAATATTACTTTAGAAGGTTTTTATCAGTACCAATGGCATGAAACACGCCTACCGGCTGCGGGTACTTATTTTTCTACTAATGACTTTGCAGCAGAAAACGGCTATCAGCAAAATGTACAGTTAGGTTTTACCTCAAACCCTGATATTGATATGGCATTTTTAACCGACAGCCTTAATAACCTTTATACTAATTTTGCTCAGGTAGCCGCTGCACAGGGTATTGACCCGACAAGTGCAGAAGGCCAAGCTCTGCTTGCAAATATGTATTTAGCTCATCCAACTAAAGTTGCGCTTAAAGGTAAAGGTGATAACGGTAAAACAGAGCCAGATGACGGTGGCCAATATGGTTTACGTTTAGGTGTGTTTTTACCTGAGTGGAACGACACAGAAGTGGCGTTATACCACGTAAACTACCACAGTCGTCGCCCGCTAATTTCTGGTCGTGTATCTAACTTTTCGCAAGCTGCGATCGCACAAGATTTAGCGATGATTGCAACAACAGAAATTACAGATGACAATGTGGCAGATTTAGTTGCGTTTTCAAAAGCAGAAAATGATTACCCAGAAGATATTAAACTTTACGGTTTAAGCTTTAACACCACAATTGGCGAAACCGCGTTTGCTGGTGAGTTTGCATTTCGTAAAGACGAACCATTACAAATAGATGATGTAGAATTACTTTATACCGCAATGCCTGAACAATTGGCGCTGGCTGGTATTCGCCCAGACTTTGCGGGTATTTCGCAAATGAGTTTTGGTGATGCGATTAGCTCTGTTGCGGCAGGTGAAGTTGCGCAAGGTTATATTGAACGCGACACATCACAAATTCAATTTACTGCAACACATCTATTTGGTCCGTCATTGGGTGCTGATAGCTGGGCTGTAGTAGGTGAAGTAGGTGCTGTGAAAATTCATGACATGCCTGATTACGACGAAATGCGTTTAAATGTGTCGGGTACTGGCCGAAGCGGTATAATCACAGGGCCAGGCACTACTGACTACACAACATTACAACTAGGTCTTTCTAATGGCCCAGAAGAAAAGTCGTTTGCTACGGCATCATCTTGGGGTTATCGCTTAATAGCTAAAGGTGATTACTTTAACCTTTACAATGGTATTAATTTCTCTCCACGATTTGTATTTTCTCATGATGTAAACGGTAACACACCTGATCCTATGTTCTTGTTTATTGAAGACCGTAAATCGTTGGGTGTAACGATGAACTTTAATTACCAAAATGCATGGTCACTTGATGTGAGCTACAACTCATTTTGGGGTGGTGGCGATATCAATACTTTCTCAGATCGTGACTACGTTTCTTTCAATTTAAAATATTCTATATAGGGGTAATATTAGTATGATTAAAAAACCTACCCTCATCGCTACCGCTTTGTGTAGCATGTTTTTAAGTTCAGCGGCAATGGCAAAAATGAGCGCTGAAGAAGTTGCACGTTTAGGACAAGACTTAACGCCATTTGGCGCAGAAAAAGCTGCCAATGCTGATGGGTCTATTCCAGCGTGGAATGGCGGCATTACATCTGCACCAGAAGGTTATGAGCCAGGTATGCACCATTTAGACCCGTATTCTGCGGACAAAGTGCTGTTTACCATTGATAAAACAAACCTTGATAAGTACAAAGCTAACTTAAGCCCTGGTCAAATTGCTTTATTTGAAGCATACCCAGATACGTTTAAAATGCCTGTTTATGAAACGCGCCGCTCTGCGTCTTACCCACAGTTTGTATACGATGCAACAAAAGAGTTTGCAGCAACGGCTGAGCTTATTGAAGGTGGCAATGGAATTAAAAATACCGCAATTGGTATTCCATTTCCTATTCCTAAATCTGGCTTAGAAGCAATTTGGAATCACTTATTACGTTACCGCGGACAATCAATCGAGCGTTTTGGTGGACAAGCTGCACCCACTGCATCGGGTTCGTATAATTATGTAGGCTTTGATGAGCAGCTACTGGTTAAATATTCTGACCCTAAAGCGACTCCGGCTGAGCTACAAGACTCAAACATTTTGTTTAAATTTAAGCAAAAGGTGACAGAGCCTGCACGCCTAGCGGGGACAGCGCTACTTGTACACGAAACCATGGATCAAATATTAACCCCTCGTCAAGCGTGGACATATAACTCAGGTCAGCGTCGTGTTCGTCGTGCACCAAATGTTGCATATGATGCACCAGGTACAGCCGCAGATAGCCTACGTACTACCGATGATTTTGATATGTTTAACGGCTCACCTAATCGTTACAACTGGACGCTAAAAGGTAAGAAAGAGTTATACATTCCGTACAATAGTTACAAGTTACACAGTGATAAACTAGAGTACGATGACATTTTAAAACCAGGCCACATTAACCCAGAGCATACACGTTATGAAAAGCACCGTGTTTGGGTTGTTGAAGCTAACTTAAAAGATGATACACGCCATATTTATAAAAAACGCGTGTTCTATATTGATGAGGATAGCTGGCAAGTACAAGTGACCGATATTTATGATAATCGCGACCAACTTTATCGTGTAGCAATGGCATATGGCTTAAACTACTACGAAGTACCTACGCAGTGGAGTACCTTAGAAGTGTATCACGATTTAAATTCGCGCCGTTACTTAGCTATTGGTTTAGATAACCAAGAAAAAATGTATGATTTTTCAGAGTCATTTAACGATAACGAATTTACTTCAAGCGCATTACGCCGTGAAGGTAGATAACAACGTAATATGCAGCTAACAGCCCGTTAGCTGCTTTTTTCTTTCTCATCGCGTTTGTTTATACGACACGCAGGATTTTCCTCAGCAAACAGACAAACAATTCTTCAGTTCAAGGCGATTAAAATTTATGAAGTATTTGGTATATGCCAGCCTGATCATAAGCGGTGCGAGTATTGCACAAGATGCACCTCAGTATGCTATTAGCGCAATTAACGCAAATAAAACCCTACTAACTGATATTACTAATACAGGTGCTGGTTTAGTGGCTGTAGGTAAGCACGGTACGGTAATAACAAGCAAAAACGCTGAGCAATGGCAGCAAGCGCAAAGCGTACCTACACAGGTATTGTTAACTGCTGTCGACTTTTCTAATGAAACTCATGGATGGGCGTGCGGGCACGATGCCACAATAATTAATACCACCGATGGTGGTTTAAATTGGCAATTACAACAAGCAAAGCCAGAGCTTGATAAGCCGTGTTTAGATATTTACTTTGAAGATGACTTAACTGGTTTCGCTGTTGGCGCTTATGGCATGTTTTATCAAACTAATGATGGCGGCAAGCACTGGCAAAAACGCTTTTTAGACTCTTTACTGTTTAGTGAAGACAGAGAGTATTTGAATGATTTGAAAGAAAATGATCCTGAAGGCTACGAGGCCGAAACAGCATCTATACTGCCTCATTTTAACCGTATTGAAAAAACAGACAGTGGTTTGATGTTAGTCGGTGAAATGGGGTTAATGGCCAAAAGCAGTGATAACGGCCAAACATGGCAACGCCTTGATGAAATTTACCCAGGTTCTTTTTTTGCGGTTGCATCAGATCCGCAGCAAGAGATTGTGGCGGGGCTCAGAGGAAATGTATTTGCTAAAAATAAAAATGAACAACAATGGCATCATTACGAAAATGTTAAAACGGCCACGATTAATAACATTATAAATTACAATAATGAGCATTGGTTACTGCTGGCAAATAGTGGTGTGATCTTTCATTTAAAAGACGACTTACTTACACATGAACAACGCCCTGATGGTAAAGCTATTCTTGATGGCGTAATAATTAATAATAAATTGGTCATGGCAACAGAAGATGGCATTAAAGTGAAGGAGTTGACCCCTTAATGCATACGTTTTTAGATTTTTTAGAAAAAGCGGTGTTTAGACACCGGACTATCATGTTAATCGCTTTTGCGCTAATCACATGTTTTTTAGGCTATAAAGCCACTCACATTGAATTAGACGCCTCGTTTAACAAAAATATACCGCTAAATCACGAATACATGAAAGTGTACACTAAACATGAAAAACAATTTGGTGGAGCAAATAGCATTTTAATTTCGGTGTGTGATGACAGTGGCAACATTTTTAACCCTGAATTTTTCACCCAATTAAAAGCAGTACACGATCAACTGTATTTTATTCCTGGCGTAAACCGCCCATTAGTTAACTCTATTTTTGCGCCCAGTGCGCGTTTTGTCGAAGTGGTTGAAGATGGTTTTGCTGGCGGCCCAATTATTCCTGCAAACTTTAAAGCCGACCAAAAAGGGTTAGCTGTTGTTAAAGAAAATATTGAAAAAGCAAAAGTAGTAGGACGCATGATTGCCAGTGATTACTCATGTGCAATGGTAACCGCTCAGCTACTAGAAACCGACCCGCAAACTCAGCAAAAGCTTGATACACTTGCATTCGCAGAAAAGTTAGAAACGCAAGTAAGAGACCCTTTAAGTACAGATAAAGTCAGTATTCATATTATTGGATTTGCCAAAATGGCCGGCGATATTGCACAAGGGGCAAAAGGGGTTGTGCTATTTTTTGCTATTGCCATTGGTTTTACCTTTATTATGGTATGGCTATTTTGTGGCAGTTTAAAGCTCACTATATTACCTATAGCGTGTTCAATTATTGCTGTAATTTGGCAAATGGGTTTATTGTCGAGCCTAGGCTTTGGGCTCGATCCTATGTCTATATTAGTGCCGTTTTTAGTATTTGCGATTGGCGTAAGCCACGGCGTACAGATGATCAACGCCATAGGTAAAAAAGTAGGCGAAGGTAAAAGTACGCGCATTTGTTGTCAATCAAGTTTTAGAGCATTACTTGTACCCGGTGGTATTGCACTGCTTTCAGACACGGTAGGCTTTTTAACCCTGCTGACTATTGATATTGGTATTATTCGTGAACTTGCAATCACAGCAAGTTTAGGTGTAGCGGTTATTATATTTACAAATTTAATTTTATTGCCTGTATGGGCCTCGTATATGAATTTTGCCAACAGTGTGCATATTCAATCAGGCGATACGCAAAAGCCAAATATGCTAGATGCAATACGCGATTTACTAGTAAAAGCCACAGACCCTAAAACAGCAAAAATTATTATTGGTTTTACATTGGTGTTATTTGCACTGGGTTTCTGGCAAGCTGATAAAATGCGAATAGGTGATTTACATGCTGGTGCACCCTCACTGCATCAGGATGCTCGCTACAATCAAGATACTTTTTTAATATCGGACAAATACACCATTTCATCTGATATTTTAAAAGTGATTGTTGAGGCTTACCCTGCAGCGTGTACAGAACACGATGTGATGGAACGTATTAGCCGTTTTCAATACAAGGTAGAAAACGTGCCAGGCGTACAATCGGCGGTGAGCTTAAGCTCTGTGGCGCAATCGGTTAATGCAGGTTACAACGAAGGTAACTTAAAATGGCAAAGCTTACCGCGTAACTCTGCTAGTTTAGTGCAATCAACAGCTCGTGTAGAAACCAGCACAGGGCTTCTTAATGGTGATTGCTCTGTAATGCCTGTGATTATATTTTTAGATGATCACAAAGCAAATACAATCGATACCGTTATTCAAAGTGTTAAGCAATTTGCACAAGAAGAAGGCAGTGATAAATTAGCCTTTAAATTAGCGTCGGGACCTGTTGGGGTAATGGCAGCCACGAATGAGTCTGTTTCTGCAGCACAAATTCCGATGATGCTTTACGTTTACGGCGCAGTTATTATTTTGTGTTTATTAAGCTTTAAGAGCGTAAAAGCGACAATCGCAGTGGTATTACCTTTGTATATTGTATCAACGCTTGCACAAGCACTTATGGTGCAATTAGAAATTGGCTTAACGGTATCTACTTTACCTGTTATAGCCTTAGGTGTAGGTATTGGTGTGGACTACGGTATTTATATCCTTTCTTCAATGATGGGCCAACTGAAGCAAAACGTACCGCTGAGCGTGGCGTATCGTAATGCGCTTGTTGAGCGTGGTAGTGCTGTACTGTTTACTGGCATTACCCTTGCGATAGGTGTAAGTACGTGGATATTCTCTGATCTTAAGTTTCAAGTAGATATGGGTATACTGCTTACCTTCATGTTTTTAGTGAATATGTTAGGTGCGGTACTACTATTGCCAGCAATTGGTAGCCTACTGTGGACCGACCAGAAAAAATAAAGTGAATAATTGTGCTCCTAAATGGCCAGTAATGGTCATTTATATCTATATTTTGTGAATAGATGACCAAATAGCTGAAATGCTTAAAATGTTTTCATCGAAAAGGCTGTTTATTAGCGCTAAAAGGGTTAGAATTTAACTGACTCCACGCTAATAAATGGCTGTACAAATATTCTGCTTAACTACAAGCAGTAATAGATTAAGGAACATACAATGACACGAAATGAAGGCCAAGCCTCGGTTATCCTAGATAATGTCTGTAAGCTTATCCAGAAAAAAGTTCACGCTGATAATGTGTTACTCGTTGAGAAATTCGCCAAAGCCTTGTACAGCAATATGTCTAAAGAGGATTTGGCAAATCGCAATGATAGTGACCTATACGGTGCTGCACTCAGCCTTTGGAATGCACTAGAAAAAAACACTACAGACGACGCAGTAATTCGCGTTTTCAACCCTGAAGTAGCAAAAGATGGCTGGCAGTCATCGCATACAATTGTAGAAATTATTGCTAAAGATATGCCATTTTTAGTAGATTCTGTACGTATGGCTATGACCCGTGAAAATATAGCTTCTCACTTATTACTTCACTGTCCGCTAAAAATTCAGCGTGATGAAAACGCAAAAATTTCTGGTTTATCAAATTTAAAAGCAGAGCAAGAATCGACCTCTACTAAAACAGTGTTCTTTATTGAGATAGACCGCCAAACCGATACATCTGTTATTGCTTCTTTCAAAAAAGAGCTTGAGTCAGTATTGGTTGATGTTTCTATTGCGGTAGATGATTGGCAGCCGATTCGCGAAAAATTAGTCTCTGTTACTAAAGAAGTACCAAAACGTAAACACAATAAAAATAAAAACGAAGTATCTGAAGCCGTAGAGTTTTTAGATTGGGTGGCTAAAGATAACTTTACTTTAATGGGCTATCGCGAGTACGAGCTAACTCCTGTACAAGGTGATTACCAGTTAAAAGGTAAAATGGACACAAGCCTTGGTTTGATGAAAAATGCGACCGATGAACACACTCGTTTATTATCTGAATTACCAGAGTTCGCCCGCCAAGAAGCACTAAGCAGTAACTTATTAGTATTAACAAAAACTAATTCTGTATCGCGTGTTCATCGCCCAGCTTACATCGATTACGTGGGCATTAAACGTTTTGATGATAAAGGCAATGTTATTGGTGAAGATCGTTTTATAGGCCTATTTTCATCAAGCTTTTACAACAACAGTGCAGCTGATGTGCCTGTACTAAAAACTAAAATTAACCGCATTATGGATATGTGTGACTTTGCTAAAGGCACCCATGCTTACAAAGCGGTACTTAATATTTTAGAAACTTACCCACGTGATGAATTAGTTCAAGCCCGCGAGAGCGAGTTACTCGAAGTAGCTATGGGTGTTTTACAAATACAAGAACGTGACATGTGTCGCTTGTTTGTCCGTAAAGACGCCTACGGACGTTTCTTCTCGTGTATGGTGTATGTACCTCGTGAGCGTTATAACACAGCGCTGCGCCGAGAAACTCAAGACATTTTAGCGAACGCCTTTAATTCTGACGAAAAAGTCGAATTTACTACCTATTTCTCTGAGTCAACACTGGCGCGTACTCATTACACCGTTCGTGTGACCGATAACAATATCGAATATAACGTGAAAGACATCGAAAACAACTTAGTAGAAGCTGCTCGTACTTGGGAAGATAAATTACAATCTGCATTGTTAGAGTCAGCAGGGGAAGCCCGCGGTAATGAGCTAAATCGTAAATATTGCAACGCCTTTGCACGCTCTTACAAAGATGAAGTACTACCGAGTGCTGCGGTTGTTGATATTGAAAAACTAGAATTGTTAAACGACGATAACAAGCTAGAAATGCTGTTTTACCGCCCGCAAGAAGAAGCTAACAGTAATATTGTTCGCCTAAGCTTGTTCCATAAAGATGAGCCTATTCACTTATCGGATGTTATGCCAATGCTAGAAAATTTTGGCTTACGCGTTGTAGGTGAAACGCCATATTCTGTAAAAACAAGTGATGGTCGTATCAACTGGATCATGGACTTCTCTATGCTGATCGACAGCAAAGGTATGGCCGACTTTGATAAGATTTCAGCTCGTTTTCGCGCTGCACTAACTAACGTTTGGGGCAACCGCCTTGAAAACGACGGCTTTAACCGCTTAGTCTTAATGGGTGGTTTAACAGGTCGTGAAGCGTCTATATTACGTGCCTACGCAAAATACATGCGTCAAATTGGGGTTACTTTCTCGCAAACCTACATTGAGAGCACGTTTGCAAACTATCCGCATATTGCTGCGCAAATAGTTAACTTATTCGCTAAAAAATTCTCAGTAAAAAGCCCTGCAAGCGCAAAAACGCTTGAGAAATTAAGTGCACAAATATACTTAGAGCTTGAAAACGTAGCGAACCTTGATGACGACCGTATCATACGTTTATACGTAGATATGATAGTGGCAACATTGCGTACCAACTACTTCCAAAAAGATGAAGCGGGTCAGTTTAAATCTTACGTGTCGTTTAAAGTACAGCCTAGCTTAATTCCGGATATGCCGCTTCCGCTGCCAGCATTTGAGATTTTTGTATACTCTCCGCGTGTAGAAGGTGTGCATTTACGTGGTGGTAAAGTTGCGCGTGGTGGCCTTCGATGGTCAGACCGTCGTGAAGATTTCCGTACAGAGGTATTGGGCTTAGTAAAAGCACAACAAGTTAAAAACACCGTAATTGTGCCGGTAGGTTCTAAAGGTGGTTTTGTATGTAAGCAGCTACCGAGTGAACGCGAAGCCTTTATTAAAGAAGGTCAAGAGTGTTACAAAATTTTCATTCGTGGTTTATTAGACATTACCGATAACATTGAGCGTGGTGAAATTGTACCGCCAGCTAATGTAACTCGTCACGATGAAGACGACCCGTACTTAGTAGTTGCAGCCGATAAAGGCACGGCTACCTTCTCAGATATCGCTAATGGTATTGCTAACGAATATAACTTCTGGCTAGGTGATGCGTTTGCATCAGGTGGTTCAGTAGGGTATGACCATAAGAAAATGGGCATAACAGCAAAAGGTGCTTGGGAGTCTGTTAAACGTCATTTCCGTGAAATGGATATTGACTGTCAAACTACCGATTTCACTGTGGTTGCTATTGGTGATATGGCCGGCGACGTATTTGGTAACGGCATGTTATTGTCTAAGCATATTCGCTTACAAGTTGCGTTTAACCATATGCACATTTTTGTAGACCCTACACCAGATGCTGAAACTTCTTACCCAGAGCGTGAGCGCTTGTTTAACCTGCCACGTTCATCATGGGAAGATTACAATAAAGATCTGATTTCAGCGGGTGGTGGGATATTCTCGCGCGCAGCTAAGTCGATTTCTTTGAGCCCAGAAATGAAAAAAATGTTGGGTACTAAAAAAGCAAGCATGACACCGAATGAGTTGATCAAAGCCTCATTAATGATGGAATTTGATTTACTGTGGAACGGTGGTATTGGTACTTACATTAAAAATAGCCACGAAACAGATGCTGATGTAGGCGATCGTGCAAACGATGCGCTGCGCATAAACGGTAAAGACCTTGGCGCTAAAATATTAGGCGAAGGTGGTAACTTAGGTGCAACCCAGTTAGGGCGTATCGAGTTTGCAGCCAAAGGTGGGCGTGTAAATACCGACTTTATTGATAACGTAGGCGGTGTTGCGTGTTCAGATAACGAAGTAAATATTAAAATTTTACTTAACGGCTTAGTTTCAGAAGGTGATTTAACACGTAAACAACGTGATGAGTTACTTTACTCTATGACCGACGAAGTGTCTGAGCTTGTACTTAAAGATTGTTACCGTCAAACTCATACGCTGTCTATTACGCAATCTAAAGGTGCATCAACTCTTAAAGAGAAGATCCGCTTTATTCATGCCCTTGAAAAAGAAGGCAAGCTAAACCGTGCAATTGAGTTTTTACCAACTGATGAAGAGTTGGCAGAACGCGCGGCAGCAGGAAAAGATCTAACACGTCCAGAGCTTTCAGTATTGGTTTCGTACGCTAAAATGGTACTTAAAGAGTCTTTAGTAACGGATGAAATTACTGAAAATCCTTATTACCGTCAGTTATTAGTTAAGTCTTTTCCACGTCCACTACGTGAGAAGTTTAACGATGCGATGGATAACCACCCACTGCGCAAAGAAATCATTGCAACAAAACTGGCGAATAACATCGTTAATGACATGGGCTTAAACTTCATGGTACGCATGAACGAAGAGACCGGTGCTAACGAAGCTGAAATCGCAATGTGCTATTCAATTGCGAGCGAGATTTTTGAAATGCGCGAAACCTGGTCATCAATCAGCGCGCTAGATAATAAAATCCCAGCAGCAGTTCAAACAGAAATGCTTTACCAGTTACGTCGTACAGTTCGCCGTACAACACGCTGGTTCTTACGTCATCGTAATAAGGCACAAACAATTGAACAAGCAATCGAATTCTTTGCTCCAACATTTAAAGATTTAAGCGAAAACTTAAATACCTACATGCAAGATAAAGAGCACGAATGTTTGACTGGTAAAGCAAATGAGCTAGTTGAAAAAGGTGTACCTAAGCAAATTGCTAAGCGTATTATTGACCTTTCTAGTCTGTTCTCTGTTATGGATATTGCTGAAATAGCGCATAATTCAGGCCGCAGTGTGGCGATGGTGTCTAACACTTACTTTAAACTTGGCTCGCGTATGGGCTTACATTGGTTCTTAGACCAAATCACTAATCAGCCTGTTTCTAATCATTGGCAAGCACTTGCCCGTGCATCGTACCGTGAGGAGCTTGATTGGCAACAACGTACCCTTTCTCATGTTGTGTTAAACAGCTTTGAGGGTGACGAAAATGATGTAGATAATCAAATAGATCAGTGGATGGAAAGCCAAGATCTGCTACTACAGCGTTGGAAGCAAATGTTAGCTGAGTTTAAAACGTCGCAAAGCCATGACTTTGCCAAGTTCTCAGTTGCACTGCGCGAATTGATGTTGTTAAGCCATAACTGTGATACATCAGGAAAATAATTTAGCTTTAATTGGTTATTTACTCAGTAAATAATCAGTTAATTGTTAAAATTGTTATACAATACCTCAGCCTAGTCTGAGGTATTTTTTTGTCTGAAATTTAAAGAGGAACAATTCATGTTTTACGATTTAGCCCGCCGTTTTATGTTCACCCGAGATGCTGAATGGGCACATGAGTTTGCGCTTAATAATTTACGCCGTTTTGCACACACCCCTTTAAACGCAGCTTGGTCGCAACAGCTACAAAACAAACCAGTTAACTTTTTAGGCCTTGAATTTAAAAACCCCGTGGGTTTAGCTGCGGGCTTAGATAAAAACGCTGAGTGTATTGATGCCTTTAGCCAAATGGGCTTTGGTTTTGTAGAAGTAGGAACGGTAACCCCGCGCCCACAGGCAGGTAATGATAAGCCGCGAATTTTTAGATTACCGCAGTCAAATGCCATTATTAACCGAATGGGTTTTAATAATAAAGGGGTCGATAACTTAGTTAATAACGTAAAAAATGCTAAGTACACCGGTATATTAGGTATTAATATTGGTAAAAATAAAGATACCCCAAATGAGCAAGGCAAAGACGACTACATTCATTGTATGCGTAAAGTTTTCGAGCATGCTTCGTATATTACTGTGAATATTTCATCTCCAAACACCCCAGGGCTACGTGATTTACAATATGGCGCCGCACTTGATGACTTACTTCAGAGCTTGAAAAACGAGCAGCTTGACTTAATTGCCAAACATAATAAGCAAGTACCCATGTTGGTTAAAATAGCGCCAGATCTTGATCAAATCCAAATTGAGCAGGTTAGCGAGTCACTATTAACTAATCAAATTGATGGCGTAATCGCAACAAATACTACACTTGAACGTAGTGCAGTAATGGGCCAGCAATATGCCGATGAAGCTGGAGGCTTATCTGGCAGCCCAGTAAGAGAGCGCTCTACACACGTTGTTAGCGAACTTAAACGCTTAACACAGGGTAGATTACCAATTATTGGTGTAGGTGGTATTGATGACGCACAATCTGCCCAAGAAAAGCTTAATGCAGGCGCAAATTTAGTGCAGGTTTATACTGGGTTCATCTACAAAGGGCCACAATTGGTAAAATCGATCGTTGATTCCTTATAAGGATCAGTTATGTAAGCTTTTGATCGTTCAATAAATGTTCTAAACAAATGTTTTAAAAATGGTCAAAAGCCGTTATAATCTAATATTAATGTCTTATTAAAAAATAAATTTTTAAACAAGGAGGAGGCAGATGTTACAAGCAACAAAACAATGGCAGTGGATTGCATGTGCAAATAAAAACCGCTTACTGCTTGATTTAAATGACGATATGCAATTATGCACACCGTATAAATTAAGGCAACTTACCGACTGTGTTTTTGAAAACCCACGTTTTAGCTTAGAAGATGCTGCTTTTTATGAGCAAGTATACAATTACTTAGATGGCTTTAATTTGTATACTCCTGCGCAGGTTTGTCAAATTGCGCTTAATGCAACCGCTGTAAAATTTCATTTAAAACCGGTTTTGGCTAAAAGTTGGTTTTTTGAAGAGTACACGGGCACCCAGCCAAGTACAGAAGCCATTGTTAAACTTACCTCTAAAGCACAAACCGGCGAATTTTTAATAGTTGAGCATTGCCCTGATGCGTCAATTTGTTTAAACCTAAGCAACACCTTCAAACTTGATGAAAATTTATCGCTTGAGCAGTTTGAAGTGATTCGTGTTTTAAACAATCGAGTTCATCCTTTATTGCTTGAGCAATACCACACTAAATCAGCTTAGCAAATTTACAGATCGAGCTGCGTTTATCAAGTGTTTGTCAGCCAACCTATGTTATAATCCTGCGCAATTAGCTATTAAGGGTTATTACTTTGCAATTTATCGCACTTACTTCTATCGGAATCGAAAATTTACTTGTTGATGAACTAACAGAATTAGGCGCAGTTGTGTCTAAACAAACTGTGGGTTCTGTTCGCTTTGAGGCAGATTCAACATTGGCGCAAAAGGTTTGTCTATCAACTCGTTATGCAACACGTGTGCTGATGCTTATTGAAGAAAAAGAAGGCGTTAATGATAAAGATAGCTTGTATAAATTTGCACGCTTTCAGCCGTGGCAAGAATGGTTTGGCCCAACACAAACATTTGCTGTCGACTTCAGTGGTACAAACGACGCTTTAAAAAATACCCAGTTTTCAGGATTGGTAATTAAAGATGCGATTGTTGACTACTTTAATGATTTATACGAACAGCGCCCAAATGTAGATAAGCAAGATGCCAATGTGCGTGTTGTTGCGCGTTTAAACCGCCATGGTGTGGCTCTTTACATTGATTACTCAGGTCCTCGTTTATCTGAACGCGGTTATCGCCAAGGCCAAGGTAAAGCCCCTATTAAAGAGCATTTAGCGGCTGCGATTATTAAACGCAGTGGCTGGCTTGAAAATGTAAATCAACCTTTATTTGATCCATGTTGTGGTGCGGGTACTATTTTAATAGAAGCGGCGGGCATGGCCCGTAATGAAGCCCCTGGTTTATTTAGAGAAGGGTTTGCGTTTGAGCGTTTACCTAGTTTTAGAGCGGCTAAATTTAAACAACTTCGTGAAGAGTTAATTGCACAAATTACCGATCCTAAATTGTGGTTAATTGGCCACGATTACGATGCGCAAGTTCTTGATAAAGCCATTGCCAACGCCGAGCGAGCAGAGCTTGGTCATGTTATTAAGTTTAAGCAAAGTGATGCAACTAAGCTTACCTCTGTTGCTAAATTACCCGGCGTGGTTATTTCTAACTTACCGTACGGCGAGCGTATTGGCTCTATGGCCGAGCTGGTAAATTTACACCGCAGTATGGGCGTGGGTTTTAAAAAGCACTTTAATCATTGGAAGCTTGCGTTACTAGGTATGGATGAAAGCCTATTTAAGCTTTTAAAACTGGTTAAACAAAAGCGTTATAAATTTAAAAACGGCCCATTGGATGTAGAGCTAAATTTATATCAGTTAGATGATAAGCAAGTAAGCCTGACAAGCGATGATAAACCGGCGCTTAATTTCGAAGGCTCAATGTCGTTTGCTAATCGTTTGAAAAAGAACAAACAAGGCCTTAAAAATTGGCTTAAACAAAACGAAGTACAAGCTTATCGCGTATATGATGCTGATATTCCTGAGTACAACGTAGCGGTTGACATTTACGGCAACTCTGCTGTTATTTTTGAATATGCCGCCCCCAAAGAAATTGATGAAAAAACATCCCAAAAACGCCTTCAAGATGTGATTAGCTTAACTGCACAGCAGCTAAATATACCACCTGAGAACATCGCAGTTAAAGTGCGTAAAAAACAAAAAGGGGAAGAGCAATACACCCCAATGGCTAAACAAAACCGCACTATGGTGGTGGAAGAATTTGGTGCTAAGTTTAAAGTAAACTTGTTTGATTACCTCGATACAGGGCTATTCTTAGACCATCGTTTAGCACGTCGTTATATTCAGCAAAATGCAAAAGGTAAACGTTTTTTAAACTTATTTGCATACACAGGTACAGCCTCTGTGCACGCTGCATTAGGGGGTGCAAAAGCGATAACCACCGTCGATTTATCAAAAACCTACCTTAAGTGGGGCCAAGATAACTTTGCGTTAAATGATATTAGCAATACCCGTTACCGTTTTGAACAGGCTGATTGTTTAAAATGGCTAGAATACGCACAAGGCCAATACGATTTAATATTTTTAGATCCGCCAACATTTTCTAATTCTAAACGAATGAAAGACGCGTTTGATGTGCAAACGGATCATATAAAATTACTTACTTGGGTTAAAAAAATCTTAAGTCCTTCAGGTACGTTAATTTTTTCTAACAACAAACGTGGTTTTGTTATGGATGAAGTCGGTTTAATGGGGCTAGGTTTAAAAGCTGAAAATATCTCTGATAAAACGTTATCACCTGATTTCAAACGCAATAAAAAAATACACAACAGTTGGTTAATTACCCATGGCTAGTTATGTTTTATACCATACCGATGGCTGCCATTTATGTGAGCAAGCCGAGCAGGTGTTATTGTCGGTTTTAGGTAATAAAAACGAGCTAGAGCTAGTCGATATTTTGACTGATGAGCAATTAATAGCACGGTTTCAGTTAAGTATTCCCGTATTTAAAAACAAAACTGGCCAACACTTGTATTGGCCGTTTGATGCACAAACAGTGCATGAATTTTTAGCGCAAGAATAAAGAGCAGTATTTATGGATTTAATAAGAATACAAAAAGCGCAGTTAGCTTATGGTACCCACCCATTATTAGATAATGCCGATGCTGTTATTGAAAGTGGCGAACGCGTCTGTATTGTAGGGCGAAATGGTGCAGGTAAATCAACACTTTTAAAAGTACTTGATGGGCAAGTGATTTTAGATGATGGTGAAATTAATCAGCTTGGCGGAATAAAAATATCGCGCCTAGAGCAAGATCCCCCTAAAGGTGCAAATGGTTCGGTATTTGACTACGTAGCACAGGGCATGCCTGATATTGCTAATTTATTGATTGATTATCACCATGTCAGCACTCAATTACAAACTGATTGCACTGACAAACTACTTAACAAGCTCGAGCGGTTATCAAACGAATTAGAAGCGTGTGACGGATGGCGTTTTGATTCACGCATTCAACTTGTACTAACGCGTTTAGAACTTAGTCCTGATGCTAAGTTAGAGTCGTTATCGGGCGGTTGGTTACGTAAAGTAGCTTTAGCACGCGCGTTGGTAAGCGAGCCTGACTTACTGCTACTTGACGAGCCAACAAACCATTTAGACGTAGACAGTGTTAAATGGCTAGAGCAGTTTTTAAAAGAATTTAAAGGCGGTATTGTATTTATATCGCATGACCGTGCCTTTATTCGTGCTGTTGCAACCCGTATTTTAGACTTAGATCGCGGTAAGCTTATATCTTACCCAGGTGATTACGCTACTTACCTCGAACAAAAAGCGCACGACTTAAAAGTGGAAGAAACACAAAATGCTCTTTTTGACAAACGTTTAGCAGAAGAAGAAGCGTGGATACGCCAAGGTGTTAAAGCGCGACGCACTCGCAACGAGGGTCGCGTACGTGAACTTAAACAGCTACGAGTAGAACGTAAAGCCCGCGTAGAGCAGGTAGGTAAAACGGACTTCAACATCGAGACTGCTGATCGCTCTGGTAAGTTAGTATTTGAGGCTAAACATATAAATCATGCATTTAAAGACAAAGTGATTGCTAACGATTTTTCTACCTTAGTAATGCGTGGAGACAGAATAGGTTTAGTGGGGCCTAATGGTATTGGTAAAACAACCTTACTAAAACTATTGTTTGGTGATTTAGAAGCTGATAGTGGTCATGTTAAGCAAGGGGTTAATTTAGAATTTGCTTATTTTGACCAATATAGGCAAAAGCTTGATGAAGAGGCGACGGTCCAAGATAACGTTGCAGAAGGTAAACAAGAAGTCATGATGGGTGGGCGTTCTCGACATGTGTTGGGTTACCTGCAAGATTTTTTATTTCCGCCGGCACGCGCGCGTACACCTGTAAAAGCACTCTCTGGTGGTGAAAAAAATAGGCTTTTACTTGCAAAGCTATTTTTAAAACCCTCAAATATTTTAGTTCTCGATGAGCCAACCAATGATTTGGATATTGAAACATTAGAGTTACTCGAAGAAATTATCAATCAGTATCAGGGTACTGTACTTATAGTAAGCCATGATCGTGAATTTATTGATAATACCTGTAGCAGCGTATGGGCGTTTGAAGGTAATGGAAAAATAACAGATATGGTAGGGGGATATACCGATTACCAAGCTTATCTAAGTTATTTAGCCGAGCAAGAAAAACACCAAGAAGCACCCAAAAAAGACGTTAAACCAGCACCGGTAACGGCTAAAAAACCTGAAAACAAAAGTACTAAGCTTTCTTACAAATTAAAACTTGAATTAGAGCAACTACCCAATAAAATGGAACAACTTGAAGCCGCTGTAGAAGCGCAGCAAGCTGTAGTGAGCGATCCTGACTTTTTCAAACAAGATAGTGACGTTACCACTAATGCATTGAACCATTTAGCAAAACTTGAGTCTGACCTTGAAGCCGCGTTTGAGCGCTGGGAAGAACTTGAAGAATTACAGAATCAGTAGTAAGGATTAAAATGAAATATAAATTACTCGCTGCCAGTATTTTAGCGACATTGAGTACATCTGCATTAAGTGCAACCTATGAATTAACAGAACTAGGTACTCTTGACGGCGCTAAACATTCTTACGTAACTGACGTAAGTGAAAGCGGGCACATTATTGGTACTGCCAACGGATTATATAATTTACCAATCGATATCAGCTATATCGATTTTACCGAAAACGTGATTGAAAATGCGTACGATAGTGAAGAGTACAATTTTGAATTAAGCGATAAAGAAATCACGTTTACACTTGATGATATAGAGAATAACGATGCGGTATTTAATAACGCCGATGCGCATTCATTTATGGTCAGTTTTTTAGCTGGCAGACCCACTGATTTTGAATACCAAAAACTAAGCTCAGTAGTTGGTATTAAATTTGACGATGGCATAGTTACTGAACAAGTTCTATTTGATGAAGAGTCGGTTGATTACGATGGTTTAACACGTTCTATTAGTAACTTTTATAACGCAGTAAGCGAAGATGGCGTGAGTGTTGGTTGGAGTGCGGCGCCATACGATAAAGTTTTATTTACCCCAGATGGTGAAGATGAAGAAGAAACATGGTTTACGCATGACTTTATAGAACGCGGTATCGTTATTTCTGAAGATGGCACCCAAAAGGTCGAACTGGTTCCAGATTTTGATGACTATGGCGGTACCAGCCGGGCTAACGATATTATAAAAACGAACGACGGCTATACAGTAGTTGGCTATGTTTCTACAGGTATTCCAGAAGATCGTCTTGATAATATTGAAGATAACTGTGATAACGAAGACGAACCAACAAATACGTGTGTACAATTATTAAACTCAAGTGTTACTACAGGCGTATTTGATGAGCGTGCGGTAAAGTGGGAGCTTGATGAAGCATTTAATATCACTTCTACTGAAACACTTGGCCTTGCCTTAACGCCAGAAGATGATGATGACTTTGCTTTTACAAGCACAGCGCTTGCACTCAATAACAATGGCACAATTGTAGGCTCGTCTAACGCTCGCTACTATAAGAACGACGACACTATTTTAACAATGCCTGTGTATTTTAAAAATGGTGACGTGTTTAATTTTATAGACCAAGAAGACGATTGGCTTTCGGGTAAAGCACTTGCAGTAAACGACAACGATATAATTGTTGGTTATGCTTCAAAGCGCATTGAAACCACTCTTCGTGATCAGTTTTTTTATCATGATATAAGTACGGGCAATACCGTTTTTCCTACCGGTTATTTTAATAGTTCAAGTGCTTATGGTAATGACATTAATAACCAAGGATATGTTGTGGGTGAAGGCGAGGTGGGTACATCTGAAAACAGCCGCCGTAAAGAAGCGTTTATCTATAAAATTGGTGACGATAAAATTACCAACCTAAACGATTTGCTCCCGTGTTACGAAACAGATGGTGAAACAGACTACGCCTACACAATGGCAGAAGCAAAGGTTATTAATGAAGATAATGAAATCTTTGGTGTAGCTACTAAAACCGTTGAAAAGCGAGATACCTTTGGTAATGTAGAAACTGATCTTGAAGGTAATATCGAGTATGAAAGTGTTGCTGTTGCAGTAAAACTTACACCTATTGATGGCGAAGTAGAAGACTGTGCCGCTATTGAAGAAGAGCTTTATGAAAGAAGCTCAGCAAGCTTCCCGTGGTACACACTACTGTTATTACCGCTTGTTGGCTTACGCAGAGTATTTAGATTTTAAGCCTAAAGCTGTTGATAAAAAAACCAACTTATAAAAGTTGGTTTTTTTTCGTCTATAATTTACTGATTACGAGCAAGCCATGCTTTACGCACAGAGCGGCGCCAAATAATATCAATACTAAAATAAGCAATAACAGAAGCGACAGAAGCGCACACTAATGAGCCAATTAAAAATGCAGGTCCGATAGTAGAGAGGCTCTCTATAAACCATGCCCAGCTAGCTTCAAAAGAAAAGTGTTGTTCAGGTTGATTTAAAACCATCGTGCCAACAAGGTACGAGCCATAAAATATTGGCGGCATAGTCAATGGATTGGTTAGCCACACTAACGCTACAGAAATAGGTAAATTAACTCTAAATACAATAGCTGCTGCAGCTGCTAAAACCATTTGAAAAGGAACAGGGATGAAAGCAAAAAATAAACCAACGGCAAATGCGCCTCTTGCTGAGCGCCTGTTTAAGTGCCATAAATTGGCGTCTTGTAAAAGGCGGCCGAATATTCTAAGTGTTTTATGATGCCTAATTTTATTAGGATCAGGTAAAAATCGTTGGATCGTTTTCTTAGGCATTTCAAGCAACCATTTACTTCAGTGTGGATTAGTCTTGGATTTGTAATTGGCTGTATTTCAACCGTATTTTATTATCAAACCCATGAATTTACAGTCATCACAATAGCTATCCTTATTGCGAGCGCCTATTTTAAGCCGTTTTTAAATGTTTTGTTAGGGTTTATTTTAGCTATTTGCTGCATTGTTGTGCACTTTTACCTGTTTTATAGCTATACATTGCCAAATGTTGAAAATAACTACGCTTATCCTGCCAGCATTCTTGTTGACGAAGTCATCTCAGCAAAGCAACCACAGTATATTAAAGCAACGTTATTAAAGCTTAATGGGGACACAATACATAAATTTAAAGCGCCAAAAGCGATGTTAAGCGTCGATTCGGATCAACGTATTAAGCAAGGCGACACCTTTGAGGCAACAATCTCGCTAAAAAAATTTAGAACAATTAAAAATAGTGATGTGTTTGATAATAATGTGCACGCCTTTAAACAGCGCATATTATTTAAAGGCAAAGTGTTAAATAAGCAATTACTCGTCACGAACGCTACCTCTCCTTCAATAACATTTAAATACAGGGCTTTTTTAAAGCGAACCTATCAAGAAACAGCGCTTAACTGGCTTTACTATGCATTACTCAGTGGCGATAAATCACTGATGTCTTATGATAATAAACAAACGATGCAAAGTTTGGGATTAAGCCATTTATTGGCGATTTCAGGGCTACATATAGGGCTAATATTTAGTTGTTTTTATTTACTAAGTAAGTACACAGCTTACATTTTAAAAGTGAACGTATTACAGTCTATTAATTTAACCATCGCTTATAGCTTTATTGGCTGGTTAGCAGCATTTATTTACGTGTATTTAAGTGATTTTTTACTCTCAGCAACACGCGCATTTATCATGCTAAGTTGCCTATTAGCGCTGTATTTTATTGCTAAACAACCATTGCGGTGGCGGGTCATTTTATATGCTCTAGTCACTGTATTATTGATCAATCCTTTTAATGTTTTAAACCCAGGTTTATATTTTTCTTTTATTGCAGTTGTCATTATTTACTTGGTTATAAAGCATCTTCCTAAAACAAAATATAATTGGCTTAGCGCGTTTATGGCGTTGTGTATTATTCAGCTTGCTTTATTTATTGGGCTTTTGCCTATTACTCTTATTTATTTCAGTGGGGTAAGCATTGCAGGGCTTGTTATTAACTTAATAGCTATTCCATTGCTAAGTGTAGTGATCATGCCTCTTTTATTGTTATTTACCATAGTAAGCGTTGTAGCAGATATAACACCAGTAATTTTGTTGTTCGATAATGTGCTGCTAACTTTGTTTGAGTCTATGAATGCAATTCCTTGGCATTATAGGTGGTTAGATGTAGCTAAACCGCGTAGCCTATATTTAGTTGCATTTTATTTATGTATTTTAGTCGCTTGGTATAGTCCTTTTAAACGTTTAACAATTATCCCCCTATGTATTGCATTGGTTGATTACATGTTTGTACCAAAACCCCTTTGGAAATTTCATGTATTTGATGTTGGGCATGGGTTAATGACATTACTAGAAAAAGATAATCAAGCATTGGTTTACGATTTTGGCCCTAGTTATTTTAATCGTTTTAGTCGTACATATAGTGTGTTGATACCCTATTTAAAAATTCATAATTTGGCCGTTCGTGACGCAATAATAAGCCATCAAGATAACGATCATGCTGGTGGTGCAACACATTTTATCAAGGCGGGATTTGGTGATAGCTTTAAGCGGTTTCATCCGCATGGCATAACTACGCGATGTATCTCTTTGGATTATAACTTTAATGGGTTATTTATTAGCAGTTTTTCGAGTGATAAATATGATAATGAAAACGATAATTCCTGTGTGCTTTTAATTAAATCGCCACAACTGACGATGTTACTAACGGGCGACATTTCTAAAGCGCGTGAGCTAAGCCTTATTAAAACTCATTTATTACAAGCTGATGTGATTTTAAGCCCACACCACGGCAGTGATACTTCTTCTAGTGTCGAATTTATTAATCATGTCAATCCTCATACCGTTATTCATTCAACCGCTTTTCAAGGTCAGTGGCAATTTCCGAGTGAAAACGTCGTTTCGCGCTATAAGGCAATAAACGCAAAACAATATGTAACTGCATTGAATGGGCAAATTACAGTAAGTATTTATCAAGACAGCTTTAAAGTAACAACCGCCCGTAAACACGAAAGTTATTGGTTTATAGAAGATTGACGTTTAGTTTTAACGGTTTGAAGGATACAATAAGGGCTGTAATTGTATAACGAGAGTAATATGAGTCAAAGTACTACACAAATTTATAAACGATTGATTTCTTACGTAGGTGATTATAAAAGCGTTGCCTTCGTCGCTATTATTGGAATGATCGGCTATTCAGGTATGGATGCTTTATTTATTCAATTAATGAAACCCTTTATTGATGAAGGCCTAAACCAACGCAACAACGAAGTGTTAGCTTATGCCCCGTTTGTTGTTATTGCACTGGTAATAGGGCGTGGCTTGTTTAATTTTATGTCTTCGTATTGCTTAAGCTATGTAGGCTCGCAAGTTGTACGCGCTTTACGCCAGCAGTTATTTGAGCACATATTACATTTACCTGTGTCGTTTCATGATAAAAACTCAACAGGTGATTTAATTTCAAAAATTACTTTTGACACAGAACAAGTTCAGCAAGCAATTACTAAAGCATTGTTAATTGTTGTAAGAGAAGGCGCTTTTGTGGTTTTTTTGCTTGGCGTTATGTTTTATACCAGCTGGAAACTTTCACTGATTTTTTTAGTGATCATTCCATTAGTGGCAATTATTGTAACGTTTGTATCTAAGCGCTTTCGCCACATTTCAAAAAATATACAGTCTGCCATGGGGCAAGTTACCCGTAGCTCTGAGCAAATGTTAAGTGGGCATAAGGTTATTCATGGTTTTGGTGGACAAAAACAAGAAATCGATCAGTTTTCCAAAATCAATAACCATAATCGCCAGCAACGCATTAAAATGGATGCCACTAAAGCACTAAGCGTGTCGGTAATTCAAGTGCTTGCAGCAAGTGCTATGGCTGTTATTTTGTGGGTTGTATCTATGCCTTCAATGATAGATACAATAAGCTCCGGCGATTTTGTGGTACTCATTTCTTCTATGATGATGCTTTTACGTCCGCTTAAACAATTAGCAAACGTAAACAGTGATATGCAGCGCGGTATTTCTGCAGCGCAAAGTATTTTTTTAGTTTTAGATGAAGAAATTGAAAAAGACAAAGGTACTTACAGCGTAGATAAAGTGAAGGGCGAAATTGAGGTTAAAAACGTTACCTTTAAATACCCAACTAAAGATGAAGCTGTTTTAAATAACCTTTCAATAAGTATAAAAGCCGGTGAAAGTATTGCGCTTGTAGGGCGCTCAGGGTCCGGTAAATCGACTATTTCTAACTTATTACCGCGTTATTATGACTTAGAAGCACCAAGTGAAATTTTATTAGATGGCGTTGCTATTGAAAAATATAAACTTGCAGATTTACGCCGCCAGTTTGCATTAGTATCGCAGCAAGTGGTGTTATTTAACGACACAATTGCCAACAATATTTGTTATGGACTAAGTCGCGAAATAACACCTCAGCAGTTAGAAGAGGTCGTTAAGCAAGCCCATGTGTGGGAATTTGTTAAAGACTTACCAGAACAACTTAATACCATGGTCGGTGAAAACGGGGTGATGCTCTCTGGTGGCCAACGTCAACGTATAGCAATTGCTCGCGCTATATTAAAAGATGCACCTATATTAATTTTAGATGAAGCAACCTCAGCCTTAGATACAGAGTCAGAAAAGCTAATTCAGCAAGCACTAGATACGTTAATGCAAGACAAAACGTCGATTGTTATTGCGCATCGTTTATCGACGATAGAAAACAGCGACAAAATATACGTTATCGACGGCGGCCGGGTGATTGAAAGTGGTGATCATCAAAGTTTACTCGCTAAAGATGGTACTTATTCAGCTCTATGCAAAATGCAGTTTGGCGAGCACGGATGAGTAAAATAGAACAAAGCTGGTATAAACCATTTAGTTTTATAACACTCGTTTTACTGCCATTAGCTGCGCTTTTTTGGTTAATTTCAAGCATAAGAAAATGCCTTTATCAGCAAGGTATTGTCACGCCTTTTAGAGCTAAATCTAAAGTTATTGTAGTGGGTAATATAAGCGTAGGTGGAAATGGTAAAACACCATTTGTATTGTGGTTGTATGAATACTTGTCTGAACAAGGCCTAAAAGTAGGTATTATTAGCCGTGGTTACGGCGGTAAAGCCAACAGCTACCCGCTGGTGGTAGAGCGAGGTGTAACAAGTGCACAAGCTGGTGATGAACCAATACTTTTATTTAATCGTTTAAAGTGTCCGCTTGTTGTTGGACCCGATAGAAAAGCCAATATCACATTATTAGAACAGCAATTTTGTGTGGATGTGATCATTTCAGATGATGGCATGCAGCATTATAAAATGGCGCGTGATATTGAGTGCTGTATTGTTGATAGCCAAAGGCGTTTTGGCAATGGCTTGGTTATGCCCGCAGGACCATTACGCGAAACCACAAACAGATTAAAAAGTGTTGACCTAGTGATTGAAAACGGGGGAGATGCACCACTTAGCTACGTTTTACAAACTAGTGCACTTAAACACGTTGCAGATAATGGCACAGTGAGTAAAGCAATTGAGCAAGGACATGCAATTAGTGCAATTGGTAACCCTGAGCGATTTGAAAATTCATTAAAAGCTCAAAATATTCACCTGCTTTCAACCCATCATTTTAGGGATCACTATGCTTATAACATGGCTGATTTTACTCAATTTAATGATGATAACGTATTAATGACAGAAAAAGACGCAGTAAAGTGCAGAGAATTTGCAAAAAATAATTGGTACTTTTTACCTGTAGATGCAAAACCTACAGACGCTGTAATACATAAATTAGATTTATTATTAAAACAAAAAGGGATCCTCAATGGCCTTTGATACAAAATTACTTGAAATAATTGCTTGTCCTGTGTGTAAAGGAAAGCTTCGTTTTGATAAAGAAAATGCAGAACTTATCAGTACCGCAGCTAAGCTTGCATACCCTATACGCGATGATATACCGGTACTTTTAGAAAATGAAGCCCGTGAACTATCTCAAGAAGAGGTTGATAAGTGGAATTCGTAGTTGTTATACCTGCGCGTTACGCGTCTACCCGTTTGCCTGGCAAACCATTAGCTGATATATGCGGTAAACCTATGATTCAACACGTGTATGAAAAAGCGTGTTTATCAGGTGCAAGTAAAGTGGTTATTGCAACCGATCATCAAAAAGTTTTTGATGCTGTTAAATTGTTTACAAACGATGTGTTGATGACGCGAGAAGATCATCAATCGGGTACTGAACGCTTGGCAGAGGTTGTTGATTTACTTAAGCTAGATGCTGAAACCGTGGTAGTAAATGTACAAGGTGATGAGCCATTACTTGCCAGCGAAAACGTATCACAAGTTGCCACTTTACTAAATAATTCGAGTGCACCAATGGCAACATTAAGCGTCGCTATTGAAGAGCAAGATGAAGTGTTTAACCCTAATGCCGTGAAGGTTGTTAGTGATATAAATAAAAATGCGTTGTACTTTTCACGTGCCAGTATTCCGTTTGATAGAAGTACAATGTTAAATAATAACAGTGTGTTAGATATAACGCCTTTTCAACGCCATGTGGGTATATATGCTTATCGAGCGGGGTTTATTAAGCAATATATTGAGCTCAGTGTATCGCCACTTGAAGTGCTAGAGTCGCTAGAACAACTTAGGGTGCTGTATCACGGTTACGCTATCAAAATTGAACAGGCAAAAGTAGCGCCGCATGCTGGCGTTGATACGGCCGAGGATTTAGAAAAAGTGATTGCCTATCTAAAAGCTAAGCAAGCCTAATAATGGTTAAAAGTGAATTAACCATCGTGTTTAGGCACGCTGATTTTTACATTTTTGAAAAACCAGCGGGGCTTAATTTTCACTCAGAACGTGAAAAGGGGTTTGTTGTATTGGCTGAGCAGCAAACTGGTGAAAAATTATTTGCTGTTCACCGCCTTGATAAAGTGACATCTGGCCTTATTATTCTTAGTCGCAGTAAAGAAGCCGCAGCTAAATTTACGTCTCTTTTTACTGAGCATGCGATAAATAAGTTTTACTTAGCTATCAGCGACGCTAAACCTAAAAAAAAGCAAGGTTGGGTAAAAGGTGATATGGCTAAGTCCCGCAGGGGCATGTTTAAGCTTTTAGCAACTATGCAAAACCCGGCAATTACCCGTTTTTACTCTTTTAGTTATAAACCAGGGTTTAGAGCGTATATATTAAAGCCATATTCGGGTAAAACCCATCAACTAAGGGTGGCATTAAAAAGTTTAAGCGCGCCCATTTTAGGCGATACACTTTATAGTGGTAGCACGGCAGAGCGCACGTATCTTCATGCTTATGCATTAAGTTTTTTATGGCATGAAGAGCAAATTTATTGTTGTTTGCCTCCCTCTACAGGTGATGAGTACCAGCAATTAATTGATCATCAAGAGTTTCAAGCATGGCAGTCGCCATGGCAACTGGATTGGTAAATGAGTGAAAAAGTAACAGATATTCGTTTTGGCGGGATAAAACGCCTATACGGCCACCAACAATTTGACTGGCTACAACAGGCCCACTTTTGTGTCGTGGGGATAGGCGGGGTAGGAAGTTGGGCCGCCGAAGCTTTAGCACGTACAGGCGTGGGGAAAATTACTTTAATTGATTTAGATGATATTTGTGCGACGAACGTAAATAGGCAAATTCATGCTCTTAGCGGCAGTATTGGGCAAGCTAAAGTTGATGCAATGAAAGCCCGTTGTGAGCTGATAAATCCCGAATGTAAAGTAACTGTAATAGATGACTTTATTACACTTGAAAATATTCGTGAGCATATTCAGGGGTTTGACTATGTTATTGACTGTATTGATGCCGTTAAAGAAAAAGCAGCGCTTATCGCTCATTGTAAGCGAAACAAAATGCCTATTATCACTACTGGGGGCGCGGGTGGGCAAACTGATCCTAGCCAAATAACATTTGGCGATGTGGCTAAAACCACGCAAGATCCGCTACTTGCCAAAGTGCGTTATATTTTACGAAAACAATATAATTTTAGTAACAACCCTAAACGTAAATTTAATATTGATTGTGTGTACTCAACTGAGCAATTAGTTTACCCAGGCAGTGATGGCAGTGTATGCCATGCTAAACAAAATGCTGATGGTACAATGAATATGGATTGTAATAACGGGTTTGGTTCGGTAACTATGATCACCGGAAGTTTCGGTTTTTTTGTAGCGGCTAAAGCAGTACGTAAATATTTAGATAAAAAACACCGCTTACTACAAGCTCAATAGTTTAATTGAGCTTGTTAGTTGCCATGCTTTGTATTGCCTCGACCATGGCTTTTATGCCGTTTCCTCGAGATACACTAAGGTGTTTAATCAAGCCTAGCTTTTCAAACTCATCATACGCATTTATGTTAACCACTTCTTCAGGTGTTAAACCATTATAAAGCGCTAAAGTTATCGCCAATAAGCCTTTAACAATGCGCGTATCTGAGTCACCAATAACCACTAAACGATTTTCACTATCGTCAAACTCCATAAACATCCACACTTTGCTCTCACAGCCGGGTACAAGCGCGTCATCGGTTTTAAGTACATCTGCTAAAACGGGAAGTGTTTTGCCAAGGAGCATTATTTCGCGATATTTTTGCTGCCAAGATTGTGCAAGTTGTATAGGTTTTACTACGTTTTTAAACGTATTTGTCATGAGTTATCCTAAATTAGTCTAATAAATCAATCGATTCTTTTAAGGCTTTGATGAAACTATCAACATCATGATGAGTATTATAAAATGCAAAACTTGCTCTAACAGTGCCTTCTACCCCTAAATGCTGCATCAAAGGCTGTGTGCAATGATGCCCACTACGCACTGCAATACCGAATCCGTCAAGCAAAGTTGCCAAATCGTAGGGGTGTTCATTTTTATAATTAAAACTCAGTGTGCCAATATTGTTGTTTAGGTCGCTATAAATTGCGATACCTTCAATTTTACTTAATTGCGTGGCTGCATAATTAAAAATAGCCTGCTCATGGCTGTGTAATTGTTGTATGTCCAAGGCTGATAAATAATCAATTGCAGCACTAAAGCCAATTACACCGGCTATATTTGGTGTGCCTGTCTCAAATTTAGCAGGTGCGTCTCTGTAGGTGCTTTTTTCAAGGGTTACAGTGTCAATCATCTCGCCCCCTGTTTGATACGGGGCAAGCGCATTGAGTAATTCATAGTGACCATATAAGCCCCCAACACCAGTAGGACCAAGCATTTTATGCGCTGAAAATACATAAAAGTCGCATCCAAGCTGCTTTAAATTGGTGCGTAAATGCATGGCTCCTTGTGCGCCATCAACAACAATTAACGTACCGACTGCTTTTGCTGCAGTTATTAATGGGGCTAAATTGGTAATATTACCTAATGTGTTAGATGCCTGGCTGATACACAGCACCTTTGCTTTAGTATGGGTGATCATGTCTATACAGCGCGCTATATTAAACGTCGCATTTTGCTCAAGGGGAAGTACAGATAGCGTAGCCCCCGTTTTTTGCGTTAATACCTGCCAAGGAACAATGTTAGCGTGGTGTTCAAGTGGTGTTATTAACACCGTATCTTCGTGGGTAATATGTTCTTGCAGGCCATGAGCAAGCAAATTGAGCGCTTCAGTTGCGCCTTTTGTCCAGACGATTTCTTTAGCATTTACATTAAAGTAATCAGCTGTTTTTAATCTTGCTGCTTCATATTGCTCTGTAGCGCGCTCGCTGAGAGTGTGGCGACCTCTATGAACATTTGCGTTGCCTAAATTATAAAACTCAGTGGTTGTATCAATAACACTTTGTGGCTTTTGCGACGTTGCGCCAGAGTCTAAATAAACTAAAGGGTTGCCATTAAGGGTTTGGTTTAAAGTAGGGAAGTCGTTGCGGATTTTTGTTATATCAAACTCTCGATAAGGCATGGCTATTCAACATCTATAAATTTAGGCAGGAATTGTAATCGGTTTCATAAAATTGACAAGCTAAGCACACAAAAAAGGCCGCAAAAGCGGCCTTTTTTAGCTAACTAAACCTAGCGCTTGTCAGTTGATACGAAGTCACGTTGAGTGTAACCAGTATACATTTGACGAGGACGGCTGATCTTATGACCAGGTTGAGAAAGCATCTCATCCCAGTGAGTGATCCAACCAACAGTACGTGCCATTGCAAAGATTACAGTGAACATGCTTGTTGGAATACCAATCGCTTTTAAGATAATACCTGAGTAGAAATCAACGTTAGGGTAAAGTTTCTTCTCTACAAAGTATGGGTCTTCAAGGGCAATTTGCTCAAGCTTCATAGCAATATCAAGCAGTGGATCTTGAATGTTAAGCTCTGCTAAAACTTCATGACACGTTTGACGCATTACTGTAGCGCGAGGGTCGAAGTTTTTGTAAACACGGTGGCCAAAGCCCATAAGACGGAACGGATCAGACTTATCTTTTGCTTTTGCTACGTACTCATCAATGCGATCAACAGAGCCAATCTCTTCTAACATGTTTAAACATGCTTCATTAGCACCACCGTGAGCAGGGCCCCAAAGTGAAGCAATACCAGCAGCAATACATGCATATGGGTTAGCACCTGATGAACCAGCAAGACGTACTGTAGACGTAGATGCATTTTGTTCATGGTCTGCATGAAGCATAAAGATTTTATCCATCGCTTTAGCAGTTACAGGGTTAACTTTGTACTCTTCAGCTGGTACAGAGAACATCATATGTAAGAAGTTTTCTGCGTAGCTTAAATCGTTACGCGGGTAAACAAATGGTTGACCGATATTTGTTTTATAAGCCATTGCAGCAATAGTTGGTAGCTTAGCTACTAATTTAATTGCGCTTGTTTTACGTTGGCTTGCATCAGTAATATCAAGATCTTCGTGGTAAAAAGAAGATAATGCGCCTACTACACCACATAGCATTGCCATTGGATGAGCATCAAAGCGGAAGCCTTGGAAGAAGTTAGCAATTTTCTCATCAAGCATTGTGTTATGCGTAATTTCTTTTGCAAAAACATCATATTGCTCTTTAGTTGGCAACTCACCGTTTAATAGTAAGTAACAAAGCTCGATATAGTTAGAGTCTTCAGCAAGTTGCTCAATTGGGTAACCACGGTGAAGTAATACACCTTTACCACCATCAATGTAGGTGATTGCAGATTCACAAGAACCAGTCGACATGAAACCTGGGTCATAAGTAAAGTGACCATGTGAACCTAACGTACGTACGTCAATCACATCTTGGCCAGCAGTGCCTTGATAAATTGGAAGTTCGATTGGATCTAGTCCATCAATATGGACTGTGGCTTTTTTATCTGCCATCTATGTATCTCCTATTAAGATATCTATTCTGATTTTTAGATTTTTAAAGTTCTGAAATCTTGTTTTAAGCACATATTCACATTTTAACGTGAAAGAGGGGGTTAAAGTCAATTTTTATAAACATTATGCATATATGTATAATAAATATTCGCCATTAATTAAATATTATACTATCAGCTAATTCGCAAACGTCTCTAACTAAACAAGAATTGTAAAACAACCTTTGGGTATATATACTATCGGAGGTTTTAAACCGCTTTGTATTTAGGTAAACATATTTTTACAGCGTAATTTTTGCAGTTTTGTGAACTTTTGCTGTATTGACACGTTTACTTTGATAGTTCCACCAGAAGTTTTGGTGGGTTTTAGAAAAACAAGTAGATGAGCTCCAATGTGAGCAAGATGGGCAAGTAACTGTGAAAAAGCAAAGACCTGTAAATCTAGATCTAACAACTATATCTATGCCGGCAACGGCTAAAGCATCAATCTTTCACCGCGTCACCGGTGTTGCATTATTTTTTGCTTTAACGTTTGTCATTTGGGCTTGGTCTGAGTCTCTTTCTTCAGCTGAAGGTTTTGAATTCGTCAAGGGTCTGTTTAGCGGATTCATTGCCAAATTCATAGCTTGGGGCACACTTTCTGTATTGGGTTATCACCTTATTGGTGGTATCCGTCACATCATTATGGATATGGGTCACTGGGAAGAACTTGAATCAGGTAACCTTAGCGCTAAAATTGCAATGGCACTTGGCGTTGTATTTGCCGTACTGGCAGGGGTGTGGATATGGTCTTAAATCAAGCAACTCTTAAACGTGATGGTGTACAAGATTTCGTATCTTTACGCACCACGGCACTAGTAATCACCGCTTATGCGATTTTTATTATCGGCTATTTTTTAGCAACGCCAGAAGTCACTTTCGAAGCCTGGACAGGCCTATTCTCTAATCTAGCCATGAAGGGTTTCACACTTATTACTCTTGTGTGCATGATGGTTCATACCCGCATTGGCCTTTGGCAAGTTTTAACGGACTACGTTAAAAACGCTAAACTACGCGCTGTTTTAGGCTTTGTATTAAACCTGATGGCCGTTGCTTACGTAGCTATTGGTCTAATCGTTTTATGGGGTGTTTAAGTGAAATATTCTGTTCGTGAATTTGACGCCGTAGTAATTGGTGCAGGTGGTGCTGGTATGCGCGCCGCTCTTGCCATTACAGAATCTGGCAAAACGTGTGCATTAATATCTAAAGTATTCCCAACACGCTCTCACACTGTATCTGCACAGGGTGGTATTACAGTAGCGTTAGGTAATTCGCACGAAGATAACTGGGAATGGCATATGTACGATACCGTTAAAGGTTCCGATTTTATCGGTGACCAAGACGCTATTGAATACATGTGTCAAACAGGCCCAGAAGCTATTACTGAATTAGAAAACATGGGCCTACCATTTTCGCGTTTTGAAAATGGCCGTGTTTACCAACGTCCTTTCGGTGGTCAATCGAAAAACTTTGGTGGTGAGCAAGCTGCACGTACTGCAGCGGCAGCTGACCGTACTGGTCACGCTTTATTACACCTTCTTTACCAACAAAACGTTAAAAACCAAACCAATGTATTCTCTGAGTGGTATGCACTTGATTTAGTTAAAAACGATAATGGTGATGTAGTAGGCTGTACGGCTATTGAGATTGAAACAGGTGAAATCACTTTCTTCAAATCAAAAGCTGTTGTACTTGCAACCGGCGGTGCTGGTCGTATTTTCGCATCAACAACCAATGCTCACATTAATACAGGTGACGGTGTTGGTATGGCAGCCCGTGCAGGCGTTGCTATGCAAGATATGGAAATGTGGCAATTCCACCCAACGGGTATTGCAGGCGCGGGTACACTTGTAACGGAAGGTTGTCGTGGTGAAGGTGGTTATCTTTTAAATAAAGATGGCGAACGTTTCATGGAACGCTATGCACCAAACGCTAAAGACTTAGCGTCTCGTGATGTTGTTGCTCGTTCAATGATGACTGAAATCCGTGAAGGTCGTGGCTGTGATGGTCCGTGGGGTCCACATATTAAGTTAAAACTTGACCACTTAGGTGAAGAAACACTTAACTTACGTCTACCTGGCGTATGTGACCTTGCTAAAACATTTGCACACGTTGACCCTGCTAAAGAGCCAATTCCAGTAATACCGACTTGTCACTACATGATGGGTGGTGTTCCTACTAACGTAAATGGCCAAGCGCTACAAATCGATGCAAACGGCAACGAAAAAGTAGTAGAAGGCTTGTTTGCAGTAGGTGAAATTGCCTGTGTATCTGTGCATGGTGCAAACCGCTTAGGTGGTAACTCATTACTCGATTTAGTTGTATTTGGTCGTGCGGCGGGTAACTTTTTAGGTAAATACTTAAACGAAGTTGAAATCACTAAAGCACCGACAGCCTCTGATATTGACGCGTCTCTTGCACGCTTTAACCGTTGGGAAAATTCAACGGCTGGCCAAGGTGAAGACCCAGTTCAAATCAAAAAAGACCTACAACAATGTATGCAGCTTAACTTTTCGGTATTCCGTGAAGGTGAGTCTATGGCGACAGGTCTTAAAGAGCTTAAAGAAATTCGTGAGCGCTTGCAGCATGCGCGTCTTGATGATAAATCATCAGATTTCAATACGCAGCGTATCGAATGTCTTGAACTAGACAACTTAATGGAAACAGCTTACTCAACTGCAGTAGCTGCAAACTTCCGTACTGAAAGCCGTGGTGCACACTCTCGCTTTGACTACCCTGATCGTGATGACGAAAATTGGTTATGTCACTCAGTATACAATCCGGTAACGGATGAAATGAGTAAGCGTGAAGTTAACTACGCGCCTAAGACGCGTGAAGCGTTCCCACCTAAAGCACGTACCTACTAGGAGCGAGACGATGGCACAAGTACAATTTTCAGTTTATCGTTACAATCCGGATGTTGATAACGCACCTCGTATGCAAGAATACACTTTGCAAACAGAGGAAGGTCAGGACATGATGGTATTGGATGCCCTTTTATTATTAAAAGAGCAAGATCCAACATTATCATTCCGTCGCTCATGTCGTGAAGGCGTGTGTGGCTCTGATGGCGTTAACATGAATGGTAAAAATGGTTTAGCGTGTATTACACCATTATCTACGCTGCAAAAAGGCGGCAAAGGTACTATTGTAATTCGTCCTTTACCTGGCTTGCCTGTGGTACGTGACCTTGTTATTGACATGAGTCAGTTCTACACTCAGTACGAAAAAGTTAAACCATACCTAATTAACGATCAGCCAGCGGCTGGTGAGCGTCTTCAATCTATTGAAGAACGTGATAAATTAGATGGACTTTACGAGTGTATTTTATGTGCATGTTGTTCTACATCGTGTCCTTCGTTCTGGTGGAATCCAGACAAGTTCATTGGTCCAGCAGGCCTTCTTCATGCTTACCGTTTCTTGGCTGATAGCCGCGACACGGCAACTGAAGAACGTTTAGCAGACTTAGACGATGCGTTCAGTGTGTTCCGTTGCCACAGTATCATGAACTGTGTTAGCGTTTGTCCTAAGGGTCTTAATCCGACCAAAGCAATTGGACAAATCAAATCTATGTTATTAAACCGCGCGGTTTAATCACTTAGTAACGTAAGATGGCTAATATTTTTATTAGCCATCTTGTTATGACAACTATTAATTTCTGCGCTAAAGAAAAGGGCTTATAAATGCACGAAGGTGTGATGAAGGCATGGCTAGAATCTTCACATTTAAACGGCGGCAACGTTGCTTATGTAGAAGAGCTTTATGAAGCGTATTTAGATGATGCGACTTCTGTGCCAGAAGAATGGCGAGAAGTGTTCGAACAATTACCAAAAGTAGATGGTGTGGATGTTGAAGTAAAGCATTCAGAAGTTCGTTCACAGTTTGCGGCGCTTGCTAAAAACAAGCATAGAGAGGTAGTGGTAGCAGAGGGTAGTGGCGGTGACCTTAAACAGGTTAAAGTACTACAACTTATTAATGCTTTCCGCTTTCGAGGACACCAAAATGCTAACCTAGATCCATTAGGCATTTGGCAACGAGAGCGTGTTCGAGATTTAGAGCTAGAATACCACGACTTATCTAAAGCTGATTTTGACCGCGAATTTAACGTAGGATCGTTTGCCGTAGGCCGCGATACTATGCCTTTAGGTGAACTATACCAAGCACTAAAAACCACTTATTGTGGTTCTATTGGTGCTGAGTATATGCACATCACATCAACAGAAGAAAAGCGTTGGTTACAACAGCGTTTAGAATCTGTTCAATCACGACCGACTTTTTCTAAAGAAGAAAAATTGCGTATCCTTAAAGGATTAACCGCAGCAGATGGTCTTGAAAAATATTTAGGTGCAAAGTTCCCTGGTGCTAAGCGTTTCTCACTTGAAGGTGGTGATGCGTTAGTTCCTATGCTTAAAGAACTTATTCACCGTGCTGGCGAAAGCGGGCAAAAAGAAGCCGTTATTGGTATGGCTCACCGTGGGCGCTTAAACGTACTAGTTAATGTGTTAGGAAAAAACCCATCTGAGTTATTCGATGAATTTGCTGGCAAACACAAAGATACGTTAAGCTCTGGTGACGTTAAATACCACATGGGTTATTCATCTGACTTTGCGACCAAAGGTGGCAATGTTCATATGGCACTTGCGTTTAACCCGTCTCACCTAGAAATTGTGAATCCTGTGGTTATGGGCTCGGTAAGAGCGCGTCTAGACCGCTTAGGTGACAGTACAGGTAGCAAAGCATTACCTATTACTATCCACGGTGACTCAGCGATTACAGGCCAAGGTGTTGTACAAGAAACATTTAACTTGTCGCAAACAAACGCCTTCTCATGTGGTGGTAGTATCCGTATTGTTGTAAATAACCAAGTTGGTTTTACAACCTCAAAACAAGACGACGTACGTTCTACAGATTACTGTACTGACATTGCTAAAATGGTTCAGTCGCCAATCTTCCATGTTAACTCTGATGACCCTGAAGCCGTTGCATTTGTTACACAACTTGCACTTGACTTTAGAAACCAGTTTAAACGTGACGTAGTCATCGATTTAGTATGTTATCGCCGCCATGGTCATAACGAAGCTGATGAGCCTAATGCAACACAGCCTCTTATGTACCAAAAAATTAAAAAGCATGCGGTGCCGCGTTTGATTTACGCTGATCAACTTATGTCTGAAGGCTCATTCACTGAGAGTGAAATTAAAGCATTAGCTGATGACTACCGTAACGGCTTAGATGAAGGTAACTGTGTTGTTGAAGAAATTCAGCCAGAGACTTCACACTCGTCTGATTGGGCGAAATATGTTGGTCATGAGTGGAATGTTGATTACGATGCCAGTGTACCGGTAGATAAGCTAAAAGCACTTGGTGAACAAGTTGCGCAGTTCCCTGAACAATATAAAGCACAGTCTCGAGTTAAAAAAATATACGATGACCGTAAGCTTATGGCAAGTGGCGAAAAACCACTAGATTGGGGTATGGCAGAAACGCTTGCATATGCAACAATTGCCTCTGAAGGCACAGATATCCGCTTAACAGGCCAAGACTCAGGACGTGGTACATTCTTCCACCGTCATGCAGTGGTACATAGCCAGGCAGATGGTTCAACGTACTTGCCACTTCAGCACTTAAGTGAAGAGCAAGGCACTTTTGAAGTATACGATTCGGTATTATCAGAAGAAGCCGTGCTTGCATTTGAATACGGTTACGCAACCGCTGAACCTACTTCATTAGTTCTTTGGGAAGCCCAGTTTGGTGACTTCGCAAATGGTGCACAAGTAGTATTTGACCAGTTCTTAAGCTCTGGTGAGCAAAAGTGGGGCCGTTTATGTGGTTTAACATGTTTGCTTCCGCATGGATATGAAGGTCAAGGCCCAGAGCATAGCTCGGCACGTTTAGAGCGTTTTTTACAGCTTTGTGCCGATCACAACATGCAAGTGTGTGTTCCTTCAACACCAGCACAAGTTTACGCTATGCTACGTCGTCAATCAGTTAGACCACTTCGTCGTCCATTGATTGTAATGACACCAAAATCACTACTTCGCCATCCACTTGCTGTATCTTCACTTGAAGAACTTTCACAAGGTGTATTCCATAATATGATCGACGAAATCGATGATATTAACCCTGAGAAAGTAGAACGCGTGGTATTTTGTAGTGGTAAAGTTTACTACGAGCTATTACAAGAGCGTCGTAAGCTTGAGCAAGACAACATTGCTATTGTACGTGTGGAGCAGTTATACCCGTTCCCACATGCAGAAATGGACACGATTATGGAACGTTACCAACACGTTACTGATTTTGTTTGGTGTCAAGAAGAGCCGCAAAACCAAGGTGCTTGGTACTGTTCGCAACATCACTTTATTGATGCAATCCCGCAGGGCGCTAAATTGACTTACGCAGGGCGTAAGGCGTCGGCATCTCCAGCGTGTGGTTACATGTCAGTACATACTAAAGAACAACAAGCGCTCGTTGCAGACGCGCTTACTATACAAAAGAAAGGATAAGCAATGAGCACAGAAATTAAAGTTCCTGTTCTTCCTGAGTCGGTTGCAGATGCTACCGTTGCTACATGGCATGTAAGTGTAGGCGACAAAGTAAGCCGTGACCAAAACTTAGTAGACATTGAAACAGATAAAGTGGTTTTAGAAGTAGTTGCACAAAATGATGGTGTAATTACAGAAATATCACAAGAAGAAGGTGCAACGGTACTTGGCGACCAAGTTATCGGTTTACTTGGTGATGCTGATGCAGCACCAGCAAGTGACAGTGCTCCGGCTAAAGAACAAGCCGCACCTGAAAAATCAGAAGACGCGCCAGCGGCGCAATCAGCTCCAGCATCAGAAGGTAAAGAAGTGGACATTAAAGTACCTGTACTTCCAGAATCAGTTGCAGACGCAACAATTGCTACATGGCATGTACAACCAGGTGAAGCGGTAACACGCGACCAAAATTTGGTAGATATTGAAACTGATAAAGTTGTTCTTGAAGTAGTAGCTCAAGAAGACGGTATCATGGGCGAGCAACTAAACGCTGAAGGCGATACTGTACTTGGTGAACAAGTTATTGGTAACGTAAAAGCGGGCGGCGCGCCAGCGGCACCTGCAGCTAAAGCAGAAGAAGCGCCGGCTGCAAGTGAGTCTAACGATAGCTCAGATGTGTTAACGCCGTCTGTACGTCGCTTAATCGCTGAAAAAGGCCTTGATGCGTCTAAAATTAAAGGCACAGGTAAAAACGGCCGTGTAACTAAAGAAGACGTTGATACTTTCTTAAAAGCGCCTGCTCCAGCGGCTAAAAAAGAAGATACTTCAGCGCCTGCTGCACCTATGGGTGACCGTACACAAAAACGTGTACCAATGACGCGTTTACGTAAAACCATTGCTAATCGTTTATTAGAAGCGAAAAACTCAACAGCAATGTTAACAACGTTTAACGAAGTAAACATGAAACCTATCATGGACCTTCGTAAGCAGTACCAAGAAGTATTTGAAAAGCGCCACGGTATCCGTTTAGGCTTTATGTCTTTCTACGTGAAGGCAGTAACTGAAGCACTTAAGCGTTTCCCTGAAGTAAATGCATCAATTGATGGCGATGATATTGTTTATCACAACTACTTTGATATCAGCATCGCTGTATCTACACCACGTGGTTTAGTTACACCAGTACTTAAAGATTGTGACAAGTTATCTGTTGCAGAAATTGAAAAAGGTATTCGTGAATTAGCGCTTAAAGGCCGTGACGGTAAACTAACACTTGACGATATGACAGGTGGTAACTTTACCATTACTAATGGTGGTGTATTTGGTTCGTTACTTTCTACACCTATCATTAACTTACCTCAGTCATCAATTTTGGGTATGCACAAAATCCAAGAGCGTCCTATGGCTGTAAATGGTAAAGTTGAAATTCTTCCAATGATGTATTTGGCGCTATCTTACGATCACCGCCAAATTGATGGTAAAGAATCGGTTGGTTTCCTAGTGACTATTAAAGAGTTACTTGAAGATCCAACTCGCTTATTACTGGATGTTTAATCGAGTAGTATGAAATATAAGCTGTGAATGACAATTCACAGCTTTTTTTTTGCGCCTTTGGTCTTACTGGGGTTTTCATGTTAAGCCTTGGGATCTATACTAGGTGCGCAATTTGGGATAGCTGTTTATTTGCATAAATATTCAGCTCTTTTAGTATAAAAAATTGGATAAAGCATCATGAATTTGCATGAGTATCAGGCAAAACAACTTTTTGCCGAATATGGTTTACCAGTTTCTCAAGGTTTCGCTTGCGATACACCTGAAGAAGCTGCAGCAGCTGCCGAAAAAATTGGCGGTGATATGTGGGTTGTTAAAACTCAGGTTCACGCAGGTGGCCGTGGTAAAGCTGGCGGTGTTAAGCTAGTTAAAACAATCGAAGAAGTAAAAGAATTCGCTGCTAACTGGTTAGGTAAAAACTTAGTTACTTACCAAACAGACGAAAATGGTCAGCCTGTTGCTAAAATTTTAGTAGAAAGCTGTACAGATATCGCTAACGAATTGTACTTAGGTGCAGTTGTTGACCGTGCTTCTCGCAAAGTTGTTTTCATGGCGTCTACTGAAGGCGGTGTTGAAATTGAAACTGTTGCTGAAGAAACTCCAGAGCTTATCCACAAAGCAGAGATCGATCCATTAGTGGGTCCTCAAGCTTACCAAGCACGTGAGTTAGGTTTTAAACTGGGTCTTAACCCTACGCAAATGAAGCAGTTCGTTAAGATCTTTATGGGTCTTGGCAACATGTTCAACGATTTTGATTTCGCACTTCTTGAAATCAACCCGTTAGTAATCACAGACGAAGGTAACCTTCACTGTCTTGACGGCAAAATCGGTATCGATGGTAATGCACTTTACCGTCAACCAAAAATCCGTGAAATGCACGATCCATCTCAAGAAGATGCTCGTGAAGCACACGCAGCAAGCTTCGAGCTTAACTACGTAGCATTAGACGGTAACGTAGGTTGTATGGTTAACGGTGCAGGCCTTGCGATGGGTACTATGGACATCGTAAACCTACACGGCGGTAAGCCAGCTAACTTCCTAGATGTTGGTGGCGGCGCAACTAAAGAGCGTGTTTCTGAAGCATTCAAAATCATCCTTTCTGACGATAACGTAAAAGCTGTTTTAGTTAACATCTTTGGTGGTATCGTACGTTGTGACATGATTGCTGAAGGTATCATTGGCGCAGTTAAAGAAGTAGGTGTAAACGTACCTGTAGTTGTACGTTTAGAAGGTACTAACGCTGAATTAGGTCGTGACGTTCTTAAGAACTCTGGCCTAGATATCATCGCTGCTGAATCACTAACAGACGCTGCTGAGAAAGTTGTAGCTGCTGCGGAGGGCAAATAATGTCTGTATTAATCAATAAAGATACAAAAGTTATCTGTCAAGGTTTCACTGGTGGCCAAGGTACTTTCCACTCTGAGCAAGCGCTTGAGTACGGTACACAAATGGTTGGTGGTGTAAGCCCAGGTAAAGGCGGTCAAACGCACCTTGGTCTTCCAGTATTCAACACAGTACGCGATGCAGTTAAAGAAACAGGCGCAACAGCGTCAGTTATCTACGTACCAGCACCGTTCTGTAAAGATGCAATCTTAGAAGCTATCGATGCGGGCATCGAGCTAATTGTTTGTATCACTGAAGGTATCCCAACACTAGACATGGTTGACGTTAAAGTTAAGCTAGATAACTCTGGTGTTCGTATGATCGGTCCTAACTGTCCAGGTGTTATCACTCCGGGCGAGACTAAGATTGGTATCATGCCTGGTCACATCCACAAACCTGGTAAAGTAGGTATTGTTTCTCGCTCTGGTACTTTAACGTACGAAGCAGTTAAGCAAACTACAGACGCTGGTTTTGGTCAGTCTACGTGTGTTGGTATTGGTGGCGACCCAATCCCAGGTACTAACTTTATCGACGTTCTAGAAATGTTCGAAAAAGATCCACAAACTGAAGCAATCGTGATGATTGGTGAAATTGGTGGTACTGCAGAAGAAGAAGCTGCAGAGTACATTAAAGCTAACGTAACTAAGCCTGTTGTTTCTTACATTGCTGGTGTAACTGCACCAGAAGGTAAGCGTATGGGTCACGCTGGCGCAATCATCGCAGGCGGTAAAGGTACTGCTGATGAGAAATTTGCTGCTTTAGAAGCTGCTGGCGTACAAACTGTACGTTCACTTGCTGATATCGGTAAAGCACTTAAAGAGAAAACAGGCTGGTAATCAGTTTGCTTAATCTTTAAAAAAGGCTCGCATTTGCGAGCCTTTTTATTATTAGTTAAAAAATTAGTACGGGTAACTAATGTGTTGAAAAAACCGTACTGATAAATCTTGCCGTTCTTTATTTATTGCAAGCTCTGAGCACATAGCATGTATTGTTTTTTCTACTTGATTCATAAAACGGCCATAGCCCATTTCATGCTTATCTTTATGGGTAGCAACTATCACAAAATGTAGTGACTCAACTAACTTTTCAGCATTGAAAAAAATATGTATTTGCGTTGCTGCGCCATTAACATCAAAACTTATTTTTTGTAATTCTGTATTCCCATCATTTTTATCTATTTGGCTATTACGTACTATGGGCCTTGCGCCATTAGCAACCATAGCGCTGTGAGATAAATCGTATCGCTCGCAGCACCCTTTAAATGATTGGGCAAAGTAGTTATATAACTCAGTGTAATTATTTTTATTTATTAGGCTTTGAAATTGCGTTTTTATGCCACGTGAAACCGGTATAGAAAACGTTGCATAGGTCATTTCTGCATGCTCGGCAGGTATTTTACATTGTCGAGCTAAATAACGAGGGTACAGGCTTCTAAGTTTGTAGCCGTAACTCTGATTGTAGCCCTTGCTCTTGGCAAATAAATCATAGGTTAAATGCTGATGATCGCGAAGCTTAAACTGGGGTTGTTCAACAAATAGTTGTGTTTGTAAATTATCTAACACTTTTTGCACTTTGCTGTGAAACTGTGCCGAGCTTGCGCGTAAATCATCACCGGTAGCTAAAAATAACAAGCGAATTTTTTTACTTCTAAAAGTAGGGGTGTAGTGCAGTTTGTGCGCCTCGTGGTAACGCGGGTTGTAAAAAAACAACATTTGCTTTGCTGTTTCTAATTGATACGACTCATCATGAAATCTAACAACGGGTAATTTGTCGTTAGCGAGTAAGTGTACATTGTGTAGCTCATATTCATCACAGCTTGCAAATAGTTGCTTAGCAATACGGGCATAGCAACTATCGATATCGCTAAAACTAGCATAAAAGTCATCTGTGGGTGTAATTTCAGCGAGTAAATAGTGATTAGCTCGCGCATTTGTTGGTATATAAACTCTGTGTTGTGTAGAACTGGCCATCTTTGAATCCTTTAAAGGAGCTTAAGTTTAGGTACTATAAATGCCTTTGATGACTCAAATATTGCGCTAAAACAAATTTAAGTAATAAACTAATGCACCATTGTAATAATAACTAGAATAAAGGCGCATCTAGTGCTGTATGTTAGTGTTTGTTTTTGTAATAATGCATTAGTTTTGTTATCACGAATATTCAGAGGATCGCACTCCTATGGCGGAAATTGAGAATCGCCCAAGTAACTTTATAAGAACTCGAATTGATGAAGATTTAGCAAGTGGCAAACATGCAACTACGCATACACGTTTTCCACCTGAACCAAATGGCTTTTTACATATTGGCCATGCAAAATCAATTTGTTTGAATTTTGGCATTGCAAAAGATTACGATGGTTTATGTAACCTACGTTTTGATGATACAAACCCAGAAAAAGAAGATATTAACTACGTTAATTCAATCAAAGAAGACGTACAGTGGTTAGGCTTCAACTGGAGTGGTGAGATAAAATATTCGTCAAACTACTTTGATACCCTATACGGTTATGCAGTAGAGCTTATTGAAAAAGGCTTAGCGTATGTTTGTTTTTTAACGGCCGATCAAGCTCGCGAGTATCGCGGTACGTTAAAAGAACCTGGTAAAAATAGCCCATACAGAGACACCTCGGTGGAAGAAAACCTCGCCTTATTTGAAAAAATGCGCGCGGGTGAATTCAAAGAAGGTGAGTGTGTTCTGCGCGCTAAAATTGATATGGCAAGCTCATTTATGGTGCTGCGCGATCCAATTATTTATCGTGTTCGTTTTGCACATCACCACCAAACAGGTGACAAGTGGTGCATTTACCCAATGTACGACTTCACACACTGTATTTCTGATGCACTTGAGGGCATAACCCATTCATTGTGTACACTTGAATTTCAAGATAACCGACGTTTATACGACTGGGTACTTGATAACATCAGCCTTGAATGCCACCCACAGCAAATTGAATTTTCGCGCTTGAATCTTGAATACACAATTATGTCTAAGCGTAAGCTAAACGATTTAGTTGTGAATAACTATGTAGAAGGGTGGGATGATCCACGCATGCCAACGATTGCGGGTCTTCGTCGCCGGGGTTATACACCGGCTTCTATTCGTGAGTTTTGTTTACGTATAGGTGTGACTAAGCAAGAGAACATGGTTGAAATGGGCATGCTTGAAGCATGTATTCGTGAAGACTTAAATGAAAACGCGCCACGTGCAATGGCAGTACTCGATCCAGTTAAAGTGGTAATTGAAAACTATGAAGCTGATAAAGTAGAAACATTGTCGGTAGCTAATCACCCTAATAAAGAAGAAATGGGGCGTCGTGAAGTACCGTTTACTCGTGAGCTTTTCATTGAGCGTGAAGATTTCCGCGAAGAAGCGAATAATAAATTTAAACGCTTAGTACTAGATAAAGAAGTACGCTTGCGCGGTGCTTATGTAATTAAAGCTCAGCGTGTAGAAAAAGATGAAAAGGGTGAAATTACCACTATCTACTGTACTTACGACAGCGAAACTTTAGGTAAAAACCCAAGTGACGGTCGTAAAGTAAAAGGGGTTATTCATTGGGTTTCAGCACCTGAATCGGTTAATGCAGAAGTTAGATTGTATGACCGTTTATTTAATGTGCCAAACCCAGCTGCGGCTGAAGAGTTCGAATCTACTTTAAACCCTGATTCGTTAGTTGTATTAGAAAATGCAAAACTAGAAGCATCGCTTGCTAAAGCCGAACCTGCACAAGGTTTTCAGTTTGAGCGTACCGGCTATTTCTCACGTGATACTAAGTCAGAAAATTTAGTATTTAACCAAACGGTTGGTCTTAGAGACTCTTGGGCAAAAATCGAGAAGCAGTAACGCTTTAAAATACCAATTTGCATAATATATCATTATTGCAAATTGGTATTTAACATAGCTTAAATGTTTTATTTTCAAACACAAAAAAACCTGCAACAGCAGGTTTTTTATAACTCATAAAGCGCTGATGTTAGCTATTTGAATCGCTAAACGCTTTACACGCTACCTTGTCCTGACACTCACCATATAAATATAGCGAGTGGTTAGTTAGTGTAATTCCGTTTTCTTCGGCTATTTCTAACTGGCGACGTTCAATTAAGTCATCTTCAAATTCAACAACCTTACCGCATTTTAAACACACAAGGTGGTCATGGTGAGTACTGCCAGAAAGTTCGAATACTGATTTTCCGCCCTCAAAGTGGTGACGGCTAACAATACCGGCGTCATCAAATTGGTTTAGAACGCGGTAAACAGTTGCAAGACCAATTTCTTCACCTAGATCTAAAAGAATTTTATATACATCTTCAGCGCTGATGTGTTGGTTTTCTGGAGATTGTAGAATTTCTAAAATTTTTATACGCGGTAAAGTTACTTTTAAACCGGCTTTTTTAAGTTCCAAGTTATGATCAGTCATTAAATCTGTCTCAAATTTGTTTGGTTATACTAGACATCTCTTACAGATGCACACGACACATTAGCAATAATAAGGATAACGCGCCTAAGCACTGAGTGCAAAGAACAATTGATCAAATTTGCTATTAATTCTAAAGTCGCTAACTGTTTGATAATTATTTAAACAGTTAGCGATAAAAGGGGGGAGGTTAGTCTGCTAGTTCGCTTAAGCACATTTCATCATATACTTGTGCGCACCATGCTTTAACACGTTGCTCTGTCAGTTCTGGCTGGCGGTCTTCATCAATGCCTAAACCGACAAAGTGGGTGTCATCAGCCATTCCTTTAGACGCTTCAAAGTCGTAGCCTTCAGTTGACCAGTGACCAACCACAATAGCACCGCGCTCGGTAACGATATCGTTGATCATACCCATAGCGTCTAAAAAGTATTCTGCGTAGTCTTCTTGGTCACCACAACCAAAAATAGCCACTAGCTTACCTTCAAAGTCTACTTCCTCAAGCTCAGGGAAAAAGTCATCCCAATCACATTGTGCTTCACCGTAGTACCAAGTAGGAATACCAAATAAGATCAAATCAAACTCTGCAATCTCTTCTTTAGAGCTTTTTGCAATGTCGTGTACAGCCACAAGCTTTTTACCCAATTCTTTTTGGATCATTTTTGCTACGTGTTCTGTATTACCTGTGTCACTTCCGAAAAAAATGCCTACACTTGCCATGGACTTCAAACCTTTTATCTATCAATAGCCAATCTTTCTTGTAAAATTGTTTCAATCAGCGCACTACGGCTAATATTTTGTGCATCTGCCATATCACTCAGTGCCTGATATAACTGTGATGAAACTTTAAATTCTACACGCTTTAAACCGCGTGCTTTATCTCGTTTTATTTGATTACGTTTATTAACCTTTAACTGCATATCCCTTGGTAAAGGGTTCGTTTTAGGCCTGCCTGGGCGCTTTTCGTATTCAAATAAATCGGGAGTTGTTCTATCTGTTTCTGACTTTGCCATGCCTAACCTACACCTGCACCTTGCCAAAAAACTTGTATAAGCCCTTTTGCAATAAAGCCAGAACAGCCTAAAAAGAGGACGCCCCACACAATGTAGCGGCCAAACTTAGGTACATTACCACTATTAAGTACGTCTTTGATTGCCAGGCCGATGAATACAAAAATACCGGCTAAGCCAAAGTACAACCCTAGGGTATCAAATTCGTTAATAAACTGACTGACCATCAACGTATAACCTTTAAATTAAACGGCGCGTACTATAGCATATAAATATGCATTAATTTAGTACGGATAACCAAAAACACATGATTAAAATTGCATTAAAGCCCTGTTAAAAAGTCACTTATTGCTTTATTAACTGCAGCGGGTTTTTGTGCATGAAGCCAATGTCCTGCACCGTGGATAATTTTTGCTCGTGTATTTTTAAAGCGCTTTGTTATTTCATCGCGGTATTCTGGCAGTATGTAATCAGAATCATTCCCTTTGATAAACAAAGTATCGCACAAACAAGAATTGTTTTCATTAATATTGGCGGTGATTGTAGAATATTTTTCATCAAGTACATCTAAATTAAAGCGCCATCTGTACTCGCCAGCTTCATTTTTAGCTAAGCTTTTTAGTAAAAACTGCCTAACACCTAGTTCATTAATGTACTCGCTCATAATAGCATCAGCTTGTTTTCTATCAGTAATCTGGCTAGTTGACACTTTTTTTAGTGCATTAATAATGTGTGTGTGGCGTGCAGGGTAACTCACAGGGGCAATATCAAGTACCACCAGCTTATTTACTTTTTGGCTATGCATTAGCGCCACTTCCATCGCCACTTTACCGCCCATTGAGTGGCCAATCAGGTGCGCATTGTTAATATTTAACGTGTTCATTAGCTCAACAATATCTGCGGCCATTGCAGGGTAGTTCATTTCATTACTGTGCGGTGAAGCGCCATGGTTTCGCAAATCCACATTAGTGACCCTAAAGTGCTCGCTCAATGGTTTTGCAATAACATTTAGATTTTCTAAAGAGCCAAATAAACCATGAATGACCACTACATCCGGACCTTCACCGTATTGTTTATAGTTTAATAGCATGACCGCCTCCTAAAATTTTGGCTTAGTTTGCCGAGCATTGCCCTAAAAAGCAAAAGATATAACGGTTAACTACTCTGCACGCGCTTTTTATGGGGTAACATCGTTTGTTTTTACACCAGTTGTGGCCTATTTGGTGTTACCAGCCTAATGGAGATAAAAATATTGGTAGTAATCGCTTTATTAATTTCAATAGCTGTTAATTACTACATTGGGTTTATAAGCAAATAATCAACACACCTTTATTAGCGCGTTTAAAGGTTATGTTTGTGCGAGTGCTTGTTGTAACTCGCATTTATATTTGGTTTGGGTATAATCACGGGGAAAGAAAAAATGTGGCCCGTAATGACAGGAACAACATGAAACAAATCGACATAGACGACGAGTTATATCAGTATATTGCTAGCAATACTCAAAGTATTGGCGAAAGCGCATCCACTATTTTACGTCGTTTATTAAATCTAAACGGTGATGACAACACTCCCGTTGCTAAGAACAATCAAAACAACCAAACAGCGACTCAAGCCCCACTTGATGACACGCCAGCTACTAACGACAGCCAAGAGCAAGAGGTTGTCACACCCGTGAAGCAAACAAACGCTAATGTATTTAATATTCTAAATAAAGAAGAACTAGCAATGCAAAAAGGGGTTGTTGGCAGGTTTTTATTTATTTTAAGTGCTTTTTATAGAACGCATAAAAAAGAGTTTAGTGCTGTGCTTGATATAAAAGGGCGCGACCGCGTTTACTTTGCAACCAGCAAAGAAGACTTAGTTAATAGCGGCAGTAGTATGAACCCTAAAAACATTACCGACAGTGAGTACTGGGTGATGACGAATTCGAACACGACACGTAAAAAAATGATGCTACACGAGGTTGCGCTGTGCTTAGGTTATTCAGCAGAGCAAGCAGAAGAAATTCGCGATTACTTGTAAGGAAATACACATGGCTATTCATTCAGGTGCTGGGAAAACTGCGCCACATTCAACTTTAGTTAACGTACCAAAACTGGTATCGGCTTATTACTTAAATGAGCCAGACTTAGAGCAAAACCCAGAGCATTGTGTTGCTTTTGGTACGTCGGGTCACCGTGGTTGCTCTTACGATGTTAAGTTTAACGAATCTCATATTTTAGCCATTACACAAGCTATATGTGACTACCGAAAGCAAAACGACATTTTTGGTCCGCTTTTTTTAGGTAAAGATACGCATGCGTTAAGTGAAGCTGCTTTTAACTCTGCCATAGAAGTATTAGTGGCCAATGAGGTGCAAGTAATCACTCAGCAAAATCACGATTACACGCCAACTCCTGTCATTAGCCATGCTATTGTTTGCCATAACAAATTAAACCCGAATGAATTAGCCGATGGCATTGTGGTAACGCCTTCACATAACCCACCAGAAGACGGTGGCTTTAAATACAATCCACCTAACGGCGGCCCAGCAGACACCGACGTAACTAAATGGATTGAAGACAGAGCAAATCAATTACTATTAGAAGATTTAGTCGAAGTTGAGCTGTTTCCATTTGCTAAAGCATCGCGTTCAGGGTTTATTAAATACGAAGACCTAATGACGCCATATATTAACGACTTAGAAAATATCGTTAATTTAAAAGCCGTTAGCGATGCATGTATAAAAGTAGGTATTGACCCGCTTGGTGGCTCTGGTATTAACTTTTGGCCGTTAATAGCGCAAAAATATAATTTAGATTTAACCGTAGTAAACGACAGTGTTGATCCGCGTTTTGCATTTATGCCACTTGATAAAGATGGCAAAATCCGTATGGATTGCTCATCGCCTTACTCAATGGCTAATTTAATTAAATTGAAAGACGACTTTGATATTGCTATTGGCAACGACCCAGATTACGACCGCCATGGTATTGTTACACCAGATGGGTTAATGAACCCAAATCACTTTTTAGCTGTAGCGATTGATTATTTATTAAAACACCGCGACTGGGACAGCAGTGTAGAAATTGGTAAAACACTGGTTTCTAGCTCTATGATTGACCGCGTAGTGGCACGTAATGAGCGTAAAGTTAAAGAAGTGCCGGTTGGCTTTAAATGGTTTGTAGAGGGGCTAAACAAAGGCAAGCTTGCCTTTGGTGGTGAAGAAAGTGCTGGTGCTGCGTTTTTACGTTTTGATGGCAGTGTTTGGTGTACCGACAAAGACGGCTTCATCATGGGTCTACTTGCAGCTGAAATACTCGCAGTAACCGGTAAAACACCATCAGCGCTTTATAAAGAGTTAGAGCAAGAGTTTGGCTCTCCGTTATACAAGCGTTTAGATGCCCCTGCGACGAGTGCACAAAAGTCACGTTTAAAAGCGCTAAGCGCAAGCGATGTAAAAGCCGATACATTAGCTGGCGAGCCTATTTTACAAAAGCTAACTCATGCCCCAGGTAATGATGCGGCCATTGGCGGCTTAAAAGTAGTGACTGAAAATGGCTGGTTTGCCGCACGTCCTTCTGGCACTGAAGATATTTATAAAATTTATCTTGAGTCATTCAAAGGTGAAGCGCATTTAGCACTACTAGAAAAAGAAGCTAAACAATTAGTTGATTCAGTAATTAGCTAATACGGCTTACACTATTCAAAAGCGGCTGATTTATTCAGCCGTTTTTGTTTGTATCTCTCACACTATAAAAGGGCTTATCATGTTAGCCAAACCAAATTATTTAAATGATTTAAAAAATACTGGTGATTTTTTAACACTCAGTCGCAACAATGAATGGCATTTAGAGGCAAGTGAATTTACTTTACAAAATGGCACGCGCGTAACCGTTCACGATACTGGTGTTATTGAATTTCAACCTCACCTTACAACAACAAAAGATGTCGTACTCTCAAGCGCTGTACACGGTAACGAAACCGCACCTATAGAAATATGTGACGAGCTAATAAAAGCCACAATAAAAGGTGAGCTCGATTTAAATCAGCGAGTGCTTTTTATATTTGGTAACCCAAAATCAATAAATATTGGCCTGCGTTTTGTAGAAGAAAACCTAAACCGTTTATTTAACGGCCATCACACTGTTGAAGGTGTGCCAATGAATGACGAGCGTGTACGAGCAGCAAAACTAGAACAGTATGTTACCGATTTTTTTGCACGGGGTGAGCAAGGCAGTGCGCGTTACCATTATGATTTACATACTGCTATACGTGGCTCAAAAAATGAAAAATTTGCTGTGTATCCTTATCTTCATGGTAAACCATGGAAAAAATCGCAGTTACAATTTTTACTTAGCTGCGGTGTAAATACTGTATTGATGATGAAATCGGCTGCAACCACATTCAGTTACTATTCTTCGTTTGTTCATGGCGCTGATTCATTTACCGTTGAACTGGGTCAAGTTAAACCGTTTGGTGAAAACGACATGACTCGCTTTGCAAAAACTAAGCAAACGCTAACTGCATTAATTAGCCAAAAAGAAGTTCAATACCCTCAATTTAATGCAAGTGACTTTGAGCTGTTTGCCGTACATCGTACAATTAATAGAACGCAGCAGGACTTTAGTTTTCCGTTTTCTGATGATGCAGAAAATTTCACAGGGTTTGCAAAAGGTGAGCTGTTAGCAACAGACGGCGATACACCTTATTATGCTGATGTTGAAGGGGAAGCGATTATCTTTCCTAATGCGCACGTAGCGCTTGGGCAAAGGGCATTACTCACTGTTATTCCCATGCAAGTAGATAGTAATTTCGTCTAATACAACTCATCAGACCACAACCTCCATATTTTTAACTGTATGTTTTTATTAACTTAATAAATGCGTACAGTTAACTTTCCAACTATTTAATCTTATTTTACTTTTGTTTCGTCTTACACGTATTGAATAACACCTTACGTTAACGTAAGGTGGTGGCAGCTTTAATTAAATACAGCGCAGATGCTGCAAAGTTTATTCGCAAGCCTCACCCATAATAAAAATCTAAAAGGGGTGCTGTATCACAGACAACAAGAGAAGGTAGGTTATGAGTAATCCAAATAACGTATCGCTGAATATTAACCACGACCTCGAATTTATAGATGGTCATGCGCTAACTATTCCAACCCTTAGTATTTTAACTGAGGAAGGCGACATTCATCCTAGTGCTACCGCACCGACTATTTCTAAACACACAGCGTTAAAACTATACGAAACAATGCGTTTTATTCGCCTACTCGATGAGCGTATGCAAGGGGCGCAACGCCAAGGCCGCGTAAGCTTTTATATGCAATGTTTAGGTGAAGAAGCCGCTGTTACGGCCTCAGCTGCTGCACTTGATCAAAATGACATGATTATGGCGCAATACCGCGAGCAAGCCGCTTTGCATTATCGCGGATTTACGCTTGATCAATTTATGAATCAGATGTTTTCTAATGAATTAGATTTAGGGAAAGGGCGTCAAATGCCGATTCATTATGGTTCAAAAGAATTAAATTATATGACCATATCATCGCCTCTCGGTACGCAGATTCCTCAAGCTACAGGCTATGCCTACGGGCAAAAAGTAAAACACATTGACGCTAAAACCGGCGAGCTTGCCAGCACCATAGATAATGTAACTATTTGTTATTTTGGTGAAGGCGCCGCATCTGAAGGTGACTTTCATGCAGGTTTAAATATGGCTGCGGTGCACAAAGCACCCGTTATATTTTTTGCACGTAATAATGGTTATGCGATTTCTACGCCTGCTGAGGAGCAATTTAAAGGCGATGGCATTGCTTCTCGCGGTGTGGGCTACGGTATTAAAACCATTCGAGTTGATGGCTCAGATGCATTAGCTGTGTTTGCAGCAACGCAAAAGGCTCGCGAAATTGCAGCAACGCAGGGCGAGCCGGTATTAATTGAGTCAATAGCGTACAGATTAGGGGCCCATTCTACCTCTGACGATCCGAGTGGTTACCGCTCAAAAGATGAAGAGGCCAATCACAAAGTGTGCCCGATTGATAAATTTAAAAAATGGTTAATTAAGCAAGATTGGTTAAACGAAGAAGATGACGCTAAGGCAAAAGAGGCCATACGCGAAGATATATTAGCCGCCCTCAAACGCGCTGAAAAAGTACAAAAGCCTGCACTTGAAGAGCTAATATCAGATGTTTACGATACGCCAATCCCTTCGCTTACTCGCCAATATAACGATTTAAAAGCACATATAAAGCAACACCCAGATGCATACCCAATCACCGCAGGGAGAATTAAGTAATGGCTAAAATGAACATGCTACACGCAATTAATTCTGCGCTCGATATCACCATGAATGAGCACCCACAGGCGTGTATTTTTGGTGAAGATGTTGGCTATTTTGGTGGTGTTTTTAGAGCGACATCAGGTTTGCAAGAAAAGTACGGTAAACACCGCGTATTTAACACACCGCTTACAGAGCAAGGTATTTTAGGTTTTGCCAATGGTTTAGCCGCATTTGGCGCACCAGCACTGGCTGAAATACAATTTGCGGATTATATTTTTCCGGCATTTGATCAAATAGTTAATGAGTCAGCCAAGTTTAGATACCGCAGTGGTAACGAATTTAATGTAGGTAATCTCACCGTGCGTACACCTTATGGTGGCGGTATTGCGGGGGGCTTATATCACTCGCAATCGCCAGAGGCATACTTTGCCCATACACCAGGACTAAAAATAGTAGTGCCGCGTAACCCGTATCAAGCAAAAGGCTTACTACGCGCAAGTATAAAAGACGATAACCCCGTTATTTTCTTTGAGCCTAAACGTTTATACCGAGCTTCTACCGGCGAAGTACCAGAGGATGATTACACCATTGAGCTTGGCAAAGCCGAAGTAGTACAAGAAGGGACAGATATAACCTTACTTGCTTGGGGCGCGCAAATGGAAATAGTTGAAAACTCGGCAAAACAAGCCCACGAACAAGGCATTAGTTGTGAAGTGATTGACCTTAGAAGCATTTTACCTTGGGATGTTGAAACAATTGCTAAATCGGTCACTAAAACAGGACGTTTAGTCATAAGCCACGAAGCGCCTATTACCAATGGCTTTGGTGCTGAAATTGCGGCGACTATTCAACAGGAGTGCTTTTTACATCTTGAGTCACCTATTATGCGCGTATGTGGATTAGATACACCTTATCCATTAGCACTCGAAAAAGAATATGTGCCTGATGCGCTAAAAGTAATGGCCGCAATTAAACAATCAATGGATTTTTAGGGGATACCATGGCTAAAGATTTTATATTACCCGATATTGGTGAAGGCATTGTTGAGTGCGAAGTGGTTGAATGGCTAATACAAGAGGGTGACAAAGTAAAAGAAGATCAACCTATTTGTGATGTGATGACCGATAAAGCCCTAGTACAAATACCGGCTGTGCACGATGGCATAATCACTAAATTGTATTATCAAAAAGGAGAAATTGCGAAGGTTCATGCGCCGTTGTTTGCTATGGATGTAGCTGATGAGCAAAGCCAAAGCGCTGATGCTCCTACAGAACAAGTAGAAAATACAGAGATCGACAGCGCATCGTCAGAGCATTTAGAAGATTTTATTCTTCCGGATATAGGTGAAGGGATTGTTGAGTGTGAAATTGTTGATTGGCTGGTGGCCGAAGGCGATGAAATACAAGAAGATCAGGCTGTGTGTGATGTAATGACCGACAAAGCACTGGTACAAATTCCGGCTAAATACACAGGTACAGTGCAAAAGCTTTACTATCAAAAAGGGGAAATTGCTCAAGTACACAGCCCATTATTTCAAATGAGTATAGCTGGCAGTTCAGCAAAACCTAATGTTGATGTAAACGAAGCCGTTGTAAAAGCTCAAAGCAAAGCGGCAGATAAACCTGTTGCAACGCCACAAACAGCAGCAAATAAAATTGTTAATAAAAAAGCGGTTGCCTCACCTGCTGTAAGGCGAAAAGCACGCGAGTTAGATGTTGACTTAACATGTGTACCAGGTAGTGGTAAAAATGGCCGTATCTATAAGCAAGACATAGAAGAATTTATTAAAGGTGAGGTGCCTAACACAATAGATACATCACCACTTAGCAGCGCTACTACTAAACGCAGCGTTACTAATAATAAAGAATTACCATCGCCGCAAACACAAAGCGGTGGCATGCGGGTAGAGCCGATTAAAGGCATTAAAGCGGCTATGGCAAAGCAAATGGTGGCCTCGGTCTCTACAATCCCTCACTTTACCTTTAGTGACGAGATAGACTTAACGCAATTAATTGCCCTGCGTGCCAGCTTAAAAGAGCAGTATAAAGCGCAAGGTGTAAAGCTCACTATGATGCCATTTTTTATCAAAGCGTTATCGCTTGCGATGAAAGAGTACCCAGTGCTTAATTCTAAAGTAAATGATGATTGCTCTGAGATTACCTATTATGACGATCATAATATTGGGGTCGCGGTAGATTCAAAAGTGGGTTTATTAGTACCTAACATTAAATCGTGCCAAACAAAGAGTATTGTTGACCTTGCTAAGAGTTTAACAAGCTTAACAGAAGCCGCACGGGAAGGGCGCGTTGCACCTGATGACTTAAAAGGGGGCACCATTAGCATTTCAAATATTGGTGCAATTGGTGGCACTATTGCGACCCCAATCATTAATAAGCCCGAGGTTGCAATTGTTGCGCTAGGTAAGTTACAACACTTACCGCGCTTTGATGAAAACGGTCAAGTTGTGAGTAAAGCAATTATGCAAGTAAGTTGGTCGGGCGACCATCGTGTTATTGATGGTGGTACCATAGCTCGCTTTAATAATTTGTGGAAATCGTATCTTGAAAACCCATCGGCGATGATGATGGCTATGAGTTAATAATTAAACTTATAAAAAACCAGCAATTTGCTGGTTTTTTGTTTTAAATGAGCCTGTTTTTATTTAAGATACAAGTGTTACTAAAAAGTAATAAAAATTAAACCCATTAGGGAATATAAACACTAACACTAAGGAATTTTTATGGAACATTATATGAACGCGCTGCGCAGTTATGCAGATTTTTCAGGGCGTAACCGTCGTAAAGCTTATTGGATGTTTGTATTATTTAATACGATTTTTTCAATTATATGTAACGTGATTGATGGTGCTTTAGGAACAATGTTTATTGGTTCTATTTATAGCTTAGCGCTATTAATACCTGGGTTAAGTGCAGGTGCACGTCGTCTTCACGATACAGGCCGCTCTGGCTGGTGGCAGCTACTGTGGTTAGTGCCAATTATTGGCTGGATTGTTTTAATTGTGTTCCTTGCACAAGACTCGCACGAAGGCGAAAACGATTTTGGTCCAAATCCAAAAGAGTCAGCAGCTGAACCTGCTACGGTTTAAATAATACGTTAGCATTAAAAAGCTCAGCAATTGCTGAGCTTTTTTTGTACTTATGATTTTTTAACTGTTAACTTAAAAAGTAAAGCCCGTAACCAACAACTAAAGCAGGTATAGACGTATACAAGGTAGCGATCACTGCTGCTTTTGGCGCCATTGCAATTGCTGGAAATAGTGCATCCCCATCATTTGAAATCGCATTCGCAGCTAACGCACTAAAGGGAATAATACCTTGTATATAAAGCGTGGTTACAATTATTTGTGGCCCACAGCCAGGTAAAAAACCAATCACAACAGCAACCAACGGTGCTAAATAGGCGTAGTGCATAAACCAGGTTTTTAAATCAAGGCCTACCACACTGACTAATATTTCAAATAACATGAACGAAGCCACCACCCAAGCAGTTACAAAATGTGTATCTTGAAGTACTTTTATAAGCTTTGAAGGCGGATTACATTCGTCGTCCTCTGAGGTGATCTCTTTGTATGTTTCACCTTTAGAAGAGTAAGCCCAAATTGTCACAGTAAACAAAGCCATAGCAGCGCCAAATAAGCTCACACCAGTGTGGGTATATTCCCCAAATTGGTTAAAGTCCACATTAAATGCAATCAAAAACGCAATAACTAAACTTGGTATAATGGCAAACATCCATACGGGTTTACTAATTTTAATTATTTTAGTGGGCAACACTTTTACTTGGTGTTTTTGCTCTTGAGAGCTTGGGCGTAAAAAGTCAGGTTTATGAATTGCATTAACTATTAATCCACACACTGTACCTACCGCTAAACCCATAGCCATTATTGTTAAGCCTTCAGTAGGGCGAGTCGCGAGCAATAAAAAAGCAGCATCTCCCATTGTAGCTGTAAGCACGGCGACGATAGCTCCAAAACTTGCTTGGCCTTTAGTGTATTGAGTTACCACAATAATAGCGCCACCACAGCCAGGTAAAGCGCCAAGTACAGATGCAAATAGCACTTCAAGCGATTTGGATTTAGCGCTTAAGTAGCTCATTTCTAATTGAGGGATATGTTCTATTGCGTAGTAGTAAATAAGTAACGTAGCCGCTACAAATACACTAACTTGGAAAAACGCATCACTAAGTGCAGTAATGGTGATTTCGCGAAGACTAGGTACAACTAAACATACTAATAAAAATAGTGGTAGGAGTAAGCGTTTATTTTGGCTAACAAACCGTTTGGAAGCTGGCGTAATAAATCCTATTTGAGAGAGTAAAATCATAAGTGTGCCCCAGTTTTATTTTTAACTAGGACACACTGTATATGCTTTGCAAATGATAATCAATATCATTTGCATCTATTTAAATCGATAACTCAGTTTGAGTTTTTCGATGGTCAATAGCCTAAGCTTAGGCGAAATAGGTTATTTACGTTGAAACTCTGAGTTTTCGTACCACTTTGGCCATTGCGCTTGCTCAGAAATATCAAAGCCTACTTTATAAAACAATTGTAAGTCTTGTACCGCACCCGATAAATCCCACTCATCGCGGTATCTATCACATGGCTGATGGTAACAACCACGTAACACTAAGCTCATTCGCTTACGATAATTCTCTGTGTCTTCATCGGCTGCTATGGTACCACCGCCTGCATACATAGCCGGAATACCCATATTTGCAAATGCAAAGTGATCAGAGCGGTAATAACCACCTGATGATGGTTTTGGGTCGCCAGCTATGGTTCTACCTTGCTCTTTTGCGGCTTTTGCTAGTAGGTCGTCCATTTGTGACTTACCTAAACCTACTACGTTCATATCTTTTACTTTACCTAATAAGTTTAGACTATCCATGTTTATATTGGCGACTGTTTTATCTGCAGCAATAACAGGATTAGCAGCGTAATATTTAGAGCCAAGTAAGCCTTGTTCTTCTGCCGTAACAGCTAAAAATGTCATTGAGCGAGTAGGGTGCGTTGGCAGCTTAGTAAATGCCTCTGCCACCTCAATTAGCCCTGCGGTGCCCGTTGCGTTGTCGTGTGCACCATTATAAATTTGATCGCCCTTACGGGTCGTATCTGTACCTAGGTGATCCCAATGCGCAGAATAAATAACATGTTCTTCAGGTTTTTCACTACCAGGAAGGGTTGCAATAAAGTTATACGATACCGACTTTTTAATTGTATTTTTAACATTAACCGAGGCAGTTAAATTACCCATGTCAACGTTATAAGCACCTTTAGCTGCATTGGCTTTGGCAGTATCAAAATCAAGGCCCGCTTTAGCAAATAACTCTTTAGCTACATCAGTGGTAACCCAGCCTTCAACCGCAACGCGGTCCATATTGTTGTTCTCTTTTTGAAATCCAAACTGCTCACCGCTCCACGAGTTTTCAACAACCGACCACGGGTATGACGCAGGGGCTGTTTCGTGAATGATAATAGCACCGGCTGCACCTTGACGACTCGCTTCTTCGTATTTATAAGTCCAGCGGCCATAGTAGGTCATTGCATCGCCCGTAAATAACGCAGGATCTTTTGTCGCAAAGCCCGGATCGTTAACCAGCATAACCACAGTTTTACCCTTTACGTCTAACCCTTCGTAGTCGTTCCAGTTATACTCTGGTGCGTTAACACCGTAGCCTACAAATACAAGCTCTGAGTTTTCAATGCCTTCTTGTGCGCTAATACGGCTACTACCCATAACCATATCTTTTTTGTATTGGTAATCTTTACCACCAATACTTAATACCATGTCAGAGTCAGCCTCAAGTGAAACAAGCGGTACTTCTTGTAAAAAGCTATCGCCATTACCGGGTTCAAACCCTAATGCTTTAAATTGCGTAGTTAGGTAATCAAGCGTTAACTTTTCCCCTTCAGATGAAGGCGCTCGGCCGCCAAATTCGTCAGAAGCTAATACCTTAATATGTTTAGCAAGCTCATCGGCTTTAATACTGTTGTAACCATTTGTTACGTCTGTAGGGGTAATACTTGTTGTTGCACAACCGGCTAAAACCGCGCCGGCAATCAGTGTGAGAGAAAAATAACGTTTCATAGTCGCTCTATTCTTGTTCTAAGATGTGATTAGTATATTAACTTCTATTAATTAGAACCAGTTTTTGCGGTAAACTGCCCGCAAATTAACAGCATAAATTGTTAAAGGTATAAATGAAGCGCTTTACTCCGCCCGAGCAATGGCAAGTTAGTAGTTTAAAAAGCGGTGCGTTTGAGCACTTACGAACATTGTTTAATATTGATAAGCAAATAGATTGGCCAAGCCCTGATTGGTTTTCACCTTATTTAACAGCCATTAACGCTAATAATCTTCCAATTGTTTTTGAAGATGATGCCAAAGTAGATTTTGCTGAGCGTTATTATGAACAAGTTATTTTTGAAACTGGCGTTGTACCAACACGCGCAGAAAATTGGCACGACCTATTTGGCGGATTTATATGGTGTTTATTTCCAAAAACCAAGTCGCTTATTAATCATCGCCACGTACAAGAAATAGCACAACATGGCTTAAAACAACGTACTAAGCATCGTAATGCACTCACCTTGTTTGACGAATGTGGTGTGGTACTTGCCATTAGTGAGTCTAAGTGGCAAACGCTTTTAACCGAGCACCAATGGAAAACTGCATTTATTACTCACCGAGAAGAGTGGGGCAAAACAATACAACCTTTTATGTTTGGCCACGCTAATTATGAAATGCTCACAAAACCCTATATTGGTTTAACGGGTAAAGCATTATTTGTAAGTGTACCGGATGAAATATTTTGTAAAGATTTAGTTACTCAATATCAGTACCTAGACCAAGTACTTTATGAGAAGATAAAAATAGAGCATTGCTTAGCCGATAACAAACAGCTTTCTCCATTGCCATTATTAGGTGTACCAGGATGGCACGACGAAAACGTAAATGAATCGTTCTATGATAATACTGACTACTTTAGAGCTAAACGAAGGATACGAAAATGATAGAAGTCGCAGGGCTTAAAAAAAAGTTTAAGTTAACCAAGGATCATAAAAAAAATAAAGTTGATGATATAGACCCGCGTGAAGATAAAGATTTTTTTCATTCAGTAAGAGATGTCAGCTTTCAATGTGCAAAAGGTGAAGTATTAGGGCTATTAGGTCCTAACGGTGCGGGTAAAACCACCACCTTGCGTATGCTTTCTACCGCACTAAAGCCCGATGAAGGCACAATTACTATTGCCGGCAACGATATAATTAAAAAGCCGTTAGTAGGGCGCAAGTCTATTGGTTTTTTATCAGGTTCAACAGGCTTGTATGGTCGACTTACTGTAAAAGAAAATATTGAATATTTTGCAAAGCTCCATGGCATGAATAAAGAGCAAATATCGACTCGCTGCGAAGAGCTATTTACTTTGCTCGACATGCATAAATTTATTGATAAACGCGCTGAAAACCTATCTACCGGCATGAAGCAAAAAGCCAATATTGCACGCGCTGTAGTGCATCAACCAGAAGTGGTGGTACTTGATGAGCCTACTACAGGCCTTGATATCATGACTACTCAAACGGTTATCAACTTTATTAAAGGCTTAAAGGCGCAAGGCACGCCCGTTATTTTTTCTACCCACCATCTAGACGAAGTTGCTCTTTTATGTGACCGCGTAGCGGTTATTAATGAAGGCGTAAGTTGTTTTGATGGCACGCTTGCTGAATTTAAGCAGGCAGGCAATAGTGAAGAGCTAAACCAAGCGTTTATGAGCATATTAACGGAGAAACACCATGTTTGAGGTATTTAAAAAGGAATTAACAGAACTCTTACGCGATAAAAAAACCTTGTTGTTTGTAGTCGCTCTACCCGTTGCGGTGTTTCCCTTATTATTTGCCGTTATGGCGTTTATTAGCTCTCAAGCGGCACTCGATGCTGAACAAAAGGTACATACCTACGCCATTATTAATGGCGACTACGCGCCAGAGTTTACCGAAAAAGTGTTTTACCATAAAAGCTTTGAGCAATATAAAGGTGCAAAAACCTTTAATAATATTGAAGAGCTAAAAGAAGGGGTAATCGCAGGTGATATAGACATGGGTATATATTTACCCACTAATGCTAAACAAGCACTAGATGATGGCCAGCAAAGCAAGTGGCAAGTGGTATTTAATGATGCTAAGTCTATCAACTTTTTATTTCAGCGTGTAAAAGAGCTCGCCAAAGAGTACAGCGATTTATTACAAACAGAAAAATTAATAGGTTTTGGTATTGAAAAAGAGGCACATTTAGCACTTTTGACACCTATTGAAGTTGTAAAGGTTGATACCGCCGATAAGCGTGAAAACTTAGGAGAAAAACTAGGTGGCTTTTTACCGTATTTATTGATCCCTATAGTACTGATGGGCGCAACGTACCCAGCAATAGATTTAGGTGCGGGTGAAAAAGAGCGCGGTACATTAGAGACTTTACTGCTTACACCTATAACGCGTACAGAGCTTGTACTAGGCAAATTTATAACCTTACTGACAACCTCAATTGCATCAACAACTATAACTGTACTCAGTATGGGCGGATGGATAGCGGTGGCCCTTGCATTTGCAGACCTAGAAGTAATTAAAACCGCATTTAGCTCATTAGCAGTAAGCGATTTATTAATGATTTTTGTATTGTTACTGCCTATTGCCGCGATATTTTCAGCATTGGCATTAGCAATATCTATTTATGCTCGGACATTCAAAGAGGCCCAAAACTATATGGCACCTTTGAGTATGGGGGTGTTCTTTCCAATCATTGTATCAATTATGCCTAATGTAGAGCTAACAGCTAAAACTGCATTTATTCCTGTTACCAATGTAGCACTGGCAATTAAAGAAATTGTTAAAGGCACGGTTGATTACACCTTGGTAGGATTAATATTTTTAGCAACGGCTATTATAGCTGGGGCATTGCTTGCATTTTGTGTTAAATGGTTTAACCGCGAAGATGTATTATTTAGGTAGTTTAAGTTTTATAAACGGGCAAGGTATTTACCTTGCCCTTTTTGTTTTTAAACTTTTTTAAGAGTCATTTTTAGTTAGCTTACAGCTTAACGGAAAAAGTTAGTTTTAATAATTTTTAGCGTGGTATTCATTTTATATTCACACTACTTTTGAATAGTAATACTAAGTGATTGGTTTAGAGTATTTGTTCAAACTTTAATTACAATTTTTTAAGTAACTAATTATTTTTGCTTCTATTTTTTATCAAATATTCCTCTATAATCTAACCTAGAAAATAGTGAGGAGTGGGGTCAATGCTAAAAAGGAATGTATTTATAACAGCAGCAAAAGGTAATAAATTATTACTGGTTGCCATTATTGTTTTCTTGTTCATTGCATTGCCTTCGGTGTATGTGTTTGAAAAAAAAGTGCGCGCAGAGATATATAACGATGCACGTAATGAACTCAATCGTGAGCTTGAAACAAAAGCCGCGTCTTTAAAAAATCATTTAACCGATAGCATTACTGCTATTCGATTTTTAAATGCCACTCCACCTATTCAAGGTATATCTAGAGCGACCGACAACCAATTAATTGACCCACTATTACAAACTCCAATTGCTGTATGGCAAGACCGCCTTGCTGATATTTTTAGCGGGTTTATGCAAACCGACGATTCTATTTTGCAAGCTCGTTACATTATGCTTGCTGAAAATGGCCAAGAAATAGTACGTGTAGATCGCATGTTAGGCGATATTATTAGGTTAGAGGGTTCGCAACTGCAAAAAAAGGGCGAGCGAGACTACGTACTTAAAGCCAGTATGCTTGATGAAAAAAGTGTGTATATATCGCCCATTAACTACAACCGCGAAAATGGCGAAATACAAAAACCCTTAGTAAGTACATACCGCGTAGCTAAGCCTGTTTTTGATCATCTAAAACAAGTGTTTGCCATTTTAGTGACAAATTATTCTGCAGATAAACTATTTGAAAGTTTAACGTTTGAACTTCCACCTGGGATTAATATTTATTTACTTAATAATGAAAGCGAGTTTTTATACCACCCAAACCCTGATTTACGGTTTGGCTTTGAATTTAACCAAGCCAAAACCTGGAGCGATGAATTTAGCCCCACACAAAACATGAACTCTCACGAAACCTTGTTAATTGGGGATACCCCAAAACAGTATTTTTTAAATAAACGGGTAAGTTTTGAAGGCGATATTGCCATGTTGCCATTAGAAATGGCCGTTTCTATTGACTCAGAAACATTAATTGAGCGCGTTGCCAAAAGGCGAGAAAGCTTTATTACTATAATAGCGTCGTTTTTTACCATATTTATTATTATTACGCTGTTATATCAGCGCTATATTAACCGCAAGCTGCTCATACACTCTTTAACAGAGCAAAATAATAAAGTGATTGAAAATTCACTCGACGCTATTTTTACCATAGACAGTGATGAAACCATCATTCATTGTAATCAAACGGCTAATAAGGTGTTTGGTACTAGGCTAGCTAATGAAAATACTCGCTTTAGTAACTTATTTACCCTTGCAGATGAAGATAAAGATTGTATAGCTGAAACTATAAAGCATGGCTCTAAAATGCCATTTGAAGCGGTTTATGCTGGTGATGATGGCAATAAAGAATACTATTCAATCACGCTGACCAGCGTATTTGATGTATTTAGCAATCGATATCAGGTTGCTGCTATTTTGCGTAATATCAGCTCGTTAAAGCATACTCAATCACAGTTACAGGGTTTAAATAGCACGTTAGAGTTAAAGGTATCTCAGCGTACTGTTGAACTTGAGCGAGCGATTGACCAAGCCCTTGCCGCAAGCCAAGCAAAAAGTGACTTTGTAGCCAATATTTCCCACGAAATACGCACACCAATGAACGGTGTTTTAGGCATGCTTGAAATGCTTAAAGAAGACAGCCTCACTGAGCAACAGCAACATTATTTAAAATTAGCTAATAGCAGTGCGCACTCGTTAATGAATTTAATTAACGATATTTTAGATTTTTCTAAAATTGAAGCGGGCAAGCTAGATATTGATAATCACTCGTTTGATGTTATCTCTGTCTGTAGCGATATGATTAATTCAATTGCGCTGCAGGGCCAACGTAAAGGGTTAGAGGTCTTTTTAAATACCCAAAACGTGGTTGATAGAATGGTTATTGGTGACAGCCATCGCCTTAAGCAAATTTTAATTAATTTAATAAATAATGCCTTTAAGTTTACCCATAAAGGCGAGGTAAGTTTAACCTTAAACTCTAAATACATTACCGACAGTAAAATTTTAATGAGCTTTATAATTAAAGACACCGGTATTGGTATTGCCCCTGAAAACATCGATAAACTGTTCGATGTGTTTACCCAAGAAGATTCAAGCACAACGCGCCATTTTGGTGGCACCGGTTTAGGGTTATCTATATGTAAAAAACTGGCGCAATTAATGGGCGGAAATATCACTGTTACGAGTGAAAAGGGCGTAGGTAGTACATTTGTTGCAACGGTTGAGTTACATGTTGCGCAACAGCAAAAACTAAATACCGGCATTGAACTTTCAAAAGAGGTCAGTGTAGCGGCGCTTATTGCGCGTGATAACGTATTTAAAAATGTATGTGGATTATTAACTCAGACTTGTAAAATTCAGCCAAGTCACATTACTAGGCTCGACTATTTTAGTGAACATAGCGAATTTGACGCCGATTTATTGATCATTGATGACGAACATCCACAAGTTAATGCACTAATAAGTTACTGTGAAAAGGCCGATAAAAAATATGTGCTTATATTGCGAGACATGGTTGTTAATAAGCAATCTAAAAAGGTGTTTCCTGAGAATAGCCACATTTTGCACAAACCACTCACGCAAGATCAGTTTACCTACAAGCTAGGAAGTATTTTTGGCGCTAATAACGAGTTTGTTTTAACCGCACCTAAACAAGCAAATGACATAGAGCCAGAGCCTGAGTTGTCTAAATATCATGTATTACTGGTTGATGACAATATGATTAATATTGAGGTAGCTAAAGCTATTTTAAAACGCACAGGAATAAAAATCACCTGTGCCAGTGATGGTATAGAAGCACTCTCAGCCCTTAAATTTAATCAAGAGCAACCCTTTGACTTAATTTTAATGGACTGTCAAATGCCTAACCTTGATGGCTACGATACCACCAGCGAAATACGAAATGCTAAAGCGGGAGTCGAGTATATAAGCATCCCAATTATTGCTATGACAGCAAGTGCAATGGAAGGCGATAGAGAGCGCTGTATTACCGCTGGCATGAACGACTACATTACTAAACCAATTAAGCCTAAAACACTTAAAAATAGGCTGTTAACCTGGTTAAACTAAATGCGCTAAGTCAGCAGTTACGCTGCTGACTTACTTGGCTTAGAACCCGTTTGAATAGGTTTAACTAAGCTGGTTACATCGGCTGTATCAAGTACTTTTTGTGTATCAGACCAATGCAACAGCTCTATTTTCCCGTTTGATTGCTCCACTAATGCGGTACAGCTTTCAATCCAATCACCGTCATTACAATATACAATGCCATCTACCACTTTAATTTTAGGGTGATGGATGTGTCCGCAAATAATCCCATCGACCTTTTGCTTTTTTGCCTCATGGATAGCGGCATCTTCAAAGGCTGCAATGGCTTCACGGGCTTTATGTACGCGTGCTTTTATCCACGACGCAAGTGACCAGTAATTACCGCCAAACACTTTACGAACTCGGTTAGTCCAACGATTTAAAAATAGCAGTAAATCGTAACCTGCATCGCCTGCAATACTAATGAGCTTGTTGTAGCGGGTTGCCGAGTCAAAGTCATCACCGTGAAGCAGTAAAAAGCGCTTATTGGCTTTAGTGGTATGGATATACTGCTGGTGGACTTCTACACCAAATAGGGTTTGATTTATGTAATGGCGAAAGGTCTCGTCGTGGTTACCAGGAATGTATATTACACGGGTGCCATCAAGGGCTTTTTGTTGTATACAGCTAAGCACTTGGTAATGAGAGGGATGCCAATAAAAACTGCGCTTCATCGACCACAAATCAACTATATCACCCACTAAATAAAGCGTATCGCATTCAATTGAGTTTAAAAAATCTAACAAATAGTCAGCTCTACAGTCTTTATAGCCTAAGTGCACATCCGAAATCCAAACGGCTGGATAATGTTGTTTTTTACGCTGTTGATTGTTTGTCATACCCTTCATCCATAGTGTAATAATTAAACACTGTAGATAAATCTAATGACACTTATGAGACACTTTAACGAAGCCTCTATGACAATTTATAACAAGCCAGCTAATTAAAAGTTTTTTGTAATGGGAGGGAGGTTAGGTGATCAGCTTTTATATACATTACTATTAACCGCGCATAAAAAAGGCTGCATTATTAAATGCAGCCTTATAGGTTTGTATAAAGCGTGGGTGTTATTAGCCTTTAACAGCCGCTTTAATAGTCTCTATTGCGGTGTCTAAATCAACCATTAACTTTTCACCGGTACGGCGATTTTTAAGCTCAACCTTGTTTTCATCTAGGTTACGCTCACCAATCACTAAAGTATAAGGTACACCCATTAATTCCATGTCGTTAAACATAACGCCAGGGCGCTCTTTACGGTCATCAAATAAAACATCTAGGCCTGCTTCTTTTAAACCTTGGTATAGATTATTAGCAATATCAGGAATACGATGCGACTTATGCATGTTCATTGGCACAATAGCTAAATCAAATGGGGCAATAGATTGTGGCCAAATAATACCGTAATCATCATTATTTTGCTCAATAGCCGCTGCCACAATGCGCGAAACACCAATACCATAACAACCCATAGTCATTACTTGGTTTTTACCCGACTCGCTCAATACGCCTGCTTTCATGGCTTCTGAGTACTTAGTACCAAGTTGGAAAATATGACCAACTTCAATACCGCGTTTAATTTGTAAAGTACCTTGTCCACACGGGCTCGGATCGCCTTCAACAATGTTGCGAATATCAGCAACTTGATATTCTTTAACATCGCGATCCCAGTTAATTCCGCTAAAGTGCTCGTCATCTTTATTGGCACCGGCAACAAAATCTGCCATTACGTTAGCGGTTCTGTCTACAATAATTGGCATTGTTAAACCTACAGGGCCAAGTGAACCTGGCTTTGCACCAATTGCTGCAACTATGTCTGCCTCAGTGGCCATTTCAAGAGGTGAGTCAACAAGTGGGTGCTTTTCGGCTTTTAATTCGTTTAACTCGTGATCGCCACGCAGTACAAGCGCAACTAAACCACGTTGTTCGTTTTCATCTGGAGTACCGTACACAATTAATGTTTTAACACCGCGGTGTGGTTTAACGCCGTAGTGCTTTTTAAGCTCGCTAATTGTTTTAGCATCCGGTGTAGGAAACGCTTTAAGCTCTTTAGATGGCTCAGGGCGGCTCTGTGTTGGTGCTAACGCTTCTGCTTTTTCGATATTTGCTGCGTAATCGCTTGCATCACTAAAGGCAATTGCGTCTTCACCCGATTCAGCTAGTACATGAAACTCATGCGATAAGCTACCACCAATAGAGCCTGTGTCAGCAAGCACAGGGCGGTATTCAAGGTTTAAACGTTCAAAAATATTACAATATGCTTTGTGGATTGCTTGATAAGTAGCATCTAAACACGCTTCACTTAAGTGAAATGAATACGCATCTTTCATTGTAAATTCACGTGCGCGCATTACGCCAAAGCGTGGGCGTCTTTCATCACGTACTTTAGTTTGCACTTGGTACAAAGTAATTGGTAATTGTTTATAGCTGCTAATTTCTTTACGAACAAAATCCGTAATCACTTCTTCATGGGTAGGGCCAAGCGCAAACTCACGATTATGACGGTCGTTAAAGCGAACAAGTTCAGGGCCAAATTGCTCCCAACGGCCAGACTCTTGCCATAAATCAGCAGGTTGAATAACTGGCATCAACATTTCTATTGCGCCTGCTTTGTCCATTTCTTCACGAACAATATTTTCTACTTTACGAAGCACACGTAAACCAGAGGGTAACCATGTATATAAACCCGAAGCGACGCGACGGATCATACCGGCTCTAAGCATTAATTGATGCGAAACAATTTCAGCATCTGATGGCGTTTCTTTAAGTGTTGCGAGTATATATTGACTGGTACGCATGATTTTTCCGAAATAAAGTAATATGTTCTTTTTAATAGGGCGCTAAGTTTACCAGCGCTTGCTTTTACACTAAAGCGCTAACTGCACTTTTTAGCTATTTTCTATACTTGTTACTAAGTTATGCTCGCCGTTAACCTGCCAGCGTATATTAAAATCATACAATGTCATGCCGTAGCTTTGCTCGCCTTGTTTTTGTTTTTTATAAGCGGGTCGTGGGTCTTGTTTTAATACATTAGCTATAAAGTCTTTAAGGTCAGGGTAGTGGGTTTGCCTAGCAATAAACTCTGTTACTTCAGGGCTAAACTCAACACTCATTTGTGTTTCTGGGCGCGTATCGGCAAAGCCTGCACTGGCGTCGAGCATTGCATCTGAATAAGGTAAGTAAGGTTTTATATCGACAATAGGCGTGCCATCGAGCAAATCAATACCAGCAAGCAGTAAACTAAGTTGGCCGTTTTTATACTCAACACCTTCAAGTTTTACGGCGCTCATACCGATAGCATTGGGTCTAAATGTGGCGCGCGTTGCAAACACGCCTTTACGCTCATTGCCGCCTAAACGTGGAGGGCGTACCATAGCTGAATAGCCTTTATCGGCGGTTTCATGAAACCTAAACAATAGCCAAATATGGCTAAATTCTTCAATGCCACGAACAAATTCTTCACGATTAAACTCAGCAGTAAAAATAAGTTTGGCTTTAGCTTGCGGCACTAAACGTGGTTGCCTAGGAATTGCAAACTTTTGTTTATAAGGGGATTGAATGTGGCCAATAGCCGAAATGCTATAATCGCTCATAATGCTCAGTTATCTTAAAAATAGGGCGCTATTCTACCTCTATTTAGTATTTATAACAGTACACATAGTTCGTTATATTTTAGACTAACTGGTTTAATTGTTATTTAGACTGATAGGTTTAAAATTCGTACTAATTAATGTAAATATGCAAGCAACAAAAAGGTGAGCACATGGCTCACCCTTAAGTGGTTTAAAAACTATTAAAACATGTATTGAATAGATACTGATGCAACATCCATTTCTGGGTCAATCTCATCATCTAATTCGTAACGTTCGTACTCTAAGCGCATTTGAACATTGCTAGAAAACGCGTATTGAATACCAGCGCCGTAAAATACATCGCCACCGTCTTGTGATGCTGAAATGCTGCCAACAGGAAGCTCTTGCTCTACATCTGCATCCCATTCAAACCAACCACCTTTAGCATATACAGAAAAGCTTTCAGAAAGCGGAGCCGCTAAAATAGCTGCTAATGACACACCATCAACTTCTGCTTTGCTGTCGATGTCGCTCACTTCATCAAAATTTTGATAAGCTAGCTCAACACTAAAGTGTTCGTTAAATTGTGTACCAATGTAACCTTTTAACATTTGTGCATCGTCATCAAATTTAGTGTCGTTTTCGCTGTCTTCAAATTCAAATGAGTATTGGCCATAACCAACACCTGTATAAATGCGAGGAGAATCAAAATCCGTAATGTCAGCGTGTGCTGCAGAGTTAAAACCCAGTGTTGCTAAAGCAATTGCAGAAAGAGAAAGTGTTTTAATCATTGTATAGCTCCTTTAAAAAAATAATAAATGTTTGATTTAACTTATCAAACGACAATTAGTTAATTGCAGTGAGCATGCCAATATAATATATGGTTACAAAATAGCCGTAAAAACGACTTGTACGGCATTTTTACGGCTATTTTGTATTTTTTATAAGCAGATTGAACTTTTTTAGTTTTTTGTTTTCTAAATAAAGGTTGTACCTTTTACATGGTCTATGTGAATTTTACATTGTACTTTTATACTTTATGGAGCAAATTTTCTGTCTCAATTGCAATTTGTTTCATTTTAATTGCGTAGTTTTCTAATTTTTTATCTTCATCTGTTACTGCTTTAAATGCAGGTACTTCTACCGGGTAACCTGTTTCGTCCATTGCTACAAAGCTAATAACACAGTGGTTTGTCTCTACCATGTTTTGTGTTTTAGGATCGCCACAGCGTACCTGAATAAATATTTGCATACTTGTTGAGCCTGTATGTGCAATTTTTGCTTCTACTTCGACAATTTGGCCAACTAAAATAGGGCGTCTAAATTTAACCCCCGCAACAGAAACAGTAACGCAATAATGGCCACTCCAACCAGCAGCACACGCATAGCCTGCTTGGTCAATCCACTTCATGACCACTCCACCATGAACCTTCCCACCAAAATTTACATCGGTAGGCTCTGCTAAAAATCGAAATACAACATTTGACGACGGCATATCAATCACTCACTTTATGAAACTTACCTATGAGCATACCGCAAAAAAGGGGCCGAAGCCCCTGCAATTTAGGATAGGTTTATAATTTATATGTAAAAGATACGTTTTTAATGCACCTTTGTGCATAAAATAGTTACATATTGGGGTAGTTGGGCCCACCAGCACCTTCGGGTGTTACCCAAGTAATATTTTGGCTCGGGTCTTTAATATCACAGGTTTTACAGTGCACACAGTTTTGTGCATTGATCACAAACTGATTTTCACCTTCAATTTCTTGCACTTCGTACACACCAGCTGGGCAGTAACGCTGCGCGGGTTCATCAAATTTAACTAAGTTCACAGAAATAGGAATGGCGGGATCTTTAAGTTTTAAATGGCAAGGTTGCGACTCTTCATGGTTAGTATTAGATAAAAATACACTAGAGAGTTTATCAAAACTAAGTAGACCATCAGGCTTAGGGTAGTCAATTTTAGTGCTTGAAGCAGCATCTTTTAACGTATCGTAATCGGGGGTGTTGTCTTTAAAGGTAAAGGGCAGTGCACCGTTGAAGATATTTTGATCAAGGGTATTATACGCACCGCCTATAAACTTACCTAAAGTGTGCATGGCAGGGCCAAAGTTACGCGATTGGTAAAGCTCCTTATATGCCCATGAATTTTCAAATGCGTTTTTATAGTCAGTTAAATCAGTATTTGCTTGGCCATTTTGGAGCGCTTTAAAAATAACTTCTGCCGCAACCATACCTGACTTCATGGCGGTATGGTTACCTTTAATTTTAGCAAAATTGAGCGTACCTGCATCACAGCCTATTAGTAGGCCACCGGCAAAATGCATTTTAGGTAGCGAGTGAAGACCGCCTTTTGCAATAGCACGGGCACCATAGGCAATGCGCTCGCCCCCTTCAAGGGTTTGCTTAAAAATAGGGTGCTGTTTCATTCGCTGAAACTCATCAAACGGGCTTAAATGCGGGTTTGAATAATTTAAATCAACAATTAACCCTACAACTACTTGATTGTTATCGCAGTGATACATAAAAGAGCCACCATTGGTATCGCCACTCAGTGGCCATCCTGTACCGTGAACTACTTTACCTTGTTGATGTTTACTAGGATCAATTTGCCAAATTTCTTTAAAACCTAGGCCATAGTGCTGTGGTGACACATCTTTATCAAGGGCAAACTCATTAATAAGTTGCTTGCCTAAATGGCCGCGACACCCCTCCGCAAATACAGTGTATTTAGCGCGAAGTTCCATACCAGGCATATAACCATCTTTTTCATTGCCGTCTTTATCAACGCCCATATCGCCCGTAATAATGCCTTTAACGGTGTTTTGCTCAATAATTAAAGAGTGAGCGCTAAAACCTGGGAATATTTCAACGCCTAAATTTTCAGCTTGCTCGGCAAGCCATCGGCACACATTGCCCATCGAAACTATATAGTTGCCTTCATTATGAAATGTTTTAGGGGTAGCAAAGCGAGGAAGAGTAGTGGCTTTTTCGCTGTTATTAAACCAATAAATTTCATCCTGCGTAACTTGTGTGGCCACAGGAGCGCCAAGCTCTTGCCAGTTAGGCAAAAGCTCATCTAAGGCCTTGGTTTCAAATACCGCGCCTGAAAGAATATGCGCGCCTACCTCTGAGCCTTTTTCTACCACACAGATAGTTTGTTCTTGTTGTTTTTCTTGCGCTAGCTGTGCGAGCTTAATTGCACTGGCAAGGCCCGCGGGGCCTGCACCTACAATAACTACATCAAATTCCATGGTTTCACGTTCGACCATAATAACCTCTTAATCAATGACGGGCTTAGCTAAATTAGATAAGCAATGCAGCCTTTTTAATACTTGCACATTAAATGTTACAGGCTGTGAATACTTTAAGGTTATTTTAGGTTGACGTTTACGTCAACAGGAAGTAGTCTGAATTCATAAAATAAATAGGTTGACGTACACGTTAGCTTGTAGGTTTAAATATAGATGGAGTTCCTATGAAAGTTCTCGTTCCAATAAAAAGAGTGATCGATTACAACGTTAAAGCACGCGTAAAGGCTGACAACAGCGACGTTGACTTAGCAAATGTAAAAATGGCAATGAACCCATTTTGTGAAATTGCGATAGAAGAAGCCATTCGATTAAAAGAAGCGGGCACAGCAACCGAGGTTATAGCGGTAACAATTGGTGCAAAAGCAGCGCAAGAGCAGCTTCGCACCGCACTGGCATTAGGTGCAGATAAAGCCATACACATCGAAACCGATGAAAAACTAGAATCGCTACACATTGCTAAATTATTAGCTAAGTTGGTTGAGCAAGAAGCCCCTGAACTAGTTATTTTAGGCAAACAATCTATTGACTCCGACAACAACCAAACAGGCCAAATGCTAGCGGCTTTAACCAAGCGCGGCCAAGGTACATTTGCCTCTAAAGTGGATATAAACGGCAATACAGTTAATGTAACCCGTGAAGTAGATGGTGGCTTACAAACAGTTGCTCTTAAATTGCCCGCTATTGTAACCACCGATTTACGCTTAAACGAGCCTCGCTATGCATCGCTGCCAAATATAATGAAAGCAAAGCGTAAACCACTTGATGTAATAGCAGCAGATTCGTTAGGTGTTGATTTAACACCCCGCGTACAGTTAATAAAAGTAGAAGAGCCGGCTAAGCGCAGTGGCGGTATTATTGTGGAAGATGTAGCCCAGCTGGTAGAGAAACTTAAAACAGAGGCAAAGGTGATTTAAATGAAAACACTTGTAATTGCAGAGCACGATAACGGTGCACTAAAACCAGAAACCTCAAAAACAATCAATGCGGCAAGTAAATTAGGCTTTGATATAGATGTACTTATAGCGGGTTTAAATGTAGGTACAATGAGCGAAGAGGTTGCCAGTATTGAAGGTGTTACAACAGTGCTGATCGCCGATAATGCACTTTATCAACATCAGTTAGCTGAAAATATGGCCGAGCTTGTTTTAACTATTGCTGATAATTATACGCATATTATTGCCAGTGCAACTACCACAGGTAAAAACTTTATGCCTCGCGTTGCAGCGCTTTTAGATGTAGCGCAAGTGTCGGAAATAATAGAAGTAATAGATAGCGATACATTTAAACGCCCCATATACGCTGGTAATGCAATTGCCACGGTTAAATCGCTTGATAGTAAAAAAGTGATCACCGTACGAGCGAGTAGTTTTGACTTACAAAGCCAACAATCACCTGCAAGCATAAATGCGTTAGAAGCGCTCAGTGATACTCAATTGAGTGACTTTGTAAGTGTAGAGCAAACCGAGTCGGAACGTCCTGAGCTAACTGCTGCAGAGGTGGTTATATCAGGTGGCCGCGGCATGCAAAATGGAGAAAACTTTACTTTATTAAACGGTATTGCTGACAAGCTGGGCGCAGCGGTTGGTGCGTCTCGTGCAGCGGTTGATGCAGGCTTTGTACCGAACGATATGCAAGTAGGTCAAACGGGTAAAATTGTTGCGCCTAATCTGTATATTGCCGTTGGCATAAGTGGTGCTATTCAGCATTTAGCAGGCATGAAAGACTCAAAAGTTATTGTAGCGATTAATAAAGACCCAGACGCGCCTATATTTCAGGTGGCAGATTACGGGTTGGTTGCTGACTTATTTGAGGTGCTACCGCAGCTTGAAAACGCGCTATAAACATATTCTGGTTGTAAAGCCGCGGTGAACTTAGGTTCCTGCGGCTTTTTTTATTCAGTCTCAACCATAGAATAATGATGCGCTGACAAAGTATTTAAAACACGGTTATCTTTTAATAGATTGAGCAACACTTCAGTTTGTTCTACAGAGCGGCTCGATTGGCTATTTACCAGTAAAATTAGAGGGCGAACAAACGTATATTCACCATTTTTAATCGTTTCATCTGAAACGTGAACACCATCGATACCAAGTAAATTTATTTTATTTATTTTTTTAGAGCCCTGCAGTTGCGAGATTGCTCCGAAAGAGTCAAAAGCAATAGCATTGGGCATACGTTGTACTATGCCAAGTGCTTGATTGAATTCGTCATACATTTGCACTTCCATTTTTGGAAACAAGCCGCGGTTACCTGCAGGTTTTAGCTTAATCGTATTACCATTAGGAACACGCATAAAAGTCAGGTTTAAAAACTCTAATAAAATATCAAATGTGCCGTGGTTATAGGCCTTACTAAACAGGAGAATTTTATTATCTCTTTGTGTCTCTGGTTTATAATTTGGGTTAACTTCTTGCCACGTTTTATATTTACCCGAATAAATGTCGCTGAGCTGCTCTACACTTAGCGAATTAATGTTATTTTTTTTGTTAGTAAAAAATACCAGCGCGTCTTGCGCAATAACAATTTGGCGTACATGAGGGTATTGCTCTTGCTCTGCATTGGTTAAGTAGCGCGATGCTGTACCAACATCAATAATGTTTTGCGCTATTGCTTTAATGCCCTTGGTGCTACCCATAGAGCGGACTTGCATGGCGGTATTAGTTTGTTTTTCATAGTTAGGCTTTAAAATATGCAAAAGGTGTGAGACCGAAGAAGAACCACCTATAAGTAAAGGCTTGTGCTCGGGTTCAATATTAGAAACTGATGTTGCAATATTAGATGAGGAAAGCAGTACGGTGGCTGCCAAAATAAGGTTTTTTATCATGCTGTTAGCCAAATAACGAATGTGTTATAAAAACTATAGCTGAAAATTTATAAATCTCTAATTTATAAACAATACTTTAAAGCAATCAATAAAGTTCAACAGGCATTAAAAAAGCCAGCAACTAAGCTGGCTTTTAAAATCAATCAATTTGATTAGTACGTTGCGCTACCTTTAGTGCGAGGGAAGGCAATCACATCACGTACGTTGCCCATACCTGTAACATAAGCAACTAGGCGTTCAAAACCTAAACCAAAGCCAGAGTGTGGTACGCTACCGTATTTACGTAAATCGCGGTACCAGCTGTAATCTTCTTTGTTTAAGCCCATTTCATCTAAACGGGCGTCAAGCACATCAAGACGCTCTTCACGTTGTGAACCACCAATAATTTCACCAATGCCTGGCGCTACAACGTCCATAGCGGCAACGGTTTTACCGTCTTCGTTTTGGCGCATGTAAAACGCTTTTATATCGCGCGGGTAGTTTTTAATAACAACCGGTGCTTTAAAGTGCTCTTCTGCTAAGTAGCGCTCGTGCTCAGACTGTAAATCTACACCCCATTCAACAGCGTACTCAAATTTCTTTCCACACGCTTTAAGAATTTCTACAGCGTCAGTGTAATCAACTTGAGCAAAGTCTTTTTCTACAAACTCTTCTAAACGGCTAATGGCTGTTTTTTCGATACGTTGTGCAAAAAATTCCATATCGTCACGGCGCTCTTCAAGTACCGCTTTAAATACATACTTAAGCATGTTTTCAGCAAGTTTTGCAATATCTTCTAAATCAGCAAATGCTACTTCAGGTTCAACCATCCAAAACTCAGCTAAGTGGCGAGACGTGTTTGAGTTTTCTGCACGGAATGTTGGGCCAAAGGTGTAAATTTTTGACATAGCCGATGCATACGTTTCGCCATTTAATTGGCCAGATACCGTTAAAAAGGCTTCTTTACCAAAAAAGTCTTCGCTGTAATCAACGTCGCCTTTATCAGTGCGTGGCAAGTTTTGCATATCAAGTGTTGATACGCGGAACATTTCACCTGCGCCTTCACAGTCACTGGCTGTGATGATTGGTGTGCTGATCCAATAAAAGCCTTGCTCGTGGTAAAAACGGTGAATAGCTTGTGCTAAACAGTTACGCACACGTGTTACAGCACCTATCATATTTGTACGAGGGCGAAGGTGAGCGTGCTCACGTAAATACTCAATGCTGTGGCGCTTAGCCGCCATAGGGTACGAATCTGGGTTTTCTACCCAACCTAAAACTGTGACAGAATTAGCTTGAATTTCAAATGACTGACCTTTACCTGCAGATTGTACTAACACACCAGTAACCGACACAGAACAACCGGCTGTTAAGCTAGTAACTTCATCATAATTATTTAGTGAATTAGGAACTACCGCTTGAATAGGATCAAAACACGAACCGTCATGAACGGCTAAAAATGATATTCCTGCTTTTGAATCGCGGCGTGTACGGATCCAGCCTTTTACTGTCACTTGGCTGTCTACCGCAACATTGCCTTTTAATAGCTCTGAAATCGCTAAATGGCTCATCTTCACTCCAATGATATAAGTTGCCTAACTGTATAATATTAACTATTCAACGCTATGGTTAAATTTAGCGCGTTGAACTTGAACCGTGTATCTTACCTAGTTAAATAAAATAAAAAAACTATTGTGAGCAACTCTTTAAAAGTTTTTATGCAAGTGGGTTACTTTTAAAGCGTTTTTTGCTTTAAATTACCACTATTATCATTTGATGCTCTGAAATTTAGTGATTTTATGGCATTATTAAACTATTCGTACAAACGTTTACCATTACCTAAAAATGGATGCTATGAAACAAGTTTTTATTTTAAGAGGGCTACCAGGAAGTGGTAAGTCTTACTATGCACAAACCCTAGCAGATGAGCTAGGTGGAGTAGATACAAGCCAGTATTTAATTTGCTCAACTGATGACTACTTTGTTAATGAACAAGGCGAGTATCACTTTGATAAATTTAAGCTACCGCAATATCATAATTTAAATTTAGCGCGCTTTATTAATGCTTTAGCGCAAAATATACCGCTTGTAATTGTTGATAACACCAATATAAAAAAGTGGGAGTTTATTGCGTACTCTCAAGCAGCACATGCACTTGGCTATCAAGTAAAAGAAGTTATTGTTGGTGAAGTAAGAGACAAATCCATGCAGCATCTATACGCTAAGCGCAACACGCATAACGTGCCTTTAAAAACCATTAGTAAAATGGCGTACATGTTTGAGTGGTAGGTAAGTGTTACTTATGGGTTATTTAAGCTTTACTAAAGCGTTTAAATCACACTGAGTAATGGCATCTAGATGAGCAGTGATTCTTTCATTGCTCCAATCCCACCAAGCTATATCTAATAACGTATTTATTGTGTTGCTATCAAACCTGTGCTTAATTACTTTTGCCGGATTACCACCTACCACGCTATAAGCGGGTACATCGCAGGTAACTACTGATTTACTTGCAATAATAGAACCACTGCCAATATTTACCCCAGGCATTATGGTTGCGTCATAGCCAATCCATACATCGTGACCGATAACCGTATCGCCTTTAAAGGGTAACTCGCCAGCTTGTGGGGCCGATTTTTCCCAGCCGTTGCCAAATATAAAAAATGGATAAGTAGAAAACCCCGCTGTTTGATGATTAGCGCCGTTCATTATAAAGGTTACGTTTTTAGCTATGGCGCAAAATTTGCCAATAATGAGGCGGTCTCCAATAAAATCGAAATGGTAAAGGACATTTTTTTCGAAGTTTTCAGGGCCATCAGGATCGTCGTAATAGGTATAATCACCCACAACTATATTAGGCGAGGTAATAAAGTTTTTTAAAAAACCAACCTGAGGAAAGCCCTCAACAGGGGCTGGGTTATTTGGATTAGGACCCTGTTTAGGCATAGCTACCTCATAATTTAATTATTGCTTTTTATACACAGCCAGCGGGTGAGTCGTCACAATAGATACATGAACGCTGTCGCCAGGATTAACCACAACCTCATGGCTTACACGGCTAGTAACTAGCGTATTACAGCTTAATTTAACCGCACATAAACGGCTGCCGCCTTCAAAGCGTACCCAAACAACTTCACCGTTAGGTTGATTTAAGTTTTGAATAAGCTGTACATCATCAGGGCGAAGCAACACATCAACCTCGCCACTGTCGCAGTCTATACCTTGCCCAGGTGCTACACCAATACTGGTTGTTGCTTGGCCATTTTCGAACTGCCCAGCAATAAAGCTTGCCTCACCTAAAAAACGCGCTACAAAGCGGTTGTTCGGCATGCTAAAGCAATGCTCAGGGCTGTCGAGTTGTTGTATTTTACCGTTTTGTAATACACCAACACGGTCACCTACTGAAAGCGCTTCTTCCTGGTCATGAGTTACCCACACTGCAGGCACTCCCGCTTCTTTTAGGGCATTTCTAATATCCCAGCGCAACATATCTTTTAATGCGGCATCAAGGTTGGAAAGTGGCTCATCCAGCAGCACAAAATCTGGCTGGTGGGCAAGTGTACGAGCAAGTGCTACACGCTGCTTTTGACCACCAGAAAGAGTAGCAGGCTTTTTTGCTCTAAAATCATTTAGACCAAGTAGTTTAATCCAATGATCGGCGATGGCGGTGTCTTTTAATCTAAAACAAATGTTTTGCTCAACCGTTAAGTGCGGAAACAATGCAAAATCTTGAAACACCATACCCACACTGCGTTTTTCAGGGGGCACATTACGCTTTGGCGTTGCACACCACTTACCTACGTTTATTTCACCCTCGCTAATGGGGATAAGCCCTGCAAGAGCTTGCAATATTGTACTTTTACCGCAGCCCGTAGGGCCTACTAGCATGAGAATTTCATTGTCACCTAACGATATATTTAAATCGCTTACTACACGGTTACTGCCGTAATCTATAGACAACTGGCTTACAGATAGCATTTGTTTTTAAATCCTCAATGTTCGAGTTGGTTACGTTTTTCGCCAGACATCATAATAGCTAAGCCACAGGCAGAAATCACCACTAACAATAAACCTGGTATTGCAGCGCGTCCAAAATAGCCGGCTTCGTACACACGCCATAAATAGGTAGAAAGTGTTTCAAATCCGGTTGGGCCTAAAAGCAGTGTTGCTTCAAGCTCTCGCATTGATTCTAAAAATACCAATGCAGCGCCGGCAATAATACCACGCATTGTTAGTGGCAAGGTAATACGGGTAAAGGCCTCACGTGGGCTTGCACCCAGTACACGTGCCGATTTAATTAAGCTTTGATCTAAATGCTCTGTACTGGTGCGAATAGAGCCAACGGCAAGGGGTAAAAATCGTAGCATGTAAGCAATAATCAGAAGCGCTAACGTTTGATACAAAAACGGGAGTTGCAAGCCGCCATATACCAACGCTGTGCCCATTACTATGCCAGGAATACCAAAACCAAAATAGGTAACACGCTCCATGATTCTACCGGCTTTTCCGCTTAATGCGGCATGAGCAACAGGCACTGCAACAATAACAGCAACAATGGCCGCAATGGCTGAGGCATACGCTGAATTCCAGGCAATGCTAAAGTCAAAGTTGCTGTAACCATCGCGTGCAAGCCATACAAAAAATATCGCCAGAGGTAAGCCAATAGCGAGTAATAAAATAGGGCCAAAGGCAGCAATCATCGCTGTTATTTGCCATTTATTAGGAAACAACACTAAGGGGCGTCCGTGGCGCTCACTCGCAGTTTTAATTTGTGATTCAACAAGTAATAAAAAGCCCACAATTACCATTAATTGTAAAGAGAGCATGGCAGCTCTGCCTAGTGCAAAGGCATTGTATTCAACATAAATAACACGGGTAAAGGTGTCTAGGCGCATCATGGCGGGAGTACCAAAATCCGAAAGGGTATAAAGCGCTACTAATAACGAGCCTGCTGCAATACCGTTTACAACACGAGGTAAAATCACTTTAAATACACTTTGTGTCATCGACATACCCAAAGTGCGTGCTGCGTTAACCATACTGGCATCTAAACTAAGCAGAGACGAGCGTGTGGTCATCATTACAAAAGGGAATGTATATAAGGTCATTACAATGGCGGCACCACTTAACCCGTACATGGGTGGGGTTTCAAAGCCTAGTAGGTTATTTATTTCACCACCTGGGCCAAACGCAGCATACAAAGTAAACGCGCCAATATAACTTGGAATGGCCAAAGGCGCTGCAAAAATCACTAGCCATATTTTTTTAAATGGTAAATGCACATAAGCACTTATAAAGGCCAGGGGTACCCCAATAAGAATTGAACCTAATACGGTTAAGCCCATTAGCGATAAAGTATTGCCGAGTATTTTTAAATTATGGCTATCAAAAAGGGTACTTGTGTCACTGGCTAAGGTAATTAAAATATAAACAGGGGTAATCGTAATGAGCGCTGCAAGCAGCGCCATTGGGTAAGAAGCAGGTAGTCGCATTTATAAAACGCCGTTGTTGCGCATTAAGTCTATGGTTGGGCGTAAATCCGCAAGTTGAGTTAAATCAACTTTTGGTGGAGAGATATCACTTAAAGAAGGCAAGCCTTCAGGCTGAGTAATGCCATTAACAAGCGGTATTTCGTATGCTTCGCGTGCTAAATAACCTTGCACTTCTTCGCTAAGTAAGTAACGCATAAAGTTAGTTGCAAGCGGGTCATCGTTTAGCGTTAGTATGCCAGAGGCATTAACTAAACAGCCTGCATCTTGTTCGGTAAAGGCTAAATCTAGTTTAGCATCGGGTTTACCTGATTTAAGACGCAGTGTGTAGTAGTGATTAGCAAAACCAATATCTACTTCACCGCGCTCTACTGCCATAACAACACCGAGTTCACCAGCGTAAGTTTTAGCACGTTTTTTAACTTTTTTAAGCCATTTAGCGGTTTTATCATCGCCTTCTAAAATTCGCATAGCCGTTACAAACGATTGGAAAGATGCATAAGCAGGCGCCCAACCAATTGATAAATCGCTATCGGCAATGTCCATAATGCTTGTTGGGATTTGATCTTTAGTTAACCGCGACGTGTTATACGGTAATGTACGAATACGGCCAGTTACAGGGGCCCATTGATCATATCTAAATTGCGGTTGTAACTGTGCAGATAAATCATTCGGTAGGGGCTTTGCAAGGCCTGCATCGGTTACTAAGCCGATAGCGCCTGAGTCAACCGCCCAAAATAAATCGGCGCGGCGTACACCTGCTTTTGCCTCTGCCACTATTGTATTAGCAAGCGCAGCAGTCGGGCCGCGGCGAATAGCTAAATTAAAATCAGGATTTTTTTTCTGAATGGCTTGTAATACATTTTCATACAAACCACCTTCGCCGCGGCCTAGGTATAAGGTTAAATCACCTTTAAGCTTTGGTAAATTATCAACAGACACTGGCTTTGCTATATCGGCAGCTAGCGCGCGAGAAAGGGGCAGTGGCAAAGCGCCAACAACCCCTAACGCAGCTAGGCCTTGTATAAAGGTCCTACGCTTCACTTAAAAAACATCCTTACGCGACTTCTCCGCTTTTTCTATTAGCGTTTTAGCGCGGTCTAATTTAGTGTGCATATCACTTACCACATCACGAACCTCATCAACGCTTTTAGCACTTTTGATTGTTTGCGGCAGTGTTACGTTAAAATCTTTTTCCAGTACTTCTACTAATTTTGCATCTTGTTCAATAAGTGTACCTTCCACGCCTTCAAAAAGGTGCAGGTAAGTGTCATGAACAATTTCAGTGGCTTCTTCGTTTAAGCGCTCTGCAAATTTAGCAACAACACGGTCAAGCTTATGCTTAATTTCGTCAATAGTGGCACTTTGCGTCATGCCTTCTGTTGCTGTGGCTTTAACAGTGTCTAGCAAGCCTTTTTGCTGGAATTTTGCGGCAAGCTTAACAGCACCAAGACCTTGCCACAAGGCTATGTTCATGGCTTTTTGCTGTTTGCGTACTTCTTCGGCAGGTTTATTGTTATCAATGGCCATTTTTACACCATAAATACCTTGCCATATTGATGCATAAACAGGTACGTAGTTTGTTTCAATCGCGCTATGAAACTTAACTGACTCCCAATATTCAATTAAATCATCACTTTTAACTGCTTTAGCGCCGCTTTTGCTGTAGTTGCTTACCATGGTATCTACTTTGCCAACCATCCATTCTACTTCTTCTGAATAGTCTTTAAGGTTTGCCTGTAAATGGTTTACATGCTCACCAATTGGGCCATTTGCAAGCGCCGGTTGTGTTACAAAAGCAGAAGCAAGTAATAAACTTGCGCCTAATGTTTTTACAGATTTAGAAAGGTGTTTCATAAGTAGAGAGTCCGAAAGGTAATTGTAAATGATAGACATTATCATATCCGTAATATTTACTAAAATCAATATATCAAAAGCACCTAAATAAAGCATAAAACTTGTTATAAATTAGGTAATAACAAGTAAATAGTTAGTATGCAAATGTTGTATGATTATGTATTTTAGCGGTAATGTTTACCTTTAATTGCGTTATAAATCGCATCGCACAAAGTTTTAATGCTTTTTTCGTCACTTATATACGGTGGCATGAGGTAAATAAGTTTACCAAACGGGCGTATCCATACCCCTTGCTTTACAAAAAAACGTTGTATTTTAGCTACATCAACGCTGCCTGCAGCATCGTTTAGCTCCACTACACCTATTGCGCCTAATGTGCGAACATCGGCTACGCCATCAAGTTCACTGCACTTATTGAGTTGTTGTAACTGGCCGTTTAGATCGCTAATACGTTGTTGCCAGTTTTGCGCTAGTAGCAAATCTATACTGGCGCACGCAACCGCACAGGCAAGCGGGTTGCCCATAAATGTAGGTCCGTGCATCAAAACACCTGCTTCGCCTTCGCTTATGCCTGTTGCAATTTTTTCACTGGTAAGTGTGGCTGAAAGCGTCATTGAGCCACCGGTAAGTGCTTTGCCAATACATAAAATATCCGGCTCAATGTCAGCGTGTTCAACAGCAAATAATTTACCCGTGCGGCCAAATCCTGTGGCTATTTCGTCGCAAATTAGCAATACATTATATTGGCTGCAAAGTTTGCGAACGCAAGCTAAGTAATCGGGGTGATAAAAGTTCATGCCACCGGCATTTTGGACAATAGGCTCAATAATAAAAGCGGCTACCTCGTGGTGGTGCGCTTCAAAGTAGTGCTCAAGTGTTTGGGCTTCTGCTTGGTTAAAATCGCCATCAAATTTACTCACAGGGGCGGGCACAAATAGATGCTCTGGTAAAAACCCCTTGTACAAACTGTGCATAGAATTAACGGGGTCGCACACGCTCATAGCAGCAAATGTATCACCATGATAACCCTTATACGGCGTCATTAATTTTTGTTTTGTGTTAATGCCTTGGCTTAGCCAATATTGCAGCGCCATTTTTATCGCTACTTCTACACTTACCGAGCCGCTATCGGCTAAAAACACCTTAGTTAAACTTTTGGGGGTAATTGTAATAAGCCTTTTACACAGCTCTACCGCGCTGTTATGGGTAATGCCGCCAAACATGACATGGCTCATGTTATTCATTTGTTCAACCATGGCGTTATTTAAAACCGGGTGATTATAGCCATGTATTGCACTCCACCATGAGGCCATGCCATCAATGAGTTGCTCACCGGTTTCTAGGTAAATTAAATTATGATTTGCATGAGTAACAGGGTAAACCGGAATAGGCTGTGTCATTGAAGTGTAAGGGTGCCAAATATGGTCACGATCAAAATCAAGGTCAATCGTTTGTTTTTTGTTCATATGTAAACTTTAACTTGGTTGGTTTCGTTGACAATGGTACTTCAAGACGTAGACTAATCCAACATCACCACTGAGAAAAAATAAGAGACTAATATGGAACATGCACCTGTTCGCCACGATTGGACCCACGCTCAAGTAAAGGCATTATTTGAAATGCCATTTAACGATTTACTCTTTAAAGCCGCGTCGGTTCACCGTGCTAATTTTAATCCTAACGAAGTACAAATATCTACTTTACTATCAATTAAAACAGGGGCTTGCCCAGAGGATTGCAAATACTGTCCGCAATCGGGGCATTATAAAACCGACCTAGAACGCGAGCGCCTGCTAGAAGTAGAAAAAGTGGTAGAGCAAGCACGCCTAGCTAAACAAAAAGGCGCAACCCGCTTTTGTATGGGGGCAGCATGGTCAGATCCTAAAGACAGAGACATGCCTTATATTTCTAAAATGGTAAAAGAAGTAAAAGAACTTGGCCTAGAAACCTGTATGACCCTTGGAAAACTCACCAACGAAAAAGCACATGAACTCAGTAATGCCGGCCTTGATTACTACAATCATAACCTCGACACTTCGCCTGAGTATTACGAGCAAATTATATCTACGCGCACCTTTGAAGACAGATTAAACACCATAGATCATGTGCGTGATGCGGGCATGAAAGTGTGTTCAGGCGGTATTGTAGGCATGGGCGAGCAAGCAAGCGACCGATACGGTTTACTAATGCAGCTAGCAAATTTACCACAACAACCTGAAAGCGTACCTATTAATATGCTGGTAAAAGTAAAAGGCACACCGCTTGAAAACGTAGACGATTTAGATCATTTTGAATTTATACGTACCATTGCAACAGCCCGCATTATGATGCCACACAGCTACGTGCGTTTATCGGCAGGGCGCAGCGCCATGAACGAGCAAATGCAATCTATGTGTTTTTTTGCAGGGGCTAACTCAATATTTTATGGTGATAAGCTACTCACTACCGAAAACCCAGAGGCCGATGCCGATATGAAGCTCATAAAAAAATTAGGTATGAACCCTGAAAAACACCAAGACTATTCAGACGAAGCCGTAGCCGCCTCGCTTTCATCACAAGTAGCTGATAAAGCAACGTCAGAACTGTTTTACGAAGCTTAAGTTTAACTTTTATGCCATTTGAATTTATAAATACGCATATTCAAGCGCGCCAGCAAGATGCGTTATTACGTAAACGCCATGTGGTGCAAAGCGCCACAGCACGTACTATTACGGTAAATAACACAACTTACCTTAATTTTGCCAGTAATGACTACTTAGGCTTTGGCGAGTACAAATTAAACCTTGAGCAAAGCCAAGCACTTGGTAGCCATAGCTCGCCATTAGTTACAGGTTATCAAGCGCAGCAACAACAGCTAGAACACTACCTATGTGAGCAACTTGGCTACGAGGCAGGTATGTTGTTTAACTCGGGATTTAGTGCAAATAGCAGTGTAATTAAAGCGCTGTTTCAAGACAAAGCCGCCGCGCAAAACAGTGCTATTTTTCAAGATAAGCTAAATCATGCCAGCTTAATTGATGGTGCAATGCACTCAAATGCCGCATTAGTGCGTTTTAATCATAACGATTTAAAGCATTTGCGTTCGCGGCTCGAAAAGTCAAAAGCCCACAATAAGCTTATTATTAGTGAAGGGGTGTTTTCGATGGATGGCGATATCGCCCCTTTAAAAGAGCTGCTTGCTTTGGCAAAAGAGCATAATGCCTGGCTTATGATTGACGATGCACATGGTTTTGGCGCACTAGGTAAAACCGGTTTAGGTAGCTGTGAGGCTTTGTTAGAAGAGGGATTTGCACTTCCCGATATACTGGTGATTACCTTTGGAAAAGCAGTAGCGAGTAGTGGCGCATGTGTATTGGCAAATAACCAATTTATTAATTACATGCTACAGTTTAACCGCGACTACACGTATTCAACCGCAATGTCGCCGCTTATTGCAGCGCTTACGTTATCGCGTTTAAAAGCGGTTAAATCAGCCAACGATAAACGCCAGCAGCTTAGTAGTAATATTGCTTTTTTTAAGCAGCTTTGTAAAAAACACGCCATTGCTGTAATGGAGTCAAGCACTGCCATTCAGCCCATTGTACTTGGTTGCGCTGAGCAAACGCTTAAAGCCGCTGAGCAACTAAAAAAGCAGGGTATTTGGTTAACCGCTATTCGCCCACCCACGGTAGCGCATAATACCGCACGGCTACGTGTTACTTTAACCGCGGCGCATACCCATACAGATATAAGTAAACTTGTTGAACAGCTAAAAGGCGCTATAGCATGAGAGCGCAGGCCTTAGCTCATACCCACAATAAGCCGGTTTTAGATAAAAAACCGGTGCTTTCGCCAATAAATAGTGTACCGCAACACAGTGAGCAAGTATGCCCTCGTTCAGCGCTTAAAAAAGGAGCATGCAATAAGTTTTCTAAAGCGGCTGATAATTACAACAACCATGCAAACGTACAAAAACTCGCAGCACGTGACCTATTTAAATTAATAAACATTCATCCACAAGACCAAAATAAACTGTGTGTAGATTTAGGGGCTGGGCCATTGGTTAATACTTCACGGCTAAACGAACAATACGGCCATGTAATCGCTATAGATTTAAGTTTAAACATGCTTAAAAGTTCGCTATTAACTACCCCCAAAATTTGTGCGGATATGGATAACCTGCCGCTACAAGCAAACAGTATTGATACCGTATTTAGTAACTTTGCAGTGCAGTGGTCGGCTAATTTTGAAAAATTAATGCAGGCGCTTTATAAAAGCTTAAAGCCAGGAGGGCAAGCCTATATAAGTACCGTAGTGGCGGGTTCGCTTAATGAAATACAAACTGCATTTGCAGCGCTTGATAACCGCAGCCATATAAATACTTTTAATACACACGAACATATAAACCAGTCGGTCCAAAAAGCGGGGTTTAGTATTAATAGCTCGCAAAAAGTAATGTATACCGATTGTTATTCAAGCCCGTTACAAGCTATTAAATCTATTAAAGCCATTGGTGCTACAACGCAAAACCATGCTAATTCACGACAAGGGTTATTAACTAAATTGGCTCTGCAAAAAGTGTGTAATGCATATCCGCTATTAAACAATCAAGCGTGTGTGTCGTACCATGTGGTATTATTATCCTTAAAAAAACCGATTACCAAAACATAAGTAGCCAGGTTAAAATTAATCAAGGCAGTAAAATGAAAGAATTTTTTATTACCGGAACCGACACCGACGCCGGAAAAACCCACGTTACGAGTTTGCTATTAAAGCTGCTTGCCCAACATAAAAAAAATGCGATTGGCTTTAAGCCACTGGCCGCAGGCTGCGAAATGGCGTTTGATCAGCTAGTAAATGCCGATGCACTTATGCTGATGGAAAGCGCCACGGTAAGTGCCAAATACGATGTAATAAACCCCTTTGCTTTTGCGCCGCCCATTGCACCGCATATCGCCGCAGAGCAAGTAGGGATAACCATTACGCTTGATAAACTAAGCGCAGCGTACTCCACCCTTAAACAACAAGGAGCCGATTACCACCTAACCGAAGGTGCTGGTGGCTGGGCACTGCCAATAAATAATACCGATTATTTATACGACTGGGTTAAGGCCGAGCAACTACCCGTAATTTTAGTAGTAGGCATGAAACTAGGCTGCTTAAACCATGCTTTACTCACCGCTGCCCATATGCAGAGTTTAGGCATTAACTGCGTAGGCTGGATTGCCAACCAAGTAGACCCAAATATGGACGAATACCAAGCTAACCTTGATTCATTAAAAGCACGCTTGCCATTTCCTATTTTGGCTATAAGTCCATACAGCGAGCAAACCCCTAAACTGCAAATATACAAAACCTTACTTAATACCCTCAATATACAAAGCTAACTGTGGCTGCTTTGTGTTTTTATACCAATCCGCATAATTAAGTGATCTATTTTGAGGATGGGTATTAAATACAAAGCAGTTTTTATATTAAATACATGAGCTTATTAATTGTATTTACGCCTTGAAAATATCACCCTTAGTACACATATTAGAAGCTAAAGCTATCGCTACCAAGGAAAAACCCCGCTACATGACGCACCCATATATTAATCGCTTTAATCAAACTACACAGGTAACGGGTGAAACCGAGGTAAAGCCAAGTACTCAGCATAAAACCCATGTAGGTATTTTAGGTGGCGGCACAGCAGGGGCAACAATAGCTATACGATTAGCAGCGCTAGGCATTCAAACCACTATTTTTGAGCAAAAAACCTCACTGATAGATGGCCCACCCATGTGCCATTTGCATGCCGGTGGTAATTTATACCGCGAAATACCGGACGAAGACTGCATAGATTTACTCAAACAATGTATTGATATTGTTCGCTTATACCCATACACCATAGACGTGCGTCCAACCGTGTTTGCAGTGCCAACACGCGATAACGACTTACCTGAAGACTTACTACCACGCCTAGATAAGCTTACCCAAGTATATAAAGCGTTAGTCGCGCAAGACAGCAATAACGAGGTACTTGGCGAGCCCGACAATTACTACCAGCTATATAGTTATGAGCAAATGCTAGCGCTGAATAAAAAAGAACAGGTTGCTGAGCCTAAAACATTAGATGAGTGGATGATCCCCGTTGCTAAGCACTTAAATTTGAACAAAGTAAAATACCCGCTAATTGTTGCACAAGAATACGGTTGGAATATTTTTAGATTATCGGCCAGCGCCCAACTTGCCCTTGCCCAGTACGAACACGCTAATGTACTTACCAGCACAGAGGTAAAGCAGGTTAGCCAAATTGAGCAAACCAGTGCCAATAATCAACCGCCAACCTGGAAAATTGAATACCAAAGTGTTCAAAGTAACGCCATACAAACAATAGAAGTTGACTACCTAATAAATGCCTGCGGCTTTCAAACCGGTATTGTAGACGATATGGTAGGGGTTGATGCAAAACGTATGGTTGAATTTAAAGCTTCATACATTACTCATTGGCAGGGCGCTGGTGGGCAAATACCGGAAATTATTATTTATGGTAACCGTGGTACTCCAGAGGGCATGGCACAGCTAACGCCTTATCCTAATGGCTATTATCAAATTCATGGTATGACTAACTCAATTACCTTGTTTAACGATGGTTTAGCCGATACCAACGAGCAAAGTGCACAGCCGCAATTGCCAGCTAAATATTTAAATTACATAAACAATGGGTGGGATCAGCAGGTATTACTTGAGCGTAGTCAAAAAGCCATTGATTATGTAGCTGAGTTTGTTCCGGCATTTAAAAGTGCCAACACGCAAAACAATGCTTTATTTGGTGGCCAGCAAATCCCAGGCGAAGATGACACCTTGCGCGTTGCAGATGTTAGTTTATATTCGCATATTAGCTACGCACGAGCCGAAAACGTAAAAGCGTCATCCACCTTAATCGCAGCCGATGAAATAGTGGCTGAATTTACTAAACTTGGCTTAATAAGCAACGATACGCACATTAATCAGCACCGTACTCATCACCAGTGGACATATCTTGCCAAGCACAACCATGACGATATAACCAAGGTGGCACAATTACTTGCAAAAGAGCGTGGTTTTCCTACAGATATGGCAACGGTTAATAATTGCATTAAAAGTAATGGAAAACCCTGCAACTAGTTGTTTTTATAAGCGTAACTAGATTTAATAACCTTGTTACGCCACGCTTTAGTGCCTTTTTAAACGCCACTCAAAAATTTATTAGTAAACTCACAAATAACCCTTGCGTTATGACATAGTTTGTCACAGAATAACACCAGCGCTTTGACATAGTGTGTCAAAGCGTGGTGATTGCTTTAACCTAATTTAATTTTATGTTCGGTGATCAAACCTATTTTTGTGAGGACAATATGAAACGTATATTTTTGTTTTTATTAACTAACCTAGCGGTTATGTTGGTATTAGGTGTAGTGCTTTCAATAATAATGAGCGCGCTGGGTTTAAGCCATCGTAGCCTTGGCGGGATATTACTTATAGCCTCTGTATTTGGCTTTGGTGGTTCGTTTATTTCGTTATTTATGTCTAAGTGGATTGCTAAAAAATCAACGGGCGCACAGGTGATTACTCAACCACGCAATGAAACCGAGCACTGGCTTGTACAAACCGTATCGGCTCAAGCACAAAAAGCAGGTATAAAAATGCCTGAAGTAGCAATTTACGACAGCCCAGAAATGAACGCCTTTGCAACCGGCCCAAGTAAAAACAAATCACTGGTGGCGGTAAGCACTGGTTTATTACATAACATGAATCAAGACCAAGCCGAGGCCGTACTTGCCCACGAAGTATCGCACGTAGCTAACGGCGATATGGTAACGCTTACGCTAATACAAGGCGTGGTAAATACCTTTGTAATATTTGCCGCAAAAGTACTGGCAGGCATAGTTGATAACTTTTTAAATGGCGATGAAGAAGAGGGCGGTAGTAGCTGGTCTTACTTTTTATTCGACATGCTATTCCAAGTGGTATTTGGTGTGCTTGCAAGCATAGTGGTAGCAAGTTACAGCCGTAAGCGTGAATTTGCAGCCGACAGCGGCGCAGCTAAATTGGTAGGTGCAGACAAAATGCGTTCAGCCCTTGAGCGATTAAAGCAAAACCACCCATCGCAATTACAAGGCTCTATGATGGCCTTTGGTATAGCAAGTGGTAAAGGTATGGCTGAGCTGTTTTCATCTCACCCACCGCTTGATGCCCGAATAGACGCCCTGCGTAAATAAGCTAACCCTTATTCAAAAACACAAAAGCCAGCGTAAAAGCTGGCTTTTTAGTATGTGGGCGCTGGTTATTTATCAAAAATAATATCAGTAATGCCCTCTGGTGAGAGTATTTCAATCCAGTAGCCGTCTGGGTCTTTTATAAAGGCTAAGCCCTTCATTGAGCCATCGTCTGGCTTTTTAACAAACTCTACATCGTACTTTTCAAAACGCTCACTGGCTGCGTATACATCGGGTACGCTAATACCAATGTGACCAAAGCCTTTAGGCTCTTGGTTACCGCTGTGGTAACCCTCAAAGCTATCGTCGTCTTCTGTGCCCCAGTTATGGGTAAGCTCTATTAAAGCAGGGCGACCAAATACCCATTTAGCTTTTGTTTTATCATCACCTTCTGGCTGCTCTGGCTCGTAGCCTAAAAAGTACAACGTAAACTTCATTTCAGGAAAGTCATACTTACCTAATAGCTTCATACCTAATACATTTTGATAAAATTCGAGCGACGGCTTGGGATCTTTAATACGCAACATAGTTTGTTGCATCACATAGCCTTTAGTGGCCTGTTCAATTTGCTCTGGAGATTCGTTATAGCTAGACATGGTAATCCTTTGTATAAATTAAGAAGCGAAAACTTAGATATAATGCTTAAACCAACATAATCAACCGTTGTTTAAATTTAAACTGCTTTAACTGACTACTGCCAGTTTTATTCATACAGTTTTAATTTGTAGGCATGTACGGTTTAATTAAAGGCTATACCTAAATTAATTACAGGGAGTGACTATGTTTTTTGATGATATGCAGGGTTTACTACGCGTACTTATTATTGGTGTACTGAGTTATATCGTGCTGGTGTTTTGGCTGCGTGTATCGGGTAAGCGTACGCTATCTAAATGGAACGTGTTCGACTTTATAGTCACCATTGCGCTGGGCTCTATTTTAGCCTCGGTGATCATTACAAAAAGTGTCGCGCTGCTAGAGGGCATGCTCGCGTTTATTGTGTTAATAGGGCTGCAATATGTTATTACGTGGCTAAGTGTGCGCTCATCTAAATTTGCTTCGCTTATAAAAGCAGAGCCTACGCTATTGCTGAGTAATGGTGAATACTGCACGGCGGCACTTAAATCGCAGCGGGTAACTAAATCAGAAATTCGCGCCGCCATTCGTGGCGCGGGTATATTAGCCATAGAAGATGTAGCCGCCGTAGTGCTAGAAACCGACGGCAGTTTTAGCGTACTTAAGCAAAATAATAGCAACTTAAAAACCGCGCTGAGCGATGTAAGTGGGCATTAAAGTAATGCATTACAAAATACACAAGGCGGGCTTTTTACCTTGCCTTAATTTTATTAAAGCCTACGTTATTTAGCGTGCTGCTCTAATAAACTAAAGGTAGGTAAGCGCCATTTAAAGCGTATTGACGCCATACGTATTAAATAGCCTGCAACAAGGCTTACAATAATGCTGATGTTGTCATCAATATTGTAATGGTGCAGCGCTAAATATAAGCAAGCAACCAGTAACGATACACTCGCGTATAGCTCGTTATGTAATACAAGCGGCGCTTGGCGACATATTAAATCTCGCAGTAAGCCACCAAAAACACCGGTTACAACTGCAGCCACTGCACAAATACCATAATGCAGCCCCATATTTAGCCCAACTTGGCAACCAATAATACTAAATGCCGCAAGGCCCAGCGCATCTAAGCGCATAAAAATGCCTTTAAATTTAACCACCCACTTAGCAAGCCAGGTAGTCACAATGCCTGCTACGCAAGTAATTAATAAATACTCTGGGTGCTGAACCCAGGTAAGTGGGTAATTGCCTAGTAAAATATCGCGCACGCTGCCACCCCCAATTGCCGTAGCACTGGCAACCAGTACAACACCAAACCAATCCATTTTCATTCTACCTGCGCTAAGTGCGCCGGTCATGGCTTCTGCGGTAATACCAATAATATAAACAACGGTTAGTAACATGCGATAATCACTTGAAATCTGTGCGTAAAAATAAGGTGAGGATTGTATAGATAAATTAAGAAAATAACGAATGAAAAATCACACTAAAAATGCTTAATTCAGATAGAAATATCTAATAGATAAATGCTGTGTAAACAAGCTGTTAAGCTAATCGGTTAAGTAAAGTTAACAGTGGTAGAGCAAAGGACAAATGGCCGCCACGTATCAAAATAAATGGCATTAAATTCATCTAATACATAATTTATTTTGTTGATGTTTCAGCTTTTAATGCCGCTAACCACTGTTCACTATTGGCGCCAATAACACACTCTCCATTTACACGCATTGATAAACGCATCATGCAGCGAGTTGTAACATCAGAAAACGTTTCTTTAGGTAAAAACTTTACAGAGTTTACTAAAGCTTGGCAGTGCGGGGCGCTTTGCTCTTTAAGTGTATAGTAAACCCACTTTCCTTTTTTTTCTAAAGTAAGTAAACCTGCTTTATGAAGCATTTTAAGATTTCGAGAAACGTTATATTGGGTATCACCAATAATATCCATTGCTTCAGCAACATTAATACGTTGGCCAGCATCAACAACTAACCAAAATAATCTTAAACGGGTAGGATCTGATAACGCCTTAAGCGCATCAATATACATTTCATCCATTATGTACCTTCTTGATAATAATAAAATACCATAAAAATTCACGAACGGATTATACCAGAGCCTAAATAAAACTTCCTCAAAACTAACAGACGCTAAGCCTATGCTGTAAAATTTTACGTCATCAAAAAATAGTAAGCACCACTTAAAAGTGGTGCTTACTAGGGCGTGTTGACCTTTGCGGATTGAAATTTATTCAATCTAGGGGCGATTAAATCGCGGCACGAGGTTTGTAACCTAGTGGGCTCGATAACTGCTCCTGCGTTATTCTAATGACTTACATCGATGTAAGAATAAGTAAAAAACCGAGTAAAGCTTCCGCATCCTGCTCACGCCCCTTACCTACATCCATGTAGACAACAAAGAGTTTATCGCCCCTAGGCAGAACCCGAAGGGCAGCGCATGTTTGGCATTTATGCTGCGTTATCGCCTATTTATGGGGAGTAACCACACTTCATAGGCTCTGCCTTGCCTAAAAACCAAACATACTGCTGCAAATTCAACCATCAAAGAACAACACGCCATTACATTAAATAATGTATTGAAAAATGACACCGCCTGTTACTGCAGTAGTTAAAATAATTAATACAAATGCTAATACAGCCTTTCTTTTTAATACCGAAGAAACTAAAGCAATTTCAGGTAAACTCGCACCTGTACCACCAATAATAAGTGCTAAAGCAGGACCCATACCCATACCTTTTAAAATCAGCACATTTAAAAGCGGGATAGCCATTTCTATTCTCAAATAAAGCGGAATACCAATAAGCGCAGCAATAATAATGGAACTTAAATCTCCGCCACCTATGTATTTTTCAACTAATTCAGCTGGTAAATATGCTGCCGACAAACCACTAATTAATGCACCTAACAACACATACGGAATAATTCTTTTAAATAAAGATACAGCAAATTTTAAAACATTTTTAAACTTATCAGAATTCGTAGTGTGCAATATTGCGGCACTATCTGTACTGCAGTTTGAACTGCAGCTTTTGCCGTTTGTAGCCAGCTCTAATTCATCACGACGTCTTACTTCATTTTTCCAAGGTGATTTAGATATTAGCCATCCACCTATAACAGCAGCACTAAAGGTTAGTGCTAAATATATAGCAGTCACTTTAAAACCAAATGCAGCATATATCATTGCAAGTACAATAAAGTTACATAAAGGGGCTGAAATTAAAAAGCTTAAAATAGTACCTAGCGATGTACCCATAGTAGCCATGCCCATGGTTACAGGCACTACAGCAGCGCTACAAAAAGGGGTTAACATACCAAAACTAGCTCCTAACAGTGAGCCCCACTTATCATGCTTTGTTAATTTAGCTTGAAGTGTGTCCTGCGGCACAAACTCTCTGATCAATCCTGTCAAAATTGAAACAGCAGCAATAATTAATATTAAGCCTCCACCAACATGAATAAATTCATCCAGTGCAACCATCATTTTATCTGTATTCACAATAACCTCTAATGTATATAACCAAGTTTGAGGTCGCAATATAATCACATATGCACAAATGTGCAAGTGTGCTTTTGTGTTTTTTATAAAAATAAAAGCCTGTTTTTAAAATCTACATTAATAGCAGTAGCTTATAACCTAATAAAAAGGATGGTGTTAAATTGGGAACGTGTGCTAATGTTAAGCAAGGATTAATAAAACTGGCTAAAAGAAGCTACTTAAAGGTAAGAATAAAAATGAACAAAGGATTGTTAAAAGCGTGGAATGACGAAAAGGGCTTTGGTTTTATTAAATCAGACACCCAAGCGCACGACACCTTTATACACATTTCAGCGCTCAAACACATGAGCCGCAAGCCCAAAGTGGGCGACACTATTTATTTTGAAGTAGCTAAACAGCCCGATGGTAAATCAAAAGCCGTTAATTGCCGCATAGAAGGCGTAGCTGCGCTTAAAGTTACACATAAAAAATCAAACCATCATCGTTTTGCGAAATCTAATTTTACCGACAGCTTTTTAGGCAAAGTCGTCTCAATGAGTATTATTGCCGTGCTTGGCTTTATCGCAGTAAATAAATACAACCATTATAAAAGTAACGAGCAATTTAATAGCCAAACACCTGTTATTACCAACGCCGATTTAGCCAGCTTTGATGATCAATATCCAAAAATCGTGATCCCTCAAAACTCACAAAACTTTACCTGCGACGGCAGGCAGCACTGTAGCCAAATGACTTCACGTGCAGAGGCGGTATTTTTTATAAATAACTGCCCAAATACAAAAATGGATGGCGATAGAGATGGTGACCCGTGTGAGAACGATACCAGGTTCCAAGATGAGTGGTAATTTAATAAATCAGTTAGTTAAGGTTAGGGTTTAACAAAATAGAATTAATTAGTGGCTGGGTATAAATAAAGTTATTTACAATTATTCCCATAACATTATTAAAAGTCGTTTTGGGGTTAAATAACAAAGGCTAATGAGTAGCAATTGTTATTGTCTGATTATAAGCGAGTTGTTTGGTGTGATTTACAAGCAACGTAATATACGACGTTTTGGGGTGTTATAATCCCCCAAAGTGGGTTTCAATAAGCTGTTATATGCAAAGGAATCTCCAGAAATGCATGCGCTCGAAAAATTAGCGGAGAGAAACCGCCAACATAATAAAATAAAAAAGGATGAAAAATTCTTAACGTATTTTGTTTTGTTAGGCTTATTGCCTTTCTACGCAGATCTCATTTATTCTAAATTTGTTGTTGGTTTAGAGTTTCCTGAAAGCTTTGGGTATTTTCTGCTATCACTGGCTGGGAATTGTATATTCGCTTTTCCTGTTTTAGGTATGGGGAGTCTTTTACTTTTTCCTCGATTACTGAAATTGTTTACTTTAATTGGTATTCAAACTTGGTTTGCATATTTTTGGGTGTTCCATGACTTAACTTGGGTTGGCTTTTTCCCTTTAGTAATTGTGTATATAACTTTTCATATACAATTACCAAAAATAAAGCAACGTGCCGCAGAAGAAGATGGTATATAAAAAGCTAATAAATAAGGATAAAAAACAGTTGGCTGTTTTCGTTCTTCAACATTTTAGCCAACAATTTTTAGCCTGTTATTCGGGCGTTAATTTGCACAGGGATATATGAATACGCCTCAAATTTCATTGGAACATGGATATACCATTTTGCTACTTGTTGGTAGTTCTATGCTTATTTTTTTATTAGCTGTACAAAGATTCGTTGTAGGATTTAAAGCTTTGAATCATTTTTGGTTAGCAGATAGCACTGCTAAAGAATTGTCATATTTTAAATTTCTAATCAGTGTATTTTCTAGTTCATTATTTGATAGCAATATGAATACGCAACGTTTACTAGCTATTGCTAAGCTCAAATCTAGTTTACGTTTATTTTTACTCGCGTTTTTTATTTTATTATTTAGTCGTAATGGTGGTTTTGAGTTTGTTGAAAGCTTAATTACAGCGATGAGTAATGAAAATTAACAAGGCACCATTAGAAAAAGCCAATTCAGTCAAAGAGAGCGTCTAATCATATAAATTTTGATTCAATCTATTAGCCCTCTAAAAGCGCAGCGCCTCATAGCCTCTTTGTGAGTTAGTATTTAGGTTACTAAGAGGGAGCAAAATTGGAATGCGCAAAGAGTATACTTCAAGCGTAAAACATCGGCGAATTAGCACTCTAATACACGCCGATGTTTATAACTTATCTAAATAAGCACATTACTTATAAGGTATTAAGCCTTAGTCCGCTTTACGGTTAAGGCTAAATAAACAGATTGCTAAAAGTAATGTTGCAATCATGCCTGATGCGCCAGCAACACCTGACGGCAAGAATCCATCACGGCCAAAGGTAATTAAAATAGCATTGGCAAGCACTGCAACTGCGCCTGCTAGGGCTGTAAGACTACCTATGGCTTTGCCACCTTTAGCAATAAAAGACAGACCAAATACAACTGCTGCCAAGCCTAATAATAATTTAGCTGCGTAATAAATCATGAATGACAAAGAAACTACGCCGCCAATTAAAGGCTGTGCGCCTTCTACTGTGCCTGCAACTTTACCAAATGTAGAAAACAACGTAAGGCCAACGCTTACTTGTACTATGTTAAGTACTGCACTAAACGCGATAGCCGACCAGCCTAGCTGAGCATTTTTTGCTTGCACCATAGCAGAGCCTGCAAAAGCAACAAGTAAAGTAAATACCAGTGCTTCTAACCCCCAAGCAACCTGCCTTGAAAAACTAATTTCAGCACTGTAAAGCGCTGAATAAATACCCTGTGATATTGCGAGCACTAACAATAAAGATGCTGTAATTAGGGTGGTGCGTTTATGTGTAAATTCCATTATGGACCTCTTATAATTTTATATTTAACGCTTTTAAAGTTGCAGTAGTTTTGCACACATCAAACCGTTGAAACTTTTATATAAATATTGAAACTATAAGACAGGCAAAGCGATTTAAAAATTTCACTAAAACCAATAAAAATAATAATTAATTACAAATAGGCGCAAGCTTTGGCTTTATTATTAAACTTAAACGAGCAAAGACGCATTGATTTAAGCTGTTAAACCTTTAAAAGCGCAGCGCCTTTTACCCTCTTTGTGAATTAATTTTTAAATTACTAAGAGGGCATTTAGATGCATTTACACATTTGGCATAAGCGACTTTACAAAAGCCGCTTACTTTAGTTGGGCAAGGCTGTAAAAGGACTTCATTAAGATAAAAGCCTAAAATCAGACCAATCACTTAATGCGGTAAGTGTTTGCTCGATAGGCGGGGCTACATAAATTAAACCTGCAATGGCAATAACCGATGCCAACGTAATTAATTTATTGTCGAAGTCGGCAATTTTAAGCGCAGTGCCAAAAGAGCGTTTAATAGTGACATTATTTAAATCGACACTGTAAAGTTCATCGAGTAATAAGTGAATTAACCCGCCGAGTAAAATAAACCCACCAGTTAACCAGGCAAAAGTAGCGGCTTGTGCGGTTGTTTGCTCGTTTAATTGCCATGTTACTTGCGTTGTTAAAAGCGCGCATAGCAGTAAAAATAGTAAAGAGTGGCAACTGCCTCTATGTACGGTTATCCATTCAAAAATGGGTCTAACAATGTATTTCATGAATCCGTACACTAACAGCGGCACTACAATTAATTCAATAAAACTAATTGTAATAATAAGCTCGGTGGTTATGTAATGCAGCACCAGTAATACAGCGCTCAGTGCAAATAAGTTAAAAATAGTGTCGAGTGATGTGGAGTTATCTGAGTCTATGTCGGGTAATAAGCCGCCAATTGAGCCTAAAAACCATAACCAAAGTGCACCGTTTAAATCAATATGGCCTGCAGATAATAAAGTGGCTGAGCCCAAACCTGTAATGATGACTGCAGTATTAAGATGAGTATTGAAATTTGCCATTGTATCTCTTGGTAAAAAAGTAGGTTGGCATTCTATCAATTGAAAACTTAATTGTTCAATTTACTTTAAAGTTAAGATATGAATAACTTATTTTTTTAATAGTACATAACATGTTAGGAGTGATTTTAGTCTTAATGGTGATTAAAATGCAATCGACAAAGCCGTTGGATAATCAAGGTGGTAACACTATTAAAATTCCTGCATCATTTGTTAATTATGCATATGTTATAGTATTGCATTTGGGGTTTGATATGGTATAACATTCGTTGCATTCTAATTTGCCCTTATATAGAGTTTGAATGTGACTACACCTACTGCAATTAATCAAACATCACCAATAGAATCTCAACGTCCTGAAAATATCAGCAATTCTGAATTAACTAATGCTCAAAGCCCTAACAGCGAAGCCATTATTGAAGTTAATTCGTTAAGTTTTAGTATTAAAAACAACGCTATTTTAAAAAATTTAAACTTTACTGTGGGCTCGGGCGAAATTTACGCGTTACTTGGCGGTAACGGTGCAGGTAAATCAACTACGTTAAAAACGTTATTGGGTTTTAATAAACCAACGCAAGGCTCGGTAAAAGTAGCGGGTAAAGAGGTAACACAAGCACTTGATTTTGTACGCGGAAAAACAGCGTATTTACCAGAGTCGGCAACGTTATACCCGCATTTAACCGCCCGCGAAAACGTGGAATATTTTTTATCACTTGCTGATATAAAAAAAACAGATGATCAAATTAATGCCGCATTTAACCGCGTAGCCTTGCAAGAAGGTGCGTGGGAGCGTCCTATGCAAACGTATTCTAAAGGCATGAGACAAAAAACCGCAATTGCATTAGCCATTTTACGCGAAGCCCCTATATTTTTACTTGATGAACCTACATCGGGCCTTGACCCAGTTGCCATAGATGAGTTTAACCAATTAGTACGCGAGCTTGCATTAACGGGTGCGACTATTTTAATGGTAACTCATGATGTATATGGCGCGTGCCAAGTAGCTAATCGTATTGGCCTACTTAGAGCCGGTGAGCTGGTGGGCGAATTTGACGCGCCTGAAAACGGCCGCATTGATACCGAACAAGTACACGCAGCCTTTGCGCAAAGAGGCGCGTAATGAGTATAAATAACTTTTCAAAAGTGGTTATAGTTGCCAAAGATGAATGGCGCTATTGGCTACGCTCAAAACTAGCAATGACCGTTTTAGCGATTGGTTTATTGCTGACGCTTTCATCGGTAGTGGTGACTGCCATTACAATGCATGAACTTAGCCACGATCGCCATGAACTGCAAGCAAATGCTGAGCAAAGCTTTGTTGATCAACCCGATCGCCACCCACACAGAATGGTGCATTATGGGCATTATGCTTTTAGAACGCCAACCCCACTTAGCACGCTCGACCCAGGTATAGATGCCTACACAGGTAACTCAATATTTTTAGAAGGGCATAGGCAAAATAGTGCCATGTTTGCTGAACAGCGCCAAGGTACAGCGCTGACTAAATTAGGTAGCTTAACACCTGCATTTATAGTGCAAACATTAGCGCCGTTACTGCTTATATTAATTGGTTACAGCTCTATTAGCCGTGAGCGTGAATCGCAAACGCTTTCGTACTTATTAGCACAAGGCACCAAAGGCAGCACGCTTATTGCCGGTAAAGGGTTGGCGCTGCTTTCGGTTGTGGGCTTAATTATTACGCCGTTGGCGATATCGGCATTATTGACGGTGTCAGCAGGGGAGAGCCTACTAGCCGTTGTAAGTTTTGTTCTAGGTTACGTTTTATATTTAACCGTGTGGGTATTACTTATTTTACTCGCATCGAGCGTATTTAATAAAAACAGTGGTAGCTTTACGGCACTTGCGTTTGTATGGATTTTACTATGTATTGTTATGCCGCGTGTAGCAAGTACCAGTGCTTCTACTGCTGTGCCATCTGCCGGTAAAATAGAAACCGACTTTGCTGTTAAAGCTGAGCTTAGAAAATTAGGTGATGGCCATAACACAAACGACCCTGCATTTAAGCAATTTAAACAATCACTCCTTAAAAAGTACAACGTAAATAGTATTGATGAGCTGCCGATAAACTTTAGAGGGTTAGTAGCCAGTGAGTCAGAAGCTAAACAAGCCAAAGTACTAAACCAATTTGCTGAGCAACGTATGCAAGCCGAACTTAAGCAAACGCAGGTATCGCGTTACTTTGGTTGGGTATCTCCTATGGTGGCTATTCGATCGCTATCTATGATTGTGGTGGGCACCAGCATAGAAACCCATCATCGTTTTTTACGCGAAACCGAACAGCTTCGCTTTGATTTTGTGCAAGGGCTTAACAAAGTTCATATTGAAGTACTTGATTACCAAGACGACATGAACCGCAACGCCAATGCGGCCGCTACTAAAAAAGCACGTGTAAGTGCAAAAAACTGGCAAGTACTGCAAGACTTTAATTTTAATGTAGACAGTGCAGATGTTCGCGCACAAAGAAGTGTACCTGCGTTTTTACAGTTATTACTGTGGATTGTAGTACTAGTAGGCGGTATTAAATTTGTAGGAAAACGTTTGATATGAGTTATTTAATTACACAACTTACGCGTGAATGGGGCTTTTTATTGCGCCAAAAATACCTAGTGGTATTACTACTGTGTAGCTTTATTTTATCAGGTTTTGCTATTTACAGCGGGCTAAGCGAAGTAAGCGCACAGCAACAAACAATAGAGCGCTTAAAAGTAGCAGATCAAAGCGACCGCGCTAAAGTACAGCAAAAGCAAAGTGATGCAGGCATGTTAGCGTATTACAGCTTTCATTTAACGTACTCGCAGCCATCTAACCTGGCATTTGCAGCCTTAGGTGAGCGCGATATATTCCCGTGGAAACACCGCATTAATTTATTAGCACTTGAGGGGCAAATTTATGAAAGCGATGCACAAAATGCCGAGCTGGCCCAAGCAGGTAAAATAGATTTTGTGTTTGTAATTAGTGCGCTAGCGCCATTAGTTATTATATTGCTGTTTCATGATTTATTTGCAAATGAGCGTACCAGCGGCAGACACGATTTACTCGTTACTACGGCTAAATCGTACTTTGCGTTATGGGGCGCACGTATCACCGTGAGGTTTGTAGCGGTAATTGTGTGTTTAATGCTGCCATTTTTTGTAGGTGCAGTTATAGCAGGTGCAAGCGGGTTTGAAGTGGCGTATGTATCGCTGCTGTGTATTGCCTATTTAGGATTTTGGACTGCACTTAGTGTGTGGTGGGGTAAAAATGCAACCAGCGCGCCGCGTGTTGCCTCTGGCTTAATTGGTTTATGGGTGTTGTTTGCTTTTATTATTCCTATTTTAGGCGACCTTGCTATCAATAAATCTGTGCATTCGCCTAAAGGGGGCGACATTATGCTTACCCAACGTGAAGCCGTAAATGATGCATGGGATTTACCTAAATCAGCCACTATGCAGCCTTTTGTTAAAGAGTTTCCTGAGTTTGCGCCTTACATAGATATGAGTAGTGAGTTTGAGTGGAAGTGGTATTACGCATTTCAACAAATGGGCGATTTAAAAGCAGCAGAGCTTTCAAAGGCCTACCGCGATGCAGCCGCTAAAAAATACGAGTTAGCGGGTTTTGTATCTTGGATTTCGCCACCGCTTTTATTGCAGCGCAACCTTACGCGAGCAGCTAATACCGATTCGATTGCCGCTTACCAGTATGAGCAGCAAATTAGAGATTATCATAAGCAATTACGCGAGTTTTATTACCCGTGGCTATTTTACAAAGGCGACCCCACTAAAGCAGCCCTTGAAAACATGCCACGCTTTGAAAGCACCACTCAAAGCAGCAACTAAAAATACAGCGCTAAACGTATCTGTTTAGCGCTATATAAATGACTATATAACTATAAAATACTTACATTACTCACAAGGTTCACAATGAAAACCAATCCAAAAGGGCTTAAGCTCACCTATTTAAGTACTTGCCTAGTAAGCTTATTTAGCAGCCACGTAATGGCTGCTGAGCAAAACCAGCAAAGTACAAGCGTAAAGGATGACGCAATTGAAAAAGTAACCGTTGTTGCATCTCGCCAAGCTTACCAAGGTAACTTTAGCCCTTTAGAAACACCACAATCAGAGCTTAAAATTGACTTAGAAGCCCTTGAAAACGCAGGTGCAGTAAGCCTTGACCAAGCACTTGATTTATCTGCCTCTGTTGCGCGCCAAAACAACTTTGGTGGGCTTTGGAATAGTTTTGCATTACGTGGTTTTGTAGGCGACGAAAACTTACCAAGTAACTACTTAGTAAATGGCTTTAATGCAGGGCGTGGTTTTGGTGGCTCGCGTGATTTGTCGGGTATTGAGTCGGTAGAGGTTTTAAAAGGCCCGCGCGCGGCTTTATTTGGCCGTGGCGAACCAGGTGGTACTGTAAACTTAGTAACAAAACGCCCAACGTTTGATACGCAAGGCGAAATTAAACTCTCTGTAGGTAGTTTTGACACTTACCGCGCTGATGTTGATTACACCACACCGCTTAACGACGACGTTGCAATAAGACTGGTTGGTTTTTACGAAGATGCCGAAAGCTTTAGAGATACCATAGAAACTACTAAGCAAGGCTTTAGCCCGTCAATAGTATGGAATATTAACGACAACAGCCAGCTTATATACGAACTTGAATACAGCGACTAAGAAGTACCGTTTGATAGAGGTGTATTAGCTATTGATGGCGAGCTTGGCCTTATTCCAGAAAGTCGCTTTTTAGGTGAACCGGGCGATGGCCCCATTGAAGCCGATGTACTAGGGCATCAGTTAGAGTATATTCATGACTTTGATGATAACTGGAGTATTTTATTTGGTGCAAACTACCGCGATACGTCTATGGAAGGCTTTGCAACCGAAACCGGTTTTGGTGGCGTAGTAGATGGCGAAGTAAATCGCTTTAGACGCTACCGCGACTTTGATGCTAAATACCACGTATTGCGTGCAGAGCTAAGCGGTAGTATTGAGCTTGGCGGTTTTGAGCACCGTTTAATTATGGGTATAGACGCAGATAAATTTGAAAACGACCAAGTAATTTTACGTGTACGTGGCGATCAATACATTAATGTATTTAACCCTGTTTACGGTGCGTATGAATTACCAACGCCAACATCAAATACCGACCGCGTAGAGATTCAAGAATCGTTAGGCATATTCATTCAAGATCAAATAAGCTTAACCGATAAACTAGATATTCGTATTGGTGCACGTTTTGATGATTACGAGCAACGCTTAAATAACCGCTTAGCTAATACCAACACTAAACAAACTGAGTCGCGCGTGAGCCCGCAGTTTGGTGTGGTTTATGAAGCAAGCGATTATGTATCGGTTTATGGTGCTTACGGTGAAAACTTCCGTCCGCTTTCGGGTGCTGATGCCAATGGCGATGGTTTTGAGCCAAACCAATCTACCTCTGCTGAGCTTGGGGTTAAATTTACCCTAAACGATGGCGCCTTATTTGGTACTGTTGCCGTGTTTAAAGTAGAGCAAGACAACATGCTAGTTGTAGATGACCCAACAGCGTTTACTTACGCAGCCATTGGTGAAGCACAAAGTAAAGGGATAGAAATAGACCTAACGGGTGAGCTTACCGATAGTTTAGAAATTTGGGCGTCGTATGCGTATGTTGATGCCCAAATAGAAAACTCATTTTTTGATGCAAACTTTGGCTACACAGTTAACGCAGGCGAGCCACTGTTAAATGTACCAGAGCACCAACTTAGCTTACAGCTGGTTAAGACGGCTGAGCTTTATGGTAATGCTATAAAATTTGGTGGTGGGTTGTTATATGTTGATAACCGCAATGGTTTTTTTGGTACCGACTTTGAGTTACCAAGCTACACAACCGCGCGTGCTTTTGTAAATTATGATGTAACAGACGCGATTGGCATTACCGCTGAGGTAAACAACCTGTTTGATGAAACGTATTACACAAATTCGTTTGCAGATGCGTGGGTACAACCTGGTACACCAAGAAACGTTAAGTTTTCTGCATCATATAAGTTTTAATCGTTTTTAAGCTAAAAGTGCAGCGTTTAACTTATGCGCTGTAAAATGTAAAAAGGTCGCTGATTTTTAGCGGCCTTTTTTTTACCAACCCGCATATTTAAGTATTAATGCTGATTGCTATTATTTTGCGTGTTTGTATTTTTCAAAAATTTTGTGGTATTCGCCTGATTTTTTTAATTTTTGTAGCTGAATATTAAAGTCATCACGTAGTCTTTTTGATTTAAATAGATAACCATTAGGGCTTTTGCCAAACAGTGCAAAGCGATCTACAGGTTGAGTGGTATCAATATCTTTGAGGGTAGAGCGATAGTAGTCAAAACTTTGTTTATCCATTTGAATGACATCAGCTTTATTAGAAAAAAGCATTTTCACTTGGAGAGATTGGTCGTGAACTTCGTAATATTGCGTATTGGCTTTTGCCATTTTTGCATATTCTTCGCCTAAGTGTATGGCGGCGCTGGGCCACGAAATTAAGCTGTAATCTGTTAAATCTTCAATTTTAGTAAAGTTAAAGTGTTTATTAGTTAATGCTACAGCTATGTTTTCGTATACATAGGCTTCATCAGAAATATAACCCTTGAGTAGATTTCCGTTAGCGGTGTTTAAATTTATGTCGGAAAGTATATCGATTCGACCTCTTGCATAACCATTAGCACGGCGTGCGTAGGGGTAAAAACGCGGCTCGATTTCATATCCTAAAGGCATTAATGCAGCTTTAATTATATCGAGAGTTATACCGCTTTGGGTATGTGACATTACAAAGGGAGGTAGTGACTCGCCAAACCCCACAACCAAATTTTTTTTAGCAGGAGCTGCGCTAAGAAAAGGGGATACAAGTAATGCGATAATTATAAAAAATTTTAACTTCATTAGGCTGTTTTAATTAACTTGGCATAATAAAAATATAGTAACTAAGTGGTTATGCAACAAGTAAATAGCCCATTAAAGTATTATTAAATACCTTTAATGGGCAAGTAATAGGAGCAAAAGGTTAAACTTGGCACCGTTTAAAAAGGTGCATAGCCATCTGGCGTGGTTTTTGGCGTAGTCCAACGATCTTTTGCATCAATATCTGTACGTTTTGATCCCGGTGCAGGTATACGGCCATTATCGCCAAAAAGCCATAACACTAAGTTTGTTCTGTCGCCACTGGTAATAGGTTTTGCAGCGTGTGGCACACTGCCTTTGTGGATCATGGCGGTGCCTGGTTTAAAACTTAACTGCACAACTTTAGCATTTACTTGGTCGTAAAAATCAAGCTCTGATCCGCTAAATTCTTCCCCAGGTAAGTTTAAATTAATATTTAATGTTACCGACGATGCATCGGTATGCGGACGAATAGACGCATCGGTACTTGGATCGTAATAAATAGAAAAGCCAAATGTTTGTGTATCGTAGCCAATTATTTCAGGAAACAATAAACGTGAAATAGGGCGCATGTATGTATTTAATACTTGGTTATAAAATGCCTGAAAACTTGGCGCAGCTAAATAACCCTCTGAACGTTTGTCGAGCATGGCACCACGGCGATTTAATACAATACCATACGGTGGACGCATAGGAATGTTAGCATTCCATACTTTTTCTAGGTAACCACGTAGAACTGCTAAACGCTCAGGATCAAAAAACTGAAACTGATACACATCAGTCGCTACTTCTTCTAAAAGTGCTTTTACTAAATGCTCTTTTGAAGGATCTTGCCATGCAGCATTAACGGCTTCACGTAAGTTTTTATCTAGTAATGAATCGTCAAGGGTAAAGGTGGTTGTATCTACTTCGGTTTCTTCCCATTCTTTCCACGCGTCTGTAATTAGGTCGTCGTTGTTGTACCAAAACTGCTGTACCGAGCGCTCACGGTTTAACATAGCTGTTCGCGATGGTAAATCTAGAGCACGTGCTAGTTGTAATTGATTGGTAGACATATTGTGTAACTCCAGTTGTTGAATTAGTTTGTATCAATCTAGGAGTGCAATTTATTATATTTATTAATTTAGATAAATAAGCTGTTTTAGGAAACAGTATCAAAATAATATTTATAATTAGGTAAGGCTATTTTATAAATGCTCTTATTTGGCTTAATTAGTGAATTGCTCTATCGCTTGAGCCTTTTTAGACAAAAACGTCAGCTTACTTAGTAAAAAAGAAATACTAGGCTTGACATAAAAGGAGAAAATTTCTAATGTACCTATATATTTATTAAGCAAAGTAAAGGGAGCTTACATGTCTTCGATAATAATGAGAACAGAAAATTTGTCACTTAAAGAGAGAAAAGAGCTAGAGATTAAGTGCTCAAATAGACTGAATTGGACTGATGGAGGTAATTGGATGGGGAGAGGGAAAGCTCCAAATTGTATGGTCAAGGAAAGAATCAAAAGTAAATCCTCACACACGCTTTTATTTCCTACTGATTTATCAGCTAATAAATGGAATTCTGAATGGGAAAAAACCATTCGACACGGAGGATATATTGCTTCTGCTTTATTAGGCTTAGCAACAGGGTTTATAGCTACGGCTACGGCTTCATTTTCAGTTTCAGTATTATCAGGCATTGTTTTAGGTGAAACGCAGGCTTCAATTGAATACCCTAAAATGGAAAGGGATTGGAGCTATGAGGTTATATTTGAGTATGATTTTTCATGGTCACCCCATCCTTTTTCTGGAAGGACTTTAACTCAAACCATTACTGGAGTTTCTAAAAACCACCTAGGACAACAAGTCAAATTAAATAAAAACATTCAGAAATACGAGCTTAATCAGTTGCCTGATGGCCTAGGTCGATTATTAGCAAGCTCCCCTCCTAAAATAACAACTTCAGTCTATAGTTAGTATGTTTAAGAAAATATTATTAATTAAATATATTTTTCTCAGTCTTGTTATATCCTCGCCTTTGAGCGCTAAAGATATCTCAATAGAGTATAAATGGAAATTAGTAGAGATTATTGAATCAGATGATAAATCTATAATAATTTCATCTGGTAACTACCTTGAAATTGATGAAAATTCGATACTCGAGGTAATGAAGACCTTTGGCAATAGAAACTATCCCTACTATAGAGAGGAGAACAATTTATTTGTAACATCAGGTTCTCAAACTATTAAATGGGAGATTATTTTCGTTGATAATAATAACCTTCACTTAGTCACGCCAATAGGAACCTATATTTTGGTGCGATAAAATTAAGCTAGGTAGTAAAAGTATGGAAATCACATGTTGCCAAAATGTCTGAATTGCCAAAAGAATATATCTTTAGCTTGGTTTGTTGTTGCTCGTATGTCTACAAAGTATAGGTGTACTGAATGCGGGGCACTGCATGAGTTTACCCAAAGACATAAACTAATTGGTATTATTGCTGTAATTCCACTGATAACTTTAGTGAATGTTTTAGAGAGTATTGTACCTTCTTCAGTATTGAGATTTATACTGCTTTTAGCGCTAGCAGTTATAGTGATGATTTTTATACCTAAACAACACAGACTCTCTGAGTATGATAATTTAAAAGAAGAGATTAAAAATAACGATTAAATTTGATGAGTTAACACCTAACCCATCAAATTTATAATTATTAACTTGTTAGTGGGTTGCTCTATCGCCCCAAATTTCTTCTAGGCGGTTATCGCGGCCGCAACGCCAACGGTATGTGTTGTAACGAATAGGGTTATTTTTATAATAATCTTGATGGTAGCTCTCTTTACCTTTAATAGGGTAAAAGGTGCTGGTACTTAATATTGGTGTTACCACTGTTTGATTAGGGAATTCAGTTATTACTGCTTGTTTGGTTTGCTCTGCTATTTTGCGCTCTTGCTCGTTAGCTACAAATATGGCGCTTAAATAGCTTGGCCCTTTATCACAAAATTGGCCTTTGGCATCAAAGGGATCAATATTTACCCAAAAATGATCAAGTATGCCTTTGTAGCTTACTACATCAGGATCGTAAGTAATTTGTACAGCCTCGTAATGACCTTGATGGTTGCCATTGTAGGTCGGGTTTTTAATTTTACCGCCTGTAAAGCCTGATATTACATCTTTCACGCCTTCGAGTTTTTCAAAGTCGCTTTCCATGCACCAAAAACAACCACCGGCTAACACTGCTTTTTCGGTTTTGGCTGCATGTGAAAAGGTGCTAAACAAAATTGCGGCAGATGTTAATGCAAGCGTAAGTGATTTCTTCATAAAATAATCTACCTCTACTATGAGTTTAAATACATATTCTTAATAGCTAGACCCGTTAACTGTAAAACCTATTTCATTGTTTTTAGTAGGCTAACGTGAATATCCTGAAAAGTACTATACGTATTAGTTTTAAATTAAGACCATACTTACATTGGCTACCCCCTTAGCACAGTGTTGTATTATTAGAGTGTGTTTATTAAAGTGAAAGCATTAAGCTAAAAGTAGCAGGTGTTAAATGAACCAGTTAACAGAAAAATCGATAAGTTGCCCGTATTGCGGTGAAAGCATAGAAGTATTATTAGACGCGGCTGATATTGATGAGCAATACATAGAAGACTGCCAAGTATGCTGTAAGCCTATTTCGTTTGTTGTTTTTGAAGACGATGATGAGTTAAAAGTAAATGTATACAGTGAAGACGATACATTTTAATTAGACGTTAATTATAAAAAAGGCTGCAAAACTGCAGCCTTTTTTATTTATGAAGTGTTAGCTATTTTGTTCTCGAGCTAGCTGGTTAGGGAGTAGCTCTTCTACTATTTCGCGAGCGGGGAGTGTATAACGTGTGCCATCAAACATGACTGAGGTAAACTCGTTTATATTAGTAATGCCGGTTAGGGTCCAGCCTTCACCACGTTTAGGGCAGTATACGGTGGTGGTGGGTTGAATTACTTTAAAATCGTCGCTCATTATTGCTCTCAATATCGGCTATAAAGATAATGCTTGTGAATACGCTATGGTAAGTTAATAATGCTTAACCATAAAGCGCTATTTTAACTCCTGTATAAAATGTTTAAAACAACTCACCTTGAACGTGTTACTTTGCGTTTAATTACCCACAAACATGCCCCGCAATTATTTACTATTTTGAATCACCCGCAAGTGAGCGAATTTAACGATTACAAAACACCATTGAGTAAAAGCGAAATTAAGCAGTTAATACAAGATGATATTACCGCTTATTACGAAGGTGAAGTGATTAGAGTTGCAATTGAACATAATATTACCGGCGAGTTAATGGGGACCTGTGGGCTTTATAATTTATCGGCGTGTAAAAGTAGGGCGTTTATTGGCTTTGAGCTTGACCCTATGTATTGGGATAAGGGCATTATGTTTGAGGTAATAACTGGCTTTATACACACACTTAAACAGCATATTGGCCTTAAATATTTAAGCGCTGAGGTAAGTGCCCATAATGCGCGTTCGCATAATTTACTTTTAAAATTGGGGTTTAGTTTACGCGAGCATTCTATATGGCATAAACAGTTATAGCGATTATGCGTTAAAAAAAACTCATCATTATAGGAACAAATAAAATATAAAATTTAGTCTATTTGACTTATAGTGAAGTGTAAGCAAATGAATTTGTTACCCGAGTTTTTAAAACGTGTTCGCTTAACAAGGATTTTATATGCTAGAAAAACTATCTCAAGATGCCCTCGTTATTTGGGCCACCATAGACCCAATAGGCACCATGGCGCTATTTGCTGCGCTTACTTCTCATTTAACTGATCAACAACGTCGTAAAACTGCATTTAAAACGGTGCTTTATGCCGGGGCTGTTTTACTGGGCTCTATTTTAATAGGGCAACTAATACTTAATGCGATGGGTATTAGGTTGGTTTCGTTTCAGTTAGGGGGCGGAATTATATTGTTTTTGTTTGGCCTGCAAATGATTTTTGGCAGCGACTCTAATAAAGCAAAACAAGATCCAGGGCACGATATTGCCGTGTTTCCGCTTGCTATACCAGCCACAGCTACGCCAGGCGCAATTTTGGCTGTAATACTGCTTACCGATAATCATATACATCCTATTACCACTCAAATAGGCACTGCGTTGGTTACGCTAGGTGTATTAGGAGTTACATTAATACTGCTATTACTTTCGGGTAAAATTATTAAGCTAATTGGTACGGGCGGCGCATCTATTTTAACGCGCGTAATGGGCATGATTTTAGCGGCGTTTTCAGTTGAGCTTATTATGACTGCGCTTGAAATTAAGCAGTGGGTAACGTTAGGGCCCTGATCAGCTTTATAGGTTTGTTATAATTAAGGTGGATACTGTATTTATATACAGTATCCACCTTTTTGCTTATAATAGCTTTAATTAATACTTGTTTACTAAGACTAATTTGCTGACTTTACAATGCAGTTAACTAAAGTAACGATTATTGCTGGTGGTTTTACATTAAAAGAACACATCATACTAATGTGTTATATAAAACTAATCTTAGCAAAAGTGTAAAATGAAATAAAAGTAGCCAATAGAAAGGGCTGAATGACTACTTTATTAGAACATTTTTATCGATTGTTGCTAGTGTGCTTTGGGTTTAACAAATAAGGTAACAGCAACAACAGCACTTAAAATGGAGCAAATAATAAATACGTTATGAATTCCCCCAGGTATATAGTCCATAAACGAGGTAAAAAACTGCCCAGAGAATACCGCCATAGTAAAGTACGATAAGTTACGGCCACGTACGTTTTCTGCGCTGAGCTCTACCGTCATATGGTTTAAAAGGGGGATGCTAAAGCCAAAACCTATCCCTATTAATATTGCACCTAAAATTAAAACTAGGGTAATTGGTTGGGTAAAACATACATACGATAAGCCAAACCCTAAAAACGCCAGTGCCAGTACGTTTGTTTCGCCAATTAGCTTGGTTGCTTTAGGCATTACGCCCGCAGTAACTACAGCTACTAACGATATAAATGCGAGTAACTGGCCAATTTGAGATTCGTTATAGTCAAGTGCACTCATAGTAATAGGTAATAAAACGGTCGAGGTAAAAAATATAGTCATTGCGAGGGTAGAAACTATATAAACCCCTTTTAATTTAAAAGAACCAATAACGGTTTTGGTATTTTCAGTTATGTGTTCTTCCACTAGGTTGCTTGCTTTATGTTTGCTTGGAACAAAAAACAAAAGCATGGCTAAAAATACCCAGGCAATTAAATAAAGCGCCAGTGGTAACCCCCAAAACTTTGAAGCTAAATAACCACCTAAAAATAAAAATATGACTCCGCCAAGTTCTATAGCCATGCCTTGTTTGGCTATCATGCTTAAGCGAGCTTCACCTTTGTACCAAGTAGAAATTAATACAGTGCAGCCAGCCATCACTATGGCCGTTATGCCACCAAGAATAAATCGGTTAATAAATACAATTGTTGGGCCATATAAAAAGTAGCCGCTAGCACCTACAAATCCATATAAAAATAACCCGATGATTAAAAGTTTATACGCGCCATATTTATCTATTAACCGCCCGGCAATTGGCGCAAATACAACAGCACCTAAAGAAGGTAATGTAATTAAAAGTACAGTGTTATTAGTAATGCCTAAACCGTTTGAAATGCTAACTAAGCCAGGCGCTAAAAGAGTGCCAACCATTATGGTTAAGCTGGCAATACATAATAAGGTAAAGCTACCTGCCGCTTTGAGTGAATTCATCGTTGCTCCAATTAATTTATAAGTTACGCTTTTTTAGCAAGGGCATTAAAAAGAGCGCTCATAATTATAAAAATAATACTTATGGCAATTACGCCATCCCATTTGTATAAATCAAATGCTTTTACACCTGCCGCAGAGCCAACGGCTCCACCAATGTAATAACCCAGCATATAAATGCCGTTTATTCTGCTTTGTGCTTTTGGATCTATACTAAATACCCGAACTTGGTTTGATACCTGCGCGCTAAACACCCCAAAGTCTATGAGTATAATGCCAACTATTAACGCCACTAAACTGCTACCAAATAGTCCTGTAATTACAAAACCTATTGCAATTAAGCTAAGCGATATGGCAATAACGTTTTTAGAGCCAAGCTTATTTACAAACTTACCCGCTAATTTTGCGCCTATAACTCCTGCAAGGGCTATAACGCCAAATAATCCAGCTTGTTGCGCACTGTAATTAAATGGACCATCGCTTACATAAATTGCAAGGGTTGCCCAAAGCACATTAAAAGCGGCAAACCAAAATGCGCCTGAAAACGTAAACATACGCAGTTGTTTGTATTGCTTAAATAAACTTAAGCTACTTTTTATAAGCGCTAAGTAATTTAAATTAGCATGTGGTTTATTAACGGGTAAAAATACATAAAGTAGGGCGCCAAACAATGTGGCTAATAGCGCCGACATATAAAAAACACTTTGCCAGCCCATGTGCTCACCAACAAAACCACTTAATGTACGTGAAAGTAATATTCCAAGTGTTAACCCCATCATTAATGTACCCAGCGTGGCACCTTTGTTTTGAGCGCTTACCATTGATGCAACAAAGGGAATAAGTTGCTGTGTAATATTGGCGCCTATGCCAATTAAAAATACGCTTATAAGTAATACAGTTATATTGGGCGCTAATGCCGCAATGAGCGACGCTGCAACTAACAAACCAGACAAAATACTGATTAGTTTTCGCCTTGGCAGTGAATCGCCAAGTGGTTATATAAACAAAAGGGCAAACCCATAACCAAATTGCGTTAATGCAGGAATACTTCCTAATTGAGCGTCTGTTAAATTAAACGCGGCTTTCATTAAAGGCAGTATGGGTTGGTTGTAGTATAAATTAGCAGCGGTTGCTGCTATTGCAGTTGTCATTAATAGTAATAAAAAACGGCTTATCTGTTGGTTATTTTTAACCTTTGACATCCTCATTACTCATACTTGTTTTACATGTGTACACAATAATGGCTTTAATGACATAACAAAAATGTTATTATTTTATTGAATCTATACAGTTTTGTTATTGGTGACGTTTTGGATATTAAAACATTAAAAAGTTTTATTAGTGTGGCAAAGCACAAGAGCTTTTCAGGTGCTGCGCGAGAATTACATACTGTACAACCTGCAATAAGCCGGCATATTTTGACTCTAGAAGCCGAACTTGGGGTTAATTTGTTTATACGTAATTCACGCGATGTCGCTATTACCGAAGCAGGTGAGCAGTTATTAAAAGACGCCAATGCCATTGTTGAATTAACTCAACAAGCTAAAACTAACGTTAAACGTGCTCAAAGTGGTCAAATTGGGTCGCTTACTATAGCCCATTTAAGTTCTGCGTGTTTATCGTTTATGGCGGCGCTCGTGCGTAGCTACAAAGAAAAATACCCACATGTTCACGTAACGCTTATAGAAATGACCGCTACAGAGCAAATAGAGGCGCTTAAAAATGAGCGCATTGATGTTGCGTTTTCTCGTCCTTTACCTAATTCGATTAAAGATGATTATTTTAACCACTGTATTTATATTGACTCGTTAGTGGCTATTGTTAATCAAAATCATTTACTTGCAACGAGGAAAAGCATTGATTTGGCGAGTCTGAAAAACGAGCAGTTTATTATTTTTAATCGCGAAGAAGCGCATGGGCTATTTGATGAAACCATTTTACAGTGCAAAAATGCACAGTTTTCACCAAATATTATTAGCCAGCCTAGACATATGCAAACCTTAGTTACCGAGGTAGCTGCAGGGCTTGGCGTGGCTATTGCGCCTTATTGCGTGCGTAAGTTATACAGTGAAGGGTGCCATTTTATTGCGCTAAATAATGTTACTACGCAAATACCGGTAGAAATTCAATTTAAAAAAACACTTACCAATGCAGCTGTAAATGGGTTTGTAGATATTGCACTTAGTACAAGACAACAAATTCAAAAAAGTATGGCATAAAAAAGCCCAGCTAAATTGCTGGGCTTAAAAATTGAGCGAGTAAGTTAAAATTTATATCTGAATCCAAATGCAATACCGTCATCTTCCGACTGTTCCATTTGTGCTTGCTGATCTTTATCGTCGCTTTCAAAGTCACTAAAGTCTTTACGTGCTTCTACGTAGGCAATGGTGTTTTCATCAATTAAATAATGAACACCCACTACAGCAAATTGGCGTTTAAATACATCGTTTGGGTCGGCGTTAAAGTTAGGTTGAATAACGTAGTCGTCTCCGGCATCTAAAATGTTATAAGCCACAAATGGGCGTACATCATTATCAAAGCGGTACGACATAAAGGTTTCTACACCAATAGAGTCTTTAATTAAGCGCCCTAGGTTATCGGTATCGTGGTTTTCACTTTTATTTATGTTAGCGGCAACGTATAACCCGGGCTTTTCTATGCTGCCCCACATTACACCCGCACCAAAAATTAAATCTTCAACGGATTGCGTTGTACCATCGCCGTACGTTACATCAAATTCACCACGGTTTATTCCAGCTGTTAACGTTAACATTTCGGTAGCGTTATAAGTTACAGAACCACCAAAGGTGTAGTTAAATTCAACTTCTTGTGCTGCACTGTCGCCAGTATTCCAAAGGGCTTCACAGGCTTCTTCCGAAATATCATCAACATCACAGGTATAAAATTCGCTGTTTTTAAGTTGCGCTTGTACGGCAAAACTAAAATCGTTGTAGCTATTACGGTATTGAATTAGTTTATCACCACGGCCAGTACCATTTACCGCACCGTCGTCTTTATTGTATGTGTAAACACCTGCGGCATTACCATCCCATACAAAGCTGTTATTGGTGCCGTAAACTACGTCGTACCACGCACCCCATTGTTTACCAATGGTAATTTGCCCGTATTTTTCGTGCGATAGGCCAGCATAACCTAAACGGTTATATAAAAACTCATCTTGAATAGATTCAAAGCGGTTGTTGTAAATAATATCGCTACTACCAACCGGGTTTACACCCCATTCAACTAACGCCAGTGCTGACCAATCTTTTTTAAGTTGGCGAGTAAAGCCAAAGTTTATACGCGATGTACCATTGACCACTTCGGTTTGGTTTTGCGTATTAATAACACGCACATCAAGGTAACCACCCACTTTGATAGTGTTCTTATCGTCCTTATAGAGCTCTACTGCAGAAGCTGCTGGCGCAACTACTATGCTTGTTCCTAATAGTAGGGTTGCAAAGTTTTTAATCATTTGTGATGCCTTGTGTGTATTAACTTTAAAAAGTGACATTAGATTTAGAAGGCATGAAGACTAGCAAAGCCATAATAGGCTCAAAAGTGAAAAATAATCATTAAAAATAACGCCAAAAATGAATATATATTCACTGGACGTTAATGGTGTTTTTTATCTGTTAAGGGATGTGTGGATTTTAATTAAAAGCTACGTAAAAAGTGCTGAATATGATGCATGCACATCACTTTTAAAGTGAGATAAATTCAAGTTGTGTAAAAATAAAACGCTAGTGCAAAAACTCTAAAAAGCATTTTATATCATTAATATAAACACAGGAATCTGTTTTATAAAATGCTTTGCGATAAACAATCGACTTATTAAGTTAAACGGTATTACTTGTAGTCGTTCACGCTCTGTAATGGCACAAATAAAAACGCATTCATATGGATCTAAGCCCACTTTTTATTTGAATAAGCATTCACTTGTTTTAAAGTCACTATTTTAGGATTCTAATGAATGGAATAGGGCACTGTTCATCACTTTTCAACCTTAAACTTTCATAGAAAAAAAGCCTTATTTAGTTTAAACTGCGCGCAATTTAAATACATCTTGTCCCCTTGGAGGGTAGCGCTATTATTAGTACAGCTAACATCACCATGCAATTTGGTGCTAAACCGTTATTTGAAAACATATCTGCAAAGTTTGGCGAAGGAAACCGTTACGGTTTAATCGGTGCAAACGGCTGTGGTAAATCTACATTTATGAAAATCCTAAGTGGTGAATTAGAGCCATCTTCAGGTAACGTAAGTACAGATCCAAATGAACGCGTGGCTAAACTAAACCAAGACCAGTTTGCTTACGAAGAATACTCTGTAATTGATACTGTGATCATGGGCCATAAAGAATTATGGGATATTAAACAAGAGCGTGACCGTATTTACTCATTACCAGAGATGAGTGAAGAAGACGGCATGAAAGTAGCCGATTTAGAAACTGAGTTTGCCGAAATGGACGGTTATTCAGCTGAGTCTAAAGCAGGTGAGCTTTTATTAGGGGTCGGTATTGCTACAGAGCAGCATTACGGCCCAATGTCTGAAATTGCACCAGGATTTAAACTACGCGTACTACTTGCGCAAGTGCTGTTTTCTGATCCTGATATTATGCTACTTGATGAGCCAACCAATAACTTGGACATTTACACCATTAAATGGTTAGAAGATGTGCTTAATCAACGTGATTGCACCATGATCATCATCTCGCATGACCGTCACTTTTTAAACTCAGTATGTACGCATATGGCCGACATTGATTACGGTGAGCTTCGTATTTATCCAGGTAACTACGATGAATATATGTTTGCAGCAACACAAGCACGTGAGCGCCTATTAAGCGAAAATGCTAAAAAGAAAAGCCAAATTGCTGAACTACAACAGTTTGTATCGCGCTTTTCTGCAAACGCGTCAAAGGCTAAACAAGCAACCTCGCGTGCAAAACGTATTGATAAAATTCAGCTAGAAGAAGTAAAAGCCTCTTCTCGCCAATCGCCATTTATTCGCTTTGAACAAGAAAAACAACTATTTCGTAATGCACTAGAAATGACAAATATAAGCCAAGGTTTTGACGACAATACCTTGTTTTCAAATTTAGAAGGCTTAGTAGAAGTAGGCGAGCGTATTGCCATTATCGGTGAAAACGGGGTTGGTAAAACAACACTACTTAATACACTGGCAGGGCGTTTAGCACCTAAGTCCGGAGAGTTTAAGTGGTCTGAAAATGCCAATATTGGTTACTACGCGCAAGACCATGCAGATGAGTTTGATAAAGACATGAACTTGTTTGAGTGGATGGAACAATGGCAACAAGAAGGCGACGACGAGCAAGTGGTTCGTGGCTTTTTAGGGCGCATGTTATTTTCGCAAAACGATATTAAAAAGTCTGTAAAGGTTATTTCAGGTGGTGAACAGGGCCGTATGTTATTTGGTAAAATTATGATGCATAAACCAAATATACTGTTAATGGATGAGCCAACAAACCACATGGATATGGAATCTATTGAGGCGTTAAACCTTGCATTAGAAGCGTACGAAGGCACATTATTGTTTGTATCGCACGATCGCCAGTTTGTATCATCGGTTGCCACCCGCATTTGGGAGATAAAAGACGGCCAGGTGATTGACTTTAGAGGCAACTACAGCGAATACCTAGCAAGCAAAGAAGTATAAGCACTTTGTAACTGCAACCCTTTAAAAGCCATGTTTAAACGTGGCTTTTTTTGTTTTTGTGAGTCGCAATTAAACTTGGTTTGGGTATAATACCCGCCTAAAACCGGACATAAGTCCGCTATTTTTAAAATACATTACTGAGGAGTATTTATGACTGTTGGCATTATTATGGGTTCTAAATCAGATTGGCCAACCATGGAACACGCAGCGCTCATGCTCGAAAAATTTGGTATTGAGTACGAAACAAAAGTGGTCTCTGCGCACCGCACTCCTCAACTTCTTGCAGATTATGCAAATTCAGCCGCAGATCGTGGCATAAAAGTGATTATTGCTGGCGCCGGTGGTGCTGCGCATTTACCAGGTATGGCAGCGGCATTTACATCGCTTCCTGTGCTTGGTGTTCCGGTTAAATCTAAAGCCTTAAACGGTGTAGATTCATTGTTATCTATTTGCCAAATGCCAAAAGGCGTAGCCGTGGGTACACTTGCAATTGGTGAACCAGGTGCTGCTAACGCAGGTTTACTTGCTGCACAAATTTTAGGGTGCCAAAACCCAGAAATTTTTGCAAAAATTGAAGCATTTCGTAAAGAACAAACCGAGACTATTTTAGCTAACCCTAATCCTGCAGAGTAAAAATGAAAATTTTAATTTTAGGTGCCGGCCAACTTGCACGAATGATGAGCCTAGCAGGCGCCCCCCTTAATTTAAATGTGGTTGCTTACGATGTAGGCAGCCAAAAAATTATGCATCCGCTAACCGGTGAAATTTACACAACCACACTTGAGCAGGCAATTAGTGACGCTGATGCGATTACCGCTGAGTTTGAGCATATCCCTGATGATGTACTTACACTGTGTTGCAACAGTAATAAATTTTACCCAGGGAAAGCTGCCATAAAAACTGGTGGCGATCGCGCATTAGAAAAAGCGTTACTAGATAAAACAAACGTAGCGTGTGCGCCGTATCAACTGATCACAGAAAAAGCGCATTTAGAATTAGCGGTTAAAACCCTAGGCAAACCGCTGGTTATTAAAACGTGCCAAGCAGGGTACGATGGTAAAGGGCAGTGGCGTTTAAAATCAGATGACCAAATAGAGCAAATTTGGTCGGAAATGGCTGATTTTATTGCCTCTGGCACACAGGATGCGCCACACAGCATTATTGCTGAAAAAATGATCCCGTTTGACCGTGAAGTCTCTATTATTGGTGCACGCGATAAGCAAGGTAATGTGGCTATTTACCCAATTACTGAAAACGAGCACACCAACGGCGTGCTTACTTTATCAATTGCGGGTAAAAATAACACACTGGTTGAGCAGCAGGCCCATAGTGCATTTACAAAAATTGCCAACGAGCTTAATTATGTTGGCGTACTTGCCATTGAGTTTTTTGATGTAAACGGCACTTTACTGGTTAACGAAATTGCGCCGCGAGTTCATAATTCTGGTCACTGGACCCAGCAAGGCTGTCATTGTTCGCAGTTTGAAAACCACATGCGAGCGGTTGCTGGTTTACCACTAGGTAATACAGAGCTTAAGCAGATTACTGCCATGATTAACGTACTGGGCCAAGCAAGTATTCCTACCGAAGTTTTAAAGGTTAGTGATGTAACCAGCCACTGGTACGGAAAAACGGCAAAACCAGGTCGTAAAATGGGGCACATTAATGTATCTGCAGATAATATTAATAACCTTGCCGATAAACTTGGGCAACTAACCGATTACCTACCTGAGCAAGAGTACCCCGGCATTTTAAAATCCGCTACTGCATTAATGCTGAGTGAGTAAAGGCTGTAATTAATTAGTTAAGTACCGGCTTAAGCCGGTATTTTTTTGTCATAAAAATAGGTATTAAATGTGTAATACTGATAAAGTCTATTTTTTAATTTTTTGAAGTAATAAAATGAAACAAAAATTACTTTATGGCGCATTAGCCATTGCAGCTTCATTTAGTTTAAATGCTACAGCCAGCCAAAGCCTTCGTATTGCCACCTTTAATGTGAGTATGGATGCAACTAATCACACGCCAAAAGGCGAGCAAGTTAACCCCGATGCGCTAGTTAATGCACTAAAATCAAACCACCAGCAAATAAAAAATATAGCCGAAATAATTCAGCGTGTTCGCCCTGATATTATTTTATTAAACGAGTTTGACTACATCCCAAAAGCGCAAGGGATAGAGTACTTTAAAAAACATTATTTGAGTATTAGTCAAAATAAACAACAGGCTATAGATTACCCGTATAGTTTTATAGCGCCTGTAAATACGGGTTTAGCCACTGATTTTGACCTAGACAATAATGGTAAAAAAACGAAAGTAATGGGTGATGCTCAAGGCTTTGGTTTTTTTGAAGGGCATTATGGTATGGCCATATTGTCTAAATTTCCAATCGATATAGAAAAGTTGCGTACATTACAAACCTTTAAATATAAAGATATGCCTGATGCGCAAATGCCAATTGATCCAAAAACAAAAGAGAATTGGTATAACACGCAAGAATGGCAAGCACTTAGGCTTAGCTCTAAATCGTTTTGGGATGTACCCGTAGTAATAAATAATAAAACGGTGCATGTACTTGCCTCGCACCCAACTCCGCCAGTGTTTGATGGCGATGAAGACAGAAACGGTAAACGTAATCACGATGAAGTTAGATTAATTGCTGATTATATCGCTAATAAAGCGTACATTTACGACGATAACGGTCAAAAAGGCGGTTTAAAAGCAAATTCGCGCTTTGTTATTTTAGGTGATCTAAACGCAGCGCCAGAGGGCGACAAAGCACGGGTTGAAACCACCAATCAAATTTTAAACAACCCACTTATAAATTCACAATTTATACCGCAAAGCGCTGGTGCTAAAGAGCAATACCCGCAGTCATACGCAAAGCACTTTACCGCTAACTGGCAAGCACGTGTGGATTATGTTTTACCCTCTACTTATGGGTTTAAAATACAAGATGGCGGCGTGTTTTGGCCCACTAAGCACAGTGAGCAATATAGATTAATTAAAGATAGAAACGCATCGAGCGATCATCGGTTAGTGTGGCTAGATTTACTAATAGAGTAAACTCAGCTTTACCGTGAAAATGTGTTATTTATCTTAAAAAATTGCAATAACTCAAGTGCTTCTGCTTAAATACGGTTCAATTATAATAACCGTTCAGAAGCACTATGATTTTTAACCTATCGTCATCAAAAACATTAGTAGCGCTTGCTGTAACCTCAAGCATTATGCTTGCAGGTTGTAGTGCTACCGCTGATACCTCTTCATCACAACAAAGCGCTTTACCAACAACCCCCGTTGCAGCGGTTGTTAATACTCCTGCCGATGTAGGCTCGCAAAATATAACGCTAGAGCAAGCCATGGCAAATCCTGACTGGATAGGCAACCAGCCTAAAAATGCGTACTGGGGAAGTGATTCAGCCACCATTATTTATGCTCAAAAGCAGCAAGGCAGTAACCTAAACGATATTTATAGCCAGCCAATTAACAGTAAAAAAGCGATGCAAGTATCACTTGATAAACTACATACTGTCGGTGCTTCTAAAGCGGTTTATTCATCAGATAGAACACTTCAAGCTTATACGTTTAAAGGCAATGTATTTGTTAAAAACCTAACAACGGGTGAGCTTAAACAAATAACAGCTACCTCAGCTAATGAGTCTAAACCACAATTTTTAAATAATGGCGATTTAGTTTACCGCCAAGGTAATGTGTTTTTTAAAGTAGATTTAAAAACAGGGCTAAGTACAGAGCTTGCTAACTTAAAATTGACCGATAAACCAAAAGGGTTACAAGAGCCAAGCACTTACATAGCAAAAGAGCAGCATAAACTTATTGAATTTGTTGCGCTACAACATAAAAATAAGCAAAACGTACAAACACGCAATGAGCAAATTAATACACAAAACAGCTCTATTGCTAACACCGCTTATTACTTAGGTGATGGCAATGAAATAAAAGAAGCGCAACTATCACCAAACGGTGATGCTTTAATTGTGGTGGTGCAAAAGCAACAGTCATGGCGTGGTGAAGGCGATATTATGCCTAACTACATTACTAATGATGCCACGATTGAGCCTAAAAAAGTACGCCGTAGAGTGGCTGATGCAAAAGAGCAAACATCAAGTGTTATATACATCAACCTTACAGATAAAACACAAACGCCACTGAGCTTTGATACGTTACCAGGTTTCGATGAAGATGTTTTAGCCGAGGTTAAAAAAGAAAACTACGCGCGCGATGGTAAAACGTATAAATCTAAAAAGTCACCACGTGGTATTAACCTAATTATGGATTGGGGTTTAAACCAAGCTCCGATAGTATGGAACGATGACGGCACGCAAGTCGCTATTATGTTAGAGGCGTGGGATAATAAAGACCGTTGGATAGCCACAATCGACTTTGACAAAAACCAGCTTGTGTCGCAGCACCGTCTGCACGATGATGCTTGGATAGCCTACGCATTTAATAATTTTGGCTGGTTACATAACTCAAATACCTTATATTACCTGTCAGAAGAATCGGGCTATAGCCAGCTTTACAAAAAGCCGCTTAATGGTAAAGCAACCGCTTTAACGAGTGGCCAGTTTGAAGTATCGGACATTACGTTAACTCATGATAATAGCGCTATTTATTACAAGGCAAACGTAGAGCACCCAGGCCTTTACGAAATTTACCGTGTTAATCCACAAACAGGTAAAAACGAGCAAGTGACTGATCTTAACGGTATGACCGACTACACGTTAAGCCCAGACGAAAGTAAATTACTGCTAAAGCACTCTAAAATAACAATGCCAACAGAGCTTTTTGTTGCCGATGCTAAAGCAAACACCACGGCTACACAGCTCACCCATACGGTGTCAGATGAGTTTTTAGCTAAAAAGCTCACCGCACCTAAAATTGTTGCCGTGCCATCTAGCCACACAGAGCAACCTATTTATGCCAAGGTGTATTACCCAAGTGACTATGTAGAAGGTGAAACAGGCAAAACCCGTAAAGCGGTTATTTTTAACCACGGAGCAGGGTATTTACAAAACTCACACATGGGTTGGTCTGTGTATTTCCGAGAGTTTATGTTTCATTCATTACTAGCCGATGAAGGTTACATAGTGATGGATATGGATTACCGCGCTTCTAAAGGTTATGGCCGCGATTGGCGGACTGCGATTTATCGCCAAATGGGTACACCTGAAACGCAAGATTTAGCAGATGGCGTTAAATGGATGGCACAAAATGCTAATGTGGACACCAACGCAGTAGGCACATATGGTGGCTCATACGGCGGCTTTATGACCTTTATGGCGCTATTTACTGCCCCTGAGCTATTTCAATCTGGTGCAGCACTTCGCCCTGTAACCGATTGGGCACATTACAACACCGCTTACACGGCTAATATTTTAAATCACCCAGATGTAGATCCCATCGCGTACGAGCGCAGCTCGCCAATTTATTACGCTGAGGGCTTAAACAAGCGCTTATTAATTAACGCGCCTATGGTTGACGATAATGTGTTTTTCCAAGACTCAGTGCGTTTAGTACAGCGATTAATTGAACTTGAAAAGCAAAACTTTGAAACGGCTATTTTCCCAGTTGAACCGCATGGCTTTGTGCAGCCATCAAGCTGGTTAGATGAATACCGCCGTATCTATAAGTTATTTAAAGAAACACTTTAGTTTTTAAATTAAAGTATTAAAACAAAAACGCCGCGTTTACTAACGCGGCGTTTTTATTAATCGCTATTTTTTAAGTATTTTATTGCTAAAGGTATGCTAAGCAAGGTGCCGCCAACAGCGCCAATTAAGTGCGCATCAATGGCAACAGTTGAATCAATTAACTGGCCAATACTGGCATCGGGGCCATTTATTTGTTCCATTATTATTTTTATCCACACGCCTATAAATAATAAATAACCCGATTTAAGCGACAGGGTAATGTCTTTCACCGCTCCCCAAATAATGACACCATGCAATAGGGCACTTAACCCCGTGTATACAGAGATGGCAGGGCAAAACCATAATACGCCGAGTCCACACCACAGTGCTAAAAAACACACATTAAAGGCATAACGTGCAGGCGATGTGTATTCACCATGCAGTAACCAAATTAAAAATATGCCTAATGCGTTTAATCCTAAATGCGCCCAGTTAGCGTGTACAAATTGGCTGCTAAACACTCGCCAAACTTCGCCGTTTTCAATGAGCACTCGGTTAAATTCAAGTAAATTATTTAAATCAAATGCAGCAAAAACAATACTAAAAAGCATCAAAAATAATGGCGGAAGTAAATAACGAGGTTGTAGCGGTAAATTAAGCATTTTATTATGTTTTTTTAGTCAAAATTTTTGCATATTGTGCCCGTTTAACTTTAAGATGCCAAATACAACTACGTAATTAAGTGTTTTTAGTATTTTTATGCATTTTAAACTTAAGTCATTATTTACTATTGGTTTGTTTGCAGTAACGCTGCCAACAATAGCAAAAGAACCTGCAAAATTAGAAATTCGCGAGCCAGAAGCCACCACCTCAATTGTACAAAAACAATTAATAACTGGTGAGCAATACATGGTGGCCGCGGCCAACCCGTATGCCTCACAAGCTGGACAACAGATTTTAGCTAAAGGCGGAAGCGCGGTAGATGCGGCTATTGCAACGCAATTAGTGCTTACCTTAGTTGAGCCACAATCATCAGGTATTGGCGGGGGTACATTTATGATGTACTACAACAAAGCCGATAACCTACTTACAAGCTTTGATGGGCGTGAAACAGCACCACAAAATGCTGACGAAAACCTGTTTTTAGATAAACACGGTAAAGCCGTTAAGTGGATTGAAGCCGTTGTTGGCGGACGCTCCGTGGGTGTGCCGGGGATTTTGCACGCCTTTGCTAATGCGCATCAACAATACGGTAAACTTGCGTGGAGCGAGTTATTTAAACCTGCTATTAAACTTGCTGAGCAGGGCTTTGAGGTGTCGCCACGTTTACACGGTTTATTGGCACGCCAATTAAACCCTGGTGTAATGACTATGCCGGTGATTAATGAGTACTTTTACCCTAATGGCGAATTAATTAAAGCCGGTACTATTAAAACAAATCAGCCCTTAGCAAATTTATACAAAGAGATTGCTAAACAAGGCATTGATGCATTTTATAAAGGCGATAACGCAAAGCAAATGGTAAACGCAGTGCAAAATTCAAAAATTGCACCGGGTACATTAAGCGAATCAGACCTGGCTAATTATAAAAGCAAACAACGCGACGCAGTATGTATTAAATACCGTGCGTATAACGTGTGCTCTATGGCTCCTCCAAGTAGTGGTGGTGTAGCGGTATTACAAATTTTAGGCTTGCTTGAACACAAAAACATGAGCGCGCTTAAACCTAATAGCGAAGAGGCAATTCATTACTTTAGCCAAGCCTCACGCATAGCGTTTGCCGATCGTAATATGTACATGGGCGACCCCGATTTTACGCAAGTGCCTACTAAAGAGCTGTTAAATAAAAAGTACATCGCATCGCGCGCCAAGCTTATTACTGAGCAAGACACAAAAGCAGTTGCCGGTAATCCAGTAGGCTACTTAAGCTACGCAAAAGATGATTCTTTTGAGTTACCATCAACATCACACGTATCCATTGTAGATAGCTTTGGTAATGCCGTGTCAATGACCAGCTCAATTGAAATGGCGTTTGGCTCAACGGTGATGGTTAATGGCTTTATTTTAAATAACCAATTAACCGATTTTGCGCTTTCGCCTCGTATAGACGGCAAATTAGTGGCTAACCGCGTTGAGGCGGGCAAACGCCCACGCAGCTCTATGTCGCCAGTGATGGTGTTTAACAACGACGGCAGCTTACGCTTAGTGGTTGGCTCGCCAGGTGGCAGCCGTATCATTGATTACGTAGCTCAAGTAGTTATTGGAGTACTCGATTGGAACTTATCGGCGCAAGAGGCGATTAACCTGCCAAGAACTACTAATCGTAACGATTATACTAGCCTTGAAAAGGGCACCGCGCTTGAAGCCATAGCCCCACAATTAACTAAACGCGGCCATGCTGTGCGCGTGCTTGATTTAAACTCTGGTTTACATGCCGTAGAGGTTAAAAACAATAAATTGTATGGTGGGGCCGACCCGCGCCGTGAAGGGGTCGCTTTGTCGGATTTAACAGACAAAAACGCCACTATAAAATTTTAATTTATGTATAATAGCCATGCAGGCAGAGAAGCCTGCATGTGTTTTCTCTCAATGGTCTGACAAGCTTAATTGTCATTGCAATTTAACCTTTTACAATGATAATGGCAGATCATAACTTAAGACTCCGTTAAAGCCTGGAAATATGACAACTAATACTGATCCTAACTACCTTTATATTCCTTACTCTGGCCCTGGCCTAATTGAAACTCCGCTTTTAAACAAAGGCAGCGCATTTAGTAAAAAAGAACGCGAAAACTTTAACCTTGCGGGTTTGCTTCCTCCACGTTTTGAAACAATTGAAGAGCAGGTTGAGCGTTGTTATCAGCAGTATTCAAGCTTTAACGATAACTTAAACAAACATATTTACTTGCGTGCCATTCAAGATAACAACGAAACACTTTACTACCGTTTAGTGCGCGATCATCTTGAAGAAATGATGCCAATTATTTACACGCCAACGGTTGGTGATGCCTGTGAAAAATTCTCAGATATTTACCGCAGTGCACGTGGTTTATTTATTTCGTACGAAGATCGCTATCAAATTGACGACATTCTACGCAACGCCACCAAAGGCAAAGTAAAAGTAATTGTGGTTACCGATGGCGAACGTATTTTAGGCCTAGGCGATCAGGGTATTGGTGGCATGGGTATTCCTATTGGTAAATTATCACTTTACACAGCGTGTGGTGGTATCAGCCCAGCGTATACATTACCTGTAATGCTTGATGTAGGTACTAATAACGAAAAACTTCTGAACGACCCTATGTACATGGGCGCACGTCATAAGCGAATTGCGCAAGATGAGTACGATGAGTTTTTAGACTTATTTATTAAAGCAGTGAAGCGCCGTTGGCCAAATGTATTACTGCAGTTTGAAGATTTTGCACAGCCAAACGCTATGCCATTACTTAAGCGCTACCGTAACGAAATTTGTAGCTTTAACGATGACATTCAAGGTACTGCAGCGGTAACTGTAGGCTCTTTATTAGCTGCGTGTCGTGTTAAAGGTTCGACCCTTAGCGAGCAAAAAGTGGTATTTGTTGGTGCAGGCTCAGCCGGTTGTGGTATTGCTGAACAAATTATTAGCCAAATGGTGTTTGAAGGTATTAGCGAAGCACAAGCGCGCAGCCAAGTATTTATGGTTGACCGTTTTGGCCTACTCACTGAAGGCATGGAAGGCTTACGCGATTTCCAACAAGCACTAGCGCAACCACAAGCTGCATTAAGCGAGTGGACTTACAGCGGCGAATACGCCTCATTATTAGATGTAATGCATTGTGCAGCACCTGATATTTTAATTGGTGTATCGGGCCAACCGGGCTTATTTACCGAGCAAGTTATCCGCGCTATGCACTCAGGCTGTGAGCAGCCGATTATTTTCCCATTAAGTAATCCATCTAAGCAGGTTGAAGCGCACCCAGCTGATGTTATTAAATGGACTGAAGGTAAAGCACTTGTAGCAACGGGTAGCCCGTTTGAACCAGTAGAATTTAATGGTGAAGTGTTCCCAATTCCACAATGTAACAACAGTTATATTTTCCCTGGTATTGGCCTTGGTGTAATTGCAGCAAAAGCAACACGCATTACCGATGCAATGCTAAGTATGTCGAGCGAAATGCTTGCTGAGTCATCACCACGTGCAAACACCGGTAAAGGCAGCTTATTACCTGCACTGACTGAAATTGAAACGTTAAGTAAGCGTATTGCATTTGCAGTAGCAAAAAAAGCAATTGAAGAGGGCGTAGCGCTAGAGATCAGCGACGATGCACTGTGGGCAGCTATTGATAAAAATTACTGGTTACCAAAATACCGCAACTACAAACGCTGTAGCATTTGATTACGCTAAGTAGCATAAAGTAAATAAGGCTGTACGTTGCGTTACAGCCAGTTACAAAAAACAGGCAATTGCCTGTTTTTTTGTGCTTGTTCATTTATTGTTAACCACGTAGGCTCTTTAATGGTGACAACAAAAATACAATGGATAATGCGATGAAAACACACATTCTTATATTAAGTAGCGCAATTGCCTTAAGTACCTTAAGCCTTGGTGCGCATGCAAACTCAACGCCTAACGCTCCCCATATTTATGTTAAAGGTGAAGCAACCGTTACCACTATGCCTGATTACGTACAATTAAGCGTAGGCATTGTAGAAATAGATAAAGACTTAATTGATGCTAAAAATAAAGCCGATAAAACCATGGCCAAAGCAATCAAATTAGTAAAAGAGCTTGGTATTAAAGACGGTAATATTAATGCAGGGCATATTTCTATAAATCGCGAAAGCCAATACAACAGAAGCTCTGGCGAGCAAGAATTTAAAGGTTTTAGAGTATCGCGCACGTTAAGCGTTAAACTCTCGCAAATCGAAAAATACCCTCAGCTGTTACAAAACCTGGTAAATAATGGCATAAACCAAATAAATCAAACTCAATTTTTAGCAAGTAACTATGAAGAGCTGCACAAACAGGCGCAAAAACTGGCCATTCAAGATGCTCGTAAAGCCGCAAAAGAATTAAGTGCCGACTACGGCGTTGAGCTAAAAGGGTTATATACGGCATCGTTAAGCCCAATGAACGTACCTGCGCAGCCTTATGCTCGCTCAGAAAAAACCATGATGGTAGCAGATAGCGCACCCGGTAATTTTGTTCCTGATGCGTATCATGCTGGCGAAATTAAAGTAACAGCGTCTAGCTATGCGGTTTACTTTATTGACTAGTATGTTGGCTCGTAAAACGGGCCACTAGTTTATCTCCTTGTGGCTTGCTAATGCGGGCAATCGCGTTAAGCATGTTGGTAATCTCTTGTCTGTCGTATTCGTTACTTACGTGCTCGTTTATGTCATCTACAATAGCATTTAAGTAATTAAATAGGCTGTTTCGGGCTGCATCATTGCCATGCGCTACAAACAATATATTTTTAAATGCCTCTAAAACGTTCGTCATTACATACGCATCTCCTTTTGCGTAATTACGCAGTGGCGTAAAATTATCGTGCAATAACTCATCAAAACTGGTTTCGTGTATAAAGAGTAACGGGGCATTGTTGCTGTGTTTAAACGAATAATTTGTATCGTTAAGTGACAGGCGCTCAATTAATAAAATACTCAGCATATCTATTGATTTAACCGCTGTGCCGGGATCGTTAATACCAGGGCTCATTGCCTTAACGGCAATTTCTGAAATTTGCGTTAATCCATAACGGTAATGGTCACTAATGTACTCTTCTATATAAAAAATAAAACAATCTAATATTTTGGCTATAAGCTCTTCATTATTTGAAATGTATGTATCGCATTTTAAAAACGGATAGCCTTTAACGGTAAAGTAACCTTGGTTTACCGAGATATACACCCGAATATTTTCCTCAGCTAAAATGGCGCATAACTTATCTGTATGCACCCCTTTGTAGTAGCCCTCGGTGGTGCTATTAACTGAGTGCCATTGAGTAAAATCAGGAAAGTCAGTGAATGGTTTTTCTGATTGCCTATCTATAATGGCTTTAATTTCACGTTTTGTTTGGCTAAATAGGCCATTAAGTACATTATCTACTTGAATGGCTTTAGATATTGAATGAATAAAAAATACAAACAAGCCAAGCGATACTAAACCAAATACCAACGACAGCAGTACCCCAAGCGATGGAATAGCGGTATCGCCACCTTCAAGCTTATTAATATTAATGAGCATAATAATTGAGTAAATTATGCTGCCTAAATAAAAGCCCAATACCATTTGATGCGACTTACGGGTAATAAGCCCAGGAACAACTCGCGGAGATAAACTGGCACTGGCCGAATTTAAAACCACCATCACCATTGAAAAACTAAACACCGTAAGCGATATAATACTGCCTGCTAATGTGCTTAAAATGGTGCGGGCATTTTCAGCGCTATCTACTAATACCACAGATATAAACGACTTAATCTGCTCTACAGGCGCTATGTATTCAAGCGACATGGTAATTACAGCAAAAAGTAAAAAACCAACAGAAAGCACCGAAGGGTAAAAGCCAATGCTGTTGATCATTTCACGATAGCGGTCGGCTACTTTGCGAGGGACAAACATAAATTCCTTTCATTGCGTTATAAAATTCAACTAATACACACTGTAGCATAGTTACTAAGTAAACTAATGATTGTGCAAAACTATGTTATTATTGCCAAAAATAAAATAGGACAACACCGTGATAGTTTCAACGTATGCTGCGCTTTTAGCGTTTTATTATATTTACTTAAGTTTTAATGTGATCAAAGTGCGCCGCAGCGAACAAGTGTCGCTTGGCGATAACGGCAACCCTAAATTACAACGTGCTGTGCGTGCCCATGCTAATTTTATTGAATACGTACCCTTTGCACTTATTTTGCTTTTTTTAGCTGAATATCAAGGCCTTGCCAGTCATTATTGTAATATTTTAGGCGGCGCATTATTAATAGGGCGCGTTTTTCACAATTTAGGCATAGTCGAAAAAAACCTTAAATATCGTCAAATTGGTACCATTGCCACCTTTTTAGTGATGGTTATTTGTGCCTTTTTACTGCTTGTAACACGCAATAGTTAGTAATAGCAGTAATGAGTAAAATATTTATAATAGGGCTGCCGCGTACAGGCACCACGAGTGTATGCCACGCTTTTTTAGAGTTTGGCATTGCCACGGCGCACACCGCGTACACCTCGTATTGTTTTGAAAACGCCACAGCCATAGCCGATACCCCCATATTTAATGACTACATAGCATTAGATAGCCATTACCCCGGTTCAAAATTTATTTATTTAGTGCGCGAAAAAACCCCTTGGATTGCCTCAATTAGGCAATTGCTGCTACGAATGCATACTAATTTAACGCGTCCAGACGGCGGTTTTAATATTCATATAAAACGGTGTTACTTAAGCACCTTTAATGACTTATCGATTGAAAATATTAACCAAGATGATTATTTAGCAGAGTGTTACAACACACATTTAGCTAATGCCCGAGAGTATTTTAAACACCGTAGTAACGAGTATTTAGAAATTGATATAGCCAAGCCGCAAAGTTTTGCCGAGCTTACTGCGTTTTTGGGTATTAAAAGCGATCGTACCGACTTTGAAAAAATGAATAGAGGTGGCAAAGTGACCGCGTGGAATGATATAAAACACCCATTAAAAATTGACTCAACAGCAAAAGGGCGCATAGATAAGCATTTACCCTATATGCGTTAATTTTGCCCTGCGCTGCAAGATTTTTACTATTAAATACGCTAAAATCTCCGCATTATTTTTTAAGTAGTACAAAAAATGTTTGAATTAAAATACAACACCCCCTTTGAATGGACCGAAGCGGTATTAGCCGACTTTAATACATTTTTACAAGACCACGCCGCTGCAGAAAAAAAGGCATCGGGTATGGCAATTTCTATGCTCTCTCATTACCCAGACAAACGTAAACTAGTAAAAGCCATGACCGATTTAGCGCTTGAGGAGTTAATTCACTTTAAACAAGTGCTTAAACTGCTTATTGAACGCGATACTAATTTAGGTGATGACAAAAAAGATCCATACATAAAACAAATACGTGCTTTATTTAGACATGGACGCGATGGATTTTTAATGGATAGATTATTGGTTGGCGGCGTTATTGAAGCCCGCGGCCACGAGCGCTTTTCATTGGTTGCCAAAGCATTACCCGAAGGCAAAGAAAAAGACTTTTATGTGGCGATTGCTAAATCAGAAGAAAAACATAAAAACTTATTTGTAGAGTTAGCATACGAATACTTTGATAAAGAAGAAGTTGATATTCGTTTAGAAGAGCTACTAGTAGCCGAAGCTGAAATTTGTAAAAGTATTCCTTTTACAGCCGCGCTGCATTAATACTTTTGGCACAAAGCACTGCTTTGTGCCTTTTCTCCTAACTTCATTTGCATTTTGCAAATCAAAATACAAACTCCTTCCACACATCGTTGCTACTTTTAATTAGTTTATTGAATTTACTATAAATATAACGCTGGTCTTATAATTGCTCTGTATACACAAAGCATAAATGAGGACGCGCATATGTTTAAAACAATCATCGCAGTGTTACTTTTTTTACCTTGTTGTATTTCGGCCCAACAAAGCAATTTAAATTACATAGAAAATGCTAATGGCGATAGAGTAAAAGAAGTATCCCACTTAGTTAAGTGGACCCATACACGCTTTGTATTTAACCGCGATATAGCACGTGTTGCGCTAGGCCACGAAACCACACTCGATGTAAACGTTGTAAACGGACGCGAGCTGTTAATTTTAGCTAAAAAGTTAGGCCGTACCTCTATGATGGTATGGTATGACGACAACACATCTGAAACATTTTTGCTTGGCGTAACCGAAGACTACAGTGTACTTGAAAATGCCCTTAACGATATTCATTCTAACTTAGCACTCACCATTGCACCTGATAGACATGCGGTAGTACTGCGCGGCGAAGTCCCTACTCTTAATTACCGTCATGCAGCCCATGAAGCAGCAAAAAACTATTTATATGCTAGCAGCTCGCAAGCGGCGCAACCGGTTATTACCTCTGCACCTAACCAAGGTATGTTTAACTCTTTAGCACAGCGCTTACAAGGCATGGGTAATTTAAACAATGGCTTAGCGCAAAGCTCAAATAAAGTAGCCATTATTAACCTAATAAAAGTTACACAAGCACCCAAACCTAAAGAGGTACGTATCGCTGAGGTGTTAAAATCGATGGGAGCAGACAAAGTAACTGTTAAACGTATTTCGGTTGATGAGTTATCAAACGATGAAAACGATGTGTTTATGCTCAGCGGCACAGTTAAAAATCAAATTGAACTGGTGCGTTTGTTAAATACCATCAATAAGTTATTTGAACCAGAGCAAGCAAGCCAAGCACCCACATCGACGCTCGATCCTAATGGGCTTATCAGTAGCACAGCGCAAACCGAAACAAACGCTATTGAAGTACTCGCAAATGAGTCTGGCGGGTTATTAAATGATGATTCAGGCCTTACTTTAAGTAATGTAAATTCAAATGTAGCGCGGGCAACCTTGCTCTCGGTGGCTAAAGGTAAAGTGCTCTCAAGCATAGAGGTAGAAGATTTACCTCAAGTGAGGGTATCGGTGCAACTTTATGAGGTTAATCAGCGCCGCTTAAAGCAATGGCGTCCAGATATTAGCGTGCTTTCGAATGGGTATAACAAGGAGCAAGGTTTATTTGGCCTAGAAGGAATGAATGCCCGTGAGTCTGGCTCGGCATCAATAGAAAACGCACTGCAATTAATTGGCGGCCAATTAACAAATAACTTGCAGTTATCAACCTCGCAATTTGCCATTGATATGTTGTTTTCTTTGCTAGAGCAAGAGGGAATTTCAAGAACGCTTTCGCGACCTACACTTAGCGTACTTGCAGGCGAAAGTGCGGTATTTAAAGTAGGCGGCGAAGTGCCAGTACCTACAAGCTATAGCCCATCAGGCGTTACCAGCGGGCAACAAGGTAATAGCGGTTCTGTGTTTAGTGGTACTGAGTTTAAATCGTTTGGCGTTGAGCTTAATGTTCGTGCATTAGTGGATGACAAAGACCGCATAACCCTTGATTTAAATCCGGTTATTTCATTACCAGATACCACTCTTACAGCAGAAATAGCGCAAAGCACCGGCAGCAGTCTAAACAGCAGTGCATTTAATACACGCAGCATGCAAACATCGACCCGTTTACAAGATGGGCAACCTTTCATTATTGGTGGCTTAATTAGTACAGATAACAACGCCAGTCACGACTTTGTACCCGATGCAAACGGCGAGAGCCTGTTTGGTAAACTAAGCGAAACAACCAGTAAAAGCGAAAACAACCGCGAGTTGATTATTGTAGTTACACCTAATTTAGTCCGCGAGCCGGTAAATAACTTACGCGTGTGGCAAACAGTTGATTTAGATAGCCAAATGGCCAGTTTTATACAGGAGCAAGGGTTATGAAAATAATATATATCGTTATTTTACTGAGCATATCGGGCTGCGCACATATAGATTATGCGCCCAGTGTAAACCCACATTCTGCACTAAGTGATATTGTTACTAAGTATGCATTAAATACCCGTACTTTAACGTGTGAAGGGGTAAGCGCAGTTAATTGTTTAGCACTTGTGCATGAGCTTAACCAGCTAATGCTTGAGCACCCTAACAATAAAGTTATTTTATCTATATCAGCTTATGCGCTTTATAAAAGCGGGCGGGCTAATCAGGCGCAGCCGGTAATAAACAAGTTACTTAATTTACCTGAACCGCCTTTAAATGCATTGTCTTTAGGTATTAACTTAGCTATTGAGCAAGGCAATTTAGTCAAAGCTAAACAAATTGCCCAATACGCTATTGATGAATTTGGTACTGAGGCTTCACCGTATTTACAAATGGCATCTATTTATTATGCACAAGGGGACTATGTTATTGCAGCAAACTATTTAGAGCTTGCCTATAAATTTGGCGCTGTTAAAAGCCATTATTACTATCATAAAGGGCTAATAGCTGAGGCGACACCTGATAACGCGTTGGCGTGTCATTATTATAATGAGGCAATAGGTTTTGATGCGCAGCACAGCCAAGCCACAGCGCGCTACGCGAAACTTTCGGTACTTGGTAATTGTTAAAATTAAGGCCGTAAGGCCTTTTTTTATTAAACTATGCTCTCCTTACTTAAACACACTTATAAAAAGTAAAAGCAACGTACCTACCTTAATAATTAAAATAGCCATCCTCGTCGTTGTTTTACCCTATCTCGCTTTGTGAATCCCTCGATAAAATTGCTCGTTATTCTACTTTTAAAACCTGCCATAAATGAGTTAACACCTTGCCTTTTATTTAAACTGTGCTTGCGATTTAACACACTTTAATAATGATTTGCAAAATGCGAATCATAACAAGGATAAGCAAAGCACATCTTATAAAAAATATATAAACCACTGATTTTTATATATTTAATTAATGGCACAGTCCTCGCTATATATAAAGTGGGCATAAGCTCTAACACATTTAAGGTGATCATTATGAAAACTATGAAAAGCAACTTAAACAGTAAAAAACAACAAGGCTTTGTACTTACTTCTGAGCTAATTATTCTTTCAACGTCTATGGTGGCAGCGCTGGTGATTGGTTTATCAACCTTACGTGACTCAGTAACCAGCGAACTTGAAGATGTGGCAGAAGCAATCGGCTCGTTAGATCAAAGCTATGTGTTTGATGGCATGATCAACGCCGAAGGCACTGCAGAAATTTCAGGCTCTGGCTATGTTGATGCAGTAGATGTTTACGCAGGTGATGGTAGCTCATTTACCTTTGTTGCTTCTGACTTCAGTGAAAGTGCTGCGCTTATTAATGCAACGCCAAGTGGTGATGCTGCAACACGTACAGCAGCCGGTGGTTCACAAGGTAATTAAATTTATTATAACTACCTAAATCACACTGCCACAACCGTGTGGCAGTGCAATTTGTCAGGAGGAAATTATGAAAAGTAAAAATAATAAAGGCGCGACCACCGCTGCAATCACCTTACTTATCACCTCTGGCATGCTGGCCTCAGCGCTTGGGATCAGACAAGTAAACGAACAAGACTTAGTTACTGCCTGGGTGGTAAATAAAAATATGTCGGCGGGGCAAGTAGTAAGCGTGCACGACATTACCCAAAAAGATGTAAACCCCAGTCACTATGCAAACATGGCGCTAAGTATACAAAACCCCCGCGCCTTTATTGGTAAGCAATTAGCCACTAATAAAATGGGTGAACAACCATTATTTGAAACAGATTTTATGCAGGTTAAAAGCCAAAATTTATCAGAGGCCATCCCCGCAGGCAGAGTGCTTTATACATTAAAGTTAACCACGTTAGATATTCCTTTATCGCGGGTGCATAAAGGCGACCGCTTGGATATTGTTGCTAAAACAAATCGACTTGTAAGAACTGTTGCGCGTGATGTGCAACTTATTGGTATTTCAAAAGGGCCAGCCAATAAAGCACAAAAAAATGGCGTGATGGACAGCCTAGCAAAAAAAGAGCCGTCAACCAGCGCGGGTGTGTCATTAGTGTTGGCTGTACTTCCTAAAGATGTGTATTCATTAGCCGCAATTGATAACCAAGACAAAGTATCCATAATTGTACACAGTGCGTACGACATCGAACAAGGGCGCTTGCAAAACTTCTCACAATTACAAACTAGCCGGACAATTCAAGTGGTTAAAGGCGTTAAAAACCAAGCTGTATATGTAGCTAAGTGAGGCGCTATGTTTAATTTATCGAGTAAATCAGAGTCTGTACAAACCAATTTAAATACCTTTGAAACCCTTAAAAAAATCCTTCACGATGCGGTAATAGAAGAATACGAGCAAGACCCAAGTGCTTTGCTTAATGATGCACTGCTCGAAAAAATATCCGCCCTTTGCAGTGATATTGATGAATTTTCAGAATCATCATTTAACAGCCATCAACAAGCTCAAGTAGTTCAAGCCGTGTACGACGAAATACAAGGCTTAGGGCCAATAGCGCAATTTATGCTAGATGACCAAGTAAGCGATATTTTAATTAACGACACGCAAAATATTTGGATAGATAAGCAAGGAAAATTGCTATGTACAGCCAGCAAGTTTGACGATGAACGTCACTTACGTCGTTTTGTTGATAGGTTACTTGATAGTTGCGCTCGACAAGTTAACGCACTGACTCCCATTGTAGATGGCAAACTAAAAGATGGCAGCAGGGTACACATTGTGGTGCCACCGGCGTGCACCAGTGCAGCTATTGTTTCAATTAGAAAATTTAACCACAAAAAAATTAACGATGATTTTTTAATCGACAATAAATTTTTAAGTAAAAACTGCCTTCATTTTTTAAAAACCGCGGTGGCCTTAGGGGTTAATATTTTAGTGTGTGGAAATGCCGGCGCAGGCAAAACCACCTTGTTAAATGTGCTCGCTAACTCAATAAATACTAATGAGCGGGTAGTAACAATAGAAGAAAGTGCAGAACTAAATTTGCATCATAATCATGTTGTGCAATTAGAGGCGCACGACACCAACAGTGACGGTAAAGGTGCCGTTACTCTACGAGATTTAGTAAAAGCGGCATTGAGAATGCGCGCCGATAGAATACTCGTAGGCGAAGTACGTGCAGGTGAAGTAATAGACATGCTGCAAGCTATGAACTGCGGGCACCAAGGCTCAATGACCACCGTACATGCTAATAGTGCAAGCGATGCGGTAACCCGTTTATCAACGCTTGTGCAACTACATAACGCGCAGCTAAGTGACTCCCACACCAGCGCATTAATCGCATCAAGCATCCAGTTAATTGTGCATGTTTCTAGAAATACAAACGGTGTAAGAACCCTAAAAAGTATTGGCGAAATAAAACGGGTAGATGGACATGCACAATATTCTGCGCTGTATAGCATAAGTGATACCGAGCAAGTTAATGGTGAGGCAATTAGTACTTCAAGCGTGGTGAGCTTTATGCAAAGCCAAGGTGCCAACGCAAACGAAATAAGTGCATTACTGCAGCCGGCCAAGGAGCAGAATCATGGATAAGCTTGATTACTTACTGGCCATAGCAAGTGTTATGTCGTTTACCTTAGCACTGAGTGTTTTTTTTACACTTAAGGTAAAAACACTCGCTGCAAACACTAAACACGAGGTAGATGTACTCGAAGAAAAAGACATTATCACAGTGTCACTGCGCGTACTTGGAATTAACATTAGTAATGCTTTATTTATAAGCGTTGCTTGCTCGCTTGCCTCTTTTACTTGGTATGTTGCACAGCACTTTTATCCTCAAGCAACTACGAGTGCATTAATTGTTTCTTTAGTTGTATTTATAACCTGTTTTATAGTGGTAATTGATTTAGCACACTATAAATTAGCTAAGTTTGAGCACTTATTTCTAGAGTACATAGAAACCGTACAATCGTGTTTAAGCACAGGGCTTTCGCTTGTTCAGGCTATGCAATTTGCCGATGAACACGCCGATAAGTACATTAAACCGCAAAGTCATTTATTACTGCAACGCTTAAATATGGGCAGTGACATGCAAAGCTCATTTGCCCCTTTAATTAAACGCTACAACTGCGAAACCGTGCGGTTATTTGCACATAGCATAATTACTCATACACAAAGCCAGTGCGATTTAACTGACATGCTTAAAAGTGTATGCAAAATGATGTCGTTAAGAACGCTAGATCGCCAGCAACTCAAAGCTAAGCTTTCTGGTACTAAATACGCTGCACTGTTTAGTGGCGTTTTACCCTACGCTTTAGTCCCTTTATTTAATTACACCGATCCAACCTGGTTCGATCCGCTTTTAAATAACCCCAATGGCATGGCCTTTATTACTGTTGCTGTGCTTTGTCAGTTATTTGGTTTTTTATGGCTGCGCCTAAGTTTGAGGGTAACGCTATGATAGACATATTTTTATTCGTTGGCCTATTGGTGAGCATGGGTGCATTTATTCATATTCAAAAGCAGTCATTAAAGGCTGAGGTTCAACAACCTATAAAAACCAATATAAATTGGTACCCATTAATTGTTATTTCGAAAAACCAATTTAGGCAAGCCGGGTATCAGTTAAATAAAATTTTAATGAGTATGTACTGCTTTAAAATGGCCGCCTCATTTTGTGCTTATACCGCCATAGAGATCACTGGTTATGTATTAAGTACACCGCTTATAGCTATTATCTGTTTTATCAGCTTTTTTGCGCCAGACATGTGGTTTTTATTTAAAAAAGGCCAGCGTAAAGTGCAGATAAACAATAGCTTAGAGTTTTTTTTAAGTGTGCTGTTAGTGTATATGCGTGCTGGCTTTTCGCTAGAGCGCGCATTTGCATTAGCGGTCGATCACGGGTTAAGTAAAAAGCATCCTTTATACAAAGAGCTTAAACTATTTTTGTTTGAGCTCAGTGCCGGTAAAGACCGCGAAACAGCCTTTAACTCGTTGTATGACAGAACAGGGGTCTCGGGTTTAAAAAAATTAGCTAATTTAATGCTTATTGGCTCTAAACTTGGCACCCCGTTAATACAGGCGGTTGAGTCACAATTAGAAAGCTTTGCGCTTAAAAAAAATATTTTATTAGCTAAAAAAGTAAACAAAAAAGCACTGCATACCACGTTTCCCATTATCTTAATTTGTTTTCCTATGTTTTTAGTACTGGTGTTTTTTCCTGCGGCACTGCAAGTAATGAATGTACTAAAAATGCTAGTTGAAGTGCTATAGGAGCGCTCTATGAATAAACAATACCAACAGGGCTATATACTGACTATTGAGCTGATTTTAATTATTACCATTTTAATTATTGGCTCTATTGGTGGTGTTATTTTAGTGCGCGATGCACTTATTAAGCGCTATCACACAAAGGTAGATAACCAAATAACAGTGGTTGATGCTAACAACACCCCTTTAGGAATCGCCATTGGGTTTGATGAGCATCAAGCGCCTTTAATTTTTTACACAGACCGCCAAGCAAATGCAACATATCGCGCTTTAATTGGGATACGCGATGATAGGTTCACATCCCGAGAAGCCATTTATTACGATGCACCTAATTGCCAAGGCAACCCGTGTATAAAAAGCTTAAGCGATGAGTTTTCAGATAGTTTAGGGGTTAGTAACACCGCTAATAGTGGCAATGTAAGTTACATCAATGCGCTACAGCAAGGGCCTAATTATGCTATTGGGCAATTAAGTAACTCCGTAATGGGACAATTATTAAAAAGTACAGCACTAGCGTGCCCCGCAACAGGTGACGAAATTGTATCACGCTATATGTCTCAAAAGGTAATTACTGGTAACCCGTGCGAAAGCTTTTCAATTGCTAAACAGCAAGCTGATAGTAGTTGTTTGGTTGGTGTAACTGCCCTTGGTAATCCGTTATTAGGCATAGACAGTCAGCAATTATCGCAGTCGTGCAATAGTTGCCAAACAGGGTACGATCCGCAAGGTGATATTCTTGATTTATATTTACCACAAGTTGAAGTCTTGTTAGGAACCGCGCTTGATGCACTGGCCCTCTTAGGTGTAGCAAGCAATGTAGATGTAGAGCTAGGCAGTATTTGCTGCCCACAAGGTACGCAACTAGAAGAAGATGAAAATATAGTAGAAACACTGGTATTTACTATTTTAGAAACAACCTTTGAACTGCTAGGTATCGATTTAATAAATAACGAGATAATTATTCAAACGCTGGCCCTTATTGGCATAGAGCCTGGCGTGACTTACTGCGAGGCTTCGCTTAATTTAACCTCGGCAGAGCCGGTGTTAAATGCACAAGGCGAACCCGCTTTAAATAACTTACTTCCGCCATTTAGAGTAAAACTTCCATCACATACAAGTGCTAATAGCACACGTTGGATTTCTACACCGCCGAAAGGTGAAGGAGTGCGCCCATGAACAGTTCATATTTAAAAAGTATAAATGAATTTAACGACACACAAATTGATGAAGTAAAACAAGAAATAACAGAAACGCTGACGCTAATGAAGCAGTTTTATGATGTTTCTATTATCAAATACGTTGATTTTAATGCCTTGTATACGCACCAAATTATTAGCTGCGATGACCCATACAAAGCCGACAGTGAATTAAATAGCTTGGCACAAACGTGCACACAAGAAAAACTCTACATAATTGAAGACACTCTATTTGACCCACTAACAAAAGGGCGCTGCCAACAGGTACGTTTTTTCTCTCAATATCCCATTTATAATTTAGATAACAGCTTAATTGGCGTACTGATCATTGCCGATATTTCACCCAAAACACTTATTGGCTCTCAAAAAGAACAATTTGTATCTTTTGCGCAACTACTGCAAACCCAGCTTAATAAGCATTTTACCTCACCCCAAGCAATTAAACCGAGTGAGACAAAATCACTTAATCGATTTGTTCATTTATTTAGCTTAGCGCCGGTGGCGTTTTTAATTGCGCTGGTTATTTGCTCGTTCTCGGCTTTGCTTTTATATACGTTAGATAAAAAAGACAAAAAAAGTGCCTATGCCATACAAACTCAGCAGTTAAGGCAAACGCTATTTGATGCATTAGAGCGCTTTGATAACCAAGCACTTTACATAACTCAAAAAGATAAAATTGTCGCAGGTTTTTTAAAAAGCCAGCAAAGTTATACTCAGCAACAATTAAGTGATTTAGTAAAAACGCAGGTATCAAGTAGTTTAACGTATAAAGGTTTTGTTGTATTTGATAGTAACTATAAACAACTTGCCATTTGGTCTAAAAATAACTTTGATTTAGCAGCTTATGGCTTTACTAATTGGCTAAATGCATTTTCAATGCGAGCAAATAAACAATCAGTAGAGGTATTTACTGTAGCCGATACCGCATTTTTAATTTCAGAAATTAACATGGGCAATAGCGCTATTTATACACTCACAGCCTTTGATTTAAGTAAGTTTTTAAATGCCATAATTGGTAAGCTAAATACGCAAAATTATAATTTATTTATATCAACCCCTCAGTTTATATTAGGTAGTAGGGGGGAGCTAAATGTTAAAACGATCCCTAACAGCATAAGCGCAGCAAGTAGTCGTTTTCCTGCTACGTGGCGCTTGCATGTGCAACCCATCAAACCGATAACGCCTGTTAATGTATCTAAGTTCGACTTATTTAAACTGGCATTAATTAGCTTAGCTATATTTGCATTTGTTTATTATTTTTTACGTTTACCAAGGCGCTTACATGACGAAATTAAACAAAAAAATACCCTTATACTTAATAGGGAATCGTTGTTTTCAAGCTCGCTTGATGCGCTACCGCATGGCTTTGCCATTTTTAATAGTAACGAATTTCCGGTAATAACTAACCAGGCGTTTAACGAATTGTTTTCTCATGTTATTCAAAACAATAAACAATTAAGTTACAGCCAAATAATTAGTATTTCTCAACAAAACAATATTATTACCCATTATAAAGAGCATAATAAATTAGCTAATGAACATAGCCAATTAATAGATATTGGCTTTAACGATGGCCGTTGGATCACCGTTGTGCAAAGGCATACCGACTTTGGTGGATTTGTTTGTTACTTTAGAGATGAGACACAAGCACATCAAAAAGAGTTATTACTTGCCCAAGTTGTAGAAAAATCTAAGCAAGCTAACCAGTTTAAAGATAAATTTGTAGCACGCTTAGCAATGCAATTAAAAGCGCCACTTAGTTCGCTGCAATCTATAGTAGAGCTTAACTATAAAAACAGTAAAGCCAATTTTAGCAATGAATTAGAAAATGCATGCACACAGTTAAACTGTGTAGTGCAGCAGTTAATTAATATAAATAAAACCGATACCGGTAAATTAAAGCTTAAAATGAGCGCTATTAATTTAGCTGACTTACTTAAAAATACGGCCGATATTCTTAATAAAGAGTCTGATGATAAAAATATAATTATTAATAACAATGTGCCCATAGATAAAGGCATAAGCAGTGATGAAAAACTGATAATGCAATTAATTATTCAGCTTGCTAGTGAGCTTATAGAAAGCACCCACCAAGGTAAATTGTCGTTAAATTCTGAGCTGATTAACGAGCAAGGTAAACATTATTTGTCGCTGGATTTTTCTATAAATAACTTAGCAAATCAGGGAAGCTTTTATAGTCAGTTACAAATGGTATGTAAACAACAGTCTTTTGAAAGTGATATTAATTTTGATGCGACATTAGAGCTGCGGTTTTTTATCTCAATTTTTAAAATGCTCGGCGGAAAAAACATAACTGTGCACGAGCGTGGTAAAACAACATCGATTAATTTATCGTTACTAGTTAACACCGTAGAATTACAACATGTAAGTGCAAACAAGCAAAAAAACATTACTGTAACTACAATGCATACAGAATTTAAGAACACCAAATCGTTGTTATTAGTTGATGACGAACCGCTTGTAGAAATGGTTATTAAAGCCATGCTGAAAGATGAAAACGTAGCAATAGATTATGCAAGCAATGCAATAGAAGCTATGTTGATGGTATCGCAAAATAATTACGATATTATTTTAATGGATATTGTTATGCCAGAACTCTCGGGTACTGACGCGATGCTTAAAATAAAAAAACATAACGCAGACAAGCAAACAAAAATTATTGCCCACACTTCAGATTCTGACACAAATAGTAATGCTAAGTATGTTGAGCTTGGGTTTGACGACATGCTTGAAAAACCAGTAAAGCAGCAAGTATTAATTAATAAAATTAAGTATTTACTAAACTAGTCCAAATTAAACAATATAAAACTGTAAAATAGACTGGGCCTATTATTTTAATAGGCCCAAACTGGCAGTAATTATTTCATGTAGCTGCTACTTTATTTCATAAATTAAAAAATGAAGGTTATTTTAGGCTCTTTATTTAATAATATGCGTCGACTTAATAAAGAGTACACAAGCAATTGCCGGGGAGCTTAAAAGCTTAAAGCATGAAACCCTCATTTTATGGGGTGATGAAGATAACTTTCAAAAACCTAAATATGCACCTCAGTTGGCTCAAACCTTACCAAATGCAACACTAACTTGGATAGAAAAAGCAGGGCACTGGGTTACAGATGAAAAACCAGAACGAGTAACTGCGTTAATGGAAGAATTTTTGGCTAATAAAAAGTTTTAAAACACCTTAATTTTAAAGGCCTAGTTAGCCACTTTAGCTAACATGTATATAAAACCATGCAGCTTGAGCTGTATTAACTTTTATATAATTAGTTACTCAAGCGGCTTGTTTGTTTTCATCTATTTTTTAGTATTAAACCATTTATGTAAAACCGATATTAATTGCTCAGTATTTGAACATTAAAGGTGAGCGTATACGCTTTATATCTGGGTGATTACACATAGAAAACCATAAGACCTTCAATTTAACATAATGCATTTAGATGTATAAAAACCCCTTTATTCGCTAGATCTACCAACAACGCTACTGTGTTAAATACAAGGCGAGGGTGACTGTATACTCGCGACTTTTATTAGTAATACCAAAAGCCTAAGACGATATTATTGTATTTATAAACAATCAGTTAGATACATATTGCTGTAATAATGTACTGCTAATTTTTACCCTCATTTAATTGAGGGTAAAAACAATGAAGACAATAATAAAGGCATCAATAGTACTTACAGGTTTATGTTTTGCACACAGTGCAAGTGCAGACAACTGTTTACAAGGTTGCCCAACAGGTTTAGATAATGGCAATACAATTGAGCGCAGTATTTATACTTTAAAAAATAACCGATACACAAAGTTTGCAGATTGGGTGGCTTACCATGTTACGACTAGCACTATGAGTGGACCATCGAGAAGTAGAAGTTGGAAAGCAGACCCAGATCTATACTCACACTATACGTTAGAACCCGCTGATTACACCGATGCGTATGCAACAATAAATACCGATAGAGGTCATCAAGTTCCATTAGCATCTTTTAGTAATACGGCTGATTGGAAGCTAACAAACTTACTTTCTAATATTACGCCGCAATCGTCCGCATTAAATCAAGGCCCATGGGTTAGGCTTGAATCTGCAGTGCGAAATCACGTAGGAAATGGAAATGATTTATATGTAGTAACAGGTCCATTATACGAATATTATTTTGCAGAGTTACCACAAGCTAACGAAGCGCATACGATTCCAAGCGGCTATTTTAAAATTGTTATGCAGCAAACTGGTACCACAATTAAAGCATCGGCATTTATTATGGAGCAAACAGCAAGTCGCAGTGATAACTTTTGTAATACCGAAGTAAGTATTGATGAAGTTGAATCGCGCTCTGGTATAAATGTAATGCCAAACTTATCGTATAACAGTGCGCAAACAATAGAATCATCAGTGTATGGTTTAAGGACTGAGCTAGGTTGTAACTAAGTCATAATATTTTTGCTTAAAGCCTTAGGTTTTGAAAAACTTTAATCTAAGGCTTTAAATTAAACCTGATATGAGGCGCTAAAAAATTGGTAGCAGTACAAGTTAGCTCTAAATAAAATAATAGAAACGACAATTACAAAATTTTGCGTCTGTTTAAAAAGTAATTAATTGTTATAAGGGAGTATAGAGGCTGCTATATAGAATTTGTAATTGCTAAGCTTTATAACATTGAAATACTACATAAACATTAGCGAAAATATCAGTGTAAAATGTAGTGCGTAAGTTGTTGTTAAAAGTTACTGTGCATAACAATTTGAACGGTTAACTGAAAGACCAACTTTAAAAGACTATTACTCAAAACACCAAAAATAGGGGTTTAAACGTAATTAATAGAAGCTACTTACTTTGATTATGTATTAACTTACTTTATTTAACATAATATAAATTATAGGTAGTTATGCATATTATAATATGGAGTGTGTATTACACTCCTACTATGTCCAATACTAGACGGTATCGGACATTATGACTATTATTACCAAACCATACTTTGCTATGTGCTTTTTAGTTTAATCCTGGTCATTACGTTTTATTATTTATCAAACTATAAATTTTTTACTAACTATATTACTTATGAAAACCTGTAAGCATTGGCTACTTTAAATTTAAGCGCAGATTTGTTACAGCGCAATTTAACACGTTTTATAAAAAGCCTACATTTATAAAACTTTATTGGTATTTTAAATGAGCCTGTTAGTTTTCCTTATTTGAATAATTAAGGCTCATTCAGTCAGTTATTATCGTAGCTTTAAAAAGCTACCTAAAACAACTTTGGCTAATCCATACTTAAAATACGTTCTGCTGTGTATTCGTTAGTAATTAAACCGCTGATCATATTTGATCTAACTGCACCAAGTATCGCAAGTACTTTATCTTCACCGGCAGCTATAGCGTAAATTTGTTTATTACCCTCAATTTTTAATGGCGTACTGGCAACACGTTGGTTTACAGTGCAGTCAATTAATTGGCCGCGTTTGTCGTAAACCCAGCTGATCATTTCGCCCACAGCCCCTAAATTTTGTAACTCTTTCAGCTCTTGCTCATCAACAAAGCCATCAATATGCAAAGGCGATTTTTCGCCTAGGCTACCTACACCTACAAAGGTTACATCGGCTTGAGTGGCCAATTTCAAGTTACTGGTAATATTATGTTGTGAATGCAATTGCTGTTTTTCTTCAACACTTCTTGGTAATACAGGAAGCGGCATTGGGTAATGCTTTGCATTAATATGCTCGGCCATTCTAACAACTACATCATAAGGTGAAGCCGACCCATCAAGTGCCATGTTACCAAGCATAGCCACTACTTTGTGTTGGCTACAATCTAGCGTTGGCAGTTCATCAACGCATGCACGTAAAACGCGCCCAGTACCCATAGCTAAAATTTTCGGTGTTTCTGATTTTAAATGGCGTTGTATTTCTGCAGCACCGGCTTGCGCTAAACCCACGGTAGAGTTTGGATCAGAGCCATCACTAGGCACTACTTCACAGGAGTCTAAGCCAAAACGACTTTTAATTTTTTCTGCTAAATCCATACATTTAGCAATAGGATGATCGAGCCTTACTTTAATAAGCCCTTGGCTTACAGATAATGCCACCATACGTTGTGCCGATTGACGAGATACATTGAGCTTTTTGGCAATTTCGTCTTGAGTTTTACCCGCAACATAATAGAGCCACCCTGCTCTAGCTGCATCATCGAGCTTACGTATTTCTGTATTTGTTAGCTTTGCCACATAAACCTCTTACTGTGATAACCCGCTTAGTTTTAGCGATAAATCATTTTATAATATTTGCAAATATATCATTCATTTATAAAATGCCGAAGTGTCACATTAATTTAATAACCAATACTTTAGGCAAATATTGCTATTCCTAAAGTATTGGCTTAAATGGCGGGTTAAACTGTTGGGTTTTTAATCGTCAACCCGTTTTCATCAAATCTGTGTAACTTGTGCTCCGGCGCACTTAAATAGATAGTGTCGCCATATTTTAGTGGGCAATCGCCATCTGCTTTTACCGTAACGGTACTGCCATTGTTAATGGTTACATGTAAAAAGCTTTCTGAGCCTAAATGCTCTATTACGCCTACAGTACCTTGCCAAGTTCCAGAATCAGTTGAGATTTCAAAGTGCTCAGGACGCACACCTAAACTGTGCGTTTGTGCGTGGCTATCGTTATCTACTTCAATAAAGTTCATTTTTGGTGAACCAATAAAGCCTGCAACAAATTTATTTACTGGGTGCTGATACAGCTCAAGTGGCGTACCGACTTGCTCAATAATGCCGCCATTAAATACCGCAATTCTATCTGCCATTGTCATCGCTTCAACTTGGTCATGGGTTACATAAATCATTGTTGTAGCTAAGCTTTTGTGTAGCTCAGAAATTTCTAAGCGCATATTTACACGCAGTGATGCATCTAAATTTGACAGTGGTTCGTCAAACAAAAATGCCGATGGTTGCCTTACTATTGCGCGCCCTATTGCTACACGTTGGCGTTGACCGCCAGATAATTGCCCTGGTTTTCGGTCTAAGTAATCAGTTAAATTGAGTATTTTAGCTGCATTTGCTATTTTACTTTCAATTTCAGCAGGACTTACTTTTGCACGTTTTAGTGGAAACGCAATATTATTGCGTACACTCATGTGTGGGTACAAAGCGTACGACTGAAATACCATAGCTAAACCACGTTTTGCCGGTGGCGTTTGTGTTGCATCTTGGCCGTCAATCTCAATTGTGCCGCTGGTTGTGTCTTCCAATCCGGCAATCATACGAAGTAATGTTGATTTACCACAGCCCGATGGCCCTACAAATACAATAAATTCACCGTCTTTTATCTCTAAATCAAGCGGTTTAATTACGTTAACTTCATCAAAACTTTTAGTTACTTTTTTTAGTGTGATGCTGCCCATGTGTGTTCTCCTACTTTACTGCGCCAAAGCTTAAGCCGCGCACTAATTGTTTTTGACTAAACCAACCAAGAATTAATATTGGCACAATGGCCATGGCAGAAGCTGCCGACAACTTGGCGTAAAATAACCCTTCTGGGCTTGAGTAACTGGCAATAAATGCCGTTAGTGGTGCGGCATTCGCAGCGGTTAGAATGAGTGTCCAAAATGCTTCGTTCCATGCCAAAATTACGTTTAACAGTAATGTTGATGCTATGCCAGGTAATGCGATTGGCAGTAATACATGAAATATTTCTTCGCCAATAGTTGCGCCATCCATTCGTGACGCTTCTAAAATTTCACCGGGAATTTCTCTAAAGTAGGTGTATAACATCCATACCATAATCGGTAAGTTTATTAAGGTCATAACAATAACTAAGCCCAGTTTTGTATCTAGTAAGGCAAAGTCTCTAAAGAGTAAATAAATAGGAATTAACACCCCTACCGGTGGTAACATTTTTGTAGAAAGCATCCACATAAGTAGGTTTTTAGTTTTTTTCGTTTGCACAAACGCCATAGACCACGCGGCAGGTACGGCTATTAATAAGCCCAATAAACTGGAGCCTAGTGATATAACCACCGAATTCCAAAAGTGATCAAAATATGGCGAGCGCTTTAACACATCTTGATAGTTTTCCAGTGTCCAATCAAAAGCAAATAGCGCTGGTGTCGCTGATATTGCTTCTGCTTCGGTTTTAAAGCTGGTGATTAATGTCCATAAAATTGGGAAAAATATCATCCCGCTAATGGTCCATGCTGCCAGGGTATAAATTAGTTTTGATTTTTTATTTGCTGCACTAGCCATGATTAACCCTCTAAGTTTTTACCAATAAGGCGCATTAAAAATATGGCTACAATATTGGCAATAATTACTGCAACTATGCCCCCTGCTGAGCCCCCGCCTACATCAAATTGTAATAACGATTGGGTGTAAATTAAGTAAGTAATATTGGTTGATGCATACCCAGGCCCGCCACTAGTTGTTACTAAAATTTCTGCAAAAATAGACAGTAAAAATATAGTTTCAATTAAAATAACAGCGGTAACAGCACGTGATAAATGCGGCAGCACTATGTAAAAAAACTTGCTAAAAGGCCCTGCACCATCTAAATCAGCAGCTTCGAGTTGTTCGCGGTCAAGTGATTGAATTGCCGTGAGTAATATCAACGCAGCAAACGGTAACCACTGCCAAGAAACAATAATAATGATTGAAAATAAAGGCATTTGCGCAAAAAAGTCGATAGGTTCAAACCCAAGCCATATTGCAAAGTGTGCAAATAACCCATTTACAGGGTTCATAAACATGTTTTTCCACACCAAAGCCGATACAGTTGGCATAACAAAAAATGGGGCGAGAACCATAATACGAACATAATTTCGCCCCCATATTGCTTGGTCGAGGAGAACAGCTAAACCGATACCACCACAAATTGTGATAGCTAATACACCCGTTACTAAATAAAGGGTATTAAAAAAGGATTCAACAAATGCAGGATCTGTTAAGAAAAACTCGTAGTTTAAAAAGCCTACAAATTCGCGTTCACCAGGAATAAGTAAGTTGTAATCTACAAATGAGAAATAGAGTGTCATGCACAGCGGCACTATCATCCATCCTAGTAATAAAATTACACTAGGAAATAGCATTATGCGTGCAAGCGTACGAGACTGTGTAGTTGCCATATCAGTGACCTTCAAAAAGTCAGCATTAACCTTAGTAACAACGACAAACGGTTACTAGATAACATGCTAATGCTGACGAAAAATACGAGGTAAGCATTTAACTTACCCGCCTACTTATTTAGGGTAGCGTGCTTTACGCATGGTGCGCTCAACTAAGCGCTGTGATGTGCTTAACGCTTGCTCAACAGTCATTTGCCCAGTAAGTGCTGCAGAAAACTGTTGTCCAACAGCTGTGCCAATGCCTTGAAATTCAGGAATAGCTACAAACTGAATACCAACATAAGGTACGGGTTTAACAGTAGGGTTTTTCGGGTCGGCCGAATTAATAGAATCAAGCGTTATTTGTGCAAACGGGGCTGCATTCATGTATTGCTCGTTTTCATAAAGTGATGCGCGAGTACCCGGCGGTACTTTTGCCCACCCTTTGTTATCGGCAACTAATTGACTGTACTCTTTTGATGTAGCCCAGCTAATAAATTTCATTGCAGCATCAGATTTTTTACTGCTTGAAGGAATTGCAAGTGTCCATGACCACAGCCAATTACCTCGTTTACCAAGGCCATTATCTGGTGCAAGTGCAAAGCCTACTTTATCAGCTACTTCAGAATCTTTTTTATTAGTTACAAACGCGCCAGCAACCGTTGCATCAATCCAAATACCACATTTACCCGTTTGAAATAACGCTAGGTTTTCATTAAACCCATTAGCTGACGAACCCGCAGGGCCTGACTCTTTCATAACATCTACATAATACTGGAGTGTGGCTTTCCACTCAGGGGTGTTAAATTGTGGTTTCCAGTTTTCATCAAACCAGCGAGCGCCAAACGAGTTTGCCATTGACGTAATTAAAGCAACATTTTCGCCCCAACCAGCTTTACCACGTAAGCAAAGGCCGTATACACCTTCATCTTTATTGGTCATCGCTTTTGCAGCTTTTTGAATAAAGCTCCACGTAGGCGCATTTGGCATTTCTAGGCCAGCTTTTTTCATGAGGTCTGTACGGTACATAACCATAGAGCTTTCGCCATAAAATGGGGCCGCGTATAATTTGTTATCTATCGTTAAACCACTACGAATAGCTGGTAGTAAGTCATCAACATCGTAATTTTCACCTAGGTTATCAAGCTCAGTTAGCCAGTTTTGTTTACCCCAAATTGGCACTTCATATGTGCCAATTGTCATTACGTCGTATTGGCCGCCTTTTGTGGCAACATCGGTTGTTACACGTTGACGTAAAATATTTTCTTCTAGTGTTACCCATTTTAAAGAAATATCTGGGTTTTGTTCTTCAAAATGATTGCTAAGTTCTTTCATGGTGATCATGTCACCATTATTAACTGTGGCAATGGTTATGGTTTCTTTAGCGGCTACGTTAATAGCCATAACTGAACACGCGAGCATTAATAATTTAGTTTTCATCGGGTTAACCCTCATAAATATGTTAAATGACGCTTAAAAAATAACTGTAAAGCGCCTTAGTAATTAAAGCGGTGAGTAATTTCAACGTATTTACAGCGCTGAAATTACCTTTAAACCAAACAGTAAGTTAGTAAGCTATTTAAAATTTAACTGAGATTTCTGAGGTGAAACCGTCAAAACCACGACCAATTTGGCCGCCTGAATTTGCGCCTTCTTCTTGGTTTACATACTCAACTTTTAATAGTGTAGAATCTGTAAACCAGTAACCTGCGGCTACTTGTAAGCGCTCAACGGTGTTATCGTTTTGGCTGATTAAATCGGAAGTGTTTTCTGACTCTGCATAGCGTGCTGCTACGTAAAGTTTTTCAGGAATAATGTATTGCTGTGCTTCAACTGCGTAATATTCTACTGAGCTCTCGCCTTTAATTACGCTGTTTGAATCAAACGTAGTACCGTTTTCGTCAGCTACGCCATCTGTACCAAAGTAGGTAATACCTGCCACTGCGTTACCTGCAGAATCAGCAAAGGTGTAATCGTCAGACGATTTACCTAACATTAAAATGATACTGGTTTGATCTGATGGCTGATACGCCAAATTTAATTGAATAATAGACTGATCAAGCCCTGGCATAACACCTACGTGAGTATCACGTTCGCTTGAAGGAGAAGCAGAAAAGTTATAGTTTTCGCCATCGCCAAAACGGTAATTAGTTGTTGTGAGTCCATCTAAGCTAGCTACGCCATTTTCAAAACGAAGTTGGTCGCCTTGGTTAGCTTGTAAGTAATTTAAGCCAACTTTAAAGCCCCCTTCAAACTCTAATGACCCTTGTAAACGGTAGTTAAAGCCCCTATCTTCTTGAAATGCTTCGCCAAAACTTGATGTAGTAATATGACCCGCTACGTTATAAGAGCGCAGCACACCACTATCAAACGTTTCTGTATAGCTTAATTGTGCACCGTTTTCTGCGGTTGCGTAGTCGTTAATGCCGTTACCAATTAAGGCATTACCTTGGTTATCAGCGCCATCTTGAAAACCTTTAAACTGAAATGGAGATGCACCAATGTTACCTAAACGAAGCGTTAAATTTTCGTTTTCGTTTGGTGTGCCGTATAAGCCAAGTAAATCAAATTCAATACCTGCAAAGTCGTTATGAAACGAAAAATCACGGTCGCCGCCGCCAAAATCGTTTGGCTCTTCAGCTATATCAATGTCGGCAGTAATGTATTCATTTATATGAAACTTAAGCATTAAATTAGCTCTGATACGCCCAAAACCTGATGACTGCTCTTCATCTTCAGGGCGAAATGCACCGTCTTTAGCTTGAATAGACTGAAAGTTTTGCATTGCTAGAAAGTTAACGTCAAGGCGGTCAAAGTAATCTGACATTTCTGCTTGTGCAGGCGCCGCCAACGCTGCTGCTACTAAAGTTAGCGCAAATTTAGCTTTCTTATTATTTAACATAATGAACTCTCTATTTAGTGTGTTGTGTATTTTCAGTGTGCAGCTAAAGCAAATGAGCATTTTACTTAAATGTGTTTTTAAACCTCGTAATGGGCATCGGCTCAGCTAGTGAGCATAATCACAAATGAATAATGTAACGTCAACATCTTTTATTACAAAACATTTACATGAAATCGTACTTATAAAAATTTATATTTATAAACAAGGGCTTAATAGTTTTAAATTCCAGAATAAAATTGCTCGTTATGACTAAAGTCTTATTTAATATGTTCTGTAGAGGAGTATTGAAGCGCGTTATTTAACATTTATACCAATCCGCATAATTAAGTGATCTATTTTGAGGATGGATAAACGTGTTGATGGAAAGGCCAAAAAATTCGCTATTTAGTTGTTCTCGGCAATTGCTCCTGCATTGCTCTACCTTCTGCATCCATGCAGTCGTAAATGAGAATTTTTTAACGCAGATAGCGACACGTTTAGCCCCTGAAAATGATTAAATATTATTGCGGATTGGTATTGTTAACCAATTAAATGGTATGGGCGTTTAATTAATACGGCAGGTTTAGGCGCGTAAAAGCGCTAATTGGTTGTTTTTTGATTTACTTTCTTGAGCTTACACAATGCTTAGCATAAAATTAAATTACTTTAGATGTATAAAAAATAGAAGTAATTAACATATGGAATTTGTGCGCCCGCTTGAGCCTATACTTATTATTGATGACGTTAAGGAAATACGTGACTACCTAAACCAGATATTAACGGAGCTAGGCTTTGAAGATATTTTAGAAAGCAACGATTACCTTTCTGCTAAACCCCTTCTTGATAAAAAATCACCCAATGTCATATTTTTAGATGTGGACTTACCTGATTCAGAAAGCTCTGATATTCTAGAACATATTAATGATAGTTACCCTCACGCTCACGTTGTTATGTGCTCGGGTCATAACACCCTTGAAAACGTGCAAAACACATGGGAATTAGGCGCTAAAGGCTTTATTGAAAAACCTTTTAATGCTAAAAAAGTTAATTCTGTTATGAAGCGCCTCGAACTAAGCGAATAAAATAAGGTAAGTATGCAAAGCACTGTTACGGCAATTATCGACGATTTATCGAGTGTTATTTTTGGAAAAAAACAACAAATAAAACTAGCACTAACATGCTTATTCAGTGAGGGGCATTTACTGATAGAGGACTTACCTGGTATGGGAAAAACTACGCTCTCACATGCACTTGCTGCTGTGCTTGGGCTGTCGTATCAGCGTATACAATTTACAAGCGACCTTTTACCTGCCGATATTTTGGGAACCAATGTATTTAACGCTAATGAGCACACGTTTACATTTCATAAAGGGCCCATTTTTAGCCAAGTTGTATTAGCAGATGAAATAAACCGCGCAGGGCCTAAAACGCAAAGTGCATTACTTGAGGCAATGGAAGAGCAGCAAGTGACAGTAGATGGTACAAAGTACACGTTACCAAATCCTTTTTTTGTAATTGCCACGCAAAACCCGCTTTATCAATCGGGTACTTATCCACTTCCAGAATCGCAGTTAGATCGATTTTTAATGCGCATAAGTTTAGGGTTCCCTCCTAAAGAGGCTGAAAAGCAACTAATTTTAAATATTAAACCGCGAGACTACAGCCAATTACCACAAAGAATAGATGCTAAGCAGCTACAGCAAATTCAAACGTTAATTAATCAAATTGTGATAAGTAGCCCTGTAATCGATTATATTATTGAATTAGTAACGCATACACGCCAAAGCTCAGCATTTGCAGGTTCTCTCTCTCCTAGAGCTAGTATGGCGCTTGCAAAAGCCGCTAAATCGTGGGCATTTATTGAAGGTCGCGATTTTGTTACCCCTGACGATGTACAAGCTGTATTTGCAAGTGTATGCCAACACAGGTTAGGACTTCATAGTGAGTCAGGCGAAGCGCAAGTAAATGAAATTTTAAAAACCGTTGCAGTGCCAGTTTAACGTGTTATTTAAAAAAAAAGCACAAAAGGTCAGTATATTAGGGGCATTAAAAAAGCGATTACTTAATAAACTACTTAAAAATAAGCATTCAAAGCAATCCATTACGCTTGCTCATAACAATATTTATGTGGTGCCCTCGCAGCTCGGCTTTTATTTTATTATTGTGGCTATTTTAAATTTTGTTATGGGCATTAATTATCAAAATAACTTAATTTTGGTGATGGCTTATTTAATGTTTGTGGTGATGATTATTGCTGTTTTACTTGGTTATACAAACGCTAAAGGGCTAACAGTTGATTATATAAAAAACTTTGCCAGTTATTCGCCAAATAAAGGCTCGGTTAAATTTATTTTAAAAGCCCCTTTGCTTACGCAATCAGTATCGCTTGGCTACTCGCGTGATCCGAAATACGCAAAACACTTAGCACAAGTAACACCCAAAGACAGCACCTTAATTATTAACCTACCTTATAACTCTCGCGGAAAATATACCCTTGAACGTTTTAAAATACACAGTAATTACCCATTTGGGCTGGTAAGCGTGTGGAGTTATATACAACCCAATGACTTTGTTTACGTTTACCCTGCGCCAGAGCATGTATTAAACGACACGTATAACAGCAAGTTTGAACACACAACACAAACAGGCAGTATTAAAGAGAGCGGCAGCGAAGAGTTTGATGAACTAATTACGCATTTACCAGAGATGGGGTTGCAGCGAATTTCATGGAAACATTACGCTAAATCGCAGCAGTTATTAGTAAAAGAATTTAATGATTATAAAAAGTCAGATATTGTTTTTGATTTCAATCTACTAACAGGTAACACCGAGCAACGTTTGAGTCAGCTTTGCTTTTTAGTGTGTAATGCATGCGAAAACAACACGCCATTTACACTAATTTTGCCCTCGGCAAGTTACAAAGCAACTAACGACACGCACGATAAACCACAGTGTTTAGCGCTTCTGAGCGAATACGGCGGAGCAAATAATGGCTGAGCTATTAAATTACCGGGCAATTAATTTAGCAATGAGCTTTATATACGCCTGTTTATTTGCGTTTTATTTATCGCATATGCCCTTACTGTTTATTGGGGTTTTATCGCTTTTATGCCTTTGGAACGTGTACTTAACACTGACTAACACCCCTAAACCTAACGCGTGGCTTGCTAATATTTTAGCTGGGCTTGCTTTAATTTTAATGATTTACACCCTAGGTATAGGCGATACAGTCATATTGTTTGTGGCTATGTTATTACTCTCTAGTATTTTTAAATTACTGCAGGCTAAAACCAAAAAACATTACCATATTATCGTCACACTCACGTTTTTTTCTATTTCATCGGCGTATTTATTTAACCAAAGCATAATAACCACCTTAACCATGAGCGCCCTATTTTTACTCAATTTTGCGGTATTGAGCTTAATTGAATCTTCTCATAGTTTAAAATTAGCCTCTAAACAAAGTGCTAAGCTGTTATTTATTGCTTTGCCTTTAGCTATATTTTTGCTGTTGTTTTTACCTAAAATGCCCGCTTTTTGGCAATTACCTGGGCCAAAGCTTGCTAAAACGGGGCTCTCTGAACAGGTAGACCCGTTTGACATTGCTAAGTTGTCTAATTCTGATGAACTTGTTTTTAGAGCCCGTTTTGATAATAAAACACCCGCCTCGCCTTATTATTGGCGAGCACTTGTGCACGATACCTTTGATGGTAAAGCCTGGAAAACATCTGATTTACTAAAATACAATAATCAAAGCGCTGATCCTAATAAACAAATTGCAGTACAAAATACTTACACTATTATTGCCGAGCCTGCTAATCAAAAATGGTTATATGGGCTTGATTTCGCCACCAGTGATAATAAAAATGTTGAAAATAATGCGTTAGGGCTATTACGAAAAAAACAATATCAGGCTAAAAGCCTGCAGTATCAGGTATCAAGTGCAGCATTGAATACAGAGCAACTGTCAAAGTGGCAAACCGCTTATTACACACGCTTAAATAACCAAACAAACCAACAGGCTGCTGAGCTTGCTGCAAAACTTAAACAATCAACAACGTCGCAAAGCGACTTTTATAGTGCATTACTTAACTACTTTGCGAAACAAGAATTTAGTTACACGTTAACCCCTGATCCTATGACGGGTGACAGCACTATTGATCAATTTTTATTTGAAAAAAAACGCGGATTTTGCGGCCATTACGCCAGTGCAGCAGCGTATATTTTTAGAAGCGCCGGTATTCCTGCTCGCTTGGCCAGCGGTTATTTAGGTGGCGAAAAAAATCAAACAAATAACTATTTATCAGTTCGTCAGTACGATGCCCACGCCTGGGTTGAAGTCTATATTAATAATCAATGGCAAATTTTCGATGCTACGTCGGTAGTTGCCCCCGAGCGTTTAAATGGGTCACTTTCGCAAAACGAAGAACTCAATGATGAATTTAAAAGTAACCTCGATTTTGGCTTAGTGAGTTTAAGTAATTTTGCAGCCGTTAATTGGTTAAGGCTCAAATTAGAAACCCTTGATTACCAATGGACCAGCTGGGTACTTGGCTTTGACGAAGAAAAGCAAAGCAACTTTTTAAAATCACTTTTTGGCAGTAAACACCTTTGGCTGGTCCCTTTAGCGGTTATTTTAGGACTTGCTGTTAGCTTTGCCGCTTACTTTATTTATTTAAATTGGCCACGCAATAAAAATAAACGCCCGCCTTTAATTTCAGAATTTGAGGCAATTAAGCACTGGGCAGATAAAAACAACATAGCGGCGCCTAGTCACTACTCTCCTAATCAACAATTAATACACTTTGCTGAGCAAAGCCCTGATGCTGCTGAACCTTTAAGCGAATTTAGCTATTTATTTAATCAAGTGCGCTACGCTAAAAAACCTTTTACTAAAGAACGTAAAAATCAGGCTAAAGATCTGATAAAATTAATTAAATCTTCAAAATAGAGAAAACTATGAATGCGGTTGTTATAGGCGTTATTTTAATGCTTGGGCTCTCCTTAGCTCGTGTAAATGTCATTGTAGCTATGATAATTAGTGCACTTGTAGCTGGTTTAACAGCGGGGTTGGGCATAAAAGAAAGTGTTGATGCATTTAATTCTGGCTTGTCGGCCGGCGCTGAGATTGCACTAAGTTACGCAATGCTAGGTGCGTTTGCAGTGGCTATTTCAAAATCGGGATTAACTCGTATCCTCGCTGAAAAGCTACTAAATAAAGTGAATGCACAAGGTAATGGCAGCGAAACTTTTTTAAGTTATTTTATTTTATTAATTATATTAGGCTGCGCTGTTTCTTCTCAAAATTTAGTGCCTGTGCACATAGCCTTTATACCTATTTTAATCCCCCCTTTGCTTGTTGTATTTAATCAGTTACGTTTAGACCGCCGCGCCATTGCCTGTATATTAACGTTTGGTTTAGCCACCTCTTACATGGTGTTGCCTTATGGATTTGGTGGCATTTACTTATACTCTATTTTGCATAAAAACTTAGTTGATAACGGCCTAGAAATAGTTAACACACAAGTGCCTATGGCAATGATTATTCCTGCCTGTGGTATGTTAGTTGGTTTAATAATTGCGGTATTTATAAGTTATTCAAAGCGCCGTGAATACAAAGCGCAACCGTTAACAACGCAAAGCAAAGCTACCGACATTGAGAAACCAAAAAAAGTAATGATAGTGGGTTTGTTTGCCGTGCTTTCATCATTGGTTGCACAAAACCTAAGTGGCTCAATGATATTAGGCGGCCTTGTAGGTGTAATGATATTTAGTGTATTTGGTGTTGTTAAGTGGGAAGAAAACGGCGACGTATTTAGTAAAGGCGTCGCCATGATGGCGATGATCGGTTTTATAATGATTTCGGCACAAGGGTTTGCCTCAGTAATGAAAGCAACCGGTGATGTAGCAAGTTTAGTTCACAGTGGCGCTGCATTATTTGATGGTAACAAGCCACTCGCTGCGGCCTCTATTTTATTGGTAGGACTACTAATAACAATGGGGATTGGTAGTTCATTTTCTACAGTGCCAATTATAGCAACCTTGTTTGTGCCTTTGTGTTTAGATTTAGGTTTCTCGGTTATGGCGACCACGGCTTTAGTTGGTACAGCAGGTGCATTAGGTGATGCCGGCTCGCCTGCCTCAGACTCTACACTGGGTCCAACCTCGGGTTTAAATGCAGATGGCCAACATGACCATATACGAGATTCGGTGATCCCAACCTTTATACATTTTAATATTCCATTACTTATATTTGGTTGGATAGCGGCCATGGTGCTTTAACACCTCCGCACTTATTATTTGTGTAATTCATTATTTTTAAGGCATGTGTTTCATGCCTTTTTTATGCCTCCTTCCCTGATATAAAATTTATATATTTTCATCGTTGCTAAGATTGTTTTTACAACGCACTAGTATGATGTGTTCTTTTTAAGTAATTAAATAAGCACCTAATAAAGGTGCTTATTTAAAGACCGCTTGCCTTAATATTTACTTATCAAAACCGTAAATCATTTTATCGCACACAACCGGTGTCGGTCTGTGATCATCATCTACGGCTACAAAGGTAAAGCTGCCTGAAATAGCCGAGTGCTTATCATCTTTATGCATGGTTTCAATACAAATATCTACATCTACCTTTAAAGATGTATTGCCAACATGCACAACTTTAGCAATTAGTTCAGCAAAAGAACCAACCGGAATTGCTTCTTTGAAATCAACCCTATCCGATGAAATAGTCACTAGCGGCTTTCGGCAAAAACGAGTAGCGGCAATAAAAGCAACCTCGTCCATCCATGCTAATGCATCGCCACCAAATAAAGTATTGTGATGATTAGTGCGCCCAGGAAACACGGTTTTAGTAACCGAGGTTGTTGAGTCTTTAATACGCTTTGCAATAATTGCATCACGGTTTATGTCTGTCATAGTCTCTACTTTTTATTAGCAAGTTTATCTTGCATCAATAATGCTGGGTCTAAGCGCTCGCCTTCCCAGTTAAAACGCCAATCTAGGTGTGGGCCAGTTACGCGCCCAGTAGCACCTATTTCGGCAACTTTGTCACCTTGGGTTATTGTGTCGCCTACTTTTACATCTAACTTACTTAAATGAATATATGTGGAAGTAACACCATGGCCATGGTCAATAATGAGCGTACCACCAGAGTAGTATAAATCAGGCTCAGCAAACACAACGGTGCCACTAACAGGTGCATAGACAGGCGAACCCGTTTTATTGGCTATATCTAAACCAAAATGTGGGCGTCGCGGTTCGCCATTAAAATAACGTTGGCTACCATAAACACCCGAGATACGCCCTTGTGCAGGCTTTAAAACAGGATCTAAAAAATACTGTAAATCAGAATTAACCTCGCGGGCTTTTCGTACAGCTTGTGCCTCACGGCTAATACGTGCACTTACTTCTTTTGGCGGCGACACATACTTTTTAGCCACACCGGTAATTTTATCAATTTTATAATCACGTTTAGTGATCATTAAATCTTGCGTGTGTGATTTACCGTTATTATCTACCCACGTAAGGGCGTGTTTTGCTTTCGCGTCTCGGCCAAAGCCAAATACAAAATCACCATCCTGCGTTAACTTTAACGCTTTACCATTTAGCGATACCGACTTTACATTTTCAAGCTTGCCTGTCACTAAGCCGCCCTGCGTTAGGTGCCCTTTTAGCTCAAGCGCTAATGCACTAAAGCTAGTTGTGGTTACAAGCGCTGTTGCTAAAAGAGTTTTAAGCATAACTAATCGATCCTTTTCCTACGCCTTCATAAGCGGTAATTTTTACGTCTTTTTCTGGGTATTCTGCCTTAACTTGCTCTGCAAGGTGTTGAGCAATACATTCTACCGTTGTATCAACAGGTAAAATGTCACAGCGAGATTCGCTAATCGCCATTTCAAAGTAACCTTGTGCAGCAGTGTAAGCAAAACACACATCATCGTCTTTAGCGCTTATATGCTTTAATTCGCTTGCAGCAATTTTGTCTTCACGTGTGGCTAAGTAAATATCTTGCCATTTTTCTGCCCATTGCTTTTGTAAGCGCGGCATAGACATACCATCTAAACTAATACCAATTTGCGAGCGATGACCATGAATAATGCGTTGGCAGTTACCATCGTGCTTTTTAAGACCATGACTGTAGTGGTAATAAAAACTTTGGCTGTGCTCTGGTTTAAGCGACAACTCAATTTTTTCAATGTTTGCTGGCAGTTTTGGTAAAATAGTGTCGATTAAAAATTCAGTCACTGATTCAACGCTGATCTCGGCTGCATCTATCATGCAATAAGCTTGATGTGGTGCGCTCATAGCTAAATGGTGGTTATCGCCAAATGTGCAATCGAGCGTTTTATGCGAATCAAATTCTTGTACTGTGCCATTTATACCTTTAGCAATTGCTAGTTTGTGGTCTAAACAGTCGTCAATTATGCCTTTAATTTGCTTTTTAACTAAGCCAAAGTCTAGCACCATAGACTCTTCATTTAGCTTGCCATGCAACGTTAAGTCAACAATCCAGCTCTCGCCAACGGCGCCGCGTTTGTTACATAAGTAAGAAAAATCAATCACTGTTAGTGAGTTAACAAAAAGGATCATAAACTTCCTTTAAACTGGTTATAAGTCAGGGGTAATTATAATGATTTCTGATTGTAATTGCGCGGTTTTATAGTGCAAAAAGCAGTCGCCACTACTGATTGGCGATAAATCATGCAAAAAAGTGTTTTTTTCAACTGCTCCGAGTTGTTTAGCGTACAAGTGTACGCTAAAGTACTTGGCAATTTCTAAGCGAAGATAAGTGTTATGGAACCTAAAAATAGCTATACAAAAGAAGATTTGATCCTATGTGGTCAAGGTGAAATGTTTGGTGAAGGTAACTGCCGTTTACCAAGTGACAACATGTTAATGATGGACCGTATTACTTCAATCACTGCTGATGGCGGCGAGCATGGTAAAGGCCAAATAGTAGCTGAGCTTGATATTGACCCGAGCCTATGGTTTTTCGATTGCCATTTTAAAGGCGACCCTGTTATGCCAGGTTGTTTAGGCCTAGATGCTATGTGGCAACTCGTTGGGTTTTTCTTAGGCTGGTCTGGTGGCCCTGGTTTAGGACGAGCTTTAGGTGTGGGTGAAGTTAAATTTACCGGTCAAGTTTTACCTACAGCTAAAAAAGTAACGTACCGCCTTGATATGAAACGTGTAATCAAGCGTAAACTATTTATGGGTATGGCTGATGGCACAGTTGAAGTAGATGGCCGCGTAATTTACGAAGCAAAAGATTTAAAAGTGGGCTTATTTCAAGACACAAGCGCATTCTAAAATTAGTAATGAATGTATGCAAAAAGGCCTCTAGTTGGAGGCCTTTTTACGTTAATTCTTATCTGATGAATTAGGTTTTATACATGTTTCGGTTTTCAATTGCTTCACGCCAACCGCCTAACCATTCTGACTTAGGATCGATTTGCTGATAAGGGCATAGCTCTTTTGAGCGCCCGGCTAAACCTGCTTTAAAACCTTGAGAATGAGCTCTTTCTAAACGATCTCTTTTTTGTCTCTTCATCGGTAATATCCTCACCTTTTTTAATTATAAATTTTGTAGCATTAGTGAAATCTACATTTAATGAATAGTTAATAAAAATGTTAAATTCAAATAGCAAAGTTAATTAATTTGTTTGACATTAACTAACATGCTGATGCAAAAATAATTTAACATTAATAAAAACACAGTGGTCGTACCACTTCATTTCTTACTGCTTCTTTAATTTACAATACGGCTATCTAACCGCTTAAATGCACGTATGTGCTCATTATCCGACACACCTTTTTAAGCTAAGTTCCAAACAAAAATGTAATCATGACAATTTTATTGTATTTCATGTTTTGGTTAAAAACTGCTTTAGTGATTTATTTTTAAACAATGGGTATTTATGCTTGATTAATTAAAGTCGATCGGTCTAATATGGGTTAACACTAAAAAGACTAATTAGGGGGTTACTAATAATGAATACAGCTCACGCACCTGCACGACGCGGAAGACCCCCTAAAGTGCCTCGCGAAAACGCCGATACCAAAGCGCACCTTATTAGGGTTGGCCTAGAAACCTTAACTGAATTTGGTTTTAGCGCAACTGGCCTTGATACCATTTTAAAAAAGGCCGGCGTGCCAAAAGGGTCGTTTTATCATTACTTTAAAAGTAAAGAAGCGTTTGGTATTGCCTTAGTAAATGCCTACGACGACTATTTTATTACTAAGCTTAAAAAATACTTAACCGATAGCAGCACCCCGCCGCTTGAACGTTTAATACACTTTACGCAAAGTGCCATAATGGGCATGCAAAAATATCAGTACAAACGCGGTTGCTTAGTTGGTAATTTAAATCAAGAACTCAATCATTTAAGTGATGAATTTAAAACCCGCTTATTACAAAGTTATGTGGCATGGCAGCAGCAAGTTGAGCAATGTTTAACTGAAGCACAGCAGCAAGGCACGATTGCTAAAACTGTTGATACACAGCTTATGAGTGAATATTTTTGGATTGGCTGGGAAGGCGCTGTTATGCGCGCTAAACTAACCCAATCAAGTAAACCCCTTACGTTGTATACAGAAATGTTTTTACGCGCATTACTCACCTAATGCGCATTTTATTTAGCCATTAAAAACCGATCGGTCTAAAAGGATATGTTATGAGTAACTCAGTTAAAGCTATTGTAATTACAAAAGACGAAAACTACGCTGCAACACTCAGTGAAGTGCAGCAAAGTGACCTACCAGATCAAAACGTGCGTCTTGATGTACTTTACAGCACACTCAATTACAAAGATGGGCTAGCCATTACGGGTAAAGGCCCGGTTGTGCGCAGCTTTCCTATGGTGCCAGGTATCGATTTAGTTGGCACTGTAAATGAAACAAGTACGGATGAATTTGCAGTTGGCGATCATGTCATTTTAAATGGCTTTGGTGTGGGCGAAAAACACTGGGGCGGCCTTGCGCAAAAGGCATCACTTAATAGTGACTGGTTAATCCCCCTCCCTGGCGCACTATCGCCAAAACAAGCAATGCAAATTGGCACAGCTGGCTACACAGCAATGCTGAGTGTTATTGCCCTTGAAAAACAAGGTATCACTCCAAATCATGGCGAAATATTAGTAACGGGTGCAAATGGCGGTGTTGGCAGTTTTGCCATTTATTTATTAAATCAGCTGGGCTATAACGTAACCGCTGCAACGGGAAGAATGGAGCAAAGCGATTACTTAAAAGAGCTTGGTGCGTCACAAATTATTAGCCGCGATGAGCTTTCAAATCCTGGTAAACCACTTCAAAAAGAGCGCTTTGCTGGCGCTATAGATTCGGTAGGCAGCCACACCCTTGCTAATATTTGTGCATCGCTTAAATACGGTGGTGTGGTTACTGCGTGTGGTTTAGCCCAAGGCATGGATTTACCGGCATCAGTAGCGCCCTTTATTTTACGTGGTGTGTCTTTAATTGGTATAGACAGCGTTATGCGCCCTAAGGCAGACAGAATCGAAGCATGGGACAGACTAGCAAGCTTAGTAAAAGCCGATTACCTAGATAAAATTTCTACCGAAATTACACTTGAGCAAGTAATTGATAATGCCGTGCAACTTATGAAAGGTAAAATTCGCGGCCGCGTCGTTGTTAATTGCCAAAGTTAAGCAATTTTATCTATTAAAGCCTCGTTATTAAATTTATAATGGCATTTGTATTTTTATTAATGAGGCAACACCTATGAGCAACCAAGATCTTTACAGTAATAACCCACTGCAAGGCGTAAAATTAGAGCAAGTGGTTGAAGAACTGGTTGAGCAATATGGGTGGGAGCTACTGCACGCTTATTTGCAATTAAATTGTTTTAAAAACAACCCAGATATAAAATCGGCGGTTAAGTTTTTACGTAAAACGCAATGGGCACAAGAAAAGGTAGATAACTTTTACCTGTACCGCCTTAAAAACTTACCTAAACCCGACGATGTTCAGTACGAGCTACCGCCACGTGACAGAGTTATTCCTGCGGATCATAAACCAGGTGAGCCGTGCGAATTAAGCTTTAGCGATGCAAAACGCATCATGGAAAAAAAGGCCTCTAAGCAACGCGCCAGAGCACGAAAACAACGTTCTAACGCGAGTAACCCATGGGGTAACTAAGTTAACCTCAACTCTGGATAATAAATCTATCTCTAGCAGCTATTTTCAGCGCTAACAGCGTTGAATTTACTTGCAATAGGCTAGCTATTGACGCGTTAATCGCCTTGTTTTCACCTAAAACCGCTGGCTAGAGAATTAAGCTTAAATATCATCACGATAAAATATGTTGGTATATCTCATAACCAGAGTTCAGGTTAAGTTATATTTTTAAAGCCAATTTATATTGGCTTTTTTTAGCTCTGCCATTTTGGGGCTTAGTAACCTCGTTTACGCCAAAAATCATTTACAGAGCCTTGCTCTGCAAGCGCAACGTTAAATGTTTTATCGGCAATAATTTTGTTATTAAGGCTAAGTGTCATTCTCCAATCACCTAATTTATTTTCAATAGGCTCCCACAGAGTATCACCTAAATAAAATTGCCAGTCGTTCTCTTTAATGTATTCAATGCCTTCAAAGGGCGGCATTATTTCGCCATTACTGTCTGGTATATTGGGGTGATAAATACAAAAGTGGAGTTTTTCACCTTTGGCTTTTTTGATATTAATTATTAAGCCAAATTCAACATCAAGCTTAGCAATTACATTGGTTGTAAATTGCTCAATTTGTGGTAATGCTTTACTTTTACTATCCCATGTAGAATAAATCCCACAACTTTGAATCGACACCTCAGGTTTTGATTTTGCCATTGCACCATTCTTTATTTTGGGCTGTTAAAACACTGATTTTATAATACATAATGCTTAAGTAAAATCACCTAATTAACAAACATACTCAATGTTGATTTATTTTTGCACATTGCTTGCACATTTAAGATCAAATATAGCGTCAATTAGTACTTAATTGGCAATGTATGATGAGTCACTCACTATGTAATAAAACTAAACTATTAAAAATTGCGTTATTAAGTGCAGCAATTTCCTCTATTGTTGCATGTGGTAGTAATGAGCAAAGCCTAACAACCGCCTCTGATGAAATTACCAGTTCAAGCAGTGATACTTCAACAGCAACAAGTAGCAGCAGCTCTACCGAGCTAGTGCTATGTCAATACAGTTACAATGAATACAACGACTCTACATCAGTACAAACCACCAGCTCTGCTGATTGGGCATGTACAGGGACAACACGAGATGTAGTCGCTAATGGTATACCCGATCATAACGTAGGCACGTTTCCTAATCCCGATAATCCAAACACCATTTCTGAACAAACTGTGAGTGAGAGCTTTACGTTAACGCCTATACAAAGCGATACCGCAACCTTAATGGGCGGCCCACGCGGCGTGTTAGGCATAGTACTAAATGGCGTTAAAATTGATGCAGGTACCGGCGGCAGCTGTGATGATTCTGGCGATAATTGCTCGCTTGGCGATAATAGCGGCAACTGGAGTATTGAAGCACTAAGCCAAGATACCTTCAGTTTTGGTACTGATGATAACAACGCGCATGTACAGCCCGATGGCACCTATCATTACCATGGCATGCCAGAGGGATTTGTTGCCCTTAGAGGCGGCAATAGTTCAACAATGACCTTAATTGCATGGGCAGCTGACGGGTTTCCTATTTATGCGCGTTATGGCTACAGCACCGCTGATGATGCAAATTCGTCACTAAAAGTGATGGCAGGTAGCTACCAACATATTAGTACTGTAAGCGATAACCGCCCTTCTACCGATATTTATCCACTGGGTACTTTTGAACAAGATTGGGAATATGTAGCTGGCTCTGGCGATTTAGATGAATGCAACGGCCGTTTTGGCGTAACCCCTGAATTTCCTGAAGGCATATACCATTACTACGCAACCGATACTTATCCGTTTTTTCAACGCTGTGTTAAAGGCGAGCTGTAAATTTACTGATAGGGAAAGTAAGTATGATGAAATTACATAAAAAAGCACTGATTGCGCTAATTTTAGTAGCCAACATTGTTATAACACCGGTTGCTTATGCACATTTAATGGTTGCTCAACACGGAACATTAAATGTGATTGATAACCATGCCTTTATAGTGCTCTCGCTTCCTATTTCAGCATTTAATGACCTTGATGATGATTTAAATAAAAAAGTCTCTATAGATGAATTTAACGCCCATAAAAAGCAAATAAGCAAAACTATAAAGCGAGGGGTTTATTTAAACGATCACCATTATAAGTTTACTTTAGAGGGCTTATTATTAAATCCTGAAGTATCTCATGCGGATACTAATAACATTGAGCACATAACTATTACGGGCCGATATACACTGCCACTTATAAGTAAGCAGCTGAAATTAAACGTTAGGTTATTTAGTCAAAGTTCTGATTTAAATAAATACCACATTACCGCCACTAACAAGCAACAAAAAATGACTCATCAGTTTGCTTTAACACCGCGTACGCCCTTTAGCACAGTGTTTTAAACTAACAATTAAGTAGCCAAGGGCAGACTTACTATTAAGCTGCCCTTTTTTACTGGGCTAATAATTTAGGATTTTTAGGAAAGAAATTTTCTGGTTGTTTTTCGCAAAGCGAAAATTCGCGGGTGTTTTTATAAGGAAGCTTCATAAATCCCGCTACCCCTACATCAGTAATGTTAACTGCATACTGCATTAATTTATTAAGTAAGCGTTTAAACTCTGCTTCTTTGCTTTCATCAAGTAGGCGATAGTAATGGTGTATTTTAATTCGATCTGGCAGTGCTTCAAATATTATACAACCCGTGTGATGAATTTGGTTTAGCTCAAACACACATCTAATCACTTTTTTAGGAAGTTGCAGCTGCTCATCAGGGTCTTTACCGTCTTCAAAGTAAGAATGCGGACGTGCAATTTCGTTAGCCTTCATACTTACCACTTCGTACTCAAGCTCAGGGAGGTTATCAAACTTAAACGCCCCGGTTCCATCTCGCTCTAATTGAATAGTTTTACGCGCGTCAAATAAGCAACATTTAAATAAACCTTTTTGACTTATCGCTTGAGCCAGCATAACGGTATTATTTATAGCATCAGTAAAGGCTATTTTTAAACTTTCATCATGCATAATAAGCGATGACTCAACAAACAACAATTCATCTTTCCAATGAAAACTCAATCCACCCACTACCGGATACTTAGCTAAGCGACTAATAGAAGCCAAAAAGGCTTTTTCGGTATCGCCGGTATCAAACAAAAACTCTTTATAGTAGCGGTCTAATTGTGCATCGTTAACATCAAGCAAGTGCTGGTTATGATCGGCCTGTCGTAAAAACTGTTTGCGCGAGCTATATACTACGGTGTCGGGCTTATCACCTTTGCCAAACCAATACGGAATTGCAGGACGAGGCTCGTCTTTTTTAAGCTCAGGTAAATACGCCTTAGCCATTTTAGTAATGTTACGCATAAAGTAATCGCCAGCACCATCCCGTATGGTTTTATTTTTAGAAAGCATGCCATCAATTACATTAGCAAGCTCTTTAGGTAAGCCAAGTGAGCTTGCAGGAATAGCTTGCGCGCCAAAACGACACGATTGAGCAGAGGCAAGTGCATATAAAGTAGAAGCAACGCCTTGCTCATCAAAACGTGGAGATGATTGCTCCCCCGACATTTGCGCATCACCAATAAAATACACATCGCCCATTCTGGCATTAGTAGTGCTTAAATCGCCCGACATTAAATCCATAAAATTACTGGCTATAGGTTCGCCATTACTATCAACCTGTGCGTAAACAGAGCTTCCCCAATCAACTAAAGACAGCGCATCGCTTTGCTCATCCCACACCAAGTTAGAAGGTTTTATATCACCATGTACTATAGGTTGAGGGGTTAAACCGTTTTTATGATTACGCAGATCAATTAATACATTACGCAAGCGCACAGCTAAACGCATAATATGGGCAGCACTAAAGCGCCCTTTTTTTAGCGATACCTTTTCCAGATCTTCGCCAATGGCGCGTGCCATCATTAAAATGCCTTGCTTTTTTATTCGCTCAAAAGCATAAAAGGTTGGCACGAGCGGATTATCAATTTGCGAGAGCATATACGCTTCGTCTTCTAGGCGATCGCGCACACTTTGGGCAAGCGTAATACGCGAGAACTTAAACACCCAAGGTAAGGCGTTTTCGTCATTACCAGCAAACACAAACCCAAATGCGCCAGAGCCAATCATCTCTACATTTTTATACCCAAGGGCAGTCAGTTGTTTAATACAAATATTTAGCCATTGACGGTGTTTTTTGGCATCTCTATGTGAAAGCAAATAAACAGATTGCTCTTCGTTAATATAAAAGTTGCGAATTTCTTTGGCTTTCAATATAGGCTCTTTGTTTAATGTGTTTTTGTGAGGGCTAGATAGTTGATTATTAGCGTTATATAGGCAGATTACAATACTTACTAGGTCGTTTTATTCATAACTAAAAGGCGCGCTAGCTCCGCGTTTAAGATTAATCATTACACTGTGCTAACAATTGTTGCATCCAATGTCCTCGCCTCCCCGTATTTAATCTAGCAGCTTATTTTAAATAATAAATACATAGGGATTTTAGCAATGAAGAGATTAGCATTACTTACACTGAGCACTTTATATAGCACTTGCAGTTACGCGAATATAGAAACCATCACAGTTTATGGGCATAGAGATGGCTTAATTGGTAACTCAATTAGTGCGTCGAGCGGAATTATTGGCCAAGGAGAAATACAGCAACGCCCTATGCTCAGAAGTGCCGAAATGTTAGAGCTTATACCAGGTATGGCAGTCACTCAACACAGTGGCTCGGGTAAGGCTAATCAATATTTTATTAGAGGGTTTAATCTTGATCACGGTACTGATTTTGCCACCAGCATTGAGGGCATGCCTATAAATATGCGAAGCCATGGTCACGGCCAAGGTTACACAGATCTAAACTTTATTATTCCTGAAGCAATTTCAACAATAAATTACCAAAAAGGGTCATACAGTGCATCACAAGGTGACTTTTCAAGCGCAGGTAGTGCACAGTTTAAATTAGCTGACGATTTAAAACATCAACAAATAGAGCTCGCCATAGGAGAGGATAATTATAAGCGTGCTGTAGTACTTGGCTCTACAAACCTTACAACAGGAAAACTAATTGCAGCCGCAGAATGGCAAGGTTACGACGGCCCATGGGATAAAATAAACGAAGACGTCAATAAAAAAAATGCCTTATTACGCTATGTAGGTAAAGCCTTTAATGGCGACCTATCAATAAGTGCAATGGCTTACGACAATGCATGGAACTCAGCAGATCAAATTCCTCAGCGGGCTGTAACCCAAGGTATAATAAATCAATTAGGCTCACTAGATACCACCCTTGGTGGCAGCTCTAGCCGTTATAGTTTATCAACTAACTGGCAAAGTGAGCATGTTAAAGCCAGCGCTTATATCATTAATTACGATTTAAATCTGTATTCTAATTTTAGTTACTTTTTAAATGATCCAATTAATGGCGATCAGTTTAATCAGCAAGATAACCGCACTATTTATGGCACTAATTTAAGCTATCAGTTCGACACTCAAACACTAGCTATAAACATGCAACATACTGCAGGGATTGAGCTTCGCCACGATGACATAGATAACGTAGGGCTTTATAATACAAAAGCAAGAAAGCAACTTAATACGGTAAGACAAGACGCACTAAAGCAAACTAGTTACTCAAGCTTTTGGGAGTCTAAATTTTTACTTACCCCAAAATTAGAGGCCACCGCTGGTGTAAGGTATGACTATTTTAATTCAAACGTAACCAGTACTGCTAATGCCAATTCAGGTAAAGCGAGCGATGACTTAGTTAGTTTAAAAGCAAGTTTAAATTACCGCTTCAATAGTGTACTTGCTACCTATGCAAATTGGGGGCAATCATTTCACTCTAACGATGCGCGTGGTTCTACAATAAGTATCGACCCAATTACAGGTGAGCCTGCAAATAAAGTCGACCTATTAGTAAAAAGTGAAGGCGCTGAAATTGGATTAAGATTTGCTGATGAGCAAAAGTTTAATATATCGGCTGCACTTTGGTGGTTATCCCTCGACTCAGAGCTATTGTTTGTAGGAGACGCAGGCAATACAGAGCCTAGTGACGCGTCTAAGCGTTACGGATTAGAAATGAGCGCTTATTACTGGATAAACGACAAGTTTAGTATTGATTTAGAAACCTCGTTTACACATTCTCGCTTAGATATTAATGATGAAAATAACTACATAGAAGGTGCTGTGCCGGTAGTAGCAAGTACAGGCTTAAACTGGCATATAAGTGAACAATGGCAGTCATCAATTAGAGTACGTCATATTGGTAAACGTACATTAACTGATGACGGTGATAAACGATCAAACCCATTAACAGTAGTTAATAGTGCTCTTAGCTATAAACAAACTCACTGGAAAGTAGACCTAGAACTACTAAATTTATTTGATAGTACCGATCACGATATAGATTACTACTACGCTTCGCGCCTACCGGGTGAGCCTGCACAAGGTGTTGAAGATAATCACTTTCATCCTATTGAACCTCGTACAGCCCGCTTAACTATTAGCTTATTATTTTAATCAAACACAATCACTGTATATAAACACAGCACACATATAAAAGCGCACCTTAATACTTTTTTTAAGGTGCATTTCGCTGAGAAGGCGAAGTTTTAAAGCTTTTTAACATAGCGTGGGGATCGACGTTTTGACTATGTTGGCTGCTCGCCTGTGCCCACCACATAAGTTGGCTAAAAGTACGCGAATAATAATTAAACCACGATTTTTCTTCTTCACCCTCTTGCATTGAACCATCGCTATTTAGTACCTCTTGCGCCTTAGGTACATGCACCATTGCAGAGACTGGCAAGCAGCCGAGTTCTGATAAAAAGGTACGCAAACTAATTGCCGCACGTAGCCCTCCCCATTGCCCTGCCGAATAGGTGACAATAGCGCTTGGCTTATAGGAAAATAACGAGCTGCCAAAGTGACTTAATAAATCAGCTAATGCAGGGCTCATACTATGATTGTACTCTGGGCTTATCATAATATAGCCATCGGCTTGGCTGATTTTATCTGCTAAGGCTGTTAAATTAGAAGGTGCTTGGCTTTTTGCATAAGCAAAATGCGGCTTAAATACATCTTCAGAAGGAAAGTCGAGCGCGTCTATAAGTTCAAATTCGTGCTCGCTGTAGCGCTCGTTTAAACATTTAAGGCATGACTTAGCCACTCGCTCTCCTAATCGCGCTGGCTTAGGGGGAGTGCTATCTCTAACGGTGCCTAAAAAAACTAAAAATTTCATGAAAGACTCCTTCATTGAGTGTTGTACCCACTATACCTTAAACTTAAAACATATTAAAAATGCGAGGCTTATATTTGTTTTCACAAATTTTTGCCATAAAAGCAAAAATTAATATGGGAGGCCTATATCATTTACATTTTAATGTTAACGCCAAGCCGACTTTTAATTAAATTGATAACTAACGCCAAGCCCTGCCCAAAATAAGGATCGCAAATTCTCATCACCGCTGTATTGAGCAGCATCTTTATTTATTGCAACGCTGTAACTGGCATAGCCAGATAACATAACATTATCTAATAGCTGATAAGATAAATTAGCAGCTAGCTTTACGTTGTTTAGGCCATTGTGCCCATCGCTTACATAACCGCTATTAAAGCCAGCCGTAGTTTGCAGCTCCAATAGCATTAAATCATTAAATGCATACTCTTTTTTAATTGCCAGATCTATAAAAGAGCCACTAAGTGATAACGAATGGTAAATACTTGCTAATACATGAAAATCTTGTGAATAAGCATAATTTATATCTAGGCTAAGCTCATTATCTGTAGAATTTACACCTTCCTCGCGTGCTTTTATATGGGTGTAACCTGCATACAAAGTAACCTGCTCTGCAAGTTGAGCTGTATAAATAGCATTTAAATTTAGCTCATCGTAATCAGTATCAGTGCCTGTTGCTAACCACGGAATAAACGTAAAAGCATTGTAATTTATTTCGCTCGCTATAGATGCTAAGGCGCTATTAGGCAAATTATCCCGCCCTTCTGTTACATAATGGCTTTCCCATAAGGGATGTATATGAATATTTAACTTTTCATCAGCGTAATCGGTACTTGCAACGCTTTTTATATTACCGCCTACACCTACCTCAAGCTCTTGTAGCGATTCATTTGCAACGCTTTTACTCGGCACTAAAGCAAGCGTCATAACGCTGATTAATTGAAATATTTTTAGGTAAGTATTCATTAATAGGTCCAACACCAAAAAGTTGCGCATAATAGTGCTATATAACGACGCTTAGCAATAAAAAGATGCCTTTTTGAACAATTTATTTTAAAAATAGCGCATCTCTTTAAAATAGCTAAGTATCTTGCTCATTTTGCAATCTATAAGGTAGGATAAAAAAGAAACCTACAACGCACATGACTGATTTATAAATATAACTAGCGCATATTGTGTGATTAACAAGCAGGTAAACGCTTGGCTCTTTAATTCTATATATAAGTTGGTATCCTACGCGGCTTTTTAATAACCATATTAAAAATAATTACCCAGAGTTTAAGGTTAATTAGCCAAGGTGGGACACTCGCTGCATGGCACATAATGTGGCAGCAATCTAGGTTCAACGTAATAAAACGTTGTTCTAAATTTAAAAGTAAATATTAAGGTAACAGTATGCGATTTGGCCCAGGATTACTTGTAACAGCTGCATTTATTGGCCCCGGAACAATCACCACGGCAAGTGTTGCCGGTGCAAACTTTGGATTTGCATTAATTTGGACATTACTCTTTTCGGTTATTGCCACTATTTTGCTGCAGTCTATGGCTGCTCGATTAGGCGTAGCAACAGGGCAAGATTTAGCACAAGCGTTACGTGCAAACATTAAAACCCCTTATCTTAAAGCGCTTGCTAGCTTTTTAGTAATAAGTGCAATTGGTGTAGGCAGTGCTGCATATGAAGCCGGAAACCTCAGTGGTGCAAGCATGGGGCTAGTTGGTATTTTTCCTGGGATAAGCGCACAAATATGGACGCCGCTAATTGCTGTGTGTAGTGCCATTCTTTTATACAGTGGTAAGCACAAAGTGGTAGAAAACGCATTAATACTGCTGGTGATCCTCATGAGTCTGGTATTTATATCTACTCTAATTATGGCTGCGCCACCAATGGCTAAGGTACTCGCTGGGTTTATACCTACAATGCCAAGTGGCTCAATTACTACGGTATTGGCCCTCATTGGCACAACCATTGTGCCGTATAACTTATTTTTGCACTCAGGTGTTTTAGCAGCGCAAGATCATTCTAAAAGTGATAAAGACACTGTTATTAAACAAACGAACCTCGATACTGGTTTATCAATTACATTAGGTGGGGTGATCACCCTTGCCATTTTATCAACCGCATCTGTTGCCTTTTATGGCACCGAAGCCGGAAAAATTAGTGCAGCAAACATGGCCGTGCAACTTGAGCCATTACTTGGCGAAGCAGCGCATTACTTTTTTGCTATTGGTTTATTTGCCGCTGGGTTAACCAGTGCAATAACAGCTCCATTAGCTGGTGCGTATGCGGTTTGTGGTATGCTTGGCTGGTCTAGCGAAATGAGTAATACCCGTTTTAAAGCTGTAGCTATCACTATTTTAGCCTTTGGTGCATTTGTAGCATCATTGGGGCTTGACCCTGTTGCGGTAATTATATTTGCACAAGCTGCAAATGGGTTGCTGCTACCCATAATTACCGCGTATTTAGTGTGGTTAGTTAACCAAAAATCGGTGATGGGAAAATACACTAACTCAACGGTTTTAAATGTAGTTATTTTACCCGTGTTACTCCTTATATTTTCGTTAAGTTGTTACAAGCTATCAGGCTTGATTTTTTAAAACCAATTAACGTTTAACCATGGGCATGCCTATGGTTAAACATGCAACCTTCGCTGCCTTGGCTGCTTTCAACTTGAATGGTGGCGTGTTCAATGTCAAAGTGGTCATGTAAATGGTGCTGTACTTCAATTAAAAAGTCGTTATTTAATGCGTTGTTGTCAGTTACTAAGTGAACAATAAGCGCAGACTCAGTGGTACTTAGTGGCCACACATGTAGCCCATGCACATCAGTTATATGCTCAATGCTTAAAAAATACTGCTTTAGTTTTTCTATACTAATGTTTTTGGGTACCGCGTCTGTGGCGTAATTGAGCGAGTCTTTAAATAATCCCCATGTGCCAATAAACACAATCACAACAATACTCAAACTTACAACAGGGTCTACCCACTGCCAATTTTTAAATAAAATAACAACGCCAGCAATTACCACACCCAAAGACACTGCTGCATCTGCCGCCATGTGTAAAAAAGCACCTCTAATATTTAAATCGTGCTTTTGCCCTTGCACAAACAACAACGCAGTTAATGTGTTAATTACTACACCAATAAGCGAAACCACTATAACCGTCATGCCTGTAACCGGCTGAGGGTTTTCAAAACGCTCAATGGCATGCCAGGCTATGCTAGCAAGTGCAGCCATAAGTAAAACAGAGCTCGCTAAAGACGCTAGTACCGTTGATTTTTTATAGCCAAAGGTACGCTTATCGGTAGCTGCTTTACTTGCCAAAACATTTGCTCCCCATGCAAGTAATAAACTAACCACGTCACTTAGGTTATGCCCTGCATCGGCTAAAAGCGCGAGGGAGTTGGCAAAAAATCCATACCCTGCTTCTATCGCTACAAAGATAAGATTAAGTAAAACCCCTATAGCAAACGCACGATTATAGTGACTAATATGATGGCTGTGATCGTGACTCATAATACTCCTTAAGTTTATTGCTTTCGCTGACGTAAATATTCAAGCGTACCCAATAAATAAAACAGCCCATAAATACCGCAAACAGTTGAGCTCACAATCCAAAATTCTATTGAGTTATGATGAATGGCCTGGCTGGTAGTTAAAAAAGGAATGGTTAAACCTGCAATACCGCGCACTAAATAAACACCTGTTATTAATACCAAAGCAGTTTTTAATAAAGGGAGCTTTAAAATAACGCGCGCGCCAGAGAGCGCATACATGCCCCAAATAGCAAGTATGGCTGATATAATTAAAGTAACAAAGGTAGGATAGATACTGCCCTGCTCAGCCAACTGCGCCATGTGTTCACCAGCACCAAAAAAGCGATACCAATCAGGGCCGCCAAAAATACAGGCAATATGTAAAAGTGACGCTATAAAGCTCAAAGTGCCTGCAATGACTAAAAATTTATTTTGTTTCATAGGCGTTGTATATTTTATTGGCTTAGGTAAGCAACAAAACCAATTAACGCTGCGTAAAAGCTAAAACCAAGCAAACATATTAGGTAAACGTTTTTAGCTTTATTTGCCTTAAAGCTCACGTAATCTTTAATATCAGCTTTAAACTTACCAAAGGTGAATACATTTAAAATTGCGCAGCCGGTAGAATACAAAATGAACCCAAAAATGGTATCTATCATCAGCCACATAACAATATCTAAAGCAATGCTCATAACACTCATCCATTAAGTAATGTAAAAATAGCGTATCAAATTCAAAGTTGATTATCAGCGTATTTATAGCCTTAAGGTGTAACAATAAATTTCGTAAGCCCTATAAGTTGCCCCGACTCGGTTACCACCTTTACCTGCCATTTGCCTTGAGCGTCATGCGGAAAATTTACTTTATGCGTCCATGCTCTGTAGCCTTGTTTTCGCCCGCCATTAATACTGAGCGTAATTCTGTCGACCTCTTTTTTATTGTGTATCCATACATGAAATATTTTTTCGTTTAAACCTCTTGGCGCTTTTACAGCAGTCCATGTGTATAACCCTTCATGATGAAGTGTATATAAATCAAGAGTATCTATACTTCCTAGTGGTTTTTTATGCTCAACATCTACTTTGTGTGCCAAGGTAATATCGGTTAAACGCAGGGCTGCTGGCGGTACAAAGCTGCGAAGCTGCCAAACCCCGGCGCTTATTGAACACAACATTAAAACTAAAATAGGGAAACGCCACCAGCGCGCATCAGGCATTAAGTTTGTTAAGCTTGGTAAAGTAATAAGCACTGAGGTTATAAGTGCAATGGCTAAGCTTTGACTCGTAGTTAGGTTTAATAAAATAGGTAACGTAACAAGCAAAACCACAAACAATGCAAAGTTATGAAACACGGTAAATAGCGTGCGGTTTTTAGCTAACTTTTTATAATAAAATGGATCTATTACCGATATTAAGGCACATAAAATAATCAGCGAAGTAAATAATGCTTGTGGGTGATCCCACTGAGTAACCGCTAAAAAAAACGGTAACGCAAAAAATAGGCTTTCTTGCTGCACCATTTGCAGTGCAAAGCGTATTACATTGGGAGATACAGCTAGCCCAAAGCGCTCTTGAACTTTATCGCGTAGCCAGTTATCAATAATCAACCAAAACCAGCTCACCAGTAAAACAATGGCAATAACCTGTGAGAACGACTCTTTTCTCTCAACCATTACATAGCTTGCAACACCTGAGCAAAATGCCAATACTGCCAATAGCCCTGGCCTTTTTTGCATTGCCACTATAAATTGTGTAATGAGATTTTTTAGTTTGTTCATTTATTTGAACGTCCGTGCATAATGTACTTTATTATTATCAAGTTAGTTAAATCAGTGTAACTAAGCGTAGATGAACAACACATAGATGCCTGCAGGTATTATTATTAGTTGTTGCATTAAAAACAAACCCCTTATAACCGCTTTTTTAATAAAAAAAAGCCTATAACGCACCGTAAAATTACAGTCATTTTTAAAATTGTAACTCTGAAAGTTAATTAAAATAAGGGTTACAGCCATGCCTGAATTTTATTAATGAACAACGTGAATTTACCACAACAAACACTTCTAGACGTCTAAACACCTACAAATTGTACGCTGCACTAATTTTTTACACGCCCAAACACAGAGATATGCGCTCTTAGTAACGCATTTAATTTATATAAATGAATCAAACTCATGTTTTATGTGAAATTAAACCGTTTTTATTAAAGCACCAATCAACGTATAAATTATCCATCGGCCAGCGCTTATAAGCATTAAGCCTGTTTATTACAAAACCACCCTTTAAGCACGCTAAAGGCTCAGGTTTTAAATATACAATATGGATAGAATCACCATGAGTAAAAACATTACATTTAATATTAAAAGTCAGCGCCTTGATGAAAACTACCAACCCGCTGAAAACACCCGTATTACTACTAACTTTGCAAATTTAGCACGTGGCGAGCACCGCCAACAAAACTTAAGAAAAGCGCTAAATATGATCAACAACCGCTTTAACACCTTAGCTAATTGGGATAACCCAACTGCTGAGCGCTACAGCGTAGAGCTTGAGATTATTTCTGTAGATATTGGTTTAGATGAAAACAGCCAACGCTTTCCTTCTATAGAAATATTAAAAACGAATATTATTGATACCAAAACAAACAAGCGCATAGAAGGTATTGTTGGTAATAACTTTTCTTCGTACGTTCGTGACTACGACTTTAGCGTGTTACTTCAGCAACATAATAAAAATAAACCACAATTTAGTATTCCCGATAATTTTGGTGAGCTGCACGGTAAGTTGTTTCAGTCGTTTGTAAGTTCAAACACTTATAAGCAATACTTTAAAAAGCCACCGGTAATTTGCTTAAGTGTGTCAGATAACAAAACCTATCACCGCACTGCCAACCAGCACCCTATTTTAGGCATTGAATACCAACCAAACGAATCTTCGTTAACAGAGCAATACTTTAAAAAAATGGGCCTACAAGTGCGTTACTTTATGCCTGCAAATAGCGCAGCCCCTTTTGCATTGTTTTTTGTTGGTGATTTACTAAACGATTACACCAACCTTGAGCTAATAAGCACCATTAGCACAATGGAAACCTTTCAAAAAATTTATCGCCCAGAAATTTATAACGCCAATGCCAAAGCGGGTAACGCCTTTAAGCCTAATTTAAAAAATGCCGACCACTCACTCACGCAAATTATTTACGACAGAGATGAGCGCAGTAAATTAGCCGCCGAACAAGGCAAGTTTGCTGAAGAGCATTTTATAAAACCGTATAAATCAGTACTTGAGCAATTTACATCAGCAAACGTCTAACCTTATTTTAATAAATGGTCACCCTTATTATGAAAAAATTATTACCTACATCTACAGCAGGCAGTTTACCAAAGCCTTTATGGCTTGCAGAGCCAGAAACCCTTTGGTCGCCGTGGAAGCTTAAAAACAACGAACTCATTGAAGGCAAAAAAGACGCCCTGCGCATTGCGCTTCACTCACAGCAACTAGCAGGTATTGATATAGTGAGCGATGGCGAGCAAACACGCCAACATTTTGTAACTACATTTATAGAGCACCTTAACGGTGTTGATTTTGAAAAACGAAAAACGGTAAAAATACGCGACCGTTACGATGCAAGTGTACCAAGCGTAGTGGGCCCTGTTAGCCGCCAAAAACCTGTATTTGTAGAAGACGCTAAGTTTTTGCGCTCACAAACTAACCAACCTATAAAGTGGGCACTACCCGGCCCAATGACCATGATAGACACACTGTATGACGACCATTACAAAAGCCGCGAAAAACTAGCGTGGGAATTTGCCAAAATACTCAACCAAGAGGCCAAAGAGCTAGAAGCCGCTGGCGTAGATATTATCCAATTTGATGAGCCCGCGTTTAATGTATTTTTTGATGAAGTAAACGATTGGGGCATTGCCTGTCTAGAGCGCGCAATTGAAGGGTTAAAGTGCGAAACCGCAGTACATATTTGCTACGGCTACGGCATTAAAGCCAACACCGATTGGAAAAAAACACTCGGCAATGAATGGCGCCAGTACGAAGAAGCTTTTCCTAAATTACAGCAATCAAATATTGATATTATCTCATTAGAGTGCCACAACTCGCACGTCCCTATGGATTTACTCGAACTCATTCGTGGTAAAAAAGTAATGGTGGGTGCTATTGATGTTGCCAGCAATGAAATAGAAACACCCGAAGAAGTAGCCGCTACTTTACGCAAAGCCCTACAGTTTGTAGATGCCGACAAACTCTACCCCTGTACTAACTGCGGCATGGCCCCGCTTTCGCGCGAAGTTGCAAACGCTAAGCTTAATGCACTCAGTAAAGGCGCGGAAATAGTAAGAAAAGAGCTATCAACACAATAAAGCTTACTTCAAAAGCAACACTGTTATTAAAACCAGCGCACTTAGTTAGTTTAAATAAGTGCGCTCATAATTTAGGCGTTTAGGTATTTAAAAAATACTAATTCACAAAGAGGATTAGAGGCGCTTCGCTTTTAGAGACTATAAATAACTTATATAAAAACTTTTAACCTATTGATGTTTTGATGCATGAAGTCAAGATTTACCGGAACTTTCTAATGGGTGACCCCGTTGGCTTTCTGAATTTCACGCATGAAAATAACTGCAAGATTGCAGTTTTAATTTTTACTGAGTAATTTTTAATTTATGCGAGTAGCTTTTCGCAATTGCTAATATTTGAACGCCGCTTGCGCTTTAAATTTTCACAGTAACTTGCTTGTGAAGTGGGCCTCCCTACTGCACCATGAAATACGCGCGTAAATTGTGTAGTGAGTTTTAACCAGTTTTCTGGTGATATATTAAGCCTTTCTAGCAAAGGAATGGTCATATTATTTATATGCCCAAGCTTATCCTCTCGCATTACTCGCCCTGTTAGCTCAACGAGTTCAAGGTACGATTTAAGCTCAAACGGCAGCCCTTTAGGCATAATCTGACGTGACATACCTGCAAAACGTAGTAACTGCTTAGATTGCTTACCTTCTGCCGCGCATGTTAAGCGATTTTGTACACTGGTATGGTCTGATTCTTCTGGTTTGTTAGCCATTTTAGCTCTAATCGGGTTTAAATCGACATAGGCCATGCAGGCTGCAAGTGCTGCTTCATCAAGAAGTGCTTGAGATTACTTTTTATTCTAAGGAAAGATCCTTCCCACAAAGTTGTATGGAACAACTTTGAACGCCTTAGGCGGCCCGAAGGGTGAGCGCCATGGATGGCAGCGAATAAAATCGCCCTGTGCAGTTATCTTCTTTATTTGCTCTGCGAGCAATGTTTTCATTTAACAACCGCATAAACCAGCTGATATTTGATAGGCGCTCTCGGTATTGCTTTACTGTTTGATTAAAAAACATAAGCTCAACTTTACTTAGCTTTTCACCCTGTATGTATTTTTGTGTTAACAATGTGCCTTTACAGAGTTTATGCCAGCGAATAATAATCGCTTTATCATTTAGCCTATTCGCTTTTTTATCATCTACATACAGTACTAAGTGCGTGTGATTACTCATAACGGCATAAGCACACACGTCGATACAAAATACTTTAGCTAATTCAAGCAACTTATCCTCAACCCCCCTCGTCGATGCTTGTAAGATTGACCAGTAAAACGATCTTCTCCACACAAAAAAGCACGACGAACACACCGTGAAATACAATGGTAATATTTTGTATCAACCAAACTTACTTGTCGCTTTCTTGCAATTGCCATAAGACACCCAGCTCGTTTTTTACACTGATTAAAACGTAGTCTTCAATTTTAAAAAGAGCAAAATTTAAGATGGGTGTCTAATTTATTTTCTATGGCTGCGATGAGATCGCAATAAGAGATTACTGCGTAACGCACCCTAGATGTGTTTGCCGTAAGCTACTTGCTTAACAGCCGTATCGACAGACGAAGTAAACGAATTTGTTTATTGGTTTAGAATTGACCGTCAATGTTTGTAACGGTCAAAAAGAATACTATTGCCTATTGACAGAGTTGAGGTTCATATGTGTTAGTTTGCAATTTCTGGTGCCCAATCATCGCTTACACCTGACTGTTTGTAAAATGCATTTAGTAACCTTTTAGGATACTTAGAAAAACGAGCGCTTTGCAGGTTATCAAAAATGCTAAGACTCTCACTAGACAAATCTTCTGGCACAACGCCAAACAATTCTACATGCTTTAGGTTAGGCAAATTAGCTAAAGGAGCCAATGAGTCTACTACTGTCTTTTTACCCGAAGAATCCCAACTAGGTAGCGTAGAAAGAGAAAGCGTTTCAAGTTGGTTTAAAATAGGAAAGCTTTCGAAGCTTTCAATTTCAGGTAAGTGAACAATTGATAGCAATTTTAAGTTTGGGCATTTACTAAGAAATTCAAAATCACTTTCAGGTAGCGTAGCAATAGATAGTTGCTCTAAGTTATTACATTCATGGATTGATTTGAGTGAGTGAAAATTACAGTGCCATATTTTCATAGAAGTAATCTTAGAGGGATTTTCTATTTTTGGCATTATTTGATTTTTATCTCTCAAGAATTCGATATGCACGATGCTTCCTTGCAAACTAGACATAATGACTCCCACACGGTGTTAGCCTCCGCTTTTCGTGGGTTAGCTTAATTCAAAGCCAGAGCCATAATTAGTTTGTCAAATAACTAAATAGCAGAGGCTAACATGAACAAACATAGCATACTTTTTATCGGACTTGATACACATAAAGAATTCAATGAAGTCGCCTATATTGAAGAACATAGAGGCGCGCAACCCGTTCATCTTGGCCGAATTTCTTCTTCCAAAGTGGCCGTTCAAAAGCTTGTTCGTCAGTTTGAATCCAAATACCCTGGCGCAACGCTACACTTTGTCTATGAAGCAGGCCCTTGTGGTTATTGGATTTACCGATTAATTACCAGCCTTGGCCATTGCTGTTATGTGGTTGCACCCTCTCTTATTCCTAAAAAGCCAGGTGAGAAGATTAAAACCGATAAACGTGATGCCCTTAAGCTTGCTAAATTACTCAAATCTGAAGATTTAACACCTATTTATGTCCCCGAGCCTGAAGATGAAGCTGTACGCGATTTATCTCGTGCACGCGAAGTAGCCATGAAGGATTTAAAAGATGCTAAATATCAGTTAAAAGCGTTGCTGCTTCGCAATAATATTAATTATAAAGGCACCGCAAATTGGTCGCAAAAACATTTACGTTGGCTCACTGAGCTTGTGTTGCCACATCCCGCGCAGCACATCGTCTTACAAGAGTTTTTACACACAATTAATGAACGAATAAGCCGACTTGAGCGGCTAGACAATGAGCTAACACATCACGTCCATCAATGGCGCTATTATCCTGTAGTAAAAGCAATACAAGCTATGCGTGGTGTTCGTTTGTTAGTCGCCACCGGCGTTGTTGCTGAGCTTGGCGATTTATCGCGCTTCGACCACCCCCGCAAATTAATGAGTTATCTTGGTCTTGTACCTAGTGAGCACTCGAGTGGTGGTAAACGCCATATTGGCGCCATCACAAAATGCGGAAACGGCCGAGCGAGGCGCCTTCTCGTTGAAGGCGCACACACTTATCGGTATGCGGCCAATATATCGACAGATATGCAAAAACGACAAGAAGGTTTACCAAAGGACATTATTGATATTGCGTGGAAAGCACAACTTAGGCTCTGCAAGCGCTATAAAAAAATGATAGCCAAAGGGAAACATTACAACCTGGTTGTCACCGCCATTGCTCGAGAAATGATTGCATACATATGGGCAATTGCAAAAGAAGTGGTGCTAACGCCAGTAAATACAAAACTTAGATTGGCAAGAGTACCTGCATGATAAACGAATTAGAGTTAATGCATAGGATCAAGCATCGGGAGTGGCACAACCACCGACGGCGTTAGGATGGCAATGTAGCTAACGCTGCATTGAACCACGAACATAGACTGAAGACAGGTGCCCCGACGAAATAAGTAAGGTCTGCTCTGTTACTAGAAATAGTAATAACCAACGAATATCAGCAAGATAACCGACGACATTACTTGCTTCATCCTATGTATTAACTCGCTCTAATTCGAGCTGAAGTAATTATGGCTTAAAAAGTTAAGCAAGGATCAGTGTGTTTAACTTGACAGTGGGAGTCATACCAACGCCCTGTTAATGGGCAAAATTTAGTTGGCTAAAATGTTGAGGAACGAAAACAGCCAACTGTATTTTGTCCTTTTTAAACAGCTTGTTATGAGCCATTTTTATACACACCATAATAAGTAACACCTGCTTGCACAAGCCCTACAATAATTAATGCAAAAGTTAGCCACTTTGTAGCGCTTGATTGTGCCAAATTATCTCTGTGCCTTTTTTGATCCTCTTCATATTCAGATATAGTTACCAGAGCTTTAGGTGACAATTTGAAGTCGTATTGAACAGAAGTTAACTCCCCACTCTCAGCAAGTGACTTTAGAAGTAAATCGTTGTACGCAAGTTGGCGAGATTTGTCAGGGTGAAAGACCCACTTTTGTGTATATAAAAGACCTGACAGAGAAACTGAACTTACGGTAAAGTCCCTATTCTCAATTGTTTCTTCAAGAATTAATTTAAGCGTCTCTATCCTTTCAGAGCGCACCAACTCTTTACGATTAAATAAAAACTGTTGAACTTTGCCAAGAACAATTTTTAATTTATCCCAAGGTAATATACCTTCAAAAAAATACTGTAAAACTGAAGAGTAACGCAAGTCATATGTACCGTAAAAGTGCGTTATATCTAACTCATAATCAATTAACCAAGTCCAAGGAATCGAAAGTTCGCCATAATCTTTTTTATTAAGCCAATATTTACCAGTAACTCCTTTCGAGTTAATTTCATTACATAAAATAGTCCAAGATTCGTCTTTAGCTCTTATATAGACAACATTGCAATCAACACTGCCAGCCTTATCTCCAGATCTAGGAATTCTATCTGGGGCTGGCTTCTTGAGAAGTGACTTTATTATCCATCTTTTGAAGAAATTCACGAGGCTATCCTATGGCTCATAACGCCCTAATAATGGGCAAATTGCAGTTGGTTATAATAGGCGACGCAGGAGCAAAAACCAACTGTAATTTGTCCTGTTAATTAGCTTGTTATATTACAATTTACGCCGATATTTTAAGTACTTAAATAGTTCGTAGGACAAAATTAATAAGTAGCCACCTAGACATATTTGACCAATTAGAACCATCCCCGGACGACCACAAGCACCACTTGGGCCGATCATCCCATAACTATCAAGGTTAAAGAGAATAAATGGAAAATAGCCAAACCCTAAAACTAATATCACAGGCACCCACAATCTAGATTTTTGATGGGATAACCTTATTAGTAGAGAAATAACCGCGATTAGGAGAGAAGATAAAACAAGTAAATCAAATTGATTATTATGCTCCTCAATTAACCCTTTAGGTGGAAACATACAAGCTTGAGTTGTGTATGACAAAAAACTGAATGTAAAAAAAACTAGAAACTTCACCACAACTCCCTTTGTAATATAACGCCGGCGTCAACTGCCGGAGGCTACTGGCGCCTTTTGTGCGTTTTTTTTGCACAAAAGGTGACAGTGGCCGGAGGTCAGATTGCACGCCCTTGTTATGAGTTTTTCCATTCATTTTTGATATCTGCCGACAATTTATCAAAGTTTTCTATTTTTAAATCTGCTAACAACAACTTTACTGCGGAAATTGTTTCTTCTAGATTTTCATGATCATCATATTCATGCTCTATTAGAGTATCTATAACAGACTTAATTAACTCGTCCCATGTATATCGGCTTGATGCATCACCATCCTCAATATCAAAGCAAAAGTAATCTTTCTTATCGATGTCATATGCATACTGCATGTAGCCACCAGCATCTTCCCAAAGGGGTAATATATCGCCTAGGTTATATGCTTTCTGCTCTTCATCATTAAGGAAATAAAGAGTTGGACACCCAAAATAAATGCTTAAGGGAGAATCAAGTTTTCCATCTATTACATCGATAAAAAATTTAGAAAACCCAAACTCTCCAATTAGCTCCTTTGCTTTTTCACGTGGAATATAATTCATCGTTTCACTTACCAACGCCGCCTTAAGCGGACAAAAAAAGTTGGCTACACTTGTTGAGGCACGAAACAAAGCCAACTGTTTTTGTTCCGTTTAAAGGCCTTGTTATAAGGTTGTAGCTACCCACTCGTCCTTTGTTATTTTATATAGGACGTGTTCTTTTAATTGAGTATTACTAACTAATGGATGTTTAAAGTTTTGCTCAGTATTAGTCATTTTTAAACGGCACATAACTTTCTGTGAAGGTTTATTCACAACAGCAGTAAATGAAATAACACTCTCAATATTTAAATCATTAAACGCAAACTCTAATACTTTTTCTGCAGCTTCAGTAGCATAACCTTTACCCCAAAATTGTTTTGATAAACGCCAACCAATTTCGGTTGCAGGACTTACCTCAAGTTCTGCAGGTGAATTATGTAAACCAACAAAACCAATAAATTTACTTGTTTTTTTCTCTTCTACAGCCCAAAGCCCCCAACCTCGCTCAGATATAAGCTGCGCAAGCTTTAAAGCTAAATTTGTACTTTCAACTTCATTCAATGTGTTTGGAAAATACTCCATAACTTCCTTACATGAATTTAGTTCGGCAAAAGGGGCATGATCTTCGCTTTTCCATTGTCTTAAGATCAATCGTTCAGTAGTTAAAATTTTATTTGAATTCATATGCAAACTAGGATGACCTTATAGACATAATGACTCCCACACGGTGTTAGCCTCCGCTTTTCGTGGGTTAGCTTAATTCAAAGCCAGAGCCATAATTAGTTTGTCAAATAACTAAATAGCAGAGGCTAACATGAACAAACATAGCATACTTTTTATCGGACTTGATACACATAAAGAATTCAATGAAGTCGCCTATATTGAAGAACATAGAGGCGCGCAACCCGTTCATCTTGGCCGAATTTCTTCTTCCAAAGTGGCCGTTCAAAAGCTTGTTCGTCAGTTTGAATCCAAATACCCTGGCGCAACGCTACACTTTGTCTATGAAGCAGGCCCTTGTGGTTATTGGATTTACCGATTAATTACCAGCCTTGGCCATTGCTGTTATGTGGTTGCACCCTCTCTTATTCCTAAAAAGCCAGGTGAGAAGATTAAAACCGATAAACGTGATGCCCTTAAGCTTGCTAAATTACTCAAATCTGAAGATTTAACACCTATTTATGTCCCCGAGCCTGAAGATGAAGCTGTACGCGATTTATCTCGTGCACGCGAAGTAGCCATGAAGGATTTAAAAGATGCTAAATATCAGTTAAAAGCGTTGCTGCTTCGCAATAATATTAATTATAAAGGCACCGCAAATTGGTCACAAAAACATTTACGTTGGCTCACTGAGCTTGTGTTGCCACATCCCGCGCAGCACATCGTCTTACAAGAGTTTTTACACACAATTAATGAACGAATAAGCCGACTTGAGCGGCTAGACAATGAGCTAACACATCACGTCCATCAATGGCGCTATTATCCTGTAGTAAAAGCAATACAAGCTATGCGTGGTGTTCGTTTGTTAGTCGCCACCGGCGTTGTTGCTGAGCTTGGCGATTTATCGCGCTTCGACCACCCCCGCAAATTAATGAGTTATCTTGGTCTTGTACCTAGTGAGCACTCGAGTGGTGGCAAACGCCATATTGGCGCCATCACAAAATGCGGAAACGGCCGAGCGAGGCGCCTTCTCGTTGAAGGCGCACACACTTATCGGTATGCGGCCAATATATCAACAGATATGCAAAAACGACAAGAAGGTTTACCAAAGGACATTATTGATATTGCGTGGAAAGCACAACTTAGGCTCTGCAAGCGCTATAAAAAAATGATAGCCAAAGGGAAACATTACAACCTGGTTGTCACCGCCATTGCTCGAGAAATGATTGCATACATATGGGCAATTGCAAAAGAAGTGGTGCTAACGCCAGTAAATACAAAACTTAGATTGGCAAGAGTACCTGCATGATAAACGAATTAGAGTTAATGCATGGGATCAAGCATCGGGTGTGGCACAACCACCGACGGCGTTAGGATGGCAATGCAGTTAACGCTTCATTGAACCACGAACATAGACTGAAGACAGGTGCCACGACGAAATAAGTAAGGTCTGCTCTGTTACTAGAGATAGTAATAACCAACGAATATCAGCAAGATAACCGACGACATTACTTGCTTCATCCTATGTATTAACTCGCTCTAATTCGAGCTAAAGTAATTATGGCTTAAAAAAGTTAGGCAGGGACCAGTGCGTTTAACTTGACAGTGGGAGTCATACCAACGCCACATTAAGCGGCAAAAAATTGTTGGTTAAAATATTGAACGGAGTGAAAACAACCAACTGTTTTTTGTCCGTTTGAATGCCTTGTTAGCATTACAGGTACTACACTTTAGTATTTTGAGCTGCTTTTTGCACTGTTGCAATTATTAGACTCACGCCAGTGCTTGAGTAATTTGTTTTTAGCAACTTTACGAAATTCAGGACTATAATTTCCATCTGGTGAGTTTTGCTTAAATCCAGCAACTAAACCATCAATATAAGCATTTAATCTTGCTTTATATACTTCCATTGAAAAAGCCATAGCGGTCATAACTTCAGGGTAAGTGAACCCGTTTTTTAACCCTATATTAAATGCATTCTCACTATGTCGTTCACCAGAATTAGAGTCGCCTAAATAATGGCTAGTAAAACCACAAATTGAAGCGCCATTAAATTGATCTATTGCTATTAGTGATTTGGCAGATGAAATAAGTTTCTTATTTTCACTTAATTCTTGCTGAGTAACAGCAATTGCAGGTAAACAACAAAAGATACAAAGAAGTGATAATACAATTTTTTTCATGTTTCCATCCTTAGATTGTTAACTTAAAGTTCAGTTTTAGCACCAAGATTAAAAGTAATGCTAACGCCCGCATTTGCGGCTGGTTTGGAGCGCAGCGTAAAACCAGTCCGACAACATGCGCTTGTTATAGCAAACTTTGCTGGTCATTAGAATCGAAGCTCTCAATGTCTTTAGCACTTATTTTGATGCTCTCGATTTTAAGTAGTTTATTAGATATGGCAGATTGAAAATATTCATAGAATCGTTCTGACCTCCATGGTCTATCCTCACTTTCACCCTCTATATCTAGGATTATTAAAACTAGCTCTGCTGAAATGCCTTTAGCTTTTCGGTAAAGGTGTATTTTGTTAAGCATTACGTAAAGACGATCGTAATACATTGGTGACACTAGATTCTTAGGACGCACATCAATAAATCTCTCTTGGTGTTCACCTTTAATATAACCATCAAAAACAATTCTTCGGTTCATTATTGGGTCAATTTCGTCGAATGCTTGTGAAAACTCTGCTCCTGTAATAATTTCTGTATCTGGTATAGAAAGGTTTGCAGCATATTTACTAATACCTACGTACTCAGCAGTTCTTCGCTGTTTCATACGTTGTCGAGATTCCTCTCTAGACTTCTCTCTTTCAGCCATATATGACATCGCACGCTGCACTTCTTTTTGCTCTTCCTGATCTTCTTCTTTCTCAGGTTCTTGTGCTTTCACTACACCAAGCAACTTTAACCATTCATCTGAAGGCGCGTTGTATGTGTTGTTCACTTGAGACTGTTGAATGTTGGATACTATTTTAAATAGTTCTTGTCTCAATTCCTTGTTTTCAGTTTTTACCTGTACCTTTTCATCTTCCTTTTTTTGAACTTCTCTGCTCAAGGAAAGTATTTTGCCAAGACTCAAATTATTAAATGACTCTGACAATATAAGTATCACTATAAATCCAACTACTGTAATAATTCCGGCAGTTATTTGATACTTGGTATCTGCGAAAGAAAAGCTTACGAAAACCATCGATACCAACGCAACAACGAAGCCAACAATTAAAATTCTTACAAAATAGTTCGGTTTTTCGGACAAGTCCTATCTCCTTGTAGATGGGCAGATTGCTTCTAGGCTATAACGGCCCGCATAACGGGCAAAAATACGTAGGCTATAATACTGAGCGAAGCGAAGGGAGCCTACGTGTTTTTGTCCCAGCAAGCTTGCGAGCGAGTTTATGCGATTGTTAGGTGCGTTACATTGCACGCTCATTTCCCCATTTGATATGAATAGTAGGCTTTAATTGAAGCTCAAAATCTAATTGATTTGTAGAAGGAGCAAATTTTGCCAAAAGCTTCTCTGTGCCACTTTCTGTGAATAATAGCAACGCTGTTACATTTTCAAGATTTAACGATGCGATTAGCTCATTTGAGCTTTCCCAGATAAAGACAACTTTTCCGTGACCCGGCTCAATAGCGAAGTAGATCTTATTGTGCTCGCGTATAGTTCTGAAAACCAACTTGCTATAGAACCAAGGTACGTCTCTGTCTTCGATCACCGGTTCCACTTCGAAGAAACCAATTAAGTCATGCAATTCTGGAAAGTTATCCATCGAGGTAGCACCTAACGGCCCGCATAACGGGCAAAAATACGTAGGCTATAATACTGAGCGAAGCGAAGGGAGCCTACGTGTTTTTGTCCCAGCAAGCTTGCGAGCGAGTTTATGCGATTGTTAGGTGCGTTACATTGCACGCTCATTTCCCCATTTGATATGAATAGTAGGCTTTAATTGAAGCTCAAAATCTAATTGATTTGTAGAAGGAGCAAATTTTGCCAAAAGCTTCTCTGTGCCACTTTCTGTGAATAATAGCAACGCTGTTACATTTTCAAGATTTAACGATGCGATTAGCTCATTTGAGCTTTCCCAGATAAAGACAACTTTTCCGTGACCCGGCTCAATAGCGAAGTAGATCTTATTGTGCTCGCGTATAGTTCTGAAAACCAACTTGCTATAGAACCAAGGTACGTCTCTGTCTTCGATCACCGGTTCCACTTCGAAGAAACCAATTAAGTCATGCAATTCTGGAAAGTTATCCATCGAGGTAGCACCTAACAACTTTATCAGAGGACACTTTCCTCTTTTAATGAGTAATGTATGTCCTCTTAATTATTTTTAATATTAATAACAAATCCTGTAACACATTGCCAGCTTTAAACTTTAAGTCAGGCTGTTCTTTTATTAAAATGAAGAAAAGAGGAAAACGTCCTCCTTTCTTGACTTAGGAGGAAAAATATCAATACTGTATATAAATACAGCTAAATAGGATTTGAAATGAAAACTAAATCCCCTTTCCTTAATAGTATTATCGACTATATGTATAGCCATCATTATGCTAAAAAATCTATTGAAACTTATGTCTTTTGGATTACTGCCTATATCCATTTTCATAATAAGCGACACCCTACCAGTATGGGCAATAATGAAGTAGAAGTATTTTTAAATCACTTAACAGTTACAAAAAAAGTGGCAGCGAGAACACAAGCAACCGCTTTAAATGCACTTGCTTTTTTATATAAACATATTATCAAGAATGAACTTTCATTAGATTTAAATTTCATCAAAAGTAACCGCCAACAGAAGCTTCCTGTCGTACTTACACAAACTGAGGTATCGCTACTTTTTAGAAATATACATAAGCGACATTATTTGATAGCAAGCCTGCTATATGGAAGTGGTTTACGGCTGATGGAAGCAGTAAAAATAAGAGTTCAAGATATTGATTTCGAATATAAAAATATACGCATATGGAACGGTAAGGGTAATAAAAATCGTATTGTGACACTTGCTGAAGAATTAATACCAATGCTAAGAAATCAAATAATTCAAGTTGATGAATATTTACAGTTAGATTTAAAAAATGATGCTTACGCCGGTGTATGGATGCCTCATCGACTTAGTAAAAAATACCCAAGTGCTAATAAGTCATTACAATGGCAGTTTCTGTTCCCATCACATAAATTAAGTACAGACCCTGAAACAGGAGAAATAAGACGCCATCACTTAGATCGTTCAGGGGTAAGAAAGGCAGTTAAACTGTCTTCAACAAAAGCTGAAATTAATAAACACGTTACCCCACATACTTTGCGCCACTCATTTGCTACGCACTTGCTGCAAAGCGGCGCTGATATACGTACAGTACAAACACAGTTAGGTCACAGTGATGTACGTACTACACAGATTTATACGCATGTTTTACAACAAGGTGCTAACGGGGTTGTTAGCCCTTTTTCAAGATTATAAATAGCTCAGTAACAAGGCAAAAAGTTAGTTATATAGTTTTTCTACATGAGAAGTTTTTAACGCAGTTAATGAGTTATTTAGAGCGCTAAAATGGTCAACGTTTTAATTCAGCGGGTATCCTACCCATGTACTACAACAAGGTGCCAACGGGGTTATTAGCCCTTTTTCAAGATTATAAACCTCCCCTATTGAAAACAAAAAAGCACAACTCGTTTGAGCTGTGCTTCGAATAATTAAATGAGAGCTGACAAATTACAAACGAATACCGCCGTCTATTTCAACCACGCGACCGGTAAAAAAGTCGTTTTCGATTATGTATTGTGCAGTATGGGCAATTTCGTCGCTTTCACCTAAGCGCCCTACGGGTGTGACTGCCAGCATACGCTGTTTGGCTTCGGGTTTCATGACGTCGGTCATCGCGGTGCTTATTACGCCTGGTGCAATAGCCCCTACGCGTATTCCAAAACGGCCGAGCTCTTTAGCCCATGTGGTGGTAAGTGCTACTACGCCAGCTTTTGATGCTGCGTAGTTTGTTTGGCCTATGTTACCTGCGCGCGCTACGCTCGACATATTAACGATTACGCCGCCTTTGCCTGATTCAATCATGTGGCTTGCAGCTTCTCGCCCTGCTAAAAATACGCCAGTAAGGTTTACATCAATCACTGATTGAAATTGCTCAAGGGACATTTTTTTTACCACTTTGCCGTCTTTAGCTTTTATAAACATGCCGTCGCGTAAAATACCGGCGTTATTTATAAGCACACCAATGTGGCCTAAATCGCTATTAATGGTATTAAATACGTTTTCTACTTCGCTCTCTACGGTTACGTTTGCAGCGTAACCTTTAATAGTGCCAGATACACCGTCAAGCTGTGTTAGTTGCTCGCATGCTGTGTTTAATAACTCTTGCGCCATATCTATAAGTGCAATGTTAGCGCCCATAAGGGCAAATTTTTGCGCCATTGCAAAACCTAAGCCTTGTGCGCCACCGGTTATTACTACCGTGTTATTTTTAATTTCCACGCCTTGCTCCTACTTAGAAAACAGTTTAAAAATGGCACTAAAATCATCACTGCCTGCACCTTGGTGCTGCAGCATAGTGTATAAATTTTTAGCCATTGACCCCATTGGGGTTGATGAATTACTTTGCTGCGCGGCTTCCATGGCAAGGCCTAAATCTTTAGCCATTAAATCAACCATAAAGCCTGGTTTGTAATCTTTACTTGCAGGAGCAGTATCCATCACCCCTGGGCATGGGTTGTAAAGTTCAAGCGTCCAGTTACGGCCAGAGCTTGCAGTCATAATGTCGCTAAGTACTTTTGCATCTAGCCCGTTATTAATACCCATTTGCAGGGCTTCGCTGGTGCCTGCCATTAAAATACTTAACAGCATGTTGTTACATATTTTTGCAACTTGCCCTGCGCCAATGTCGCCTGCATGGAATATGTTTTTACCCATATCACTGAGTATTGGCTGTGCGGTATTAAACGCAGCTTTACTACCACCTACTATAAACGTAAGCGTGCCAGCCGCTGCGCCTGCAACGCCGCCCGATACCGGTGCATCTACAAAGCTAATACCCTGCTCGCCAAGTGCGCTGCCAACCACTCGGGCCGACTCTGCATCTATTGTTGAGCAATCAATAATTAGGGTGTTTTTGCTCAGCACATTAATTAGGCCGCTATCGTCGTTATTACCTAAGTAAAGCGATTTAACATGCTTGCCTGCTGGTAACATACTAATGAGTATATCGGCATTGCTTGCACATGCTTTTGCATTTTCAGCTGCGTGTGCACCTTTGCTTGCAAGTTCATTTAAGACCGACTGGTTTAAATCGAATGCCGTAACACTGTGGCCGGCTTTAATTAAGTTAGCCGCCATTGGGCCGCCCATATTACCTAAGCCGATAAAACCAATATTGAGTTTAGTCATCGTCTTTCCTTTATGTGTGTGATGGCGTGTGTAAGCCATTGAGTGGGTGGTTTTCGCCAAACCGGTTAGCAAAAAAGCTCTCTATTACGACTTGTGGTACATCGCTCAGTGTTTTGTACTGCCAATTAGGCGCGCCGTCTTTATCTATTAATAGCGCCCTTACGCCTTCTTGAAACTCTCCTACTTCGCCAGCGCGTATCGACATACCCAGCTCCATTTTAAAACACGCTAATAAGCTTTTGCCTTTACTGGCCTTTAATTGCTCACTAACCAGTACGCAACTTAGTGGGCAACCATGCTTAAGTGACTTTTGAGCACGTTGCAGCCATTTATCGTCAGTAGTTAGGCCTAAAATATAATCAACCTGTTCTTGTAGTGTATTAAGGTCAGCTAATTTTTGAATGGTTGCTAAGTTAGCTTTAATATTACCTTTTGGCATACGCGCAGATTGGTTGTCTAAATCGGTTAATAATTTAGTTAAACGCTCATGATTTAAGCTTGCAGTTTTGCCCCACTTAGCAGCTAAAATTTGCGCTAGCATGTCATCATATTTAGTGCTGTCGATAAAGTGATCGGCAAGCGATACAAAGCGTGCATCTTCACAATTAATAGACGCCGACGTTAGCCCTAAAAATAGCCCTACACTGTGTGGCATTTTATGTAAAAAATAACTGCCGCCTACATCTGGGTATAAGCCTATGGTTTGCTCTGGCATGGCAATGCGCGATGTTTCGGTTACTACGCGGTGGCTAGCACCAGCCATTAAGCCTAAACCGCCACCCATTACTATGCCGCTACCCCAGACTAGAATTGGTTTATCAAAGGTATGAATAAGGTAATCAAGTTTGTACTCAAGGGTAAAAAACTCTTCAACTAGGCTTGTGGTTTTACCTTGCGCCATTGCATTATGCAGGCTTACTACATCACCACCAGCGCAAAACGCTTTATCGCCTGTGCCTTTTAACAACACCATTGCGATTGCATCATCGTCTTGCCAAGCGCGCAGCTGCGGCTCTAGTAATTTGATCATGTCAAAATTAAGGGCGTTTAATGCTTTTGGCGCATTGAGTGTAATAACCCCAATTAAGCTGCCGTTTGCTGCGGTTGCCGTTTCAAATAGCACGGGGTCGTCGGCATTATTTAATAATGTTAAATTACTCATTAGCCGTTTACCCAATTAGCACGGCGTTTTTCTAAAAAGGCATTAACGCCCTCTTGTTGATCTTGTGTATCAAACAAACCAACAAACAATTCACGCTCAAGTGGTAATACACTGGCCATAGGTTGATGGCGGCCTTTTTGTATAAGCGTTTTACACGCAGAAACAGAGCTTGGGCTTTGTTCGCTTACTTGGTTGGCAAGTTTTAACGCCGCTGCAAAACTCTCACCTTGTGGTACTACTTCTTCTACTAAGCCAATTTGCAGGGCTTTATCGGCTTTTAAGCGCTCGCCGCATAAAATCATGCGTTTTGCCCATCCTTCACCTACAAGCCATGCTAAATTTTGTGTACCGCCCGCGCATGGTAATAAACCCACTTTTGCCTCTGGCAGTGCCATTTGTGCTTGCTCTTCTGCTATACGAATATCACACGCAAGGGCCACTTCTAATCCGCCGCCCATGGCATAACCATTAATGGCTGCAACCGACACCCCGGTAAAATTAGTCAATGCTTCAAATGCTTCACCAAATACACGCGACATATCAGCAGCAACGCCTTTATCGCCACTGGCAAATACGTTTAAATCGGCACCGGCGCTAAAAAACTTTTCGCCTTCGCCGGTAAGTACTAAGGCATAAATATTTTTGTTGTTATTAAGCTCGTTAACTTTGTTTTTTAAATCTATTAAGGTGTCTTTTGTCCAGGTATTAGCTGGCGGGTTAGACATAGTTAAAATTGCAACATGGCCTTCGGTTGTTAATTCAATACACGGCTTTGATTGTGACATAACTTGCTCCTTATAAAACGTCGCTTGCAGATTCTGCTAAAATACGGCGCGCTATAATTACGCGCATAATTTCGTTTGTGCCTTCTAAAATTTGATGAACACGCACATCACGTACATGGCGCTCAAGCGGGTATTCTTTTATGTAACCGTAACCACCATGAATTTGCAGTGCATCGTTACACACGGTAAAACCAACATCGGTCGCAAAGCGTTTAGCCATGGCACAGTAGGTAGTTTTTTCACTATCGCCGGTATCAAGTTTAAAGGCCGCAAGCCTTACCATTTGGCGCGCAGCGACAAGTTCGGTATTCATATCTGCAATTTTAAACTGTAAAGCCTGAAACGCAGCCAGTGGCTTACCAAACTGCGTGCGCTCTTTTAAGTACTCTTTTGCGGTGTTTAGTGCGGCTTGTGCTGTACCAATTGAGCACGTTGCAATATTAATTCGCCCGCCATCTAGGCCTTGCATTGCAAATTTAAAGCCTTCACCTTCTTTACCTAATAAGTTGTGCGCAGGTATACGCACATTTTCAAAACTAATTAAGCGTGTTGGTTGTGCGTTCCAACCCATTTTTTCTTCTGCTTTACCGTACTCAACGCCTTGTGCGTCGGCCGGTACTACAAATGCCGAAATACCCGCTGCACCTTCGCCGCCTGTGCGTGCCATTACTACTAATACTTCGGTTTCGCCCGCGCCCGATATAAACATTTTTGAGCCGTTAATAACGTATTCATCACCCTCAAGTACGGCTTTTGTTTTTAGTGATGCCGCATCTGAGCCCGAGCCAGGCTCTGTTAAACAATAAGAGGCAAGTAGCTCGCCCATTACTAATTGCTCTACGTATTTGTCTTTAACTGCGTCGGTACCAAAACTTGCTACCATCCACGTAGCCATATTATGAATAGTTAACATGGCCGTTGTAGCAGTACAGCCCATAGCAAGCTGCTCAAATATAATGCTTGAATCTAAGCGTGATAACCCAAGGCCGCCGGCTTCCTCTGGCGTGTATAAACCACAAAAACCAAGCTCGCCTGCGGCTTTAATCGTATCTTTAGGAAAAATATGCTCGCGATCCCACTTTGCTGCATGTGGAGCAAGTTCTGATTCGGCAAATTGGCGTGCAGTTTCTGCAAAGGCGTGTTGATCTTCTGATAAGTTAAAGTCCATGTTAGACCTCTTTAATTGTGTGTTGTTAGTGTGCCCTATTGGGATAGGTGTGAAGAGCGGCAAAGGCTGATGTGTGTGTTCTATTTGCTTGTCAGCGAGTTTAGCCTTTGCGCCCTTCTTTATTATTATTTTTGAGTGTGTTTATTTTAAATTAATGCTCATGTTTGGCCCTGAAGCGATGTCGTCTTCAAACCAACGTGAGGTAATGGTTTTAGTTTCTGTGTAAAAACGTATACCTTGCTTACCGTAGGTGTGAGTATCGCCATAAAACGAGCCTTTCCAACCAGTAAACGAGAAAAACGGCAGCGGCACCGGAATAGGCACATTAATACCCACTTGGCCTACTTCTATTTCGTGTTGGAATTTACGAGCCGCAGCGCCGCTTGAGGTAAATAGTGATGTACCGTTTCCGTATGGGCTTTCGTTAATAAGGGCAATTGCTTCCTCAAGCGTATCTACAAACATACAGGCAAGCACAGGACCAAAAATTTCTTCTTTGTATAAATCCATTTCTTTTGTCACATCGGTAAATAGCGTTGGGCCAACCCAGTTACCTTGCTCGTAGCCCTCTACTGTATAGTTTGAGCCATCAATTAAGCAGGTGGCGCCTTGCTCTTTACCGCTTGCTATAAGCGATAAAATACGCGCTTTTGCGGCTTTTGATGTTTGTGGGCCGTAGGCTGCGTCTTTGTCATCCCATACGCCTGGACGTACGTTTTCAAAGCCTGCTTTTATTTCATCAACCCACTCGCTTGCTTGGCCTACAAACACAGCAACCGAAATACCCATACAGCGCTGCCCTGCAGCACCTACTGAGGCGCCAACAAGGTTATTTACAACATGTGACTTACTCGCATCTGGCATAATAACCATGTGGTTTTTAGCACCCACACACGCTTGCACGCGCTTAAGGTTTTGTGTGCCTTTAGAATAAATATAAGCACCTACGCCACACGAACCCACAAACGAAATTGCACGTACGGCTTTGTCTTCTAATAAGCGGTCTACTTGCGGTTTTGTACCATGAACCACTTGTAATACGCCTTTTGGTGCGCCGGCTTCAATAAATAGTTCAGCTAAGCGCATTGGTGTGAGTGGGTCTTGTTCAGACGGTTTTAAAATAAAGGTGTTACCACATACAATAGCCAGCGGAAACATCCAAAGTGGGATCATCGCCGGAAAGTTAAACGGCGTAATGCCCGCACATACGCCAAGGGGCTGCATGTAAGAATAGGTATCGATTTTACGGGCAACGTTTTCCATTGTTTCGCCCATCATTAATGACGGTGCGTTAGCTGCTTGCTCTACTACTTCAATACCGCGCCATACATCGCCTTTTGCATCTTCGAATGTTTTACCTAGTTCGTGGCAAATAATGGTTGCAAGCTCATCGTGGTGCTCTTTTAATAGCGCGGCGTATTTCATCATAATGCGGGCACGTTCGGTAATAGGCACATCTTTCCACGTTTTGAATGTTTCTGAGGCCGAGGCAATGGCTGCATCCATTTCTGAGTCGGTAGTACATGGAACTTGTGCAAGTACTTCTTGGTTTGCGGGGTTAATTACATCAATAAGCTCGTTTGAAGCCGATTGAACAAATTCGCCATTTATAAGTAGTGGAACTTGGTGCATGGGTAAATCCTGTTGTTAGTGTGTTCTTTTAAAAATGGCACCGTTTTGTTATTAGTATTAGTACGGTGCATTTTAGTTGCTGTTAGTTAATTAACTGCTTTGTTAGTAAGCCTCTACAGCCATGGCTACGGCTTCGCCGCCACCAATACATAAAGACGCAATGCCTTTTTTAAGACCACGGTTTTTAAGGGCATGAATAAGCGTAACTAAAATTCGCGCGCCGCTGGCACCAATTGGATGGCCAAGTGCGCACGCACCGCCATTTACATTTACTTTGCTCTCATCAAGCTTTAATTCGTTAATAGCAAGCATGGTAACCATGGCAAAGGCTTCGTTAATTTCCCAAAGATCAACATCAGCAGTAGTCCAACCTGCTTTTTCAAGCACGCTGTTCATTGCGCCCACGGGTGCTACTGTAAATTCGCTTGGTTTTTGAGAGTGAGTACTGTGCGCTACAATTTTACAAAGCGGTGTTAAGCCTTGCGCTTTTGCTTTTGATTCGCTCATTAATATTAGCGCTGCGCCACCATCAGAAATTGACGATGAATTTGCCGCAGTAATAGTGCCGTCTTTTTTAAAGGCAGCACGAAGGCTTGGTATTTTTTCAGGGCGTGCATTACCCGGTTGTTCGTCAACCGATACGGTTACATCGCCCTTACGGGTTTTTATAGTGTGCGGTGCAATTTCGTTTTCAAAACTGCCGTTTTCGATTGCCGCATTGGCTTTGCTTAACGAACCCAGTGCAAACGCATCCATTTGCTCACGGCCAATGCCATATTCATCGGCGGTGTCTTGCGCAAAACAGCCCATTGCTTTGTTATCGTAAGCATCTTCTAGGCCGTCGCTCATCATATGATCTTTAATTTCGCCGTGGCCCATACGCATACCGCCACGCGCTTTAGGTATAAAATACGGTGCGTTACTCATGCTTTCCATCCCGCCAGCAATTGCACTACTAATTGAGCCCGCTTTAATTAAATCGTTTGCTAGCATGGCGGCTTTTAACCCAGAGCCACATACTTTATTAATGGTGGTAGCACCCGTGCCCAGAGCAAGGCCTGCTTTTAACATTGCTTGGCGAGCTGGCGCTTGGCCAAGGCCCGCTGGCAATACACAGCCCATTATTACTTCATCTATTGCATCATTTGCTAAACCAGTTTGTGCCAGTGCACTTGCAATGGCGGTAGCGCCAAGCTCGGTAGATTGTGCATCGGTCAATGCGCCCATAAAACCGCCCATTGGCGTACGCTTTGCTGCTACAATTACCACTGATTCTAAAGCCATAATTAACTCCGTTGTATTTATATGCAAATAGTTGTTAGAATATTTGCTCTATTAATTTAGTATTCATTTATTGTTTAACACCCTTACACAATACTAACGTTTACGCTAACGTCAACTAAAAAACGTTTAATTTTTAGTTTTAAAAGTGTAAGCATTATTTTCCAGTAACGGCAATGTGAACAAATATCAAAAATAAACCATTGAATATTAAAAATATAATTTAATATTCTACACCAACACTCCTTTATAAATAGTTTCATACCACACCAAGCTTTACCTTTACGTAAACTTCACTTATATTGGAGTTATTCGAATGAGGTAAACACAACTATGAAACCAGATAACCAAACAAACTTTGCAAGTTCTGCAAAAGCGCCTAGCAGCAGCGATCAAACCTTTAGCATTAGCGATTTAGCTAAAGAGTTTGATATTACCACCCGCTCTATTCGTTTTTACGAAGACCAAGGTTTAGTCAGCCCAGAGCGCAATGGCCAAACCCGTATTTATTCAAAACGCGACAAAGTTCGCTTAAAACTAATACTGCGTGGCAAACGCTTAGGCTTTACGTTGGCTGAAACAGGCCGTTTGTTTGAACTGTACGACGCCGATAAATCAAGCGCTAAACAGCTGGTAACTATGCTCGATTTAATAGCAGAGAAAAAAGCCGACCTTTCTCAGCAAATGGACGACATAAAAGTTGTGCTTATGGAATTAGTGACAGCGGAGCGCCGCTGCAGAGACACACTTAATAAAATAGACGAGTAGCCTATTTTAATAATAAAAACACACTGACAACACACACTCACACAGGAATGAATCATGAGCACTATTTCACTTTATAAAGAGATGAACTTTGGCCTAGGCGAAACCGCCGATATGATCCGCGACCATGTAAATAGCTTTGCAAGCCAAGAAATTGCGCCACTGGCTGAGCAAACTGATATTGATAATGCGTTTCCTAATCAGCTTTGGCCGCAAATGGGCGAAATGGGTGTATTAGGCATGACCGTTTCTGAAGACTTTGGCGGTGCAGGCTTAGGTTACTTAGAACATGTAATTGCAATGGAAGAAATTAGCCGTGCGAGTGCATCAATTGGTTTAAGCTATGGTGCGCATTCAAACTTGTGTGTAAATCAAATTAACCGTAACGGTAATCAAGCACAAAAAGAAAAATACCTACCAAAACTTATTAGCGGCGAACATATTGGTGCCCTTGCTATGAGTGAGCCAAACGCAGGCTCTGACGTGGTATCGATGAAACTAAAAGCCGAAAAAAAAGGCGATAAATACATTTTAAATGGCAATAAAATGTGGATCACCAACGGCCCCGATGCAAACACATTTGTTATTTATGCAAAAACAGATTTAGAAGCCGGCGCTAAAGGCATTACCGCATTTATTGTGGAAAAAGACTTCCCAGGATTCTCTACTGCGCAAAAGCTAGACAAACTTGGTATGCGTGGATCAAACACGTGTGAACTGGTGTTTGAAAACTGCGAAGTACCCGAAGAGAACATTTTAGGTAAGCTAAACGAAGGCGTGAAGGTTCTAATGAGCGGCCTTGATTACGAGCGTGTGGTACTTGCTGCAGGCCCGCTTGGCATTATGCAAGCCTGTATGGATATAGTGGTGCCATATATTCATGAGCGTAAACAGTTTGATACCCCTATTGGTCAATTTCAGTTAATTCAAGGCAAAGTGGCCGACATGTATACGCAAATGAACGCTGCTCGCTCATACGTTTATACCGTAGCTAAAGCCTGCGACCGCGGCGAAACCACCCGTAAAGATGCTGCTGGCGCCATTTTATATGCCGCTGAGCTTGCCACTAAAATGGCGCTAGATGCCATTCAAATTTTAGGTGGGAACGGCTACATAAATGAATACGCCACAGGGCGCTTACTACGTGATGCCAAATTATACGAAATTGGTGCTGGCACATCCGAAATTCGCCGCATGCTTATCGGCCGCGAACTATTTACCGAAAGCCGTTAAGGATTAAATTATGACGATATTAAAATCGAGCGTTAATCCTCACGATCCTACTTTTGTTCAAAATCACAAAAACATGGCCGCTTTAGTTGATGATTTACAAAGCAAAGTGGCCACCATCAGCTTAGGTGGCGGCACTGCGTTAAAACAGCGTCACGAAGGTCGTGGTAAATTATTTGTACGCGACCGTATTAGTACTTTACTAGATGAAGGCTCGCCATTTTTAGAAATTTCACAATTTGCTGCCTTTGGTGTGTACGAACAAGAAATTGCTTGTGCGGGTGTAGTTGCCGGTATTGGCCGTGTTAAAGGCGTTGAGTGCATGATCATCGCAAACGATGCCACAGTAAAAGGCGGTACGTACTTTCCACTTACCGTTAAAAAGCATTTACGCGCACAAGACATAGCCGAGCGCTGCCACTTACCGTGTATTTATTTAGTTGATTCGGGCGGTGCTAACCTGCCCGAGCAAGACGATGTATTCCCTGATAAATTGCATTTTGGGCGTATTTTTTATAACCAAGCCCGTATGTCGGGTAAAGGTATTCCTCAAATTGCTGTGGTAATGGGGTTATGTACCGCTGGTGGCGCCTACGTACCCGCTATGGCCGATGAAAGCATAATAGTAAAAGAGCAAGGCACTATATTTTTAGCCGGCCCGCCGCTTGTAAAAGCAGCCACAGGTGAAATAGTAAGCGCCGAAGAATTAGGCGGCGCCGATGTGCATTGTAAAACATCAGGGGTTGCCGATCACTTTGCTGAAAATGACGAGCATGCGCTGTCTATTGCGCGCCAATGTATTGAGCGTATAAATTATACGCGACCTACAACCCCTCTTTTAGAAGATGTTAAACCGCCACGTTACGATATAAACGAGCTTTATGGCATTGTAGGCACCGACCTTAAAAAACCATTTGATGTGCGTGAAGTTATTACCCGCACAGTTGATGACTCATCGTTTGATGAATTTAAACGTTACTTTGGTGAAACGTTGGTAACCGGTTTTGCCAGTATTTACGGTAACCCTGTTGGCATAGTGGCAAATAACGGCATTTTATTTAGTGAGTCGGCGCAAAAAGGCGCACACTTTATTCAACTATGTGCACAGCGCAATATTCCTTTAGTGTTTTTACAAAATATTACCGGCTTTATGGTGGGTAAAAAATACGAAGCTGAAGGCATAGCAAAGCACGGCGCAAAAATGGTGATGGCAGTGTCGTGTGCCGATGTGCCTAAATTTACGGTGCTAATTGGGGGCTCTTACGGCGCGGGTAACTATGGTATGTGTGGCCGCGCATTTGAACCAACCATGATGTGGATGTGGCCGAATGCCCGTATTTCTGTAATGGGTGGAGAGCAAGCCGCCGGTGTAATGGCACAAGTTAAGCAAGATGGCTTAGCCCGTAAAGGCCATAGCATGAGCGAGCAAGAAGTTAACGATTTTAAAAAGCCAATTATTGATCAATACGAAGAGCAAGGCCATCCGTATTACGCAAGCGCGCGCTTGTGGGATGACGGCATTATTGACCCTGCCGATACCCGTAACGTATTAGGCCTTGCCTTGAGTGCAGCTAAAAATGCACCACAGCAAGACTCTAAATTTGGCGTATTTAGAATGTAACCGGAGTGCAAAAATGTCAGTAACACTACAAATAACAAAATCTAATGTGGCTGTACTTGTTTTAAGCCGAGTTGAAAAACGTAACGCATTTAATAGTGAAGTAATCCACGAGCTTATTCAGTGCATAGAGCATGCAAATACGCTCGACATTCGCGCTTTGGTTTTAAAAACCGAAGGAAAGCATTTTTCTGCCGGTGCCGATTTAGCCTGGATGAAATCAATGGCTGATAACAATTACGCCGATAACCTTGCCGACTCCATGCAACTCGCTAAATTAATGCAGGTGTTAGCGACCTCTCCTCACCCAACTATATGTGCTGTACAAGGCGCTGCGTTTGGCGGCGCTCTGGGCTTAATTGCTTGTTGCGATATTGCCCTAAGTAAAGATGACGCCCAGTTTTGCTTAAGTGAAGTGAAATTAGGACTTATCCCTGCGGTAATTAGCCCCTATGTAATTAAAGCCATTGGTGAGCGCGCTGCGCGTCGCTACTTTTTAACCGCCGAGGTGTTTGATGCCCACACAGCAAAACAAATTGGTTTGGTTCATCAGGTCACCGGTAATTTAGATTGTGCGCTTGATAACATGCTGCAAACATTAATCGATAACGGCCCTGTCGCTGTAAAAGCCGCTAAATCATTAATAAACGATGTAGCAAATAAGCCAATTAACGATGAACTTATTGAGCTCACGGCCGAACGTATTGCAAAAATTCGTGTATCAAATGAAGGCCAAGAAGGGCTAAGTGCCTTTTTTGATAAACGCCCACCCGCTTGGCAACTGTAGGATTAACTATGAACACACACACTTTAAAAAAGATACTCATTGCCAACCGTGGTGAAATTGCATGCCGTGTAATGCGAAGTGCAAAACAAATGGGCCTAACAACAGTGGCTGTTTATTCTGACGCCGACAAACATGCACAACACGTAAAAATGGCTGATGAGGCCTACCACATTGGCCCAGCACCAAGTAAAGACTCATACCTAGTCGCCGACAAAATTTTGCAAGTAGCTAAAAATGCAGGCGCTGACTGTATTCATCCTGGTTATGGATTTTTATCTGAAAACAGCGAATTTGCTAAAGCCTGTGAAGCAAACAATATTGCGTTTATTGGCCCACTAGCAAGCAGCATAGAGGCTATGGGCTCTAAAACCCGCGCCAAAGAAATAATGGCCGCTGCCAATGTACCATTAGTGCCTGGGTATTATGGTGATAACCAAGACCCTGCTTTTTTACAATCTGAGGCTGAAAAAATTGGCTATCCCGTGCTAATTAAAGCTGCCTTTGGCGGCGGCGGTAAAGGCATGCGCGTAGTTGAGCAAGCCAACGATTTTATAAATGCACTTGAGGGCGCACAACGTGAAGCAATAGCCGGTTTTGGAAACGACTTAGTACTACTTGAGCGCTACGTTGACCAGCCTCGCCATGTTGAAGTACAGGTATTTGCCGATAACCACGGTAACTGTGTTTATTTAGGGGATCGTGATTGTTCCCTGCAGCGCCGTCATCAAAAAGTTATTGAAGAAGCGCCAGCGCCTGGTTTAAGCGATGAACTACGCAAAGAAATGGGGGAAGCCGCAGTACGCTGCGCCCTGGCTATAAATTACAGAGGTGCAGGTACCGTTGAGTTTTTGCTGTGCGGTGATGAGTTTTTCTTTATGGAAATGAACACACGCCTGCAAGTAGAACACCCAGTGACAGAAATGGTAACTGGTGTAGATTTAGTGAGTTGGCAAATTAATATTGCCGCTGGGCAAACACTGCCACTTACGCAATCAGATATAGAACTCCAAGGCCACAGCTTTGAAGCACGTATTTATGCAGAAGATCCAGCTAACGACTTTATTCCCTGCTCGGGCACAATAGAAGCGTTGAGCACACCACTTAACAGTGAGTTTGTACGTATTGATACCGGTATTGCACAAGGCGATGAAATAAGCCCGTTTTACGACCCTATGATTGCAAAGCTGATTGTGCATGATGATAACCGAGAGCAAGCATTATCGCGTTTACGCCAAGCACTTGAGCAATTTCACTTAGCGGGTTTTAGCACTAACATTGGCTTTTTACATAACTTAGCAAGCCACCCTACGTTTGCTCAAGGTGCGCCAAGTACCCACTTTATTGCTGAGCAAGGTGATGCATTGGTGAGTGTTAATAGCATTGCCCTTGAAAAAGCACACGTAATTGCAGCCTTTGCTTATCTTGAATCGCTTAGCGCTAAAAACGAAACTGTTCAAAGTGCAAGCCCTTGGCAGCAACTCAGTGGTTTTACACTTAATGCACCGCAAAAAATAAATATTCCATTTACAGATTTACCTATAAACGCCGTTAAAACTAAAACAGGCTATGTCATTAACCATAATGAAGAACTGTTTGAGGTTATGGGTGAACTAAACCAAAACCAATGCTGCGTGTTTATTAATGGCGAAAAATTTACCGCCCATGTAAGCCACATTGATAACAGTATTAGCGTGATGTTTGCTGCGCTGCAAATCAAGCTTACTCTAAATACTAAACATTACATTAGCAGCCACGAAAGTGACGCCCTACCACTTGCAGCGCCACTTAATGGCACAGTAGTTAAGCACTTAGTTGAAGTAGGAAGCACTTTAACCAAAGGCGATGCGGTTGTTATTATTGAAGCCATGAAAATGGAATACACACTGAGCGCTCCGCACGATGGTATTTTACAAAGTTATTGTTTTGCCGAGGGCGAACTTGTAACCCATGGTGCCCTACTTGCTATTGTAGAAGATACCACGGCGCAGGAGGCATCGTGATGACTGCTTTTCCTAAAAAAGTACGTATTGTAGAAATGGGTGCCCGCGATGGTCTGCAAAACGAAAAAGCCGTACCTACAAAAGATAAAATTGCCTTAATTAATGCACTCAGTGATGCAGGCTTAAAAGATATAGAAGCAGGGGCATTTGTATCACCTAAATGGGTGCCACAAATGGCCGACTCAGCCGACGTGATAAAAGCACTTGATTTACCCCATGTAAATTTAAGTGCCCTTACGCCTAATTTAAAAGGTGCTCAAGCTGCCCTAGATGCAGGTGTTAAGGAATTTGCTATTTTTACTGCTGCAAGCGAATCGTTTTGCCAAAAAAACATAAACTGCAGCATTGATGAAAGTATTGAGCGCTTTAGTGAAGTAATGGCGTTTGCAAAAGCCAATAATATACGCGTGCGTGGTTATGTAAGCTGCATTGCCGGTTGCCCATACGAAGGTGACATAGCGCCACAAAAAGTGCTTGAAGTAACACAAAAACTACTTGCACTTGGCTGTTATGAGGTAAGCCTTGGCGATACTGTAGGAGTTGGTACCGCCAATAAAATTACCGAGGTGTTATCTTTATTATTACAGCACATAAATAAGACGAAATTAGCAATTCACTTCCATGATACTTATGGTCAAGCGCTCACAAATATTTACGCAGCACTGAGCTTAGGTATAGCCACCATTGACGCTGCCGTTGCAGGCCTTGGCGGGTGCCCTTATGCTAAGGGTGCGTCAGGAAATGTTGCCACTGAAGATGTTGTTTACTTACTCAATGGGCTTGGCATAGAGCATGGAATTGATTTACAAAGGTTAAGTAACGCAGGTTGGCAAATTACGCAAGCACTTGGCAAAGCCCCTGTAAGTAAAGTGGCAATTGCACTGCACAACACACAAAAATAATAGTTTGACTTGCCAAATGGCAGTTAACACAATGAGGAGAGACTCATGGCCGGTTTTGATAAAGTAGTTTCTAGTTACGAAGCTGCAATGGCAGGTTTAAAAGATGGCGATACCGTAATTGCTGGTGGTTTTGGCTTATGCGGCATTCCTGAAGGCTTAATTAAACAAATTAAACAAATGAAAACCAAAGAGCTAACAGTGGTTTCTAATAACTGCGGTGTAGATGACTTTGGATTGGGTATTTTACTTAAAGACAAACAAATAAAAAAAGTGATTGCCTCATACGTTGGCGAAAACGCCCTATTCGAGCAACAACTTCTTAGCGGCGAAATAGATGTAGAGCTTACCCCACAAGGCACGCTTGCTGAAAAAATGCGTGCAGGTGGTGCAGGTATCCCAGCTTTTTATACCGCTACAGGTTACGGTACCCCTGTAGCTGAAGGTAAAGAAGTAAAAGAGTTTAACGGTCGCCCTTATATTTTAGAAGAGTCTATAACGGGTGAATTTGCCATTGTAAAAGCATGGAAAGCCGACCGATACGGTAATTTAGTATTTAGGCACACCGCTATGAACTTTAACCCTATGGCGGCAACCGCAGGTAAAATTACCGTTGCCGAAGTAGAGGAAATTGTAGAGCCCGGTGAACTTGAGCCTAGCCAAATTCATACCCCAGGTATTTTTGTAAATCGCGTTATTAAAGGCAACTTTGAAAAACGCATTGAACGTGTAACAACACGAGATTAAGCAGGAGCATAATTATGGCATTATCACGTGAACAAGTTGCAATGCGCGTTGCACAAGAACTTAAGGACGGCTACTACGTTAATTTAGGCATAGGAATTCCGACACTCGTCGCAAACTATGTACCTGAAGGTATTGAAGTTATGTTACAGTCCGAAAATGGCTTGTTAGGTATGGGTCCCTACCCAACAAAAGCAGAATTAGACGCCGATATGATCAACGCGGGTAAAGAAACCGTGACAGCTGCAACAGGCGCAGCCATATTTAATAGTGCAGATAGTTTTGCCATGATACGGGGTGGTCATGTAGACTTAACCGTTCTGGGTGCATTTGAAGTTGACCAGAACGGCAACATTGCGTCGTGGATGATCCCGAAAAAGCTGATTAAAGGCATGGGTGGCGCGATGGACTTAGTCGCTGGCGCGAAAAATATTGTTGTTACTATGACCCATGCAAGTAAGCATGGTGATTCTAAATTGCTAGAAAATTGCTCTTTACCCCTTACAGGCGTTAATTGCGTTAAAAAAATAGTAACAGATTTAGCCGTATTAGAAGTTAAAGACGGCGCATTTCATTTATTAGAGCGTGCTCCTGGCGTATCAGTTGATGAAATAATTAGTAAAACAGCAGGTAAACTACTTGTTGACGGTGAAGTACCAGAAATGGTTTTTTAACGCTTTACCATGTACCGACCTCATTCCCAGTGCCAATGGCGCTGAGTTACCCAAAATCCCTCGCAAGAGGGATTTTTTTTGCCTTTAAAAATATTCTTAAGCTTTTCACACATATGTAGTAAATATTATCTATAATACAAATAACTATAATGTAAGCGCTTAGATTATTTGCACTAATTTGTAGAAGCTATGCACCCTTTTTGTGAACTAGTGCTATATTTAAAATTAAACTATTGATATTATTATATTAAATTATTGGTTCGATTATTGCCTGTTAAAGGCGTCTTAAATTAATTAAACAATTCTGGAAAACATGCAAACTCCTATTCGAGGCCTCCGCTCTTTTTGCTTTGCAGCAAAAAGCTTAAGTTTTAAACATGCAGCTAAAGAGCTGTACTTAACGCCCTCTGCGGTTAGCCATCAAATAAAACAACTTGAAGAACAACTAGGCATTGAGTTATTTCAGCGCCAAACTCGCTCAATTAGTTTAACCGCTGCGGGTAAAAACTTTTTTGATGCCATTTCGCCTATTATTTATACCCTTGAAAACACCATCAATGAATTTAGTCAGTTGCAACAAAATACCAATATAACTATTACGCTGCCTGAATTTTTTGCCAGTGAGCTACTCATGCCTAAATTAAGTGAGTGGACATCTGAGCACCCTAATATAAACCTGCAAATGGATACGCTTAAAACACGTAAAGAGCTTACGCGCCATAGTGACTTATCGATTGTTTTATCATCGAGTAAACCCACTGAGGGCCTTACTACTGAATTATTTAATTTAGAGTATATTCCTGCTTGTAACGAAAAATTATTAAAACAGTGGAAAGACGATCATTGCCAAGCATTAAATCAAGTTCCTTTAATCCTTCACAAAGCAAGGCCGTGGGCATGGCACCAATGGGCTGAAAAAGCAGGTATAGATGACTTTTCGCCTACGCAAATCATACAAATTGATAGTATGTTTGGGGTCGCTCGTGCAGCGCAACAGGGCATTGGCATTTCACTTATACCGCTGCCTATTAGCCAAAGTTGGTTTGATGAAAAATGGCTTTATAAGCTATTTCAACAGCCTCTTACAACTAAAGATAAATACTACTTAGTACAACACGAGGCTAATACGCCAAATCCTGCATTAGACCTATTTGCTAAGTGGGTGGTATCTACTTTTAGAAAAATTCAAAGTTAAATTATTTAGGGTGTCGAGCTCGCAAAACCTGCAATACTACTTTTTAATTATTTAAAAATAGTTTTTTAATCGCCACCCTATTGCCCCTTTCCTAACCTTTAAATTTTTTCATTTAAAAACAAAAAGATAAATCCAGGCTTTAGACTAAAGTCTATAGCTTAATTTTTTTCACTTATTAGTTTTATTTTTATCGTTTGTATGACTTATATGATTATTTTAAAGTTAACTTATCGAAAGCAAGCAGCTAAACGTTTTTACTTATTAGACATTATTTACTGTTTTGCACCAAATAAATGCAACCTTTTTAGAGGTAATAGCTCTAACAAGGTAAGAAAAGAATCTTATATTGTGTGTGTAAGATGTTGTCAGTGTGAAAAAGCAGTTCAAGTTAGGTGGTGACTTAGTTTGAACTGTTTTTTATTCCACCAGCAGCACGCAGCAATAACTAAATTAGCTACTGAGTAGCAAACCAAATCTTATATTGTGTGTGTAAGATGTTGTCAGTGTGAAAAAGCAGTTCAAGTTAGGTGGTGACTTAGTTTGAACTGTTTTTTATTCCACCAGCAGCGCACAGCAATAACTAAATTAGCTACTTTGTAGCAAACCAAATCTTATATTGTGTGTGTAAGATGTTGTCAGTGTGAAGAGCGGTTCATGTGAGGTGGTGACCTTATATGGGCCGTTTTTGTTTTATAAACACTATTACCTACCCCAGCGTTTTTACCAATTCACTTAATTAAGTATTATTCAACTATAAAGTTATGCTTTTTTTTAAGCTGTTTAATGGTGTTTTCATTCTGTTTTAAAAATACATTAAACTTTTTAACCAGCTGTGGGTGTTTAATGCTCGATAACATAAACGCTTGGCGATCAACAGGCAGCTGATGCTGAAAAAACACAGGTACGGGTGTATCAAAAAACTCTTCTATATTGTATTTAAGTACATCGTGTGAAATATATATACAATCAACTCGCTCTTTATGCAGCAAATAAATCATCTCGATTACATTATCATTTTCAACGACTTTTAGCTCTGGGCTAGACGTTAATTTACCAAGTCCTTGCAATGTAAAGCCGCGAACTTTTGCAAGTGATTTGCATTCTTCAAGTTTAATATCGTCTTTTAAGCTCGCTATACCTGTATGTGTAACCAATGAAGGGACTGAATAAATAATACTTTGTTGATGCTGATTTTTATAACTTGCTTGCCAGTGCGGGTTATCGGGGTATTTAAAGTCAACATGATGATGCTCTATAAACTCTTTATAAAGGCGCGGAATTGGCAAAGTGTAAAACTCAAACTTTATATTCTGTTGTTTGGCAAATAGTTCCAATAACTCTTTGCTAAAACCAAAATAGTCACGCTTGTTAGTGCCACTGCCATCGTAATAAGGCAGGTATTCTATATTCTCCACCCCTATTACATATTTTTCGACAGGTTGTGCTAATACAGGGCTTATAGTAATAAGCCCTGAGACAATTGCTAACGTATTAATCAGTTTGATAATAAAATGCCGTTTTTTGTCATTTGCTTTATTAATTTATATATCATATTCACAGTTAATTAAAGTTTAGATTTATTACATATATAAGAGCGAACTGATAGCTCATATAAATCAGCTTTTATTACGAGGTATAAACTCCAGCACAGTAGCATTAATACAGTATCTATCTGTACCTCTTGGCCCCTCACCTTTAAATAAATGCCCTAAATGAATACCTGTGCTTTTTGATTTAAGCTCAATGCGTGTCATTCCCCAGCTAGTATCTTTATGCTCAGTAACACTATTTTTAACCGGGTGTTTAAACGATAACCACCCCGTTCCTGAGTTAAATCTATCGCGGGTATCAAATAATGGCTCACCACTTAATTTATCTACAAATACGCCGTCGGGAGTGTTTTTAAATTCTTTATACTCTTTACAGTAAGGTCTATCGGTGCGCTCATGAAATGCGACTTCGTAGGCATCACTATCGCCTAGTTTAAAGGCGCCAAGCGCTTTGTAAAATTCAGCAGAGGTCGCGTAGCCTTGATGCGCATACACCTCTTTACCATTTTCTAAAAACAAAATGGTGGGAGTTGCCCATGTTGCCGATTTTATAGTTAAACCATTGAGCTCATCAGCATGACGAAATGTTAAAGGGATTGAGCCCTTGTAATCGTTTGCTACTGTTTTTTTAAACTTTTCGCAATAAGGGCAGTACTCACGCGAATCTAGTACCACAATCTGCTTGCCAGTGAGTAAAAAATTATTGTCTATATCGGTTTTTTTAGACTTATTAAATACCACACCAGTAGCGTGATCTGGGCAGTAGCCATTTGGATTCTTTTGTAAATAATTTTGATGATACTCCTCGGCAGATACAAACCCCTCAAGAGGCTTTATGTCTGTTTTAATCTGTCCATAACCTGCTTTTGTTAATAACGGCTGATACTCGGCTTTAACTTGCTCTGCAAGCTGGGCTTGCTCTTTTGTGGTAGTAAGAATAATTGATCGATACTGCGTACCAATATCATTACCTTGGCGATTCAATTTTGTAGGATCATGACTTTCAAAGTAATGCTGTAATAATGCTTTAGAAGAAATAACATTGTCGTTGTACATAACTTGTACTACTTCAGCGTAGTTATTTTCATCGAAGCGGCGTGATTTATCAGTGATATTGTTATATGTAGCTTTAAAGCCATGACCATCTGCATAGCCTGACTCTGCATCGATAACCCCTTCTAATGCTTCGTAGCGCTTTTCTGCCCCCCAAAAACAGCCAGAACCTAACACAATGGTTTTTATATGCATTGTAGCCTCTACGTTACTGTGCTCTATTTTTTCAGTTGATAAAGCAAAACAGCCGGCGCTAAACGTAATAGCGGCGCCAAATAAATAAACTGAGTGAGAAAATGTCATAAATACCTCTTAATACCTACGTGTTTTAATTAAGACCTAACATCCCTTGTTTTAATTTCAGTAAATAGATACGTGCTAAATTTGAATACAGTTTGAGTCTGCATTTCATTTTCATTATTTTTCTTATGGCTAGGTACTGAATAAATAAACAAAACTATGTTAGCTTTGCTGCACGTTGTATAAAAAGATAATAATTATGACTGAACTTTTACAAGTCGTGGCGTTAACAAATACTAGTTTGCTCCTTAGTGCATCACACCATAAACAAAGTGATGCACTTAAAACGCAAAGAAAAATTTGGGCACTCACTGCACAACTAAAACAATACGATGAATTTTCTGATTTAGTCCCAGGCATGAACTCTTTAACGCTTTATTTAAAATCGGCAAGTAATTTACAAAAGTGGCAAAACGCTTTGCCTGATTTATGGGACAAAGTAAAAGCAACAACATTTAAAGGCACTCACCATAAAATACACACCACTTATGATGGAGAAGATTTAGATTTTGTTGCAAAAAAAACTAACCTAACTCACCAACAAATTATTCAAATACACAGCCAAGCCACTTACCACGTTTTATTTTTAGGGTTTCAGCCCGGTTTTGCTTACCTACATGGATTAGATTCACGCTTGCATATCCCACGCAGAGACACTCCACGTACTAAAGTACCTAAAGGTGCCATTGCTTTAGGCGCAGAGCAAACTGCTATTTACCCAGCAGAAACACCTGGCGGTTGGCATATCATTGGCCACACAAACACGCCCCTTTTTGATAGCACACATCCTGAGCCATGCTTATTCAAACCCGGCGATACGCTATCATTTGTTTCAATAAATACAGTGCAAGGAGCATAACGTGATAAAAGTACTTAAACCCGGCGTGCAACTTACAATTCAAGATAGCGGGCGCTGCGGTTATCGCCATTTAGGTGTTAGCCAAGCGGGTTGTTTAGACCCTTACGCACAAATAATTGCCAATAAATTAGTGGGTAACAAAGATAATGACGCTGTGCTTGAGGTTACGTTAGGCCTGTGCGAGTTACAGTTTGAAGCCGATGCCATTATTGCCCTACTAGGCGCTGATTTAAACGCCACGCTTGATGAAACGCCCCTCTACCCAGGGTGGAGTTACCAAGTAAGCGCCAATCAAACTTTAAGCTTTGATACAGGTCGAGCTGGTTTGCGTGCCTATATAGCCGTACAAGGCGGCATTGATGTTAAAGATGTCATGGGTTCAAAATCAACCGATTTAAACGCGCACTTTGGTGGCTTAGCAGGTAAAGCACTTAGCGAGGGCGACATTATTCCTATTAAAACATCTCCCCTGCCAATAACGCGCTTTATACAGCGCGGAGCTATTACTCCGCCTAAACTAAAGGTGATCAGGATACATGCAAGCCCGCACGCACAAATACTAGGTGATACGCTTCTTAAACAGTTTTTTTCTACATCGTTTAAAGTATGCCATAACAGCAACAGGATGGGACTTAGGCTAACAAACGAAAGCCCTCTAACTCATAGTCACTCACTTGCCTCTGTTGGCACTGCCCCTGGAACAATTCAATTACCACCCAGTGGCGAGCCTATTGTATTACTAAACGATGCGCAAACTACCGGTGGCTACCCTATACTTGGCACTGTAATAGAGGCCGATTTACATCAATTTGCGCAATTTAGACCCGGTGACTCTATTGAATTTAAGCAAGTCACCCTTGAGCAAGCTCACTTGGCAAAACAAAAGCTTAAAGGTCACTTGCACCAGCTCAGTTTGGCGCTCAAATATAGTTGATTTTAAGATGAGGTATAAATCTATTTCATTACGCTATTTAAAGTATTAGCGAGGCTCTATTCACGTGTAATAAGTAAGCGTAGATTACTTAATTAAACGCATAAAATTACAATAAAATAATTTAAGCTTCGCTTTAATTTATGCACACACTTGGTGCGTTTGTATGGTGTGCTTTTTTTCAAACACTGCACTAAATGCCTTACTAAAGCGACTTTAACCACCAAAAGTGCTGTAAATATAGACACACCTGTGAGTGGTGCACTAGTTTGGTGCGCGCACTTTTCACTTGGTGCATAAATTATTCTTAATTAATTGTAAAAGCAGTGTGACTTGAGTAATTATTTCTGATAAAACAAGGTTTCGCAGCATAGCAAAGTTGCCCTGCTGCACACATAATAGGAATGAGGAGTTACTATGTGTTCAATTTTTGGTGTATTAGATATTAAATCTAACGCCACTCAATTGCGTACCCAAGCAATTGAAATGTCAAAACTACTAAGGCACCGTGGCCCAGATTGGTCTGGAGTGTATTCATCTGAAAAAGCGATTTTAGTGCATGAGCGCTTAGCCATTGTTGGTGTATCAAGCGGCGCACAACCTTTATACAACCCTGAAAAAACAAATATTTTAGCGGTTAACGGCGAAATTTATAACCACAAAGAGCTGGCAGCAGAGTTAGAGGTTGATTTTGAATTTCAGACTCAATCAGACTGTGAAGTTATTTTAGCGTTATACAAACAAAAAGGGCCTGAGTTTTTAGATGACTTAAATGGTATTTTTGCATTTTGTTTATACGATGAAGAAAACGATGCGTACTTAATTGGCCGCGATCACATTGGTATTATTCCGCTTTATACTGGTCACGATGAGCATGGTAATTTTTATGTTGCCTCAGAGCTAAAAGCGCTTTCACCGATTTGTAAGCACATTGAAGAGTTTCCACCTGGGCATTACTTATACAGCAAAGATGGTGAGCTTAAGCCTTATTACAAACGTGATTGGGAAACTTTCGACGCAGTTAAAGATAACAGCGCACAAGCGCAAGACGTTAAAGAAGCATTAGAAGCGGCAGTTAAACGCCAGCTAATGTGTGATGTGCCTTACGGTGTGCTACTTTCTGGTGGTTTAGACTCGTCGGTTATTTCGGCTATTACGCAACGTTTTGCCGCTAAACGTATTGAAGATAACGATGAAAGTGACGCATGGTGGCCTAAGCTACATTCATTTTCTGTTGGGCTTGAGGGTTCACCAGATTTAGCCGCTGCGCAAAAAGTAGCAGATATGATTGGCACAGTGCATCACCCTATTCACTTTACCATTCAAGAAGGTATTGATGCACTTCGTGAGGTTATTTATCACATTGAAACGTATGATGTAACCACCATTCGTGCCTCAACGCCAATGTATTTAATGGCGCGCCAAATTAAAGCTATGGGTATTAAAATGGTGTTATCGGGCGAAGGCGCAGATGAGCTATTTGGTGGCTATTTATACTTCCACAAAGCGCCAAACGCACAAGAATTTCATGAAGAGCTAAACCGTAAAGTATCAAAGCTGCATATGTTTGACTGTTTACGAGCTAATAAGTCTATGGCTGCATGGGGCGTAGAAGCACGTGTACCGTTTCTTGATAAAGAATTTGTTGATGTGGCTATGCGTATCAACCCAGAAGCTAAAATGTGTAAAGATGGCAAAATTGAAAAACACATTTTACGCGAAGGTTTCGATGGCTACCTGCCTGAAGAAGTACTGTGGCGTCAAAAAGAGCAATTTTCAGACGGTGTTGGCTACAGCTGGATAGACACGTTAAAAGAGTTTGTAAACGAGCAAGTAAGCGACCAAGAGCTTGCTAACGCTAAGTTTAAATACCCAATTAACACACCAGATTCGAAAGAAGCGTACTACTATCGCTCTATTTTTGAATCACACTTCCCGGGGGATGCATCAGCTAAATGTGTACCACATGGTAAGTCGGTTGCGTGTTCAACCCCTGAAGCACTTGCATGGGATGCATCATTTCAAAATAATGCGGATCCTTCAGGCCGTGCTGCTGGCGTTCACAACGACGCGTATGCAAGCAAAGGCTAAACGCCCCTTTTTATCGCAACGTAGGCTCAATCAGCCTATGTTGCGGTATATAAAGCATCTTTATTCAGTTCCTGTATTTTCTAGCTCACAGCATCACTTAGCCGGTTCAAGTGCGTTAATTGTTATTTATACGCAAGGGTTGAGTACTCGCGTAATGCAAAAAATTGCATCAAATTCGCAGCACCCTGCTAGCGTTTTTATAAATGAAAATGAAATTTCTCGCCGTATATGTAACATTCGCTGGTTTAATCAAACATCAGAAATTAAGCGCTGCGGCCATGGCACCCTTGCTGCTGCAAAATGTTTATTAGCACACTTTGGTTTTTGTCCTTCACACTTTATTTCAAACGATAAAGAACGGTTTAAAATTAAGCTAGCTACAGGCCGTGTACAACTTCAGCTGGCGGCTATTAACTCCAAAAAAAGTGATGAGAGTAACAGTCTCTGTGATGTGTTTTCGCACTCTATAAAAGCAACTTACTCAACAGCTTATAAAAATGGCTATACCGTTATACTGTTTAAAAGCATGGCTAATTTAAAGCATTTAGAGGTTAATTTTACACGCTTGGCAAAAGTGCATAACAATGCGGTGATAGCACTGCAAATAGATAGTACTAATGATACCAACGCAAGCGTGTATTTTAGGTATTTTGCGCCGCAATTTGGGATAAATGAAGATACTGCAACTGGCTCTGCGGTGTCGATTATTGCGCCACTTATTTTTAGACTATATGGTTTAAATAAAGTAAGCCTTATACAACAATCACCAAAAGGCGCGCTGCTAAACTATACGTTTAGCAGCAATCAGGTAGTTGTGAATTAAGCTATTACATTGGCCTTAGTAGGCAAAGTGCAAAGTAGCTTTTCTCGTCTTGCCAAGTTTGTTCAAGCGATAAATTAGCTTGGGCAGCAAGATTTTTAAACGACTCAAGGGTATATTTGTGCGAGTTTTCAGTGTGAATGCTCTCTCCCGCTGCAAAGTCTATTTGCGTGTTGTTAATTACCACGCTTTGATTACATTTGCTCACTAAATGCATTTCAATGCGGCTATGCACTTCGTTAAATCGAGATTCGTGTTTAAAATTATCTAAAATGAACGTGCCATTTAATTCGTTATTTATTCGCTGGAGTAAGTTTTTATTAAAGGCGGCGGTAATGCCAGCTTTATCATCGTAAGCATCAAGTAACACTTGTCGCTCTTTTACTAAATCAATACCTATTAATACATAGCCATCAACACCGCATAAACGGTGAAAATTATTCATTATTTCAATGGCTTTTACTGGCGCAAAGTTACCCAGTGTAGAACCTGGAAAATAGACTAAATTTGTTTGGCTATCTAAGGCGGTGTCTTTTGTTAACTTCTTAACCATTTGACTATGGGTAAAATCGCCTAGCAATGGCGTAATTGCTAGCTCCGGAAATAACGGTGATAAATGCGCTAGCGAATAATTAAGCATTTCTGATGATATTTCAAAAGGAACAAAGGTTTTTACATTGCTCATATGGGCGAGTAAATACGCGACCTTTTTACCCGAGCCACAGCCAGGCTCAATAATTGATAGGTTCTCGGGCAGTCTACTAGCAATCGCTTTTGAGTAATCTTCTAATATGGAAAGTTCAGTGCGGGTAACATAGTACTCTTGCAATGAAGTTATTTGCTCAAATAAGGCCGCCCCTTTATCATCATAGAAATACTTACATGGCAGCGACTTTTGCTGTTGAGCTAGTCCATGTAATACATCATTTAAAAAGTCTAGATCGGTTATTGATTGCTGATTAATTGCTGTTACTTGGCTCATAGTATGTCCTTTGCTAGTCTAATGCCGCTGCACATCCACGCTTGATGTGGATAAAAAAAGTTACGGTAAGTCTGCCTTAAATGATCTTTTGGGGTAAACACACACCCGCCACGCAAAACCATTTGGTTATTCATAAATTTACCATTGTATTCCCCTGCGGCTCCGCTAAAGGGTTTAAAGCCTGGGTAAGGTAAATAGGCGCTATTAGTCCACTGCCAGCATGTATCGCTTAACTGCGAGATAACATCAAGGTTTTTACATGCACTTGGCGTGAGCAAATCGTTTTGTCGTTGTATAAGTGCTTGTTGCTGTGCTACATACTCCCACTCAAACTCAGTAGGTAGACGCGCATTTACAAAATTAGCGTAAGCCGCTGCTTCAAAATAGCTTACATGGCTCACTGGCGCATCTAAATTTAAAGGCTGTAGCCCGTAGAGGGTAAATTCAAACCATCGCCCGTCAATATAATGCCAATACAAAGGGTGACTAAGTTGCTCGGTATTTATATTAGCCCAGCCATCACTTAACCAAAATGAAGGGTTTTTATATCCGCCCGCCTCTATAAAATGTAAGTACTCTCTATTAGTCACTAATCGATTAGCAAAACTAAACGCATGGATAAGCGCTTGGTGTTTAGGTTGTTCGTTATCGTACGAAAAGCCGTTTTTAGCATTAGCCCCTATATTGGTTATGCTTTGGCTAAATTCGGTAAATTTTAAAGTGCCTAATGAATCACTAATCATTGGTGAGTAACTTGGGGCTTGGCTGTAGGCAGGAAAGCTTGGATTAACCGAAAAATTATACTTAATATCCATTAGCATGAGCTCTTGATGTTGCTGCTCATGATTCAGTCCAAGTTCTATAATATTGCACAGTGTTTGGTTAGTGCCTAATTTAAGCAACTCGTTTAGCGCATTATCAACATAAGCTCTGTAGCGCAACACCTCCTCTAAACTAGGGCGAGATAAACTTCCTCTGTTAGCGCGCTTAAATTGCTCACCTATGCCGTTATAGTAGGAGTTAAAAAGCACCTTAAATTGTTCATCAAAGAGCGTGTAGTTAGGCAGATACTTACTAAGTAAAAATGTTTCAAAAAACCACGTGGTGTGAGCTAAGTGCCATTTCATTGGGCTTGCATCGTCCATTGCTTGTAGTTGGCAATCTTCTGCGCTGAGGTTTTCTATAAGTGTAAGACTATGTTGGCGAATTGACTGAAATTGAGCGTGTATTTTTTCAGTGCCGTGCGCTTCATTCGTTTTCTTGTTTAGCATATTAATGTTAGTCCTTTCACTCTTTGCGATTAAATAAAGCCTACGCCAGATTTTACCTTTATGCATGTTACATAATGATTAAATCAAACCCTCTACCCATTTAAAACGTAGACTAATGAATTAACGACTAAACGAGTTTGGAGGCGCTGCTTTAATTTTAGTTTAATAACAAACTAATTTTTAACACTCACTGAATTAACAATAGCTTATCTTTTTGGTGATAAATAGCTTTTAGCGCTAAGTAATCAGGCATATAACACCAAATAGTTTTACATTTACGATTTAACTCATACACTATTAAGGGTATGATCAGCGATTAATTTAGTTAGTCCTCAAATAAGTTTTATTGAAAATAATGCAACTTACTCTGTGGCTAATTAACTTAGTGTTATGCCGGAATTCTCTGGCTTGTTAGGACAACATAAGAGGTATTCATGAGCGAAAATCATGACAAGTATAGTATTGATAATACGGACTACACCGTAGGTCAAGATAACGTTCAAAAATGGGGGTTTGATATACACAATCCTGTTTTTGGTATTAGTGCCGGTTTGATTGTCATCTTTTTAGTCGCCATTCTCGTTTCGGATGCGCAAACAGCCAAAGCAACACTTGATGGTATTAAACTCGATATAATAAATAACTTTGATGCGTTTTTTATGTGGGCAGCAAACTTCTTTGTTATATTTTGCTTGGCATTAATTGTATCGCCATATGGTAATATTCGTTTAGGCGGAGACGGTGCTAAACCATCGCATTCACGCATTTCATGGCTTGCCATGTTATTTGCCGCAGGTATGGGTATTGGCTTAATGTTTTGGGGTGTTGCAGAGCCTGTAGCCTACTTTACAGGCTGGTACGAAACCCCACTTAATGTAACTGCAAATACACCAGAGGCTGCAAAAGTAGCCATGGGTGCAACCATGTTTCACTGGGGTCTTCACCCTTGGGCTATTTATGCCGTTGTAGCGCTCTCACTTGCGTTTTTTACTTATAATAAAGGTCTTCCTTTATCAATTCGTTCAATTTTTTATCCACTATTAGGCGACAGAGCGTGGGGCTGGCCTGGTCATATTATTGATATTCTTGCCGTACTTGCCACTTTGTTTGGCCTTGCAACCTCGTTAGGTTTAGGCGCGCAGCAGGCTTCTGCCGGTATTAATCATGTATTTGGTACCGATGGCGGTGTAGGCGCACAATTATTGGTTATTATTGGCGTTACCTTACTGGCTATTATCTCAGTTGTACGCGGCATTGACGGTGGCGTAAAGGTACTTAGTAATATAAACATGCTCATTGCATTTGCCTTACTTTTGTTTGTTGGTTTAGTTGGCTTTGCTGTGGCAATCGGTAACGTACCCAATACTGTTATGGGTTACATTGAAAATATTATTCCACTGAGCAACCCACACGGCCGTGAAGACGAAACATGGATGCACGGTTGGACTGTATTTTACTGGGCATGGTGGATTTCGTGGTCACCGTTTGTAGGTATGTTTATTGCGCGTGTTTCTCGTGGTCGTACAATTAGAGAATTTTTAATCGCTGTATTATTAATTCCTACTGCGGTTACTATTTTATGGATGTCTATTTACGGCGGCATTGCAATAGACCAAGTTGTTCAAGGCGTAGGTAGCTTAGGCGTAAACGGTTTAACTGATGTGCCTATGGCAATGTTCCAAATGCTAGACGAACTGCCTATGTCAAGCGTGCTTTCGTTCTTGGCTGTGGTTTTAGTATTAGTGTTTTTCATTACCTCTTCTGATTCGGGTTCATTAGTTATCGACTCAATTACAGCAGGCGGTAAAGTGGATGCACCTGTACCACAACGTATATTTTGGGCTACGGTTGAGGGCTCTATAGCTGCGGCTCTATTATGGATTGGCGGCACAGAGGCAATACAAGCCCTGCAAGCGGGTGCGGTATCAACGGGTCTTCCGTTTACAGCTGTACTGTTATTAATGTGTGTAAGCCTACTGTTAGGATTACGTACTGAGCCTCGTACGGGTAAATAATACAGTTTAGTAATACATTTAATAAAAATGCCGCATTTATTGCGGCATTTTTTATAGCTTTGTATGCTTATTTAACTAAGTAGCTCGAACAGTGGTGTATCTTCACGATAATGATACTGAATTTGCGCTATAAGCAACTCAGCCGTTGCCAGAGCATCAGTTAGCGCATTATGGTTATGATAAGCCGGCAGTGAATACCGCGCGCGGCAATCAGTTAACCTAAGCGAACCGATCTTTTGATTAAACAAACGTCCTATTAAGCCTTGGCGAGCACGCAATGCTCGTTGCTCAAGCTCCATGGTGTCGACTAATGCAAACTGGATCCCTTCGTTAATTCGCGCAAGTAATGCATTGTTTAAAAAGTGCCGCTCTATCACTGCATAATGCACCACCACAACTTTTCCACTAAGTGCATTAAGTAGCGGCCCTAGACGAGAGGTTAAATCAGGAGCATCATCCACTTCTGAATGCGTAATACCATGAATAACAATCGACTCCTCACTTAAGCTTTTACGAGGCTGCACTACCCAATGCTTAGCATGTGTGCAATACACCCTTTGCATTGTAAAGGGGACTAAGCCAATACTAACTATATCGTCCACCTCACTATTTAGACCGGTTGTCTCAAAATCAAGAGCCACAAACGAAATGTCTTTTAAAGGCGCGTGGGTTTCACCATAAGCGTGTTGGTAAAACGCTTTTAAATGCTCATTTTTAGCGTTGTTAGCCAGTGTTTTATAGTGAGCCTGCCAATCAAAATGCGATTGTTTAACCATTAATTACTTCACACCTACATTAGCTGAATAACTAAATTTTAAGTAACTTTGCGCTTTTTCGAGTATCGCAAACGCTTCTTTTAAATTGCGTTGCTCAAACGGCGAAAGTAAATGCGGGTCTATGTCGTTATCTGGCTCTTCTTCTTGCTCTATTTGCCATGCTTGATGACGAATTCGCATCATGGCAATGTATTCTAATGCGTCACGTAAATCCTGTGCTTTGCCCTCAGGTAACAAGCGCGACTCAATAATATCTTCAAGGCGTTCAAACGAATTTTGCTTACGAGAGCCTATCGCCAGAGCATGCACTCTTATTACATCAGAAAGCGGCGCAGTGCCTCTACGTTTTAAGTTCATTGAGCGCTTATGTTGGCCGTTATGCTCAAGCACAAAGCCTTTAAAAAAACCAAGTGGCGGTGTACGGTTTCGGGCATTGGCGGCCATATTTGCTAAAAACACACGGTTTTGTTTACTTTGCTTAGCAATAAAAATTTTAAGCTCGTCGGCCCATTTAGTTTTACCCCACACACCATCTAAATCAAAAAATATTGAGCTGTTAAGCAGTGCTTGTGGTTTAGGTAAGGCTATCCACTGTGAGAATTGATCAAACCATTGCGAGCGTGTTTTACGCCATTTTTTAAACGAGGCCATAATCTCGCCGCTACAATAGGTATAACCACATTGCGCTAAGCCATCACACACAAAATCAGAAATATTTTGAAAGTACTCATTGTGTTTTTCATCATCGTAATTGTCATCCAAAATAAGCGCGTTATCTTGATCTGTTACAATAAGTTGTTCATCTCGCGCCATAGAGCCTAACGCGATAAAACAATAAGGTACTGGCGGCGGGCCATATTTTTCTTCAGCCAGTACTAATAAGCGCTGTTTAAAAGTACGCCCTATTACCGCCATTGCCGTACCAATCATATGTGAATTAGCATCTTCGTTTACCATACGTACAAATACATTGGGCAGCTGGCGCGCATAATGTGCTAAATCTTCAATAGTTTGCTGCGCTAAAATACCGCGTACCAAGAGTAAACTACTTTGCGACTCGTACCTTAAAATATCGGATAATGAAATAACCCCAATGGGTCGGCGTTTTTGTACCACAGGTAAGTGGTGCAAGTTGTCACGAAGCATGGCAAGCACGGCTTCAAATACATAGGCATTTGAATCAAGCAGTACAAGATTAGTTGACATAATTTTATCAGCAGTAACATCAAGCCCTAGGCCTTGTGCTACCACTTTTGTGCGTATATCGCGGTCGGTAATAATACCTACTATTTGACCATCATCTTCTTCTGGGTCGTCGCTTATTGGTTTATCTAAATCGGTAACTAACACAGAAGATACCGCTTCTTCTGTCATTACTTTTGCAACATCTTGTATGGTGGTTTGAGTACTTAGCGTTACCACATCACGGTGAATAAGCGATTTAACTTTGGCGGTTGTTAAATCGTTGCTGTCGGCTTGCTCAACTAACGCTTGGCGAAGGCGTACATTGCCATCGGCTTCAAAATAATCAGCAAAGCCGTCAAACTCATCACAATAACGGTTAAATAGTTCAAAGTTAATGCAATAAACTAGGGTGTCCTCTAATGCCTTTGCAGGAAAGCGCACTTTACGATTCATCAACAAGCCCATTTGGCCAAAAATACCGCCCACATCTAAGCGATTATAAAGCTCGTTATTACGACGATAAATTTCCACAGAGCCACTGCGAATTATAAATAAATCAGCGATGTCTTGGCCTAACGTTAAAATATCAGTTTGCGAGCGGTAGTAAGCTACCTCAACTTGTTGCGCAAGCTCGTTTAAAGCGTTTGTTGGTAAGTCATCAAATGGCGGGTGCTGCGCTAAAAATTGCGCAATTTCAACTTGTTCGGCTTGCATTGGGGATTCCTTGTGGCCACACAAAAAGGCATGTATATGCTCAAGTGGCTATCTTAACAAACAAGGTATGCCAATCAAGCCATAACCATGCCCAGTACACTTTTAATTTATAAACGTTGCTGGGCATGGCTTTAAGGTTAGATTTTTTCAAGCTCTTGTGCGAGCTGCTTAGATTCATCCCCCCTTGGCGTGGTAAAGCGTGCTAAGCCTAAGTAAATTACCGGAGTAAGATAAAGCGTAAACAACACCGCAAGTGCTAATCCGCCAAACACCACCCAGCCAATGGCATTTCTGGCCTCGGCCCCCGCACCTGTAGAGAGTATTAACGGTAATGCACCAAGTAGAGTAGATATAAGGGTCATTGTAATTGGGCGCAAACGTACCAGTGCAGCTTGCTCGACCGCTTTTCTGACTGTTAAACCTTGATCGCGTAATTGATCAGCAAATTCAACAAGCAAAATTGCGTTTTTAGCGATTAAGCCTATCAGCATGACTAAACCAATTTGAGAGTAAATATTTAGCGATGTGCCGGTTAAATAAAGCGCTAATATGGCCGATGTAATACCAAAGGGAACGGTTATCATAACCACAATGGCACTATTTACATTTTCAAATTGGGCAGCCAACACTAAAAATACAATTAAAAAAGCAAGAACATAAGTTACAAGTACTTCGCTGGATGTTTCTTCATAGGTTAGTGCTTCGCCTTTAAACGCAAGTGCAATACCTGGTTCTAACGACTGCTCAGACACCGTTTTTATTTGCTCAACTAAATCAGCAATGGTTAACGATTCTGGCAGCTCCATGCTTAACTCTATAGAGCGGCGCTGGGCATGACGCTCAAGCTCTGCTGCCACGCCTTCTTCAGAAATATAAGCCACACTACTTAAAGGAACTAAACTACCATTACCGGCTCTTATGTATAAATTAACCAGATCGCTTGGGCTGTTTATTGTTTGGTTTTGCGCTTGCAACATAATTGGCACAGACTGATCACCAATGTTTAAATCTTCTACGTCGTCGCCATTTATTGCTGCGCGCAAGGTAATAGCAATGTCGTTTAGCGATACACCGAGCTCTTGTGCACGGCGCCTGTCTATATTTACTCTAAGTTGTGGTTGAGAAGGCTGATATGAGATACGCACAGGTGCCACCTCAGGAACAGCCTTTTCAAGAGCCGCAGAAAACTGCTGAGCCGCTTTAAATATTTGCAAATAATCTTGCCCAAGCAGCGCTATTTCAACGCCTCCCCCTTGGCCACGTAAATTTAAACTATTAGCCCCCCCCGGGTAAGCCGGTGCTCCTGGAATATCGCCAAGTGGCTGACGTATCTTATTAATAATTTCTTGTTGGCTAAAGTGCCTTTCATCCCAGTGTTTTAGTGGCACAGTAATAAACACAATATTAGGGTCCCATTGGCCTACCACAGTATAAATAGACTCAATTTCGCCGCTATCTACAAACGGAAGTAAAATATCTTCCATTTTCATTGCTTGCCTATCCATAAAGTTAAGCCCTACACCATCTGGGCCTCGTGCAAATATACGAATTTTCCCTCGGTCTTCTGTGGGCAAAAGCTCGTTATCTAAACTGGCGTACAATGCACCTGAGCCTGCTGCAACCATTAAACACACCGTAAACGTAAGCCATGCCTGATTAAGCACTTTATGAATTGTTTTTGTATAAATACCGCCCAACCAATGACCTAGTTTAGCAAATGGGTGAAAACCTCCCTGTTTCAACTTTAATTTGGAGGTAAGCGCAGGTACTAATGAAAGTGCAACAAAGCTTGAGATAATTACTGCGCCGGCCAGTACACCACCAAACTCTCTGAATAAGCGACCCGCCGTAGAGGGTAAAAAGGCAATGGGTATAAATACAGCTGCAAGTACAGCAGTGGTTGCCATAACAGCAAAAAACACCTCGCGTGTGCCAATAACAGCAGCAGCTCGACGCCCTAAACCTAGCCCCCGCTGGCGCTGAATATTTTCACTTACTACAATGGCATCATCAACAATTAAGCCTGTGGCTAATACGAGCGCTAACAAGGTTAAAATATTTATTGAAAAACCCAGTGCCCATATAAGTGCTAAAGACCCTATTAAGGCAACAGGAATAGCAAAAGCAGGCACTAAAGTGGCCCGCCAAGAGCCAATGAATACCCACAAAGTGACAACCACTAACAATACCGTAAGTAATAAAGAGTAAATTACTTCATCTACTGAGCTTCTTATAAATTGTGCGTCATCGGAGGTAAGTGTAAATTCCATTTCTGGAAAGCGCGTTTGCATACTTGTAATGAGTTTGAGCACTTCATCTGATATTTCAATTGTATTTGATTGTGCTTGTCGAATAATTTCCATACCAATAACGGGCTTACCATTTAGCCTTACCATAGAGCGCGGATCGGCAGGGCCAAAATACACAGCCGCAATATCACTAATTCGGGTATCGCCTTGTATTATAATATCGCCCACTTGCTCTGGAGTAATGGAGGTTGCATCGGCACGTACAATAATTTGCTGATCGTTTGACTTCAAACTCCCTGCTGGCACATCAAACGGCGCTTGGCTAAGTACTTGTGCTACATCGGGCACTGTTAAATTAAAGCTACTTAGTTTTAACGGGTCAATTCGTACTCTTAATACTCTTTCTCTATCACCGTTTAAGCGTACATCTGCAACACCCGGAATAGTTAAATATTGCGGCGCTAAGTCAACATTTACGCGCTCGGTAAGCGCTTCAAGCGATAAACTTTCACTCGAAACAGTAAGAGATACCACCGCTTCGGCGTCGTTGTCGGCTTTAATAATAGAAACCCGCTCCACTTCCTCTGGAAGGTCTCGTTCTACACGTGCCACAGATTCACGCGTTTCATTTGCGGCGTCATCTAAGTTTATGCCTGGTCTAAATTCGACCACAATACGTGCATTTCCCTCTTCACTTTGTGCGCGTATTGATTTAACGCCACTTACACGTGCTACTGCGCCTTCTAATTTACTGGTTACTTCCGTGTCAACGGTCTCAGGCGAGCCGCCAGGAAACGGGGCCGAAACCGTAATACGTGGCCTATCTACATCAGGAAGTTCTCTTACTTCAACACCCGCAATAGCGGCAATACCTGCAATAATAATTAGTAAGTTAAGCACCACAATAAGGACTGGACGGCGAATCGCCATTGAGGGTAAATCTTGCATCATAGGTTGTTGTTTCATACCTACTCCTGCGTATCTTTAGCGAGTAAATTAAAGCTTAGATCTTGGCCTGCACGTAAGCGTTGTACCCCTTCAACAACTAGAATATCGCCTTTATTTAACGGCCCAGAGACTAACAATCGCCCCGCCAAACGCTGCTCTATTTTTACATCAACACGTGTGGCTTTTTTATCGACGCTGGTCCATACATAAGGGCCTGTAGCTCCCCACAGTAATGCAGCTTCAGGAACTGCTGCAAAACGCTCCCCTAACACCTCAATATGAACCCTAAAACTCATACCAGGTAAAAATTGTTGCTTCTCATTATTTAGCTTTGCTTTAACACGTAAAGTACGAGTTTGCGGGTCTACGCGTGAGTCTAAATAGGCAATATCAGCCTTAATGGCAACTTCTGATTGCCAAGGAAATACCGTTAAGCTGCTTTTATTACGCAGCATACTGATAGCGGACTCCGGTGCGTTAAAATTTATATACAGACTTGTTGTGTCATCTATTGTGGCAATGGGGGTTTGCTCGGTTATTCTATCGCCAACCTCAACATCTGTTAAACCCATAATGCCATTGAACGGCGCAATTACTTTTCTGTCTTCAAGTTCAGTTTGAGCCTGTATGAGGGTGACTTTGGCAAGCTCTACAACCGTTTTAGCGTCGTCAACATCACTTTTAGGCACTGCGCCTTTGGCCTGACTTTGTTCTAATCGTTTTAATATTCGCTGGGTATCGGCAAGTTTAATCTTAGCCTCATCAAGTACGGCTTTTTGCCTACGAGAATCAAGTTCGAGTAAAGTATCGCCTTTTTTTACTTTATCACCTGGCTTAAAATAAACATCTGTTACTCTATCGCCTACAGCGGGGTACATTACAACTGAATGAATTGCTTCTGTATTTCCTACCGCTTGCACTTGTTGTTTTACACTTTCGAGAGTAATTTTTTGTACAACAACGTTCGCACTCATTGCAGGAAGGCTGAACAACAGCAGCAAACTGAGCACACCGATTAAAACATTTTGCGATTTCAAAGTAACACCTTAATTAATTATTATTCCCATTACCTTACGAAGTCTAACAGCTGATTGATTAATAGGTAGGATAGAACGACAAATTAGCAAAACTATTAGATGAAATTAATTGGTAATACCAATTAATTTTTGAAAAAGGCGCCTAAAGGCTGAGCATTTATACAAATACAGGCAGGATTAAACTAAAAAGTGGCTATTTAAATAAAAAAGCCCAGTATAAACTGGGCTATGCAAATAATAAGGAGTTAGAGATTATTTACCGCGCTGCGCATCTTTTTGAGCTTTTTTAGCTTCTTTACGTTGTTGTAAAACCGCTTGCGCTTCATTACCAATATGCCCTTCACCACGTGCTTGTGCTAATTCTATTTGCTTTTGACGCTCAGCAAAACGAGCACGCTGCTCATCGGTTACATTATCAATACAGTGATGACACGAAACGCCTTCCATGTATTCTGGCTTTTGCTTTTCGTCTTCTGTGATCGGCATACGACACGCATGACATTGATCGTAAGAGCCTTTTTGTAAATCATGATTTACTGCTACACGATTATCAAAAACAAAACACTCACCTTCCCACATTGTTTCTTCTTTTGGCACTTCTTCTAGGTATTTTAAAATACCGCCTTCAAGGTGGTAAACTTCATCAAACCCTTGCTCTTTCATGTAAGCCGTTGATTTTTCGCAGCGGATACCGCCGGTACAAAACATGGCTACTTTTTTGTGTTTTTCTGGGTCTAAATTTTCTTTTGCCCACTGAGGGAACTCACGGAAAGTTTTGGTATTAGGATCGACTGCATTTTGAAAAGTGCCAATTTCAATTTCGTAATCGTTACGTGTATCAATCAAAATCACATCAGGGTCTGATATTAATGCATTCCACTCTTGGGGTTTTACATAGCTTCCCACTACTTTTAGTGGGTCAACCCCTTCAACGCCCATCGTAACAATTTCGTTTTTTAGCTTTACTTTAGTGCGGTAAAACGGGCATTCATCATCGTATGATTCTTTAGTCACTATGTCTTTTAGGTTTTCTTGTGTATCTAACCACGCAAGTAAGTTGTCTATTCCTTCGCGCTTAGCCGATACAGTACCGTTAATACCTTCAGCAGCAAGCAATAAAGTACCGCGTACTTTGTTTACTTCCATCACTTCTAAAAGGGGTTTACGCAGTGCTTCAAAATTTGGCAAGCCTACAAATTTGTACATTGCACACACTACAAAGTGCTCGTTTGTTACATCATTTTTATGAACAGCAGTCATTTTGCTTCCTATTTTGCTTTGATAGCCTTAAGTGGCGTTTACCGAATCGTAAATCCGGCGCATATGGGGCGCGTATTTTACGCTTTTTATAATTAATTGCAAAAAATAGCGCGTTAGAATGGTTTTTACTGTCGGCACAACCCATGTGTAAGCTATAATGCGGCCATTAATTTAAGTTGCACATTGGAGAACACGACTTTGCACTTTACTGATCTTGGGATTGATACTCGCCTTGAAACACAATTAGCACATCAAGGGATCACCCAGCCCACAGATATTCAAGCACATGCAGTGCCTACCGCACTTGCAGGGCATGACATTTTTGCTCAGTCAAAAACTGGGTCGGGCAAAACATTAGCGTTTTTATTACCTGCTGTTCAGCGAGTGATGAAACAAAAAGCGCTCAGTAAACGCGATCCTCGTGTCCTCATCGTTGCACCAACCCGTGAGCTTGCAACCCAAGTATTTACTCAATTGCGTTTATTAATTGCAGGCACAAACATTAAAGCTGTAAAAATACTCGGTGGCGAGAACTTTAACGATCAAATTAAAGCCCTTCGTAACGACCCGCACTTTGTTGTGGCAACCCCAGGGCGTTTGGCCGATCACATCACTAAACGCTCATTACAATTAAGCGGACTAGAGCTATTAATTTTTGATGAAGCCGATCGTATATTAGACTTAGGTTTTACTGAACAGCTAAAAATGATTAACGAGCAAGCTAATCATCGCTTGCGCCAAACATTACTTTTTTCAGCGACACTAGATCATGCTCAAGTCGATGCTCTATCGCGTAATTTATTAAAAAAACCAAAGCAAATTACACTGAGCGCCGCAAACGAGCAACACAGTGATATTAAACAAACACTCTATTTAGCCGATCACCTTGATCATAAAGAAGCATTACTTGAGCATTTTTTAAAACAAGATGATGTTGGCCAGTGTATTATTTTTACAGCGACCCGTGCCGATACAAGCCGTTTAAGCGAAGCATTAAATACAAAAGGTTTTAAATCGGTGGCTTTAGCTGGCGATTTAACACAGAGCAAACGTCTTGATATTATGGACTCGTTTAGCCGCGAAAATTTTAAAATTTTAATCACCACTGACGTTGCTTCACGTGGACTGGACTTATTAAGTGTAACGCACGTTATCAACTTTGATTTACCAAAACACGCTGAAGAATATGTACACCGTATTGGTCGTACAGGCCGCGCCGGATTTAAAGGTAATGCATTATCGCTAGTAGGTCCTAAAGACTGGACCAGTTACTTAGCAATTAAGTCGTTTTTGAACGACGAACTGGTTTTTGCAAGCGTTGATGGCCTTAAAGCTAAATTTAAAGGTATAAAAGAGAAAAAGCCTGCAACAACCGTTGTAAAAACTAAAAAAGTTGCACAGGTCAAAAAGCCGCAAGTTAAACGTAAAGCTAAACCTAAAAAACCAGCTGCACCTATAAAAGCCCCGATGAATATTGATGGCAATTCTCCAATGCGCCGTAAAAAAAAGCCTGAGCAGGAATAATTATGAATTACCTAGGAACAACACAAACCTTATTTGTAAAAGAAGTGAGCAATGAAGGCGCTTACCTTGATGGTCACGATTTAGGGGAAGTGTTTTTACCAAAGCACGAAATTAAAGATGAACTTGAAGCTGGCGATAGCATAAGCGTTTTTATCTTTTTAGATAACGCCAATTTACCAACAGCAACAGTAAAAAAACCCCATGCTCAAGTAGGTGAATATGCACTGCTTCGTGTTAAAGAAATAAATAGCATAGGTGCTTTTTTAGATTGGGGTCTAGAAAAAGATGTTTTAGCTCCATTTAATGAGCAAAAACCACGTATGCAAGAAGGTCATTCTTATTTAGTTCGCTTGTATTTAGATAATGCAAGCCAACGTATTTGTGCATCAAGCAACTTTAACCGCTTTTTATCAAAAGATGAGCCTGAGTACACACACCTACAAGAAGTTGATTTAATTGTTGCTGGTAAAACAGATATTGGCTACAAAGTGCTTATTGAAGAGTCTCACTTTGGTGTTGTTTTTTACAATATGGTATTTAAAAACTTATTTGTAGGGCAAAAGCTTAAAGGCTTTATTCAAAAAGTACGAGAAGACGGAAAAATCGACGTTATTCTTGAAAAACCAGGCATGGGTAAAGTAAGTGAGCTTGGCGATAAAATAATGGAAAAGCTTAAAAACGAAGGCGGTATACTAGCTATTGGTGATAAATCTGATCCTGAACTTATCAAAAAAGTATTTTCAACCAGTAAAGCTAACTATAAAAAAGCCATTGGTGGTTTATTTAAGCAAGGCTTGATTGACATAGAAGCCAAATCTATCCGCTTAAAATAGTCGTACACTTTTATAAGCGCTAACATTATGTTAGCGCTTACGGTTAAAAACGTTTCTAAATAGTTTAATTAAATAATTGTTAAAGGATGATAGAACGTTTGATGAATAAAAACGTTAGTTAGCTATTATTAATAACGGCACTTATTTTGCCCTACTCTTTACCTTCACCTCGTAGTAAGTGAAATTTATTAAACGAAGCTAAAACTAAGCTTCCTCCGCTTAAAATAATTAGGGGATCGCTAATAGGCATTAACCCATAATACGCTTATACGGTAACGTACATTCTGTATACTGCTTAGAATAATCTAGTATCTCAGCTTTAGTTTCTAAGCTTAGTGGCGCCAACCTAAATACTTTATTTTCACATTCAATTTGTTTGTCGTCATGATTTGAAATGCAATCTGACGTAGTTACGTTTTGGCGCGTTAATCGCTCTTCATTTTTATAGCATAAGTGATGCGCGTAGCCATGCATGGTTTGCTTAAATTCAAATAAATCCACAGGATAATTTGCGACTAGGTCGGTAATTGTCGCTACTCCATCATATGCTTTACTAGAAAAAACATATTTATTTACTGAAAAACCTGCAACAACAATTAAAATAGATCCAAAAATTAACTTCAAAATAAACCCCTTACTGCATTCTTAGTACTAATGTAGCATAAAAATGTATTCATAAAAGGGGTTTAGCACTAAATAATTGCTTTTTGTTAACTTAAACCAAAGTTTTATTAACATCGATTAAAGTTTGTACCGGATCTGACGATTGTGTTATTGGTCTACCAATCACTAAGTAATCGCTTCCGGCTTCAATAGCTTGCTTTGGTGTCATAATTCGCTTTTGGTCGCCCACATCACTACCAGCAGGACGAATGCCAGGAGTAACTAGCTTAAACTCGCTACCTAATTGCGCTTTTAGTGCTTTCGCTTCTTGGGCAGAACATACTACGCCATCAAGCCCAGCTTCTTTTGTTAATTTAGCTAAATGAATAACTTGTTCTTGCGCTGATTTTTCAACACCTAAACGCTTTAGCTCAGCTTCATCCATGCTGGTTAGCACTGTCACTGCAATTAATAAAGGGGCTTTATCACCAAACTTTTCAAGTGCAAGCTTTGCCTTATTCATCATTTCAAAACCACCAGATGCATGAACGTTTACCATCCAAACGCCCATATTAGCCGCTGCGGTGACCGCTTTTGCCACTGTGTTAGGAATATCATGAAATTTTAAATCTAAAAATACATCAAAGCCTAAATCAATTAACTGTTTAACGAATGCAGGGCCGAAATAAGTAAACATTTCTTTGCCTACTTTTAAACGACACGTATCTGGTGAGAGTTTTTTTACAAAATTAAGAGCCGCCTCTTGTGAGTCGTAATCTAGGGCAATAAGAACTTTTTTTGTATCTTCTAAAGACATAACTATCCTAATGAATGGCAGTAAAGTTATAAATAGTTGGGGGTTATTAAAATCCGTCTAGGCCTCTACTTGGCACAATGGTTTCCCAATGTTTACAAGATGGGCAGTTCCAATAAATTGTGTGGCTTGTAAAACCACAATGTTGGCATTGAAAGTCTGGTTTTGTAGCTATATACGATGTAACTAGCTTGTCAATTTCATCAAGTACTTCTTTGGTATTTGGGTTTTTATCACCCATTAGCTGTAGTAAAAAGCTAAAACCTCTAATTGTTGGCTGGCGTTTTAAGCTGTCAGTTAAAAACTCAAATGCCTGTTTAGTATTTCCCTGCTCTAACAATGCTTGGCAATGTTTTATTTTTATTAGTACCCCACCTTTGTCGAGCAAGTCACATAATAAATCATGAAATTGATGTGTTAAATTTAACTGCTTATAACTATGTGCAAGCTGGTCAATAAATAAAGGTGCAAACAACGTAAATTGGCAAACTAATTCACGCCAATAGTAAATTGCTTTTACGTAGTCTTCGCTTGTGTAAGCCGATAACCCTAATTCGTATAAAGGGCGAACCGCTTTGTAATTTAAACTAATGGCTTTGCTCATTAATTGCGGTTTATTTTCACTTAGGGCAGCTTCGCTGTAAAAATTAGCAATTGCTTTAAAATGCTGTTCTTTAACAAATAACTCACTATGGGCTTCGAACATATTAATGCCCTTTTCCCACTCTCGGGTTTGCGAGTATAAAGTAATAATTGGGTCAAGTGCTTGTTCATGCCCCGCTTTAACAAGCCACACTAAATGCTCTTCTGCACCATCTAATAAGCCGGCCATAATATAATCTTCGGCTAATTCTAGACGGCTAGCAGCAGCTTGTTGTTCATTTAAACTTGGATGTTTTAAAAGGAGTTCATGGATTTTTATTGCGCGGTCAAGCTCACCTCTTCGGCGAAACATGGTAGCAAGGGTTGAGTAGTGGTCGACAGAGTCAGCAGCGACCTCTAATAAGTTGATTAGGTGCTCTAAGCCCTGATCTTCTTCTCTGTCTAGTAAAAACTTTAAGCCTTTACTGTATTCAGAAGTGATTTGACGGTTGAGTTGATGAGCTTGGTTTTTTGCACTATTTTTGCCCATAATCCAGCCATAACCGGCAGCAACAGGCAGTAGTAAAAACAAAAGCTCAATCATGATTAGGTGTCTTTATTAGCAATAAGCTTACTATTATTTTTTTCTGGCGCTAATTGTTTTTTTAAGCGGTAATTTTGCCACTTTAATTTAGAAAACAATTTAAAGCTAATAAAACACCCTATTATTACACCCAGTATAAAGCAGGTACTTATTATTACAGCGAGTGGCAAGGTATTACTGGCAATAATGTAATTTATTTGTACTAATTGTGGATTTTGAGAACCCAATAAAAATGCGCAAAATAGGCATAGTACAACCAGAATAATTTTTAATACCTTAAACAAGTAACTACTCCAACTGATTAACTAGGCAATACTCTCGTTTACGCGGTCGCGTAATTCTTTGCCTGGTTTAAAATGAGGTACATGCTTACCATCAAGCTCTACTGTATCGCCAGTCTTAGGGTTACGACCTGTGCGAGGAGCGCGGTAATGCAAAGAGAAACTACCAAAACCTCTGATCTCAATACGATCTGAAGTAGATAATGAGCCGGCCATTTGTTCAAGAATTTCTTTTACTGCATTTTCAACATCTTTCACTGGAACGTGTGCGTGCTGTTCGGCAAGTGTTTCTATCAGTTCTGACTTAGTCATAGCGTTTCCTTAAAGAGAATAGTGGAAGGGCAAAACTGCCCTTCCAATTAAAAACTAATTAGTAATTAGTCTTTTTGTGCATTTGCGAAAGCAGCTGCCATTGCGTTTTCAAACACTGGCTCTTCTTTCTTAAGCTTCTCTAGTACTTCTTTCTCTTCTGCTTCGAAAAGAGCTTTAACAGATAAGCTTAAAGTGCGGTTCTTACGATCAACGCCAACGTATTTAGCTTCGATTTCGTCGCCTACAGAAGCAACAGTCGTTGCATCTTCAACGCGCTCTTGAGCGATATCAGCTACACGGATGTAACCTTCAACGCCTTCGATAAGCTCTACAGTTGCGCCTTTCGCATCAACTTCAGTCACTTTACCTTTAACAATAGCACCTTTTTTGTTTGCATCAAGGTAGTTATTGAAAGGGTCAGCTTCGATTTGCTTAACACCTAGAGAGATACGTTCACGCTCTGGGTCAACTTGCAATACGATAGCAGTGATTTCGTCGCCTTTCTTGAATTCACGTACAGCTTCTTCGCCAGGCGTGTTCCAAGAAATGTCTGAAAGGTGTACAAGACCATCAATACCACCGTCAAGACCGATAAAGATACCGAAGTCAGTGATTGATTTGATCTTACCAGTAACTTGGTCGCCTTTGTTTTGTAGACGAGCAAATTCCTGCCAAGGATTAGCAATACATTGCTTAAGACCAAGAGAAATACGACGACGCTCTTCATCGATTTCAAGAACCATTACTTCAACAGTGTCACCTAGTGAAACAACTTTTGAAGGGTGGATGTTCTTGTTAGTCCAATCCATTTCAGAAACGTGAACTAGACCTTCAACGCCTTCTTCGATTTCTACGAAGCAACCGTAATCAGTAAGGTTAGTTACACGACCAGAAAGCTTAGAACCTTCTGGGTAACGACCAGCGATAGCTGCCCATGGATCTTCGCCAAGCTGTTTAAGGCCTAGAGATACACGAGTTTTATCTTTGTCGAATTTAAGAACTTTAACTGCGATTTCGTCGCCAACATTAACGATTTCTGAAGGGTGCTTAACACGCTTCCACGCCATGTCAGTGATGTGTAGTAGACCATCAACACCACCAAGGTCAACGAATGCACCGTAGTCAGTAAGGTTCTTAACGATACCTTTAACTTCTTGACCTTCAACAAGGTTAGCAAGAAGCTCTTCACGTTCTTGTGAGTTTTCAGATTCGATAACTGCACGACGTGAAACAACAACGTTGTTACGTTTTTGATCAAGCTTGATTACTTTAAATTCAAGCTCTTTGCCTTCAAGGTGAGTTGTGTCACGTACTGGACGAACATCAACAAGTGAACCAGGTAGGAAAGCACGGATTGAATCAACTTCAACTGTGAAACCGCCTTTAACTTTACCGTTGATAACACCAGTAACAGTTTCTTGCTCTTCACATGCTTTCTCAAGACGGATCCACGCTTCGTGACGCTTCGCTTTCTCGCGAGAAAGGATAGTTTCACCGAAACCGTCTTCGATTGCATCTAGTGCAACATCTACTTCGTCGCCTACAGCAACTTCTAGTTCACCAGCAGCATTTTTGAACTGCTCTGCAGGGATAGCACTTTCTGATTTAAGACCAGCATCTACAAGTACAATGTTATTCTCGATAGAGATTACTGTACCTTTAACAATAGAGCCTTGCTCTGCTTCAAAACCCTTTAAGCTTTCTTCAAATAACTGCGCAAAATTTTCTGACATACGAATATACGTCTCATATATTAATACCAATAAGCAACCATGCTGCATGGGGTTGTTAAAATAGCACTGGCGTCCTGCTGGTGCATAAAATGTGTTTAGCTTCGTTTAGGAAGCTTGCCTTGTGAGATAGCAATATCGACTAAAGTTATAACTTTATCAAATACTTGCTGAGCGTTAAGCTCGCTTGTATCTATTTCAATTGCATCATCAGCAGGAACAAGCGGCGCAACGGTGCGATTCATATCGCGCTCATCACGAGCCTGAATGTCCTGTAATAGACCACTTAGTGTAACATCAAGGCCGCGCTCATTCAACTCAACATAACGTCTACGCGCACGTTCTTGTGCACTGGCGGTTAAATATATTTTTAATGGCGCATCTTGAAAAACCACAGTGCCCATATCTCGGCCATCAGCAATTAAGCCTCGTTCCGTTTTAAACGCTCTCTGGCGTCGAAGTAACGCTTCACGTACACGGGGTAATGCAGCTACTTTAGAGGCAGCTGCCCCAACCTCTTCGTTGCGAATTGTCGAGGTGACATCTTCGCCTTCTAATATAACTTTTCCAGCATTAGTTTGGCTATCAACCAAAAACTGCACATCTAAGTTTGCAGCAAGCGGGACAAGCGCTTCTTCGTTGTCTAATGCTATTTGGTGATGAAGTGCGGCAAGGGATAATACACGGTAAATTGCGCCGCTATCCAATACATCCCATCCCAATTTGTCGGCTAACAAGCGACAAACAGTTCCTTTACCTGAACCACTTGGGCCATCAACGGTGATTACGGGCATTAATAACGCCTGCATTTAAAACCTCCTGCAATGCACACCTAAATAAAACCGCGATATTATACGTCACTTCTGCAAATAGATCCGCTTTAGTGTGTAACTTTTTATAATTATTTATAAAAAGCCTACTCACTTACTGATGCTAAAACCTTGAAAAAGGTTGGAAAAGTTTTATATGTACACTTAGGATCGTTGATTGTAATAGGCTTTCCACCTACCGCTACCATTGCAAAACACATGGCTATACGGTGATCGTCATAGGTATCAATAGCCACATCATTAAATGTTTCCGGTGGTGTAATTTCGATAAAATCCTCACCCTCTACAACCTCAGCACCCACTTTACGAAGTTCAGTTGCCATTGCATATAAACGGTCAGTTTCTTTTACACGCCAGTTATAAATATTACGTATAGCTGTAGGCCCTTTGGCAAATAACGCTACAGTTGCAAGCGTCATCGCTGCATCTGGAATCGCATTCGCGTCAATATCTACGCCATTTAATTCGCCTTTACGTACAACTAAACGCTCATCATACCAATCAATCTTCGCTCCAACTTGCTCCATTACTTTTGCAAAACCGATATCACCTTGCACTGATTTTGCACCAACACCTTTAATTTCAATTTCGCCACCGGCAATAGCCGCTGCCGCCACAAAGTAAGACGCTGATGATGCATCACCCTCAACCATGATACGATCAAGTGATTGATACTGTTGAGCACCTTTGACTTTAAATGTTGTATAGTCACTGTGCTCAACAATCACCCCAAAACGCGCCATTACATCTAACGTAATATCAATGTAAGGCTTAGATACCAAAGTACCCTTAATGGAAATTTGCGTATCACCACTAAATAAAGGGGCAGCCATAAGCAATGCAGTTAAAAACTGACTCGAAATACTGCCATCAATTTCAACAGTACCGCCTTTAATTTGCCCACCAATGATTTTTAATGGTGGGTAGTCTTTATGTTTTGTGTAAGTAATATCGCCGCCAAGTGCTTGCAACGCATCAACTAAGTGCCCTATAGGACGCTCTTCCATGCGCGGCTCACCTATTAGCTCATACTCGCCAGATACAGCAGCAAGTACCGCTGTTAAAGGACGATAAGCAGTACCTGCATTCCCTAAAAATAAAGGTTCACTTGGGGTTTTAAATACGCCGCCAACCCCTTCAACAGTTGCCACGGTGCGATCATCATTGAGCGTTACGTTAACACCTAGTAGTTTTAATGCCCCCAACATGTGGCGAATATCATCACTATCTAGTAGGTTTTCTACAACGGTAGTCCCTTGAGCCAACGCTGCTAACAATAAAATACGGTTTGATAGGCTTTTAGACCCTGGTAAGGTGACACTGCCATTTACACGAGAAATAGGCTCTAAACGAAGTTGTTCCATTAGCTGTGCTCCTTAGCAAATGCCGCCATAAAATCAACCAATGCTTGCACACCTGCAAGTGGCATTGCGTTATAAATACTTGCGCGCATACCCCCTACAATTCTGTGCCCTTCTAGGGCAAGTAAACCGGCTTCTTTAGATTGCGTTACAAATTTTTCGTTTAAGCTTTCATCGTTTAACCAAAACGGTACATTCATACGAGAGCGGCAATGCGTCGCTACTTTATTGGTATAAAAAGGTGATTCATCAATAAAGTCATAAAGCAGCTTAGCTTTAGCAATATTTTGTGCTTCCATTGCCTTTACGCCACCGTTTTGCTCTAGCCATGCAAACACTTCGGCTGCTAAATACCAAGCAAAAGTAGGCGGTGTATTAAACATGCTGCCTTGTTTCGCTTCAAGCGCGTAATCTAAAATACCTGGTTTAGCTAACCCTTCACGCTCAAGTAATGTTTTGCGAACAATAACAATAGCAATACCTGATGGACCTATATTTTTTTGGGCACCAGCATAAATTAAATCAAACTTATTTACGTCAATTTCACGCGACAAAATAGTCGACGACATATCGGCAATAATAGGCGCCGTTGGGTGACTCGGCACATCAAAAATCTCTAATCCGTCTACCGTTTCATTTGGGCAGTAGTGAATGTAAGATGCATCTTCAGGTAAATCCCATTGCGCTACTTCTTTTATAGAAAACAACCCATTTTCGTCATTTCTAACATTGATTGAGTGGGTTTGAGTAAATTTATTAGCTTCGTCAGTGGCACTTTTAGACCATACGCCGTTCTCGCAATAAACCGCCGCTTTACCATTTTGATGTAAATTTAATGGCACAGCGCTAAATTGTCCGCGACCGCCACCATGCATGAATAACACTTCAAATTCATCGCTAATGTTCATTAAACGACGAAGGCTAGCTTCGCATTTTTCAGTAAGCGCTAAAAAATCTTTACTGCGATGGCTTATTTCCATCACAGAGACACCTAAGTCTTGCCAGTCTAAAAATTCTTTTTGTGCTTTTTGCATCACAGCTTGCGGAAGCATAGCTGGCCCCGCACAAAAATTATATTTACTCATTACCTTTGCCTCATTCCAGTAATTTAAACTTTTTTGATAAACAAAAAAGGGTTATTAATTTTTTTCAACATGATTAAAAAAAGCGGCCTTAGCCGCTTTTTCAATTTCAGTTATTCAGAAGGTGGATTATCATCCGTTGCTTCTTCATTTACTGTATCAACCGTTTCAACGTCTTCAATATCAACTAAGTCACTATCTGTAACTTCAATCTCTTCGATACGTTGTAAACCAACTACTTGCTCTTCGTCAATAGTTCTGATCAAAATAACACCTTGGGTGTTACGTCCAACTGTCGATACTTCATTAACACGGGTACGAACAAGTGTACCACGGTTTGAAATAATCATTATTTCATCGTTGTCGTCAACTTGTACAGCACCAACTACTGCGCCATTACGCTCACTCACCTTGATAGATACAACACCTTGTGTTGCACGGCTCTTAGATGGATAATCTTCAAGTTGAGTACGTTTACCATAACCATTTTCAGTCACGGTTAAAATAGCACCGTCAGATTTTGGCACAATTAATGACACTACGCGTTGGTCGTCGGCCATTTTAATACCACGAACGCCAGTAGCAGTACGACCCATAGGACGAACACCTTTGAAACGAATTTCAGGGTTGCCTTCTTCGTCAAGTACCGGGTTACCGTTTTCATCAACTACAGTAGACTCTTCCGCTTCTTTAAAGCGTACTACTTTACCTGCATCAGTAAACAACATAATTTCGTTGCTACCGTCGGTAATATCAACCCCAATTAGGCTATCGCCTTCGTTGAGGTTTACCGCAATAATACCGCTTGCACGTTGACGGCTGTATGCCGTTAGTGGTGTTTTCTTCACGGTACCAAACGCAGTTGCCATAAAGATGTACTTATCTTCTTCGTACTCGCGTACAGGTAAGATAGCAGTAATACGCTCATCATCTTCAAGTGGCAGTAAGTTAACAATTGGCTTACCGCGTGCGGCGCGACTAGCCAGTGGTAACTGGTATACTTTAAGCCAGTACAACCGACCCGCAGTCGAGAAACATAAAATGGTGTCGTGGGTGTTAGCCACTAAAAGACGCTCAATGAAATCTTCATCTTTCATCTTTGTTGCTGACTTACCTTTACCACCTCGGCGCTGCGCTTCGTAATCAGACAGAGCCTGATACTTAACATAACCTTCGTGCGACAAGGTCACAACAACATCTTCTTCGTTAATCAAATCTTCAAGGCTAATGTCGTGCGCTGCGGCGTTAATTTCTGTGCGGCGCTCATCACCATATTGCTCTTTAATTTCAACTAACTCATCACGAATAACTTCCATTAAACGCTCAGGGCTGCTTAATATATGTAATAATTCAGCAATTAAATCTAACAGCGATTGATACTCTGCTAAGATTTTTTCATGCTCAAGGCCGGTTAGTTTGTGTAAACGTAAATCAAGAATTGCTTGCGCTTGTTGCTCAGAAATATAGTACTGACCATCGCGAATACCAAGCTCGCTTGCGAGCCAATCTGGGCGGGCTACGTTGTCTTCGCCTGCTTTTTCAAGCATCGCTTGTACGTTACCTAAATCCCATGGGCGAGCTGTTAAGGCAACTTTAGCCTCAGCTGGGGTTGGCGATTTACGAATAAGCTCAATAATTGGGTCGATGTTGGCAAGCGCAATTGCTAAACCTTCAAGGGTATGAGCACGGTCGCGCGCTTTACGTAAATCAAATACGGTACGGCGTGTAACCACTTCACGGCGGTGAATAACAAACTCTTCAAGCATTTCTTTTAAGTTGAAACACTTAGGTTGGTTATTAATTAATGCAACCATATTCATACCAAACACAGTTTGTAACTGAGTTTGTGCGTATAGGTTATTTAAAATAACTTCACCTACGTCACCACGTTTGATCTCAATAACGATACGCATACCGTCTTTATCTGATTCATCACGTAGTGCGCTAATGCCTTCAATTTTTTTATCTTTAACAAGCTCAGCAATTTTTTCAATTAAACGTGCTTTGTTAACTTGATAAGGAATTTCGTGCACGATAATGGTTTCGCGGCCTGTTTTTTCATCGGTTTCGATGTCGGCGCGGGCACGCATGTACACTTTACCACGGCCGGTTAAATAAGCATCTTCAATGCCCTTTTTACCATTAATGATGGCAGCCGTTGGGAAATCAGGACCTGGGATGTAATCCATTAATTCATGGATTGTTAAATCAGGATTTTGAATAAGCGCTAAACAACCATTAACCACTTCAGTTAAGTTATGTGGTGGAATGTTTGTTGCCATACCTACCGCAATACCCGATGAACCGTTAACTAGTAAGTTAGGCACTTTGGTTGGTAAAACGTCAGGAATTTGTTCGGTACCGTCGTAGTTTGGAACGAAATCAACCGTTTCTTTTTCAAGATCGGCTAATAACTCATGCGACATTTTTGCCATACGAACTTCTGTATAACGCATTGCCGCTGCTGAATCACCATCAACCGAACCGAAGTTACCTTGGCCATCTACAAGCATATAACGTAGTGAGAATGGCTGTGCCATACGTACGATGGTGTCATAAACTGCACTGTCGCCGTGTGGGTGGTATTTACCAATTACGTCACCGACCACACGGGCCGATTTTTTGTAAGGCTTATTCCAGTCATTACTAAGCTCGTTCATTGCAAACAAAACGCGGCGGTGAACAGGTTTTAAACCATCACGTACGTCTGGTAATGCACGTCCTACAATTACGCTCATTGCGTAATCAAGGTAGGAGTTTTTTAACTCGTCTTCAATATTGACTGGCAGAATTTCATTGGCGAGATCAGTCATTTGATATCACATTCCTTCAGTATCAGCTCTTAGCAACCCGGTATTAGGCGCCAAGAGTATTTGTTATTATTTCTAAGCGACCATGCTATCACAATTAATTTAAATTTACAGGCGCAAAACTTTGCGATTTATCAATTTAGCCCTATATAATGGCCTCAGATTGACGAGGAAGTATTTTATGACCGAACATCAAAATGTAGATAACGCAGAAATAGCAAAATTTGAAGCCATTGCAGAGCGATGGTGGGACCAAGACGGAGAGTTTAAACCTCTTCACGAAATCAACCCATTACGATTAGACTTTGTGGCTAACAAAAGCCAAGGCTTATTTGATAAAGAGACACTCGATGTAGGCTGTGGCGGCGGCATTCTTAGTGAAAGCATGGCACGCATGGGCGCACACGTAACCGGTATAGACATGGGCCAAGAGCCACTCACTGTGGCCAAACTACACAGCCTAGAAACCGGTGTAAATGTTGACTATATAAAAGTACCTGCAGAGGAGTTTGCAACCCAGCACCCTGCTCGCTTTGATGTAATAACCTGTATGGAGATGCTGGAGCACGTACCTGACCCTGCTTCTATTATTCATGCAGTAGCAAAGCTTGCCAAGCCTGGGGCTGATGTGTTTTTCTCAACACTAAATAAAACACCTAAAGCTTACTTGTTTGCTATTGTAGGTGCTGAAAAGCTATTAAAAATGGTGCCTGAGGGCACTCACGATCACAACAAATTTATCAAACCTGCACAACTTATTGCATGGGCTGAGCAAGCCGGTTTAAAAGTACGTGCCAGCGCAGGCCTTAGCTACAATCCGCTTTCTAAGCAGTATTCATTAAATACCGATGTGAGTGTTAATTACATTCTTCATTTTGAGAAGTTAGCGTAATGGCTAGCTCTCATACCCACTTGACTCCTTTTGAGTACGACGCTTTTTTATTTGATTTAGATGGCACCTTGCTTGATACAGCAGACGATTTAGGTGCTGCTTTAAATGCCGTACTTAAAAGTGAAGGTGTTGCGCAAATAGCGCCTGAAGCGTATAGGAAAGTAGCTTCTAATGGCGCCGGCGCATTACTTGAACTTGGCTTTAAAGCGCTATGGGCATCGCAACCACAAACTGAACGAATAAAACAATTAGTCAGTTACTACAGCCAAAACCTAGCCACACACACCCACTGCTTCGAAGGCATAGAATCATTACTCATAGCCCTTGAGAACCAAGGTATAAAATGGGGAATAATGACCAATAAGCCAGGGTTTTTAACCGATCCATTAGTGGCTGCTATACCCGCTTTAAAAAATGCACACGTTGTGATCAGTGGCGATACTCTCGCCGAGGCTAAACCATCACCTTTGCCCTTATTACACTGTACAAAACTGATGAACGTAGATCCTAAACGTTGTTTATACGTAGGTGATGCGCAACGAGATATAGAAGCAGGTAAAGCCGCAGGTATGCACACAGCAACAGCGCTTTGGGGCTATATACCAAGTATTGATGTAGCTAAGGGCTGGGAAGCCGATTTTAACTGGCACAGCCCTATTGATGCTTTTAACCATATATAGTGCCATGTAAATTATTAAACACTATATATTGTGATTGTGTTAGTTTTTACGCAAAGCTTGATGATAAAAAAAGCAGTCGAAATTTATTTTCAAATTGCGTAAATTTAGCTGATCATTAGTTGATTTTTACCTATTTCAACTTAAATGATTGTTCAAAGGTGAGTGACTACTAACACAAATACGTTATCCCAAAGTTATCCACAAATAGGGGCTATTATGTCCCTTGCAAATCAGCTCAGACCACACTATCTTGTGATCTCTAAATTGAACAACACCAGATATTGTGGCCAAATGTTATTCAATTAAATTCGCCAATACGGTGAAACTTATAATAAATGAATACGTACCTTGCTTTAGCGAGGTATAAAGCATTGGTCAAAATACATAATTCCCAAGGAATACAGGCAAAGCTATGAACCAACAGTTATCTGTAAGCAAGCGTGACGGGCGTAAAGAGCCTCTAGATCTTGATAAGATCCATCGCGTTATTGAATGGGCCGCCGAAGGTTTAAACAACGTATCGGTTTCACAGGTTGAATTAAAGTCACACATTCAATTTTACGACGGTATTCGTACAAAAGACATTCACGAAACCATCATTAAAGCAGCAGCCGATCAAATTTCAAAAGAGTCGCCTGACTACCAGTACTTAGCTGCCCGCTTAGCTGTATTCCACTTACGTAAAAAAGCGTATGGCCAGTTTGAGCCTCCACGTTTATTTGACCATGTTACAAAAATGGTTGAAGACAAACGCTACGATGCTCACTTACTTGTTGATTACACAGAGCAAGAGCTTGACGAGCTAGATGCTTATCTTGATCATTCGCGCGATCTTAACTTTAGCTACGCAGCAGTAAAGCAGCTTGAAGGTAAATACTTAGTACAAAACCGTGTAACAGGTGAAATTTACGAAAGCGCCCAGTTTTTATATATCTTAGTGGCTGCGAGTTTATTCTCTGACTATCCGCGGGAAACGCGTACTGACTACATCAAACGTTTTTACGATGCAGTATCAACATTTAAAATCTCTTTACCTACGCCAATTATGTCGGGTGTGCGTACGCCTACGCGTCAGTTTAGCTCGTGTGTACTTATTGAATGTGGCGACAGCCTTGATTCAATTAACGCCACATCATCTGCCATTGTTAAGTACGTTTCACAACGTGCAGGTATTGGTATTAACGCTGGGCGTATTCGTGCATTAGGTAGCCATATCCGTAATGGTGAGGCGTACCACACAGGTTGTATTCCTTTTTATAAGCACTTTCAAACAGCAGTTAAAAGCTGCTCGCAAGGTGGCGTACGTGGCGGTGCTGCAACGTTATTCTACCCGCTTTGGCATTTAGAAGTAGAAAACCTACTAGTACTTAAAAATAACCGTGGTGTTGATGATAACCGTGTGCGTCACTTAGATTACGGCGTACAGTTTAATAAACTAATGTATTCTCGTTTAATTAAAGACGACTACATTACGTTATTTAGCCCATCAGATGTGCCTGGCCTTTACGATGCATTCTTTGAAGACCAAGACGAGTTTGACGCGTTATATGTTAAATACGAGCAAGATGAGTCAATTCGTAAAAAGCGTATTAAAGCGATTGAGCTTTTCTCAATGTTCGCACAAGAGCGCGCCAGCACAGGCCGTATTTATTTACAAAATGTGGACCACTGTAATACGCACAGTCCGTTTATTTCTAAAGTTGCGCCAATTCGCCAATCTAACTTATGTTTAGAAATTGCATTGCCAACTAAGCCGTTAAATAACGTAAACGATGAAGAAGGCGAAATTGCCCTTTGTACGCTATCTGCATTTAACTTAGGCGCTATTGAGTCACTTGATGAACTCGAAGAGCTTGCCGAGCTTGCTGTACGTGCCCTTGATAACCTACTTGATTTCCAAGACTACCCTGTACCGGCTGCACGTAATGCCACTATGGGTCGTCGTACGTTAGGAATAGGCGTAATTAACTACGCTTACTACCTAGCTAAAAATGGTAAGCGTTACTCAGATGGCAGTGCTAATGCACTGACTCACAAAACGTTTGAAGCAATTCAATACTACTTAATGAAAGCGTCAAACGAGCTGGCTAAAGAGCGTGGTGCGTGTCCTAAATTTAACGAAACAACGTACTCACAAGGTATTATGCCAACGGATACGTACAAACGTGACTTAGATAAAATTTGTGATGAGCCACTGCACTTAGACTGGGATTCGTTACGTGCCAGCATTAAAGAGCACGGTATGCGTAACTCTACGCTTAGCGCATTAATGCCTTCAGAAACATCATCGCAAATCTCTAACGCAACTAACGGTATTGAGCCACCACGTGGACACATTAGCGTTAAAGCAAGTAAAGACGGTATTTTAAAACAAGTAGTTCCTGAGTACGAACGCTTAAAAGATAACTACGAGTTACTTTGGGATATTCCTTCAAACGATGGTTACTTACAGTTAGTGGGCATAATGCAAAAATTTATTGACCAAACTATTTCGGCCAATACTAATTATGATCCAAGTAAATACGAAGGCGGTAAAGTACCTATGAAAGTCTTATTAAAAGACTTACTAGGTGCCTATAAATTAGGTGTTAAAACCTTGTACTACCACAATACACGCGATGGTGCATCAGATGCACAAGACGACACACCAGAAGTGGAAGATGATGATTGTGCAGGCGGCGCGTGTAAAATTTAATAGTTAAACTTAAAGCGGGCTCTTTGCCCGCTTTGTCCTGATAGTTTTAGTGATAGTTTTTTGAGTGATAGACATGTCTTATACTACTTTTAGTCGTAACCATAATGATCAAATGCAAGAGCCAATGTTTTTTGGCCAAACCGTTAACGTTTCGCGTTACGATCAACAAAAATACCCTATTTTTGAAAAATTGATTGAAAAGCAACTTTCGTTTTTTTGGCGTCCAGAAGAAGTAGACGTAAGTAAAGACCGTTTAGACTTTCAAGCATTACCAGAGCACGAAAAGCACATATTTTTAAGTAACTTAAAATATCAAACGCTGCTTGATAGTGTACAAGGTCGCTCGCCAAACGTTGCTCTACTCCCCATTGTGTCTATTCCTGAGCTAGAAACATGGATAGAAACGTGGGCATTTAGCGAAACTATCCATAGTCGCTCTTATACCCACATTATTCGTAACGTAACACAGTCACCCGAGCTTATTTTTGATGACATTGTAAGTAACGAAAAAATCAGCGAACGTGCTGATGCGGTAACCACCTATTACGACGATTTAATTAATGGCGTGTCGCTTTATAACCTGTATGGCGAGGGCAAGCACGAAATTAACGGTCAAACCGTCGTGATTAGTTTATTCGATCTTAAAAAGAAACTTTACCTTGCAATGATGTCGGTAAATATTCTTGAAGCCATTCGTTTTTATGTTAGTTTTGCCTGCTCATTTGCCTTTGCAGAACGTGAATTAATGGAAGGTAACGCTAAAATCATCAAGCTAATCGCACGTGATGAAGCACTTCACCTATCGGGTACGCAGCATATTTTAAACATTATGCAAGATGGTAAAGACGACCCAGAAATGGCGATTGTTGCCGCGCAGTGCCGTGAAGAAGCGATTAAAATGTTTGTTGAGGCCGCAGAGCAAGAAAAAGAATGGGCCGAATACCTGTTCAAAGATGGCTCAATGATTGGCTTAAATAAACACATTTTGTGTCAGTATGTTGAATACATCACTAATGCACGTATGACAGCAATTGGCTTACCAGCGCAGTTTGAAAACAACAGCAACCCTATTCCATGGATCAACTCTTGGCTTGTGTCTGATAACGTGCAAGTTGCGCCGCAAGAAGCTGAAATTAGCTCATACCTTGTAGGTCAAATCGACTCTCAAGTAGATGCCTCAGAATTTGGTGACTTTGATTTATAATGAATGACAAACCCACTGCAAGTATAACGCTTGCAGATAACAGCCAGTGTATTGAATTTAGCACTGGCTGCCCTTCAGTTTTACATTGCTTAGAAAACCAAAAAATAGACGTAGCTTATCAGTGCCGCGAAGGCTATTGCGGCGCGTGTAGAGCCACCTTAGTCTCTGGCCAAGTACAATATAACGAAGAACCTTTAGCCTTTGTACGCGAGGGAGAAATACTGCTGTGCTGCTGTAAACCTAATGGCCACATTAGTATAAATCTAAAATAGAGAGTGCTAATTGGCAGCAGTAAAATGCTCGCTTGCATAACGGTAATGCCCAGTGATCGGATAAGCAAACAACATGTCGCTTTTTTCAGGCCCTCGGCCAATATTATGCACTATTAACGGGTTATCGCCTTCTTCTGTGCTTGCACTGACAACCATACCTATATGCGGTAAACTACCCGGTAACATCCACGTGACTATATCTCCGACTTTGTAATCATTCGGGTTTGTAGATTTTGCTAAAACAGCGCCGTGCTTTTTAAAAAACACTTGTAAATTTGGCACACGTCGGTGGTCTATATTTTTATCAGGTTTTGATAACCCCCATATACGCTTTGACGGATAGTGAGTAAAGTGCGCTTGCATGTCTTCGTGTACACGTTTTTGTAAATCTACGCCAAGTGTGCGGTACGCCCTAATAATTACATCTGTACATACCCCAATATTGCTCGGCACATCACCACCTGGGTAGCCAATTGAATAATAAGCGCCATTATAAGTAATATTATGCGTTGTTCTTTCGATTAAAGCTGCGGTTATGTCTTCATCAAATGTATTAGCAGCACCAGAAAAAGACATAAGCGCGAATAAATATAGATAATAACGAATCATATAAATTCCTTTTAAAATTGTTTAGCTACAGTTTATTTGCAACATGATTTGGGATGTTAATTCCCTCGCCCGCATGGGCAAAATGCGCATCAAGCTCATAAACCATAAGCTCAAGTGGTGCATTATGATAACCAACCTGCTGAATTTCACGCATATAACGCTGCATAAATGCACTTGAGCCTAGTTCAGCCCACAGCGCTACATGAACAAACTTATGAAAATGAATCCTTAAATTAGTAGCGATGTGGGGAAGTATATAATAAGTATTTTTATACATTACACTCGCCGCGTCCATATCGACAAAATCACCTAGGTCCATTTCTCGCAGGCCCGTAAAGTCTAGCTTTGGTATTTGGCCTACCACAAAGGAATATGCTTTTTTTGTAATCTTGCATCCTTGTACAACATTATAACACTTCAAAATCGCAGATATTATTTCTATGCACTATTTAGCAATAACAACTTATGCACTATTAAGCTGAACACAATGGTGTAAATAACAGGTCTAGTAAATTAATAAAGCGTTATTACAAAAATTACGAGTACACTTATGCATACAACTATACATAAAAACTTTAAAATACTACCTGCTCACATCGTTTCTTTTATTGTGTTTTTACTAATTTCTATGTCGACACTTACTGCCAAAATATATGCAGCAGATGCAGTATGGCCTTCAAAAACTACTTATAAATATGTAAACGTAGACGGTAAAAAAATATTCTACCGAGAAGCAGGTACACAACATAAACAAACGATTGTTTTATTACACGGTTATCCATCGTCGTCACATAGCTATCGCGAGCTAATCCCTCTTTTATCTGGCCGCTTTCATATAATAGCACCTGATTATTTAGGTTCTGGTTATAGTGAAAAACCTGATCCAAATACACAAATATACACTTTTGATTTACTCGCTAGTTATGTAGATGGATTACTAAAAAAACTTAACGTTAATAGCTATAGTCTTTATATACAAGATTTTGGTGCACCGGTTGGGTTTAGAATGCTGTTAAAAAATACAGATAAGCTTAATGCACTTATTGTACAAAATGGGAACGCATATCTAGAAGGATTAACACCTGCAAGGCAAGCCTTTTTTAAAGCTGCAAATCAAGATAGGTCAAAAGAGCAACAGGCTAAGCTTTACTCATTTACATCAGAGCAAGCAATCATTAATAAGCAGTATTTACGTGATGTACAAAATAAGACACAAATAATGAACCCTGACAGTTGGACTCACGACCTAAGTTTTTTACAAACAAAAAGCGATCGATTAATTCAAGTACAACTATTTCAAGACTATTATAATAACTTGCTAGACTACCCAAAATGGCAAGCTTACTTAAGAAAGTACCAACCGCCTACATTAATTGTATGGGGTAAAAACGATCCCGCATTTATAGCGCAAGGTGCAAAAGCCTATTTAAAAGATGTGCCAAACGCCGAGCTACACTTGCTTGATTCTGGTCATTTTACTGTTGAAGAACAACCCGTTGAAGTCGCAAAGTATATCGTCAACTTTATGGATAAATTGGCCCTTAAAAACACACAAAAGTAATTAATTTTGTAATACACATACAAAAGCGCTGAGGGTATAAACCGTCAGCGTTTTTTAATTGAATAATTTTAAGATTAATACCCCTAAAAAAATGGAGTTAACCTACTTCAACAAGCGACTCGAGTAAATCGTGTATTTCGGCTTTAAGATCTTTATCTGAAATTTTATTCGCGCTTACTTTAGCATCTTTTAAATTTTTAATGGCTTCGTCCTTTTGACCAAGCTCTATTTGTAATGTAGCCATTGAATAAGCAATCGACGACATGTGATCTTTATTATTTATAGCAATTGATTTCTTAAGCGCTTTTTCATAGGTGGTAATTGCTTCTTCAAGTTCTTCTGTAAAATCAGCAAGGGTTTCCCACTGCACAGGATGATCTTTCGAGGTATTCTCATTTTCTACACAAATCGCTTTAAGCCTAGAAAATAACAATTCGAACCTTTTACGGTCGTTTCTGTTTGCCGCCTCCATCAGTTGCTCTGCTAAATCATGCACTGCTTTATATACTTTGGTGTTCATCATCAGGAACTATCCTTAACGGGTCACTAAACTAACAATTAAATTTAGCAAAGATACTATCTAGAGCCGCTCTAATCTTATTAGAGAAGCTAATTATTTAGACGTAATAATACATTATTAATTGATAACGGGTTGTAATTAAGAGCATGCTTTTAAAATTATATATAAAAAGTAATCCACGTTAGTTACAGTGATACACTGAAAAACTAATATACTGGCTAAAAATGAAAGAGTGCAACCAATGTGGTAAATGCTGTATTAAATACGGTGGGGGCGATTTAAGCGCAACTGCACAAGAAATTGAAATGTGGGCACTGTTTAACCCAGACATTTATAAATACGTTAAAGGTGATGAAATTTGGTTTGATCCAAAAACGCAATTGAGACTCACCACTTGTCCCTTTTTAGAGGTAGTGCCCAAAAAAGAGCCCTCCCATAAAACACTGTATACCTGTAGCATTTACCTAGATAGACCAGAAGATTGCCGCCATTATCCAAGTTTGGTTTCAGAAATGATACGTGATGAATGCGAAATGATAGAACCTACCGATGTAAAAAACCAAATTAGAGCACAACATAAGCTTAATATAATTATGCTAGATAGCCGCTCTTAAACAACTTATCTTATTTGCATGTTTATTCATCGAAAAACATTAAGCTATAGTATAACATTATTGATAAGTCAATAATGTGGTGTTATATTATATCACAACATAGTAACCGCGAACCTTTAAGATAATGACAAAGTTAACATTAATTTCCTCTGCAGTTTTTTCTGTTTTATGTTCTCATTCAGCACTTGCTGCTACCGTTACCGGTAAAATAACAGATGATAAAAACCAACCTATTGAAAACGCAGCTGTACACGTTCATGGTAAAGACCAAGGTGTAAAAACCAACGCACAGGGCGAATTTTCTATTGATGTAGACTCTCAAAGTCAGTTGCACGTAAGTAAAGACAACTTTATAGACTCGCGTATTGCGGTCAATGAAAACTCAAACAATGTGACGGTTTCGCTTACCCCTACCTCGGTAGAAACCGTGGTTGTATATGCCTCTGCATTGCATAAAAATAGCCTTGAGATGATTTCTCCTGTCAGCGTATTATCTGGTGATGAGCTTAAAAACAAGTCAAAACCTACCCTTGGCGAAACACTAAAAGGCTTACCGGGTGTAAATGCCAGTTACTTTGGCCCAGTATCATCAAGCCCTATTATCCGTGGCTTAGATGGCCCACGCGTAAAAATTACACAAAACGGTTTAGATGCCAGCGATGCATCGCGTATTGGTCCAGACCATGCGACTTCAAGCGACAGCTTAGCGGCTGAACAAATTGAAGTATTGCGCGGACCAAGCACCCTACTTTATGGATCAGGTGCAATTGGTGGTGTAGTAAACGTAGTTGATAACCGTATACCAACAAGTAATTTAAATGATTTAACCGGCGCTGCTGAATACAGCCACGACACGGTATCTAATTCAAATACTGTGGCGGCAAAACTAGAAACAGGCAATGATGGGCTTAACTTTCATTTTGATGGAACTAAGCGCAGTGGTGATGACTATGACACACCGACATTTAGCATTACAGATGAAGATGGTGACGTTGAAACAGCCAACACTGTAGAAAACACTTTTATTGATAGCGACACATTTAATGTGGGTACGAGTTATGTGGGCGATCATTTAACGGTTGGCTTTTCTTACGGTAGCATTGAAACCGATTACGGTATTCCTGGGCATGAGCATCATGATCATGACCATGAAGGTGAAACCGAAGAAGAACACGACGAGCACGCAGATGAAGAGGAAGAAGAGTCTGTTTATGCGCATCTTGAGCAAGACCGTTGGCAAGGCCTGATAAGTTATGCGCTAGATAATAACTGGATTGAAAATATTAACCTTCGTGTTGGCTACACTGATTACAAACACAGTGAAATTGAAGACGGTGAAATTGGCACTACCTTTAAAAACGAAACAACCGAAGCACGCTTAAATGTAGAGCATAAGTTAGCTCAATGGCATGGTATGATAGGCTATCATTATAGCGAGTCTGATTACGACGCCATTGGTGAAGAAGCCTTTACTCCTGCAAGTGTTACCACTACTCATGCACTATATCTACTTGAAGAACGTGAGTTTGGAGATGTTACGCTAGAGCTTGGTGCACGTATTGAAGATTATGAGATTACGAGCACAATTACAGAAGCAGAGCACGACCACAGCCATGATGAAGAAGAGGAAGATCATGACGAAGGCGAAGAAGAAAGTATTGCTTACAGTGAAAGCTTTACTAATGTAAGCGCCTCTGCCGGTGCTATTTGGCAATACACACCAGGACAAAGCATAGCACTTAGCTTATCTCATTCAGAGCGTGCGCCCCTTTCAGCTGAGCTTTTATCAAACGGGTTACACATTGCTACAGGGACTTACGAGCTAGGCCTTGGCTATCATATTGAAGATAACGAGGTTCATTTTGAACCTGAAGACATTAAACAAGAAAAATCTACTAATCTTGATTTAAGCTTTAGACGTTTTAGCGGTGATTTTGGCTACACAGTAAACTTTTTCTATAACGATATTAAAAACTTTTACTATCAAGAAAACACCGGCCTAGTTTACGACGAAGAAGATGGTCTAGAGTCAGCGATTGGCGCACATGATGATGCAGTTGCTGTTTATCAATTTGCCAGCAAAGATGCTGAGCTATATGGTATTGAGTTTGATGTACACTATCAAATTGACTCTAATGCTATGGTTAAAGTATTTGGTGATTCAACTCGCGCTAAACTTAAAGATGATGAGGGCAATTTACCACGCATCCCTGCTAATAAGTTAGGCTCTGAATTACAATATAATTTAGGTGACTTACAGCTTACTCTTACTGGCACGCATTACTTTGAGCAAGACGATATAAGCGCCTTCGAAACCAAAACAGATGGCTACACAATTGTTGATGCACAAGCTAATTATCAGTTAAGTTTAGGCGCAATTGACACGCAACTTTATTTGAATGTAGATAACATTACAGACGAACTTGGCTTTGTTCACAGCTCGTTTATAAAGGATAAAGCCCCACTACCTGGTAGAAACTTCCGCTTTGGTATTAGAGGTTATTTTTAATAACGCTTTGGCATTTATTTAGTTAATTTTAAAGCCGCATTTTATATGCGGTTTTTTATGCCTACTCATTTAATTAACTAGGTTATTTACTTGTTGTAATAGGCGTTTGTAGCGCAGGTAGCAACACGTTTATCTATCCCCAACATAACTCACTTAATTATGCGGATTGGCCTAAATTCCTAACGTTATATAGCTTGGTATTAAAGCACAGGACACAAAAAAGCCGCGGTCAAAACCACGGCTTTTTAAGTACTGACTTAATAACTAAACTAAGAAAGTATTTCGTGTAGCTCAACGTCGAATACAAGCGTTGAGAAAGGTGCAATTGCAGCACCTGCACCACGTTCACCATAAGCAAGCTCATGAGGAACGTAAATACGCCATTTAGTACCTACTGGCATCATTTGTAAAGCTTCAGTCCAACCTTTGATCACGCCACCAACTGGGAATTCAGCTGGTTGACCGCGCTCATAAGAGCTATCAAATACTGTACCGTTAATTAGTGTACCGTGGTAATCAACACGTACTGTAGACTCAGCTGTTGGCTTTTCGCCTTCACCCGTTGCTAGTACTTCGTATTGAAGACCAGACTCTGTAACAGTGATTTCAGGACGCTTAGCGTTTTCTTCTAAGAATGCGATACCTTCAGCAGAAAGTACTTTTGCTTCTTCTTCACGACGCGCTTGAATCTCTTCGTTAATTTTTTCAAATGCAGCTTGGATCTCAGGGATCTCAACTTGAAAAGCGCTACCAGCGTACGCATCTTTCATGCCTTCAAATACTGAATTTAGGTTTAAGCCTTCAAAAGGGTTAGACTTAAGTTGCTCACCCATTTGTAAGCCAATACCGTAACTTGCTTTTTCAGCATCTGTAGTAAAATTATCTGACATAATGTGTTTTTCACGTTTTGTTAGTTAAAAGACGCGTACATGCTAACATAAAATAAAACCGGTTTGGGGCTAGTTTTTACTGTGTTTCACCTTAATTTTGCCAACTATGTAACTACAAAGGGGTAAACTGAATAAAAATCCAACAAGCAACGGCCACGCCAATAAACCGCCAGAGCCAAACAGCACCAATGGCACTAATACTAAACCCACTAAAGCAATAAAAGCTGCGCCAATGACAGGCCAATGCGTATCGTATTTAGTAATAAGATGCGCAGTTAATACATTAAAGCCAATACCATATACAAAGGCGGTGATAAGCGTTGCGTCTGGTTGTGCATCTGCTGCCATTTTTATTAATAAATTAATCGCGCTTTGATAACAGTAGCCAAATACAATCCACAGTAATACATGCTTTACTAAGCGTTGCGATGTTGTAAGGTTTGCTTCTTTTGACATTTATTAAACTCCAAAAAGCAAAAAACCGCCCATAAGGCGGTTTTTTTAAATAATGGTGGAGAGATAGGGATTTGAACCCTAGATAGGCTACAAACCTATGCCGGTTTTCAAGACCGGTGCATTCGACCACTCTGCCATCTCTCCGTACGGCGCGAATAATAGGAGGTATTGAGCAACTTGTAAAGACCTAAATGTAAATAATTAGCTAAAAACACTATTTGGTTCAAAAAAACACCACAAATAGCTAAAAACCTACGTTGTACATTACCTTATCAATAATATTGCTTTGGCCTGCGTGCAATCCACGAACAAATTAAGCACAGTAATAAACTAAGCGCTAAAAATGTAACACTTTGAAAGATTAAGTCAAAACGGTTTAAGTCATCACTTGGGACAACCACAAATAAAAATGCAGGCAATACACTGAGTAATAATACATAAAAACAAATTTTAAAGGCTCGACCAAAGTCAAACCGCTTAGACTGCTGCATCCACCAAGTTAATAAAACAAGCATTCCCATAGCTGATCCAGCTATAAAGTGTGCCGTATTGGTGCTCATTGCCACATAAAGAGTAATAAAAGCACCCACTATTCCCCAAATTGACCATGCCAGCCAATTCTCTTTTTCTTGTAAAAATAAATTTCCCATCGTTTTCGTCTTCTTTATCGTTATTTTTATTAAGACTTTCCATACATTAACAAAAAACAACCGATTAAAAAACAAACTGAAGAAGAAAAAGTTAACCTTTATTGCTTCCGTGCGCTTCTCACAGCTAAATCAAAAAGTACAAGCTTAACAGCAGCAACCTTAATCCTGTATGACTGTGAGAAATCGCTAAAGTTCATTATTTATTATAAATAGCTAAAGTAGTCATCAGGTTTATGCTTAGCGGTCTTTTTACACTCAACCTCTGGGGTACCTAAATATAAATACCCAACTATTTCATCTTGCTCATTTAAATTAAGGGCATTTTTTACAGCTACACTTTGTGCAAAATACCCTGTACGCCATACTCCCCCCAAACCTTGTGCAAATGCGGCTTGTTGCATGGCAAGTACACTGCAACCGGCACTTTGGACTTGCTCAATACGCGGTACTTTTGGATGAGCTTGATACTTAGCAATAGCAATAATAATCATCGGCGCACGCAGCGGGAGCGCTTTTGCGCGTTTAATTACCTTTTCTTCTTGTTGTTCGGCCACTGCGCTTTGATAATATATATCGCCGAGCTTTTCGCGGGTTTCACCTTCTACAACTATAAATTGCCATGGTGCAATACACCCATGATCAGGCACACGCAATGCGGCTTGTTTGATAATATCGAGTTGCTCTGAATTTGGTCCTGGGGCGGTTAATTTAGCGTCTGATTGGCGGGTTAGTAAAAGCTCAATAGCATCCATAGCGTACTCTCATAATTAAAACGTTAGAGTACCATTTATGCCTTTAAAAAATAAACTATGCTTTTATTATCAATTTTATTAAAACCATAATTATTCTCTCGTATTAAACACCCTAACTGCGTTGAATCATATTCATAGACCACAGTAAAAATCAGATGAAGGTGCTATGCGCTTTACCTAAGCTATAACAAAAAGGGCGTATAAAAAATATTTACACACCCTTTTTAAACCCATTTGCTTACTACTGTTTTACTACTGCACGCTTTAGCCAATAATCAACGCTTACAAAGCGGCCGCCACCGACAAAAAATAAGCTCAGGAGCATCGCAAAGTAAATAGCCGAAAACTCAATGCCATTATTTAAAATTGATGGTTTGCCTTTTTCGTATAAGTAATCAGGAAAACCATGTTCTTCAACTAAGCCGCGGATTTTTCCTATTCGCTCTTGCACTTCAAGTGAGTTTTCTAGGCTTTCTTTTGCACCAGGAATAGATAACCAATCAAGCACTTGGGCTGCACTTGTGTCAGGGTTTGTCGGTGCAATGGCAAACCAACCGTTGTGCCAGTGTACGGTTGTTGCTGCCACAACCATTGTAAACATCAGCGGAATACTGATTAAACGAGTAAACAGGCCAAATAATAAAAACCAACCGCCTAAAAACTCACTCCACCCAGCCAAAAAAGCCAGTAAATCGGGAAATGGTAACCCTAAGCCCCATTCACTATTTCCAAACCATTGCACAACATCAGGCGACGCTAAGAAATAATTAAAAAAACCTTGGGTATCGCCACTTATCGCAAGCTTGTTATAACCAGCAATGATCATAACTGGGGCTAAAATAAGACGAAAGAGTAACGCGGGTAAACCATCTAGAAACGATAGTTTACCAATAACTGAATGATAAAAGTGAGTTAGTTTCTTCATGCGAATCCTGTGTGTTAAGCGTTTATTTAGTTATAGACTATAGACAGTAAAGACCGCATGATTAAAAAAACTATTTCATTTTATTTACATCGTTTAAATACTTCTCGCTATTTGTAATGCTTCAAAAATAGCGCGTTTAGCATCAATCGCAGCAGCAAGTTTAGCACCACCAATAACATGTACATTCGCGTTTTCAGCATGCGCTTTTAACAGTTCATTATTAGAAACCTGCCCTATACACGCAATAACTGTATCAACCGGCAGTACTTGTTTTTCACCTTCAACAGTGATTGTTAGGCCATTATTATCAAAGCTATGGTATTGGCAATCTGCAATTTGCTTAACACCATGTTGCTTAGCAACTTGACGATGTATCCAGCCTGTGGTTTTCCCAAGCCCACTGCCAAAGCGACCTGCACTGCGTTTTAGCATGTATAACTGCCGCTCGTCTTTATGTGGTTGTGCCTCGCATTCAATACCCCATTGCTTTTTAAACTCAGGAATAGTTTGCGATTTGTGCTCGCTTAAAAAAGCGACCATATCAAAACCAATACCACCGGCCCCTAAAATGGCTATTGATTTACCAAGCTCAACCTCACCTCGTATCACTTCATCATAGGCAAATACGCGTTTGCCATCACTGCACTTAATTGATGCTTCACGAGGACGAACACCTGTAGCAAATACGATGTCATCGTATTTTTGTAACATTGAATCATCGTAGGCTTTGCCAAGCTCTACATTTACGTTAAGTCTTTCAAGTTCATTAGTAAAGTAGCTAAGCGTATGATTAAAATCTTCTTTACCAGGTATTTGCATAGCTAAATTAAACTGTCCACCCATCTGTGTTTTCTGATCGATAAGCGTTACTGTGTGCCCTTTTTGAGCCAAATAGCAACTTGCCGAAAGCCCCGCGGGACCAGCACCTACTACTAATACACTCTTCGCTTTGGAAGCTTTATCTAACGGGTAATCAAGTTCAAAGGCAGCTTGTGGGTTGACTAAACAGGTTGCACGTTTATTTTTAAATACGTGGTCTAAACAGCCTTGATTACAGCCAATACAAATATTTATTTGTTTAGTTTGTTGATTTTGATATTTATTAAAAAACTCTGGGTCGGCCAATAACGGGCGCGCCATTGAAATTAAATCGGCTTCATCATCATTAAGAATTTGGTTGGCTATATCCGGCGTATTGATACGATTTACAGCTATAACAGGTACATTCACCACTGACTTTAATCGTTTTGACGCTTCTTTAAATGCTCCAGGCGGTACCATGCTAGCAATTGTTGGCACACGAGCCTCATGCCAACCAATGCCGGTATTAAAAATATCAACACCAGCTTGCTCAAGTGCTTTGGCCTGAATAGTCACCTCATCAGGGGTTGAGCCATTAGGGATAAGATCCATAACAGATAATCTAAAAATAATTAAAAACGTATCAGATACTTTCGCTCTAACAGCTTTAACTATTTCAAGCGCTAATCGCATTCTATTTTCTAGGCTACCACCAAATTCGTCATTGCGTTTATTGGTGTGCGGCGCCATAAATTCATTAATTAAGTAACCTTCAGAGCCCATAACCTCTACGCCATCGTAACCGGCCTTCTGTGCCATGTAAGCAGAATGGGCGAAGTCTTTAATCGTTTTTTTTATCGAACTTAACGACATTTGTTTAGGTTTGTATGGGTTAATTGGCGCTTGAATAGCGCTAGGAGCTTGGTTAAACGGATGATAAGCATATCGACCGGCATGTAAAAGCTGTAAACATATTTTCCCACCATGTTTATGAACAGCACCAGTGTATGCACGGTGTTTAAATACATCATAGTAACTATTAAATGATGAAGAAATTGGCGTTAGCTTACCGCGCAAATTAGGGCTATAGCCCCCGGTAATGATCATCGCAGTGCCGCCTTTAGCCCGTGCTTCATAAAAAGCACTTAATCTTTTGCGGTTATGCCAGCCCTCTTCAAGCCCTGTATGCATTGAGCCCATTACCAAGCGGTTTCGTAATTGTGTGTGTTTTAATTGTAGTTGTTGTTCTAACATCCTGTGCCCCGTTAACTGGTCTAACCTGTATACATTAGCTAATTCTGCTTTAATGGCAAGTAATAAGCAATATGTGCCTGCATTTAATTAAAAATACTATTAAAAACGTATATTTATATAACCTCATAAACACTTCGTTACGATTTAACAGTTAAAATTATTTTTATTCTAGGCTAAGATGGAACTAATGTATTAGCTGTACCAATATTAAGGAGCTATTTTGATAGCAAAGGTATTTAGAGGTATTTGGACTGGAATAAACTTTTCTCGTCGTTTAATACTCAACATTTTGTTTTTATTACTGGTTGTTGTATTTTTTATGTCGCTTTCGAGCGATGACGATACAATAATGATAGAAGATGGCTCTGTACTTAGGCTTAATCTTAATGGGCCAATTGTTGAAGAAAAAACATACATAGACCCTGTTGAAGCAGCCATTAACGATGCAACATCTAATTCAGAAGCACCGAGCGAAATTTTACTTGACGATGTAGTCAGAGTAATTGATGAAGCCACGAATGATGAGCGCATCAGCGTTATCTTACTAGATTTGCAAGAAATGCCTAAAGCTCACTTAAATAAGTTAAAGCGTATAACTAAATCGTTAGATGCCTTTAAGCAAGCAGGTAAAAAAGTGATTGCTTCGGGCTACTATTACACCCAATCGCAATATTATATTGCTTCGCATGCCGATGAAATTGCAATGCACCCTTATGGTTCGGTAGCCATTGAAGGCTATGGAATGTACCCACTTTACTTTAAAGAAGCACTAGAAAAGCTTAAAGTAACGCAGCATATTTTCCGTGTCGGTACGTTTAAGTCGGCAGTAGAGCCGTTTATTCGTAACGATATGTCTGATGCTGCTAAAGAAGCTAACCGTGTTTGGCTTGGTGCGTTGTGGAGTGAATATAAGCAAGATGTTGCTGCGGTACGCCCTTTTGATGAATCTAACTTTGACGAAACCATGGATGTTTACCTTGCTAAAATGAAAGCAGCAAATGGCGATGCAGGTAAATATGCACTTGACCATCAATGGGTCGACTCGCTTAAAACAACTCAGCAAATTCGCCAACAACTAATTGATTTAGTTGGCGCACAAGAAGACGGCAAAACATTTAAGCAAGTGTCATTTCGTGAGTACTTAAGCGTAGTTAAGCCCCCTATCGAATTTGATAACCCCATAACAGAAAAAGTTGCCGTAGTTGTTGCTAAAGGGACGATTGTTGATGGTGATCGCAAAGCTGGTGAGATTGGCGGCGATTCTACCGCAGCTTTACTTCGCAAAGCTCGCCTTGATGATAAAGTAAAAGCGGTTGTTTTACGTATTGATTCGGGTGGCGGAAGCATGTTTGCCTCAGAGGTTATTCGCGCTGAAGTATTAGCACTAAAAGCCGCTGGCAAACCTGTAATCGCATCAATGAGCTCAGTTGCCGCATCTGGCGGTTATTGGATTGCATCAGCAGCGAATGAGATTTGGGCAGCACCAAGTACCATCACCGGCTCTATTGGTGTATTTGGTACATTTATGACGTTCGAAGATACATTATCTGAAATTGGTGTTTACTCAGATGGTGTTGCAACAACAGAAATGGCAGGATTTTCTATTACTCGCCCTCTTAATGAAAAAATGGCACACGTTATTCAAATGAGTGTTGAAGAAGCTTATGGGCGCTTTTTAAATGTGGTTGCAGATGCGCGTAATATGACACCAGAGCAAGTTGATAAAATTGCACAAGGGCGTGTGTGGATTGCTTCACAAGCGCAAGAGCTTGGCCTAATTGATAAGCTTGGCGATAAACAAGATGCAATTGATGCCGCTGCAGCACTTGCAAAGCTTAATCACTACGAAGTGAAAACAATTAAGCAAGACCTAAGCCCGCAAGAAAAAATGCTACAAGATATTTTTGGTAGTGCATCCGTTAAATCTATGCTTGGTTTAAATACAAATACAGCCTCTGTTTTAGCCACTCAAGCTAATATTAATACGGTGATAAAGCGTTTAAGTAGTGAAGTAGCAGACTTAAAAGATTATAACGATCCGCAAGGTGTGTACGCACGTTGTTTAGTGTGTAGCGTTGCACAATAAGCGTGCGCGTATTTACTCAAGCAGCTGTATTTAAAACAACTTAACGTTATACTAAGCCCAGTTTTTTTACTGGGCTTTTTTTATGAAACGTAAACGCATTTATATCGCATACACAGGCGGTACCATAGGGATGAAAAAATCGAGCCGTGGCTATATTCCGGCTGAAGGTTTTTTAACAGAAACAGTGGTCAATAACGCAGAATTTAACCGTGAAGAAATGCCCCTTTTTGATATTCACGAATACTGCCCTCTCATTGATTCATCTGATATGTCGCCAGCGCATTGGCAACTTATAGCTGATGATATTAAAAGCAAATACCACGATTACGATGGCTTTGTTGTACTTCATGGCACCGATACAATGGCTTACACGGCCTCCGCTTTGTCATTCATGTTCGAAAACCTGACTAAACCCGTTATAGTTACTGGCTCACAAATTCCGCTATCGCAGCTACGCTCAGATGGGCAAGTAAACTTATTAAACGCCATGTTTTTAGCGGCTAATTACCCAATTGCTGAAGTGAGCTTATTTTTTAATAACCAATTATTTAGAGGTAACCGAGCCACTAAAGCTCATGCCGATGGTTTTAATGCCTTTGCATCTCCTAACCTAGAGCCTTTAGCGTTATCTGGTATTAATATTCAGCTAATTAAAGGTCAACTAAGTCCTTATGTAGAAAACGAACTACAAGTCACCCCCATTACACCCCAACCCATTGGTGTACTTTATTTATACCCAGGCATTAGTAAAGATGTGGTTAAAAGTTTGGTGAATGACAATATAAAGGCATTGGTATTACTGAGCTTTGGCGTAGGTAATGCACCTCAAGACCCTGACTTTTTAGACGTGCTAAGTGAGGCAAGTAAACGCGGCATGGTTATTGTTAATTTAACGCAATGTTTAAAAGGCCATGTAAATATGGGCGGCTACGCTACGGGTAACGCGTTATTAAATATTGGTGTAATAAGTGGCTACGATATGACACTAGAGGCGTGTTTAACAAAGCTGCATTATTTGTTTAGCCAAAACTTAGAAATTGAAACGATTCGCCATTTAATGCAAGACAATTTACGCGGTGAATTAAGCCGCTAATGTTAGTAACCAAAACGCAAAAGGCACGCTAAATAGCGTGCCTTTATTATTTTAATACAGTAATTATCTTACTTTTGCGTCTATAGCGACTAAATCTGTTAAGTGGCACACTTCACCTGAGTGAGTTTTAATGCCATGCTCACCAAAGTAATCGCGCTGAGCTTGTACTAAATGTCCATTACTTGGCGTGGTTAATGTTGCTAAATATGTTTGTGTTGATGCAAGTACAGGAAACGCTAAGCCAGTCATTACGGCTTGCCCTGTTATTTTACGAAGCGCATTAGATTCATTTTCAAGTGTATCAATGTATTCAACGCCTTGCGCTACGCTATCTAGGTAGTCAGCACGAATAATACAACCAGCACGCCATGTTTGCAGTGTTTTAGCTAAGTCTACTTTCCACTGATGGGTACGAGACGCCCCTTTAATTAACGCTAAACCTTGGCGATACGCTAATAAACTCGCTAATGTAAATGCATCTTTTAGCTCTTCAAGGTCAATATCAACCTCGTTTGTAGCTTTAGCAGCATACGTCATTTCTTGTGCAGCAGTTGTGTCGCATACATTGGTTAAATGGCGAGCTTGTACTGCAGCTACCAAAGAAGGAACAGCAATACCTAGCTCAAGTGCATTTTGCGCAGTCCAAAGGCCTGTGCCTTTTGCGCCCACTTTATTATCAATTAAATCAACAAGCGGCTCTTGCTTGGTGTTTTCAAGAGACAAAATATGGCTAGAAATAGCAAGCAAATAACTATTTAGGTGGCCAGTAGACCAGTCATCAAAAATTTCAGCCACTTCTTTTGGTGAGCGGCCTGTGCCAATACGCAGTAATTGATACACCTCTGCAATAAGTTGCATAATTGCGTATTCAATACCGTTGTGAACCATTTTTACAAAATGGCCACTGGCCGATTGACCAACGCGTGCAAAGCACGACTCGCCATTGTAGCTAGCGGCTACTTTTTCAAACCACGGTTCGATTCGCTCCCAACCGCCTTCTGAGCCACTTGCCATCATTGCAGGGCCATGACGTGCGCCTTCTGCACCGCCAGAAATACCCATAGTGGCAAATTCAAATTTGTTTTGATACTTAAGTTTACGATTAATGCCATCTTTGTAGTTGCTGTTACCACAATCTACAATCATATCATTACACTGTACGCCGGCTTCAATAAGCTCATTACATACCGCATCTACCAGTTCGCCTGCCGGCACTAGTAATAAAATAGAGCGAGGTGTTTCTAAACGCCTTACCATGTCTCCTAAATCAGAAACAATATGAAGTCTATCGGCCATGCCTTGCGATTTAGCACAACTTAATAACTCTTCACCCGCATGTGGGTTTTTATCATATGCGACTAACGTTATGCCTTTTTCAATCATGTTTAAGGCAATATTTTTGCCCATAACGCCTAACCCGACTAATGCAACTTGCATTTAGTGTCCTCCTCGGTAACAACTATTTGGTTAGTAAACTAAGTAATTCATTAAATAATACCGCGTGCATTATACTCATACCGTCATAAAATGCGAACGTTGAGCTAATACAGCATGCTTTTTTATTACGCTATTAAAAAGCACTGCAATTGTATCAAATATAAGGGCTTCGCGGTTACAAATACTCTGCGTATTTTGAATTTAAGATCATTGACGGATTTTGACACCGGTGTCATAATGATGACATATTCGTTTTGTATAAAATAGTGGCAATACTAACTAGTTTGCCTATAACTAAAAATGTTTATACATAAGTTATAAGTATTTTGAAGTCACAAAATAACCGTCAACCTGCTTACACATCTAAGCACACAGGAGAATTTGATGCTAAGACGCACAAAAATAGTCGCTACACTTGGGCCTGCAACAGATCGAGATAACAATTTAGAAAAAATTATTCGTGCTGGCGCTAATGTAGTACGTTTAAACTTCTCACATGGTGTTGCACAAGATCATAAAGACCGTGCACAAGCTGTACGCAATATAGCTAAAAAATTAGGTAAACACGTTGCTATACTTGCAGACCTTCAGGGCCCTAAAATTCGTGTTTCTACCTTTAAAGAAGGTAAAGTAAACCTTGCAGTAGGCGCAAAATTTACCCTTGATGCGAAAATGGAAAAAGGTGAAGGCGACGTAAATGCGGTAGGTATTGATTACAAAGAATTACCACAAGATGTAAGCCCAGGGGATTTATTACTATTAAACGATGGCCTTATTCAACTAACCGTAGAGCAAGTAGAAGGTCACTTAGTACACTGCTCGGTTACGGTAGGTGGTGTATTATCAAATAATAAAGGCATTAACCGTTTAGGCGGTGGTTTAACGGCCCCTGCGTTTACAGAAAAAGACAAAGAAGATTTAATCACTGCAGCTGAAATAGATGTTGATTACATTGCAGTATCATTCCCACGCAGTGGCGATGATATGCGTTATGTACGCTCTTTAGCAGAAGCTGCAGGCTCTAAAGCACAACTACTTGCAAAGATTGAACGTGCAGAAGCCGTAGAAACACAAGAAGCAGTAGATGATATCGTTTTAGCATCAGACGCTGTAATGGTTGCTCGTGGCGATTTAGGTGTTGAAATTGGTGATGCTGCACTAATGGGTAAACAAAAACTCATTATTCGTCGAGCTCGTTCATTAAACCGTACTGTTGTAACCGCAACACAAATGATGGAATCGATGATCGATAACCCAATGCCAACACGCGCAGAAGTTATGGATGTAGCAAACGCAGTACTTGATGGTACTGATGCCGTTATGCTTTCAGCAGAAACCGCTGCTGGTGATTACCCTGAAGAAACGGTAGCGACAATGGCACGTGTTTGTTTAGGTGCAGAATCGCAAAAAGAAACCCACGTATCTAAGCACCGTTTAGACAGCCGTTTTTCTAACAATGCAGAATCTATCGCGCTTTCAGCTATGTACGCTGCTAACCACTTAGATTCGGTTAAAGCAATTGTTACCTTAACTGAGTCAGGTAGCACTGCTAAACTTATGTCGCGTATCAGCTCTGGTTTACCTATTTACTCGCTTTCACGCCATGCAAGCACGCTAGGCCAAACAGCGCTTTATCGCGGTGTTTATCCTGTATTTTTTGATTCAACAAAAACTGAAAAAGACGGCATGGTAAAAGCTGCACTTGATACCCTTGTTGCACAAGGTTCATTACAGTCTGGCGATACAGTCATTATTACTCACGGTGACTCAATGGAAACTGTGGGCGCAACTAACACAATGAAAATTGTAACTGTAGCGTAATTTCTGCCTTATATAAAAAATGCGAGCTAAAGCTCGCATTTTTTATAAATACCAATCCGCATAATTAAGTGATCTATTTTGAGGATGGATAAACGTGTTGATAGCACGGCAAAAAATTTGCTATTTAGTTGTTCTCGGCAATTGCTCCTGTATTGCTCTACCTTCTGCATCCATGCAGTCGTAAATGAGAAATTTTTAACGCAGATAGCGACACGTTTAGCCCAAAAAAAATGATTAAGTATTATTGTTGATTGGTGTAAAACATCAAACTAGCTAGCTAGCGCTGCTTTTACTTTATCGCGGTAGCTTCGGCTTACTTTAAGCTCTTGTCCATTTTCAAGCACTAATAAATACTCACCACTTACTTGTGTAACCAGCTTGCTTATTTGTTTGGTATTTACAATTGCACTGCGATGAACTCGCACAAACAAATGTGGGTCGAGCTCTTGCTCAAGCTCTTTCATTGTTTTACGCAAAATATGTGTTTGCCCATCTTGGCAATGTAAACACATATAATCTCCAGCGGCATCAACCCATTGAATTGTTGCAACCGGGACACGAATAATTTCACCCTGCTCTTTTACCGCCAGTGATTCTGGGTAACGTTTATCAGTTAGGGTATCGCCTGTGGCTAATTTTTTAAGAATTTCTTCACAGTTATTACCTGTAATACCGGCAACAAAACTCGCTAGTTTTTTCTTATGGGCGTTGTCTTGCTGTGTTTTTAAGTAACTATGCACTTTTTCTACCGCCTGTTTTAGTCTGTTATCGTCAACGGGTTTTAAAATGTAATCCAAAGCATGTATTTCAAATGCCTTTACTGCAAATTGATCAAACGCAGTAACAAACACAATCGCGGGTAACGCTTTAGTGCTTTCGCTTAAGGCACGAGCAACTTCAAAGCCATTCATTCCTGGCATTTGTATATCTAAAAAAACTAAGTCTATTGCGTGCTCTTTGCATGCTTCTATTGCATCAGAGCCTGAACTACACAGTTTAATGACTTCTATATCAGTATATTCTTCAAGTCTTACTGCTAAGCCCTTTCTTGCTAATGGTTCATCATCAACAATGATGGTTTTAATTTTAGTCATTTCTTCACAGCCTTCTCAAACGGTACTCGCAGATTAACTTTCAATCCACTTGGCGTATTATGTGATAATACAAACGAATAATTATTTTCATAGAGCGTTTTTAATCTGTCTTTGGTATTTGCCACCCCTACCCCTTGTGCATTTACAAGTTGTCCGTCTATTAGTTCGGTACCGGGTCCATTATCACCTACTTCTAGTAGTAGCTCGTTGGCAAAAACCTGTGCTTTTATGTCTATCACACCGCCTTGTGACATATGCGCAATGGCGTATTTAATTGCGTTCTCAATTATCGGCTGCAAAATTAAGCTCGGCACAAGTGCCTCTTTTGCTTGCTCGCTAACATCTACATTTACTTTTAAACGCTCATCAAATCTAACTCGCTCAATTTCTAAATACAGCATTAATGCGTGTAGCTCTTGCTCTAAAGGCACTTTTTTAATGGGATCAGTATTTAGTGTATAACGCAAAAAGTCGCTTAACCTTGCTACCATTAAGTTAGCATCTTTGTTTTCTTTTACCAAAACTAATGTAGAAATAGCATTGAGGGTATTAAATAAAAAATGCGGGTTAAGTTGGTATCTGAGCATTTTTAATTGTGCTTCATGGGCCATTGTAGTTGCTTTAAGCGCTTTTTGTCGCTCACTCTGTAATAGCTGATAATACTTTATGCCAAAGTATAAGCCACTCCAACATAAAATTATGTAAACAGAGTCTAAACCATGCTGTAAATAGTAAAACCAATCTTCTGGGCGGTAACCATGGCGGTATATTTCCCATAAATTAAATTTTTGTACAATTGCCCACAACGTACCTGTAATGTACGAGGCACCAAATACAACCACCATTAATACCCATGGTGATGCATTCCAAGTTTTTCTGTAAATATAACGAAGTGGAACTGTCATTAAACAACCAGCATAGGCATTTAATAATATAACGAATACGTAAATATCACGCATTTCAAATACTTTAGAGCCGATATAATTTACAAGCGCATAACCAATCCAGCCAGCAATTTGCAATAGCCAAAAAAAGCGTTGCCTGTTATCAACCAAAGATTGCCAATTCAAAATAAAATACAACTCCGTATAAGTTAGCCAATAAGTTAAAATTCCGTTAGGTAATTTAACCACTGGTTTTGTTATTATATCGATTATTACAAAGTGTTAGCAGTGCCAACTGTCTTAATTTTTAAGACCCTTACCGCAAAGTAACGCCCATAAAAAAGCGAAAGGTATTTACCTTTCGCTTTTAAATATTTAATAGCAGGATTTAAGTTAAGCCAGCTTGTCTGATGCCACTTTATAAGTTGGGTCTTCAATTACGTTCACTTCAACTAAATCACGCGCTTTGTGTAAAAGTTGCTTACAGTCTTTACTTAAATGACGTAAGTGAAGCTGCTTACCTGCTTTAGTGTACTTATCAGCTAAGCTGTCGATGGCTTCTATTGCACTGTGATCTGCAACACGGCTGTGTTCAAATTCAATAATTACATCTTTAGGGTCGTTTTTAACATCGAATAACTCTGAAAAGTTTTTAACTGAGCCGAAAAATAACGGGCCATGCAGTTCGTATACTTTAGCACCTTGCTCGTCAATGTAGTTAGTTGTGTAAATATGTTTTGCATGTTGCCAAGCAAAAACTAAGGCAGAAACAATAACACCAACACACACTGCAATCGCTAAATCTGTTATTACAGTCACACCCGATACTAATACAATAACAAAAGCATCAGACAGTGGCACACGCTTCATCATTTTAAAGCTTGCCCATTCAAAGGTACCAAGCACAACCATAAACATAACACCGACAAGCGCTGCCAGTGGGATCATTTCAATTAAACTTGAAGCAAATATTATAAAAGCAAGCAGCATTAATGCTGCACTTATCCCCGACAAGCGCGAGCGCCCGCCCGAGTTAATATTAATCATTGATTGTCCAATCATGGCACAGCCCCCCATAGCGCCAAAAAAGCCACAGGTTACATTAGCAGCACCTTGGCCAATACACTCTTTATTTGAATGACCACGGGTTTCGGTAATTTCATCAATTAAGCTAAGCGTTAATAACGACTCAATTAAACCAATAGCCGCTAAAATTAATGCATATGGAAAAATGATATAAAACGTTTCTAGCGTAAATGGAACCATAGGAATATGAAATTCTGGCAAGCCGCCAGCAATGGTAGCCGCTTCATTCCCTGTCATCCCTTTCAAGAAATCAAGTACTGTGCGTGAGTCTAAATCAAGGCCTATTACTAACGCCGTTACCGTTACAATAGCAACTAAAGAAGAAGGCACTGCAGTAGTTAGCTTTGGTAAAAAGTGAATGATAGCCATAGTTAACGCCACCAAACCCAACATGATGTATAGGGCTTCGCCCGTCATCCATTGCTGACCGCCTGCGCCATCTGGCACTTTAAACTGGCCAAGTTGTGCTAAAAATATAACTATCGCTAATCCATTTACAAAGCCGAGCATAACAGGATGCGGAACCATGCGAATAAACTTACCAAGCTTAAATACCCCCGCGAGTATTTGCAGTATCCCCATCAGCAACACTGTGGCAAATAAATACTCAACACCGTGATCTAAAACCAAACTTACCATTACAACAGCGAGTGCACCGGTTGCGCCCGAAATCATACCAGGGCGACCACCAAAAATAGCCGTAATTAAACCAACGATAAACGCGGCATAGAGACCAACTAAAGGTTCGACATTTGCTACAAAAGCAAACGCAACAGCTTCTGGAACTAAAGCAAGTGCTACAGTTAAGCCAGATAAAATATCGTTTTTAGCAGAGCTAGGCGCTTTGCTGAGTAAGTTAAACATTGAGTTCCTCAGGGGTTATCAGGTTAGGATCGAAAAAAGCGCTAAATGTTACCAAATTAGCGCTCATTTAACAATTCGCACACAGCGTTATTAGCTTTGTTAGTATAGCTTAACTGTGAGTTGTTTATTTTTTATAGAGGAAGAGACGTACTGCGTTTTACACATGTCATCGTTACGTTAGAGTGTACCTCTTGAACGTATTCTAAGCTGAGTAAATTATCACGTACAAAGTGTTCATAGCCTTCTATACCTTGTGAGATTATGCGCAGCATAAAATCCATAGTGCCGGCCATCGTGTAACATTCTGTCACTTCGTCATAGCTCATAATTAGCTTTTCAAACTCAGCTAAGTTTTTCTTACCATGGTTAGATAAGCGCACATGTGCGTATACAAGCATGTCAAAGCCAAGCTTTTTCTCATCTAAAAGCGCGACTTTACTTTTGATGTAGCCATCTTGTTCAAGCTTTGCAATGCGTCGCCAACAAGGTGATTGAGATAAGCCTACTTTGTCTGCAATTTCGGCAGTTGAAAGACTTGCGTCCTGTTGTAAAAGTGCCAAAATTTGGCGATCTACGTGATTTAGAGACATTTTATTTCTTATTTATCTAATAAACTGGTTAAATTATACAGCCAATTTAAAATTCCGTCTGCATAATTTTGCATTTCCATGGATTTTAATTAACCAAATTGGCCACTTATAAATGGATTAGTGCGTTTTTCGTGGCCTACAGTGGTATCTTCACCATGGCCAGCTAAAATTTTTGTGTTGTCATCAAGCGTTAAAATATGATTTTTAATCGACTCAATGAGCTGCTCTGTGTTGCCTTTAGGGAAATCTGTACGCCCTACCGAACCTTTAAAAATAACATCACCAACAATAACGCATTGCTGATCAGGCTCATAAAATACAATATGGCCAGGAGTGTGCCCAGGGCAATGCTTAACACTAAAGCTAAGTTTTCCAAGCGTTAGTACATCATTATGGTTAAGCCAAATATCAGGATAAAATGCATCAATAGTTGAAAAGCCAAACATTTGTGCTTGCATAGGCAAGTTGTCAAACCAAAATGACTCATCTTTTTGCGGGCCAATAATTTGCACATTGTAATGTGAGCGTAGTTCATCGGCCGCACCTACGTGGTCTAAATGACCATGCGTAAGCCAAATAGCGCTCAATACTAATTGGTGCTCACTAAGCGTGGCAATAATTTTTTTTGGGTCACCGCCTGGGTCTATCACCACAGCTTGCTTTGTTTCTGGACAGCTAATTATTCTGCAATTTTGAGAAAAACCAGTCACGGGTATCGTAATAACGTGCATATTAAATTTCTTTATCTTTTTGATCGGGAATAACGGCTACTTGTTCGTACGACATCAAAATTGGGTATTTTAAATACGCCTCGTCATAAAATGGGGTGTGTGAATATAACCAGTGCAAACGTGCCTTAGCATCTTGCGAAAATGCTTTATCTTTAAGCTTTTCATCAAACTCCAAGGCAAGTTTCGGGTTGTCTTTGAGCATTTTTCGTGCGTACGGGATTAACGCATAGTTTTCCATATACTCTGTTCGTTGAAAAATTGTGTTGAATTCCCCCCACGCAAAAAAAGAATCTGGGGCTTCTGGGTGTAATAAATGAACCGCTAATTCCCCTGCTTTTTGCTGTGTATTTACTTGATACCACCCGTCTAAATTTACATTTATTGCCGGCACATAATCAAAACTTGCAGAAACTCTAAAACGACCCTCAAACGGGGCGTTATCAAACGAGTAATCAAGCACTTTAGCAAGCTTTAGCGGTTGCGTATTCTCGCCTTTAAGTTTGTTTACGGACACCCCATGTAGCTTGAGTTTTTCTATTATGTCGGTATACACAGGTGGAATAAAAAACGCCTGCGGCACATCAACAACTCGCTCAACCTCTTTTTGCCAATAAATCGGTAAATCAGTATAGGTATACGCTTTGCCTAAATATTTAACCTCAGTTTGCCCCGAGAGCGCACTCATACTTGATGTGTATTCTACCCCTTTAAATTCACTGATTGTGTCTGCTTGTTTAGCATAAGCTCGTTTAACAATTAGTTTCTCAGGTACAAATTCTTGCTCTTTTTTTACTGCGTTCGCAAGTTCATGACTATACTGAGATAGCGCATTAATCGCCCCATCTAAAAATACATAGGTGCCTAATACACGTTGTTGATAAGGTTTTAAAGAATGATTTTCGACTAAAATTGTTGGTAATGATTTTAAATCACCCCACCCGTTTGAAAAACGCGGTGTGGCAACCCAGCCCGCAAGGCCTTTTTTAAAGTCGCGTTTATCCATAACAAACACCAATGGCCCAGGTATATGCCCTTGCTTTTGTAATGTTTCATCAATAACCGGCTTTATATACTGATTTAATGCATCAGATATCGCGGGTGATTCACTTGCAAATACAGGGTTATAACCATAGGTCACATCGTACTGATAATCAGCGCCATCAGTAACATGCACATCAATGTATAAGTTAGGGTTGTAATCATTAATAACTTTTAAAACACTTCTCACCTCTGGTGTATCTAACTTAGTAAAATCGCGATTAAGGTTTAGATTATTTGCATTGGTTCTAAAGCCCATTTTTTCAGGGCCGCGCTGATTTATGCGATTAAATGCACTACTGCGTTCATGCCCATCTACGTTTAAAATAGGAATAAAAAGTATGTTTACCTTTTTTAGAATATCACGGCGCTTACCCGTTGCAATATCGCGAAGCAACATAAACATGGCGTCTTTACCATCTATCTCACCAGCATGAATACCGGCTTGGATAAAAATAGTTGGCTTAGTGCTGTTGGCCATTTGCCCTGCTTCGAAGAACCCTTGTTCACTGGCAACCAACATTTTAATAGCGCGATGGCTATTACTGTAGCCTATTACTTGAGACTGAAACTGTGTGGGATTTGCCGCTACGAGCCTATCTACAAACGCCATTGTGTCGGCATAGCTTGGCGAAGATTTCCCCTGAGATAATTCAAAATCAGTGGTTAGCGGGCCTTGCTGCTGTAATAACGAAACGCTATCACCTTGCCAAGGAATAAGGGGCGGTAAGTGACTGTTATCTGCCACAATTGCAGATAAAAATAACAGACTTGCAAACATAGTTTTCTCTAACAAACGCTTTAATAAAATAAATTATATCAAGTAAACATGCTTATATTATAAAAGTGCGGTGATTCAACAAAAAAGGAAGTCCATTTATATCAATTCGCTTAATTAGGTGATCTATTTTGAGGATGAAAAAACGTGTTGATAACTAGCCAAAAAATTTCGCTATTTAGTTGCTCTAAATGAGGTTTTAACGCAGGTAGCTACACGCTTAGCCCCGATAATGATTGAGTATCATTGCGGGTGGGAGTAAAGAATGTATTAAATTATAAACACAAAAAAAGGAGCCTAGGGCTCCTCTTTAATACTTATTTAAAAAAGCTTAAGCTGCCGCTAGGCCTTCTTTTGCTTTTTCAACAAGCGCTGCAAATGCAACTTGGTCGTAAACAGCGATATCTGCAAGGATCTTACGATCGATTTCTACAGAAGTCTTTTTAAGACCATTGATAAAACGGCTGTAAGACAGACCATTTTGACGTGAAGCTGCATTGATACGTGCAATCCATAATTGACGGAAAGTACGTTTCTTAGCACGACGGTCACGGTAAGCGTATTGACCCGCTTTAGTAACTGCCTGGAAAGCTACGCGGTAAACACGTGAACGTGCTCCGTAGTAACCTTTAGCTTGCTTTAAAACTTTTTTGTGACGTGCACGTGCGACAACGCCGCGTTTAACTCTTGCCATTTCTAAAAACCCCTATTAAGCGAATGGTAACATACGTGAAACTAGACCATGGTCATTTTTATGAACCATCATCTTAGGACGTAGGTGTAACTTACGCTTAGAAGTTTTCTTAGTCAGAATGTGACGAAGATGCGCTTGTTTACGCTTGAAACCGCCAGAAGCAGTTTTCTTGAAACGCTTAGCAGCGCCTCTGTGACTTTTTAGCTTATAAGCCATTGCAATAACTCCAAATGTATTGCTTAAAAATTAGTAAGCAGGCGTGAGATATATTTCTATAGCTCCACTTTTAGGCCTAACTTACTGCCATATTCCGGTGAAAACCCAGCATAAATGCCGCAATTTTACTTTAAAACCGGTTAGCACAGGTGAATATTTGCATATTACTTGGGTACCTGAGCTAAATTCGGTGCGCATTATCGCTTAAAAATTATTTTTTAGCAACAGGCGCCATCATCATAACCATTTGGCGGCCTTCAACACGATTTGGGAAAGACTCAACTACTGCAAGTTCTTCTAAATCAGCCTTAACACGGTTTAATAATTCGATACCAATTTCTTGGTGAGCCATTTCGCGGCCACGGAAGCGGATAGTAATCTTAGCTTTATCGCCAGCTTCTAAGAACTTACGTAAGTTGCGAAGCTTAACCTGATAATCACCTTCATCCGTGCCAGGACGGAATTTGATTTCTTTAATCTGGATTTGCTTTTGCTTCTTCTTCTGCTCTTTTAGTTCTTTGCTTTTTTCAAAGATGAACTTACCGTAGTCCATAACCTTACAAACAGGCGGCTCAGCGTTTGGGCTAATCTCTACAAGATCAACACCCGCTGCATCAGCCATAGCTTGCGCGTCTTTTAATGACTGAATTCCAGCTTGTTCGCCTTCGATGTCGATTAAACGAACTTCTTGAGCTGTAATTTCTTCGTTAATACGATTTTTTTGAGCTGTTTGTTGCCCTTTCTTGCCGCCTCTAATGGTACGTTCCTCCAAGAATATCAATAATATAAGCGTGTAGTTGGCTGTTTGTGATTGCCCTACACGCTCGATTTTTACTGTCGATTTTTAATTTCTTCACTAATTTTAGCTACAAAATCATCAACATTAAATTTGCCTAGGTCTTCACCTGTGCGGGTACGTACTGCTACTTCCTGTTGTTCAACTTCTTTATCGCCAACAACAAGTAAGTAAGGAATACGCTTAAGTGTATGCTCTCGGATTTTAAAGCCAATCTTCTCATTTCTCAAGTCGGCAGCGGCTCTAATTCCAAGTTTATTTAATTTTTGTACAATTTCGTGCACGTAATCTGCTTGTTTATCGGTAATGTTCATAATTACCACTTGCTTTGGCGCAAGCCACGTTGGGAATAAACCAGCGTACTCTTCAGTTAAAATACCGATAAAGCGCTCAATTGAGCCTAAAATAGCACGGTGTATCATAACTGGAGTGCGTCGTTCGTTGTTTTCTGCTACATAAGTAGCACCTAAACGACCCGGTAATGCAAAGTCGAGTTGCACTGTACCACATTGCCACGCTCTGTCTAAACAATCGTACAAAGTAAATTCAATTTTAGGGCCATAAAACGCCCCTTCACCTGGTAGGTAATCAAATTCAATGTCGTTTGCTTTAAGTGCATCGGCTAATGCAACCTCTGCTTTGTCCCAAATTTCATCGTCGCCGATACGTTTTTCAGGACGCGTAGAAAGCTTCACTACAATTTTGTCAAAACCGAATGTCTCATAGGTATCATAAACCATCTTAATACACGCTGAAACTTCGTCCATTACTTGCTCTTCGGTACAGAATACGTGAGCATCATCTTGTGTAAAGCCACGTACACGCATTAAGCCATGTAAAGCACCTGATGGTTCGTTACGGTGACAACAACCAAACTCGGCCATACGCAGTGGTAAATCACGGTACGATTTTAAACCTTGGTTAAAAATTTGCACGTGACCTGGGCAGTTCATTGGTTTTATAGCGTATTCGCGTTTTTCAGACTCTGTGGTAAACATGGCGTCTGAGTATTTTTCCCAGTGACCTGATTTTTCCCACAAAGAGCGGTCCATCATCATTGGACCTTTAACTTCTTCGTAGCTGTACTCACGCAGTTTTTCACGAACAAATTCTTCAAGCTCGCGATAAATGCTCCAACCATCGTTGTGCCAAAATACCATGCCTGGCGCTTCTTCTTGCCAGTGCCATAAGTCGAGCGCTTTACCAATGCGGCGGTGATCGCGTTTTTCAGCCTCTTCTAAGCGCTTAAGGTACGCTTTAAGTTGCTTTTTATCACCCCACGCTGTGCCGTATATGCGCTGTAGCATTTTGTTTTCAGAGTCGCCACGCCAGTAGGCACCTGCTACTTTCATTATTTTGAAGTTTTGGCAGAATTTCATGTTTGGTACGTGAGGCCCACGACACATGTCTACGTATTCTTCGTGGTGGTATAATCCTGGTCTGTCATCTTTTGCGATGTTTTCGTCCAAAATTTCCATTTTGTATGTTTCGCCACGCGCTTCAAATGTATCGCGTGCTTCTTGCCAGCTTACATTTTTTTTCACTACATCGTAGTTTGTTTTTGCAAGTTGCAACATACGCTTTTCAATGGCATCTAAATCTTCTTGAGACAAAGAGTGGTCCATATCAATATCGTAGTAAAAACCGTTATCGATAGTTGGACCAATCGCCATTTTAGCATCTGGGAAAAGTTGCTTAACTGCATGACCTATCAAGTGAGCACACGAGTGACGAATAATTTCTAGGCCGTCGTCATCTTTTGCGGTGATGATTTCAAGGCGCGAATCTTCGTTGATCATATCGCAAGCATCAACTCGCTCACCATTAACGCGTCCAGCAATGGTAGCTTTAGCAAGACCAGGGCCGATATCGTTAGCTACATCAAGAGTACTTACAGGGTTTTCAAAACTACGCTGACTGCCGTCAGGAAGAGTAATAACTGGCATTATAAATCCTTACATACAGTGGTGACACCTACAATGTATCACGTGTATTTTTAAATAAATTAAATGAGAATGACTCGACAACGCTTTTACGAATAAGCATTGACTATTTTTCGCCATAAATGACTAATGTAGATGCTGAGTCTGCTCAACTACAAAAAAGATATTGTCGCGTGATAGAGTATCAATTACAAGTTTAAAGCACGCCCATTACCTTAAATTATTTCTAAAATAGTCATTTTTTTGATTTTCGCTCACTAATTTAAATTAACCGTGTGACAACTTGAGTTTATTGATTATTAAAATGCACACGCAAAGCCTTGCTCTCGCAATTTATTCGATGTTGGGTATAATACCAAGCAATTAAGTTATATTAGAGAATAGCAATGAGAACATGTGGTGTAGAAATTACCGGTAGTGATGTACTACTTTGTATTTTAAGTAAAGATAACGACGTATTTGATATTCGCGATGTGCGCCAAACACGCTTTACCTTAGGTAACGGTAACGACACTGAAATAATGCGTAAATTTCAATTTGATTTTGCAAAATTAATGCAAGATTACCAAATTGATTCTGTTGCCATTCGTGAACGCCAACCTAAAGGAAAATTTGCCGGCAGTGCAAAAGGCTTTAAAATGGAAACTGCGATTCAATTAATTGAAGAGTTAGACGTTCGTGTGTTCTCAACAACCGAAATTAAAGAGCAGCTTAAGCGCAATCCTATTCCTATTGCGTTTGAAGACACTGGCCTTAAAAAGTACCAAGAAAACGCTTTTGTTAATGCCTATGTATACATTATGAAAAAAACCTACCGCAGTGACGAAATGTAATATAAAAAGTTTTATAAAGCTTTAAAGTAAAAACGTGCCCATACGGCGCGTTTTTTTGTGCCTGCAAAATAATGACTACACGCACCTCTCTAAGACATTAGTCTAGATAGACTTCTTTTTGTCGACAATATGTGTTTATTTGAACTTTAGTTTATGTACTTCACACACATCGACATGGAGAAAAACATGCACACACACCATAAAGCGGTTAAAGAAGTAGAACAAATAAACTCTTTGCCGCTCACGAAAAGCTATTTTAAAGGAGCGCAAAGCACGCCCCTTACAAATAAAACAATTGGCGAGTACTTTGATTTTATTGTCGACAAACACCCAGATTCGCTCGCTGTCGTTGTTAGCAATCAAAATGTGCGCTTAACGTATAAAGCGTTTCAAAAAGAAGTGAACCAACTCGCTATGGGGTTATTAGCCATAGGCGTTAAACCTGGCGATAGAGTAGGAATATGGTCACCCAATAACATTGAGTGGTGTTTAACTCAATTTGCTACTGCAAAAATAGGTGCCATTATGGTGTGCATCAACCCAGCCTATCGGCCTAACGAGCTTCAATTTGCATTAAACAGCGTTGAGTGTTCAACACTCATTACCGCTTCGCAATTTAAAGGCAGTAACTATGTAGAGATGCTAAATAGTTTAGCGCCAGAACTTAAACAGTGTGAAAATGGGAAGCTGTCATCTCACGCTTTGCCGAGTCTTAAAAATGTGATCCGTATTGGTGATGAGGCAAGCGCAGGTATGTTTTCTTTTTTGGATGTTATGAAGATGGCCACGTCAGCTCATGAGCTAGAGCTTAACGCTATTGCAGCAAATTTAAGTGCCGATCAGGACATAAATATTCAATTTACTTCTGGCACAACAGGTAACCCAAAAGGCGCAACCCTCACCCATAAAAACATACTCAACAATGCACTTTTTGTTGCTGATGCTATGCATTTTACAGCACAAGATAAACTATGTATTCCTGTGCCACTGTATCATTGCTTTGGTATGGTGCTTGGCAGTCTTTTGTGTGTGACTAAAGGCGCCGCAGCAATATACCCTAGCGATGCATTTGATGCAAAAACCACGCTTGATGTAGTACAGCAAGAAGGCTGCACGGCGCTGCACGGTGTACCTACTATGTTTATTAGCCAGCTAGAGCTGCCTAATTTTACTAACTATAACCTTAGCACGTTGCGCACCGGTGTTATGGCAGGTTCTACGTGCCCTGAGCAAGTCATGCGTAAAGTACAAACACAAATGAATATGCATCAGGTTTTAATTGCGTATGGGCAAACAGAATGCAGCCCAATCAATAATATAACCGAAACCGACTCATCTATAGAGCGTCAAGTAACAACCGTTGGCCGCGCCCTTGCTCACACTGAAGTTAAAATTATTGACGAATTGGGTAACATTCAAAAAGTAGGTGTACCCGGTGAGGTTTGTAGTAAAGGCGCCGGTATAATGCGCTGCTATTGGAATGACGAAGAAAAAACACAAGCCACTATAGATGATGAAGGTTGGTTACACTCTGGTGATTTAGGGGTAATGGACAGCGAAGGGTTTGTGAGTATTGTTGGTCGCATAAAAGACATGATCATTCGGGGTGGTGAAAACATTTATCCTCGCGAAATTGAAGAAATCCTTTATACATACCCTGGTATTCAAGATGCCGCTATATTTGGTATTAGTGATGAAAAGTACGGCGAAGAAGTATGCGCGTGGATCCAGCCAAAAGAAGATGCTGAGCTTGATGAGCAAGCAATACGTGCATTTTTAAAAGACAAACTCGCCTATTTTAAAATGCCCCGTTATATTCGTTTTGTAGAGAGTTACCCAATGACAGTAACAGGCAAACTACAAAAGTTTAAAATGCGAGAGCAAATGCAGCAATCACTTACTGATAAGGCCTTTTCTTAAACTACAAAAAAGCTCAGCAATTACTGAGCTTTTAGCGTTAAATAGTTTATTTACTCTGCAGGGCGATACTGCTGCTGAACACCTGTTAAAAACAAACGCAAAACTTGGTCGTTACAAACACGGTAATGTTTATTTTCTACTTTGCGAGAAAACGCACTGAGCTCATGCTTGCTTAATTCAAAGTTAACCAGTGCAAGTGTTGCAATGACATCTTCTGCTTTCATGTCTAAAGCAATGCGTAGCTTCATAAAAATAATATTATTGTTTAACTTAGCCTCTGGTACCGGCTGCGGGCCTTCGCGTTTACCACGCTTAGTATTTATAAAGCCATTTAAAAATGTCGCAAACTCAGTGTCTGACATTTTAACAAACCCTGGCTCACCCTCTTTTGTTAACCATGCAACGACTTGCTCAGTGGTAACTGTAGCCTCTGCGGCGGCGTAAATACCGACCATGGCAGTATCGGTTAAATTAAAGGTATAGCGAACACGGCGTAAAATATCGTTATTTGTCAAAGTAATTTCCTGAGTAGGGAGAGGGGCTAAATTATAGCGCCCACGTTAAATGAGCGCGAAGTTTATCAGCTTAAGGCACACTGCCCTATTGATATTTACACTATAAAGGGCTGTTAATTACCTAGTACCTTGGCAGGGTCTACTCGAGTTGCTTGCCACGCAGGGTAAATAGTAGCAAGTACAGCTAAAATAAAGGTAACTATCACTGTTATACCTATATCACTGAGTACTAATTTACTGGGTAAAAACTCAATAAAATAAACGCCTTCGAGTGGGTTAGCTGCAAATAACTGGCTAGCCCATGTAAACAGTTCACTAATGTTAAGCGCTAATATAACCCCAACCAGTGTGCCAAGTAACACACCAACAAAAGCTTGCGTTAAGCCTTGCATTACAAAGGTGGCTAAAATGGTACTGTCTTTTGCGCCCATGGTTTTTAAAATAGCTATGTTGCCTTGTTTTTCGCGCACTTCCATTACCAAGGAGGACACAATATTAAAACTGGCTACCGCAATAATTAAAAACACCACAATGTACACAATAGTGCGCACCATTTGTATATCTTGATACAGGCTACCTTGCGTTCTAAACCAGCTAGACACATACACATAATCACTGATAGTTTGGCCTACTCGCAGTGCAATTTGATGCGCAGCAAACACATCGTCTACGCTCAGTCGTAATCCTGTCACTTGGCTGGTGTCGTAACCTAAAACTGATTGTGCTTTATTTAAATGAATAAACGCAGCGCTACTATCAATCGGCCCACCCATTTCTATAATGCCCGCAAGTGTTAACGTTACGCGCTTAGGGGCTAATAGAGACTTGCCTTGCTCGCTAATTTTAGGAATGAGTAAAGTTATATTATCGCCTATATTAGCGCCCAATTGCTTTACAATTTGCTTGCCTAAAATAACGTCATCCGTGCGTAGCTGACTAACCAATGTACCTTGGGTAAATTGATTTATGGCCGATACATTTCCCTCATAGCTAGGTTCAACGCCACGTATTTCTACCGCTTTTAGCTGGCTTTTAAATTGCGCCATACCATTTACGGCAATAAACGGCGCAGCACCTGTAACATGAGGCTCAGCTTTAAGTTTTTCTACTTTATTAGGCCAATCAGCAATGGGGCGGCTAGGCGCTACGTATTCAACTTGCGGTACTACACTTAACAAACGATGTACTAATTGCTGCTCAAAGCCATTAATAACCGAAAGCGCAACAATTAACACCGCCACCCCTAATAAAATACCAACGGTAGAGGCTTTGGCAATAAAGCTTACAAATGCGTTTTTTTCGTCTTTATGGCCAGAATACGCTCTAAAGCGCTCACTTAAAAATAAACTAAGCAACATGTTGCGACTCTTTAATGGCAAGTTTTCCATCATCTAAATACGCAATTTTACCTAGTTTGTCTGCTAGCTCTAAGTCGTGAGTAACCACTACAAAACTGGTATTTAGGCTTTTATTTAGCTCATTAATTAAATCGTAAATTTTAATCGCATTTTGCTTATCAAGATTACCAGTGGGTTCGTCGGCTAACACTAATGCAGGTTTAGTCACCAGCGCTCGGGCAATAGCAACACGCTGGCGCTCTCCACCCGATAGCGCTGAAGGTTTATGCTCACTACGATGCGCAAGACCTACTTTATCTAACATTTGCAAAGCTTGCTCTTTCGCCTCTTTTGCGTTGAGCCCTTTAATTAACAGCGGCATAGCCACGTTTTCAACCGCACTAAATTCCATTAATAAATGGTGAAACTGATAAATAAAACCCAAGTTTTTATTTCTAAACGCCGCTTGCTCTGTTCGCGATAATTTAGCAACGTCTTGGTTTTTTATTTTAGCGCTCCCTGAGGTAGCCGTATCAAGGGTTCCTAAAATATGCAATAAGGTACTTTTCCCTGAGCCTGAACTGCCCACTATAGCCAGCATATCCCCTTGGTTGAGCGATAGGTCCACCCCTTTTAATACTTCTACTTGGTTTTGGCCATCTTGATAAACTTTACTTAAATTTTGACAGCTAATAACTAAATCATTCATAACGCAATACCTCTGCTGGTTTTACTTTTGCGGCTTTGCGCGCAGGATATAAAGTGGCTAAAAAGCTCATTGCAATACTGCTAAGTGCAATAAAAACGAGGCTAAACACATCAAATTTTACCGGAAGCTCTACGCCTGCTAGTAGGTTTAGCCCCACAGCAGCGAGTAGTTCATTAATATATAAGCTAAACAACACACCTAAAAGTGCCCCTATTGCGGTGCCAATAACCCCGTTATATAAGCCTTGCACCATAAACACTTTTTGTACTTGTGAAGGCGTTAACCCTAAGGTTTGTAATATAGCCACTTCACCTTGTTTTTCACTCACCATCATAGTCAGTGCCGAAACAATATTAAATACAGCCACTAATACAATCAGCCCTAACAACATAGACATAATACGTTTTTCCATGGCAACCGCGGCAAATAAGGTACCTTGGCTACTGCGCCAGTCACTTACTTGGTAGTCGCGCAAAATGTGCTGGCTGTCCTTTGTAAATTGCGCTAATTCAAAAGGTTCATGTAACGATACACTTAAGTTAGGCGCGGTATTTTTGTTAAGCTTTAATACGCGCTGTAAAGATGTACCACTGGTAAATGCAAGGCTCATATCTATCTCAGAGCCGGTTTCGTATATTGCGGCTATTTTAAATAAACGCTGGCTAGGAACACGCCCAAGTGGCGTGTAAGTTGAGGCATTAGGCATAATTACGCGCAGTTTTTCTCCCATACCTACGCCAAGTTTACGGCTTAAATAACGGCTAATAGCTATGTTGTAGCTATTATTTAAAACGTTTTGCCAATTGCCCTGCACAACTTTATCGGTAATTTTATATAACGAGCCGTTGTCGCCATACAAACCTTGCAGTAATACGCCGTGTAAATCTTTATTGGTTTGTAAAATGGCTTCGCCGTGGCGGTAAAGGCTTACGTGATCTACATAATCTGAGCGCTCTAAATCGGCTTTTAACGCTGTCATTTGTGCGCTGGAGTGTTTATTGGCTTGTACTTCTACATGGGGGATAAGCCCTAACATATTTGTTTTTAAACTGTTTTCAAAGCCATTCATTACACTACTTACAGTGAATAAGGCCATTAGCCCTATGGCTATTCCGGCAATAGAAAAAAACGAGATAAACGATATAAACGCATTTCCTTTGGAGGAGCGGCTATATCTGAGCCCTATAAATAAGCTAACCGGTTGAAACATATTATTTAAAACATTTATGCTAAAAGTGTGCAGCTATAGTAGCACGAACTACGATGAATTGAATATGACCATAAATGTAAGAAATAATTTATAAATCTTATACTTGGCTATATTTTAGGCGCGCTTTATTCAAGCCCCGCTACTAAATAATCGAGTAATACTCTTACGTTAGTGGCAACAAACTGACGCGGCGGGTAAATTCCCCACACGCCCTCTTGATCCGGCTGATAAGAAGTTAATACTGGCACAAGCTCGCCCGTTCGTAGCTCATTTTCAATGTAATAATTGGGCAGCTGCACTATTCCTAAGCCTTTTTTAGCTCCATCAACTAACGCCCAGCCACTATTACAGCGCAAGCGCCCTGCAATTTTAATATGTTTATCGCGGTCATTTTCTTTTACTCGCCAATAACTGCTGTTACCAATTAAACATTGATGTTGAGTTAGCTCGCCTAACGTATGAGGCTCACCTACACGGGATAAATAATCTGGGGAGGCACACATTATAAAGCGCCGAGCACTTAAACGCCGGGCTCTGTGGCTTGAATCTTTTAAATGGCCTAACCGTATAGCTAAATCAAACCCGCCTTCGAGCAAATTTTCTTGCTCGTTCGAAAGTGTAGCAATAACTTCGACCTCAGGGTGAGCGTGCATAAAATTGTGCACAATGGGCATAATAAAAGTTTCACCATACATAACCGGGGCTGTTAATTTAATTTTACCTTTAGGCGTTGTTTGCTGCGTAGCTAAGCTTTGCGTGGCATCGTCCATAGCAAGTTGTAATTGCTTAGTTTGATGTAAAAAGGCTTCACCTTCTTTGGTTAATACCACTTTGCGGGTGGTACGGGTGAGTAACTGGGTGTTTAATCGCTGCTCAAGCGCCGTTACATGGCGACTTATATGTGCAACCGATAAACCCAATAAGTTAGCAGCGGCGGTAAAACTGCCCTCTTCGCCTACCGCTATAAATTCGTCTATGCCATCCCAACGCGCCATTATTGCCATACTGTAAAAGTGTTTTAATAAATCAGAGATTATCATTATCTGAGAAACAAATACAATAGCTGCATTACCCAAACAAATTGGGTCTACAATTGTTATTTAAAACCACTACAAAGGATAAACACATGTCTGAATTTATAAAATCAAAAGCAGCTATTGCGTGGGGACCTAACCAACCACTAAGCGTTGAAGAAGTTGATGTGATGATGCCTAAAAAAGGCGAAGTAATGGTAAAAATTACCGCTACTGGTGTTTGTCATACTGATGCATTTACTTTGTCGGGTGAAGATCCAGAAGGTATTTTCCCAGCAATTTTAGGTCACGAAGGCGCAGGCGTTGTGTATGCAGTGGGCGAAGGCGTAACCAGTGTTGAAGTGGGCGATCACGTAATTCCTTTATACACAGCTGAATGTGGTGTATGTAAAATGTGTACATCAGGCAAAACTAACCTGTGTTCAGCAGTGCGCGAAACACAAGGTAAAGGCCTTATGCCAGACGGCACAACACGCTTTTTTAAAGACGGCCAGCCAATTTACCACTATATGGGTTGTTCAACGTTTTCTGAGTACACAGTACTTCCAGAAATTTCATTAGCTAAAGTAAACAAAGAAGCATCGCTTGAAGAAATTTGTTTATTAGGCTGTGGTGTAACTACAGGTATGGGTGCTGTAACAAATACTGCAAACGTAAAACCAGGCGATACTGTGGCTATTTTTGGCCTGGGTGGTATTGGTTTATCAGCAATTATTGGTGCAAAAATGGCAGGTGCAGGTCGTATTATTGGTGTTGATATTAACACCAGTAAATTTGACCTTGCGACAAAACTTGGCGCAACAGATTTAATAAACCCTAAAGATTTCGATAAGCCAGTTCAAGAAGTGATTGTTGAGATGACCGATGGCGGTGTTGACTACTCATTTGAATGTATTGGTAACGTTGATGTAATGCGCTCTGCCCTTGAGTGTTGTCATAAAGGTTGGGGGGAGTCGGTAATCATTGGTGTAGCCGGTGCTGGCCAAGAAATTTCTACACGCCCTTTCCAACTGGTTACTGGTCGTGTATGGCGTGGTAGCGCATTTGGTGGCGTTAAAGGTCGCTCGCAACTTCCTGAAATAGTTGAGCGCTACATGGCTGGTGAATTTGCGTTAAACGACTTTATTACTCATACAATGAGCCTTGAAGAAATTAACGATTCGTTTGATTTAATGCACGAAGGTAAAAGTATTCGTACAGTAATTCACTACTAATACGCAACTAGTAAGCAATTTAAAAAGCCGTAAAACCTAAAGGTTTGCGGCTTTTAAGGATTTTTATGTTAGAAAATATCTCAAGTACAAAAGTAGCTGGTGGTTGGCACAAACAATATACCCACGCAGCAACAAGTACCCATTGCACAATGCGTTTTGCGGTATTTTTACCCCCTGGCGCAAGCGAAAAAAATAAAGTGCCGGTGCTTTATTGGTTGTCGGGCTTAACTTGTACCGATGAAAACTTTATGCAAAAAGCCGGCGCATTTAGAAAAGCGGCTGAGCTGGGCATTGCTATTGTAGCGCCTGATACAAGCCCACGTGGTGATAATGTCCCGGATGACGATAATTACGACTTTGGCCAAGGCGCTGGCTTTTACGTAAATGCGACACAAGCACCGTTCAATACACATTTTAATATGTATGACTATGTGGTGGATGAGCTTCCAACACTTATTGAACAACACTTTCCAGTGACCAGTACTAAAGCAATTAGCGGTCACTCTATGGGCGGGCACGGCGCTTTAATGGTGGCACTTAAAAACCCTAAAGCGTTTGTTAGCGCATCGGCCTTTAGTCCTATCGTAAATCCAATTGATTGCCCATGGGGCGTGAAAGCGTTTACGGGTTATTTAGGCACTGATAAAGAGCTTTGGGCTCAATACGATTCGTGCGAGTTGATGAAAAAAGCCCAACAGGCTGATTTTCTCCCTATGCTTGTTACACAGGGTGATGCCGATGGGTTTTTAGAGGAGCAACTTAAGCCACAAAACTTAGCGGCTGTTGCTAAAAATAAAGGCTATCCGCTTAGTATTGAAATGCAACCAGGCTACGATCATAGCTACTTTTTTATAAGCAGTTTTATTGACCAACACTTATCATTTCATAGTCAGTTTTTATCTGCGTAGTTTCATTAGTGTGTAGTTCGGATCTATCTACTTCTACACACTCTTTCAATACTTTATTCACTTCCCTGCAAACTTGTACCGTATTGCCCTCACCTTTGACTAAATTGATCAGCAATGAATCTATTTTCAATCCTATATCGGTAAAGCTAAACCCGTTTTTGTCTTTAGGTACTGGTTCGAGTGGATTTTTATAAGGCTCTGAACGAGCAGGACTATTACTATGTTTATTATCACGTGCATTTGACTGTGCCTGGCCATCAATTATGGCACCGGCGACTGTGCAGCCACTTAGGTAAATAACACATAAAAATACAGTTAACGTTCTCATGATGTATCCTGATCAAAATATTACCTAAATTATATACAACCTTATAAATAGTATTGTAAAAATATGTAAGCGCTAGTGCTTAAATTCACTTATAAACTCTTTAATAAAACCCACCAGCTGTAAAATAAAAATAACCAAAAACGGAAGCGCACCAATAATGGCAACACTTCTATTGAGTGGCTCGTTATTTTGAACAAGTAATACTAAGGCACATAAACCTAAAGCAAAAGCCCACCCATATAAACTAGCTGAGTTATTAGTATGCATATTTTTATTTGACGAACTTAACTCCTTTATTACAAGTATTGCTGAGTCTGCCGATGTTGCTACAAAAATCAGCAAAAGCAGTAAGCTTGACCAAATTAAAATACTTCCTTGCCAGCCTAATTGTGCAAAAAATACAAATAACCCTTGAGTATAATCGGCTTTAATAGCCGCTAAAATACCTGCATTGTGCGTTTGGTCCCACGCTATAGCCGACCCCGAAAAAACACTAAACCATATTATGGTGACAAACGTAGGCACAAACACTACGCCTATAATGTATTGCCAAACCGGTCTACCTTGGCTTATTTTAGCTAAAAACACACCTACAAATGGCCCCCAAGCTAACCACCAAAAATAATAATTATAGGTCCAACCATTTGCCCACTCAGGGTTTTTAAGTACGCTTTCTAATTGCCAAGTACCAGTAGTAATAAGTTGAATGTAATCCCAAGTCCCCCCAATTGCTATATCAATAATTGGTTTTATCGGTACATAAAACAATAACCATATAATCAGCCCAAAAGCTAAAAAAACATTAAACTTACTCAGCGCTTGCACACCCTTTTTCAGGCCAAGCTTTGCCGAAGCCGTATACAAAATAACGATCAAACTAATTATAATAAAACCTGAAAGCAATACCGACTCAACGCCAAGCTTTAACTCCAATCCTTTACGAAGCAATAACGTTGAGTTTGCAATAGTCCCTACGACGCCAAAAAATATTGCAAATATGGCTATAAGTTTAATACTAAAGCTCAACTTTAATTGCCAACCTCTATTAATAATCCCTTTGGTTGCATTAATTACAGGCGCGGTTATATCGCCAGCTTTACCACTTTGAGTACTAAGCCCTCCTAAAACTAAACCAAACACCGCATACAGTGCCCATGCATGTGCTCCCCAGTTTACAAGTGTAAGCGCCAAGCCACTCGTTTGAGTGTTTGCATATAAACTTTGTTTTAGTACAGGATTAACTGAGTGAAGTGCAGGTTCTGCTACACCCCAAAAAATGAGCCCCGATCCCATTCCTGCCGCAAAAAGCATAGAAAGCCAGCCAAACAGACTAAATTCAATATGGGCCTGTTCTCCACCCATTTTACGTTGCCCAATTGGGCTAATCGCAATAACAATTACCGCAAATAGTAAAAGATTTACCAAAATAAAAAATGGTGCTCCTAACAAGCCTAATAAATCATTAATAATTGGCTGTAAGTTTCCCGTTAGTAATTCAGGAAATAAAAAAGCGACAATAGATAAACTAATGCAAAGAAATAAGGCTGTTTTTTCAAGCTTTGGAGTTGTTAAGTGCAAGTGGCTCTCGCGCATATGTTGTTTATGTTTAAAAGAATAAGGCGCTTTAATACACAGTTCAAATCTTCTTATGCCAATTGCTTAATTAAGTGAGCTAATTTAGGGTTTAATAGGTGAAAACCTCGGCGGAAGTAATGAAAAACGTGTTATTTAAATTCTCTAAAAAGCAACGTCTGCACATTGCTATTTATGTTCATTATTGAGTAAAAGCGTAACTGATTGTGTAAATGTTTCTAGTTCTTTTAACTTTAGGGGCACAATTAACTAATAAGTCACTGTTTTATAATTAGTTTTAAGTTGGCTTATCTATTGCTATTAATTTACAAACTTTACCAACAGGAATAACAATGGAAATTGATTTACAATGGAACGAAATCATAGATAATTTAATTCACCTCGGCATAGCCTATTTACTGGCTCTTCCTATGGCTTACGATAGAGAGCGCAGCCACGATGGTGCAGGGTTAAGAACTTTTCCATTAGTTGCCGTAGCATCGTGTGGGTATGCATTAATAGCTATGTCGGTTTTAGATGGCGCAGAAGCGCAGTCTAAAATGCTACAAGGCATAATCACTGGTATTGGTTTTATAGGCGGTGGTGCAATTTTAAAAAATAATAAGTCAACATCAGGCACTGCAACCGCAGCAAGTATCTGGAATATGGGGTTAATTGGCATTGCTGTAGCCTACAGCCGTTATGAAATAGCGATACTGCTCGCTGTTATTAATTTTATAACACTCAGGTACGTTAAAAAGTTTAAATAGCCACAAATCTGAATACTAAACTTTTTACCAACTTTAAAAAGTGCAGCTTACATGCACATAAACTAACTCCCTCAAACTCGCATGGCGTTATTATATAACATATAATACCGGTAAATTTTCAACACGCGTTTTGAGCTTAACTATGTCGACCCCTTCCGTAACGCCTCGATTGCATCACATTGATTTACTTCGAGGTATTATCATCATTTTTATGGTGATAGACCATGGCATGTATTACTGCCTAAATTATTCAGTCACCGACCCGATGACTATTCCAGGGACTGATCCCCTCACCTTTTTTACGCGCTTTGTTTCACACTTTTGCGCCCCTTTATTTGTATTTTTAGCGGGGCTTTCGGCGGCTATAACCGAGCATAAATATGCCTCCACCAAAGCATTTTCACAAAACTTGATTGTCCGCGGTTTGGTACTTATTTTGTTTGAATTTACAATCGTCTCATGGTCGTGGAGCTTTAACCCGTTATTTCCAATGTTATACGCACAAGTTATATGGGCTATTGGCTGGGGATTTGTAATGCTGGGGCTGCTTCGTTTAATTGGCCTACATGCTGTATTTATAGCTGGCCTATTATTAGTATTTGGCCACAATATGTTTGATGGTGTAAGTTTTGAGCCTAATACGCTAGCAAATACGCTTTGGTCTATCGCTCATCAAAAAAATGTACTCGAACTGCCTTTCGATTTTAAAATCAGAACAACCTACCCTGTAGCCCCCATTGTAGGCTTAATGGCACTCGCTTATTGCGCTGGTGTTTATTACAAAGCAAAACAATACAGTACAAAATCAATAAACCATGCTGCTTTACTTGGTGTAAGTTGCTTAGCTTTATATGCAGTATTACGAGGTTTTAATTTATACGGCGATACTTCAACTTTTACAATTCATGACCATACGTTTGAAACCGTTATGTCGTTTTTAAACCCTACAAAGTACCCACTGTCATTACAGTTCATGTTGCTCACAGTAGGCCTTGGGCTTATTGCACTTAAGTGTTTAAGCCATCTAAAAACCGATTTTTCTCGTGACTTTTTACAAGTGCTCGGAAAAACCAGTATGTTTTCATACCTTGTACATTTGTACTTATTGCACGCATTAGCTTGGCTACTAATCCCCGTTTTAGGGCTTAATTTTAGCGATATGACTTACGGAGATACATTAGTAGGCCTTCCAGCTGGTTACGGTATGAGTTATGGCGCAACCCTATTATTTATAGCTGTGGTTATAGGGTTAACAACGCTACTTGCTAAACGCTATTTAGGTTGGAAGCGCAATAACAAACACAGCTTAATTGCTAAATACATTTAAAACAAAACCCCGCATACACTGCGGGGTTTTTATTGATAAGCGAGCTTGCTCAATAGCTATAAAAAGCTTTTACCACTTTGTTTTAGGGTCACAGTTTGGGCATGAGCACTTTTAATTAATAATCCACAGCGCATATCATTTTTAGAAATTACAATTTTATCAATAGCGCTTGTATCGTAATCCACTACTTTGTTTTCACATCTAAGCTGAACTTTAGACAATGGTTTTTCAGCCTTTAATACAGCTTCGCTTTTAGACAATAAAGGTAAAACAGCCTGCTCAGACTCAAGTGAAATTTGCTGATTAATATCACCCGAATTTTTATATATATCGTTTACTTGCGCTAATAGCTGCGCTTTGTTTTGCTCTGAAAAGGTTATAGATTCTATATCGCCTAATGCATCAATTGCATCGTAAGCACGTACGTAATCTTGCTTTGAAATAAACCACTGTAGCGCATTTTTAATAACGCGTTTTTTTATTTGATCCGGCAAGTTATCTCTAAACAAAAACGCTTCATAAATAGACTTATCAAAGCTTTTCCAATCCTTTACAAAGTAGCTATGTTGGCTTTTAAGCCAAGCCAGTAAAACTATTTCAACGGTGTTTTTAGTATGTTCGTTTTCAAGCTCAGTAATATACGTTTTAGCTTCATCAAACTTTTTATCATCGATAAGCTGGCTGGCTTTTTCATAATCTTTAAAAAAGCCAGGAGATGCCTGATCGTTTGAAAAACTAGCATGTACATTTTGTGAGCTTACCGTAATAGTTTTAGCTGTAGAAACAGCACCGCCATTAATTTGTGCACTTTTATAATTAAGTTTAGAAACGTAATCGACGACTTCTCGTTGATATTTTTTTTGCCCTGCCGTGGCTACAATTTCGATATCACTCACCTGCCCGTTTTTATCAACCACGTAGCTACTTAAGTTAATGCCTTCTAACCTTGATGCGCGTGGTGACGTATTAGTGAGCTGGTCGTAATTTTTATTTATTACCTGTGCAGGTACAAAGTCATCCGCTGATGCAGATAGGTGAGTAAAGGTTGAAGCTAAAGAAAGTGCGAGTAAACGTTTTTTCATCGATTTATCCATCCTAGATTATGTTTCTAATATAAAAACAAATCTAGCCCATAAACGCAATACAAGAAACAACAAAAGCGATTGTTTTTTAATCGCAGCAAAACTCAGCTAGGTAAAATTCAAGCATAAAAAAAGGCGCCTTAAACAGCGCCTTTGGATTCAAGTATGTGTGCTTAAAACATATCTTGATAGGAGTTGGTTGTAGTAAACGAAATGGCTTTATCAAAACCAGGTAGTTCAATGCCCTCTTCGCCAATTACAATATCGTTATCATCTATGGCGCCATCGCCAAAACGGTATACTAATTCGTACTTGCCTAGATCTGCTTGTGCTTTATAGGTATTTTGCGCAGCAACAACAGATGTATGCTTATCAGCGTAATTACTCATTGCTTTTTCACCATGGCGCTTAGCAAGCATTTGCATTGTTACTTTAGCGCTAAGTACAGTCGCAGTGGCGTTATTACCGCCAAAGCCTTTTGAGTTTATAAAAGCTATGTCCAAATCGCCGCAATCATAATGACTGTTACGTATATCTAAGTGATCTGCATAAACATCGTCAGCAACTTTATCTATAGTCGTAATACCCGGCATAATATTATGGCTAAATACACCCAGCGCTATCGCAAGCTGATCGCCACTAGCAGGGGCAATTGTATGCCCTACATAAGCTTTTGGCGCTGTTACTTTCCAGCTATCAATGGCAAAGGTTTGTGCTACTTTATGATAAATAAGTGACTCAGTTACTCTATTTTGTGGCGTACTTGAACCATGCGCTAAAATAAAGCTGCGATTTTGTAGCGCGTCTTTACCTAATAAGCTTGTTGCCAATGCCGCAGATTTAGCCATGGTAATGTAATTACCTGGGCCCGGCGAGGTGATTGATTTTTTAATGCCATCGGCATTTACAAATACATCTGGTACTGAGCCCATAATGTCTGCACCAAGCTCTAGTGCTAATGCATCATCCATTAAAATAGTCACTTGCGCGCCTTCACCTAATGTAAAACCACAGTTTTCGCCAAACGGGCGGCTGCTTTTACGGTAATCAGGCTCTTGTTCACTGCTTAAGTTATCTAAACGGCGCAGGCCTTCAACATTTGCAAGGGCGCTCATATTACCAAAGCCTTCGACTACTTCAGGCGTTATAGCGCATTCAACACTTGCAACAACCGCAACACGGGTACGCCCAGCTTGAATATCGTTTACTGCAGCGCGTAAGTTATATAAAAATGTGGCACATGCGCCCGAGGTAGAAAACGTAGTACCTACATTACCTGTAACGTACGCGTTTATAAAATCAGTAGACATCGTATTTAAGCCAAGTGCTAATTGCTTAGTACTAACACGATCGCCCTGCTGGCGCGCTTTAACTAAACCACCTAATCCTTTATCGTCCATTTGGCCAATAACAGAGGCTGAATAGGTACCAATTTTATCTGGCTCTACGCTATTCATTATACGTTGCCAGTCAAGCCCAGTTGACTTAATAGCGTCGTTTGCAGCAAATATGGTGGCTTGCAAACCGCGTGGCTGATAACGGCTGTTATACATTATTGATGGATCAAACCCAGTAGGAAACTGCCCCGCCGATTTAATCGGGTTGTCACGGGTAGAGTCAAGCTTTACGTCTAGCTCTGCGGCTATGGTTACTTTTACCTTTTTGCCTTCAAGCTCTTCAACCTGCCAACTCGCCGGAACCGGCGTTGGTAAATCGCGAGCGCGAGTTTCAAATACAATTGCGTTTTCGTCAGATGTCTTTAATGTCATTTTTTGCTGCCAAGGTGTGGCATCTGCATCAAAGTGCTCTTTTTCAATTTTACGAATAAGTGTGCCAGCAATAATTTGCTCACCAAAGCGTGCTTCTATGTCGCTTTGCTCAACATTATTACCGTTTGTATCTTGTAATTGGCCATCAACAACGCGTACCAAGTTCATTAATGTGGCGAGGCCTAAAAATGTTTCACTACGATCTTGTGCGTTTAATGCATCTAACACGATACGGCGGTAACCTTGATGGAAAGAAGTTCGGCCTGCGGCGTTAATACCGCCCATGCCTACAATTACAGGTAATGCTGTCATAATTAACCTTTAAAACGTGTTATAGGAGAAGCAAACAGTTTAATTGGATTCACCACAGCACTTTGTGCTTTAATAGCCAAATATTCAGCATTAAAGGCCAAAAAATACTGGTCGGAGCATTCACATGAATAACAAATCAGTAAACCCAGCGTTAAATATTGCCATAGCAGTATACCCGCATTTACTTATTACCAGTTTAACACTCCCTATTGAAATGCTAAGAGCCGGCGAAGCCTATGCAAAAGGCCATTTAAACCAAGCTGATTTTAGACCACTTAGTATAAATTTAATTGCTAAAAATAATGAGCCAATACAAAACCGTACTGGTCTTGCTATAGTTCCCGATTTCACTACAGCCAACGCACCGCATAACGATTTAATTATTGTACCCGGTATATGGCGAAACCCTCGCCCAGTTGTTCGTACTAATAAAGAAGTGGTTGAATGGCTGCAAGAAAGTTTTGAAACTGGCAGCCAACTAATTGGTGTGGGTACTGGTAATTGCTTAGTTGCAGAGGCAGGGTTACTTGATGGGCACCCCGCAACAACCCATTGGCATTATGCAAAACAATTTAGCCACGACTACCCTTTGGTCAGCCTAAAGCCCGACTTTTTTATCACCCAATCTGAGCGCATGTATACGGTGGCAAGCTTAAATGCCCTTGCCGATGTGATCGTACATATTATTAGCCAATATTACGGCAAAGCAGCTGCGCAGCACGTAGAACGTAACTTTTCGCACGAAGTACGTAAACCCTACGAAGATCAGCGCTACCTTGAAGGCGCGGTTGACCGCCACCCAGATGAACTAATAGCGCAAATTCAGTTTTGGCTTAAAACCAATTTAGCCAGCGAGTTAAACCTACAAGAAGTAGCGGCACAATTTAGTTTAAGCTACCGTACCTTTACACGGCGCTTTAAACTTGCCACTAACCAAAGTCCGATAGAATATTGGCAACAATTACGGGTTGAAGGTGCTAAAGAGTTATTAGCGTCGTCTAATTTAACTATTCAAGAAGTGGCGCTTGAGGTTGGCTATAACGACCAAGGCCATCTAACTCGCGTATTTAAAAAAGTGCTAAGCCAAACGCCAAGCGAGTATAGAAAAGTAGTGAGAAGAAAGTTATTTGGTTAATGCAAATAATAACGCCACTAAATTAGTGGCGTTAAATCAGTGGCGTTCTGGGTCATTAAAGTCTTTTCGGTAGTAACGTTTTTGATAATTTTTTACTTTAGTATGGACGCCTTTACTTAAGCTTTTAAATTTTGCCTCTAGTACATCTACCCCATATAAAATACCAACCACCAGCACCGAAAGCTTAATGGCAGCAGCTAGATTGTCGGTGGCTATCATTACGCCAATAGAGGCAAGCACCCAAATGGTTGCAGCTGAGGTAACCCCTACTACGGCTCCGTCTTTTGCAAGCATTACGCCAGCGCCTAAAAAGCCTATACCTGTAATTATTTGCCCCACTACACGAGAATGATCAATTACATCGCCTTGTAAGTTAAACGCGGTCGATAAAAACAAATACGTGCCTAAAGTTATTAAAGCAGATGTGCGAATACCCACAGGTTTACCGCGTAACTGGCGCTCTAAACCAATTATGGCACCACAAAAAGCGGCGGTGCCAATGGCTGCCCAAGAATAAGGGGCTACATCAATTAAATCTAAAAAAGTCACTCTTTACATTAAACCTATTAATTATTAGCAATGGCCACTGCGGTTCTTAGCCGTTGGCCACCAAATGCTGACATTTTACTAAAATCACTGCGTGCTATAGGTACGTACTGGCAATCTATTGCGAGTTGTTTGTCGCTTCCTGGCTCGCAAAACGGGTCATGAACATACACGCAGTGCTCATCAAGGTGGGTAACGCACACCCAATGAGGTGATTTTTTACCATCAAAACTGTATGTGCTAATTAATAAGAGCACACTAAAGCCTTCGCTTAACCACTGTTCAATATGCTCAAGCTCAACATCTTTATGCACAAGCGGTATATTTGCCTGTGCAATACCATCTACAAATTGTTGATGCACGGTGGCAAGTACCACTTTTTTGTTTTCATTGCGTACGCCATCTAAAAACAAAGGCTCTGTGGTATTAACCATTACCTCGCTTTTAAAACCACGCTTATTAGCGGCAAGTGCCAAACCAAACGGATGGCAACCACCATGGCCTGAGGTCATAAAAATGGTGGTACCTTCACGCCAAAGTGCCAGCTCATGTGATTGGCTAAGCTCGGTTGTTGGCTTAAGTGCCCCCATTGCCATTAATAACGCCGCTGGCCCACAGGTAAACTCGGTAGTTTGCTGATACCACGGCGTTAATCGCGCTACTTTTAGCTCACTCGTTTGGCGAATATTTTTTTGCATTCGCAACGCATCACTGTGATCGTCATAATAATCGCTATATTGGCCAAACACTCTGTAACCCAAACTTTTATAAAGCCCAATAGCACTGTCGTTATTTACGGCCACTTCTAAACGAAGGTAAATTCGCCCGCGCTCACACGTTTGTTTTTCAAGCGCAGCTAAAAGCATTTTGGCAATGCCTTTACCTTGCATTGTGGGTTTTACAGCAAGCGAATATAAACGTGCCAAACGCGTGCCTTTATGGCACCACACCAGCCCATAGCCGCATACTTGTTCGCTATTTTCTGCGATTAGCAAAATACCGTGCTTAGCACTTAACCAGCGCTTTAAGCTACGCGGGCTCAATTTATCGTTATTAAAGCACGCGTTTTCAACATCAATTAGTGCGTTTAAATCACTGCTAATTGCCTTTCTAATAACAAGGTTGCTCATGTTATTAACCACGGCCTCGCGCTTCTAAACGTTGTTTAAATTCATCCATAATGATCATGTATAGTTCGTCGCCTAAATAGCCGTCTTCAACTTTGTGATCAATACTTGGATTGTCATTTACTTCAAGCACATAAGCACGGCCCTGATGCTCTTTAACATCTACGCCATATAACCCTTTACCCACTGTTTTGCATGCTTTTAAAGCGGCATCTAGTACAGCTTTTGGTAACTCAAAGGTAGGTAACGTTTCAAAACCACCCGAGAAAAACCGTTTAGCGTCGTGGTTATAAATTTGCCAATGGTTGCGTGCCATTAAATAGCGACACGCATATATAGCACGGCCATTTAACACACCCACTCGCCAATCGTACTCGGTATACATGTATTCTTGTGCAAGTACCAATGCGCTATAATCAAACAGCTCGGTTAGTTTTGCTTCAAGCTCACTGCGGTTTGCAACTTTAAACACCCCTTTTGAGAACGACCCTTCAGGCATTTTTAACACCAGCGGATAGGTAAACGTCTCTTCTAATTGCTCAAGCGTTTGCGCTGATTGATCAGCCACTACAACCGTTTTTAAACTGGGCACTTTTTGATAATTAAATGCATCGTGTAAATACACTTTATTACAACAACGTAAAATAGATTCAGCATCGTCAATTACCACTAAACCTAGGCTTTGCGCTTTACTTGCAAGGCGATACGTTGGATGGTCAATCGCTGTAGTTTGACGAATAAATAACGCATCAAACTGGGCAATATTGTCTATTTCATCAAAACTGAGTGCTTGTGCATTAATACCGTGTTTAGCCGCTGCTTTTATAAAGCGGGCAATGGCGTCTTTATCGCTCGGTGGTACTTTTTCGTTATGATCAACCAGTATTGCCATGTCCCATCTAAAACGGCGCTGCACAGTACCAATACGCCATTGTGTTTGGGTAAATGTATTTAGTTTTGCTACAAAATTGCTATATTGTTCATCGTTTAAAGTATTTAGCGAACCTTGCTGTAACAAACCTTGCTCATCTACATATAAAATAGGCGCTGGGTATTGTTTAAATACCGATTTAGCCGCTTTGCTTTGTAATTCGTTTAAGGCATTACCAAAGTAAATTTCGCCATCAATTTGCCCCACATTTGACATAGGAGCTTGGCCACTTCTAAGCGCGTTTATTGTTTTTACACTTGGCAAAACTTGGTGCTTACGCGCCTCTGCAAGCAGTGAGCAATAGTAACCCTTACTCAAGTATTGGCTTGAGTCGCATAAATTAATAATGCGAGTTTTAGGTTCATTATGTTTTGGGTAATCACGTAAGTAACTATTAAACGTAATGACATTTTCGAACGATTGAGCAAGTGTTTGCTCGTTGTTATCAACCACTATTAAGGTTTTAAACACGACTTTTCCTAGTTAAGTCAGAAATATAAAAAGCATGCCTAATAAAATACTCAGCACTATAAATAGAAACACCCAGCGTACTAAGTGGGCATTGCGCGTATCACTTAATACGATGGGTGCTTTAACAAATACCTACTGTAAGTGTTAGCGCTTAAATTGCTTAAGCGACATCTGCTTTATATGCCCTTTTTAAAAACCACACAAACGAGATATTTTTAGCGTGAAGATAAAAAATATTGATTAACTATATTTTCCTATTAATGCAGATTAAAATACGCAAAATTACTATTTTATGAGCGTTATAAATGTCACATCCTGCCTGCCCACAGTGCCAATCTGAATATGTTTACGAAGACCAACAAATGCTTATTTGCCCTGAATGCGCCTATGAATGGAACCCAAATAGTACAAACGATGAAGACGCAATTTTAGTTAAAGATGCCAACGGCACACTACTTAATGATGGCGATAAAGTAACCGTAGCCAAAGATTTAAAAATTAAAGGTAGCTCACAAGTTATTAAAATTGGCACCAAAGCGGTCGTAAGGCGTGTGCTTGATAAAAAAGATCACGAGCTAGATTGTAAAGTAGATGGTATTGGCGAAATGATGGTAACAGCGAAGTTTGTAAAAAAGGCTAACTAGCTGGGTAGGTCGGATAAATGGCGAAGCCATGCCATCCGACGCGCCATAAAGACCTAGGTTATTTCATTCAACAATAGAGTTATATACAAGGCTAAAATGTATAATGTAACTATGGCTTCGTCGGATGGCGCTTCGCTTATCCGACCTACGAATAATTTATATTTTTTCGCCACACCAATTATTTGTATAAACACCTTGTTTTACGGCTCTGTGAAAACTTGAATAAGGCCAATCAACTACTCGACTAATTAAACCGTGCTTTAACGGATTAAAGTGAACGTAGTTAATATGATGCCAATAATCATCATTATTTTTAATGATGTGCTCCCAAAACCGGCGCTGCCAAATTCCGCGCTCATTTTTACGTTTTCGTGTTTGAGTTAAAAACTCTGTTTTTGGGAGAGATTTTGAAAATCGCTTTTTAATTTCTCGCCAGCGACTCGAATAATCCATATCACCATCTGGTAAGGTTAAAACCGCATGAAGGTGATCGGGTAGCACAACCCATGCATCTATATAAAATGGCCTTTGGAATTTAACAATACGGATAGACTCTCTTAATAAATCGATATGCTCAACCAACAACGATTTATTCCTATCGAGCAAATTAACGGTAAAAAAGTACGTCCCACCTTTAACATAATTACGACGATATCGCATTACACATCCACTGCTCTATTTGTTACACATTAGCTAAATAAAGCGTAATTTTAGGATATATACAACATTGACGTAGGTCGGATAAGTGGCGGAGCCATGCCATCCGACAGTTAATTTATAAGTATAAGCGTTTATTGTATTGGTAATTTGGATCGGTGTCATGCTGATTGTTTTGTTTTGGGATGACTTGTTTGTTATACATTGCCATATTTTTCCAATATTTCAGTGCATGCAGCGTGTACTTGCGTTGAATAATAATTAATAGTTTCTTGTATTTCACTGTCAGATTTAGATAATAACTCATCGCTACAATGTTGCCTGACTTTTTTAAGTGGCAAATGATCAGTTTCTGATGTAATTAGCCCAAAAATATGAAACTCTGTTTCCCAACATTGACCATGAATATTATTTCCTAAAAATGACAAAGCTAAGACAGTATCCAAATAGTCTTCATTGCTTGTTAACAACGCCTTCGCAAGCTCACAAGACTTTCTCTTACTTGACTCATCATTCATAATCGATGCAACCTAACTCCGTAACGAAAACCAAACTTGACACCCACTTTAATTTAACAGACGAACCTATGCGTAAACTGTAAAATTTAGGATGGTTGCCTGTTTATTTTTTTCTTGACGGTCATACTCCACCTTTTATATGAAAAAAGCAGGCTCTATTTACTCGAGTCGTTTACTATTTCTTTCAAAAGCGCTTGATGTCTGAAGTCAAGATTTGACCCCTTTACTTTTGAAGTCAAGATTTGACCCCTTTACTTTTATCGATGCAACCTAACTCCGTAACGAAAACCAAACTTGAGAATAAAACCAAACTTGAGAATAAAACCAAACTTGACACCCACTTTAATTTAACAGACGAACCTATGCGTAAACTGCAAAATTTAGGATGGGTGTCTTGTTTATTTTTCTCAAATCTTGACTTATTCATAATTGAACTCATAAAATAATTTCTACTACTGTGTAGAGGTTGGGAGTCCAATTATCTTGTTATACAATTTAATTTCGATGCACATATACATGGTTATGCCATTGAACATAATCATATAACTCAGAGTTAAGCTGCTCTTTAGGGACATTTATTTCTACAGAATCTAAAAAATAAAATCCCGAGTTCTGGAAACATTTTAATATTTCCCAGTCACTTTCAGTCTTATTTTCTTTTACTGCTAGCATTTGTGATTTATTAAAACAGTATGCAGCGAAATCTGCGATTTGTAGATAAATATTATTCTTTGACTCTTCAAAACTAACTGAATTATTTTTTAAGAAACTAAAAGATAAATTTACACCTGGCTTTCTAATACCCTCATCGCAATAAAAATATGCAGTGTCCAATAGGTTTTTCTTGTATAAATATTTAACACTTTTAATTAACGCTAAATAAAATGCTACATGTTCATAATTATATTTATCAAGATTTTCAAAGTCAGGTAGAGCAGATGCATTTATATTATTAAAGTCATAACTCTCTTTACTCCAAGTTTGCGCAACACACGGTATATAATACTCAGAAAACACTTCACATAAGACTTTAAACGTACCAAACCTATCAGTTTGCTCCATTACACTCCACTGGCCTTTACCATTCATAATATCTGTCAAATGAAACTCATCGATTCCATACTGGGCTTTTATTAATTTCAGCCCAGCATTTATACTATTTGTAAGTTGCTCTATTTGTTCAGAAAGCAAAATAACTGCTACATAAGTCTTTCGATTGGTTTTCAACCAATTTGAAGGCATATCAACACCGGGAGATCCTGTATCATCAAAAGCTACGATTGTTCGCATTATTCACCTAGTTGTAGAACGCCAGCTTAAGGGGCTAGTAACTAACTTGCTTTATCACTGCAAACACCTAACCACGCTAAAACTGCCTAGAGTTGATAGTCCCACTTAAAGCGTTTGCTATGTACGATCTTGAAGTATCACTTCTAACTCTTTAGTGTATTTAGCCATATTGCTAAGCTCATTCTGCATGGTTTGCTTGATGGTCTCAGGTGTTTCATTTGGTAAAAAATGATTGTCACCATCATTACACGCGTTGAGTTTTTGTTGACTAACTGAAGCTGCTGTGCCGTATGAATTGATTAAAGCCGTAAGGGAGCTGATGCGCGTTTGAACAACTTGCTCATCACCTGATTTTTTAAGCTCACTCTTGAGTTGTGAAAGCTCTTCTTTTTGAATACTGACTGAGTAAATTAACCAAATTACTGCAAAAAGAGCAATAACTACCCCAGCTGTACCACTTAAATAGCTACCAAATGCCCCCCAATCCCCAGATTCACTTGATAGTTCACCACCAAATGAAAAGAAATACATCATTGCTGCCAGCATTAAAACACCTACAACAATCAACATAGAGGCTAGCGACTTCCAATTTTTCATCAGCCACATTCTAAATATACTCCCTAAGTACATAACAACTTATCAAACACCATTTTCGCGGTTTATAACACCCCCAAACCGCGTATATTTCATCGCTCAATAATTCCACCAAACAACTCTAATGTAAACAAGTAATTAAATGGTTCTAATGATTTACACCAAAACGACTGTTGATAATGTTGTGAAAAAAATTAGCTTTGTCGGATGGCGCTGCGCTTATCCGACCTACATATAAAACCAATGTTTTATAAAATTTCTACCACTCCATATTCATGGTTATTGCCTGCAATACTTAGGCTTACTTCATCGTCAAGCTGCTTGCCTAAAAGTTGTTTGCCTAGCGGGGCTTCGGGTGTAACAACTTGAATAGTTAGCCCTTTTACTTCAACCGTTAAGCCACCTGCGGCTGGGCCTAAATAAAACCATTTTTGTATGGTGTTTTCATCTTCTAAACAAACGAGTGAGCTTATAATCACTTTATTGTGAGTCGGCTCTTTAAAAATGGCTTCAAATTGTTTAATGCTTTTGTAGCATTCGTTTACACGCTCGGCTTGGCCTTGTGCTAAATAAGCGGCTTCGAGCCCTAGGGTATCATATTGCGTTTCTGCTACGCTTTCTTCGTGAGTTGCGGCGTCGTGCGCGGCTTTGGCAGCTTGTTTTGCGCTGTTTAATTGTGCTTCAAGTGCAAATTTAAGGTGTTCAATTACGTGGGTCTTGTTCATGAGGTAGCGCTAATAACCAATGCTGTAAACTATGTGGTTAATTTTAACGTTATAAGGCGCTTAAAACCATTATTTTAAGCGCCGATATGTTTACTTAATCATTTAGACTCGCATTTATGGCATATCCATTAATGCTTGGGTTTTTACATCGAGTTTTTCTTCGTAGTTTTCAGCGCTTAATCCTAAAAGCTCAGGCAAGGTTGCCGCTATACAAATAGACGAAAACGTACCTACTACAATGCCGGTAAATAATGCAATGGCAAAGCCTTGTAATGGCGCGCCTGCGAGTAACCAAACGCTGGCAACCGTAGCAAGTGTGGTGCCCGATGTAATAAGTGTACGCGTTAACGTGCTTTTAATCGCGCTATTTATAATACTTGCGGGGCTAAGTGCATTATTAGATTTAACACGTAAAAGCTCGCGTACTCTATCACCGACTATTATTGAGTCGTTTAGTGAATAACCTATAATGGCGAGTAAGCTGGCAAGTACGGTTAAATTAAACTCAAGTTGAAATAGCGAAAATAGCCCCAGTACCAGTAATAAATCATGCACTAGCGCAACTACTGAGCCAACAGCTAAACGCCATTCAAACCGCACCGCTAAATAAAGCATTACTGCAATCATAGCTGAAAACAGGGCTAAACAACCTTGCTCAAACAGTTCATCACCCACTTGTGAGCCAATATACGCTGACGATAATACCTCAGCGTTCATATCTGCGTTTTGAGTAATGGCAGTTTGCCAATCATTACTATTTGCTGTTGAATCGCTAGGCGCTTCGCGTAGTTGAAAATGGCTATTGCCTTGCGCGGTTAGCTCAAACTCGCCATTGTGATTTTTAGTAATAAACGATTGAAGCTCTTTTAGCTCAACACCTTGGCTGGTGGTAAATTCCGTTAGGTAGCCACCGGTAAAATCGAGTCCAAAATTAAGCCCTTTTTGACTAAGTGTAAATACCGATAGCAGTACAAGTATGGCGCTCAAAAGCATGCCCGAAAAACGCAGACGCGTGCCCGCCTCGCCTTTTAAAAAAGTGTTAAGCATGTGCATTTACTCCTGCTTTTTTAGCCGTTTTTAAATATAACGTTTGGCTTAGTATTTTTGATACGTACACGCCAGTAAATACAGAGGTTATTAAACCAAGTGCCAATGTGATGGCAAAGCCTTTAACTGGGCCGTAACCTATGCCGTATAAAATAAGCGCGGTGATCATAGTGGTTATATTGGCATCAAATATTGTATTGGCCGCCTGTTTGTAACCTTCTTGAATCGCCTGATATGCAGAGCGCCCTTTTCTGCGCTCTTCTTTAATTCGTTCAAATATAATAACGTTGGTATCTACCGCCATACCAATAGTAAGCACAAGCCCAGCAATACCCGGCAGGGTTAATACAACTCCTGGTAATAACGACATGAGGCCAACAAGCGATGTTAAATTTAATAACAGCGCTACGTTTGCAATAAGCCCTAAACGTCGATACCACAGCGCCATAAAGGCAAGTGTAATCCCCATGCCCAACATTAATGCGGCTAAACCATTACTAATATTTTCGCTGCCAAGGCTTGGCCCTATTGTTTGCTCATGCACTATAGTTACAGGCGCGGTTAGTGAGCCTGCGCGTAATAACAGGGCTAAATCTGCCGCTGCTTGTTGGCTTTTCATATTGGTAATGCTAAAACGTGAGCTTAAATGCTGTGCAATATTAGCCACGTTTATAACTTCGCTTTTTTTAACGGTTTCACCGTTTGCATTTTGAGAGTACTCAGAGTAAACCGTGGCCATAGGCTTACCAATATTCGCTTTTGAAAATGCCGACATAGCATCGCCGCCTTGCCCATCTAGGCTCAGTTGTACTAGGGGTTTACCCCAGTCGTCGCGCCCTATGTTGGCATTATTAATGTGATCACCGGTAAAAATAGGCACAGGATCAAGTTTAATGGTCCCACCAGACTGCATATTAAATGTTTGGCCACCTACTTCTTTTAACTGGTAAAACCCAAGTGAAGCAGTCGCGCCTATAATGCGCTTTGCCTCGGTTGGGTCTTGCACGCCTGGTAGCTCAATACGTATACGCTGCTTACCTTGGCGCTGTGTTACGGCTTCGGTAATACCTAATTCTTCAATGCGTGAGCGAAGCGTGGTGAGTGTTTGGCTCATTACTTCTTTATCAAAGCTGCTGCGTCCTTGCTCTGAATAACTAAATAGTGCATTTTTAACGTCCCCATTATTGGTTGTTGTAACCGCTAAATTAGCAAAGCGACTTTGTAGCTCATCAATCACTGGGTTAAGTTTTTGCACCGCATTTGGTAGTGCGCTAATTTCAAAACCATGATCCGTTTTCAGCGCTTTAAGGCCATGCGCTTTTTGCTTTACGATGATTGATTTAGCTTGTTGATATGCACTCACTAATTGCTCATCAACGGCTTTGTCTAAATCTACGTCGAGTACAAATAACACGCCGCCATTTAAATCAAGGCCCAATTTTATTGGTGATAAACCAAATTCTTGCAGCCAAAGTGGGCTTGTTGCATGTTCTACAATTTTAACTTGTGTGTTTGGATACTGCGCCTTTATAGCCGCTTGCGCTTGAGCGCTTTTAGTTGGCTCGTTTAATAAAATATTTATAGTTGCTTGCTTATCAAGCCCTTGTTCAACATTAAAGCCTTGGTTATTTAAAAAAGTAACTAATGTGTTAGTACTTAGCACGGCTTGGGTTTCGCTATGAGGCGCGTTGCTTACATGCAACCACGATTTATTAGGGTATAAGTTGGGTAATGCGCTAATAGCTAATAAAATCAGCACAATAAGCATGGCTATATAGCTTAATTTAAATTTAGCCATAAATGACTTTTGATCTTTTTTTACACTTAACATGTTTTTTCCTTATTACCAGTAAATTACTGGCAACGTACTTTTTAAAAGCACAATTAATCTCAAGGCTTAAACGTAAAACGTTAAACCTAATAAAAAATTAAATAAGAAAATTAAGCGTGGTAAGTAGTTACAGCGCTGTAGAGCAAGTTTGCATCTTTCCAGCCGCTCAGTCGCGACTTTTTGCTATGTGATACAAGTGTATACCAAGGCTGTTGGACAACAAAAGCGTTGGGCCTTAGGTGTATTTCTCTAAAAAGAGTTTGTGCAAAAAACTCAAATACAAGGTCGTATTCAGGCTCACTTTGCGCGGCATGTAAAAATAAAGAAGAGTTACTAGCCGTTAACCTAGGTTGATGAGCATCAAAGCCCGTTTGATGCGTTTTTTTGTGCTCACTGCCCTTTACCGATTTTGATATAGGCAGCGTTTTAGTTAAATCAACGCTATCAGCAAATACACTCAATGAAATGGCTACCGTGTTTAATTTGTGTGTCGCGCACTGCGCACTACTTTGCACACTAAAAAGCGCACAAAACAGCAAAAAAGCAGTTATAAATACACGAACGTTAAACATAGTTACTTCAAACTAAACAAGGGATGCGTAGTATATATGGGCAAGTAATTAAAATACAATGCTTATTAATTAAGTATTTAATTTAACTGAGACCCTTAATGCGCTCCAAGCACAGTACTATAAAACGCGCCGATGCCATGACCTTAAAACAAAGCATTAAAACACTGTGGCCTTACATTACTAAATTTAAAGGGCGAGTATTTATTGCACTTTTAGCGCTTATAGGTGCTAAAGGCGCGACACTCTTAATGCCTTGGGCACTAAAAGAGATTATCGATTCGGTAGATAAATCAATCAATCCTATTTTAGTTATCCCGGCGTTACTACTGCTTATGTATGGTGGACTTAGGTTTGCCAGCGTGTTTTTAGGCGAGGTACGCGATGCGGTGTTCTCGCGTGTGACAGAGCACGCTATGCGCGATATTGGTTTAAAAGTATTTAAACATTTACACTCACTAGAGCTTGCGTTTCACCTCGATAGGCAAACAGGCGGCATAAGCCGTGATATAGAGCGCGGCACGAGTGGGCTGAGCTTTTTAATGCGTTTTTTAATGTTTAATATTGTACCCACCCTTTTTGAAATACTCACCGTTGCCATTATTTTTGGGACGCTATTTTCTGTTTGGTTTGCGTTAATAACCTTATTGGCGGTTGCTATTTATATTACCTTTACCGTAACAGTAACGCAGTGGCGAAACCGCTTTATACGTGAGGCAAACGCCGCCGATAATTTGAGTAATACACGCGCCATAGACAGCCTTCTTAACTTTGAAACCGTAAAGTATTTTAATAACGAAGAATTTGAGGCAAAAACATACAACTCCTTTTTAGCAAACTGGGAAGCCGCCCGTTTGAAAAATAGAATGTCGTTACTGGCGCTTAATTCTGGCCAGGCGCTAATTATAGCCAGTGCTATAACGGCGCTGATGTGGTTAGGCGCCAAAGAAGTGATAACTTGCGCTTTAACAATTGGTGAACTTGTAATGATAAACGCCTACATGATCCAATTATTTTTACCGCTTAACTTTTTGGGATTTGTGTATCGAGAAATAAGGCGCGCGCTTACCGATTTAGAAAACATGCTGGGTTTACTTAATAAAAAGCCACAAGTCGTTGAGCAACCTAATGCACAAAACCTAATACTTACCCAAGGCGATATAGCGTTTAATAATGTAAGCTTTAGTTACAATGCCAGTCGCCCAATACTAAATAACATTAGCTTTAAAGTAAAAGCAGGCAGTAAAGTAGCTGTTGTAGGGGCAAGTGGCGCGGGTAAAAGCTCATTAGCACGGTTACTGTATCGCTTTTACGATGTGAACTCGGGCACTATTACTATAGATAACCAAGCCATAGATTCAGTTACACTTAATAGCCTGCGCAGTGCCATTGCTATAGTGCCACAAGACACTGTGCTATTTAATACCACTATACGTGAAAACATAGCCTATGGCAGACCCTCAGCGAGCGATGCTGAAATAGATAAAGCAATAGAAATGGCCCATTTAAAAGACTTTATTTCAACATTAGCGCAAGGCGATAAAACACTGGTTGGCGAGCGCGGTTTAAAAGTATCTGGCGGCGAAAAACAACGTATTGCCATTGCACGCGCTATTTTAAAGCGCTCTCCTATTTTAATTTTTGATGAAGCAACCTCAGCACTCGACTCGCACGCTGAACAAGCAATATTAAACGCAATGCGTGCAGTTACTCAAAACCATACTAGCGTGGTGATTGCTCATAGGCTCTCTACTATTATCGATGCCGATAACATACTGGTATTTAACAACGGTGAGCTGGTAGAGCAAGGTACACATGCAGCACTTATAGCAAAAAAAGGTCAATACGCTCAAATGTGGCAATTACAACAGCAGGAAGATTAATTAACTTGAACTTTGGTTAATTACAGCCATTTACTGGCGATACTGCCGCTTTACCTTTAGAATACCGACTTGCAATTTTATTCAATAATTTACATATATTAAGGCGAGACGCAGATGGGAAGAGCTTACCAAAACAAAAAAGATTCAATGGCTAAAACTGCGGGTGCTAAAACTAAAGTTTATTCTAAGTACGGTAAAGAAATATACATATGTGCTAAAAACGGTGGCGTCGATACTGATGGCAACCTTGCGCTACGCCGTTTAATTGAGCGCGCTAAAAAAGACCAAGTACCGGCACACGTAATTGAACGCGCAATAGAAAAAGCGAAAGGCGGTGGCGGTGAAGATTACGCAGCCACACGTTACGAGGGTTACGGCCCTGGCAACTGTATGATTATTGTTGACTGTTTAACAGACAACAATAAACGCACGTTTGCTGATGTACGTATTTGTTTTACCAAAGCAAACGCTAAAATTGGCGCGCAAAATTCAGTATCACATTTATTTGATCACCTCGCTATTTTTGTTTTTGACGGCGATGACGATGAAGCTGTACTCGAAGCCCTTATGATGGCCGATGTTGATGTTACAGATGTAGAAGTAGAGAACGGCAAAGTAACGGTTTTTGCTCCGCATACTGAATACAACAACACACGCACAGCACTTGAAGAAATGGGGATTACAGATTTTGACGTAGACTTGATTTCGTTTGTACCACAAGTTGAAGCCCCAATTGAAGGTGAAGACGTAGAAGTAATGGAACGCTTTTTAGCCATGCTTGAAGATTGTGACGACGTGCAAAACGTTTACCATAACGCGCAGTTTTAAACTTTACTAAACGTATTTATTTTAAGCCAACAGCCATGTTGGCTTTTTTATTTTAAAAGGCTTGTGAAAATTTATGAATACCCTTGCACAGCTTAAAGCTGGTAGGTTGAATGGTGTTACTCGCTTACAACTTGTTGATGGCTTAACTGAGTTTCCTTTGGAAATTTTAACCCTTGCAGACACCCTCGAAGTACTCGATTTATCAAACAATAATCTCACTACACTACCTGATGAATTTGCAAGCTTAACAAAGCTTAAGCGGGTGTTTTTATCGTTTAACCAGTTTAAACATATACCTAAAGTACTCGCTAAGTGCCCTGCTTTAATTATGGTTGCCTTTAAAGGCAATCAAATAACACAGTTTGCATTAAACAGCTTACCTAAAAATATTGAATGGTTAATACTGACCGATAACAAATTAAGCGCGTTGCCTAGTGACTTTGGTAATTACACCAAACTTAAAAAACTCGCCCTTGCAGGAAATAGCCTAAAACACCTACCCGAGAGTATGGCTAACTGTACTAATCTAGAGCTTGTGAGGCTCTCTGCTAATAACCTAACAAAACTTGATGGTTGGCTATTAGAATTACCAAAACTTGCTTGGCTTGCCTTTGCCGGTAATACATTTAATAAAGCGCAGTGCTTAACTAACAGTCGTTTGCAAAACACGCCGCTTGAAAATTTTAAGCTTAAAAAAGTAATTGGCCAAGGTGCATCGGGCGTTATTCATTTAGCTAAAACAGCACACCGCGATGTGGCGGTAAAATTGTTTAAAGGGGCAATAACGAGCGATGGCTACCCACTTGATGAAGTAAATTGCTGTTTACAAGCAGGCTCCCATAAAAATTTAATAAACGTATTAAGTTACATAGAGCAAAGCACACAGCTTGGCTTAGTAATGGAATTAATAGATACCAATTATACAAATTTGGGTTTACCACCAAGTTTAGAAACGTGTACGCGCGATACATTTAATGATGGTTGTAATTACCCTATTGAAGCTGTTTATAAAATTTCAAAACAGATGGCAAATACGCTAACTCACCTACATGATAATTACGTAAGCCATGGCGATATTTACGCACACAACACCATGATAAATGAACAGTACGATGTTTTATTTGGCGACTTTGGTGCTGCAACAAATTTAGCCATGCTTAGCAAGCATCAGCAACAGCAAATACAGTTAATTGAAGTACGCGCTTTTGGGTGTTTAATTGAGGATTTACTAAGTACTGTAAGCTTTAACGATAAGCAAAACGAACTGTTTGATAAAATGTCCGATATAGCAGCGCGTGCTGTAAATACAGCTATTGCATCGCGCCCTAGTTTTAAAGGGCTAAGCACCTTATTAAACAACTTGGTATAAAGTAATCAAAATAAAAAAGCCTGCATAATGCAGGCTTGGTTGGATAAAGCTAAACTTTTATAGGGTCAATTATAAGTACTGACCTAATGCTTTAACTTGGTCTAACATGCGGTTTGAGAAGCCCCATTCGTTGTCGTACCAAGCCATTACTTTAACTAGTTTGCCATCAGCTTTAGTTTGCGTTGCATCAAAAATTGACGACGCAGGGTTGTGATTAAAATCAATAGATACAAGCGGAAGCTCGTTATACTCTAAAATTTCTTTCATTGAACCTGTTGCTGCGGCTTTCATTACTTCGTTGATTTCTTCAGCTGTTGTGTCGCGCTTAGTAATAAACGTAAAGTCTACTAAAGAAACATTGATAGTAGGTACACGTACCGACATGCCGTCTAATTTACCCGCAAGCTCAGGAAGTACTAAGCCAACAGCGGCAGCAGCACCTGTTTTAGTTGGGATCATAGATTGTGTTGCACTACGTGCACGGTATAGATCTGGGTGATAGACGTCAGATAAGTTTTGATCGTTTGTGTAAGCATGGATTGTAGTCATGCTGCCTTGCTCAATACCGACTGTGTCGTTAATTGCTTTAGCAATTGGCGCTAAACAGTTAGTGGTACAAGAAGCGTTAGAAATAATATTGCTATCAGCGTTAATTACATCGCTGTTAACACCGTGTACTACCGTTGCGTCTAAGTCTTTACCTGGTGCTGATACAATAACTTTTTTAGCGCCTGCTGTAATATGCTTAGCGGCGTCTTCACGCTTAGTGAAAAAACCTGTACATTCTAAAACGATATCTACGTTTAGCTCTTTCCACGGTAAGTTTGCAGGGTCACGCTCTTGCGTTAAAGTAATTACGTCATCACCAATTAACATGGTGTTATCTTCAAGTGTTACTTTTTGAGAAAATTGACCATGAACTGAGTCAAATTGTGTTAAGTGTGCATTTACGTTAGCCGGTGCTAAGTCGTTAATTGCTACAATTTTAATTTCACTGTTTTGTGCTGACTCGTAAAGTGCACGTAATACGTTGCGACCGATACGGCCATAGCCATTAATTGCTACATTAATCATTTTTAGACTCCTATTTAACTTCACTTGCTTGTCGAGCAAGCGCTTCAATGGCTTGCCAGTCTTTGTTTTCAATTAGTTGCTTATCTAGCATCCACGTACCACCAACACAAATAACGTTATTAAGTGCTAAATAGTTAGGTGCGGTTGCTAGGCTAATGCCACCTGTTGGGCAAAAAGTAATATGTGGTAATGGGCCACCAATCGACTTAAGCATTGCTGTTCCGCCAGCAGCTTCAGCTGGGAAGAATTTTAAATACTTAAAGCCATGGCTTGCTAACTGCATAACTTCGCTCGCAGTTGCTGCACCTGGTAAAAAGGGAATGTCTGAATTTTTAGCTAATGCTAATAATTCATCACTTACACCTGGGCTAACCATAAAATCAGCGCCTGCTTCTACTGAAGCATCAAAGCTTGCTTTATCAACCACTGTACCTGTACCAACATAAGCGTCTGGAACTTCTGCTTTCATTAGTTTTACAGCTTCAACTGCAACAGGCGTGCGTAGCGTAATTTCAAGTGCTTTTAGGCCACCGTTGTATAACGCTCTAGCGAGTGGTGCTGCATCTTCTAGTTTTTCGATTACAACCACTGGCACCACAGGTGCCGACGCTAAGATTTTTTCAATACTCATTACTTGTTCCTCATTACCCAGTGTGTGGCAATTATTATTCAAGTCCAAAAGCACTCGCACCTAAATCGGCGCTGCTTACAATATTTCTAAATCCAGTAAATAACTCTCGGCCAGTACCAAAGGTTAAGCTTGGTTGGCTAAGTTGTAGTTCACGCTTAGCAAGCTCTTCGTCGCTAACATGTACTTTTAATATTCCGTTTGGCGCATCCAGTGTTACTAAATCGCCCTCAAGAATTTTTGCAATAATGCCACCTTCAACAGCTTCTGGTGCTAAGTGAATAGCAGCAGGCACTTTACCTGATGCGCCCGACATACGGCCGTCAGTTACAATGGCTACTTTAAAGCCTTCGTCTTGAAGAGTTGCCATTACTGGCGTTAATTTATGAAGCTCTGGCATACCTTTAGCTTTAGGGCCTTGCTCTTTAAGCACAGCAATAAAGTCTTGGTTTAACTCGCCACGGCTGTATGCTTCTTGCAGTTCGCCTTGTGAGCTAAATACTTTAGCTGGGGCTGTTACTACTTGGTGCTCTGTTGCTACCGCAGAGACTTTAATTACGGCTTTACCTAGGTTACCCGTAAGTAGTTGTAGGCCACCTTGCTTACTGAATGGATTGCTAATTGGACGCAGCACTTCTTCATCGAGTGAGTTTTCAGGGCAATCTACCCATTTAACTTTAGAAGGACCTGTAGAGTTGCTCATAATTAAGCTGTCGTCTTTATCTAAACGCGGCTCCATCATGTAAGGCGCTAAGCCTTCTCCAAGCATTGTTTTAACATCAGTATGCAAGTAACCTGCACCGGCTAATTCACGCATTAAAAAGCCCATACCGCCTGCAGCTTGGAAATGATTTACATCTGCTGAGCCGTTAGGGTAAATACGCGTAAGTAGTGGCACAACTTCTGATAAATCAGACATGTCTTTCCACGTTACTTGTATACCCGCCGCTTTTGCAATGGCAACAATATGAATAGCGTGGTTAGTAGAGCCGCCTGTAGATAATAAGCCAACTAAACCATTAATAATGGTTTTTTCGCTGATCACATCTGCTAGACACGGGCTTTCTTTATCATCTGTAAGCTGCTTCAGCATAGTTTCTACAGCATTACCTGTTAGTCCATCGCGAAGCTCTGTGTATGGGTTGATAAACGAGCTACCAGGAAGGTGCAAGCCCATTATTTCCATAAGCATTTGGTTTGAGTTAGCAGTACCATAAAACGTACAAGTACCTGCGCTGTGGTAAGACGCGCTTTCAGCTTCTAGCAAGTCTTCACGGCTTACTAAGCCTTGTGCAAATTTTTGGCGAATACGTGCTTTTTCTTTGTTAGGAATACCCGATTGCATTGGGCCTGCTGGTAAAAAGAACACAGGTAAGTGGCCAAATGATAATGCGCCAATCAATAAACCTGGGACAATTTTGTCACATACGCCTAAACAAAAAACGCCGTCAAATACATCATGCGATAATGAAACCGCTGTAGACATTGCAATAACATCGCGAGAGAAAAGCGATAGTTCCATGCCGTCACGCCCTTGCGTAACACCATCACACATTGCAGGTACGCCACCAGCAACTTGTGCTGTTGCGTCGTACTTAGTTGCAAGGTCTTTAATTAAATCTGGGTAGTCTTTGTATGGCACATGGGCCGAAAGCATATCGTTATATGAGTTGATGATAGCAAGATTTGGCTGCTCATCAGCCTTTAAGCGCGCTTTGTCGTCGCTGCTACATGCCGCCATAACGTGAGCGATGTTTCCGCAGCCTAGTCCGGCACGAACTCTTGTTTGTTTTTTTGCGTGCGAAATACGATCTAAATAATCTTGACGGGTTTGTTTACTGCGTTCAATAACGCGCTGGGTGACTTCTTCAATGCGAGGGTGCAACATAATTTAGCTCATCTCTATTAGTTAGAGGAAAAAGGCTCAGTTGCAATTACAGACTCCACGTAAATAACTGCACTGAGCATCTTTGATTTACCCGTTCAAAGGTACGCTACCAGGGAGCCTCTCACAACAACCCTGACACCGGTGTCACTGTATTAACGCATAGCATTGACACCGGTGTCAACCCTGAGTAACAAAAATAGTCTAAAATTTTAACGTGAACAATTAATGACCACGCGAATTTTAGTTTATTTGCTAAAATTCGCACAAAAAAAACCCGAATAAGCGTCACTCAAATTCGGGTTACTGTGAAAAACAAAAATGGGGGCTATTTTATTGCAGCTGTTGACTCGCGGGTGATTAAACGTGATTCAAGTGTTACCTGATAAGGCTGTTCTTGCGGCTGTGAAATATGCGATATAAGCTGCGTCACAGCTTGTTTAGTCATTTCTTCTACAGGTTGTGCAATTGTTGTTAAACCAGGCCAAATATGGCGTGCAATGGGTGCGTTATCAAACCCTGCAATAGATATATCATCCGGTACGCGTAATTGGCGTTGTGTGGCAAGCTTTAGTACCGCCGCCGCCATGTAATCATTCGATGCAAATACAGCCGTAGGCCTTGGTGATAGATCTAAAATACTACGCGCACTGTCTACACCTGAGTGGTAACTAAAGTTACCCTCTTCTACTAGTCGCTCGTCAAATTCTATACCGTGACTTGCTAAAGCGCGTCTGTAACCTTTAAAGCGCTGCTGAGTTGCACTGTGATCTGGGTGACCTTTAATAAAGGCGATAGATTTGTGTCCAAGCGAAATTAAATGCTCGGTGATTTCATAGGCGCCCTGCTCGTCATTGCTGCGCACCGAAATTGAATCATCTTCAAGCAGTGCTGATGCAACCCGTGCATACGGAATTTTTTTTGCTTTCAAAAAGTTAGCAAGCTTTTCAAAATCACCAAATGGTGGTGTGAGTACAACGCCATCTAGGCGCGATGTTTGTAATAGCTGCTCTATATCGTTTATTAAATCGTCGCCACGTAATTCGCATGGGTGAATTAGTAAGTTATAGTTATTCTCTTTACACGCAGCAAGCGCACCCGTTTGTACACGTGTTATATAACTTTTACTGGGGTTGTCGTATAAACAACCAATAATAAAGCTGCGATTTTGGGCAAGGCCTCGTGCTATTGGGTTTGGCGTATAATCAAGTTCTTTAAATACTTTAAGCACTTTTTCGCGCGTAGCCGCACTTACGTTAGGCTCATTATTTAAAACCCGCGACACGGTTTTTTTAGAAACCCCAGCATGGCTTGCTACACTATTTATGGTTACTTTTTTCATTTGTTCATTATCCAAATACAACCATTAAGCAAAAAACTATTTGCTGTTAAATAAACACGCACCAGCGCCAATAAGCGGAATGTTATCTTGTGTTACTAACGTAACCGGAATTTGACCTGCATATTGCGACATTACCCCTTTTTGCGAAAAGCGCTCTACAAAACGGCTTTCTAATAATCTGCTTTGCATGCGTGGTAAAATGCCACCGCCTATAAATAGGCCACCTAATGCGCCGTATACTACCGCCAAATCACCTGCCACGCTGCCTATCCAATCACAAAACTGATTAAGTGTTGCATCACATACTTCACACTCGCCACTATTAGCCAAGCTACTAATTTGCGCTGCATCTAAGTTTTTAGCTGGAATCCCTTTCACTGCTGCCATTGCTTTGTATAAATGTGCAATACCAGGGCCTGAAAATACAGTTTCGATTGACACATGAGGATGCTCTTTACGAAGCTCATTTATTAATAAAGAGTCAAGCTCGTTTACTGGAGCAAGCGTCATATGGCCGCCTTCAGAGCTTAACACTGCCGTAGATTGCGCAGTACGCACTAAGCACGCAGCACCAAAACCTGTACCTGGGCCCATAACACCAATATTTGCATTTGCATCAGCCTGGCCTGGCTTAATTGTAATATTTTGCGTAGCATCTAAATAAGGCGCTGCGTAGGCAAATGCTGCAAAATCATTAATGACTTCTAATTGTGTTAAATTAAAATGTGCTTTAAATTCACTCACACTAAAGTGCCAACCTAAATTTGTTAAATGCACTTGGCCTGCTTTTATTGGGCCCGCAACCGCCAAACATGCGCGAGTAGGTGTAACATGAGGAATAGTTGTTAAATACTGTTCAAGCGCGCTTTCTAAAGATCCAAAATTAGCACTGGGAAATATGTTAATATGCTCAATAACAAATTGGTTTGACTGCTCGTTAAAATCGGTGATTAATGCAAAGCGAGCGTTAGTACCGCCTATATCGGCGACTAAAATGGGAGTAAACTGGGCAGACGAATTTTGGCTCATGGTATTATCTCTTTTGTGTAAGCGGCTTATGCTTATTATTTTACAACGGCATTGCGTTGTTATTTATACACTTTGAGCTATCACCTCAAAGTAGCTATCACAGTAAAAAAAGGCTGCTACTAGTAAGTAGCAGCTAATACGTTTTGACAACAAAATGATAAAACATTAGCATTATGACACCGGTGTCAGGATTAGATCAATAATAAATCGCAAAAAGCTTGAAATAATTCACTAATAGTCGAAAATGACACAATTATTTAGCATTTAAGTAAGTTGTAACAATGAAAGGTAAAGCCACCTCATTTGACATTGCCCATTATGCAGGGGTTTCACAATCAACGGTATCTCGTGCTTTACGTAACAGCCCCCTTGTTAATGAAGAAACACGCAAGCGCGTTCACGATATAGCAAAACAGCTTAACTATAAAGTTGATAAAAATGCCAGCAACTTACGTACCCAACAAAGTAGCACGCTAGCCTTATTATTATTTGAAGACCCTACTTCTGATGAATCACAAATAAATCCATTCTTTTTATCTATGCTGGGGAGCATAACCCGAGCGTGTGCAAAAGAAGGTTACGATTTACTGGTTTCGTTTCAATCAGCAAGTGCTGATTGGCAAGCCGATTACGAGGATAGCCACAGAGCCGATGGCATTATTTTACTCGGCTACGGTGATTACATAGACTTCCAGCCAAAATTTAAAACCCTGCTTGATCAAAACACCAAGTTTGTTTGCTGGGGCGCCACTGTAGATAACCGCCCTGACCTCACCGTATGCTGTGATAATTACGGCGGGGGTAAACTTGCAGCAGGCCATTTAATTGCGCATAGCCGTACAGATTGTGCCTTTATTGGTGATGCATCTGATCACAGCCCAGAGTTTTTTGCTCGCTTTCAAGGGTTTAAAGACGAGCTATTAGCTAATAACGTAACTATAAATGAGCGAAAAATGGCAAATGCAATTTCTACTGAGGAGTCGGGGTATCATGCAACACGCTCACTTATTGCTAATAATATAAAATTTAACGCATTATTTGCCGCCAGTGATTTAATAGCCATTGGTGCAATACGCGCCCTTAAAGAAGCTAACATAAAAGTGCCTACCGATGTAGCCGTTGTAGGCTTTGATAACATAGCTATTGCAAGCTATATAAACCCACCGCTTACTACCATAGCGCAAGACACCACCGTTGCAGGGCAAATGCTGGTAGAAAACCTACTTAAATTAATACGTGAAGAAGAAGTGCAAAGCACCCTTTTGCCACCGGTATTAATTGCTAGGGGTAGTAGTTAAAAATTTATCACTCAACTTCATTGTCCTTACTCAACATTAAACCCCAATTAAATACAAAAAAGCCACGGCTATTAACCATGGCTTTTAAATTTTTCAAAGTAACTCTACTTTAAGGCTTTCTCTACAACTGGGTAATGATCCCATACTTGTTTGTCACTCAATGATCGTACCAGTTTAACGTACTCAGCATGTGTCCATGCCAATGGGGTTGCTGAATTAGTGCCCTCGCCTAGCTTATAACCTGCTTTGTTGACTCCTACGCCATCCCAAACTTGCTCAGGTAACATAAGGCCGTTATTGGCAAATTGCTCTAAGCCTTTAACATAGCTGTTTTTAATTTGGGCTTGTTTTGCATCATTAAGGGCGTTGTTTGCATTGGCTGCAGCTATTTCATAGTGGCCACGTTCACCTGTAAAAAATGGCCATACACGACCGCGTTGCCCTGGTGTATTGCTGCCGCCCTCTGCGTAATTAGTGCCTATTACTTCATCTTCGCCGTAGCCGTCGTTACCATATCGGCGGTAGCCCGCAAATGTGCCGCTTCCATCATCAAAGCTAAAGCTGTATTTAACTTGCAGGTTATCTTCAAGCGTTTCGTCATCGTACTCAGGCAGTGTTTTAACAATGCTTTCGTCGTTAGCACCACGTACGCCGTAGCGTACTAGTTCTAAAAACCCGCCATCTAGTATTTGCTTTTTATTAAACCCTTCGCGGCCATTATTAGCGTTAATTTTAGTGTCTGAATTTGCATCGGTATCTTGGCCTATACGAATAAAGTATTCACCATCGCTATTATCGCCTTTTAAGTTACCTTTAGTGGTAAACATTTGCGATTCAATATCGTTGTTGTACTTTTTAGCCGTTGCGAGGTAGCGCTTTGCGTTTTTATCATCACCACTTAGTGTTGCAATATCACTGGCGGTAATAAGGCCTGCGACTATTGCCGCAGTAGTCGAAGGTGAGTAACCTTCTTGCTCTTCCCAGCGTTCTTGTTGGGTTGCAGGTGGTGTAATTTGCGTGTCGTTCCATAAAATTTTAGCAAGGCCGCCATCAACTAAAAAATCGGCCGCGGGTTTTAACATTTTGCCGTACCAGCTTTTTAGCTCTTCATCGCTAAGTACATTAGCTTTATGTAACTTCCAGGCGAGCATAATAGGCATAGCGGTTTGATCAAGCTGTACACCTACCCATTCAAGTTCACCATCTACATGTGTTTTTTGTAAAAACCAGCCTGTATCGCCGTTATTACCTGGTGTTTTGCTGTTTACTTGTACTTTTTCAAGGTATTCGAATGCTGTTTTAGCTGTGGCAGTATCGCCAAGTGCCATAAATGCCATAGCTACTTGATAAAAGTCACGCACCCATACCGCTTTATAACCGGTTGAGCCTTCTTTTGCTGAAACCGTTTCGCCCCAAGGGTTAGATAAAGAGGCAATTAATGCCCCGGCGTGTGTTTTATCTTCTTGTGCTTTTAAAACCATGGCGCTGGTGTATAAAAGCTTGCCGTTATCGGCAGTTTGTTCAACCATGGTATTAAGCGGTTTTAGGCTTTGTAGGTAATCTTCCCAGCCGAGCGCTTCACCTATACCATTATAGTGATCAAGCACTGCTTGGTAGCCTTTTGCTAAGCTTTGCTCGCCTTGCTGGATACTTTGCTGCTGCGTATTTCCAAAACTCAATGCTAAATCAAAGGTGGTGTTAGCGCTTATTTCACCAAGCTCAGCCAACATGCTTACATTACCAGCATTTTCGCCAGTATTTGTGTACTGGTTTTGTAAAGATTGCGTTGTTTTAAGTGCGTTAATGCCATCGCTTTTACCTGTAAAGCCAACTGTTTTAGCCTTAAAAGGAGTTGCTGATTGAAGTGATAAATAATTATCGTCTTCCCATGCAACTAGCCCTTGCTCTGTTGTTCTAGCAAAGTCATCTAAGCCGTTATTATTAATGTACGGATTAACAGACACATACGCTTTTAGTCCTTCAAGCTCAGTATTAAATATGCTGCGTACAAACAGGGTTTGCCCGTCAGGGTCAGTAAATATGTGTTTTTCTAGACTAAAGCGGCCTTTTTTATCAGTGCTTGTTACTTTATAAGCAAGCGAAAGTGGGCGGCCTTGTGCATCTTTGTATAAGTAATCTATGCTGACATCTAATTCATCAGCTTCACTAACGGTAAAGTCTTTACCTGTTACAACAAACTGCATATCTTTTATTTGCGCTTGGTGAATAAGCCCAAACATGGTTTCGGTGATCATACCTTTAGCAATTGAAAACCATACTTTAGACACATCCCCCGTTGCAGCTGAATCACTGTACTGGCCTTTTTGGTATTGCTCGTAAGACGTACCAATACCGCTTTTACCTGCATAAGCCCAAAATGGCTCTACACCTGGTGCGCCAGGTGCCGATTTAACTTGTACTGTGGTGCTTTCATTAGCTGTGCTTGTGTTTTGTGCGCCACAAGCTGTTAAGCCTAATGTTAAAAGTGAGGCGGTTATAAGGTTATATTTATTCATTGTGTGTCCTTAATTAGAATTTTTAACGCGCATTACCGCAATGCCGGCAACAACAAACGACGCTGCGCCAATTAATAATGCGTAAATAGGCTGATTTGAAAATGCGTGACGTAAAATAAGCCCTAAAATACTGGCGGCAAGTAACTGCGGTATAACAATAAAGAAGTTGAAAATACCCATGTAAACGCCCATTTTGTTACTAGGTAGTGCGTTACTTAACATGGCGTAAGGTAGCGATAATATAGATGCCCACGCAAAACCCACCCCAATCATAGGAATAAGTAACATCTTAGGGTCTTGAATAAACATAAAGCTTGCAAGACCTAACGCACCCAGTAATAAATTAAAGCAATGCGCGCCTTTTAATCCCATTTTTTTAACTAAAAACGGAATACACATAGCGGCAATAGCGGCAAAACCATTGTAAGCGGCAAATAAAATACCCACCCAATCTGCACCATCGTTAAAGGCTTTAGAGGTTGCATCGCTACTCCCATAGTGAAAGCTTGTTACTGCTGCGGTGGTGTAAATCCACATGGCAAATAACGTAAACCAGCTAAAAAACTGCACCCATGCAAGCTGCTTCATAGCTTCTGGCATAGTAAATACATCTTGTACTACTTGGTAAAAACCCCCTTGGGTTTTATTAGCACTTTTAAGCGCTGCTGCAATCCACTGCACAATCCCAAACGCTAATAAACCACCAGCAAGTAGGTAAAGCTCCTTTTCAAGCGATAACCCAATTACTAATGCAAGAGTTGCTAAACCCAGTACCACAAAAATAATAGCGCCTTTATTAAAGTTAATATCAACCACTTTGCTAGATGTAGGTTGAGCGCTTTGCTTTTCAAAAGCTGCTAATTGTTCTGGGCTGTATTCTTTAGTTCGCGCCACGGTCCAAAGCACAGCAACAAGTAACACCACCCCGCCCCAATAAAATGAGTATTTAACAGACTCAGGAATTTGCCCTGGCGCTGCGGTATTGCTTACGTCAAACCAATTGGTCATCATCCAAGGTAGCGCCGAGGCTAACACTGCACCAATACCAATAAAAAAACTTTGTAAACCATAACCGGTAGCGCGTTGTTTTTCTGGCAAGTTATCGCCTACAAGTGCTCTAAACGGTTCCATGGTTACGTTGATTGACGCATCCATAATCCATAACATTCCGGCGGCAATCCAAAGCGTAGGCGAATGCGGCATAATAAATAATGAAAGCGTTGTTAACACCGCACCTATAAAAAAGAACGGACGGCGGCGGCCAAAACGGCCCCACGTTTTGTCGCTCCAGTAACCAATAATAGGCTGCACAATTAAGCCTGTAAGTGGGGCTGCAACCCATAAAATGGGTATATCATCAACTTGTGCGCCTAATGTTTGAAATATTCGGCTCACATTGCCGTTTTGCAAAGCAAAACCAAATTGTATGCCTAAAAAGCCAAAGCACATGTTCCATATTTGCCAAAAACTTAAATTTGGCTTATCGGTATTATTATTTTGATTATTCATTGCTAGCCTTATTAGTTAATACTGCGCTGCTAAATGCATCAAGTGTTAGGTTAAATGTAGCGCCTTGCGGGTGAGCTTTAAGCTGGGGGGTGTGATTTTCAAGTAAATCATTTAATAGTGTATTTTCACTCATTGCACCTAATTGTGCCTTTGATAAATTAACCGTAACTGTTTGAGATTGTTCGCTAAAGTTACTTAACACATACACACTTTGCTGGCCTAAAGTGCGGGTAAAACCAACAACACGTTCACTTCCTTCAAGGTTAAGTGCCGACATTTCCCCGCCTAATACAGCAGGTAAACTATTAAGTGACATAACTGCTTTGTAGTAGTCACGCAGTGCTACTTGCTCTGCGGTTAAGTTAGCGCCGTCAAACTTGCCGTTATTCATCCATGCTTGGTGCGCTGGCACGCCAATGTAATCAAAAATACTGGTACGTGTGGCTGTGCCAAATCCTGCGTTTTCAGAGCCATCTTCTCCCACATCTTGAGCAAAATATAAAAGCGTTGGCGCGCGGCTAATTAAATTAGAAACTACTAAAGCAGGTTTACCCCACTGGGCATTACCTGCAAAGTCTGGACTTGCGATGCGTTGCTCATCGTGATTTTCTAAAAAGTGCAGCATGTGCTGCTCTATATCGAGCACACTTTGATGCGCATCAAAAATACTAGTGGCAGGTTGTTTAAGTTGCATTATCGCTTTTAAGGTATCGTAAAAACCGACTTTATCGTAAAGGTAATCCATTTTACCTTGCTGAATATAGGCACGGTACATTAACGGGTTATATACTTCGGCCAATAAAAAGGCATCGCTTTTGTGCATTTTTATTGATGAATTTAAAAAGCTCCAAAACTCTACAGGTACCATTTCGGCCATGTCATATCTAAAGCCATCAACGCCTTTGTCTAGCCAAAAAAGCGCAATGTCTCTAAATTTGTACCAGCTATTCGGTAGCTCTTTGTCTTGCCAAAACGCATAATGAGCACGGTAATCCTTGTCCTTGTAATCATTTGGTAATTGAGCAAAATCGTAGCTACCATCTGGCTTTACGCCATAATTTACTTTTACTGTTTCGTACCAATCGTTAATATCGGGTTTTGGTGCACGGGCACCGTTACCTGTCCATTTAGCGGGTGTTTCATCAAAAAAGCCATCTGCAAGCGGGTGAGCCTTTCCACCTAATACGGTATAGGTTGTAGAAGTAGGCACTTGAAATGACTGCCCAGGGACATAATAAAAGTTGTTATTTTTATCGTACGTTTTACTGGTGTTGTCTTGTGCGCCGAAATCCTCTACGCCTTTTGGCTTTCCAAGTGATTGGTAATTTCGTGCTACATGGTTAGGCACTATATCAATAATGACTTTCATACCGTGGCTATGTGTACGCTCTATAAGCTGGCTAAACTCCCCCATGCGGTTTGTCACATTAACAGCTAAATCAGGGTTAACATCGTAGTAATCTTTAATTGCGTACGGTGAACCTGCACGCCCTTTTACTACGTCGGGGTCATCTTGTGAAATGCCGTAGTCGGTATAATCGCCCACTAACGCATGGTGTAATACACCGGTATACCAAATGTGCGTGGTACCTAGCTCTTTAATGCCTTTGAGGGCTGCATCGTTAAAGTCGGCAAATTTACCTACGCCGTTTTGCTCTTTAGTGCCCCATGGCACATTGGCTGTTTGGGTATTACCAAACAAACGGGTAAATACTTGATATACAACCGGCTTTGTAAGTTCATTTTGTGTGTGTGCAGGTGGTTGCTGTTGTTCAGGTTTGTTATTTTCTGAACACCCTGTAGCAATAAGTGCACTACACAGTACTGCGGGTACATAAACTGATTTTTTCATTGTGTGTCTTTTTTGTCAGTATTGTTATTAACTTTATACTAAAGATTACTGCAGCAACCATACAGTTGCTGCATACGTATTCAGGTCACTATTGTGGCGTATTTATAACGAGTACCGTTGCGCTCATGGCTGGTAATTCAATGGTTTTACCAAGCTTTTGTGTGTTTTGAGTAAATAAATTAAATGCTGTTGTGCTGTTAGGCATCACCTCTTGCATATACTCAATGTTTTTTTGTAGCGCTTGAGTATTTTTATTCATAAATACCAACACCGTTTGCTCGTCGCTAATGCGGGCATAACTATACACCCCTTGTTGAGGCGTAAAGTGCACTAGTTTGCCTTTATCTAGCGCAGAGCTATCTTTTCTAAAGTTAAGCAAGGTGCTAATTGTTTTGTGCATGTCTTTTTGCTGCGCTGTGAGCCCTTTACCTGTAAAGGCATTACTCGTTTGGCCTTCAAATCCACCTGGGAAATCGATTCTAATATCGCCATGATCTTTACTTGGGGTGTTATCTAACAGTACTTCGGTGCCGTAATACATTTGCGCTATACCACGTGTGGTTAAAAATAACGTCATCGCCATTTTTGTTTTAGCAACATCTTGGCCAAGTTCGGTATAAACACGGCTCATATCGTGGTTATCGGCAAATACCATAATGTTATTGGTATCAGGGTATAAAAAGTCATTAGCTAGCGATTCATATACTTTAACCCAACCGGTATTCCAACTTTCATCTTCATTTAGTGCTTGAATTACAGACTCCTGTAAAGAAAAGTCCATCACGCTTGGTAAGCTTGATGTATAGCCATCTTGGTTATGCTTGCCACGTTGCCAGTAAGAGGCAATAGCTGGGTTAGACGTCCACTCTTCGCCAACAATATTAAAGTCTGGGTACTCTTGCATAATGGCTTTTGTCCAATCACTCAAAAATGCTTTATCTGAGTATGAGTAGGTATCAACGCGAATACCGCTTAAATCCGCGTATTCAATCCACCATATCGAATTTTGAATTAAATATTCGCTTAACAGTGGTTCGCGCTGATTTAAATCAGGCATGGTTTCTACAAACCAGCCATCGTTAAACTGGCGCTTGTCGTATTCACTGGCGTGTGGGTCTTGTATGGTTTGTCGCGCATGGCTAGTAGCATTTTTGCCTTTATTAAACTCGCCATTAAAGTTAATCCAATCTTTAGTGGGTTTATCCTTAACCCATGTATGCTCAGAGCCAAAATGGTTTAGTACCATATCCATTACCAGCCCTATACCATGTTCTTTTGCCTTTATTGATAACGTTTTGTATAACTGGTTTGAGCCCATACGTGGGTCAACATTATAAAAGTCTGTAATCGCATAACCATGATAAGAGTAATCTGGCATGTTGTTTTCAAGTACTGGGGTAAGCCAAAGCTGTGTTATACCTAAATCATCTAAGTAAGGTAATGCGTTTATAACACCTTGAATATCACCACCGTGGCGCCCGCCCTTTATACTTGGGTTTGCCGCTTCTAACATGCTTGGAACCGTATCGTTTTGTTTATCACCATTAGCAAAGCGATCTGGGTTAATTAAATAAAGCGTATCAGCTGATGTAAACCCTTGACGCTGAGCGCTGTTTTTATCTCGCTCAAGAAGTGGAAACTCAAAGTTATTGCGTGTTTTGCTGCTATTAAATTCAAGCGTTCCGGCTTTAGCAGCATCGCTAACAGTAATATTTAAAAATACATAATTTGGGTTATCTGTGCGCGTTACTTTATTTAACTTAACGCCGTTGTATTTAGCTAATTTAATTTGCTCGTTTGCAATGTTTTGCTCATGCACCATGACGGTGATGGTATTTTTGTTCATACCAACCCACCAATTAGCTGGCTCAACGTCAAGTGCGTAGCTAATGGTTGGTAAGGTACATGCACCTACGAGTAAAAGTTTATTTAAAAATTTCATCATTAGACCTTTTTAATTTTTGCTAAAAATTCTTTATGAGGAGGTAGCTGCTCTACCGTTGAAGTAATAAGCGTGTTTAATGTGGAAAATAAATCGTTAAGTTGTTCACTACTGAGTGAGTCAACAATACTGTTGTAATCATTGGGAATAAGCCCTTGGCCAATAAAAACCTGTTGCCAAGCAACCTCTGCAAATAGTTCATCGTTTTCACGCACTACTTTGCCTGTGTGTTTAAATAAATTGAGTTTATGGGCTAATGAATCGGGAATATCCATTTGCTTGCATTGTCGCCAAAATGGAGAGTCTTCTCGCTCTGTTAGTTTGTAATGCAAAATTATAAAATCACGAATGTGCTCTATTTCGGTTACGCTTTGCTTATTAAACTCTGCAACTAACGCATCGCTAATACCATTATGCGGAAACAGCTTTATTAAACGGGTTACGGCACTTTGTATTAAATGAATACTGGTAGACTCTAACGGCTCTAAAAAGCCACTTGCAAGGCCAACCGACACCACGTTTTTATGCCATTGTTTTAACCGCCGTCCTGTTTTAAATTTAATCACCCGCGGCTCAGTAATGGGCTCAGCGGGTAAATTATTTAATAATAACTGCGTTGCCGCATCGTCAGATAAGTAACGACTACAATACACCAAGCCATTACCTATTCGGCTTTGCAGCGGTATTTGCCACTGCCAGCCTGCGCTGTGTGCAATTGAACGCGTATAAGGTTTTAGCGAATCAGTACCACGAGATTGCACAGCAACGGCGCTATCGCATGGTAAATAATGAGACCAATCTACAAAACCTGTGTTAAGGGTTTGCTCTATGAGTAAGGCGCGCTGACCTGTAGCGTCTATAAAAAGGTCGCCATTTATTTGCTGTGCATTATCAAGGGTTAATGATTTTATATTGCCTGATAGAGGGCATTGTTCTACCTGCTCTATTTTGGCATCAATATGCTCAACACCTCGTAATGTTGCGATCTTTTTTAAAAAATCGGCATATAAAGTTGCATCAAAATGATACGCATAACTCAAGCCAGGCAGTTGCGTATTAGGTATAGTATTTAGGGGAGCAAATTTATGCTGTTTTGCCGCTTGGTAATTTAACGAAAAATCCCATAGGCTATCTTCAGAGCCTGTAATTTTTCCCTTTACCCAAAAATTGTAAAAATCACAAAAGGGGAAATCTTTTCCAAATGAGCCAAAAGCATGCATGTAGCTATGAGAGAGGGTTTTCCAATTTTCGAACTCAATACCTAATTTTATAGATGCATTGGTGGCGTTTATAAAATCTTGCTCGTTTATACCCAGCGCGTTATTAAGTTGAATAATAGGCGGAATTGTTGCTTCACCAACACCTATAGTGCCTATTGAGCTTGATTCTATCAGCGTTATGTTAATTACTTTACCTAACACTTTATTAAGCAATGCGGCTGTTATCCACCCTGCCGTGCCACCACCAGCAATTACGACGTGTTTTATTGGTTTCATATTATTGTCCACGTTTACAGTTTAAAGCTTTGTTAAGTTTGATAAAGTAGCTATAAAAAAGCCCTTGTAAAACAAATTACAAGGGCTCCTACACACAACCTTTATTATAGCTTGTAGCTAAAGCCTAACAAGTAAGTACGACCGTAATCTTGGTAGTCACGAACTTGTAGTGCGTTATCGCCAGAAAGCGATGTAAACGGCTCTTCTGTTAAGTTTTGAACTTGGAACTGAATAGATAAACCTTCGAGGCTTTCAATACCGGCTTCAGAGAAGTCATATCCTGCTTGCACATCCCAAATAGTCTCACCCAGAATATCAACTTGTTGAGTATCAAAACCTAGCCCATATACATCACCTTTGAAGTCACTACGCTTACGCATACTAGTACGTAATTGAATACCATTCATTTCGTAGTAAACCGTTAAGCTTTGAATTTTATCTGATAGACCCGGTAGCTCGTACTCGTTACCGTTTTGATCTTCTATGTCAGATTCAATACCGGTATGGCTGGCAATTAAGCCAAAGCCTTCAAGTGACGGGTGGAATATTTTAAATGGAAGCGCCAGTGATAGCTCGTAACCGTATAGGTCACCCCCACCGCCATTAACTTTACCACTGCCCGTCCCCTCAGATGTTGCAGGAATTTCACCTGTTGATGGGTCAGCAACGCCCGACATATCAATTTCGTATGTGCCGTCAAAAATCCACTGGGTTATGTCTTTGTAGAAAAACGCAGCAGAGAAGTAACCTTCATCACTAAAGTAGTTTTCGTATGTTAAGTCGTAACCCGTTGCCTCTTTTGGCTCTAAATTAGGGTTACCACCCGATACAGACCAGTAGTTACCATTTTCATCAGGTGTTGTGTTGTATGACGCATCAACAGATGAGTTCATTTCATCCAAACGGGCGCGTGAGATTGTTTTAGCTGCACCAAAACGCACTGTTTGCTGCTCATCAATTGCAAGTGATAAGTTTAAGCTTGGTAATACGTGAGAATAATCGTGTCTAAGATCTGTCGGCGTAACAAAAATATTACCATCATCGTCTGAATTAAAAGCGTTACTTTGTGAAGACTGGTCAGTATGTACATAACGTACACCAATGTTACCTGTTAATGCTAAACCACTCACTTCAGCATTAATATTAGCTTGTACAAACGCCGAAGTAATTTCTTCTTTTACTGTCCACGATTTAGTTAAGTGACTTGTGTCTGCTAATCTTTGGTCAACGAGTGTATAATAGCCATCGTTTAATAAACTGTTAGCGTTATAGGCAATCATATCGCCCATGCCAATAAAGTTTAAATCGACACTGCCCATTCGGTACTGCTCTGGCACAGCTAGCATGCCAGGATTATCAAGTGAAAAACCCGATAGTGTCATATAAAAGCCTTGCGAATCTTTGGTTTTTTCGCGCTCTTTATAAGACATGCCAAATTCAATTGAGCTAAAGTATTCGTTTTCTAATACTTTAGAAGCCGCTAGCTTTAACGTAGACAGCTCATCTTCAATGGTTGGGGCATTGATGAATCCATCCTGTGCCTGATCTTTATAACCAGAAATATCATTTCCATCAGCATCAACTAAACCATACTTATTATTCAATGCTTTGTTTGACCCCCAAGAAAGTGGACCACCTAATTGAATCAAACTATAGTCACTGTAATCTAAGTCATGAGTAAACGTAGCGCCAGTATTACCACCGTTAAATGTGTAACCTAAGTTATCTGCAACGCCACGTGAATCACCACGCCCTGTACCTGAGTAACTTTCAAGGCTCCAAATTTTACGATCAACTTGCGAGTAACTTGCATCAAACTCAACTGACCAAGCATCGTCAATATCGTATTTAGTATTAAAACCAAACGCGGTTAGCTCTGCTTCACGCTCTTCATAATCGTTACGAACAACTACACGCTGGCCATTAGTAACAGCACTGGTAATAAATCCGCTTGCATCATCTACAGCTACGCTTGCAGGGTCAATTGAGCCTTGGCCCCATGCGAATGGAATTTCGATACCACGTAAGATTTTTTCATCTGTAAAATCAACATACAATGCATCAAACGTCATGTTTAGTTTGTCTGTTGGAGCCGCTTCTAATACGAGCATGGCTGAATCACGCTCAAGTGTTGATGAACGCACAAATGGTTTTGCACCACCTAAAATTGAATATGTTTGGCCACCTACTTCTCTTTCGGGGTAGCCCCAAGCGTTCCAGCGTTTTTCTTGGTTTGGTGAGCTCATGGTGTTTAGTGCAAATGCAACACCTATAGTGTCATCAGCAAACTGATCAATGTATGAAATAGTACCGCGATAACCATCGTCGTTACCGTCTGGGTTTAGTTTATCAAAGCTTGTTTGCTCGTATTGGCCATTAACTTGGAATACACGCTCGCCTTTACTTAAAGGACGCACGGTTTGCATGTTAATAACACCGGCGATACCTTCGGCTTCGATACTTGCGTTAGGTGTTTTATAAACGGTTACACCGCTCATGATTTCTGATGGGTACAGGTCAAACTCTACGCCGCGGTTATCGCCAATAGATACTTGCTCGCGGCCGTTAAACGTAGTACCACTTTCGTTTTCACCAAAACCACGAATTGATACTCTACTTGCACGACCATCTAGGCGCTGCGCTGTTAAACCAGGTAAGCGTGCAATAGACTCAGCAATTGATGAGTCAGGTAGTTTACCTATATCTTCTGCAGAAATAGATTCTACAACCTGTGTAGAAAAGCGTTTGGTGTTGATAGATTCAACAACACTGCCACGAAAGCCTTTTACTTCGATAACCTCAACGTCATCATTTTTAACTGTATCTTCTTGCGCTGCTACAGAGGTAAAGCTTGCTAAACCTGCAGTTGCTAATGCCAAAGTTAATATACTTGGTTTGAACATAGACATGATGTTTTTCCCGTTACCCATATTGTGATACCCGCTTCTTTATTTGAGTGATAGTCAAACAGGCGAGCTAATTTTGTTGTCAGCATCAATATTAACGCTCGAATTATTTTATTAACAACTTTATGCATACGTATTCAAGACTATGCAACGCATTAAAAATTAACAATAAGTTCACAAATCCAAGGCTAACCTATTGATTTTAAATTTATTATTATGGTGCAACATGATTGTTAATGAGTTTTATAAAAATACATTTGTGCGCAGTATGAATTACTTACGATACAGCGTGTAACTAGCGTTAAATAAGGCATTTTTTAATATTTACATAAGTTATTTTAATAATTTGAGTTTTATGAAATTGGTAAGACCATTCGACAATTTCACCAATACCGTGCAAGCCTTTTAAAATAAGCACCAAAACAGATCGCACCTTTTTATTTATAAGTAAAAAGCATGATTGGTAAAGCTAGCAATAAAAATACAGCACCTTAAATACACCTTCTTAAAAGTACTTTTAAGTGAGTAAATTAGCTGCATACGTATGCAGGCTTTTTACAGAGTAGCCCCCTTCACGTATGCTTTTTGAAAATTTAGCGATTGTTTCAATCGAACTAATAACAATATAAATACTGTGTGGAACGACGGAGAAAAGCATGGCCCAACAGCAGTGGTATAAAGGTGCGGTTATTTATCAGGTTTACCCGCGAAGCTTTCAAGATAGCAATAACGATGGTATTGGTGATCTTAAAGGGATAATTAATCGCATTGATTACATTAAAAGCTTAGGCGTTGACGCTATTTGGATTTCTCCTTTTTTTAAATCGCCAATGAAAGATTTTGGCTATGATATTAGCGATTATCGCGACATAGACCCTATTTTTGGTGACTTGAACGACTTTGACGAATTAATAGATCAAGCTCACAAACGCGGTATTAAAATTATTATTGACCAAGTGTTAAGCCATACATCAGACCAACATCAATGGTTTTTAGATAGCCGCGAAAACCAAAACAATAATAAAGCCGACTGGTACGTATGGGCAGATGCTAAAGACGATGGTACAGCGCCAAATAACTGGTTATCTATATTTGGTGGCGGCGCGTGGCAATGGGAGCCTCGTCGTGGTCAGTACTATTTACATAACTTTTTAACCGAACAGCCTGATTTAAACTTTCATAACCCAGAAGTAAGAAAAGCAGTGCTTGATAACGTTGAGTTTTGGCTTAAAAAAGGGGTTGATGGATTTAGGCTAGATGCAATTAATTTTTGCTACCACGATGCACAACTGCGCGATAATCCAGCAAAGCCAAAAGATAAGCGCCAAGGCCGTGGCTTTAGTGAAGATAACCCGTATGCTTTTCAGTATCACTATTATAATAACACTCAGCCAGAAAACATTGAGTTTATGCAAGACATACGTGCATTACTTGATAAGTACCCAGGTACTGTGTCGTTAGGTGAAATTTCATCAGAAGATTCATTGGCCACAATGGCAGAATATACCCAAGGCGGTGATAAGCTGCACATGGGCTACAGCTTTGAACTACTTACTGATGATTATTCAAGTGAATACATTAGAGAAACAGTACAAACACTGGAGCAACGTATGCTTGAGGGTTGGCCATGCTGGGCGTTTAGCAACCACGATGTAGAGCGCGTAGCGAGCCGCTGGAGCCAAAGTGGTGAAATTAACTCTGCACAATGCAAAATGCTTACAGCCCTACTTGCTTCTTTGCGTGGTAGCGTATGCATGTACCAAGGTGAAGAGCTTGGCTTAGGTGAAGCTTCTGTTGCATTTGAAGACTTACAAGACCCGTACGGCATTACTTTTTGGCCTAACTTTAAAGGCCGTGATGGCTGCAGAACACCAATGCCGTGGGATGACAATAGCTCAGAACATGCAGGTTTTAGTAATGCAAAACCTTGGTTACCTGTCGATAACGCGCACACTCAAAGTGCTGTATCTGTTCAAGATAAAGATTCAGACTCTATACTTAATGCCTACCGTGAGTTTATGGCATGGCGTAAACAGCATGCTGTGTTATTAGAAGGCGACATTGAGTTTATTAAGACGGCCGAGCCTATACTTGCTTTTTACAGAACATTAAATGAGCAAACAATGCTGTGTGTGTTTAATTTAGCACAAACCAATCAAACAGTTGAGCTGACTAAAACAGTGACTGAAGCGCATGACTCACTATCTCATTGTAGTGCCACTTTAGAAGGTAATACGTTAAGCATAAGCGGTTTTGGGTGCTATTTTGCTTTTGTAAAATGAGAATGCCCTGACTAATAATACTCAAAAGCCCGATTTTATCGGGCTTTTTTGTGCGCTCAAATCGTGGGGCTGCTACAGCCGGTATTAAGAGGAAATACCGGCCACCAAAACACTAATTTAACCTTTTTAATGTGACTGTGTTTTACTATTTAAATAATCAGTAAGCGCAAATAATACGCCTGAGCTAACAAAGGTAATGTGGATTATCACTTTCCAAAATAACTCATCACTTGAGTGAATATTTGAATTAATAAATACCTTTAAAAGCTCCACTGCCGATATAGCGACTATTGCACTGATCAACTTCATTTTTAAACCAGAGAAGCCAACCTTGCCCATCCATGATGGCCTATCTTCATGGCCATCAATATTAAGCTTAGATACAAAATTTTCATAACCACTAAAAATTATAATAAGTAATAAACCTGCCAATAAGGCGGTATCAACCAACGTAAGTATACCTACCAATAGCTCTTGGTTAGTCGCGCTAAAAGTGGCAATCCCCATTAAATAAAGCTGCTTAAAAAACTTAATAAGCAGTAATATTACAGCAAATAGTAAGCCCACAAAAAACGGCGCCAATAACCAGCGACCTTTAAATATAAATGACTCTAAGCCCTGCTCTACTTTGTGTATTTTACGGGCCGTATTAGCTGCTTTTACTTGATCTTCTAACATTAATTTATCTTTTTATAAAAAAGCGACCTTAGCTTATAATTTATTTAAGCACAATTACTTATATATTAATTAGTGAGTAATTTACTCATCTTGACGATAAAAATTTTTCGTTATCTTTTATTTTCAATTCGATTAAAAATCACCATACCAACAGAGTTGTTCTGCATTGGGCACTATTTAAGTACAGCATTAAAATGTATTTAAATCGTCAAACCATTTATTTAGGAATAAACAAATGAATAAAGCATTGCTAGCATTAATAGTAGCACCACTTTTTGCTGTATCTGCAACATATGCAGTCGCAGACGATGCACCTGCAGCTTCTGCACAAACAATAACAGAATACACAGATATGTGTATAAATTGGGCTAAAGACGACGACGTAACTAACGATGATTTATATGCATATGTATTACAGTGCGTAAATGACGAATTAGAGTCTGAAGGCTATAAAAAAGTCTCATCTGTTAAAATTTAAATCTTTTATTAATAGCAATTAGCATAATTAAGTGATCTATTTTGAGACTGGAAAAACGTGTTGATAGCAAGGCAAAAAATTCGCTATTTAGTTGTTCTAAATGAGAACTTTTTAACGCAGATAGCGACACGTTTAGCCCCTAAAAATGATTAAATATTATTGCGGATTGGTATAAGGCTATGTGGCTAACAAAGCCATTGCGACACTTAGCCTAATATAAAAAAACCGGAATGACACAAGCTGTGCATTCCGGTTTTTATTTGTAAATAAATTTTAACGTTTATTCAGCTTCTTTTTTTGCTTTAGGCTTAGCCGGCGATTTTTTTGCGGGCGCTTTCTTTTTGGGCGTTGCTTTTTTCTTTGCTTCTTCTACCCACTTACCTGCTTCAAAGTGAGCAGTCCAGCCTGTGGCTTTTCCGTCCACTTCAGTCATCACGTATTGCGCTTTATTTTTACGGCTATAACGTACTACCGCTAAATTACCCTCAGGATCTTTTTCTGGCGCATCAGCTAAGTAATAAAACTTAGGTGAAATACGGTCTCTAAAACGCTTTAGCTCAGCCACTTTAGGCGCGCGCGTCTCGCGTGATTTAGGGAAAGTGTTAGCCGCCAAGAAAATACCTGCAGCCCCATCACGTAAAACAAAATAAGCTTCTGACTTTTCACATTCAAGTTCTGGTATGTGTACTGGGTCTTCTTTTGGTGGCGCAGCTTCACCGTTTTTAAGTAACTTACGCGTATTTTTACACTCTTCGTTGTTACAACCAAAATACTTACCAAAACGGCCTGATTTAAGCTCCATGTCTGAGCCACATTTATCACATTCGATAATAGGGCCATCATACCCTTTAATCTTAAAGGTACCTTGCTCAACGATGTACCCTTCACAAGCAGGGTTATTACCACAAACATGTAATTTACGGGTTTCGTCTATTAGGTAAGAGTCCATAGCCGTTTCACAGATTGGACAGCGCTTCATTTGCATTAATGTTTCAGTTTCAATGTCCTCAACATCTGCGGCAACCGCCTCATCCCCTGAAACTAAGTTCATCGTGGTTGTACAACGCTCTTTAGGCGGTAAGTTATAACCTGTACACCCTAAAAATACCCCAGTAGATGCTGTGCGGATACCCATTTTTCTGCCACATGTAGGGCAGTCAATATCGGTTTCGACCATTTGATTAAGGCGCATTCCGCCTTGCTCTGGCTCATCTTTGGCTATGTTCAATTGCGTAGAAAAATCAGCATAAAACTTATCAAGCACCTGAGTCCATACACGCTCGCCTTCGGCGATATCATCTAAACGACCTTCCATTTTAGCCGTAAAGTCAAAGTTCATTAAATCGGTGAAGTTCTCAACCAAACGGTCAGTAACTATTTCGCCCATTTTTTCAGCGAAGAAACGACGGTTTTCTACCCGTACATAACCACGATCTTGAATTGTTGAAATAATTGATGCATACGTAGATGGACGACCAATACCACGTTTTTCAAGCTCTTTTACTAAACTTGCTTCACTAAAGCGCGCTGGCGGTTTAGTAAAGTGCTGCTTAGGATCAAGCTCAATTAAACTAAGTACTTCGCCTTCTTTTACTGCTGGCAGCGATTGATCTTCTTCATTCTTTTTACGTACCGCAGGTTGCACTTTTGTCCAACCATCAAAACGAAGTACTCGCCCTTTTGCTTTTAGTTGAAACTCATCAGCGGCCACAGTAAGCGTTGTTAAATCGTACTCTGCAGGCACCATTTGACAGGCTACAAACTGACGCCAAATTAATTCGTACAGCTTTTTAGCGTCCGCATCAACGCCTTCTACATGTCCAGAAAGTACTGTTACGCTTGAAGGACGAATCGCTTCGTGCGCTTCTTGTGCGTTACCTTTTGAGCTGTAGCTAATTGGCTCTTTAGGTAAGTATTTTGCACCAAACTCTTGAGTTACATAATCACGACACATTTCAACCGCATCTTTTGACAGGTTAGTTGAGTCGGTACGCATATAAGTAATGTAACCGCCTTCGTAAAGGCGCTGTGCAAGCATCATGGTTTTTTTAACGCCATAGCCTAAACGGGTACTGGCGGCTTGTTGCATAGTTGAAGTAATAAAAGGTGCACTTGGGCGGCTTTTACTTGGTTTTTCTTCAACACTAATTACTTTATATTCTGCGCTCTCAAGGCGTTTAACTGCGGCTGTAGCCTCAGCCTCATTTACGGGCTTAAATGGCTTGTCTGCTTGTTTGGTGACTTCTAAGCGTAATTGTGACTCAGTATTTTTAACATCGGCGTGGATATCCCAAAACTCTTCTGGAATAAACGCTTTAATTTCACGCTCGCGCTCTACTAATAAGCGTACCGCAACCGATTGCACACGCCCAGCAGAAAGCCCGCGCGCTACTTTAGCCCATAATAATGGCGATACCATAAAGCCAACTACACGGTCTAAAAAGCGGCGTGTTTGCTGTGCATATACCATGTCGGTATTTAGCTCGCCGGGTGTTTCAAACGCTTGTTGAATCGCATTTTTTGTAATTTCGTTAAATACAACGCGTTTATATTTTTCAGGCTCACCGCCAATAATTTCTTGAAGGTGCCAAGCAATTGCTTCCCCTTCTCTATCCAAATCCGTTGCGAGATAAACTTGGTCTGCATTTTCGGCCAGCTTTTTTAACTCTTGAACTACTTTCTCTTTACCCGGCAAAATTTCGTAATGTGGCTCCCACCCTTTTTCAGGATCAATACCCATACGTGCAACTAAATTAGTGTAATCTCGTTGCTGTTTATACGCTGCCTTTTCTTCAGGCTCCATTTTACGAACTTCAGCTGGCGTTTTAGTCGCCGGTACTTTAGCCTTGCTCGAACCTGAAGTAGGTAAATCACGCACATGTCCAATACTGGACTTTACGATGAAGTCTTTACCTAAGTATTTATTAATTGTTTTAGCCTTAGCAGGTGACTCTACAATTACTAGCGATTTGCCCATAGTTGCCTATTTCTAACCAAATATTTAAATGTGTTTTGCCGACATAAACGGCGCGAATATTTATAGGTATATCTACAAACACCTATTGTTACAAGCTTTTAATACAAACTTTTCAGTATTTACTGAATAAACAAACAATTTTTGTTGTTAAATTATACAAACTAGTGTTTTTAGAATAATTGCTGAGGAATATATAGAACACAAATAAAAAAGCCAACCTTAAAGGTTGGCTTTTTTACATTCTATCTATTATAAATCGTCACTGACGCTAACAGAAAGAGTACTTTCAAGCCCAGAAGGGGCCTCAGCTGTGACAGTTAAAATACCGCTAAATTGCTCATTACCACCATCTAAATCCTCACGTGTAATACCAAACGAAAGGCCTACAGGCACAATACTTGTCGTATTTGGGTAAGTGTAGTTATCACTACCCGTTAAAATACCATTGTCTGTATCAATAGAAATAGTAGTTTCCGCAGGCATTGGGTTGTTATAAAGGTCAGCAATAAATACCGTAAGGTTTAGACTTGATGCACCCGTAGTTTGGGTTAAGTCTATTGCATCAACCTGACACATTAACGCGCTGGTTGGATCGTTTTGTACACGGCGTACAAGTGGGCTTGCAGGGTCGCTGTTTACACGAACCTCTGAAGCAGTTGCACCCACAATAGCAGAGCAATCATCAGCGTACGTAACGAGTCTAAAGAAAGCAGTATCACCTGACATCACGATTTCTTGATTTTGAAACACGTTAACCATTTGACGGCTACAAATACCTGCAAGTTCGTCTTCTTCACGGCACAGTAAACCGTTGTAAAGCCCATTCTCAGTGGTCCATGTACCATTACCATCAAAATCAACAAACTCTTCAAACTCGTCACCAGTAGAGTTATCACGTGAACATGGATCTGTACCATCATTACAGTCTTTGCCACCATAAGTGCCATCTTCATTGTTATCGATAAAGGCTTCTGGAATATCAAATAAATCATCAAAAAAGTCTTCGCTATCGAAGTAACCGTTACCATTTAAATCAGAAAAGGTTTCTTCACCAATCGCATAAGCATGTACCGTTGCGCGTCCGCCTAGGGGTAAATCTACCGTTAAGTCATTATTTAAAATACCTAATGGGCATGGTAAGCCGCCATCACACTTCTGTGTAATAGTATTTTCATACATAGAGTCAGTAAATGGACGTGGGTTACTACTTGTCCATGTTACGCTACACGCACCATTAGTTGTGGTACAACTTGGCTCTATTACGCCCCCTTCTGTGATAAAGCTAACTGCAGTTCCATCTGGCACAGGGTTGTTAAAGTGATCAGCTAAACGAGCGTTAACCGATACCGTATTACCATCAACATTTAATGCGTGCGGGTTGAAAATGGAACGCGACAACGAGAAGCTGTTTTGATCAGCAATACCTGTGCTAACGACTAGAGTATCTGAAGGCGCGGTGACAATAACCGTGTTGCCATCAACCTCTTCTTCACTCGATGCAATGACACGTACAGGCGTGGCTATTGAGCCCGATTGTACTGAAGTCGTTACTTCACCACTGGCATTAGTGATTGCGCTGGCGGTGCCTAACGTTATACCACCAACTGCCGTAGATAGTTCAAAGTTAACCGTTCTTGAAGCTAAATCATTGCCATTTGAATCGATAAGTTTAAATGTTACTTCAGATATTTCTGTTCTATCAGCTCCACCTGTGCCCTTTAATGCAATTACTGGCTCGGTCACTTCTACAAATTGTAAAAAGCCAATATTGGCTGGTGATACATTTATAGTCGTGCTCGCAGAAACCGTATCGCCACCGGTGATCACAGTGGCTGTAATTATATCGCCACCCACACAAGTAAGTGGGCGGTATGTAGAGCGCGCAAAGCCGCCAATACTGGTTACTGTTTCATCTATAAGTGCTTGACCAGAGCCAACACAACCAGATGAAAACTCAACAGTAAGTGGTGTGGTATAAAGCTCACCGTCTTTTGAAATTTCTATTGAGATTAGTGCTGTCGCACCTGCAGCTAATAGCTCAACGTCAGCAATCGAGCTGCTAATAGCAATTTCAACATCTACAGCAGCAATTTGAAATGCCTTGGTTAAATCGCTATCAAGCACTGACACAGTAATCTCACCAGCGCCTACATCTTGACCTGGCACTATATCTAAAAGTGCAATACCGTTTGCATCGGTAATAGCTGTACCAGTTGAAGGTGTAATTGAGCCAATTGTTGTGCTTGCTGTTACCAAAGTTTGTGAAAGTGGTGTTGTCGAATTTTCATTTGTTACTTGTACATAAAGAATCGCAGTTGAATCACCAGAAATACTCGTCACTGTGTCACATTGGCTTGCATCTCTTTGTGATTTAAAGTCTGCTGGACAATTTTGTAAAATAGAAAAGCTAATATCGGCAGTACTTTGGTCTGGATTTACAGCATCGCCTTTTGTATAAAAACCCAAAGTTTGTTCAACACCTTCATATTGAGCTGTTATAACACCTGCCCCTTCTACAGTCCCCGACGTTAAATTAATTGATGCAACGCCGCTGCCATTTGTTAGTGCTGTACCAATACTTGGAATTAAGTTTCCTAATGTTGATGAGAAGTTTACAACCGCCCCTTCAACTTCAACACCATCACCGTCTAATATAGTTGCTTTAACTACCGCACTGTCAGCTGCGCTGATTGTACTAATTTCTGATAAAGTCGTTGAAGAGGTAAGGCTTAAACCGATAGAAAAGTCTAGCGACTCACCTTGAATGGGCGCATCGCCTTCAGTCGTGAACGTATAACCGTCCGAGCTAAAAACTGTATTTTCATTATCTGTGTAAGTGGCAACAATTGAGCCAGCACCCGCTTCAGTCCCTGCTAGCAAGCTAATTGTGGCAATACCTTGTTCATTTGTTAAAGCTGTACCATTAGTAGGGTTTATAGTGCCTAAACCAGTAAGCACGAATTCAATTAATTCATAAGCAGCTGGCTCATTATTAATTAATAGTTCAACTTGAGCAGTGGCGGGGTTTAAATAGTCAACACTTCGAGTTGCTCCACCTGATGAATCAACAAGCGAGACGCTTAATTGTGGATCTGTTGATTGAGCGCCATCTGACTCAAATGCAAATGTGTCTGTGTAACTTACGCCATCAACTGTATAGGTTGCAGTTACTTCACCAGCTCCCGCGTTTTCACCTGCGGTAAGCTCTATTGTCGCAATACCATTTGATTGAGTTAACGCAGTGCCTGCTGTAGGATTTAATTCACCTATTGAGTCTGCAAGGGTAAAAGTAATTCGCTCGCCCGTAACCGCATCGCCATCATTATCTTCTAAAGTAGCTCTAAGTTCTAAAGGAGCACTGGCTGTAACTGCGTTTGACTCAGTGTCGCTAGATTGTAAATAACCTTTTAAGGTTACCGTAAAAGTGGATGTTTCTGTTGTAGAATCGTCATCTTCTCCGATGGTGCCGTCTTTTTCGATTGTTCCACCACCACCACAAGCGCAAAGCATGATGCTAAATAGTGTAATGCTGAGTAGTCGCGTTAAAGGCATGGACCTCTCCCTAGCGTTGTTATTATTTACTAATAGTTGTTTACCTAATATTAACCTATAACTTAGTCTAATATCACAGTTTTTTATCACTTTTTTATGTAAAAAATTCCGCAAAGGTTATTTTTTTCTGTAGTAAATATTTCCTTGCTGGTAGTCTATGGCAAATTTGAAAAAATAGATTAGGGAATATGTCTAAAATACGTTCAATGAGTTTAACTACCCGTATCATGATAGGTATGGGGCTAGGTATTGCAGTAGGCTTTTTATTTCAAGCTATATTAGCTGGTGAAGACGATTATCTAATTCCTCTTGGGTTATTCTCTTTGCCAATTAAAGCTTTTTTTGTAGATGGCCTTTTCCATGTTGGCGGACAAATTTTTATTGCCAGCTTAAAAATGTTGGTTGTACCGCTGGTATTCGTCTCGCTTGTATGTGGTACGTGTAGCTTAAGCGATCCTAAAAAATTAGGCCGTTTAGGCGGTAAATCTATTGGCTTATATTTAGTGACTACTGCCGTGGCTATCACGGTAGCTATTTCATTGGCGTTATTATTTAACCCAGGCCAAGGTATTGCACTGCCATCAGATGCAAGCTTTAACGCAAAAGAAGCCCCTACACTGGCTCGCGTTATTATCGATATGTTCCCTACTAACCCATTTGAAGCAATGGCTAAAGGCAACATGCTGCAAGTTATTGTGTTTGCACTTTTATTTGGTGTTGCAATGGCACTAAGTGGTAAAGCAGGTAAACGTGTAGCTGCCGTATTTGAAGATTTAAACACGGTTATTTTAAAACTTGTTACACTGCTAATGAACATTGCACCTTACGGCGTGTTCTTTTTAATGGCCAAACTTTTTACTACTATCGAAATGGGATTAATAGTCAGCCTTGCTAAATACTTTTTAGTGGTAGTGGCGGCATTATTGATTCATGCTTTCATTAACTACAGTATTATTTTGAAAGCTCTTACAGGCCTTAACCCACTAATTTTCTTAGCTAAAATGAAGCACGCATGTTTATTTGGCTTTAGTACTTCAAGTTCAAGCGCGACAATGCCTATTACACTTGAAACTGCGACCAAAAAACTGGGTGCAAACAACTCAGTTGCCTCTTTTACTATTCCGCTTGGTGCCACCATTAACATGGACGGCACGGCCATTATGCAAGGTGTTGCAACGGTATTTATTGCACAAGTGTTTGCTGTTGATTTAACAATATCTGATTACTTAATGGTTATTTTAACCGCTACGCTTGCCTCGGTAGGCACCGCGGGTGTGCCTGGTGTGGGTTTAATTATGCTTGCGATGGTACTTAACCAAGTAGGTTTACCAGTAGAAGGTATTGCCATTATCATTGGTGTTGACAGGCTGCTCGATATGACGCGCACAGCAGTTAATATAACAGGTGACTGTATGGTAACTTGTGTGGTTGCTAAATCAGAAGGTCAATTAGATGAAAAAATATTTAACGACCCGAACGCCGCTAAAGATTTAGAAGATTACCACAAATCTACTGAGTAATTATTCAAGCCCATAAAAAAACCCTTGCTATGCAAGGGTTTTTTATTACTTTAAATACCAATCCGCATAATTAAGTGATCTATTTTGAGGATGGATATAATAACGCTTTATGGGTTCATTACTTTAAAGCGCGACATTAAATTAACGCCTGCTTTATTGATAGAATTACTAAGCCCAATTGCTAACTTATCACTTAATCCTTTCTTAATTTTATATTTAACTTTGTATATTTGACGCTCAGCTTGTTGCTCTAATAATGCATCATCACTGGTTTTAATGATATCAACTAAGCCCTTTTCAATTGCTTGTGTTGCAAACCAGTGCTCGCCAGTTGCCACATTATCAATATTAAGTGTTGGCCGTTGGCTGCTTACAAACTCTTTAAACAAACCATGTGTTTGCTCTATTTCGTCACGAAACTTTTCGCGGGCTTTATCTGTGTTTTCGCCGAACAAGGTTAACGTACGTTTAAATTCGCCTGCGGTAATTTGCTCAAACTCCACATCGTTTTTCTTTAAAATTTTATTAAAATTAGGTATTTGTGCAATTACACCAATAGAGCCAACAATAGCAAAAGGAGCGGCTAATATTTCATCGGCCACACAGGCCATCATGTAACCGCCACTAGCTGCAACTTTATCTATTGATATAGATAGTTTAATCCCTGCTGTTTTAAAACGCTGTAATTGCGATGCAGCTAAACCATAGCCATGCACCACTCCGCCCCCACTTTCTAAGCGAACTAATACTTTATCTTTTTCAGGGTTAGCAATGGCAATAATTGCAGTCACTTCTTCGCGTAGGCTTTCAACTTCGTGTGCATCCATACTACCTATAAAGTCAATAACATATAGGCGTGGCTTTGGCTCATCATTTGCTGTTTTTTTAGACTCGACTTTTTGCGCTTTAAGGTGCGCTTTTAACTCTTTTTTAGTTAACGTATTTTCTAAAAAACTATCTTTTAAATCATCTAATTGCTCAGATAAATCGTCTATTTCTATCGCCCCTTTTTTAGTTTTTGGCTTGACCGCTGAGCCAACAATAAGCGTTAAAATAATTGCAATGGCAATAACAAAGGTAACCGTTTTAGCAAAAAACAAACCGTATTCGTATAAAAATTCCAACTGGTTTCTCCATTTATAAATTTAAGCTAATTTATCATGCTTTATAACAAAAAAAAGCCACTAAACAGTGGCTTTTCAAGGTTAATAAGGTATTTGCTGATTAATCAGTCACCACCTCTGGGTTGCTAACTAGTAACATGCGTCCGCGTGCAGCTAAATATGTTGCTACTTGCAGCTGCATTTCAGCATTTGCGGCAGCACTGCCTTCAACTGTAGCCGCTTGGGCTTCATCTTGGGCTGGTGTTAAAATAGAGCCATGATGTCCTTTAGTAAATTTAACTAAGTAGCTTCCCGCTGTTTCACTTAATGGCTGTGAAGTGCTTACTGTTTCAAGCCCCATAAAGTTTGCTAATGGAATCGTTCCTGAAATTGGGTTATTCGCTGCTGCAGGTGGAATAACTTGGTCAGGTTTGTTATCTACGTCATCGCCTACAACTACATTGGTGTATACAGGTGTACCTAATGCGTTTACCGCTGCCGCGTAATTTGTTGGGTCACCACTATCAAGTGCTGTTTGCGCAGCAAAAGCAAACTCGGTCATTACCCCTTGAATGTTTGCAAGTTTTGTAGTTTCGCCTGCCGTAGTAAGTGATGTTACATACGCCTGATAGCCACAGGTTAAAAACGCTTCCATATCTGGTAGGAATGTACCACAGTTTGAAATAGCATCTGCTTGAAGAAACTCGTTAAACTCTTGTGACTCAGCAGTACCTGCTTGAGATAATACAGAACCTTGTATAAATGGCCCAAACGCAGCCGACTCAAGTAAAAAGCTTGCTATACCACCACCGCCACTGGCAAGTGCTACAGTGTTGACCTTAAATAACGGGTCAACTGTGTCTGCAAGCGGGCTATTAGCCTGTGCTATAAATGCAGGTGCAACAATAGAACCTAACGAGTGACCAACGTAGGTTACATCTTGCGCGTTAATAGTCGCATCATTAATAAAGTTTAAACCTAAACGTAAGCCTAATAAATCTGCTGATGATTGGCGTAAGCTATCACGCGCAACTAATAGCGAGTTTAAATTCATGTAACTAAGCACTGAGCCTGTTGTAGCATTAAAGTCATCTGTACCATCTGCATCAACATCTACACCCCGTTCGCCATGGCGAGGGTGATCAATTGCAGCGGTAGCAAAACCTTGAATTGAAAGTTGTGCTGTTAGCGCCAACATGCTTTCTTTGTCTGTTGTTATACCGTGTTGCATAATAACAACTGGCCAGCCAGCTTCAGGCATTTCAATGGGGTCAAGGCCTTGTGAATCTCGTATAAAATTAATAACCGGTAAAATCGGTTTAGTTATTTGCACTGGCACATTCGCCATGCTTTGTACTTTAGGGATAGAGTTATACTTAGTTAAATGGCGCGTAGAGTCTAGCCCTAAATCACGTAACTGCCCGTTACTTAGCGCAGCACAAAGTGCATCATTTTCACTAATTGGATCTGCCGGAAACGCTTCGCCTGCGGCCGCTTTGTAACCTAAAATAGCCACCGCGTTGTCGCACATACCTTGCCAATATGTATCATTTAAATCACTTATTTCAGTGCCGGTTGGCGTCCCTAAATACATGGGCAGCATGACGCTACCTTTTAAGTATTGCACACCTGAAAATGCATCCGAAACGCTCACACCCGCAGCTGCAAATACTTGCTGTACATTAACCATAGCTTGTTCAGGTACACTGACCATTGGGGTTGGTAATGCGTCGTTTTGTAAGCTAGCAGCCAGTAAGTTTTTAATTGTACCGAGCACAGGCCCTGCTGATTGAATGGTCATTGCCGCAGAAAATATAATGTCATCTTTAGTGATATCTCCTGAACTTACCACGACATTTTCATAACTATTTACAGCCGCTTGAAGGCCCAGCTGAGCATCTGTTATTAGTGGCGCTTCTTCGCTCACTAATGCGTAAGTAGAAGAAGGCTGAATAGAGCGACCTTGAGAATCCTTTAAACCTGTAGTTAATACATTTATATATGAACTACCCGGTGTGAATGGCTTTAATGGAATAATAGCCACAGCATCGCCAGAGGCTTGGGAAATAAAATCTACGCCGTAGGTTAATTCGCCAACCAATTTACAGGCTGTACCAGCGGTAACTACAGAACATTCTGTATCCGTAAGGCTTGCGCCCATCACAACTTCAAAAATTCTTACCGTACCAGGCGACGCTGCAGAAGCTTCATCAAGCGATACACCAGTCGGGAAAGTTAAATCAATTTTGTAAGGTACTTGTGATGACCAGCCATCTAAAGCACCTAACGCTAACTGCGGATCTGCATAAGCAGTGCGGGGCACAGAAACGTTATCGTCGTCTAATTCACCTGGAATATTAATTGTGCCATCTTGAGTGCCACTCATTAATAAATCGTTAGGGACAGATAAAACCCCATTAGCAGGGTCAAAGGTCACCGTAGCATTAGGTATTATGGTTGCAGTATCGTTTTTGACATCTTCTAATGTTTCTCCGCCGCCACAACCTGCTAATGCAGCTGTAACTGAGAGTGAGAGTAGCATTTTTTTCATATTTTTAGCTCCGCACATATCTTTATTTTTATAGTGTGTTCATTCAAAGTAAGTGTGTTTAATCAGTGTAGTAAAGTTAAAACAATGTAATCAGTTTATTAATGAGACATTAGACCAGTTAAACTTAACGTAAAGTTTATAATTCCGCCACCTAAATTTTCAATAAATTCGATTACTTGACGATTTGCTATGTTAAAATCAAAAAAAATTTATAAATTGGTATTTATATGCAAACTTATCTAGCAACTCAAAATGCACTTCAAAATAAAGTAATATTAATTACAGGTGCCGGCGATGGTATTGGCCGCGTAGCTGCTATTACCTATGCAAAGCATGGCGCAACAGTTATTTTACTGGGTAAAACTACAAATAAGTTAGAATGCGTTTACGATGAGATTGTTAATGCTGGTTACCCACAGCCGGCTATTGTGCCAATGGATTTAAAAGGCGCGACAAAGCAAAACTACCGCGATTTAGCAGCCACAATCGAAAGTCAATTTGGCCGATTAGACGGCTTATTGAATAATGCGGGTATTTTAGGGTCGCTCGGCCCTCTTGAGCACTTTTGCTCTTCTACGTTTGAAAACATCATGAAAGTGAATGTGACCGCACAAGCAATGATCACCAAAGCACTATTTCCTGTATTGCGTAAGTCAGATAATGCCTCTATTGTTTTCACTTCATCAAGTGTGGGGCGTAAAGGGCGCGAATTTTGGGGACCATATGCAATATCTAAGTTTGCCGTTGAAGGTATGATGCAAACTTGGGCTTGTGAAGTGGGGAAAACCAATATCCGTGTAAATTGTATAAACCCTGGTGCAACGCGTACCTCTATGCGTGCAGCGGCCTACCCGGGAGAAGATCGTGATAAGCTGGCAACCCCTGAAGATATAATGCCAACGTATTTATACCTTATGAGTGATGATTCAAGTAAGGTGAATGGCGAGTCACTCGACGCACAAACTAAAAAGTAACATTTTATTTTTCTCATTAAAAAGCCGCAATAAATTGCGGCTTTTTAGTTACTAATTGTAAAAGCTATTTACGCTTTGTTTGCTTAACACGTTGGTTATGCTTTTTAACTGCTTTGCGAATTTGGTTGATTTTAGCACGCTTATCTTTGCGTTTTTCAGGCATTACCGACAATTTAGTTTGTGTTTCACGGCCTAATTTAACCGTTTTACGTAAATAGTTAACGGTTTCTAAATCAAGTTCAGCCCAGCCACCTTGAGGTAGGCGTTTATCTAACTCTAATTTTCCGTAACGAATACGAATAAGACGAGACACTTCTACATCCTGCGATTGCCATAAACGGCGAACTTCGCGGTTACGTCCTTCGTTTAGCGTTACATTGTACCAGCGGTTAATACCTTCGCCGCCCAGTGATTTAACTGTTAAAAATTTAGCAGGTCCATCTTCAAGCTCTACGCCACGTGTTAAGTTTTTAATGGTTTCATTGGTTACTTCACCAAATACACGGGCTGAATATTCACGCTCAACTTCATAACTTGGATGCATTAATCGATTAGCTAACTCACCATCGTTAGTAAATAACATTAAACCCGCCGTATTAATATCTAATCGACCAACCGCAATCCAACGTTCACCGTCTATGCGAGGTAAACGGTCAAAAACAGTACGGCGACCTTCCGGGTCTTTACGTGTACTTAACTCACCTTCTGGCTTGTTGTACATAATTACACGACAAATGCGGTCTGCTTTTTCTTCAATTTTAACTGTGTGGCCATCAACTCGTATTAAGTCGGTTTCCTCAACACGGTCACCTAATTTAGCCACTTTACCATTAACACTAACGCGGTTTGCATCAATGTATTTTTCCATTTCACGTCGTGAGCCTACCCCGGCACGGGCTAGGACTTTTTGTAACTTTTCACCTTGAATACTCATTCGGATGGTTCTCTCACAGAAGGATCACTTAATAACTGGTTTATTTTGCTTTCTTGCTTTGCTGGCAATGCAGGGAGTTGCTCTAAACCGGTTAACGAAAAATAATCTAAAAATAATTTTGTAGTTGCATAAAGTGCTGGTTTACCAGGTACCTCTTTGTGCCCTACTACTTTAACCCACTCTCGCTCAAGGAGGGTTTTAATAATTGCCGATCCGGTTGTTACACCTCTTACTTGCTCTATTTCACCACGCGTTATTGGTTGCCTGTAAGCAATTAACGACAATGTTTCTAATAGTGCGCGAGAATATTTAGGTGCCCGTTCTTGCCATAAATTACTAAGCCAAGGACTTAAACTACTACACGCTTGAAAACGATAACCACTGCCTACTTCAACGAGCTTAATGCCACGTGTTTGATAGTGAGTATAAATAGCGTCAATTGCAGTGTTAATTCGTGACATAGAAATAGCTAAATCAGCCAGTACTGTATCTTTTAAGTGGCGTTTGCTAACAGGTTTGTCTGAGACAAATATAGCCGCTTCAATGATCTCAATTAATTGTTCATCACTAATTCGACGACCCGCCATAATATTTTGCTTTGCCCTTTAAAATACTTAGCCATCTATTATGACAGAACATCGCAAAAGGGGGAAAATATATCTGCTTTTAAAACAAATTAAATGCACAAAAAAGCCAGCAATTAATGCTGGCTATTGTATGTAGCGTATTTAACTAACATTAGCTGTTTTTATAATGCTTTAGTGCATCATCTTCAGCAACGGCTTTACCGTATTTGTTAATGTAGCCTTTAAACTCACCTTTACTGATGCGTTTATCATTGTTGCCATCCATATAACCAAAATGGTTAGAAATATCATCATCATCAGCTTCTTCTACTGAGATGTAACCATTTTTGTCGTTATCTAAACTTCTAAAATCATTTTCAATTTTATCAAACTTAGCTATTTTAGCTTTAAATGCCGACTCACTTACTTCGCTGTCAGTCGCTACCTTACCGGTATTTAACTGCATGTAAGTGTTAAATTCTTTACGACTGATCTCATTATCCATATTGGTATCAATATTTGAAAAGTGACCCCAGATGCTATCGTCATCTGCTTCTACTTTTGAAATATAACCATCGCTGTCGTTATCTAAACTTGCAAAATCGCTATCGATTTTTTCAAGGCCTTGGTTTGAGGCACAAGCGGCTAAACTTAACGAAGCTAAAATAGTTGTTGCGAGTGTTAACTTTTTCATAAGACGTATCCTTGTAGTTAGTAAATGTCACTTTAACTAATACAAGTCCAGTGCCAAAGTACGCAAGCCACCAATAATCAATAAGTTATGTAGGTTTAGTTTATTTTATATACACTAATCAATTACTTAGCTTTGCAATGATTGCTGCCTACCTTGTAATTTTTGCAAAAAAATACCCAGTACAAACTGGGTATTATTTTAATCTATATGTTACTGCGCAATTAGATTGCTGCGTTTTGATAACGCTTTACAAATTCAGTGACATTTTGGCCGTTACACTTTAATGAGTTTAAGTTACCAATTTTTTGGCGAACAGGCGCAAGACCTTTCTTTAACGCAGTGATACATAACTGTGTTTCTTGTTGTGCATCTTTTGCAAACACTTCAACTTTTGATTCAGCAGCTTGGTTAGACGTTACCTTTTTAGCAATGTCGCGAATATCCTGACCATTACATAAAACACTTTTAGAAAAACGCGATAAGTATACACCGTGCTGTGCTGCTTCTTTGCGTGCTGCACTAAAGCCTTCATTTGCACTTAATACACATAATTTAGATTCAAGTTTGTTATCTTGACTGAAGTAAGTGTTGCTTTTTGCTGATACAGACGCAGAGGCTAATAAAGCAGTAGCTAAAAGTAATTGTGTTTTCATGAGAGAGATCCTATTTGAACGACTAAACAAGTAATTTTTGCGCATTATATATTCAATAATTACGAGATCAATTGAATTTTTTATTTATTTAAATAATTAATAAAGCATTTACAATGTTTAAACCTTACGCACCAATTGATCAACATTTGCGCAGCTATTTTCTCATTTCGAGCGTGTTATGTAGGCTTATTTACTGATACAATTTAGTTATAAAAACAGAGTCTAATTAAAGGTATATTTTATGAAGGTTATTTCTTTCAATATCAATGGTCTGCGAGCACGCTTACACCAGTTACAAGCAATTATAGATAAACACCAGCCAGACATTATTGGTTTGCAAGAAATTAAAGTTCATGATGAGGCGTTCCCTCTCGAGGACGTACAAAAAATGGGTTACCACGTTTATTTTCATGGTCAAAAGGCACACTACGGTGTGGCAATGTTATGCAAAAATGAGCCTAAATCGGTCTTAAAAGGTTTTGCCAGCGACACTGAAGAAGCACAAAAACGCATGATAAGTGTGACAGTTGAGCAAGAAAATGGCCGCGACCTAACGGTAATGAATGGTTATTTTCCGCAAGGCGATAATATAAATCACGAAACAAAATTCCCTTATAAGCGCCAGTTTTACAAAGATTTAATGACCCATTTAGAAACAAACCATACGCCAGATGGAGACGTCATTGTTATGGGCGATATCAATATTTCACCTACCGACTTAGATATTGGTATTGGTGATGTAAACGCTAAACGCTGGCTTAAAACAGGTAAGTGCTCGTTTCAACCAGAAGAGCGTGAATGGCTTGCTAAATTATTGAATTGGGGCTTTAAAGATACTTTCAGGGAGCAAAACCCTGAAACAAGCGACAAATACTCATGGTTTGATTATCGCTCTAAAGGGTTTGTGGATAATCGTGGTTTACGCATTGATGTTGTACTTGCTACTCATGCCCTAGCTGAGCGCTGTATTGATACCGGTATAGATTACGAATTACGCGGCATAGAAAAGCCCTCTGACCATGCACCAATTTGGTCAACTTTTAAATAATTGCCATGTTAACGCTTGAAATACAAGGGCCACTTTGGGCCCTTGTTATCATTATTACTTTTATTAGCGTAGAAAAAACTACCTATAAAGCACTTTATAATACGCCTGCACGACAAATAGGGGTACTTGCGTGTGCGTTAGTATTTGCAATGTTATGGCAAATTAAAGCGGGTATTTTAAGCGGTCTTGATTTACACATTTTAGGTGTCACTGCCGCAACGCTTATTTTAGGGTGGCGCCTTACTATTTTAAGTAGCCTGCTAGCCATTGCCCTATTAGCGGCTTTTGCAAACATTGATATCAATCTTCTGCCCATGCAAATACTGTTTGGTGCATTTATTCCTACATTATTAAGCTACCTTGGCTTTATAATGAGTTATCAGTATTTACCGCGCCATTTTTTTGTTTATATTTTTGTCTGCTCTTTTATATTGGCAGGCTTTATTGCATGTTTAAAAATAAGCTTAGGGGCTTTGTTTTATTTGCTCATAGGGCAATATAATTGGCAAGAATTGGCGGATAATTACGTATACCTAAGTGCTATCATTTGGTTTCCTGAGGCAATGCTCAACGGTATGGCCATTACGCTTTTGATCACTTATCGGCCACACTGGGTCAAAACTTTTTATGATAAGGACTACCTAGACTCATGAGTCTGCAATACCAATGCCCTTTATGTAACCACGCACTTTCAAAACACAATTCATCACTTCGATGTGACAATAATCACACCTTCGATTTTGCTAAAGAAGGCTATGTAAATTTATTACCGGTGCAACACAAAAACTCAAAGCAACCGGGGGATTCGCTCGAAATGGTACAAGCAAGGCGTGCTTTTTTAGAACAAGGCTTTTATGCATTTTTACAGCGCGCATTAAGTAATATAATTAGTGAGCGCAAACCCAAAGTGCTAATAGATTTAGGCTGCGGTGAAGGGTTTTACACTCATGCCATTGCCGACAAAATAGAGGCTCAGGTATACGGCGTCGATATTTCTAAATCAGCCGTAAAATATGCAGCAAAGCGTTATCCACAATGTCAATTTAGCGTTGCATCAATTAGCCAAGCGCCTTTTAAATCAGGCACGTCAGATGTGTTACTTAGTGTTTTTGCGCCTTTATTTGAACAAGAGCTGGCGCGTTTAGCAGCGCCTAATGGCACATTAGTAGTTGCAAGCCCAGGGCCATGGCATTTAAAAGAGCTTAAAGAATATATATATGCAGATGTAGCAAAACACACTGAAATTGATACGCCAAGCGGCTTTATAAAAGCAGCTCAAAAGCTTATTACAGAGCAGGTTACGCTTAATTTTTCAGATATTAAAAATTTAATAATGATGACACCGTTTGCATGGAAATTTAGACCTGAACATTGGCAAGCTCTTGAAGAAAAAGGCGCCCAAAGCGTTACCCTATCGTTTTACATTACCGAGTTTAGTAAAGCCGATTGATGTTTTAATAACGAGTGTAATACCAATTTGCAATAATATTTAATCATTTTTAGGGGCTAAACGTGTCGCTATATGCGTTAAAAAAATCTCATTTACGACTGTATGAATGCAGAAGGTAGAGCAATGCAGGAGCAATTGCCAAGAACAACTAAATAGCGAATTTTTGCCTTGCTATCAACACGCTTTTCCATCCTCAAAATAGATCATTTAATTATGCGCATTGGTATAAGAGGAAATTACTGACTGGCTATATTGAGTTAGCTCATATCCAGAGGGAACGTTATAAATAAATTGAGCAAAGCGTGCGCTCTGCTCATACAATTTTCAATAGATGCGCTCTAAAACTGCTCTTTCGTAAACGCTTTATCCATTTTATCAAACATGTCATTTAATAAGTGTGCAAGCTCCATATAACGGGGCTTGTTTTCACTTAATTGGGCTTGATAGCCATTTGCCACCATTTTGGTATATAACTCGTTATACCATTTTTGCATGCTCGGCTCTAATTGTGTTTCGGCACGCTTACCTAACCAAAACAGCCCTTGCAACGGTAATGACAAAAAAAACAATGCGCTGGCAATCGCTTGCGGTAAAAAATCGGGACCTAAATAGTTAAGCTGAAAAAATAACGTAAGCATGGCTAATATTGGCATAACAGTAATGGCCAGCTCGGTTGCCTTAATGACTTTAAATTCATTAAACAACGGTGCTAACTCTTTACGCATAGGCCATTTTTTTGCATATACTCTACCCGTTTGTAATTGTGACATCACACTTTTTTGCATCATGACTCCTCACATCTAAACTTTTAAACCCGTAGCGCCTGCTTGCCACTGCCTGTAAGTGTAACACAAATAATTAGCTTCGCACTTTAGCAATAAAAGTTATTGTTTTTGTATATATAAGCAACTAAACACTAAACTAAATATATTAACTGGGTTAAAATAGTTACTTTAAAAATTAGACTTTAGTCGCTTTTTTATCATCTATATGGTGGCTAAGTTTACCTTTAATTTGCACCTTAAGTGTATTGCTCATGTCTTAACGTACACTTACTAAATTTATTGTTTATGGAAACTGTATCTATGCCAACTACGCCCTCTAAATCACAACACGTTTTAGTATTAAACTGTGGTAGTTCGAGTTTAAAATTTGCCATTATTGATGCTGATAACGGGCATGAAATTATTTCGGGCTTAGCTGAACGCCTAGGTTCAGAAAATCCATCTATTAAATATAAATACCAAGGTGATAAAACCGTTATTACCTTAGCTGCTAATCAAGCGCATGGTGAAGCAATTAATACGCTTGTGAATCTAATTAAAGATCACCACTTAGATGAGCATTTAATTGCCGTAGGCCATCGTGTTGTACACGGTGGTGAGCACTTTACTCAATCTGCATTAGTGGATGAAAAAGTCATTGCGGGTATTTCAGATGCTTCAAGCCTTGCCCCTTTACATGGTCATGCAAACTTACTCGGTATTTCATCAGCGCAGGCTTCGTTTGCTGGTTTACCACAGGTTGCTGTGTTTGACACGGCATTTCATCAAACCATGGATAAAGTAGCCTACTTATATGCACTTCCTTACAAGCTATACACAGAGCATGGTGTTCGCCGTTACGGTATGCATGGCACAAGCCACTATTATGTAGCTGGGCAAACCGCTAAATTAATTAATAAGCCTGTTGAGCAAAGTAATTTTATTAGTGCGCATTTAGGTAATGGTTGCTCTGTATGTGCAATTAAAGGCGGTAAAAGTGTAGATACTAGCATGGGTTTAACTCCTCTTGCTGGGTTAGTAATGGGCACCCGCAGTGGTGATATCGACCCTGGTTTGTTTAACTTTTTAACGACACAACTTAGTTACGATGCAAAACAAATCGACAACTTACTTAATAAAGAAAGCGGATTATTAGGTATTAGTGAACTGTCTAACGACTGTAGAACCATTGAAGAAGCCGCTTTAGCAGGCCATGAACAAGCCGCCCTTGCGCTTGATATTTTTTGCTACCGCCTTGCGAAACAGATTGCCGCCTACATGGTGCCATTACAGCAATTAGATGCACTTATTTTTACCGGCGGTATAGGGGAAAACTCAGACATTATCCGTGAAAAAGTAATTACACAACTGGCGTTTTTAGGCTTAGATTGCGATAAACAAGCTAATCTAGATGCGCGATTTGGTAATGAAGGCGTTATTAGCTCGGCTAGCGCTGCAACTAAAGCGGTTGTCATGCCAACTAATGAAGAATGGGTAATCGCCCTTGATGCTGCTAACATTGTCAAGGAGCTTTAATTATGGCACGTCGTATTATGTTAATCCCGGTTTCTACTGGTGTTGGTTTAACATCTGTTTCTGTCGGGTTAGTACGTGCGCTTGAGCAAAAAACCGTGAAAGTAAACTTTTTCAAGCCAATTGCCCAGCCACGTACGGGTGAAACAGGGCCTGAAAAGTCGACTCAAATTATTATGCAAGGCTCATCAATTACGCCTCCTATTCCTTTTGCATTAAACTATGCAGAACAAATGATTGGTGATGGTAAAGGCGATGATTTACTTGAAGAAATAGTCGAGCGTTTTGAAAGTAAAATTAACGATGATGAAGTTGCTATTATTGAAGGTATGGTGCCTACGCGCCGCCAACCTTATGCAGGTCGTGTAAACCGCGAAATAGCCCAAACACTCGGTGCCGATATTGTATTTGTATTAACCCCTGGTAATTACACTATTACACAAATTGAAGACCGTTTAGAAATTGCTGCTGGGTATTATGGTGGAATTGATCACCCGCGCGTTTTAGGCTGTATTTTTAACAAAGTAAATGCTCCCCTTGATGAAGAAGGCCGTGCTCGCGCAGATTTGGTGGATTCTTACAAGCCTGAAGAGCTCGATAACGAATTAAATCGTTTAGCGTCTTTACCTATTTTTAGAAAAAATCCATTTATGCTGTTAGGCGCTATCCCATGGGACTTTGATTTAGTTGCGCCGCGCGTTAAAGATTTAAGCGCGTATTTAAAAGCCACCATTATAAACGAAGGCGACATGCTACACCGTCGCTTACGCCGTATTACGTTTTGTGCGCGTACCGTATCAAACATTTTGAACCACTTTACTCCAGGTGCGTTATTAGTCACCCCAGGCGATCGTTCAGATATTTTGGTCGCTGCGTGTTTATCTGCGATGAACGGCACTAAAATTGGCGCCATTTTACTTACCGGTGGTTTTGAGCCAGAGCCGCGTATAATGGCGCTATGTGAACAAGCAATGCAAACAGGCTTGCCTATATTAGCCACAGAGGCCGATACCTGGCGTACCTCATTACTGCTACATAATTTTAATATGGAAGTCCCAAGCGATGATGACCAACGTATTGAGAAAGTAAAAGATCACAACGCAGAGTATATCGATTCTGATTGGCTCGACACGCTTGCAAAAAATGTTGGCAAAACACGTAAGCTTTCTCCTCCTGCGTTTCGTTATTTACTTACTGATAAAGCCCGTAAGGCGGCTAAAACAGTGGTACTTCCTGAAGGAAATGAGCCGCGTACTATTAAAGCCGCGGCTATTTGTGGACAACGTGGTATTGCAAAAACAGTATTACTTGGCGACCGTGATGAGATTATGCGTATTGCCGAGCAACAAGGTATTGAACTTAACGAGCACGTAAGTATTGTTGAGCCAAAATCGATAATTAACGACTATGTTGCACCTATGGTCGAAATTCGTAAAAGTAAAGGCTTAACAGAAGTTGTTGCACAAGAGCAATTACAAGATAATGTTGTCCTTGGCACTATGATGCTTGAGCAAGGTAAAGTTGATGGCTTAGTATCTGGCGCTGTAAACACAACAGCTAATACAATTCGCCCACCGCTACAGCTAATTAAAACCGCTCCAGGGTCATCACTTGTATCGTCTGTGTTTTTTATGCTGCTGCCTGACCAAGTACTGGTATACGGCGACTGTGCAATTAACCCCGACCCTAATGCAGAACAGTTAGCAGATATCGCTATTCAGTCAGCCGACTCTGCAGCCGCGTTTGGCATAGAGCCACGTGTTGCCATGATCAGCTACAGTACAGGTACTTCAGGCTCTGGCGCTGATGTAGAAAAAGTACGTGAAGCCACGCAAATTGCTCAACAAAAACGTCCAGATTTAATTATTGATGGGCCATTGCAATACGACGCTGCGATTATGGAAAATGTTGCTCTTAAAAAAGCACCAAATAGTCCAGTCGCAGGTAAGGCTACGGTATTTATTTTTCCTGATCTAAATACCGGTAACACAACCTACAAAGCCGTACAGCGTAGTGCCGATTTAATCAGCATAGGGCCCATGCTACAAGGTATGCGAAAGCCTGTTAACGATTTAAGCCGTGGCGCATTAGTCGATGACATAGTGTATACCATCGCACTTACTGCTATTCAAGCAGCTCAAGTTGAAGCGCTCGAAAAAGCGTAAATTAAACTAGTGCTTTTTATAGCCTAACTAATATTTACTTATTAATTAGTTGGTTAGGCTATTTATACCTACCAATTCCCACACTTATCCACAGAAATTGTGGGTAAGTTTTAAATCTCTATCACAAAAGCTAACCAACTCTTATTTTAGTGTCTGTTGCACCTTTAATTTAAAGCCAATAATCTATACTATTAACTGACTATATACGCTGTTTGCAGGTTATTAATGTCAAAACAAACATTACAATTACACAGCACGCTGTTGTCAATTCATAGTTTAGAAGTGGATGCAGACATTCCTGTAGCGCTATTAAAGTTACCCCTATTTTTTATTTCTAAAACTCACGATGAGCTTTCTATTGTTTGCCCTAGTGATTTTACTATTAACTGTTTAGATACTGAGCCTGATTGGCAAGCACTTGAAGTCGTAGGTCCGTTGGGGTTTTCTTTAACGGGGATTATGGCCAATATATCTGGCGTACTTGCAAAGGCTAATATTTCTATTTTTTCTATTTCAACCTACGACACAGATTATATTTTGGTAAAAAAACACACCGCGCAACAAGCCATCACTGCACTTAAAAACGATGGCTACAATTTAGTAGTAGATCAATAATGAGAGCGGCCTCTATCGAGTTTTTAGCGCAAAATAAGCTACCCACCAGCGCATTAAAAATTACTAGCCCCTTTAGCGGCAAAGTTATTGAATTAAACCAGCACCCTGAGCCCTTTTTTAAATTTTCTACCCTCGGACCAACCGTGTTGGTTGCATTAAGTAATCATAAAATTTTAGCGCCCTTTGATGGCACTTTAGTGCAGGTTAAAAATGCAGGATGTGAATTTATTCTTCAAGCAAATAACGGGTTAAAGGTTCTTATTAACTTGTCACTACCGGCGCAGCAGCCTATTACACACACACATATTGCACAGCTCAATGGCAGCAAAATAAGCAAAGGCCAGCGCTTAGCTTATTTTGATTTACGCGAACTTAAATCGCCCTTACTGGCCAGCTTGGTGCTTTTGAATGGCCATAATTTAGGCACATTTCATTATTCACACACGCAAGTAAATGCGGGTGTAGACCCCCTTTTAACTATTATTAAGAAGAATTAAACCTATGATCACTCTTTACGGCATTAGTAATTGCGACACCATTAAAAAAGCCAAAAAATACCTCGCCGATAACAACATAGACTTTACCTTTCACGATTACCGAAAAGACGGTGTAAACGAACAACTTGTAAGCGAATTTGCTGAGCATATTGATTGGGAGCAATTGGTTAATAAGCGTGGCACAACCTATCGCGCACTCTCTGACGAACAAAAGCAAAGCCTAAACAAAGACACTGCTATTACATTACTTGTAGAGCAACCAGCTATGATCAAGCGCCCTGTGCTTGTTAATGACAACAGCTACCACTTGGGCTTTAAAGCTGCGCAATACGATGAGATATTTAAATAATGAGAAATGACGTAATTGCACTTGCACAAGCGCTTATTCAGCGCGAGTCGGTTACCCCTGAAGATGCGGGTTGCCAACAAATGATGAACGAACGTTTAGAAGCCCTAGGCTTTAATATTGAGTCGTTATTTTTTACCGATACGCTCAACACATGGGCCCGAAAAGGTAACGAGTCGCCGCACTTTTGTTTTGCAGGCCATACCGATGTGGTCCCCACAGGCCCTGCACAAAACTGGCAACATCCGCCATTTTCAGGCTTAATTGAAGATGGTTTACTACATGGCCGAGGCGCAGCTGATATGAAGGGCTCTCTTGCCGCAATGCTTGTTGCTACTGAGCGCTTTGTTGCTAAAAACCCTGATCATAAAGGCTCTATTTCATTTTTAATTACCTCCGATGAAGAAGGCCCATTTATCAACGGTACAACCAAAGTAATAGACACACTTGAAGCACGCGGTGAAAAAATTGACATGTGCTTAGTAGGTGAGCCTTCATCGCGAGATATACTTGGCGATGTAGTAAAAAATGGGCGCCGTGGATCACTTACTGGCTTTTTAAAAGTCAAAGGTGTTCAAGGCCATGTAGCCTACCCGCATTTAGCACAAAACCCAATTCATTTGGCTGCACCCGCCATCACTGAACTTAGCCAAACAGTGTGGGACAACGGCAATGAATTTTTTCCTGCAACCAGCTTTCAGGTATCAAATATAAACGGTGGTACAGGTGCCGGTAATGTCATACCAGGCGAGCTTGAGGTGCAATTTAATTTTAGATTTAGTACCGAAGTAACTCATCAACAGCTGCAAGAGCGTGTTAATGCTATTTTAAAAACGCATGACTTAAACTACGAATTAAGCTGGATAGTAAATGGCTTGCCGTTTATAACCGAGCACGGCCCGTTAGTTGATGCCACCGTAAATGCGATTAAATCTGTCACGGGGTTAACCACTAACCTCGAAACGACCGGAGGTACGTCAGATGGGCGCTTTATAGCGCAAACAGGCGCAAAAGTGATTGAACTAGGCCCGCGCAACGCCACTATACATAAAGTTGATGAATGTGTAAGCACCGATGATTTAATAGCTTTGGCTGATATTTACGAGCAAATTTTAGAGCAATTGTTAACCTAATGGCACTCGTTACTAATACACTAGCAATGTGTATCACTGGGCAAAGTGATACACATCTCACCACGATTCAATCGCATCGGTTACATACTGATATTATTGATGACTTTTTAGCATTGCAAAATGGCGCTAAAAAAGCTGGGTTTGAGCTAACTATTGCCTCTAGTTTTCGCGATTTTGATCGCCAAGCTATGATTTGGAATAATAAGTTTTTAGGCCTACGCCCTGTTTTTAATAAACAGCAGCAGGAAATTGATTTAAGCCAGCTAAATGAGCTGGAAAAATGCACGGCTATTATGCTCTATTCTGCCTTGCCAGGTGCTAGTCGGCATCATTTAGGCACTGACCTTGATGTGTATGATAGCGCCGCAATTAGCGATGATTATAAACTGCAACTGACCCCTGATGAATATCAACAAGGAGGGCCATTTGCGCCACTTAGCCAGTGGCTTGATAATAACTTAGCAAAATATGGTTTTTATCGCCCCTACAAACAGGATTTAGGCGGTGTAGCACCTGAGCTTTGGCACATTAGCCATATTAAGCAATCTCAAAAGTTAGTAAATACATTGAGCGAAGCGATGCTTTACGAATGTATAAGCAACAGCGATTTAGAGGGTAAGTCAGCTATTTTAAATAATTTGCCCACGCTCTATAAACGCTTCATAACAAATGTAAGCCCGCCATAATAGGGCTTATTTTTTATTTAAAATAAAGACCAAAACAGCACCTAAAATCAGTGAGCTTGCTATTAAAAACTCAAAAGTAAGCTGCTCAGATAAAAATATAACCCCAGCAAATGCTGCAAGTACAGGCACACATAACTGTACAACCGCCGCTTGTGTACTTTTCAGTAGTGGCATGGCCACATACCAAATGCTGTAGCCAATGCCTGATGCAATAGCGCCCGAAGCACACGCCAGTAGCACTCCTTCTATACTCACTGTTTTTAAATATCCTATTGCTACAAGTAATAAAACAGGAATAGCCACTAAACTTCTTATAAAATTAAAGGCGGTGGTACGCAGCGGCGATACACACGCTTTACCACGTATACTGTAAACGCCCCAAGCAACGCCACTTAACGCCATAAGTGATGCCCCTAACAAAGAAGGCACTGCCGCAGAGGGCAACATTAAATAAACAAATCCAGCTAACGCGACAAAAAAAGCTCCCCACTGCAACTTACTCAGCTGCTCTTTTTTATATATGCCCCAACCAATCATGGTCAGTTGCACCGCCGAAAATAAAATGAGCGCACCGGTGCCTGTATCTAGCTCTATATAAGCAATAGAAAAACAAAGTGCATATATCAATAAACTAATGCTGCTACGCCAACTTCCCGTGTCGCTTAAAATAGCGTTATTAAGCACGCCCTTACGTTTTAGGTTATACGTATATACAGCCATAATTAAGCCTAAACAAACGGCTCCGCTCAGTAGCCTAATTATTGTAAAATTCCACGCATCAATATACCCTTGCGCGAGCGCCATACGGCAAAGTAAAGAGTTTGCCGCAAAGGCTATTAATGCAACTAGGGTGTATAAAGTGGCTTTCAAAATCGCTCCTTAGCTAAAACCTTATAATGAAATGCTTTAAATTGGCTTGCTTAGCCAGCAGTGTATTTAAGCAGCTGAGCCATTTAGCTGTAAAGCCGCATTATTATATTTACTATACTTTTAATCGATGCTTTATAACTTTCTATACTGCTCAATTGCTGTAATTACGCAGCTATTCTCTGCTATTCACAGGCTATTCATGATGATTTGCCTACCTTCAATACACGTAACTAGGGCTGACCTTAGGGAGAATGATTTCAATCCTCACAGTTTTATATGCCCTTAAGTAGGCTACGCTTTTTTACACTATTTCACACAAATCTAAAACCAGAGTATGTTAATCTTTAAAACCTAACTATATAGGAGTGCTCAGTGCGCCAAAGTATAATTTTAAGTGTTTGTTTTATATTAAGTGGATGCAGCACCATAGGCTTTAATGATTTATTTAACGACTATGCAAGCCAAATGACGCCTGTAAGAAACGCAATTCAAAATAACAATATTGAACAGGCCAAATCACTTATTGCAAATAACAGTAAATTACACAGTAGCTATTTACTTAACCAATTAGAGCAAGCCCGTTTAAAAGACCTTGCTAACGAGCAAAGTGTTTCACAACAACAATTTGAAAACGTATATACCCAGGTACAAACAAAACGAGAAGCTGCAAAAATTCAATTAAGTGCAGGGCTTGAACAAAGTAATGCCTTATTTACTAACGACTCTGCCATTACTTATGTACCACCAGCATATGAAATGAGCATGCTACATAGCTACAAAGCACTTAATTATGTATACAGCAGTGATTTAGAAAGTGCCTTAGTTGAAATACGCCGCGCTAACAAAGTGCAAGTAGATGCACTTGCTGATAATCAAGCACAAATAAACGACACAATAGAGCAAGCACAACAGCATTACCCAAGTATGAGTAATGTAACGCGCGGTATTAAAAATGGCTTTCAGAATGCCTTTACGTTTTATTTATCTGCGCTGTTGTACCAAAGTGATAAACAATATGATGATGCTTACATTGATTATAAAAAAGCACTAGAGATTCAACCTGACAATCACTACTTACAGCAAGATGTTATGCGTTTAGCTAAAAAGCAAGGCTTTAACCAAGATTTAGAAGAGTTTGAGCGCCGCTTTAGTCCATTACAACCTTTATCCGCCAAACACGGTGAAGTAGTTATATTGGTTGAACAAGGCTTAGTGCCCAAGCAAGATGAGTTTAAATTACGTTTGCCTATTTATACCTCAGGTGGCGATGCGCGTTTTTACAGTTTAGCGATGCCGGTTTATAAAGATAATGCGTTTATATCTCCTCTTACTGGTGTACAGGTAGGTTCGCAAAATTTACAGCTAAACCCATTGGTACACATAGAGGCACTCGCCGCTAAAACATTAGAGCAACAAATACCGGCTCGCGTATCTAGACAAGTATTACGCTTAGTAGCCAAAGAAAAAGTTCGCGCAGAGCTTGCTCGCAGTACAGGCGATGTAGGTAATATTATTGCTAATATTTATAACTTGGCGTCTGAGCAAGCAGATACACGTAGCTGGCTTACTTTACCTAATCAAATAAGCGTGGCACGAAGCAGTTTAAATGCAGGATCGCATACTCTTTTAATAGGTAACCATACGCCTATTAATTTTACCGTTAGTAAGCAAGGGTTAACCTTAATTTACCTAACCTCTATTAATAACTATTTTAACTACCATGTGGTTCAACTTTAGGAGTCATCATGAAATATACTTTGCCATTAATGGCCGCATTAATGCTTGGTGCATGTGCAAGCCAACCGGACACTTCAGGCATTTCGGTTGAGCAAAGCAAAAATACATTTAACGAGCAGTTACATGTTGATAATCCTGCTCTAGGTAAAAAGCTTGCCATTACCGATGTTAAAACACGCCAAACAAACCAGTTAACCGACGTGGTAGTAACACTAAGCAGCCAATATAAAAAGTCGCAATATTTGCAGTATCAGTTTAACTGGTACGACAAAGACGGGTTTGTAATTAAAGGAAACCATTCACCTTGGCAAGCCTTAACACTGTTTGGTTTTTCTAAAACACAATTACCCGGCTTAGCGCCAACACCAGATGCGGTTACCTTTTCTCTCGCTGTAAGAGAAGTGTCTACCGACGCACAAGAATTTAAAGAATAAGGGTTATAAAGATGATCACTACGCAATTTAAAACATTATCAAGCTATGCAGTTATTGGCCTTAGCGCGCTCATTTTAAGCGGTTGTGCTAATAAAGCCGTAGTTAGTTATGGAGACGCGCAAGCAGTAGAAACAACCGATATAAACTTCGGCTCTACCGATTTACAAAAAGTAGCCAGCCAAATGACCGACTCATTACTTAGCTCGCCAGTTGTAGGCACAATGACGCAAAACAAACGCCCTGTGGTATTTGTTGAGCGCATTAAAAATAAAACCAGCGAGCACATAGACACTGAATCTATTACCGACTCAATCTCTACTCAACTTCTGCGCAGCGGTAAGTTTCGTTTTGTTGATATGACCCGTGTTGAATCAGTGCGTGAGCAGCTTAACTTTCAAAACGAAGATGCCCTTGTAAACCCTGCAACTGCCGTTGCCTTTGGTAAACAAATTGGTGCGCAATACATGTTATATGGCAACCTTTCGAGCATTGTTAAGTCAAATGCTGATAAATCTGATGTGTATTACAAATTTACAATGCGCTTAATGGATATGGAAAGTGGCCTAGTAGAGTGGGCAGATGAAACTGAAATTCGTAAAACGAAAGAAAAATCGACATTTGGTTGGTAATTAATTATCACGCGAAGGCAAAAAATTGCCTTTGCGTAGCACCAACAGGAGACATCTATGAAAGCCTTAACCATAGCAATGTGCGCTTTGCTTACGCTCAGTGCACCCAGTTTTGCAAACTATGAGCGAAACAAAGCCGTGCCTGTGCAACAGGTTTTATTTGGTGATGTAAAATCGGTACGCAAAATTACCGAACAAGAGCTTGTTCAAGACAAAAACAATGGCTGGAAAACCTTTGGCGGCGCTCTGCTTGGCGGTGTTGTAGGTAATCAATTTGGTGGTGGGAGCGGTCGTACCGTTGCTACTATTTTGGGCTCAGTCATTGGCGGAAGCGTTGCTCATAATAATCAGCAAAAAAGCTATTATAAGCAAACCCACCTAGTCGAGTTATTGATCCAGGTAGAAAATGGCGATCAATACATGGTGGTACAAGATCAAGACCAGTCAATGCGCTTTAGTAAAGGTGATAACGTACGGTTAGTGTATTTAAGTGATAATACCGTAAGAGTTGACCGCGCGTATTAACGAGCTATATAAGCACTAACGCTTTAATAAAAAACGAGCTAATTGAGCTCGTTTTTTATATTTCATAACACGTCAATTGGTATTGACTAAACTTGGCGATAGTCTTTAAAAAAGCGCTGCATTTTAAGCATCGCACTCGATAAATCGTCTTTGTTAGGTAAAAACACTAACCTAAAGTGATCAGGCTCTGGCCAGTTAAAGGCACGCCCATGCACTAATAATATTTTTTCTGCTTTTAGCAAATCAAACATCATTTTTTCATCATCAGTGACATTAAAATGAGCCGTGTCTACTTTAGCAAACGCGTAAAGCGCCCCTTTTGGTTTTTTACAGCTTATCCCTTCAATGGCATTAAGCCCACGCCAAGCAATATCGCGCTGAACATATAATCGCCCGCCTGGATCTATTAAGCTATCTATTGATTGCACGCCACCTAATGCTTGTTGAATTGCATATTGCGCGGGTACATTCGCACACAAGCGCATGGACGATAAAATATCCAGCCCTTTACGTAAATCTTCCATTGCCGAGGTGCGCCCGCTTAGCACCATCCAGCCCATTCGCATACCCGCCGCACGGTAGGTTTTAGCTAAGCCATTAAAGGTAATAATGGGCACATCGTCGCATAGTGCGCCAATCGAGGTATGGGTTATGCCATCGTATAAAATCTTTTCGTAGATTTCATCGCTAAGTAATAACAACTTGTGCTCGCGCGCCAGATTAATTAACTCTAACAGTAAATCGTCACTATAAACCGCGCCGGTTGGGTTATTAGGGTTAATTAGTACGAGTGCTTTTGTTTTTGAAGTAATTTTACTTTTTATATCAGCAATATCCGGAAACCAATCTTGCTCTTCATCACATAAATAATGAACAGGGTTACCCCCTGCTAATTTAACTGATGCAGTCCACAGTGGGTAATCTGGGGCAGGTATTAGTACTTCATCATCGTTATTTAATAACGCTTGAGTGATCATTTGAATAAGCTCACTCACCCCATTACCAATATAAATATTATCTACATCTAGATTATGTAAACCGCGCTGCTGATAATGCTGATAAACCGCTACACGGGCTGAATATAACCCTTTAGAGTCGCAATAACCTTGGGCCGAATACAAATTTCGAATAATATCACGGTGCATATCTTCTGGCATATCAAAGCCAAATGCAGCCGGATTACCAATATTTAATTTAAGAACCTTTTGACCTTCGTCTTCCATTTTTTTAGCTTGCGCTAAAACCGGCCCACGAATGTCATAACATACACCTTCTAATTTGTGACTCTTTTTTATATCTGACATTGCTACCTCTTTGGGCGTAGTGGCTTTATTAAATCAAAATTTGTTAAATCTAGGGAGGGGTTTTCGCAGCGCGTGAGATATAACCTGATTTGGTTTGGTAATTCGAGGGAGAAAGTGGCTTAAACAGCCCTTAAATATAGTTTTATGTGTTGTTATTGTTTTATACATTAACAACACATGTGCTTTAGGTAATTTAAAAATTAAACACTTTGAAAAAATTATTCCCGAAAGGCCAAACACGCCCTAGTTAAGGCATAGATTAACCTATTAAAGGCGCAAAATACTAGCCTAATTAATTGCTTAATACTGAAATAAATTCACGTTAACAAATCAAATTAATTAGATTCTACCCACGCTCTTAATTCGGCCTGTGAACCACTTACTTGCGCTAATAAATCATTAGATGCCGTTACGGCTTGCGCTAAGTTATCTTGATTTAGGTTAAGTTCAACATCACGGGCTACATCAGATAAACTCGTAGCACCAAACTGAGCCGCGTTCGATTTTAAACTATGAGCATGACGAATCGCCGCTTCTTTATCGTTACCAATGGTTGCAATAACTTCATTACCAAGGCGCTCAAATTCACTGCAGCAAAATTCAAGTGTATCTTTAAACTGCTCACCAAGTAACGACTGCATGCTTTCTAAAGCAGCCTTATCTATTTGTACTTCTGTCATATTTTAAGCCCTTCTAAACATTCCGTGTCATTTTATAATTAATAGTATTACTGTATATCTATGCGTAAAAAAATCCAACTTAATTAGTTTATAAATGTATAATTATCAAAATATACTCACAATAAAAAGTTTAATTAATGACTCGCCAAGTTTGTGAACGCTGTTTGTTTACGCCCTCTACCTGTATATGCGGGGCCATTAAACATTTAACAAATAAAGTTAGTGTGGTTATTTTACAACACCCCAGTGAAGAAAAAATAGCGAAAAACACGGCAAAATTGCTTAACTTGAGCCTAACTGACTGCAAAATAATCAAAGGGGAAAATAACACCGACTTTGCCCAGCTCAACTCTTTACCTGTAGACTCCACTGTACTGCTCTACCCTAATGAGCACGCCACCAACTTAGATGATGCAAACTCAAAGCCGGCATTAAGTAACATTACGCACTTAATCGTTATTGATGGCACTTGGAAAAAAGCTTATAAAATTTTACAGCTCACCCCACTACTCACTAAATTTAACACAGTGAGCTTTAAGCACTTACCGCAAAGCCGTTACGCTATTCGAAAAGCCCCCAGAGCCGATAGCCTCTCTACACTTGAAGCTGTTGCACATAGTTTGTGGTTAATAGAGCAGCTAAACCCTGCGCCACTTTACAATTTATTAGATGAATTAATACAAAAACAAACCCAACACATGCCAAAGCACGTAAAAGCACGTTACTTAAATTAGCCATAATTAAACTTAAATGCGTAATTACCCAAACAGATTAAAACGCGGATTCAATCGAAAAGGACCTGACTACCGCTTTGACGACCAAGTTGACTTTAGCGATATTAGAGATACCTTTGGCTTTAGATCTATGGTTGTAGGTAAATGGGTAACCAAAGAAGAGCATTTCATTAGTGCAAACTTAATTTACGATGCTCTCGCCGACCTTGCTCAAATATTACATTTACCGCCCAAAGCCATTGGCCTGCGCGGCAAACTAAATTTTGCCTTTGGGCATGGCGGTCAAAAAGGCGTACAAGCGCATTATAACGCAGCCTCACAAACGCTTGCCCTTGCTAAAAATGCCGGCGGTGGCGCACTAGCCCACGAATGGTTTCACGCATTTGATCATCACATAAGCGAGCATTTATTTAACGCAAAACCTCGCTTTGGGTTTGCTTCAAAACTGTGGCTTTCAAACATACCTAACTTAGTTCACCCGCTTAATAATGCGCTTAATAATTTTTACAAAGAGGTGTTTTTAGATGAAGGCGGGCATGACGCAAATGAATTTGTACAAGCGTGTATAAAGCACGACCAAGCACATAATATGAATTACATGAGCATGCCTGAGGAACTAGCAGCCCGCTGCTTTGAAGCCTGTATAGAAGCTAACAGCACGATTCAAAATAGCTTTTTAGTTAGTGGCTTAAAAAACAGTAATTTAATTTACCCAGATAAAGAGCATATTGATAAAGCAAATAAAGCGCTTAATAAGTATTTTGAACTACTGGGCTATGCGCTTCATAACTCAAAATAACTCATAAACTACCTTGTAATACCAATTCGCAATAGTACTCAATCATTTTGCGCATTGATATAAATCTTTATTTACGTGAAAAATCTTATATTTAATCTATCCTATCCTAAAGCATTAATAATTTTAAATAAGTAGCATTTAAATGGTAAATACTGATTCTACATATAAAAAGCGCAGCGCTTTCTCTTTTATTTATATTGCGCCCTTAACTGTTATAGCTATTTTATCGATCTGTATTCACTTTATGCTTGATGAAGTAATTGAAGCACAATCTGATACAGGAAAAATAGTCAATGTAAGTGGTCAACAAAGAATGCTTTCACAGCGAGTCAGCATGTTTACTTTAGAGTACTTAATGTATGGCTCGCAGGATTCTAAATTACTGGCCATTAATGCTTTAAACTCTTTAAAAAACAATCATAAATACTTATTAAGTGAGCACTATGGAGCACAGGTATTAGGCGATGAAAGCCCGTTATCAGACGAGTTGTTAGCAATGTATTTTAAAGAGCCAATTAATGTTGATAAAAAATTAAGGATGTTTTCAGATAGAGTTGAAGAGGTACTGAAGATAAAAACACAAACACTTAATTTAGATACAGTGCAAGAAAGCTTTTTTTCTTTAGCAAAAGAGCCACTTTTAAAAGCATTTAATACGGTGGTTATGCAGTACGAAAAAGAAAGTGTTGATCGAGTTAAAAGGCTACATACTATTCAAGGTATTGTAATTATTGTAATTTTACTATCTATTGTAGTAGAGCTTTTACTTGTTTATAAAGCCAGAAATAAAAAAAGTATTTAATATCAGTTCGCCCAGTTAAATAATTAAGCGTTTAAGCTAGCCAACACAGCGGGCATTTAAACGCTTAATAGTTATATATTGTTATAAGTTATCGTCACTAATACGGCTTGCTACCGCACTGCTTTGATCTTTATATTTTGCATCTTTACGAATGTTGTATGGGTTTTCGCACGGGCCTGAAAGCATTTCAAAGCTCATTGCACCAATTTTCATTAATGGACGCAGTGCCAGTGGTAACTTACCTGAGTTATAAAATTCTAAAACAATATTACCGCTCCAACCTGGGTCGATTCTGTGTGCTGTTACATGCACCATTAAACCTAAGCGGGCAAGTGATGAACGCCCATCTAACCAGCCTACTATATCAGCAGGTAATGTCACTTTTTCATGGGTAATTGCCAGTGCAAGTTCACCTGGGTGCAAAAAGAAAGCTTCCCCGTCGGCAAGCTCAATCTCTTCACTCATTATTGATTCCATGGCTTTATTTAACTGATCTTTAGGGCCACTTAAATCTACATACGCTGCATTATGCGCGTTAAAGGTTCTAAATTTGTTGCCTAAGCGCAAATCGGCAGTCACGCCTGAAATCATTTCGCTCGTTGGCGCAGGCTCAATCACAATGCGGCCATCATTTAAGTATTCTTTAATATGTGTGTCTGAAAGTCTCATTTTAATTAATCTTCTGTAATCACAATTTCAACACTGTTTTGGTGCTGCTGATAAAAAAGCGTGCTGGCAATCAGTCTTGCCGCTGCACTGTATGTATTGCTAATAGCCGTGGTGTTATCGCTGGCAATAAGTTTACCCTGCTCTGAATATTCACGAATATCTATAGCAAGTGGAATATGGCTTAGCACCGGTACGCCGTGTTTATGGGCAAGTTTTTCAGCGCCGTCTTTACCAAATACATGGTTTGCTTCACCGCAGTGAGTACAAATGTAATGGCTCATATTTTCAATTAAACCAAGCACAGGTACGTTTACTTTATTAAACATAGCAATACCCTTTTGTGCATCGGCTAAAGCTAAGTCTTGTGGCGTAGTCACAATAACCGTACCGCTGGCAGGCACTTTTTGGCTCATTGTAAGTTGTATATCGCCCGTACCCGGTGGCATATCAACAATTAAATAATCAAGTTCGCCCCAATCAGTTTCGTTTAATAACTGATTGAGCGCACCCGATGCCATTGGGCCCCGCCATACTGTTGCATCATCACTTGGTACTAAAAAACCGATTGATTGCGCTTGGATCCCATTAGCGTTAAACGGCTGTAGTAGTTTGTTATCTTTGGTTTGTGGCTCTGCACCTACAAGCCCTAAAAGCATTGGGATAGACGGCCCATAAATATCAGCATCTAAAATGCCTACTTTTGCGCCTTCATTTTTAAGCGCGCCTGCTAAATTAACCGCGGTGGTTGATTTACCCACACCGCCTTTACCCGAGGCAATAAGCACAATATGTTTAATGGCTTTAAATTTTGCAGGCTCTTTTATAGCCACCACAGAGTCTATGGTAACCGGTGTATTTATACTTTCACTAACGTGCTGCTCAACTAACGGCATTTCTGATTGAGCCGCAAATGGTAGCGTTATTTTAATGTGTATTGATTTATCGTCATTTTGTGAAATGGTCTCAATAAAACTTTCATCAATACCTACGGCAAATGCCGCACTTCGATACGCCGCTAAGGCAGTAATAATCGGTTGTTTTTGCACCGATTTAGAGGAGAATAGTTTTGACAGTCCAAACATAGCAATTAAATAGCGTTTCTTTGATGAAAAGTGCCCCAGAATTATGTAACATTCAGGGCATTAACACCAGTCAATTAACAAAAATCCATAAGCTGCGCGTACCGTTAGTCCAAAGCTTATGGATAAATTAATGATAACCGCCTTTTTTGTAGTAAAAATGGTGATTTATCCTCAATTCGGAATGATTATGACGCAGCGAAAGATCCTCATTACCAGCGCATTACCTTATGCAAATGGCCCTACTCACTTAGGCCATTTATTGGAATATATTCAAACTGATATTTGGTCACGTTTTCAAAAACTACAAGGCCACGAAGCGTATTATGTTTGCGCCGACGATGCTCACGGCACGCCAATTATGCTTAATGCGCAAAAGCAAGGGATCACGCCTGAAGAAATGGTTAAAAATGTAAGCATTGAACGCCAACGCGACTTTGCCGACTTTAACATTAAGTTTGATAAATATCACAGCACCCATAGCGCAGAAAATAAAGAGCTGAGTGAGCTTATTTATAATCGCCTTAATGATGCAGGCCATATTAAAAAGCACACCATTTCACAGTTATTCGACCCTGAAAAAGGCATATTTTTACCCGACCGCTTTGTAACAGGCACTTGCCCTACGTGTAAATCTGAAAACCAAAATGGCGATAGCTGTGATTCGTGTGGCGCAACTTACAGCCCAACCGAACTTATTAATCCGCGCTCTGTAATGTCAGGTGCTGAGCCTGTACTTAAAGATTCTGAGCATTACTTTTTTGACCTTCCAGCATTTGAAGGCATGCTAAAAGAGTGGTTACACTCAGGCTCTATTCAACAAGAAATGGCTAACAAGTTAGATGAATGGTTTACCGATGGCTTGCAGCAGTGGGATATTAGCCGTGATGCCCCATACTTTGGCTTTGAAATTCCAAATGCACCAGGTAAATACTTCTACGTATGGCTTGATGCGCCGATTGGCTACATGGCAAGCTTTAAAAACCTATGTGACGAAAAAGGCCTAGACTTTGATGCATTTTGGGCTGAAGGCTCTGATGCTGAGCTATACCACTTTATTGGTAAAGACATTATTTACTTCCACAGCTTATTTTGGCCAGCCATGCTAGAGGGCGCTAATTTTAGAAAGCCAACTAACGTGTTTGCACATGGCTTTGTAACTGTAAATGGCGAGAAAATGTCTAAATCTAAGGGTACGTTTATAAAAGCACGTACTTACCTTGATAACTTAGACCCAGAATATTTACGTTATTACTACGCAGCTAAATTAAACAGCGGCATTATTGACCTTGATTTAAACCTAGAAGACTTTGCACAGCGTGTAAATTCAGACCTAGTAGGTAAAGTAGTAAACATAGCGAGCCGCTGTGCAGGCTTTATTACTAAAAAGTTTGATGGCAAGCTAAGTAGCACCATTATGCAGCCTGAGCTTTTAGCTGAATTTCAAGCTGCTGCTCCAAGCATTACTGCTCATTATGAAAACCGTGAATACAGCCGCGCGATTCGTGAAATTATGGCGCTTGCCGACAAAGCAAACCAATTTATTGATGCCGCAGCACCTTGGGTACTTATTAAAGACGAGACAAAACAGCAAGAAGCGCACGACGTATGCTCGCTTGGTCTTAACTTGTTCCGCGTTTTAATTACCTATTTAAAACCTGTATTGCCTGGTATGGCTGCAAACGTAGAAGCCTTTTTAAATGACGACTTAGCGTGGGATGGTGTTCAAAATGCACTAATAAACCACCCTATTAATAAGTTTAAGCCGTTAATGCAACGTGTAGAAATGGATAAAGTGAACAAAATGGTTGAAGAATCAAAAGAAAGTCTAGAATCAAAAGTAACAATTGACCCAAATAGCCCTCTTGCAAAAGAGCCAATTAGCGACGAAATTGAGTTTGATGACTTTGCAAAAGTAGACTTACGCGTAGCTAAAATTGCTAAAGCAGAACACGTTGAAGGTGCCGATAAACTACTTAAACTTACACTTGATTTAGGTGGCGAAACACGCCAAGTGTTTGCGGGGATTAAATCGGCCTACGCACCAGAAGACATTGAGGGCAAACTTACTGTAATGGTTGCAAACCTTAAACCACGTAAAATGCGCTTTGGTATGTCAGAGGGTATGGTATTAGCTGCAGGCCCTGGCGGTAAAGAAATTTACATTCTTAACCCAGACGATGGCTCAGAGCCAGGTATGCGTGTAATGTAATTTATTACTTATAAAAAACCGCTGATATTTCAGCGGTTTTTTTATGAGAAAAGAAACGTTTATACCAATTCGCTTAATTAAATTATCTATTTTGATGATGGAAAAACGTGTTAATAGTTGGGTAAAAAATTCGCTATTTAGTTTTTCAAAATGAGAACTTTGTTACGCAGGTAGCAACACGTTTTACCCCTAAATGATTAAGTATTATTATGGATTGCTGTTATACGTGCGGCTCTGGATTAAATAAAGTGCAGTAACATTATGAATAAAATTTTAAATGCCAACAGAATAAAAATAAGCAACCAAATAAAGCAACATAAGTTAGTTGCTATACTTCGCTTAAAGCAACAAAGCGATGTAGCCCCTTTAATTAATTGCTTAGTTAATGCAGGCATTAGCACGCTAGAAATCACATCAAATACACCTGGCTTTGAGCAAGAAATAGCAAAAGCACGCGCAGCTTATAAAAATACACTCATTGGCGCTGGCACAATAATTAACACTGCCCTTGCGCAACAAGCGATTGATGCAGGTGCACAATTTATAGTTACACCAAATACTAATCAAGCCGTTGTAGAGCTTGCCCATCGCCATGGTTTACCTGTATTAATGGGTGCACTCACTCCTACCGATGTTGCCAATGCCATAGAGTATAACGCCGATATTATTAAGGTTTTTCCTGCTGGCAGTATGGGAGTTAATTACTTTAAAGCGCTAACGGGGCCTTTTTCTGATGTGCCATTAATGCCCGTAGGCGGCATTAATTTAGAGAACCTAACACATTGGTTTGCAGCGGGGGCATGCGCTGTGGCGGTAAGTAGCGATTTTAGTAAGCCGGTAAGTAACAAACAGCAATACGACACAATAAACCAATTGGTGTGCAAATACATATCAGCGCTCGCTCACTTAACAAACTAAATAATACAGCTAAAAGTGAGCTTTTATTAAGGGTAGTACGGCTTTAAAAACGCTCTTTTAATGCCCCAATTTCTTTTTGATTTTAGTTTGCCACTCAAGCGCAAGTTCGGGTAGTTCAAGTGCGGCTAGTAATACGCTTTCATAATCTGGGTATTTTTTATCGTAAAAAGCCTGAAACAACGCTTTAACAGTAATATTATGGGTGGCCTTTTGCTCAATAGTAACTGCATCACCCGTTTTAGCAACACCTTGCTCCAGCACTTTAAAATAAACACCGGTATGGTAATACTGAGTAAACAATTTTAGGCTTTGTTTATTGTTCAGTGCAATAGCCAATTTAAAGCACGGCACACGCGGTTGGCTTACTTCAAGCAGTGCGCTGCCAACGCGAATACGATCGCCTATATGAATATTAGCTTCATCTAGATCTGAAATAGTAAAGTTCTCACCAAAGGCACCAGCAGATAAATCATTATTGTTTAGAGTTTGTCTCCAGTAATCGTAATGATTATGAGAAAACGCATAAACCGCCTTATCTACCCCGCCATGGTTAACTAAATCAGCTTGCTCATCACCCGCTATTGTAAGCTTTTCAATAACCACAGGTTCATTGATTGGTGTTTTAAAAATACCAGTTTTAACCTCTTTGCCGTTATGAATAACCGTTTTTATTTTAGATATATTGGTAGAAATTATTTTCATATAAAACCTGTGATTAAAACTTTAAATAGACGCCAACTAAATTATATTATTATCAATAACCTATATTAACAGGCATTAACTAGAGCTAAGTGCAATATACAGTAGGCCAGAAAGAGGCAAGCTCAAAATAAAAACATAACCATAAAAAAAGGCGATACCCCCAGCAGAAGTTTTATCAACACCACTACTCACAATAGCTCCGCCTATTGGAATAAGTAATAATATATTAATAAATGTGCATAAAATAAATGCATCCCCAAATGCTGAAATAACTGACGCAGCAATGCATAAAGCTAGCACGAGCATATTGCTCAGTCCGTCTTTAATTTGTCGCTTCTTTTCGATGATTTTTATAATAAAAACACTAACAAGTAGTCCAAAAAAATAAAATGAGGGCCAAAATGTTTCATACCAGTTTTCAACTATAAAATGACCAATTAACCAATAAAAGAACCCAAATGCTAAAAGAAATGAAACAATTGAAGTTAGGATAGTGCTCGTATTTATTTTTCTTGTCATCACATATTTAAAGTTTAGTGATAACGATAAAAAAGTGACACTATCGTAATTATAAATAGTAAAACGAATGAACCCCAAAAATCGTCTGCCGATAGATATGCAAGACTCGGCGTAACCCCCAATACAAGTTGGTTAATTGACTTATTTTCTGATGAATATTTGGCTTTTGCGTACAACGCAAAGTAAATACAGAACGGTTGTAAAAAAATAGCCAATAGTAACAGAGTGTAAATTTTCATCATTCATCCTTGATGATCAACAAAGTAAGATTATAAGTCAAAAATATATAACAACGTTAAAATAAGAAACACTACAAATACAGGGGTAAGCACATAGAAAAGGATATTTGCTATGGCTTTGTGTTTCTCTCTAAAGCGAAGCATGCCATTGTAAGTCGATCTAAAAAGTGGAAATGTAATAAAAGCTCTAAAAATTGCCCATGAAACTAAACTGCAGTGAAGTTTTATTTCAAACCAAAACTGTTCCGGATTAATGTTTAACGATTGACTCGGCGAGCTTTTGGACCCTATTGACCAGCCAGTTAATAGTTCTAACATAATTATAAAAATAAGTAGAGCCGCTATCCAAAGGTAAGCTGACTCTATTGATTCTCTTTTTGAGATGAATTTTTTCATTAATGTTTTATAAACGCATTTATTTAAGCTTACACAGACCTACTTTTCCCACTTGTTTAACGCTTGCTTGTCGCTTTGTTTAAACTCAACCCAGTTTGATGAGTCTTTAAAATGCTCTTTTTTCCAAAACGTAGCCTGGTTTTTTAAGTAATCCATTATAAATTGTGCGCCTTCAAACGCCGCTTGGCGGTGGCGACTGGTTACGCCAACAAATACAATTTGCTCACCAAGGGCTAAATAACCGACTCGGTGAATAATGCTTATGCGAGCAAGTTGCCAGCGTGTTTGCGCTTGCTCGGCTATCGATTGCAGTAGTTGCTCAGTCATACCTGGGTAGTGCTCAAGCTCAAGCGCGATTACGTTATCGCCGCTACTAAATTCTCGCACAAGCCCTGTAAACGTCACTACGGCACCATCACTTTTGTTATCACTGCAAAGTGCGCCATGTTGCTCGCCTACTGAAAAGTCCTGCGTTTGTACGTTAATGCTTATACTCATTAGCCACCTGTCACGGGTGGAAAAAAAGCAAGTTCATCCCCTGCTTTTACAAGCTCATCGCTTGATGACATAGTTTGATTAAGCGCACACAATACATCACGCTCTTCAAGCCATGCCTGCCAATGCGGGTTTTGCTCAACCAGCATGTGTTTAAACGCTGTAATGCTAAGGGTGTGCGCTATATCAACGGTTAACTTATCGCACTTTAGGCGTTCTTTAAGTTGGCCAAAAAACAGTACGTTTACATGCCCTGCAGCTACATTAGTATTATTTAAATTAATCTCGCTGCCAGCTGCCATGCTTGCCTCCTGCTTTTTGCGTTACACGCATACCGTGTATTTCCATAAGCGGATCGGCGGCTTTACACATATCAAATAGTGTAAGGCTAGCCACAGATACGGCGGTGAGCGCTTCCATTTCAACGCCCGTTTTACCTGCTAGTTTACAGTAGCTGGTAACTTTAATTTGGCTATTTGCTTCATCAAGTTCAAAATCAACAGCCACTTTACTCAGTGCAAGCGGGTGACAAAGCGGAATTAAATCGGCACACTTTTTAGCGCCCTGAATACCCGCAATTCGGGCAACGCCTAGCACATCACCTTTTTTATTTTGATTAAGCAACACTTGCTCAAAAGCCTGTTTGCTCATTTTAATGTAGGCCTCGGCAGATGCATCGCGCAGAGTGACCTCTTTTAGCGATACATCAACCATATTTGCTTGGCCGTTTTCGTCTACGTGGCTCAGCATATTATTGCTCTCGCGATTCGCATTTTTTACCAATCGTAATATGCGGGGCAAAGTTACATGGCTTGTGCATTGAGTCTAACTGATCTTTTATAATACCTGTCCAGGCTGTTTTACATGCGCCTGTAGAGCCAGGCATACAAAAAATAACGGTGTTATTGGCAAGGCCTGCCAACGCACGCGATTGAATAGTTGAGTTACCAATTTCGCCGTACGAAATATGTCTAAATAGTTCACCAAATCCATCTACGCTTTTATCAAACAGCGGTGCAAATGCCTCTGGTGTTGAGTCGCGCTCAGTAAAGCCCGTACCACCGGTGACTAAAATAGCGTGAATGGTGTCATCGGCAATCCACTGCGAGGCAACGGCACGCATTTGATAAACATCATCTTTAACTATGTCTTTATCCGCTAAGTGATGACCCGCCTCAGTTAGCGCTTTAATTAAATAATGGCCTGAGGTATCCGTAATTTCATCGCGTGTATCGCTTACTGTCATTACGGCAATGTTTAGTGCGATTTGTGACTCAGTGGTATGGCTCATAGGGTTCTTCTCAGTAAATTAGGTTTATGTTGGTCAAATTGTTCATTAACAGCTCTAAATTGCGCCGGTGTATTGGTATTAACAAGTGCGTGCGCTGTATTACATTTTAGCGTTTTCACACCAATACTAAGGGTAAACTGTTTAATTGATTTATGACTATTTGCGTTTATGAGTAATTGTTTTAAATGACGTTTAACGCTTTGGTTGTTACGAATATACAGGGGTAACGGTTCATTTTCAAAGTGCCACGCATGTATTTGTGGCTGATTTGTTTGAAAGTAGGAATTATCGCTTGCTGCAGATGCAATTTGCGATAATAACGTGCAAGTAAGCAACGGCATATCAACAGCAGTTACAAGTATATCTTGCTCTGTTGCCATTAAGGTTGAATAAATCCCCCCAAGCGGGCCAGAATCTGGGTATATGTCAGGTATATATTGCCCATTAGCACTTTGTACATTACGACTTATAAGTACATTACTAGCTCCTGCTGCTGTTAATAACTCACATGCATTTTGCAGTAATGTTTTATTTTTTAAAATGAGATTGGCTTTATCGCTGCCCATTCTTGAAGATTGCCCTCCGGCGAGTACAACTCCCATAAACACGGCTTTATTACTCATTTTAGCCGCCCAACATAGCTAAATGGGTTGTGGCGCCCGTTAAGCGTTTATCAAGCTCATGGCTAATGGTTTTATTGCCCATTGCTGCTTGTATTGCTTTTACAGTGGCTGGCGTATCTTGCGCACTTAAATGCGCTCGTAAATCTATACCTTGCTCGGCAAATAAGCACAAATGTAATTTGCCTAATGACGATACTCTTAATCGGTTACAGCTTTTACAGAAATCTTTACTGTAGGGCATAATTAAGCCTATGCGCCCCTCAAAATCGGGATGACAAAACTCCTCTGCAGGGCCGTTTAATTTACCCCTCACTACCTGTAACCAACCTTTTGCTAAAAGCTGCGTTTTAACACTTTGCCCGCTTAAATGGTTTTGTTCAAAAAAGGTGGCACCATTACCTGTTTCCATTAATTCGATAAAGCGTACCGTTACTTTTTTATGTTTTACCCAGTCTAAAAAATCATTCAATTGGTTTTTATTAAACTGCTTAGCCAGCACGGCATTTATTTTTATGTCTTTTATGCCCAGCTCAATTGCCCGGTCTATCCCTTTTAAAATATGGGTTAGCTTGTCGTGTCCTGTAATTAATTTAAACATGCTCGGGTTTAAGCTATCAATACTAATATTTAGCGCATCTAAGCCAGCACTGTAAAACTCATCAATTTTATTAAATAAGTTAAAACCATTGGTTGTTATGGCGACTTTTTCTATGCCTGGGGTGTGTTTACATTGCTTTATAATGTCGGTTAAATCACTGCGTAAACACGGCTCACCGCCGGTAATACGCACTTTTTTTGTGCCAAGTTGCGCAAACGCATTTACTAAGGTGTTTATTTCGCTTTTATTTAAAAAGTTACGCGGGGTATCGCACTGATACCCATTCGGTAAACAATAGGTGCAACTAAAGTTACACACATCGGTAATTGAGAGGCGCAAATAGTTAAACTGCCGACCAAATTGATCATTAAGCATATGCTTCCTTGTTTATTTACATTTCAACTGCAACATCAATACTGTTAGCGTTTTGTGTACCATGTTGCTTTATTAATTGGCTTAACTGGGTTTTACACGAACCACAATTTGTACCGCATTTTAGTTTAGCCCCCAATTTATCTACTGTATTTTCACCACTTTTAATGGCGTTTATAATGGGCTGCTCACGTACTTTAAAGCAACTACATACTTGCGCGCCTTGGGTAAACTCTTCATCGGGCGTGGCGTACAGCAATGACTGTAATTGGCTAAAGGTTATTAAAGGCTCTGCAAATAAATGATTTATCCACTCAAGTGATATGTCTTTTTGAGCAGGTGAAATAACCGCAACAAACACTAGCTGCTCGTTTTGAATACATTGAACATGCATTGCTTTTTCACTGCCCATTGCCGACCACTGCCCTTGTAACCCTGTAAGGGTTTGGCAAAAATAAAGTAAGTCATTTTGTGCCTCATTAAGTGCTAATTGGTAATTTACACAATTACTTGCGTTAACTTTAAGCCAAAAGTCACTGGTTATTTTAAGCTCTGTTTTACTAAAAAGTTGCATGTACTGAGCAAACTGCGCTTTAACTAAATCAACGGCACCATGTTTACATTCAGCTTGGCCCGAAATAGGGTCTACAACCGATTGATAAACCCCACTTACTGTAGCGGATGAGGCAAATTGTTTGTTCCAGTGGATAGGCATAAAACACTCACCTTTACGTACGGCATCCGTTACTTTTGCATGCGCTGTAACCTGCCCAGTTTTAGCATTGGCAATTATTAAATCGTTTGCTTTTATATTTAATCTGCCGGCATCAATGGGGTTTATTTCAATGTATGGGCGGGTTATATGAGTAGAAAGCGCTGTACTTTTTCCGGTGCGGCTCATTGTATGCCATTGGTCGCGTATTCGCCCTGAGTTCATTACAAAAGGGTAATCGCTTGATGTTTGCTGCACAGGAAGTTTGGGCGTTATAGGTATAAAGCGGGCTTTTTTATCTGCAGTGCTAAATTGATTATTAGTAAAAACCCGCCCGTTTTTATATGGCTCCTTTTTTAGTACCGGCCACATAACGGGTTTTAAGTTATCGTACTGGGCTTTTGTAAGCCCAACTAAGCCAGAAAGGTTTAATAATCGACTGCCGTTATTTTCAAAATCAGTCAGTTGTGCCCATTCTTCAAAAATGCCGCTTGGGTCTGTAAAATCAAAACCTTCAAAACCCATTTTTTGTGCCACTAAGCACATTATTTGCCAATCGTTTTTAGCCCCAGAGAAAGGCTCAACTAGCGGGCGTTGCCTTGATATTCTGCGTTCTGAGTTAGTAACTGTGCCGTTTTTTTCGCCCCATCCGGTCGATGGAAACGCCACATTAGCAAATTTTAGCGTATCACTTTTGGCAATACAGTCAGACACAACCACCAGCTCACATTGCTCAAGTGCTTTTTGTATTGCTGCGTTATTAGGTAGGCTCACCATAGGGTTGGTTGCCATTACCCAAATAGCTTTTATTTTCCCTTTGGCTATTTCATCAAACATATCAATAGCATTACACCCTGCTTTTTTAGCTATTGTTGGTGATTGCCAAAAACGCTGCACTAACTGTTGGTGCGCGTCGTTTTCAATGTCTAAATGTGCTGCTAATTGATTTGCCAAGCCCCCTACTTCACGCCCACCCATTGCGTTAGGTTGCCCAGTTATTGAAAACGGCCCACAGCCAGGTTTTAACAATTTGCCCGACGCTAAGTGCGCATTTATAATGGCATTACACTTATCAACCCCTGAGCTTGATTGGTTAATACCCATTGAATAAAAACTAATGGCGGTTGGGCTTTTTGCAAATAAGGCGTAAAAGTCACTGACTAGCTGCGCGTCAATATCACAATAGTCACTTACCGCTTTTACACTCCACTTTTTCGCCTCTGCAAGCGCACTATCAAAGCCGTTTGTATGCTCATTAATAAATTGCGTATCTAAATAGTTTTGTTCACTTAAATAATTAAGTAAGCCGTTATAAAGTGCTGCGTCACTGCCTGGTTTTATATTTAAAAAGGTATCGGCAAGTTCGGCTGTATCGGTTTTTCGCGGGTCGATAACCACTACTTTCATGTTTGGATTAAGTTTTTTTGCGCGCTCCATACGCTGGTATAGCACCGGGTGTGTCCATGCTGCATTTGAGCCAATTAAAATAAGTAACTCAGTTTGCTCTAAATCTTCGTAGCTACATGGCACTACGTCCTCACCAAACGCTCGTTTATAACCGGCCACTGCCGATGACATACACAGCCTTGAGTTTGTATCTATATTGCCTGAACCTATGTAGCCTTTCATTAGTTTATTAGCAACGTAGTAATCTTCGGTGAGTAACTGCCCCGATACATAAAACGCAACCGAATCCGGCCCATGCTCTTTAATAATAGCGCTAAATTTATTAGCAACGTGTTGTGTTGCTGCATCCCAGCTAGCAGGTTTGTTATCAATAAGGGGCAATGTTAAGCGGTTATCAGTGCCGGTGGTGTCAAGCAAATGCGTGCCTTTAACACACAAGCGGCCAAAATTAGCGGGGTGCTCGCGCGTGCCTTCAAGTTTTGTTGGCGTATTATTTAATAATGAAATATCAACCCCACAGCCTACACCACAATAAGCGCAGGTAGTTTGTTTAAGCAAAGGCTTATTTGAACATGTGTTTAAAGATTCCATACTACTCTCTTATTGTTGGCGTTAAGCGCTCTGTGATACAGGTTCATCAACAGGGATAAGGGTGGCAATTTTATTATTAAGTGCACGACTAATAACGCTTTGCACTAATTTTTCACAGCCTCCACAGCCTGTACTTGCTTTAGTAGCTTGTTGCACCTTGTTTAAATCGCTACAGCCTTGTATTACAGCTTGCTCAATGGTGTGTTTTGTAACTTTGTGGCATGCACAAATAATGGCATCGCTTGGTAAATCATCAGCGCTTAGTTCACCCGTTTCACCTGCAAGCGGCATTATTAACGACTCTGCAGGCACACTAAGCTCTATACTATTTAAGTGGTACTGCAATAAGTTATCGTATTCGCTGGTATCGCCAACCAGCACAGCACCTATAAGTTTGTTGCCTTGCTCATTAGTGACTACTTTTTTGTAAATACCGTTTGGCTGATCTTCAAAATAATAGCTAACTGCGCCTTCAGTGCGTGCGTGGGCATCACCAATTGAGCCCACTTCAACACCCATTAATTTAAGCTTGGTGCTCATATCCGCGCCGCTAAATTCATCCGTGCTGTTTGAATAGTTGCTTAAAGGTGTGTTTGAAGCTGCACTCGAAGAAAGCTGTTTTAAAACATGCCCCGCCGCTACTTTTGCCATAGCGTAGCCCGGTGCTACAAGGCCAAAAATAAAGTTATTCCAAAGGGCGCACTCGCCTATGGCGTATATGTTTTTATCACTCGTTTGGCAATGGTTATTAATAACAATGCCGCCGCGCTCACCTATTTCTAAATTAAACTCGCGGGCTAAATTATCATAGGGGCGAATACCGGCCGAAAAAACAATCATATCGGTTTCTAGGCTTTGCCCCCCCTTAAAGCACATTTTATAGCGGCTGCTTTCACCCTCAATAATTTGCTCTGTCGCCACCGAGGTATGAACGGTAACGCCGAGCTCAGTAATTTTATTTTTCAGTAACCGCCCACCAGCAGCGTCTATTTGAACCCCCATAAGTTGTGGCGCAAATTCTATTACATGGGTTTGCAAGCCAAGCTGCTTTAGTGCATTTGCTGCTTCTAGCCCTAATAAACCGCCACCAATTACCACACCCACTTTGCTGGCATGTGCTGATTTTTTTATGGCGTGTAAATCGTTAATGGTTCTGTAAACTAGGCAATGCTCACGATCTTTACCTGGAATCGGTGGCACAAATGCAAATGACCCCGTTGCCAGTATTAACTTATCGTACGCAAATGTTTTGCCTTTAGAGGTAGTAACCGTTTTTGCTTCACGGTTTATATCAACCACTTTTGAATGGGTATGAAAACACACTTGCCAATCTTGATAGGTTTTACTGCAAGTAAGAGCTAAATCGTCTTCGGTTTTACCTTTAAAAAATGATGAAAGCTGAACACGGTCATAAGCGAGGCGGTCTTCACCGCTGAGCACGGTAATATCAACATTTTTGCTATCACCTTGTTGTGATACTAGCTGTTGCACAAAATGATGCCCCACCATTCCATTTCCGACGACGACAACACGCTGCTTGCTTGGCATTAAATTCACCTGTTTTGTTTAAAGTATCAATGCATAAATTAATACTTCAAACGTATAATTTGTTATGTATTTGTTATAGCAATATGCAAGCCAGATATATAAACCTTAACTTTCAGTGACTTAACAAAATTAGTGCGGTGAAGATGAGGTGAAAGCACCACAAGCTGGCGCTATTGCACCAACTTGTAACGCGTTAGATTACATAACCAGAGTTTAGGTTAAAGACTTAAAACTTAGCGCTTACCCAAACCCACAGTTTTTGGGTGTCAACTTTGCCTGCAGCGCTATCGCCTGCAGCGCTATCGCCTGCAGAATAATCGGCAAATTTAGCGCCAACGGCATAGGTTTTATTAATAGGCTTAACGTATTGCACGTTTAGCTCTGAGCCTAAATCATCAACTCCATTGACGCTGTCGTTTGCATCAAAGTTGTGATACGCCACTAACCATTTACCGTCAAAGGCTTTACCACTTAAACTTACATAAATATCATCAAGTCCTTGTGCAGGTGTTGCTAAAAATGTATCTGCCCAACCATTAAATTTATGCATTGTGGCAAGCGGCGTAGCAAAACCATAATCGCCATTATCAGAACCCAGTGACTCAATACCAGCTTTTAATGTAACAGTTTCAATGCCTAAACCGGCTAAATCAATACCGCCTTCAAGCGCATAGTAATCGGTGTCAAAATCACTCACGTTAGTTGAGGCAGATTGCGTTGCATATTCTGCTTTATAATAAACCTTAGTATCGCTGAGTGTTTTATTCCCCTTAAATGAAACACCATAGGTATCTAAGCTGTCATCATCTACTGCGTCGTTACTCAGTAAGTAACTGTATAAAACCACTTTACCTACGCTTGTTTTAAAGCTTGCATTAATAAGGTGATCGGATGAATCAATATCTTTGCTATCGGCAAATATACGGTTGCGCTTGCTTATGTAGCTATAGTGCAAGTTAATATCATTAAATGTGTAATTGACTGTTGCCGCATCAAAGGTCTGCCTGTCTTGCCTAAAGCCAACGTGTCCCACAAATCGTTGTCCATCAAGCGCTATTACTTGCCTACCAACTTTAACTGATAACGCATCTTTAGCGTACTTAACAAAAGCCTGATCGACCTCTGTGGTTTCTGGGTCGGCTATGACTGAATAATTAGTATTTTTGCCCAAGGTATTGTTGTAATCGTCTACACCTAACAGGCTTCGGCTATCTTCTACCTCTAATAATGCAGAAAAACCATTTACCTCGTCAGTTTTATGCGTAAGTCGGGTGCGCAGCGTTAGGCTACTTGCATCTTTTAATGCGTTATCTTGCTCAGCACTCTCAAAACGCAGTCTAAAATTAAGGTCGGTTTGCGCTGCAACACTAATTGAAGGCGCAGCAATGCACCCTATCATTAAAATAATAGGTAAGTTATTTTTATAATTTAACATGTTGGTCTCTTAGTTTTTAATTATGAGCACGCACAATAAAATGATAAATAAACACATCGAAATGCTCTTCCAGACTAATACTGGATCGCGTTTCATTATTGAAATTTTGTTGGCTGAACTCTGTAATTGTGGATTAGGTTTAGTAATATCTGTTAAAAACTCAGAAAATGCGTGGTATCTGAGCTCTGGCTTTGGCGCAAGTGCTTTCATTAAAGCCTGATCTAACCAAAAAGGTATATCTGCTCGGTACTTGCGAATACTTGTGTATTGCCAATGGCTGTAATCAATGGGGGTATGATTTATTGGCAATGTTTTGTAAGGCAGCTTTGAGCACAATAGCTCGTAAGCAATCACCCCAAGCGAAAACATATCGCTTTTAAAATCAGCATGCAGCGAAATAAGTGTTTCAGGAGCCGTGTAATCTACCGTACCTTGCGGGCACTCATCGGCTATTTGCTTAACCGATTCATCCATAGCAGCAACACTTGCGGTACCGTAATCGATTAACGTTACTTTACCGTGTGTATCTATCATAATGTTATCGAGTTTTAAATCACGGTGCACCATATCTAATCGCTGAAAAGCCCTTAGCGCATGCACTATTTGTTCAACAATACTGCGTACTTTAGCTATTTCTAAATACGGTACATCGTGTTTATAATCACTGAGGGTTTGCCCGTCCATGTACTCGCAAATATGATATAAAAATCGGCTTTGCGACTGCGTATTTAAAACCTTCATAACATTTGGATGATCAATACGTTGCCCTACCCACCCTTCGCGTATAAAACCTTGAAGATAGTGTACATCGTCTTCAAAATTTACCGACGGTGCCTTTAATACAACCGGTGGCGTATTCGGCGCTTGTTGCACTAAGTAAATGTGAGATCGGCTACTTTCGTTGATTTTACGAATTACCGTGTATCCATCAATTACTTGTCCAACGTTTAACGCGGGTGGAATTTTTCGCTGCGTTAACGTTTGATAAAGCTCATCTAGATTCTGCTGCGCAATACTGTTTACTTTTACGAGTAAACAGCTCACGTTATCATCGCTTCCTTGTGCTATGGCACGTGAGGTTATAGCTTTAGCAGCAAGCTCTAAATTGCTGTGGGCGTTTATTTCGTTAACTATTTCACTGTAAGGCAATACATCGTGTACACCATCGCAAGTAAGTACGTAAATATCATCGGCTTTTAACTCAACTTCGTAAACATCAATTTCTTGATGTGGCTGAGCGCCTAAAGCACGAGTAAGCGTATCATTTACTTTATGGTCGCGCGTTATCGCCTCTATTTGATTATCACGTAAACGCGTAATACGTGTATCCCCTAAATGAAATATATACCCCGTAGCCGATTTTAAAATAAGCGCTGTAAAGGTGGTCATCCAATCAGCTTGACGTTGCCCTAAATAGTTATAGTTTCTTGATTGCGAATATAACCACTGATTTAAACTCGCCAATACCTTAGACACTGATTTTTTAACAGCCCAGCTGTCGGGTGTATTTAAATACTCATTTATGAAATGAGTAACACTAAGCTGCGATGCCTGTTTGGCATTTTTTGCCGATGAACACCCATCTGCTAGGCAAGCAACAGCTCCTTTTGTTTCTTTTTGTTCGTGCTCAGTATTTAAAGCAGCAAACGCATCTTGATTTTCATCTTTTATACCCGCGGCACTATGACCACCAAAAGAAACATCCAGCGTATTTTTGCGCACTTTAGCATGTTGGGTTTCATCAAACATTGTAAACGCTACCTTAAGTAACTGAGATTAGTTCAACAGAGCCATCTTCGTTTACTTCTGTCATGTGGCCATCTGGTTCTTTCATAAAAAATAATGCAGCTAAACCTAACAATGCACTTGCAGCGATAATCATAAAGAAGGTTTGATAATCAACTAATGATAGCGCCGTTAAATACACAACCGCCCCTACGTTACCGTATGCACCGGTCATACCAGCAATTTGCCCTGTTAAACGGCGTTTAATTAGTGGCACAGCAGCAAAAACAGCGCCTTCGCCCGCTTGTACAAAGAACGAACATGCCATAGCAGCCGCTACCGCAAGCCAAAGTGGCCAGCTAGCATCAACTAAACCCATTACAAAGTAACCAACAGCTAAACCTGAAGTAAGTACAATAAGTGTTTTACGGCGGCCCATTCTATCTGAGATCCAACCACCACCAGGGCGCGAGGCTAGGTTCATAAATGCATAAGCAGATGCAAGTAAACCCGCGTACACCATATCAAGGCCAAATACTTCACTAAAAAATAACGGTAACATTGAGACTACAGCCAGCTCTGAACCAAAAGTAGTAAAGTAGAGAATATTTAACACAGCAACTTGCTTAAACTCGTAACGGTGCGATTCTGGCACGGGTTGTTTAAAAATATGGCCATTAATGTCATAAGTTTTATAAACTTCATAAAGGTAAAGCAGTACTAAAAATGCATATGTGCCAATGACAAAGTTTTCAGAGAGTAAACTTGCACCCGATGGTGATAATTTCCATGTAAGTAACGCTAATGCGCCGTACATAGGCAGTTTCATAATTAGTAATAATACAAAGTCACCTTTACTTGTAACTTCCATTGCGCCGACTTTTTTAGGCTTAAAGTACGTGCCACCTTTAGGTGTGTCCGATACATTTAAATACCAAATAACACCAAAAATTACACTTAATACACCTGTTAATCCAATCGCGTAGCGCCAGCCATCATCACCACCAAACATAAGTGCTAACACTGGCAGTAACATTGCCGCTGCTGCCGAGCCAAAATTACCCCAGCCACCATAAATACCCTCAGCTGTGCCAAGTTCATTAGCCGGAAACCATTCGCTCACCATACGAATGCCCACTACAAAGCCCGCACCAATAAAGCCCATTGCAAAACGCGCGATAGCGGCTTGTTCAAATGTGCTGGCCATTGCAAACATAAAACACGGAATGCTACATAAAATCAGTAAGGCGGCATAAACAATACGGGGGCCAAATTTATCTGTTAGCATGCCTACAACAACACGCGCGGGAATAGTTAAAGCTACATTTAAAATTAATAGCGTTTTTACCTGTGCCATAGTTATGCCTAACGAGCCCGCTATGGCACCTAGTAATGGCGCATGGTTAAACCATACAAAAAAAGAGATAAAAAACACCATCCAGCTTAAATGTAGTATTTTCATTTTTCCGCTAAACGATATGAGATTAAACCCAGTATTCGGTTGCATAATTTTTTCCTTGTAACGATTATTGTTTTAAGCAGCGGGTACAACTTTAGTAGTAATAACACTGCGACTATTGTTAAATTAACGTTAACCGCTTTCAGCAATTACTAAGCCAATAATTATTAGTTATGTTTTTCAAGGGCTTAGATTTTTTGGAAATATTATTTATTTTGCTTTGCACTATTTAAGCAGTCGCAATGAGCGTAAACAGTGCAAAGAATTTTTAAGCTTTACTTGCTCTAGCTTTTAACTAATTGGTATTGTTTAAAAAAATTATGAGAAAAAATAAATGCAAAAACCGCCTTTAACCTATCAGCAGCAATTACGCTATTCACGCCATATTATGCTTCCTCAGCTGGATATCGATGGACAAGAAAAAATATGGCAAAGTCATGTTCTTATAGTGGGATTAGGTGGATTAGGCTGTCCAGTTGCGCAGTATTTAGCGGCATCGGGCGTAGGGCGTTTAACGCTTGTAGATAACGATGTGGTTGAAGCAACTAACTTGCAAAGGCAAGTGCTTTATAAGCCAAGCGATGTAGGGTTCTTGAAAACCCACAGTGCAAAAAAGCAATTAACTCTTTTAAATAATGAAATAGAAATACACACAATTGATGAGTTTTTAGATGAAAGCTCGCACCTTGAGCACTTATTTAGCAAAGTAGATGTTGTTATTGACTGCTCTGATAACTTAGCAACACGTAATTTACTCAACAGTGCTTGCTATAATACTAGTACGCCTTTGGTTTCTGGCTCTGCTATTAGGTTTGAGGGGCAAGTTGCTTGTTTTACAATGGCCCCCAATAGCCATTGTTACGGGTGCGTGTCACAGCTCTTTGGCGAACAAACTCAAAGCTGCTCAGAGTCAGGCGTGCTCTCCCCTATTGTAGGCCTTATTGGCAGTATTCAAGCAACTGAAGCCCTTAAAATTATTGCAGGACTGCCTAGTAAACTCACCGAGCAGCTATTACTTGTAGATGGTTTAAGTATGGAATTTAACCGTTTTAATATTGTTAAAAATAAGCACTGCCCTGTTTGCAGCGCTTAATTTAGTACATTGTAAATACATGACTGCTTTTAAAAGCCTAATTTAGCGTTTCTAAATTATTTATTGTCAAATAAATCTGCTCGCCTAGGCTTACAGCACTTTGCTGCCATTGCCTTTTAGACACCGCGCAATACAGTAATTGCGTATCTACATTTACAGTAAGTAACCACTGCTCATCGAGCTGCTGAGCATTTTCGAGAAGCCCTGTTAGTACGTTTGCACTACTCTCGTTGGCCGGCTTTGCCTTACTGTAGATAATTTGGCTGCTTTCTATAATTAATTTATGACTTTGTTTTACAAGCGAAGGCAATACATATAAGTGCTGTAAGCTATTGCTAAGAGTAAGCTGGTATAGGCCAAAAGCATCATTAAACTCAGCCTTGCTGTAGCTAAGTATACTCAGTGGCGTTTGGCTCTTATTTGTATAAATACTTTGCACCACTTGTTGTGTTGCCCCAAACTTGAGCACGTTGCCTTTCGCTATATGTATTAATGTATCGCTACAATAAAGCAGCTCTTTTAAAGAGTGGCTAACAATAATAAATTTAATACCATGGGATTTATTGAGTTGTTGCACTACCCCCAACATAGTAAAACGCGTTGACCAATCTAAGGCACTAAAGGCCTCATCAAGTAAAATTACAGATTGCCCACTTAGCAGTGTTCTTGCAAAAGTTACGCGCTGACGTTCTCCGCCCGAAAGCCCCGACACATCACGATTTAGTAATGGCTTAAGCGCTAATAAATCAATCACCAACTCAGGGGTTAGGTTGTTGCTTTTATTTTTACAATGCTTGTGAGTAAACAATAAATTGCCCATCACATTTAAATGTGGAAATAACGGACACGACTGCAACTGCAAAGTAAGAAGGCGTTTATCAGGGTTTAAATGAGTAATGTTGTGATCATTTATACACACATTTTGCGAGTGAGATAAACCCGCTATAGCTTGCAATAAACTCGACTTACCTGAGCCCGAAGGGCCAAACACCCCTAAAATATCAAATTGATTTATAGTTAAATCAATATTTAGTTCAAAATCATCCAAACGTTGATGACATTTTATTTTAAGCACGATTAGCAGCTCCGTTTATCACGGTTTTATTAAATTTAAACAACAACACTAAACACGCAAACGAAATGGCCAGTAATACCAATGACAATTGATGAGCTGCCCCATAATTAAGTGACTCTACATGGTCGTACAACGCAATAGACACCACTTGGGTTTCGCCTTGTATATTGCCACCAATCATAAGCACTAGACCAAATTCCCCTAATGTATGGGCAAAACCTAACGCAAAGGCACTGCCGATACTTGGCTTTAATAGCGGTAAAGTTAAATACATAAATCGTTTAAATGGGCTAATACCCAAAGCAATTGCAGCTTGATTGTAGGTGGTATTTATTTGTTTAAAACCAGCCAGTAACGGCTGCATCACAAAAGGAAGTGAATAAAAGAGTGAGCCAATAACCACCCCCTGAAAACTAAACGCAAGTTGCGTCCCCGTTAACCAAAACCAAAACTGACCAAATGCATGAGTAGGTGAAAACAACACCAATAAATAAAACCCCATTAGCGTAGGCGGTAGCACCAAAGGCATTGCTATAAGCGCTTCTAATATAGGTTTTAACTTACCTTTATAACTGGCCAACTGCCATGCAAGCGGAATGCATATAATCAACAAAATAGCGGCCGTTATAAAGGCGAGTTTAATTGTAAGCCACAGCGCCGTAATATCACTTGCTAACATCACTTCCCTTTGCTTTGTAGCCTAGTTCTAATAATGTTTTTTCGGTTGAGGGAGCATTTAAAAAAGCCATAAACTTTTTCGCTGTTGTTAAATGCTTAGAAGCGCTAATAATTACGCCTTGCTGTGTTATTTGAGGATATTTTGCAGTGTCGATAAGCGAGTAATTTAAGTATTTTTTATTTTTAGTTTTACGATACGCAGACTTTAACGTAGATAACGCGACCAAACCCTTAGCAGCATTACCTGTTTCTACAAACTGAAACGCATGGGTAATATTATTTGCATACACAAACTCATAAGGTGTTTTTATATAGTTTTTAGCATAGTGTGCTGATGATTGCCCATAAGGCGAAAACCGAGGGTTAGCAATAGCCAATTTATTATTAATAATTGAGTTGCTTGGCTGCCAAAGCGCTAATAAACCTATTGCATAGGTGGTTAAGCTATCTTTGATGGCAAAACCATCTTTGATAAGTGCTTGTGGACGCATCGCATCGGCTGATAAAAAAATATCGTAAGGCGCTCCATGCATAATTTGTGAGTGTAATACGCCGCTAGAAGCAGCTGATATTTTAATATTAATATTTTTCAGGGCTGGGTTAGTTACCAGCGTTTGCAGCACAGGTTTAAAATTGCTCGCCACTGCGATATGCAGTGTTTCTTTTGCGTTAAGTGGCTTGCTAAATACCACTAACAGTAATAACAAATAACCACACCATGTATTGTAAAGCTTTAACATTATAAGTATTGTTTTAAAAATCAGTCACATTATAAAAAACAATATATATGAACGATGTATGCAATGCACCTGGTTTATTACCAGTAGAAACCGCAATAAGTAACATGCTAAGCGCTATTAGCTTCAATAAAGCAGCAGAAACCATTTCTATTATGCGCAGCGCTGGCCGTGTTTTAGCAAGTGATATTAAATCTAGTATTAATGTGCCTGCTCACGATAATTCGGCAATGGATGGGTATGCACTATGCCTAAGTGAAGGGCTAACCACCTATCAACAAGTAGGCAGCGTGTTTGCAGGGCAAACCTTTGAAGGCACTTTATCTGCCGGGCAATGCGTTAGAATAATGACCGGCGCGGCACTGCCACCTGGCGCTAATGCAGTCGTGATGCAAGAAAACGCCACTGCAGATAACGATAAAATAACATTTACGGGTAATATTGAGCTCAATAATAATGTGCGCTTTGCCGGCGAAGACATTGCAATAGACAGCATTGTTTTTAAAGCAGGCAGAAAACTAAAAGCAGTCGATATAGGCTTACTTGCCTCTATTGGCATTAGCCAAGTAAGCGTATATGAAACACTTAAAGTTGCGGTGTTTTCTACAGGGGATGAACTTATAGAGCCCGGCAATGCGCTTCCCGCTGGCGCTATTTATGAAAGTAATCGAGCAGTTATTTTAAGCGAGCTGCAAGATAGCAATATAGAAGTAATTGATTTTGGCATTATCGCTGATGATAAAAGCTTGATTAAAAATACATTTTTAAAAGCAAATGAGCAGGCAGATGCTGTAATTAGCTCTGGTGGTGTATCAGTTGGTGAAGCCGATTTTACCAAAGAAGTATTAAATGAAATTGGCGATATACACTTTTGGAAAATTGCCATGAAACCGGGCAAACCCTTTGCGTTTGGTAAATTACCTAACAGCTACTTTTTTGGTTTACCAGGTAACCCCGTATCGGCAGCCGTTACGCTTGAGCGACTTGTAAAACCCGCTCTTACAAAACTTTCAGGTAATGAACATACTGCTAAATTACGTTTAAAAGCAACTACCACAGCGCTGATCAAAAAGCGCCCTGGCCGTACCGACTTTCAACGCGGTATAGCCAGCACCGACGAAAACAATAATCTGCTGGTAACGCCTATAAACAAACAAGGTTCGGGGGTGCTTTCATCGCTTAGTCAAGCAAATTGCCTTATTGTGGTACCAGCCGAAAGTGGCAATATTGCGAAAGACGAAACCGTAGAAATAGAGCTATTATAGCTTATGCAAATTTGCTTAGTTAGCAGTATATAAGCACGAGTAATAAAAAAACCCAGCAAGTATGTGCAACTTGCTGGGCTTAAGTTTAGGTTTAAACCGCTATTAAAATAACGACTCAAAGTCACCATTAGGAAATAATACCCCTGGAATACCACGTACTGCGGTTACATCTGCAATTTTTGTATCGCCTAAATACAAGCCACCGCTGTAATTGCTGCCCGCCTGTTTAACATCTAGCCAGCGACCGTTTTCACCTTTTGCAGTTAAACTAATGTTGCTATTTACTTCTCTAATACGCAAATCTAAGGCTTTTTGTTTTACGCTAATAAAAACATCACTACTGGTAAGCTGCGATAAATCAATAACATCTCCTACATACGCTAAGCTAAAATCACTCGCACCACCCAACGGCAAAGCTAGCCCTAAGCCAAACATTAAATCATCGTTTTCCTCACCAGTGAGTGGCGATGCTTCTAATGCCGTAATATGAAAAGGTGTCGTTTGAATATCACTTTGAAACTGCCCTTCAAAATCAAATGCAGATAAAGAGGTCACTTCCTGTGCAAAAGCAGTAACAAATCGATTTAGATCTAATGATAACTCACCTGTAAGCTCACCAGATTGCTTAGCAATAACAACATCAGTTGTAATATTAGCGATACCTGTTTGCGCATCGGGTAATAATTCACTTTGCTCACTTGTCCCATCAAATTCAACCAGCAACTCACTTACATCAACATCTAAACGCGTATCGCCGTTAACAACAAAAGCACTCATTACCCCTTCCACTTTATCACCGAGTACGCCACTGACTCTAAAGGTAGGAATAGACATCTCTATATTTACAGGCAAACCGTCATAAGTACCTGTAATTAGCCATTCGTAGGGTGATGTAGAGTAACTAATATCAAGATTGCGTAACGTGTACTGCCCTTCGCTTGCTGAAACTTCCGCAAGCGGCGAGTAATTAATGAGTACTTCATTAATTACTTCAGCAAGTACAGTAATTGCTTTTTGAGTATCATCATCAAGTGCGCTTTCTAATTGCTCAAGTTTTACGTCTAAATCGTCAGCGTAGGTTGTGTCTTGTAAACGAACAACACCAAGTACATCTCTTACATTTTCAAGTAATTCGCGTGACTCTAGTAGTTGCTCAGATTCGACTTTTTGTTGCCAATTAGTGTAACTAGTCACACTGGCAATAGTTTGCTTAACTTGACCAGCTACACTTTGAATTAAACCATTGCCTTGTTCACTGTAAAGGTTATCTGCAATGTATTGATCAGCTAAATTACTGTAGGTTTGCCAAGCACTGGTGTCATCCTGCTCGGTAATAAAATCATTAAATGCAGTAGCTAAATCAAAGTCATCAACAGCCACGCCAGCTACAATTGCACCATAGGTAAATGCATTAGCAACAATTTCAGCCTCTAAGGTATTACTTAAGTTACTGTGTGTGAGTTGATAAAACGGGCTTGCCGATAAACTAGCAAGAGTAGCATCAATATTAGCTTCATTAATTACAGTACTTAAAGGCGAGAAAAACACCTCATTAACGCCAGGCGCAACATAAGCACGGGCGGCATAATTTAAATTAACACCGGTTATCTCTTCAAAATCAATTAAACGGTTCTCGTTTATATCGTTTACATCGCCGCGCAACGTTCTGCCGCAGCCTGTAAAGCGTGGGCATGGCAAAGCACTATCGTCAGGTATAAATTCAAATGTATAAAAATTAAGAGGCGATACGCTCACGCTAGCGGTATTTATATTTTCAACTGCAACAGATTCAACGACATTGCCTTGGCTGTCTAATTGATTAAGCGTACCTTTAGCTGATTGCCACTGAGGCACATAAAAGTTTACGGTAGAAGTAGATGCAACGCTTATTTCAACCACTTCGTCATTACTATCATTTGAAGAGCCGCCACAGCCACTAAGCGCTACAGCAACTGACAAAGGTAAAAGTTTTTTTAACATCTTCATTCCTTAAAACTTAATGTTCATGTACCAATTTACATTCGCATAATAAGCTTTATCTAAATCTAAGCTGTCGGTTTGTAAATTAAGGCCAAAGTACTCGTTTTCAATTCCGACTAAAAACGCTTCACTTTTTGTTTCATAGCCAGCTTGTACTTTCCAATGATCCCAAAAATGAATACGTCCTTTTAGCTGGCTAAACGTATCTTCGTCATATTGTTTTATTGTTAGCGCAGTTGAATATCGAGAGTTAATTCTGTAATCAGCAAAAGCGGTAATACGCATTTCCATATCAAGTGTGTGCGACTGGGTATTACCAAAAGCAGATGTTTGTAGTGACACAGTAGGTGTTGATACAACACTCCCATTCTCATCTTCACTAAAAGGAATTTCTGTTGTTTGCCCTTTTACCGAGCCGGTATCATCAAAATCAGTTTTATAAAGTAGATCTTTTACACTTAGGCCTACTTTTAAATCGTCATTTACTTGCCAATCAGCAAAAATATCTAAGCTATAACCTAAGCCTTCTGGGTTTTCAGAGGGGGTAAATTTTTTAAATAAAATATCTTTCGAAAAATTATAATCAGCTGTAATGCTACCTTCAACATCGTCACTAAATATTCGCCCATCTACAGAGGCATCTTGAAAATGTGTACTAGCAAACACAGACACTTTAGGTGTGATAGTTAACGCGTTTTTATCTAAAAACTTAAAATCGTATGAAACAAATACCCCATTAGAGGTAACTTGTTTTGCATCTAATTGGTACGTGTAAAATCGCTCTTCAAAGGGTAAATCGTTTTTTTCTAAATATGTATAAAGTGCAGTGTCTGGATCAAAGTTAAGTACATAGTCATAGCGGCTTTGCAGACCAACTTTAAAGTTGTTGTAACCTACCCCAATTTCAAAAATATTATAAGTAAATGCACTATCGCCAGACTTAATAGGCTCGTCAAAATCATCTACAAATGCTTGTACTGGCTGTGCCTCAGTGTAAATTTCGGCGTCAAAGTGAGTAAATATTTGAAATTGATTATTTGCAGAAGCTAGAGGTGAAAGTAGAGCAGTTGAAAATCCTAACAAGAGAATTTTTTTTTTCATAATTTAATCGCTTTCTATAAAAAAAGGGAAAAGCGCAGCGCTTTTCCCTTTTATAGTTTAAGTATTAGTTAGATGAGTCAATTAAAGTCACATCTGTGTACTCAATTACTTCATCATCAATGTAAGTAATCGAAACACCATTTGTAACTTTAGTTGCTGTACCAAAGGTCATCATCATGCCGTCGTACATTGCTTTAACGTCGCCCATGTAGCCAGCTGACTCAGTACCCGACATAGATAGCGTGTAACCCATTGCAGCGTCACCATTAACTTTTATTTCAAGCATGGTCATATCTTCATCACCACTGCTATCCACTTCAGACATTACGCTAAAGTCTAAGTCGCCAGACATACCTGCTAGTTCTAACATTGCAGAATCGGTTTCTTCCATACCGCTAAGGTTTAGCGTACCCATAAAGCCTGAGTCACCGTCCATAATCTCAACACGGTTCCATGCTTGCGCCATAGTCAGCTCAGCATCGTCAATCGTATCTGCGGTTACAGCACCGTCAAAGGTAAATACTAAACACGAATCAATTTGTGTTGAATCGGTAATAGTACCATCAGCAAATGCTTGACACTCTTCAAGTGCAGCTGCAGCCTCACCTGTTACAAGCTCTACTGTTGCATCGCTGTCGGTCTCTAGCATGCCACCCCAAGCAACAACAAGCTGGTCATCTTGATACGCTGCTGATGCAGTGATCTCGCTACCAGTTGTTGAGTTTGTAAGCATTAGCGTTAAGTCGTCTAGGCTGTAATCGTAGTCCCACTCAGGGTGAGTTGTTGACGTACCTTCACCAGAATTCCCCATGTCGGCAAGCTCTTCAAACACATCAAATAACACTTCAGCTGTATCGTAAAGTGCATCGCCACCCGTGCTTGTTAATACCGTCATTGTAGAAAGTGACATTGACGTTTCTTTAACAGATGCTGTAGCTACTGCAAGGTCTGCTTCTGCTTGTAAGCTGAGCGCTGTTACAAGTTGCTCGTTTGCAAGATCAGCTTGTATTTGTGCTGCTTCAGCCATCGTATTTGCGCTTGCAATTAAGTCATCAGCTTCAGCCGTATCAGCTTCAGTCACTGCTACAGCTTTATATTCAGTTGCTGCTTCTAAAGCTTGTTCAATCGCAAGTTCAAGCGCATCTACAGCAGCAGAAAAATCAGAAGCAGCAGTAACCGCAGCATCAACTAAAGCAACCGTTGCTTGAGCATCGTCACCCGAGTCAACAGCAGCTTGTGCAGCATCAAGCGCACTTGTTGAAGCAGCTTCTGCAGTATTAGCAGCTGTTTTCTTTTCACCTGCAACATCGGCAGTGTTCATAGCAACTTCTTTAGCGGCTGCTACTTCAACCTCGTAATCAGTAATAGCGTCTTGCGCATCAATTACTAACTGCGCAATTGCTGCATCGTAATCACTTAGGTTTTCTACTTCTTCTAAGGCTGCGTCTTGCAAATCAGTTGCAGTATCAAGTACACCTTGGTAGTCAGAGCTTTGAGCTACAAGTAAAGAAGCCGTGCTAACATAGCCCTGTGATTTAACATATAAAATATCAGCCATATTTGATAAGTCAGCAGCTTCTGCTTCGTTTTCAAGCGCTGCCACAGCTGCAACAAATGCAATTGCAGTATCGGCATCGGTAATTGCATCACCGCCTAGAGCTTGAACATCAGCAAGCATTGCTTCAGCAGCATCTACCGATGCTTGAAGTTCTGTAAGCTCAGTAGAAGATGCATCAATTTGTGCTGATAAAGCAACCGCTAAATCTGCAAAAAAGTCATCACCTGCAGCACATTCATCGCCCGTACAACCAAGCTCTTCTAAGGCTTCTTGCACAGTACCTGCAAGCTCTGCTAGTTCTGCATCAGTTGCTGCGCCATTTTTAACTGCGTTGTCTTTTGCAGCTTTTGCTTTAGTTGCAATGCCTGCAGAATTTTGTGCAAATGCAGCTATCTGTGCTGCCGTAGGAGCTGGGATCTTAGCCGCATAAGCCGCTTCAAGGGCTGTTTTAATTGCTGCTTCATCACCTGTTGCAATTGCAACAAACACACTTGCGGTACTTCTAACCGCAGCTTGCAGTGTAGCTGCAACGTCGGTTGTGCTTAAAGTACCTGCTTTAATACCCTCTTTAATGCTAGTCATTACTTCGCTAATTGAAGATAAGCCTTGAATAGATGACGACAGCTGAGCAATTGCTAATACACCTTGTGAAAGTGCTTCTTCACCGTCTACATCACTTAAATCAACTGCACCACCGTTAGATAAATCACCAATAAGCGCCGACAATAATACAGCTGCATCTGGGCCCATTACTTGAATAACCGTATTTAAGCTTGTTGATGCAATTGCATCGGCATCAACATCGTCACCAGCTTCAAGTAGTGCTTGAGCAACTAGTGTCGTTAAAAAGGTAACATTTGCTTTAAACGAACGTGCAACGTTTGCATCACCTGCTGCACCACTTGCACCAGACGCATCGGCTTCTGCTGCTGCAATATATTTAACAACCGAAAGCTCTAGGTCTGCTTTATACCATTCACCAAACTCAATGTTAGTATCACCATCGTTTACATCGTCTGCTTCTGGCGCTTCATCGTAAGTTCCACAACCAACGTAAGCATCACAACGTAAATAACTCTCATCACCTTCTTCAGCTGTAGCAACTGTAATATATACAGGGCCTGTAAAGTCATCTTCAAGGTAAATGCTGTAGCTGCCATTATCGCCAGTTACTAGCGCATCAGGGTTACCTGCAATTTTACTTGCTTCCACTGCCGCATCTGCCGCATCTTGCGACGTTGCTTCTCCAGTGAATGTTTCTGCTTCTGCTGATGCTTCTAATCTAAATGCAACTGGAACACTTTGCCCAGTTTCATCAAGTGTCATCACGCTAACAACGGCACCTTTCATCGCGCCTTTAACAGCTTTACCTGTTATTTCTACGTTAAATTGCGCGTCATCAGATGAAGTAACAGATTCAACTGGAGGAACATAAGTGTTTCTGTCGTTGTCTGAACCACAACCCGCTAAACCTAGTGTGAGTGCAACAGATGCTGCAATTGGGGTAATTTTAGTCATACGCTGTGCCATTTATTTCTCCTTGATAGCCTGCAATGAGTATCAGAAAATTATCTTATTAAATACACGTGTGAATGTTTACAAAAAAACATAAACAGACACACAATAACAACCTTTGTTACTTATTGATTAAAGTAACATTAAGCAATGAGTTTTTGCTACATTTTTATACGTTTTAAGTACAAGTTTTTACCAAAATTTAAACGACGCTTCTTCATAGGCTTTACTATTTTTCAATAACATATGTTAAAACCATTAAGGAGCATCGCTCGTGCATACCTTATATCCACTATATTAAGTGAATATTACATTTAATTTAGTTTGTTAATAATATTCTTCAAGTAAATGCGACAGATACGGTAAAAAAAAACTATCTAAACGCTTATATAATGAAAAAGGATGGGTTTTGTAGGTTTTTTGAAAGGGAGATTTTTAAACACATTGTTTACGTTGTTTAGGTTTAAACTAAACATGTTAAGAGTCAATAACGACTGGAGGTACCGTTAATGACTCAATATAAAACGTTAAAATCAGCTTACTGCAAAGCCCTCACTACGCCCTCCATAAGTACGCGGGCGCTGCGGCTCATACTTGCTTTGGTTACTTGCCAATCACCATCTATTTTTTTAGCTTCTGCGCCTACTTTTAGCGTGCCAGAGGGGTGACCAAAGTTAATTTCGTTCAATGCCCCGCCACCTGCGGCCATATTAACAAGCGTCCCTTCAATAGCCGCGGCTGCGCCAATAGCCACTGCGGCTGTGCCCATCATGGCGTGATGAAGCTTGCCCATAGACATAGCGCGTACTAATAAATCAATTGTTGTAGCTTCAATAAACTTACCACTTGACGCGTTATAATCTAATGGCGCTGCCACAAAGGCCACTTTAGGCGTATGTTGGCGTGTTTGCGCTTCGTTAATATTAGCTATTAACCCCATTTTTACTGCGCCGTAAGCACGTATTGTTTCAAGTTTTTTAAGTGCGGCAGTATCATTATTTATGTCATTTTGTAGCTCAGCGCCGGTGTAGCCAATATCGCTTGCATTAATAAACACAGTAGGAATACCCGCGTTTATCATAGTAGCTTTTAAAGTACCAACTCCTGGTACTTCTAAGTCATCCACTACATTGCCTGTAGGAAATAATGCGCCTTCGCCGTCTGCTGGGTTCAAAAACTCAAGTTTTACCTCAGCGGCAGCAAAGGTAACACCGTCGAGTTCAAAATCACCGGTTTCTTGTACTTCACCATGGGTAATAGGCACATGAACTAAAATACTTTTTTTAATATTAGCTTGCCACACACGCACAATAGCAACGCCGTTGTCGGGCACTTTACTTTTGTCGACTAAGCCATTCGTTATTGCAAATGCACCTACGGCTGAGGTTAAGTTACCGCAGTTACCGCTCCAATCTATGAAAGGTTTATCTATTGCCACTTGGCCAAATAAATAGTCTACATCGTGATTAGGTTGCTCGCTTTTACTTAAAATAACCGTTTTACTGGTACTTGATGTAGCACCGCCCATGCCATCGGTTTGTTTACCGTAAGGATCGGGGCTGCCAATTATGCGTAACAGTAAGTTATCGCGCGCCTCACCGGCCTCTTGCGCCGATTTTGGTAAATCGGTTAATTTAAAAAACACGCCTTTACTGGTGCCGCCACGCATGTAAGTTGCTGGTACTTTAATTTGTGGTTTAAACATAATGCACGCCCCTTATGCTGATTGCGTTGCTTCTAAAAAGTCTTGTGCAAAACGCTGTAATACACCACCAGCAGCATAAATAGAAAGCTCCTCTTGGGTATCAAGTCGGCACTTCATAGGTACAGTTAGCACCTCACCATTTTTACGCGTAATCACTAAATCAATGGTAGCACCAGGCGTTGGCTCGCCTTTTACATCAAAGCTTTCGCTGCCATCAATGTTAAGGGTTTTGCGGGTAGTGCCTGGTTTAAATTCAAGGGGTAATACCCCCATACCAATTAAGTTAGTACGGTGTATGCGCTCAAAGCCTTCTGCGGCTATCACTTCAACGCCTGCAAGCCTTACGCCTTTTGCAGCCCAATCGCGAGACGAGCCTTGGCCATAATCGGCACCCGCTACAATTATTAGCGGCTGTTTACGCTGCATATAAGCTTCAATTGCTTCCCACATGCGGGTATTAGTGCCTTGAGGCTCTAAACGCGCGTATGAACCTTGTTTAACTTCCCCGTTTTCATCACGTACCATTTCGTTTAACAATTTAGGGTTTGCAAACGTGGCGCGCTGCGCGGTTAAGTGATCCCCGCGGTGGGTTGCATACGAGTTAAAATCCTCTTCAGGGACATTCATTTTAGTTAAGTATTCACCCGCAGCACTGCTTGCCATAATTGCGTTTGATGGCGATAAATGATCTGTTGTAATGTTATCGCCAAGTACAGCAAGAGCGCGCATGCCGGTCATGGTGCGCTCACCTGCAAGGGCGCCTTCCCAATATGGCGGTCGGCGAATATACGTACTTTGCTCGCGCCAGTCATAAAGTGGGTCGTTGTCTTCACCGTAATCTACGGTTAAATCAAACATAGGCTCGTACACTTTTTTAAATTGCTCTGGCTTAACGCTTTGTTTTATTACTTCATCTATTTCTTCATCGCTTGGCCATAAATCTTTTAGCGTTATATTGTTGCCGTGTTGATCTTGCCCTAAACTATCTTTTTCAATATCAAAACGAATAGTGCCGGCAATAGCATAAGCTACAACTAATGGCGGTGACGCTAAAAACGCTTGCTTAGCATAGGGATGAATACGCCCATCAAAGTTACGATTGCCCGAAAGCACCGCTGTTGCGTATAAATCGCGATCGATTACTTCTTGTTGAATTACGGGGTCAAGCGCGCCGCTCATGCCGTTACAAGTAGTACAGGCAAAACCCACAATACCAAAACCAAGCTTTTCAAGTTCTGGAAGTAAGTTTGCCTCTTCAAGGTATGATTGCACCGCTTTAGAACCGGGCGCGAGTGAGGTTTTAACCCATGGTTTACGCATCAAGCCTTTGGCATTTGCATTGCGCGCAATAAGGCCTGCAGCAATTACGTTGCGCGGATTACTGGTGTTAGTACAGCTGGTAATAGCGGCAATAATACATGCGCCATCTGGCATTAAGCCTTCATTGTTTTCAACCTTGCCTGATATACCTTCTTTTGCTAAATCGCTCGTTGATACACGGCGGTGTGGGTTCGAAGGCCCAGCAATATTGCGCCCAACACTCGATAAATCAAACTTAAGCACCCGCTCGTATTTTGCTGTTTTTAAACTATCGCTCCAAAGGCCTGCCGTTTTAGCGTAGTTTTCTACAAGCGCTATTTGCTCTTCATCGCGACCTGTTAAACGTAAATAGTCTATTGTTTTATCGTCTATATAAAACATGGCCGCAGTTGCGCCAAATTCTGGCGTCATGTTTGAAATGGTTGCTCTGTCACCAAGGGTGAGTGCATCAGCACCTTCGCCGTAAAATTCTAAATAGGTCGAAACCACACGCTTAGCGCGTAAAAATTCAGTAATAGCTAATACTATATCGGTTGCAGTAATACCTGGCTGGCGAGTACCTGTAAGCTCAACACCTACAATGTCAGGCAAGCGCATGTACGAGGCACGGCCAAGCATTACGCTTTCGGCTTCAAGCCCACCTACACCTACAGCAATTACGCCAAGTGCATCAACATGCGGGGTGTGGCTATCGGTGCCTACTAAGGTATCGGGGAATGCAATGCCATCGCGGTTTTGAATAACAGGCGACATTTTTTCAAGGTTAATTTGATGCATAATGCCGTTACCAGGCGGAATAACATCAATATTTTTAAAGGCGGTTTTAGTCCAGTTTATAAAGTGAAAACGGTCATCGTTGCGTCTATCTTCTATGGCGCGGTTTTTTTCAAATGCGTCGGCCTCAAAACCGGCATGCTCAACCGCTAATGAGTGATCAACAATAAGCTGTGTTGGCACTACCGGATTCACTTTAGCCGGATCCCCGCCTTTGGCAGCAATGGCATCGCGCAGGCCAGCTAAATCAACTAAAGCGGTTTGGCCTAAAATATCGTGGCACACCACGCGCGCCGGATACCACGGAAAATCTAAATCTTGTTTACGCTCAATAAGTTGATTAAGCGCATCGGTTAGCATATCGGGCTCACAGCGGCGTACTAAGTTTTCGGCAAGTACACGTGATGTGTAAGGCAATGTAGCGTAGGCACCTGGTTTTATTGCATCTACCGCAGCTTGCGTGTCGTAGTAGTCTACATTTGAGCCGGGTAAGGGTTTTCGGTATTGGGTGTTGTTAATTATGGTCATAATATCTGTTCGCTAATAGGTGACGGGAAATAAAAGGCAAAAAGGTGAGCGTGTTGCTCACCCTATACCAATGCGCTTAATTAAGTATTATTACGGATTGGTATTATGTGTAACTAATCAGCCTCTTGATTCAATTGGCGTATAGCTGCGCGCCTCTGGCCCTGTATAATCTGCACTTGGGCGAATAATACGGTTATTAGCACGCTGCTCTTTAACATGTGCAGTCCAGCCTGTAACACGGCTCATCACAAATATTGGCGTAAACAATTTGGTCGGAATATCCATAAAGTGATATGCCGATGCATGGAAAAAATCGGCATTACAAAATAGTTTTTTCTCGCGCCACATAACCTCTTCACACCTAACCGACACTGGGTAAAGCACATCATCACCCACCTCAGCCGCTAGCTTTTCAGAGAACTTTTTAATAATAACGTTACGTGGGTCTGACTCACGGTAAATAGCGTGGCCAAAGCCCATAATTTTATCTTTACGCTCAAGCATACCCATAATTTCTTGCTCTGCGTGATCCGCACTTGTAAAGTTTTGAATCATATCCATAGCGGCTTCGTTTGCACCACCATGTAGTGGCCCGCGTAGCGTGCCAATAGCGCCGGTTACACAAGAATGAATATCAGAAAGCGTTGATGCACACACGCGCCCCGTAAAAGTAGAGGCATTAAATTCATGCTCTGCGTACAAAATTAGCGACACATTCATTACTTGTGCAAAAAGCTCACTCGGTGCTTTGTCGTGTAATAAATTTAAAAAGTGTGCGCCTACTGAGTCGTCATCGGTTTGCGTTTCAATACGAACGCCATCGTGTGTAAAGCGGTACCAGTAACAAATAATACTTGGGAAGAGCGCAACCATGCGGTCTATGGCATCGTTTGCTTGGCTAAAATCAAGTTCCATTTCTAGGTTACCTAACATAGAGCAACCGGTACGCATAACATCCATTGGGTGCGCGTCTTTAGGAATATTTTCAAGCACGGTTTTTAGCGCATCTGGCAGACCACGTAAGCTTTTTAGTTTAGCTTTATATTCAGCTAGTTCACTGGCTGTTGGTAACTCGCCGCGCGAAAGTAAAAATGACACTTCTTCAAACTGTGCTTTTTCGGCAAGTTCGCTAATATCGTAACCACAATACGTTAAACCAGAGCCTGTTTGCCCTACTGTACATAATGCTGTTTGCCCTGCTACTTGGCCGCGTAAGCCTGCACCGCCTAATGCTTTATCTACCATGATCTTCTCCTATCTTAAATTTGTGTGTGTTTTAATTATTATTTGTCAGATTTTGATGAAAAAAGGTTATCGAGTGTATTTTCGTATGTGTGGTAATCTAAAAAGTCGTAAAGCTCGGCGCGTGTTTGCATGTTCTCAATTTCGCTTTGCTGAGAGCCTTCATTTAAAATCGCAGAGTACACATTAAGCGCTGCTTTATTCATAGCTCTAAACGCACTAAGTGGGTAAAGCACCATTTCAACACCGACCTCACTTAACTGTTCTTTGGTGTAAATAGGTGTTTGGCCAAACTCAGTAATGTTAGCCAAAATAGGCACGTTTAACGCGTCAGAAAACGCTTGATAATCGGCAAGGTCGTGCACGGCTTCAGCAAAAATTGCGTCTGCACCAGCCTCAACACAGGCAGCTGCGCGATCAATTGCGGCATTTAAGCCTTCTTTTTGAAACGCATCGGTGCGGGCCATAATGTAAAAGTCGCTATCGGTTTTCGCATCAACCGCCGCTTTAATACGGTCAACCATTTCACCTTGGCTTACAATTTCTTTATTAGGGCGATGGCCGCAACGCTTTTGCGCTACTTGATCTTCAATATGAAAACCCGCTGCGCCTGCTTTGGTCATTTCTTTAACGGTACGGGCAATATTAAACGCACCGCCCCAGCCTGTATCGGCATCTACTAGTAGTGGCAAATCGCTTGCACCAGTAATACGGCGAATATCTTCAAGCACGTTATCAAGGCTAGTCATACCTAAATCGGGCATACCGTAAGACGCGTTCGCAACACCGGCACCAGAGAGATAAATAGCTTGGTGGCCCATTTTTTCCGCCATCATGGCTGTGTAGGCATTTATAGTACCTACCACCTGCAATGGACGGTTATTAGCAATAGCCTGTTTAAATTTTAATCCTGCTGACATTACTTTCTCCTCACTTTGAACGGTTGCTACTTGGAGTAACTTATATTTTTAATCTTAAATTGTGACTGTTTTTAACTTTTAGCTGTTAGCTGTTAGCTTTTAGCTTTTAGCTTTTAGCTTTTAGCTTTTAGCTTTTAGCTTTTAGCTTTTAGCTTTTAGCTTTTAGCTTTTAGCAAAGTGTTTTGTTTGCTTATTCAGCAAATCAAATTTGGTTTGAATATTGGCTTGCGATGCACTTATATGTCGTTTCATCAGCATTTCTGCAAGTTCACCATCGTGGTTTTCTATTGCGTTAATAATGGCTAAATGCTCGTCAAACGCTTTAGATACGCGCGGCCCCACCATACCCATTTGCACACGGTACATACGAATTAACTGATAAAGCCCATTACACAACAAATGTATAAGGTGCGCGTTTTTACTGCCTTTAATAATGCGATAATGAAAGTCTAAATCGCCTGCTTCTTGATAGTACGACTCGCCTTCTTTAACGCGCTGCGTTTGTAAATGCTGATTGAGTAATTGCTTTAGGCTTTTAACCTCGTCGGCGGCCATATTGTCGGCAGCTAGCCTACATGCCAACCCTTCAAGAGAGCTTCGCACTTGGTATACTTCAATTAAGCGCTCTGCAGTGAGTGCCACTACACGGCAACCTACATTGGCTTTACGCTCAACTAAATAACAGCTTTCTAAACGATTTAATGCTTCTCTGAGGGTGGCACGGCTTACACCGTAACGCTTTGCAAGCTCAGGCTCAGATATTTTACTACCTTGCTCTATACTGCCCTCTACTATTTCACGGCGCATATCTACAAACACTTGATCAGAAGCTGTAGTAATAGGTGTATCGATTAAAAAAGGTTGTGTCATGGCTTATAAGTAAATTGTCGACAATTAATGTGCTAACTATGTGCTTAATAAAAAAACATGTCAACCCTTAACCCTACCTAAATGAGCAAAAAACACATCCATTGTCGACACAGTTAATCTAAAGTCGTATAAAGTTGCTTTAAAATTAAACTAAAAACACAATATGTCGACACGCTAGTAAATTATAAAACCGCTATTTAGCGCTGAAATAGTGCCTTAAAAGTGCTAATATCACGCTTTATTTTTTTAATACGAGCCAACGCGTGAACGCCAACACTTATATTCCTGAGCACTTTATTGACGACGTAAAAACCTATTTACCAGCGCACCTCAATTTAGACGATTTTATAAACGCGTGTCGTCGCCCGCTCAGAAAGTCTATTCGTGTTAATACGTTAAAAATTTCGGTTGAAGAGTTTTTAAAGCGCGCAGAACAAAAAAACTGGCAGCTTACCCCTATACCTTGGTGTAGCGAGGGTTTTTGGCTAGAGCGCCCAAGCGAAGAAGAGCAAAACTTAGCGCTGGGCAATACCGACCTACACCTAAGCGGTGCAATGTATGTGCAAGAAGCAAGCTCAATGCTACCGCCTATGGCACTAAAACACAGTATTAAAAACTCAGATGAAAATAATACCTATGTGCTTGATATGGCATCAGCCCCTGGCTCTAAAACCTCGCAACTTGCCGCACTAATGAATAACCAAGGCGTGTTGATTGCCAACGAGCTTTCGTCATCACGATTAAAAGTACTGAGCGCTACACTAAAACGTATGGGCGTGGGTAACTGTGCGCTTTCGCACTTTGATGGCATCATATTTGGTAACTACATGTTTGAATGCTTTGATAGCATATTACTCGACGCGCCTTGCTCTGGCGAAGGGACAGTACGAAAAGATGCCGACGCACTCAAAAACTGGTCAATAGAATCAAATATTGAGATTGCCCAAGTACAAAAAGACTTAATTAAAAGTGCATTTTACGCATTAAAACCAGGCGGTACACTGGTGTATTCAACCTGTACGCTCACCCCGCTCGAAAATCAAAACGTGTGCGACTACCTACTGAGTGAATTTGGCGACTACATTGAGCCGCAACCACTAAGCGATTTATTTGAAGGCGCAGAAAAAGCAACAACCACTGAGGGTTACTTACATGTATGGCCGCAAACGTACGACAGTGAAGGTTTTTTTATTGCTAAATTTAAAAAACTAGCGAGCTGCAATAACCCAAATCAAACGCTAAAAAAAGGCGCGTTTCCATTTAACGAGTTTGATAAAAAACAAACCACGTTATTTATGAGCGAGCTTAAAAAGCAGTTTGGTTTAAAGACGCTGCCAGGTAAATTAATGCAGCGCGATAAAGAACTGTGGTTATTTCCTGACGGATTTGAAGCCGTGCAAAATAAAATTAAATACGCACGTTTAGGTATTCAACTAGGTATTATTCATAAAAATGGCGTAAGGCTTACCCACGAGTTTGCAACCGTGTTTGGTAATGAATGCAAAAGCAATACGTATGCTTTAACAAACGAGCAAGCAAACGACTACTTTAATGGTAAAGACATACGCCTAGAAGGCATTACAAAAGCCAGCGGCGAAGTAGTATTAACCTTATGTGGCTGCCCTATTGGACTGGGTAAATGGCAAAAAAATAAGATCAAAAATTCTCTACCACGCGATCTTGTGCAAAATACCCAGTTAATAAACTGGGCATAAACCACTCAACACAAAGGTTAACCTGTGCATAATTTTATTAAGCCTTTGTTATTATTTGCGATTAATTAATGAACAAAATTTAGAGTTTTGCAAATTAGTTGACTACACTTGAAAGTACTTTCTTCTTCTCCCTAAGAATTACGAAAGTGTATTTAGTTAGCGCAAGGCTCAACTAAGAGCCATTTGTAGCCCAGAGCTAATAACAATGGCTCTGGGTTTTTTATGTGGTTAGATTTTGTGATTTTTCAAAAGAAGCTTAGAGACGCTGCGCTTTAGAGGATTGGCCAAAAATTCAAATATATCAATTTTTATATATTCTCATTTACTTCTCTCAATGCAAATACACTTTTAACAAGAAGCTGCGCTTCTAACGTGAGCAAGCTCAACGTCTACATAATCAGCTTAAACATATTCCTCGTAGGCGTGAAGCTTGCTCACGCAAAAATTGTTTAAAGCAAACTGCTTTCAAAAATTAAAGCGCCAGCAAGCAAGGCGCCTACAGTAAAATTATTCACAAAGAGGTTAAGAGACGCTTCGGTTTAGAGGGTTGACGAACAAAGCTATTAAGCAGCTTGGCTAATGTCTTCTCATTTACTCCTCATTTCCTTCTCTTTGTGCAATTTGTTTTTAGTAATTTTCACAAAGAGGTTAAGAGACGCTTCGCTTTAGAAGGTTGACGAACAATGTTATTAAGCAGCTTGGCTAATGTCTTCATATTTACTCCTCATTTGCTTCTTTTTGCGCGAATGATTTTTTTTAAAAGAAGCTATGCTTTTAACGTGAGAAGCAACGTCTACAAGTAAATGCACGTAATTTTACTTTTTCTCGGTAGTGAGATTAAATAGCTAATAGCTGAAATCGTTTCCTAAACAAGGACCTATTTACAATGTTTTTTAAACATCCAGTTATTTCTGGCAGATTCAAATTGTGCACCAAACTGAAGAGACAAACATAAAGTAGGGAGTGTATCTGTTTGCTTAGCTATCTCAAACGCACGTGAAAATTTATAACCATGCTTGGCTGCAAGGCTAAGCTCGCTAACATACAAAGCTTTATATTTTGGAGGGAGTTGCTGCCAGTTAACAAGCGCTATTTCAATAATACCTAAGTGAACATCTATTTTATAAGGGCCTGCTTTTTTAGCCTGCTGAATATAACCAAACACACGATCACTTGCCCCCTCTTGATAACTTGTTACTTTAGCTAAGTCTATCCATGTTTCGGCCCACGACGTTCTGTGCTTTAACGAATTTAAAAGAGAAGACTCTACTTGCTTATATACTTTAGGAGCGCTTTTAACGTTTAGATTATTTTTTGTTAAACTAAGCATTTTTATATACGCACTTAGCTGCCAATAATGCGCTTGGAGAGGCTCAAGTTGTGTGGCGAGTGTTATTGCCTCGTTTGCAAGATTAAGTTCTTGAGGTGTTAGTAAATCACTTGGCTGTTTTAGCGTATTTAATGCATTAAAATACCATGCATTAGCGCGCATACTTTGTATGCTTTCAAAACTAATAAACAAAGTAATAATTGCAAGCAATGTAATTTGAGTTAGCTTTTTTAAATTACTCATCAAACAAAGACTCTGTTAAACGCTGTGGATTGTTAACAAACAAGTGTTGTGCTTCTAACTCACCTATTAAATCGGTAACGAGCCTTTTTGCATTACTTAATAATGGAGGCCTGCGTTTGACTGAGTGGGCATCGCTTGCAACATAACTAACCAAGCCTTTTTGTAGCATATCAATACTAATTGCTTTAGCAGTATCGCCCCACGCCCCTTCTATGCTTGAGGCTGTTAACTGAAAATCACAACCTAACTGCTTTAAACGCTCAATATAAAATGGGTTTGCTTGAATATCTCTGTTGCGTTCGGGGTGAGGAATTATCGCTTTTATATTTTGCTTAGATAGCCAATTTATAAACTTATCGTAGCCTTGCGGTACGTGGGAATGCGGTAACTCTAACAACAAATAATTAACCGAATCTAACGCACCAATAAAAGGTAACTGCCCCGCCATAACCATCGCCATTAATTCAATGTCGAGCCTAACCTCTGCAGCTACCGCAAGCTTTAAATCAATACCTGCATTAAAAGCCTCTTGCTTTAAAACATCAATGTCATTATTAAGTGCTTTTGCTGAGTTATTAAATCGGCCTATATGAATATGCGGGGTTGCCACCATGTGTGTTATTCCATCATCTTGCGCTATTTTTAATAGCGCTAAAGATTCGTTTAAATCTTTAGCGCCATCGTCAATGCCTGGCAAAATATGCGAATGAATATCAAACATAAATTTTTAGCAATTAAGAGGTTGGTTGCTCAGGCTTTTGCGAGTAGTCGTAATAATCGTAATAGCCATGGCTATGCTCATCTTTACTTTTACTCATATCAACTTTATTCAACACAATACCCGCAACATGCGCTTTAGACTCAAATAAACGCTCTATACCTGCTTTTATTGGTTTAATACGAGTAACGTCCGATTTAACCACATAAATTACCGAATCAGCACTTTGTGAAATAACAAGTGCATCACTCACTGCCTGAGTAGGCGGTGTATCAATAATAATATGATCGTACTTAGATTTTAGCACATCGAGCACTTCGTTAAAGCGCGAGCTAGATAAAAGCTCCAACGGGTTACCAGGAATTTGCCCACTAGGCATAATAGCCACACCCGATTGCCCATCAACATGCACACATTCACTAAACTGCTCGGTGCCTATAATTAAATTACTCAGCCCAGGGTGAAATACCGGTATATCAAAGCGCTTTGCTATACTTGGTTTACGCAAATCTGCATCAATAAGTAATACTTTACCCATTTGCGCAAGCGACATTGCTAAATTAGCTGAGGTAGTTGTTTTACCCTCACCCGGCGAGCTCGATGTAACAGCAATAACCTTATGGTCGCGCTCTAACTGAGTTAACAATAAACTAGTACGAAATGTACGCACAGACTCTGCAAAACGCCTGTAGTTATCATCAAGGTAAGCATGTATGGGGAATACGCTCTTTTTAGGCATAGGTACATTAGGTAATAAACCTAACATACGCTGAGCGAGTTTACTCTCAACATCGTTTTTAGTTTTAACGGTATCGTTTAAGGCATCAAATACAAAGCTCATTACAACAGCAAAACCAAAACTTGCAACAAATGCCAAAATAACAATAAGTTTTTTATTTGGTTTAGCAGGGTCTTTTGGTGCATAGGCACGGTCGGTAAATCGTGCAGCAGCTGAGCTAAAGTCACTTGTTACCTCGGTTTCTTTAGAGCGAGATAAAAACGTATTAAATATATTACGGTTAGTTTCAACTTCACGTTTTAGTTGGTTATATTTGGTTTCTTTGCGGGTAATGTCTTGGTATTCAGCGCGTATTTTAACTAAGTCGCGTTCAAGCGCACTAACAGTTCGCGTTACTCGGTTTAGCTCTTTTTCAATGCCGGTAATAAGGCCTTTAATTTGTTTATTTAGGTTGTTTTTTACAGTGGCAAGTTCAGCCTTAGCAGAAATTATTTTAGGGTGTTTAGGGCCATATACTTCGCTTAAGTCACTTAGCTTACGTTCGACTAATATAACCTCTCGCTTTACATCTTGTATTACTCTATGAGAAGTGATTTCAGGCATGCTGCCTAACAATTCTAAGTTATTGTTGCCATATTCACTAATTACACGGTTAATGCTTTCTAGGTTGTTTTTTTCGTTTCGCGCTTTTACTAATTGTTCCGATATCTGCTCAAGCTCTTGCGTTGCAAGGCCCGCTATCCCTTCAATATCAACTAGTTTTTGCTGCTCTCGGTAAGCCTGCAAACGTACCTCAGAGTCATCTAACTGAACACGAAGTTGAGACAAACGCGTGTTTAGCCAGCTAGATGCTTGTTGCGTAATGCCCATTTTTGCACGCATTTGGCTTTCTATATAGACTTCACCCACTGTATTTGCAACAAGTGCCGCTAACTTCGGGTCGCTCGACTCAAAACTTACACGTACTAATTGAGTTTTGCGGATAGGCGAAACAGAAAGGCGAGACTTAAACGCAGCTAGTAAACCTAACATTTCACGCTCAGCTTCTTCTTCCGCAGAATACACAGTGGCTTCTTTTTTGTTTAAAAAAGGCAAGTAAGATTTTATAGCCTCTTTAACTTCACTAATAGCCGAGGGTTTAGCAGTAAAATCTTTATGGTTTTTTAAATCAAGTTTTGTAATCACTTCGCGAGCAATACTGTCAGACTTAATAACCTCAAACTGAGTTAGGTAATATTCTTTTTTAGTAGAATCTAACCCGTATATTTCTTCAAAGCTAACTGCTTTGGTTTGTTCTGCCTCAATAAGTAATGTAGCCGTTGCAACATACTTAGGCACTAAGGTAAGGGCCACCATAATAGTTAATAATGTAACTACAGTCGCAAAACCTAAAATTCGCCACTTGGCGCGCTTAATAACATTAATATATGCACTTAAATCAATAATTTCTTCATTACTGTTTAAGTTTTCGGATGTTTGGTTCATTAATTACTGCCTTGTAAACTGCTTAAAACAAGCGTTGTTCAATTTTTATAGTATCGCCCGCTGCAATTTGGCTATTTAAACTACCTTTTTGTTGCTGCTGTTTAGTTTGTTCTTTAAAAATATAAATTTTATCGGTAGATGCACGCTCGGTTAACCCGCCCGCAAGAGCTATTGCTTGGTTAACGGTCATTGCGGGCTGATAAGGATAAGCACCAGGATCTTTTACTTCACCGTGGATATAAAAAGGCCGATATTCTATAACTTGCACATAAACATTAGGGTTTACTAAATAGTCTGGTTTTAAACCTTGTGTTATTACCTGCTCAACCTCTGAGGTATTTAAACCTGCAAGTTTAACTTTTCCTAAAAATGGGTAGTTAACCTCACCACTGTTACCTAATAGTGCAGTAACCTCTAAATCTGGTTGACCAAATACTTTAATTTCAACCTTATCACCTGCACCTAATACATAATTTTGCGCAGATTGAGCAAAACAAATGCTGCTAAATACAAGCAGCATTAAACTAAAACAATACTTCATTAATTAGCCTTTAACGCAAAAGTAAAGTTAACACCTACAATTACACGGTCAAACTCAATAGCATTTACTGTAGAATTTTTATCCATAAAATCTACATAGGTAGAAACCATGCCAAAATTGCTCGCTACATAATTTAAACCTAAACGGAGGTTTTTAGTTTTATCTTTACGGCCAACGTCGCCAGTATACTGCTCGTCAATATAATTAACGCTTGCAAGTGAGCTTAAGTAATCGCTCCAACTATGGGTCCAATTAACACCATAAACGCTCTCTTTAATGTAATCGCCTTGTACTAGTGGGTCTTTTGCAGCGCGACTAGTCATAAACCGTACAGTAGAGTATGTAAGTGGTTGCCAGTTAATGGCCGCCTCCCAACTTAAACCACTAAAGTTTTCACGCTCACTCGAGTCAAAGTCTTTATTCTGATAACCCACTTTAAACGAGCCAGAAGTAACCGCTGTAGCCTCCCACTCCATACCTGCAAGTACTTTTATATCGTCGCTGTCACGCGATATACCACTACTGGCTAACACATCGTATCGGTAGTTTTCTTGTTTAATTTCTAAAAAGGTGCGTGTTGCGGCTTGGGTATTATAATAACCGGTAACGCCTAATAACGATTTATCGTAGTCACGGTACTGCGATACTTCTCTAAAATTTTGGTATTTTTTACTAAAAAAACCAGCACTTAACGCCACTTGCGCTTTTGAGCTTTGCGCACCGTACTCATAACGTGCTAACACATTGTGTTGTTGGTACTTTACAAGCTCGTTAACTGCATCGCCTAAGCCTTCGGTTAAACCACTGCCACGAGGTTCATATAACCAATCGGCATCGCCGTTAATATCTAACCTATGCTGGCTAGTAAATTCTTTATGTACACCTGCACCTATATTTACTTGGGTAAAGTTGTCGGCAGTATCTTCATTATGTAACGAGCTGCTAGTGCCTAAGTCTAGGCTATAGCTATCTGGGCCATCTTCAATAACCGCTTTAACATTCGGGGTTATGGTCCAAATTAAGCGCGACTCTTCATCGTTCGGGGTGCTAAAAAAGTTACTGTTACTACTAATACCAGTTTGTAACGTAGGGGTAATTTCGGCCCCATCTTTAGTCATAACGCTACCCGGTTGCAAATTAGCAGCAGCAGGTGCAGCTATCATAGCGCTCAATAAAGCGCTAAGTGGTACAAGTTTTTTAGTATGCATTTGCATTTTTAAATCCCTTAAAAATTGTCATAAAAATAATTTTTATATCAAACCACAGCGACCAGTGCTTAATATAATGTAAGTCAAATTCAACACGTTTTTCCATTTTGTCTAAGGTGTCGGTTTCGCCGCGCCAGCCATTAATTTGCGCCCAACCAGTAATACCGGGTTTAGCTTTGTGGCGTAGCATATAAAATTCTACCTTTTTACGGTATTCCTCGTTATGGGCAACAGCGTGCGGCCTTGGCCCAACAATCGACATATCGCCTTTTAACACATTTATAAATTGCGGTAATTCATCAAGGCTAGTGCGGCGTAAAAAGCCACCAAGCGGAGTAATACGCGCATCATTCTTTTTAGCTTGTGTTACTACATTACTATTTTCAGTAACCGTCATTGAGCGAAACTTCCATACCTTAATTTTACGCCCATCAAGGCCGTACCTATCTTGTTTAAAAATAACAGGCCCTTTAGATGTAAATTTAACAGCAAATGCAATGGCAATTAAAATAGGCGAGATCAACAGTAAAATGATACTAGCAACAATTATGTCCTCAGTTCGCTTTATAAACTCACGCGCGCCTATAAATGGCGATTCAAACACGCTTAATGTATCAAGCTCGCCAACATGCTCTATTCGCGCATGTATTAAATTAGATACTAAAAAGTCAGGAATAATATGTACATCAACAGTGGTGTCACCTAACTGCAGTAGTATATCTGCTATGCGTTTATCTGCTTTCATAGGTAGGGCAATGTATAAAACACTTATTTGGCCATTGCGTGCAGCATCAACTGCATCTTGAATTTTACCTGCTACATCATGCTTTGTAGCATTTTCAAACAAGCGTTCTGGTTGTCGGTCGTCATAAAAGCCTAAAAACTTAAAGCCTAGTTCATCATTTTTAGTAATTTCGTTATACAAATGTACGGCCGACTCGGTTGCACCTACAATGGCAACATTACGTAAGTTCATACCAAGCTTGCGCTTATTACGCTTAAACATATGCGCGCCTAATCGCCAGCCATACATAAATGCAAAACTCAATAAAAACCATAACCCCAAACCAATGCGCGAGAGCTCTTCTGTAAACTTAAATACAAACGACACACAAAATAAAACTGCAAAGGCTACAAACAAAGAGCCCCAAGCACATAAAACCATGGTTCTAAATTTACCAGCTCGCCAAGAACGATAAGCCGAAAATATTTCAGCGCAATACAAAAAGCTTAACGCAACGGTTAATGCAGCAACCATGTAAGTAGGTGAGAGTTCAAAGCTATAAAAAACAGCAGAACATTGAAAGGCCAAAAACAATGCAAAAATATCGAACAAACGATAAAAATTTGCATCAGACGAACCATTAGGCTTAAACGTCCTTGAAGATGTCATACTATGTATCCCTATAGATATCTTAATAAGTGAACTAAGCTCCACAAAACTGTGCGGCAAATGTTACAGCATCATACTTACGTATTCAATATTAAGGGTGTTTTAATGTATAACAATATTATGCAAAATATTTTTAAGTAGCGAGGATGTTACATAAAACAAAACAAATATAAACTTATAAATACTTGGGTAAACATTTATAAACAACATTGTAACCTAGTTTTTATTTAAACAGTTCCTTAAACCACGACCACACGCCAAATGAGTAGCCGCTAAATATATCAATCCCTAAAGCCGATTTAACTAAATAAACCACCAATAGTAATATGCTAATAACAATAAAACTAAATAGTGATACAGTTATTGCATGAGATACAGCAGCTATCTTTTTTTCTTTCTCGCTCAGCTCTCGCCTGTTTCGCCCCGCTAGTACAACAAAGTAATACCTATATTTAAAAAATTTAATTACGCCACGGCAATCAACTGTATGCTTACCCCATTGTCTTGCACCTATCGCCACTTTTAAATGGGCCAGTTGCTCTTCGGTAAAACTATCCTGCACATCGTGTGGCATTCGGTTAAGTAGACTGCGCACAGCTGGATCTGATTTTAATTTAGACAAAAGTTAACCTTATTTATTCGAAGAATGTAAGAACTCTTAGATTATTTTCGCAACAAAAAAAGCCAATTAAAAACTTAATTGGCTTTATAAATAAAAAATAAATAATTATTTAATTGTACTTGAGCGATAAGTATTATTGTTTAACCAACTAGGTTTTTCTACCTCAGGTACTTTACCATCTTGAGAAATATTTGTTTGATGGTAAGAGTGCTGGTTCCAAATACGTGTTGCATTTTTCCAAGGTTTGCTTTCATCAGCAGCACCATATACGGTCACCCCATTGTTAATTGACCAGCGAGAATCATAGTTGTTAGAAACAACAACAAGCTCTGCGTTATCATCGCCTTCTAGGTCAACCACAATTGGGTATTCCCAAAGCGATGCAGTCGAATTGTCAACAGAAGATAAAACCTCACCATTTACACCATTTAGTACTCTAACAGTAAGGTGTTCTTGAACTATAACTTCATCAATACCATCGCCATTAAAGTCATAAGCACTTACGCCTATTTTACCGCTCCACTCATCATCATTAGGTATAGACCAAACTAGTTCACCATTGTTATTGTACATAGTAACATCATTGTAACCAGCACTTACAATACCCAATTTAGTTGAGCCCAAAAAGTTTGATATGGCATGTGCTCCTCCGCCAGGGTTGGCTTGTGTATTAACTTCCCACTTTACGTTACCGTTAGCTTCAAGTGCTACAATACGGCTTTTATCTTGCGAAGTAACCCCTGAAGGAATTGATAGAATAACTTCTGGTTTTTCATCATTATCAATATCAGCAATAGATGAGAACCATATGTCGTTTTCACCGCTATAGGACCAAAGTTCTGCACCATTTTCATCTAACAATTTACCTGAGGTGAAAATCTCTTGGGCCCCATCGCCATTTGAATCAAAAATAGTAGAGGTAGGTGCCCTATTAAAGTTAAATAATGAGCCAATATCATAATTATAAAGAGCATCACCAAGAATAAACTCTAAAGAACCGTCATTATTAATGTCTGCTATGGTAATGTCACTTGTGGTTCTCCAACCAGAATTGACTTTAGCTATTTGCTTTTTTGTTACTCCATTGTTATCAACCACAGATATAAAACTATCAAATCGATTTGTCGCTACAATTTCAACATCACCATCGTTATCAAAATCAGCAGCACCCACGGAGAATGCTGCATCTGCTATAATGGCTCCTTGGGCGTAGTCCCAAAGTTCAGAACCATCTATACCACTCAGAGCTCTAACAACCCCCTTCGAATAATCGCTTCCTTTAAAAGTAACTACTACTACATCTGCTACATCACTATTATTAATAATACCATCGTTATTGTCATCACTAAGCTGGGCAACTACTGGCGTACTCATTACTTGATTGTACTCCGGCATAAAGTCACTCGAATTCCAACTCCATTTTTGCGTAATTTCAAACGGTGCTATAGGTTCAACGATTGATGGAAGGTTACCCTTAAATTCACCACCTAATAATGCCATCGAACCTTTAAAGCTTTGACCAATTACAGGCATTTTTGCAATACCAAACAGTCCTTTAATATCAGCATAAGGGGCTAAAATCACTCCCTCCCATCGGCTTCCTTCAATATTTAGGTTGTGTGCATCTACAAAATTAAAAACCGTTTGAGAAGCATGCTTTCTTAACCTGGCAAAGTTTTTACTTCTTACATTAACTTTTTGATCGCCAGAAATATTAAAAATAACAGTTGCGCCTTTAGGAATACCTTTAACTTTAAAGGTATGGGCAGCAGCAAAGTGCGCAGCATCTATATTAAATACTTGTGTTTCAGAGGTTTTGTCACCTTTTAGGTAAAGCCCGCCCCACTTCCACTTTACAGCGCCTGTTTCGTTTAAGTTATTTAACTCAGCGCTTAAATGTTTGTAATGTTCTTCTTGTTCATCAAAGTTAAACGGAAAGGCCGATTCGTCTTGATGACTACTAATGGTAGCGCCCCGCTCCATGCCCCAACGAACACTCCAATGTGCATCTATTCCACCGCCAGCTAACATACTGCCTACAAATTGGCGGCCACGCTTAAATTCAATACCGGTTTCACTAATTAAGTAATACTCATGAGGGTTTGACGGGCGATTATAGCCAACACTGTAAACGCCTTTTAAATTAATTTCTCCAGCAGCAATTGCACCATCTGCACGGCCAACATGCGATTTAAACTCGTCAAAAACAAAAGCAGAAAAACTATTAGCAACACCTAAATCTGTCGCATTAGCAACAGAACTTGTTAAAGTAAGTGCAATTACTCCACTTAATTTTTTTAAATTAATTATTTTTTTCATTTAATCCCTCTAAAGTAAAAATTCCATCCTGGATGGACATATAAACTATTTAATTAACAAAATTTATTACACAACAAAGTTGAAAGTTCATTATATATACAAAAACAAAAATTAAAACAAAAAATACAACTAAAGGATTAAAAGCCACTCACCTGGCTCTAGCAAGCCCATTAAATCAATATGTTACACTTTAATTAAGTGCATAAAACAAAACAGATCCAAAAAAAACAGCAACAATGGGTGGGTAAATGTTAATTACTTGTATTTTTAATATTTGCGTAATCAGTGGTGGTTAATTTTATTATAGAATTGAGTTATTGCTTTGAATTAGTCTTTAAATGATTAGGGCGATATGATTGTGAAGGTGGTTTTTATGAGATAAAAAACCACCCACTCATACTTAAAATTTAAAAAATGAGCCTTTGTAAATGCACTAAATGATTAATTTATAAAAAGTACTGGTTTTAGTTTGCATTGAAAATAGCAGACGATTCAAGCTGCCAAGGTTGATACTGGCTTTAAAAACTTCTCAATTTAGCCTTTATGAGTAACCATGCAAACTTTGAATTTGTGACTAAGTAACGTCTCCACATTCTACTAGGCTCTTGTATTACTCTGTAAAGCCACTCTAAACCAGCTTTTTGCATCCATTGAGGTGCGCGCTTTACTTTGCCAGCTGCTACATCGAATGTACCGCCAACACCCATTACAAAGTCGACACCTAGCTTATCTTGCCATTTATTAATGAAATTTTCTTTTTTAGGCGAAGTAATCGCTACAAATAGTAATTTTGCGCCCGACTCGCGTATTTTAGTTACCACGGCTTCTTCATCATCCCAAAAGTAGCCATTGTTAAACCCTGCAATATTTAAGTTAGGGTTTTGTGTTTTAGCTACTTCCACTGTTTTACTTACCACCTCTTCAGTAGCACCGAGCAAAAACACGGGAAAATCTCGTTTGGCACTCATAGCTAACAGCTCATGAAATAAGTCAACCCCAGCTACGCGCTCTGGTACATCGTGCCCTAAAAAGCGTGCACCAAAAACAACTCCCATACCGTCAATATTAATTACCTCACAGGCTTTAACCGACTCAGCTAAAACGGGGTCTTTTTGCATATTAACTATTTTGGCTACATTAACCACAACATGCTGTAAAAATTGCTTTTGCTCAATTCTATTTTCGATAAAAGACACCGTTTCTTGCATGGTGGCTATGTCCATGGGTGCTTTTAAAAATTCAATACGTTTCATTGTTGAGTCCGTTTTAAAGTTGTTCAATAACTGCATTTTTGGTGCTATTCATTTTTTGTCGATTAAAATAAGCAAACGAATAATATACCCATGCTTGTGTCCAACGCACATAATCAACCTTATTGGTAAAATACTTATTTTTTTGATAAATAAAACGCTGCTTTTTTGGCATATATAAGGTTTGAATTGCACGGTTTATTACTTTTTCGGCCATAGTAAAGTCATCTGGCGCTTTACCTACTTTTAATAATGTAAAAACAGCTTGCGATACACTGTGCATATCGAGTGGGTAACGACTATTATTGTAATATTTTGCAGTGCCGTCTTGCTCAAACAAATGCGTTTTATAATAAGTAAGACCTTTTGCAATTGCATCCTCAAACTCATCCGTTTGTAACTCATCGCTTAGTAAGCGTAATGCCTCAAGGTTATAACCGGTATGAAAACCATCAATAAATTGATGATGGTGGCGCGCACCATATACCCATGAGCCATCAGTTCCCTGTTCGCTTACCGACTGCTTTGCAGCATTTAAAGCAAGCTGTTTGTAATGTTGGTTGTTAGTTAGTACAGCAACTTTTGCAACCCAAGCAGCGCCCCAAAGGCTAGCATTATGTACAAAGGCCGTTTCACCCGGTATGTAACCAAAAAACTGCCTGCCATCACATTCTTTATATAATGTTTTTACAATAAAATGCGCACTATCAATTGCAGGTTCGCTGTATTTTTTGTCTTTGGTGATTTCACTTAATGCATATAAAGCCTGAGCAACATAAATAGTAGTAATTACGTTTGGCTTACCTTTAGGTACAAAAAAGGCGCGTGCATTCCAGTCAAAGTGGTAGCCCCAGCAGCTATGCTGCCAAATAGTTTTATCACTTTGCTGTGTTAGTAACCAATCCGCTAGCTTTATTGCTTCACCTAAATAAATTTGATCATTGGTTGCTTTATAGTCTTCTAATAAACCTAAAATAAATAAGCCAATACCTTTTGGGTTGCGCTTTTTGGGAACAGCACATAATGGCCGCAAGTTAATTGCTAAACGTTTATGAAGTTGTATCCACGCTAAACCAACTAAACCTTTTTTAAACGAGGGAAAAATGTCGAATAGCTTACTATTAAGGCCATCAAACGGGTCTTGGCCTGCATATTTATCCTGTTTTGCAGCAGAAAACATCTGTTTTGTTATTAAGCCAATTTGACTATTCACTTTTTAACCCCATCAATTAATTGCTGATAGTAATCAGATAACGCTTCAGCCACTACATCATCTTGAAAACACTTTAAAAATTTTATTTTTGCAGCCTCTCCTAATTGAGTTCGCTTATTTGAGTCATGGTCAAGCTCACTTAAAGCATCAGCAATTTGAGCAATATTGCCTGGCTGCACTAACAAGCCATGTTCATTATGTGTAATGGCATCTTCTACTGCACCTACGGGAGTTGTAATAACAGGTATACCAACAGACATAGCTTCAAGAATACTCATAGGTAATCCCTCAGCATAACTTGGCAGCACAACAACATCAGTGCGAGCCAGCAAATCAAGTTTTTGTTCTTTGTTAATCCAACCTAAAAATTCTACTTTTTCTGAAATACCCAGTTCACTGCATAGCGTTACTAAACTATTAACATCACCATTCCCTGCTACAAGTAAACGTGCATTATCGTTTTCAGCTTTTGCAAAAGCATGTATTAAATCTTTTATGCCTTTCCGATCACTAAGTTCTCCCATAAAGCTAAAGTTACAAGTGCTATGTTTTTCTTTGTTGAGTGTCAATTCAGGTACGGGGTTAAATAAAACTTCCCAATCTCTATAAGTCAATGTTTCAAACTTTTTTACCCAGCTTGTGCCTAAACATAAACAAAGCTGATATTTTTTGAATATTTTAACAACAATATTTCTCTTTGCATGACTTAAACCGTTGAAAAATTGTTCTACCTCGGCCGCATGGCACTGATATATGGTCGGAATAGAAAACACTCTCAGCCAAAATAAAAAATAACTTTTACGTGTAAAGCTCCCTTTTAAAGAGCCATGTATATGAGCAACATCAAAACGGTTAAGTAATAATAAAAAAGGAAAATAAATAATAGCCAATAAAAAAGACCAATGTTTTTTAAACTTTCCGCTGGGATCATTAGAATGGAAATAATGTATATTATATAAATCATTCAAAAAGTCATTCTTCATAAATGTAGTTACAACACTAGCGACCCCGCCCTTTGCATTATTAGACACACTAATTACTAGTACATTGCTCTTCAATGTCATTCCCTTATATATCAAATTTTTTATTTTCAATAAATTTACTTTCTAACCCGCCATGAGCAGACTGCAAGCCGTCAATACCAAATAGGGTATTGATCTCGACAACCAAAATACCATCATTTGTTATTGCTATATCCCATCCTACTAAATTCATAATTATATTTTTTTTCGCTAGTTCAATAAGCTTGTTTTTAATGCCAAGCCAGTTTGGAATTTTTAGCTGTTCAAATTGATAACCTGTATCAGGGTGTTCAAAAAACTGCTTTAAACCATATTCGTGAGTTGCATAATTCTTTAAAGCACAACCACTTTCACTATTAATTCCAACAACTAATCCACCGGCAGAGGTATTATCAATCTCGCTACCGTTTGAGCCCATTCGAAGGGTTACTGCAACAATTTCAATTAAACCAGCTGTATTCCTCTTTGTTATAGCTCTAAGTGTATTTACACTATGTGGATACACCGCTGTTATTGCATCATGTTGAACTATTGCTTCCTCTATAACGTAATTATCTTTCAGATTTATTAGAAAGTGATAATCAAATTCATTATCTTTTATGTAAAAGGCCTTACCTTGTCTTTTTGCAACTAAAATTCCACAACCACCCCGTCCATGCACCGGTTTAATAAACAATTTATTGCAGGTACGCATTTCTAATAGCTCTTGAAATGTTTGATAGTTTAAAGTTGTGCCATCTGAATTAAAAACATAATTAGCTTTCTTTTTAATTATTACATTAGCACTTGGGTAACCCATTCCTTTAAATAAAGTATCCATAACCATTTTATCTTCAACGATATTCAATAAGTATTTTGAATCATCATACTGGGGAAATATTATTCGATAAAAATAATAGCTAGGTATAAATTGTTTCATTTCATCCATAGAAAGCGTGCAATCTTTTGAATAAAAGTCGTGATTAAAATACTGCAGAGGATAGCACCCCCAATAATCTTTTAACTGTTTAATTTCAGCTTTAATTAAACTTTTATTTTTTTTATTTTTCGACAACTTATATCGCTGTATATTATCTTTATATCTATAGTTAAAATTAATTAAATATAAAGTCCTAACTTTTTCTATGAGCTTATGCTTTAACACCGTAAAGTAATGCATTGTAACACCTTACAAATCGCAAATAGCTTGTTTCATTTTGCCATTTTTTGTTCGTATTAAATTATCTACTATTGTAATAGTGACATCCATTTTATTACCTAAGCGCTCTTTTGTATTATCTATAAGCTTAAGCTTTTGTTCAGTTGTAAAGTCATTATTACAAGTAACTAGTACTTCAATTTTCATATGTTCTTTTTGTACAAACTGCGCCCCTAACAAACCACTTACTCCTTTAGGAATGTGATTTAATATATGAACTTTTTGACCATCTTCTGCAATAAGGTAATCACCTGTTCTTCCTTCTATAGAATCCACAATTGGAAATACACGACCACATGGGCAGTTTGGCTCATCAGACAAAATAACATGGTCGCCGGTTTTATAACGAATTAATGGGTAAAAAGAGTTATTAAAGTTAGTACCGACAATTTCAGCTCGGTCACGGCCATCCTCTGCTTTTCCTGCCGGCAGTAATTCTACATGAGCATAGTCTGTTAATATGTGATAACGACCGTGCTCGCAGCTTGCAATAGCAGCTACACGTTCAAATAACCCATACCAATCAAAAACAGTGCATTTAAAGCGCGTTTCAATTAGATGTTTATCTTCCTTTGTTAGTGATTCAGATGATGTAACAATTGACTTTATTTCACCTGGATAATATTCATTATTAACTTCTAAATACTTAGCTAGCGTGACAATCGATGAGGGATATGCCTGTATAACTTGTACACCAAACTCAGCCATTGCATTTATATATGACTGTAAGTTATTAGGCACCATATGAAAGGATGAGAGCATAATCATATTTTCAAAGTAAGAGTAACGCCAAAATGGCGCCTTTTTTTGTTCGAGTGGTACAATCATATCACCCCTGATCCACGCTCGTTTATCACCTTCTTTAAATCCAGCCCAAGCTAACCCTCTATTAATAAAAGCTTGCTCAGTTATGACCGATTCCATATCTTGTGGAATAACTAGAGGCGCGCCTGTTGTGCCACTTGTTGCACCTTTAATAACCGTGCCTGACTTTTTGGACGATAAAAACTTATCCTTATTGCTATTCACTTCCAATTTATCAATAAAAGGAAACGTTTTTAAATTAAGGTCATAACTTTTATAATATTCAACGGTATTTCGTGCTTGCTTAATAGTTTTATGTAGCGTTTTATCATGGTATTTACCTAAAATCTCAGAGTCATACTCATGGGCAATTAGTTCTTGAGTATATTGTTCACATTTATTGTTTTCTCTAAGCTTTTTTCTTACTAATGCACGCGTACTCAATAAAATATTTTGAATTGAAACTGGGCTTTTTTTATAAATTTTACTTGTAAACATTATAGTAATCCTTTAACCGACAAATATTGAAAAACACACTAATTCACAAGGCCAACTTAAATGAGCACTAAGCCTAAAACTTACTGAAATCATTTTCCGTTCCTTCTAGATACAACTAAGTACATTGCACTAATTAAAAAGAGTAAGGCTGGAGTTTTAGTCGTCAAAGCATTATTTGTTAATGAAACTAAAATAAAAACAATCAAAGCGATTTTGGCTGAATTTCTATTTTTTCCCAATGCAATTTTAAGTGGTAATTTATAGCAACTTAAAAACAAAAAAACTGTACATATGATACCAAAACTAACAATCCAGCCTATTATGTAATTCTCTATAACATCTATTTGAATATAAAAAGCGATATTTTCTAGTAAAGTTTGTGAGGCTCCTAAAAACCACTCACGTAGGCTTAATTGTTCAAGAATTATAAAAACATCAAATCGCGCTTGAGCACTACCATCAATATGCAACTTACTTAGTATGCGGGCACCGATGGGGGTCAAAGTAATAACTAATATTGTGAAGATAGACGCAAAAAAAGCCAGCGCTTGTATTACCGCAAAGCGCATTTTTGACACGCGAACCCCTGCAGCCATAAATGCAGGCACCTTAGGTGCTATTAAAATAAATACACCTAGCATGAATATGCCTGTTGCAGCTCGCCCACCAAAAGCAAACAGTGCTAACGTAACTACAGTAAAATAGATTAAATAAGGAATTCGCGTATAGCTCATTAGTAAAGGTGCCAATGCAGCGGTAATCAACGCGTTATTAAGTGGATGAGTTAACAGAGCCGTTGATCTAAAGTGACTAAAACTTGAAAACTCGACGGATATTAGTGTACTACCTAATATAAACTCTAAAATAGCTATAGCAGAATTTATGAATAGTAAGTATGCAAGTAAGGTTAATAATTTGTTTTTATGTGTGATACTCAACTGACTCAATAAATATAGACCTAAAAGTGGGGCTACCATAGTATCGACCAAGTAAGCCATGCCCGACGTACCAAATCTAATTAAGCCATAAAATATAACAAGTAAAATACATAAAAAACTTATTAGCCATGATGCCCTAAGCTCTTTTAGGCTAGTTAAAGGCACATTAATACCTCTTCTAAGCGTAAAAATTGCAACGGTTAGCATTAATATATACGTTGAAATATGTATTTTAACTAACGGATTTCCGCCTTCTGATACGTATTTTATACCTACGTTTTCTAGTAAATAGCCGCCAAAAATAAATGCCGTCAAAAAAGTGAACACCATTACTCTATAAATACTTTCACTTTTCATTTATTATCCATGCTTTACATTTTTTATAATTTAGTAAGGCAAGCACACATGAGAAAATGCTCACGCCAATAAGTACATCAATAACAAGGTTGACTATGGGAATATTAATCATAACGAAGTGATAAACTCGTAATTCAGGTAGAAATATAGCCATACACAAAGTTGAAAATATAATTTTATATACCTGCAGTGGTATAAAATACTTATATCCTTTTTTAATAGACAACCATAATGCCACGCTAAATGAGGTAAGACTTGTGATCAAAAAAGCACTGGCCGCACCTACTAAACCATAAAGTGGGATCAAAGTGACTAATAAAGAAAGATTAACTACTAAAGAAAAAACACTAATTTTAGGCAGGTATTTAGTGTTTAAAGAGAACTGTAATCCATGATCTATATAATGAGCCTTCAAGTTTACAACAAACACTCCCGCACATAAAATATAAATAACAGTAGAACCTTGTGATAAATATACTTCACTAAGTAATAGGTGCGTTATAGGCTCGGCTAAAATACAAAACCCAACTAAAGCAGGAGCTGAAATTAAACATAATAAAGTTAAATATTCACCATGGGCTTTGTACAAAGCGGCTTTATCGTTAATTTTTTTTGTTAATTCAGGATAACTTGGTAAGGCTACGACCATAAAAATAAGTGCGCCAATTCCTAATAAAATATTTGATATAGCAGCATAAATACCTGTTTGCGCTAAATCTAATTTATCTGCAATGAAGTAGCGGTCTAACCGGCTTGATATTGCTGCAACTAAGCCACTGGCCATAAGAGGTAAGCCATAAGAGAAAATAGCCTGTGCATCTGGAGTTTTAAGTTTATTAATACTGATTTTAAGCGGTTTAAAAACAACTAAGCCTGCAGCTATGTAGCTCAAAGCAAGGGCTGATAACGCAGAAAGGATATTAGGAGAGTAAGCTAGCAAGCTACCTGTAATTACTATAGACATAATAGATTGAGTAAGTACGGCAATTCTATATTGGTTTAAACGCTCCATTATACGGGCTAATTCAAGATAGAACTGATAGAGAGCTTTAGTTAAAAAAACTAAAAAGGTAGCTAAAAACGTAGATAAGGTTAATAAGCCTGTTAAATATAACCCTAAACTAACTAGTGCTAATGCTGGCAATGTGCAGCAAAAAATAATTGAGCAGGCAATCGCTGCAAAATTATCATGTTCCTCTGTTTTTTTACTAGGAAGTAAACGCAGCATGCTAGAGTTAATCCACTGCGCAGCTACCGCCCTTACAACTTCAACCGTTAATAGCATTAATGCCAACATTCCGTATTCTGTTGTAGTTAATAACTTGGTATGAATACTAATTAATGCAAACACACTAATTGCAGCAAAAATTTGCACTGGTGCATATTTAAGTAACGAACTAATCATTATTTTTTTCACTACACTTTTTATATAAATCAATATATTGCGTGAAAACAGATGCAATATTAAATTTTACTTCAAGTTCGCTTTTAGACTCATTAACATTATGATTATCAATCAAATTTTTGATACGGTTAGGGGTTATCGTGTCAGAGAAGTATAAAACGCCCATTTTCTCAAAGAAAGTTTTCTCATCTTCAAGTATTCCAACCTCAGTTGTTATTAGAGGCAATCCAACTGCTAACATTTCTAGAGGTACTAAGCCGAAGGTCTCCTCACTAGAAGTAAATACACCTAAGTCAGCATTAAGATATTGTTGAACAATTTGGGTTTTATTTAATTTACCTAAAAAGGTTACATTGTTTTCTAACCCTAAGGAAGCTACCTGTTTTTTTAGCTGCTCTGTATATACTTTATCGGCCGCAGGCCCAATAATAGTTAAGGAAGAATTAAAACCATTACCAACTAACCTAGCTAATAAAGCAATAGAGTCTTCAACCTTCTTTCTTGGTGTTAATAACGCACACGTAACGAGCTTAATTTTTTTGTGTTCATGTCTAGTATAACTTGCTTTAAAGTATTCTTGATCTATGGGGTTATACACAATTTGCGATTTAACGCCATCATTAGATAATGCTGTTTGTAACTGTTTACCTACAACAACTACATTGTCGCTGCGCCTTGTTGTAATTAAAGGAATTATTTTCTCATATAAAAAGTTATTAAACACTCCAACATTACGACGCGCTATTTTTTTATAGCTGTGAATAGTTACTAATGTTTTACCCTTAAACCCACTGCCAATTAATAAACTCCAAAAGTGGGTATGCACTAAGTCAGGATTCAAAGTTTTTAACAACTTGCGAACATGCCAATTTTGCCAAATAATGCCGGGGATTTTAAATTTTGATTGCTTACTTGATGTAGGCAGCCAAATAAAATCAACATTATCTGATAGACGAATAACATCACCAGTGAAAGGAGTTTTACTTTGCGGGTCGAGCCCGATAATAGTAAACCTATGGTTAGCGTCATCATGGTTAACCATATATTCTGCAAGCATCTGGCATACGCTATCTACGCCGCCACAGTTATTACTGCCCCAGTCATAGGTAGAAAGGGGCATAATTAAAGCGATATGTTTTTTAGGCATTATTGATATTCTTATTAATACACATTAAAAACTCTTTATAAATAATACAAAATTAAAGAATACCGCGAGTATCAATAACAACTTTTGATGCAAACTCTGTTTTATCTGCAGCTTTAAATTGTTTATGATCAACTAATACTACAACGACATTTGCTTGCTCCAGTGCGCTTTCTAACGACACTAAGCTGACATTTTTATCTGCTAGGTTGGCTGGTAGCTCTGAAATGTTTGGCTCTACCGCAAGTATTTCACCAATATTTTTTGCTGCTAATTCTTCAACAATATTTAATGCCGGGCTTTCACGAAGGTCGTCAATATCGGCTTTAAATGAAAGGCCTAGGCATGCAATAACTGGACGTTTAAATTCATCAGCGGCTTTTGCTACTTTTTCAATTACGTAAAATGGTTTTGCGTCGTTAGTTAAGCGTGCTTGTTTAATTATTTTTGCTTCGTCTGGGCAACTTGCAACAATAAACCAAGGATCAACCGCAATACAGTGGCCGCCAACACCTGGGCCTGGGTTTAAAATATTTACACGCGGGTGACGATTAGCAAGCTTAATAAGCTCCCACACATTAATTTTTAATTTGTCACAAATTACTGACAATTCATTGGCAAAGGCAATGTTTACATCGCGAAATGAGTTTTCGGTTAACTTAGCCATTTCAGCAGTGCGAGCATTGGTAATAATACACTCGCCGCGCACGAAAGTTTCGTATAACTTAACGGCTTTTTCGCTACATGCTTTGCTCATACCGCCTATTACACGGTCGTTCGACACTAGCTCTTGTAATACATAGCCAGGTAATACACGCTCAGGGCAATGAGCAACATTGATGTCGGCGGCATCACCTTTATCCTGTGGGAATGTTAAATCAGGGCGCGCTTCACTTAGCCAAGCGGCTAGTTGCTCTGTTGCCCCTACTGGTGACGTACTTTCTAGAATAACTAAATTGCCTTTTTCAAGTACTGGGGCAATTGTTTTAGCTGCAGATTCTATGTAGCTTAAATCGGCTTTATGGTCACCGCTTTCGCTATGTACAAATGGTGTTGGTACTGCCACCATAAATACATCTGCTTTTTCTGGTACTGTTGTCGCTCGTAAATTACCTGTAGAAACAACACCACGTACTACGATATCTAGATCAGGCTCTACTATATGGATTTCACCTGCATTTATTGTATCTACCGCTTTTTGATTTACATCTAAACCTATTACCTGCATACCGCGCGATGCAATAACGGCCGCTGTAGGTAAACCGATATAACCTAAACCAACAACCGACACTGTTTTTATTGTCATTACTAAATCCTTGAAAAAATTTTAAACTTTATTTTAATCTTTAAAGTGTTGCTTAATTTTTGCAACAATGCGCTCACACGCTTTACCATCGCCATAAGGGTTATGTGCTCGGCTCATTGTTTGATATTCTTGCGCGTTTGTTAGTAAGTTTTTAACTTCGCTAATAATGCGTTCTTTATTTGTACCGACTAATTTTACCGTTCCGGCTTCTACCGCCTCTGGGCGCTCTGTTGTGTCGCGCATTACGAGCACTGGCTTGCCTAGGCTTGGTGCTTCTTCTTGTACACCACCGGAGTCGGTTACTATTATGTGTGCTTGATTCATTAAATACACAAATGGTAAGTAGTCTTGTGGTTCAATTAGATGCACATTATCAACATTTTTTAATATACGATTTACTGGTTCGCGTACATTTGGATTTAAGTGCATTGGGTAAAGCACTTGAGCCTCTGGATGAGCTGTAGCTATTTCTGCTAGTGCTTCGCAAATACGTTCAAAGCCGCCACCAAAACTTTCCCTTCTGTGCCCTGTTACTAGGATTAGCTTTTTAGTTTCGTCTAACTCTGGAAACTGTGCTTTTAATGTAGTGATTAATGCGTCGTCTTTTTTTACTTTATCAACCACTTGTAAGAGTGCGTCAATTACCGTGTTGCCCGTTACAACTATGTCGTTTAGATCAACACCTTCATTGAGTAAGTTTTGTTGCGACGTATCGGTTGGAGCAAAGTGAAGCTTTGTAATTGCACCTGTTAACTTGCGATTACCTTCCTCTGGCCAGGGTGATGCTAAATTGCCTGTTCTTAAGCCAGCCTCTACATGCCCTACTGGGATTTGTTGATAAAAAGCTGCAAGACTTGCGGAAAGGGTTGTACTTGTATCGCCATGAACAAGTATTAAATCGGGTTTAAATTCCTCTAAAATAGGTTTTAAGCCCAAAAGAATATTTGTAGTTACATCGTATAAACTTTGGCCTGGCTTCATTATGTTTAAGTCGTAGTCTGGTACAATTTCGAATAAATCTAAAACCTGATCTAGCATTTCACGATGCTGGGCAGTAACACATACTTTTGCGTCAATGCCTTCTGCTTCATTTAGCGCTTTAACTAGCGGTGCCATTTTAATAGCTTCAGGGCGCGTACCAAATATACTTAATATTTTAATAGCCATGACTGTCCTTAATTTAAAATAATATAATTTTAATTACTTGAAGTAAGTAACTTTTTAACCTGCTCGGTAAACTCTTTGCCCATATGGCTTGATTGCATTGCGTATTCTACATTTGCGAGCATATAACCTAGTTTAGAGCCACAGTCGTGAGATTTACCTTTAAGGTGATAAGCCTCGAGCGTTTCAAGGTGGCGTAGTTGTAGTAAGGCATCGGTAAGCTGTATTTCACCGCCCGTACCTGGTGGAGTGTATTCTAATAAGTCCCAAATAGTGGGCGATACAACATAGCGGCCTGTAATTGCTAAGTTACTTGGTGCTTCATCGTTATTTGGTTTTTCGACCATGTTTTTAATGGTCGCGTTTTCGCCAGCGTTAATTTGTTTACCCGCTAAATCGGCCACACCGTATTGATGTACTAATTCTTGTGGTACGGGTTCTACCATTACTTGGTTATAGCCTGTTTGATCAAAACGGCTGATCATTTCACTTAAGTTATCGGTTTTTAAGTTTGATTTGTATTTATCGATTATTACGTCGGGGAGCATTACGGCAAACGGGTTGTTACCCACTATAGGGCGCGCAGCAAGAACTGCATGGCCTAAACCCAGTGGTGCTGATTGGCGAACAGAAATTACGGTAACGTCTTTTGGTACTATAGAGCGCACTTCTTCTAACAGGCTGCGCTTAACGCGTGCCTCTAGGGTGGCTTCTAGCTCAAAGCTGGTATCAAAATGGTTTTCTATTGAGTTTTTAGAGGCATGAGTAACGAGTACTATTTCTTTAATACCCGCGGCTACGGCTTCGTTAACTACGTATTGAATAAGCGGTTTGTCTACTAAAGGTAGCATTTCTTTAGGAATGGCTTTTGTGGCTGGCAACATGCGCGTACCTAAGCCAGCAACGGGTAATACTGCTTTTAAAACTTTCACTTTAATTCCTTTCATTATTTTTTGTAAACAACGAAAAAGGCTAGTTTAAAAGCTAAATTCCTTTTTACGTGTATCACATGCCGTGTGAGGTTATTATTATACACAACACAATTGTGTACTCAATAAATAAAGCATCCTTTTAGATTGTTTTTTTGTTAATTTTTTATTAATAGAATTAGCATTTAGCGCACTGTTTTAGTGCTTCTCATGCTTTTATATGATCTACCTTTTTAATGCTAACAATACTATACTAGGCTTGTTTTATTATTAGGGAATACTTACTTAAAGGAACGTGTGTGCGTTTAGGGCTTTGTATAGTATTAGTGGTTTCGTTTTTTGTATGCGCGCAAGACATGCTTATGTATTTACGCAACAGCGATATAATTGCCCGTGCGCAAAAACAATATGGTAGCGAAGGCCATGCACGTATAAAAAACTGGTTAAATTTTATAGATGAATCTGCTGATAAAAGTGAATGGCAAAAAATTCATTTAGTTAATAATTTTTTTAATAAGCAAATTAAATATAAAACCGACGAAGACCTATGGCAGCAAAAAGATTATTGGGCTACCCCGCTCGAGAGTTTAGGCATTGGCATGGGTGACTGCGAAGACTACGTAATTGCCAAGTATTTTACTTTAATGGCCTTGGGCGTTCCTGAGGATAAAATACGGTTAATGTATGTTAGGCAAAAAACGGTTAACCAGCCACATATGGTGCTTATATACATTGAAAACCCAAACCAAGTTCCTTATGTTTTAGGTAATTTTAATACTAAGCTACTGCCTGCTAATAAACGCCGCGATTTAACCCCTATTTATAGTTTTAACGGCCAAGGTTTGTGGTTAGCTAAATCGAAAGGCCTAGGTAATAAAGTAAAAAATAGCCGTGGTGTGTCTGCTTGGAACACAATGCTAGAGCGAATCGAACAAGGTGAGCTTGCTCCCATATAGAATAACGTTAAAGGAACTATTAGTTATGTCGTCTTTTTTTAAAAATGGCTTGAGCTTAAAAACCCAAGTTTATGGACTGATTATTGTTATTTCGGTTATTTCGTTTTTTGTACGAATAATTACCGATGTAGACACCACACGCCAGTATTTACAAACGCAAATGGCTAGCCACGCCCAAGACACCGCCACGAGTTTAGGGCTTTCTATTTCGCCCTACCTTGAAGACGACAGCATAATGATTGCGCAAACAATGGCAACGGCTATTTTTGACTCGGGTTATTATAAGCAAATAAAATTTACTAACGCTGAAAACCAGGTGGTTTTTGACCTTATAAACCCTAAACGTGTTGAGTCGGTACCTAATTGGTTTATAAGCACCGTTAAACTTAATGCCCCAACTATGCAATCTGAGTTAAATAATGGCTGGATAATGGCCGGCACGCTTGAAGTAACAAGCCACGTTGGGCAATCGTATTTAACGTTGTGGGAGCATACCAAGCGTAGCTTATATGGATCGTTTTTATTATTAGTAGCGTCGCTGGCAGTGGCGTTTTTAATACTGCGAGCAGTGTTTAAACCATTAAAAGCAGTAGAAAACCAAGCACATTTAGTGACCCGTAAACGGTTTACCTTAAACAACGAAATACCGGTTTCCCGCGAACTGCGCACTGTTACTAAAGCCATTAACAATATGGTTATGAACCTGCAAAGTACGTTTGATTCGCTCACTAAGCAAACACAAGCCCTTACGGAGGAAGTTTACATAGACCCTTTAACCGGTTTGGGTAACCGTAAGTCGTTTGATAACCATTTTAATTCGGTAGTCGACTCTATTAGTGATGAGGCGCCCATTACGGCCATGATGATTACCCTACCCTCGCTTGCAAACATTAATAAAACAGTAAGCTACCAAGATGGCGATGAACATGTAAACGAAGTGGCAAATATACTTAAAACTATTTTTGGTGAGCTGACAAACGCAAAAGTATTTAGATTAAATGGTAGTACTTTTATTGCCCTTGCTCCTTACGATAGTGAATTTTTAAATAGAACACGCCTAGAAATTACCGATGCATTTAGCCAACAAAAAAATAGCTTACATGTAAATGGCTTTGCTAACTTTGCATTAGTAAGTGTTGATAAGGGCATGCCTGTTGGTAACGTGCTATCGGCTTTAGATACGGGCTGTACAATTGGCGATACAAACACCAAGGTAGATAAAAACACTTTATTTAGTGTTAACCAGTGGCGCTCGCTTATTCAGTCTATTTTAGCCTCTGGCGAGGTGAGTTTTTCGGTGCAACCTGTAAAACGTGCTAGCTCGCAAAACAAACAATGTTATTTTGAGGTGTTTGCTCATTTTATTTTTGAAGGTGAAAAAGTTAATAACGGGCATTTATTTGCTATGGCCGAAAAACTTAACTTAACCGAAGAGCTAGATAAAAAAATAATACGTAATTTTGTAAATGTTAAAGAGCAACACCCAAACGACGTATTTGCGCTTAACTTAAGTAAGGCCTCTTTATATTCTACTGATTTTATTGAATGGTTAACGCTTTATTCGCATACCAAACCTGTTATAAAAACTAACTTGTTATTTGAATTACACGAAATTAGTTTACTTTATAATGTTCACATTGCCTCGCAACATATAGATATAATTAAAGATATAGGCATTAACGTATGTATTGAGCATTTTGGTACTAGCCTTACCTCGTTTAGATACTTACAAGGGCTAGATATTGAGTATGTAAAAATAGACGGAAGCTACATACAAGACTTACTAGATAACAACCAAAGCAAATTTTTTATTCAAACAGTTAATAATATTTGCCATGGTTTTGGCATTAAAGTTTTGGCTTGTTTAATAGAAAAACCTGAGACATTAAAAGTACTTGAAAACTTAGGATGTGATGGCGTACAAGGTAATTTAATTATGCCGCCTTCTAAAGTTATTAAAGCCAATAATAGTGGCGCAAATAAAGAGTTTACTTTTTGTGCCGATACGCTAAAATTTTGTAATTAGATATTCAACCAAGGGATCAGAGATGAAATCACTTATTTTAGCTAGTTTAGTTGCTAGCGCATCAGCACTTACAGTTTTACCTGCTTATGCACAAACGGACACAGATGCGGTAGTTCAAACTGAAGGCTTAGATTCATTAATTACTATTTTAAGCAACGCCACTACTGATACCCCACCGGATGAGTTACAGCAAGAGCTTGTTACTGCAATTGAGCAGCTTTGCCAGAATACCGGCCCTATTGACTTAGACTCACCTATTGCTAACGGTACGTGTTCTCCTGAACAATTAGATGCAATTATGAATGCGGTTATAGCTGCGATAGGTGTAGATAGCACATTAATCTCTGACTTTTTAGCTGCCTTGGTATCTGCAGGTGTTGATAGCGATGCTGTAACGCTTGCTGCAATTACTGCTGGGGTTGATGCAACTGTAGCATCAGAAGCAACCGCTGCCGGCCCTACTGAGCCTACAGCCCCTGCTGGACCTGTAATTGTAACTCTGCCTACTACAACTGTACCACAAGGTGCTGGCGGTACCGGTGGTGATGCTGGTATTTCTGAAGTTGGCAACTAAACAATCATTAATTTTAAATACAAACGCAGCCTAATGGCTGCGTTTTTACTTTAAACACTTTGTTTAAATACGTTGTTTAATTTTTAGCTCGATTTTGAGAAAGCTGTGAACCGTTTTATATTCTTTTTGCTATGTGCAATTGTTTTTTTGCTGCCCCTTCCTTTAGGTAGCTACCGACCCTGGGCCATTATGGCTATGGGCATTTTAATTTGTATCACTTTTTTAATGCATTTAATTAATAGTGTTATTAATAACCAAAAACTTTACCCCGAGCGTTATTCACTCCCTGTTTTTTTAGCTTTGTTGCTAGTGTGTGCTGTGTGTGTTTTACAATTTTACACCGTAAGTTTAGACCCCTTTCAAACAAAGCAAATGCTGTTAAAAACAAGCTTTATGCTACTTTTTTGCTGGCTTATTTTTATTTATTGCAACAATAGTGAACGTATAAAAAAGCTTATTTATACCATTATTGCAGCAGGGGTTTTTCAAGCTTTGTATGCAACTTATCTAAACCTCTCGCCTGATATGCTCAGCCCTATTTTTGGGTATAAGCATACACAACGTGCTATAGGCACATTTACTTACTCTAATTTTTTAGCTAACTATTTAGCACTATGCTTATGTTTAGGTATAGGTGTATTAGTTAGTGAGCTTAAGCGAGGCAGCCATGCAAGTGCTCTTACATTTAAACAAACTTTACGCGCCTGGACAGAAATACTATTAAGCTCAAAAATAATTTTGCGTATATCGTTAATTATTATAATTATTGCGCTAATTTTAACGCGCAGCCGCATGGGTAACTCTGCCTTTTTTATAGCACTGATGGCTGTTAGCTTGTTGGCTTTGTTTGTTTATAACAAAAAGCCTAAAGCGTTCAAGTTACTTATTGTTAGTTTTTTTATAATTGATTTGATCATTATTGGTGCAATATTTGACGTTGAAAAAGTAAAGCAACGCATTAGCGAAACCAGTATTCAGTCAGAAACACGTGATGAAGTTGTTCGTGATTCAATCCCGTTAATACTCGATAAGCCTTTATTGGGTTCTGGTGGTGGTACGTTTTATACTGCTTTCCCTGCGTATCAGTCTGAGCCGTATTCTGGCTATTACGATAATGCTCATAACGATTACATTCAATTTGCTGTAGAGCTAGGCATTCCTGTAACGTCAGCTTTAGGGGCACTTATTTTGTATTGCTTATGGTTGTGTGTACAAACCATGCGTAAACGTAAAACAGCGTTGTTTCAGGGTGTTGCTTTTGGGTGTGCTATCGCTATTGTAGATATGCTGCTGCATTCGTCGGTAGATTATTCACTGCAAGCGGGTGCCAACTCAATGCTGTTTATGGTTATTTTATGTTTGGCTATTTTAAGTAATAAAATAGTTGTTAAGCGAGGGCGTGATTTTAAATAGCTATTTTTAAAAATATTTGCACAAAGAGGTTTAGAGACGCTGCGCTTTAGAGTCGTGATAAATAAAATGCCAGGATTGGTTATGTCTTCTCATTTATTCCTCATTTTCTTCTCTTTGTGCAATTGATCTTTTACAAGAAGCTGCGCTTCTAACGTGAGCAAGCTCAACGTCTACGAATAAATACATAATTTCACCCCGTAGATGACTAATTTGCTGGCTTTGAAAGCTAAACTTTAATCCTTAAAAACAAATACTCACAAAGAGGTTTAGAGACGCTGCGCTTTAGAGTCGTGATAAATAAAATGCCAGGATTGATTATGTCTTCTCATTTTCTTCTCTTTGTGCAATTGATCTTTTACAAGAAGCTGCGCTTCTAACGTGAGCAAGCTCAACGTCTACGAATAAATACATAATTTCACCCCGTAGATGGCTAATTTGCTGGCTTTGAAAGCTAAACTTTAATCTTTAAAAATAAATACTCACAAAGAGTTTAAGAGACGCTCGGCTTTAGAGAAGTAATTAAAACACTAAATTTATAAAACGCTGTATTAACTTTGTCTTCTCATTTACTCCTCATTTTCTTCTCTTTGTGCAATTGATCTTTTACAAGAAGCTGCGCTTCTAACGTGAGCAAGCTCTACGTCTACGAATAAATACATAATTTCACCCCGTAGATGACTAATTTGCTGGCTTTGAAAGCTAAACTTTAATGTTTAAAAACAAATACTCACAAAGAGTTTAAGAGACGCTACGCTTTAGAGTCGTGATAAATAAAATGCCAGGATTGGTTATGTCTTCTCATTTATTCCTAATTTTCTTCTCTTTGTGCAATTGATCTTTTACAAGAAGCTGCGCTTCTAACTTGAGCAAGCTCTACGTCTACAAAAACCAATAATGTGCTTTATTTATGCTCTAAATCAAACTCAGTTAAATGGCCGTCGCCGTGGATTAGTTGATAGCGGGCTAAGTCGCCCTGTTCTAATGTAATTAAACTAATGGCGGAGTCGCTTACTAGGTATTTTTGGCCTTCACCTTTGGTTTGGTGTTTATCTACTTCCATGTGCCAGCGTTTGGTAAAAAAGTTAAGCGGGCTTTTGGGGCCGTATAATATTGAGTCGAGCTTATCGAGTACATTAATGAGCTTACGCGGAAATTCGTTTTTAATTCCGCTGGCGGTGAGTTGCCATATTCTATTAGGGTGGTCGCCAAAACGCTTTTGCACCGAAAAACAAAATGAATAATGCACATCGCCCGATAAAATAAGCGTTTCGTTAGGTGTGTCTGTGCGCCTAAATGTATCAAGCAGCTTTTTGGCGGAGCCTTCGTGTGCCATCCAGTTTTCTACATCAACCATAAGTGGCTGGCCGCACATATTAAACGCCGCTTGTATTGCCTCTATTGATTTAACGCCAAATACGGGGGCTGGCGATACAATAATTACTTTGCTGTGACTCAGCAGGCTTTCTTCAAGCTCTGTTAAGCGCTCCCAGTCAAGTAAGCCTGAAGGTTCATTAAAGTTACTTTCGTTACGCCAGCGGTGCGTGCGGGTATCAAGCACGACCACTTTAGGCGTGGTGGTAAGCTCATAATGCCAATAGTTAAATTCGTTTAAGGGTTTATCAAAGCCTTTAAACTGCCAACTATTATTAGCGCTGCGGCTTTGTTTAAAGTCGTTTATTAGTGCACCTGTTTTGTGTAGAGCGTCGTTACCCAACCCTTGGAATAACCAATAACTTATCAGCCCGTTATTAATAATACGTTTACTGCTTGGGTTTTGATTTATTGCTTGCTCCCACCCTGCCGTTAGGTTCCAATCATCGGTAACATCGTGATCGTCAAACATCATCAAGGTAGATACATTAGCAAATAAACGTTCTACGCTATTTAAGCCTTTAGCGTAGTCTATTAACGCTTTTTTTTCGGCGTTAAAAATAGCGTTGTTTTTTTCATTACCTTGCGTGTAATGCATATTTTGTATATCAACGCTTTGCCACGCGGCGGCACTAAAGTTAAGTAGGTAAAGCGCAATAAATTCTTCAAAGTGAATTAAATGATTATGCGCTTTTACGCTAGAAAAATGAGGCTCGTCTTTTTTTAGCCAATACCCTACACCTAATTTAGAACGTTTTTGCCATGGCGTTTTAGGTAAGTAATGATGGCGATTAAAAAGCTGGTCATTTATATCTGCTGGTAAATTAAGCGCAAGCGGTTGCTCTTTATAAAGTCCTAATTCATCTATTAACTGATGAATAGCCAGTAACATGGGGCCGGCTACATCATCGGCGTAAACTTGATCCCCGCTAAGGAGTAAAAGTTGTGCGCCCTGCAACTTATTGCTGCGTTGTGTATTTTGCCAATCACTGGCCGATACTAAGCTGTCTTTTGCAGGGTGATGTGCGTTGCGGCACGAGCCATGTAAAATATGCGTTAGCTTATTTGCAATTACAAACGAAGGCGCTGTTTGCCCTTTAAAACACCAAGGCGATAAATCAATTTGCTGCTCGTTTATGTGAAGTGTATACGCTAATAAGGTATCGAGCGGAAACTGGTTATCAACGGGTTTTATAATTATAAAATGCAGGTAAAGGTGTTTACCTAGTGCAATGCTTTGCTGCTCGCTGTAGCTTTGTTGGTTTTCAAGTGTAATTTGGCAATTGCCAGGCCGCGATGTAGCAAATTGAATACATATACTACGTTGCTCAGCTCGGCGCACCATAGGCCCCATTAATAAAAGCGGGAGTTGCGCCGATTGAGTGGTCATGTGTTAGCCTTTTGCTGCTAATTTAAAAAGTGAGTAAAAATTATCTGTGGTGGCTTTTGCAAGCTCGTTAAAGCTAATGCCTTTAAGTTCGCTAATGTAGTAGGCAACATCTTCTACATACGCCGGCTGGTTTGTTTTACCACGGTACGGTACAGGTGCCAAATACGGCGAATCAGTCTCAATAAGTAGCCTATCGAGTGGGATTTGTTTTACTACTTCTTTAAGCTCTACGGCATTCTTAAAGGTAACAATGCCTGAAATAGAGATATAATATCCCATATCAATCGCTTTTTTGGCCATATCCCAATCTTCGGTAAAGCAATGCAATACGCCACCGCAATTTTCTGCTTTGTGCTCACGCATTAAATTTATGGTGTCGGCTCGGGCATCGCGGGTATGAATAATAAGTGGTTTTTGTAATTCGTTTGCTACTTCTATATGCCCTACAAAACTGGCTTGCTGCACTGCGTGCGTGTCTTTTGAATAATAGTAATCGAGGCCTGTTTCGCCTATTGCGACCACTTTTTTATGCGATGCTAAATCAATAAGCTGCTGTTTATTAAGAGCATCTTTTTGATCAAGCGGATGCACGCCACACGATGCCGATACATCGTCGTAATGTTTAATTTTTTCAAGCATGCTTGGGAATTGATCAAGCGTGACACTTACACATAAAAAATGCTCTACTTGCTTTGCACGAGCGTTGTTGAGTACTTGATCTAAGTTTAAATCTAGTTTGTCAAAATCAAGACGATCTAAATGGCAATGAGAATCTACAATCACTATACGGCCTGTATTGTTTTAAAAATTAAGTTATACCAATTTGCAATAATACTTGATCACAAAGTATGTATTACAAATTAACGAGCAAAATAGCTCATTGAGCTACATGGTATATGTAGGGTTACCAGAGTTTAACATAGTGCCTAATAGCTTTTCGATTTTAGCATTTAGGTTTGTTTTATCATCTAAAAAACTTATGCCAATACCTGGCGGGTTTGAGCTTTGTGCGCCTTGTGGTGTGATCCAGGCAACTTTGCCCGTTACAACGTCATCTTCTAGCGCATCTGGTAACGTCACTCTTAGTGCTAAAGAGTAGCCAATTTCGTAGCGCATGTTGGTACGCACAAATAGGCCACCTTTTTTTAAATATGGCATGTAGCAGCGATAAAGCTCGTCAAGGTTGTCTACATCAACTAAAAGTTCTTGCATATGTATTCCTATTAAATGTGACGCAGGGCATGCGCTAAACGCGACACTGCTAGAGGTAAATTAAGCCCAAGTACCTCTGTGCTATTTTGTAAAAATTCATTCACCGCTTGCTGCGCACTTTGGTACGCGTCAAAACTTAAACCCTTTATAAGCTGCTGTTTTAATTGCTCGCTTAAAAATAATGTAAAAATGCGTATTAGCTCAGGTTGTTTATTTATAATATTAACAAGCGGACTAAAATTATGGCTTTGTTTAAACTCAGTTGCAAATTTATATAAAGTATCAATGTGTTGCAGCTGCTCTTGCGCTTGCCACTGTTTAATTAACAGTGGTTGTGTATAAAACAAAGGCAACCACACATAGTCACCAATATTTAAATCGGCTAACCAGGTTTTGGCTGCTTCTGAGTTAGCAACTTTTATATCTGTTTTGGCACAGCGGCTTAAAATAGTGGCGGGTAACTGCGCGGTATTGCTTGTTGTTAAAATTAAAAAGCGACTATTGCTGGGCTCTTCTAGCGTTTTTAGTAATGCGTTTGCCGCAGCCGTGGTCATTTTTTCGCAGTTTTCTATAATGGCTACTTTATTCCCATTTTGTGCAGCAGAGTGGTTCATAAAATCGCTTATCGCGCGAATATCGTCTACACCAATGCTTTGCCCCTCAACTTGCGTTAAGCGTTTGTCGGGGTGGTTACCCGCATGCGTTAAAGCACAACTTTTACACTTTCCACACGGGGCTAGCTTACTGTTTTCGCTTTGCATGTGGGTATTAATATTTTGGCATAACAAACTATTTGCTAATTGTTCGCTTAGCTCAAACTTACCCACACCAATAGGCCCGCATAATAGCTGCGCATGATGAAAACGCTGTGCTTTGTAACTTTGCGCAAGCTGTTGCTCTACGCTATTAAGCCACGGCAATGCCATTACTATTTTAACCCTTCAAAAAAGGTGCGTAGTACGTTGGTTATATCGCGATGTACTTTATCAATACTTTGATTGGCATCAACCGTTTTTATTGAGCTATCGTCATTTGCCAGCTCAACATAACGCATACGGGTACGCTGAAAAAACTCAATGGCTTCTTGCTCTATCCTATCAAGCTCACCACGGCCTTTAGCACGCTCAAGACCGATTACTGGGTCTATATCTAGGTAAATGGTTAAATCAGGTTTTAATCCTTTTAACACCATAGACGACAAAGACGATAAGGTATTAGCGCTAATGCCGCGCCCGCCTCCTTGGTAGGCCTGAGATGACAAATCGTGGCGATCGGCCAATACCCACTGCCCGTTATTAAGTGCTGGGTTAATTACATTATGCATAAGTTGCGAGCGCGCTGCGTACATAATAAGTAACTCGGTTTCAAAGGCTATGTCTTCTTTGTGCTCTGCTTTTACAAGCGTTCGTAAAGACTCCGCAAGCGGCGTGCCTCCAGGCTCGCGCACGTTAATAAAGTCTATTTGTTTTTTGTTTAAAAAGTCTTGGCATAACGAAATAGCCGTTGATTTGCCCGCACCTTCAAGGCCTTCAATAACAATAAATTTTGGTTTCATATAAGGTTTAATTCGTTTTATTTAATATATACGTTTTAACTGCCGCGTTGTGTTGCTTTAACGTGGTTGAAAATTGATGACTGCCATCGCCCTTAGCCACAAAGTAAACATACTCTGATTGCGGTGGGTTAAGCGCTGCTAAAATAGCGGCTTTTGAGGGCATGGCAATGGGTGTAGGCGGCAGCCCGTTAATGCGATATGTGTTATAGGGTGTGTAATCGCGTAAATCTTTTCGCTTAATGTCGCCGTCAAAATCCGCTCCTAGGCCGTATATTACGGTTGGGTCTGTTTGTAGGCGCATATTGGCGTTTAATCTATTTATAAATACAGCGGCTATTAGCGGGCGCTCACTGGCTAGGCCGGTTTCTTTTTCAATAATAGAGGCCATGATCAGTGCATCATATGCGTTTTTATACGGTAGGTTTTGTGCACGCTTTGGCCATGCTTGTTCAAGTGTTTGCTGCATTTTAACGGCCGCACGTTTTAATAAACTACTGGCAGTATCACCGCTGTGGTAATGGTATGTATCTGGAAATAGCCATCCCTCTAAATGGCCTTTTTCGCCCACTATTTGTTGGGCTAGTTGCTCTACATTTAAATTATTAGTTAAATGCGGCGCACTACTAATGGCTGCTATTACTTCGCGTAAGTTTTGCCCTTCAATAATGGTAAAGCTAAAGCTAATTTGTTCACCGTTGTTTATTTTTTTTATGTTATTTATAACACTTGTATTGGTTAGTTGGTATAAACCCGCTTTTAAATCAGTTAGCGTTGGGTCAAGCTTTGCAATCACTTGGTAACGCCAGCAACTTTTTAACCAATTATTAGCCTCCCATTGCTTACAAAGTTGGTTAAAGCCCATACCTTTTTTTACTTCAAATTGCACAGGGGTAGCTATATTTAGCGGGCTTGTTATTGTTGCTTGTAATTGTTGATACCCTACTAGCGTTGTCACTAAAGCTAACAATAATACCGATAAAATAACTTTTAACACTTAGCCTCCTTGGCTAGTAATTCATTTAATAAACGCATGCTTTGCTCAACATTAAAGGGGTGTTGCTCAATACGGTTAACGGGCACTGCACCCATTAAACTATTACATATAAATACAGCGCGTGCTTGGGTTAGCTCATTTAGGCTAACGTGCTTAAATTCAACCGCTAATTTATCACATAACGATTGCAGATAAACCCCCTTTATACCGCATTGCTCAAGGCTTGGTGTGTAAAGTGTATTATTGCCAATTGCAAACACATTAGCGGCTGACGCTTCAATGACATTGTTTTGATGATCGAGTACTAAAACATCGTCGCACTGTTGAGATGCCATGGCATTTTTAATAAGCACTTGCTCTAAACGGTTAAGCGTTTTTAAGCCTGCAAGTAATGGCTGAGATGCTAATTTAATTGGGCTTAAAGCTAAACTTACCCCGCTTTTAACTAATGCTGAGTAGTTTTGTGGAAACGCTGATACTGTAATTAAAATGGTTAAATGGGTATGTTGTGGTAATCCATAACCTCGCCCACCTTCTCCGCGGGTAACAACTACTTTAAGGACATTTAATTTGCAGCCAGTAATGGCTGTTTTAATATGCTGCTCAAGCTCAGTAAAATTAATTGCCGGAAACGCTAAGCGCTCGGCGCATTCTATCAAACGTGCTTTATGGTATTGCCAATGCTCTACTTGCCCTGCACTTACTTTGGCAGTGGTAAAAAAGCCATCCCCGTAGTTAAGGCCTCTATCGCGCGTATTTATCGCACTTGTATCATCGGTTGTTATTATTGTTTGCATATTAAATGGCTTGCATAAAAAAAGCCCAGTTAAACAACTGAGCTCTTATAATGTGGTTCGTTGTTAAAAAAGATTATACCTTTTTAAATAGCAACGAGCCATTAGTCCCACCAAAACCAAATGAGTTACACAATGCAAAGTCGAGTTTTGCATCACGTGCAGTGTGGGCTATGTAATCTAGGTCACAGCCTTCATCTGGGTTATCAAGGTTAATGGTTGGCGATACTTTTTGATCGGCCAGCGATAAAATAGAAATAATAGACTCTACTGAACCCGCTGCACCTAATAGGTGACCCATCATCGACTTAGACGAGCCAACCATTACATCTTTAGCTGCACTGCCAAAAATAGTTTTAACAGCTTGCGTTTCGGCTTTGTCGCCTGCGTTAGTCGATGTACCGTGTGCGTTAATGTAGCCTACTTGCTCTGCATTTACTTGTGCATCGTTTAGTGCATTTTGCATTGCAAGTGCAGCACCTGCACCGTCTTCCGGTGGCGAGGTCATGTGGTATGCATCACCACTCATACCAAAACCAACAAGTTCAGCGTATATTTTAGCGCCACGGGCTTTAGCGTGTTCGTATTCTTCAACTACTACCACGCCTGCACCATCAGATAATACAAAACCATCGCGGTCTTTATCCCACGGGCGAGATGCCGCTTGTGGGTCATCATTGCGTGTAGAAAGTGCGCGTGCAGCATTAAAGCCACCCATACCAATTGGCGTACAGGCTTTTTCTGCACCGCCGGCAACCATGGCATCTGCATCGCCGTAGGCAATCATACGCGCTGCATGGCCAATATTATGCAAGCCTGTAGTACATGCCGTTACAATAGAAATATTAGGACCGCGTAAACCATGCATCATTGATAAATGGCCTGAGATCATATTAATAATGGTTGATGGCACATAAAATGGCGAAAGCTTACGTGGGCCACTGTTAAGCAGTTTTATGTGGTTTTCTTCAATGAGGGTAAGTCCACCAATACCCGAACCTACTGCTACACCAATACGTGTTGCGTTTTGCTCAGTTACTTCAAGACCTGAATCTTGTAAGGCTTGAACACCCGCTGCAATGCCATACTGAATAAATAAGTCCATTTTTTTAGTATCTTTCGCCGACATGTATGCAGTTGCATCAAAGTCATTGATGAGTCCAGCGAATTTAGTACCAAATTTTGATGTGTCAAAGTGGGTTATGTTTTGTATACCACTTTTACCATCTAATAAGCCTTGCCAGGTTGATTGCACATCATTACCTAGCGGCGTCAACATTCCTAAGCCAGTTACGACGACTCGACGTTTAGCCACGGTTTGCCTCCAATAAGGGATATTTAAACCAATCGATTAATGTATTGTTATTTAGTAAGCAGTTTGTCTTACTAAGTTTAAATCTATTGGCATTACAAAGGGAATTCATACCCAAGCGACCTCAAAGTGCGAGTCTCAAATTCAAGTAAGGATATGCTATTACACATAAATGTAGTAGAGAGTAAAAGCGGGTGAATTTGAATCATGAACTTTGAGGTGGTTTGGATATATAGATTAAAGGCAGCGAATGCTGCCTTTAATATGCGATTAATTACTCAGCGTGAGCTGATACGTAATCGATTGCAGATTGTACTGTAGTGATCTTTTCAGCTTCTTCATCTGGGATCTCAGTATCAAACTCTTCTTCTAGAGCCATAACTAGTTCAACAGTATCAAGAGAATCTGCACCTAGGTCATCTACGAAAGAAGCTTCGTTTTTAACTTCTTCTTCTTTAACACCTAGTTGTTCGATGATAATTTTTTTTACGCGTTCTTGGATATCGCTCATTCTTCTTTCCTTTATTAAAAACGCCAATGCGTTATTTTCAGATTGCGGCGTAGTTTACGCCGCATAATTCTCTGATTCAATGATTTGACCATAAATAATTGTCTGGTCAAACCTCTGAGTGTTTGTTAGGTCTTTTATCGCTTATTTTCACAGCGATTTCAAGTATGTTTAAAGCAAGATCACAAAAAATTCAATGTTTTTGAGGCCACTTACTTAAGTTATTTTGCTTTCAAAGTACTGGCAATGGTTTTTAAACCATGTACATCGCGCCATTTACATGCAAAGTTTCGCCCGATACATACGCAGCCGCGTCAGATGCTAAATAACACACTGCCGCTGCTATTTCATCAGGCTGGCCTAATCGACCTGCTGGTACATTTGCAAGGGTGGCCGCTTTTTGATCTTCTGTTAGCTCATCGGTCATATCGGTTTGAATAAAACCAGGGGCTACTACATTTACAGTAATACCGCGTGATGCAACTTCACGAGCAAGCGATTTAGAAAAACCAATCACACCTGCTTTTGCCGCCGCATAGTTAGCTTGACCTGCATTACCCATAGTGCCCACAACTGAGCCAATATTAATAATACGACCGTTCTTTTTCTTCATCATTGGGCGTAATACCGCTTTAGATAAACGGAAAATAGAGCTTAGGTTAGTGTCGATAATATCGTCCCACTCGCCGTCTTTCATGCGCATTAATAAATTATCACGGGTGATACCCGCGTTATTTACAAGCACATCAACATCACCCAAATCCGCTTTTATTGCAGCCAAAGTTGCCTCAATCGATGCAGGATCGGTTACGTTTAAAGCATAACCCTTACCATTATCACCTAAATATTCGCTAATTTTAGCTGCGCCTGAGTCACTTGTTGCAGTACCTGCTACTTTTGCGCCTTGTGCTACTAAGGTGTTTGCAATTGCTTTACCAATGCCACGGCTTGCGCCAGTAATTAGGACAACTTTGCCCTCTAATGAAAATAAATTAGTCATTTTATATACTCTTATTTTGCAGCGTCGATAGAGGCAGCATCGTTTACTGCACCACATACCATTGCTTTATCAATTCGTTTTGCAAGGCCAGTTAAAACTTTACCTGGGCCAAATTCGTAGCTTTGTGTTATGCCTTGGGCAACTAAAGCTTGCACTGTTTCTGTCCAACGTACTGGGCTGTATAGTTGGCGCACCAATGCATCTTTAATGGCATCGGCTGAATTTTCAGCTTTTACATCAACATTATTAATTACATCACACTTAGGTGTATTAAATGTTAAAGCCGCTAAATCGTTAGCTAGTTTTTCAGCCGCTGGCTTCATTAATTCACAATGTGAAGGCACGCTTACACTCAGTGGTAAGGCACGTTTTGCACCGGCGTCTTTACACGCTTGTGAAGCTCTATCTACCGCAGCTTTGTGCCCTGCAATAACCACTTGGCCTGGTGAGTTATAGTTTACAGGTGAAACGACCTCACCTTGTGCAGACTCTTCACACGCAGCTTTTATTTCTTCATCACCTAAACCAATAATAGCGGCCATAGACCCTACGCCTGCTGGCACAGCTTCTTGCATGTATAAGCCACGGTTTTCAACCAGTTTTACCGCTTCACTTAAGCTAATAACATCACTACACACAAGTGCAGAGTATTCACCTAAACTGTGACCAGCCATAACAACTTCGGCATCAGGGTTTTGAGCTAACCAATGGCGGTAAATTGCCACACTGGCTGTTAATAATGCAGGTTGAGTGCGATGAGTTTGATTGAGTTCTTCTTCTGGGCCATTTAGTACCAGCGCTGCTAAATCGTAGCCAAGTGCGCTTGACGCTTCACTAAAGGTTGATTTTACAATGTCAGAGCTCTCTAATAGCTCGCTTAACATGCCAACGCTTTGTGAGCCCTGACCTGGAAATAGAAGTGCAATTTTTTGTGCCATACTTTGCTCTTTTTAATTAAACAAAAATTTAATGTAACTACGGCACCTAAAATTTATTCGGCCGCCGAGTTTTTAGAATGTGTTTTTTCGAAAATAGCGGCTATTTTATCTGGAAGTTGACGTTCAACTTCTTTTACCGCTTCATCGATTGCTGCTTGAAATGCTTTTGCTGATGCATTTCCATGGCTTTTAACGACAATACCGCGCAATCCTACCAGAGAAGCACCGTTATACTGGTCGGGGTTCACCCGATTATAGAGTTTTTTTATGATAGGACTTAATATAAACGCCATGCATTTGTAAATTAAGTGCTTTTCAAGTGCACTCGTAAATTTTTTTATGATCAGTTTAGCAATGCCTTCGCAGGTTTTTAATGCAACGTTGCCAACAAACCCTTCACACACAATAACATCAGCCTTACCCGAAAATATATCACTGCCCTCACTGTAACCAGTGTAATTAATATAAGGGCTTTGCTGCATAAGTTGCGCTGCTTGCTTTATGCCTTCGTGGCCTTTTATATCTTCTGAGCCAATATTAAGTAAACTCACTTTAGGGTTATCACAGCCGAGCGCTTGCCCCGCAACTACCGAGCCCATAATGCCAAATTGATAAAGTATTTCACAATCGCAATGTACATTAGCGCCTAAATCAAGCAGGTATACTGGCGTTTTTCGCTCTGTTGGCACAGCTGATATTAATGCAGGGCGTTTAACGCCGGGTAACATTTTTAATACATAGTGAGCCATAAAAAATAAGGCGCCTGTGTTACCCGAACTTACACAAGCCTGTGCCTCACCCGATTTAACTAAATCAAGGGCAACGCGCATTGAAGAATCTTTTTTAGAGCGCACGGCTAACGCGGGTTCGCAAGCATTAGTAACAACTTCACTGCAATGGCGAATAATTAATCGTGGGTGTGAAAGTGAATCGAGGGATTCTAATTGATTTGCAATTACTTGCTCGTTGCCGCATAAAATGAGCGTTAAATTGGCATGAGCATTTACTGCGCAAACGGCAGCGGGGATAGATGAACGGGGGCCATAATCGCCCCCCATCATATCTAACGCTATGGTTAGATTAGTCAGCATAAAGCAATCTCTTAGTTAGAAATTACTTGAACGCCTTTGTAGTAACCGTCAGCAGTTACGTGGTGACGACGATGAGTCTCACCTGAAGTTTGGTCAACTGTTAAAGTTGGACCGTTGATCGCATCGTGTGAACGGCGCATGCCGCGTCTTGCACGAGACTTTTTGCTTTTTTGTACAGCCATTAGTCTTCTCCTAAGAATCTTTCTTAAGTTGTTTCAAAATATCAAATGGATTTGGTTTATCATCTTCCGCTTTTAACACTCCAAAGCTAGCAGGCTTTGATGAGTAATTGCACGAAGCTTCGTTGTGGGTAGGCACTAATGGCACTGCTAAAATTAGCTCGTCTTCGATTAACTCAAATACGTTAATTTCGCCGTTTTCATCAAGTTCTACTTCATCGTAAACTTCAGGAAGATCATCTGACTCAGCATCCAAACCAACTGGCGAATACATAAAGTCTTGATCCAAATCCAACCCTAAATCATCATTACAACGTTGACAAGTTACAGTTACGTGTGTGGACAAATTGCCGCTAATCACAACTAAACCTTGCTCATCAGTTTTGCACTGAATTTTTACCGCTATTTCACCTACTTCTTCCTGTACAACACCTCGTAAACGAGCAAGTTTTTCAAGCGGTACAATACCATCGTAAGATAAACGGTGTTGCGCTGCTTTCCCAGGATGAAGAGTGATGGGAATTTTTACCTTTTGCATAGGGGCTGCATCATATAGATAGTTAATTGGTTAGTCAAAGCAAAAAAGCATTTTTACATGGTTTTTCACGTGTTTTCATTACGGATCTGATTTATCCTAACTCAAACTAATTTTAATTAGGATAATAATTTATGAAGCACCCGCTTATATTAGCCTCAAGCTCACCATTTAGGCAGTCTTTATTGCAAAAATTTAATCTGCCCTTTAGTACTTTTTCGCCAGATATTGACGAAACCGCCTTATTAAACGAAACCCCTGAGCAACTAGTAAAGCGCTTAAGCGAGAACAAAGCACGCGCCGCACGTAAACATTTTGACCTAGGTTTAGCTATTGGCTCTGATCAAGTTGCTGTGTTTAACGGGCAAATACTTGGTAAACCTCATAATAAAGAAAACGCCATAAAACAGCTTTCCCTATTTAGTGGTCAAACAGTTACGTTTTTAACCGGCCTATGTGTTTACGATATTGTTAGCGATAAAGCAAAAACATTAATCGAACCATTTGAAGTGGTATTTAGAACGCTTACTCTAGAGCAAATTGAAGCCTATTGCGATGCGGAGCAGCCCTATAACTGTGCTGGGAGCTTTAAAAGTGAGGGGTTAGGAATTTGTTTATTTGAAAAGTTAAACGGGGACGATCCAAATAGTTTAATAGGCTTGCCGCTGATTAAACTCAGCCAGCTATTAGCTGAGTTTAATCTTGATATACTTAGCGAGCAACCAACAGCTTAACCAACTAAAATACGTTGCAACTGTTGGTAATTATTAACGGTTGCAACAGGGGTAAATTCGTTTAACTGCTGCGCATTATGGACCCCCATGGTAACACCTAACCTATCCATACCCGCAGCTTTTGCCATTGCCATGTCTATTTTTGTATCGCCAATCATAAGCGCATCATCTACATTAATTCTCAACTCATCTAAAAGTTGGTAGAGCATGTCGGGAGATGGCTTAGACTGCGCTTCACAGCTGGTACGGCTTGCACTAAAAAATTCGCGCAACTGGCTTTTATCAAGCAAACGCTCTAACCCCGCGCGCCCTTTACCGGTGGCAATCGCTAAAATCACACCTTGTGCTTTTAATGTACTTAGTACATTTTCTACATTATCAAATACAGGTGTTGGGGTAGTATCAATACGGTATTGTTGTTTATAGCCGTTAATTAATGCGGGATGCTGCGCTACGTCGTCAGGAAATAGTACCTCAATAGCAAGTTCAAGCGACATACCAATAATATTTTTAATTGCTGTGTCGCTAGGCGGCTCAATATTAAGCGCCAGCGCACTGTGACGAATGCAATTAACAATTTTGCTAATTGAGTCCATAACAGTGCCATCCCAATCAAAAATAACCAGTTTATACTTTTTTAATTCAGCGGTGGTCATTACGCTTTAGCATCTCTTAATTTTAAAATACAATTTTTGAGTGCGTTATCAAGCGGTGCTTCTACACGCATGGTGGTTTCGTTTTTAGGGTGATAAAAGCTTAAATCGTGAGCGTGTAAAAATAAGCGATTTAAACCAATTTTACGCATTGATTCATCAAAACCTTGGTCGCCGTATTTATCATCGCACGCAATAGGATGACCTTTACACTGCGTATGAACACGAATTTGGTGAGTGCGTCCTGTTACAGGAGAAGCTTGCACTAATGAACACGCGTTAAAACGTTCCAGTACTCTAAAGCGAGTATGTGAAGGTTTACCTTCGTTATTGTCTACACGCACCACGCGCTCGCCCGACTTGAGCGTGTTTTTACGCAGCCCTTCGGTCACATTTTTAACCGATGAATCCCACTGCCCTGTTACCAATGCCCAGTAGTTTTTTTCCATGGTTTTTTCGCGTAGTTGTTCATGCAGCGCAGTGAGCACTGAGCGACGCTTTGAAATTAATAAACAACCTGATGTATCTCTATCAAGCCTATGTACTAGTTCTAAATTACGCTCTTCTGGGCGTAATACGCGCAATGCCTCTATTAAGCCATAGCTTAAGCCGCTGCCGCCGTGTACAGCCATACCAGAGGGTTTATTAATAACAATAAGGTACTTATCTTCAAATAGAATTGCGTCTTCTAACTGTTTTACTTTATCTAGCTTTTTAGGCACAAACTCTTCGCGCTCTGCTACTTTTATGGGCGGAATACGCACGACATCATCAAGCTGTAATTTGTAAACTGGCTTAATACGCTTTTTATTAACGCGGACCTCGCCTTTGCGTAAAATTTTATAAACAGCGCTTTTAGGCACCCCTTTTAAATGGGTAATAAGAAAGTTATCAATACGCTGACCCAAATGGTCTTCGTTGATTGTGACAAAAGTTACTTGTAAGCCGGTTTTTTCTGACATTGCCTAATCACTGATTTAAGTAAAATAATTTAGTTGCTAACACGGTTATAATAGTGGGATAATCAGCAGCGCAAATATTTAGTATTTGCAAAATAACAACGGTGCTTTTTAACACATTAAAACATTCGTGATGCACATTCTGGGTAGCCGATCATACAGATCCGAGTTAAGTTTTCCAAAGCTTTTATGCCTACTCAGTTAACACGTGCGCTCAACTAACAGTAATGCGCGTAATATATTACTGGTTAAGTTTGAACATGAATTAACATTTAATGTAAAAATAAAAGCAATGAACAAATAATTTGTTTGATAGTGACGACGTAAATACGTTGTTCAGCATTTGCTCACATGTAGTACCGTACAGCAGCTTATTTAGAACTAAAAATCTAGCAAATAAGCGTTTATTAACATTCGGCAGCGAACTTTGCTCGTAAGTGTATAAAAAAATACTCATCGTATTTAAGCAGCTTAACGAGCCCTACGCGCCTAACATAAACGTACTAAAAAGATTGATATGACAGGCCAACTTCTGGGTAAAACTTGTAAACGAGCTTAATAGCCGACAGTTTTAGCACCACAAAGAATTTAATAACGTAAGCGTACGTTATTGTTAGCCAGCATTTAAAAAATACTGCGTACACATTACAGAGCGTTCCGTTACAGACCCAGTCGTGAGGCTGCACATTCTAAAAAAGGAACAACTGAACAGGCGAACACGTTTCGTCATGTCAGCGACATAAATAAGTAGAGTAACAATATGAAACGTATGCTAATCAATGCGACGCAGCAAGAAGAAATGCGCGTAGCACTGGTTGACGGCCAGCGCCTATATGATTTAGATATAGAAAGCCCAGGTCACGAACAGAAAAAAGCCAATATTTACAAAGGCAAAATCACACGCATTGAACCCTCTTTAGAAGCGGCATTTGTAGATTACGGCGCCGATCGCCATGGTTTCCTTCCTTTAAAAGAAATTGCCCGTACTTACTTCCCACAAGGTTACACTTTTCATGGTCGCCCTAACATTCGCGACGTGATTAAAGAAGGTCAAGAAGTAATTGTACAAGTAGATAAAGAAGAGCGCGGCCAAAAAGGCGCAGCCCTTACTACTTTTATCAGCGTAGCGGGTAGTTACTTAGTGCTTATGCCAAATAACCCTCGTGCAGGCGGCATTTCTCGTCGTATTGAGGGTGATGAGCGTACCGACCTTAAAGAGGCGTTAAGCCGCTTAGAGTTACCTAAAGGCATGGGGCTAATTGTACGTACCGCAGGTGTTGGCAAATCATTTGAAGAATTAAATTACGATTTAAAAGCGCTTTTAGTTCATTGGGATGCAATTCAACAAGCAGCCGACAGTGCTAAAGCACCGTTTTTGATTCACCAAGAAAGCAACGTAATTTTCCGCGCAATTCGCGATTATTTACGTCGTGACATTGGCGAAATCTTAATTGATAAACCCCGTGTATTTGAAGAAGCTAAAGCGCACATTGAGCGTTTTCGCCCTGACTTTATGAGCCGTGTAAAGTTGTATCAAGGCGACACGCCATTGTTTACGCATTACCAAATTGAAAGCCAAATTGAGTCTGCGTTCCAACGTGAAGTGCGTTTGCCTTCAGGTGGTTCAATTGTAATTGACCCAACAGAAGCGCTTACCTCTATTGATATCAACTCGTCTAAAGCAACTAAAGGCGGTGATATTGAAGAAACAGCACTAAATACTAACTTAGAAGCGGCTGATGAAATTGCCCGTCAATTACGTCTTCGTGACTTAGGTGGCTTAATAGTTATCGACTTTATCGATATGACACCGCCGCGCCATCAACGTGAAGTAGAAAACCGCTTAAAAGATGCGGCTCGCCCAGATCGTGCGCGCGTACAAATTGGTAAAATTTCACGCTTTGGTTTACTTGAAATGTCGCGCCAACGTTTGCGCCCATCACTAGGTGAAGCAAGTCAAGGCCCATGCCCACGTTGTAGCGGTCAGGGAACTATTCGTTCTAACGAATCAATCGCCCTTTCTATTCTGCGTTTAATTGAAGAAGAAGCAATTAAAGACAACACTGCACAAGTCAATGCCCAAGTGCCAGTTGCTGTTGCTGCTTATTTGTTAAACGAGCAGCGCAGAAGTGTTCATCGTATTGAAAAGCATCACAAATGTGATGTTGTGATTATTCCTAATCAGCACATGGAAACACCTCACTACGAAGTAATGCGTTTACGTAAAGACGAAACACTGGAAACAGTAAGTTACGATCAAGTAGTTGCACCTGAGCCAGAGTCGTTCGAAATGGCTAAACCAGCAGCTGCGCCTGTACGTGAAGAGCCGATGCTTAAAGGTGTTGTTATGCCTTCAACGCCAGCGCCACAAGCTAAAGTAGACAAACCAGCAGCGCCAGTAGCTGTACCTAAGGTTGAAGGTGGCCTATTGGCTGCTATTGGTAATTGGTTTAAGTCTTTATTTGCTGGTGAAAGCGAAGAAGAAAAGCAAGCAAAAGAAAAAGCTGAGCAAGAAAAGCAACAACAAACGCGTAATAACAATCGCCGTGGTAACAGTGACAATCGCCGCCGTAATAACAACCAACGTCGCCGTAATAACTCACGCTCAAAACCTCGTGGTGAACGCCCTAGTGAAGAAGAAGTGAAAACTGATTCTACCGCGAACGAAAGCCAAGAGAAAAACGAGAACCGCAACAAGCGTCGTCGTAATCCTAACTCGCGTAAGCGCAACGATAACCGTAATAACGACAATCGTAATGCAGACAAAGAGCAAGTTAAAACAGACGCTAAAGCGAATGAAACTGAGGCAAAACAAAGTACTGAGCCTAAAGAGCAAAAACCAAAGGTTCGCCGTCAACGTCGTAATGTTCGTAAAAAAGTACGTATTCAAGATGAAAATACTGAGCAAGTAAAAGCATCTGATACGCCTGAGCAAGCGCAGCAAAGCACTGAAACAGCAAAAGTAGAGCAACCTAAAGCGCAAGAACAAGCGCCTACGGCAAAGCAAGTTACAAATGAGCAAAAGTCAGAGCAAACAAAACCTGAACCGGTAAAAGAGCAAGCACCAAAGACACAAGCTGAGCAAGAAGAAAAGCCGGCAGCTGCAGCGTCAACCGACCAAGCAAACTCTGAAGATGAGCAAGGACAAACACGCACGCGTTCGCGCCGTTCTCCTCGCCACCTTCGCGCTTCGGGTCAGCGTCGTCGTCGCCCTGAGCAAGGTGAAGCTACAGAAGAAAAGTCAGATGAAGCACCTGTATTTGTACCAGTAGCTGACCAAGCTGCGGCAGAGTACGAGGCCGAGCTAAAAGCAAAAGCTGAACAGCCAACCTCAAACGATGCTTCAGAAAATGTTGAGCAAGCGTTAGCTGTAGAAGACTTAGCTAAAGTTGAAGCTGCTCCTAAAGCAGAGCAAACAACAGCAAATGACGATGCAGTGCAAACTGTTGACCCAGAAACAGCGGAAGAGCCAGTTGTTGTTACTGAACAACCTATTTCAGCGCCTGAACCTGTTAAATCAGAAGCAGCAGTAGCTGAGCAACCAGCAACTCCAGAGCCTGTAAAAGCAGAACCTGAAGTAGCCGAGCAACCAGTAGCTCCTGAGTCTGTAAAAGCAGAACCGGAAGTAGCTGAGCAACCAGCAATTCCAGAGCCTGTAAAAGCAGAACCTGAAGTAGCTGAGCAACCAGTAGCTCCAGAGCCTGTGGAAGCAGAACCTGAAGTAGCTGAGCAACCAGCAACTCCAGAGCCTGTAAAAGCAGAAGCTGAAGTAACTGAGCAACCAGTAGCTCAAGAGCCTGTAAAAGCAGAAGCTGAAGTAACTGAGCAACCAGTAGCTCAAGAGCCTGTAAAAGCAGAAGCTGAAGTAACTGAGCAACCAGTAGCTCAAGAGCCTGTAAAAGCAGAACCTGAAGTAGCTGAGCAAGTTGAGACTGAAAGTGCACCTGCAAAAGATGCCAATGCAAAAACGGTTATCACCAAAGGCGCGGCAAGTGCACCAATGGCACAACCGACTCCAGTTGCTGATAGCGACGTAAAGCATACATCAGTTGCTATGGCACACGATAAGCGTGAGCTAGTGCCTGATAGTGGCTTACGTGCGGGTTCAATTAAACCAGCTGGTCGTGCGAGTTCTGCAATGACTAAAACAATGAGCGCTGAGTAACCCTTAGCCTTATTAAAAAGCCGCGCTATGTAAAAATAGCGCGGCTTTTTTGTTTTAATACCTGGCTTGTCCTGAAATGTATTTTCTCAATTGCTCCTCTTTCGCTTCTCTTTGTGCGGTAATCCGTCCAAAAGTAAACCGAAGCGTTGCTTCTCGCCTAAGCAAACTTTATGACTCCAGCCGAACTTCAACACCGTGAATAATATTAACTTGTAGGCGCACAACTTGTTAGCGTGCCGGGCAAAGCCCGTAATAAACGCATATTCACAAAGAGGATAAGAGGCGCTGCGCTTTTAGAGAAGAAATGAAAAAATAATTGTTTAAATTGGTGTTGTTTTCTCATTTTATTCTCATTCACTTCTCTTTGTGCAGTAGATCTTTATTAGCAAAAATAAACAACTACGTTGCTTCTCGCGTGAGCAAGCTTCACGCCTACAGCTACATTAGCACCAGTATAAACTCTATCGTGTGGACGCATAGCTTGTTAGCGTGCCGGGCAAAGCCCGTAATAAACGCATATTCACAAAGAGGATTAGAGGCACTGTGCTTTCGAGCATTAATAAAACTAAATTACAGGCAATAAAAAAGCGCGATATAAATATCGCGCTCTTAAATCTGCTTTAGATCAAATAAGTTTACTCGCTTTTATCTTCCATAAAGCGTTGTAATTGATCTTTTAAGTTAGGCGGAACGCCTTTAATAACCAGTGTATCGGTCGCTTCATTGTAAGTTACACGCTCACCTAAATGTTTACGTTCAAAACTGACACTTACACCGCCTCCTAAGCCCGAGAACTTAACCATACTGGTCACCGTTTTTTTATCGACCGGGAAGGACTCTTCTAAGTCATAGCTTTGCTCTTTACAAAAACTATCGAACGGACTGTCATCGCCCTTAGTGAGTGTTGCCGAAAGCTCACTTACGCTTGCATCTTCACCCGTGGTTACGCAGTCGTTACAGTAATCAAATACTTGCTTACGTAGTTCGTCTTTTTCTGTTTTATCAAATTCCTGCTCAGATAAATAATCTTCAACAGCGCTAAGCATCACTTGGCTTTGTTGTTTAGGGTCTATGCCCTCTTCACACCCTAGAAAGTCTAAGAAAAAGTCTGCTACTTTTCGCCCTGCTCGCCCTTTAATAAACGAGATATAGCGGTTATCGTCAGCTTGTGTGTCCCATGCGGTTAAATCAATACGAGCTGCTAATTGCATGCGCGATATATCTAAGTGGCGCGATGCTGCTAAATCAAGCTCAGAGGTCATGCTGTAGTGCTCTTTTATGTTGATCATGGCAATTAGCATGTAATCAGTAGCCACATACTGATAATGACAAAATACTAAGTAACCCGTTTCGCTAAAGGCGTATTTGTCTAACTCTTCTTTTAAAACAGTGGATGCTTGCTCGGTCATGTGCCAAAAGCCTAGCTCGTCATTGCGATAGCTTTGCATTGCCGATGCGACAACACTGTTTTTATCACCACTGAATGCACAGTAGCCTTTGCCTGGCTTACCATTGTATGCATGATGCAGTTGTTCGATAAAAACAGCGACTTTATCGTTTATCACCATTTCATCGTTTCGTAGGTGAATTTGCGTATCGTCGTCTTTTTTGTCTACATAATGAACGACTAATTTTTTAACGTCTGTTGTCATCTTTGTTTTTCACGCCTCTGGTGTTAAAATACGAGAATATAACTCTTTTATTGAACCAACTGATGCCAATCTTATCAAAATACTCTAATGAAGAAGTAGAACAAATCGTCGATCAGCTCATTGATGTGCTAACGCAACATAATGCGCCGGTTGATTTAAGCCTTATGTGTTTAGGAAATTCTATCACGCATATCCTAAAAGAGCATGTACCTGCAGGGAAAAGACAAGCCGTAACTGAGAACTTTGCTAAAGCACTTGCTCAGTCGGTTAAATAAATTATATGAATTTATCGCAGCACAATCAGTTTTCGTCTAAAGCGAGTCAGTTATTAAGTTGGGGCCACTGGTTCACTTTTGCAAATATTGGTTTAGCGCTTTTTATTAGCCTAAGCTTTTTATTTGCAGATTCACCGCCTACTAGCTTTATGGGCATTACCTATATGTTAGTGACATGGTTAAGCCATACGAGCTTTATCGCTTTTTTAGCATTTGTGCTGACGGTATTTCCTTTAAGCTTAGTATTTCCTTATCCTCGTCATATCCGCGGTATGGCTGCTGTTATTGCAACACTTGGGGCGTCTATTTTAACGCTTGATGCATATGTATACGTTAATTTGGGCTATCACTTAAGCTCTTCTGCGCTACCGGAAATTATTTCCTTATTGTGGCATCGCCTTACTAGCTCGCCGGCCCTCACTACATTGTTAGCTGGGGGGATTGTTTTACTCATTTTAGGCTTTCAGCTAGTTGTAAGTAACTATACTTGGCAGCACTTAGCACGTTTAAAACAACTTAAATTTGCCCGTTTTGCCAGCTCGTTTTTAGTGCTTTGTTTTGCACTTAGCCACAGTATTCACATTTGGGCAGATGCAAATTTAAAATTTGATATAACAAAGCAAGATAACGTTTTACCATTGTCGTACCCTACGACCGCTAAAAGCTTATTAGCAAAAAATGATTTGCTCGATATTGAAAGCTATAAGCAAGCTCACAATGTTAGAATTAATAACCAAAACGTTAATTATCAAATACCTGCGCCGCTACAAAAATGTGAAGATTACACTGAGCAGCAAGTAGACATTTTTGTATTTGATACCAACGAGCAGTTAAGTCGTTTTGTTGCTAAGCATAAAAACTTACATAAAACAGATCAGTTTTTACAGCCAACACACCATGGCGATAGCTTATTTAGTTTAGTGTATGGCTTACCTTCTTTTTATAAAATGGCTATTTTATCAGAGCAAACCTTACCTGCGTGGCAAAGTCAGCGCAGAAGTATAGAACTTGCTGGCATTGAAAAGCTAAACTTTATAAACGATCAAGCGCATTCAAACAGTGCAATCAAAATCTTTAAAGGTGAAGATAACCCGTCTCCTCGCAGTGACGACACCCATATTTTTGCGTTTAGCTTAGCTAATAATAGTTCGGAAGTAGTTACATCATCGGTGTTATACAGCTCTGATAAGCGAATAGCCAAGGTAGATGGACTTATTCAACCCAGTGACATTATTGCAACCAGTGTAGGCCAATACTTAAACTGTAAGTCTGTGGTTAAACAAACCATGCTAGGTGAAAACCTGTATAAGAAAAAAACAGACACTGGCGTGAATTACTCTCAAGGCGTAGTTATTGCTTACAAAAAAGATAGAATTACACTAATAGATTCAGACGGTAACTATAAAAACATATCTGCCGCTGAAGGTTTTTCTATTGAGCAAAGTCTCGATATCCCGTTTTTAGTACAAAGTATTAAAAAGCTAAAAACCTACACACAATAGCTCTATCCCTTAACCTAGCTTGCTATAACACCAAGCTAGGTTATATTTACTAAACCACAGTAAACGCTCAGGGATGAACACAATGCAAAAACACACACTTTTTTTATGCGCTTTAATGGTATGTTCGCTTTCTTTGCATGCGCAAAATGCCACAACTTACTATAAATGCGTTACACAAAACGGCACTACCTTTTCGCAATTCCCTTGTAACGATAACGCTACCGCCTACACAATTAATACAGTATCTGGAATTAATACTGCACCGGCGCAAGATTACACCAAAGAGCTAAACGCATTAGAGCGCGAACGGATTGTGCTTGATCTGCAAGCTGAGCTGAGAAGTAATACTAATAAATTAGCGATTATAAAACGTAAAAAAGACCGCGCAGAATACAACCAACAACAGCGCCTTAATCGCATTTTAGATGACGAGGACAAAAAGTTAATTAGCAAAGATATTACCAAGCAATTAAAAATAATAAATAAAGATCATAAAAAGCAAACCACCGAAATTGAAAAGCGCATTAAAAAGTTAGAGAAAAAAATAGCCTCTTACCAATAACGTGGCTTTTGCCATCACACGTAATTATGCGTTAAGCTCAAAGTATAAAAACTGAGAATATTTATCTTGGTTTTAATCTAAAAATAACATAACCTTAACAACTATAGAGTTTGAGCTCTAACGTGTATAACGTATCAGCACCACAACAAATATAAAACCGCTGTATTATACCAATCCGCAATAATACTTAATCATTTTTAGGGGCTAAACGTGTCGCTATCTGTGTTAAAAAATTCTCATTTAGAACAACTAAATAGCGAATTTTTTGCCTTGCTATCAACACGCTTTTCCATCATAAAAATAGATCACTTAATTATGCGGATTGGTACTAAAACGTTATATGCACTTTTTTAAGGAGTGTTTATGCAACCGCGCCATATAGCTGAATTAATTTTAACGGGTTTTAAAAAGCATTATCAGCTGTTTCAAAAAACCACAGCAAAAGCACCGCTTGCTTTTGCAAACCGCGATTGGCAGCATATTAATGAAATTAGTAAACTGCGTATTAGTTATTACGATGACAGAGTAAACGAAACCACTAAAGCATTAAAACACGCACAGCTAACCGAACAACTAAATGAGCAGCTTTGGCTTGAAGTGAAAAAACTGTACCAACGTTTTTTATGCTTTCATCCTCAAGCTGAACTTGCCGAAACGTTTTATAACTCAGTATTTTGCCGTTTGTACCACAGGCGCTATTTTCATAATGACTTTATATTTGTACAAGCCACATTAAAAGATGCCCCTGCTATTCCTGTTGAGGCAGAGTACCGTAGCTACTTTCCTGTTGTTGATGGTTTAAAGCCCACTATAAAGCGCATTATTGAGCATTTTGATTTTAAAGCCCCGTTTGTAAATTTAGAGCGCGATATACGTTTGCTCGTGAAAGCATTTTACAAGCAAGCGCCCGATACTCATCACCAGCCTTGGCAAATGCGCTTTGATATTTTGCACGCGCCTTTTTATCGTAATAAAGCAGCTTACATAGTCGGCCGAGTGGTCTCTCAAAGCGGTGTGCAGCCCTTTATTATTGCCGTATTACACCATGAAGATAAAGGCTTATACCTCGATGCACTATTAACAAAGTCTTCGCAAATGCGGGTTATTTTTGGCTTTGCACGCGCTTATTTTATGGTTGAAACCCACGCCCCTTCAGCTATGGTTCGATTTTTAAATCAACTTATGCCAAATAAAACACTCGCAGAGCTATACAATGCCATCGGGTTTCATAAACAAGGTAAGACTGAGTTTTACCGTGAATTTTTGCATCACTTGTCTCACTCAGACGATGACTTTATCATAGCGCCAGGCACACCAGGTATGGTGATGATGGTATTTACGCTGCCCTCTTTTGGCTATGTATTTAAAATCATTAAAGATAAATTTGGCGAAAGTAAACCGTTTGGCCGCGATACCGTTCTGAAACGTTATCAACTAGTAAAAAGCCATGATCGGGTTGGCCGCATGGCCGACACCATAGAGTACTCTAACGTTGTGTTTCCTTTGGCACGCTTTGATAGTAATTTACTGGCGCAGCTACATAAAACCATTGGCTCATCGATGGTGATTGAAGGCGACTGGCTTATTATTAAGCACTTATACATTGAAAGGCGCATGACACCGCTAAATTTATTTTTAGAAAACGCCAGTGAAGAAAGTGCAGCCGATGCAATAGAAGAGTACGGCCAAGCACTTAAAGAAATGATTGCGGTAAATATATTCCCAGGCGATATGCTGCTTAAAAACTTTGGGGTAAGCAAACACAAACGCATTATTTTTTATGATTACGATGAAGTTCAATACCTAACAGATATGAACTTTAGGGCCTTACCTAAGGCCAAAAGCTATGACGATTACTTAACTGATGAACAAAGCTACTCGGTTGCACCGCAAGATGTTTTTCCTGAGCAACTGTGTACCTTTGTTATGCCAAACCCAAAATACAAACAGTTTTTGCTCAGTACACATCCCGAGCTTGTTGATGTTAACTATTGGAAGCAAGCTCAGCAAAATATAAAAAAGGGTCATGTTAGTCACATATACCCATACCCGACAGCACAACGCTTTATTCACCACTGGTAAGCGTTAAAGGACACACAATGAACATAAGTAAAATAGATTTAAATTTGCTGGTTTACCTCGACACCCTATTACGGGAGTGTAACGTAACCCGCGCCGCTAACCAGTTAAGTATTACTCAACCAGCTATGAGTAACGGCCTTAAGCGTTTAAGAAACTTGTTTAACGATCCAATTTTGGTACGCACCAGTGAAGGTATGGTGCCTACCGAGCGCGCTATAGAGCTACAACCTGTTATTCGCGGTATTTTAATGACCCTAGAAGAAACCCTTGCGCCAAATCGCGAATTTGAGGCAAGCCAAAGTAAACGTGTATTTAGAATAATGGCCAGTGACTACGCAGCCAGCACCTTAGCGCCAAAGCTTTTGAGTAAACTTCATGAAGAAGCGCCCGATACAACCTTAGATATACTCACGCCAAGTGATGTAACGTTTCATGATGTTGAAAATGGTAAAGTGGATATGGCCATTAACCGCTTTGAAAATTTACCGCAATCTTTTCATCATAAACGAATTTGGAAAGACAGCTTTTGTTGCTTAGTAAAAGCCGACAACCCAATTATTGAAAACTTTAGCCTAGATAGCTATTTAAAAGCCCGCCATATATGGGTAAGTAAAACCGGCTTTGGGGTTGGCGTAGGTATGGACCCTAAAGATGTACAAAAGCTAGGTTGGGTTGATGAAGCACTTGCCCACTTTGGTAAACACCGAAATATTGCCACGTTTACCCGTAATTACCACGTAGCCATTCATTTAGCCAAAGAGCAAAATTTAGTGGCAACCTTACCCTCAAAGGCTGCCAATATTTACTTAGATGATGCAGGCCTTAAAATTTTAGAGCCGCCATTTCCTATACCGCCTTTTGAGCTTGATATGATTTGGAGCCCTTTACTACACCGCGATGCAAGTCATATTTGGTTGCGTCAAAAAGTAGCCGAGGTGGCGGATGAGCTTAAATAACCTTATTACAAAAGCCATGTAAAATTTGCGAGGTTATTTTACTTTAAATAGCCTTGCAGCTTGAGAAATAATACAAAACTAAATAATTTCAATAGCTTAATATTAAAAATAAAACTGGAATGGCCTTTGCTCTATTTACTATGAAATTTAAATTCATGTATAGAGAGGTCATTATGAATACCCATCAAGGAACCGAAGCAACTCATATTACTGACATCATCCAAGTAATGAACAGTGGCATTGATTTTTATCAAAAAGCGCAAGAGAAAGTTGAAGACCCAGCCATTGGCGCATTATTTCAACGCATGATTGACGCACGAAAAGTAAGTGTTGAGCGCTTACAACCTTATGCAGTTAACGAAAAAGGTGAGCGTGAAGACGGCTCTTCTTTTGCTGTAGAAGCGCGCAGAGCATACACCGCCCTGCTCACTACCTTTAGCTCTGATAACGATAAAACATACGTTAAAGAGCTTGAAGAAGTAGAAGATAAAACTCTTGAAGAAATTAAAGCAGCTATGGACAAACCACAGCCCGCTGATTGTGAAGCTGCATTAGCTAAAACATTATTAACAATGCAAAGTTGCCATACAGAAATGAGCCGCATGCAAAAGCATTAAAAGTAACAGCTTAAACTACAACCCAGCTTTTTAGCTGGGTTTTTTTTGACTATTCAAATATAAGTCATGTAGTGAGCAAAACACGCCCCCTTACTCGGCTTCTACTTATTCTGATCATGTTGAAGCAACTATTAGCCCATTCACCCCCTAAAAAACACATTAACAATACAAATAATTAACTTTAATAGAATATTTATTTAACCACACACTATTTTTACTGTGCTAGTTTTAGTAATAGGTACCTAATTCCTTGCTGTGGCGCCGCAGCATTTAATTAACATAAGGTCCAATATGAAAAATAAAACAGCTCAAAATAATGCAGATGTAGATATGACACCAATGTTAGATATCGTATTCATTTTATTGATATTTTTTATTGTAACTACATCATTTATTAAACCTATAGCCATTGAAATACAACGACCTCTTGATAAACCCACCATCAATAAACAAACTAAAAGTGCTACTTTTAGTATTGATGAACATAATGCGGTGTATTTTTCTGGCAGGTTAATAGATTTAGAACAAATTACCAACAATCTTGCTATGTTTGCTGCTAAATACAAAGTAAGCGCTGTACTTATTAAGGCTCACGAAAACAGTAAACATAATACATTAATGAGAGTAATGGATAATATTAAAGAGTATGAAGATTACACTATTAGCTTAATATCTGAATAACGTAGTTATATACATTGATGGTAGACCAAAAAAAGGGCCTCACGGCCCTTTGAACTTAAATAACATAAGGGAGTGTTATTTATTAAAAGCGATATTCTGCACCTACGTAGTAGTATGCACCGTTAAAACCAAATGGTGCAGAGCGGCGAGAGTATTCAAATACACCATCGCTGCTTACAATTGTATTACCGTTAGCATCTACAATAGTGCCCGAACGTGAGTTACCAATGGTGTTTTTATCTGGGTATACGTCAAATAAGTTGTTTGCACCAATGTTTACAGATAAATCTTCGGTCACAAAATAGTTAACCTTAACGTCAGTTAAAATTTCTGCTCCGTAAGTTTGGCGGCCACCATCTTCTACTGTGTATTCACCAAAGCGGTTAAGTGAAAGGTTTACAGTCCAGTCACCACGCTGGTAAAGGGCACTTAAATTAATACGATCTTCTGGTTGCCACTCTTCAATAATTGAAATTTCTTGATCAGAAAAAACATCTTCTACCGGCACGGTTTCAAGCCCTGAGCCCGATGGCGTAAATAACGACACCACCTCAGTTTCTGTAAAGTTAGCCGCTAAAGTAAAATCAAGCGTGCCGCCTAAGCCCTCGGTATTCCAAGTCGCTACAAAATCAATACCTGAAGTTTCGGTGTCAGCACCATTTAAGAAAAACTGACCAGCACCAGCGCCTGAGCTGATTAATGCCGCATCTAGGCTTGAAGAAAGCCCTTTGCCTAAACGGTTACTAATTACTATGCGGTCGTCAATATCAATTGAGTAGTAATCTACAGTAACATTAATGTTGTCTGTTACGTTGTAGACAATACCTAAGCTGCGGTTTTGAGATTTTTCTTCTTTAAGTTTTGGAATACCTAAACTTTGCGCAAGGGTTGAATCGTTTCTGAATGTGCCTACCTCTTCGGCAACAAGCGAGCCGTCTTCAGCTACAACGAACTGCGTACTAATGTTGTTAAAGTATAGTTGCTGCATAGAAGGTGCTCTAAAGCCTGAGCTTAATGCACCACGCAGTGACACATCATCAGTTATTGCCCAGTTACCCGCAAGCTTAAAGTTTACCGTGTCGCCAAAGCCTTTGTAATTATCGTAACGCAGTGCGCCTGATAAAATGACATCTTCAATTAGGTAGGTTTCTGCATCAAGGTAAAACGAAATTACATCGCGCGACTCATCAACCGATGACGCCGGTGAAGAACCACCAAAACCTTGTGTGCCGCCGGAAGCATCTTCAGAGCCTACACCGCCACTTAAACCACTATAAATACTTACCCCATCAAGGGTGTCGTAATCACGATAAGCATATTCGCTGCCCTCTAAAATGCGGTATTCATCGGTACGAATTTCGGCGCCCATAGCCAGTGAGTAGTCATCAAAGTTTTGTGTAAAATCTATATTTATGGTTTGCAGTGATAGCTCCATGCCATAGGCATAAGCTTCACGCGGGATAGTGCTGCGAATATCAGCGGCACTTAAACCTTGCTCGTAACGTAAAAAGTTAGCGTACGAGGCGTTAATAGTATCGCTTGTTGTGTAATCAATGCTGTTTTCACCGTAGGTGTACGATACATCTAAGCTCGCGTCGTTATCAAAATCGGTTTTGTAGCCAAAGTTGTAAGAAATATCATCAATGGTAGTATTAATTTTAGGTAAAAAGCCCAGCGGGATAGTTGCATCGTTATCTTGTAAAACCGGGTTACCACCTGCATTTGCATTATGGCGGAAAAACGCTGCTGATTCGTTATCGCGCGTTGAATACGTAATAAAGCCGTAAAGCTCGCCATCACCCAATTCATAACCGGTATTAACAGTTAAGCCAAACTGCTGCGAGTCAGCATCACCAATTCTAAAGGTATCTCTATCTGCGGTCAGTTCACGTGGATCGCCTGCCAATAAAGTACCGTCGCTAAGCTCCGTACAGCCATAAAACTGACACGAGCCGTGCAAACCTGCGCGGTTAGTAGGCGAGCGGTCGCGGTAGTTAAGTGTGGCATTTAAGTAGCCGCTATCGCCTAGGGCAAATCCTTTATTAAAATCTACATTTACGGTTTCGCCATCGCCCTCTGAGTACTCGCCGTAATTAATTGCAGCCTTGCCGCCTTCGCTGCCATCTTTTAGTACAATATTAATAACACCGGCAATTGCATCTGAGCCGTATTGCGCTGCTGCACCGTCTCGTAATACTTCTATACGTTTAATAGCAGAGGCTGGAATAGCGTTCATATCGGTACCTGCGGTACCACGCCCTACTGAGGTATTAATATGAATAATACTTGCCTGATGGCGGCGCTTACCATTAATTAGCACCAATGTTTGGTCAGGCCCTAAGCCACGCAGTGTTGCAGGTCGTAAGGCATCAGTGCCATCACTGATTGACGAGCTTGAAAAGTTAAATGAAGGCGCAATAGATTGCAACATACGGCCAACTTCAGTCTGGCCTGTGTTTTCAAGTGCTTCAGCACTTAAAATATCAACGGGTACGGGTAAGTCTTCTACTGAGCGCCCTGCTACGCGGCTACCTACAATAGCAATTTTTTCTATTTTCTCTTGTGCAACATCCTCTGCTGCATTCACACCGTGTGAATTTGCTGCAAGTAATGCTGGTAATACAGCTGCACTAACCCCTGAAAGCTTCATCATGTTGTTATCTTTCCTATTGATTTGTTTGAGTTTTATACTCAGTAAACCATTTTGATCAACAACCGCATCGAGCTCGGTCCCAGTTAATAATGCTTGCAGTGCATCTAGTTGGGTATAAAAACCATAAACCGAATTTGCTTGGTAATTTTTTGCCAACTCATAAGAAAACATCACGGTTTGCTCTGTTTGTTTAGCAAATTCTATTAAGGCTTTGTCTGCTCGCTGCGCTTGAATATCAAATTGCACCATTTGCCCAGTGGTCTGTGTTGCCCCTTGCACACTCATGCTAAAAATAGCCGGAGCAAGTAAACTTAAACCACTAAATAAGTGCGTTTGGTTACTGCGCAATTTATATAAACAGCTGACAAACAAAATTCCTCTATAGTTTTTTATCTTTTTTTTAAAGTTTTTTTTACCTATAACATTTAAAGATGCAACTTCACCTAACATTTGTTTGATATGCATAACATTTCTTATGATTTAGTTTGCTGTGTTAGGCTTACAATATGTTCACCTAAACGCTTATGCTCAATTGCAAAATTAGTTTGTAGACTCTCAAGCAGCCCTTCAACGTCACCTGCTTTAAACACACCTGCCACTTTTATGTTGGCAAGCCCAGCACTTGAAAGCTCAAAACGTGTAGAGGTGTAGCGGCTCACTTCATTTAACGCATCACTTAAATGCTCACCATTAAAAATTAACATGCCATTTTGCCATGCTAAATCACGCTGTACGTCATCCACTGAAAGCTGCGTAATAGGCTTGGTAATACTTTGTTCTATAATTGCTTTTTCGCCTGAGATAACAATATTAGCATTAATATTTCGTATTTTTTTAGCGTTATTGTCAGCCAATTGGTAGTCTTTAAAATCGTTAGCACTGACTGCAACACTTGGGTCGGTGATCATCACTTTGCCTTCAGTTACTACCAGCTCTAAATCAGAGGAAGTATTACGCTGCACATTAAATACAGTGCCCAAGGCGGTAAAGCTTTTATCGCCAGCCATTACACTAAATGGACGCGATGGATCTTTTGCTACATTAAAACGCCCTTCACCTTTGCTAAGCAACAGCTGTCGGCGACCTTTACTGTAAGCTACCTCTAACAGGCTATTGGTGTTTAATTGCACAATAGTGCCGTCTGGTAGCACATACGTGGCTTGCTCGCCCACCTTGGTAGTATAAATTTTGGTGTAATTTATTTTAGCCAGCTCTTCGTTGTAGCCGTTTTCTAGGTTAATTAATAAGTAACTACACACCATTAATGCTGCAAATAAGCTTGCGGCAATAGCACTTGAAAACGCCCAATGTTTTTTCTGCGGTTTAGTATTTTTATGTGGAAACAAACTGCTTAATTCGTTCAGTACGGCCAATTCATCCCACAGTTGCGCAAGTTCGTATATGGCATCTTGATGGGCGGTACTTTGCATCATCCACAGCTTAAATTGCTCTTTTTCATTTTCGCTTAAGCCTCTGTCAATTGCGCTGATCCACTGGCAGGCTTTTTCTAAAATTAAATCTTTTGAGGTAAATTGATGAACATTACTCATTTTGCCGCCCTCTCAATGGATAGAGCCGGATTACAGGCAGAATTTTTTGCCGAAGATTGATTATGATTTTGTTCATGTTCTTTCATGTATAACATGGTTTGTAATAAACCTTTGGCAATGTGTTTTTCTACTGTGCTTTCGCTTAATTGCATGTGTTGGGCGATTTCTTTTTGGCTCATACCGTAAACTTTTTTAAATATAAAACATTTACGGGTAGAAGAATTTAGTTGATCCGTTGCTCTACAAAAAAGTAAAAAACGCTCTTTTGAAGTGTATTCATCCTCAAGCTGTGAGGATTTAAGCAGCGGGGGTAATTCTGCATCGTGCTCTAACGAGTCACTAAACTTGTTATCCCACTTGGCTATATGATTAAGCGCTAAGTGTTTTGCTGTTTTAAGCATGTAGCTGCGCCTAAACTGAATATCTTGTTTTAAATCAGCTTCGTAGCTTTTAATAAAGGTTTCTTGCACAATGTCTTCTACGTCATCGGGCTGTACAATACGCGACACAAAGCGTTTTAACTGCTTAGTGATATCAACAAACGTTGATGTCATATTTACTTTGGTAGTCATCCTTAACATAGGCCTATTGTTGTTTTTATTACCGATAGATTACGAGTTTTTGGCATAAAAACAAGCGCAAATGTTAATTTGCCGTTGTTTAGGTAGGTTTTGAGTAAACAGGAGTTCAAATGAGTAAATTATTAGATTATATAAGGCTCAGCTTTTTTGCAGCTGGTTTACTATTAGGGGTACAAATACCCGCATTAGTCAGCGATTACGGCCACGCTTTGCAGGCACATTTAATTGAAGCGAATACCGCATTAGCCCCGTTTCAAAAAGATGCTCAAAACTACTTTAATAACGATTTAAACAAGCTAATTACACACTATGAAAACAGTGGCGATGCTATTATTGGTAAAGGCGCTGATCACATTAGCACCCTAAAAAATCGGCAGCAATCCTTACAAGCGGCAGTTAATAAGTTTAACCAATCACCCTATATATTTACTTTAACCAGTGATTTTCTCACCATTAAAAAGCAAGTATGGCAACGCTTTGAAGGGCAAATAGTGTTAAAAAAGGACTCCATAATAGCAGCGCTTGTTTGCGCCATTATTATTGCAATTTTTGCTGAGTTTATTGGCTTTGTAACCTTGTTCATTATTAAGCGCGGGTATACCCGCTTATTCATAACTGGCAAATAAAGACTTCATAAACTCATAAAACACCTCGGTTTTACGGGTTGTTAAGCTATTTTGAGGGCGTAAAAACCACACGGGTGCGTCGCTTTGTGCCATTACATTGGGCATAACCTCTACTAAATTACCCGCATTTAGTTCATCGTTTATGGCTATTTTGGATTTAATGGCTATGCCATGCCCTGCAATCGCAGCTTGCGTCATGTTATCGGAATTGGAAATAGTAAAGCGCGTTTTAGCGTTAAACGTGTGTATTTTTTTATTTTCATCATACAGCTTTAACTGCCTTTGCCAGGGCAAACACACCCAGTAGTGCGCGCTCAGTTCGCTTAGTGTACTAGGCATACCATGCTTTTTTATATAACTTGGCGCAGCACATAAAATACGAGAGTTATTTACAATCTTACGAGAAAGTAGGCCAGAGTCGGTTAATTGCCCTACTCTAATTGCCACATCTTGTGCATCATCAACCACATTGACAAAATGATCGGTAATTAAAAAGTCGAGTTTTAGTTCTGGGTATTGGCTTTCAAACTCGGTCAGTTTTGGCATAACATACTTTGAAAAAACCCACGGTGGCATTGTCACACGTAATAACCCGCTGACCGATGAGCTTCGTGCGCCAATGCTATGCTCTGCATCGTGCAGCGCTTCTATAATTGCCCCTACGCGTTGATAAAATAGCTCTCCGGCAGGCGATAACCTTACTCGCCGGCTATCTCTAAACACTAATACGGTGGAGAGCTCGCGCTCTAACTTGCTTAATCTGTGGCTAACTGTAGCAGGCGATAATCGTTGCTCACGCGCAGCAGCAAGTACCCCTTTATTTTCTACCACGGCAATAAATGTTTCTAGATCACTTAAATTATACATACAGTAGGTTAAATAATTTTTAATGTTTAATATTTTCGAATGAAGCTTTCACTTTTGCAATATATATTTAAATAACTAGAACACTCATAATCGTCGTAAAGTTATATTCGGGATTTATCAATGAGTTTAAAAGCGCAGATTGATGCATATAATGTGCAAAAAGAAGCCAAATTACCGGCTGATGTTTTAGCCTTAATGGACAAAACGAATGAAGAGCTTATTGCTCAGCACATTAAAAATAACGCCTTACAAGTAGGCGCTAAAGTAAATAACTTTAATTTAAGTAACCATAACGGCGAAACTATTGAGCTTACTGACTTACTAAATAAAGGCCCAGTAATTATTAGTTTTTACCGCGGCGGGTGGTGCCCATATTGTAACTTAGAGCTAAAAGCACTAAATAACTACTTGCCACAATTTAAAACACAAAGTGCTCAGCTCATTGCTATATCGCCACAACTACCTGACGAAACACTTTCTACTGCGCAAAAAAATGCTCTTGAATTTGATGTACTCTCGGATGTAAGTAATAAAGTGGCTGATCAATTTGGCTTACTGTTTACACTAGATGAGCGTATTCAAGCACTTTATACGCAATTTGGTATTGATTTTGAAAAATATTACGGCGATAAAAGCTATAAATTACCTTTACCAGCTACGTATGTAATAAATCAACAGGGCATAATTACTTATGCCTTTTTAAACGAAGACTACACCCTACGCGCAGAGCCTGCAGATGTAATGGCCGCCCTTGAATCGGAGCACAAATAATGTCTATTTTAAAATCGTTAAAAACACTTACCCTATCACTACTTATAGGTAGCAGTGTAGTTTCTGGTTTAGCACAAGCTGATGAAAAACCTACACAGGTAAAACCTAAAGTACTTATTTTTGATGTAAACGAAACACTCCTTGATTTAACCTCAATGCGCACTTCTATTGGTAAAGCGCTGGGTGGGCGTGAAGATTTATTACCACTGTGGTTCTCGACCATGTTGCATCATTCACTCGTTGATACTGTAAGTGGCAATTACCATGATTTTGGTCAAATAGGGGTTGCTTCGTTACTTATGGTCGCTAAGAATAACAATATTGATATAACCAGCGAACAAGCAAAAACAGCCATTGTTACCCCGCTTTTAACCCTGCCACCTCATAAAGATGTGAAAGAAGGACTGGCAAAACTCAAAGCACAGGGCTATAAGTTAGTAAGTCTGACAAATTCTTCAAACAAAGGCGTTAAAGCCCAGTTTGAGAGCGCTGGATTAATGTCGTTCTTTGATGAGCGCTACAGCATTGAAGATATTAAAATTTATAAACCAGACTTACGTGCCTACGAGTGGGTGTTAACTAAATTAAATGTAAAAGCAAATGAAGCAATGATGGTCGCGGCGCACGGTTGGGATGTAGCAGGTGCAAAAGAAGCCGGCTTACAAACAACCTTTATAGCCCGCCCAGGTAAAACACTTTACCCACTGGCTAAAAAACCAGACCATGTTGTGAAAGATTTACATGAATTAGCCGCTCTACTTAAATAAGCACGCCCAGCGCTAATTAATCAATACCCAAGCGGCCAATGTCAGGATGACGTTGGCCGCTTTTTTATTACTAAAAACCACGTATAAACAAAGTATTTAGCATTTTTATCTGCTAGCAATTTACTCCCCACAACGCTACTATTTAATGAATACGCAGTGGAGATAATTATGAACAGTCAAAGATTAAGCGAATTTGAAGAATACTTTCAAATAAATGAAAGTATTCGAGTAAACTTATTTGCTGTAGAAAATCAGTTAGTGCCGCAATCTCAACTCGCGCTTGAAGACGACATACCTCCTCTATTTAAGCTAGCTAACGAAGTCAGTGAGCTTGAACAGGCATCTTTAAGGCCCCTGAGAAACTTAGGCGATTTAGCACAAGAGCTGGCGGCTTTTTTACAAGCACAGTCTCGTAAAATTGATTTAATAATGAGCCACATTTTAGCCTCAGAGCAAGCTCAAGATAACGCCATCCAGTGTGATAGCTACGGTGGAGGCGGCATACGCTTTACTTCGCCCGATGTATACACAATAGGCCAATCATTTAGAACAAAGCTATTTTTGCACCACGAAGCCTCAGCCGTTTACTGCTATACAGAAGTTGTTGCCATTGAAAAACAAGACAACGAACATTACCAATACACATTACTGTTTACTGCAATAAGAACCACAGACCAAGAATTAGTTGTAAGAGCCAGCTTGCACGCACAAACACGCCAGCTAAAAAAACGCCAAGAACTTGAACAAATTGGCGATGATACAAGCAGCGATAAATAGCTGACATATGCATGTAAAATGCTAAACTAGCGCCACCGTAATTTGTATCAAAACTTCATGAACTTTAGACTTTTACCTGAATGGGCTGAGCAAGACGCCGTTATGCTAACCTGGCCCCATGCACAAACTGACTGGGCTGATACGCTTGAACGCGTAGAGCCTGTTTATGTTGAGCTTGCAACGCATATCACAGCCGTGCAACAACTTGTTATTGTTGCTCATAACACGGCACTTAAAAGCCACATTACTGCCTTGCTAACAAAAGCGAATATAAACTTAAGCAAAGTGCACTTTGTTGTTACGCCAACAAACGATACGTGGGCGCGCGATCACGGCCCTATTACCTGTGCAAATATTAACGACTCTCGGCAACTTAAAATTTACGATTTTACCTTTAATGGCTGGGGTAATAAGTTCGAAAGTACCCTCGATAATAAAATTAACGCAGTACTGGTAAACAAGCTGAGTAATTCAAACACTGAGTACCAAGCCCTTGATATAGTACTTGAAGGCGGCGGTATTGAAATTAACGAACACGGTGTATTGCTTACAACCAGCGAATGTTTACTGAATAAAAATCGTAACCCAGATTTATCATCAGGCGATATTGAGTCAATTTTAAAAACGCATTTAGGCGCAACTGACTTTTTATGGGTAGATCATGGCTATCTAGCTGGTGATGATACCGACAGCCACATTGACACACTGGTACGCTTTGCGCCAAATAATACACTTGTATATGTTAAGTGCGATACGAAAGAAGATGAGCACTTTAACGCATTAGATGCGATGGAAAAACAGCTGCAAAGCTTTAAAACGCAAAATAATACCCCATATACATTAATTGATTTGCCGTGGCCAAAACCGGTGTTTGATGATGATAACACCCGATTACCGGCAACGTACGCAAATTACTTGATTATCAATAATACGGTTTTAGTTCCTACGTATAACGATGACAATGACGCACTAGCACTAGCGCAAGTTCAAAAAGCGTACCCAACGCACACTATTATTGGCGTTAATTGCCTACCTATTATTGAACAATTTGGTAGTTTGCATTGCATTACTATGCAATTACCTCGTGGATTTTTAGCTGGAGCAGCACAATGACAAGCCCTGCAAAATTAACCGTTGCCCTAGTGCAACAAACTAACAGTGATAATGCCGAGCAAAATATGGCTAAGTCGATTGCTGGCATTCGTGATGCTGCTAAGCAAGGCGCACAACTTGTGGTTTTACAAGAGCTGCATCGTAGTCTGTATTTTTGCCAAACAGAAGATGTGGATGTATTTGACCTAGCCGAAACAATTCCCGGCCCAAGCTCAAATACATTGGGCGAGCTTGCTAAAGAGCTAGGCATCGTTATTGTGGCTTCACTATTTGAAAAACGTGCCACTGGGCTTTATCACAATACTGCGGTGGTACTTGAAAAAGACGGCACCATTGCGGGTAAGTACCGTAAAATGCACATTCCTGATGACCCAGGTTTTTACGAAAAATTTTACTTTACCCCAGGCGATTTAGGCTTTGAGCCAATTCAAACCTCAGTAGGTAAATTGGGTGTATTAGTATGCTGGGATCAATGGTTCCCAGAGGCGGCGCGTTTAATGGCTATGGCCGGCGCTGAGATATTAATTTACCCAACCGCAATTGGCTGGGATCCACGTGATGATAACGCAGAGCAAACACGCCAAAAAGACGCGTGGGTAATAAGCCAACGTGCGCATGCGGTTGCCAACGGCGTACCCGTTATTAGCTGTAACCGTGTAGGCCACGAAAATGACCCTAGCGGACAAAGTAAAGGCATACAATTTTGGGGTAACTCATTTATTGCCGGCCCACAAGGCGAAATGCTCTCAGAGGCAAACAATTCCGATGAGCAAATTTTAGTAGTAGAGCTTGATCAAAAAGCCTCAGAAAACGTAAGACGTATATGGCCGTACTTACGCGACCGCAGAGTTGATCACTATCAAGACTTAACAAAAATTTACCGAGACTAAATAACTGCATGGCGTTTGTGAGCAAACGCCAACTAAAAAATGGAGCACTAAATGGCGTTTGAGCAATGGGCAGCCTTGCCTTGGGTAAAATCTCAAAAAGATAAAATTCAATGGGGGCAGCTAACTGGCAGTGCATTAAGTATAGCCATTGCAGAAGGTGTAAAACAGCAAAACGATTTAGTGCTTATAGTAACACCAGATACGCCAAGCGCATTACGACTTGAAACCGAACTCGAATACTTACTCACCGATAACCCGGTAATGGTATTTCCTGATTGGGAAACCTTACCGTATGACCATTTTTCTCCGCACCAAGATATTATATCAGCCCGTTTAGCCACACTTAATACGTTAAAAAACGAGCAACAAAGCGTGCTTATAGTGCCTGTATCTACCTTAATGTTACGTACTGCGCCCGCATCGTTTATTTATGGCTCTACCCTTAATTTTGAAGTAGGCGATAAGCTCGACACCCATAACTTGCGTAGTAATTTAGAACAAGCTGGGTATTTAAACGTACAGCAGGTAATGGAACACGGCGAATATGCGATACGTGGCTCTATTGTTGATTTATACCCAATGGGCAGTGTACACCCCTTTAGGCTCGACTTTTTTGATGATGAACTCGACTCTATTCGCTTATTTGACGTTGAAACCCAGCGATCAGATGAAAAAGTTGATAAAATTGAGTTACTTCCCGCGCATGAATTTCCAACCAACGAAGCAGACGTTGAGCGTTTTAGAATAAATTATCGCGATAAATTTGGTGCCAGCTCAGAGCAAGACTCTGTTTATATGCAAGTAAGCAAAGGTACGTGGCCTGCCGGTATTGAATACTACATGCCGCTGTTTTTTGAAAAGCTGGCCACCATTTTTGATTACTTGCCAAACACCACTACGGTTATGCAATTAGGTGATTTAGAACACGCCGCAGATACCTTTTGGCACGATGTAAACGTACGCTACGAAAACCGTAGAGTAGATCCGCTGCGCCCACTGCTGGCGCCGAGCGAGTTGTATCAACCTATTAATGAGTTGTTTTCTAATTTAGGTAAGTTTGCACGAATACGTTTATCGCAAGCTAAATTACCCACTAAAGCGGGTAATAAAAACTTAAATGTGAGCGAGCTTCCCGCAGTAAGAATCGATCATAAACAACACGAACCCTACGGGGCATTTATTAACTATGTGGCAGAGCAAAAAAAGAAAAAAAGCCGCATTTTATTAAGTGTTGAGTCTGATGGTCGCCGCGAGTCTTTATTAAGCGTACTTAAGCCAAGTGGGTTAAAGTTTAAAGAATTTGAAAGCTTACAGCAATTTACACAAAGCCAAAGCGATGTAGGCTTAATTGTAAGCCCGCTTGAGCAAAGTGTTGTACTGGGTACAAAACCTAGCCTTTCTATTATTACCGAGCAAGAGCTGTTAGGTATTAAGGTGTCGCAACGTAGGCGCCGTAAACATAAATACGAAGCAAGCCAAGATGCGCTAATTCGCAACTTAGCCGAGCTTAAAGAAGGCCAGCCAATTGTTCACCTTGATCACGGTGTTGGCCGCTATCAAGGCCTGCAAACAATTGACGCAGCAGGTGTAATCACTGAGTTTGTTACCATCACCTATGCTGGTGAGGCAAAGCTGTATGTGCCGGTATCGGCACTGCATATGCTAAGCCGTTATTCTGGCGGTGAAGAAGCAAGCGCCCCGCTTCACAAACTTGGCTCAGATGCCTGGGAAAAAGCCAAAAAACGCGCCGCCGAAAAAGTACGCGACGTGGCCGCAGAGCTATTAGATATTTACGCACAGCGCCAAGCAAAACCAGGTAATAAATTTGCACTCGATGGGCAAAGTTATCGCCAATTTAGCGACAGCTTCCCATTTGAAGAAACGGACGATCAGCGTAATGCTATTGAAGCCGTTCTTGGCGATATGCAATCAAAACTTGCTATGGACCGTTTAGTGTGTGGCGATGTAGGCTTTGGTAAAACAGAAGTAGCTATGCGCGCCGCATTTGTAGCGGTTAACGACAACAAACAAGTCGCTGTGCTGGTACCAACCACATTACTTGCTCAGCAACACTATGAAAACTTTAAAGACCGTTTTGCCGACTTCCCAATTGAAGTGGGTGTGTTGTCGCGTTTTAATTCAACTAAAGAGCAAAAAGACACGCTCGAAAAAATGGCCGACGGTAAGCTAGATATCGTTATTGGCACGCATAAATTAATTCAGCAAGATATTAAGTTTAACGACTTAGGTTTACTGATTGTTGATGAAGAACATCGCTTTGGCGTGCGCCAAAAAGAAAAAATAAAATCATTGCGCGCTGATGTAGATATTTTAACACTGACTGCAACGCCTATTCCGCGTACATTAAACATGGCGATGAGCGGTATGCGTGATTTATCTATTATTGCCACCCCACCGGCTAAGCGTTTGGCAGTTAAAACCTTTGTACGCCAGCGCGACAGCGACTTAATACGTGAAGCGATACTGCGTGAAATTAAACGCGGCGGCCAAGTGTACTTTTTGCATAACAATGTTGAGACAATTGAGCGAGTATCACAAGAGATCAGCGAATGGGTGCCTGAGGCGAGTGTCACCTCTGCTCATGGGCAAATGCGCGAGCAAGAGCTTGAGCAAATAATGACTGATTTTTATCATCAAAAATACAATGTATTGGTATGTACCACCATTATTGAAACTGGTATTGATGTGCCTACCGCTAATACAATTATTATGGACAGGGCCGATAAACTTGGTCTTGCGCAATTACACCAATTACGCGGCCGTGTTGGACGAAGCCACCATCAAGCGTATGCGTATCTATTAACTGGTGATGCTAAGGCACTTTCTAAAGATGCCACTAAACGCTTACAAGCCATTGAGTCACTTGAAGATTTAGGCGCAGGTTTTGCTCTTGCAACACATGATTTAGAAATACGTGGTGCGGGTGAGCTATTAGGCGATGATCAATCAGGGCAAATGCAAACCATTGGCTTTAGTTTGTATATGGAAATGCTAGAGCAGGCAGTTAATGCCCTAAAAAATGGCAAAGAGCCAACGCTTGAGAACTTGCTGCAGCAACAAACAGACGTTGATTTAAAACTCCCTGCTTTATTACCTGATGATTACATACATGATGTTAATGCGCGTTTAGGTATGTACAAGCGCATAGCAAGTTGTGCTAACCTTGCCGATATGGACGAATTACAAGTAGAGCTAATAGACCGATTTGGTTTATTACCTGATGCCACTAAAAACCTATTCAGTTTGCAGCAACTAAAAATGCGTGCCAGCGATTTAGGCATTACAAAAATAGAGGCAAACCCTAAAGGAGGCTACTTTGAGTTTAGTCAAAATACCAAGGTTAATCCTAGCTTCATCATAGGCTTGATACAAAGTGCACCCCATGTGTACAAAATGGATGGCGCAAACAAATTGCGCTTTGCAATTAATGAGGTAAACCCTCGTGAACGCTTAAAAATGGTCACTGCAATGATTGCAGATTTCGAAAAAAAGGTTAGCCATTAATGTTGCTAAAAAAATCGCTTATCGTGCTATGTTGCTTATTTAGCAGCACCGCACTTGCAGAACGTTGGTTTGAAGTAGAAGTGCTGATATTTAAACAGCGCCCTGCACCCTATTTACAAGAAGACTTTAGCTTAAAACACGAACCCATTAAGGCTAAAAATACCTTAGAGTTACTTACTCCTTTATACACAGAGCAAGCAATGCAAGCGTGCATAGATGGCGATAGTCGTTTTCAAAAACGCACCTTTACCGATTCTTTAGTTAATGCCAACCCGCAATCGGGTGTGTGTGATAACAGTATCGACTTTATGCAAAGTTACGACGAGCTACCTGTAACGCCATTAGCACCGCCGCAAGATACAATGGATGAGCCTTACCTACTGGCTCCCGAACAATTACAATTTAACGCTCAACGCCGAGAGCTTGACCGCAAAGGTTTATCACCCCTGCTGCACACAGGCTGGCGTTTTGAAGGGGCAAGTAAATCGCGCGCGCCAAGCGTACACTTAATTTCTGGGGAGCATATAAAGCGCGATGTTAACACCACGCCAAATTATGCAAACCCCGACTTTATTAGCCTTGTTCAAAGTAAACCACAACTGTTTGAGACCTCTGAACAACCCCTAAGCTATTGGGAACTAGATGGTTTATTTAAAATACATTTACGCCACTACCTATACATCACCGCGGACTTTGACGTAAACGAAAAACTACCCAATGGGGATATTGAATCAGCCCGCTTTTCACAATTTAAACGTGTAATTAGTGGTGAAATCCATTACTTTGATCATCCTCGTATGGGCATGATTGTACAAATACGAAAGTATAAACACTAAATCAATAGGACATAACAATGAAAAAACTCCTGATCATCGCAGCAACGTTAAGCCTGGCAGCTTGTTCTAAAGTAAGCCTAGAAAACTACGAAAAAATTGAAGTTGGCATGGATAAAGCTGAAGTTGAAGCTATTTTAGGCTCGGCTGATAACTGTGTAGAAAAAACGCTGCATACTAATTGTGTATGGGGCGATGAGTCTAAAAACATTGAAATTACACTCGTTTCAGACAAGGTAACTATTTATTCTAAGCACGGTATTACACAATAACGCTAACGCCTATATTTACGTTTTTAAAAAGGGATAGCCGTTGCCATCCCTTTTTATTTTTTAGAGTAAATGAGTTCAATATTAACTATTTTACTGCGATTAAGGGTTATTTTGTAACGCTGGTATAAGGTTCTCTCTTCGTCTTTTAATACCATCACCAAATTAAGCTGATAGCGCCTTTCGACCGCTTGCTTAGATATTTTATTGCCATCTAAATGATACAACTTACCTTCACCACGTTTTAAATACCGTGCAAAGGGCGCCAAATTAAAACGCATACTTTGTTGAAGCGTGTCGTAGCCAGGTAAAAATTCTTTAGCAGACACACGCGTTTCACTAGCAAAGTGAAGCCACTGCGCGGCTAGCTTATTTTGCTGACGCCTTTTTGAAAATATTGTTTTTACTTCGCTAGGAATTTTTTTAAAACGCATGTATTCAAGCCACACAAACTGACTTGCAACGCGGTCTTTAGAAATGCTGTTTTTAAATACAAACCGCCATTTAGGGCGCCCCCGCACAATAGCGCGCCAAATTACCCGTGTAATGTCTTCTTTAAATATTTCACGTAGCCCGTAAATTACCCCTAATATTAAAATAAGCGTGGCGGTAACTTCGGTAAAGGTTGAGCGCGCATTTAGTATAACCACCATCACAAATGCCATAATTACCGCTGTTACCGTGCCTTTAACTAAACGTTTTAGGTAACTATTTAAGTAACGTGTATTACGATGCAAAATAACGCCGTGCTCTATAAGGCGCTGCAGTAAACGCATTTTATTTGTAATGCGGTTACCATCTTGCAACGTGGTTTCTGAGTTGTAATTTTGCTCAAACCGGTATGTATTTTCGTTTTTACAAAATTGCAGTAAGTCGTTGCGCTCTTTAGCAAAGTCACTACTGCGTGGGCCTTCATCTAGTAGTTTTAAAAACGACTGCTCAACATGCCAACTTAAATAGTTATCGGCATTGGTGTAAAACGGCACCAGCTTTTCATCATCGGGGGTATATCTACGCAGCTTTTTTAACAGCCCTTCACTTTGCTCAAATAGCTCTTGTGCGCGGGCGTAAAAAGCCTCTACCTCTTGAATTTTTAACGCATCTTTAATATCAGCATCAAGCGCTAAGCGCACCTGATAACAGTACAAATTAAGGTTTTGGCGGTAATCTTGTTGCTCACCTTTGTTTTTACTAACAAAGCGGCTACGCACTAAGGGTAAGTGTATGTTGTTAGCGTTATAAGCTAAGTGCGATTTAAAGTGGTTATTAAAATAAGACTCTTCACTGAGGGTTTGTACGTTTATACCCATTTCATTGGGGATAGAAAAATACAGGTCGATACGCTGCTCAGAGCGAGGGGTAAGCTCTGGTTCTATGACAAAAGATAAATTTTCGTCTTGTTTTATCAAACAACTCTCCTTTTATTGAGTGTATAAGTGTACTGGTCTCCTTAATTTTGTTCAATAAAAAAGGCCCAGTAAACACTGAGCCTTAATACGATTAATGTGCTAATTAAAACTTAACGTTTACACCAGCAAATACACGGCGACCTAGTACATCGTATGTGTACGGGTCAGTGTTAGAATCGTTGTTACCTGTGTAGTAAGGAGGTTGCTTATCAAATAAGTTGTTAACACCTGCAGTTACTGACACAGTCTCGTTAAAGATGTATGCACCGCTTATGTCATGATATACAACAGATGGCGTTGTAGGCGCATAACATGATGACTCATCACCTTGACAGCTGTAGCTATCCATTCCTGCAATGTAGCGTGCTTTGTAGTTTGCGTTCCAAGCGTCGCCTTTCACAGTTAGCTCAAAGTTAGCTTTAACATCGGCATAACCACCAATACCAGAAGTAATTAAACCAGCGTAATCAATGCTTGATTCAACAACATCTACTAGGTACTCGTCTAGGTAAGTAACATCTAGTGATGTATTCCACGCCAGACCAGCTGCATCAAATGTGTAGTTTAAGTTTAAGTCGTAGCCTTTAGTTTGCTCATAACCTACGTTTTGTAGTTGGTTATTAAAAGCAATACGGCCAGTGCTTTGGTTAAACGATACCGCAGCTGAGCTACATAGCGCAGTACCTTGGTTAGCTAATGAGCCATCTGATGCTAAACAAGAGTCAACAATGTATTGGTTGTTAACAGTAGCAATTGCGTTTTCAATTTCAATGTCGTAGTAATCTAGCGTCATTGAAAAACCTTCAAACCACTCTGGCTCATACACAATACCCGCTGTTAGCGTATCAGCTTCTTCTGGCGTTAATTGGTCATTACCACCAACAGTTACTTCTGCTTGGTCTTGTGCACCAGGGAAGCTAACTTGTTCAAACGAAGGTGAATTACCTGAGTATAGCTCAGCTACTGTAGGCGCGCGGAATGCTGTAGAGCGAACACCACGTAGCATTATTTCATCGTTTACACGCCAAGTTAAACCCAATTTCCATGTTTCGTCAGAACCAAACGTGCTGTAATCAAAAGCGCGGATTGCAGTACTTAGTTCAACGTTTTGCGCTAAGAACGCATCGCTAACTAAAGGAATTGCAAGCTCTAAGTACGCTTCGTTTACGTCAAAACGACCGCTTGTAGGCTCAACACGTGGGTCGTTTGCAAGACCTTGAGACGTGATTGAATCTGGAATGTACCATGCTTTTTCTTCACGGCGCTCAACACCAGCAGCAAAACCTACGTAACCGGCAGGAAGCTCCATTACTTCGCCCGCTAATGATGCAGTGAACATTAGTAATTGGCTACCACCTGAGTTTTGCTCAGTGTAAACGTAATCACTTAAGTTCTCAGCAGACCAAGAAGATTGCATAAGTGGGTTAAAATCGCCCGCTTCGATTGCATCTTGGATAGAGCCCATATTGTGAAGGTTGCTTAAACGGTCAACTGAATCGTTACGACCAAAAATTACAGACACATCCCAATCGTAACCGCTGTCAAGGTAACCTGCAGCACCTACTACCGTACGCACAGTGTCAACAACTTGTGAAAAATCACGAGTACCTGTGTCTGTCATACGACGACCGTAAGAAACTTCATCACCGTAGTTAATATTGTGGCTTGTTAGTGAGTCGCCCATATCTTCAGTGTAATCAAAGTCAAACCATACAGGCTGTGGCGCCATTTGTTGCTCTGACCAACGCTTAGAGTATGTGAATTCTGAGTATAAACGCGTGTCATCTGTTAAATCGAAGCTACCAATACCTGTAAGGTTTAAACGGCGCATAGGCGTGTATAGGTAGCTGTCTGATGAGTAGTTGTACGCATCATCAGAACCAAAGTCATGCCAGCCGTTGTCTGCTTGACCTTGTAGTGATTCATCACCTGACCATACGTGGCCATTTGGCGTGTATGAAGAACCAGAACAGTAAGGTGCACTGCCGTCGCCATCTTCAGTTAATGGACAATCAGAGAAGCTACGATCTGCTTGAGATGCGTCACCACGGTCAGTGTATTGAAGACCAATTACAACGTTACCACGACCAAAGCTACCACCCATAGTGATATCGAATGACGTTTCATCAGCATCACCTTCTGTAGTGATTGCAGATTTAACATTTAAGTCTAAACCTTCAAAGTCGTCTTTTAAGATGATGTTTACAACACCTGCAACCGCATCAGTACCGTATACTGCAGATGCACCATCTTTAAGTACTTCAATGTGCTTGATCATTGAAACAGGAATCGTGTTTAAATCAACAGTAGAGGCAGCACCTGTACCTGAGTTGATCATACGACGGCCATTTACAAGTACTAATGTACGTTGTGAACCTAAACCACGTAAATCGATAGAAGCATTACCACCAGAACCATTGTTAATACCTGGGTTGGTCATTGCACCACCAGTAGCAGTCATTTTTTGTAATACGGCATCAACCGAAACTGCGCCGGTTGCAGCAATGTCATCTGCACCGATTAAAGTAACTGGGCTAGCGGTTTCCATATCTGCGCGCTTAATGCGAGAACCCGTTACTTGAATTTTTTCAATAGCGTTTGCGCCATCTTCGGCCGCTACTACTTGCATACTTGAGAACATTGGGATTGCTGCGATTACAGCTAAACCAAGAGTTGATTTTTTCATGAATAAACCCTACTTGTTGGAAATTTACCTTGATTGGTAATGCTCACTTTTTATAAGAATTGTGAGTCAGGGGGGCAACTTAGGCCGAGTTAACTGAACAAAAACTTAATGGAGGATTGTTATATATACAACATCAAAAAAGAATAACTAAAAAAGGTACAAAGGTTATAACTTGTTGCAGTGTTAACTAAAAAAAACAAATTTAAATCAATGATATAAAATAAATTCAAAGCAATTAAAACACATCTGAAATCAAAGTTATGCAGATTGTAATCAAATGTAATTAATGGATAAAAATACCCTTTTTGGAAAAATTAACATATTGATCACAGCGCATTAGTAAAACCGTAAAGCTGTAATAAAATTAATAACCATAAATATGCAGATTTACCGCTTAAATAGTCTTATTAAGCTATTTATTTAGCTTTTTGGGTAATATTTTTTGTTCAGCGAGACTTCAACGTCTGCTCAGATCGGGGGGGTATTTTTAACGAAGTAAGGCTTTTAGCTTTTAGCTTTTAGCTTTTAGCTTTTAGCTTTTAGCTTTTAGCTTTTAGCTTTTAGCTTTTAGCTTTTAGCTTTTAGCTTTTAGCTTTTAGCTTTTAGCTTTTAGCTTTTAGCTTTTAGCTTTTAGCTTTTAGCTTTTAGCTTTTAGCTTTTAGCTTTTCAGGCACAATTACACAACATAAAACAGGTTATGAAACTAAGTTAGCTCTAAAAGCATATTATTTAATACGGTATTTTATTACTTGCTCCGCTTTGGAAATAAAAGTGTAAAAATAATGCTAGTTTAATACGTAACGTAAAAATTATAAAAATGTGTGATTGGCTCGCCAGTTTGAAGGTTGCTTAAATTAAGCACTAATTGCCACAGCATATTTTTCTCAGAGCATATGCCCACCATAGTGTCACTTTTATAAATAGTTGCTCCTTTAGTGAACTTTTGCGGAATAAAACCCATATACATGGTGATACTTTCAAGCTTAGCGTTATCTATTTTTAGGTGGCCGGGTAAATCAAGGTAAATACTAAAGGGGGTTTCGGGAGTGATATTTTTATCACTTAACCATACTTTAACACCGGTATTATAAATACAGTGCTGATTAGCGTCGCAATTTGTTTTTAGCAGTGCTTTTTGATCTTTTTGATTGGTATTGTCACAGCCTGTTAATACAAAAATAAGCATTAAAAACAAAGTAAATCTATATATATGCATAACAAATCCGCGCTAAATAAAAACAAATCTTAATTAGCATGCTTTGAAATAACAATAGTTAGTGTGATGTTTGGTTAATATAGGTACAATCTGTATCAAAAAATAAACAACAAACTCACAAACTTTGATTGATGTCATAATTTTATGTAATTGACCTATCTTTTTTAGGCCAAAAAATTTATCATTTCACCCGCAAAAAATAAGGGTTTCTCGAGTTTGTTTTCTGAAGCATTCAGGCTTTGAACGTTTTAGGTAATACGCTTGGGGAAAATAGTAGGCCCCACTTTAAACGGTGGGTAATTCATTTCTAAACGCATTTATTGCAGCGGAAGCCAGAAAATGAGCCAAACAGTAGCATCACAAACTGAGTATAACTATAAAGTTGTACGCCAATTCGCTATTATGACAGTGATTTGGGGCATCGTTGGCATGAGTATTGGGGTTCTGATTGCTGCCCAATTAGCTTGGCCAGCACTTAACTTTGATACACCATGGTTAACATACTCTCGACTACGTCCGTTACACACGAACGCAGTAATTTTCGCATTTGGTACCAGTGCACTTTTTGCGACGTCTTATTACGTCGTTCAACGTACTTGTCAAACGCGCCTTTTCTCAGACAAACTCGCCGCTTTCTCTTTTTGGGGTTGGCAGCTTGTTATTGTATTAGCCGTAATTACATTACCGCTAGGTATTACTAGCTCTAAAGAATATGCAGAGCTTGAGTGGCCAATTGATATTTTAATCGCGGTAGTATGGATAGTTTACGCAGTGGTATTTTTTGGTACGCTGATTAAACGCAAAGTATCTCATATATACGTTGCTAACTGGTTTTACGCTGGCTTTATTATTACTGTTGCAGTGCTACACATTGTAAACAGCATGGCAGTGCCTGTGTCGTTAACTAAATCATACTCAATCTACGCAGGTGCGGTAGATGCAATGGTTCAGTGGTGGTACGGTCATAACGCTGTAGGTTTCCTATTAACGGCTGGTTTCTTAGGTATGATGTACTACTTTGTACCTAAACAAGCAGGTCGCCCAGTTTACTCTTACCGTTTATCGGTAGTTCACTTTTGGGCACTTATTTCACTTTACATTTGGGCTGGTCCTCACCACCTTCACTACACTGCGCTACCTGATTGGACGCAAAGTTTAGGTATGGTTATGTCTATTATCCTATTTGTACCATCTTGGGGTGGTATGATTAACGGTATTATGACGCTTTCTGGCGCTTGGCATAAGTTACGTACTGACCCAGTACTTCGTTTCTTAGTTGTTTCATTGTCTTTCTACGGTATGTCTACGTTTGAAGGCCCAATGATGGCAATTAAATCTGTAAATGCATTATCTCACTACACAGACTGGACTATCGGCCACGTACACTCAGGTGCATTAGGTTGGGTTGCGATGATTTCGATTGGTGCTATTTATCACCTTATCCCTGCGTTATTCGCACAAGGTCGTATGTACAGCGTTAAATTGGTTAACACCCACTTCTGGTTACATACGGTAGGTGTTGTACTTTACATTGTTGCAATGTGGATCTCAGGTGTTATGCAAGGCCTAATGTGGCGTGCAGTTAACTCTGACGGCACATTAATGTACAGCTTTGTACAGTCATTAGAGGCATCACACCCATTCTATATTATGCGCTTTGTAGGCGGTGTATTCATCGTAACAGGTATGTTAGTTATGGCTTATAACGTTCTGCGTACAATTTCAGCTGAGAAAGAATCACTGAAGTTAGACGCGCAAGCACAATTAGCATAACGGAGTGAAATGATGAGCAATAAAAATTCACAAAACAAACATGAAATAGTAGAAAAGAACGTTGGCCTAATGGCTATTCTGACTGTTTTTGCTATTAGTTTTGGTGCATTAGTTGAAATTACTCCGCTAATGTTCCAAGACGATACAACAAAACCTGTAGAAGGTTTGCGCCCACTTAACGCGCTAGAAATGGAAGGCCGTGACATTTATGTACGTGAAGGTTGTTATAACTGTCACTCACAAATGATTCGTCCTTTTCGTGATGAAGTTGAGCGTTACGGTCACTACTCTGTAGCGGGCGAGTCAGTATGGGATCACCCTTTCCAATGGGGTTCTAAACGTACTGGTCCTGACTTAGCTCGTGTAGGTAACCGTTACTCGGACGATTGGCATTATGCGCACTTAGTTGATCCACGTGCCGTGGTTCCTGAGTCGAACATGCCAGGTTTTCCTTGGTTAGCAGAGACAAAGGTTGATACCAGCCTAACTCTGAAAAAACTACAAATTTTCCGTGATACTTTTGCCATTAACCCAGAAAACCCTAAACACCCGGGTTTAGGTTATGGCAGCGACGAAGAGCTACAAGCAGATGTTGATAAAGTTAACGCTATGAATAACGGCGAAGGCGCAACAGAAATGCAAGCCCTAATCGCGTATTTACAGCAACTTGGCACCCACTTGAAGTAATTATTATGGATTACGGAACATACAGAGGCATTTTGACTCTGGTAATTTTAGTATTGTTTATTGTGATTGTTGTATGGGCATACAGCAAACGTAGCAAAAATCGTTTTGATGACGCTGCTAATGCCATTTTTGAAGATGAAAAAAAACATAACAACACACTCTCTAACGAGGAAAAGGAGTCTGAAAAATGACTAGCTTTTGGAGTATTTGGGTTATTGTATTAACCCTAGCCTGCTTAATCATCATTTTTAGCTTATTAGTTTGGAACCTTAAAAACTATGCTGGCGTAAAAGAAGGTGAAGACTGCGGACATGAATATGACGGCATTACCGAACTAAATAATCCACTACCAAAATGGTGGACGTACATGTTCTTTGCAACATTTATTTGGTCGGTATATTACCTAGCAGCTTATCCAGGTTTAGGTAACTGGGAAGGCTTAGGTAAATGGACAAGTTCTAACCAAGGTATTACCTCTTTAGCTGAATCTAAAGAAGCCACGGCTAAAGCGAAAGAAGAAGGCCGCTATGTAAAACTTGATAAAGAATACGAAGCAGCACAAGAGCGTTTTGGTCCTATCTTTAACAAGCTTGCACAAATACCGGTATTAGAGTTGGTTAACTCTAAATTTGAAGGTGATGCAGCGCAGCAAGTAGCCCTTGAAAATGGCGAAAAGCATGAACAAACAGACGGCCAGTTAGCACTTGAAATTGGTCAGCGTTTATTCTCGCAAAACTGTGCGCAATGTCATGGCTCTGATGCACGTGGTGCAACTGGCTTCCCTAACCTAACTGATAAAGATTGGTTATACGGTGGCTCACCAGACAAAATTAAAGAAACGCTTCTTTATGGTCGAGTAGCCGCTATGCCTTCTTGGAGTGCAGCACTTGGTGAGCAAGGCGTTAAAGAAATGACGGCTCATGTTCTTAGCTTATCTGGTCGTACTGTTAACCAAAAAGATGCCGCTGCGGGTGCCGCTAAGTTTGCTATGTGTGCCGCGTGTCACGGTGCAGATGGTAAAGGCTCTGTTGCACATAACTTACCGTTTGGTGCACCTAACTTAACAGATAACATTTGGTTATACGGTGGCTCTCAACGCGCTGTAGAAGAAACACTTAACCATGGCCGCGCCGGTGTAATGCCAGCATGGAAAGACATTTTAGGTGAAGATAAAATTCACCTGTTAACTGCTTATGTTTACAGTTTATCGCAAGATAAATAAACACGGAGTTAACTATTAATTAATCTTTTTATTTCAACAGATTAATCCAGATCAAAAAAGCCTCCAGTCGGAGGCTTTTTTTTAGTCTTTTACAAATATTTGCTATAAAATAGCGTTACCTAAACTAATTTTAGAGCAACTATGCAACCTACTCCGTGGTATAAAAATTTTTGGCCTTGGTTTTTAATGTTTTTTCCGCTAGCGGCCATTATTGGGTGCATAACCTTAATTATTACTGCTGTGGGCAACGGCCCAGATATGGTAGTTGATGATTACTATAAAAAAGGCAAAGCAATAAACTTAGAACTTACTAAGTTTGAAAAAGCCAAAGCACTGTTTTTACATGGCAAGCTAAATGTTACCAATGAACGCGCAAGCTTTGCCTTTACCAAAGGCGATTACAGTAACGTACACGCTTTAAAACTGTCTTTTTATCATCGCACCATTAAGGCGCATGACTTTGAAGCTACGCTTACTCCTAATGCAAATAAAGAATTTACTGCCCTTTTAGATAACTACACACCAGGTGCTTACTCTGTATTTATAGAGCCGGTGGATGGTAGTTGGAAGTTAAAAGAAAATATTACTCTTCCTACCGAGCAACCTTTATTAGTTACCCCAAATTATAAGTAGTCATCACTATGAGCGTTTCTTGCTTTCATTGCCTTGAAAGTGTGCCAAATGGATTTAGCGCAACCGTAACAATAGATAATACACCACAGCCTATGTGCTGTATTGGCTGCCAAGCTGTTGCGCAAAATATTGTAAACCAAGGTATGACCGACTATTACAAATACCGCACCGTACGCGCTGGTAAAGTAGAGCAGTTAGTCCCTGAGCAACTCGCGTTTATTAAAAGCTACGACAACGAAGACATACAAGATGAGTTTATAGCCACAACCGATAACTTATCCCAAGTACTTTTAAGTGTTGAAGGCATTACCTGCGCAGCGTGTGCATGGCTTATAGAAAAGCAATTACTTAGCTTAAAAACGGTAAAGCGCGTTGATGTTAATACCTCAACTAACCGTGCCATGATCCAATGGGATAAAACCCAAACCCCGCTGAGCGAAATTATTACTTCCTTAGCCAAAATTGGCTATAAAGCTTACCCGTTTCAAGCCGATGACGAAGCCCAACAAAAGCAACAAACAGCAAAAGCCTATATACGCCGCTTAGGTGTTGCAGGGCTGATGACCATGCAAGTGATGATGTTTGCCTTTGCCATGTACTTTGGCATGTTCTCGGGTATGGATAATAACTTTGAGCAATACTTTAGGTGGATAAGCCTAGTGCTTGCCTCCCCCGTTATTTTGTACAGCGCATTACCCTTTTTAACTAATGCTATTAATGGCTTAAAAGCAAAACAGTTAAATATGGACTTACCTGTTTCGCTGGCTATTTTTGGGGCTTATAGCGCCAGCTGTTATGCCACGTTTATGCACGTAGGCGAGGTATATTTTGAATCAGTATGTATGTTTACCTTTTTATTATTATTAGGTAAGTACCTCGAATTTAGAGCCCGACTAAAAGCCAGTGAGTTTACCGCCAACTTACAAAAGTTACTGCCTTTAACTGCCCGCACCATTGATGATAACGGCCAAGAGCACATTATTGCCGCTAAAAAACTTAAGCTTAACGATGTGGTATTGATAAAAGCGGGTGAAACTATTCCTGCCGACGGAGAGCTTATCAAGGGGCAAACGAGCGTTGATGAGTCCATGATGACCGGAGAGCACCAACCCGTTAATAAGTTTATTGGTCACAATGTGTATGCCGGTTGCGTTAATCATGATGGTGTAATAGAAATAAAAATAAATAAAATTGGCCAAAATACCTTACTAAACCAAATTATACATTTACAACACACTGCGCTCACTAAGCGCCCTAAACTAGTAGAAATAACCGATAAAGTAGCCCAGTGGTTTATAGCCTGCTTGCTCGTTTTTGCCTCTATTACCGCAATTGGCTGGTATCAAATTGACCCAGAACACGCTTTTTGGATCACGATTTCTGTATTGGTTGCCACTTGCCCCTGCGCACTTAGCCTTGCAATTCCAACCGCATTAACGTGCGCGGTAGCCACCCTCACCCGTAAAGGGGTGTTAATTAAACAAGCGCATGTGCTCGAAACACTCTCACAATTAACACTGTTTGCCTTTGATAAAACAGGCACGCTTACGCAAGGCAAATTTAGCTTAGACGCCATTGATATACTCGATGACAGTATTTCTAAAGAGCAAGCACTTAATATTGCCGCTCAGCTAGAGCGTTATTCAGAGCACCCCATAGCCAGCGCTTTTAATAAGTACGCCACCACCGAGCTTGCCCTTACAAACATAACCGTACATCCAGGAATGGGCATTAGTGCGCAAAGCGGTGCTGATCATTACGCTATTGGTAAAAGCGGCTGGTTTGACACTAAAAAAACAAATGCTCAAGCAAGTCTATTCATTAATAAACGCGTGGTTGCTCGTTTTTACTTTATAGATAAAGTAAAACCCGGTGCTAATGAGCTTATCAGTGCTTTACAAGCACAAAACTTAAGCTGTCATATGCTGACTGGGGATGCATCAGATGCAGGACAAAAAATAGCAAAGCAATTAAAGCTCAACAGTGCTCAAAGCGCTTTGTCACCTAAAGATAAACAAACCGCCGTGGAGCAATGGTCATCACAAAACGAAGTAGTTGCCATGGTTGGTGATGGTATTAACGACAGCCCAGTATTTGCAAGTGCCCATTTATCCATTGCTATGGAAACCGGTGCCGACATTTCTAAAAACAGTGCCGATGTAGTGCTGTTAAATAGTGATTTAGCCTCTATTGCACATCTACTCAATGTTGCTAAGCAAACGAGAAGAATCATTAAGCAAAATCTTACGTTGTCTTTGGTGTATAATGCCTCTATTTTACCACTTGCAGCGCTTGGGCTTGTTGCCCCGTGGATGGCCGTTATTGGTATGTCTGCCAGCTCAATTATTGTGATTAGTAATTCACTAAGGCTTTTAAAGTTATGAGCATAATTTATATTTTAATCCCCATAGCCATATTATTTGTGATTATTGCCATTGGCGTGTTTTTTTGGGCCGTAAAAAGCGAGCAATTCTCTGATTTGAACAAACAAGGGCATAGCATTTTGTTTGAAGATGATAAAGAACAACACAACAAAAGTAATGATTGACCCACTTTACACCAGCGCATTTTTAATGGGCTTAATTGGTAGCGGGCATTGCCTTGCCATGTGCGGCGGTATTGCCAGCTCCTTACAATTGGCCAGTAACAAGCGCCAATCTGTTATTTATTCATTTGCTTATAACCTTGGCCGAGCGTGTAGTTACATGCTGGCTGGCGCACTTGTTGCGGGTATAAGTAGCCAATTTGCAAAGCAAAATACGTTTTTTTCTGTAACCCTTTCATTCATTGCGGCTATTTTTATGCTGCTGGTAGGCGTGTATATAATGCGCTTAGGCCCCACTTTGCAATGGCTTGAAAAAATAGGCAAAACACTTATTTGGCAGCATATAGTTAAGCTTAATAAATATCTAATGCCAGTAGACTCAACGGCTAAAGCATTGGGTTACGGCGCTTTGTGGGGGTGGCTACCCTGTGGTTTGGTTTACTCAGCCCTTACATGGGCAATGACCAGCCCTAGTGCGTTTGACGGGGCCATAGTGATGCTTTGCTTTGCACTTGGCACCTTTCCGGCCATGATCACCCTAGGCCTAGCCGCCCAAAAACTTAATAGTGTTATTAACCACCCATGGACGCGTATTGTGTTAGGCAGTATTATAATTTGGTATGGTATGTACCTATTGATCATTGCCACCGATAAACTAGTACATTAATCGCCGCGGTATTAAGCCACTCGGTTTATTTTCAGTACTGTGTATAAAAATTAAAACGGATTAAATTATGGATTTCTCTCAAAGTCGCGCTAAAAATAATTGTGCAATTAGCTGTAACAACTGCAGCATCAGCCAATTGTGTTTGCCGTTTTCGTTAAATGGCCAAGAAATGGATAAACTTGACGAAATCATTGAACGTAAAAAACCTCTTCACAAAGGTGACTACTTGTTTGAATCCGGCGCTCCTCTTAATGCTATTTATGCGGTACGTTCTGGCTCATTTAAATCTTATACGCTCTCAGAGCAAGGGGATGAACAAATTACCGGTTTTCACTTAGCCGGCGATTTAGTGGGCTTTGATGCTATTAGCAAAATGGCTCATCAGAGCTTTTCGCAAGCACTAGAAACATCAATGGTATGCGAAATCCCGTTTGACACCCTTGACGAACTAGCGGGCAAATTACCTAAGCTTCGCCAGCAAATAATGCGTTTGATGAGTAGTGAAATTACCTACGATCAGGAAATGCTGTTATTACTTAATAAAAAATCAGCAGAAGAACGCCTAGCTAGCTTTATTTATAACCTTTCAGAGCGCTTTGGTGAGCGCGGGTTTTCGCGCAAAGAGTTTAGATTTACCATGACACGTGGTGAAATAGGTAATTATTTAGGCCTAACCGTTGAAACTATCAGCCGCTTATTAAGCCGCTTTCAAAAAGCGGATTTAATAAAAGTAGAAGGCAAATTTATTACTATTTTAGACAGCAATGCACTCGCTAAAACCGCTGCAATAGTTAAGCCTTGCTAAGCTTACACCCGCTGTTACTTTGATTTAGAACAACAATTTGTGTGCTACCCCTTTAACTGCTGTGTATTTACGTTACACTGAAAGTAAGTTAAAAAAGGGAGTAGCATATGAACACTATAAAACGTATTTTAGCCGTTATTGACCCCACTAAGGATGATCACCACGGTTTAGCTCGCTCGATTGATTTAGCCAAAAAGTCAGGCGCCAGTATTACCGCCTTTATGACTGTTTACGACTTTTCTTACGAAATGACCACTATGCTGTCGTTTGAAGAGCGTGAAGCAATGCGAAAAGCCGTTATAACTGATAGAGAGTTATGGCTTAAAGATATAATTTCCACCTACCCAGATATAAACATCACCACCCAAGTGGTTTGGCATAACCGGCCGTTTGAAGCCATTATTAATACCGTTATTGAACAAGAATACGATTTAGTGGTTAAAAGTACCCATCAGCATGGTGCGCTCAAATCGGTTATTTTTACCCCTACAGATTGGCACTTAGTACGTAAATGCCCAACACCGGTGTTATTTGTAAAAGAAATGGCCTGGCCTGAGCAAGGAAATATTTTAGCCGCAGTGAATGCGGTTAGTGAAAACGATGAGCATGTAGCCCTTAATAAACGCATTATTAAAGATGCACAATTTTTATGTGAACTTGCCAACGCCAAGCTTAACTTAGTCAATGCCTATCCCGCTACACCCATTAATATTGCCATAGAGATACCTGAATTTAATCCAGGGCTTTATAACGAATCCGTAAAAAAACACCACATAGAATCCACTAACGAACTGGCTAAGGAGTTTAATTTAACTAGCGAGCAATGTTTTATAGAAGAAGGCTTACCGGAAGATGTCATCCCCGATGTAGCGAATCGCTTAAATAGCGAGTTAGTGGTGATTGGCACTGTGGGTCGTACAGGGTTAAGCGCTGCGTTAGTAGGTAACACTGCCGAGCACGTAATTGATAGCCTAGACTGTGATGTACTTGCTTTAAAACCCGATGGCTACGTAAGCCCACTTGCCAAAAGTTAAACAAAGCCTTAACTAGCGCTTTAATACCCCTAGTACTTGGGTATATAATACGCCCCTTTATTTTCAGCAAATAATTTGCCGCATTGTTTTATAAGGGGGCGTAGTGTCTCACTCAGCTCAAGCCAAAGCTCAATACAACTTAAATAAGCTACAAAAGCGTTTACGCCGTCTTACTGGCCAAGCCGTCATGGACTTTAACATGATAGAAGAAGGCGACCGTATAATGGTATGCCTATCGGGTGGTAAAGACAGTTACACCATGCTTGATATGCTTAAGCATTTAAAGCGTGTGGCACCCATTAAATTTGATTTATTTGTTGTTAACCTTGATCAAAAACAACCAGGGTTTCCTGAACACGTTTTACCTGAGTACCTTGATAAACAAGATATTGAATACAAAATTGTAGAAGAAGACACCTACAGCATTGTTACCGATATCATCCCTGAAGGTAAAACAACATGTTCGCTGTGTTCACGCCTACGCCGTGGTATTTTGTACCGTACAGCCAAAGAAATGGGCGCAACTAAAATTGCCCTTGGCCATCACCGCGACGACATGATCGAAACACTCTTCTTAAACATGTTTTACGGCGGTAAACTTAAAAGCATGCCGGCTAAATTAATGAGCGATAACGGCGAGCACATGGTTATTCGCCCCCTCGCTTATTGTAAAGAAGCCGATATAAGTAAATATGCATTTAGCCAAGGTTACCCTATTATTCCGTGTAATCTATGTGGCTCGCAAGAAAACCTGCAACGTAAACACACTAAAAATATGTTAGCGCAGTGGAATAAAGAGCACCCAGGACGTATCGAAAGTATTTTTACAGCAATGCAAAATGTGGTGCCTTCGCATCTAGCCGATACAGAACTATTTGACTTTGAAAACCTAAAAACCGGCGATGTTATTGATGGCGGCGATATAGCACTGGATAAACCAGACATTCCAAAAGCGCCTGTAAGCGATGAGGATGAAACCCAAGATCAGCAAGCTGATGTGGTTACTATTAACCTAAGCTAACGGTTAAAAAATACAGTTAAGGGGCTTTATGCCCCTTATTTATTACCATTAACCTTTATCAGCTAATCCTTTTAAAAACTCTAGACTCATTCGTTCTTGTTCATTTGCTTGATAAGGCAGTTGTTGCAAACTATCGTAGGCAAAATCAGTAATTTCAAACTCAGCAATATCACTGCTACCAAAACTATTACGTTCACCTGGGCTTGGCGACATTCGCTCTATCACAAAGTCACTTAAACGCATATTCACTACCCCTTGTGGTAATACCGACCAATGCGCCTTTAAATCCACCGTTTGACTGCCTTGTGAAAGTTTCTTTTTAGTCACCAAATGTGCAAGTGGGCTCGTATCACTGTATAAATTAGCTCTAATTCTATATAAGCCATTTTTGATCACCTTTAAATGCGCTGTGGCTATCATGTTTTCGTTTTGTGCATAAGCGTTATCAAAATCAATCAGCGTGGCACTTGGGGGCATATATTGTATTTGCGCTACAGCAGGCACCTTTTTACCAGCAACATTCGCCTCTACAAATAGCTGCAAATTACGCGGGTAGTCTTCACTGGCTTTAAAGCTCACCGTCGCTTCGCCTTGTTCAGCTGTAGTCGTTTTTGCACTAATTGACGCTTTGGTATCGGTATTGCTAAGCGCTACATTTACCTCTGCTAGGTTTTGCGCAGCAATATTAACGGTTATTTCTTGCGGATATACAAACCGGTATTTATCTAAACTAACTACGAGGGCATTACCCGCATCGTCAATGGGACTTGTAACTGGGTAAAACTGATTAGGCTTTAAGCGGTCTTCATCAAGTGCGCTCAAGGGCTGCGAATAAGGCGGGTATTTTAGTGCATTTTGGTATTGCATTGCCACATGCTCAGCGGCACTGGCTAAGTTCTGATCATAATGTATTTTGGGAGGGCTTTTAGCCAGTTTTTGTTTTGGCACATCAATGGTTATTACGGTGCTTTTATCTGGGCTTGCTGGCTCTGACTTCTTTTTTATTGCCAGTGCAGCGGGAGGCTCAAGTGTTTTAACGGCATTTTTATTTGTATACCAGAGTAAAAATACCCCAATACTGACTACAGCGGCACCAATGTAAAACTTTTTCATGTTGCATCAATCCTTTAAAAGCGTGCAGTAAATAACTACACGCTCTAGCGTTTAATACCTAACGCGCTTATAAATTTAGGTACTTATCAAGGGATCACGTTATAAATAAGTGCCGAGGCACTTTGCGTGTTTGAATCCTTAATATAGCGGTAGTGTTTTTTCCAAAACCAAGTACCCGTTGTTTTATCAAATGTATTAAAGCCCACATTTTGACCATCTACATTTATATTGTTCATCGCAATCGTGACATTGCCTTTGCGCTGCGCGTTATGAATTTCGTTGTGGCTATAGCTGTCGCTCATCATCATTGGGTAATGGTGCGGCATAAAGCTATTAACGGCATCACCTTGCGATTTTAACTGACCATTTGTATCAATACTGCTGCTACAACTGCCAAATGACTTAGCCGCGCTTGCCCCACACGATGAATGCGAAGCCACTACCGAATCATCATTGCCTTTTAAAAACCCACCTGTTAACCCTAGATAAGCATTACCATCGGCTACAAAGCGTAATCGCGGCGTACGGGCATCTGGAAACGGCGAAATTTTACGTGCGTTATTTACTTTTAAATCGTGTAATACGCCCACCGCTTCTGTTACATCACTGCCTAACCACCATTTGAGTGCAGCATCTACTGCAAAGTTCCATGCGGCACCAGTTAAAGCACTTACAGCAATATCGGCAAGCTCACTGCCGCCCCCTGCTCCCGCCAAATCAAAGGTTGCCACAATATTAAGTGGTGTAAGGCCCGCATTTTCAAGCCAATTGGCTTGGTTATCTATAATATGGCGGGCAACTAAATCGCCTGTAGAGTGCGTTACTAGCACACAGCCATCTGCACATAAGTTAGCACGCGATATTTGCTTTAATTTAGGCCATACCCAATCAGTTGCAATTTTACCTTCAATGCGCTCATAGGCAGGCCAATCAATACGTTCATCGGCACGATTATTCCAATAACTTTGCCAATAGGTTTCACCGTCGTTTATTACATCGCTGCCCGACTTATTGGTTATTTGCGATACCTGCAAGCCGTGAATAAGTATAATTTTGTGATCTTTACTTGCTGCCGAAAAACTCATTAATGCGGCTAAACTGGCGCAAAGTAAGTATTTAAGCGTGTGTGTGCGTTTATTGTTGTTCATATAAATCCTTAATGTGTTCAGTGTTTTATTTTTATGCCTATGTACTTAAGGTATTCATTTACTCATGTGCAGGCGCACATGCATTGACCAGTATTAGGAACAACGCTTAAAAATGCAACAATTTATTATCATTTAAATTCATCTAAAACTATATTATTTGTATATTCAACTACTTAAATCTGAATAATTGCAATATTTAGTATTATTACACATGCTAAGTAAAGACTAGGCAGTTCTGAAGCTAAAAAACCTAACGCATAGAAATACGTTAGGTTTTTAGTAATTAGTTCAACCTTTAAATATAAGCAGGTATTAGTATTTTAAACGCTCATACAATCCTGAGGCTCTTGATACGCTTTTGCTCATGGCTAATTGCAGTACTTTTTTATCGGCCACCAGCTCAAAGGTATTTTTTGCGCGTGTTATGCCTGTATATACCAGCTGCCTATTTACGCCCATACTTGCGTGTTTAAGTGGCGGTAAAACCATAGCGGTATAACTAAACTCCGAGCCCTGCGATTTATGTATCGTCATTACATACACTTTATCGTGAGCAGGTAGGCGTGCAGGCGAAAATGCCCGTACATTGTTTTGCTCATCAATAAACACTGCTTTTAATTGCCCATTGTCATCGGGCATTAAAATACCAATGTCTCCATTAAATAACTTAAGTTGATAATCGTTTTGGGTCACCATAATGGGCATGCCGCTGTAATGGCGTTGATTTGGGCTCACCGATATTAACCCTTGCTGCACAAGCGCGCGCTCAATGCGGTTATTTAAACTATTTACGCCGTAATCGCCCTCTCGCACCGCCGCCAATAATTGATATTGAGAAAATGCGGCATGCACATCAGCAACACCGGCCCCTTGAGCAACTAAATTTAAATAATGAGCGTAATGTTTAGCGGCTCTGTTTATTAATTTTTCTATGGGTTTTGCTATAAAGTCGTAATCTAAAATCACATCGTTAAAGCGCCCTTGTACGCTTTCTTGCTCAACATAGTTTAAAATACCGTTGTGGTTAGTATTAACTGCAAGGGCAAGTTGACCAATACCACTTTGTGCATCAAACCGGTAACTATGTTGTAAAAACGCAATGCAATCGGCCAGCTTAAATTCGCTATGCCCGTGTGCCGCTAATTTGGCCTCTCCTTTAAAACATAATGCATTGAGCTCATCACATCGCGCTTGCGAGTAGTTAGGCGTTTCACCTAGTGCTAACCCTTGGCATAAATCACTCATTACACTGCCGGTATCTACCGAGGCAAGTTGGTCTTTATCGCCAAGTAATATTAAACGCGCATGCTCAGGCAGTGCTTCTATTAATTTAGCCATGAGTGATAAATCAACCATGCTGGCTTCATCAATAATCAGTACATCTAAATGCAGTGGGTTAGTGCGGTTATGCTTAAATTTATTGGTAAAGGGTTTAACCCCTAAAAGCCGGTGAATAGTTTGCGCACTATCGGGTATTAAGGCCTTTATATCCTCAGGAATAATTTCAAGCTTTTGTTTAGCCCCTAAAATTGATTCACTTAAACGTGCTGCGGCTTTACCTGTAGGCGCCACCAGCTTAATACTTAAAGGCGCGCTTTTATAAAGCGACTGCAAAATTGCCAACAGCTTTGTTACTGTGGTGGTTTTACCGGTCCCTGGCCCGCCTGTTATAACGCTAAAGCCTTTTGTTGCGGCAATTGCACAGGCCACTTTTTGCCAATCTACGGCAAGCGCTGAGTTATCTTTAAAGTAGTCACTTAATAGTTGGCTGAGTAACTGTGTATTTATATTTAAATGGCGCTCACTCATCGCGAGTAAACGCGTAGCTAAAGTATGTTCGTACTCAGCAAGGCGCGCAAAATAGAGCCGTTCGTTAAATAACTGTAAGGGCTTGCCCTCGCCCACACTGTTATGGGCGCTTAAACAGCTAAGCGCATCGAGGTAGCCAAAGGCTTCGTTAAAAGGCGATGTAATATTTGGTATATTGCCCTCAGTTTTAGTGAAGTCGCTTTGGCGTAAATTAAACGGGTTTTGCCAGTCGACTTCTTTTAATGTTAAACAGCTATGCTGGCTTTGCTGTGCTAAACACAGCAATAACACTATATAAAACACGTCGTTTTGCTGATTGTCACACAGCATTAAGGCAAGCTTTACATCTACCATTCTTATGCGTTTTTCATCTACTAAGTAGTCAAGCAACTCCACCGTATTTAACGGCTGTACCGGTGTTGGCGGCTCATCAAACAGGCTTTGCTGCATAGGGTAGTCGCTCATAACATGGCTCCTTGGCTAAATAAGCCATCTAATAGTGTGATTTGCTCTGCGCTGAGCTTATTAAAATACACCCCTTTGCCCGCCGGCATGCCGCGTAAAAAAGTATAATAAACCCCGCCTAAATGGGTTTCTATTGCATAATCACTAATGCGTTGTTTGAGTAAACGGTGCAGCGCAACGGTATAAATTAAATACTGTAAATGATACTGATGGCTATTCATGGCTTGCTCTAGTAGGTCGCTTTCATAGTCCGCGGGCGTATTACCTAAGTAGTTAGACTTATAATCTAAAATATAATACTTACCTTGATAGCAAAAAATTAAATCTATAAATCCCTTTAGCAGGCCTTTTACATGAGAAAACTCGAGTTTGCTCTGGGTAAAACCAAAATGTTTAACCAGTATCTCATTAAGCTTTGGCGCGCTTAAACTATCTAAAGGTAAATTAAATTCCATTTCGACTAGGCAATCTGCTGGGGCTAATTGGCTTAAGCTTAATCCCTCATTGTTCAAGGGGCAGGTTAACGAATCAAGCACCCATTGCTCGGTCACGTGTTGCCAGCTTTCGCTAATATGATATTTATCAAGCGCCTGTTTAACTACCTCTGCTAAATTTTGCTCTGGATTTGTAGGGTGTACTTGCGCACTGGTAAAGTCTATTTGTTCAAAAATTTCATGTAAGCAACTACCAGACTTTGCCCCCTTTGGAAAACTATAAGGTGAGGGTATTTCATCTTGGCTGTTAGCAAATTCATCCTTTTCATGATCTTCATCGCTGCGCCCAGGCTCAATATGATCGGTGTGCTTTTTAAAGCTCAGCGCGCTAAAGCTGGTTGCTCGCCAATCTCGCTCTATGTTAGCTGTAACCGTATTAACTTTTAACGCTTGGCTTTGCTGCACTGCGCTATTAAGTGTTAACTGGCCTTGCTCGGCCAATTGCTCAGCCGTAAATTGCTGGTAATGCATTTCGGTGTGAGCGTCGCAAAATTCATTTAAGTGGGTGCGCCACGTTTGGCTACTTGTAAGCTCAAGCCCTGCAAATAGCACATGCCCTAATGCACTACTTTGTATAGCCAAGCGGCTGCTTTGCCCTTGCCCTATGTTATAAACGCCTAGCGAGCAAAAATGTACCGCGCGGGTAAGCGCAACATAAAGTAAGCGTAAGTCTTCAGCTAGGCGTTCTTGCTCGGCTTGTGCTAAGGCGTCTTCGTTGTTACTTAAATCGTAAACTAACTGGCCGTTTTGATGATAAAGCGCGTCTTTAGTTTCGCGATAACCACTGGCGAAAGGCATAAATACCAGCGGATATTCAAGCCCTTTTGAGGCATGCATAGTCACAATCTTAACTAAGTTGGCGTCACTCTCTAGGCGTACTTGCACAGCTTCGCCGTCTTGCTGGCTAACCTTTTGTGCAAACCAACGCAGTAAACGTAACGTGCCCTCTAGCTCTATTTGCTTTTGCTGCAGTATTTCACCTAAGTGTCTAAAGTCGGTTAACCAACGCTCAACGTTATAGCCAAGGCCTTGCCACTTAGCGCTCAGCTGATTATGACTTAACAAGCGCTCAAGCATGGCCATTGCGCCTTGCTTGTTCCAAATATGGCTAAGTTGCGCAAAAAAGTTTAAGTGCTCTTGCCATTTATTTTCATCATCAGCAAGGGCGTAAATTTCGTTATAGCTTAAACAAAATAATGGCCCTGCTAACACGCCGCGCAATAACGACTCGTTATATTGGCCATGCAGTGCCGTTAAAAAGTTAAGTAAATGATGGCTAAGCTCTTGGCTAAACACACTATCGCGTGATAAATACACGCTAGCAATATTGGCATTGCTCAGTGCTTTTTTCATTATTTGCGCTTCTACACGGTCGCGCACCAATATACAAATATCGGCAGCTGTCACTTTATGCTCACCAATGCACGCTCGCCCTTGCGCGGCTTGTTCAAGCAGTGTCACTATTTTATTGGCAAAATAGCTGGCCAAATGCCCTTGCCCAACGCCTTTGCTGGTGGGTTTGCTTTTTTCATCTGCGGCTTCATCTACAAATACATTAAATTCAAACGCGGTGGCAGGTTTGCCATCTATTGTAAATGTTTCATCGGCTTTTTTGCCTTTTGCTGCTACTGCGTTAAACGGTATGGCATCGTTATAAATAAAGCTATTGGCATGTTTAGAAAACAAACTGTTTACACTGCTTACTATATCGGTGCTTGAGCGAAAATTAGTACCTAAAGTAAATTGCTGCTCAGGCTCTACCGACTCTTTTGCGCCAATATAGGTAAAAATATCTGCCCCCCTAAAGCCATAAATAGCCTGTTTTGGGTCACCTATCATGGCCAGTGTGGTGTTTTCTTGGCCGTATATTTTACTAAAAATGCCATACTGAATCGGATCGGTATCTTGAAACTCATCAATCATGGCAACAGGAAATAACTGCGCTATTTTTTGCGATAAAGCCTCGCCCTGCTCTGCATTTAAAGCACTGTGTAAATTCGTCAGTAAATCATCTGGGGTGATCACACTTTGCTCTTGCTTGCGTTTTACAATTGCCTGTTTAACCCATCGAGCTGCTGTTTGTACAACGGCAATTTTAAGGCCCTGATTAATTTTAGTATTAAGTGCGCCAAGCTCATCAAACAGGCTAAGCAGAGGGTGGCTAAATAACGGCTGATTTTTTTTATAATTACTGGCATCACTTAAGTTTTCGCTGCTCCATACCTCAAACGAGTATTTATTGGTGCCAAATTCAAAAAATAACTCATCGCCTAAACAAAACGCTTCCAGTGCCGCTAAACTGCCTTTTCGCCCAGGTGTTTTAGAACCACTTAAGCCCGAGCCCTTTATTGCAGCTATAAACTCTTGCTCTAGCACCGCTTTTTTAAATGCCGGCACTTTAGCAATGTACTCATCGCGAGCTTTAAATACATCATCTAAGTTTATTTGCGGCACTATGTTCGCATTGGCTTTATTTAGCACACTACTGACTTGGCTAAATAGCGATTCTGGGGCTGCAAACACCTCTAAAATAGCATCGGTGCGTTCTTTACTGAGGGGGTATACAAAGGCGCGCCAAAAATCCTTAATTGTGTCGAGTAGGATATCGCGCTCATCTAAAATAAACTCAAGGTTAAAGGCAACGCCTGATTCAAACGCATGTTGCTTTAACATGCGTTGGCAAAAGCCATGAATGGTAAATATAGCGGCTTCGTCCATAGATTTAGCCGCGGCATCGAGTAAATCAAAGGCACGGTGTTTATCATCTACTGCGGCTATTACACCTTCTATTAATTCATCGTTTGGGCTTTGACCAAGTAATGCATCGCGCGCAGCAATAATACGGCTGCGCACGCGGTCTTTAATTTCTTGTGTTGCAGCATCGGTAAAGGTAACTACAAGTATTTGCTCAACACTTAACGGGGTGTTTATCTGCCCTGGTATTTGCAAGCCTAATAAATAACGTAAATAAAGCCCGGTAATGGTGTAGGTTTTACCTGTACCCGCACTGGCTTCTATTAAACTTTGCCCTTTTAACGGCATTGTTAGCGGATTAAGCGCTTGCATGGTCACTCTCCTTTGCATGTGCATGTAATGGGGAGAGTAATTTTTCGCTCCACTTAATAAATTCTTCTTGGCAGTCATTGAGCGATTGTACCGTTAAACGAATATACGGATTTTCGCCCTCGCCGCGCCCTATGTATTGTGGATTAAACTTGCTAATGGCTTTACCAATATCGCCACCACTTTTAACATATTCATAGCCACTTACCGGATAAAATGCCACTGGCTCTTTGCGCAACGCTTTGTATAGTTCAAACCAATCACTGAGTAAGGCATCGGCCTCATTTTTACTCAACGGTGCAAAGCTAATTTGCTTATCGAGCCCCAGTAATAAGGTTTCTACATTTTGATCCATACTTTGTGCAACAAGGTGATATATAAAGCCTTTAATTAAATCTTTGGCCTTTATACTGGCACTTCGGTAAAACACTTGTTTTTGAAGGTAAATATGATTAAGCCAGCCCTCAATAGTAGTATTTTCTATGCGTAAAGACACCTCAAGGGGGTCGGTTTTGCCGCTTTTAATATGCTCTTTTACTTGCCCGGCTAATGCATCTACTCGGTGCGCCATGCTCTCATACACTAAATTGCCCACATTGGCTTGAGGCAGCTCCCCTCGTTGCAATATTTGCTCTGTACTTAAAGGTTGCTCATTAATGTTGGCCTCAAGTATTTCATCAAGGTAAAAATAACGGCGCAGCGCATCTAGGCTAAAAGGCTCTTCATCTTTTGCTACTTCGCTAAATTCGGGTAGGCGTAAACCTAATGTTTGCTGGTAAAAGCTCTCTTGTGCGTTGCACACACTGCGAATAAATACATCAAGTTCTAATTGCGCAGGCGCTGTTACATCAATGGCTGTTAGTGGCTGCGCGTCAATGCGCTCGCTTGGCAGCCAAATAGGATTAAAACTGTGGTTACTCAGCTTTGTATCGGCTTCAGTGTCTGCTGTGTAATACGCACGATTAAAAGGCTGTAAGTGCTGTTGATTAATTAAACACTCAGGCAACGTTTTTTCGCTGTCTTTTGTAAGCACAAAGCTGCGACCTATGTACTCTAAAAGCTCGCTTACTAAGGTCGAGGGCATACGCGGTTGGTTGTCAAAACACGAACGGCCAATGTAACTTATGTATAAATTGTCACGGGCACTCAATAAAGCTTCTAAAAACAAGTAACGGTCATCTAATTTACGTGAACGGTCACCTTTTTGTTTTTTAGAATACGGCACTAAGTCAAAACCTATTGGCTGTACTGTACGTGGGTAGTCGGCATCATTTAGGCCAAGCATACACACCACTTTAAACGGCACGGCGCGCATAGGCATTAGTGTACAAAAGTTAACTTGCCCCACTAAAAAGCGCTGCCCTACGCCTTTTTCTTGAATGCCTTGTTTTATAAGGTAGCTTACAACACGCTGCGAAACAGCTTTATCGTAATCGCCATTATCATGGTGTTTTTTAAGCTCCTCTAAAACAGTTTGCAGTACCAGTAAGTCCCAACTGTCGTCGCCTTCGTTGTAATAAATAGCATTTATGAGCTCAGATAAAATATCCGCTTTATTACTAAGCGTATCATCAGGGGTTAGCTCATCCTTAAAGCGCTGCAGTACATCAATAAAATGCACTAACTTATTAAGGGTATCAAGCGCCATGCCCTCTACTTCATCGGCACTGTAAATGCCGTTAAACGGGCATTGCTCATCGCGCTGGGCTATGCCTAGCAATAAACGGTTTAAACCATGCTGCCAGGTATTTAAATCGATTGCGGGTAAATCAAAGCTACTTTTGTGCTCAGCATTTATACCCCATTTAACCCCTACACGCTCAAGCCAATATTGAATTTGCTCGTACTCGTGCGCTTCAAGGCCAAATTTTTCGGCAATTTGTGTTACTTGCAGTAAGTCGAGAATATCCGATACACCAAAACGCGAAAACGGCAAATTGGCCAAGCTGGCAAACGAGCTAAGCACAGGTTTTTCTTGCTCTATGGCTAAATCGGCCAAAGCATAAGGAATAAAGCGGCTGGTGTTTTGCGCGCCGCCAAATACCGCTTCAATATACGGGCTGTACGTCCCCACATCGGGCATCATTACAATAATATCTTTAGGGGTGAGCGATGGGTTTTGATTAAACAAAGTAAGTAAATAATCGTGTAAGCGCTCAACTTCTCTAAGCGGTGTATGGCAATCACTTAGCGTAATACTGGTGTCGGTGTCGCTAATAGGCAGTTTACCCTCATTATTTATAAACCACTCTTTATTATCGGTAAGTGATTCGCCTTTAAATGCCAGTTGGTAAATCTCACTTTGAATTTGCCCTAGTAAACTATCGTCAAACGCATCTATAAAGCCATCAATCCAGCGCGCATCAAGTTGTACGAGTTGCTCAAAGTAATCGCGCCCTAGTTTTCCCCACGACGATAACAGTGGGTTACCTATAAAGTAGTATTCTTCGTCAGGGTTAGTTTGTTTTTTTTGCTGCGCTTCTAAAAGCGGCATTTTGGCGTATTTAGCCTTAATTTTGGCTGCTGTTTTTTCATCAACCACATCACCCCAATAGTGCTCACTTGGGTTAAAAAAGAACAAAAATACCTCTGTTTTTTTGCTCAGCGCTTCAAACACCTCAAGTTGTGAGCTGGCAATGGCCGATATGCCAAATAAACTAATGCGCTTAGGTAGTAAGCTATTATCCATATTCTCAAGGGCTGCAAGTAACTGCCCTTGCATGTTGGCACGATGAAATTGGCTTTGACCAAGTGCTTTACTGTGCGCCACCAGCTTTCGCCATAAATCGCTTTGCCACGGGGCAATGCTTACATCAACATCGTCAAGTTCATCTTTGCCGCTATCCCAGGTGGCAATCCAATGCGGGCGGTACATTAGGTATTGGTCGTACACATCGGCAATTTTTTCGCACAACGCAAAGGTTTTTTGCCCGTCTAGGTCGCCTTCTAAATAGGTTTTTAACGGCAAATAAAGCGGCTCATTTATACAGCTGGACAGTATTGCAAATAATTTCCAAGCAAGGTTTGGCTTATTAAATGCCGACTCTTTAGGCACATTGGGCAATAACTGCTGATACAACTGCCATATAAAGCTCGATGGCAGCGGAAAATCAACCTGCGCGGCTATGCCTAGGTTTTCGCTTAAGCCAATTTTTAGCCACTGCGACATACCCGGCGATTGCACTAATACCACTTCTTTATCGAATGGGCTTTGCAGCGGGTTTACTTTTAACAGCTGATTAAATTGAGCCTGCAGCGCTTCCATACGGTTTGATTGAATAATATTGAGCATACAACTGGAGTCCTTACTTGAAGTAAAACCAGTTTAAGATATTTTCATTTATAGGGGTAGCGCAATCAGTCAATTGGCACTAATAAATCAGCGAGTTAGCAGGTGGATTAAACACACAGCGTTAATTTTAATCACTGTGTGTTTTATTTATCAGGCCATTTTATTTATAAGGGCTAATGCTTGATAAGCTAAATGCGCTTTGCATAATCACTTTACCATCTATCCCTTTAAGCTTAAGTGAAATAGCGGGGTCGGCTTGCTGCCAATCTATGCTTAAATCGCCGTAATTCACATTGTGGGTATAATCACCAACACGGTGTTTATTTGGGCTGACGTCTTTCCACTTTTCAGTAAGACCTGAGCTGGTCATTTCTATTAAAGGGTAATCAAGGTTTTGCTGATACTTTGATATTTCGCCCCAGTGAGTATCGCCACTGATGATAATAACCCCATTCACTTGGTGTTTTTTAATTAACGCAAATAAACGGTTACGATCCTCTGGGAAGTTAGCCCACGATTCCCACCCTGTGAAATCGGGTAATAACTGCAAGCTTGAGGCAATTAGCTTTATAGCCGCAGGCTTTTTAAGCTCTTGCTCAAGCCATTGCCACTGCGCCTCTCCTAACATTGAGGCACCTTTCACCTCTGTTGGGCTATACGGGCCTTGGTTATTAAGCTTGCGCTTAGTGTAATATTCAAGCTCGCTTACGTGGTTAAGCGCATCACGGTTCCAGCGTAAATCGGGCATTATTACATGTACGGTTTGCTCATCTTCACCATACATATACGAAGTGTAAATGCCGTCCGTGCGAGTGCGCCTGGGTGAGCGTTTAGGCTCGCCCCAAAAATCGAGCATAATTTGGCGAGATTGCTCTTTATGTGGATAGTCTTTACCAATATCGTTTTGACCAAAGTCGTGATCGTCCCACATCGCAATGATTGGGGTATTCGCTTTTAGTGTTTTAAAGCCTGGTTTTGCACCTAATTTTTGGTACTTATTGGCAAGTACCGTCATATCGTTGGTGTCGCCGTAAATATTGTCACCTAAAAATATAAATAAATCGCCTTGCTCTTTATTAATGGTGTCAAATATTGGAATGTCTTTATCTTGATGCCCACACGAGCCAAATAAAATTTTTGAAGGGGCTGCCATAGTGTTTGCGCTAAACGCTAACCCTAATGCTAATACGGCGTGTGTAATAGGTTTTACTAACTGCTTCATTTTAAAATCTCGTTTCAGCCATACATTAGTTTTAACCTATGGCTATTAATAAAAAAGCCCATCATTGATGGGCTTAAAACGGGTTTATTGGCTTAAAACGTAGCCGATAATGTCAGTGCTGCTGTACGTGGCGCACCAATAAAGTAAGTGCTGCCATTACCCGTACCACCGGCTAAATAACTTTTATCGGTAACGTTATAAACAACAAAGGCAACATCAATCGCTTTAAATGGCCCTGCGTTTATATCGGTTGCGTAACCTGCGTTTAAATCAACCACAGTATAGCCATCAACTTCGCCGCGCTCACCGGTATATTTAGCCGATAAACCAAAGCGGAAATCGCCGCTAAAGTAATCGGTCGATAACACAAATAAGTCATCTACTGAGTCTATTACTTTTTCACCGGCTTCAAACCCGGGAGCATCGCCTTTGTACTGTGAGTCATTATTTGTGTACGAGCTGTATATGCTCCATTGTGGGCTTAGCATATAACTTGCCGAAAGCTCTAAACCTTGTGATTCAATGCCTCCTACATTTAAGTAAGAGCCATTTGTACCAATAGTGTAATCAATACCGCCAGTATCACTGCCAGGGGCAATAAAGGTTATACGGTTATCAAACTCTATTGAGTATGCTGTTGCGGTAAGTTTTAAAGCGTTATTTTGATAACGTACACCTAAATCAATGTTTTCAGCAGTTTCTGGCTCTATGGCTGATAAATCAGAACTATCGCGCTCAAGTACACCGTCTTTAATAGCTGCAAAATTTTCGCTGTAGCTAGTAAATAACTCAGTTGAATTGTTTAGCTGATACAAAATACCGCCACTGAACAACACATCAGAATCACTATTTACTTTAGCGGTTGTCGCATTTTGGTAGTGGTCGTACTTTTCAATATCAACAAGGTACTTTTTAACACCTAAGTTAAGCGTAAAATCGCCAAGTGCCATTGAATCTTGCGCGTACCATTTTAGGGTGTCGGTTTCAAAGGTGTTTTTATACTGCGTCCAGTATGGTGTGCTATCAAAGTGATGATAAATACTGGCATTAATGACTTTGTGCCAATCACGAGACTCATCACGGTCGCTTTGCTCATACCAAAAACCGACTTCTATGTCGTGCATACCAAACGTAGCTTGGTAGTTGGCAGTAACCCCTAAGCGGTCTTTTTTGTAATGCGTATGACGATACGACATAACAGGTATTGCGGTGTCGTCGTAACACGCCGGGTTTAAACCCGGGCCCGACTCCCACGGCCAGCTTAAGCTTGCTGTACAGCCTTCGTTTGGTGCCAGTGCATTTCCATCGCTATCAACAAAGCCGTAAGAGAGCGCATTAGTGCCGCCCTCTGTAGTTGGGTTGCCGTTTTCATCTACTGGGGTTGTTAAATACGGTGGGATCCAATCGCCACGGCCCGAGTTTTTATGATAATACGGGCTCACTGTAATAAGTGATGTTGGCGAAAGTGCATATTCAAACTTTAAATACGCTAACGTATTTTCACGCAGTGTACCCCAGCCCTCGGCAAACATTTGGTCGTAATGTGGAATGCCGGTCCAGTCCCACGTTAGCTGATCCCACTCTGGCGTTTGCTCAAATTGCGCAAGGCTTACACTATTATAATTTGTCTCGCTTACATCATCGTAAGATAAACGCCCTGTAATGGTTAAATCTGTAAGCGTTGTCACAAATTTAAGCTCTGCGTGTTGGTTATCTTTTCCGCCGTTGCTACCCGAGCCAATCCAACGGCTAGTATCGGTTTGTGAATAACTTACATACGCTTGTGTATTATCAAAAATAGTACCGGTTTCATGCTTAACGTAATAACGGGTCGCATCGTGGCTACCTGAGGTGTAAGCAAAAGTGGTGCTGCTATCAAGGCTTGGCGCTTTACTTACAAAATTAAATGTACCGCCTAGCGCTTCAAGTGAGGCCGATTTAATATCTGAGGTGCCTTGGCCTACTTCTACTGTGGCTAGGTTTTCGGTATCTAGGTAACGGTTTGCTTTAGCGCCCCCGCCATAGTTTGAGCCACCGTTAGGAATACCATCAACGGTCATCCCTAATTGCTGTTGGTTTGAGTCAATACTAAAACCACGCATAGTAATAGTGGTAGACCAGTCATCGCCACCAAATGCATCGCCTTCATTTATGCTAATGCCAGGTAAGTTATCAATAACCGATAACACACTCGACACCGTTGTTTGTTGATCAAGCATTGCAGGCTCAATCACATTATTTGCGTAACTGGTTGGTTTAGCAGTAACGGTTATTTCTTCTATTTCGTTGTCATTTGCATAAGCTGACGTTGATACAGCCATAGCAATTGCTATGCTCAAAATCGATTTATTTGTTAAAGCGTACATTGTTGTCCCGTTTGGTTTTAATTATCTAAAGTAATTATGAAAGCGGGCACAGTATGGTTTCGTATTATTACAACAAAAATGAAGTTTATTGACAGAGGTGTTAAAAAATTGTGGGACTTTTATGGCTTTGTTATGTCATTTGTAAGTCAGCCTAAGTATAAATACCTAGGCTGATTTATATATAAATATTAAATTATTAGAAAAGTTTAGCTAACATTTCATCACTATAAGCAACAAGCTCTTCATTATTGGCCACTTTGCTAATGTAATCAGGGTTGGCAATAAATGGGCGACCAATCGCAATTAAATCAAACTTATCGTTGTTTATTGCTTGTTTTGCATCATCAAAACTGTAGCTGCCTACACCCACTAAATTGGTTTTAGTGTTTGCGCGCAAATACTGCGAGGTTGTTTTACCTTCTAAAGAATCAAACTGGGTGCTGTCATCAAAAATACCACCATGAATATAGGCTAGTTTTTTCTCATCTAGCTGTGGTAATAAATAATCAAATACCGCTTTATCACGCTTATCTTCTTCCATATTAAAATAAGCACCTGGCGATAACCTAATTGCAGTACGCTCATTACCTACTGCATTAATAACCGCATCGGTCACTTCTATTGCAAAACGCGCCATATTTTCAGGTGTTTGCCCGTATTCATCTGTACGTTCATTCGCAGCGTAATGTAAAAACTGATCAATTAAATAGCCATTAGCACCATGAATTTCTACCCCATCAAAGCCCGCTTCAATGGCGTTTTCGGCCGCTTTAGCAAAGTCGGCTATCAGTGAATTAATATCATCCTTTGTGGCCGCTTTTGGGGTAATGTAGGTTAGCTCACGCATACGTGGTACAGAGCCTTCAACACCAATTGCCGATGGCGCTAATACGTCGCCGTCAAAAAAGTGAGGGTGAGCAACACGGCCAACATGCCAAAGCTGGGCAAACATTTTTCCGCCGTTTGCATGCACAGCGTCGGTTACTTTTTTCCAACCTTGAATCTGCTCACTGGTAAATAGCCCCGGTGTATTTGGATAGCCTTGTGCATCTGGGCGAATAATCGTGGCTTCACTAATAATTAAACCGGCATCGGCACGGCGCGCATAATATTCAACCATGTCTTGTGTGGGTACTAAATTGTCGTCAGCCATACAACGGGTTAAGGGCGCCATAAGTACACGGTTTTGAAGCTCGAGTGTGTCGTTTAGTTTAAACGGTGAAAGTAAATCTGTGGTCATTCTTTTCAATCCTTCTTTAAAGTATGTGTATGAGATGCGGCCTTTTCAATAACATTCAAGAGTTATTTTGAATGATCGCTCAAATTTATGAGAGCTTATACTGTTCAATCTTAAAATTAGATCTGCAAGGGTGAAATTAAATAATAACTTTTCAACACTCTGTCATATAACTCGATATACTGGTAACAGTAAAACTAAAGTAATAAAGAGTGAGCCAAGTATGACAACTGCAAATGCGACTGAAGAACAAACCCTAATTTTAGGGCTAGGGGCAAAAAAACGACTCGCTTTTATGTTTGAAACCGTACAGCAATACAAACAAGTATGGATTTTAAACGACGATGATGGCTGCGTTATGCTTGCCAACGAAGATGACGACTGTGTACCCGTGTGGCCAACCCGCGATTTTGCACAAGCTTGGGCCACGGGCGAATGGGAAGGCTGTACACCAAAGGCCATTACGACTAAAGATTGGTTTAGCCGCTGGACACCCGGCCTTGAAGAAGACGACTTACTGATTGCGGTGTTCCCTACCGAAGATGACGACGGTACAGTGCTTTTTCCTGATGAATTTGAAAGCCAGTTAAAAATCCCTAAAAAAAGAAAGTACTAAGTAGCCAGCATCACGTTTTTTATATCTGCTTTCTAAAATTTAAATAAGCCTCGGTTATAGCCTTGGCATCTTCTATTTGTGGGTAGTGCCCAAGCTCAACAAACCCTTGTACGCGCGCATTAGGTATTGTTTTTTTATAGTGCTCAAGCATGTGTTTACCCGATATAGGGTCTTGCTCACCTGCAATAAACGTAATCGGTATATCGCTATTAATCATTGCCCCAACCCAGCGCTGTTCGTTTTGTTGTCGCTGTGTAATATATTTAATTAGCTTGGGCATCACTCGTAAACCATTGTTATAAATTAACAACGCCCAGAAGGTATTAATTACCATAGTGGCTGGTGGTGTATTTTTGCCAAAAATAGTGATTAAATTTTTAGCAAACTTTTGTTTGCTCATTAGCTTAGGTACTAGCCAACCAAGTTTTGAAAGTAGCAGCTTTTGTATAAATAAGGGTTTGTGTACTTGTGGAAATAGCCCACCATTTAAATAGCATACACTGTGTATACGTATTTCACTTTGAGCAGCAACTTGCCTTGCTAATAGCTCTTGCGCCACGGTATCACCATAATCGTGGGCTAGTATGTGTACATCGGTAATATTTAAACGCTTTAAAAATTGCGTGTATAAATCAGCCTGCTCTGTAATTTTATAAGTCGCGTTTATTGGTTTATCCGAAAGCCCAAAACCCAGCATATCAAGTGTTACTAAAAAGTAGTGTTTTATTAGCTCATCCCACATGCCTTCCCAGTCCCAGCTTGCACTTGGAAAGCCGTGAATTAAAAGTAGCGCGGGGTTATTTGCATCCCCCGCTGTTTTAGTAAAAATTTTATTGGCATTTATATCAATAAACTGCCCGTTTGTTTGCCACTGCGAAAGCGTATACATAGGCTGCACCCCATTACTTTTATTATTGTAATGGTTAGTTTTATCACAGTGAGCTTAAGTGTCACTAAAAATAAAAAGCCGATATTGAACATAAATATCGGCTTTTGGGTAAAATTTAATTCATCAATTTAAAGTACTAACGCGCCATAAATATTGGAAGTGTGGAGTTTGCAAGCATGTAATTAGTCATACCACCAAAAATTTGTTCGTGAATACGCCTATGCGTAAATGCCCCCATTACCACTAAATCAGCATTATGCATTTGCGCTACTGACATAAACGCTTTAGCGGTTGATTGCCTGCCATTATTAAAAGTTACAAACTCACTTTTAATATTGTGCTGGGCTAAATATTTAACCACTTCATGGCCGTTTGGCATTTTATCGGCACTGCTGGCACTGGTACAAATAACCACTTTTTCTGCTTGTTTCAACAATGGTAGGCTGTAGTTAAGCGCACGCGACGCCTCTGTACTTGCGTTCCAACCAATCACCACTGTTTTTATATCAAAGTGGGTCATTTGCCTAGGTACCAGCAATATAGGTTTACCACTTCGCATAACCGATGCTTCAAAGGTCGAGGTTGATTTACCACTTTTAGACTGCGGAATAATAATTAGATCAGCAACCTTACCTTGCTCTGCAATTACCTCGCTACGCAAGCCTAAGTTAATATGCCATGTTGCGCTTGGGTGCATGGGGTGCTCGGTGCTGTCATTGCCGTCATTGCCGTCATTGCTGTATTTAACGTGTAGCTGTGTGCATAAATCAACAAATTCAGCTTTTAAATTCGCCGATTCGGTTGTCGCGAAGCGCCCGGCTACAGAGTCTAGCTCTTGTACTAATTTAGAGGGTAAACCAAGCTGCCCTGTTGGTAAAAAACGTTTTGGGTCTAGGTGCGTGTGAAAAACATCAAGGTGCGCATTAAAATACTTAGCAACAGCTAAGCCTCCTTTTAAACGCTCTGTAACGTGTCCACTTGTAGAAAGCGGCATTAAAATAAGCTTAGGTGAAATCATAACTATGTCCTTCTTAAGCGGCTTTTAGGGTGCCAAGTTAAAAACCGTGTTGAGCATTAATGCCCAACACGTCAACCTTCAAAGCGCTGTAAAGCTTGCCACTTCTTGCAAGTAGCCCGTGGGTAAGTCTAAAACCATAAAGTGCGATAGGGTCAGTAAAAATGCTAACGCGCAGGTGGTAAGCGTTAATGTTCTAACAATCGAAATACGTGCTTTTACCAGTAAAAAGATAATAAAAAACAGCGCTATAGAAATCACATAACCAACTAAAAAACACCCAGCAAGTAAACCACAGAGCCAAAATACATAATGCCAAAGGCCGGTTACGCTTGAGTCGTTTACATACCCTGCGGATACTTCGTTATCGTAATTTACCGCGTCATCTACTTTATTTAGCAAAAGCTTTATAAGCACAACGCCTGAGAGTATTAACATGAACGAGCACACCACCGCGGGGAAGATGCCACCTAAAAATGAGCGTTGGAACGAGTCATACAAACCGTATGCAAACACCAAACAAATAAAGCCAGAAAACGCAATTTGTGGTTTTAGGTTAGTTGGTTTTACCTCGGCACTAGCCGTATTTTTATTGGCTTTTTCTTTTTTAGCGGCCTTGATTGAGTGACGCGCTGCAAAGAAAATAGAAAGCACAGTTAAAGCACCAATAATAATAACGCCCGGTTTTAATAAAAACTCTATGCCGTCAAACTGAATAGCTTGATAAAGGTAAGTTTCCATGCCGCTTGCTAGTACAAAACCAATTAAAAATGCAGGTCGTGGCCAGCCAAAACGTTTCATTAAAACACCTAAAATACCAATGCCTATAAGTGCTACTAAATCGCCTAAATCGCGCGTTGCCTGAAACGCTGCAAAAAAGATCACCATCACCATAAAAGGGGCCATTAGCGTATAAGGAATAGTCGTTACTTTTGCAACCCATTTAGAGATAAGTAAGCACGCGCCCGCGCCAATTACATTAGCAAGTGCAAGTGACCACACAATTGTGTAGGTAACATCAAGGTCGGTGGTGATCATCGCAGGGCCAGGCTCTAGACCAATAAGCACCATGCCACCTAAAAATACAGCCATGCTGCCAGAGCCGGGAATACCAAATAGTAAGGTAGGAATTAAGCCACCGCCTTCTTTAGCATTATTAGATGACTCAGGCGCAATAACACCGCGAATATCGCCTTTACCAAAGTTTTCGGTGTCTTTAGAGGTTTGTACTGCATGACCATAAGAGATCCAATCTACTACACTGCCGCCAAGGCCTGGTAATGCGCCAACAACACAGCCAATAGCAGCACAACGTGTTGCTAACCATTTATTTTTAACAACATCTTTTACGCCTTCAAACCAGCCTCTACCTAGCTCAGAGGCTTCTGAAATAGAGCGATTTTGACGCAGTAAATCAATAATTTCTGGTAATGCAAAAATACCTAAACCTACAACCACTAACGGAATTCCATCCATTAAATAACCGTTATCAAATACCATACGGTATTCACCTGTTGCAGGTGCGCCGCCAAGAGACCCTAAACATAACCCTAAACCACAGGCGCTTAAGCCTTTTACCAGGCTATTACCCGCAAGTACGCCTACCATGCTTAAACCTAGCAAAGTCAGCATAAATAATTCGGCCGAGCCAAACGCTAAAATAACGGGGCGGGCAATCAGTACAAACAGCGTTAAAATAATTGCGCCAAAAAGGCCACCAAATAACGATGAGGCAAACGCCGCTGAAAGCGCGCGTGCTGCTTGGCCCTTTTTAGAAAGAGGAAAGCCGTCAAGCACGGTTGCCTGAGAGCCACTTGAGCCTGGGATGCCCATTAATACCGAGGTGAAGGTGTCAGAGGTGGGAATAACAGCGACTAAACCAATAAGCATCGCAAGTGCTGAAATGGGGTCCATACCATATAAAAATGGCAGTAATAACGATAAACCCGCTATGCCGCCTAAACCCGGAAAAATACCAATCAGCAAGCCTAAAAAAACGCCGCCGCATAAATACATTAAGTGTGTTGGGGTAAGAATAGTTTGTAGCGCAATTAAAAATGCATCTAACATACTGCTCTCCTTAGGTTAAAAAAGTGGCTCACGAATGCGAGCCACTTTGTGTACAACAAATCAACAAGGCTTATTAAAAGCGCGCGTTGTAGTTTTCTGTAAGGTAATTTCTTACCCATTGTTTGTCAGTTTCAGAAATTGTAAGTGCTGAATTAAGTGTGTTTACCGCATCTTCGTGTACAAGTTGCGGGTATTGGCCAAGTACTAGCTCAGACTCTTCTTGAAAGTTGTCTTGATCAATTACGCGTTGAGCTGCACTGCGCCAAGATGCAATAACGTCATCAGGTGTGCCTTTTGGTAAAAACAGGCCTTTTTGCGCTGCAAAGCCCGCTACAAAAAAGGTTTTCCATACGTTGTATTCCACGCCCGTTGGCTTTTTGCCGTGGATCATTTCGTATACTTCGCCTACGTGTGGTAAGTCAGGAAATGTTGGGTCGCGAACAATTTTGCCTTCTTTATTAAGTACACCAAACGACATAAGTGGAATGGCTTTGCCTTCATCAACGAGTGGTTGTACTTTTTTTAAGTAGGCAGAGGTAGTTTGAAAGTCGATATCCACCTCGCCACGTTCAAACGATAAACGGGCGCTGCCACGGCCTTTCATACCAAAAATGGCGTGTATGTCTAAATCAAGCATGTCGAAGGCTAATAAACCCACTAAGTCCATTGATGCTGCACGTTGGCTACCAAATTTAAGTTTTTGACCTTGTAATTTTGCAAGCTCTGATGCGTTTTTAATACCAAGCTCTGGGCGCACATATACTACCGCCCCCGTCGGTGTGGCCATAATGACATTCCAGCGTTTTACATCGTATCTAACGCGCGAGTCACCTAGTAAGTAAGGAATTTGCGTAGAGGCAGAAGTACTAAATACATTTAAACCATTAGCCTTACCTCGGCGCTCAAACCGGTTAGCGCCTTTAGTTGAGCCACCACCTGGAATATTTTTAACCACAACCACAGGCTTGCCATTTAAGTGCTGAGAAAAACGCGGGCCAAAAAAACGAGCCCATGTGTCAGAGCCGCCACCTTCTTTAAAAGGCACAACCCACTCTACTCGCTCACCATCAAAGCTTACTTCGTCGTTATTGTTTGCATAAGCTGAGCTGATACAAGTGCTTGCTGCTAACACAACAAGCATTGCTTTTAGTCGATTAGGTGCAAAAGTACTTAATGTAATCTTCATAATTTGACCTCTGTTATTCGCTGCAATTATTTAAATAGGTCCTAATAACGTCATTGCATCTATTACGTAGATGAAAGTATTTCGTTAAAAGAAGTTAACAACAGCTAGACTAATAGCCGAAACTGTCATCTACCTGTCATCGATGCCAAACTATCCATTAATTTAAAATTATTTATAGGCTTCTGTTTTTAAATGTATTTACTTTTAATTATTTTTATTAAGGGTATAAAAAATGCGATAACAGACAATCTGTTATCGCATTTAAGGTTGGTGCACTAAGGCTCTATACCAATTTAGCTTAGTTAAATGAGCTATTTTTAGGTTGGTATAAGTTAAGCAATTTTACTTTCATCCCATACTTTTGCAGGTATGTGTACTTCGCCTTTAAATAACATTCTGGCAGTGCGCATTAACCCTGCCGATTTTATATCGAGTGTATTGTTCTCAAAGCTACCCTCTAGGAGTAAATCAATTTTACCGCTGGGGTGTTCAACCACAATACTTTGCTGATTTGAGGTTTGTGGGGTGATCAAATCGTACGCCACACTACCTGGCAACATACAACTTACACTCACACAAATTGCACCGGTTACCGAATGGCTGGTATGGCAATTTTGCGGCACAAAATAGCGCGAGGTAATTGTACCGCCAAATTGTGGAACCGACAGCAAACCGACTTTTGGAATCACTTTTCCGGTGGCATCCCCTAGGCCCATTTTTAATGAAGCTTGCAAACGAATGCTTTCAATTTTTTGCAGTAACTCGCTGTTTGCATCAAGCTCTTGTTTAGTTTCAGAGCCTTTTACACCCAGTGATTGCGCCGGTATTAGTACCATTGGCATGGCAGCATCTACACAACTAACCTCTACGCCATCAAAGGTATCGCGGGCAGAGCCTGTAGGCAAAAGCTCGCCTGTTTTTGTGCCACACACATCAAAAAACTTCAGCAAAATAGGGGCACCCGAGCCTGGCACGCCATCAATGGTGGCATCGCCTTCGTACTCAACAAAACCGTTAGGCGTTTGTACTACAACCTCAATAAGCGTGTTTGTATTTACGTTTTTTACTCTTACTCTTGTTTCGCCATCATTTGCTGTTACTAGACCGTACTCAATAGCTAAAGGCGCAGCACCGGATAAAATATTACCGCACGAAGGCGTTATATCTACTTCATTTTGCTCAATTGAGACTTGCGCAAATAAGTAGTCAATATCGGCATCAGGGTCGGTTGAGCGCGAAATAATAGCCGCCTTACTGGTAAGCGAATTACCACCACCTACACCATTTACTTGTAGCGGGTCGCCTGAGCCCATTGCTGCCGTTAAAATTTCTTTGCGTTTTTCCCACTCTCTAGGTAAATCGTTGGCTAAAAAATAAGTCCCGCGAGATGTTCCGCCACGCATAATGACACAAGGTATTTTTTTTTGAATAGTCATAATAATCCAGCTTCTAATTCAATTTAAATGAGCAGAAATGGGTTAGTTATTACTTAAAATAACCACGCACTCTTGCACTTGCTCTTGTTTGCTTTGCAAAGATTGAGGGGCAAAATTAGTATTACTTGCAGTCCCTGTAGCTGCTGTCACTTGATTGCTATTAGCACGAAAGTGAACCGCTCTCGGCATCGGTTTTAACTGAGATGTAGTAAGTGATGAATTCATAATTTCGCCCTATCAATGCAATAAAAAACACGTAACGCCGTTATAAAAACGTTGCCCTTTTTTTAAGAATAAGGAGCCAAACTGTCACTAACCTGTCACGAATTGAAAATTGATTAAAAAAGTAACTATTATAAAAACTAAAAAGCGCGCACCATTTGCATGGTGCGCGCTAAAACCTGTCGAAGGGTTATTTAAAACTTAATGGTGTAATCTACATAAACACGGTGATCGGCTCTATCGCCTTTTACACCATCAACACTGCCAGTTTCATCTGTGGTGTAATCTAAAAATAACCAGCGTAGGCTTAAGCCCTTAATTGTGGCTACTTTATAGCGTGTATCAATTGCCCAGTACTTTTCATCGGCTGTACCACCAGCCTTACCAAGGGCCGAATTTTCTGCATCACTACCGCTGGTGTAATAAAATTTTGTGGTTAAACCTGGTGCCACTGCTTTTAGGTCAACGCCTAAGCGAGCCTGCCAGGTTGACTCATTTTGGTTTGTTAAATCTGCGCCAATTAATGAACGAGTGGGAAACGGGTTAGTCCCGTGATCGCCACTAAAATTATCTTCAATCCAGGCATCGTTCACCTTGGTAAATGCGGCGCCTAGTGTCCAAATATCTTTTTTCCAATTCGCATCTAGGTAGTAGGCAAAGCCATCGTTTTCACTTTTAGTAACGCCTGAAACCGCACCGAGTGCATCTTCATCATCTAAATCGCCCCCCTCTGCGCCGGTTACAAATAAATCACCATCGTCTTGTGAGGTAAATACGCCGCTTGAAAGGGTTAACTTACTTTGATCGAGCTTAATAGCGTAGCTGCCTTTAAGCCCAAACTTTGATAAGTAATCGTGAGAATTTAAATACTCCGCGTCTATTTTTAGCGCCTCTTTTTTGTAGCTTGCGCCCACCCCCCAAATTACACTAATCGCGCCTTTGTCTGACTGATCGGTAGAAAAATCTTCCCATTTGTCATCGTGGCGGCGGCTCCATTTATCGTAGGCGTAACCATATACTTTGGTATTACCAAACTTGTAGTCACCAAATACCCCTCTAAACGTATTAGGAATTGCGCGGCTACCCGAGCTTTTTAACAGCATGCTTTTGGTTTTTTGCCCGCCTATTTTTACATGGCCATTATTGCCAAGTTTAACGTCGATAAAATATTGACCAAATTTAGAAAAGCTATCGTCAACGCCGCCTTTTTCATCTCCTGCAGGTAAAATATTATTTTGTGCACTGCCGGTTGAGTTGTAATTAAGTACAGTATAATTAGAGACACCCACGCTAATTAAGTCATTAAAATAGCCCGATTGATAATTGAGCTCTATACCTTGTGCAAAGGTTGAGTCGTCACTGGCGTCGTTGTCGTAATCGCGGTCAAAGTAAATTGACCTTAGCTTAATATTAAATTCGTCTTGCTCTGTAAGCCCATTAAAAGAAGCATACGAAGGAAGTGAAACACAAGTTAACATTGCGCCTGTTACTGCAAATATTTTAGAGAACCGTTGAGCCATAGTTATCTCCGCTACCTTGTTTAATTAAATTTATAGTTGTGTGTAGTGCGTATCAGCGTATTCATGTTGCAATCTACAGGGCAAACCTGTCACAAACCTGTCACAAGATAATTACATTTTAGGCAATTGTATTTTTTAGCTATTAAGCTAAAACTATAGCTTATCTTGTTATAAAGGAAGGTATTTGCGTATTGTAAACTTAGCAGTAATTGTTTAGTGTCTTGCACAACTTAAAATGATATTTTTTTAATTGCGACTTTGCAGGTGTGCTTAATGAGAATTTTAGCCGTTGAAGATGACGAAGTATTAGGAGAAGCAATTTGCCAACGTTTCACTAAAATGGGCCAAGGTATAGATCTTGTAACCAGTGGTGATGTGGCTAATTCGCTGTTAAAACGCCATAAGTACGACCTTATTTTGCTTGATTTAAACTTACCCAATTTAAACGGTGAACAAATTTTAAAAAAGCTCAGGGCTCGCTCATCAAATACGCCTGTATTAATTTTAACGGCGCGTGCCCAAGTTGAGCACCGTATAGAATTACTCGACTTAGGCGCCGACGACTACCTGACAAAACCCTTTGATTTTGGCGAATTAGAAGCCCGTTGCCGCGCTCTACTTAGGCGTAACCAAGGCTTAGGTAAAGACATTATTAGTTATGGCAATCTCGATTTTGACCGAAAATCATGCACGGTCACTATTGCTAAAGAGCTTATTGATTTAAAGCAACGCGAATTTAGATTACTCGAAATATTTTTAACTCATCAAGGTAAAGTGCTTAATAAAGATGAGTTACTCGATCACTTATATTCGTTTGACGACTCACCTAGCCCTAACGCCATAGAAACCTACGTAGCAAGGCTTCGTAAAAAGCTGGTAAATAGCAGTGTCGATATAAAAACACTGCGCGGTTTAGGCTACCTTTTAGCACAGTGTAATGAATAGCAAAACCCTCCCCTCTATTCGCCGACAGCTACTTACAATAACCATTACTCTAATGGTTATAATCACACTTATTACCTATTTTATGGCTAATAATTACAGTAAAAACGCCGCCCAAATTTCATACGATAGGCTACTTGCCAGTGCTGCTTTACAAATATTTGAAAATACCCACATTGATTACCACGAAATTATTGTTGATTTACCCAGCGCTACATTCGAAACTCTTTCGATGGCCTCAAATGACAGATTGGTGTATCAAATAACGCAAAATCAAGGGGAGCACTTAACCGGCTACAAAGGCTTATACCAACACATTTTGCAAAAAGCCAACACTCAGTGGCAACGTACAGAGTATGACCCGCGAGATAACCTACTGATACAATTTTGGGAAGGTGATTACAAAGGTGAAAACTATCGCTTTATTTTACTCTCAGATAAGCTTTATGAAGTGGGTGAATCGTTCGATGTAAATATTTTAATAGGCCAAACAACCCAAGCGCGCGATCAGCTCGCCTATGAAATGAATTTAAATGTTATACAAATGGTTATTTTGACTTTCGCAATCGCAATAGTGCTTATATTGCTGGGAGTGAATCAAATTTTGCGCCCTATTTACAGTATAAATAAAAAAATACGCAAACGTTCGCCTACTGACTTGCGCCCGATTGACATGTCAGTTCCTAAAGAAATGGCCGATTTAGTGTCAACCATTAACCATTTTATATCACAATTAGAAGTCTCGCTTAATCATTTAAAACGCTTTACCGGCGAAGTGGCCCATCAAATAAGAACGCCCCTTGCAGGCCTTAAAAGCCAAGCGCAAAATGCCATTGAAGAAAGCGATGAAAAAATAAGAACAGAGCAGTTAAATCGTGTTTTATACTCAACAGATTTACTCGACAGCACCGTGACCCAACTGTTAAACCAAGCAACCCTTGCGCATCGTTTTCATAGCCAGCCATTAATAACGCTTTCGTTGCCGGAGCTGGTAAAGTCTGTGTGTAGAGATGTTGCGGTATCGGCGATTCAACGTGGCGTGATCATTACCTACCAGGGTGATGATAACTTAATGATTAGTGGCGATTCGTTTGCACTTAGCCAAATGCTACGTAACATTTTAGAAAACGCGATTAAGTTTAGCCCGCAAAATAAAGAAGTTAATGTCTCTACCGAGCTTCACAGTACAGACAGTGGTTACATAGCCCGTTTATGTGTGGCTGATCAAGGTGTAGGTGTACCCGATGCGCAAAAACAACATGTGTTTGAACGCTTTTACAAAAGTAAAGGCGACCCACGTGCTGGCAGTGGTTTGGGATTAAGTATTGCAAAGGAGGTGGCAGAACATCATAAAGCAGAGATTAAACTGCTTGATAACACCCCGTCAGGGCTTATTTTTGAAATAAACTTTCCGCTCATGCTAACAGAGGACGAACATTGAAATTTTTATCGCTGATTTATATTGCCGTTGTTTTTACGTGCTTTGTAGGCTCGCCATTCGTTGCTGCAAAAACTCCTTTAGTATTTCCTGCACAAAGCGAAAACAAGTCAGTACTAAAAATATATGGCGGCGCCGATAAAATGGAAATTGCCCCTTTTTTATCGGCCTTTCAAAAAAAGTACCCATTTGTACAAGTTGATTATTATGAGCTGAGTACCTTCGAAGTGTATAGCGAATTTTTAGCCGACGTTAATAACCCGCCCGACGTTTTATTAAGTTCAGCAATGAATTTACAAGTAAAGCTAGTTAACGATGGCTACGCACAGCCTTACAGCTCTGAGCAAACAAATAAACTCCCCGCATGGGCTAAATGGCGCAATGAAGTGTTTGGCTTTACTTATGAAACCGCGGTAATTGCATTTAATAAAGAATTTTTAGGTGAAGAGGTCGCACCAAGTAGCCGCAACGAATTACTTGAACTCATACGTAGGCGCAGTGACAAAATTAAAGGCCGAATTGGCATTTACGATATTACTCAAGTGGGTATAGGCTATTTGCTGTGGGCTCATGACCGCGAGCAAAGCTCCAGCTATGGCCGAATGCTTGAATCGTTTGGCTATCACAGTACGCGTGTATTTAGACGCAGCGCCGACATACTCAAGGCCCTTTCAACGGGTGAGCTCACTGTTGGCTATAACATATTAAGCTCTTATGCGCGCACCTGGGCGGCGCAGCACCCTAATATTATTGTAGTGCAACCTAAAGACTACACCTCGGTTATTATGCGCAGCGCCATAATTCCTAAACACGCAAAAAATGTTATTGGCGCACAGCTGTTTATTGATTATTTAGTGTCTGTACAAGGACAAACAGACATGGCTAATTTTACTAACTTTGAACCAATTAACAATGAAGTACGTGTAAAACAAAAACATTTACTTGATATATCAGAAGGTCAGCTTCGCCCCGTCCCCCTTGGCATAGAAATATTAGTGATAGATGATCAGATGAAGCGCCAAATAATCATTCAAGAATGGGAAAACGCGTTATTTGAGTATCAATAAATTAAGGGCTTAAACCATGTCACTCATTTGAGGGAGCGACGTTAAGGGCTGATTGAGATTACGCACTAAATTCATGCCTACTTGCCAATAATAAAGGTTTGGACAACGGGCATTAAAAAACCCAGTTATTGATATTCAATAACTGGGTTTAAGAATAATGGTGGAGGAAGAGGGATTCGAACCCTCGTTAGGGATTAACCTAAACACACTTTCCAGGCGTGCGCCTTCAGCCACTCAGCCATTCCTCCACGGTGTTGCATTGCAACAGCGCGTTATAGTATGAAATAGGTTACATAGGTGCAAGGCATTTTTAAATTTGTGCTGTTAAGTGCCTAATAATCAATCAGCAATTTACTTTAGACATAAAAAAACGGCTAACCCAGTAGGATTAGCCGTTTTTATACAGAGTGATGTTTACTTTGCCATGTTGGCTGTAAAGTCTAACATGCGATTAAGTGACTTGAGCGCGCCTTCGCGTAAGTCCATATCTACAAATACTTCTTTACCCTGTGGGTCTACTAGCGCCTCTTCAATCGCTTTTAAGCCATTCATTGCCATCCACGGGCAGTGTGCACAACTTTTACAAGACGCGCCTTCACCAGCAGTTGGGGCTGCAAAAAACTCCTTTTCTGGGCATAGCTGCTGCATTTTGTAAAAAATACCGCGGTCTGTCGCTACAATAAACTTATCGTTATCCATTGTTTGCGCAGCTTTAATTAGCTGGCTTGTTGAGCCAACCGCATCTGCCAGTGCCACTATTTCAGCAGGCGACTCTGGGTGAACCAATACACCTGCGTCTGGGTGCAGGGCTTTCATATCTTTAAGCGCTTTTGTTTTAAATTCATCGTGTACGATACATGCACCGTTCCACATGATCATATCGGCGCCGGTATTTTTTTGAATGTAGCTACCAAGGTGTTTATCTGGGCCCCAAATAATTTTTTCACCTTGTTCATCTAAGTGCTCTACTATTTCAAGTGCGCACGATGAGGTTACAATCCAATCTGCACGGGCTTTAACCGCTGTAGAGGTGTTTGCATACACCACCACTTTACGATCAGGGTGCTGATCGCAAAACGCTGAAAACTCATCAATCGGGCAACCAATATCTAACGAACAGGTTGCTTCTAGCGTTGGCATAACAACGGTTTTGTTTGGCGTTAAAATTTTAGCGGTTTCACCCATAAAACGTACGCCTGCAACGATGATCATATCTGCATCGTGGCGAGCACCAAAACGTGCCATTTCTAATGAGTCGGCAACACAGCCCCCTGTTTCTTCGGCAAGAGCTTGAATCTCAGGATCTGTGTAGTAATGGGCTACCAGCACTGCATTTTTATCTTGCAGTAGTTGTTTAATACGTGCTTTATATTCGCCTTGCTCGTCTTTAGTTAACGGAGCTGGCTTAGGAGGAAAGATATAACCTTCAGGCATAATAGTTTGAGCTAGACTCATGTTCTCGACCACTTCATCTACAGTGCATTAGTTACAGCAAATTATACGAGAATACACGGGCAAATAACAGCTATGTGGGCATGCTGTTTATAAATAAAAATAACAAACTGATTTAAATAAAATAAGGGGAATGTTGAGATTTTTAAGAAGTGGTGGGTCATGATGGACTTGAACCATCGACCAATGGATTAAAAGTCCACTGCTCTACCAACTGAGCTAATGACCCGCTCTAAATTCTGTGTAGAATTGATATGCTGCGTAAATCCGCCGATTAAACCATTCTTTATCTTAATAAAGAATGGTGGGTCATGATGGACTTGAACCATCGACCAATGGATTAAAAGTCCACTGCTCTACCAACTGAGCTAATGACCCGCTCTGAATTCTTTGTAGAATTGATATGCTGCGTAAATCCGCCGATTAAACCAATCTTTATCTTAATAAAGAATGGTGGGTCATGATGGACTTGAACCATCGACCAATGGATTAAAAGTCCACTGCTCTACCAACTGAGCTAATGACCCGCTCTGTGTGCTTACTATTTAAGTGAGCTGCGTAAATCCGCCGATTGAACCAATCTTTACCTAAATAAAGAATGGTGGGTCATGATGGACTTGAACCATCGACCAATGGATTAAAAGTCCACTGCTCTACCAACTGAGCTAATGACCCGCTCTGTGTGCTTACTATTAAGTGAGCTGCGTAAATCCGCCGATTGAACCAATCTTTACCTAAATAAAGAATGGTGGGTCATGATGGACTTGAACCATCGACCAATGGATTAAAAGTCCACTGCTCTACCAACTGAGCTAATGACCCGCTCTGTTTGCTTACTATTTAAGTGAGCTGCGTAAATCCGCCGATTGAACCAAACTTTATCTTAATAAAGAATGGTGGGTCATGATGGACTTGAACCATCGACCAATGGATTAAAAGTCCACTGCTCTACCAACTGAGCTAATGACCCGCTCTGTTTGCTTACTATTTAAGTGAGCTGCGTAAATCCGCCGATTGAACCAATCTTTATCTTAATAAAGAATGGTGGGTCATGATGGACTTGAACCATCGACCAATGGATTAAAAGTCCACTGCTCTACCAACTGAGCTAATGACCCGCTCTGTGTGCTTACTATTTAAGTGAGCTGCGTAAATCCGCCGATTAAGCCAAACTTTATCTTAATAAAGAATGGTGGGTCATGATGGACTTGAACCATCGACCAATGGATTAAAAGTCCACTGCTCTACCAACTGAGCTAATGACCCGCTCTTTTTGCCGCATTTTGAGTGGGGTAACCATTCGTTTGCTGCGGGCGCTTATAATACTTATTTATAAAATGAGTGCAACCGAAAATGTCTCTTTTTTTCAGTTTTTATGCCTAGGTGAGCAAAATTAAAGCGTTTGTGCTCAAACTACATGCAAATACAAGATTCGCCGAGTATTTCTATGTAGTTTGAGCTTTAAATACACCGCTTAAATGCGTCCTAATTAGCTAAACGCTCGGTTGCAAGTTTTGCAGCAGTTGTACTTGGATATTGGTTAATTAGATCACCCAATATTTTTTGTGCCTCTTGGTTTAGGCCTTGCTCTTGTAAAAGCGTGCCTAATTTTAACATGGCATCTGGTCGTTTATTTGAGTTAGGAAACTCATTAACCACCACTTTAAAATGCTCACTTGCTTTTACACCATCATTTTTGATGGTCAGCAACTGCCCAAGCCAATAATGTGCATTAGAGGCATACACAGAATTGGGATAGGTTGTTAAAAATGTTTGAAACTCAGGAATAGCTTGGTCGTAGCGTTTATCTTTCATTATTAGCGCCACTGCACGCTCATACGCTTCGTTTTCAGATAAGTCACTGCTATAGGTTTGTGCATCACTCGATTGCGTGTAATCGGTTGCAGGCGCAGCAGCGGGTTGTGTATACGCTTGGCTTACGCGGTTTTCTATTTCTTGATAAAGCTCACGCTGGCGCTGAAGTACTTTTTCAAGTTTATAACTTTGCTCTTCAGTAACACCGCGAATTTGACTTACTTCATCTTGAAGTAGATTAAGTTGTTGCTGTAATTCAACTTGTAATAAGTTTCGCGACTGCATCATGTTTTCTAGTGACGCTAAACGCTTCTCTATGCTCGACTGTGAACTTGCAGCTTCTGAAACAGGAGCGGGAGCAGCCAAAACTTGGGTGCTCCCGCTCAATATCATGGCTGCCAAAATAATTTTCGGCTTCATAATATCTCTTATCTTAGTAAACTAGTACCGCACGGCGGTTTTTAGCGAAAGCTGACTCAGTGCGAGATTTAACCATTGGTTTCTCTTCACCGTAGCTAACTACTGACATTTGGCTAGCAGAAACACCTAAGCTTTGTAGGTATTTTTCTACTGCTTGGCCACGGTGCTCACCTAGTGCAATGTTGTACTCTGGCGTACCGCGCTCATCAGCGTGACCTTCAATTAATACTTTTACTGAAGGGTTTTGAACTAAAAACTCAGCATGTGCACGAAGTAATTCTGCGTACTTGTTCTCAACAGTTGCTTTGTCGAAGTCAAAGTAAATAATTTGCTCTTGACGAAGCGCTTCATACTTTTGACGAAGTTGCTCTTCTGCTTGTTGTTCAGGTGAAATTGTTGCTACTTCAACTGTATCCGTGTTTGTTGATTGCTCAACTGCACTTTGGTTTGATTGGTTAGCTGCGCCTTCATCAATATCTGAAGATGAGCTACAAGCGGCTAATGTCATTACTGGCACAGCGATTAGCAGGCCTTTAAGTACTTTGTTAAGTTGCATTGAGTAGATTCCTATTTTTGAGTAAACCAGCAAATATTACTGTAAATATGGCGACCAAGCTGGTGCCTTTACTTGTCCGTCTAGCACGGGTAAACGTGCTTTAAAGCGACCGTCCATCGATACCAGCGCGAGTACCTGTTTATTATTATGAAGCGTGCTATATATGATCATCGAGCCGTTTGGCGCTATGCTCGGTGATTCATCAAGGCGAGTTCGCGTTAATACTTGAAACGCGCCCGTAGCCAGCTCTTTCTTAGCAAGATGGTACTGCCCGTTGGTACGGTTAACCATCACTAATTCTTTACTGTCTGGCGTTATAGAACCCGCTAGGTTCATATCGCCGTCGAAGGTCAATCGTTGTGACCTACCAGTTCTTAAATTTAACTTATAAATCTGGGCATTACCACCCCTTTCAGATGTAAACACAATATCCTGGCCATTTGGATACCAAGATGGTTCAGTATCTATACTACGGTGGCGTGTAAGGCGTGTTTCTTTACGTGTTGCTAAATCTAAAACGTAAACTTCGGTTGCACCTGTTTTGTCTTTAGAAAGCACCAATAACATTTTTTTACCATCAGGAGAAAACTGCGGTGCACCATTAATACCACGGTAACTTGTGATCAGCTCACGCTTTCCTGAGTATAGGTCTTGAATGTAAATTTGGCTTTGACGGTTTTCAAACGTTACATACGCAAGCTTAGTACCATCTGGCGACCATGCTGGCGACATTAACGGCTCTTTTGAGCGCAATAATACCTGCTCGTTAAAACCATCGTAGTCAGCAACTACTAGCTGATAAGGTTTTGGTTGATCTTCACGAACAATTACATAGGCAATTTTAGTTAAAAACGCGCCTCTTTCTCCGGTTAGCTTTTCATATACAACATCGCTTATGCGATGTGAGTAACGGCGAAAGCCACTTTCACTAATCACACTTTCGCGCGCTTCTAAAATATGGTCTTGGCTTTTTACAAGTTTACCGCTGCTCATCATCTGAGTTTGGCCACCGGTAATTTGCCCACGAATTACATCTACTAATTCGTAGCGTACCAAGTAGCGCCCATCAGTTTGTTGCTCTACTTCGCCTACCACAACTGCTTCTACACCTTGGTTTACCCATGCTGCATAGTCAATGTCGCCATCTTTATTAGGAAGCTGTGGCATTTGTGCTACATCTATCGGTTTAAACTTACCACTGCGCATTAAGTCGGCAGCAATAACATCGCTCAATTTTTGTGGAATTGGGCCAACACCATTGTATTTAAAAGGCACTATGGCAATAGGACGTGCGCCGTCTACACCTTCTGTTATTACAATTTCAAGTGCCGCATTCGCTACACCTTGAAATCCTAATAATATAACTACAAAGGCTATTTTAATTTTGCTGAACATATCATTCCTTTAAAATTCTGGCTTGATTGTTAAATTAATATTCTTAAGTTGCTCGAATACGTCTTTGTCTTTAGATACAGGTAATGTATCGGCCATGCGCACAGCTCTAAGTGCAGCTTCACACACTAGCTTATCACCCCCTAACGATTTAACTTGCGTTACTAAACCATTAAATCCAAGACGAATATTTACTCGACACTGTTGGTTTTTCATTTTTTCATCAATCAGTAAGTTTTGCTGAATGCGCGCCATAATTAAAGCACGGTACTTATCAACTTCGCTTACTACTTGCTGTTGGCGTATTTTACTACGTGCAGCCTGCTCTTTAGCAAGTTGTTCTTGTAACATTTGCTCTTGCAGCGCTTGCTGACGTTTACGCTCGGCTTCCTTTGCACGCTCTTTTGCTTCTGCTTCACGCTGTTTACGCTCAGCTTCGGCCTTTTTAAGTGCCTCTTCTTCTGCTTTACGTTTATCTGCAGCAGCTTTAGCGGCGTTTTCAGCCTCTTGCTTTTGTTTTTCGGCTTGTTTTGCTTTAGCACGCTCTTTTTGTTCAATTTCACGCGCTTTTTTAGCTTCAGCCTCAGCTTGTGCTTTTTCTTTCTCTTTTGCTTTGCGCTGTTGCTCTAGTTTTTTAATATTACGGGCTTCGGCTTCTCGCTGTTTACGCGCATTAGCCGCTCTGCGCTCTAGGTCTCGAATGCGTTTATCTTCAGCGCGCTTTTTGTCGTCTTCTTTTTTTTGCAATTCAGCAATTTTTTGCTCAACTTGTTTTTGATCAACGGTGACCGCCGAAACCGCATTATCAGGCTCAGGAATAGCCGAATTCAGCGTCACTTCCATCACTTTAGGCGCTGGAGCATGTATGTTTGCCGTTGCCCACAAAAAGCCTCCTAAACCTAAATGTAAAAGTACTGACTTGATTATAGAACTATTCATGTTACTACTGTGTCCCCTCAAAGGATTCTGTCATTAAACCCACAGATGGTACGCCAGCATTCTTTAAAAAGTCCATTAATAACAATACTTCTTGGTACGATACCTTACCAGAGCCTTTAATCATGACTGGTACATCAGGGTTTTTCATTAGCTGCAACTTAATAACCGCGGCCACATCAAGTGCTTCCATTGGCTCTTCAGGGTCGGTACCTATGCTTACATAGTACTTACCCGCAGAGTCGATAGAGGCAATAATGGGTGGCGTGTCTTTAGTATCAACTAAGTCCGACTCTTCCATTTTTGGTAAATCAACTTTTACACCGTGAGTAATAAGCGGTGCTGTTGCCATAAATATTATTAGTAATACCAACATTACATCAATGTAAGGTACTACATTAATTTCTGCGACCGGACGGCGCTTTTTACGCTGATACATTCGCTTTAGCCTCTATTTGGGTAGCTGCTTGACGGTGTAAAATATTGGCAAACTCTTCCATAAAGTTGATGTAGTGTGATTCTAGCTTTTCAACTTTATTGGCAAAGCGGTTGTACGCAATAACAGCTGGAATTGCCGCAAATAAACCCATTGCCGTTGCAATAAGGGCCTCAGCAATACCCGGTGCTACCATTTGTAATGTGGCTTGCTTCACTTCACCCAGCGCAATAAAGGCATTCATAATACCCCACACCGTACCGAATAAGCCGATATATGGGCTAATTGAACCCACTGTCGCTAAAAACGATAAGCTCGATTCTAGTTTTTCGATTTCACGCGACAGCGCCACACGCATTGAGCGATGCGTACCTTCCATTACTATGCCAGCACTTTGAAAGGTGTTCTTTTTATGGCGTGCAAACTCTTTAAAGCCTGATGTAAACAACGCTTCAATACCATGAGATTGGCCGCTACGTGACGAAATTTCGTTGTATAGTTTACTTAAGTCGATACCTGACCAAAATTTTTGTTCGAATTTTTTTGCATCAGACAAGGCGTCGCTTATTGCTTTTTTACGTTGAAAAATAATTGCCCATGACATAACAGACATTGCTACTAGCGCTAGCATTACTAACTGCACAAGCAAACTGGCTTCTAGAATTAGATCTAAAAAATTAAGCCCTGATCCCACGTTAAACTCCTAAATAATTTCAAAAAACGTCAATTTGGTTATTTTGTGTAAATAAGACCATTGTAACGGCCATAAGTTGCATCTAGTGTATCGAGTCAAGGGTTTACTGACAACGATATTGCTATGAATTGGCAACAAAAAACGTTAAACATACGCTTAATCGCTTGTTTGTTTCTAAAACGCGACTATCGCGTTTAGTAAAACACAACTAAATACTACAAAAGTGCTTAAATATACGCAGTAAACTTAATAAAATGCACCGTTTATTCATAAAAATTGCATAAGCACGCAAAAGTAATTCATACCATTCTGTATGTACTAATATAACTAATACTGCAACAATACAGCTCAGACCAGTTATTTATTAATTTTCAGCCACTTATAATATTAACGAATAATTAACGCGCAAGTTATGAACAACAAAAAAATTCATCAGATTAGTTTTTCTTATCTGAAATTTTAAATTTTCTAGTTTGAACAAAAAATGCTTATTCCGTATCATTCTTCCATACCGAGCTGACGCATTGAATGAAACATGTTTCATTAAGCCAAGTTCTTAGTAATAGGATTTTTAATCGTATTACATTGTTTTACTCTTTTTGGATAAAACCTGATTAAGTAAAACGTAGTTCCCTGGATTACTTCCTTCAACTTGTTGTTTGCCCGCATTATATGCGGGCTTTTTTTTGCCTAAATTTTACTACCATGCTAACTGAGGTTTAATGTAAATAACCGGATTTTAAGGTTGTAAAAAATAGCAAACATCTGCCGTAATATCTTTATTGGTACGCAGCATAGCCACGCCAGTCTTAACGTTAAGTGAATTACAAAATGATTTTAATTTTTTGATTACATTTGCAACAAGCTGAATGAAAGTTAACTAACTAATATATTTGTTACTAGGGCGTGTTGACCTTTGCGGGTTGAAATTTGCTCAATCTAGGGGCGATTAAATCGCGGCGCGAGGTTTGTAACCTAGTGGGCTCGATAACTGCTCCTGCGTTATTCTAATGACTTACATCCATGTAAGAATAAGTAAAAACAGAGCAAAGCTTCCGCGTCCTGCTCACGCCCCTTACCTAAATCCATGTAGGCAACAAAGAGTTTATCGCCCCTAGGCAGAACCCGAAGGGCAGCGCATGTTTGCCATTTATGCTGCGTTATCGCCTATTTATGGGGAATAACCACACTTCATAGGCTCTGCCTTGCCTAAAAACCAAACACACTGCTGCAAATTCAACCATCACAGCTCAACACGCCCTGATTAAATAGGAGGATCGCCTATAGCTTTGCAGCTATAGGCTGGGTAAATAGGTTAGTTTTGTTTAGGGAGCAAACCAAAGTGGTGGTATGCATTGTCTGACACAATTCGCCCGCGCGGTGTACGTTGTATAAAACCTTGTTGGATTAAAAACGGTTCAATAACATCTTCAATGGTTTCTTTTTCTTCGCCTATTGCTGCGGCTAAGTTATCAAGTCCTACAGGCCCACCCATGAATTTTTCGATTATGGCAAGTAAGTATTTACGGTCCATGTAATCAAACCCACTTTTATCTACGTCAATCATATCTAACGCCTGCTCGGCAACCGAGGCATTGACGGTGCCATCAGATTTTACTTGTGTGTAATCGCGCACGCGGCGCAATAGGCGGTTAGCTATACGCGGTGTGCCTCGCGAGCGCTTTGCAATTTCGGTGGCACCATCATCGCACATTTGTAAATCTAAATAATGCGCGGAGCGCCCTACTATATATGATAAATCAGCAATAGAATAAAACTCTAAGCGCTGCACTATGCCAAAACGGTCTCTAAGCGGTGAGGTAAGTGACCCTGCACGTGTTGTTGCGCCAATAAGTGTAAATGGCGGTAAGTCTAATTTAATAGAGCGTGCTGCGGGGCCTTCCCCAATCATAATATCAAGTTGATAATCTTCCATTGCGGGGTAAAGTATTTCTTCAACTTGCGGGCTGAGTCTGTGTATTTCATCGATAAACAGCACATCGCCTTCTTCAAGGTTGGTAAGCAGTGCAGCAAGGTCGCCGGCTTTTTCAAGTACAGGGCCTGAAGTGGTTTTAATACTTACATTAAGCTCATTGGCAACAATATTAGCAAGCGTGGTTTTACCTAAGCCCGGCGGGCCAAATATTAATAGATGATCGAGCGCTTCACCACGGCTACGGGCAGCCTCTATAAATATTTCCATTTGCTGCTTAACATGCGGCTGACCTTTGTAGTCGGCTAAAAGCTTGGGCCTTATTGCGCGGTCTATGGTGTCTTCGTTGGTTTTTTCGCTCGCGTCAATTAAACGATCAGCTTCAATCATGGGTTACTCACAACATTGATTTTAAAGATTCTTTAATAAGAACCTCAGTAGACATATCGGGTTTACTTACCGATTTTACTGCTTTTTGCGCCTGTGGCAATTTATAACCAAGCGCGACAAGTGCCGATACGGCATCGTCTGCGGCATTATTGGCAATTATTGCATCAGTGGCAGGCTCTATCACGGCGTTATCGCTAAATGGCGTAAATAAATCATTACCCCAATCTTTTAAGCGATCTTTCATTTCGAGCACTAAACGTTCAGCAGTTTTTTTACCCACACCCGGCAATTTAACCAGTGTTGTGGCGTCTTCGTTGTTTACGCAACTTACAAATTGTTGCGCCGACATGCCCGACAAAATAGCTAAGCCGAGTTTAGGCCCCACGCCATTTGCTTTTAACAACTCTCTAAACAGCGCTCGCTCGGTTTTATTATTAAAGCCAAATAGTAATTGTGCGTCTTCGCGTACTACAAAGTGTGTATACACTATAGTGTTTTCGCCAATATTGGGTAAGTCGTAAAAACAGGTCATGGGCATTTGTACTTCGTAGCCAACGCCGCTTACTTCTAATAAAATTTCGGGCGGCTGCTTTTCAACTAAAGTGCCATTTAAACGGCCAATCATATTTATTTCCTTAAACGTCCTCTAACGGTTTTACTTGCGCTACCCGCTAGTTTAATTAAATTTTGTTCTGAGTGAGCATGGCAAATTGCAATGGCAAGCGCATCGGCCGCATCGGCTTGCGGTGTGCCAGGTAATTTTAAAATATTTTTTACCATGTGTTGCACTTGCGACTTATCGGCGCCGCCATTACCAACCACGGCTTGCTTAATTTGCCGTGCTGAGTATTCAAATACGGGTAGTTCGGCCATAGAGGCTCCCACGATAGCGGCTCCTCGGGCTTGACCTAGCTTTAGCGCGGCATCCGGGTTGTGCGCCATAAATACTTTTTCTATGGCAAAGGTTTCGGGTGAGAACTGCTCTATTATTTGTGTGATCCCTTGGTAGATCATTTTTAAACGTATGGGGAACTCGTGCTCGGCTAATTTAATGCACCCGCTGCCTAAATAGGTAAATTTAGCACCTTGGTGAGCAACTACTCCATAACCCGTTAAACGTGAACCTGGGTCTATCCCTAAAATAATGGCCAAACAGCACACTCATTATTGTTATTTTTCAATAACGGTAATAATGCCAGAGCACTGTATAAATTACCAGTGGCACTTAAAAACAAAAACGCCCGTAACTTAGTACGGGCGTTTAGTGTTAAAAGTAAAGCTTATGCTAAAGCACGTACTAAGCCTTGGGTATTTTGTTTAAGTTTACGAGCAATCATAAAGTAGCCAAGCGTAGCAACAAACACCCCGCCTGAAACTGGCCCTATTAGCCATATTTCAGGGTGCAATTTACCGGCTAAGTCAAACATTTGCTGCTGAACTATTAGCAAAGTCACATCACTAAATAAAGCAGCTACAAACCCAGCTAAACCACCTAATAGCAAAAACTCATAAAGGGTCGCATTTTTTATTAACCGCCCTTTAGCGCCTAAAGTGCGTAGTATTACTATTTCTTGCATTCGCTCACCAAGGCTAGCTTGCACCTGCGATATAAGCACTAATGCACCACACAACACCACAATAGCAAGCACAAATCCAATAGCTAGCGACACCTGCTCAATGGTTGATTGAATTTGCTTTACAAAGTTATCTACATCGATGGCGGTAATGGTTGGATACGTGCGCAGTAACTGGCTAAACGCTTTCTTTTGCTCAGGCTCTATACGTACTGATGAAATATAGGTTGCCGGAAAATCTTTTAGCACGTCGGGGCTTAAAATAATAAAAAAGTTAGGTTTTAGCGTAGCCCAGTTTACTTTACGTACGCTAGTTATTTTAGCGTCAAAAGATTGCGCACCAATTAAAAATGTTAACGTGTCGCCAATTTCTACATCTAGGCGCTCAAGCATTGATTCCTCAACCGAAGCCTCACCCACTGCGCCTTCGCCAAACCACTGCCCTTGCACAATTTCGTTTTGAGCTGGCACATCATCAAGCCACGTTAGGTTAAGCTCTCTGCCAATGCCAGAACGTGCTTCTTCATCTTTTTTCTCGTTATCTTGCAACGACACTTTACGCGCAACAAGCTCACCATTTACCGCATTTACGCGCCCGCGAATGGTTGGGTAAAAATCAGATACTAAAATATCGTTTTCTGCGAGGTAATTATTTACAGGCTCAAGCTCGTTTTGCGTAATATTAACTAAAAATGCATTAGGGGCATCGGCGGGTAATTGAGACTGCCAATCTGAGATCATGTCGTTTTTAAGTACAATCAAAAACAACAGCAATTTTATCGCCAACGAAAAGCTAATAAGCTGCACCGCATTTACGTTTGCCCGCTTTTGAATAGAGGCAATAGCTAATGACCAGCTGTTGCCTGGCTTTAAGCCTAATTTACGGCCACCACCAAATATTAATTTTGAAATAACAAACAAAACCGCAATCAAAGCAAGTGTAGAGACAAACAAAATCAGTGTTATTTTAATGTTATTACTAAATAACCACATTAATAAAAACACCGTAAGCGCACTTAAACCTAAGTGCACACGGCTTACAGCTAGTCTATCGCCTAAGTTACGGCGCAAAACTCTAAGGGGTGGAATATCAAATAAATCAAGCAGTGGCTTAATAGAGAACATAACTGCACATATAACGCCTGTGCTAATGGCCACCAGCCAAGGTTTAAAACCCGCTGCTGGTAAGCTCATATCCATGCTTTTTGCTAAATAACCAGTGGCAATTTCTTGCAAGCCGTAGCCTATAGCTAAGCCCACAATAACCGCTAAAGCACACACCATGAGTAAGTGCATAAAATATATTTTACGAATTAAGGCACGACTTCCGCCGAGTGTTTTCATCATTGCTACGGGGTCGTATTGGCGCTCACAATAACGCTTTGCCGACACAGCAATAGCGACCGTAGCCAAAATAATGCCCAGCAAACCGGCTAGTAATAAAAAGCTTTCTGCACGGTTTAAGCTATTTGATATAGGCGATTGCCTATCTTTTACGCCATACCAACGTTGGTTTTCAGCCATTTGCGGCTTTAACCATTCATAAAACCGCGTTATGTCGGCTTCATCACCTGCGTAAAGTTGGCGGTAGTTCACTCGGCTGCCAGGTTGAATAACCTCTGTTTTTGCAACATCAGCAATATTTATGAGTACTCTGCGACTACTCGAAAATACATTAAAAGGGGCATCTGGCTCTTCAACTACCACTTTTTCTACATTAAATACGGCAGCACCTAGCTCTACTTGGCTACCAATATCAATATTTAAGCTATAAAAAACCGATTCACTGAGCCACACATTACCCGGCTTTGGCCCGCCCTGTGCTACTTGCGTTTCGCCAAGCAACGATGATTTAACTTTTAATTCGCCTTTTAACGGGTATTCGTTAGACGCTGCTTTTACCGAGGTAAACTGCATCTCGTCGTTGGCAAATAACATGGTATCAAAGTAGACCATTTGCGCAGTTTGTAAGTTTTCTTGTTTTGCTTTACTAATAAACGCCGTATCTAACTTGTGGGCGCTGGCCAACACTCTGTCAGCGGCAATAAACGCACTACTTTTTTGCGCAATGCTCTGCCCAATACGCTCAGTCACCATAGACAGTGTAAGCACTGTCAGTACCGCAAGCGCAATAGCGGCACTAATAACCGTGAGCTCACCCCGGCGAAATTCACGGGCAAATAATTTAAGTGCTAACTTAGCCCACATTCGCTATGTCCTCTTTTGAGTTTTTAACTAATCGCCCTGCTTCAATTTGCACAATGTGTTGGCATTTTTGCGCAAGTGCTTCATCGTGGGTTACTAAAATGAGTGTGGTGCCGTGCTGCTGGTTTAATTCAAACAATAACGACTCCACCATTTTGCCATTTTTACTGTCTAAATTTGCAGAAGGCTCATCGGCAAATAAAATTTTAGGGGTGCCAATAAAAGCGCGAGCAATGGCAACACGCTGCTGCTCACCACCCGAAAGTTGCGATGGGTAATGATCAATACGATGGCTCAGCCCCACTTTCTCTAATAATGCGAGGGCTTGCTCTTTCGCATCTCTTTCACCTGCAAGCTCTGCCGGCAGCATTACGTTTTCAAGCGCGGTTAAGCTTTGTACCAACATAAAAGATTGAAATACAAAACCAACTTTTTCAGCACGCAGTGCCGCACGCTGCTCTTCATCTAATTTATGTAGCGGCTCGCCATCAAGGGTAATTTCACCACTGCTGGCTGTATCAAGCCCCGCTAATAAACTTAATAACGTGGATTTTCCTGAGCCCGATGTGCCAACAATAGCAACTGACTCGCCATGCTTGACATTAAAGCTGATGTCGCTGAGGATGGGCAACTCACCTTCGAAGGTAGAAACTACTTTAGACAAACCATTTACTTGAATAATATTTAATTGAGAAAGCGCTGACATATGACTCATTCAATCCTACGTTTTGTATTCGTTTTATTTTTAGTTATCAAACCACTTAGTGCGGCAGCCGACAACACGATTTTAATACTTGGAGACAGTTTAAGTGCAGCCTATGGCCTTAAACAAGAGCAAGGCTGGGTTAAATTGTTACAAGATAAATACGATGCAGAGCAGCGTAATATAGAGCTAATTAATGCCAGTATTAGTGGCGAAACTACCGGTGGCGCTTTACGTAGGCTAGATGCCTTACTCGAGCAATACCAACCAAGCCATGTACTTATTGAGCTTGGTGCTAATGATGGTTTGCGTGGTTTTCCGGTAACAAAAATGCAGGCCAACTTAACGGATTTAATCGAAAAAAGCCAAGCAGCAAATGCTATGGTATCGTTAATGGAAATATACATTCCACCAAACTACGGTCCCCGTTACAGCAAAATGTTCACCGACAGTTTTACACAAGTAAGTGAAAAAACAAATGCTCATTTACTTAACTTTTTTATGCTTAATGTGGCAGATAAGCCAAACTTAATGCAAAGAGATCAATTACATCCAAATAAAGAAGCTCAACCGCTGATACGCGATGAAATGTACGACTCGATCAATCAATGGCTAAATAAAGATTAAACCGTGTTGTTCTTTGGTGGTTGAGGGCTATACGCCCTTAACTAAAAAGTTTTTTAGCTCATTTGCACAATAAACACGCAAACAAACAATCACTTATTGATTTTTAATAAAATATACGTACTATTGCAAACAACGTCGGTATGTAGCGCAGCTTGGTAGCGCACTGTCATGGGGTGGCAGGGGTCGAGAGTTCGAATCTCTCCATACCGACCATTTAATTACTATTTAATTACTATTTAATTCAAAAACTTAGCTAAAAACACACTTTTGAATGTAGCACTAAATATTAGTCAATTTTATTTATGTGTAGCATATATGTAGCTTACCTTACTTATACATTTAAGAGCTAAAGATACAATAACCATCACTCCCTTTAAGTTATTTACCTTAGCCCCTAATACCCTGAGGGGAAGCATAATTAACATCCTAAATTAGTTGCTTATACTTCGCTACCGTTTGTCGAGTAAGCCCTGTTTCGTTTGCTATATTCTTTTGAGTGAGTTTTAGGCCTGTGTCCTTTAACTTCCTAATTGCTTGCTTTATTAACTCTTCAGATGTCTTACGTCTTTTTTGATGGGTATATCGTGCACCTTCACGTTGAGCAAGTGCTATTGTTTGAATAGGTATTTGATACAACCACGTTCCTGCTACCCCTCGATTGTGGTTTGGATAGTATTTTTGCCAAGTCCAAGACGCTACACTTTTAGCGATCGACTGCAATTCTTTATACTTCAATGGATATTCTTTTTTTAAACCAAATCCATCAAAATTATTTATGCTTTCAGAAACCTCAAATAGATGTTTTTGCCAGTCCTCAAATCGCCAATTTTCTCTGGCATAGTTAATTCTTTTATACGCTATAAAGCGTAATTGGTGAAACAAGTAGCAATTACGAGAATTAGCGACACTATTCCAATCGAACCCATGACCATACTCTCTCTTAGGCTTGTATAAAAAGTCATTAAGTTCATTTAGGCTGTATTCATGCGCATGTAAATAAGTCGTTTTCCAATGTGGATGAAGCGGATTTTTACATAAAGGCCCTGTGTAATCCTCATCAGCACCAAGTTTGACTCGCATACCTTGGTCTACATACTTCAGGAACGCGATAGGTTTTCGCCTACCTCTAAGACTCGTTGTAACGCCCTGAATGGCGTAAAGCAGATGTGCCCCTCCTTCTTTTGTTTTAGCTAATTTGCTTATAGATGGACCACTAATAATTATATTTGGAACTGGAAGTAGGTTGTCTTCCCAATAAAATGCTGATTCGTCATCGATATCAAAAATCAACCAATATTGAATGACTCTTGGGTTAACTTGAACATGGAGGTACTCATCCAAAGCTATCTCACCATAACGGTAGCGCCCCATTGTAATGTCTTCATTTGTGCATAATGTTCTTGGTGGAGTTGTTTTATAAAGTCGTTCAATAAGCTGCTCCCGCACACACCTTGGCGCAGCTGAAACTAGCTGTTTAGCAGTATTTGTCATAAAATATCCGTGTTGAAGTAAATTCGACACGGCAGGCGGATAGTTTGGTCGCTTACGCCTGCCGTTTTCGCAAGTTAAGCAACTTCGCCGTACTTTCTAAGCCAAGCTTCTAATGTTGACTCTTCAAAAAGCAATTTTCCGCCAATTTTTATAGCCTCAGGTGCAATTTTTCTCGCAAGATAATGATCACCTTGTATGAGAGCAGCCTTTCGTCTATTTCGGATATTATATAAATGCTGTTCTGAACAGTTTAAAAACTTCGCAGCTTCTCTTGTGGAAAAAAATGTGGACATGAGCCCTCCTAACTAACCAAACCTGTTAAATACGTATCGACCGTGCTTTTTTATAAAAGCCGTTTATGTCCTCTTTACGTGTAACAGGCAGCTCACTAGAAGCGCCTTTTTTGACACTGGATTAATCCAGTAAATTTAGGTTAAGCTATGATTAGGTAAAAGTAAAGTGGGTTGTTAATTAGGCAGCTGTAAAATATGGATAAAGGATTATGATGACAAAGTTGGCAGGAATAGAATATCGAGGTACAGCTGGTATTTCAAAACACTGTATTAATGCTGTAATAGAAATGATTCACTTTGGAAGGGTATTTAATACAGTAAAAATTCTAACCACCGGAAGTGAATATAACTATAATCATGCATTATTAATCAATACCGATGAGGGTATTGATGTTGCAATAAAGTCAGGCTTCACATCTGGTTATTCTGGCGAAGGACCAAGATCATTTTCTTATACTTTATCAGTGCTTAGGAAATTTTGTAATGAAATTGAGGAGTATAATGTACCACGAAAGTTTTTAGAAAGAATAAACAATTCTGCACTAACTGTAAAAGACTTAGATTGGCTCTCTGAACAGCTACCAGTGAGACCTCAACAATGGTATGACTATATATATGAAAGTCGCCATGCCAAATCTCATTTGCAACAAGACTTCCCTGTAGAGATTCCACTCTCTTTAATCGATGAAAGACTGCTAAATATCGCAATTTTAATGAAACAAAACCCCGACAACGCTTTAATGGACGGATATCGGTTACTAGAGAAAGTAATTAAAGAAAAGTCAGGTTTAATTAAAGAAACAGGCGCAAAGCTTTTTTCAAAAGCATTCTCGGGCGAAAATTCCCCCCTCTACTGGGAAGGGCTAGATGGTAGTGAAAGCACAGGTCGCGCAAATATGTTTTCTAGTATTTTCATGGCATTTCGTAATCGACGAGCCCATCAACAGCTTGACCTCAATCCACACGATGAACTTCGTGAGTTTATGCTATTGAACCAGTTATTTATATTAGAGCGTTCAACTGAAATACGAGAAATAAAAAGCCAGAACGCTTAAAAAAATCTTTCAGCTTTTAGCGCCTAATTTTTTCTAATAAAAGCTACGCAGCCTAAAGCGGCGTATCCCAATGCTATTGTAAAAACCCCAACTAACATTGGCAGTGATCCGCCTAGAAATCAATAATAAAACTCACCACGATCATGCGCTTCTCTGGCTTCTTGCTCTGTGTACTCATCACCATAAAAGTTTACATTCCCCGCCCCGTCATCATGCTTTTCAATAAATTCATCTTTATCTGATTTCTTCCGGTTATCATCTTCAAACATCACTTCTAATGCAATCAACGCTGTAGCTTTTAATGCTTTTAAAAACATATCCAAACCTCCAACTTAAACTAAGTATTCCTGAGTATCAATAGCTTATTAAAGCTAAGAAAATCTTAGTTTTAAAGTTTAATTTAAATTTATATGAAAACTAACAATGAATCACCTTTTCCAAAAAGATTGAAAGAAGCTAGAAAACAAAAAGGACTAACCCAAAAACAGTTAGGTGTTTTAACTGGTATGGATGAGTTCTCAGCCTCTGCCAGAATGAATCAGTATGAAAAAGGAGTTCATGCACCAGACTTTAAAACAGCTAAAGCTCTTGCAAGTGTTTTAGAGGTGCCAACAGCTTTTTTATTCTGTGAAGAAGAAGAGCTTGCAAATTTAATAATAAAATACGTAAATAGAGATAATAAAATAAAAAATAAGAGACAGGTATGTTCATGAGTAAATTTGAAGATTTATTAAACAAGGAAAAAACTTATCTGTGGGAAAAAACTTCAGAGATCGAAGAGAATATTAGAAACCTAGAAGCTCGTATTCGTGATGAATTTTTGCAGTCTGGTACTGATTTACAAAAAAATGCTAATTATTCATCACGGAAAGTCACTGAATACAAAAATAAATCCAACGCAGCAAAGCAAGAGGCTGAAGCTGCGGCCGCAGACAGTAAAAATTTTTTATCAAAAATAGAAAATATTTACTCAGAAACTTCAAATAATAGTAAAGAAATTGAAAAGTTTTTAAGTGGCGTAAAAAACGAAAAAGAACAGCTCACTGTATTATTAGATAAAACGACCACCATCTATGACGAAATGTGTGAACAGTATAGTCAGTTATCAGCACTGCCAGAGAAATACATATCTCTCCAAGATGAGCTCAGCGAGCTTGAAGAAAACATTGGTACAGCTGAATCTAATACCCAAAAAATTAAAAGTCTATTAAGCCAGTCAATAAGCCATAAAAATAAGCTAAGCGAAATTTATGAAGAGTTTTATGGATATGAAGAAGAAGATGAAGATGGAAATATACATAAAGAGAAAGGCAAGCTAGACCAGCTAGATTCAGAGCACTCGCAAATAAAATCAAATCTAGAAGAAACTAAAGATGAACTTATAGAGCTATCAGAGTCTAGTAATGCTCGCTTCACTGAGCAACTAGATTCGCATAAAGCCCAATTTGATGAATTCTTATCCAAAAAAGAAGATAGCATTCGAAGTATTGAAGATAAGATAAAATCTTTGCTCCCAAATGCGCTTACAGCTGGCCTTAGCCATGCTTATGAAGCTAAGAAGTTGGATGAAGTTGAGAATCATAAGCAAATGAATAAATACTTTTACTACAGCATCATTGCGATGGTGGTGGTATCTTTGGTGCCAGTCGCATTATCAGGGGTATTGCTCGGACAAGGTAAAGAGCTTAAGGAAGTTATTTTAGATGCCCCAAAAATGTTCATGAGTGTACTCCCCATTTACTTACCTTTTCTTTGGCTTGCATTTTCAAACAATAAAAAAGTAAATTTATCTAAGCGGTTAATTGAGGAATACACACACAAAGAAGTTCTAAGTAAAACATATGAAGGTCTTTCGACACAAATCCAGAGCATCAAAGATCAAGAAGCTTCCTCTGAGTTGAAGACAAAACTTCTGTTCAACATTTTGGAGATCAATGCTGAAAACCCAGGGAAGTTGATTTCTAACTATGACAAGAGTGATCACCCTCTTATGGAAGCACTAGATAGAAGCTCACAATTGACTGACTCTATCGAACGGTTAGCAAAAATACCCGGATTTAACAAATTAGCTTCAAGGCTCAGTGAGGGATCGAAGAAAATTTTAAAAGAACAAGAAATTAGAGTTGATCAGGGTCTTAGTGTATCGGAGCTAATGAAAGGAGATAAAAGTGAAGAACAAGTTAAACCCGTCCAATCAAACTGACAGTAACACTATTGGTATAAATATGTAGTGTTCAAAAAGCAACCAAACCTAATATCAATAAATTACTTACAATTAGCGGTAACATAAAAACTTGCGTCGATGCTATTTAAGCATTTTCCACATAATTTACTTCTGCAAACTTCCAAGTACCAAGCCCTTTTTAACTGAGGCATCATGAGCAAATGCCTCCTCTTTTAAAAGGGGCTACGCCCCCCGCTATGTCGAAGCGATAAATCGCTCGCTTCATAGCGGGGGGCTTGGTTTTTCATATCTTATACGCAGGTTTTTATTTGCAGATTGCACAGAATCGATTTTAACACTAACCTAATACTGAAATAGCCTATTAGGCATTTACCAAAAACGGCGCTGTTCAGCTGCCGACAACACGTAGTGAGAACCCTCACTCATTTCAATTTAATAGTCATGTCTCACGCCACATTTAAGGCGTTAAGTCGGCGCTTTCTGCTGCCGTTTTCACGTAAAGAGGAAATTCATTAAGGCGAGATCGGTCCGAGCCTTTCGCATGTGCGAAAAACAGGGCCGAATAGGCTTCAGTGTCGCTGAGCAACAACGTTGCCAGTTAATCTTACAACCTTGGAGATAGACATGACTTTTGATCTGAATAAAGAAATCGAACAATTAAATGAGCTAAAAAAGCTACGTACTAAAAAACGACATAAACCTTCAAAGCTCGACAAATACCAATATCAGCTTAGGAAGCTTTATGAAAATGGTAATACGAAAGCAGACCTTCAACTTTGGCTTGCTAAACGAGGGGTGAAAGTGCATTGGACAACTGTAAAAAGGTGGATTGATAAGAATGCCTAAATTTGCCAAAGCTGAAACGCAAGCTAAAAACGTTATTAAAGGATTAACTAAAACTAAGCATATAAAGTCTTTAGGCACTGCCAGAAACTATATGCAGTCACTTAAAACGGTTGCCAGCTGGTCAAAAGACATCGGTATTAATGGCATTCAGGCGATGATGCAATTTAATGGCAAATTACAACCAAAACAGACTCTTTACCGAGTAAAGTCGTTATTAGAAGAAATCAAACGTTCGCGTGCATACACACCTGAACAAGCTCAGGCCATCTCTCAACGACAAACTTTTAAACACGAACTAGCAACACAACTTGCTTACGCCGCAGGCTTGAGAGCCCATGAACTATTAACACTTTCTAAAGCCAGTGAAAGACCACCAAATAACCGCCCAGCCCTAGATTCGAAATGGCAGGGCCGAAGTGGTGAACTATACACTGTAGCAGGTAAAGGCGGCTTGATTCGGCACGTGTTAATACCAAACTACCTTGTTGAGCAATTAGAAGCTAAAAAGCTCAAGCAACCTATCACAGTCACCGATAGAGAAATTAACTATTTACAGCATTATGATGTTGGTGGTGGAAAAAAATGGTCTGATTCTTTTTCTAAGGCCTCTAACCGCACCCTACTCTTTTCAACTGGCGCACACGGCCTGAGGCACAGCTATGCTCAAGAAAGAATGGTTGAGCTTCATGCACTAGGTTTTAAATATAAAATGGCCTTAGGGACCGTTTCACAAGAGATGGGGCATTTTAGGCCAGAAATTACTGAAGTTTATTTGCGTTAAATGTAAAAGCTACCGTGAAGATAGCTTTAATCTCAATCATTACCTATTTCTTTGAAGATTTACTAGGTTTTAACCCTGGGGTCTTCCCTGGAGTATTCTTGTTATCACGTCTACGTTTATCAGGTTTGCCTGTTGAATCAGCTATTGGTTTTGGACCAGGTTTTAAAGCCATAATCATTATCCTTTCAATTAAGAGGAGATCCCTCACCTACGAGTGTCGGGCAAGCAAATTTTTTGGGCGGATTATTGACAAACATTTGCTTTCACTGAGTCAAGAAGATACAACTTTGCTTTGTTAAGAGGTATGGTTGAGCAACAAACAAGCTCTCCACTTTGTTAGAAGTTATTTTTTAACTGCTAGCAATCTTACATCTTTTCTATTCTCTATTTGATGTACATTCAAAAATGATGGGTCTGGGTCAGAGAAGTACTCTTTGCCCCAGATAATAGGTTCATCGCTTGTCTGAGTACCGTCATAAATTATAAAGCCATGGCAGTTCGAAGCTTTATAAGGTAGTGTATCTTCTGGTGTGATTACAACTGATACTGCAATGTCCGATTCTTGCGACAATTTTAGTTTCCAAAAGGCAGCTCCGTCATAAGTTTGTTCACAGTCACTTATCAAACTAAAATTATTATGTAGCAGCTTATAAGAACTTAATGCCAAGCCCATCGCTCTGTAATCAGGGTCTACGAATGCGCTATAAACAGCTGCTCCATTAGCTAAAATACTTCCATCATCATCCCAGATATCAAAATCGATATTTCCTATTATGGATGAAGTTGAGTTATCAATAACCACCTCCATGCACACCGTACCTTCAGATGATGATCTCATCAGTGATATCTTTATAGTCTCATCATTAGGGCCAACCCCATATTCAAAGCAACAATCGACGAGAACCATTGAATCGTTCAACTCTAGATCTTCTAAACTTCTTAGGTTTTCTTTATCGTGTTCACTAGCAAGTAACTGAGGTGGCAATTTGAGGATTACCTTATTTAATGTTAGTAAGTACTGTTTTGATTATTTTGAAATCTTTGTATATTTGGAAGAAAGCTAGCTATTCTTTTTTTCAAATCATCAACTTTAGTATTCAAAGAAAAATCTTCAGGCTGACAGGAGCTAAACTTAACTTTGCCTGTTAGATTATCCACGAAAACATGAGCTAAAGGTTTTATTTTTGATGTGTAGTTCTCGCTAATATCCCAGTTTTTATCAAGGATATAGTATTGAGTAATATTTTTATTATCTATTGAACGATATACATCAAATTGGCGACCTTTTGACACCTCAAGGGGTTTGTCAAGCCGCACAGATTTTGACTTAAGTCTATATTTTGACAACATAACTGAAGACATAACTTACCTCCAAACATTTATAGCCATATAATAACAAAACTAGTACAAACAGGCAATGTGGGCATATACACTATATAAAAACTAAGCTAAAAATATAACAACTTAATTTGTAACTTATGGGAACTATATGATTAAATCACCTATATTCACATCTAACCAATAACTTTTCTTCCCCACTCTTCCAGAGCTGTTCGACGCTTTTCCATATATTCCTGCATATTATAAACACCCTGTACACCCTGCAATTGATGATTAAGTATTTTTTCAATTACTATAGGGTCTGTCCCGACGTCTGCATCCCCCAAACGGGTAGCGACTGTCCTACGTAAATCATGCGGTACAAACTTTGGCACTTCAAGTTGCTCTAACTTCCGACTTATAGATCGTGATAATGAATGCCTATCAATAGGCTGCACACCTGGGCCTGATTTATTAGTTGTTGTGCTCGGAAACACATATTTAGAATTAAGATAGCCAAATGCTGCACGCAACTCATCAAGCAAAATAACCATATTTTGACTAATCTGTACTTTATGGGTTCTCTCGCCATTTTTATTTTGCTTCACGCGCTCAGCGGGTATTGTCCATATCATTTTATCAAAATCAAATTCTTGCCACTGTGCACCTGTAACCTCTATTGGCCGACAACCTGTTAAAGTAATACACTTCAATGCGTAAATAACTTGCTGGCTTATACCTAGCTTTGGTAAGCGTTCAAAAACTTGAATCACTTCGTCAAACTCCAGTGCTCTGGTTCGAGATTTTTCGAGGCCACCTACACTTTTCTTTTTCACTGTACTTATCGGGTTGCCTTGTATTAAATCTCGCTCAACACCAAAGTTAAACATCTGTTTAAGGATGGATAACGTTTTATTAGACTGCGTTTTAGCGCCTCTATCAGTTATTGGATCAAGCACTTTTTTAAAAATTTCACGGCGGGTTATTTCTTTAAGTTTATAGTTGCCAATAAATGGCAGAATGTCTTTTTCAAACATTCTAATTACTGGGTCTACACCTTTTCGGTTGGCTTTAATGTCTCTTTCAATAAACTCATTTGCAAGTACAGCGATTGTCGGCGAGGCGCTTTCTTGCTTTTCAATCAGCGCAGCTTTTTTCTTTTGTAAAAAACATCAATACCACGCGAAACATCACCAATATATTGCTTAGCAAGCTGCCTGGCCTCACTCACTGTTATTACCGATGAGCTGCCTAAGGCTAATCTTCTTTCTCTTGAACCTCGGCCTCCAAGGCGGTAATACAGATAATATACTTGTGAGCGTTTACCCTCTTTATTTGGTTTTCCAACATTGAGATAAAAACCGGAGATCTCAGTGTCATTAATTTTGGTAATTTCCAAAGGAATATTTTTGAGTATAGATTCAGTTAATTTTACTTTAATTGACGCCATTTTTCGCACACCTAGAGTTAACCCTAAATTTTTGTCGCACATTTATCGCACGAGCTGATTTTAGTTCACTAAACTTCACGTTCATTCACTAGGTATAATTTAAAAGCACAATCCTTTCAATAGCAATGAGTTACAATAACTTTGAATACTTCACGATAGGACACGTTAAGCCACTTTTGTACACTAAAGAACACAGGTAATTTTTATGGGGTGTCAGGGGTCGCAGGTTCAAATCCTGCCATACCGACCATTTAACCTCCTCTTTATTTCTTTTTCACTGTCATTTTTCTGTATTACCTTGTATACCTAGCATTAAATACTATGTGTTTAAGGATGACTTATGAAAAAACGTATTGTGTTTCCTCTGGTTTTATCTCTTTTTATTTCAAGCTTTGCGTTTGCCCAAGGTAGTTTTCGACTTAAAAACGGAAATCTATTAAGTGTGGGTAAAACTAAATCTGACATTGTAGCTGTAGTGGGTGCACCGCTTTATAAAGATGTGCTTAATGAAGCTGTTGATATTGGTAATGGCGACAAATTAGTTAAAACAGAAGAGTTTACTTATAAGCTAAAAGGCTCGATTGGTGGGATGTACATTGTATTGATCCGTTTTGAAAATAATATTGTGACCAGTATTAGTTCAAAACAAGTCGATAGGCTTTAAATGTTTTAGAGTTAGCTTTAAGCGGTTAAAAGCGCCATACGGCGCTTTTTAGTTTTATTAATGTGTACGCCCTACGCCGTTACGCACCATGTCTTTGCCGTTTTCAAATACCTCGGCTGTTATGCCACGCGCCAGTAATAGCTGCTGTTTGTCGTCAAATACCGCAACAAAATGGCTGCCGTCTTTATTACTTGTGGCCATACCTACACCAGCCACCCCTTTTAAACCTAGGCCGCCGTTTTCTACCATAACTAAAAAGTTCTCTAACTCTGCTAGGTTGTCGATTATGTCGTGCTCGTTATTCATAAATTGCTCTTTGTAAAATCTGCTAGGTAGTACTTAATTGTAAAGCTAATTATTTACCTAAACTACAGGGAATAAATTTAGTTGGTGTTATTTTAAAGTCCATCACATTAAACTTAAACCTTTGTATAAAAATTATATCTCTAGCGCTTAAAGCTAAAAACGCTCTACATTAAATAACAAGTTACTTAACGCACAACCATACGGTTGGCTATTAACGCGGTAATAATGCGTATTGTTTGTTGCAGTTAAGTTTATTAAAAGGTCATCTTGTTGCCCTACCGCACTTTGCTCTTGGCTTAAACACATAGCTTGCGTAAGCGAGCGTAGTTTTGAATCGGTTAAAATATTGGCAAAACGCTGCACCGGTAAAGGGGGTATTTTAACAGGTGCTAATGCTTGGCTAATGGTGCGCTCGCTAAGTTCAAACCCAGCATTAGTAATATCTATTACACTGCGAGCAGGCCAATACGAGTAGTTATAGCTGCTTGCTTTTTGCTGGGTACTTAAATGCGCAACGCCACTTTGCCCTATTACGGTCATTAAATTTCCTTTGTTGGATTTAATAACAACAAGGGCTGTGTTTTCATCAATACCAAAACCGTGCTTAATATCACCGTTTTTTTGCTTTGCGGTATTTAATGTATTGGCTAGGTTTAGCGTTTGATTTTGCTCACTAAAACGGGTGAATATGGGTCCATAGGTAAACGTATTTAACCCGTTAAGTGCATTAGGCTGTGGGGCAAGCTTTGCTTTTAATACCGCTTCGCTTTGGTGCTGTGAGAGATAGACTTTTTCACTTTGTATTTTGCTTCCTGCACCTAGCCCTACAATAACAGGGCGAGTTTTAAGCGCGTTCGTCCAAGGGTAAGCAGTACTATTTTCATCATATAGTGCTTTTAATGCATTTTTAGCCGTACCGTCGCTAAATAAAACACCGGTGCTTGTGTTTATTAAATTAACTAACGCCTCAATCCCATTATTACAAAGAGTTTGCTCAGCCTTTGTAAGCTCTGGGTGTACATTACTGCGATTATACAGGTTCATTTGTGAATGGCGTAGCGCCGGTAAATCACTACAGGTATTGTTAGTAATTGCTTTAGCAAGTGCAGGTGTTAGCGGCAACCATTGACTGGTTACACCTTTAGGTAAAAGCGTTTTAAGCGCCTCTACTTGAGCGTATGGATCTCGTTGTGCTGCGCTGATTATTAATAATGTGGGCGTTGGGTTAGCGACTTTTAAGCTACCCGTTATAAATTGCAATAAATCGTTGCTTTGTGGCTCAGCTTTTAAATTCGCTTGTGAGTGGGGTTGTTCGAGCATATCAAATACAAAATTAAATTCTTGCTTTGTAAGGTCGTTGAGTTGCTCATTGTTTATATCTCGCCATTGCCAAAGTAACTCACTTTTAGACATTGCCTTTTCTTTTTTGCTACTAAGCGTACGTAAGATACTTAATACGTTTGTTTGGTTAGTCGTATTGTTAGTAGGCCAATTTAGTTTTATTTGCGCAATGTTATCGTTGGTTACACTAAACACAGATTTATTTTGAGTACTGCAACCTAGCGTCGTTTTTTTACTACAACCATTAAGTGTACTTCCGGCTAAAATAAGGGTTTGATCTTGCTGTGCAGCTCCCTTAAATGAAAATAAAGTAAATAAAATAAATACAAAGCTCATTCGCTTAGTCAAAAAAGCACAAGTACGCATAACGCTCTCGAAGTAATCTAAATAGGCGTTAAGTTTAACAGCATGTAATGGCGGGCTAAATAGTAAATGTGGGTGGTCAATGATTGCGACACATGGCATTAGTGTATTAAGCAAGATTACCCGGTAGTAAAAAAGGTGATGTGCACTTTTCGCAGTTAATACTCTTACATTTAACCATTAACCTTATTTATTTTACTGTTTACTCTGTTTTGCAAACGAACTAGAGGCTACATGAATAGGGTAATTGTCATTTATTAGCTCGCTAATGAATTCAGAACACCCAGATGGCGGAGCAATTAAATAGCTTTTATGCTTTGCGCGCGTGATCCCTACGTATAATAAACGTCGCTCCTCTGAATGGATAAAGGTATCTTGTGCGGGCAACAATGCTTCAACAAGTAAATTACCAGGGTTATTGCTTGGAAAACCTAACTTTCCTTGCTCAAAACCTATTATAATACAGTAATCGGCTTCGAGACCTTTTGAACCATGCAGTGTCCAAAAATGTAGTGGGTTAGCGTAGTTATTATCTGCTAAGTGCTGCTCTACCTCATTAAGCATAAACCGATAACGGCTCAATACGGCAATACTGGCCGTGCTATTATTTTTATTAATTGTGGCTATGGTTTGCTGCACTTTTAGCGCTACTGACTTTTTACCTTGGTGTAAATCGTCCATAAGCACAACTTGAGGGGTACTTACTTGCGTATGCGTAGTGATGTGCTTTTTATATTGTTCAGGGTTTTGCATCACAAAGCGCCCCGCTACCTCACTAATACTGTTGTTATATCTAAACGTTTTTTGTAATACCGTGAGTGTGTGACTGCCTATTAAATCGTTAAACTGCGTGGTGAGCGCCAAATTACCGCCTGAAAACCGATAAATAGCCTGCCAATCATCGCCAACCGCAGTAAAACAAGGTTGCGGGCCATAATGTATTAACGTATTTAAAAACGCCATGCGTGCGCATGAAATATCTTGAAATTCATCAACTAAAATATGGCGCCAAGGTACACTTACCTCCCCCAATTTAATCGCCTGAGCTGCGCTTGCAATCATGCCGTCAAAATCTATAGCATCTTGCTCTTTTAATTTTTCATTGTATGCACGCTGCATTGCCACCAGCAATGTTGTATAACGTTTATGATTTATAATGCCACTTTTAGCTATTCGCGCTGCTATTTGAGAGTCAGATAGTTGCTCCCCCCTTATTGCGCTTAGGCAGTTTAAGTACTTATTTACATTTTGCTTTAACAGCCCTGTTGCAGATAAACGCTCGTACACTGCGTGGTTGTCTAAAGGGTTAATGTTCACTTTATGTTTTTGTAGTTGTGCTTTTAAGCGCTGCTCAAGCTGACCATTTTGCCAGTTATAATGAAATGTTTGCACCAAGGTTTGACCATGTTTTTTATGGTGCGTCCGTACTGATTTAATATGCCCACTATTGTGCGATTTAATAATGTGCTGAGCTGAATTTCCTTGCCTATCTGTCACAAAATGTACCAAATAAATGTTGTACTGAGGCAAGAAAAAATCGGCGGTGTCATCATTTTGGTAAGTGTGTTCAATACCATACATATAAAGCCAATTAGCAATTAATAAGTGATGATAACTGCTTACTTTTAACCCCGATAGGGTGTAATAGGTTTGTGCTTTTATTGCGGTTTTAGTTGCGGTTTTAGTTTCGGTATTGAGGCTATCAGTAGGTTCATACAGGGTCTCAACAAAGGTTTTACAAAAACATGAGTCTGTTTTTAGGGTATTACTAAGCCACTGTGTAAACCATTTATTAAGCTCCATTGCATCGTTTGCAAAAGGCGATAAGCTAAGTGCTTTATTGTCGCTTTTAAGTAGCTTAAGCCCCAGCGCATGAAAGGTTAAAATAGTAGGCGGCGTAACCTTTAAATTTGCGTGCTGCGCCCTTAAATTAAAGCGCTCAGTTAACTCGTTTGCCGCATTTTTATTATAAGCGAGTATCAGTATTTGCTCGGGCTTTACACCTTCATGAACTATTAAATCTAGAGCCTTTGCAACCATTACCGATGTTTTACCTGTGCCTGCGGCCGCTAACACCAAATTTTTATCGTTATTGCGTATAACGCCAAGGCGCTGCTCGCGTGTGAGCGGATTTGATTCAACCACATTATAAAAATCGGCTCTTGCCGTAAGTGTTTTTTGCTCATAACTTTTACGCAACTGCTCTGTGGCGTGCGCTACTGTTGGTGAGCTACTTAAAATCGTTAAAAATTTAATATTAATGGCCGATAAATGCTGCTGCCACAGTGCTGGCAAAGCGTTGTACCGGTGTGCCAATGAAAACACCGCCGATTTAAGTAACGGCACATTTGAGTCACGAAGATACTCATTTGTTGCATAACGTTTTACAAGCGTTTTTGCTGTATTCACTTTTTCTTCTAGGTGATTGGCAAACTCGCTGTTTAGCTGCTCACTAAGCGTTTGAGCCTGCTGTTTATTTAAAAGGCTAATTACCGTTTTTGTACTATGGTTGAGGGTTATTTTCCCGCTAAATAGGCCTTTTTTAAATTGGGTAAAATTAGTAAAGTCGCTAATTAAATAGGCGCGTGAGGTATTATTTTTACAATGTATAACGAGTGAATTTTGCTTAATAGTAACGGTGCTAATACGCGTAAAAAAACGTCCTAACCAACTTGGAGTGGCAATAAACTGCGCCATAAAACCTTGAATAAACTAAAATTAAAAACAAATTTTATCACAGTTTAAACTCCAAGGCGCGTCGCGCTTTAAAAGTGGCAGCCTGGTTAGCCAAAGCAAGTACAAATAAGCCTTATAAAAAGCCATATTACTGGGTGAATTGGGTGTTTATACTGCGGTAAATTCCTCCTAAAATAATAAACAGGCCTTAAGTATTTACTCTAAACAGGTGTTTAAATTTGCTTAAACTTTACGTTTGAATATTGAACAAATTGCACTATTGGTTTAATGTGAAGCTTTTATTAAACGAGAAATAATATGGATTTAACTAAGGAAGAGTTAAGTTTTATTTCGTCTGTTGTAGGCAGTAGCAAGGACAATACAAACGATAACTCGCAGCTTAGCTTAAGAACTACCTTACCTGATACACTTAAAGGTTTATTGTCTCACGCTAAGTTAACCATGTTAGCAGAGGTAGGCCATTATCAGTTGTGGTTTCCGCTTGAGTTTAAGCTCAATGATGACGGCTACTTAAACCCTGTACTGAGTGCGCCTGAGGTAATTGATACCGAAGGTGTAGACAGAAGCTGGCGTTATTCTGATCTGCATTTACAAAGCGAGCGCTTTTATGTGCTTTCGCTCTCTAGTAGTGGCGTACTATTAAAACCACGCGATCACCGTTACAGCCTTACCCATGCTCAACACATAACGTTTAAACTACCTAATAAGAAAAAAGTCACCCTACTTGTAGATTTAGTACGTAAAACTAATTTAGGTTATGCGGCCAAAATTGTCAGTATTAAAAGTGGCAAAGAAGCATTACGTGAATATTTATTCGAAAAACATAAACGCGAAAACGCCACCTTGTACGAAAACACAGCAGATGTAACCGAGCATTTTTAGTTGCAGCCTTGTAATTGCAGCGATAAGCTAGCGCCTTTATAAGCGACAAGTTTAAGGCATACAATGAGCGACACTTTATACCCTATCGGTACTCCTAATAAACCATGGGACGACTGTGATAAAGCAGCATGGTTACAACTTCAGCAAAAAAAGCGCGACTATAACCAACTTGTAGTAAGTAAAATTAACCAGCCTAATGAGTGTTTAGATGTAGAGCAGTATGGTGAGCTAAGCTATTCGCCGCTTAGCTTTGCACTTTATTTATTCAAAAGTAAAAATTGGCAAAGTGATCGCCCTACCGTGTTAATTACTGGAGGTGTGCACGGTTACGAAACAAGCGGCGTTATGGGTGCGCTGGCATTTGCTCAAACTGACGCTCAAGAATATATAAATAATTTTAACTTTATTATTGCCCCATGTATTAGCCCCTGGGGTTTTGAAACCATAAACCGCTGGAATCCAGACGCTATAGACCCAAATCGCTCTTTTTACGATAACAGCCCAGCCCAAGAGTCTGCAGCTATTATGAAATATGTAGCCTCACTTAATACTCAAATAGTTGCACATATAGATTTGCACGAAACCACCGATACAGACAACAGCGAGTTCAGACCGGCATTAGCAGCCCGCGATGGTAAAATTAACACCAACTGGAATATACCTGACGGATTTTATTTAGTGGCAGATAGCGAAAAACCAGCACCTGATTTTCAAAAAGCCATTTTAAATAGTGTTGAGAAGGTGACGCACATTGCACCAAGTGACGAGAACAATCAATTAATTGGTGTACCGCAGGAGCAATTTGGCGTTATAAATTACGCAGCACGGGAATTGGGCTTGTGCATGGGCTTTACTAATGCTCCTTATGTCACTACAACCGAAGTATACCCTGATAGCCCAAGTGCTTCAGATGAGCAATGTACTCAAGCACAAGTAGCTGTTATTACTGGTGCGTTAAATTATTTAAAGTCACTTTAGTGGCTTTTAATACCAATTTGCAATACTAGTTAATCATTTTAGGGGGTCAACGTGTCGCTACAAACGTTAAAAAAATTTCATTTACGACTGTATCTATCAACACGTTTTTTTAGCTTCAAATTAGAGCACTTAATTAAGTGAATTGGTATAAGTTATTAACTAATTTAAATTAGGAGTCTGCAATGAAGTTTAAAAATAAGCATGCAGAGGTCACTTTATCCGTTGAAGGCAATATAGTGATTGCCCAATTTAGCGGAAATTTAGACCTAGAGCTATTGGCCAACTTTAAACCCGCCCTTTTTGATACCGTGGCTGAATTTGAAGGTAAGCAGTGGGGTTACATAAGCGACTCATCGTGTGTACTTGCAGCTACACCCGATGCAGAGCAAGAAATGGTCGCCATAAGCACACATATGCAACACACTAACTGCTTAATAAGTGCATTTGTCCTCACATCCCCTATTGCTATAAGCCAAATGCAGCGAATATTGCAAAACGCCAAACGCGAGGTTAACTTTGAAGAATGTTTGTTTAATAACCTTGATGAAGCAAAACGCTTTATTTCATCGCATTTAAACAATGGCTTGAGCTAAATTAGCTCAAGCCTTGTACCAATCCGCAATAGTACTTAATCATTTTAGGGGCTAAACGTGTCACTGTCTGCGTTAAAAACTCTCACTTACAACTATGTGGATGGTAAAGGTAGAGCAATGCAGGAGCAATTGCCGAGACCAACTAAATAGCGAGTTTTTTGCCGTGCTATCAACACGCCCTAGTTTTTATAAAACTGACTTGCTTTAGTAATTGCTATATCAGGGTTTTCTATGGCGGTAATAACAAAACTCACTGGCGTTACTTTTTTGGCAATATCGTAGCCATCGGCGGTGACTGTAACCGGAATTTTTTTCATCATTCCTGGCTGCACCAAAATAGAGCTTGGCGCGCTAAGCGTAGCTACAGTTAAGCCTTCAATGACTACGCCATAGTGCAACGGCTGCTGAGTTTTATTAATAATAGTGAGTGTGTATGGGTTTTCTACCAAGCCTTCATAATTTACACGGTATAAGGCATTTCTATCGCGCAGTACCGATGCCTCTATTGGCGTTCGCTGCAATACCCACGCAACCATAGAAATAATTAATACTCCTGTTAATACCCCATACCCCACTAATTTAAGCCTAAATGGGTTGGTTTTTTTACCTTCTAGCTGTTTTTCGCTGGCGTATTTAATTAAGCCTTTTTGATAGCCAAATTTATCCATAGTGTCGTCACAGGCATCAATACATAAGCCACAATTTATACACTCGTATTGCAAACCGTTACGAATATCTATGCCCGCGGGGCATACCTCTACACACAAGTTACAATCAACACAGTCGCCTAAATTAAGTGCTTTAGGGTCTGCTTTACGTTTACGCGGGCCACGGTTTTCGCCGCGCTTAGCATCGTAGCTCACGATTAATGTATCTTTATCAAACATCACTGATTGGAAGCGAGAATACGGGCATGCCACGTTACACATTTTTTCGCGTAAAAAGCCGGCATTTCCATAAGTACAAAATGCAAATATAAACACCCAAAAGCTGGTAATGCCCGACCACTGTAAGGTAAACATTTCAAGGTATAAACTTTTAGCGGGAATAAAATACGCCATAAACGACGTTGCAGTAAGCAGCGATATAACAAGCCACGCAGCATGTTTGGTTATTTTTTTACGCCACTTTAGTGCACTCCATGGCGATTTATCTAACTTTATACGCTGATTACGCGTACCTTCTATACGTTGCTCAACCCAACTAAACATTAACATCCAGATTGTTTGCGGGCAGGTATACCCACACCACACGCGGCCAAGCCAATTCGTGACAAAAAACAAAGCAAACGCGCCTACCATAAATAGCAGTGCTAAAATCATAAAGTCTTGTGGCAGTAAGGTTAAACCAAAAATAGTAAACTTTTGCGTGGCTACATCAAGTAGTACAGCTTGTTCACCTTTGTATTGAATCCACGGAATGGCAATAAACATAAGCATAAGTAACCAGCCAAGGCTACGGCGTATTTGTTGGTAAAAGCCCTTTTGCTCACGAATATAAATAGGCCCTGGTGTGTTATAGGGCTTGATGATCATATCTTCTTCTTTAATATCAAACTTCATAGTAGCTACTTAATAGTGACGGTATTAATGCTACTTTTGCAACTTTCAGACCAAGCTGAAACTTTATTTAAATCATTGATATTAAATGAATTTATAAAAATAAGACAAAATAAATTCGCGATATTTAACGAATGGCGCGATATATCACGTATTTTTGCTTATTCCTAGTTTGCGCATTTTTGAGCGCAAAGTGCTCTCGGGCAGGCCTAATTTACAAGCGGCGCCTTTATCGCCCGATATTTGCCACTGTGATAATTCAAGCACCGCAATAATGTGCTGTTTTTGCGCCTCTGCAAGCGTAAGTGATGTATTTACAGCTGTGCTTTCATCGCCATGCAATGGCTGGCTCAGTTTAAGGACTGTATGTTTAGTTAAAATAGCTTCGCGCTCTAATACGTTTTGTAACTCGCGAATATTACCAGGCCAATCATAAGCTTGTAGTTGGCTAATCGCTTTTTTACTCACCCCTTTTATTTGCTTTGCTAAGCGTTTATTTAGTTGAGTAATTAAATTGGTGCATAAATAAGGAATGTCTTCTTTGCGCTCTTTAAGCGCTGGCACTTTAATAGGAAACACATTAAGGCGGTAATATAAATCAATTCGAAAGGTGCCTTTTTGCACCATTTGCCATAAATCGCGATTGGTTGCTGCCAATACCCTAATATTTACCTTAAGCGTTGTACTGCCGCCAACCCGTTCAAACTCTTGCTCTTGTAATACCCGTAGCAATTTACTTTGCGCTTCTAATGGCAGCTCAGCAACTTCGTCTAAAAACAGCGTGCCTTTGTCGGCCAGTTCAAAACGACCTTTACGCCGCTCGTTTGCGCCGGTAAACGCACCACGCTCGTGGCCAAATAATTCAGACTCCAACAAGCTTGGCGTAAACGCTGCACAGTTCACTTTTATAAAAGCTTGATTACTGCGTTTACTTAATCTATGTAAGTTACGCGCCACCAGCTCTTTGCCCGTTCCATTTTCACCTAAAATTAATACTGTGCTGTCGGTTTCGCTAACAAGTTTAATTTGCGCCAACATAGCTTGAAAAACATGGCTTTGGCCAACTAAGCCTGAGTCTTGCCAGTCTTCGTTAAGCTCTGCAATTAGGTAGTTATTTTCATCTTGCAGCTGCTCACTCAAATGCTTAACTTGCTCAAGCGCTTGCTTAAGCTCGTTTTGGGTTTGCTGCTGCGCCGATATATCGCGAAATACCGCGACTGCACCAATTAACTCACCTTGCCTGTAAACGGGGGTTGATGTGTATTCTACTGCAAACGAGGTGCCGTCTTTACGCCAGAATACTTCGTTTTTAACCTCGCGGCGTTTACCATCAAACATGGTGCAATATATTTGGCATTCATCGGCTGGATAAGGAGAGCCATCGGCGTGACTGTGATGATGATACTGATGTATTTTTTTACCCAATAACTCATCGGCTTTCCAGCCGGTCATGCGTTCAGCTGCTGGGTTTACAAACACCGCATTGCCCGATAAATCAAAGCCGTAAATACCCTCTCCTACCGCATTAAGTAAAAGTTTGGGGTCATTTAAAAACTGTTTTATCATTGCATCATCCTCGCGAAATATCACGATTATTATGCCACAAAGTGACGCGCCAAACAGTTAAATAAAGCGGCCTGTAATATAAGGCTTAAATAAAGCGTTAATATCTATTTTTGCGTTTAACTTTGCCGCAATTAAATAAAGCCCAGTTAGCTTACGGTGAATAAACAACGCATCAACCGGCGGTGTATGCCATTGCTGCGACTGTGCACTCAATTCAAGCCCCGCATTTTTAATATTCGTTGCTAAAGGGCTGTTTTTAAAATCAAACTCGCCAGTGGTTCTTAGCGGCTCACACGCCATTAAAAATAAGTCAATAACATGATTTTTATAACGATCTACAATATCATCTTTAAAGTAACCTATCTGAGTTGCGGCGGCTAACACGCCCGCCCTATTGTTTTCAGTGCCTGCAATAAATAGTGACTGGTAAGCCTTGCTCAACTTACTCGAGATCTCTCGGGTTGCCCCAAAATCAAATAACACAATTTGCTTACTCTGGATCTGATAATGAAAATTAGCAAAGTTAGGATCGGTTTGAATTAGCTTAAACTCAAACATCTCTTTAAAAAATAAATCTATGAGACTCGCTGCAATATTATTTTGCTCTCCTTGGGGTAAATTGCTGAGCATTTCTATAGGTGTTGCTTGCACATACTCCATTGCCAATATAAGTTGTGTGTTATGAACACCAAATACTTTAGGCACTTTAAAATTAACGTGCTGGCTTAGCAACTCACCGACTCTTTTAAGGTAGTGTGCTTCGCGTTCATAATCAGCCTCGGCAAGTAGCTGCGCTTTAGCCTCATTTATTAGTGGCTGTATATCAAGCTCTTTAGGGATTAACCGCGCAATGTTTAATAGTGCAATAACATTGTCTACATCGCTATGCACACTTTGCGCAATACCTGGGTATTGAATTTTCACCGCCAGCTTTTCACCATTTTCTTGATAAGCTAAGTGCACTTGGCCAATAGAAGCCGCTGCAAATGGCCTAAGTTCAATATGCGAAAAACGATTAAGCCAGTCATCCCCCCATTCACTTTTAAGTACCTTAACTAATTGATTGTGCGGCATTGGGTTTGCATCAGCGCGAAGCAATGCAAGTAATTGAGTAAGTTCAGGACTTAATAGCTCGCCAGCATCCATAGACAATAATTGCCCTAGTTTCATGGCAGCACCACGAAGGTGTGCAAGCTGAACAGCTAGTTTTTCTATGTTTTTAGGTTGTAAGAGTAAAGCTTTATTATTCCAACCATTACCCGAAAGCGCACTTTTAGTGCCATCTATAAGCATGTTGGTTGCAACACCACCGGCTAAGGAGCCAAGCTTTGCAAATCGAGAGAGTCTTGAGGTAGGTACACTGCGCGAAGCTGCCATTATAAACACCTAATTAGCCTGAGAAACAGGCTAATTAATACGTACATTTTACTGGGCTCGATCTATTTAACCATATGTTTGGATAATAAAACTAACGTAAGCAGTGTGCTGGTCATTAAAGGCGTGGTACCAGTTTAATTGCCCCTTCAACCACTTTCATATCAAGCGGTAACTTACTTAGCAGCATCATTTTAGGGTCGTCCATATTTAATGTATAAACAGGATTTACTGCTAAAAATGCGTTTATAACATCCATCGCTTCATTATCAAGCGCCGCTAAATTACCTTTAAAGCCACCTGCATCCACGCTCGAATCTAGAAGTTTAACATTACGTAAAAACACGGCTTTTTTTTCACTGTCGTAAAACGGGCTACCCTCAATTTGTAGCGTTAAGCGTACTGGGTATTTTAGTGCGAATGCGTTTACTTCTGCAGTTGAGTCTGCGCCAAGTACTACGACGTCGCGGTTATCAGGGCCTATATTTACACTTAAATCGTTCACATCAAACTGCACCGGCAGCCCCATTAAGCTCACTTTTTCACTTAATTTAGGCAACTGTTTACCCAGCACACTTTCTACTTCTGAGCTGGTAAATGAGTAAACTGACACGCCTTGTGTAGAATTACATGCGCTTAAAAGTAGTGTGGTTAAAAACAGTATTAAAATTCTCATGCTAACCTTTATCCTCGTTGGTATTATAAAAAAGCCGCTAAAACAGCGGCTTTTATCATGTAACACCTGTATTTAGTTCAAGTTAATTACATATTATGCTGTAAAAATCGTTTTAATTTTAGCTAGTGTGTCAGGCTCAACTGAACCCTTACTGAGCGCTAATAACTGCTTTAAATAATAGTTTAAATCAGCATGCTCACCGCGGTGTTTATCATCAAGCATGGCAACTTGCTCAGCCATTCTCAGCGCTGCGTTTTGCGAGCTTACATTAGCAAGAATTTCCATTCTTGTAATCAGCTGCTCACTACTAAGCGACGTCGTTAACGGTGCTTGAAACTGGCTCGGCACTACATCGTTGTTTTCAAGAGTAGTGATCAGTGCTTCAAATTGCGCATGCTGTGCTTGGCTAGTAAGTAAAGCGAGCTTTTCATCAATAGCGCTTAATAATGCTGCAACTTTTGGCGCAAGCGATTTATATTGCGCGTAGCCTTTGACTTTGGTTTCAAGATCATGCAATTGAGCTTTTTGATTTACTTGCTCAAGAGCACTTTCTAGCTCTACCAGTTCTATTGTAGCTTGTTTATCTGTTTCGTTTTGAGCGAGTTTTTGCTGCTCAAACTCGCTGCTACGTTTATTAAAGGTTTCGTCGTTATATTGACGAAATTTTTGCCACAGCGCATTTTCGGCTTTTAAGCCAGCAAAACCTATACTTTGCCATTGCTGTTGTAATTGCTTTAACTCTTGGCATGCCGCCGCTAAATCTTCACTTTGCGACAGCGCAGAGGCGCGCTCTACTAAGGCATTTTTTTGTGCTGCATTACCTTTATGGTACGCATTTAATGTAGCAAGTACACTTTGTTGCTGTGCTTTAAAGCGTTCGTTTAATACGCGGTATGTTTTAGGGTCAACTTTCCCTACGTTACGCCACGCTTTATTTAAACGATTGTATTGGCTTTCAAACTGCTTCCAATCAAAGTGGTCAATGGTGGTGTCTTGCTCACTTAATGCTTGCATGTCGTTTATCAGTACTTCACGCTGAGCTTTGGCGGCTTCGCGCGCCACTTCTTGCTCGGCAAAATAACTACGACACGGTGCAAATAATAGCTCTATGTTGCTATCAAACTGCTCACCTTGTTGTTTTTCTTGATCTGTATCTAAGCGACCTAGCTCGTTCCAACGCTTACGAAACGCTTTAACTTGCTCAGCACGCTGTTGAGGGTCGTCACACGGTTGGTCAACTAATGCTGCCACCTCTTCAAGTAAAGCTTCGCGTTTTGGTGCTGCTGCATATTTTTGCCAATCTTTAGCTTCTGCAAGTTGTGCTTCTAAATCGGCTTTTAAGTTTACCAGTGGCTGCTGAAATTGCGGTGTTAATTTATCAAACAACTCTTCAAAGCCTTTAAATACACCAAAGGCAACATTAAAGCGGCCTTGCTCTATAAGGCGTTTTACATCACGTGCTTTACGCTTAGCTGTGCTTTGATTTTTTTCAAGTGGCTTTGTCAGCTCACTCATTTGCGCTAAAAACTGTTTTTTATATGCGTTTAATTGCGATTTAGAGTTTTCCTGCAATGCCCCATCAAGCACATTTAAATGGCTGCGAGTTTGTTTAAATGTATTATTAAAACGTGTTAAAACATCGTCGTAATCGGCTAGCTGTTGCGCAGGCTCAATGGCTTTGAGCTCATCAAACGCAATTTTAAATTTCGCAATTGCGCTACTAAGCTCTGGTAGTTTTGCCACCTGATTGAATAGCTTTTCTAGCTTTGTAATAACGTGCTTAGTTTGTGCGTTATCGCCGTGTTGTGCGTCGGTTAACGTTTGCTTAGCTTGCGCTACTTTAGCTTCTAACCAATCTTGCTGAATTTGTTCTGGCGTTTCTAAACCTAGTTCCAATGCGTTTTCTATTTCTTCGCTCAACGCTTCAAGTGTTGCTAAGGCTAATAATTGGCGCTGTTGCTCTGCTAAGCGCAGCTGCTCTTGCTCGTGTTGAGCTTTAAGTGTCGCAATATGCGTATCGAGTTTATCTGTAATACTGATATATTTTTTATCTAGTTCTTTAACGTGATCTTCGCTTAACCATTTAAGCTCAAGCGCTTGCCACTGCGCCATTAAATCGCCTGCTTGTGGATTAACTATGGCGTAATCGTTTTTATCACGTAGGGCGTTTAATTTGGCTAAAATTACACGGGTGGCACTCTCTACCTTAGCTGGCATTTCAATTACTAAACGTTCGTTTTCAATATGTTGCTCAAGCTTAAGCTTTGCATCGCCTTTAGCATGCTTTACTAACGACTTAATAAGTTGGTGCGTTATAGCTAGTTCTACAAGTTGACTTTGAAGCTCTTCGCTGCCTTCTTTAAACGCTTTTTCAATTAATTTAGGGTTCGCTAAACGTTTTAAAAGTTTAACGCGCACTTGTAGTTCTTTTTCTGCAAAGGCGAGCTTTTCTAGCGTTTTAACCGGTGCAAAACGGTCTATATACTCACTTTTAATTTGTGTGCTTAATGCACTTTCGTTGTTTAGCACCGCGTTCGAAATTTGTATTTCGGCTACTTCTTTAAGTGCCTGATCTTGTTTATAGGCTTTCCACCACAGTGCTAAATTATTTACTTTTTGCAGTGCTTTGCGGCGTATTTCGGCTGAATTATCTTCCAGTGCTAATGTGCTTAAAATGGATGCGTCGCGCTCTACATCAAGCTTTTCAATTGCGTCTAGACGAACTTGTTGCTTTGGGTGTTTCCACTTAGGTGTAAAAAGGTGTTTAAAGATCATGTTCACTAAACCTAGCTATTTCGTTTTCTGATTTAAATTCTTTTTGTAGTTGTGCTTTTGTCTTTTGGATCATTTCGCCATTAGCGCCAATGGTAAATTGCTCGTTCGATTGCGCTATTTTAGCTTGGTAAAGCATAACAAGTTGCACCGTTTGTTGCTTTTGTTCATCAGAGAGCGGCGTACCATCGGGCCATTTACCCGTTGAAGCTCCGTACTGTAAACGCTCAAATAATTCTGGGGTGATATTTTGTACAAGGTTGTCAATATTCATGTCATCTTTTCTTTTTTAGAGTCACTAAAATAACGCGGTTTACTAAGTACCAAATACAGCCAACACCAATTGCGACTGTATAAGCGTACCACTCAAGGGTTTCTTTTGCGGGCTGCAAAAAGTACAAGCAAAAAAAGCCACCTAAAAATAGTATGAGCGCCAAGAAAGAATGGTTCATAAACATTTGCTGTTTTTTAATTCGCTGTTCGCGCTGAAGCTGTTGTACCTGCTCAGAATTAAGTGCGCCAATGTTACTATTGCAATGCGGGCACTGCTGATGTTTATCTGAAATTGATTTTGCACACTTGGGGCAATGAATAATCGCCATACTACTCTCCATACTACGCATAAAAAAAGCGCCTTGCGGCGCCTTTTATTGTACTTGTTTTATTGCTCGTTGTCTTTTTTGAATTTAACCCAGTAGTCATCTACAGATTGCTTCATCTCCTTACGCAATAACATAATGCCAAATAAGTTAGGCAAGGTCATAACGACAATTGCAACGGCTGCTAATTTCCATACTAAAGTGGTATCGGCAAACGACGCCCAAAAGAACGCCGCAACGTAAAATACGCGATACGGCATAACCGAGCGATTACCAAGTAAGTAAATCATGGCACGGTCACCGTAGTACGACCATGCAATGGCAGTAGAAAATGCGAATAACAATAAGCCTATCGATACGATGTATTGGCCACTATCGCCAAAAAAGCCTCGTGTAAACGCTTTGGTTGTTAGCTCTGCTGAATGCACCAACGATTTACCAATTAAACTTATGCTGTCGTCGGTTGGCATGCCGTTTTTCACCTCAACAATACCTGTGTATTTATGTTTTTCGGTAATGCCAAAACGTATGTCTTCACCAATTGAGCGAGAATGTAATACGGTAAAACCATTACTTGTTGGCTCGCCGTTAACCACATCAATATTACCGTTAAATAGCTCTACCTTGCTATCGTTACCATTTAGGTAGTTGTATAGCTCTTGGCGCTGCGCTTCGTTAGTTTCTGAGTAGTCACCTTTAATAATACTCATTGATGAACGCTCAAAATGCGTTTCGAATTTTTCGTTCCACACACCTGACGATAAAATAACTAAGCCTGTTAATGTACAAATGATGATTGTATCGATAAACGGCTCTAAAATAGATACCATACCTTCTGAAACTGGTTCATCTGCTTTTGCTGATGCGTGAGCAATGGGTGCTGAACCTTGACCGGCTTCATTTGAGAACAAACCACGATTTACGCCTCTGTTAAATGCATACGCAAAAGATGCACCTAAAAAGCCACCCGCTGCTGCTGAGCCAGTGAAAGCATCAACAAAAATTGAGGCAAACGAAGGTCCGATGTTTTCTACATTGTAAAAAATAACACCTAACGCCCCCACTATGTAAATAACAGCCATAATTGGCACTACACGTGATGTAATTGCAGCAATACGCTTGATACCGCCTAAAATAACCAACGCGAGTAAAATAGATAACACAGCACCGGTTGCCATAGGGGCAAAACCAAATGTGGCTTCCATACCCTGCGCAATATTATTAATTTGAGGCAAGCTGCCTGTACCAAATGAACTAATTACAGTGGCAACGGCAAATAAAATAGCTAGCCACTTCATGTTAAGGCGTTTATCCATGTAATACATAGGGCCACCCGCCATGGTGCCGTCTTGTGTTTTTTCGCGGTATTTGTGCGAAAGCGTTACTTCTACAAATTTGGTGGTCATACCAAAAAATGCCGTCATCCACATCCAAAATAGTGCTGCTGGGCCACCAATAGAAATAGCCAAGGCCACCCCGCCAATGTTACCCGTACCTACGGTGCCAGAAAGCGCAGTAGCAAGCGCTTGAAAGTGGGTGGTGTCACCCTCGGTGCCTTTTTTGTCAAACTTACCGGTAACCACTTTACACGCATGTTTGAAATAACGAATTTGTGGGAATTTTAAATAAATAGTAAAAAATAGACCAACTCCTAACAGCACGTAGGGAAACCAAACAGCCCCCCCTAACATGCCATCTAGGCTATCTAAAAGTTGTCCGAATGCATCCACGCTAAATACCTCTTATTATTTTATTTGAGACTGTTGATTGTTTATTACTTATTGAGAGCTAGGTAATACGATAACTAAGCTATTGCGCACTTTTATTATTTGTTAATTTTGTAATAAAAAAGGGCAACATTTTAATGTTGCCCTTACCTTATACTAATTTATCTTAATTTATCAACGACATTTACGATTGCGGCTAAAGTATCTTGGCCAAATTGATACGAGCGGCGGTCTGACCAGCCGTAATCAGGATCTGGTAAGTCGTTATTGTCTTTGAAAGGCATCTCAATTGTGTAAGTAAGTGCTTTAAATTCTTCTGCGGTTGCAGATGAGCCAACCGTTAAATTAGCTTTACCCGGCTCGTCTTTATCGTAGCCGTGTTCATCTTGAAACTCAGGGGTAATAGTAAGCAGCGCTGCTTTAAAGCTATCTTCTAAGTCTTTTAAGCGGTCATCGTAGCTTGGAATCCCCTCACTACCTGCTACAAAGTTATAAGGAATAGCTTCATCGCCGTGAATATCTAAGTGCATATCTAGGCCGGTTTCGCGCATTTTATTAAGCACTAAATACACTTCTGGGCTATTTTCCATGCTCGGTGTTTGCCACTCACGGTTTAAGTTAACGCCATTTGCATTAGTACGAAGGTGACCCCGTACACTGCCATCTGGGTTCATGTTTGGGACTACATAAAATACGGCTTTTGATAAAAGCGCTGCTGCATGAGGGTCTTCATCATCAAGCAGTTTGTGTAATAGTCCTTCTACAAACCATTCTGCCATTGTTTCGCCTGGGTGTTGGCGCGCTGTGATCCAGATTGTTTTTTTATCTTCGCTAGGCTGACCAATTTTAAGCACGCTCATGTCACGGCCATCAAGTGTTTCGCCTAATGTTTGTAGTTGGCAAAGCTCTTCGCTTTGTGCCCACGCTAATAAATCTAAATGACGCTCGTAGCTGTAAGGCGCAAAGTAAGCAAAATAAACGCTACCGCACTCGGGCTCTAGCTCAAACGTTAGCGTACCATTTTCGTAATTTGACGGCACACGGAACCAGGTTTGACGATCGTACGATGCAACCGTTTGGTAACCTTCCCATCCATCTGGGTAGGCTGATTTGTCTAAATTATTAATATTTAACTTATGCAATTGATAAGGTGTTGTTTCTAAGCGAAAGTGAAACCATTGATAAAATTCAGACTGGTGATCGTTGTTAATTTCTAATTGAATATTTAGCGGATCGGTGGCTTCGATAACCTTTATGTTACCACTATCAAAATTGCTGCTGATTTTCATGAAAAAACCTTAAGGTAGAATAAGTTTATCTGCTTAACTTGCAGAACTGACACTATTTTATAAATAGTAAAATGCATAATTACGGGATAACCGCAGTACACATCTCAATAATTAAAGCCTACCACACAGGGTACACTTTAAAAATATAACGCGACTAAAAAAGCCAGCAAAAAAGCTGGCTTAGTATAATTGCGTTTATATTAGCGAGGTAAACTTGGGAAAGCCACTTCAGCCATATCACGCATACAACGGACTACTTGGCAGCTGTAGCCAAATTCATTGTCGTACCATACGTATAAAACAACGCGGTTACCTTCAACAATTGTAGCTTGCGAATCAACAACACCCGCGTAGCGGCTACCAACTAAATCGGTAGATACGATTTCGGTCGAGGCGGTGTAGTCAATTTGGTCGCGCAATTCTGAATGTAGTGCGGTTTCACGTAAAAACGCATTTAGCTCTTCAACAGACGTGCTGCTATTGAGGTTTAAGTTTAATATGGCAAGCGATACATTAGGTGTAGGCACACGAATCGCATTACCTGTTAGCTTACCTTCAAGCTCAGGAAGCGCTTTAGATACCGCTTTAGCTGCACCTGTTTCGGTAATTACCATATTAAGTGCAGCAGCACGTCCACGACGCTCTGCTTTGTGGTAGTTATCAATAAGGTTTTGATCGTTTGTGTAAGAGTGTACGGTTTCTACGTGGCCGTTATTAATACCAAACTTATCGTTTAATGCTTTAAGGGTTGGCGTAATCGCATTGGTGGTACAGCTTGCTGCACATACGATTTTATCTTCAGGCTTGATGTCTTGGTTATTTACACCATAAACAATGTTTTTAATATTGCCTTTAGCCGGTGCTGTTAATAGTACTTTTGCAGCCCCTTTAGACTCTAAGTGCTGGCCAAGGCCTGCTTCGTCTTTCCAAATACCGGTGTTATCGACTACTAGTGCATTTTCGATACCGTAAGCGGTGTAATCAACCTCGCTTGGCGAGTTAGCATAAATCACTTGGATGTAGCTACCATTCGCTTTAATTGCATTACGCTCTTTATCAATAGTAATTGAGCCATTAAATGGGCCATGAATTGAATCGCGACGTAGCAAGCTTGCACGTTTTTCAAGGTCGCCTTCTTTACCACCACGTACCACAATTGCGCGTAGGCGTAAGTCGGCATAAGGACCTGATTTTTCGATTAATAAGCGCGCCAATAAACGCCCTATACGACCAAAGCCATACAATACAACATCACGCGGCTCTTTGGCTGGTGAGTCTGCAATTTCGGCTAATTCGTCTTTTACAAATTCATCAACTGTGCGGCCATTAGCAGCCTCACCGTACAAGTAGCTATAAGCAAGTTTACCAATATCAATACGAGCTGAATTTAGCTCCATTTTGCTAATCGCTTCTAAAAACGGAAAGCTTTCACGTAGGCGTAATTTAGTGCCTTCGAATTGCGCTACAGTTTTATGTGATTTGATAATATCGATAGTACTGGCATTAACGAGAGGACGGCCATATACAGCGATTTCTATGCCACGGTTACGATAAAGCTTACCAATAATAGGTTGCATGCTTTCGGCGTAATCTTGGCGCTCTTGCCAACTATTTGTATATTCTAATTCGTGAGATGAGGTCATTTTATTTACCTAATTTAATCATTTTGAACGGATAGCCTTTAAAAATGCATTAGATTTTGAGAGTAATGCACTCCAGGCAGGGCTATTCTAAGTTAATCTAAAGTTATTCTCTACTGTTAGCGCACAAATGATTGCGCTAGAATAGTAATGTATATATTCATTTGAGGTTAAGGGATGGTTTTAAGAGCAAGCGTAATACTAACAATGCTAGCGTTAACAGGATGCGAAGAACCACTGACTCTCGCTCAGGTATGTAAAGAAACACCTGGCTTTTGCAGTGATTTAAATAAAGATAGTCATTGTAAGAATGAACGCTCTGAGGTTATTTTAAAACGCTATATTGAATATAAAAAACCCACAGATGAAAATAAATACCAATTACTTAAAGGGTTTGAGTCGTATAATCAATGTATTACTTTAGCCGCAAAAATAGAACATATTAAGCTAAAGTCTAAAACGACCTCGCGCATAGAAGGCCAACTTACAAGCCTTAAAGAAATGACACGACTTTATCAAGACACAAAAAACACAAACCACCCTGGTTTGCTTTACTATCATTGGTCACGTAATAATGAACAAAGTGCACTAACACGGTTACTTGCATTAGAAAATGATGAAAGCGTAACAAGTAGTGCAGAGATGCAGTTTTACCTCGCTTCTTATTACATTAAATTTGATGATGAAAAAACGATTGATTTGCTTTACAAAACGCTTGAGCTAAATAAACCAGGCCAACAGCCAAACCCTGAAGTGTATGCCTCGTTAATCAGCTTGTTTTATAAGCACGATAAATATAAACACGCTTATATTTTTTCGAAAGTGGCGCAAAGCGCTGGTATTGAGAATATAGATTTATTACCAATTGAGCATCAACTTATGAGCGATGGTAAAAATTTAGACGCACTCGATTCCCTTGCTCAACAAACGTATGAGCAAATACAAAACGGTGAGTTTGTATCGCCACGAGAATTTTAGGTAAGCAAAACCCTGGCATTATCTCAGCCCGCAATAATTCTTAATCATTTTGCGGGGTTAAACGTGTCGCCAAATGGTTTTTAAATAAAAAAGGCAGCTTACGCTGCCCTTTTTTATTTTGCTTTGCTTGTACCCACTTCTACACGGGTTTTAAGCTTTTGACCTGGTCTAAAGGTCACCACGCGGCGCGCCGAAATAGGAATGTCTTCTCCTGTTTTCGGGTTTCGGCCTGGTCTTTCTTTTTTATCACGAAGATCAAAGTTACCAAATCCAGAGAGCTTAACCTGCTCGCCTTTTTCAAGCGCTGAGCGGATTTCTTCAAAAAACGCTTCAACTAAATCTTTGGCATCTTTTTTATTGATCCCGAGCTTTTCAAATAGGTGTTCAGCTATGTCGGCTTTAGTAAGCGCCATATCTAGTCCCTCAACGATGCATTAAACTTTTCGGCCAATGTGGCCACCACGTTATCAACTACCAGATTGATATCTTTCTCTTCGAGTGTTCTATCAACCGCCTGCAGTGTTAGAGCAATCGCCAAACTCTTATAATTTGGCTCAATACCTTTGCCCTTATACACATCGAATAAGTTTAGGTCAACCAATTGATTTCCGCCAACTTTTTCTATTGTGCTTAAAATATCACCTGAATTAACGCTGTCAGCCACTAAAATCGCGATGTCGCGGCGATTTGAAGGGAATTTTGAAACCCCTACAGCTTGCGGTAAATTTCTTTTTTCTATTGCAGACATTTCAATTTCAAATACAAAAGTTGCGTTATTGATATCTAACGATTTTTGCACCTGAGGATGAAGAGCACCAAAAAATCCTACCTTTTTACCATCAACATAAATTACCGCTGATTGGCCCGGGTGGAAACCGTCTGACTGCTCTGCTTTAATTTCAAAACGGCTTGTATCGTTGGTGATTGCTAATAAGGCTTCAACATCACCTTTTAAGTCGTAAAAATCAACGTTACGTTTTTGCTCAACCCAATGCTCGCCGTGTGCAAGGCCGGTGATCACACCGCCAATAACAGGCACTTGCTGCAGGCCATTTTCTGCGCTGTCATCGCTGATAAATTTAAGACCATGCTCAAATAAACGAATACGTGGTTGTTGACGATTTTGATTATACGCAACCGATGCTAAAAGCCCTGGCATTAAGCTTACACGCATAGCCGACATTTCAATTGAAATTGGGTGCGGCAGTATAAGCGGTGTACTTTGCGGGTGTATAATTGCTTGTGCTTTAGGGTCTACAAAGCTGTACGTAATTGCTTCTTGGTAGCCACGTGTCACTAATATATTGCGAAACTTGCTAAGTGCAATTGTAGACTCATCATGCGTAGTCATTTTTAACTTTGCAGTAGGGGCAACATTTGGGATACTGTTGTAACCATAAACACGCGCAACTTCTTCAATTAAGTCTTCTTCAATAGAAATATCAAAACGGTAGCTTGGAATATCAGCACTCCAGCTGTTGTTTTCAAACTTAACGTCTAACCCTAAACGAGTTAGAATATCAGTCACTTTAGCATCATCAATATGATGACCAATTACACGGTCTAAACGCGCACGACGGAGGCGTACTTCTGTCACTTTTGGCAGTTTATCAGCAGCCACCGCTTCTACAACAGGTCCTGCTTCGCCGCCAACAATATCAAGTAATAAAGCAGTTGCACGCTCCATTGCATCATGTTGAAGAGCAAAATCTACCCCACGCTCATAGCGGTGTGATGCATCGGTATGTAGACCGTAACTACGGGCTTGACCTGCAATCGCGACCGGGTTAAAAAACGCGCTTTCTAATAAAATATCAGACGTTTTTTCTGTTACACCTGATTGCTCGCCACCAAAAATACCTGCAATCGCAAGTGCTTTATTATGATCGGCTATCACAAGTGTTGATTCGTTCAGTTTTGCAGTATTACCATCAAGTAATACTAGCTCTTCGCCTGCATGGGCATTACGAACTTTAATACCACCTTCAATTGCACTTAAATCGAATGCATGCATTGGATGGCCAAGCTCTAGTAATACATAGTTAGTAACATCAACAACAGGATCAATTGAGCGAATACCACTACGGCGAAGCTTTTCAACCATCCAAAGCGGTGTTTCTGCATCAAGGCTAATACCCTTTATCACTCGACCAAGGTAGCGAGGACATGCTTCTTCGTTCACCAGCTCAATGGATACTTTATCGTCAATTGCTGGAGTAACTGCTGGAATAGCTAATACATTTACATCAATGCTGTTTAAAACACCTACTTCACGAGCAAGGCCTTTTATACCTAAACAGTCACCACGGTTTGGCGTTAAGTCAACATCAATAATGCTGTCATCAAGGCCTAAGTATTCACGAAGATCTGCACCAATTGGCGCATCACTTGGTAGCTCCATGATACCGTCGCCTTCTTCACTAATACCTAGCTCAACAAAAGCACACAGCATGCCGTGTGATGGCTGACCGCGCAATTTGGCTTTTTTGATTTTAAAGTCGCCCGGTAAAACAGCACCAACAGTTGCAACAGCTACTTTAATGCCTTGGCGGCAGTTTGGCGCACCACACACAATATCAAGTAGCTCATCGCCACCTACATTGATTTTAGTAACGCGAAGTTTATATGCATCTGGGTGCTGTGCGCACTCAACAACTTCACCAACTACTACGCCATTGAAATCCGCTGCCGCGCTCTCAACTGCGTCAACCTCAAGGCCAGCCATAGAAAGCTGTTCCGAAAGAGCTTGCGTATCAATAGCAGGATTTACCCACTCTCTTAACCACTTTTCACTAAATTTCATTTTATATTTTCACTCTTAACGGAACTGGTTTAGGAATTTTAAGTCATTTTCAAAAAATGCACGTAAGTCGTTTACGCCATAGCGCAGCATGGTTAAGCGCTCTACGCCCATACCAAAAGCAAAACCGGTGTATTTTTCTGGGTCAATACCTACTGACTTAAGTACGTTAGGGTGAACCATGCCACAACCTAATACTTCGAGCCATTTACCGTCTTTACCCATAACATCTACTTCAGCTGAAGGCTCTGTAAATGGGAAGAATGAAGGACGGAAACGAATTTCCATATCTTCTTCAAAAAAGTTACGTAAGAAGTCGTGTAAAATACCCTTAAGCTCTGTGAAGCTTACATCAGTATCAACCATTAAACCTTCTACCTGATGAAACATCGGAGTATGCGTTTGGTCGTAGTCGTTACGATATACTCGACCTGGCGAAATAATTCGCAGTGGCGGTTGCTCTGTTTCCATAGTACGAATTTGCACACCACTTGTTTGGGTACGCAGTACTAACTTAGGATTAAAATAAAAGGTATCGTGATCAGCACGCGCTGGGTGATGCTCAGGAATATTTAACGCATCAAAGTTATGAAAATCATCTTCTACTTCTGGGCCTGATTTAACAGCAAAGCCTAGCTCGCCAAAAAAGCTTTCAATACGCTCAATTGTGCGTGTTACCGGATGAAGGCCACCTGTAGGCATTACGCGCCCTGGTAAAGTTACATCAATTGTTTCAGCAGCTAGCTTTTCTTCAAGCGCTTTACTTGCTAAAAGTTCACGCTTTTCATTAATTGCTACTTGTACATCTTGCTTAGCTTGGTTAATTACTTGGCCTGCTTCTTTGCGTTCTTCAGGAGCAATTTTACCCAGTGTTTTAAGTAAGCTTGTGATTTCGCCTTTTTTACCAAGGTAATTAACCCTGATCTCTTCTAGTTGCGCGATTTCACTGGCACTGGCAACTGCCTCAAGTGCTTGCGCTAAAATATTTTCTAAGTTCATTCGATACCTGATCTTTCACAGAAGGTGATTACAATTTTGTTGACTAATGATAACTGAAAGCAGGGTCTAGATTCTAGACCTACTACAGCTTTAACGTTGATTTTATGAAGGGAATTGTTAATTTTCGTTGTGCGGCCATTGATGCGTGATCTAATTTGTCTAATACGTCTAATAAAGCACGCATATCACGACTCAAGCGAGTCAATAAAAAGCGTGCGCATTCATCACTTAGTTCAAGCCCACGCATATGAGCTCGCTTAACAAGCGCTTGTGCTTTATCATCATCACTCATTGATCGAATTTGAAAGGTGGTTCCCCACTTTAGCCGAGACTCTAAGTCGGGCAAACTGATATTAAGCATATCAGGGAGCAAATCCGCCGTAACCACTAACATTTTTCCGGGCTCATTAAAGCGATTAAAAAAGTTAAAAAGGGCTTTTTCCCAGGCATCATTGCCAGCGACTAAGTGCACATCATCAATGCATAATACGTCAAGTGCTTCTAAGCCATCTAACACCATAGGTCCAAAATCGATAACTTCACGCATAGACAAAAGCATGTTTGACAAGCCCCGTTCTTGGGCTTGTATACAAGTAGCGTACAATAAATGAGATTTACCAGAATCGCCTAAGCCACACAAATAGGTGTATTGAAATTTGTTGGCAAGCTTTGAAAAACTCGCTTTAAGGTGATTTACCTCTAAAGAGTCTTCCCCACCAAAGTAAGATGCAAATGTTTCATCGTCAGGCAATGTAACAGGTAGTGCCATTTGCATAGGCTCAGCGCTTAGCATTACTCACCGACCCATTGATACTCAAGACTGTTTTTGTCTACAACATGGTAAAATGCGCGAGGGTCTACATAATCTCTAAATGCACTATCAAGCCCAAGGCCCTTTTTAAGATCTCCTACACTACCGGTGTGGTTAAGCTTAAATTCGACAAATTCTGGGGTTTTGCGCATTATGGTTGCTTGCGTCACTACACTCAAACTTTGTAGGCGACGTTTGGCAAGTTCAATGTCGACAAAGCTTTGAGTACCCTTTAAGGTAAGCGTAGCCGCAGCCTGCTCATAATACGCGTTAGGGTCGATTGCGTATTCATTGGCTAAACCCAACGCTAAGCTGTCTATCATCTGACCTACTATTTGTTGTTTATCACCTTCAAGACGGTTTGAATCAAATAAATCATCATTAGTAAAACGCCAGTCTAAAATCCAAGTTTCGCTGTCGGGAGCTTGATACATGCGTGCTGTAATGCTGCGCTCGGCACTATAACGGCGCGACGCCTCTTCAACAGGCTCCGAAAAATTACCCCATACCTCAGGAATGCCAACCAAACGTCGGTCTTGTAAATCTAATAGTGGCACTACAACAGGTAAACCACGTCGTCCGGCTTTATCGTATATAAGCTGCTCTAACTGAGGATAACTCTCTTGTGTAACAAGCTCTCTGCGCCAGTTATCCTCAATACCTAACCAAATAGCAACTAATGGGCGTTGAACACCCCAAAGAGGTAAATTTAATTCTTTAATTAATTCATTGATTTTACGCGCTTCAAACTTAACAACGAGATGAAGCTGTCCGTTTGCTTTTTCATCGTATTCAAACTTGAGCATGTAATCAGAAATGTTTTTGGTGCGCTGCTGAGCAAGCTTATTTTGATCTGCGGATTCATCCCCGCTTACCTTTACTAACACATTGAGTAATGCTTTGCGGCTAGCGGCTAAACGCGTGTCTCGACTTTTATCATAGACTTTTAATATATCTTGATACAGATCAGTTACTTCAACTGCCGACACAGAGAAACAAAATATAAATGATATGGCACTAATTAATAATCTATACACTGGTTATTAGTTCTTGGTTTTAAACTGTTTTGATCCTAAATCAAAGCTAGTAACAAAGCAAAATTATATTTGTAATCTAGTTATTTTGAATAAATACGTTTATTTTAAAGCTTAAATACAGAAACAAACTGCCTCTTAGTAATATACAAAGGGATATTCATTGGCTAGGCGAATATACAGAACGCACACAATAAACTTTAAAAGCAATATTATGATTATGTAGTGTGCTTTATCCGAGAGTTTAGTGATACTCAGCCCACGCTACGAAAGTGGGGGAGACTGTGTGAATAAAATCTAATAACCCAACTCGTGAAATAAGAACACTATAATTATTATCGATGATTTTTAGCGCCGGATGTCGCTTTGCTCGCCCGACCTACATGATAGGTTTAGAAGTGAATGTATTATGTGTGCGAATTTCGCTTGTCTGAAGACGTAAAAAAGCCGCTTCGAAATGAAACGGCTTTCGTGTATTTAGAGTCGGTGCGCTACGCAGTAGAATGTCCTGGTGCCCACAGCGGTAGTGAGCCACATAGCAAAGTACTCTTAATGTTTTTTAATGGGATTCACTGGGCACTGAGGTGGTCGTCGCGTTCTTTTACCCGTGGGTTTCGTGATACTCAACCCACGCTACGAAGTACAGCTTGACGCTGTGCAGCTGATAACTGATGGCTGATAGCTAATAGCTAATAGCTAATATTTTTACTTTCCTTAAGACGTAAAAAAGCCGCTTCATTTCTGAAGCGGGTTTCCCGTATTTGGAGTCGGTGCGCTACGCAGTAGAATATCGTGGTGCCCACAGCGGTAGTGAGCCACATAGCAAAGTACTCTTAATGTTTTTTAATGGGATTCACTGGGCACTGAGGTGGTCGTCGCGTTCTTTTACCCGCGGGTTTCGTGATACTCAACCCACGCTACGAAGTACAGGTTGACGCTGTGCAGCTGATAACTGATGGCTGACAACTAATATTTTCACTTTCTTACAGACAGCAAAAAACCCGTCACATCGCTGTAACGGGTTTCTCTTATTTGGAGCCTGGCAATGTCCTACTTTCACATAGCAAATGCTACACTATCATCGGCGCTGTTTCGTTTCACTACTGAGTTCGGCATGGGGTCAGGTGGGTCCAAAACGCTATGGTTACCAAGCAAATTAGGTGTTAGTCCGTATTTCTACGTACTAACTAAATCTGGAAAATATCTGATAATATTTTTTAAGTTTCTTCGTTGCTATCTACTTTAGCTATTAACTTCTGTCGCTTGTTTCTGTCACATAAAACGCGTTTGGCGTTGTATGGTTAAGCCTCACGGGTAATTAGTACAGGTTAGCTTAATGGCTCACACCACTTCCACATCCTGCCTATCAACGTTGTAGTCTTCAACGGCCCTTCAGAGACTTTAAAAGTCTAGTGAGAAATCATCTCGAGGCCTGCTTCGCGCTTAGATGCTTTCAGCGCTTATCAGTTCCGAACGTAGCTACCGGGCAATGCCATTGGCATGACAACCCGAACACCAGCGGTTCGTTCACTCCGGTCCTCTCGTACTAGGAGCAACCCCTCTCAATTCTCAAACGCCCACGGCAGATAGGGACCGAACTGTCTCACGACGTTCTAAACCCAGCTCGCGTACCACTTTAAATGGCGAACAGCCATACCCTTGGGACCGACTTCAGCCCCAGGATGTGATGAGCCGACATCGAGGTGCCAAACACCGCCGTCGATATGAACTCTTGGGCGGTATCAGCCTGTTATCCCCGGAGTACCTTTTATCCGTTGAGCGATGGCCCTTCCATTCAGAACCACCGGATCACTATGACCTACTTTCGTACCTGCTCGACGTGTCTGTCTCGCAGTTAAGCTGGCTTCTACCATTACACTAACCGTACGATGTCCGACCGTACTTAGCCAACCTTCGTGCTCCTCCGTTACTCTTTGGGAGGAGACCGCCCCAGTCAAACTACCCACCAGGCACTGTCCGTAACCCCGATTCAGGGGCCAACGTTAGAACATCAAAACTACAAGGGTGGTATTTCAAGGACGACTCCACAAAAACTAGCGTCTCTGCTTCTAAGTCTCCCACCTATCCTACACATGTAGGTTCAATGTTCAGTGCCAAGCTGTAGTAAAGGTTCACGGGGTCTTTCCGTCTAGCCGCGGGTACACAGCATCTTCACTGCGATTTCAATTTCACTGAGTCTCGGGTGGAGACAGCGTGGCCATGGTTACACCATTCGTGCAGGTCGGAACTTACCCGACAAGGAATTTCGCTACCTTAGGACCGTTATAGTTACGGCCGCCGTTTACCGGGGCTTCGATCAAGAGCTTCGTCCGAAAACTAACCCCATCAATTAACCTTCCGGCACCGGGCAGGTGTCACACCGTATACGTCATCTTGCGATTTTGCACAGTGCTGTGTTTTTAATAAACAGTCCCAGCCACCTGGTCACTGCGGCTCCCGTCCGCTTAGAGAGCAAGTCTCATCACAGATAGGAGCGTACCTTCTCCCGAAGTTACGGTACGATTTTGCCTAGTTCCTTCACCCGAGTTCTCTCAAGCGCCTTAGTATTCTCTACCTGACCACCTGTGTCGGTTTGGGGTACGATTCGGTATAATCTGAAGCTTAGAGGCTTTTCCTGGAAGTATGGCATCAGCAACTTCACACCCTTGGGTGCTCGTCTCGTGTCTCAGCCTAACAGCAACCCGGATTTACCTAAGTCACTAGCCTACTCACTTTCACATGGACAACCATCGCCATGCTTGCTTAGCCTTCTCCGTCCCCCCATCGCAATTATACCAAGTACGGAAATATTAATCCGTTTCCCATCGACTACGCCTTTCGGCCTCGCCTTAGGGGTCGACTTACCCTACCCTGATTAACATGGGATAGGAACCCTTGGTCTTCCGGCGTGCGGGTTTTTCACCCGCATTATCGTTACTCATGTCAGCATTCGCACTTCTGATACCTCCAGCAACCCTCCCGAGTCACCTTCAACGGCTTACAGAACGCTCCCCTACCACTCATCCTAAGATGAATCCGCAGCTTCGGTGCATAGTTTAGCCCCGTTACATCTTCCGCGCAGACCGACTCGACCAGTGAGCTATTACGCTTTCTTTAAAGGATGGCTGCTTCTAAGCCAACCTCCTGGCTGTCTGGGCCTTTCCACATCGTTTCCCACTTAACTATGACTTTGGGACCTTAGCTGGCGGTCTGGGTTGTTTCCCTCTTCACGACGGACGTTAGCACCCGCCGTGTGTCTCCCGGATAGTACTTTACGGTATTCGGAGTTTGCAAAGGGTTGGTAAGTCGGGATGACCCCCTAGCCTTAACAGTGCTCTACCCCCGTAAGTATTCGTCCGAGGCTCTACCTAAATAGATTTCGGGGAGAACCAGCTATCTCCCGGTTTGATTAGCCTTTCACTCCTAGCCACAGGTCATCCCCTAACTTTTCAACGTTAGTGGGTTCGGTCCTCCAGTTGATGTTACTCAACCTTCAACCTGCCCATGGCTAGATCACCGGGTTTCGGGTCTATACCTTGCAACTATTCGCCCAGTTAAGACTCGGTTTCCCTACGGCTACCCTAATCGGTTAACCTCGCTACAAAATATAAGTCGCTGACCCATTATACAAAAGGTACGCAGTCACAGAACAAGTCTGCTCCTACTGCTTGTACGTACACGGTTTCAGGTTCTATTTCACTCCCCTCACAGGGGTTCTTTTCGCCTTTCCCTCACGGTACTGGTTCACTATCGGTCAGTTGGGAGTATTTAGCCTTAGATGATGGTCCACCTATATTCAGTCAAAGTTTCACGTGCTCCGACCTACTCGATTTCACTCAAAATGCGTTTTCATGTACGGGACTATCACCCTGTATCGTGGCACTTTCCAGAGCCTTCCATTAACACATAATCAGCTTAAGGGCTGTTCCGATTTCGCTCGCCGCTACTATCGGAATCTCGGTTGATTTCTTTTCCTACGGGTACTTAGATGTTTCAGTTCTCCGCGTTCGCCTCGTTAACCTATGTATTCAGTTAACGATACCTGCAAGCAGGTGGGTTTCCCCATTCGGAAATCCTAGTCTCAAGCGCTTTTTACTAGCTTGACTAGGCTTATCGCAAGTTAATACGTCCTTCATCGCCTCCAACTGCCAAGGCATCCACCGTGTACGCTTAGTCACTTAACCATACAACCCAAACGGGTCTTTGTTATGTGACAGTTTAACTTCGCCAGAAGTTAATATTGAATACTAAAGTAGATACCAATTAATCATTCTATTGAATAATCAATGGCATTTTTTACTTTTGAAAACTCTTGATAAATACAATGTATTTATCAGAATTTTATTATCAGCTTTTCCAAATTTTTAAAGAGCATATTAATTAGTTAAGCCAGTGGCTTAGCTAACTAACAATCATCTGTGTGGACACTACGAACAAACAAGTTCTAAATCGTATAAGGAGGTGATCCAGCCCCAGGTTCCCCTAGGGCTACCTTGTTACGACTTCACCCCAGTCATGAATCACTCCGTGGTAAACGTCCTCCCGAGGGTTAGACTATCTACTTCTGGAGCAACCCACTCCCATGGTGTGACGGGCGGTGTGTACAAGGCCCGGGAACGTATTCACCGCGTCATTCTGATACGCGATTACTAGCGATTCCGACTTCATGGAGTCGAGTTGCAGACTCCAATCCGGACTACGACGCACTTTAAGTGATTCGCTTACTCTCGCGAGTTCGCAGCACTCTGTATGCGCCATTGTAGCACGTGTGTAGCCCTACACGTAAGGGCCATGATGACTTGACGTCGTCCCCACCTTCCTCCGGTTTATCACCGGCAGTCTCCTTAGAGTTCTCAGCATTACCTGCTAGCAACTAAGGATAGGGGTTGCGCTCGTTGCGGGACTTAACCCAACATCTCACAACACGAGCTGACGACAGCCATGCAGCACCTGTATCAGAGTTCCCGAAGGCACCAAACCATCTCTGGTAAGTTCTCTGTATGTCAAGTGTAGGTAAGGTTCTTCGCGTTGCATCGAATTAAACCACATGCTCCACCGCTTGTGCGGGCCCCCGTCAATTCATTTGAGTTTTAACCTTGCGGCCGTACTCCCCAGGCGGTCTACTTAATGCGTTAGCTTTGAAAAACAGAACCGAGGTTCCGAGCTTCTAGTAGACATCGTTTACGGCGTGGACTACCAGGGTATCTAATCCTGTTTGCTCCCCACGCTTTCGTACATGAGCGTCAGTGTTGACCCAGGTGGCTGCCTTCGCCATCGGTATTCCTTCAGATCTCTACGCATTTCACCGCTACACCTGAAATTCTACCACCCTCTATCACACTCTAGTTTGCCAGTTCGAAATGCAGTTCCCAGGTTGAGCCCGGGGCTTTCACATCTCGCTTAACAAACCGCCTGCGTACGCTTTACGCCCAGTAATTCCGATTAACGCTCGCACCCTCCGTATTACCGCGGCTGCTGGCACGGAGTTAGCCGGTGCTTCTTCTGTCAGTAACGTCACAGCTAGCAGGTATTAACTACTAACCTTTCCTCCTGACTGAAAGTGCTTTACAACCCGAAGGCCTTCTTCACACACGCGGCATGGCTGCATCAGGCTTGCGCCCATTGTGCAATATTCCCCACTGCTGCCTCCCGTAGGAGTCTGGGCCGTGTCTCAGTCCCAGTGTGGCTGATCATCCTCTCAAACCAGCTAGGGATCGTCGCCTTGGTGAGCCATTACCTCACCAACTAGCTAATCCCACTTGGGCCAATCTAAAGGCGAGAGCCGAAGCCCCCTTTGGTCCGTAGACATTATGCGGTATTAGCAGTCGTTTCCAACTGTTGTCCCCCACCTCAAGGCATGTTCCCAAGCATTACTCACCCGTCCGCCGCTCGTCATCTTCTAGCAAGCTAGAAATGTTACCGCTCGACTTGCATGTGTTAGGCCTGCCGCCAGCGTTCAATCTGAGCCATGATCAAACTCTTCAATTAAAAAGTTTTTATGTTCCTAAGAACAGCTCAATGAATTCTGAATTTATTTAATATCTTTCGATATTGAATTGACTGTGCTGCAATTCCTACCGGAGTAGTTATTGCTGTTGGTCACTCAGTTTCAATTGAGACTCTAAGTTTGTTTTCCTCACTTAGTAAACTAAGCTTGGCTGTTAGAACTCAATCTGTACGAGTGCCCACACAGATGATTGCTTTATATTGTTAAAGAACGTTGCGATTAAAACGTTAAACTTTATCTCGCTAGGGCTGCGCATTTTACGCTTTCCTATTTTTTTGTCAACACTTAATTTTGTTAAACTTAAAAGTTTTTAAAACTAAGTTTTACTCGACTCACTGATTGACTCTTGCCTCGCTAAGCGTTGCTGTCTGCCGTCTCAGTGGGGTCGCATTATAGGGAGAACGAATTTATACGCAAGCGTTTTATTTGATAAAATTGCATTTAATTTTTACTCATAAGCACTCCACACTGAAGACACACGTTATCCACAGAAACCTGTGGGTAACAATGCTTTTTTGCTTTTAAAACTAAACTCTTTTGACTTGTTATGGTAAGTTGCCAGCACTTTTTCAACTCATGTACTTAGGTAGTATTCATGACAGATATAATAAATAGTATAAGTGCCTTACTTTGGGGCCAAGTTCTCGTCTACTTATTAATAGCAGCAGGTGTATTTTTTACCATTCGCTTAGGCTTTATTCAATTTGTACAATTCCCACATATGTTTAAAGTTATGTTTGGCTCACGTAAATGTGGTGGAGATGAGATTTCTTCTTTTCAAGCTTTTTGTACTTCTTTAGCGGCGCGTGTTGGAACAGGTAATATGGCCGGTGTTGCTGTGGCACTTTATTTAGGTGGCCCTGGCGCTATATTTTGGATGTGGTTGATTGCTTTAATAGGTATGGCAACTAGCTTTGCAGAAAGTACGTTAGCACAAGCTTATAAAACTAAAGACGCTGATGGCAACTTTAGAGGCGGTCCTGCTTATTATATGGAACGCGGTTTAGGCAAACGCTGGATGGGTGTGTTGTTTTCATTGTGCTTGATTTTAGCCTTTGGCCTGGTATTTAATGCTGTACAGTCAAACTCTATTGCTGCCGCATTTGAAGTAGCGTTTGATGTACCTAAGTATATAGTAGGCATTGCACTTGTAATTGGCTCTGGCATCATTATTTTTGGTGGATTAAAAACAATATCACGTTTTGCCGAAATGGTTGTTCCATTTATGGCGCTTGCCTATTTGCTAGTTGCTATATATGTATGTGCGGTTAACTTTACTGCCCTGCCTGATGTTATTGTACTTATAATTAAAAGTGCATTTGGTTTAGAGCAAGCAGGCGCTGGGGCAATTGGCTATGGTGTAACGCAAGCTATGATCCAAGGTATTAAGCGCGGTTTGTTTTCAAACGAAGCCGGTATGGGTAGCGCAGCCAATGCTGCTGCAACGGCAACACCTTACCCACCGCACCCAGCGTCACAAGGGTACGTGCAAATGCTAGGTGTATTTATAGATACTATTGTGATCTGTACAGCCACTGCCTCATTAATCTTACTGTCTAATCAACTTGTGCCTGAATCGGGTGTACTAGGAATAGAGTTAACGCAAGCTGCACTGCAAGAGCACGTGGGTGATTGGGGAACGTACTTTATCGCCATTGCCATTTTGTTTTTTGCATTTACTTCTATTGTCGCGAATTACTCATATGCCGAAACAAACTTAATGTTTTTAGAGCATAACTCTAATAAAGGAATGTTTATATTTAGATTACTTGTATTAGGTATGGTTATGTTTGGTGCCATTGGTGAACTAGGTATTATTTGGACACTTGCTGACATTTCTATGGGCCTAATGGCTATTGTAAACGTGGTTGCACTCTTTATGCTATCTGGTGTTGTTGTGTGGTTATCAAAAGATTACAACGCGCAAAATAAGCAAGGTGTATTACCGACGTTTGACAAAGACAAACACCCTAAGCTTGCAAAAGAGGTTGATCCTAACGCATGGAAGTAACGCTAAATTAAAAATTATCAAGCGAGCATTAGCTCGCTTTTTTTTGCCTTACAAACTATATAAAAATTTATCAATGTATTTCAAAGATATATACCATAGTTAAATATCAGTAATAGGCGCTTTTTGATTTACTTACGTACAATAAAATTGAAGTTTGTTATCTATAATATAAAGGAGTCATGATGGATGACCAATTGAACAAATACAGTATTGACACTACGGATTACCAGGTAGGTCAAGATAACGTGCAAAAATGGGGGTTTGATGTTCATAACCCAGTGTTTGGAATAAGCGCATTTTTAGTCATACTATTTGTTGCCCTTACTTTATTGCTTGACCCTGAAGTCGTCAGGGAAGCACTTACCTCAACTAAAGATGCCATTATCAATAAATTTGATAGCTACTTCATGTTGATTGCTAATGGTTTCGTATTATTTTGCTTTGCACTTGCGCTCTCCCCTCTTGGTAAAATTCGCTTAGGGGGTGTTGATGCAAAACCTGAACATGGTTATCTCTCATGGCTGGCAATGCTATTTGCCGCAGGAATGGGAATAGGTTTACTATTTTGGGGTGTTGCAGAGCCTGCAGCCTATTACACAGATTGGTACTTAATGCCAATGAATGCTGAGCCAAACACCCCAGAAGCTCATTCTTTAGCCATGGGTGCCACCATGTATCACTGGGGCTTACATGGTTGGGCTATTTACGCCATTGTTGCACTTAGCTTAGCGTTTTTTGCTTACAATAAAGGCCTTCCATTATCTATACGATCCGTGTTTTACCCTTTATTTGGCGATCGTGCTTGGGGTTGGCTGGGTCATGTTATTGATATTCTTGCTGTACTCTCTACGCTTTTTGGTTTAGCAACGTCTCTTGGTTTAGGGGCGCAACAAGCAACAAGTGGTATAAATTATTTAATAGGCACAGATTACGGGGCTGCTTTTCAAATTACGGTTATAGCGCTCGTTACCTGTATTGCTATTGTTTCTGTTATTAAAGGGATTGAAGGGGGTGTGAAAGTACTTAGTAACATCAACCTTATCTGTGCATTTATTTTACTTGTAGCCATAATATGGCTTACTTTTGGTGATTCAATTACAGCAATATGGTTTACCTTCGGTGCATATGTGGAGCATATAATTCCGCTTAGTAATCCGTTTGGCCGTGAAGATGAAGACTGGATGCATGCTTGGACAGTATTTTACTGGGCATGGTGGATATCGTGGTCGCCATTTGTAGGAATGTTTATTGCCCGCGTTTCTAGAGGTCGTACCGTGCGAGAATTTTTATTAGTCGTCATTGGGCTGCCAACACTATTAAGCTTGGTTTGGATGGGGGTATTTGGTAATTTAGCGATTTCACAAATTATTGATAAAGTAGGCCCACTAGGACAAAACGGTTTAACCGATATCTCTGTGACGCTATTTCAGGTTTATGAGCAGCTTCCGCTTAGTGGTTTCATTAGTGTTATTTCGATTGTACTTATTTTAGTGTTTTTTATTACCTCTTCTGATTCTGGCTCGCTTGTAATAGATGGTATAACCGCTGGCGGAAAAATTGATGCGCCGGTACCACAACGTATATTTTGGGCATCGATTGAAGGGGCTATAGCTGCCGTATTACTGTGGGTAGGAGGCTCTCAAGCCTTACAAGCTTTGCAATCGGGAGTAGTAACAACTGCGTTACCTTTCTCAATTGTGCTTATTTTAATGTGCGTGGCGCTTATTCAAGGTTTAATGAGCGAGTTCCCTATTTATAAGGCACAAACAAAGTTATAGCATTATATACTTTAGTAAAGCGGCCTTGTGTGTCGCTTTGCTCACTATTTTATTTCCTCTCTTACCTAAGCTCCAGCTAATACGTTAACGAACGTACTAAAGCGCCAAACTAGTTAGCTATAGCAATCATCTTTATAAGCACATTTTTAAATAAGTAGCGCTTATATAAATACATAAAGCCCAGCGCTATTATTTACACCTTTAGCTATCAAGCTAATATCATCAGGTAGCGACACGTTCAGCCCCGCAGAATAATTAAGTATTATTGCGGATTGGTATAAGATTGCTTTGATGAACTGAACTGAATGTAAACGGCGTTAAAAGTAGCCTATTAGCAGCAAAGGAATATAGTAAAAGTAATGTAGGTTTAATCAGCTAATGCTAACGTACAACAAAACGTATACTCTGCTTTAAGCACGATTGTCTTGCTTCAAATCATTCACCTAATTAAGGCCAATTGCTATTAACTTTTAAAAGATAGGCAAAAAAGAAACGAAGTAATTGTTTAAAATTAGGATGTATTTAAGTTACTAAAAGAACTTTAGTAAGATTGGTGCCCGAGGCCGGACTTGAACCGGCACGACTTGTTAGTCGAGGGATTTTAAATCCCTTGTGTCTACCAATTCCACCACTCGGGCATCGAGTTTGCTATTTAAAGCATGTGGAGTAATTAAATGGAGGCGGAACCCGGAGTCGAACCGAGGTGGACGGATTTGCAATCCGCTGCATGGCCACTCTGCCATTCCGCCTTAACGCTTCCAAATAATTTGGAGCGGCACACGAGGCTCGAACTCGTGACCTCGACCTTGGCAAGGTCGCGCTCTACCAACTGAGCTAGTGCCGCGTTAAACTTTGTCAGTAATTTGTCCGTTGGTGCGCGACCATGTCGCGGTAAAACGTTCTGGCAACTGAGCTAGTGCCGCGTTAAACTTTGTCAGTAATTTGTCCGTTGGTGCGCGACCATGTCGCGGTAAAACGTTCTGGCAACTGAGCTAGTGCCGCGTTAAACTTTTAATTATCTTGGTTGAATAATTAAAAAGTGGTGCCCGAGGCCGGACTTGAACCGGCACGACTTGTTAGTCGAGGGATTTTAAATCCCTTGTGTCTACCAATTCCACCACTCGGGCATCGAGTTTGCTATTTAAAGCAAGTGGATAAAACTAATATGGAGCGGCACACGAGGCTCGAACTCGTGACCTCGACCTTGGCAAGGTCGCGCTCTACCAACTGAGCTAGTGCCGCATCATATTAATTCTAAATTCAATTACATAAACTAATTTATGTAACGTTGTTTTTATAAATTACACTTGGCGATGTAATTAAACCACAAAGTGGTGCCCGAGGCCGGACTTGAACCGGCACGACTTGTTAGTCGAGGGATTTTAAATCCCTTGTGTCTACCAATTCCACCACTCGGGCATCGAGTTTGCTATTTAAAGCATGTGGAGTGTTGAATGGAGGCGGAACCCGGAGTCGAACCGAGGTGGACGGATTTGCAATCCGCTGCATGGCCACTCTGCCATTCCGCCAAACCGTTGGACAACCTAATGAAAACTTGGAGCGGCACACGAGGCTCGAACTCGTGACCTCGACCTTGGCAAGGTCGCGCTCTACCAACTGAGCTAGTGCCGCATTATTATTTAATTATCTGCGTTATTCAACATCTTGCGATGTTTGCGCTGTTAATTAAGTAACTTTGGTTTTCTTTATCTTAGGGGCTATGCCCTCTCAACACGGACGCATTCTACAGAGATTATTAAACGCGTCAACACAAAAAATGCCACTTTTGAACTGTTTGATTATTTTTTATCTAAAACGGTGCGTTATTAGACGTTTACAATCAATTTTTGGTCAATTCACTCCATGCAGCCATTAAATATTGCACCATAGAGCTTAGTGTTAAATAGGTGGCTATATACAATAAAGCAAAACTTAAATAGATCATCCACGTATCGTATTGCCAAATTAGGCCAATAATTGCCAGCATTTGCGCCGCGGTTTTTATTTTGCCCATATTTGATACTGCAACGTTTCCACGTTTGCCTTGTTCGGCCATCCACTCACGTAATGCAGATATCACTATTTCACGGCTGATAATAATAAGTGCCGGAATCGTCATATACATAGACTGATAATGATCAGAGAGCGCAACAAGTGCAGCACACACCATAACCTTATCGGCTACAGGGTCTAAAAACGCTCCAAAAGGCGTAGATTGCTCTAGCTTTCGTGCTAAATAACCGTCAAGTATATCGGTGATTGATGCAAGCCAAAAAATAAAAGCGGCAGCAAAAAACGCCCAGCTATAAGGCAAGTAAAATATCACCAAAAATATGGGGATAAGAAAAAGTCTAAAGGTTGTGAGTGTGTTTGGAATATTCCACATAACTACTTGGATATGTCTTTTTTTCTATATTCGCATGAAGGGCTAGCCCTTGTCATGCAAATGGTTAAATATCTTCTCAGCCATGTCAGGACTGATCCCAGGAACTTTTTTTAACTGTTCTATATTAGCAGCTTTTACCCCTTGCATGCCCCCTAAATATTTTAATAATGTTTGGCGGCGCTTAGAACCCACTCCGTTGATCTCTTCTAATAATGATTGCGTACGTTGTTTTTGGCGCTTATTACGGTGCCCTGCTATAGCAAATCGGTGAGATTCATCGCGAATATGTTGAATTAAATGAAGTGCTGGCGCATCCGAATCCATAGGGATTGTTTTACGCCCGCCATCGATTAGTAAGGTTTCTAGGCCTGGTTTCCTACTCGTGCCTTTTGCAACACCTACTAACAGCGGCATTTTTGCATGGGGCCACGTAGCAAAATACTGCTCTGCACGGCCTAACTGCCCTTTACCACCGTCAATAAATATAACGTCAGGGATTTTGTCTTCATCAACCACTTTGTTGTAGCGTTTGTTTAGTGCAAACTCCATTGCCGCGTAATCATCACCGCCGGTTATACCCGTTACGTTGTAGCGCCTATACTCTTTATTGTTAGGCCCTTGAGAATCGAATACGACACAACTGGCTACAGTGTTCTCCCCCATAGTATGGCTAATATCAAAACATTCCATTCTATTAATATCATCAAGGCGCAGGGTTGCTTTTAATTGGGCATAACGTTTGTTTATAGAGTCTTGTGTGCTTTGTTTAACGGTAATGCTGTTTAATGCATTTTTATTAGCAAGCTGAAGGTATTGTGCTCGCTCTCCGCGGGTAACCACTTTAAGCGATACTTTGCGCTCACTAATTTGCGTAAGGGCTTCACTCAATACGCTACTTTCTTCAATCTCGAACGGTAAAATAATTTCTTTTGCTATGCGCCCTGTCGCGCCAGGCGCTAAATAATATTGCCCTAAAAACGAAGTAAGTATTTCCTCTTGCCCCGAATCTTTAGGTACTTTTGGAAAATAGGTTTTACTGCCTAGCACTTTATGATCGCGGATCATTAATAAATGAATTCCGTTTAATCCATTTAAGTGCGCAAAACCTACTACATCCATTTCAGCAAAATTACCTGAAATAGACTGCTGTTCCTGCATTTTGCGCAGTAGCATGATTTGGTCACGCACTTTAGCTGCGAGCTCAAAATTGAGGTCTTTACTCGCCGCTTCCATTTTTTTTATTAAATCGGCTATCACTTCGTGCGACTTACCCGTTAAAAACTTACGTACATAATCAACTTGTTCGCCGTACTCTTGCTCTGTCACTTTATTAACACACGGTGCTGAGCAGCGCTTTAGCTGATACTGTAAACACGGGCGGCTTCTGGCACGGTAGTAGGCATCTTCGCACTGACGTACAGGAAATATTTTTTGCATTAAACGCAAACTTTCCGACACGGCGCCAGCACTTGGGAAAGGCCCAAAGTACTCGCCTTTTACCTTGCGGCTACCTCTATGAAAGGCTAAACGCGGATGTTTATGATTTGTAAGTAATATATAAGGGTATGACTTATCATCACGTAATAAAATGTTATAACGCGGCTGATATTTTTTTATAAGGTTGTTTTCAAGCAGCAGGGCTTCAGTTTCGGTGTTTGTGAGGGTAACTTCAATATCGCAAATATTACTCACTAACACTCGGGTTTTACTGTCGGTTAGATTAGATCTAAAGTAACTACTTACCCGCTTTTTTAAGTTTTTAGCTTTACCGACATAAATAACTTGTTGTTCACTATCAAGCATACGGTATACACCCGGTTCACTTGATAGCGTTTTTAAAAATTGGCCGTGATCGAATTCAGACATAAATTAAAAAATTAATGAGATACGTCTATATCAATCATTTTATGGCGAATAGCCAAATGAGTAAGCTCTACGTCGCCCCCTACATTTAATTTTTCAAACATACGGTAACGGTAGCTGTTCACTGTTTTTGAACTTAAATTTAAGCGCTCGGCAATATCTTGTGCTTTTTCACCTTTGGTGATCATTAGCATAATTTGTAGCTCGCGCTCAGATAAGCTTTGAAACGGGTTTTCATCGGTACGCCCTGTTACTTGCGCAAGGGCAATTTGCTGTGCAATTTCTGGGGCGATATAACGCTGGCCTGCATGAACAGAACGTATAGCACGAACCATTTCATCAGAGCCTGCACCTTTGGTTAAAAACCCATGCGCACCAATTTGCATTACTTTAGAAGGAAATGGGTCTTCGCAGTTAACTGTAAGCACAATAATTTTTACATCTGGGCAATAGCGGCAAATCTTTTTTGTGGCCTCTAAGCCACCCATGCCAGGCATATTCATATCCATTAATACAATATTAGGTGCGTGCTGGCGACAAAATTGTACCGCAGCCTCACCATCTTTAGCTTCGCCTACCACTTTAAAACCACGTACGTCATCTAATATACGTTTTATACCAGTTCGTACCAGCTCATGGTCATCAACTAAAAGCACATTAATCAATGTAATACCCTCATTAACCTAACAATACACGACTAAACAATTCAATTTGCCACATTACCACAGTTAAAGCGAAACAATAACTAATATTATTGCTTCGCTTTAGGTTTACTCATCTTTTAGCATTATTTTACTACAGCTAAAAACCAGTACTTTAGTTTTTTATTACGCTGCTTTTTCGCTAAAACGGTCTACCCATAGGGCAATAATACCATCGCCTGTTACATTACACGCTGTACCAAAGCTATCTTGCGCAAGGTAAAGTGCAATCATTAATGCAACAGCGCCCTCGTTAAAGCCAAGCATACTGGTCAATAAGCCCAGTGCCGACATTACTGCACCACCTGGTGCACCAGGCGCTGCAATCATTACTACTCCTAGCATCATAATAAATGGCAGCATGCCTATTAAAGAAGGCACTTCCATACTTGGCGATAAAAACATAACGGCCATAGCGCAGGTTACAATAGTGATTGTAGAACCCGATAAATGAATAGTTGCACACAAAGGAACAGTAAAGTTTGCTACATCTTCTTTAACATTATTTGCTTTACTTGATTGCAAAGACACCGGAATGGTTGCCGCGCTCGACATTGTCCCCAGCGCTGTAAAATAAGCAGGAAGCATATTTTTAACTAGCTCCAACGGGTTACGTTTAAGTAATACTCCCGTAGAAACATATAATACGCTTAACCATAGCCAATGCATCACAAGTGCTGCAATAAGCACTACACCAAAGGTTTGCAGTGTATCTACCACAGTACCTGCTACGGTCATTTCTGCAAATACACCCGCAATGTAAAATGGTAAAGCCGGAATAATTACTTTAGATAATAAAGCATCAATTACGTCGCGACCCTGATCAGAGACTTTTTTAAGTGTTTCTAGTTCCAGTTGGCTCATGCCTATACCAAACACAAATGCTGTTACAAGCGCTGTCATTACACCCATCAGTGGTGGAATTTCTAAATCAATAAAACTACCAATTTCAGTGGCAACTTCGGCTTCAAACGTAATATTGCCACTTAACAGTGGAATAACCGCACTCACTAATAAAAAGGCAAGCGTGCCCGCAATTACCGTAGAGCTGTAAGCAAAGCCAACGGTTTTACCTAATAAATGGCCTGACCCTTTAGGTAAGCCAGCAATGCCCGAAGCAATAAAAAATAAAATAATTAATGGAATGGTAAAAGAAATGAGTTGGCCAATAAGCTCTTTAACAGTAAACAAAAGCTCAACACCTGTAAGAGGTACATAAAGCCCGACCAAAATACCGGCCACAATACCGGCAATTAATTTTAAGATTAACTTCATTGTGATTGCTTAGTTGAATATAGATAGAGTGTTTTTAACATGTTTTAGGCGCATTGTGTGATAAAAGTATTCAAGTTATATTCATGTGCACAAATAACACACAAAAACATCGCAATAATTAGCCTATCCTGTGCATTTTTTAACTACGTGGCAAAGTTTACTCTTTAAATTTAAAAATAAGCCCGCATCTTTAATAACTAAAGCAACAATAATAACTAATTTTTATTTCGGCTGGTTATAAGCCCAATAGATATATGTTATAGCCAAACTTTACTTTAGTTTTTTTAAACTCGCAGTAAAGTGTATTTATATAGTTAATAGCAAAGGCTATTAACACATTGATCAGATTGTATCCAAAGGAACATTATGTCTACTATTTTTGAAGATAACTCACTAAGCATTGGTAATACACCATTGGTAAGACTTAATCGCGTAACAGGCGGAAACGTTTACGCTAAAGTAGAATCGCGTAATCCTAGCTTTAGTATTAAATGTCGTATTGGTGCATCAATGATTTGGGAAGCTGAAAAATCAGGTCAGCTTGTCAAAGGTAAAGAACTAATTGAACCTACATCGGGTAATACAGGTATTGCCCTTGCATTTGTTGCAGCAGCACGTGGCTACAAATTAACACTCACCATGCCAAATACAATGAGCCTAGAGCGCCGCAAACTATTAAAAGCATTAGGCGCTAACTTAGTGCTTACCGATGGTGCTAAAGGTATGAATGGCGCAATTGAAAAAGCAAAAGAAATTCAAGCAACAGACCCAGAAAAATACATTTTATTACAACAGTTCGAAAACCCAGCTAACCCTAAGATTCACTTTGAAACAACCGGCCCAGAAATTTTTGACGCGCTTGATGGCAACATCGACTTTTTTGTAGCAGGTGTAGGCACTGGTGGTACTATTACAGGTGTTAGCCGTTACCTTAAAAACGAAAAAGGCATAGACGTTAAGTCAATTGCTGTTGAACCTACTAGCTCGCCTGTTATTAGCCAAACACTTGCAGGCGAAGAAGTAAAACCAGGTCCACATAAAATTCAAGGTATTGGCGCAGGCTTTATTCCTGGCAACCTTGATTTAAGTGTGATTGATGGTGCAGAGCAAGTGTCAAACGAAGATGCGATTGCTATGGCCCATGAGCTAATGAAAAAAGAAGGTATTTTAGTGGGTATTTCATCAGGCGCAGCGGTTGTAGCCGCTAAACGTCTTGCTGAAAAGCCAGAAAACGCTGATAAAAATATTGTGGTTATTTTACCAAGTGCCACAGAGCGTTACCTGTCTAGCCCAATGTTCGCAGAAGAATTTAGCGAGCAAGAATTAGTACAGTAAACTTCTCTCCTTGAGATACTTAAAAGGATGCTTATGGCATCCTTTTTTATTATTTATTGTTCAATTTTCTATTTATTCCCCAGCGCTGCTTTACATCTTGTTTAATTAACCACACACTTTAAAAAAATTAATTAAAAACATTCAACATGAAAAAAATAACAGCTTATTTAAGTTTTATTGTATGCTTTTTTTTAGCCGCCTGTGGCGATAACGTACAAACACTGGGCGACTCACCAGGCGATACAGCCACCGCTTACTTTGATGCACTGTATAACCAAAAAGATTTACAAAAAGCCAGCACCATGGCCACCCCCAACCTCAGCCGGATTATGAAATCCTATGGTACTGCTAAGCAATTTGCCCGAAACTTAGTTAACCTGCAATACGATGAGGTTGTCATTGAAGTCGATATGACCAACATGAGCGTACGCGAACAATATGGTGATAACGCTAAAATAAACCTCATTTTTACAGGCTACTTTAATGGCGATAAAGTCGATGATATGCGCAGCGTTAAAATGCTTCGCAAAAAAGGGAAATGGTATATAGATAAAATAGTTGCAGACCCTTATGCTCGATAACTACTAACAAAAAAGGCCTTACATGCGTAAGGCCTTTTTTGTGTTTAGCGCTTGTCTTAAGCGTTATAATTCACCGGGTTGAAAGTTATCAACCGCAATGGCTTGTTTTCTAAGCTTGTTAGTATGGTGCATTGCATCGGCATCTGCTTGCTCTAAAAAGCCTTGCTCCAACGAATAATTAATTGCGCCTTCTATATCAAGCGTGGCAGGTACCTTACCACTGCGCTGCCATTGTTTTAAGTCTTTAAACTGTGCTTGCATATCATGCATAGCTAAAAACGCATTTTCCATCACGCCAGTGCCTGCATTTTCATCAACATAACATAAATGCGTTAAGCGATTTCTAAACACCCCAGGTTGCGTCATATGCTCACAAATACTTTGTGCTGTTTCATCACTTGGTTTGTGATAGTGATTCCCCAGCGGAAACACAATGCGTTTAAGTAAAAAGTTAACTACCGGATTTGAAAAGTTTTTGAAAAAACCATCAAACGCTTGACCAATTTCATACAATGAGTTTTCAATAGCGTATTTAACAAACGGTAAATCAGCTTGTTGGCGCCCTTCATCTTCAAAGCGCTTTAACACTGTAGACGCTAAATATAAATGACTAAGCACATCACCTAAGCGGGCCGAAATCATTTCTTTTCGTTTAAGCTCACCACCCAATACCAGCATGGCTACATCGGTTGTAAAAGCAAGGCCACGGCTCATTCTGCTCAATTGTTTGTAGTAAACAGCGGTTGCACCACATACAGGCGCTTTAGCAAAACAGCTACGAGTTAGACCATGCACAAAAGCCATACCCGCGTTACTTGCAGCAAATAAAATGTGCTTCATGAGCAAGCCGTCGAATTGATCAAGTGCTGCGTCGTCATCGTCCATTGCCGCAGCTTCCATTTCTTTTAACACAAACGGATGACAACGCGTGGCACCTTGGCCAAAAATCATTAAATTACGCGTTAAAATGTTTGCCCCTTCAACCGTAATTGATACCGGGATCCCCATATAGCCATGGGCTAAATAGTTATTAGGACCTACTTGAATACCTTTGCCCGAATGAATATCCATTGCATCGTTCATTACCGTACGCCCCATTTCAGTCATATGATATTTTGCAATGGCGGTAACAACTGATGGGCTTAGTTTTAAATCTATTGCGCCTGCGGTCATTAATCGTGCCGACTCAAGCGTATATGTTAACCCGCCAATACGGGCTAGTGCTTCTTGTACACCTTCAAATTGGCCAATTGATACACCAAACTGTTGGCGTACCATAGCGTAAGCAGAGGTCATTTTAGAGGCTAAATGCCCTGTTGCGGTACTTAGGGCAGGTAAAGAAATCCCACGCCCGGCACTTAAGCATTCAACCAGCATACGCCAGCCTCGCCCTGCGCCTTGCTGACCACCAATAATCCAATCTAGCGGAATAAATACGTCTTTACCGTACGTAGTCCCGTTCATAAATGCCATATTTAATGGGTAATGGCGCTCACCCGTTTCTACCCCTTCGTGATCTGTAGGGATTAACGCACAGGTAATGCCAAGCTCTTTTTCATCACCAAGTAGCCCATCGGGGTCATACATTTTAAAAGCAAGACCAAGTACTGTTGCAACCGGCGCAAGCGTAATATAGCGCTTAGACCAATTTAAACGCAGGCCTATTACCTCTTCACCATTATGCTGGCCTTTACATACTATGCCAGAGTCAGGAATACTACCTGCATCAGAGCCCGCTTCGGGTCCGGTAAGGGCAAAACATGGCACATCTTCACCATTGGCAAGCGTTGGTAACCAACGGTCTTGTTGCTCTTTTGTACCATAATGCAGTAACAGCTCGCCTGGGCCTAAGCTATTAGGAACCATAACAGTAACCGCCGCAGTTAAGCTTTTTGTGGCAATTTTTGACACTATGGTAGAGTTTGCAATCGCTGAGAACTCTCGTCCGCCAAATTTTTCAGGAATGATCAGCGCAAAAAAGCCCTCTGTTTTTAAGTAATCCCACACTTCTTTTGGCAGATCTTTGTCTTTTTGCACAATTTGATAATCATCTAGCATGGCCAGTAGCGCGTTAACCTGATTTTCCATGAAATCATTTTCTTTATCGCTAAGCTCAGGCCTTGGAAAACGATGTAGTTTTTGCCAATCTGGGTTACCACTAAATAGCTCACCATCCCACCATACATCACCGGCCTCCATTGCCTCTCGCTCAGTTTGCGAGAGCGGCGGAAGTACCTTTTTAAACATTTTAAACGTAGGACGGCTGATCAGGTTAAGGCGAATATCTTTGACTGCAAAAATAACCACCACCACGACCAGCAATATTATAAATACTGACATGAGCACATTCCTTTTACATTGAATGAAAATAGTAACTTAATTATGACCCATCTTAGTTTAAATACAATCATTGCGCGATACACTACACACCTTAACGTATTCATTTTATTGTTTTAAACATCGCTGCTATTATCACTCTCTTAATAACAATAAACCAAAGGAATACCATGAACACACCACGCTTTAAACTCAGCATGAGCGCGCTTGTGGTTGCCAGCACACTTGCTTTATTGGCTTGCGATGCACAGGTAACACTAGACACCAGCGATTCATCACACGCTACCAAAACAGTAACCGTAAAAGATGCGAACGCATTTATAGCAAAAACAGAGAAAGAGCTAAGTGAGCTTTACCTAGAGTCGAGCCGCGCTGAGTGGATTTACGCAAACTTTATTACTCATGATACCTCGGCGTTATCTGCAGAAATTAATCGTAAAATGACCGAGTCGGTTGTACGTTTAGCCAATCAAGCAGCTCAATTTGATGACTTAGAACTCGATTACGATACACGCCGTAAGCTTAATAAACTTAAACTCGCGCTTACCTTACCCGCTCCCCAAAATGCTGAAAAAACAGCTCAGCTTTCAACTATTGTGGCAGAGCTAGGTGGTTTATACGGTAAAGGCAAATATTGTAAAGACGATGGCAGCTGTTTAAGCCTTGGCGATATGACCGCAAAAATGGCCACCAGCCGCGATTACAACGAGCTACTTGATTTATGGCAAGGGTGGCGTCAAATTTCAAAACCCATGCGCCCACTTTACGAGCAGCAAGTAACTCTTACCAACGAAGGGGCACAAGAGCTAGGCTATGCTGATACCGGCGCAATGTGGCGCAGCAAGTACGATATGCCCGCCGATGACTTTACAACCGAGCTTGACCGCATTTGGGGGCAAGTAAAGCCACTTTATAACTCACTGCATTGCCATGTACGCGCTAAATTAGGGGAAAAATACGGCACCGACAAAGTAGTCCAAGATGAACCTATTCCTGCGCATTTATTAGGAAACATGTGGGCACAAGCGTGGGGTAACATTTACGATGTAGTCGCACCAGAAAACGCCGATCCGGGTTACGATGTTACCGAGCTATTAGCTAAAAATAATTACGACGAGCTTAAGATGGTAAAAGGGGCTGAAACCTTTTTTACCTCAATGGGATTTGAGCCACTGCCAGAGACCTTTTACGAGCGCTCGTTATTTGTAAAACCAAAAGACAGAGACGTGCAATGTCATGCATCTGCATGGAATATAGATAGCAAAGACGATTTACGTATTAAAATGTGTATTCAGCGCACGGGCGAAGAGTTTTCTGTTATTCATCATGAGCTAGGCCACAATTTTTATCAGCGCGCTTATAATAAACAGCCTTTATTTTATCAAGAAAGTGCCAACGATGGTTTTCATGAAGCGATTGGCGACACTATTGCCCTTTCAGTTACACCAGGCTACTTAAAGGAAATTGGCTTACTAGAGCAAGTGCCTGATGAGTCAAAAGACATTGGCCTACTAATGAAAATGGCGCTAGATAAAGTGGCGTTTGTGCCATTTAGCTTAATGGTTGATCAATGGCGTTGGCAGGTATTTTCAGGCCAAGTAAAGCCGCAAGATTATAATAAAGCGTGGTGGGAGCTACGTGAAAAATACCAAGGTGTGCAAGCGCCTATCGCACGTAGCGAAGACGACTTTGATCCAGGTGCTAAATACCACGTACCAGGCAATACCCCTTATACACGTTACTTTTTAGCGCATATTTTACAGTTTGAGTTCCACCGTAGCTTATGTGAAATTGCCGGTAACGATAAAGCGATTCATCGCTGCTCTATTTATAACTCAAAAGAAGCAGGCGAAAAACTAAACGCAATGCTTGAGATGGGTTCATCTCGCCCATGGCAAGAAGCACTTGAAAGCATTACAGGCAAACCGCAAATGGATGCAACCGCCATGCTCGATTACTTTGCCCCACTACAACGCTATTTAGATGAGCAAAACAAAGGCCGTAATTGCGGCTGGTAATATAATTAAGCTCAAACATTAAAAACAACAAAGCCCGCTCAAATGAGCGGGCTTTGTATTCATATTCTAATTTTTAGTTAAATTAGAACTGTAAGCTTAGATTTGCGAAATAAGCATCGTAATCAGAATCATCCCAGTTATTGCCGTAACCTGCTTCTAAACCAACATTATTATTGAAAAAGTGTTGAGCACCAAAAGCGTAATCATCGTTCTTGTTAACTGTAACAAACACTGATGTTGCTTTACTGAAATAGTAGTTAGATGCTAATTCCCAGTTACTTGAACCGCCATCAACATCTTCAAACTTACCTTCAACAGTTAAGTAGTTACCTTGCTGTAAATCAACAAAGTACTTAGCTGCTACTGCACGGTAGTCAAACTCATCATCTGCTGTTACTGTAAAGCCAATATAATCAGTGCTGTTTAGTTCGTGGTTATATTCTAGGTCAAACACAAACTGATTGTCAGCATCTTCAACATCTACAAACGTTGCTTTTAATACAAGGTTTGGGTTAAAGAAGTAACCAGCAGAAAGTTCAATTACATCCGTGCTTGAGCCAAAATCACTATCGAAATTATTGTACTGTGCACCTAGTACAAAATCTTCTACAAAATACTCACCGCCAATGCTAGTAACATCTCCAAAATCATTATCACTGTATGCACCATAAACATTTGTTTGCTTATTGATGTACTCAAATTGATCATAAGGACCTAATGTCGCTTTTGGAGAAAAATAATAAGTTGAGTCAACACTTACAGTGTCATCACCATCTACATCCACGTATCCTACATGGCTGATTGATTGGTAAGTATCTGCGGCAATTGCAGTGGTTGCAGCGCTTGATAATAAAATGCTCGAAATGATAACGGCTAATTTTTTCATTTTAAATTCCCTATAAATATTACTTTTTATGCCTCAGCTGTCTAGCCAAAGTCGGGGCGCATCCTAACAACAAAAAATGAACAAAAAATGAATGGGCGAACAAATTAACTACAAAAACAACCACTTAACTTGTTAATAATTATACTCAAATGTAAATATTAAAAACATCCTTAAATCTACAGGATAATAATATGCCATTATATAAACTCAAAAAGTAACAAATAAGGTACAAACTGTCGCTAAATTGATACAACTAAACTATTCGATAAACCTCACCAATGTAGCTTCCTTCAATTATATTTTTCTCATTTTTCAAAAATTTTTTACTTTTTAATTTTAAGAAAGCTACTTAGATGAGCAAAACAAAGGCCGTAATTGCGGCTGGTAAAACTTTTACCACGGTTAATTTAAGTCAAAAACTACAAAGCCCGCTACAGTAGCGGGCTTTTTATGCTTTTAATTAAGTACAGGGCTTAATTAAAACTGAAAACGCATGTTTGCAAAGTATGCATCGTTATCAGAGTCATCTGCATTGTTCTCGTAACCTACTTTAAAACCAATGTTTTTATTGATGAAGTGCTGAGCACCAAAGCTGTAAGTATCTTGCTTGTTGTAGTTAGCAAACACAGACGTTGCTTTTGAGAAGTAGTAGTTAGTTTCTGCTACCCATTGGTTCTCTGCATCATCAATGCTTTCGTATTTACCTTCAAACGTTAAGAAGTTACCTTGCTGTAAATCAATAAAGTACTTAGCTGCAACGGCGCGGTAATCAAAATCGTCATCTGCGGTGAGTGTTACACCTACGTAATCTGTGCTGTTTAGCATGTGGTTGTATGCTAAATCAAATAAAGCATAGTCATCGCCGTCTTTGTTTTCAACAAGTGTTACTTTTGCTAGTAAGTCTGGGTTGAAAAAGTAACCGCCGGTTAGTTTGTAAAGTTCACCATTAGAGCCTGAATCTGGATCGTAGTTTTCGTATGATGCGCCAATTAAAAATTCATTAATAAAGTATTCGCCACCAACATTCGTTAAATCGCCAAAGTCGTCATCAGCGTAGCTACCGTAAACGTTAGTTTGCTTATTGATGTACTCAAACTGATCGTACGGCCCTAATGTTTTTTTAGGAGAAAGATAGTAAATAGAATCTACAGCAACGGTGTCGTTGTTATCGCTATCTTTGTAGCTTAAGTTACTGATTGAGTTATAGCTGTCTGCAGCAGCCGCAGTGCTAGATAATAAAATGCTTGAAATAATAACTGCTAATTTTTTCATTGTAAGACTTCCCTTTGTACATTGCTTTTTATGCTTTAGCTCATTGACTAAAGTGGGGACATGCTAACGCTGGGAAACTGAATGAAAACTTAATTAACTAGTTGTATTTATTAAGTTAATTGTAAGGAGGTGTAAGAAACTGTAAATTTAAAGTAGTTGCAACATATAGTCAACAACTACTTAAAACATGTGCATTATTTAAAGCGCGTGCTGGCTAATTACTCGGTACACTTCGTTAATATTATCACCCGATTTAAATTCTTTACTAATAGGCGTTGGATCTGACCCAATCCAAATTTTAAGCTCAGCGTCTAAGTCAAAGTGCCCTGCACTTTCTTTACTAAACTTAGTAATTTTAGAGTAAGCAATACTTACCATTTCCATTTTTGAGCCGGTCATACCTTGCTTATCAATTAAAATTAAACGCTTATTAGTAAAAATAAACATATCGCGAATCACCTTATAGGCTTTTTCTACTTGTTCGCCATCTATAAGTGTATTGGCAAGCACTTTTTCAAGATCTGAATCGTCTACTTCACTTGCATTACCCATTAAACCGCTTAGTAATCCCATTATACTTTCTCCTGTGTAAATATTTGATTTTCTAATGTGTGGCCATTTACTAACTGCCTATATTGCCAATTTTGCTGATGGCAAAAGTTTAATAAAGCAATATCAAGTGGCTCACCGGTTGGTTGGTACTCAATCACAAATTCTTTATGTTGGCTCATATACACACGGCTTACACCTGCTAACGCTTGTAGTTGCTGCTCAACATTTTGATACGCCTTGCTGAGCATTAAGGTATAAAAGTGTGTATCGGTATTATTCTCTTTAGTTTGATGCTCGCTCAAAATGCCTTGATCTAAATGCAAAACTTGCGAGCATAGGCGCTCAAGTTCGGTTAAATCGTGCGAGCTTAAAATAAAGGTGGCTTCTTCGCTTAAGCTCGATACCAGCTCGCGCACCTCTCTGGCATGAATTGGATCAAGCCCTGCTGTGGCTTCATCTAGCATTACAATTTTTGGTGCGCCAATCAACGCTTGCGCTATGGTTACGCGCTTTCGCATACCATGAGATAAATCGCCCGCACGCTGCTTAGCGACTTCTTTTAAGCCAACTAAATCAAGTACGCGCAGCGCTTCATTGTGGCTTTGTTTAGCGCCCATGCCTTGAAGCTTGCCATAAAACGCCAGTTGCTTATCTATATTAAAACGCGGATCTAACTGCGCATCTTGTGGCAATGCACTCACCTGGTTAAACAATGCAGCGCTTCCAGGCTTATGTCCTAAAATACTAAGCTCACCTTGGCTTGGGTTTATATACCCGCATAGCAAACTAAATAGTGTGGTTTTACCGGCGCCATTGGGGCCTACTAACGCCACAGGTGCGCCTTTATTAATTTCAAAGCTTACGTTATTAAGTGCTTGCTTTGCACCATACGATTTACTTAAGCCGCTGGCTTTTATTAATACGCTCATAGCGAACTCCTTGTAAATATTCTATGTGCAATAGCAATAAATACCGCGCTTTGTATAAGCGGCACACCTAAGGCGCTCAATAAAGGTAAGTTTTGCCCAGCTAAAAGCTCAGAATTAACCCCAGGGAATATATAATCGAGCGCATTTAAAGCTGGTATCTGCCACGCCAATATACCCACAACAATACCGCCACCCGCAAAGTATAAAATAGCTAACACAATAGCTAATCGCGACGAGCGTGCAAATGTGTTTATCAAACTCATTAAGGCCACAAACGGACTAAGTACTACCACAAGTATTAAAAATATTGATAACGCACGAAAAAAACCACTAACAAGTAAGCTTGGATCTCTAAACCCTAAAACCGCTAAAGTGGCTATAAGCGTAATAGCGACTAAGCAGGCTAATACGGCTAATTGACCTAAAAAACGTCCAAAAAGTATTTCAAAGCGTGTTGAGCGCAATGATAAAAACCGCAATGTGCCACGCTCTCTATCACCAACGGTTTGGTCGCTCGATATAAAAATAGCAAATAGCGGAAAACTATACAGGGCCACCAGCCAATACATGGCAAATTCGGCTTCTGGCCAATCAAGCAACTTACTTAAGCCAATACTGCCTGAAATATCGCGTGCCATTTGTTCAAAATTGGGGGCGCTGATAATACTGACCGCTTGACCTATCGGGTAGCGTAAAATAAGCAGCCAAACAAGGGCAAAGGCTGCCATTGCAATTAAGCCGCGTTTTGTTAAAAACATACGTACTAGCTCAAAGCCCGCTATTTGGGTTAATCGCCCCATGCTTACTAATGATAATGTTGCCATTGGCTTTCCTTAATGACGTTGCTCATGCTTTAAATTAAAGCGTAATGTAACCACAGTAAGTGTAAACACCTTGAATTACCAGCAAAAAAAAGCTCACCTTAAGTGAGCTTTGTAACAAACCATTTAAATGTAACTGGCTAAACTTTATTTAAGCCAAATTTTATAAATGCTGTTGGTATACTTCAAGCGCTTGGCTTAAATCGTTAATTAAATCATCAATGTCTTCAAGGCCAATATGTAAGCGGATCACCGGGCCTAAATCCCAACCTGTATCTGAGCGAAGCCCTTTCATGGTTAAATTAGCCGTCACTAGGCTTTCAAAACCGCCCCACGAAAAGCCCATTTTAATATGCTCAAGGCTATCTAAAAATGCATCAATGGCTTTTTGGTTACCGGTTTTCATTACAATTGAAAACAACCCATTGCTGCCATCAAAGTCACGCTTAAAAAATTCATGCCCAGGACAGCTTTCAAATGCAGGATGGCGAATATGATCAACTAACTCATGTTGCTCAAGCCATTTTGCCACCTCTATAGCCGCCTTTTCGTGCTGATTTAAACGCACCGCCATCGTACGTAAACCTCTAAGCGCTAAATACGCATCATCGGCACTCGTGCACTGCCCTAATAAATACGACTGCTCACGCAGTATTGGCCAGTACTTTTTATTGGCAACCGCCACACCCATCATTACATCAGAGTGGCCAACAATGTACTTAGTGGCTGCTTGAATACTTATATCAACGCCGTGCTCAAGCGGACGGTAATGCAGTCCATTACCGTAGGTGTTATCAAGCATGGTCATAATATTATGCTCGTTTGCTACCTTAACCATGGCTGGTACATCTTGTATTTCCATGGTTATAGAGCCCGGAGATTCTAAAAACAATACCTTCGTATTTGGCTGTATATACTCTTTAATACCCGCGCCAATCGTTGGAGGGTAGTAAGTGGTTGTTACCCCAAGGCCTGCTAAAATTTTATCGCAAAAGTCGCGCGTTGGCTCATACACGTTATCAACCATTAAAATATGATCGCCCGCTTTTACAAACGACAGCAACGCTTGGCTAATCGCCGCTGCACCGCATGGGTATAACGCGCAGCCTTCGCCGCCTTCAAGCTCAGTAATGGCTTCTTGTAGGGCAAAATGCGTACTTGTGCCACGGCGGCCATAAAATAAAGTTTTATCACCACGCGTTTTAGCGGCTTGTTTTAAATCGGCCACACTATCAAATACAATGGTAGAAGCGCGTTGTACGACTGGATTTACTACGCCATGGGTATAGGCTTTTTTGCGCCCAGATGACACTAACTGCGTGTTTTTATTTTTGCTCGACATTATCAATCCTTAAACCTTATTTGTAAGCCATTGTTCAATTAAAAAGCGTGAAATAGAGTCAACACGTGGGAGCTTATAATGTTCGCCCTCGTCGCCCATATTGCCAAACTCAGCTACCTCTTCGCGGGTAAACCATTTAGCATCATCTAATTCGTTTTTATCTACGTTAATTTGCTCCGTTTTAGCCTGTGCAATAAAGCCAAGCATAATAGAGGAAGGAAACGGCCAAGGCTGAGAAGCAATGTAACGTACGTTTTCAACGTCAACGCCCGCCTCTTCTTTTACTTCACGGGCCACTGCTTGCTCTAGTGTTTCACCTGGGTCAACAAACCCAGCAAGCGATGAATACATACCTTGCTGCCATATTGCTTGGCGACCCAATAAACAGCGCTCTACCCCATCGGCAAATACTTTTGTAACCACCATAATTACTGCCGGATCGGTGCGTGGGAATGTAGGGTGTTTACATTGCTCGTTTTCACATAAGCGTGAGTGCCCAGCTTCAACTAACTTATTTTTACTGCCACAACGCCCGCAAAAGCGATGTGTTGCGTGCCAGTAGCATAAACCACGCGCTAGTGCCGCAATTGAGCCGTCTTGCATAGCCACTTGTGGGCCATACTGGCGAATATCAAAAAATTGCGCATCGCCAATAATTGGGGCTAGCTCGTCATCGTGTATGGCCGACACATCAAGTGCAAATACACCGTGTTGTTCGTCATTTGAACCTAAAAACAGCGCATCTGATAAATCTAAATGGGCAATTTGTTGGTGTGTTAGGTAGCACACCTGTGGGGAATTTTTATAAAATAATGTATGGTTATTATTAACCAAAAGCCACTTACTTTGCGCCGACATTTTTGCGCTTAACCACGCAGCGTCTTTACGAAAATTAGAGCCTCTATCTAGTGGCATGTTGCTGTAATGAAGCATGTAAGTCCTTGGTAACTCGTTATGCTTTAAAATTACCATAACCTCTTAGTAAACCCAATTTATTACAGTAATAAATAAAGCCTATATTAACGATATAGGCTCTGTATTAAAAACTCTCATGTTGCAGGCACTTAGGCTCTTTTTTTTTACGCTTTACAGTAGTAAACTATCATCAATTAAATGAAACTGCTCAGCACTTTGTTTAAGTACCTCGGCAGTTAACTTATCCGCGCCATACACATCGCATGGTACATTATATTGGTGTTTTAAATGCCCTAATAATAAAGCAAAGTCACCATCGCCAGAGAGTAAAATAACTTTATCGAGATTTTTACCTTGCTCTAGCATGTCTATCGTTATGCCTACGTCCCAATCGCCTTTTGCACTGCCATCTCGACGTTGAATAAACGGCTTAAGTTTTACCTCAAAGCCAATAGCGCGCAAAATGTTTTGAAACTGGTTTTGTTTTTCATCACCACGATGAATTGCATACGCAAAAGCACAATCAATTGTGTATTGCTGTTTCATTTGCGCCCAAAAGGCATTGTAATCAAAATTTTTGCGGTAGCTCTCACGGCATGTGTAATAAATATTTTGTACATCAACAAAAATACCAACACGGGGTTTATTGTTTTGCGGCTCGTTATGTGAAGTCATTTATTTTCCTAAGTGGATAAAGGCAAATGGCCCAATTAACGTCGGGGCCATAAACGAGTGTTCCTTGCAATTATGCTTTAAGTAACCTAAATTGGTTACTTAATTAAATGTAACCAAATTTGGTTACTTAAGCCTATGTAACCTAAATTGGTTACTTATTGGATTTTTATGATTGGTGTGATCAGCGGCGATATCATTAAATCGCAAAAAATACCTAAACAGCAGTACGATGCCATGCTTTATCAGCTAGCGCAAAGTTTGCGTGCAGTTTGTAGCAAAACAACACTTTGGAACATTTACCGGGGTGATGCATTTCAGCTGCAAGTAAACCAAAGCGAAGCGTTGATTAAAACCGCGATTTTAATTTACCTGCAGTTAAAGTCAGCCGGATATGAACTCAGACAAAGCATGGCTCTTGGCAGCATTGATAACCCACGCAGTGACATTAAAACAGCAACGGGGTCTGCGTTTGTACTTTCAGGGCAAGGCCTTGATAATATAGCGAATCAACGCTTTGTTTTTACTATTGCACAACAAACAGTAGATGAAAGCTTTGATCTTAATCTTGCCTTTGTTGATACCTTACTGAGCAAAATAACGCAAAAGCAGGCCAACGCTTTGTATGTGTATTTAACACACACAGATAACAACCACGCAGCCCTTGCTAAAGAGCTAAATACGAGCCGCGAAAACGTCACTAAGCTGCTTAATTTAGCCAATTATCAGCTCATAGAGCGCTTTATAGTGCACAGCGAGCAAGTTATAAAAACGATATTAAAAGGAGTGGTATAATGGGGTTTTCATTATTGCTCGTGGCACTTATTATTGGCCACCTACTCGCTGATTTTTACTGGCAACCTATGAGCTGGGTAAACAATCGAAACACCCGCCATTTTAAAGCTAAAAAGCTCTACTTGCATGTGCTTGTTCATGGCATTACGAGCGCTATAATACTTACCGCTTGGGAATACACAATCGGCTGGCAGCAACTAAGTACTGTGTTACTTGCCACAGCTGTAATTATGCTTAGTCATTACTTTATTGATATTGCAAAGTCGTATTCTAATAAAGGCGTTGTGCCCTTTTTACTCGACCAAATAGCACATATAGCCGTAATAATAACGCTGTGTATTTATATAACTGATAACCAAAGTTTAATGGCACATGTATACGCACTTGCCACAAATCCTAAAGTACTTTGGGTTGTGTGTGGTTATTTAATTATATTAAGCCCCACTGCGGTATTTATAAGAATGATGCTAGAGAGGCTCACCGCTAACTTTTCAAGCGAGGGCAGCTTGCCATTAGCAGGGCAAAGCATTGGAATGTTAGAGCGTGTATTAATGCTGAGCTTTATTTTGCTCGATCAGTTTGCTGGAGTTGGTTTTTTGCTCGCTGCAAAGTCGGTATTTAGGTTTGGCGATTTAAGTGCCAGTAAAGATAAAAAGCTCACCGAGTACGTAATGCTAGGCACTTTACTAAGCGTAAGTGTTACTTTATTTGTAGGTTTAGCCGTTAATTATTTAATTAGGTAGAGCATACATTAAGTATAAATAACAGATAATAAAAAACGCGCTACTTTTATTAAAAAGGTAGCGCGTTTTTTATTGGCGTTTAATTAAAGGCCAATACAATCATTAATAATGATTAATCGTTATTATTTGGACGACGACGGCGCTGGCCATTACCACCAGCCGATTGACGTTTTGCCCACGGGTTTTGTGCATTATCATCTGTTTTAGCCGCAGGCTTTTTAGACCCACCACGACGAGGGCCAGTACCGTTACCACCATTGTTAGGCTTTTTGCTATTAGGCTTATCAGACTTTGGTTTGTTAAACGGCTGCTTTGCCTTTTTAGGTTTTTTAGGTTTAATTGGACGAGCATCTAATGCACGCTCTGGTACTGGGTTAGTTGGTTCAAACCCCTCTTCCTCAGCTCGTGGAATAAGCTCACCTATAAAGCGTTCAATGCCGTACAAGTCGGCAGCATCATCGACTGTTACAAACGAAATAGCATGGCCCGATGCACCAGCACGACCTGTACGGCCAATACGGTGTACGTAATCTTCATATACATTTGGTAAGTCGTAGTTTACAACATGCGGAAGCTCAACAATATCAAGACCACGTGCCACAATATCGGTGGCAACTAACACTCGTACTTCACCACTTTTAAAGCCATCTAATGCTTTAACACGGGCACCTTGTGATTTATTACCATGAATAGCGGCGCCTGCAATGTCGTCACGTTCAAGTTGTTTAACTAAACGGTTAGCACCGTGTTTAGTGCGGCTAAATACTAAAACTTGTTGCCAATCGTTACTGCGAATCAAGTGGCTTAATAAAGCAGTTTTACGTGATTTATCAACCGCATACACACTTTGTGTAACGCTTTTAGCTGTGGTGTTTTTTGCCGCTACTGATATTTCAACAGGGTCGTTAATTAACCCTTTTGCTAAAGCGCGAATATCATCAGAAAACGTAGCCGAAAACATTAAGTTTTGACGTTTAGTAGGCATTTTAGCAATAAGGCGTTTAATGTCGTGAATAAAGCCCATATCAAGCATGCGGTCAGCTTCATCAAGAACCAGCACTTCAACGCTATCAAATTTAACTGCGTTTTGATTATGTAAATCAATTAAACGCCCAGGCGTTGCCACTAAAATATCAACCCCTTTACGAAGGCGCTGCATTTGTGGGTTTATTTTTACGCCGCCGTACACTACAAACGAACTTACATCTGAATGCTTAGCGTATTCTTCAACGTTTTCGCTTACCTGCAAAGCCAGCTCGCGCGTAGGTGCTAAAATAAGCGCGCGTACATGGTTACTTTTTGCTTTACTGCCTTTAGATAACAGCTCAATTAGCGGTAACGTAAAGCCAGCGGTTTTACCTGTGCCCGTTTGTGCAGCCGCCATCACATCGCGACGTTCAATAATTGCAGGAATTGCTTGAGCCTGAATAGGCGTTGGCGTTTCATAGCCCTTTTCTAAAACCGCGTTAACTAAAGACTGTGATAAACCTAAACCATCAAAACTCATAAAATCTCTCAATAAAATAAAGGCCAAACCGGCCAAGGGCGCATTATACGCAACTAACTTAGAAATGCATGAAAATATTCACTTAGCAAATTAAGTGCTAACCTTAAAGCAGCTAATAACAATACAAACCAACGCGATGACATTAAAAACTAAAGCAAACCAAATAACGCTTAAGCAATGCCTAGAAAGTATAGATTCAAAGCGTATTGAAGACACACAAACCTTACTAACCCTGTTTGAAAAAGTCACAGGGGCAAAGCCTGTTATATGGGGTAAAGATATTATAGGGTTTGACCAATACAACTATAAGTACGACTGCGGCCGCACAGGTGAATGGCCAATTACGGGGTTTTCACCGCGCAAAACTAAGCTTTCTATTTATATTATGCCTGGCTTTGGTCACCCCAAAATAGCGGCATTATTAAATAAGCTTGGTAAACATAGCCTAGGTAAAAGCTGTTTGTACGTGACAAGATTGGAAAATATCGATTTAGCTATACTTGAGCAAATAATTGCTGAGTCGGTTTTAATTATGAAGCAAACTTACCCAAAAAATTAGTTGTTCTCAACAATTGCTCTGTATTCATGAAGTCGTAAATGAGCATTTATTAACGCAGGTAGCTACACGTTTGGCCTCTAAAATGATTAAACATTATTGCTCATTGGTATAACCTTGCTTAAAAACAACAAAAGCGGCTAAAAGCCGCTTTTGGTTTATATTTAACTTAATAAATATAATGTTATTTAACACCTAGTTCGCGTAAACGCTCTTGTAGGTAGCTGTCTGCAGTGTAGCGCTCAGAAAGCACAACATCAGGACGTGGGTGTAAAAACAGCGGTAAAGAAATACGCGACTTAGTCGACGCTTTACCCGTTGGGTTAATTACACGGTGAATAGTCGATGGGAAATATCCACCCGACGCTTCTTGTAGCATGTCACCAATATTAATAATTAAACTGCCAAAATCACACGGTACGTCTAACCAACCACCATCGGTTTTTTGAACTTGTAAACCAGGCTCGTTCGACGCCGGTAATACAGTTAATAAGTTAATGTCACCATGTGCTGCAGCGCGAATAGCACCTGGCTCTTCGTCACCCGTCATTGGTGGGTAATGCAAAATACGTAGCAATGTTTGCTCAGAATCAGCAATCATGTCTTTTAAATCAATAGAAAACTTAGCACGTACATCGGCTGGTGCCTCTGCTTGAACCCAGCTTAAAAGCGTTGCTGCAAATTCGTTAGCTAAGCGGTAGTACTCACGTACGTCAGCTTCAAGCTGCGCTGGAACACGGCCTTTAGGGTAAACATGAAAGTACTCTTTAATGTCTTTTACTGTAAAGCCTTTAGCTACCTCAGATACAGAAGGCGGAAAATAGCCGTCTTGTGTTTCTTTAGAAAATAAAAAGTCGTGCTTTTGCTCTGAGTTAAAAAAGTCTTGCCACTTTTCGTAAATAGACTCAACTAAAGATTGCGGGATTGGGTGATTTTTTAATACACCAAAACCGGTGTTTCTTAACGATTCAACAAATTGAGCAGCCGCATCGGGAGCTTTATAATCAACAGTAGGTAATTGCATTGTACGTTCCAGTGAATAGGTTGTAAGAACAGTGCCGCTTTAAATATAGCTAATATGCCAAGATAAAGTAGCAAAGCCTTAATTATAGCGCTGTGCGAGGATAGACAAACCACCCTAAAAACATAAGGACAAATGTCCGCAAGGTGAATTAGTAAACAACTTACTTGATCGAGATCAAAATATAAAAAACATTGAAATTGCACTCATTAGTGCTTATATCTTATCTATTATTTTAACGTATTTTAATGAAACACTAAGGCTCATCTATGCGACAAAAAGTATCTTTTAAAAGCGGCGATTTAGAACTTGCAGGCCAGCTTGAACGTCCAGCGGGCGATGTAAAGTTTTATGCTTTATTTGCACATTGCTTTACCTGTGGTAAAGATATTGCTGCCGCTACGCGCATAAGCCGCGCCCTTACCCAACAAGGTATTGCCGTACTGCGCTTTGACTTTACCGGCCTTGGCAATAGCGACGGCGACTTTGCCAACAGTAACTTTTCATCCAACATTCAAGATTTAGTGGCCGCAGCTGATCACCTGCGTACGCACTTTGATGCACCACAATTATTAATTGGCCACAGCTTAGGCGGCGCTGCCGTACTGGCTGCTGCAGAGCATATTCCTGAGGTATCGGCTATTACTACCATTGGCGCACCATCAGATGCACAACACGTTACACATAACTTTGAAGCCCATTTAGAGGAAATAAACGCTGCAGGCGAGGCTAAAGTGAGCTTAGCTGGTCGTGAATTTACTATTAAAAAGCAATTTATAGACGACATAGCAAAATACGATAAAAGCCATATTAGTAAACTAAAACGCGCCCTGTTAGTTATGCACTCGCCAATTGACGCCACAGTAAATATTTCTGAAGCCGAAAAAATTTACAGCAGTGCTAAGCACCCTAAAAGTTTTATTAGCCTAGATAACGCTGATCACCTACTAAGTAATAAAAACGATGCTGATTACGCCGCTACCATGATTGCAAACTGGGCTACCCGCTACGTTAAATATGAGCAAAATAGCTACAGCGCAAAATTAGAAAACGGCAAAGTACTGGTTGAAGAAAAAGACCATATATTTACTCAGCACGTCAGTACAAAAGATCATACGTGGCTTGCCGATGAGCCATTAAAGGTAGGTGGCAGTAATTTAGGCCCCGATCCTTACGACCATATACTCGCAGGCCTAGGCGCCTGTACCTCAATGACACTGCGTATGTACGCAAGTTTAAAAAAGCTGCCGCTTGATCATGTAAAAGTGGAACTTGAACACACCCGCGACTACTACCAAGATTGCAATAATGGCGAGTGCACGCAAAACCTTGAAGCCATCACCCGTAAAATTACCCTACGCGGCGATTTAACCGAAGCACAACGCCAACGCCTGCTAGAAATAGCCGATAAATGCCCAGTGCATAAAACCCTGCATAACAGCCCAATTGTAGTCAGTGAGTTAGTTGAGTAACTAAAACATAAATAGCGCAGCTGTGGCTGCGCTATTTAATAGAATAAAGTTCTACAAATTATTATTAATTTAAAAAAGCCTGCATTTCTTTACTCATTCTCTGTACCAGCCATATTGGCCCGCCATCATACATATCGTTATGGCGCGATTTTTCAATCATTACTTGGCTAACAGGGAAGTTTTTAAGCTCTGTTTCATTTAATAAAACATTCGCATCGGCTGGATAATCACTACCACGCAGTGTAAGCACGCGTATGTTTTTATTACGTGAGATCAACATGCGGCGGTGGTCGAGGGTAATTATTTGGCTTACTTCATTTGGGTAGATTGCAGCGTATAAAGCGGATATATCACCGCCGTTTGAGTGCCCAAATAACGTCAGCTGAGAAAAGTCATACTCAGGGTATTGCGCACTGAGCTGATTAACTAAAAACTTAAGTGTTACCACACCGCGATGCCAGTTTTCCATGCGGGTAGTTAAGTAAGGCTGCATACGATTAAGCGCAGGGTCGGTTTTAAGCTCATGCGCGACTGCAATGCTTAAATAACCCTGTGCATTAAATAGCTTACTCGCAAACGTGTAGTCATTGTGGCTAATGCCGTAGCCCGCATTAACAAATGCTACAGGGCACTTTGCGTGTACGCTGCATTTACTACTGTTATTTGGAAGTGTGATATTGATAGGGATGGTTCGATTGCGGCTTTGATCCACTATTACATCAATTTGAGCAAAGCTTAATGGTGATATTAAACTCGCGCTTAGACTAAATGCACTTAATGTTAGTAGCTTTTTTATTGTTTTATGCATGTTTTAACTTATATAAATTATTGTTTTTAAATAAAAATAACTTTTACTATAAAGGTTAGCGCGCGCCATTGCTAATGTATGCGATAATACAGGTATTATTTTTAGTTAATTTAGAAAAGTACCCATGAAATCATACAACACTATTGAACAACGTATCGACATTTTACAAAGTCGAATAGAGGCCTATAAAGAAGAAATTGCCGTGTTACAGGCCGAGCCAAAAAGTAATAACGAGCGTATTATTTTTAAATTTATTGAAACAGGCAGCACAGGCAAAACAAAAGACTTTGTGCGCGAACTTGGCATTAAGTCGCCGCGCGATAGCTTATATTCATCAGGCGATGTAACCAAATTAATTAAAGACGGCGCTGATGACATCACCCCTGCACTGCTTGAAATTGCCCGCACATTGGCAAGCGCACGTAACAAAAACGGCCCTAGCTGTTAAAAAAGATAAGAAGCTATTTTTAAAATAGCTTCTTAAAGAATAGTTATAAATCAAAAGGGGTAATCTAAAAATAATTCTACTTCTTTACTTATTCGCTCTACCAACCATTTAGGGCCACCATCATGCATGTCATCTTTACTCGCATTTGCTATTGTTATTTGTTTAACTGGGTAATGTTTCAATTCAACATTGCTCAAAAGTAAACGGTTATCTAATTCAGCATCATCAGTTCTTAGTGTTAAAGTTCGTATTTTTTTATTACGTGGCAAAAGCATACGCCGATTAGCTAATGTAACAACGGTATGTACTTTATCTGGGTGAATTGTCGCAAACAAAACAGAAATATCTCCTCCGTTAGAATGCCCTAATAGTGTCAGCTCAGAAAAATCATATTTAGGGTATAAAATAGTAAGTTGCTCGATAACTGTTTTAACCGTATTAACAGCACGTTGCCAGTTTTCATACCGTACTGATAAACCCATTTTATCGCGATAATTCCAAAGTGCACCATTAAACTCATTTGCCATAACAACACTCAAATAACCACGCTGATTAAATGCTTTACTCACAAATGTATAATCACTGTTACTTACCCCAAAATTAGAAATGACAATAACAACCGGACATTTAGCCTGACTGTTACATAACGCACCATTAGTTGGTTGCGTTATTTTTAAAGGCATGTTCAGTGCAGTAGAGCTGTTATTACTGCTACTTTTTGCATAACCTGAAAAGCTTAGTATGATCAGCAAAAATATACTTAAAACAGCTAATTTATCTCGCATTATTCTTTAACCTGCTTAATTATTGTGAATTACAACAATGCCTTTAAAACAATATGACCTTATCAATTGGGCATAAATTCCATATTTTGCAATAATATTTATATCATACGAAAGAAGAGCAGCTTACAAAAGTTACGTTATCAACCATGTTAAACCAATTCGCTTAATTAAGTGATCTATTTTGAGGCTGGAAAAACGTGTTGATAGCTAGGCAAAAATCGCTATTTAGTTGTTATAAACAAGTATTTTTTAACACCGGTAGCGACACGTTTAGTCACACAAAATAATTAAGTATTATTGCGCAATGATATAAGTCACTTTCCTTGCTTAATAGTATGGCAGTTTTTTAGTTTTAGCTTTACAAGTTTGCAAACTTTTTACGCAGCAAGTGTCAAACTCGATCTTCATTATTGCAGATAAGTATAACACTTTGAATTTTGATGAGTGTTTCAAATCAATCCTACTTTTAGGCTGATAAGCAAGTAAATGGTGGGTAATAGTTAAGCGTTACTTAAGCGATAAAAGTTAGGCCAAACAGCGGAAATACCGCTAAGGATCCGCCAACAAATGCTAAAAGTTCACCAAATAATGTGAGATTAAACGACATAAGAGCGCCTTCTCTATTGAACAATATTTGATATCAATGTACTTAAATATTTAATACCTATCAGCATAATTAAGCGTTCTATTTTGAGGGTGAAAAGCGTGTTGATAGCAAGGCAAAAAATTCGCTATTTAGTTGTTCTAAATTAGAATTTTTTAACGCTGATAGCGACACGTTTAGCCCCTAAAAATGATTAAGTATTATTGCGCATTGGTATAACTATACTAGCGTGCTAAATAAACTAGTAACTTAACATGATTGGTATGAACTGCTTTAAATTTAACTATAAAAAACCCCTAGGCATACTCCTAAGGGTTTTTAAATCTAGCTAAGCGCATTTGTTACGCGCGGTATTACTCTTCGCTAGGAATTGCTTTTTCTACCACACTGATTGCAAGCTCAGTTAACGAGTCGCTATTCGCTTTGCTAGGCGCATCAGTTAATAAGCACGATGCTTGAGTGGTTTTAGGGAACGCAATAACGTCACGAATATTATCGGTACCACATAAAAGCATAACTAAGCGGTCAAGGCCAAAAGCTAAACCAGCATGTGGTGGTGTGCCGTATTTAAGGGCATCAAGTAAAAAGCCAAACTTGTCCTGTTGCTCTTGTGCATCAATACCTAAAATTCTAAATGCGGCTTCTTGCATATCAGCATTATGAATACGTACCGAACCGCCACCTACTTCGTAGCCGTTTAATACCATGTCGTAGGCATCAGAAATAGCCGCTGCTGGGTTTGCTTCAAGCTCTGCTGCGCTAATATCTTTTGGCGCTGTAAATGGATGATGCACAGCATGTAGCGTGCCTTCGTCATCTTCTTCAAACATTGGGAAATCAACAACCCAAAGTGGCGCCCAGCTATCAAGGTTAGTGATTTCTAAATCAACACCAATCTTCAAGCGAAGCGCGCCCATTGCTTCGTTTACAACGTTGCGTTTATCGGCACCGAATAAAATAATGTCGCCCGTTTGTGCGTTAGTACGCTCAAGTAACTGGGTAATTACCTCTTCGTTTAAAAACTTAGCCACTGGAGATTGAACGCCTTCAGCGCCTGCATCGCGGTCGTTCACTTTCATCCACGCCATGCCTTTAGCGCCGTAAATACCAATAAACTTAGTGTAATCGTCAAGTTGCTTACGCGAAAGCTTAGCGCCACCTGGTACTGTTAATACAGCAACGCGGCCTTTTTCGTCATTAGCAGGGCCAGAAAAAACGTTAAACTCTACATCTTTTACTAAATCAGCTACATCAACAAGCTTCATAGGGTTACGTAAGTCTGGCTTATCAGAACCGTATAGGCTCATTGCCTCAGAGTAAGGCATGATTGGGAAATCGCCTAAATCAACGTCTAATAATGATTGCCACATTTCACGGATCATTTTTTCAGTCATACCACGTACTTGATCAGAGCTCATGAACGAGGTTTCTAAATCTATTTGGGTAAATTCAGGTTGGCGATCGGCACGTAAATCTTCATCACGGAAACATTTAACAATTTGGTAGTAACGGTCAAAACCCGACATCATCAACAATTGCTTAAACAACTGTGGCGACTGTGGTAATGCGTAAAAGCTACCTTTATGAACACGGCTTGGTACTAAGTAATCGCGTGCACCTTCTGGTGTTGCTTTTGTAAGTACCGGTGTTTCAATGTCTAAAAAGCCATTGTCATCTAAAAAGCGACGAACAAAGCTGCTTGCTTTAGCGCGCAATTTAATACGGTCGCTCATTTCAAGGCGACGTAAATCTAAGTAGCGGTACTTTAAGCGGCGCTCTTCAGAGTTTGTTTGATTAAAATCAAGCGGAAGCGGCTCAGAGCGGTTAATAATAGTTAGCTCAGTACCTAAAATTTCTACTTCGCCGGTTGCCATGTCTTTATTTACTTGGCTTTCTGGACGTGCACGTACAACCCCTTTTAACTGCACACAAAACTCTTGGCGAAGTTTGTTAGCGGTATCCATTAGTCCTTCAACTTCTGGGTCAAATACAACTTGTACTAAACCTTCTCTATCGCGTAAATCGACAAAGATAAGTCCACCAAGGTCACGTCGTTTGTTGATCCAGCCACATAGTTCAACTTCTTGATCTACGTGAGTTTTATTTAGCTGTCCGCAATATATAGAGCGCATAGTTTTCCTGTCAGATAAAAGGCTTAAACGGTTAAAGTTATTTGTTTTAAGGCGTGTGATTTAAAAAACTGGTCACCACAATACAAATAAAGCCGCTAGCAATCTAAAAATAATCAAATTAAGCCCTGCATTATACCCAAGTAGTATTAAGATGCTAGGGCGTGTTTACCTTTGCAATGTTAATTTAAAGCAAGCATCGCATGTATTTGTTACACTAGCGCCACGAAGTCATTAAGCCACCCTTTTTATGTTATATATTGGATGCCCTCAGTGGTCGAGCAGCGCCTGGAAAGGCAACCTATTTACCCGCCAATGTAAAAACGCCGATATGCTAAGCCAATATGCCCAGCATTTTAACTCAGTAGAGGGCAACACCAGCTTTTATGCAGACCCAGCACCAAGCACAGTTTTACGCTGGGCACAGAGCGTACCCGATGACTTTAAATTTACGTTTAAATTTCATCGTCGTTTTAGCCACGAGCTTGCGCTTAGTAATGTACAAACAGAGCTTACCGATTGGCTGACGTTATTTGCACCTTTACTTGAAAAAACGGGGCAAATAATGCTGCAATTACCCAAAGCATTTGGTCCAAACGACTTACCTAAACTTACACAATTTATTGATTTATTACCTAAAGAGCTAAATTACGGGGTGGAAGTACGCCACAGCGATTTTTTTAAAAAAGGTGAGGCCGAAATAGCCCTTAATCAGCTATTAATGGCAAATAATATAAACCGTATTGCTATGGATACCCGTGCGCTGTTTGCAGTAAAGCCCACCACCGAAGCGTTAATAGATGCACAACAAAAAAAGCCGCACTTACCTGTACATGCAATAGCTACCGGTTCACAACCTATGGCGCGCTTTGTAATAGCCGATTTACAAAACGACTACCAAACCTTTTATAAGCCGTGGCTGAGTAAAGTAAAGCAATGGCTTGATGAGGGTAAAACCCCGTATGTGTTTTTTCATACCGCCGATAACCGTGAATCTCCACTACTCGCTAGGCAGTTTTGTGAAGACCTAGGGTATAATCACCCAGTATTAAATCCATTCAGCGGCGAAAAAGAAGCCCACCAGCCAACGCTTTTTTAAATAGAGAATAAAAATGAGTGAATACGCACGTTACTTTACCGGCTATCCCGCTAATATTGTTGAGCAAGTATTAAGCCTTATAAATAACAACAAGGTATGTGACTACTTACTTAAAAAGTACCCACACGCGCACACCATAACCACCGACAAACTACTTTACAGCTACGCCACCGAACTTAAAAAACAGTATTTAAAAAATGCCCCACCGTTTGGCCGCGCTGCATTTAAAAAACAAGGTGATATGGTCACCAATGCACTCGGTACACACACCTACCGCATGCAAGGTAAAACCCGTAAGCACGATTTAGCCATAAACAGCGATTTACTGCGCGCCCCCGAGCCACTGTTAAAAGCGCTAGTCGTACACGAGCTCGCCCACTTTAAAGAAAAAGATCACAACAAAAGCTTTTATAAACTGTGCTGCCACATGGAGCCGCAGTATCATCAGTTGGAGCTGGATTTACGGATATTTTGTGTGGTGGTAGCGATGGGAGAGAATCCTTATACTTAATGCTATGTAGACTTTACTTCAAAATAAACAACGTTTAATTAAAAACAAAATGGGATTAATATGCTTCAATTATTGCAAGAATTAGCCGAAAAATACCCACTAATTATTCAACCATTATCTAGCTTTTTAGCTATATTTTTTGCTTTTTTAATCGCATTCTATGTTCAATATAGAATGGATAAAAGGCAACGTAATAGTCATGAGTACGAAAAAGCCGAAAAGCTAAAAGCCGTTGAAAGAGAAAAAATTGAAGCTATTTTTAAATCTGTTGAAACTTATATAAATGATTCTCGTAGTTTAATGTCACTTTTAGGTTCAAATATCGATACTAGATATTTTAATGAAAAGACAGATAAAGATATAAAAATTATCATTATCAGAAATGCCATTAATTTAAACAGTAGCAACAATAACGTTTCAGAAGCAGCTATTATTTCAAAACTTAATTTTAATGAGTTAACTCAAGTCTCTGATGACTTTATCAAGGCGGACTCTAAATTTTATGCCTTCCTAGAGAGTCTTGTACAATTCCAAAAGAATGATTGGAAACTTGAGCTTAAGAAAGAGTTAAATACAGTCCTAACCTCTGTAGTAAATTGGAAGGAAGAAATAAATAAAATGAGTAAGAATAAAGGGTATATAAAATAAAAAACGCGATATAAATCGCGTTTTTCAGTAACTTTTTTACTGACCGCTGATAGCTTAAAACTGACAACTCAAAAGCTCGTTGGGTTTCGCTTCGCTCTACCCAACCTACATTACAGCCCTAGCTCAGCCATAAAGTCGTCATCGGCATCGTCTTGCTTTGTCTCGCTTGCCTTTTCTTTTTGAGCCTTTTGTTTAGCTTCATTTTCAATAATATCATCAGGGTCTATCGCTTCTACAATGTCAAAGTCGTGTAGTTTAATAAACTCTGTTTTATCCATTGCCAGCTCTAGATAAAAGATGTTTTGGTTACGCGTGGTAAAGGTTACGCGGCGTGCTTGTGGGCGATCCATAGTGGTATCAACCGATATTTGCACTTGCTTGTTGATGGCCATCATTTTTGGTTGGTTTTGAGTAATAGAGGTATGTAATTGCTCGCGCACTTTAGAGGTAAAGTCGCCTACAATTTGGTTCATCAGCTCGCCCATTACATTTGAAACATCATCTGATAAATGACTGTGGGCAATTTCTTCTTCAGGCATGCCCATGTTACGCATGTAATCGCCATAAATCTCCATTGCGGCTTGCGCAGTAAAGTTGGTTACCACCAGCCCTGTAAAGCCTCCATCAAATAATACAAAACAGCCAATATCTGGGCGCATACAAGTGCGCGTTATTTTTTGCACCATAGCCGAGTAGCTAATTTCGTTACCACTGGCTGATGACAGGACCCCAGTCACTGAATGACATAGGGTTGCTAATATATCGTCTGTGCTAATTACCTTACTTTTGCTCATTTAACGTTCTCTTTTATACTTATTATTCATAATTCTAGCCAAGCTACTGAATTTATCACTGACTATCCAGTATAAAATGTTAAAATAGTGCCATTATTTTTAAAGAGACTGCCTTAGTGAGTATAAAAGACAGTATTTACGCCTCTGAGCAACAAGTAAAAGATTTTAGCTTTGACCAAAATGTGGTTGAGGTTTTTCCGGATATGATCCAGCGCTCTGTGCCTGGATACGCCACCATTGTCAGCACTATGGGTAAATTGGCGGGAGAATATGCGCAAAGTAATTCAAACCTTTACGACTTAGGTTGCTCGCTTGGTGCGGTTACTCTAAGTATGCGCCGTAATATTCGTACCGACAACTGCCATATTATTGCTGTAGATAACTCACAAGCTATGGTTGAGCGCTGCAAGGTTCATTTACAAGGCTTTAAGTCTGACGTGCCGGTTACAGTAACTTTGGGCGATATTAACGAACTTGAGATTCAAAACGCGTCGGTTGTGGCCATGAATTTTACCTTGCAATTTATTCCGCCTTTGCAGCGCCAAGCCGTGCTTGAAAAAATTTACGCTAACTTAAAACCCGGTGGCGTACTGCTACTTAGCGAAAAAATTAAAGCCGAAAACGAGCAGTGCGATAACCTATTAATTGATTTGCACCACGACTTTAAACGCCACAATGGCTACTCAGAGCTTGAAATAAGCCAAAAACGTACAGCCATTGAAAACGTAATGCGCCCCGATACCCTAAGCACTCACTTTAATCGTTTAAGCGACATTGGTTTTAGCCAAACGCAGGTGTGGTATCAATGTTTTAATTTTTGCTCGATGGTAGCAATTAAATAAAGAGAGTGACTTATGTCTCAATGGTTTAACCAATTTTACGCAGCAATTGCACAAAGCCCGCTTAGCCACTGGCTAGAAACCCTGCCCGCTCAATTAAAGCATTGGCAAAACGAGGCAAGCCATGGCGATTTACCAAAATGGCAAAAAGTGCTTAAAAACTTGCCAGAAGTAAAAACAACCCATGTTGATATTGCCACTAAAGTAGAAATTGGCGCACCGGGTGAGATGAGCGAAGGCGAGCAAAAGCAGGCCACGCACTTATTAAAACGCATGATGCCTTGGCGCAAAGGCCCCTTTACTGTACATGGTATTGAAATAAACACCGAATGGCGAAGTGATTGGAAATGGGACCGCCTGCTTCCTCATATTGAGCCACTAAAAGGCCGTACAGTATTAGATATAGGTTGTGGCTCTGGCTACCACTTATGGCGTATGCGCGGTGAAGGCGCTGAATTTGTGGTGGGTATTGACCCGTCTGATTTATTTTTATGTCAGTTTCAGGCTATAAAACACTACAACCCAGACGAAAACGTACACTTATTACCGCTTGGTGTAGAAGCCCTACCCGAGCTTAAAGCGTTTGATACGGTTTTTTCAATGGGGGTGCTGTATCACCGCCGCTCGCCAATTGATTTTTTAGCGCAGTTAAAAGCGCAGCTTCGCCCTGGTGGCGAGTTAGTGCTTGAAACGTTAGTGATTGAAGGCGATGAAAACACCGTACTAGTACCGACCGACCGCTACGCAAAAATGCGTAATGTGTGGTTTATTCCAAGTACTGCTGCACTCAAGCTGTGGATGGAGCGCGTTGGTTTTAAAGATGTGCAAATAAAAGATTGTGCAATTACTACGCTTGACGAGCAACGCAAGACCGACTGGATGGAAAACGAATCGTTAGTTGATTTTTTAGATCCAAACGACACCAGTAAAACCATTGAAGGTTACCCTGCTCCACTTCGAGCAATACTAACCGCCAAAGCATAAATAACTAAAAAGCACCCACGGGTGCTTTTTTTGTGTAATTAACAAACGAATAGCGGACAAGTGTCCTTGTTAATTATTTCAAAACTATATTTGAGCTAGCCGCGCAGTTGCAATTGTTGTAAAATACGCGCGTTTCTAAGCTATCGAAAAGCAACCCCAAGCAATTATTTGAGGAAAACCTGTGAGCGAACAAAAACAGTCATTAAGCTATAAAGATGCGGGCGTAGATATCGACGCTGGTAATGCACTTGTTGAGCGTATTAAAGGCGTAGTTAAAAAAACGCGTCGTCCAGAAGTAATGGGCGGAATTGGTGGTTTTGGCGCTCTTTGCGAAATTCCAGAAGGTTACAAACAGCCAGTACTAGTAGCAGGTACTGACGGTGTAGGTACTAAACTACGTTTAGCTATCGACCTAAAAAAACACGACACTGTTGGTATTGATTTAGTTGCAATGTGTGTAAACGATTTAATAGTACAAGGCGCTGAACCCCTGTTTTTTCTAGATTACTACGCAACAGGTAAACTAGATGTAGACACAGCAGCCGATGTAGTAACCGGTATTGGTAAAGGCTGTGAAATTTCGGGCTGTGCGCTAATTGGTGGCGAAACCGCTGAAATGCCAGGTATGTACGATGGTGAAGACTACGACATGGCCGGTTTTTGTACCGGTGTAGTAGAAAAATCTAAAATTATTGATGGCACAAAAGTAGCAGCCGGCGATCAACTTATTGCCCTTGCCTCTAGCGGTCCGCACTCAAACGGCTTTTCTTTAATTCGTAAAGTGCTTGAAGTATCAAACGCCGATACGAACCAAGTTATTGACGGCAAAACACTAGGCGAGCACTTACTTGAGCCAACCCGTATTTACGTTAAACCTTTACTTGAGTTATTTAAGCAAGTAGACGTGCATGCCCTATCGCATATTACTGGCGGTGGCTTTTGGGAAAACATTCCGCGCGTATTACCCGATTCTGCAAAAGCAGTAGTTAAAGGTGATAGCTGGCAGTGGCCAACCGTTTTTAACTGGTTGCAAGAAAACGGCAATATTACTACGCACGAAATGTACCGTACATTTAACTGTGGTGTAGGCATGGTATTAGTAGTACCAGGCGATGCGCTTGAACAAAGCTTAAGTATTTTAAAAGAGCTTGGCGAAAACGCATGGCACCTTGGTGAAATTCACGATGCGGCGCCTGGCGAAGAGCAAGTTGAAATTGTAGGTGGTGCTAAGTAATGGCACCCATTCGCTTAGTGGTATTAATATCGGGTAGTGGTTCTAATTTACAAGCCATTATTGATGCCTGTGAGCGCGGCGAAATAAACGGACACATAGCGGCTGTAATAAGTAATAAAGCAGACGCTTACGGCCTTGAGCGAGCAAAACAAGCAGGTATTGCTACAAAAGTGCTCAGTCACAAAGATTTTGACTCGCGCGAGGCCTATGATGCGCAATTAATGAACGTTATTGACTCTTTTATGCCGAATCTAGTTGTATTAGCTGGGTTTATGCGTATTCTTACTCCTAGCTTAGTGCAAAAATATGTTGGAAAAATGTTGAACATTCATCCATCTTTGTTGCCTAAGTATCAGGGGCTGAATACCCACCAAAGAGCAATTGATGCAAAAGACGATGTTCATGGCGTAAGTGTTCACTTTGTAACTGAAGAGTTAGACGGCGGTCCGGTTATTCTTCAGGCGCAAATACCTGTACTCAAGGATGATACAGCAGAAACATTAGCTAAACGCGTGCACGAGCAAGAGCATATAATTTATCCTTTGGTGGTCAAATGGTTCAGTGAACAACGACTTACTATGGAAGCAGATTATGCAGTTCTTGACGAAAAACAACTTCCTGCACACGGCGCGCACTACCCACAATAAAAAAATAAGTGCCCTGCTGTTATGTGTGGGCGCTTTACTTCCTACTAGCCTAATTGCAGGCGAATTAACCCAGTATCAAGCAAGCTATGATATTTTACGCAAAGGTAAAAATCATGGCGAGGCAGTACGTGAGCTTAAAAAAGTTGGCGAGCAAACGTATCAACTTACTTATCACAGCAATATTGAGTGGATGATTTTCTCTGATAAGCGAGAAGAAACCTCTGTATTTACTTTTTTAAATAACAAAGTTACCCCTCATCATTACAATATGGTGCGTACCGGCACCGGCCCAGATAAAGATTATAAAATAGACTTTGATACACAAAACAAGGTGGTAACCAGCAGCACTAGCGAATACCCGCTAAAATGCGAATGGACTGACGAATTTCAAGATGCTATTTCATATCAAGTACAAGTACGCGAAGGCTTAAAAAAAGGCGAAACTTATTTTTCGTTTCCGCTTATTGATAAAAAGGGCAATCGCCGCGACTACAATTTTGAAGTGGTTGGCAAGGAAATGATTTCGCTGCCAATTGGTAACGTAGAAGCGATAAAAGTAAAACGTTTATACGATAACGATAAACGACAAGCTCTTGCTTGGTTTGCGCCAGAAATGGATTACATGCTAGTACGTATGTGGAAAGGTGAAAAAGGCATGGAGCAGTTTGAAGTTCAAATGAATTCATTTACTGTTACCCAACCTGTTTCTATTCCAGTAAACGAAACCAGCGAAGTAAGATCAGAAGCGCCGTAAACACGGTGATAGCAATCACAAAAAAACGCGATTTTATATCGCGTTTTTTTGTGATTGCTTTTGAGCTATTTAACTAAATAAGCTCACCCATTTTAAATAGCGCAAACTCCCCTGGCTGCATTTTTTGCCACCGCTCATCGTTAGTTAATGGCCGTGTAGCTATTACTGTAACTATATCGTTTGGTGTGGTTTCTTCGTTAAAATCAACCACCATATCAGCATCAATTAATGTAGCTTTACCAAATGGCGCACGGCGCGTTATGTAATGTAAGTTATTAGTGCAATACGCCAATACAAATACGCCATCGGTCAATAACATATTAAATACGCCTTTTTCACGCAGCGTATGCGAAAGCTTTGCAGCGTATCTAAAAACAGAGGCCATATTGGAGGGACGTTTAGGGTATTTTTCACGAATTTTATCAAGCAGCCAACAAAACGCCAGTTCACTGTCGGTGTTGCCCACTGGGCGATAATACTCTGGTTTTAAATCGTGATAGTTAGATAACTGGCCATTATGTGCATATGTGATCTCCCTCCCCCAAAGCTCGCGGGTAAACGGGTGGGTATTTTCAAGGCACACTCGACCACGGTTTCCTTGGCGAATATGACTAATGACCGACACACTTTTAATGGGATAGGCTTTTACCAATTTGGCAATTTCTGATTGGTAGCTCGGTTCAGGATCTTTAAAGGTTCTACAGCCTTTGCCTTCGTAAAACGTAATACCCCAGCCATCTTTATGCGGGCCGGTATTACCACCGCGTTCTAATAAACCTGAAAAACTAAAACAAATATCCGTTGGTACGTTGGCCGACATGCCAAGTAATTCACACATTAATAAACTAACCCTTAAAAAATACGTATAAATAGCGCTGTACTTTGCTGTTCGCTACAACAGATATACTTACTTAAAAAAACTTTTTTGGCTAGCTGATTTACTGATTTTTAGCGCTAAAATAATCGCTATGACTGAATTAAACACAGCAGTGGTGTATGCTCGTTCCTTATAAAGGGAATAATGATATGCAAAATAGCGAGTTTGTCGTTAATTTAACGCTGTAATGTACTTGAAACTTACGCTCACTAGCGCTACTCTAACTGAGGTGGTCTGACCTCTATTAAGGAATAAGCAATGACACTCATATTTACACTCGGTTTAATCGCACTGCTCAGCATCGCGGTTTACCACAGAGCGAGTTGGAACACAGCACTTGGTGTTTCTGCCGCAACATTATTAATTGGTACCTTTGCAGGTGCTTTTGGTTTAATTAGCTGGTTGATCTTTTTGATCATCGCAGTGCCTCTTTCTGTTACTGGCATTCGTCAGCAATATATAATCAAGCCGATTTTTACTACCTTTAAAAAAGTAACGCCAAGCATGTCTGACACTGAAAAGTCAGCAATCGATGCCGGTACTACGTGGTGGGAAGCTGATTTATTTTGTGGTAACCCAGATTGGAAAAAGCTACACCAATACCCAGTACCAAAGCTCACTATTGAAGAGCAAGCCTTTATTGATGGCCCAGTAGAAGTAGTATGTAGCATGCTAGATGATTGGGAAGCAACACACGAGCTTACCGACCTTCCACAAGATGTATGGCAATACCTAAAAGATAATAAATTCTTTGCCATGATCATCAAAAAAGAATACGGCGGTTTAGAGTTTTCTGCGTTTGCACAATCTTGTGTTTTGCAAAAGTTAACCAGTAAATCAACACTGCTTTCTTCAATTGTAGGTGTACCAAACTCATTAGGTCCGGGTGAATTATTACAACACTACGGTACTGAAGATCAAAAAAACCATTATCTACCGCGCTTAGCCCAAGGCCAAGAAATTCCATGTTTTGCATTAACCTCGCCAGAAGCAGGTTCTGATGCAAGCTCAATTCCAGACTATGGTGTTGTGTGTAAAGGACAATGGAACGGTGAAGAGGTAGTAGGTATTAGCCTTACCTGGAACAAACGTTACATTACCCTTGCTCCTGTGGCTACTGTACTTGGTCTTGCCTTTAAACTACAAGATCCAGATGGTTTACTAAGCGACAACAAAGAGCCAGGCATTACCTGTGCACTTATTCCAACTAACACGCCTGGTGTTGAAATTGGACGTCGTCACTTTCCACTTAACGTACCATTTCAAAATGGCCCGACTCGCGGTAAAGATATATTTGTACCACTTGATTACATTATTGGCGGACCAGAAATGGCCGGCCAAGGCTGGCGCATGCTAGTTGAATGTTTATCGGTGGGCCGTGCAATTACATTGCCGTCAAACTCTGCCGGTGGCATTAAAACAATTGCCGTAGCGACAGGTGCATACAGCCGTATTCGTCGTCAGTTCCGCTTACCTATTGGTAAAATGGAAGGTGTTGAAGAGTCACTGGCTAAACTTGCAGGTTACGCTTACAGCTCAGATGCAGCTGTTAGCATGTCTACCGGTGCAGTTGATTTAGGTGAAAAGCCATCGGTTGTTTCAGCTATTATTAAATATCACCTTACTGAGCAAATGCGCGAGTCGACCATTCATGCAATGGACGTACTTGGCGGTAAAGGGATTATGCTTGGGCCAAATAACTATTTAGGTCGTGGCTATCAAGGTGCCCCTATTGCTATAACAGTAGAAGGTGCCAACATCTTGACCCGTAATATGATTATTTATGGTCAAGGTGCAATTCGCTGTCATCCATTTGTACTAACAGAGCTTGGTGCGTGTGAAATTGAAGACCGCGAAGAAGCGCTTAACGTATTTGATAAAGCGCTAATGGGCCACATTGGCTTTACTATGTCTAACCTTGTACGTACTAAGTGGCTTGCGCTTACCGGTGCTCGTTTTACTAGCGTACCGTATAAAGACGACACCGCAGAGTTTTACCGTATAGCGTCACGCTTTAGTGCATCACTTGCGCTTATGTCTGACATTAGCATGGCGGTATTTGGTGGCTCGCTTAAACGTAAAGAACGTATTTCTGCACGTTTAGGTGACTTACTAAGCTACTTATACTTAGTGTCTGCAACGCTTAAACGTTATAACGACGAAGGCCGTAAACAAGAAGATTTAGCTTTAGTAAAATGGAGCTGTCAGGATCACCTTTACCACTGCCAACGTGCCCTTGCTGATTTAATTAATAACATGCCATCTGCCCCACTACGTGGTGTATTAAAAGTATTGTTATTCCCGTTTGGTCGCCCGGTTCGTAAACCGACCGACAAACTTGAGCATAAACTAGCACAACTATTACAAGTACCAAGCGAAACGCGTAATCGTTTAGCAAGCTATGTTTACTTAAAAGACGAGCCACTTAATCTTGTGGGCCGTCAAGAGCAAACACTTAAAGATGTACTTGCTGTAGAGCCGTTATTTGAAAGAGTATGTAAAGAAAAAGGCATTAAACTGCCATTCTTCCAACTTGATAAAGTAGCGCAAATGGGCCTTGAAGCTGGCATATTAAGCCAAGCAGAAGCTGACAAGTTAACTGCTGTAGAAAAAGCTCGTTTAGATGTGATTAACGTAGATGACTTTGACCCCGCTGATTTATTAGCAGGTAAAGCCGCACGTAAAAGCGAAGAAACAAAAGCAGATGCCGCTTAGCCTGTTAGGTTAACGTAGCCAACAGCCCGCCTGTTGTGATCATCCAAACCAGCGCATAATGCGCTGGTTTTTTTTGTGCTATAACTTGTTGCAATAAGCACCAAACAATACCACTTAATAGCAACAAACCACTTGCTTGGTTGTATAAAGCAAAAAAAACAATAAGCGATAGTAAGAGCACAATTATACTAGGAAAAAATTGGCCAATAAAAAATGCCGTTTGCTTATTCTGCATTTTAAAAAATACACTATATTGCTGATGTAGACGACTACAATCAAATTGTAATGAGCTACTAAACAACACCACAAAAGCAAGTGACAAAATACTGAATATAACAGCTAAATTAGCGCGCTCTTGTAGTAATACCTCAGATGCCATAAATACGCACAACAATAAAGCTCCTCGCCAAATCAAAGTCCAACTGTTATGTATAAAAAACATTAGCCAAAAGCCTGTAAGTGAGCTCAGATCTAACTTAGCTGCAAAATTAAAAGGTGCCATTGAGGTACTTAAGGCAAATAACAGCACAAAGCCACACTGATAAATCAGTGGAGTTACATCAAACGGTAGCATTAGCCATATTGCGGATAACAAAAATCCATAAACAAGCGCTAATGGTTTGTATAAACATAAAATGCCGAGGATAAATTGTAATAGTATAAACACCAAAAAATGCGGCACTTTGAGCCACTGGTTTATGCTCAGATCAACCGCGATAACAAGGCTTGCAATCAACCAGCCATGACTTAACAGCAAAAGCTTTATATCCATCAAACCAAGCCAATACGGCTTTACTAATGTTTGTTGAAACGCTCGTTGGGCAGAGTTTTTTATTGCGGACTTCATCGCGCTTAACATTACACTTTGTAGCAACAAATACAGCCAAGCCATCTGCGCACCATATTGAGGTGCATCACTACTATCAATAATTTTTCCAAGCCCTAAAAATAGTAGTAATATTAAACCTAGTATTGACGAGCCTAACACCACTAAAAATAACAGCCCAAAGCTTTTCAGTTGTAATAATAATTGTGTAAGTTCAGTCTTGTATGCCTGAAAACGATAATCCATAAAAGAGCGATATTGGCCAATCGATTGTTTTAAATTTGCAATCATAAAGGCATACACTCAAAGCTATGTTTAATAAATGGTGCAGGTTCGTGACAGGTTATAATTATCTGTCCGCTTGGCTTATCGATTAAATACTTATCAAGTAAAATTAATAAATACTCAATACTCGCTTGATCAAGCGCTGCACTGGGTTCATCTAACAGTAAATACGGTGCATCGCGCATAAGCGCTAAAATTAACTGACATTTCTTTTGATTACCTGATGATAGGGCGTCAAAGCGTGTATTTAGAAATTCATTAAAACTAAATCCATCAACTATAGCTGTTGGCCAACAACAGCCAAATGTATTTGAAGATAAGTTAATTATTTGCTTTGCTGTTAAGAAGGGGGGTAAAGCAATACTGTCGGAGGCTATAGCAACTTGCTTATGTGGTTCGGTTAATGCGTTTCCAGAAAACAAAAGCTCACCACTTTCGTAAGTCTCAAGCCCCGCTAACATCATCAATAGCGTGGTTTTCCCTTGGCCATTAGGTGCCTCGATGCATATTTTAGGTGCACAGAATCGCACGTTATAACCATTGTACAATATGTTTTCAGCAAACTGTTTATGTAACCCAATGACTTCTATCATAAATACTCACTTTTCAACGAGTTATCATTATAGCGAATACTTATATAAAAACGATTTATGGTTTGTAACACTTTATTACTATTTGCATATCATAAATACTTGCGTTTGAAAAACGTTCGGTTAACACTTCTAAATGAAAACATAACTATAAACCAAGGAATGTACCTATGAAAAAAGCCCTCCAACTTGCCTGTATTACCTGTGCTGTATCTCTTGCATTAGCGGGTTGCAATCAATCTACTATTTTAGTCTCTAGCACTGTGAAAACTGAGCAAGCACAACAAGTAAAAGCCTACGACGCAAAAACTTTTTTTGACACCACCTCTATTATGGGCAGTAGTTTTTCACCAAGTGGTGATAAAGTTTTAGTTAGTAGCGATGAAAGCGGTATTTATAGTTTATATGAGGTCGATGTTAAAACAGGCAGTAAAGAACGCTTAACCAATTTTAAAGACAGTACCTACCCTGTACGCTACTTCCCTAATGATGAGCGCGTATTATTTACCAAAGACTCAGGCGGTAACGAGCGCTACCATATTTACGTGCGTGAAGTTGACGGTTCAATCAAAGATTTAACCCCTGGCGATGAAACACGAGCTGGCTTTGCAGGTTTTACAAAAGATGGCAGCCAATTTTTTATCACCAGCAATCAGCGTGATGCTAAATTTATGGATTTATATCGCGTAGATAGTGAAACCTATGAAATGTCTCCTGTTTATCAAAATGAACTCGGATTAGATGTTGGCGCCATTAGCCCTGATGGACGCTTTATTGCTTTATCTAAAAATAATACCAATAAAGACAGTGATACATACATTCTCGACACTTATAAAAAATCCCTTAAACCACAACTTATATCTAAGCATGATGGTCCCGCACAATATACACCTGAAACCTTCTCTACTGACGGTAAATATTTATACTACTCTACGGACGCAAAAGGTGAGTTTTCACAAGTGTGGCGCTATGAATTAGCCACAGGCAAACATACACCGGCTTTAGAAGATGAATGGGACGTAAACTTTATTTATTTTTCTAAGTCTGGACGCTACCAAGTAAGTGGAGTAAATGCCGATGCCAGTACTAAAGTAACTATTTTAGATACTCGTACAGGTAAACAAGTCGCTATGCCCACCCTACCCAATGGTAATTTACGCAGTGTAAATTTCTCAAGTGACGAGAAAACCATGGCGTTTTATTTGAACTCTGACACATCCCCAAGTAATTTATTTGTTTGGCAAGTGGGTAATAATAACGCTAAGCAGCTTACCAACACACTAAGTAAAGATATAGATCAAAGCGACTTAGTAGAGAGCACTATCGTTCGCTTTAAAAGCTTTGATGGCTTAGAAGTTCCAGGCGTGTTGTATAAACCAAAACAAGCCAATAGAAACAATAAAGTACCTGCGCTGGTGTGGGTGCATGGCGGCCCTGGTGGGCAAAGCCGTACTGGTTATAGAGCAATGCTACAACATTTAGTTAATCATGGTTATGCTATTTTTGCCGTAAATAACCGGGGTAGTTCAGGGTACGGTAAAACATTTTTTCATTTGGATGATAAAAAGCACGGCACAGATGACTTACAAGATATAGTGTACGGTAAAAAGCATCTTCAAAGTTTAGATTGGGTCGATAGCGAAAAAATTGGCATTATGGGAGGTAGTTACGGCGGGTTTATGACCGCAGCTGCACTTGCCTTTGAACCAGAAGAATTCAAAGTAGGTATTAATATTTTTGGGGTGACTAACTGGGTAAGAACACTTAACTCAATTCCACCATGGTGGGAGAGTTTTAAAAAGGCCTTATACGATGAAATGGGCGACCCTGTAACAGATGGTGAGCGTCACCGGGCTATATCGCCACTATTTCATGCTAAAAATATTACAAAACCTTTAATGGTAATACAAGGCGCTAACGATCCGCGCGTTTTACAAGTTGAAAGCGATGAACTCGTTGCCGCAGTCAAAGCCAATGGCGTACCAGTAGAGTATGTATTGTTTGAAGATGAAGGCCATGGTTTTACTAAAAAAGAAAATCGTATTAGTGCATCTAATGCCTATTTAAACTTTTTAGATACCTATCTAAAATAGCGCTTAAGCCCATACAACTATGGGCTAAAATTAATATAAGAGCTGTGTGCTTGGTCGCATACAGCTTTTTATGGGTGACGCGTTAATTTTGGTTCTAATACCGCCAGAACTAAACCAAAAACAGCTGCAAATAATCCAATAAACTCAAGCCAGGTATTACCTGCATGTGATATGTAGCGTGGGACAGCATTTGTTGTATAAACACGTTTACCATCTGTCACTTCTTCGATAAATGATTCACCGATATATTCATCCATTAGTTTAAAAAGTTCAACACGCCTAGCAAGCATCTCTTTAAGTTTTGCTGTACGCTTTTCAACACTGGGATCTATTATATAATCTTTCCAATGATTGAAAACATTGAGTGGTTCATCATTTTTAATAATTCCAATTGAGCGATACTCATAAAAACGTTCATTAAACACATAATTTTTATGGCCTGCATAAAATAGTGCACAGCCAAAAGCAATCAAAAACATAGCGAGGTATATAATTTTTCGCTGTGCAGCAGAACTCTTTACAGCTTTACTTTTAAACCACACTTCTACATCGGGTATTTGCATCAGCCTAGCTTTATCGTGACTCGATACTAGCGGCTTCATAAACTCATCAATTGAAAGATCTAATGCAATCAATAAAGATCTAAATATTTCATTCGAGGGAATTGATTTATCATTTTCAAGTTTTGATAAATAACTCTGTTCTATCCCCACTTGTTCTGCAAATTCAGGTTGGCTCAATTTTTTATTATTTCTAAGCTGCTTTAATTGTTGACCTAGTGTGCTCATTTTAGTGCTTCCTTTTTTAAAGTGAGACTAGATTCTTGGCTATTCATGCAGATATAAGAAGCTGAATATTAAAGAATAGGCAGGAATATTAGCAGGTTAGCATTAAGTAGTCGATTTTTTAGCAGATAGCAGATAGCAGATAGCAGATAAAAAATTATATTTAGATTAGTTAATAAGGAAATTATTTATTGCTTGTTATTGAGGAAATAACAAGTGGCGGAGTGGACGGGACTCGAACCCGCGACCCCCGGCGTGACAGGCCGGTATTCTAACCAACTGAACTACCACTCCGCAGTGGTATGTGCATGGGGTAATGCACTTACTAATTTTATTACGATATCAAATGGCGGAGTGGACGGGACTCGAACCCGCGACCCCCGGCGTGACAGGCCGGTATTCTAACCAACTGAACTACCACTCCGCAGAGATATCATTTTACTTGTCATTACTAAATTTGTTGGCGGAGTGGACGGGACTCGAACCCGCGACCCCCGGCGTGACAGGCCGGTATTCTAACCAACTGAACTACCACTCCAGCATACAAATTTTGTAACATAACGTTGTTTAAATAGTGGCGGAGTGGACGGGACTCGAACCCGCGACCCCCGGCGTGACAGGCCGGTATTCTAACCAACTGAACTACCACTCCAGCGCATATTTAAACTGTTATTTTTTCTTATTGGCGGAGTGGACGGGACTCGAACCCGCGACCCCCGGCGTGACAGGCCGGTATTCTAACCAACTGAACTACCACTCCATAATAAGAATATGTTTTACAACCATATGTTGTGTAAGTGTTGGCGGAGTGGACGGGACTCGAACCCGCGACCCCCGGCGTGACAGGCCGGTATTCTAACCAACTGAACTACCACTCCAGCGTCTACTTACAAATTGTCGAAAATTGGCGGAGTGGACGGGACTCGAACCCGCGACCCCCGGCGTGACAGGCCGGTATTCTAACCAACTGAACTACCACTCCGCATTTTCGTTTCTGCTTAGGTCTCCCTTTGCAGCGGCGTGAATAATACGAATCAGCCCCTACTTCGTCAAGGGCTTTTTTGTTTTTTTACAGGTTTTTTAGTCATCTGACATCGAAAGGTTTAAAATTTCACCTGATTTATCACTTTTTGAGCCATTTTGGCCGACTTGATTTTTATCCGCGCTGGCAACTTCGTCATCAGCTGCTTTCTTTTTCTTTAAAAAAGGAAGCTTAACTTTAAATTTAATCGGTTTATTCTGTACAAAAATACGAATTGCTAACCACCCTATCAATAAAATGAGTAAATTACAGCCTAAGATTAAAATCACTAATGTAGAAGTGGCCATTTTTTCTTCTACAGGCTCAGTCTCTAGGGGGAGGTTTTGATCAATAAGCGTAGCAGGGTCTATTTCAGGCACTGCTTCTATGGGTCTTTCTATCTCGAATTTGTACGTTGGTATTGTGGCCATAAACTCACGCCCGTTTATATTAGTGCCAAAAACAGACAGTTCAACGCTGTATCTTCCCCAATCATAGTTTTTAATTGCCAGTTGGCGTGTATCACCCGCTTGCGCATCAATGGTAAACATTTGCTCTTCATTATTAGGGTAATAAATTTTCCCCTGCACAATGACGGTGTTGGGTTTGACTATACTGCTATCTATATTAATAGTTAGCAGGTGATCGTCGATATCTTGCTCTGCCAGTGCTATTTCAGATTTAAATGGCGGTTCATGCACAATAATAGGGTCTTGCACTATCCGTCGCTGTAATAAAGGAGTCGCTATATAGAGTTCTGGCGTCCACTGCCCTGCAGGAAAGTCTAAATTAAACTCACCTGTGAATACGCCATCTCTAGGGCGCTCGTCAAAGCCGCGGCCATCGTCTTTAAATTCTGCAACCTCTTGAATGCCTGCACCAAAGTTTGCATAGCTTTCATCGTTGGTACTCACAAAGTCAACGTTAAGGCTTACTACCTCTGTGAATAAGTTAGCATCAATAGGCTCATCATCATTTAAAATTTCGCCCGTTATTTTTATTGTCTCACCTCTAAACAACATAGGGGGTAACGGCTGCGCTTTTAAAGACACTTCACCAAGCACTACAATGCGGCTGTCGGGCAAAATGCGGCCTATAACTTGCCATGGGCCAGCCATGGGCTTTTTTATGGTGATTAAATCGTAACTAAGTTCATCAAACCAATCGAGGTTAGGATCTTTAACTGCGTTAGTAGCAAAATACTTGCTACCATCAGGTCTGACTAAAATAACGGCAGGCGAACCTGGCTTTCTAAAAAATAGTAAGGTTATTTCGTCTAATTGGCTGTCTATACGAAAACGGTTATCTAGCAGCGGTATTTCATTTTGTTGGCCATCGCGTTTAAGCAGCTCTACTTGCTTAACCGCAAACGCACTGGCGCTAAACAGCGAGGTAGCGCACAGTACAGTTATAAAATACATCGTTTTCATAGTTAGCCTTATTCAGCGCGCCATAAACAGTGGCCGCCTTCTTTGTTTACAAGATCTAGTCGTGCTTCGTGTGCGCTTTGCTCTGCATCGTTTGCGCGCAATACAACCAAAGGTGCTCTGTCACTACTTAAGCGTCTTATGCCGCCAGTCTGTTGCTCGCTGCCGTCATCTTTATTTTGGTTTAAGTTTAGCTTGGTTTGCCCGCCAGTCATGGCTAGGTAAACATCGGCTAAAATTTCAGAATCCAGTAATGCGCCGTGCAATGTTCGTTTTGCGTTATCTATATCGTAACGGCGGCACAAAGCATCTAGGTTGTTCTTTTGACCAGGATGCAAGTCACGCGCCATTTTAAGGGTGTCGAGAACTTGGCAGTAATCGTGGGTATTTGGGTAGCCTTGGTTAAGCAATGCAAATTCGTTATCCATGTGGCCCACATCGAACGGGGCGTTATGTATTACAAGCTCTGCACCTTTAATGTAGTCAAAAAACTCTTGCGCTATATCGCGGTAAAGTGGTTTGTCACGTAAAAATTCGTTGGTAATACCATGAACATCTATCGCTTCTTCTTCTATGCTGCGTTGTGGGTTAATGTAAACATGAAAATTATTACCGGTTAAACGTCGGTTTACTAATTCTACACACCCAATTTCTATAATGCGGTGCCCCTGTTTGGGGTCGATGCCGGTGGTTTCTGTATCTAAAACTATTTGTCTACGTGCCATATCGAATTTAGCCTGACTCTGGTATCTTTCTATAATCACTTTATTGTACATAATATCAAGGTAAAACAGTGCAAAAAACCGTAGAGATTTACACCGATGGCTCATGTTTAGGTAATCCGGGCCCAGGTGGTTATGGTATTTTTATGATTTATAACGGCCACGAAAAAAAATTAAGCCAAGGCTATAAGCTCACCACAAACAACCGTATGGAAATGCTAGCGGCCATTGTTGCCCTTGAATCACTTACCCGCCCTTGCATCGTTAACCTCACTACAGATAGCCAATATGTTAAGCAAGGCATTGAGTCGTGGATTGCAAATTGGAAAAAACGAGGCTGGCAAACATCGGCGAAGAAGCCTGTTAAAAATGTTGATTTGTGGAAACGCCTTGATAGCGCTTGCAGTGAGCATACGGTTACATGGAAATGGGTAAAGGGACATAGTGGGCATAAATATAACGAAATAGTTGACGATTTAGCCCGTGACGCCGCAAGCAGTAGCAACCTGCTTGACGATGTAGGGTACCAGCCTTAACCCGTTAAAGCTTTGGTACTTTTTAGTGGCGTGAACAAAAAGCTAAGGGGTTAGTTAAAAAGTGCATACGCACCCATTAACTATTATTATTTTTTTGCTCACACTGCTTAAAGTGCTGCTTTGAGGTTTGCCTAAGCCCAGCCCCTTTTACGGGTGAAAACTGTGGCCTTGCATGCCACTTAGGTTTTATAGGCGTAAGCGGAGCCACACGTTTTCGCGCTACCAACATATACACACTCCCCATAGGTTTTAAATACTGTTTGGCAAAACTGCGCCAAAACGCAAACCGCGAAAGCCTGTTACCCCGTGCAAGGGATGAGTAAATAAAGCGATCATCACTAATAATTTCAAACCCTAATAAGTTTAGCCAATCTTTTACCCGTGCAGGCGTAAAAAAGCGCCCTGTCCACGGCAGTTTTTGACCGCTAAAGGGCAACATTTGCGCCAATCCACATAAACTAAACGGATTAAACCCGGTAATAACAATGTATCCACCGGGTATCAGCGTGCGGTGTGCCTCGCGTAATATGTGGTGTGGATCTGAGTGATACTCTAAGCAGTGACTTAAAATACACGCATCAACACTGTGCTCATAAAAAGGCAGTTCGTCTATATCGGCTATTACACCTGTGTAAGGCCCCTTTTCGGCAACACATACTTGGTGTTTTATAGTGCTTACGCTGGTATTAAGTTCGCCACTTAAATTACCTAATTTAAGCATATGGTAACCAAACATACGCCCCAGCCATTGATCCATTTTTTGTTCAATGTCAGCACGTAAATAATCCCCATGAGGGAACTGCTGCCATGACAGCGGTTTGGGTCCTTCTTGAAAACTAAGGGCTGGTTTCATTTTTATAGCTCGTTATACTAGGTGTTACCCGTCACTTTATAGAGCAAATTAATATGGTGCAAGTTAAAGCAATTAAAGCATTTTCTGACAATTATATTTGGTGTGTAACTACCCATAATAGCGACCTAGCATGGGTGGTTGACCCAGGCGACGCCCAGCCCGTTATGGCGCATTTAGCAGAGCATAACATACAACTTGGTGGCATTTTAATTACCCACCATCATAGCGATCACACCGGTGGCGTAGCCGAGCTTGTAAAACAGTTTTCAAACATTGCAGTGTACGGCCCTATAAACAGTCCGTTTGCGGGGATCACCAATACACTGGTTGATGGCGATAGCATTGAGGTATTGGGTACGCGTTTTAACATTATTACCACCCCTGGCCATACCCTTGATCACATTTGTTATATTCACGAAGAGTTGGCTTTTACAGGCGATACGCTTTTTAGTGGGGGCTGTGGGCGATTATTTGAAGGCACGCCTGAGCAAATGTGGGAGTCGTTTAATAAGCTGCGTGAGCTACCTAAAACCTGCAAAGTGTACTGTACGCATGAATACACACAAGCCAATTTAGCATTTGCAAAAGCCGTTGAGCCGCGTAACCCTGAGCTACTCCAATACAGCGATAAAGTAGATGCGCAGCGCAATAAGAGCGAAATAACACTGCCAAGTACAATAGGCCAAGAGCTTAAAATTAACCCATTTATGCGCAGTGACCTACCTACTATTACAGAGTTAATCCCAAGAGAATTTATACTGGTTACAAAAAACAATGAACCATGGGAAAACTTTGCTAGTCTGAGACGTTTCAAAGACAACTTTTAGTTAAGATATGTTGACCTGTTGTAATTAATTTTGCAGCATCATGCTTAGCTTTGAGCTAAGTAAAACCATGGGTTTAAAAAAAGCGCATGGTTTTATCAGCATGTTAAAGTTGGTCGTTAAGTGGCAATGTTGACTCATAACGGGTAGTATTCGCCGAGTTTTTTACCTGATGTATTGGTATATATGAATAAATCTCCTCTATTAATTGCCTTGGCGCTTGCGCTAAGTGGTTGTCAAACATTAACAACCGTAGATTCAGACGCACAAGCTGCTACCCAAGCAAATAAGCGCTTAGAAGGCGCAAGCCCTAACGATATTAACAATGCATTGATGGTAAACGAGCAATATCAACACGTTGAGCAGAGCGAAGACGCCCCCGTTTTTGATGATGTGTGGGAACGCATTCGCTACCAACTGTCTATTGATGTACCGCAAAACCGCCCTGTTGTTACCGAGCGTAATTACTATGCGCGTCATCAAGCTTATTTAGACCGCATTTCAAAACGCGCAGAACCTTACTTACACTTTATTGTTGAAGAAGTAGAAAAGCGCGAAATGCCTATCGAAATCGCCCTTTTACCTATTGTAGAAAGTGCGTTTGACCCATTTGGTTACTCTAATCGCAGTGCTTCGGGTATTTGGCAATTTATGCCAGCAACGGGCGAGCGTTTTGATTTAAAACAAAACTGGTGGTATGACGGCCGACGCGACATAGTGCAATCTACGCGTGCTGCCCTTGATTACTTATCGTATTTACATAAAACCCTTGAAGGCGATTGGTTAAACGCCATAGCGGCTTATAACTCGGGCGAAGGGCGCTTAATGCGTGCGATTAAGAAAAATCGTAAAAAGCATTTACCTACCGATTTTTGGTCTTTAGATTTACCAAGCGAAACCACCGCGTATGTACCAAAGCTTTTAGCTCTTGCCGATTTATTAAAACGTGCTGATGAGTTTAATGTAAAGTGGAAACCAGTTATTAACGCGCAAGTTGTAGAGGTGGTTGATGTAGGCACGCAGATTGACTTAGCACTTGCCGCAGATATGGCCGATATGACCCTTACTGAGTTATACAGGTTAAACCCAGGCTTTAACCGCTGGGCGACCGACCCTAACGGCCCGCACTTTTTACTATTACCCACCGATAAAGCTGAACAATTTAGCCAAAAGCTGGCGCAAACCGATGTTAAAGACCGCCTACGCTGGCAACAATACACAGTGGCGCGCGGTGATAGCCTATCGGTTATTGCTAAAAAGTTTACCACCAGCACCAGTGCTATTCGTTCGCTTAATAAATTAAAGTCAAACACCATACGTATTGGCCAACAGTTATTAGTCCCCTTAACCGATGGGGCAATTAATAGCGAACATTTACCTAAGCAAATGCGTTTAGCTGCTAATAAAGCCACCCGTACTAAGTTGTCGCATACAGTTAAAAGTGGCGACACCCTGTGGGACATTAGCCGCGAATACGATGTCACTATGGATGAACTGGCTTCGTGGAACAAGTTGAAGAAAAATGCAGTACTTAAATTAAATCAAAAGCTTACTGTTTATAAATCAGCGAGTAAACCACAAGCAACTGCAAGTACCAATCGTACTATTACCTACAAAGTACGCCGTGGTGACTCGCTTGCACGTATTGCCTCTAAATTTAATTTAACCGTAAGCGAAATAATTAAGTGGAATAACTTAGCCGGCCAAAAGTATTTACAACCGGGTCAAAAGTTAAAGCTTAAAGTTGATGTAAGAAGTAGTTAACCCACTGTTTAATAAATACTTAAAAGGAGCGCATGCGCTCCTTTTTTGTTTTGTAAATATAATACCAATCCGCAATAATACTTAATCATTTTCAGGGACTAAACGTGTCACTATCTGCGTTAAAAAAATCTCATTTACGACTGCATGGATGCAGAAGGTAGAGCAATGCAGGAGCAATTGCCGAGAACAACTAAATCGCGAACTTTTTGCCTTGCTATCAACACGTTTATCCATCCTCAAAATAGATCACTTAATTATGCGCATTGGTATAAAGCAGTTTACTAAGCAGGTAATTTTTCAAGCCATATTTTTAACCACGGCTCTGCTACAGGCCAAGGCTCGAAATCTTCGCAGGCATCTATTTCCAAACGGTTTCCTACCGGCTTAGCTTGCAAGTCACGTAGTAGCTCATCAAAGCTGCGCCCTGCACCGCAAAACGTATCGCCGTAGCATCTATCGCCCATGGCTATAACACCAAATGGCTTATCAGTTAGCATCGGAAATGTGCTGTTCATAGCAAAGTAGAGCCCTGCTAAGTTGCTTGGTACATCGCCTTGCCCTGTGGTAGAGGTAACAACTAATATATGTGAGGCGTTTTTAATATCATCAAGTGAGGCCTCATTAATAACGCTCGCAGTGTGCCCCGCTTTTTCAATTGTATTTGCAACGTCATAACTTAAACGTTCTGCACCGCCGTTAACGCTGCCTACAAAAATACTAATATGTGCCATTAATAATCCTTTTCTTGCTGTGGCCAACCTAGTTGCTTACATATACTAAGCATGTCTTCACCTAGTGGCGCTTTAATTACGATGGGTTTATGCGTATAAGGGTGCACAAAACTAAGCTGCGTTGCAAATAGCATTAACCGCCTCAGTGCAAAATGCTCCCTAAAAAATTGATTATGCTGGTTATCACCATGGTTTACATCACCAATAATAGGTATTGATAAATGATTAAGGTGGCGCCTAATTTGATGCTTTCGCCCCGTTTTTGGAAAACACTCTACGAGCGAGTAACGCACCGTGGGGTATTTACCAATAGGAATGGGTAGCGAAGCTTGATGCAGGCAATTAAATTGTGTTTGCGCCGCTTGTGGCGCTTTATTTTGCGTAGCAAATTTGTCAGCTATTTTATCAAGCTCTTCTTTTAATGGTTTATCTAGAAACACCGATTCAGGCGCAAAACCACGTACAAGGGCTAAATAACGTTTTGCAATCGTGCCTTCAATAAATAACTGATTCATATCACGAGCCGCTTCTGAGCTTAGCGCAAATAACAACACGCCCGATGTTGGTCTATCTAGCCTGTGCACCGGAAATACATGTTGCCCTAATTGGTCGCGCAGCATCTGCATTGCAAACTGAGTTTCGTGTTTATCTAAAAAAGAGCGATGGACCAATAAGCCTGCGGGCTTATCTATGGCAACAAAGTGTTCGTCTTGGTAGAGAATATTAAGTTCGCCGTACTCTACAGGTTCTCCCTTTTCAGTCATGACGTTTACCTAAAAATGCATCAAGCTCACTAAGTAGCGTTATAATTTCACCGCTGCCGGTTTTACCTACTAACGCCATTTCTGCCATAGGCGCAATGGCAAAATTTTGCGGCAATGGTTGATTAAGCGTTATTAATTGCTGCATTTTTTCAATAAATACAAACTGTAACCATTGCTCAAATGCCATGGTATCGTGACAAAAAGGCACTTGAGATTGTAATTTGTGCGCCTCTATTGGCGTGCTTTGCCACAGCTTATGTTTTTTTAAAAGGGTGCTTAATTGGTTTAAATAAGCCTGTGTTTGCTGATACATAACCACTCTTCTTTTTACGTTATAGGGCAATTATACCCTGTTCCCTCAATGCCTGCTATGGCGTATAATTGAGGCAATTTTGCAGTAAAAACAATTGAGATAACGATGAGCGAACACATAGCGACACTTGGCCAACTTTTAGATGGCGCCGGTACACAATGGCGTGCTTTTGATATTGGTAGGCATATTACTAAGCTTGATAAAAAACAATTTTTAGCTATTGAGCAAGCGCAAGTTCCTTATCCTTATCCGCTTGCGGGGCATGCATGGCTCGCTATTCAATTTTGGGATAGCAAAGCAAGTAAAGAACCTTATGTATGGTTTTTAAAGTTTCCACTTGATGAGCAAAGTAAATTAGTGAGCGCGAGCCGCGATCATTTCGCTAATATGGTTATTGAAGCCCTAGGTAGCGAAATCACTGGCGAGCAAGCCGATGGTAAGCTAGATAATAACCCGTATGTGTTTACCCCAAATGCAAATAAATTAGCGGCTTTTAACGCCCAACTTAAAGTATTGTTAAAACAGCCAGCCTCTAAATATTACGAACACACGCAACTGTACTTTAGTGGCGCTTTAGGTTTTGATGATTGGCAAAGCGTAGCGCTACAAGGAATTGCCGATTTTGCACTGCGCCTAAATAACGACAACAACTTAGCAAACTTGCAAAAAGCCTGGCCGCATTTACCACTTGAAGTATTACAGCCTTTGAGCGCCATGCTTGAACATGTTGAAATACCGCCATCACTCAGTGAGCTTTTAGTCGCCTATGGCCAAACAGCCATTGAAAATAACGATACTATTGCACTAACCGCCGCACTGCGCTCGCTTTCTAAAGGCCAAGCGCAAGGGCTGTGTACGCAACTAATAGATACTGCATTAAACTCATCTGTTGGCACGGATTCTGACGTACTTTTAACGATTGCAGGGCGATGCTTTACTCAACTAGAAGAGCCAGAGCGCTTACATATTTTTATGGATAATTGTGCGCACCACCAGCAAATTGCCGAGCTATTTCCGAGTATATTTGCTGATTTAGTTGCAATACCCACTATACGCCCACACTTATTAGGCTTATTACGTAAAGAAAATCGCAGCGAAACGCTCGCTCGCGCAATTGGAAGGTTGTTCTCTTAATGGCTACTTTGTGGACGTTTATTGCTATTGGCGCTGTAATATACTTATTTTGGCTAAACCGGAAAGTAGCAGAAGCTGCTAACAGTCATGCTGCGCGCCAAGCTGAGCAATTACAGGTTCAGTTAATGAGTGTAGCGTGCACAAAACGCCGCTTTGGCATTTTAAAAAATGGCAAACCTGGGATCAAAAGCGAATTCATGTTTGAGTTTTCAAGTGATGGCGAAAATGCCTATCAAGGTATTTTAATTATGGAAAATGAAATGCTAAAAAGCGTTGTTGTGCCGCCACACAAAATTTAACAATAAATGTTAAAAAAGTGGGGTTAAAGCGAAATTAATAAATAGATTAATACATAAAACTAAGGCGTAACAAAAGTTACGCCCCACTCTTACAGCATCCTGCCCGTTATCCTTGACCCAAAATCCGTATTATCATCCCCTGAACGAGTAAACAACCCTATTTACCCTCAACATTGCATCCTGCAAAATCCATAACCACCCTGGCTAAACCACGTAAACTAACGCTTGGCTACTTACTGTAGCATCATCCTTGGTCATCCTTTTAAGTAGCTCCTGCCACTTTAAATACATCCTGCATTTTCCACTTGCCACCTTGGCCATCCTGCGTAAACTAACGCTCCTGCTACTTCCTGTAGCCTCATCCGTAAATATCCTTAAGTAGTTCCAACTACTAAGCGCCTCATGCACTTCCTAGTTCGTCCTTGCATCCTTTTTAACTTGTCCTTTATGCTTCCTGCTAGCATCTGCTATGTTGCCTATTCCGTATCCTTGGCGGTAGCTTAGTCGTTAAGCTATGTCGTCTTGACAAGTTAAATACTACGCGAGTTTGGGTTTCATCCTACTAGGTAAACAAAATTAATTTTTCGTAATATATATGAAAAAATATAAAACTCTATATCAAACAAAACCTTACCCTTTTAAAGCTGTATTTGTGAACGACCATAACTGATAATGCGCACGCCAATGTAAGATATATCTCACGGGCATATGTCCGTAATGGCGCTTATCGCTTACAGACTTACTTTGCATATGGTTTAAAAAGAAGCTCTCCAGATACTTTATTAAAGGCAAGTGCTTTATAAGTGCTAAATCCCTCTGATTTAAAAAACGTATTATGCTCTTGGCGTGTAACAAAAACGGCGAGCCCTTTAGCTCCTGTGTTTTTAGTTGCTAAATCATCTAAGCCTCTTAATAGGTAGCGCCCAAGCCCGTGGCCTTGCACGTGCGGGTCTACCGCAATAAACGCTAAATAGTAGTAATCACCAATCGCATTAAGCGCAGTGCGTATTGTTTGCTCTTTTTCTATTAGTTGGTTAGTTTGCAAATACCCTGCGCTCAGCATTAGCTTTAAGCGCCAATGCCAATAACGCTCTGGCTGTAATTGGCTGCTCGACTCAAATACACACGCCACTGCTTTTAATTTATCATCGCGGTACAAGCCTATTAAAGGGAGTTTTTCTTGCCAAAAAGCACTGAGCTCTTCGCGTATTACTGAGCGTAATTTTTTCTCATAGGCAGCCATATTATGTTGATCATAACCTAATAAATTTTGCAGTAGTGGGTCATCATGATAGGCCTGATAAATTAAACTTCCTGCAGTGCTTATATCTTCAGGAGCAAGGTATTGTACGCTTAATGTGTGCTCATTAGTGGTGACTGTCATTGTGTATCCTTTTTGCTTTACTACCCTCAACGTTGCCAACGTATTTACCGCATAAAAAGTAATTGGTAATTGTATGGCGAAAATGTTTATCTATACTGCAAGTTAACTATATACCTAAAGCAAAAATACCGTCAATTCAGCGAGAGTTTAACTAGCAAAGCCTATAGTCTGGCTCTAAGCTTGGTTTAATTTAATCAGATGGAGTAATAATATGGATACGACAAAACACGATATGAAAACGTTGTTTGCACAATTGGGTTTACCTAGCTCAGAGCAACAGATTGACGATTTTATTGCTTCTCACTCACTAGAAGATACAACGCTTTTACAACAGGCTCCTTTTTGGGATGAATCACAGCAGCATTTTTTAGCAGAATCGCTAGCAGAAGATGGCGCGTGGAGCGAAGTAATTGATGAACTTGATGTGAGGCTTCGCCAAGAAGGTAAGTAATCCCCCCCTCTGCTTATACCAAGGCTTTATGCGCCTTGGTATTGTTGCTACTATAGCACCCGCGCAGCAAACACTTGCTGCGCTTATTTATTAAAGAGTTACAAATCTAATGAATGCAGTTGTATTTGATGCAATTAAAGTCCTTCTTGATGAAGGCAAAACCCCTACTGTTGCCCTTACTAAAAGCCGCCTTGCACAACCTGTGCCTATGCCGGTTATTATTGCCGCAGTAAGCCAATATAAGAATAATCCTGATTCAATTCATAATTTAATGAAAAACCCTGAGCAGAGCATCGTTGAGCCTAAAACATCTCAACTCGATCGCATTGAGAAAAAACTCGATAGGTTACTGGCCCTGTTAGAGCAAAAATAATTTGAGACTATAAATGTTCGTTGTTGATTTAACGTTTGACTGCTACCAAGACACCACCCTAGAGCACGCTGAGCAAGCCATTAACAGATTAGTTAATGCACTGCGTTTTAATGGCCAAATTATGGGGGAAGAATTCCCAACTGTATTAAAAGATGGCTATTTTATTACCCGGGTAATGTGCCCCACCGAAGATGCCATGCACCCATTAAATAATAGCCCTTTTGTAAAACACAGCATTGAGAAGCTGCACAGTGCAGGCTTACTTGCACCTAAAGTAAAAGTTATTGGCCAAGACATTCACTCAAACGGTGCCGATACCTGTAAATCTCCTTCAAGCTATATTTTATACACAACCTATGTGCATACCTGTAGCCCGCTGTATTGTGGTGATGACTTTTTACCTGTGCCGTTGTTTACTATTCCCGCCATTGCAAATGGGGACTATAAAACACTCATTAAATGGCAAGAAGATTGGCAGGCCTGCGATCAAATACAAATTAACGGCGCTACGCGGTGTGAATTTCCAGCGCTTGAAGAAATATCAAGCACGCAAAGTGACTTATATCGCCGCGGTAAAGACATTGCCAAACGTATCCGCTTTTTAACCCAAAAACCAGTTTATTACTATTTATACCGTGTAGGTGGTGTAGATAAAGCCTCAGAACTTGAGCGTAAATGCCCTAGCTGCAATAGTGAGTGGAAATTGCCAGAGCCCTGGTTTGGGTTATTTGACTTTAGATGTGAGCCATGTGGGTTGGTCTCTAATGTTTCGTGGGATTTTCAGTAACAAACTAATAGGTGCCAGTAGTAAATTAAACTGGCACCTACTTTTTAAACTGTTAACGCTTTTAAAAAAGATTCTATATTGGGTGCAAGTACATGATGCGGCTTTTTACCCACGTATTCTAAACATACCTCACCGGTTTTTACCTGCACGGTAACCAACAAGTCATCTTGCTCAGTTAAACCAATGAATAGGGTTTCTGGCTGCTTTAATTTTCGTTTCATTAATACATGACCGGTAATATTTTGTTGCAGCAGGTTAAAATCATCTTTATTCCAAGCTTGTAATAACTCCACACTGTGGCCATCGATGCTGGCTAAAATACTACCGCCATACATGTGCCCATAAAACTCATCAAACCCTGCAGGGAAACTAAGCTCAAGCGCGTTAGCTAAATCTGATAATGAACCTGCGGGAGATTGCAAAGCACTTTTCCATTGAATATTACCTTGTGCGTCTACCTCGCCAAATTCACAAGGGCTAGGCCACTGCTCATCGTGTGCCATAAGCGGGTATTTAGTGGTATTTTTAACGGTTTTTTCACAAAATTGCGTGTGAAGTTGGGCCATTTGCATTGCAACAGACATACTGCGAAACTCATTTAAATTAGATATAATGTCCCTATTGTAACTATTTAAGAGCAAACATGACAGATTACAGCAATTCTCCAGACCTTAAAGGTAGTGTGTTAGGACAATCTACTGAATACGTAGATGTATATTCGCCTAGCTTGCTTTTTCCTATTGCCCGCAAGTTAAATCGTGATGCTTTAAATATTGACGAAGCGCAGTTGCCTTTTAAAGGCCAAGATATTTGGACAGGTTATGAGCTTTCGTGGTTAAACGCTAAAGGCAAACCACAGGTTGCCGTGGCGCTGTTTACTTTTGCGTGCCAAAGCAGCCATATTATTGAGTCTAAGTCGTTTAAACTTTACTTAAATAGCTTTAATCAAACCCGCTTCGAAAGTATTGAGGTGGTAAGACAGCATTTAATTGAAGACTTATCAAATGCGGTAAATAGCGATGTAGCGGTGACTTTATACGCACCTGATGACTATAACTGTTTACCTTGCACGCCATTACCTGGACTATGCATTGACGATTTAGATATTGAAATAGATAACTACGATATTGACGCCTACTCACTTAAATCAAAAAGTGACACCCTGGTTACTGAGACCCTGCATAGCCATTTGCTTAAATCTAACTGCTTAATTACCTCGCAGCCAGATTGGGCCAGTATAATCATTCGTTACACTGGTGAGCAAATATGCCATGAGGCACTCTTGCGTTATTTAATTTCATTTAGAACGCATAATGAATTTCATGAGCAGTGTGTAGAGCGTATTTATAGTGATTTAACCACGCAGCTAAATATTAAAGAGCTTGAAGTCTATGCGCGTTATACACGCCGCGGTGGGCTGGATATAAATCCGTATCGTTCAACGCACGATAATGATACGCCGTTTGCGGTAAAAATTAATCGCCAGTAATAGCAATCGACTTAAATATCACCATAAAAAAGGAGCTTAAGCTCCTTTTTTATACACGTTATAAGCTAATCAATGCGCTTAGTCGGAATAGGCATTGCGCACACATCAACATAATTATGGGCGTATACAAACCAAGGTTCGGTACGATTTTTTCGCGCCCCGATCAATTCTCTAAATGATTGCGAGTCTGTTTTCATAACATTAAAGGTGCTCTTATCACGCTTAATATCGGCTAACACCTCAATGTTTGTAATTGGGTTAAATGGCGTATTAGGAACAGGCTTACGCTGTAAACGATTAAAGTGCTCCATACCTTCAAGCACTCTTCCAAACACGGTAATATTTTTATCAAGGTAGCGTGGCCCTTGGCCAATGGTGACATAAAACTCCGTGCTTGCACTGTTAATCTCATTGCCACGCGCCATGGCAAACACGCCGTGGCAATGTACCTGCCAAGTTTGCGTATTAGAGGCGTTTTGTGCGACAGCAAAACCGTTTAAAAAGCCCGTGACAGGCGCGTAACCATCGCCTTGCAGCTCTGTAATTTTAAGCGGCTGTGCGGTGCTATGGTAAAACTCTGCAGGCACCGTTTTATTAGCCGTTTTAATTGCTTTATTGCCTGAGCTGTCGCCACCTTGTGCTACAAACCCTTCAACAAAACGATAAACACGGGTATTTTTGTAAAAGCCTTCTCGTGCAAGTTGTTTTATGTGCGCAGTATGTTTAGCAGCAAGCTGCGGGTTAAGCTCAACATAAGCTGCCCCTGTAGGTAGCGTAATTTTTAAAACATTTTGCCTGTCTACATTTCGCCATTCGTGCGCTTTAGCGTGCTTTATTACCTCGCTTGCGCTACGTGTTGGAGTTTGTTGAGTGCCCGCATGTTGCTCTGAGTGTTGGGCGCAGCCAGTTAATCCTGCAATTAGTACTGCTAAATATAATCCTTTCATATCATCCTTATACTGACTTTTTAGTCCCAATCAAACTTATAGAGTAAATCAACATTTTGATTTAAACCACTGGTGATCTCTACATAAAATTGCGACAACAGCTGATAGCGAATAGCGACCTCGCTGAGCGAGTCAAATACCCCTACGCTGTATTTAACTTGTAAGCTAGGCGCTACATAGCCCGATATTTCAAGCTTAGTGTTATCGCCAGAGCCCGTTGAACTTAAGCTTACATCAGATAAACCAATGGTTTCGCCAACTTTAGATACAACTCCTTCACTGCGGCTCACTCCTTGTGAAAGCAGTAACTGTGTAAGCATAGCATCGCTTGAACTGTCGCCCTCGCCTAGCGGCTGCCCATTGAGTAAATAGGCCAGTGCCTGTGCTTGATCCATTGCCGGCTCAGAAAACACTTTTAAGGTAGGTTGTTCAACGTTACCAGTAAGCGTAACACCAGCCACAACATCGTTTGCTGTGGTGTCTGGATTACGTATGGCTTTGATATTTAAAAATGGTTGCTCAATTGAGCCACTAAACCCTATTTGCCCAGTACTAATAATTAAATCTTGGCCAAAAGCTAAATACGTACCATCGATTAAATTTAGCTCGCCGGTGGCAATTATAGGGGCGCCCTGACTCATTTTGATGGCTAGATCTCCCGCTATTTTCGACTCTAGGCCAAACGATTCTATTTTCACATCGTTTTTAACAATCACTTTTAAATTTACATCGTAGTCAAACGGTACTTCTTCTGTAGCTTCTGTTTGTTGATCAACAATAATTTCATCGTCACTGACTAGAACTGCACCCTCTGGCAGCTCTTCAATCATTACCCTGCCATATGGCACAATCACTTCACCAGACAACTTTAATGCATTATTTGCAAGTCCAATGGTTAAATCAGGCGATACTTTAAACGTCACGCCTTGCTGCGCACGTACAAAAAACTGCTCGCCGTTAACGCTTACATTTACCTCTGGCTGTGCACCTTGCCAGTCAACGTCGCCGGTTAGGTTGATTTTACCGCCTTGGGTGTCGTTTAAATTACCTTTAATTGTGGCGGTGGTTTTATCAAATAAAATGTTTACATTAGATTTTTGCAACACCACCGGCAACTGCTCACCTTCTAAATTGATATCACTGACATTTAGCTCCCCATTTAATAGTGGGTCTTGCAACGTGCCGGCAAGTGCCACATTACCGGTTATATCCCCTTTTAATTGCTCAAGGGTCTCTAAAAATGGGTGCAAGTCAGATAACAAAATTTTGTCTATATTGATGTTACCGTTTAGTGTTTGCTGATTTTGAATATCATCAATATTAATTTGGCTGGCTATTTTCCCCAGCACACTTGAGTCTAAGTCAGCTTCTAGTTTACCCGTTTGAGAATCAGTATAGGCACTGATTTTTAGGGTTTCGATGGGTAATCTAAAACGGTCTTCTTCCGAGGTAAGAACAGCAACAAGGTCGTGCGAATTTAAATTAGCGCGAAGAGTTTTTAATGCGCCCTCCTTCCAATTTGCAGCAAAGTCGCCGCTTATATCGCCCCGCGTACGCATGTTATCTGGTAAAAAGTGTTTAAGTTCTTCAAGCGCTAAATTGCTCAAGGTGGCATTAAATTGGCCCAAGTTTTTAGTTTGCGCAAGGGTGTTAATACATAGCTCACTTTTGTTTGATCGCCAACAATGCGCACTCACATCAAAGTCGCTGGTTTGAGTATTAAACATCACTGCAATTTTTTTACTATTACTAAAACTAAGCTTTTTATCACTTAGCGTTATGTTACTGAGCGAGCCATTCCACACGTCATTATTTAGCTTACCGGCTACTTCAAGCTCAGCAGCCCCTTGCTCTGCATCTATAGCGACAACCAATTGGTGATCGGTTTTATCGCCAGAGGCTGTTAGCTCAACGCGATTAATGATCTCATCAGCAACCTTTGCTGAGCCTACGTTTAAGCTCACATCGGTTTGCCAGTCTGCGGCTGTATCGAGCTGGCCTTTAAGGGCGAGTTTGTTAACGTTTATGTCGTTATAGATAAAGTTGTCGAGTAATAACGATAAATCAACGGCAGGGGTTAAACGCTGGCCTCTAATCTTTAAATCGGCCTTGCCGTTTGCAACAAATGGCAGGTTAGTTTGCTCATTTCCTGTAAGTGTTACTTTTCCATCAACTTGCCAGGTGTCGTCAACTTGCCCGCTCAAGGTTAATTTATTGGCACCGCTACTTAAATATAGGCTGTCTATGTTGGCTTTTAGCGTATTATTAAGTGTAAAGTTTGAGGCAAATTCAAGTGGTGTTTGGTTAAGTGTACCTGCAAGTTGTGTATTATCCATTTGCAACTGCCAGTTTTGTCCTTCGCTGTTAAAACGCCCTTCTAGCTGGCCAGAAATATCACTTGTAAGCGCATCTGTTAAATATTGTGCTTTTAAACTATTTAACGAACCAGAAAAGTCGGCCTGTATGCCCTTTTGCCAATTAACGTTGCCGTTAAATTTTGCACTACTGTCGTTTGCTTTTAGGCTTAAGCTACTTAGCTGCGCTTGGCTAAGCGAGCCGTTTAATTGCGTATTTAATACAACAGCTGGATAGGCACCTAGCTGGCTATGCGCTTTTAAGCTTAGCGTGTAATCATCCGCATTACCCGAGGCTGATAAGTCAACATTACTTACTTTTAGCTCATTACTTTGTGCGTCAATCAGCCACTGCTCAACTTTACCGGTAAGTTCAAATGGATAATTTTTTTGTTTTAAATTAGCCGTTGCCGTTAAATTCAATGGGTATTGGCCGGATGTATTTAACTTTATATTTAAATCAGATAGATCACCACTTAATGCTAGATTAGCTTGATGTAAGTCGCTATTTAAGGCTATTTCACCCTTTATCGGCAAGTTCCCAGTAAGTTCACTGCTCAACTGCGTATTTAATTGCCATTGTTGATACTGCGCACTAAGGGTTTGTAAGTTAACTTTTTCATCTTCTACATTTAGTGCAAGCGCTATGTTCTCAATTGTATGTGTTTGCTCACCTTGTTCAATATCTACTTTTTTTACGTCAAACTGCTCTACCCGTAAATTAAGGGGCGATGTAAATTCTATATCTGGTAACGCGGGTAGCGCTGTTAGCGCCTGGCTTTGCTGAACCGTTGACTGTTTGGATGAGGTGGGTTGCTCTTTAAGCTTTACCAGTACATCGCTAATAGTCAGGCTTTTTACCGCTAAGGTTTCATCTTCGGCTTTCGCTGCAAGGGTAAAGTTATTTACGGTTACATCAGCACTGGAATGATTTAATACAAATTCGTTTATTGCTATATTTTTTACTGCAATATTAAAGGGAAACGTAATTTTAGCTAATGGCTCTGAGGCGCTCTCTTGTGTAGCTTCGGGCGCATTGGCAAGAGCAAGCTTGACTGACCGCGCACTTACATTTTCAATACATAAGCCATCGCACTGCCACCAAAATAAATCTATTTTAAGCTGCTGGGCTTTAAAATCTGTACTTTGGTTTTTAAAGCTCACATTAAACGGGTTGTTATATAAAAAGCGCCCTTTTTTAATCTCAATATGTAAGCCGTCAACCATTTTATTTGCACTATAAGCAATAAATTGATTACCGGGCGCAGTAAATAACAAACAAAATATAATAACGGCAAGCGTGATTAAAATGCCGATGACAGCGGCGGATATTTTTTTAAATACTGACATTAAATTTCTGGCCCTATGGTAATGCTTAAACGTGTACTTTTACTTTCTTTAGTCAGCCCCCATGCATGATCTACTTTTACGGGCCCTATGGGCGTTAAATAACGAAAGCCAAAGCCTGCGCCCACTTCAAAGTCGTCCGAAAAATCATTTGTGGCGGTACCACCATCTACAAATATGGCTGCGCGCCAATTTTGTGCAAATTGGTAATTGTATTCAATAGTACTGGTTAGTAAGTATTTACCACCGATTAAATCACCGTCTTCATCTTCAGGTGAGATAGACTGATAAGCAAAACCACGTACACTTTGGTCACCACCCGCATAAAAGCGCAGCGAGTAAGGGACGTTTTCAATATTATCGACCAGCATGGCGCCCACGTTTGCTTTTAAAAAAACTAAATGTTTATCTAAATAGGTTCGCAGCCACGCATGCTGCAGCTGCACCCGTACTAAGTTGGTGGTTGAAAGTACATCATCTAAACCAAACTCAGCCGAAACTAGCCACTGCTCACCCCAATAAGGCGTTGTGCCTCCTTTTGACTTTTTACGGGCATAGCTAATACCGGGCATAAGCATTTCGGTGCTTTCTTCTGGTTCATCACCAATGCGGTATGTTTCTTGGTCTCGACGTAAAAAGGCCGTGCGTACCCATTTATCTTCAGTTAACCATTGGCGCTGCAGTTGGCCAGTCAGTATTTCACTGTATATGTCATCGGCAAGTTCATCTTCTAACTTGTAACCCACTGATAAACGCCATAAATCGTCGTTAGGGTCATCTACCGGAATGGTGTACGCCATAGAAATATCTTGCTGTTTTTCAGCTACATTTAAATTGCTTTCGAGGTAATGCCCGTCTTCTGTGATCCAGGGTTTACTCCATTTAAAACGCACTTTCGGGCCCAGCTCGGTATTAAAGCCACCGCCTACTTCGTAGCTATTAGCAGGTTTGTGTAGCACATCAATATTTATAGGCACTTGTCCGTTGGCTCTTGCTGGTATATCGGCATAAATACGCACGCTTGCAAAATACGGTGTGCTTGAAAGCTCAAGGTTATAATCGGCAATTTGTGTGGCTTTATAAGCTTGCCCTTGGGTAAAAGGTGCAAGTGAACGAATGTATTTTTCTGCGGGGGTTTCGCTAGCAATGATTATATTGCCATACGTGTAGCGCACGCCGGTATCTATGTTAAATGTAATAACGGCACTGTTTTTTTGCACTGATACTGCAAGCTTTCGGGCTGGCCATTTAGCATCAAAATAGCCTAGCTCTAATAGCATTGACTCTATTTTTTTATGAGCTGAGTCGTACTTACCATGATTAAGCACATCGCCCTGGGTTAAATTTAAATTTTTAATAACGTTTTGTAATTGCGAGTCGTTTTTACCCTCGCCATTAAGGGTTATATTGATAGCTTCTATGCGAGTTGCAGGGCCGCGATCTACTTTAACGATAAGCTCTTTATCGTCTTTATCAAACTCGATGTCTATCGTTGGCTTGTAATACCCTAACGCTTTAATACTACTTTGTACTTGCTTTTTGGCATAGCGGCGCAAGGTTCTGGTGGATCTTTCACCAACCAGCTGTTTTAAATATAGCTCAACGTTACTTTCTAACTCGCCACTAATCCCTTTAATTTCGTAATCTTCAATTACCCTTTGCTCAGCGCTGGCTTGAGTGCTTATAAAAAAAGCTAAAAAAAACACAAAACGTAATAACTGTTTGAACAAGTAAATATCCTTACTTTTTATTCTTTAAAATTTAACCACCAATGAGTTGCATACTACCATAGCCATAATGAGCAACACATTAACTTAATGGTAATCTTGCACCAAATTTTGCCCGTCTTTAAAGTTAAAATTAATACGCTTTAAAGCAATATTTTGGTTACAATAGTGGCTACGAATACAAAATTAATTTTAAATGAGTTTTTAATGCAATTCCCTGATGATGATAACGGCCAACTTTTAGCCGAAATAGCCGCTGCTGGCGTTGATTTAAGCAAAATGCACCAAATCGATTTTTTCATTTTATTTGAACAACAAGCTGATGCTGAAAAATTTGCCAAAGAAATAATCTCTGATGCATTAGTACAAAGCGCTAACGTTGAAAAATGTAAAGACACGGGCGTGTGGGAAGTGATTACTCATGTACAAATGGTGCCAGAGCACACATTGCTTGGCCAAGCAGAGCAATACATTGAAAGTATAGCTAATAGTTACAATGGCTATGGCGATGGCTGGGGTTTAATGGACGAAGACGCCGCTTAACAAAAATCAGTTAAGCTTAACCGCTTAACTGATTAGCTTTTCTAAAGTTACCAGTGTAATCAAATAATTTATCAGATACCTTCCAGCCATACTTTTTACTTTTACGCGCGATAACAAAATCGGGATGCACTAAATCAAACTGTGCCTTAATAACCTGCTCAGCACTTTTAAATTCGACAGGCTCTTGCCCCTGCCCTAGGCGTTTACCAAACTGTTTATTAAAAATATACTGCCCGCCTTTACTAGCAAGGTTATAAACCTCATCGCAACTTGCACCATCTTCATCAAAGTAGGTTATTTTAATTAAATCATCTTTAAGTTTTACCACTGATAACCCACTACAGCGCAGTACTAACGCATCTTTTAAATTAAGGGCGTTACGTAGCTTGTCGTCGGGGTCGGCCATTACTGCGCCGCAATCATGGCATTTACGAGCTGCTATATCGTTTTGAGCGCCACATTGTTCGCACTCTTTAAACCTAAACCGATAATAGCATTGCTCTTTTTGGCCTGTATCATCTTCTAATAAACCTTGGCAGCGCCTGCCAAAATGCTCAACGACTTTGCCATCAGCATCGGTTTTTCCCCAAAAAATATTTGCAAACCCACACCCGGGGCAAAGCACTTGAACGGGCTCATTATCGCTATCCCCTTTTTTATCGCCCACCTCAGGGTGAAATAAATCAAAGCCGTTGCCTGCGTAATCTATAACTAAGCAGTCTGTTTTTCCTTCATTTAGCCTAAGCCCACGGCCAACAATTTGCTGGTATAAGCTAACCGATTCGGTGGGGCGTAAAATAGCGATAAAATCGACATGCGGCGCATCAAATCCGGTAGTTAAAACAGAAATATTAACGAGGTATTTTATGTTTTTTTGTTTAAATTGATTTATTAATTTATCGCGCTCTGCATTTGGGGTATCGCCAGTTATAAGGGCACTTTGCTCTGCGGGTAAATAAGTTAAAATTTCTTGCGCGTGCATAACCGTTGCCGCAAATATCATCACGCCTTGGCGGGTTTCACTGTATTGTATTACCTGCTTTAGTATAGCTTGCGTTGCGCGCTCGCTATTTTTTAAAAGCGCATTCATATCATCAGTTGTATATTGCCCAAACGCATTAGTAGCCAAGGACGAAAAATCATAATGACTAATTGCCGCGTCCACTTGATTTGGCGGCGTTAAGTAATTATGTTTGATCATATACCTAAGCGGTAATTCAAATATACAGTTTTTAAATGGACTTTCTTTATTGCCTTTTACAAAACCATGGTAATGGTGATGGTATATCCACCCCATTCCTAATCTATAGGGTGTAGCCGTTAAACCCAATACTTTTAATTGAGGATTATACTCTTTGAGCGTATTTATAACCTTGCCATATTGGCTTTTTTTATCCCCATTTACTCTGTGGCACTCATCAATAATAAGCAAAGAATAATGCTCATTTAATTTATTTAAATTACGCGATAAAGACTGAACACTGGCAAAAGTAACTTGGTGGCTGAGTGATTTTTCTTTTAACCCTGCTGAAAATATACTCGCTTCTAAACCAAAACTTTTATATTTTTGTGCGTTTTGTTCTACCAGCTCTTTAACATGTGCAAGCACCAAAATTTTTTGCTTAGCAATACGCGCAAGCTCTGCAATAACAAGGCTTTTACCCGCACCGGTAGGCAGTACAATCACGGCAGGATCATTTGTTTTTCGAAAATGTAAAACGGTGCGCTCTACGGCCTCTTGTTGATACGGCCTTAATTTATAGCTCATGGAAATAGTAAATAGAATAACCAGAAATGCAGTTTAACAAATACTAAGGGACTGCGGGGAGTTTAAGGTAAGTTTTGGCCAATTAAATCTAGCGTACAAAGCATAAGCCTTAGCCTGAGGTTTAGTTATTAACTTATACGCCATTAAAAAGAGAAGCCGTGGCTTCTCTGTTACTTTATTAAGCTAGGTGCTTTTGTAAATCAACACCTTCAAACGCTTTAGGACGACGACCTCGACCGGTCCATTCAATCACTTCGCCATCTACTTCAATACGATACTTAGCTTTTACTTTAGTACGTTTATCTGCAGTACCGTCTTGTAAATCTTCTAACGTAAGTCCTTTTTCTTTTAAAAGATCCAACACTTCCTGTTTAGCTTGTAGCTGCTCAGTATATTTTGCAATCGCATCAGTGATTAATTGTTGTGCTTTTTCTAGCTCAGTTAATGATGCTGTTTTAATAAAAGATCGAACTTCTTTCATTTATATCTCTCTTGCTTGTTGGAGTTAACTTTTTAGTTTCAAAGCAAGTATAAACCCAACAATATATTTTTACCATGAGCAATTTTACTCCATAGTAAAAGGTATAAAAGCAAATACTTTAGCATGAGAAATCAGCATAAAATAAGTATAGTAATGGACTTTAATATCAAATAAAAAATATTTAACCTCTATTAATTTTTTAATAGAGGTTAATAAACTTATAAAGTTAAAGTCTATTTATCAATTTTTACACTACCACGGGTCATCTCTCTCATTGCCTCTTGGCTTAATTTTTCTTGGTAAGCAATTTGTTCAGGTGTTCTACACACTCTTGTTGCAATGTTGCTACCTGTGGTTTTTTCGAGTTTACATATTTTGCCATCGCTTTCACTGGCCTTAAGCGCTGCTGCACTAGTGCAACCTGAAGCTAAAATTACTAATAATACGGTACAAAGATGTTTCATTGTTTATCCTTAATTTAAGTGTGTTGAGGGAGTATGTCATAAGCAATTGTTACTCGTTCCATTTCACTATTTAGGGTATTAGTCCCATGCCAAAAATAGGATGGAAATTGAATAATTTTGCCTTCCTCTGGTTTTAATGTTGTCTCAGGTAAAAGCTTAGTGTGCATATTAAATCCTGGCTCACCTAGCTTTAACCACCCTTCTTGGTTGGTTGATTCAGATATCAGTGTGGGTATAGATACATAAAATGGTGAACTCATCCAACCTTGGCTGTGATAATGATTTTTATGAAAACCTTTACCTTTCAGAATTACCGACCATGAATCAGTCACTTTAAAATCACCAACATTTCTTTTTAAAAAAGGGTGTTGATTATCTTTTGGAAGCCTTGATAAAAAGCATGACGTTAACTCGTATAGCTCCTGCTTAAGCATTTTTAGTATCGGCAGTTGATAATCAAATAACTTTTCTGCGGTTTGAGAGCCATTCACTAAAGATTGCTCTAAAGGATGGTTTTGATAATAATGATACTGTTTTAACGTACCTTTAAGCTCAGTTAAAAAATCATCTATAGAAGCAAAGCCAGAAGGTGTTGCTATTTTCTCCTGCATAACAAATAAATCATAATTGCAGTAATATGAGTACAGCTCGCTTTTTAATAATCTCAGTGCTGTATTTTTAATACACAAGCACTCTTGGTTATATTCGTCTTGATTTAATAACTTATTTATAATATTCAATGCGTGATCTGGTTTATCTATCGCAATGTAGCTTTTGGCTAACTCTATGTATGCGTGATTATTCTTAAACCTATTAGTGGCAGCTAAATGGGTCTTTAAAGATTCATCAAATAAGCTGTTTTCACGTTCGTAATCACCCACTATAGAAAACGCTTTTTGTGGGCAATTGCTTTGAGAGAGTATTTGCTTTGCTATTTTGTAAGCCTCAGTTTGCTTACCCGATGTATAAAGCTTCTGTGCAAGCTCAGCCTCCAGTGCAGTATTTTTTCCAGTTATTTTTAAAGCATGGTTATATGAGGATAAAAAACCAGAGTCTGCAGTTTCCCATAGCATTTGGTTTAGCCAATGATGACTGTCTAAATCTAACGGGTTGATAGTTGTTAGTTCTGTATATATTGCTTTGGCTTTTTTAAACTTACCGGCTAAGTGATAGCAGCTGGCCATATTTTTTTTAGCTTCAACTAAACCTGGGCTTAATTTTAAGCTTTGCTCAAAAGTTATAATTGCTTTATCCCAAAAGCATAAAGCTTTTAAAGCCAACCCTTTACTATTGAGAATACTAGCATCAGCACCAAAATTGCGAATATAATCATCTGTGAGCCTATCGACCTCAGTAAACTTCTCAAGCTTTAAGTCTGTTTTTATTTTTGCGCTGAGAATAACTGCATTTTGAGGGGATAGTGCAAATGCTTTATCAATGTATTCTTTTGCTTTAGTAAATTCATTCTTTTTAAAGTATAAAACAGAGATATTATAAAGTGTTTCTATATCGTCACTATATATAGCCAATACATTTAAATATTGTTTTATTGACTTATCAGGTTCACCCAACAAGTTATATAATTTTGCTTTATTTACATTTAAATGAAAATGACGTGGACTTAGTTTAATACCTTTTTCAATCTCGGCTAAACATAATATATAATCTTTTTTCTTTTGGTATGCTATAGATTTTAAGTGATGAAGGTGCACTACAATACTCGATTCATTACTTTTAATCGAATTAGCAATTTTTAATGCCTTAAGGAAATTATTATTATTAATTTCCTTAAGGATTAAGTTGCTTACATCTTGAAATGACATGCCTTGGCTTTGCATATGTTCTCTTAAATAATAAAAAGGCCGATAATATACCGGCCTTAGCATTAAAGCTTATGCTTAGAATGAAATAGTTGTACCTACAAAGAAGTTACGACCGATGTACTTATACAACGTAGTATCTGTATTGGCATCATCATAATCGCTGTAATATGGAGGCTCTTCATCTGTTAGGTTATCTATGCCACCACGTAACGAAACATGCTCGTTAAGTTGGTAAGTACCACTTAGTGTATGTGATACAAACGAGTCAGCTTCTGGTGAATAGTAATCCGCAGGGTCTCCATCAAATAATGCAACTGATTCCGTAACAAGCGAATCTACATACATCACTTTGTATGAAACAGTCCAATCATCACCGGCTGCACGTAAGCTTACATTATGTTTCCACTCAGGAATTGAGCCAGAACCACTTGATGCAACACCTACGTAATCTTGAATAGGCTCACCAGCAAACTCTTGTACTTCCCATTTAGAGATATAAGAAGCTTCCCAATCAGCTCTCCACGCTAAGCCAGCAGCGTCAAAGCTATATTGAGCGTTGAAATCTACGCCCGATAGGTTCCAAGTAGAAAGGTTTTGATCAAGTGATGGAGTACCATCAAAGTTACCCGTTGCATCACGTACAACACCTTCACAAAGTGCAAAAGAACCACCTTGTCCACCTTCTTCACCCGCGCTATAACACTTATCTAGCTTAGTCGTAATACCAACAGAGCTTATTACGTTATCTACTTCAATATCGTAGTAATCAACAGTAAAGCTTAGCCCTTCAATTGGCTCAACAACAAGACCAACTGTAAATGTATCAGCAGTTTCAGGACCTAGGTCTGGGTTACCGCCCACAACCGCACGAAGTTGACCGCTGTTTTGTGCAAACGTACCATCTGAAGGAATTAGGCCGGCTGCTGCATCAGAAGCACAGGCTGTTTGGTATCTCGAATCAAAGCCAGCACCACCAAAACCAGTACAAGGGTCTGTATAATTGGTGAAGCTATCTGACTGACCACCGTAAAGCTCACTTACACTTGGTGCGCGAAATGCTGTTGATAATACAGAGCGAAGCATAACTTCGTCTGTCATACGCCAAGTTAGACCTAACTTATAAGTAGTATCTGATCCAAACGTATCGTAGTCAAAGTAGCGAAGCGCAGCTTCTAAATCTAAAGACTGAACCAGTGGCAAATCATTCAATAGTGGAACAACAAGCTCTACATATGCTTCGTCAACTTTATAGCCACCAGAAGTTGGCTGTACGGCATTACCTGAACCGATACCTGATGAAGAGAATGCATCTGGTTGATTAAATGCTGATTCTTCACGGTGCTCTAGACCAAATGCAAAGCCAACAACACCAGAAGGCATTTCAAATAAATCACCCGAAATTGAAGCGCCTAAGTGGTGCATTTCTGTACCTGAAGTACCCTGATCGGTGTAACGCAAGTAATCGGCATCTGACGGTGAAAGCGCGCCTTCACCGAAGTAGTTAATACATGGAGCAGATGCATCGTTGCCTGTAACCGTGTAGTCACTAGGCGAACCTGTAACCGAGACACCCTCACAGTTTTCATTTACTGACGCTATCATTTTGTCTACGTTGATGTAGTTTTTAGAACGGTCAATAGCGCTATTTCGACCATATGTATAGAACACATTCCAAGCGTATTGATCAGCGATAAAGCCCTCTAAGCCAGTTGTAAATTGTGCTGTATTTACTTCTTGCTCAAATACACGGCCACCCATTTCTGACATACGACGCAGTGGTAACATGTCTACATTGTCGCCAGGAGTTGCAAAATCATACAAGCCTGAGAATGGGTAAACTTCTGGATTTTGACTTAATACCCAACTACGACCATCAACACTGTATGTGTAGTTGATAGGTGCTGGTGCCATTTGTTGCGTTGAGGTACGGTTTGTGTAGTACGCTTCTGCAAAAAAGTTTAAGTTATCTGCTAATTCATAATTACCTAACACGCTCACATTATAACGAGTTGCAGGCGTAGATAAGTATGAAGCAGAAGAGTAGTTATAGGTATCGTTGCCTTCGCCACTACCCACATATGTGTGATAGCCAGTATCAGTTGATGAACCGTTACCGCCAGGCTCAAACTGAACTCTTCTACCATCATCTAAGATTGCATTCATACCTAAAGAGTTACCAGAACCGGCACAAAAACGCTCACCGCCACTTTCAGCGTATGGACATGCTGAATAATCTCGGTCGCTAGCACGTACAGTACCTCGGTCGTAAAAACCAACGTTTACAACAACATTACCTTTATCACTGCTCACACCAAAGGTGCTACTTAAGCTAGCTTCTTCACCGTCACCTTCACCTGTCTCTGCATAGCTGGCATCTAGCTCAAAGCCTTCAAAGTCATCGCGCATGATAATATTAACCACACCAGCAAGAGCATCAGAGCCGTAAACAGCTGATGCACCGTCTTTTAAAACTTCTATGCGTTTTACAGCGCTAAAAGGAATGGCATTAAGATCCACGGTAGAAGATGCACCAGTACCTGAGGCAATCATACGGCGTCCATTAACAAGTACCAATGTACGTGATGAACCCATACCTCTTAAGTTAACAGTTGCATTACCATTACCGCCATTATTTACAGCAGCAGTTAATCCGCCCGACTGAGCGGTAAGGTTCTGTAACGCATCGGAAATATTTGAAATACCCTGAACTTTCATATCTTCAGTAGTAATAATGCTCACTGGTGAAGCGCTTTCAAGATCTGCACGTTTAATTCGTGAACCGGTAACCTCTATACGCTCTACCTTTTCAACTCCCTCTTCAGCAGCAATTGAACTTGCTGAAAATACAGCTGTAGATGCCGTACCAAAAGCAATCGCTAAGCGCACCGCTTTTGAAACTTGGTTATTTAACATTGGATTCTCCCTGAAATAATTTTATTTATATATTTATTATTTTAGCCATTAAATAAATAGCTTAAGAAGTGAAAGTATCGCTTCTTTTGTGAATGTTAGTATCAATATATAAACATAGTCAACATATTAAAAACCAATAATTCACATCAATTTGAATATAATTAATATTAGTTTATTTCAATAAAAGGGACAAAAATAAAATGTGAATATACCAATAATCGGAACAATGCATTTTTGAAAATAAAGCGTAAAAATACTTCTACTTATTTACATTTTTAAAGGTGTTAACAAGGTAATTTAAAATTTATAAATGACAAGGTGACCAAGAACAATGTTTAACAAGTCGCTGAAAAGGTTAGAGTAAGCGGGAGCTGCAGCCCGTATGGCCTTTGGAATACCATCAAAGCTGCTAGATTATTAATGCACTGAACAAAACAAAATTGAGTTATGAGGCTAGCTATTTGCGTCCTTTGTAAAGCGTTCCGATATATTCATTATTAGAGTCAACTAAAGCCTCTTTAAATGTTTTATCGCCTAACAATAACAACTGGCTAATATCCTGAGAGTTTAACGCCGCTTGCTTTAAGTCACTTAACCTAAAGATCAGCCCTTCGAGCTCTTGAGTAAATAATTGATAAGCGCGTTCTAAATCAATTTTTCTATTATTCAAAATAAACTGAAAAAAGTCAGGATACCGTGTCCCATTAACTGCGTGAGGGTGTACTTGCCTTTCAAGCTTGATAAGGTTATTTATTGTTTTTATCAAGCTATTAACCTGAGCATTATCATCTTTTTTCAGCTCATCAATTAGCTGCTTTAAAGGTGCTAACAAGTCACTACGTACACGTACAGCAGACTCCAGTATAAGCACATTTGGTTTAACTATATCTGAATCTATTTCGTGGCAAACAATTTGATATAACCCACCCGGTTTTAATACCCTAAATAATTCAGGAATGCTCTTCGAAAGCTCACTGTATTCAATTGCAAATTGAGCCACTATCGCATCAAATTCATTATTTTCAAAAGGTAAGGACTCTGCACTTACATTTGATAAAATACTAGAGTCGGGCACGCCTGTAACGCTCTTTGCCACTGTTGCTTTATCAATACCAATAAAGCTCAGCTGATCTTTACTACTATCGTGTATAAGCTGTACCAGTGCGCCATTGCCTGTGCCTATGTCTAGTATCTTACACTGAGGACTAAGCTCACTAGCAAAACCTGTCCAGCTCTGCTTGAGCTTGCCTGTATAGTTTTTCTTAATATCCTGCCCAAATGAAGTTAAATACCCTTGAGACCAATACTCACTCCAATAATTTTCCATAAAAAAATTCCCATAAAAAAGGGCTGAATAAATTCAGCCCTATATATCAACCTGTTTCTAATTAATATTAGAAGCTAATTGAGTAGTTTACACGGTAATCACGACCAAAGTTATTGTAAAGGTCTTGGTTATCCCATGTACCAGCTGAAGAAAGAACTGGGTCTTCGTCAGTTAGGTTACTTACAGTAAATGTTACAGCGCCGTAAGGACCTGCATTGTAGCTGTAAGTTAAGTTATGGATTAACCAGCTGTCTAAATCACCTGATTGCTCGTAGAAACCATCGCCATCTTCATCAACTTCAGTCTCAGACGTGCTTGCTGTGTAAGTAGAGTTCCAAGATACTGTGTGATCATCAAGTGACCAAGAAATTGTTGCTACTGACTTAAGATCAGGTTGGCCAGACCAACCAGCAGTGTCTTGTACTACACCACCCACTTCAGAATCGTATGAAAGTGTTACACTGTTAACATTGTTAAAGCGGAAGTCACCAAAATCAGTCTCTAGGTTTGCATTAATAGTGAAGTCAAAACCTTCAATTTCAAAACCAGCACCGTTAAAGTAAGAAGTACCCGCTTCGATTAGCGTACCTGAAGCAGAACGCTTAAGGTAGAAAGTTTCATCAGACGTATCTGTATCAACACCTACTGCAGTGATTAGGCCAGCTGCCTCATCAGACAATAAGCCCTGTAGAGATTTTGACTGAATAACATTATCAATTGAAAGCTGGAAGTAATCTAACTTAAAGCTTAAGTTATCGTTTACATCCCATGCCACACCTAAGTTGATGTAATCTGAAGTCTCTGCCTCAAGTTCTGAGTTCTGAGTATAGTATGTGTTGTACTGACGTGAAGTAGTAGAACCATTGTTATAATCGATTGCAGATTCAGCAGAGAATGTACGTGCTGCATTAAGTAAATCTAGACCTGGTGCACGGAAAGATTCTGAGTAAGAACCACGAATAACTACGTTATCAGCAACCTGCCAGCGAGCAGATACAGCTGGAGCAACATTGTCACCAAAGTCAGAGTAATCATCGTAACGAGCTTTTAAGTTTACTTCTACCGTATCAGAAACTGGTAGTACTGATTCGAAGAAAATAGCTGTCACATCACGGTCACCCATTGAAGAGTTACCTGCAGAGCCACCGATTAAGCCAGCTTCAGATTGACCATCGTAAATATCTTCGTAAGTTTGTTCAAAGTATTCAACACCTACATAGTGAGCAACAGCACCACCTGGTAGTTCAAATAAGTCAAAACCTAAACCAGCAAAATATTGGTCAAAAGTAGAACCTGAGTTTTGTAACGTAGTCGACTTCATGTTGGCAATGCCTTCATCAGAGCCTAAATCGATATCGTTAGCTTCGTTGTATGCTAAACCACTGTAAGAAAGGTAGTATTCACCTACAGATTTGTTATCTGCTTTATTGTGGTGGTAGTAGACTTCCCAAGAAGCGTTGTTCCAATCTAAATCACCACGTAAACCAGCTGTTAAATCTTGGTTGTAATCGTCTACGTTACCATCACGTGTACCAATACCTACCCAACGGAATAAACCATATGCACCGTCTACGCCATATGGGTTATGCGGATTATCTGCTGACATGTTTTCCCATGCTGCTGCAGGTGGTGCGTAACGACCAAATGAAGAGTTTTGTACAAACATTGTTTGAGCAAAAAACTCAATATCATCTGTTAACTCATAGTTGGCACTTACATATAGCGTGTTACGGTCAATTGATGCTGTGTTGTAAGATACATTAGCAAATGCATACATACAGTACTCAGAACCTGGGCCCCAATCTTCATTTGCGTCAACGCGGCGGAAAGTATCCTCACCGTACTCAGAGATTAAATCATCACATAAAAGTGAAGCTGACGCTGTAGCAAAATCAGGTGAAAGTACAGTAGCACCAAAGTATGACCAACCTACAGTATCTGCAGTGTAAGCTTCAATGTCGCCATCACCGTCTAAATCACCAAGCTGAGCTTTAGTGTAGTCACGGTCTGCATCTGAAATACCTTTACGAGATTGGTGGTCGAAAGAGAATGTAATGTTACCTTTATCGTTTGAAACACCACCAACTACAGAAAATTCAGTAGAAGTAGTGCCTTCATCTTGGTCACGGTGACCCGCGCCAATGTTGAAAGTTAAACCTTCAAAGTTCTCTTTCATAATTACGTTTACAACACCCGCCATTGCATCAGAACCATAAATAGAAGATGCACCTTCAGTCATGATATCGATACGTTCAACAGCAGCCATTGGAATTGCATTAAGGTTAGCAGAAGCGCCACCTAATGTTGGTGAACCTGGGAAACGACGACCATTTAAAAGTACTAAAGTACGACGTGATCCAGCACCACGTAAATTGATAGTCGCTTGAGATTGCGCTGAACTACCAGAGCGCTCTGAGAACGAACCGAATGAGTTTAATGAACTAGAGCGTAGTGCATCTGCAACTGTGTAGTCACCTTCTAGCTTAATATCAGCAGAAGTAATAGATACAACCGGAGAAGCACCCTCTAAATCTGTACGTTTGATACGTGAACCAGTTACTTGGATACGTTCTACTTTTTCTGCAGACTCTTCTTCTGCAGCAAATGAACTTGACGAAAATGCAGCTGTTGATACTGCACCAAAAGCAATCGCTAAGCGAACTGCCTTTGAAACTTTATTATTTAACATTTGATTCTCCCTGGGTCACCACTTGTTAGAAGCGACTATTATTTAATTATTTTTTGTTGTCACAGTTTGTTAACAGCGACTAAACCAAATACTAAACAAAAAACATCTAAAAGCCAACTACTGTTAACCAAATATTAATTAAAAAAGGGTTTTTTATTGTTTTTTAGCTTAAATGAGGAATTACTGAACAAAAATAAAGCTAAAATGTGGATTATGTAATCAAAAGTTACATTAATAGGTACAAATTAGAATAATTCGAACTGTTTTAGCTCGAAACTGTTTACGTTAACGTTAACAAATTGCGTAACCATTTCTAATAAAGGTACAATTTGTTTGTCTATATACAATGGGTAGTCATAGCTATGCAGCCCTTGATACAGCTCAACGCCGTGGGTTGTGTAAACGAATGTAACAAATTCACCTCTTTTTAGCGTAAATTCACTATTTTGTTTCTGAAACTTTTTTACTGCTTGTACATGAGGAGGGATATTTTTTTGATAATCGGTTAAGTTTTGACCTAAACGTTTTTTAAAAACCAGCATATGATCAAATTCGCCGCGTAAAAGTTTACTAATGTAATCGTTTACAAGGTTATTTATTTGCTCAGGTTGCTCAAAAAGGAGGGTAAATAAATCAGATTGAAACTGTTGAGCCAGTTTAGACCAGTCACTTCTTACGGTTTCTAAGCCTTTAAAAACCAATTTAGTTTCATCTGGCTTTATTAATAGCCCAACATAACGTTTTTTAGACCCCACATTTTTACCTCTTATGGTGGGTAAAAAGAACGGGCTATACAGCGCTTCAAACTCTATTTCTAAATGACTTGTTAAGTTATGTTTAGCGTGTATGTGTTGCCGCCACAATGTGTTTATGTGTTTAGCTAACTGTTTACCAATGTTATTACACGCCTCAACACTTAAATCATCCGTTAATTTTACAAAGGTCGAATCGGTATCACCGTAAATAACACTATAACCTTGCTCTTCAATCCACTTTTTAGTTTGCAGCATTATCTCATGGCCACGCAAAGTAATAGAGCTTGAGAGTCGAGGGTCATAAAAACGACAGCCTTGTGAGCCTAGTACCCCGTATAAACTGTTCATGATTATTTTAATCGCTTGGGATAGCATTAAGTCGTGATTATCTTTTGCCCGTTGGCGCTGCAGCGCTAGGCTTTTTATAAGCGCTGGTAAATGGTGCTGCTCTCTTGAAAACAATGCGTTATTAAAACCTTCAATACTGTTTTCAGGGTTTTCAATCCCTTCTATCAGGCCTAGTGGATCAATGTAAAAAGTTTGCATAATACTGGGGTACAGGCTTTTAAAATCAAGCACTATGACATTTTTATACAGCCCCGGAATCGACTCCATAACATAGCCACCGGGGCTTTCAAAAGTCAGCCCATGGTCGCCCATATTAGGGGCTACATAACCGCTGCGGTGCAATAAAGGCAAATACATGTTTATAAAAGCAGCCACAGAGCCACCGCGCTTTTCGAGCTCAAGGCCTGTGAGTTGCGTGCGAATAACAGCAAAATCAAGTAGCTTTAGTTTTTCGAAAATTTTATTTACTAGTATGCAGTCTTGGCGGTTGTAGTTAGCAAGCGAGCGCTTATCTTCATTAAATTGGCGGATTATTTCTTGTAAACTGTTACTAGATTCAATTAATTTAGATTCACCTAAAATCTCTTTTGAAACATTGGCAAGTGAGAAGGTCTCGAAGCTATAAGTGGCATTTTTTAAGGTATCAATGCCATCTATTACGCAGCGCCCAGGAATAGACACCCGTGTAAAATGCCCTTTTCGAACATATAAAGGAAGGTTTCCTCTTCCTAATAATAGTTTTACCCCAAGCGCCTCTGAGCGCTCATAAATAACCGAAAAATCAAATTCAATAACATTCCACCCAATGATAATGTCAGGGTCGCACTGCTTAATAAGCGTTACAAGTTGCTGTAATAGTGCAGCCTCATCGTCGCACCATATAATAGTATAACCAATCGATGGGTCGTAATGTTCAGGCTCGCCAATCATAATAACGCAATCTAAACCGCAGCCTACCAAACCAATAGAAAACAACACCCCACTTTCATTGCACTCTATATCAAGTGACAACTTAGAAAGCGCAGGCGTATAGTCGGCGTTGGTTTTTAATTCAGCATCTAAAATTTCAGTGTAATGTGCATGATCCACTCGTTTACCCGTAACCCATGCCCCGCCTTTAATAAAGCGCTCCATTAAATAGCGCTCAATGGGCCTAATATCATCCTCATAAAGTGTAATACCGTGGCTTTTTAACGCTTTGCTCGCGCTATAAAAGTGTTTAAGGGAGTAAAAATAACAACCACACATTTTTTGCTGCTGAAAATTTTTAAGCGAAAGAGGTTTAATTAAAAAGTTCAGTGATTCGGCAGCTAAAATGGTACGGGCAGCTTCAGCATCCGAATTTTTTATAAAAAATAGTGCGGTTTCGTTCTTAGAAATTGCTTTTATTGGTCCATTATCGGTAGCAAACCAAATTTCATATTGTAAACCCTGAGCGCTATCGTGCGCTTGTGCAGAAAGTACAAAACCAGATGTTAAATACACTATCAATAAACCTTACTTATATTTTGTTTTTCTACTTTAAGGCCTATAAACGTTAAGAGTTGAAAATTGTTCAACCCCAAAATATAAACCGGCCATAATAGGGAGTAATTTATAAACTTAAAAAATCGCCGTATTAATTTGTTAAATTAATTTCATCGTTGCTTGTAGTTACACTCTTATAACTCTAAAATCCATACACTGTAATTATATACATATTTTAGGTTTATCTCCTCATGCTTTCTGACCAACTAAAAAAAACAATTAGGCAAGTACACCAGCATGTGGCTAGTAACCTTACTGATTATCGTCCGCGTAGTAGTCAAAACTACCTAGTTGCCGAAATAGCAAAAACACTTGCCGGCGAATACCATAAAAAACAGCGTATATGTGTTATTGAGGCAGGCACTGGTACTGGTAAGTCGCTTGCTTATTGTTTAGGCGCGTTACCGCTTGCCCTTGCTCAAAAAAAGAAGCTGGTTATTTCTACGGCTACCGTGGCCCTGCAAGAGCAATTAATAGCAAAAGAGCTGCCTTTTTTTAAAAAACATTCTGGGCTCGACTTTAAGTTTGACCTAGTAAAAGGTAGGCAACGCTATATATGTGCCCATAAATTACATAACGCAGTTAATGGCGATAGCCAAACGCAAATGGAGTTTATGCCCACACTTACCTCGCCACTAAGTGATATGGAAACAAAGTGCTTAAAAGGTCTTTACGATGCATATGTAAATAAACAATGGCAAGGTGACAGAGATAGCTGGGCCGACACCATACCCGACAGGGTATGGAACTTAATCGCCTGCGATAAACACGCTTGCCAACGCCAAATGAAAGCCCACCAAACTTGTCCATTTCAGCTTGCTCGTAATCAGCTTATGCAAATGGATGTACTAGTAATTAATCATTCGTTATTACTCGCTGATTTGGATTTAGGGGGTGGTAAAATTTTACCCGAGCCCGATAATACTATTTATGTAATAGATGAAGCGCACCACCTTGCGCATATTACCCGCGACTTTTCATCGGCAGCGGCCACTATTAAAGGCACTATTGATTGGCTCGATAAGCTCACCAAATTTAGCGGCAAAATGTCTAAGGTACTAGTGGGGCAAAAAGCCATTGGGCAAAACTTTAAGCTATGCGATAGCATTAACGATGCTAATAAAGACTTAAAAGTAGTGCGTGATATTCTTGATAATGCCGACTTTGAATATTCAAAAGACGACACATACCGTTTTGAGCATGGCGAAATACCAAAATCATTGCACAACAAAGCTAAAGATATAAGTGACGCTACACTAGATGCACTGCGTTGTTTAAATAAAATGCACGATACCCTCACGCAAGATGTAAGCGATGGCGATATAAAACCCTACGTTGCCGACCCTGTTTTGGCCGAAAGCGGACACTACATAAACCGCTTAGAGCAATTAAATAAGCTGTGGTATAGCTATGCAAATAAAGGCGAAGGCACACCCCACGCTAGGTGGATAAAGCGTTTAGAATATAAAAACCATCACGATCACCTATTAAGTGATTGTCCTATCGAAGTTGGCTACTACTTAAAAGACAAACTATGGAATGAATGCGCAGGGGCGGTATTATGCTCGGCTACTTTAAGTGCCCTCGGCTCGTTTGACCACTTTGCATACGAAAGTGGCTTAGCAAAGGAAGAAGGTGTTAAGTTTATTAAGGTCCCCTCTCCTTTTGATTACCCTAAACAAGCAACACTTAGAATTCCGGTAAGTAAAATTGAGCCAACCGACAAGGCCTTTAGTGATCATATAGCGCAAACCTTGCCTGAGTACTTAAACACAAACAAAGCCAATTTAGTGTTGTTCGCATCGTATTGGCAAATGGACCATGTGGCTAAGTTTCTTAGAACAAAAGGTTTTAACTTATTAGTGCAGGGCGAAATGTCGCGCGAGGCATTATTAAAAAAGCACACCCAAAATATCGATGCTGGCAAAGGTAGTATTTTATTTGGTACGCAAAGCCTCTCTGAAGGGCTTGATTTACCTGGTAAATATTTAGAAAACTTAATCATTACAAAAATACCGTTTGCAGTACCTACATCACCAATAGAAGAAGCCCAAGCCGAATTTGTACAAAGTAAAGGCGGTAATCCGTTTTTGTCTATTACGGTGCCCGATGCAGCAAAGAAATTGGTACAAAGCTGTGGTAGACTGCTGCGAAAAGAGAGCGATGAAGGCCGTATAACCATTCTCGATAGACGCTTAGTTACTAAGCGCTACGGCAAAGCCATGCTCGACACCTTACCACCTTTTAAAAGACAAATAGATTATTAATGTTTGAACTTGCTTTAGATCCCACAACTCTGGCTGTTTTATGCGCCGCGGCCCTTGCTGCAGGCTTTATTGATGCAATTGCCGGCGGCGGCGGCTTATTAACAGTCCCTGCACTACTCACCGCAGGCTTGCCACCGCATGTAACGCTTGGCACCAATAAACTTGCGGCTAGCTTTGGTTCATTAACGGCCAGCTACACGTATTATAAAAAAAATCTATTTAGTCCTACATTTTGGGCAAACTCCATTTTTGCTACCGCCATAGGCGCTGTGATTGGTACGTTAATAGTTGATCATTTAAGTATTGAATTTTTAAATAAGCTTTTGCCTATCATTATTATTATGGTGGCCTGTTATAGCTTGTTTGGTAGCTTAAGCACCACACAAGGGGATGATTTACCAAAAGTAACCCCAATACTTAAACTAAAGCAGTGGTTGCAGGGTTTAGCGTTAGGTTTTTTTGATGGCGTAGCAGGCCCAGGCGCTGGTACTTTTTGGACCGCATCTAATAGTTTATTTTATAAAATGAGCTTGCTGCTTAACTGTGGATTAGCCCGTTCAATGAACTTTGTATCTAATTTTATATCGCTTATTACCTTTGTAGCACTTGGTCATGTAAACTTTTTATTAGGCCTAATCATGGGCTTTTTTATAATGTTAGGTGCTTGGATTGGCGCTCACTCAGCCATTCGCTTTGGCGGTAAGTTTATTCGCCCTGTTTTTAACACTATGGTTATACTGCTAGCATTAAAACTGATTTACGAGGCTTATTTGTAAATGCAAACACACGCGTTAGATAAATTACGCCAACAAGTTGCTACGCTTAAACAACAAGCTGAGCAATTTGATAGCGCAAAGTTGTTTTCTAAAAACCGCTATATGCAGGCGCAGCCTAGTTTATTTGACCGCGGCGTATTTAGTACTAAAAGCATGAACCTAACTGACTACGTAACAGAAATTGAAGACGAAATTACCAGCTTACCACCCAGTGACCACCGCCATGCTTATGCTTATGCACTTGAGCGTATAGGTAATCAAGTACAAGCAGTATTTAATGTTATTAAATCGACTCCTATTTGGGCAAAAGAAAACAAAAGCCAGTATAAACCAAGGCCAAAAAATACGGTTTATAAGCAAGCCGTAAAAAAAATTATGCAATCATCGCATGAGCTATACGACGAGCTTAAACAAAACCATGAGTTTGAACGACGCTTAGTGTTAATGATTGAAGAGCGTAAGCTTCAAATGGAAAAAGCCAGCCCAGCGCAAGCACAAAAGCTTAATATGGAAATTTTAACCACGCATGCGCGTTTAGGGCGTTGCCGTAAAGCAATTTCGGCCACCGAAGATAAAATTCAACAAGTCGAAAAACAACAATTACGCTAATGCCGCTTTTTTACCACCCGCTCTACAGTGCTTTAACGCTTCCTGAGCGCCACCGTTTTCCTATTCAAAAATACCAAATGCTAAAAGCAGAAATAGAACGCTTAGGCTTTGGTACTACACAGTTTAATACACCAACCAAAGCAACGCCCGAGCAGCTCGCACTGTGCCATAGCCAAGAATACATAAATGATTTTTTAAACGCCACGCTCAGTAATAAAGCAATTAAAAAAATGGGTTTCCCGTATTCACGCGAATTAGTAGAGCGTACGCTGCTTTCAGTTGGGGCAAGTATTCAAGGCAGCGAATACGCACTAAAACATGGCTTTTGCGCTAATTTAAGTGGTGGTTATCATCATGCATATAGCGATTACGGCAGTGGCTTTTGTATTTTTAACGATTTAGCTGTGGCTGGCGCGCATTTAATCAACACAAACCAAGTCGATACCGTATTAATATTTGATTGTGATGTACACCAAGGCGATGGCACGGCTCAAATTACGCAACATAATAACGCTATTATTACTTGCTCTATTCATTGCGAGCAAAACTTTCCGCGCTTAAAGCAGCAATCCGATTACGACTTTGCCCTGCCTGCCAACACATCAGATAGCGAGTACTTAACAACGCTAAAACAAGCCCTTGAATTTTGCGTGCGAATTCATAACCCCGACATTATTTTATATAACGCAGGGGCCGATATATACGAAAAAGACGAGCTAGGGTTATTTAACGTCTCACTTGAGGGAGTTTACAATCGCGACTTTTACATACTCAATTATTGTAAAAATAATAACATCCCACTCATGTGCGCTTTAGGTGGCGGTTATCAGCGCAACGTAGAGTCGTTAATAAATGTGCATAAACAACTATTTAAAGCGGCTATCGATTTATTTTAGTGCTTAGTATACACTCAAATAAACGGACTCCATAAAAGGCGCTAGCACGATGCGACTGCACGACGACATACATAACTTTTACGAAAAAATTGTGGTTGAAGAAATCATTAAACGTAAACTAGATAAAGTTTACAGTGAAGATGTAATGGCCGATTTTTGTTGTACGGTGCTCAATCAACTTCCCCCTCGCTATATTCGCTACGATGTAGATATGGCCTTTTATTTACCGCAAAGTGAACGTATACACATGGAAGAGCGCGTGCAAACCGCTATTGATGTTGCTATTAGCCAAATTTCAAAAAAGAAAGATTTAAATGACCAGCCCACTTGATAACGCCCCTACACATGTAAAACTTGCGGTAGATTTAATTATGCTTTTGGAGCAGCACGAGATTGCTCCAGAGGATGTATTAAAAGCGCTCGAAATTGTAAAAAGTGACTTTGAACAAAAGCAAGCTACCTCTTAGCATTACTCTTTTGTTTGCACCTCGTATTTAGTCACAGTGCCCTCGTGTTTGTTACAGTCAATTTTAATTTCGCCAAACGTGCGTCTTGGGGTAGTTGAGCGACGGCACGTCATTTTTTGTGCTTTACTACCATACTGGCTAATGTACAACGCAACGGTTTCGTCTATTTGTTGCTGTTGCGCTGAAGTAGCCGCGTTATAAAAGGTATTGTATTGCGCCTGCCAACTTTCAACTCCAGCCTCTTTTGCAACGCCTAGCCAGCCCATGCCCATGTTAGTAGATTGTGTTAAGTACTGCCCTTTTAAAAACATAAACGATAATGTGTACTGCGCACTTTTATAACCAAGCGCTGCAGGGTCTTTTAGGTACATAAAGGCTTGTTTAAAATCTCCTTTTTTATACGCTTTTATCCCGTTATACTCATGTTTTTTCATGGTTGTGTCATCGTATAAATTAATAGGCGTAGACCCACAACCACTTAATAAACCTAGTCCTATTATTGCTGTGATCAGTAAATATCGGCTCATGACTATTCCTTTTTTATTATTTTTATATGCGAGTACCGAATCTGGCTTACAGTTATTGCAAAGCCTGTTACTCTGTAAATCAATTTGTATAATTAAAATACTATCATGAGCTTAGCAAGTTTACTTCGATTATTTTTTCTGGCTGCTATTTGGGGCGCGTCATTTTTATTTATGCGAATGGCGGCAAACAGCCTAGGTCCAGCGGTGTTAATAGAGTTTAGAGTCGGCTTTGCGGCACTCACACTATTTATAGTTGCACTGTATTTAAAACGCCGCTTGGCGTTTACCCATCACACCAAGCACTTTTTCATCATTGGTGCACTTAATTCTGCCCTTCCCTTTTTATTTTTTGCGTATGCTGCACAAACTATTAGCGCATCCACCCTATCTATTTTAAATTCTACAACCCCCATTTGGGGCGCTGTAGTGGGTATTATTTGGAGCAAAACCAAACCCACAAAAAGTATGGTTTTAGGTTTGCTGCTGGGTTTAATAGGCGTGGCAATTTTAGTTGGGCAAAATCATCTTGTATTAAATACTCAGTCACTTATTGCTATCGCAGCAGCGCTAAGCGCTTCACTGTGTTATGCCATTGCATCACATTATACAAAAAATGCCCCTAAGCTTGCCCCGTTCGATAACGCACACGGCTCTATGTGGGCAGCCAGTTTTATAGTACTGCCCCTTATACTTTTTATGCCTATTCGCGAAGTACCTAGTACCGACGTTATGCTTGGCGTGTTAGCCCTTGGCGTGGTGTGTACCGCACTTGCTTATATTTTGTTTTTTAAACTTATTGACGATATAGGCCCAACCTCAGCTTTAACGGTCACGTTTTTAATTCCACTATTTGGCATTTTTTGGGGGCATGTAATTTTAGATGAGCAAATTGGGCCAAATACATTACTCGGCGCATTATTTGTTATTATGGGTACTATGCTAGTGACTGGTTTTTTACCACGAAAAAAGCACTTAGCTAAAACAAGCTAAGTGCCTTAAATAATTTATGGCATTAAAATTTAAATAAAGTGCGGGTCTTTTGGCATATCGTGGCGGCGCGTTATATAAAGCACACAGTCGGTTTGGCTATTATTGCTATAGGCTCTTACTTGCTCAATGGGCACTGAAAAAGTATCACCTTGGTTAAGCGTTAATACTTCATCACCTAAGTCTATTGTTACGCTTCCTTGATGAACAAATATAACCTCTTCTTCAAAACGAATATGGGGCGCAACTTGTGCATCAGGTTGTAACTTTAACGCAGAAATATTAAAACCATGAGGCCAATTTAACTGTGTTTGAATACATGTTTTGGCATTTAAATTACCGACTAATGGCGCTTCATATACGCCGTCAAACTGGCTAAGGTACGAGCGTTTATTCCAGTTAAAGTTGCTGGCTTTAACCACAGTTTGTGCCAGCTCTTCATCGGTTATTACTCGGTGCTGCGCTATTTGCTCTTGACTGGTAACTGCCATGGGCTTAACGCCATCGGGAATTGTTTCATTTAACGTGGTATCTACTAAGCTGCCATTTTCTAGCAAAATTAGTCCGTATTCTTTTGCCATGTCGAATACTTGCGGAGCCCAAAGTACCCTACCAGGGTTATCACTTCCAAGTACCGCATATAAATAGCCTACGCCGTTGCCAACATTTTCAAACCCTCTAAATATATCCATCGGGATCGAAATAATATCGCCTTCATTTAAAATCACTTTGGCATCTTTAGCGTCAACACCAGTATAAAAAGCCCACGTACCACTGTGAACTACAAAAATTTCTTCAGTTAAATGGCTATGCTGCGAATTTAAACACCCTGCAGGTTGGCGCGCACCACCAATGTTAAACCCATGAGGAATAGAAATATGCACATGTTGATTTGGGTTTTCGGCAACACCTGGACCAATAATTGTAAAGTTTTCTTTTTGATCGCTCCCCGGCGAGCGCGTGTCTATAAAGGCGTTTTTACACGCAATTAAATCATCGTATCTTACTAAGCGCTCTTTAAATAAACTCATTACTCTCTCCTAAACTAATTACTGAGCGGTCCAACCGCCATCAATTTTAATACTTGTACCGGTGATCATTGCCGAAAGGCCGCTTAGTAAAAACACACAAGCATTGGCAACATCATCGGTTTGAGCAATTTTTTTCAGTGGGATCATGTCGTAAACAAACTGCTTAAATGTCGCATCTTCTAGCATAGGTTTGGTCATTGGGGTTTCTACAAAGGTAGGGGCTACAGTGTTCACGCGCACATTTTTATCGGCAAGTTCAACCGCCATTGCTTTGCTCAATCCCTCAACTGCATGTTTGCTCATGCAATACAAAGTACGTTTAGGTGAACCAACAAACCCCATTTGCGACGACATATTAACTACTGCACCAGCGCCAGAATTTATTAGCGCAGGCAGTGCCGCTTGGCTAATTTTATAAACGCTGCGAATATTCATCGCAATAACATCGTCAATATTCTCATCTGTTTGCTCAAGCATTGGCGCAACCCGATTAATACCGGCGTTATTTAACAGCCCATCGAGTGTTTTTAGCGCCTTTAAACGCTCAAAAAAAGCATCGCTATTAATATCTAGCGGCCAAATTTCTATTTGCGAAGGCGCGTATTGCTGTAGTGTTTGTAAATCACTGAGGGTACGTGCTACTGCAATAACCTGAGCCCCTGCATCCACGCATTTTTCTACGCATGCTTTACCAATACCTTTACCTGCACCAGTCACCAAAATGGTTTTACCCACTAAAAGCGTTTTATCAAATCCCATTTGCTCACCTAAATTCTATATTGCATTCGAAGTCATTATTAATTAGAGTGCAGTTAGATGCAAGACATTATTTAACCAATACGTCTCATCAAATGTGTATATAACAACGATTCACTAAGGACATTAGCAATGATAAAGCATTTAAAAAAGGGTCAACCAATTGACTCAAAACAAAAACAAAATCAATCAGTAAGAGATATTGTAGAAAATATTTTAGCGCATGTTGAAACCGAAGGTGACGCAGCCATTCGAGAGTACTCTGAAAAGTTCGACAACTGGACTCCGGAGTCTTTCAAACTTTCAGAAGACGAAATTAAAGCCTGCTATACACAACTTGATGATCAATTAATCAACGATATTAAATGGGCACAAAGCCAAGTACGTAATTTTGCACAAATACAACGTGACTCAATGAAAGACGTAGAGGTAGAAACTCTACCTGGCGTAACCCTTGGCCATAAACATATCGCTATGGATAGCGTAGGCTGTTATGTGCCAGGTGGTAAATACCCGCTATTAGCCTCTGCGCACATGAGCGTATTAACCGCTAAAGTAGCGGGTGTTAAACGCGTAATAGCCATGGCTCCGCCGTTTAATGGCAAGCCATCACCTGAGATTGTAGTCGCTATGGATATGGCAGGCGCCGATGAAATTTATTGTTTAGGCGGCGTGCAAGCGGTAGCGGCAATGGCAATTGGTACACAAACTATTGCGCCAGTAGATATGATCGTTGGCCCAGGTAATGCGTTTGTTGCCGAAGCAAAACGCCAGCTATTTGGTCGCGTTGGTATAGATTTATTTGCAGGGCCTACCGAAACGCTTGTTATTGCTGATGACAGCGTAGATGGGGAACTATGTGCAGCTGATTTACTTGGTCAAGCAGAGCATGGCCCTACCTCTCCTGCTATTTTACTTACCAACTCAGAGCAATTAGCAAAAGACACTATGGCTGAGGTGCAAAGGCAACTTACTATTTTACCGACAGCTGATATTGCAGGCGTAGCGTGGCAAGATCACGGCGAGGTGATAGTGTGTGACACTTACGAAGAAATGTTACAGGTAGCCAACGACTTAGCGTTTGAACACGTACAAGTAATGACCAGCAATACCGATTACTTTAAAGAAAACATGCAAAACTTTGGCGCTTTATTTTTAGGCCCACAAACTAACGTATCTTATGGTGACAAGTGTATTGGTACAAACCATACACTACCCACAGGTAAAGCTGCGCGTTATACTGGTGGACTATGGGTAGGTAAATTCATAAAAACATGTACTTTTCAGCAAGTAACAGAGCAAGCCTCGGTTGTTGTTGGTGAGTATTGTTCACGATTATGTGCTGCTGAAGGGTTCGCAGGCCACAAAGAACAAGCAGACATTCGTGTAAGACGATATAGGAAATAAACCTTGAAGCAAAAAAGAGTCACCTCATACGATGTTGCCCGTGAGGCGGGCGTATCGCAGTCAGCGGTATCACGTGTTTTTAGACCTGGTTTTAGTGTCTCTAAAAAAACCCGTGAAAAAGTAATCGCAACGGCCAATGAAATGGGCTATCGCCCTAATGCTATTGCCCGTATGTTGATCACCAAACAGTCGGGGATGGTTGCGGTTATTTTGTCATCGCAAGCAAACCTGAATTACCCAGAGGTGCTTTCTGAGCTAAATAGAGAGCTGGCACTGAACAATAAACGTGTGCTGCTCTTTACGCTTGATAACGCAGACGAGCTAGACGAGTTACTCGAAAACATTTGGACATTCCAAGTTGATGGTGTAATAGCCCTAGCCGCTCACTTTGATAGTAAAAGCTTAAACTTATTTGCTAAACACAGTACACCTATAGTGCTTTATAACCGCCATGTGCCGGAGTCAAATGCAAACACCGTTTGCTGTAATCACGACAAAGGCATTAAACAGTTAATCGATTTATTACACCAAGCTAATCATAAATCGTATTTAATTCTTTCAGGCCCTACCGACTCGGATGTTGCAAACGAGCGCAGAGAAATAGCCGAGAATTATTTACACACTCTGGGCGTACAAAATACCCCTGTTATTTATGGTGATTATGGGTATAAATCAGCACGTGATGCACTTAAAAAATGGTTAAAAAAACACCCTAAGCCCGATGCCATAATATGCAGTAATGACGCAATGGCTATTGGCGTAATTGATGAACTAAAAGAAAACTTTTGCATTAAAGTGCCCGACGACATATCAGTTGTAGGATTTGATGGTATTAATGCCTCTTCATGGTACAACTATCAAATAACCACAGTACAACAGCCTATGAAACAGCTTACCAAAGCCGCTGTTGATATTTTAATGGAGCGCATTGAAAACCCACAAGCGGCTGCAGAGGTGCGAGTGTTTACTGGTTCATTAATTGAAGGGAACTCTATTAAAAAACGTTAAATTAAGGAATTTTTGTGGCCAAAAATCCTGTTTATATTTTACCTGGTACGCTATGTAATCACCGCATGTTTGCAGCGCAAATTAACGCACTGCAAAATGCAGGATTTACACCATGTGTTATTCCTTTTACAGAGCAATCTAGCATTTTGCAAATGGTAGAGCTTTGCAAAAAAATAGCGCAAGAGCCCGGCCCATTTATTGGTTTTTCAATGGGCGGAATTGTTGCGCTAGCACTGTTAAAATCACACCCTGAGCTTGTTACCTCCTTGTGTTTGATATCGAGCAATTATTTAGCCGATAAACCTGAGCGCCCTGCAATTAGGCTCAAACAAATTGAACATGCCAAAAGCACCAGTTTAGAAGCCCTGCTTAAACGCGACTTTTTACCTCACTACTTTTACCAAACACATAAAGCCTATGAAGACACAATACTTAGCATGGCATATGATCTTGGTATTAATGTCTTTAGCGCCCAATTGAGCGCCCTTGGCACCCGCGATGATACATTAAATGTAATAAAACAAAGTACTAAAAAGCTACTCATTATTGGGGGCGAGCATGACCCACTATGCCCAGTAAATATTCAGCAAACCATGCATGAAGCAGCGCCTAATAGTGACCTTGTATTACTTGGTCATTGCGCCCATTTTGCCCCACTTGAACGAAGTAATACGGTAAACGCAATTTTATTAGACTGGTTGGAGTCTTTATCATGAATTTAAAGCAAAAGTTAAATGCAAAACAGCTACTGCTAGGTACCTTTATTAAAAGCACGCATTATCACAATACGGAAGTATTAGCCCACACTAATCTTGACGTTCTTTGCCTTGATGCAGAGCATGCGCCGTTTGATAGAGGCGATTTAGATAGCTGCATAATGGCAGCGCGTACTAAAAATATGCCCACACTTATACGTGTTAGTAATACCGACCACGCCACGTTACTAAGCAGCTTAGATATAGGCGCAGATGGCCTTGTACTCCCACATATAAAAACACCTGAACAAGCAAAAGCAATTATTAAAAACTGCTTTTATGGCAATAACGGCCGAGGCTATGCCGGTTCAAGCCGTTTTGCAGGTTACACAACCCATGCCTTAACCGATAACCTAGCAACCAATAAGTCATCAACCTGTATTATTGCGCAAATAGAAGACGCCGATGCACTAGAGCACATAGAGCAACTGTGCCAAATAGATGAAATAGACTGCATTTTTATAGGCCGTATGGATTTAACTATTTCCCTTGGCGAAACCAACCCAAGCGCTCCAATTGTCATAGAGGCAGTCACTAAAATAGCTAAGGCAGCAGCAAAATATAATAAATGCTGTGGCATGTTTGTGGGTAACTTAAGTGAGCTAAACCACTGGCAATCATTAGGGGTAAGTTTTTACTTATTAGGCTCTGATCATAGCTTTTTATTAAGTGGCGCAAAGCAATTGCGTAACGAGTTCGATAGTGCAATGGGAGCGTTAAAATAATGAACTTACATAATAAAAACAAAAACTTACTACAAGGGTTTAGAGAAGCACTTTATAACTTTGATCAAAAAGCCCTACAAGCACAAATTAATAGCGTATTTGCCGATGATGCACTCGTGCAGCTATGTTACCCGTTTGAAACACTTGCCAACCCTAATGCACTTATTGAGCAAGCCTATTTACCACTTAGCAAGGCATTTATTGGCCTAGAGCGCCGCGATACAATTGTTATGGCCGGTAGCTCAATAAACGACTCAGACTGGGTAGGTTGTTGTGGTTATTATACCGGTTCGTTTGAAAAACCATGGCTTGATATCCCCCCAACAGGGCACCAAGTAAGCATGCGTTTTCATGAATTTTACCGCATTAAAAATAACAAAGTGGTAGAAGTACAAGCTATTTGGGATATTCCTGAAGTAATGATGCAAGCTAATGTATGGCCACTTTCGGTGAGTTTAGGTAAAGAGTGGCATGTACCAGGCCCTGCAACGCAAGATGGACTAATTACAAACGCATACAATGCAGAGCACGCCGCACAAAGCTTAAAATTGGTGGGCGACATGTGCGAGCATTTAGGTTTTTATGCCAAAGGCGGTATAGCAGCCATGAAACTAGAACAATTTTGGCACCCGCACTGTAGCTGGTATGGGCCAAGTAGCATAGGCACTGCACGAGGTATAAAAGGGTTTAGAAACTGGCATCAAATCCCATTTTTAAATGCACTGCCAAACCGAGTAGGTGATGCAAGTAAAGGATACTTATTTGCCGATGAAAACTATGTTGGCTTTACCGCGTGGCCAGGGATGAGCATGACTATTAGTAATGATGGTTGGTTAGGTATTGCGCCCGCAAATCAGCAAATAACAATGCGTAGTCTCGACTTTTGGCGAGCCGAGAATAACTTAATTCGCGAAAACTGGGTACTGATAGATATGCTTGATGTGTACCATCAAATTGGGGTAGATGTACTCGCCCGCATGAAAGAGCTTAGCAAAGCCCGCTATTTAAACTTTGCGCCCTAGCAATTAAAGCCGTATAAACAAAAAAAGCTCTGTTAAACAGAGCTTTTTTTGTAGCTAAATTAGGCTAAGCGCCTGGGTTAGCAATACTTTGGGTACGCTTTAAAATATCTAGGCCTTGCTGTTTTAACCAATAAGGAATATCAATAATGACCCAGTTTTCTACTAATTTATCGCCCTCGCGGTGATACACATCAACCACGCGCATATCTGCTGGGGTATTGGCACCTGGTAGGCCTAAAAACCCACCTATGGCCGTGTTAGTTAAGTTAGGCCAACCAAAAAAGCAGGCAAATTCGTCCTCAGCAAAACGGCAAATATGGCCGTTAAACACTTTACCCGTTAGGCCTTCTCTAAACGGATACATGTGTTGTTGCTGGTAACGCTCAATTGTGTAAGTAGCGCCAATCCCTGCTGGGCCATACCAAACCATGTTCTCGTCCCACGTTTTAGCAAGTACTTCAGGTGGGCACGTATCAACCCCACTTTTATTTAGCGCTGTAAGGTTATCAATCATTTGATTTACCAGCGCCATTGTTTTTTCGCTTTGCTCATCGCTACTTTTACCTAAACGAATACCATCGTGCGTACGCGGGCCAGGATAAGTAAAATATTGCCCTGTAGAAAGCGGCAACGGGTTTAGCCCCACTTGCATCATAAGGCCAATAATATCGACAAAAAAGCCGGTCTGAATTATTTTTCCGTCTTTAACGCAGTTAAACTCGGCATAGCGCAAAGTGGCAAGCTTATGGGTTGGCGCAATACCTAGCCAGTCTTTATCAAATAAGCCCATAAAATGGCCCATACTCATCACCCACTGGCCGCCGTCGGCTTCGCTTTGCCCTGCAATAAAAATATCCTCACGGCGTTGCAGCGCACTAAACGAGCTAAATAATGGCTGCCAAACTTGTGCAATTACATCATTAGTACACTCAAGTTCATTAAAAGGGTGCACCCCTTTAAAGCTATATTCATTAGCCATAAACTCTTTAAATACGGCTTGTAAGTTATTGCCCTGTGCTTTTTCTAGTGCAGTATGAAATTGACGAACTAGTTGTTTATCTTTAAGTATATCTGCCATGATTATTCCTCATTGTTTTCGCAGTCAAATTAGTATCTTCAAACCGCCGTTAAGCACACTTTAACAAAATGTATTGCATTTAAAGAGTAATTAAAAGCCTGTGAATGGTAAGTTATAAATTGCTTTAAAATAATACTAATGAGAATTGACTTCGAAGTCAAAGTGATTCATGATGATTCAAAATAAAAAATACAAATAGGCTCTCAAGCCCGTAAACCTAATCTAACAGGATTAATTATGAATGATTTTGGATTGTTGAATTGGAGCATTCTCATCGGGTACATAATTGCCAACCTAATTCTTGGGTTTGTAATTAGTAAAAAAATCAGTAGCGCAAACGACTTTTATATAGGTCGAAAAACGACACCTTGGTGGGCTATTGGTATATCGGTTGTTGCTACTTATGTCAGTGCGCTCACTTTTTTAGGTGCTCCTGCGTGGTCTTACAAAGAAGGACTTTCGGTTATTGCCATACACCTAAACTACCCGCTGGTTATAGTGGCGGTAGTGTGTTTGTTTTTTCCGTTTTTTTACAACGCTGGAGTGGCCTCTATTTACGAATACCAAGAGCGTCGATTTGGTAAAAAAGCCCGCTTACTTATCTCTACCATTTGGTTAATATCACAAACAATGGGCTCAGCCGCGGTGCTTTACGCCACCTCACTCGTACTGGCTTTTATTGTTGATATAAACGTTATAACCGCCATATTTTTGGTCACTATAATTGCCCTTATTTATACTATGTTAGGTGGCATAACCGCCGTTATATGGACCGATGTCATTCAGTCAGGCATCTTGTTTATAGGGGCAGGTATTATTATGTATGCGCTTATTACTTCAATGGATGGCTCATTTAGCGCAACACTTAGCGAGCTAAAAACCCAAGGTAAGTTAGATCCGCTCAATTTTTCGCTCGACTTTACCCAAGTGACTACCGTGTGGTCTGGCGTGTTGGCTATGTCGCTGTACCACATTACTGTCTATGGCACTAACCAAATGATGGTGCAACGCACGCTCGCAGCTAAAAATATTGGCGATGCTAAAAAGTCGTACTTATTAATGGGCTTTATCGCGTTCTTTATTTACTTGTTCTTTATATTTATGGGTGTGCTGTTTTATAGCTACTACGGCGGGCGCACTTTTGAAAACGACAACTTAATTATTTTACAATTTGCAGCCGACTATGGCCTACCAGGATTAATGGGGATTATTGCTGCTGCGGTAATGGCCGCTTCTATGTCGAGCCTCGATTCTGCGCTTAATTCACTTTCGACCATAAGTACTATCGATTTTTATAAAAAGTACTTTGCCCCTGAAAAAAACGACGCTCACTATTTAAATGTAACTCGCTTATTTACGCTTGGTTGGGCGGTGATCATTATTATTCCGGCCATTATGTACCACCTGTACAGCCAAGGCTCAATTTTAGAAATACTTACTAAAGTAGGCTCGTACTTTGTCGGTGCACAACTTGGCATGTTTGCGCTTGGGTTTTTCTCAAAGCACACCACCGAAAAAGGCTTACTAATAGGTACTTTGGTGTCGTTTATTACTGTTGCTATTTGTGCCCTTTATACCGATATAGCGTGGCCTTGGTACTGTGCAATAGGCGCAATAACCTGCCTTGTATTTAGTATTTCGTTAAGTATTACATTTGATGGCTTTCAAAAAGATTACAACGAATACACCATCAAAGGTCAGTTAAAAGCATTTAAAGATCAAAATCGTCCAGAAAAAGAAAACGGCTGGTACTTAATTCCGGGTAAGTTTGACTCAATAAACTATTGGCTACTTGGCTTTTTTGTACTGAGCTTTGCCTCTCTCATGTTATTTGAATATTTTGTGTAAGGTGAAATAAATGAATATTTTAGAACAACTTTTTGAGAACTTCAGCGCTGCAGAATTACCAAACCAAGCATTACTTGCAGACACCGTTCAATGGCAGGTAAGCCACCCTTTTGAGCCTATTAGTACAAAACAAAATGTGATTGACGACTACTTTGGCGTGCTTAAACATTCGTTACCTGATATAGAGCGCAAGCCGTTTATCTCTATTGAGGGAGACTATAAAGGCGAGCAGTGGGTGTGTGCCACAGGTTATTTTACCGGCACATTTACACAGCCTTTATTGGGTATTCCTGCCAGTGGCAAAAGTGTGTTTATTCGCTACAGCGAAATGGCGCAAATAGAAAACAACCAAGTAGTTAATGTTTACACCTTTTTAGATTTAATTGATGTAATGAACCAAGTAGGCGTAAACCCATTACGCCCAAGCTTAGGTTACTCAGGCTTAGTTATGCCCCCCACTACACTTGATGGCGTACCCACAAGCAATAAAAACGAAACGCTTAGCAAAACCAACGAGAAACTTGTGGTTGATATGCTCGCAGAGCTTGGCCGCTATGACGGCAAAGACTTATACAGCATTAATTTAGAAAAATACTGGCACCCAGATTTTATTTGGTATGGCCCAGCAGGCATTGGTACAACTCGCGGAATTAGCGGTTTTAGAGAGCACCATCAAGGGCCATTTTTAAAAGGCTTTCCTGATCGCGGTATTAATAAAACGCTGTGTTTAGTCAGTCACGATAACTTTGTAGCCACCGGTGGCTGGCCGCATATGTATGGTACCCACACCGGTGAAGACTGGTTAGGTTTACCGCCTTCTGGTAATAAGCTGTTCCCACGCGTCATGGACTTTTGGCGCTGCGAAAACGGCATATTAAAAGAAAACTGGGTCGCTATTGATATCCCTCATTTATTAGATGGAATGGGCATTGATATTTTTGAGCAAATGCAACGCAAAATAGCCGCAACTAATTAAGAGGTGAGCATGAACAAACACAATAATATGACCCAACCTTACTGGCTGCCGTTATCAAGCGTGTTAAACCCGCAAGGTAACAAACAACAGCCTTTAATCGGTTTTGATGACGAATTTGTTGATATCGTTGATTATATTTTGCGTATAACACACCGTATATGGGAGCAAAAAAACATTGGCTTATGCTATCGCTATTACGCCGATATATGCCCTGTTTTTACCCTTGGTGCCTATGGCGAAAACATAGAAGATGTTATTCAAGGCACCCTTAAAACCATTGCGGCCTTCCCCGACAGAAGCCTAATTGGCGAAAACGTGGTGTTTTCAGAAGAAGCGAACGAGCATTATTATTCGTCACACTTAATTAGTAGTGTAATGACCAACACAGGTAACTCAGAGTTTGGCCCTGCAACGAATAAAACCGGCCGCGTTACAACCATAGCCGACTGCGTATGCTTTGAAAATAAAATAGTTAAAGAGTGGCTTGTGCGCGACAACGGCTTTTTAGTTAAACAGCTTGGCTTAAACATTATTAATGTAGCCAAACACATGGCAAACATTCCCAGTAAAGATAAGCACACACAGTGGCTAAATGATGAATTTAACCGTGTAGTAGCAATAGATCACCGCGTAGCAAGTACGCCCATTTTAGAAGGCGAATTGGCTGCATTTGCTCACCATTGGCTAGATACATTATTTAACCAAAAGCAGTTTGCTAAAGTGCACGAGTTTTACAGCTTAACGGCATCGCAGCAATGGCCTAGTGGCAGAATGGCCACCGGACTTGCACAAATAAACGGGGTATTTATACAATTTTTTGCCACCTGCCCCGATGCCAAATTAACAATCGATCATATAGCCATTACTCCATTTGACGAAACCACAACAGATGTAGCGATACGCTGGTCACTTGCTGGGCATTTTAATCCGCAAAATAGCGAGCTAAGTGAGCTTAAACAGCAGCCTTACTTTATTTTAGGCGCATCGCATTTACGCATTAAAAACAAAAAAATCATCGAAGAAATCACCGTTTTTGATGAAGTAGCACTTTATGCAAACTTATTTAAAGCACATGCATTAGTCAACAAAGCACAGCTGGAGGAAAATGCATGATCAACGCGATTATAGATTTATACACTAAAGCCGACATTGAAACACTAAGCAGCAAATTGCTTCGCAGCAGCCGCTGGCAACAGCACCACTTTACAGCCATGGGGGCTTTGCAGGCACAGCCTTTATGGCTTAGCTTTTTAGCTCAATATGGGGTGTCTGAGTGTGTATCGCACACACATAGTGTAGGCGCAGAACGTGAAACCTTACAGCTGGTTTTACAGCCTAAAAAGCTTAAAAACCCGGTGCGCTTAACGTTTATAATTAAACATAACAACACCTTTATAAAAACAATAAAGTGCGTGGTGGATACGCTGTCACTGGCTAATAATGAGTATGTAAATACAACAATAAATAACAGCTCGGTTATTCCTAAATTACCAAAAAGTGACCCTATTATTGTTAGCGATTTAGATAATCAGCTACACCCTACTACCTTTCATGCAACACCCAGTGCTATCTGCGAGCTACCCTCTCACATTGCTCGTACTTTAGATAACTGGTGGCAAATTTGGCAAACCAACAACCTGGCTCACTTTAATACCCTATATACTCCAAGCGCTACAGCCATTCTTGCAGGTAATACAGAGCCACAACCAATCTGTGCACTGCTGGATTGCCATTTAGATTTTACGCAATCGCTAAGTAGGCGTTATGCCCAGCTAGAAACAGTTGAGTATGACAGCACGCAAAACAAAGCCACCGTATGCTGGACCCTTGATGGCAGCTTTAATGCTAAAAACGTACGCGTACGTCAGCAAATACTCAGTGTTATTAGCATTACAGATAACCAAATAACCCACGAAGTAATGCAATACGACACGCTGGCACTAAACCAGCAATTTGCACTATAGGTTAACCTTTTCACTTCCCTTCAAGCGCTCACTGAGCGCTTTTTTTTTACCAATACTCTATCACTTTGCGGGGCTAAATATGTCGCTACCTGCGTTTAAATACCCTCATTTACGACTGCATGGATACAGAAGGGAGAGCAATGCAGAAGCAATTGCCTAGCACAACTAAGTAGCGATTTTTCTCCTAGCTATCAACACGTTTTCTAGCCTTAAAATTGATCGCTTAATTAAATGGATTGGCATTAATTAATTTTGAGGATGAGAGGAGCAGGAAACAAAAAAAGCCAGCTAGTAAATAGCTGGCTGAAAGTAATGACCGTAGCGGCCATTTTAGGAAATTCTAAAACTGATATTTTAAGCTTGCGCCCCACGTACGTGGGTTGTTCCAGTTAGCTTGTACTGAGTTTGCAGGTAAGCCATCAACAATTTGTGAGTGCACTACACCACGGGTTAAAATGGCTTTATCACCAATATTTTTAACGTATGCCTCTACTTGCACACTGTCGTTTATGTACCACGTTAAACGTGCATCAGCCATTAAATGCGCATCTACTTGCACCTCTGGAATATTCGTATCAAACGCGTAGTAATCGTCTAAGTAATTTAGTTGAATATACGGTACTAAGTACGAGTCTCCCCCTAAGCTAAACTCATAACGAGCTGAAAAACCAACACTGTATTCAGGCGCCATAGCTGGGCTCCAGCCTTCAAAACTAAACTGGCTAGCGCTGTCGTTTATGTCTTGGCGGCCTTCTAAGTTACCTAAAGCCAATAATGGGCGAAGTTGCTCATTACCTACCGCGTAACCATCAGCAAATTCACTATCAAGCAGTGATACTGTACCGGTAAGTGTGAGGTTCTCGATAGGCACCCATTGAATATCGGCTTCTAGGCCAATGGTTTCTACATCGCCGCCATTTTCGTAGTATTCAAATGTGGTAGCTGTACCTGCTGCAACGCACTCTAAAACAGTATCGCCAGCGGTCGTATCGTTACATGAGGTTGCAAATAACTGTGCTTTTACATCTTCGTATTCGTTCATAAATACCGAAAGGTTTAAACGCATTGCACCATCAAGCAAATAGCTTTTCATACCCATTTCGTAAGAGATAACATCTTCGTTATCATAAAGTGGGTCAGCACCGCGAGCCACTACGCGCGAATCGTTTGCGCCACCGGTTCTGTAGCCAGTTGCTACACTTGCATACACCATAATATCGTTATTAATGTCGTACTCGGCAGCCGCTTTATAAAGCAGTGCTGAGTCATCCCAATCAGGAATTGTATCGCCGGTAAATGTTTTATCGTCTTGGTTTACACGTAGGCCACCAATGACACGCAAATCTTCTGTTATTTGGTAACGTAGTTGTCCATATGCCGCAATTGATTTAGCTGTATGTGGGTCGTAATCAGGGTTTCCCCACGAAGGCACTACAACAGAGTCTGATACACCGTCGCCTGTGGTATCTGCATGCGATAACCAGCTCCAGTCGGCTTCTTGATCAAAGTAATAAAGGCCACCAATCCACGAAAAGTCACCGTCATCGTTTGATGAAAATTGCAGTTCAGATGAAAGTGTTTTTTGGTCATCCTCACGGCCAAAGCCACCTACAAAATCTATACCTCCGTCGCTGTAGTCGTTATCGTAATATTGCTTACCACTAAGTGTTGAATAATTAGTGGTCCATTTAATATCTGCAAAGTCGGTATACCACTCAAGTGCTAATGTGGTCGAAAAACTTTCTTGCTTATCAAGTGAAAAACCATTGCGGTAAACATCATATGGGCCAAGGTCTTCGTGCTGTGCATCACTAGGCTGATAAATATGCCCCTCGGTTATTGTAGGCGTGGTGTTAAATACACCCGACCCCGGCGAGGTTTCTTCAATTTGGTAGCCCGCTATTTGCTGATAACCCCAAATAGCTTCTGAGTTTGAGTCTTTACGCGAGTAATCAAAGCGTACTGTGGCATTAAACTTTTCGTTGGGTTCCCACTTAGTAACGTTACGCATATAAAACTGATTTTTTTCGCGTAAATCATCTGAAGGCCCTGGAATGACTAAATTATTGATATAACCATCATGGCGATCAGAGGCCACTACAAAACGAGTTGCCACGGTGTCACTCACCGGAATATTTATAATTCCTTCGTAAGCACTGCGGTTATAACTGCCTGTTTCAACTTTTATACTCCCCAGTAAATCATCAAAAACAGGTTGGTTAGTAATAATATTAATACTGCCTGCAAACGTATTACGCCCATATAACGTGCCTTGCGGCCCACGTAATACCTCAATACGTTGTACATCCACCAGTGCCCCTAAGCCTGATGAAGTGGTAGGTACATAAATACCATCTTGAAATATACCTACAATTTGCTCAGCAATACCGGTGCCTGCTACACCGACTTCGTTGGTGCGAGCACCACGCATGGCAGGGCGAACCTCACCACCCGACGACCCCATACGTAAGCCTGGTACTACTTGTTCAAGACCAGTAACATCAATAATACCAGCGCGGGCAATGTCCCCTTCTCCTAATGCTGTTATTGATGATGATACTTCCTGTAGGTCTTGCGAGCGTCTGTTAGCGGTTACCGCTATACGCTCAATGGCAGGTTCTTTAACGTGTTCTTGCACTTGTGCCGATTCAGGCTCTTGCGCGGCGTGGGCATTCATTGTGGTTGCTGCAATAGCGCCAGTGACAGCAAAATGAACGAGAGTCCGTGTAAATTTAGCTTTCATTATAATTATTCTCCCGAGTATAAAACGTATTTAGTTCTCCCCAAAACCTACATTTTCAATTATTACAGTAAACAAGTTGTATCAATTGAAAATGCATGGATCTAAAATAGACTTCGGAGTCAAAAAGATCAACAACTTTTTGTACGAATAATAACCTTGCCAACATTAACCAATATAAAACAACAAGTTAAAATTAAAATAAAGTGATTTCGAAACACAAAAAAAAGCCAGTAATAATTTATTACTGGCTCTATGTAAGCGATTGTTTAATTTAAAATTTAAACGCTATATTTTAGCAAAATGCACAAACTTACACTTATGCTAAAATCTTAAAGTACATCATTAAATAATGCCTAAAAGTTATAGCCTACCCTTACACCATAAGTGCGCGGATTAGCATAATCGGCCGCAGCTACATTACCACCAAAGCGGACTGTCCTAAGTAATATAAGCTCATCTCCAGCGTTTTGAACATACGCACGCACAGACCACTCATTATTTGCCGAATACCATGCAAGGCTAGCATCGTACTTTTGGTAACTTTCTTGAGTACCAAATGAAAAAGGCAAATCGTTGGTCGTATACGAATCCGATAATTGAATACTGGTAGCAGGCACCACTCGCCCATTATCACCTAAGTCAAACTCATAACTGGCCAATAGAGTAATATTGTATTTAGGGCTTAGTTGCACGTCATTACCATCAAGTTGCAGTAAGTTATCTACACCGTTAATGGTCTCTCCACCTTCTTCAAATACGTTTGGTGTTACAAAATCGCCATAAGTTGAGTCTGTAAACGCGGCGCGTGCCCCTAAGCGAAGTGCATCACTTACCTGCCAATCAATTTCAAGCTCTAAGCCTGTCGCATCAATTTCGCCTGCATTACCAAAAAACGAGACTGCCGTACCACCCACGTTTTGAAAACGGGTAGAGAGGAGATCTTCGTACTGGTTATAATATAAAGAAGCATTAAGTCTTAATGAATTATCAAGCAACATGCTTTTAAAGCCAACCTCGTAAGCCGTTACTGTTTGCTCGTCATAGCTATTTTCGCCATTAAAAGCACCCTGAGCATTACCCGCTAAAAAGCCTGTAGATACCGTTGCATAAAGCAGTTGAGAATTTGTTAAATCGTGCTCAAGCCCTAATTTCCATGTTACTTTGCTCCAGTCGTCATCTGCGTTATCAACCTCAAGCACAGAAAAATCAAGCGTACTTAAATTATCTGGATTTTGCCCGTAAATATCCCACTCACGGCTGTCATTTGTGTATCTAATACCAGCTATACCACGAGTATCATCACTAAAAGCATAGTTACCTTGGAAGTAAGCCGCTGCGGATCGCGTTTCTAATTGAATTTGATTTAACCAAGACGCGTACTGAAATTCTTGTGGTTGGGTTGTATCTGGCACATTGTCAACCACGGCACCATAGCTGCCATTTAAAAATGCATTATCTAAATCTTCTGAAAACAAATAAATACCGGCTACCCATTCAAAGTCGCTTTCATACGTTGAGCTAACCTGCACTTCTAGCGAGTTTGTTTTTGATTCAATCGCATTACCATCAACTGTGGTTGCATACGTCGAAAAATCACCATCAGTAAGACGCGTTTCTTCGTAATCCATTGAGGCTGCAATCACTTTTAAATCCACCGACTCTAATGACCAGTTAAGCTCTGCACTAATGCTTACATCACTTACATCCCGCGATGGATTATAGTCAAACTGCTGAGTGAATGGGTCTGACGATACCGCCTGTGCTGTATCAAGCCCTGGTGTTGCTACGTTATCTAAACCTGCACCAAAGCGGCCACAATTACTGCCACATACATCATCGCGACCTATTCGCTCAGTTAATGGGGCCGACAAGCTTGTTTTACCTGTGGCTGGATTTATAGGCACACCTAAAATATGATAACCAAATGCACCACCTCCATTAGAGTCGTCTTGCCACGTTTCCACTTTTACATTTAAATTTATATCGTCGTTAATTTCGGTAAAAATTTGGCCGCGTAAAAAATACATATCAGCATCTTTTAAGCCTGCATCTTCGTTGAATGTATTTTCAACGTAGGGATCCCTTATTTCTCGAACCCCAGTAAAACGTACTGCAGTGTCATCAGTAAGCGCTGTATTAAAAAAGCCTTCACCACGTAAATGACCATAATTACCAAATGTAACAGCCATACCACCTTCAGTAATATCGAGCTCTGGTTTTTTAGCTATTACATCAATTGCCCCACCAAATGAGTTTCGTCCAAACAATGTACCTTGTGGCCCACGTAATACTTCAACACGTTCTAAATCTACAAAACCAGCAAGCGCCTGCCCGTGGCGAGGACGATAAACACCGTTAGAATAAAACGCGATAGCAACATCGTTAGCTTCTACTTGCTCTGTTCTGGCACCGCGCATAGCTGGGCGAGCATCACTACCCGACACGCCAGACTTTAAACCTGGCGCTAAGCTGTCAAGGTTTAAGATATCAGTAACGCCATTTTCCAGTAAATCTTTAGCCGATACAGCTGTCACAGCTAACGGTACTGATTGAATACTTTTAACACGCTTAGTAGAGGTAACCGAAATAACCTCTAACTCTTTGTTAGGGTTTAACTTTGCCTCTTGCGAATGTACCGAGGCTGAGCTCAATAACGCCGTATTTACAGCAGCAAAAATAAGTGTTTTACGTAAAATATGTGCGGCCATGAGATTAATTCTCCACCTGTTGATATAAGTTATTTTATTAAGCATTTAAGGGCTAAATAACCCGCTATCGTATTTTTAGTATTTATAATTATTAAAAGCACGATTTAAATGCCTATTTTTTCGACTTATAAAAACTATCGCTTTTTGCATTCGAATGCAATAAAGATTAAAGAAAAGTTTTACATGTTTATAACACTAAAAACGAAGTAGAGTATTTAAATAACAACAAACCCTTAAAAATCAGTAGTTTATTTTTAGTATTTATTCTTTAAAGCACTGGTTTGATCTGTCTAATTTAACAAAAACAACCAAAGAAGGAAGTATGGTGGGGAAAACACTAGTTAAAAGACTCCGAAGTCTAAAGGGAGGTAATCACATTTAAAGTAGGCACCTAACCGACTTATAATTAAGTGCCCACTGTAACTAAAAGTTAGAGCGTAAATGTGTAGCTGAAATATAATCACATATAAAATAGCGACAGCTAATAACTATTCTTTTAATTACTTTTGTGCTTTTTTGCTTAAGTTTTCAATTAAATCTTGGGCGCTAAAGCTGTTGTCGCTGGGTTTTATACCTTTGCCCATTTTAATATCAATTAAGGTGTGCACTTCTTTGCGTTTATCATTGTTGCTTAACTGTACGCCTACGCTGCTTGTTGGGCGTGCGCGTGTTTCGCAGGTTAATAAACCACAGCTTCGCTCATATTGCTGGCTGTGTGATGCACTAATAGATGATGCTGGGCCTTGCGATTTAGACTCAACAAAGGTTTCTTTATTTGTTACAACAAACCAGTCGTAGCCTTGCGCTTGGGTAAGCTCAGCTGCGCGTAATAATGCATAATCACCGGCATCGGCTACATTATTTGACACACTTTTAAACTCTACTCGGTATTGGTCGTCGCTAATTTTTTGCTCGCTGTAACCTTGTGAGCCATTATTCGCGGCGCGGTAATCAGGTTTAGAAGCGCAGCCCGCCATGAGTAAAATACTGATAATTAAGATAGATGTTTTCATAATTCACCTCATTTTATACACATTATTATTTGTTTAACTGCCACTTTGCGCTAATTGCTTGCTGCTCTTGCGCTCTATCTAGTGGTACGCCGCTGATCATGCTATCTATAACAGCATCTAACTCACTGTTATTAGACGCCGTTTGATATTGCTCGCCGTTATTACTTTGCTGCGCGGCTGTTTGCGCTTTAATTTGCCAACCGTTTTGCGTTTTACAAGCAATGCTTGTTTGCGTGGTATTGTTTGAGCTTAGTGCATACTGCCTACAAAGCTCACCTTGCTGATTTTTAAAGCTAAGCTGCGCGCTAAATAGTGAGCCATCACTTTGCTCAAACACACCACTACTTAGCTGTGTGTTAAGCGCTGAGGCTATGTTACTGGCTACTAAATTTTGCGACTCATTGGGTTGTAAATAGCTCGTCATTGCAATACCAAATACCACGGCAACGCTTGCAGCTATTGCTAAACCTTTATTAGCCGACTGCTTAACCCTTTGCCAAGGGGTTAACGTAACTACATTGCTATTTGACGTGTTTTTAATCGTTGCTGTATCAAATTTGGCAACCGTTTTAGCTAATGAGTCACTAAGGGGGGCGTCATCAATACTTGAAGCGTGCTCTTTCACTAGCATGTCTACTTCGCTTAGCTCTGCAAGTCGCATTACTAGTTCATCATTGGTTTCGAGGGCTTTACGCACTTGCTCCATTTCGTGCTCGCTGAGTTCTGAGTCTAAAAAGGCGCTAAGTGTTTCGTCGTTAATGTTCATACTTGCTCCTTTTTAAAGTCGGGTTTTATTAAGTTATAAAGTGTACTGCGTGCTCGCGATAATTTACTCATTACACTGCCTATAGGTATATCGAGTGTATGTGCTACTTCTTTATAGGCCATGCCCTGCACTGCCACCAGCGATACAATGGCGCGTTGCTCTTCGGGTAATTGCCCAAGTGCTGTATTTACATTTTTAAGCATTTGTTTGTTTTCGAGTGTTTGGTGCTCATTACTTGTAATTGGCTCTGGTAAAACATCGGCCTGGGCCGTATTTTGCCTTACTTTGCGTGAGCGGTATTCGTCTATCCACACATTGCGGCAAATTTTAAACGCCCATTTAGCAGGCTCAACGTCATCCGGAATGCCTTTTACTAATAGTTTTTCAATTGTTATTTGCACTACATCGTCTGCATCTGCTTTACTACCCGTTAGCGAATAGGCAAAACGCCTAAGCATGGGCAATAAGGTTTTTAATGTTTCGTTCATTGATTTTTACCCCTTTTATAAAGAAGACGATTCAAAAAAACATTTATTCCCAAATAATCAAAATAATTTGAATAATGAAATATTTCTATGTGTTAAACGTTAACTAACAGTGTAATAAAAAATAAGTAACCCACTATGAACATGAAAAAAGTCCGCGTTAAACACATAATAGCCGCCTCGCTTTGCATATTTAGCGCAACGAGCTCAGCCAATATAGTGAGAGTCGATCAGGTACTTGGGCAGCTAAACCCAATAGAGCAGCGTATTGAGCAAACTATAGAGCGGGCACAACGCCTGCCGCTTCCGGTGCCTGTTCCACAAATATCGATTGATGAACTAAAAGCGCAAATTAGTGAGCCAATTAGCAGCTTACCCAATGTGCTTAACATTAATATAAATAGCCAAAACACCGCATTTGTTGAAGTAGAGCTAGAAAACGGCTTTAGAGCAATAGAGCGCCAATGGTTATTAATGGCAAATAGCCAACAACTTAATACCCTAAAGCAGCAAAATGTAACCATTTTATCGGTAAAAAATTACAACGCACTTAACATGAGCTTAGTGCGCTTTAACGTGCCCCAAGGTGTTAATTCTAAAAGTGAGTTATTAAAAGCGCTTAACTTAGATGAGTCTGCAATACTTGACCGAAACCACATTTACCAAGCGCAAACAGGCGAGCCTACCTTAAAAGTAACGCAAAATAAGCCTGTTGCGCCTTACTGCACACAAAGTGTAAAAATTGGCATGATCGACAGCGCCATTAATACTAAACACGGTGCATTTAAAGGCGCAAATATCACCACACAAAGCTTTTTACCACAAGGGTTAAGCTCGCCAAATTTACACGGCACCGCCATAGCGGGGTTAATTACGGGTAAAGGCGCAAAACTTAGCCCGCTTTTAGGCAGTGCCAAGCTTTACAGTGCCGAGGTGTTTTATAGGCAATCTGAATATGCACAAGGGGCTACATTATTTGCCATAGTAGAGGCACTTAACTGGTTAGTTAGTAAAAAAATACCCGTAATAAATATGAGCCTAACAGGGCCAAATAACGCAGTTTTAGAAGCAAGTATTACTGCTGCAATAAAACAAAACGTGTTAATTGTAGCTGCTGCAGGTAACCAAGGGCCGGCGTCGCAGCCGCTATACCCAGGCGCGTATAAAAGCGTGATAGCGGTAAGTGCTATTGATGCAAATAACCACATTTATAGATGGTCAAATAAAGGCGATTACATAGACTTTACAGCCCTTGGTGTAAATGTTGTTACAAGCCAAGGCAATGGAAAATTTGGGAGGGAGTCGGGTACGTCAATGGCGGCGCCGCATGTAAGCGCGGCATTGAGCTGTTTATTGTTAAAGCATGGTAATAATAAAACCAAAGCACTTAAAGAACTTACATCGCTTGCCATCGACTTAGGCGAGCAAGGCAAAGACACCACCTTTGGTTATGGCGCCATTTACCCACCTAAAAGTGCACTTTAACTGACGCCGATAAAACCGATTGCGTATAGGTATTGCTACTAAGCTTAGATTGATAATCGCCATATTCAGCCTCGGCTATGAGTGTTACGTGCTCAAATACAGCTATGTTATAAAACGCATTGACTACATTTCGGTGCTCATCTCGCGACGGTATTTGCTCAAAAAAATCATCCGTTGTTTGCTCATCGTAATCTTTATTTTGATAACGCCAGCCAGCCCCCACTTTGTTAGCCATATTAAAGGCCGTAAATTTGTGCGTAACTTTAGTAGTAAAACCGTAGCCGTTAAAGTCGTATTGGTTGTCGTCGGCGTTTTCTTTATCGGCACTTAGCGCTGCCATTAGCATGGTTTGGCCATTATTTATAAAATGATAAAGCGCTACATCGCCGCCTACACCGTCGGCATTACGTGCTTTTGCAGTAGTAAAACGTTTAGCTTTGGTTTTTATGCTCATACGCAAATACGTATGCGGGTTTAAAAAATGACCATAATAAGCACTGGCTTGGTTGAAGTGTAAAAATGGTTCGCCATCTACATTTGCTTTTGCGCCATCGTAACGAACTCCTACCTCATGGCTATTAAAGCTATAGCTGCCATCTAAACCATATTGATGCAGGCCTAAATCGTATTGATCAAACTCATCGTAGTCTTGTTGTTCAAACTTATAGCTTGAAGTTAATTTAGCGCCTTTGGTTAATTGCCATTTTGCATTAACACCGGCTGCGGTTTTTATGCCGCTGTCACTTTGCGACGAAATATCGTCAAGCTCCTGAACAGAGAGCGCCGAGTTACTTAATACCCCAACTTCAGCATCTGCGTTTAGCTCAAAGCTACTTTTAAAGGGTTTAGTTTGCTCAGGTGTTTTAACGTGGTTGGTTTGTGCAAGCACCGCTTGGGCACTAAAAACACACAATGTGGCGGTAATAACTGCTTTCATATTTATTCTCCAACAGGCCGAATAGGTTTCCCTATTCGGCATTTTTGCAAACACGTGGCGTATTAAAGGCCTAGGTCTAAATCGTTAGTAATGTTGGTTACTACTTCACTTGCGGTGCTAAGTGCTACATCGTTACTAATTTGATCAGTGACCGCCGCACTCACCTGCCCGCTAACACTTTGCTGTACCGTGCTTTGTAAACTGCTAACCGTACTATCTTGCACACTGGCAATTAAAGATTGCTGAACACTGCTTACTACTTCATTACTGGTATTAATTACATCACCTACTTGCAGTGCAGAACTCACTGAGTTTGCAGCCGTATTAGTCATTGCTAGTTGGTTTGTAAGCTCACCCGCATTAAGCGCATTTGTTGCATCAGCTGATGTTACTGAATCGGTAGCGCTACTCACATTTGAAAGTAAAGAGGCACTTGTTGGTGTATCAGTAGTATCAGGCTGAGCGGCTTGCTCAGAGCTAACAGAAAGTAATGACGACTGGCTCACAGCGGTTGTTAAGTTACCCGCCGATGAGGTTAACTGCGCTGTTGTATCAAGCGCTGTATCGACTGCGGTATTGCCTGTGGCATTTAAAGACGAAGCCGATGTGTTTAATGCATTATTTAAAGATGAGTCGGCAGATGTAACTAATGAACTTGCAGGCTCTGCGGTCTCGCTGCTTTCTTGCGCTGGAGTTTGTGTATTATTAGCCGTTGAATCTGTATTTTGCGAGTCATCAGCCGTTACTTGTGTATCGTTAGATACGTCTGTGTCATTGCTACCACTGGCTGTTAAACCGTTTTGTGAAAGCGTAATAGATGTAGATGTTTGTTGCTGCGCCGACGTTGACTGAGATAGTTCAATATCAGCGGCGTGCACTGCACCTGTAAAAGTACACACACCGCTTAACATCATTACGCTTACAATTTTATTTAATTTAGTCATTGTTTTGTCCTCTAGTTTGTCGGATTGACATAAAGAAGACGATTTACAAAAACACTTTATTCCAAAATAAATTAAAAATTTACAATAAAACCATTTATTATTTAAATTTCAATCACTTATAAACAAGATGATACGCTACTGCGTGAGCGTTTCACTATTTTGTATCAGCAATAATAGCTCAGCAGTGGCAGTTGCATCGGCCAATGCGCGGTGATGGCTGGTTAAATTTAAATTAAAATGCGCACTAAGGTTACCAAGCGAATACGACTTTAAGCCTTTAAACGCTCTGCGCGATTCAACCACGGTGCACATTTTTGGCATTTTAAAAAAGTGCCCTGCAACCTCGCACTCTTTTTTAATAAATCCGTAATCAAAGTTTACGTTATGGGCTACAAAAATACTGCCTGCGAGCTTATCTAGTAGTGGCTTTGCTATTTCGGCAAACACAGGCGCGTTGTAAACCATGCCATCGCTTATGCCGGTTAGCTTAGTAATAAAGCCAGGGATATGGCGCTGCGGATTAACAAGTGTCGTCCAGGTATCTATTACTTTACCGTGCTGTACTTTAACTATGCCAATTTCGGTAATACGGTTACCGCCTTTTAAGCCGCCGGTGGTTTCTATATCAACGATGCTGTAAACACGGTTAGGGTCTACAAACCATTTAACTGCGGCAATGTGTACCGTAAAGCCTACATTTTTTAAATTATCAATAGTAGTAAGTTGGTTGCGCCTAAGCTTATCGCCAGGGGCTTTTACCTCTTCAAAGTGTACTTGGCCATTATTAATAACCATTAAGTCGGGGTAGCCGTCTTTTAGTTGTAAATAGTGTTTGCTCATAGCCGTTAAGTGCGCAATTAACACTTCAAGCGGGCTATTTAAAATAAGCGCCTCTAGTGGCTCTAATAAATTGCTGCGCCATCTAAATAAACCATTGGGCTGCTCAAAGTATTGCGCGGCATGTTTACATACCAAATTAAGCAACGCCTGGTTAGTGCTGCAGCTTTTTAAACGAGCGTCAATTTGCGTGCTTTGTGCTTCATAAAAATTGCCAAGTTGTAAAACTTGCGGGTAAATATCAAATTCATTACACGGCGGGTAAGGCGACTCTATAAACAGCTCGTGCCAAAATACTAAACCAAATAAGCTTTGCCATAAGGTGTTTTCGGTATTAAAAACCGTTAACCCTTTTGCGGTGTAATGCTCATTTACGCCTTGCTCTACATCGCCTCGGTAAATTTCGTCAATTTCAAGTACACATTGGGTGTCGGCTAGCATAGTGCTTAAGCGCGAACGCGTTTGTTTATTAAACTTACGCATTAAAAAGTCGTCAGCAAAGTACAGTAGGTCGTCGGTGAGCGGGTTTTCTATTATTTGTTCTAGCTGCGCTTTTACCCACTCTTTATTACCTAAGCGGTATTGCTCTCTTATTTGAATTTCTTGGGCTTCGGCGTAATCGGTGCAGCCTTCAAGTAAGCTAAAGGCAAGTTCGCTATCGGTATTTTTAAGTTGTTTATACAGCCTAACCAGCAGTTTGTTTTTAATATCGTGCGCTTGTGCACCGTGCGCCGGTTGCGCTAAAACTAAATGCGCAAGCTCGATGTAAGGTGTTTTGTCATCCAAGGTTTCAGCTTTTGCATTACCGCCCGTTTTGCCAATGTTTTTAAACGCTAAACGGTAACGATTTAAAACATAATTAGATTGCGCCTCAGCTAATGTATTAAAGCGCGACAAGCTCTCGCTGTGCCCTTCGCGGGTAGCGGTTAATCCTAAATCTCGCATAACAAAGCGGTTTTGATGGTTTACATCGCCACTACTTAAGCGCCCTGCAAATAAAAACTCAAAATACTCGTAATAATCTTCACGATTATTAATGACATACTGGCTATATAAAGGGGCGAGATCATCTGCGCGCTCACTAAAAAATTGGCACGCAATAGTGACCAACTCTCCTTTGGCTGCGCTTTTTTTAAAGCTTACTTGCTCACTGTAATTACTGAGTAACTCCACCAGCATGGGCTTAGTTAAATGCGCTATAAGAAGCTTGTAATGCTGCGCGTTTGGCTCATATAAAATACCCGCTGTTTTTAGCGTATAAATAGCCTGATGCGGCGAGGTTATTTCTTCATAATTAAGCGATTGCGCCTGTACTAAATAAGGCTTGCGCGAATAAACACGTGCCAACATGCATTGGCTTTGCTCATCTAGCTGGTTAATTTTACTAATAAATTGGCTGTGCTTGGGCTCAAGTAAATGCATACATTTACTTGTTACAAACTCAATAAGCTCTCTAAAATGTGCTAAATAGTATTTTGCTGGTAATTCTTTTTTCATAACATCGCCACAACTGTATATAAAAACAGTATCTAGCATTTGTGCTTATTATTCAATCTTAAACTTGTAACTAAAACACGCTATAGTGAGCGTATAAAAGTAAATTTATTAAAAATAAAGGACTTACCATGAGCGCGCACCCATACGATGTTTTATCACTTAATAACGGCGCAAATATTATTTTTACGCCTTGCCCTGGTACAAAAACACAAAACCTAGCGGATTCAATTGCTACATTAAAAGCTGCCGGCACTAATATGTTGCTTTCGCTTATGCCGCAAAAGGAGCTTGAAAAAAACAACGTAGAAACAATTAATAGTGAGTGCAAAAAGCACGATATAACCTGGTTTCATTTACCTATAAATGACGACGAAGCACCCAAACAGCCTTTTACATCAAGCTGGAACACCCACAAAACAGATATACTACAAGCCATACAGCAAAAACAAACCATTGCCATACATTGCAAAGGTGGCACTGGCCGCACAGGGTTGGTCGCTGCACTTATTTTAAATTCGGCAGGTTATACAAAAGAAGAGGCATATAACTTAGTAAAAGGCATTCGCCCTAAAGCGCTTACTATAGATCTGCAAAAAGAGTACTTTGAGAACTTTGAAGTGTGAAGCAGGAACTGGGGAATATGTTAACTAACCGTAATTATGTAAATCAAAAAGCCACCAAATAGAAAAGAGCCAAAACCTGCAGGCCTAAATGTGCTTTTAAATTTTTGGGCAGACCACACAGCAAATTGTCGATGTTTTACTGAACCTATTATTGCAAGCCCTAAACCCACCGCAATCAGTAAGTACCCAATACTTACTATTAATTGAGGGTACACAGTAACCTGGCTATAAAATACAAATACACACCCTGTTACTAACCGACTAATAATTTCAAACCAATGAAAATAGTTTTTTTTACTGAAAGTCACGATCCCATTTGACCAATAATTAGGGTTAACTATCATGACAATGCTTAGACACATCATCAGTAATCCAAACACGGCAATTAAGTACACCTAACTCTCCTAAAAACTAATGTCTGCATAATGCAATACAGTCGCACTGACTAAAGTTAGCTAAAGAATCGCAAAAGCCAAGTGCTTTGCGTCTCTTTGATACCAATCCGCTTAATTAAGTGATCTATTTTGAGGATTGGTATAATACTGTTGCTATTAGACTTGCAAGCTCATGTAGTAAAAACGATCATCTTCTCTATCGACTGCAAATCCGATGCGGCTATATAACTTAAATGCAGGGCTACGCTGAAATACTTTGAGGTCTATTAATTTGACACTTTGTTGACGAGCTATATCAACTACTTTAGCAATAATGTGAGCACCATAGCCTTTGTTTTGATAAGCAGCTGCAATCTGAATATCGCGAAGTTGGCAACGCCCTTCTTCATACGATAAACGCACAACACCTATGTGTTCACCCTTACACAAAATATCAAAATTTTTGAGGCTTTTGGTTGCTTGATAAATGTTTTCAACATCCCAATCTACCGCATACATTTCGTAATAGGGTTTCATATTGTTAAATGTAAAGTGTGCGGCAGCCTTTAAGTTCTTAGTAGCAACAATATCTAGCATCCATCTAGCCTCAAAAAAGAATTAGTACTCAATAAACTAAGTAGACACTTTAATTTAATATGTTCACGTTGTCAGTTCCTGTACTTGCAAAAAGCACTTTACATCAAAACCCTTAGAAACAAGTTATATATATCCCTAAACCCTTTATACCTGCACAAATGTATTCAGCCATAGCGCTTTACGATATTATGCTCCTTTATATTCAATTTAACTTTCAGGGCACATAATGACAACGCACACACCGCCTTCCCACTCAGCCAACACAGCTGAAAACACTTCTCTTTTTTACGTAATATTTATATCGGCCGTAGCTGCCATTGGTGGCTTTTTATTTGGTTTTGACTCGGGTGTTATTAACGGCACGGTGTCGGCACTCGGTAATGCTTTTAATTCAAGCAGTGTAGCTACGGGCTTTAATGTAGCGTCGGTATTATTAGGTTGCGCCGTGGGGGCACTTGCAGCAGGGCCGCTGGCTGATAAATTTGGTCGCCGTGCAATTATGATCATCACCGCGATTATTTTTGCTATTAGCGCGTTTGGGTCGGGCATTAGCGAAAGCTCGGCTGAATTTATTTTTTACCGCTTATTCGGAGGGTTAGGTATAGGTGCTGCATCGGTATTGGCGCCAGCTTATATTGCAGAGGTTGCGCCACCTGCCCTTCGTGGCCGTTTAGCTACACTACAGCAACTCGCTATTGTATTAGGTTTATTTGCTGCGTTTTTAAGTAACTATTTAATTGCTGATGCAGCTGGCAGCGCGCAAAATATTTTAATGCTTGATATAGCCGCTTGGCGCTGGATGTTTTGGGCAGAGCTTGTGCCTGCAATACTGTTTTTAGTGGGTGTGTTGTTTATTCCTGAGTCGCCTCGTTATTTAGTGGCGCAAGGTAAAGTAGACGATGCAAAATCGGTATTTAGTAAAATTTCGAACGACAACCTTGATGCGCAAATAAGCGATGTTAAACGCTCTTTGCGTAGCGACACAAAGCCAAGTATTCGTGATTTATTTATTGATAACAGTAAAAAAGTACACCCAATTGTTTGGGTGGGTGTTGCGCTGAGCGTATTTCAGCAATTTGTAGGTATTAACGTGGTGTTTTATTACGGCTCTGAGCTGTGGCAAGCCGCTGGGTTTGACGAGTCGCAATCGCTATTTATAAATGTACTCGCAGGTACTACTAATATTGTATCGACCTTTATTGCCATTGCCCTAGTTGACAAAATTGGCCGTAAACCACTGCTCTTAGTAGGCAGTATTGGTATGTTTATCAGCTTAAGCGCGCTTACTTATATATTTGGCAGCGCAGGCCTTGATGAAGCAGGCAAGCTTGCACTTAGCGATAACATGGGTACGTTTGCGCTTATAATGGCTAACTTATTTGTGGTATTTTTTGGTTTAAGTTGGGGCCCGGTTGTGTGGGTGTTATTAGGCGAAATGTTTAATAACCGAATTCGCGGCGCAGCGCTTGCTGTTGCTGCAAGCGCACAGTGGATTGCTAACTTTGCCATTACCATGACCTTCCCTATTATGCTGGCTAATATTGGCCTTGCAGGTGCATACGGCTTTTATGCTTTATCGGCACTTATTAGCATATTTTTTGTGGCTAAATACATTACAGAAACCCGTGGTGAAACTCTTGAGTCTATGTAGTCGACTTAAATATTTAATCATTCTGGCGTGCTAAATAGTCTAATAACTTAACACAATAGGTATCATTCAAAATTTAATTAACCTGAGCTGCACATAAGAAATGGAACTAAATGCCCTTGCGGTGATCAGATCTTTCGACCAAGAAGGTATTGTGACCCCCTTTCTTATTACAGCCATTAACACAGTGCAAGAAGTGGCTAATTTTAATAGCGATAAAAAATAAGCGCGAGATAAGCTCGCGCTTAAATTACTTTAAAATTTATAGGTTACTTGGCCTACTATTTCACGTGGGCTGCCCGGGAAGTGGCCATTACGCTCAGTAAAGCCACTTACTGCATATTCTTTATCAAATATATTATTAATATTTACACTTAATAACACATCGTCAAAGTGCGTAGTCCAGCTCATGTCAAACACAGTAAAGGGTTTAACTTTTTGCCCTACTCTGCTCAACTGCTCGCTTACGTAATTAGCACCAAATGCGATTGAAGAGTCTATAGAGTCAATAGCGTAACGCGTCCATAAGCCAGCCTGATGGCGTGGTGCATTAGAAAAACGCGAGCCGTCGCCAAATGTATTCGAAACTGTATCGCCCGTGACTCCTTTAATAACTTCTGTATCGTTGTAAGCGTAGTTTGCAGTTATCGTCCAATGCGCTGATAAATCACCAACTAAGGTTGTTTCAAAGCCGCGGCTTTCTACCTCACCAATATTTAAAAGCGCTGCAATGCCATCACCCGCGCCAGTGTCGTCTGGGTTACTCATTACTACGTTTTCTTTATTAATTTGGTAAATAGCAAAGGTGCTCATAATTTTGCCATTAAGCCATTGGTTTTTCATGCCAATTTCGGTTTGTTTACCGGTTTCTGGGGTTAAACTACCCTCGCCTTCTACGTCTTCTTGATCATCCGATGATGCTGGGTTAAAGCTTTCTGAGTAATTTATGTATACCGATGTGTTTTCAACAGGTTGGTATGTTAGAGCCACGCGCGGTGTTACATCGCTATCTGAGTAACTAAAGCCCGTTTCTTGGTTAAATTCTTTAAAGTGGTCGTAACGCAAACCAGCAATAACTGTCCATTGCTCGCTTATACTTATTACGTCCTGTACATAGAGCCCAAATCGGTCTGTATCAACGCCATCACGGTTCAAATCAGTTAGGTTGTAAGTGCTTGGATCTGTTTCGCCGTAATTTAAATTAAATATGTTTAAATTAGCAACGCCATCGGCCTCAAAGCGGGCACGAGAATAATCATACTCGGTATCAACTGTATGATAGTCGCCACCAAATAGTACTTGGTGTGTTAATTGGCCTTGTTCAAAGCTGTAAACAAAGTCAGTCGTTAAGCTAATTTCCTCGTTGGCGCGGTATTGCTTACGGTACTCTCGCCCAATTGTTTCATCGTCAATATTTGCTTCACCATCGCCGTTTACATCCACCCAGCTTTGCGACTCATGGTAAGCTTGGTCTCGTTCGTTATCCATGTAACGCAGTGTGCTACTTACAGAAAAATCATCACTAAAGTAATGTTTTAACTCGGCTTGCAGTACTAACGCTTCCATGTCTTGGTAGTCAAATGCTTCATTCGCGTTATAACTTGGGTCAACTAAAAAGTTGCCGTTGTCATCGACCGGTACACCACGTAAACGATTACCGCCTAAGTCTTGCTTGATGTAGTCAACACTTGTGGTTAGTGTGGTTGAATCGGTTAAATCAAATAATAAACCACCGGTAAACTCAGTATTTTTTGAATCTGCATTATTACGAAAACTGTCTTTCTCTTCGTAATAACCACCTACTCTGTATGCCATTGTGTCGGTTAAACCGCCGGTCATATCGAGTGATGCACCACGTGTGTTGTAATTGCCAAGCGTTAATTTTAGCTCTTTACTTTGCGTATAACTTGGCTTTTTAGTTACGTAGTTGATCATACCGCCCGGCTCACCGCCACCATATAACGCAGAGGCTGGGCCTTTTAATACTTCTACACGCGCTACATTAAATAATTGTGGCACACCAAAGCCCGAGTACGGGTCGCCGCGTACGCCATCGTAAAATACGTTAGCGTCATCTCTAAAACCACGAAAAGTAACACCCGAATAACTGTACTCACTTACCCCTGCTATTGAGCGGTATAAATCGGTAATGTCGCGCGCGGCTTGGTCAATAATAAGTTGCTCGGTTAATACCTGCGCAGATTGCGGTAATTTAATAAGATCTAAATCTGTTTTAGTCCCAATTTTGCTTTCGGTTTCGAGGTAAAACTGCTGAGCGCGGCCTGTTACTTCTATTGTTTCAATTTCGTTATTTTGCTCGGCAAATGCCACATTAGAAAAAGCAGAAAAAGACGCAGCAATACTGAGCGCCAAATATTTTTGGTTAAACATGTTGATCCTGAAAAGAGGTGTATAAATCGCCACGAATGATAACGACTATCATTACCATGTGCAATGCAAATAATTTCATATTCATCCTTATTTTTAGAACTAATCGCAACTAAAATAGGTACTTAAAAACTTTTTCGCTCACGTTTTATACATATTCCCTTTGCGCAGTGTTGAACCAAATAAAGAACTCAGATAGTGTGTATTTTTCATACTTTTAGTAAGCCGTTTTCATGAGGAGCAAACCATGTTAAACCGACTATTTTTAGGTGTTATTTTACTATTAGCCACATGCGTGGTGAGTGCCAATGACAGCTTAGTGCATTTTCAAAGTAATTATTCTGTAAAGGAAACGGCAAACCGTTTTGAAAAAATAGCCAGTAACAAAGGGATAACCATATTTGCACGGGTAGACCATCAAAAAAACGCTCAAAATGTGGATATGAAATTAGCGCCAAGTGAAGTGATTATTTTTGGTAACCCAAAGGTAGGCACACCATTAATGCAATGCCAGCAAAGTGTGGCGATAGATTTACCGCAAAAAGTACATATATCTCAAGACAACAACGGCCAAGTATGGCTTGCCTATAACAACCCAACTTATTTGCAAGAGCGCCATAATATAAAAGGCTGCGAAGAAGTACTTAACAAAATATCTATGGTGCTTAATAAGCTTTCTATAGCAACGGTGAGCAAATGACCAAAATTTAAGAATAAAAAACCCGCTGATACGCTTGCGGGTTTTATAAAGTTAATAACTCTGAGTGCCTGAATTAAGACTCAATAGCCAAAAGCTCTACTTCAAAAATAAGCAGTGATGCAGGTGGAATACTGCCCACTCGCTTTTCGCCATAGGCTAATTGGTGCGGTACATAAAATATGTATTTATCGCCTGGGCTCATAAGTTGTAAGCCTTCGGTCCAGCCTTTAATAACCTGATTTAAACCAAAACTGATTGGCGTTTTACGCTCTACTGAGCTGTCAAATACGGTGCCATCAATTAACGTGCCGTGGTAGTGCACGTTTACTTTACTAGTAGGGTTAGGTGTATTTTCGCTTTCACCTTTGTGCAGCACTTTGTACTGTAAGCCTGAGGCGGTTTCTATTACATCCTCTACTTTTGCGTTCGCGACAAGGTAGTCGGCTTCAATTTGCGCATTAATGCCAGCTTGTTGCTTTACTTTTTTACTATTTTGAAAAATTAAAAAACAAAATATAGCGATGATCACCGCTAAAATTATATTGATCATTTAGTGTTTTTCCTCATCTTCATCGGCTTCTTTATCTTCTTCGCTATCGCCATTAACTATGTCGGCTATGTCTTTTAAGCGTGCTAAAGCAATACCGTTAACAGAATCCTCTGGGTATTGCCCGTCAATAACATCGCCTGCATCAATATCCATTAATAAGTTAAGTGCTTGGTCTACCGTTTCTACGGCGTAAATATTAAATTTACCGCGCTCAACAGCTTCAAGTATTTCATCATCAAGTACTAAGTTAACTTGGTTCGATTTAGGAATAATAACGCCCTGACCGCCTGTTAAGCCGCGCATTTTACACAGCTTAAAAAAGCCTTCTATTTTTTCGTTTACACCACCAATAGCTTGCACATCACCATGTTGGTTAATAGAGCCTGTAAGGGCAATAGACTGGCTAATAGGCAAACTGGTAATAGCCGAAATAAGCGCACATAACTCAGCCAATGAAGCGCTGTCGCCATCTATATAACCGTAGCTTTGCTCTATAGCTATGTTGGCACTTAGGGTTAAGCTAAAGTGCTGGGCGTATTTGTTACCTAAATAACCGGTAAGTAGCATGACACCTTTTGAGTGAATTGCTTTACCTAGCTCGGCTTCACGCTCTACATCTATTACACCATCGGCGCCTGCGTATACGGTGGCGGTAATACGTGCGGGAGTACCAAACGACGTATCGCCAATGTGCAATACTGTTAAGCCGTTAACTTTACCAATTGCTTGGCCTTGTGTGGCAATAAGCGTGTGGCCTTCTTTTATATCGCTTAGCATGTTTTCGCTTATTTGGCCGGTGCGGTACTGCTTACCTTCAATGGCTTCATCAATATGGTGCGCATCAATTAGTGTTTGCTTATCTTGCTTGGCGTAAAAGCTGGCCTCAGCCACCAATTCAAGTACATCTGCAAAACGGGCCGATAATTTATTATGGTGCTCTGCTTGGCGGTAGCTAAATTTAAGTAACCGCACCATGGCGGCCTCTGTGGTTGTGCACTTTAAGGTTTGTTGGCAGTACTCACTCACTTTAGTAATAAATTGGTACTGTAATTTATCGCTGCTTGGCAAGTAATAGTCAAAGTCGGCAAGGACTCTAAACAGCTCTGCAAATTCTTCATCGTACTCACCTATGGTGTAATACAAATCGCGCGAACCTAATAAAATAATTTTTACATCAAGAGGGATTAATTGTGGGCGCAATGTAAAGCTGCTGCCTACTGAGCTGTCTTGATATGGTAGGTCGTTTTTAATTTGGTGCGTTTTAAGCGAAAGCTTTAAACCATCCCACACTTGTGGGTTAGCCATTACTTTTTCAGCATCCATAATTAAGTAACCGCCATTTGCGCGGTGCAATGCACCTGGCTGTATAGAGCGGTAACTGGTTATAAGTGAGCCTTGCGATGTTGAATACTCAATTTTACCAAATATATTGCCAAACGTTGGGTTTGGCTCATACACCACAGGCGCAGCATCGTCTTCTTTAAACTCAACTAAAATATTAGGCGCAAAAAAGTCGGTAAGCATGCCTTTACGGTCAAAGTCTTCTTTGCTTTCTTCGCTTTCATCTTCGTCGTCAAGCCACTCAAGTACTGCATCAATTATTTCTACGCGAATGTCTTTTAAGTAGCGCAGCACACCGATATGTGCAGCGTATTTATGCTCTAAATCTTTTAATAATGGCTTTGTAGCTTGCTCGGCTGTGGCTTTTTTTAGATTACGCTGTTTTTCTTTTGATTCGCGTTTCCAGCGTGGCAACTCAATAAGCGCCTCTATTAGGGCATCTTCTAGTTTTTCTATTTTTTCAAAAAACTCATCGCGGAGCGCTTCATCTAGGGCGGCAAATTCGTTATCGCTTAACTGCCTGCCTTCAACTAAAGGCGCAAATCCTACGGCGTTTTTCTCTTCTATTAGCGCCACGCTTTGCTCAAGCGCCATTTCTTCTACTGCGGTAATAGCGCTGTCGTAAGCGTCGTTAAATTCGCTCTCGATTGACTTTTTTTTGCGTTGATAAGCTGGGTTATCAAAAGCTGCCGGAAAGGTGTCGAGTACTTCATCTAAAAATGAGTCTATGTCGTCACTTAATTGCTTACTTTGCCCTGCTTGCATAAATAGCGCAATTGGCTCGCGGTGGTCGTCGTAATTATTAACATACAACCACTCGTTAGGTGTGGGGCGATCTTTTGCGTGTTGTTTAAGTTTGTCTTTTACGAGTGTAAATCGGCCATGCGCGGCCTCACCCATTACATACACATTGTAACCGGGTAAATCCATTCCTAATGAAAAGTCGAGGGCGCTTTGAGCACGTTGTTGCCCTATAAAGGTAAGTTGCTCTGGGTATGGATTGCTCATACACGTGCTAACGTGATTAGTAGAAATGCTCGGTGCGAGCTGTGAAACAGATAATGGCAGCAGTTTTTTCGTCATTCTAACTTCTTTTTGTACCAACATACTCGCTGGCTTTGGGCGTATTAAGTGGCCTACAAGCCACTTAATACATATATTTAGGGTTGTAATGCCTTACGGCTAAAATAAATACCATCACATTCAATGCACGGTGTAATTTGTGTAGCGTGATAAATATCAAAACTATGGGTGCAATTCTTACATACTAATGTGCCCATGGCTATCCATTCGCCTGCGTGATATACCCCGTTGTGCTTAAAATCTTGGCTAAGAGACTGCCATTCAAGCTGGGTTTTGTCTTCTATGTGCGAAAGCTCATACCATAACGACTCTTTAAGCTCTTGCCATGCAAGCGAATTATAGTGTGATTCGTTTTCTTGAACGTGCTCTAAGTCGCGCTGCAAATAACTTTTATAGAGTCCGTATTTTTCTTTGCCTAGGTCTTTAAGTGCTTGCTCAGATTCAACAAATCGGGTCATTGCATCTTTTACTTCGTGATCTTTTACATCTTTTAACCACGTGGTGAGCTCGTTAAGCCATGTTTTATAATCTGCCATTTTATACTCCATCAAAATCAAGGGCGTGTTGGCCTTTAACATAGATAAGTATAGGTTAACCTGCACTGAAAGTGAGATTTTAACAAAACCGTGCTTATACGCTGTGATTAGGCTTTTATTTGGGGTATCCTATCGGCAATTTTTTATTAGTTTGCAAGAAGTCTGGAATCATAGATGCAAGAGCAATATAACCCGCAAGACATAGAGTCAAAAGTCCAAAGTTACTGGGAAGAAAACCAGGTATTTAAAGTCACCGAAGATGAGAGCAAAGAAAAGTATTACTGTCTTTCTATGTTCCCATACCCTAGTGGCCGACTGCATATGGGTCATGTGCGTAATTACACCATTGGTGATGTTGTTTCTCGTTTCCAGCGTCTGCAAGGCAAAAACGTTATGCAGCCAATGGGTTGGGATGCGTTTGGTTTACCTGCAGAAAACGCCGCTATCAAAAACAAAACAGCGCCAGCTAAGTGGACATACGAAAACATTGATTACATGCGTAACCAACTTAAGCAATTAGGCTTTGGTTACGACTGGGATCGTGAAATAGCCACCTGTCACCCAGAGTACTACAAGTGGGAACAATGGTTTTTCACTAAGCTTTACGAAAAAGGCTTAGTGTATAAAAAAATGTCAACGGTTAACTGGGATCCAGTTGATCAAACTGTACTAGCAAACGAGCAAGTTATAGATGGCCGAGGATGGCGCTCTGGTGCAGTAGTTGAGCAAAAAGAAATTCCACAGTGGTTTATTAAAATTACTGACTACGCACAAGAGCTTTTAGACGACTTAGACAAGTTAGAAGACTGGCCTGAGCAAGTTAAAACCATGCAGCGCAACTGGATTGGCCGCTCTGAAGGGTTAGACATTGAGTTTACGCGTACCGACAACAACGAAAAATTTAGCGTATACACTACACGTCCAGATACATTTATGGGTGTAACTTACCTAGCTGTTGCAGGTGGCCACCCTATTGCGCAAGAAGCCGCTAAAAATAGCGATGCAATTGCAATGTTTGTTGAAGAATGCAAAAACACCAAAGTTGCCGAAGCAGACATGGCCACTATGGAGAAAAAAGGCATTGCAACTGGCTTTTACGCGACTCACCCATTAACGGGCGAGCAAGTACCAATTTGGGTTGCTAACTTTGTATTAATGCATTACGGCTCAGGTGCGGTTATGGCAGTACCTGCACACGACCAACGCGACTATGAATTTGCTACAGCATACGGCCTAGATATAAAACAAGTAATTGCACCTGTTGAAGGCTCAGAGCTTGAAGTAAATTTAAAAGAAGAAGCATTCACTGAAAAAGGCGTGTTAGTTAATTCTGGTGAGTTTGATGGCCTTGATTTTGAAGGCGCATTTAACGCTGTTGCTGACAAACTAGAAGCACTCGGTGTGGGTGAGCGTAAAGTTAACTTCCGTTTACGTGACTGGGGTGTTAGCCGCCAGCGTTACTGGGGTTCACCAATCCCAATGCTGAGCGATGAAAACGGTAACGAATTAGCCGCCACCGAAGAAATGCTGCCAGTACGTTTACCTGAAGATGTAGTAATGAATGGCGTTACTTCGCCAATAAAAGCTGACCCAGAATGGGCAAAAGCAACGGTAAACGGCGTACCAGCAACACACGAAACAGATACCTTTGACACCTTTATGGAGTCGTCTTGGTACTACGCACGTTACTGTAGTCCGCGTCACGACGAAGGCATGCTAGACCCAGCAGCAGCTAACTACTGGTTACCAGTAAACCAATACATAGGTGGTATTGAGCACGCTATTTTACACTTATTGTATTCACGTTTTTTCCATAAGTTATTACGTGACTTTGGTTTAGTAAATTCAGACGAGCCATTCGATCGCTTACTTTGTCAGGGCATGGTACTTGCCGAAACGTTTTATCGTAAAGATGAAAAAGGCGGCGATGTATGGATTTCGCCAAGCGATGTAAATACCGAAACTGACGAAAAAGGCCGCGTAACTAAAGCATGGCATAAAGAAGATGGTGAGCCTGTGTTCTCATCGGGCATGAGCAAAATGTCTAAGTCTAAAAACAACGGTATAGACCCACAGGAAGTAATTGCCCAATACGGTGCAGATACTGTGCGTTTATTTATGATGTTTACCGCACCACCAGAGCAAACACTTGAATGGTCAGACTCAGGGGTTGAAGGCGCGCACCGCTTCTTAAAACGTATTTGGAAATACGCAGTAGATGTGAAAACTGTTGGCTTCCAAGCTCTTGATAAATCGGCGCTTAGTAACCCACAAAAAGTGCTGCGTCGTGAACTACATAAAGCCATTGCAAAAGTGAGCGATGATATTGAACGTCGTCAAACATTTAACACTGCAATTGCCGCTATTATGGAGCTCTCTAATAAGTTATTAAAAGCGCCGTTAAACGATACGCAAGATGTTGCTATTGCTAACGAAGCATTAGAAGCCCTACTTATTATGCTTGCGCCAATTACGCCGCATTTATCGCACCAGTTATGGCAAGAGCTTGGTAAAGATGGCGACATTTTAGATGCAGCATGGCCTAAAGTTGACGAGTCTGCCCTTGTTGAAGATGAAAAATTAATCATCGTACAAGTAAACGGCAAACTACGCGCTAAGCTAACTGTAGCCGCCGATGCAACACAAGAGCAGGTAGAAGCACTTGCGTTTGCTGAGTCTAACGTAACTAAATTTACTGATGGCGCAACCATTCGTAAGATTATTTACGTACCAGGTAAACTACTTAACGTGGTAGCTAACTAAATGGTTAGCTTTAACACCTTTAAAAACACATTAGCCTTAGTGCTAATGTGTTTTGTCTTATCTAGCTGTGGCTTTCATTTAAAAAAAGCTTCTAGCCTGCCTGATAACCTTAAAATGCTTACACTTAAAGGTGATGACGAAAAATCATCGTTATTTTTAAACCTTAAAAAAGAGCTTAAAGCCAGTAACGTAGAACTAACGCCTTCGGCTAAAAATGTTGCCCAACTTTACTTACGCAAAGAAAGCATTGAACGCCAAACTTTGTCGTTGTTTCAAAATGGTCAGGTGGCTGAATACGAGCTTGCCTACGGGGTAAGCTATGTGGTTAAACGCCCAGGCGAAAAAGCCATTGAAAAACGCTTTGAGCTTTATCGTAACTACCAAGACGACCCCGATCACGCACTTGCAAAAGCAAAAGAGCTTGAGATGCTTATTAGCGAAATCCGTAAGCAAGCCAGTCGTCGTATCGTTAGAGAGCTGTCGCAACTATAATGCGCTGTTATGCTAATCAGTTACCGAATGAATTAAGTAAAGGTTTAAAACCCTTTTATTTAGTGTTTGGTGAAGAGCCGTTTCAAGAAGCGCAATGTGTGCAGCAAATACGCGAGGCGGCAAAAGCCCAAGGCTTTGCTGAGGTAATTAAATTTACCCTAATGCAGGGGTTTGATTGGCAAGAAATTATAGCTCAATATCAAAGTATGTCTTTGTTTAGTGCGCGCACTATAATTGAGCTTGATTTAAACCACCAAAAACCTGGCACACCAGGTAGTAATACCTTTAAAAAAATAGTCGAGTTAATCAACCCCGATACCATTTTAATTGTAAAAGGGGCTAAAGCCAGCCAAGACGTACAACGTGGTGCCTGGTTTAAAGCGCTCGATAAACAGGGTGTATTTGTACCGTGCTACCCGCTTGTAGGGAATCATTTAAAACGCTGGTTAGATGAACAAGCAGCACGCCTTTCTCTGAATATGCAAAACGAAGCAAAACTGAGTTTAATTAACGCGACCGAAGGCAACTTATTAGCATGCTTTCAAGAGCTCGAAAAGCTCTCGCTGCTGCATGGTAATGCCTTAATAACCCAGCAACTTGTGATGCAAGGGCTATTAAATCAAGCCAAGTTTGATATTTTTGACTTAAGTGATGCCCTATTAAATGGCCACGCCAAGCAAGCTATTAAGGTCCTTAATAAACTGGCCAGCGATAACACTGAAGTGGTCAGTATTTTATGGGCTATAAATAAAGAGCTCACCAGTTTGCTAACTATTCAGCAAGGGCTTTTAAATGGCGAGCCTATCGCACAGTTATTTAAAAAAAATGGTATTTGGAAAAACCAGCAAGGCCCGGTGCAAAATGCGATTAACCGCTTAAATATTAATACCCTTGAGCAAATAAGCAGTGAGCTTGCACTGTTTGATTCAAGCTACAAACAAGGTAACTTAATTGCGCCTTACCAAGCGCTTGCGCATATTTGTATTAAGTTTTGCCAACCGCTCGATATTCCAATGCCGTGCCACGCACTTAACTAAAGATTTTTAACATGATTGCAATTTTTGGCGGCACCTTCGACCCCGTGCATTTAGGCCACTTAAATATGGCTACGCAGTGTGTAAATACATTTAACTTAACTACGTTGTACTTTATGCCCTGTGCACTGCCCGCGCACAAAGCTGCGCCGGGTATAAGTACAGCGCACCGTATTAATATGCTTAATGCCGCTATAGCTCCTTATCCTCATTTTGCACTTGATTTAAGAGAGCTTAATCGTACCGGCCCCTCGTACTCGTTATTAAGCTTGCAAGAACTCAGAGCTGAGCACCCAAATACGCCAGTTCTTTTTTTAATGGGCATGGACTCGTTTAATAACCTCGACAAATGGTACGAATGGCAGACCATTACACAGCTTTGCCATATTGTTGTATACCAACGCCCGGGGCAATTATGTAGCCCGCGCCCTGCACTAAAAACGTATATGTTAAATGCCCAAACTAACGATGCACAGCACCTTGAATACACACCATTTGGTAAGTTGTATTTTTTACCGGGTGAAACCCTCGATGCGGCTTCAAGTTCTATTCGAGAGCAATTAAAAAAAACCAATAAAAATAATGAACTATTACCTGATTCTGTGAGTCACTACATTGAGCAACACCAGCTCTATCAAAGTGGTGATTAAAACCCCCTAGCATGTTAAAATGCACGCTATTAAATTTAAAATTGAGACAATACCTTGGATTCGAAACAACTACTTGCCTTTGCACTAGACAAAATTGACGATATGAAAGCACGCGACGTGGTACAACTAGACGTACGCGACAGCTCAGACATTACCGATTACATGGTTGTGTGTTCGGGTACTTCTAAGCGCCATGTGCAATCAATTGCTGATAACGTAGCAAAAGAAGCTCGCCACGCTGGTGAAGAACCTTTAGGTTACGAAGGTCAAGACGAAGGCGAATGGGTACTGGTAGATTTAGGTGATGTAGTTGTACACGTGATGCAAGATCACGCACGTAGCTATTACGATCTAGAAAAACTGTGGGGCTAAGCGCCACTATTTTTTAATTGAGCTTGGAAGTAATACGTGAAAATACAAATGATTGCCGTTGGCACAAAAATGCCAGCGTGGGTAGAAACCGGATTTGCAGAGTACCAACGCCGTTTTCCTAAAGATATGGCGCTTGAGTTAATAGAAATTCCGGCCGGTAAACGCGGTAAAAATGCCGATATTAAACGCATTTTGCACACCGAAGGTGAAAAAACCTTAGCCGCTATTCCAAAAGGCAATCGCATTGTTACCCTAGAGGTAACAGGTAAACCACTTGATACTCACCAGCTTGCTAAAAATATGGAAAAGTGGCAGCTCGATGGCCGCGACGTAAGTTTACTTATTGGCGGCCCAGAAGGGTTAGCCCCTGAGTGCATTGCCGCCTCTGAGCAAAAATGGTCGTTATCTAACTTAACGTTACCGCACCCTTTAGTGCGTATTATTGTTGCCGAAAGCCTATACCGTGGCTGGAGCTTAAATAACAACCATCCTTATCATCGCGAGTAACGCCTTGTTATGATTAAGCAAAGACCCACAATACGCGACCACTCCGCTGAGGCAAACTTATTTGCACGGCGCGCATTTGTGGGTTTTATTTTTGTTTTAGGCTTAGTGGCAATTTTGCTCTCTAACCTCTATACCATTCAGGTAGAAGAGCACGCCGACTACCAAACCCGCTCTAACGATAACCGCATTAAAGTAATTCCTATTGCACCAAACCGTGGCCTCATTTACGACCGCAACGGTGTGCTGCTTGCTGAAAACAAACCCGTTTATAACCTTGAGGTTATTCCTGAAGAGGTTGACGATTTAGCTGAGTCACTCGAGCAAGTTAGTAAAATAATTACAATTACCGAGCCGCAAAAAAAAGACTTTATCGATAACATAAAGCATACACGGCGCTTTAAATCACAAGTGTTAAAAGCCCGCTTAGATGAAACCGAAGTAGCCAAATTTGCGGTTAATCAGCATAAATTTCCTGGTTTTAGTATTGAAGCCCGCCTTGCACGCTTTTACCCGTATGGCGACACGCTCACCCATGCGCTAGGCTACGTTGCAAAATTAAACCGCAAAGAGCTTAATAAGCTAGAGCAAGAAGACCAAGCTACAAATTACCGCGCTACGCACGATATTGGTAAGCTTGGTATAGAGAAATATTACGAGCAACTTTTGCATGGCCAAGTGGGTTCGCAGCGCGTTGAAGTAAATAACCGCGGCCGTGTTATTCGTACGTTAAGTATGACTCCCCCGCAGCCGGGCAGTGATTTAGTACTTACTTTAGATATAGGTTTACAGCAAATAGCCCAACATGCGCTTAAAGATATGCGTGGCGCGGTTGTAGTAATGGATGCCAAAGACGGTGGCGTATTAGCACTTTATTCAAACCCAAGTTACGACCCTAATTTATTTGTACACGGTATTAGCAGCAAAGATTATAAAGCGCTGCTAAACCCCGACCGCCCCCTTATTAACCGTGCCACTCAAGGGCGCTATGCACCGGCTTCCACAGTAAAACCGCATATGGCCATACTGGCACTTGAAGAAAACATTGTCAGTGAAAGTACTTCGGTGTGGGACCCTGGTTTTTTTCAAATACCGAATGTTGAACATAAATGGCGCGATTGGAAACGCTGGGGTCACGGCCACGTAGATGTTTACAAAGCGATTGAAGAGTCGTGCGATACTTACTTTTATGATGCAGCTTACCGCTTAGGCATTACAAAAATTAGTAATTTTATGGCACGCTTTGGCTTTGGTGACTTATCCGGAATAGACATACACGAAGAAACCACGGCCATATTGCCCTCAAAAGAGTGGAAAGAAGGTCGCTTTAAAGAGTCGTGGTGGCGTGGCGACACAATTTCTGTGGGGATTGGCCAAGGCTACTGGACAGCTACCCCGATTCAAATTGCTAACGCGACTAATATATTAGTTAATAAAGGCATAAACCACCCGCCGCATTTAGCGCAAGTGGCCAAAAAAGAAGATCAAGTGTCGCAAATTAATAACGAAGAAAAACCGCCGGTAGTACTTAACAACCCAGATAACTGGCGTATCGCTCTCGATGCCATGCACAATACCGTAAAAAAAGTAACAGGAACTGCACACCGTGCATTTAAAGGCGCTAATTATGATCCTGCTGGTAAAACAGGTACTGCGCAAGTGGTGAGTATTGCCCAAGGTGAGCGTTACGATGCAAAATCACTAAAAGAGCGCCAACGCGATAACGCGATTTATATTGGTTTTGCTCCGTATGACGACCCTAAAATTGTAGTTTCTATTGTAGTTGAAAACACCGGTGGCGGCAGCTCTGTAGGTGCCCCCATTGCGCGCGAGCTGATGGATTATTATTTTGCTGCAAACCCAATAGAACTTGCTAGGAATACCGCGCAATGACCGTACTTCATAACAAGCGCTCGATATGGATGCGCATGCATTTAGACTTACCGTTACTGATTGCCTTATTACTTATGATGGCAGGCAGTATCACCATAGTATATAGCGCTAGCGGCCAAGACTCAGCCATGATGCTGCGTCATATTACTCGTATGGGCGGCGCTATTATAGGCATGATAGTGCTGGCACAATTCTCCCCTGCGACACTTAAACGCTTAGTGATCCCCCTTTATTGCGTGGGCTTATTAATGTTAGTGGGCGTATTGCTGTTTGGGGTTAGCTCAAAAGGTGCGCAGCGCTGGTTAAATCTAGGTATTACGCGGTTTCAACCCTCAGAGCTAATGAAACTGGCAGTCCCTATGATGGTAGCTTGGTATATTGGCCGCAATCAACTTCCCCCTCGCCCATTGCACCTGATTATTGGCTTTATTATAGTGATGCTGCCTACCTTATTAATTAAAGAGCAGCCCGATTTAGGCACCTCAATTTTGATTGCCAGCTCAGGAATATTTGTGTTGTTTTTATCCGGTTTAAGTTGGCGCTTAATTGGCTTTTTAAGCTCAATTGTAGCCCTTGCCGCATGGCCATTTTGGCACTACGGTATGCATGACTACCAAAAGCAACGCGTGCTAACGTTTTTAGACCCAGAAAGTGACCCGCTTGGCTCGGGGTATCATATTATTCAATCTAAAATAGCTATTGGCTCAGGCGGTATTGAAGGTAAAGGTTGGCTTCAAGGTACGCAATCACAACTTGAATTTTTACCAGAGCGCCATACCGACTTTATATTTTCGGTATTAAGTGAAGAGTTTGGCTTATTTGGTGTATGTGTTTTATTAAGCCTGTACTTGTTTATTATTGGCCGCGGTTTATACATTGCGGTCAACGCGCAAGATGCATTTGGTAAATTACTAGCCGGCGCCTTAACGCTCACCTTTTTTGTTTATATTTTTGTAAACATAGGCATGGTATCGGGCTTGTTGCCTGTTGTGGGTGTACCTTTACCCCTTATTAGTTATGGCGGCACCTCTATGGTGACGTTAATGGCCGGCTTTGGCATTATTATGTCAATTGCGACAGATAAAAGGATGCTTTTAAAATAATGAATAAGCCTACCCAGCTGTTATTTATTTCAGCCTTAATATTTATGTTAAGCGCATGTAGTAGCGGCTCTAATAGCCGTTATCATATGGAGCACGATGCCGCACCACTGCGTGCACCTACCGCACTTGAAATGCAAGATGCCGTTGTGGTGGATGTTAAAAAAAGTGCCAGTGCAAGTCGCCCTTACGAAGTATTAGGTAAGCGTTATACGCCAATGCTTGATGAAAAAGGCTACACAGAAGAAGGGATCGCTTCATGGTACGGCCGTAAGTTTCATGGCTACCATACCTCAAACGGTGAAATTTACGATATGTTTGCCATGAGCGCTGCGCATAAAACCTTACCTCTACCAAGCTTTGTTCGTGTTACTAATACTGCCAACAATAAATCGGTGATTGTGCGTGTAAACGACCGAGGGCCGTTTCACGATGACAGAATAATAGATCTTTCGTATGCTGCTGCTTATAAATTAGGCTATTACACTCACGGTACAGCTAAGGTTAAGCTAGAGGCGATTACGCTCGACAGCATTCCTGCACGTAAAACATATATACAGGTAGCCGCAGGTAGTACGCTTAGCAATATTGAGGCATTAGCTTCTACATTACGCCTGCAATATCAAGTGCCTACTAATATAGTAAAAGCAGACAACATATACCGTTTGCATTTGGGCCCAATTAAAGATGCCCAACATGCGCAAGATGTATTAAAAAAATTAAAACAAAACCAATTTCAAAATGCGTTCTTGCTTTACACTCAGTAAGACTAATAACTAAACCATCCCAAGGTGCAAGTTAAGCGTTGCGCAGGGGCTTAAATCTAGGTGTTACTTTTTAAATGGTTGGCCCTTTTAAAAAGAGCATCACAGAGAGTAAGTGCTAGTAAAACGTGCTAGCGTCGGTTTAAAAACGATGAAGACTGCGTTATTGATTTGAACAATAGAGTGACTATTATAGACAATCAATGCCTTGCCTAAGTTGTTTTTAATACCAACGATGCTCGCATCTTGGGTTAGTTTGGGTATAAGATGAACATAACGCGAATTTTTAACTTTAACCATTAATGAGTATGATGAAATCAATTAAACATAAAATCCTCAAAGGTGTATGCGGCTTAGTTTGCACAGCCGCCGTATTTTCAGCCAGCGCCCAAATCATTCCGGCACCACCTCAAATTAATGCAAAAGGTTATTTTTTAGTAGACTTTACAACGGGTAAAGTAATTGCCGAAGGCGAAGCTGATACAAAGCTAGCCCCAGCAAGCTTAACTAAAATGATGACCAGTTATGTAATTGGTACCGAAATTAACGCCGGTAATATTGCACCAACCGATATGGTTACAGTAAGCGAAAAAGCCTGGGCTAAAAACTTCCCTGAGTCGTCAAAAATGTTTATTGAAGTAGGTAAGCAAATAAGTGTTGATGAGCTTAACCACGGTATTATTATTCAATCAGGTAATGATGCGTGCGTAGCCATGGCTGAGCACATTGCAGGTAGCGAAAGCGCCTTTGCTGATTTAATGAATGCCCATGCTGCTAAATTAGGCATGAGTAACAGCCACTTTATTAACAGCCACGGCCTAGATACAGACGAGCATTACACTACCCCACGTGATATGGCAACGCTCGGCGCTGCTCTTATTCGTGATGTACCAGATGAGTACGCACTTTATAAACAAAAGTCATTTACTTACAACGGTATTAAGCAATATAACCGTAACTCTTTGTTATGGGATGAAAGCCTAGATGTTGATGGCATTAAAACGGGTCATACATCAGAAGCAGGATACAGCTTAGTAACGTCTGCAACTAAAAACGACATGCGTTTAATTGCCGTTGTTATGGGCACATCAAGCGAACGCGCACGTAAAGTAGAAAGCAAAAAACTACTTAACTACGGCTTTCGCTTTTTTGAAACAATAACACCTTACAAAGCTGGCGATAGCTTTGCAGAGCAACGCATTTGGATGGGTAACAAAGAAAACGTATCGTTAGGTATTTTAGAAGATACGCCAATTACTATTCCACGTGGCCAACATAAAAACCTTAAAGCTAACTTTGAGCTAGACAACACACTTGAAGCACCATTAGCGAAAGGCACTAAAGTAGGTACTTTATTTTTACAACTAGAGGGCGAAGACATTGCACAATACCCACTAGTTACACTCGAAGAAGTGGAAGAAGGCAGCTTCTTTAGCAAAATTTACGACTACTTACGTTTACAAATTATGTAAACGTAAAAATAACCCCACAGTCGTTGGGTTGTTTAACAAAGCGCCTCTGTTATGAGGCGTTTTTTTTTGCTTGAAAAATGCTAGAATGCGCCCCATATATGCAGGATTACCAAAACCTGTCAGTTCACGCTTAGCGTTTTCGCATACAGCCAACACTTTTGTTTGAGGAGTCACCGTCGTGGTTCAACCTGTTAAAGATACTAAATTTGATGAGTACTTAGAGTACCCATGTCCGTTCACGTTTAAAGTTATGGGTTTAGCAAACGTAAACTTAACGGAGCAAATTTTAGCTAAATTACAACCTATTGCACCGGGTGACTACGCACCAAAAGTTAAGCCTAGCAGTAAAGGTAATTATGAGTCTGTAACCCTTGTAGCAACTGTTACTAGCGGCAAACACATTGAAGAAATTTACAACGTGATCAGCAGCATTGATGACGTACGCCACATGCTTTAAATGCGGGTAACTCTGTTTTGATAGAAAACACCTTAATAGTTCGCCAACTTGGGCGTCAGCGTTATATGCCAATTTGGCAAAAAATGCAGGCTTATACCGATACCCGTGATGAAAATTCGCCAGACGAAATTTGGCTCGTTGAACACGACAGCGTTTTTACCCAAGGCCAAGCTGGTAAAGATGAGCATTTACTCGCCCCTGGTGACATAGAAGTCATTAAAGTAGACCGTGGTGGGCAAGTTACTTACCACGGCCCCGGCCAACAAATGATGTATGTATTATTTAACTTGCGCCGCTTAAAAATTGGTGTACGTGAACTTGTTACTTGGCTTGAAGAGTGCATCATTGAATCGCTTGCTGAATACGACATTGATGCTTACGCAAAAGCTGATGCACCCGGTGTTTACGTTAACGACAGTAAAATTGCATCATTAGGATTACGTGTTCGTCGTGGTTGCTCGTTTCATGGATTAGCATTAAATGTTAACATGGACTTAAGCCCGTTTTTACGCATCAACCCGTGTGGTTATGCTGGCATGAACATGGTGCAAACGAAAGAATTAAACGGCCCTCAAAACTTAGCGCAAGCAGGTGAAGGGCTGGTAAAACACATGATAAAGAAGCTTAATGCAACACAGGTTAAGCATACTGAAGGGTTTGAAAACGAATGAATAAACCAGTCAAAATGGAACCAGGTGTAAAACTACGCGACGCAGAAAAAATGGCGTTGATCCCCGTTAAAGTTTTACCTACAGAAAAAACTGAAATGTTGCGCAAGCCCGAGTGGCTTAAAATTCGCTTACCAAAATCTACTGAGCGTATTGATGGTATAAAACAAGCTATGCGTAAGCACGGCTTACACTCAGTATGTGAAGAGGCCTCGTGCCCTAACCTTTCTGAGTGTTTTAACCACGGTACTGCTACCTTTATGATTTTAGGTGCTATTTGTACTCGTCGTTGCCCATTTTGTGATGTTGCCCATGGTCGCCCATTAAAACCTGATGCAGCAGAGCCTGAGAAGCTTGCACTAACAATTAAAGACATGAAGCTTAGCTACGTGGTGATTACCTCGGTTGACCGTGATGATTTACGTGATGGCGGCGCACAGCATTTTGCCGATTGTATTCGCGAAATCCGTAAGCACAACCCAACCATTACCATCGAAATTTTAGTGCCAGATTTTCGTGGTCGTATGGACCGTGCTCTTGAAATTTTAATTGAGACACCACCTGATGTGTTTAACCACAACTTAGAAACAGCGCCGCGTTTGTACAAGCTTGCGCGCCCGGGTGCCGACTACAAATGGTCATTAGAGTTACTTCGTCGCTTTAAAGAAGCGCACCCAGAGGTAAAAACTAAATCTGGCTTAATGGTTGGCCTAGGTGAAGAAATTAGCGAAATAGAAGAAGTACTTCGCGACTTACGTGCCCATAACGTTGATATGCTTACTGTTGGCCAATACTTACAGCCTTCTAAGCATCACTTGCCAGTTAAACGTTACGTGCCACCAGCGGAGTTTGATGCACTAAAAGCCTACGCTGATGAGATTGGCTTTACGCATGCTGCCTCTGGCCCATTTGTTCGTTCGAGCTATCACGCTGACCAACAGGCTGCAGGTAAAGAAGTAAAATAATTACTTTTTAAAACGCATTTAAAAAGCCCTTAGCAATTAAATTGCTAAGGGCTTTTTTTCATACTGAATTATAAATCACTGCGCTAAAACGCCTTTTTTAATCACAAAATCAGCAAACCGTACCTGCTCTTCTTCAGCGCGAAGGCTATCGGTTTCGACTATTGAACGATAGATACCCCATTTAGGACGGGCAAAGTCATCATCGCTAAAGCCACGCCACATATCTATGTTTTGCTCGCTAATGCTAAATAGCTCTTCGTTGTCACTTAAGCGCCTTAGGGTCATTTCAAATTGCCCCGCTTCACTAAAAGTGGCTTGTACGAATACTGCTACCCATTCATCAGTAATAAGTGACCAGTCAGTTTCGATCAAGTTTTTATCAAGCCCCGTGCTGTTACCGTTTTCGTCAAAGCCTGCGCTATAACGTACTTGCAACTGATCACCTGTACTGTTTTTTTGTGCCCCAGAGAGCGTAATAATAGGCTGGTCGTCGTTGCCATTGGTATTATCGTTGCTGTCATTGCGAGCTTTTATTTGAAAAAAATGACTGAATTTACTACTTAGCTCAAGTTCGCTAGAGACTTTAAACTTCCAATAGTACTGTACTGTTTCGTCTTTAAACGCAAGTGTTGCTGCGGGTGATTTGTCATATGATTTAATTTCGTTGCGCTGGCGGTCGGTTGCGCCTTTGTCTTTATCTTGGTCTTCATCGCGATGCGCTAAAAATACAAAGTGGTTACCTACTATTGAGTCAGTATCTTCAATAATATGCACAACATCTTGATGATTTCCGCTGTACATATCAGGTGATTCTATTGACCCTTCTCCAAACACATTTTCAATTAAGTTATAGGCGCTTAGTCCTATGTTTTCGCCATCGGCATTGAGGGTTGTTTCTTCTGTTGCTGTAAAATCATCACCCCGTGCAGTGCCTATAATGCTGATAGACACTTTCGCTTCGGTGCCATCTGCCGATGCGACGGTTATTTCATCAAGTAAGGTTTCATTTTCGTTTAGCGCACTCACAGCAGCATGGTCGCTATTAAGCATATATGACCAATTTCCTTCCTCAGTTAAGCTAAATAAACCATAAGCTGTCGTGGTATTGGTTTGTATGTTAAAGACTGCTTCGCTGGCTTGTGCGTCGGTTATAGATAACTCTCCTGTTATTGCAATATCACGAGTGTTTTCAATACTTACAGCCATTTCACCACTAATTACTGCCGCGCTCTGTGCTACTACCAATGCATTAACAGGCTCACTTTTTGACCCTGAGCTACCGCAACCAACAACTGAAATACTCAAAAAACAAACAGAAGAAATAGTTAAAACACGCAAGTCAAATTTCGACATAAACAACCAACTCAAGTTAATGGTAAGTAAATAAAGTAAAATATAACTTACCAATTATTTGTTATAATAACTAGATCTTTATTACCAGTATGGTTTTATATTTGTTAGCTGAGCTATTTGTGAAAAACAACTTTAAATAAAATTAGGTTAAAGCCAGGTTACTTGAGATAATCTTCAGCGAACCCCTTATTTAGGTTATATATGAAATTATTAGTTCGTAATTTGTCTCGCGCTACCACAGAGCAAGGCCTTCGCACATTATTTGCAGCACATGGTAAAGTAACAACCTGTAACCTAGTGCTTGATAAAGACACTGGTTTATCAAAAGGTTTTGCCTTTGTAGAAATGCCAAACGACATAGAAAGTAGAAGTGCTATTAAAGCACTTAACCAATTAAGCGTTGATAAAAGCAAAATTCGCGTAAAATACGCAGATGAGTAATTAGCTACTTGCTATAGATGATTAAAACCAGCTCTTTGCTGGTTTTTTACTCTTAAGATTAAGCTTTATACTTAGCCAAAAATAAGCTGACTGTTTGCTCAATAACTTTATTATTTTGCTGCTCTGTTACTGTTTCAAACCCATAAAGTAGTGGATAAAATACAAAGGCCTTTAATTGATAAACAAACTGCTTAGCAGCTGTATCTAGCTCATCCCCCTTTAAAGCACCTGCTGTTTTTGCTTGCTTTAAAAAGTCTTCTAAATAAGTCATACACCCTATATTATTGTTACTTAAAGACTTTGCTAATTCGGGGCGTTGTAGCATCTGCATAAAAGCAATTTTGGCTAGTCGTAAAAAATCAGGCTCGGTAAGCATTGCTACTTCTTGCTCAGCAATAGTAACAAGCTGCTGCTCAATCGACTCATCGGCATTATAGTGAATAATCTCTCCATAATTAATTTTAGCTAACATATCGTTCAGGATCGCTTCAAATAACTCATCCTTAGTTGCAAAATGATTATATACAGTACGTTTTGAGGCGCCTGCTTTAGCTGCAATTTGATCCATACTAGTGTGCTCTACACCATTTTCAAAAAACAACTGCTCTGTCGCTTGAAGTATATCTATGCGTTTTTTTTCTGATAATTTCATAATGAGATCTGCAATTATTAATAGCTACATTCTAACTAAACAATAAAAAAATGCACTGCATAGTTTACTTTTTATCAAAATAATGAAAAACTACACTCATTAGTTTACTTTAAGGTTTTACGATGACATTTATAAAATGGTTCGTTGTGATCATAGCCATCATTGTTTTTGGGGGTTGTAGCGTGAATAAACAAATAGTTGCGCAAGGTGTTAATGAAACACCTAATGTAGATAACTACGAAAATGGTAAATTTCATAACCATAAACAGGTTGAACCCAATAGCTTAAAAAAAACACTTGGGATTTTAGGGCGTTACATAACAGAAAAACGCACCAATATTACACCTAAAGAGCCCATAGAAATTAAAAGCGTAACAGCAAAAGTACTTAATAACTTGAACAATGATACTGTACATGTAGTTAAACTTGGCCACTCTAGCGTGCTTTTAAAAGTACATGGTGAATACTGGTTACTCGATCCGGTATTTAGTGAACGCGCATCACCTTTTTCTTTTTTAGGACCAAAACGCTTTTCTAAATTGCCTATAAGTATTAGCGAACTCCCACCTATTGATAAAGTGCTTATTTCGCACAACCATTACGATCACCTTGATAAATCAGCTATTAAAAAGCTGGCTGCAAAAACTAAAGAGTTTTATGTACCCCTTGGTGTAGATAGTGATTTAGTTAAGTGGGGAGTGAATGAAAGTAAAATTAGCACATTTAACTGGTGGCAAGAGCTACAAACCGAGCATGCATTAGTCGCCTTTACCCCGACTCAACATTTTTCGGGACGTGGATTAAGTGATGCAAACAACACACTTTGGGGTTCGTGGGTAATTAAAACCGCGCAACAAAGTGTTTATTTTAGTGGTGACTCGGGTTACTTTGCAGGCTTTAAAGAAATTGGCAATAAGTATGGTCCTTTTGATTTAACACTTATTGAAACCGGTGCCTACGACAAAGATTGGGCCGATATTCACATGACACCCGAGCAGTCGGTACAAGCACACCTAGATCTGAAAGGTAAAATTATGGTGCCTATTCATAACGGTACATTTGATTTAGCATTTCATAGCTGGATAGATCCACTTGAGCGTGTAACAACATCGAGCGCAGCTAAAAATGTGGCATTAAGTACGCCACAGTTTGGGCAAATATTTAACGTAAGCGATAACCCCATAAACACCCAGTGGTGGTTACAACCTACTAAATAAGTAAAGCGGCTATTAAGCCGCTTTTTTTATAGTGAGCGTTCCTAATACAACAAAGGCTGCCGCTAGGGTAAAAAACATAGCTTGTTGAGCAAATAAAGCTGCTACAAAAAATACACCGCCGCTGCCTAAGAATAAGAGTCCGCTTTTTTTAGTTTGGTTCATTGTGTGTGCTCCATTTATTGTTGTTGATTATTTATACACCCCACACCAAATATTTTCAATTTTTCAAAAATAGAACAGGCAAAGTGATAAATATTCGACTCAAATTAGTGCATCCTTTATATTAAAAGCCAATTTTAAAAACTATTCAGAAAACTATGGCATCATCTCTTTTAAAAAGCGCTAGCTTAAGCTTGCTAGTTGCTCTCTTTGGTTGCTCTGAACCTGCAAGCGAGCATTCTTCTTTAGAAAATACCCCGGGCGTTAGCCTAAATAACGTAAAACAGCATATAAAAACGCTTGCCTCTGATGACTTTCAAGGGCGCGGCCCACTTACCCATGGTGAAGTAAAAACCGTGGGTTACTTGAGCGAGCAATACGAAGCTATGGGTTTAGCTGGGGCGTATAATGGCAAGTATTTACAGCCAGTAAAAATGGCCATGGTCACAGCTAATCAAAATATGCAATTACAGGTGGGCGACTTAAAGTTTAAAGCAGGTAAAGATTTTACCGCCCGTACAGAGCAATTACAGCCACTAATTGATGTGCGAAACTCTGACATTGTATTTGTGGGTTACGGTATTAATGCCCCCGAATACAATTGGAACGATTATGAAAACATTAATGTTAAAGGTAAAACCGTTATTGTATTGGTAAACGACCCTGGCTTTGCTACACAAAACGATGCGTTATTTACAGGTAACGCTATGACCTACTACGGTCGTTGGACTTACAAATACGAAGAAGCCGCACGCCAGGGTGCCAAAGCGGTATTTATTGTGCACGAAACTGCCCCTGCAGCTTACCCTTGGGGCGTGGTTGAAAGTTCAAACACAGGGACTAAATACACCCTAATGGACAATAACCTAAACGCTTCTAAGCTCCCAGTTATGGGCTGGCTAACACTTAATACTACTGAGAAAATTTTTAATGCAGCCCAGCTCAACTATCAAAATTTAAAACAAAAGGCTTTAAGGGATGACTTTAAAGCCACAGCGCTTAATTTAACAGCCAACCTTTCATTTAAAAACGAAGTATCGCATGCCAAATCACATAACGTAGTTGCGCAAATTACAGGAAGCGACGCCCCAAATGAGTACGTGGTAATAGGCGCTCATTGGGATCATTTTGGTACCAAGCAAACCGACAGTGGCCCTAAAATTTATAACGGCGCAGTAGATAATGCTTCTGGCACAGCGGCCACACTTGAAATTGCCCGCATTATGAATCAAATCCATGAGCAAACACCGTTTAAGCGCTCTATTTTATTTGCTAATTTTACCGCTGAAGAGACTGGCCTCATTGGCTCGCAAGAGTTTGCAACCGGTGGCGTTGTGCCCACTAAACAAATGGTCGCTCTGTTAAATATTGACGGAATGAACGTGCTAGATGGCACTGATTACATTTTGCAATACGGTAAAGATTTATCCACCCTAGAAAACTACCTAGCAAACGCGGCAAAAGCACAAGGTCGTGTTGTTAAAATAGACCCTCGCCCGCAAAACGGTTTGTTTTTTAGATCAGATCATTTTTCTTTAGCTAAGCAAGGTGTGCCTAGTTTATTATTTATGAGCCTTGGCGATACCGACCCTGATTACATTGCGCATAAATACCATAAAGAAGCCGACGATTACTCCCCGCAGTGGTCATTAGGTGGCGTAAAGCAAGACATAGAGCTTATTGTTGATATAGCCACACAGCTTGCTAACAATGGCGATTGGCCTACATGGACGAGTGACTCAGACTTTAAAGCAAAGCGCGAGCAAGATAAGGCGCATTAGTAAGCAATGTTTAAAGCTAAATAGCAATTATACCAATTGCATTAAAATCCTCCTACTTGGAGGATTTTAATTTTGAGCGCGCCCGCATTAGTAAGGTTTCGGCTTTGGCGCCTAAATACACATAAATAGCCAAGGCTATTAAAAGCCCTACCACCGCAAGCATCATCGCAATAGCCGGTAATAAGTATTCAGCTTGCCCGAGCGCCGCTTTAAACATGGTTAATAGCGCCTCAATAGATATTGCAATGAGCACGGTAGATATAAATCGGGTAATTGTGCGCCGTGTAGAAGAGTGCCTAAATATATCTTTGTGCATTAAAATCTCTTCTTCGAGAATGGTTTTTCCTAAATCAAATACGGCTAGCGCTAAAGTAATATATATAATAATGCTAAAAGGCTCGAGGGGATCAGACGCTGAGTCAAAATGGGTTAATAATGCATATATATCGTTAAATACTATGCTCAGTAAAAAAAGTACCAAAGTAAATAAACACGCCACAATCACCCCATAACCCGCCTTAAAATAAGGCGAAATACCGGCACGCGCGCTGTCTCCCATTACAAACTCAATTAACTGGGTTAAACATACGTCTAACACTAAATAATGCTGCTGGTTAATTGGCTTTTTTAGCTCTTTAATAGCCGAAATACATAAATGATTAGTTGCGATAGAAATATACGGATCGGTAAAACACACCGTATCGGTTTGTATAGATTGTAAAAAGTAAGGGCGCTCACTTAAATCTTGCTGATTACCTTGCTCTGCTAATTTTTTATAGGCACGCTTAAAGCACACATTATTGCCTTGCTGAAGCCCAGATTCATTTAAACAATATTGCAACTCTAAAAAGGGATATTGCTTTACTAAAAAACGCGTATCTCGATTTTTGTTCAGCCCATCTTCCATACTCATTAAAATAGAGTCAAGCAAGCTGTGTATTACATGCTCATACTCATGGTAGCGCTCAACGCTACTTATATAACTCATTCGCGCCATAATTGTGTACTCACTCAGTTGCTATAGCATTAACTAAGCAAGTTTAAAACCAAGTATAAAAAGTGTTTCTATTCATAAGCTTAAAATTTTAACTTACGCTCATTTGCACCTACTTGGTGAAAAAGCAGTTATGTCTGCGCCACGCACAAAAAAAGCAGCTAAGTAAATGTTACTTAACTGCTTTGTGAGTATGATTTGGTAAACTTTATAACTGATATTAGGCTATCACCACTGCTACCTAAACGATTAACGATAACTTTAAAACGTGCTGTAAATTTAGGTAAAAAGCAATACCGAGTCAGTATACTTACTACGACTTATACAAACTTTGTAGTTAAGAAATAAGAAGTCCTTTTCTGAGATCCATAAGGGGAAACTGGTTATTTATATTCAAAAAAATCGTTTTCAGTTAGGCCATTTTGCGCGCTTACTGGTAGATGCTGCTTAGCGGCTTGTACGTCACTAGGTTGATTAACCTCAGCACTATTATTTTTAGATGGCTCTAATTCAGCATTTGCTAATACCATTGACGATGAAACCACAGTGGCAGCAACTAAGAGTGTTTTTAGCTTTTTCATAATGTAATCCTTCAGCGTAATGCAGCTAACTAATAACCTAGCTGGTATAAATTTGCTCTGTGGTGCTTGCTAGTCACATCCTTGTTATTCTTTTTAATAGGCTCCCTTGCCTATTTAGGTTGTCTTGGGCAACTCAGAATTTAGCTAAACCACAGAGCATTAATTGTTTACGCTTGTGAAAACTCAGCCTTCGACAGCTCATTGTTTCCATCAGTATCCAACTGCGTAAATTGTTTCATTAAATCGGCATCTACCGATGCTTCTGCTTGGCTAATTGCGCCATTGCCATCAACATCTAAAGTGTCAAAGTCGGTACCTGCAAAAGCAGTGCTAGATGATGCAAATGCCATTACGGCCAGGATTGAATTTAACGTTTTCATAAAATACTCCTTCACTCTACGTTATATATAGGGTGCCCTGTGTATTACACTGTCCTTGTTATTCTTTATAGTAAGCTCCCTTGCCTACTTAGGTTGTCTTTGGCAACTCAGAATTAACGTGTCACTGGGCGTTAACTTCTCAAAGCACTCACTTATGCTTTGTCGAACTCACTCTTAGATAGTTCACCGTTTTTGTCAGTATCAAGTTTTGTAAACTGACTCATTAGTTCAGCATCAGCAGATGCTTCTAATGGGCTTAATGCGCCACTGCCATCTTTATCGAGTGTGTCAAAATCTGTTACTGCAAAAGCCGCTGATGAAGAGGCTAAAGCCATTAATACCAATGTTGATTGTGCCTTTTTCATAATGAAATCCTTCATAGGGTTAGGTGATTTAGCCATATGGCCTTGATCACGTTTTGCTTAATACAACCTAGTATTACAACTTCAATGCCAGCTTGAATTAAACATTTAAAATCAACAGCTTAAACATTAAAATTAATAATCATGCCCTTTTGGCCAACTAATTTTGTTGCTCTTTAGCAACAGCGCGTTACACCAATTGAAATATACACAGTAAATCAGTTACTTATAAATAATTAAAAAGACACATTTAGGGGAGCAGCTATCTAAAAGTACAAATTTGATGGTTTTGAGAATAAACTGAATCTGAACAGAAAAATAAATGAGGTTACAAGGGCGAACTTTAAAAACCTAAAACACTGAAAATAATACACTTTTAAATTATTTTAAAAATATTTATAAATAATTTTAATAGCAAATTAAAAAAATAGGATTTTGTTGCCAAATGGCGAATTAACTTTAAGGTGTAGCGCTTTAAAGGAGGGATTTAAAACCGTGTTCGCTATTAACACTATGGAAGTTTTGAGCTGTGCGCCTTTATAAATGCTAAGGCCACCGATAAATGCCTTTACTCAGTGGCCCTAGGGCGTGTTGAACTTTGCGGATTGAAATTTGTTCAATCTAGGGGCGATCAAATCGCGGCGCGAGGTTTGTAACCTAGTGGGCTCGATAACTGCTCCTGCGTTATTCTAATGACTTACATCCATGTAAGAATAAGTAAAAACCGAGCAAAGCTTCCGCGTCCTGCTCACGCCCCTTACCTACATCCATGTAGGCAACAAAGAGTTTATCGCCCCTAGGCGGAACCCAAAGGGCAGCGCATGTTTGGCATTTATGCTACGTTATCGCCTATTTATGGGGAATAACCACACTTCATAGGCTCTGCCTTGCCTAAAAACCAAACATACTGCTGCAAATTCAAACGCCAAAGGTCAACACGCCCTAGTTATACAAAAAATAAAAAGTTGAATCGATAGAGGCTATTTCCAGCCTTGTTGCCATTTTTGAGTGTCTTTTAAATCGCGCCAGCTAATTGGGTATTGGTTTTTAGAAAATACCGACTCGGTAATACATTCAATTACATTACCCTCTTCATCGTATTCAACTTCGACAACAATAAAGTGTTTTTCTTTATTAATTGCTGGTGTAGCGGTCCATTTACTATTGAGTAATTTTTTAGGGTTTAATTTATTCATAACTTTAAATAATCGTTTTTTTAATAATACGGCCTAACCCACTGTTTAGCTCAACATAAAATTAGGTCGTATTAATATTATTTCACCAGCGTACTGGTTACTCCGCGATTAACTTACCTTTATACATTTTCATTTGGCAATGAAAGTCGTATTCACCTGTTTTAAGCTCAGGCAAAGTGATTTTATTACTCCCCATTGCAAGGCTTTCACTTACATCAAGCTGCGGGAACACCACCGTTTCTGCGCACGGTGCGCTGTCTTTTCTATCAAATGTAAGTGTGACTTTTTTATTGGCCGCCACCTTTATATGACTTGGTTGATAAACGCCATTATCTACCACTATGGTTTGCTTATTATCATTACTGTGTATTTGCTTTGGCTTATAAAGCCAAAACCAGTAAATAATAGCCACTATTAATACTGCACCAAGTAAATTTATCATCAACATTATTAACTCCTTAGCGCTTGTTCGGTTTATAAAAACGTAAGCGATTGGCATTGGTGACTACTGTCAGTGATGAAAGCGCCATAGCTGCGCCCGCCACTACTGGGTTTAGTAGCACACCAATAAACGGATACAGCACACCGGCTGCAATAGGAATACCCGCAACGTTATAAATAAAGGCACCAAACAAGTTTTGTTTAATGTTTTTAATTGTTGCGCTGCTAATGGCAATAGCATCGGCAAGACCATGCAGTGAGCCACGCATTAAGGTAATATCGGCGCTTTCTATGGCTACATCTGTACCTGTGCCAATTGCAAAACCGACATCTGCTTTAGCAAGCGCGGGGGCATCATTGATCCCATCTCCCGTCATACCTACAATTTCGCCTTGCTGCTGGCGTTTAGTAACTTCGTTTACCTTATCCTCTGGCAACACCTCTGCAATAAAATCATCAATACCGACTTTTTTAGCCACAGCGTGTGCAGTCGCCTTGTTATCGCCAGTTAGCATTACAAGATGAATACCTTTATTTTGCAGGCGCTTAATTGCCTGTACTGAGTCTTCTTTTAGCGGATCCGCCACCGCGATTAAGGCCATTAGTTGATTATTACAGGCAAAGTACATCGGGGTTTTTGCATCATTTGCAAAGGTATGTGCTTGCTCAGTGGCGTCATCAACTGCAATCTTGTATTTATCCATAAGCGCTTTATTGCCAAATAACACTGTTTGCCCATTCACCACTCCACTTACACCTTTACCGGTAATCGCATCAAAGTCGGTAACTTTACTCAAGGTTACGTTTTGTTTTTTAGCGTACTGTGTAATCGCCTCTGCAAGAGGATGCTCAGAGCTATTCTCTAGGCTTGCAACTAATTGCATTAAGTTATTTTCATCTGCGTTATTAAACGTGACAACATCTGTTACCTGTGGTGCACCTTGGGTGATAGTGCCGGTTTTATCTAAAATCATGGTGGTAATTTTAGAGGTAGTTTGCAGTGACTCGCCATTGCGAATTAATATGCCAAACTCGGCGGCTTTACCAATCCCCACCATTACCGACATAGGCGTTGCCAAACCCAGCGCACATGGGCATGCAATAATCAGCACGGTGGTTAATGCTACCACCGCATAAGCAATGGAAGGCGCTGGGCCAAAATTTAGCCATGCAAGGGCTGCTAGAATCGCAATTATCATTACTGTGGGCACAAATATGCCCGATATAACATCGGCTAACCGCCCTATTGAAGGCTTAGAGTTTTGCGCGCGTTTTACCATATTAATAATGTTGGCAAGGGTTGTTTCTTGGCCTATATGTGTGGCTTCAAATAATAATGTGCCGCTTTTATTAATGCTGCCTGCAACTACTTTATCGCCAGCTTGCTTACTCACTGGCATAGGCTCTCCCGTGAGCATAGACTCATCTAGTCTGCTGCTACCTTCGAGCACATCACCATCTACCGGGATTTTTTCGCCTGGCCGTACCCGTACATGGTCGCCCTTTTCAACATCACTTATGTCTATATCTTGCTCTTTGCCGTCGCGTATTACACGGGCTGTTTTTGCTTGTAGCCCAATTAAACGCTTAATGGCCTGCGAAGTACGCCCACGCGCTTTCACTTCAAAAGCCAGGCCTAAACTAATTAACCCGATTATCATTGAAGAAGCTTCAAAATAAACGTGCCTTGCAACCTCAGGTAGTAAGCTAGGCGCAAGTACAACACACATTGAATATAACCACGCAGTGCCCGTTCCCAAAGCAATAAGCGTATCCATGTTAGCACCATGATTTTTAAATGATTGCCATGCGCCTTTATAAAATTGCTTACCTGCTACAGCCATAACCATAAACGTGATAATACCAACCACACCCCAAGCTATACGCTGGTTAGTGGTTGTCACGCTCATATCAAAAATAAGCCCATAAATCATAAGCGGCACGCCAACACCTAAAGCTAGCAGCATGTTACGCATTAGCTTTTTATAATGTGCCTCGTCTGACTTGGCTTTTTCATCAAGCGCATCTTGCTCTGATGTGTTATCCATAGGTTTTGCGCCGTAACCTATATTTTCAACGGCGCTAATTAATGTACTTTGCTGCGCACTGCCCTCTACGCGTACGGTGCGATCAGCAAAGTTCATTTCTACATTGTTTGCGCCTTGCACACTATTGAGGGCTTTTTCTATTTTGGCAACACAACTGCCACAATTTGCACCTTCAATAATAAAGTTTTGCTCTGTTGTTTTACTGCTACTCATTGCATACCTCCGCTTTTATTTGGCTCAACAAGTGGGTCAACAAACGTCTCTATTAAGCTACACACATCACTTGCAACAGCGCCATCAGCTGATGTTTCCCACTGTTTTAACGCCGCTTGCATACGCACTCGTAATTTAAGGGTTTCTTGAAACAAGGCTTCGGTTTCTTCTAAACGTTTTGCAATAATTTGCCGCGTAAGTGGGCATGGGCAGTGCCCTTGCTCTGACTCACCAATGATATGTTGTATATCTTTGAGGGAAAACCCGAGCTTTCGGGCGCTTATAATAAACTGTAAACGTTGGCGGTCTGCTTTTGTATATTCTTGATAGCCGTTACTTTGGCTACGTATGGGCGTTAAAAGGCCTATTCGTGTGTAGTGACGAACTGTATCAGGCGTTACACCCATTAATTCAGCTAATTGCTTAACGTACATAATTTAGCCCCTTTAATGTTTAGAGCTCAATTGTAAACCTATGTGTGACACACAGGTCAAGAGAGGGGAGCATTAAAGCATAACTTAAATTTACTGGAGCTGATAAAATAAAAGCGCGCTAATGAGCGCGCTTAAAAAGAGGCAGAGTAGAGAGGTTAATTTTCTTGTTGGCGAGAGGCTTTTAACTCTTCACTTAGTTCACCCGCTATTTCTTGAATTTTTGGCATTGCATCTTGCACTAAGCTTTGTGACATTTGCATAGACTCTTGCATTACTACAGGCATTTTTTCGAGAATTTTTTGCCCTGTTTCAGTTTTATAAAACGCCAGCATGTCGGCAATTTCTTGCTCGTTAAAATGTTTGTCGTATACGTTAACCATCATCGGCTGCATTTTTTTCCAGCTCATTTCGGTTTTAAGTACGTTGGTCATATCTGCGTAGTATTTATCAAAAATAGCTTGCTCAGAGGGCTTAACACCCATTTGCGCAGACATGTTTTTCATCATGCCCTCAACTTGCCCGTACATAGAGTCAACCATAGCATCCATGTTCATTACGTTAATTAGCTCATCTATTTTTTGCTGCTTAGTTGCTTCGTCAGCCAATACGCTGCCAGAAAATATAAGTAACGAAAGTAATAGTGCCTTAGCCATTGTTATGTCCTTAAATATAAAAAGTAAGACCATATTCACATGATTAATACTAATCTGCAATAATACTTAATTAAGCGAAATGGTATAAATATCCTATGGCTAATCGTCTTCTACGTTATCAAGCCCTTTAGTGCCTTCTTTAGCTTTAAGCTTATGATGAATTGCTGACTTTATTAACATATAGCCACTAATAGGGGCAGTAATTAATAAAAACACGGTGATCAATATTTCTTTAACACTAAAACCTTGCCCAGAATTAGCAAAAAACACCATTGCCGCAATAAGTATGCTGGCCATGCCTAAAGTTGTTGCCTTAGTTGGTCCATGCAAACGCATGTAAAAGTCAGGCAATTTAATTAACCCTAATGAACCAATTAAAATAAACAGCCCGCCAAACAATAATAATATAGATACAACCCATTCGCTTATCATTAAAAAATCCTATTCAATTATATCGCCACGTAGCAAATACTTACATACAGCAACAGTACTAATAAAACCGAGCATAGCTATTAGTAATGCAGCTTCAAAGTACAAACCAGTACCCATACTAATACTGTACAAAATAATTAATGCTATAACATTAATATACATCGTATCGAGTGCCAAAATACGGTCCGGCACCGACGGACCAATAATAAGTCGCCATAAATTTAGTAATAGCGATAAGCCAATCATAGAAAAAACAATGAGTAATACAGTATCTAGCATTGAAAAATCTCCTTTAGGGGAGCTTCGTAGCGTTGTTTAATTTGTTTAATAAGTGCCTCTTCATCTTTTAAATCAAGCACATGTATAAGTAAATAACGCTGTTTAGGCTTTTCGCCTTCGCCCAGTGACTCAGGAATAGGATATACCTCGGCACTTACTGTACCAGGTGTAAGAGATACACAACTGGCAAGAATTGTAATGGGCATATCGTGTATTAAATCTATTGGCACTTTAACAAAAGCAGGACGTAACTTTTTAGCTGGACCAACTATTAATAAGGCGACCTGTAAATTAGCAATGACTATATCGTAAAGTACAATGAGTAGTTGTTTTAATGCTAAACCTGGCTTTAGTATTAAGGGTTGCGGGTCGCGTAATGAAACACTTAATAACGGTATAAATATCGCAAAAAACGTAGCTAATACTATATGCCCTGCTGATACACTATTATTGAGCAACAACCAAATTAAAAATAAAAACAAACTACGAAACGGCGTTGGCAACCAACGATAACGGGCTTGTAACCTCATTACTTACCTCCCTGCATGACTGCGTTAATGCCACCACTTATATCATGCAATTGCGTAGCAGCGCTGACCATGTATTCGCTTATTGGCCCGCCAAAAACAACTAACAAAGGTGAGCACGCAAGTAGCCCTACAATTATCATCACCTGTAATGGGTGGGCATTTTCGCCCTCGGCGCTTTCTACTTTATTACCTTTTCTTTCCCAAAACATACTTGTGCCAGCACGAGAAAGTGCAACTAATAAAACAAAGCTAGCAATTAAATAGACAGGCCAAAAAAGTAAGGCTTGCTCGCTATTTAAGGTTGTTTTGAGGATCCAAACTTTTCCAACAAACCCCGATAGCGGCGGCATACCTACCACGGTTAATGCCGCAATGACAAAACATGCCCCTAGTAAATAAGGTTGGTTTACGGCTCGCCCGGCAACAAGTCTATCCCCTACCTTGCCCCTTTGTGTGGCAATTAAATCAGCTAATAAAAATAGTGCAGCACTGACTAATGTGGAGTGTACTAAATAATAAAGCAGTGCAGCTGTTGCCGTTACGTTTTGCAGTGCAATTAGAGCGACTAACGTCCCTACTGATACAACAACTAAATTTGCCGTTAACTTACGTAAATCTTGCGCAGCCATTACGCCAATTGCACCAACCACTATAGTAGCAATGGCTAAGCCCCATAACCACGATTGCGCCATATGTTCAAGCTCACCGGCTTGCTCACCAAAAATAACGGTATAAACGCGCAGCATGGCGTATACCCCCACTTTGGTCATAATAGCAAATAAAGCGGCAACCACAGGCTTTGCACTGGCATAAGTATTTGGTAGCCACAAGTGCAAAGGGAGCAATGCGGCTTTTAAAGCAAATACAACTAACAGCAGTAAGCCGCCAGCCTTTGCCAAATAGACGTCATCGCCTGTTAACAAGGCAACTTTTTGCGTCATATCAGCAATGTTTAATGTACCCAGCACGCCGTATAAAATACCTAAACCAATTAAAAATACGCTCGAGCCAACCAAATTTAATATTACGTATTGGAGGGCTGCACGGGTATTTTGTTTATCTCCGGCATGCATAAGTAGTGAATATGAGGCAATCAACAGCACCTCAAAAAATACAAATACATTAAATAAGTCACCGGTTAAAAATGCCCCATTAACACCTAATATTAAAAAATGAACTAATGGATGAAAAAAGTTTCCTTTTGCATCATCGCCCGCACAACCATATAAAACGACTCCCATTCCTAAAAAGGATGTAAGTGCAACCAATAAAGTAGAAAGCATATCGGCAACCAGCACTATGCCAAAAGGAGCAGACCAATTACCAATAGCGTATACATTAATACCACTGTTATATACTTGGATTAATAGCAATGCACTGACAATAAATGTGATGACCGCCATAATTGATGAGGCAATACGGCGAATACGTAAACTTTTACCACAGGGTGGCAAAAGCAGTATTACCGCTGCCAGCATAGGTAATAAAATAGGCAAAGAGGTTAAATGTTGAATCATCTTTGCTCCTTGCTATCGGCTGCGCTTTTGATGATTTGCCCATCAACATGGTCGCTACCTAAATCAGCTCTACCACGTATAGCTAAAATAACCACAAACGCAGTCATAGCAAACCCTATTACTATTGCAGTAAGTACTAGTGCTTGCGGTAAAGGATCGGCATATTCAGCCCCTGTACCAAGCACAACTGCTTTGTTTATGGTTAAGCGACCCGCAGAAAACAAAAATAAGTTAACGGCATAGGAGATCATAGTAAGCCCAAGCACTACCGGAAACGTACGGGCTCTTAGCAGCAGAAACACACCGCAACTAATTAATACACCAACGCAAGATGCGTACAATAGCTCCATTAAATATTTACCTCTTTTTTCTGGGTATCTGCTGTCATGTTGCCAAGGCTTGCTAATATCATTAACGTGGCTCCAACCACGGTTAAATAAACGCCCAAATCAAACACAATTGCACTTGCAAGTTCTGTTTTGCCGATAAATGGGATATCGAAATAATCAAACCACGTAGTTAAAAACGGTCTATCAAAGAACCAACTACCGACCCCTGTAAACAAGGCAATACCGATACCTGATGCAATAATTTTCCGATAGTTGACTGCAAAGCGCTCGCTTATCCAAGCTGAGCCATGAGCCATGTACTGCAATATAAAAGCAATTGATGTTACTAAACCTGCAATAAAACCACCGCCAGGTAAGTTATGTCCACGTAAGAAAATATAAGCCGACACTAATAAGGCAAGCGGTAATAAGCTATGCGAAATACTGGCAAGTAGTATAGGATGGCGTTCGCGTGCCCATGGGCGCCCTTCGCCATCACTTGCAGGCATAAACAATGGAATACGAGAAAGCACTTTAAATATACCCAACGCTGCAATACCCAATACGGTAATTTCGCCTAGCGTGTCAAAGCCCCTAAAATCAACCAAAATAACGTTTACTACATTGGTACCGCCACCACCTGTTTTGGCATTGGCTATGAAAAAATCTGATATCGACTCGAGTGGGCGTGTAAGTAATGCATAACATATACTTGCCACTACAATACCGAGTGTTGAGGCGATTCCTAAATCTCTCAGTACTCTTAACGAGCTAGACTCTTTGGGCGTATGCTGTGGTAAGAAAAACAACGCCAACATTAATAAAATAACGGTTGCTACTTCTACCGTTAATTGCGTAAGCGCTAAGTCGGGCGCAGAAAAACGAGTAAATGCCACCGACACCATGAGCCCTACAATAGAAATCATTAGTAACGCAACTACACGAGAGCGATGCCAAATTACGGTGGCTAATGCACCAATAATTAATAAGCCAGCGCCAATTGCGTTGTGAACATCAACAGGTGTGCTCGCCATCGTGCCAGCTAATGCTTGCATTTCAAATAAAGGCCAGCCCGCACATAACAATACAACACCTAGCATAATCACCAAGTAGCGCTGCAAGGAACCATTTTCGATATGATTAATTTTTGATTGGCACCAAGAAATAACGGATAACACCGCTCGCTCAAATGTTTTTTTAGCATTAAAAGGCGGTAAAGATGCCTGAAATTGAAATAAGTATTTGCGGTTGATGTAAATAAATAACCCGCCTGCTACTGCCATTGCACTCATGAGTAATGGCAGGTTAAACCCATGCCATAAAGCCACTACATACTCCGGCATAGCTTTACCAAGCACAGCCGAAGAAGCAGCCGATAAAATGCCCCCAACAATAAAGTGCGGGAAAATACCAACAAGTAAACAAATGACAACTAATATCTCTATTGGAACGCGCATATAGCGCGGCGGCTCATGTGGAGTTTTTGGTAAATCGATTGGGTCACCGTTAAAAAATACATCGTGTATAAAGCGTGCCGAATAAGCGACTGAAAATGCGCCTGCAATTGTTGCCAGCACAGGAATGAGCCACGACATAGAGCCAAGCACTTGCTGATGTAAAGTTTCGGCAAAAAACATTTCTTTAGACAAAAAGCCATTAAGCAAGGGCACGCCTGCCATCGAGGCTGCCGCGACCATTGCAAGGGTCGCGGTATAGGGTAAAAATCGCCACATGCCATTTAGTTTTCGCATATCACGCGTACCGGTTTCATGATCAATGATACCGGTTGCCATAAATAAAGACGCTTTAAAGGTAGCGTGGTTAATAATATGAAAAATAGCGGCCACGGTCGCAAGTTCTGTATCAAGGCCTAACAACAAGGTAATTAAGCCCAAATGGCTGATGGTAGAATAAGCTAGCAACCCTTTTAAATCGTGTTTAAATAACGCGATATAAGCACCCGTTAATAACGTAGTTAACCCCGTTAAACCGACTAAAATAAACCACGTATCGGTGCCCGATAACGCAGGGTAAAAACGCGCAAGTAAAAAGATACCTGCTTTAACCATAGTGGCCGAGTGTAAATAGGCACTAACAGGCGTAGGGGCAGCCATTGCATGCGGCAACCAAAAATGAAATGGAAATTGTGCAGACTTTGTGAATGCCCCTAGCAACACAAGTACTAACGCAACCTCGTATAAATCGTGAGACTGGATAATAGCTTTGCTCGCTAAAATAGTATCAAGGTTATAACTTCCTACAATATCACCAAGTAAAATTAACCCTGCAAGTAACGCTAACCCTCCGGCTCCGGTAACTGCAAGTGCCATACGCGCACCTTTTCGGGCTTCAGATTTTTGCCACCAAAAACTAATCAGTAAAAATGAGCTTATACTGGTTAATTCCCAAAATAACCATAGCTGTATAACGTTATTCGACATAACAATGCCCAACATGGCCGTCATAAATAACATTAAGTAGCTATAAAGCTTTGGCATTGAATCATTGGCACTTAAGTAGTAACGCGTATACAAAATAACAAGTAAACCTATGCCCAAAATCATGAACATAAACAGTAAACTAAGACCATCTAAGCGAAGAGATAAATCAAGTCCAAGTGTGGGGATCCACGACAATGTATAACGAATTGTTTCGCCCGCTAAAACCGCAGGTGCATGGTAAAGTGTAATTCCTAACGCAGCCAAAGGAGCAAGGGCTGTTAAACCCGCGCTTTGGTTTCGCGTTAGTTTACCTGTGCATGCAGAAATAACACTGCCAATTAAGGATAACAAGGGTATCCAGAGCAAAGTCATAATGTAGGGCCTTTTATTATCATAAGTTTATCAGGGCATCCCTTTTTTGGTGACTTAAAGATGCTTTTACTACCTGTTTTTAAACGACATTAATACGTATAGTTATACTGAAAAACACAGTTTTTGTCTACGAAAAGCGGATCTGTATGGGGGTTTTTTAAGCACTATTTAACATATCATTAAGCCTTATTTAATTATGCTAACAGCTAATTTTTTACCCCCTTATTTGTCGACGTAGGGGCACTAGGAAGACGTTTTAAATGGTCATTAACTATATCTAGTTGGTTTAGCCAAAGCGCCCTGTATTGGTCCGAAAGCCCTAATTGCTGATACTCCATAATAGACCAATTTTCGCTTGGCTTATAAGCAATCCCCCCTTTTTGACAACTATTAGCTTTATGCCACCCTTGAGGTTTCTGTTTCCCATCAGAAATATACAAATTAGGTGCAACAAGCCCACGTTGTGTGCATAACCAAGCCTGTTTAGTTAGCGGTAACGCGTATTCATCCTCAAATCCGTTAAAGTGCATCAATTCATGTAAAAACACATGGTACTGTGCATCTGAATTTATAAGCATGGTGTTATTCGTTACATTAGCAGTGCCATACTTGGGCATCATAATAATAAAATCAAAATTTTCAGTAACCGATTTTATGAGCTTGGGTGTTTGCACACTACACTGCGCAGCTTGGTTTTTATCTATTGAGCATTTCACTGCGCCCGCAACATACACAGGCATAGAAAAGCAAAAAACATGTTTGCGCGGTTCTGGTGCTTGATCATAACGTGAAATTAGCTCATTTAATTTATATAAACCTGAGCGATGGTTACTCATAGTAAGCACATTAAAAAGACATTGCGTTTGTGGTTCAATATCATCACTTATAGAAGCAAACCCAAGTTGATTAATGAATTCATTTGATACTTGGCTGTAATGGGTACTTAGCTCTAGCTTAAGGTGATTTTTTTCATTTCCCTCTGGCAATAGTTTTTCATTAGCGAGTAAGGCTAAATCTTGCCACCGCGAATGAACCAATAACTGCTCAGCTAATGTTTTTCGATGTTCAACTGATAAGTTACTCGCCCCGGCACGCCAAAAAACCTTTGCCGTATTTGCATGCCCACTATTTATAAGCCTAAGTGAATATCGATATTGTGCTAAAGGAATTGAGAGACGTGCCAACTTAGCTAATTGCGTATCCGGGAGCTGGCTAACATGCGAACGAAAATAGGAAGGGGTTTGCCAGTAGCTTTGTAATACATTGGCTTTTGAATTTAATACATGCCAAAAGCCAATTGCGCCAAAACGATTACTAGAGCCTGATAGAATTAAGCACCCTAGTAATACACTTAGAAACTTAACATACTTAGCTAGCGTCAGCACCAGCCATCAGCTCAAGCTCTAAACGGGCATATTTGTACTCAATAAACTCATGCACATTTGTGGATAGCGCTAACCTAAAGTAGTCCGCAGCTAAATACTGCTCACCCGCTGCTTGGTGCATTTTGGCTAAATAAAAATACGCCTCACACAAACGTTGTGCGTATTCTTGCTCAGATTTAACACCTTCGCTAATACCCGATAAAAACGTATGCTCACTCATTTCACCGCTATAAAGCGAAATTAATTGATACGCCCATTGCGATTCATCTAAGGCAGCAGCATTGGCTTTAAGGTCTGTTAGTGCTTGTTGTTTATCTTCTTGCGATTGTGCAAGGTAAAGCCATAATACTCGGTAAGGATCGTTTGGTGAACGCGCTAAAAACTCATCAAAATCGCTTTGCGCCAAGTTTGCTCTTTCACCATAATACAGTGCAATACCACGGTTTAAATAAGCGTATTCATGCTCTTCATTAAGCTCAAGGGCTGAATCAAAAAACTCATACGCTTTTTCGTATTGCTGCATTAAAGTGTGCTGAATACCTAAAAAGTTATACACCTCAGCTAAATCAGGCTTTAATTTTATAGCACGGTTAAAATCAATGCGAGATAACGTAGTCATTCCTAAACTATCAAATAACACCCCACGGTCATAATAAAGCTTAGCTTGTTGCTCGGTACTTAAATCGGCTCTATTTAATAATTCAGAGTAACGCGCAATCGCAATTTCACTTCTAAAATCGGATGCAAGGGGTGCTGTAAATGGCACATTAACAATCGGCGTAGGTGTTGATTCAGTCGTAGTTTGGCAAGCGCTTAAAGACAAAATAGCAAAAGATGCCAAAGCTAAATGTTTGAGTATCATTAAAATCCTTAATACCAAGATATATCGCAATAAAAATAAGACAGACCTTGTCTAATAAGGTTTCATTAAAGCATAAAAAAAGGGGCTAAACAGCCCCTTTTTTATTATCCCGCGTATATTAACGGGTTAAAGTTTAGCAATTATGCGTCTTTTGACTCATCAGCTGCTGGTGCTGCTGACTCCATTGCTTCTTTAATGCTTAGACGTACACGGCCTTGGCGGTCTACTTCTAGTACTTTAACTTTAACTTCTTGACCTTCACTTAAGTGGTCAGTTACGTTGTTAACACGCTCTGTACTGATTTGAGAAATATGCACTAGGCCATCTTTACCAGGAAGAATGTTTACAAACGCACCAAAGTCAACAATACGTACAACTTTACCAGTGTAGATAGTACCTACTTCAAGCTCTGCTGTTAATTGCTCAATACGTGTAATTGCGTTTTGTGCGCTTTCACCGTCTGTTGCAGCAATTTTAATTGTACCGTCATCTTCAATTTCAATTGTTGTGCCTGTCTCTTCAGTAAGTTGACGAATAGTAGCGCCACCTTTACCAATTACTTCAGCAATCTTCTTAGCAGGAATTTGCATAGTGTAGATACGAGGAGCAAACATTGATAACTCTTCTGAAGGAGCAGAAATCGCTTCGTCCATCACACCTAAAATGTGTAAACGCGCCGCTTTTGCTTGTTTAAGCGCAATTTGCATGATTTCTTGTGTGATACCTTCAATCTTGATATCCATTTGTAGTGCAGTGATACCGTTAGTAGTACCTGCTACTTTAAAGTCCATGTCACCTAAGTGATCTTCATCACCTAAGATATCTGAAAGAACAACAAACTTTTCATCTTCTTTCACAAGGCCCATCGCGATACCCGCAACAGATGCTTTAATTGGTACACCGGCGTTCATAAGTGCAAGTGACGTACCACAAACAGATGCCATTGAAGACGAACCATTTGATTCAGTAATTTCAGATACAACACGAATTGAGTAAGGGAACTCAGTAAGTGTAGGCATAACAGCTTGGATACCACGCTTAGCTAAGTTACCGTGGCCGATTTCACGACGCTTTGGAGAACCTACAAAACCAGTTTCACCTACACAGAATGGAGGAAAGTTGTAGTTAAGCATAAAGTGGTTTTTGTGAGTACCCGTTAAATCATCGATTAACTGTGAGTCACGTTCTGTACCAAGTGTCGCTGTCACAAGTGCTTGTGTTTCGCCACGAGTAAAGATTGCAGAACCGTGAGTACGTGGTAATACACCCGTCATTACATCTAGTGCACGGATCATATCTGGTTCACGACCATCAATACGTTTTTCACCGGCAGTGATGCGGCCACGTACAATTTTCTTCTCTAAAGAACCAAATACTTTGCCTACTTCTTGCTTATCAAGTGTTTCATCTTCAGCAAGTTCACTTGTAAGTGCTTCAATTACAGCGTCTTTGGCTGCAGTTAATGCTTCTTTACGTGCTACTTTATCAGTAATACGGTAAGCTTCACCTACTTTATCTGATGCAAGTGATGCTACTTTTTCTTCAAGAGATACGTTTTTCTCAGGTGCAGTCCAATCCCAAGTAGGCTTACCTGCTTCTGCTTTAAATTCGTTAATTGCGTTAATGATAGCTTGAGATTGCTCATGGCCGTATACAACCGCACCTAGCATTACGTCTTCAGCTAGTACGTCAGCTTCTGATTCAACCATTAGTACTGCGTTATCAGTACCTGCAACAACTAAATCAAGTTGGCTTTCTTCAAGCTCTTTTAGTGTTGGGTTAAGCACGTATTCACCGTTGATGTAACCAACGCGAGAAGCACCAATTGGGCCGCTAAATGGGATACCAGAGATAGCAAGTGCTGCTGATGTACCAATCATCGCAACCATATCTGGTTGGATTTCAGGGTTTACAGATACAACGGTTGCAATAACTTGTACTTCATTTACGAAACCATTTGGGAAAAGTGGACGAATTGGACGGTCAATAAGACGTGCAATAAGTGTTTCGCCATCGTTAGGACGACCTTCACGCTTTAGGAAACCACCTGGGATACGACCAGCAGCGTACATACGCTCTTGGTAGTTAACAGTAAGTGGGAAAAAGTCTTGACCAGGTTGAGCTTCACGCTTACCAACGACAGTAACTAATACTGACGTGTCACCAATGCTTGCTAGTACAGCGCCGTCAGCTTGACGAGCGATTGCACCTGTTTCTAGGGTAACTGTGTGTTGACCTAGTTGAAATTCTTTAATAATTGCTTGCACTTAAAATATTCCTTAAATGTTTTTATATTTCATTAATAAGTGTCATTAAAAGGGCCAATTACAGTACATAATTGTATTCAGTTGGAAATCAATTAAGTACTACAATTGGCAAAATTTTTAATGACTGCAGATAACCTATTTATCTACGCGCATAGTATATACCAAAGCGACGTAAAATTGCGAGTCTACCCAAAGATAAAAGTAATCGCTTTTATCTCATTATTTATCAATTACTTTATATAAAACGGTTTGTACCAATTCGCTTAATTAAGGCAGGTTTTATAAGGGGAGATATTCGTGCTGGTAAAACGCTAAAGCTCGTTGTTTTATTATACCAATCCTCATAATTAAGTGATCTATTTTGAGGATGGATAAACGTGTTGATAACAAGGCAAAAAACTCGCTATTTAGTTGTTCTCGGCAATTGCTCCTGCATTGCTCTACCTTCTGCATCCATGCAGTCGTAAATGAGAATTTTTTAACGCAGATAGCGACACGTTTAACCCCTGAAAATGATTAAGTATTAATACGGGTTGGTATTAGGCGCATGAGTATTTTAAAACATCATAAAGCCAGTTAGTAAAGCTATTATGGATGATTTTAAATTACAAAATTTAGGCACAAAAAAAGGAGCTATAAAGCTCCTTTTCTCGTAATCAAGTTCTTAGCGACGTAGGCCAAGCTCTTGGATTAACGCAGTATAACGCGAGATGTCTTTACCTTTTAGGTAATCAAGCAATTTACGGCGAGTACTTACTTTACGAAGCAGACCACGACGTGAGTGGAAGTCATGCTTGTGGTCAGCAAAGTGACCTTGAAGCTTGTTGATATCAAAAGTAAGTAAAGCTACTTGTACTTCAGGTGAACCAGTGTCGCCTTCAGCACGTGCAAATTTAGCAATGATATCGATTTTTTCTTGATTGCTTAGTGACATAATAACTCCAAAAGTTAAATTTAATAGGTGCTTTAGCCGATCACTAATTCAGCCAAAACGATTAAGCGGGCGTATTCTACCAACTATGAGAATAACTACAAGTTAAAGTTTACTCTGGTTGCTGATTAGACAGGCCACGCTTTGATTTTAAATGTCCATCAGGGTTGCGCTCACCAGTGCCGATAAACGCACCATCAGCCAGGACTTTAATTGCCCCTTCGGGTAATTCAGTGCCTAGCACCACGGCTTGGCCATGGCTAAACGAAACGCCCTGCTCTTTGCTAATTTCTACAACAGGTAAATCAACCAATGCACTATCCATTGGTAATAGTAATTCATCAAGGTATGTAGATGGGGCAACCTCTTCCTCTTTAGCCTTGGCTAATAAGGTTTCAAGGTGCTCAAGCGAGACCATTTTATCTTTAGGGTAATGACCAACTGCTGAGCGATGCAACATAATAACATGTGCACCACAGCCTAGGTTTTCCCCTAAATCATCAACAATGGTACGAATGTACGTGCCTTTAGATACATGGGCGGTCATTTGCACTTCGTTATTCGCTTCATCAAACTCATCAAGCGTTAAACTAAATACATTTATTTTTCGGCATTTACGCGGTACTTCAATACCTTCACGCGCGTACTTATATAAAGGCTTGCCTTCATATTTAAGCGCTGAGTACATTGATGGATACTGATCTGACTCGCCTAAAAACTTTTCTATTTCTGCAGCAAGTTGCTCAGTAGTAATGTTTACATCACGGGTTTCAACCACTTCGCCATCTGAATCAGAGGTAGTGGTGCGCTCACCTAGTTTTGCTCTTACCACATAGGTTTTATCTGTATCGAGCAAAAACTGAGTAAACTTAGTCGCTTCACCAAAACAAATAGGTAGCATACCTGTGGCCAGTGGGTCTAGCGCACCGGTATGGCCAGCTTTTTGGGCAAAATAAATACCTTTAGCTTGCTGTAGGGCTTTGTTCGACGAAATGCCTTGAGGTTTGTTTAACAACAAAATACCATCAATCGGACGGCCTTTACTGCGTCTAGCCATTAGTCTTTAGTGCCTTCTTCGCTATCAGTTTCATCATTTACATGTTTAGCGTTATCTTCGCGAATAACCGAGTCCACTAAGTTAGAGATACGCATCCCTTCCATTAGTGAGTTATCTACTACAAACTTAAGCTCAGGCATTATACGAGCACGAATACGCTTACCCAGTAACGAGCGAATATAGCCCGTAGCTTCGTTAAGTATTTTTGCGCTTTCTTTTGCTTTGTTTTCATCTTCGGTATTAAACACCGTAATAAAAACTTTTGCGTAAGATAAATCGCGCGATACTTCTACCGCAGACACTGTCACCATGCCTAAGCGCGGATCTTTAATTTCGCGTTGTAAAATAACAGCAATTTCTTTTTGAATTTGTTGAGCAACACGATCAGTGCGAGAAAATTCTCTCATGATTGTTTTCCTAAAATCATAACTTACTGAATTAAAATAATAAGTTAATTAAATAATGGATACAGAAATGGGGGCAAAGCCCCCATTTAAAATCTTAGCTTACGAGCAATTAAAGTGTACGTTGTACTTCAACTGTCTCAAATACTTCGATTTGGTCACCAACGCGAACGTCATTGTAGTTCTTAACACCGATACCACATTCCATGCCGTTACGTACTTCTTGAACGTCATCTTTAAAGCGACGTAGTGACTCAAGCTCACCTTCGTAAATAACCACGTTGTCACGTAGTACACGAATTGGTGCGCTGCGTTTAATTGTACCTTCAGTAACCATACAACCAGCAATTGCGCCAATTTTTGGAGACTTAAATACGTCACGCACTTCAGCAAGACCGATAATCTCTTGCTTAAATTCAGGTGCAAGCATACCAGACATGGCTTGCTTAACTTCCTCAATTAGGCTGTAGATTACGCTGTAGTAACGAAGGTCTAAGTTTTCAGTGTCAATTACTTTACGTGCAGATGCATCAGCACGAACGTTAAAGCCAACTACGATTGCATTAGATGCAGCCGCAAGTGTTGCATCAGTTTCAGTGATACCACCTACGCCTGAGCCTACAATCTTCACTTTAACTTCATCAGTAGAAAGCTTAGTTAGTGAATCTGAAATTGCTTCAATTGAACCTTGAACGTCTGCTTTAAGTACAATGTTAACTTCAGATACATCGCCTTCAGCCATGTTAGAAAACATGTTTTCAAGCTTCGCTTTTTGCTGACGAGCCAACTTAACGTCGCGGAACTTACCTTGACGGTATAAAGCCACTTCACGCGCTTTACGCTCATCTTTAACAACGGTTGCTTCATCACCTGCCGCCGGTATACCAGAAAGACCTAAAATCTCAACTGGAATAGAAGGGCCAGCTGATTTAATGTCTTTACCATTTTCGTCTTTCATTGCACGAACACGGCCGTATTCAAGACCACACAGTACGATATCGCCTTGGTTAAGGGTACCTGATTGAACCAATATAGACGCTACCGGACCACGTCCTTTATCAAGGCGAGATTCAATAACAACACCTGCAGCCATACCTTCAGAAGGGGCACTTAGCTCCAATAATTCTGACTGCATAAGTACAGCTTCTAGTAAGTCATCAATACCTAAGCCAGTTTTAGCTGAGATATGAACGTATTGCGTATCGCCGCCCCAATCTTCAGGGATAACGTCTAGCTGAGCTAGTTCGTTTTTAACGCGATCTGGATCTGCGCCTTCTTTATCCATTTTGTTTACAGCGATGATTAAAGGAACGCCAGCTGCACGAGCATGCTGTACCGCTTCTTTAGTTTGTGGCATTACACCATCATCTGCTGCAACCACTAGGATTACAATATCTGTCGCTTTAGCACCACGTGCACGCATTGATGTAAACGCGGCATGGCCTGGTGTATCTAAGAAAGTGATCATGTTGCCGTTTGTTTCAACGTGATATGCACCAATGTGCTGTGTAATACCACCGGCTTCGCCTGATGCAACTTTAGCTGAACGAATGTAATCAAGTGTTGATGTTTTACCGTGGTCAACGTGACCCATTACAGTTACTACTGGCGCACGAGGCTCAGACTTACCATCTTCATGACGGTCATTTAAAACTGTTTGCTCTAATTCGTTTTCTTTAACAATGATAACTTTGTGGCCCATTTCTTCAGCAACAAGTTGTGCTGTTTCTTGGTCAATCACTTGGTTAATGGTAACCATGTCACCCATTTTCATCATTGTTTTAACAACTTCAGCGCCTTTAACTGCCATGCGTGAAGCAAGCTCAGCAACTGTAATTGTTTCGCTAATACGCACTTCGTTTTTAACATCTGCAGTTGGCTTTTGGAAACCATGCTGTAGTGATGTAGGTGCTTTTAGCTTGCCTTTACGGCCTTTACCACCTGCAAATTTATCTTTTGCTGGGGCTTTTTTCTTTTTCTTAGCACGGCGTGCGCCTTGCTCATCACGTGCATCGGCTACATCTTCTGCCTCACGTGCGTATGTAGAAGTCGTAAGATGGTGATCCGCTGTTTCTTCGCGTTTCTTACGTTCTTCTTCTTCTTTCTTCCAGCGAGCTTCATTTTCTTCAGCTAGCTTTCTTGCCTCTTCTGCTTGACGTTTCGCTTCTTCTTCAGCTTTCTTCAATGCGGCCTCTTCTGCTTCTTTCTGCAGACGCTCAGCTTCGATGCGATCTTTCTCAGACTTAGCACTTTGCTCTGGGGTCATCTGCTGTTGTTTAGCTTTACGCTCTGCATCTGCTTTGCGTTTAGCTTCTTCTTTGGCTTTACGATCAGCGTCTTCTTTTGCTTTACGTTCTGCCTCTTGTTTCGCTTTTAACTCAGCGGCTTCTTGTGCAGCTTTTTGCTGCTCTTCGATACGCGCTTTTTCTTCAGCGGCTAGACGTTGCTGTTCTTGCTCTTGCTCCATTGCGCTCTTTTTCACGTAAGTACGTGTTTTGCGAACTTCAACTTGAACAGCTTTCGCTTTACCCGTAGAGCCCGTTACATTTAATGTGCTTTTGCTCTTACGCTGTAAAGTCATACGTGCTGGGCCATCTGAACCAGTACCACCGTGCGATTTGCTTAAGTGATCAAGTAACTGTGCTTTTTCAGCTTCTGTTACATTGTCACCTGCTTTTTTAGTGATACCCGCTTGTGAAAATTGCTGTAGCAATTTATCAACAGTTGTACCTATATCGCCGGCTAGTTTTTCAACATTTACTTCTGCCATAGTGTGTAATACCTCCGTTAATAAATTACTCGTCTGCGAACCAACAAATATTACGTGCAGCCATAATTAACTCACCTGCTTTTTCAGGTGAAAGCTCTGTAATATCTACTAATTCATCAATACCTTGCTCAGCTAAGTCTTCAAGTGTAACTACACCCTTACTTGCCATAACAAATGCTAGATGGCGTTCTAAACCTTCAAGCGCAAGTAAGTCTTCAGCAGGCTCTACGCCCTCTAAGCTTTCTTCCGTTTTAAGTGCTTTAGTCGTTAACGCGTCTTTAGCGCGTGAGCGCAGTACATCAACCGTTTCTTCATCTAAGCCATCAATTTCTAAAAACTCAGAAGCCGGCACATAGGCTACTTCTTCAAGTGTTGAGAAACCTTCGTTGATAAGTAATGATGCAAATTCATCATCAATATCTAAGTTTTCAGTAAATAAGTTAATTAACTTATCTGACTCAGCCTCGTTTTTAGCGCGCATGTCATCAACTGTCATTACGTTTAGTTCCCAGCCAGTTAATTGGCTTGCTAAACGAACGTTTTGACCATTACGACCAATTGCTTGTGCTAGGTTATCTGCTTCAACAGCGATATCCATTGAATGAGTGTCTTCATCCATTACGATTGAAGCTACTTCAGCCGGTGCCATTGCATTAATTACAAACTGTGCAGGGTTGTCATCGTAAAGTACAATATCAACACGCTCGCCACCAAGTTCTGATGATACAGCTTGAACACGTGCACCACGCATACCAACACACGCACCTACTGGGTCAATGCGCTTGTCGTTAGATTTAACGGCGATTTTAGCGCGTGAACCAGGATCGCGTGCTGCAGCACGAAGCTCAATCATTTCTTCGCCAATTTCTGGCACCTCAATGCGGAATAATTCCATCAGCATTTCTGGTTTTGAACGCGTTACAAATAACTGTGCGCCGCGTGCTTCAGGTTTAACTTCGTAAAGAAGACCACGGATACGATCGCCTGGGCGGAAGTTTTCACGTGGTAGCATATCGTCACGGTAAATAACCGCTTCTGCGTTGTTACCTAAATCAAGTACGATCGCATCACGTGTCGCTTTTTTAACAACACCTGTTACTAGCTCGCCTTCTTGATCTTTATAAGCTTCTACAACTAAAGCGCGCTCAGCTTCACGTACTTTTTGTACGATAACTTGCTTTGCCATTTGTGTAGTTATGCGGTCGAATTTGATAGATTCAATCTGTTCTTCAACATAATCACCTAGTTGCAGGTCTGGTTCTTCAACTTGAGCTGCTTCTAATGTGATTTCGCTGTAAGGGTTTTCTAAAGAACCATCTTCTTGAACTTCTGCAATCTGCCAACGACGGAACGTGTCGTAATCACCGGTTTTACGGTCGATTGATACACGTACTTCAATTTCGCCATCGTGTTTTTTCTTTGTCGCTGTTGCTAGAGCGAACTCTAGCGCTTCAAAAATCTTTTCTTTTGGAACCGCTTTCTCATTGGAAACGGCTTCAGCAACCAATAATATCTCTTTTGCCATGGGTAATGCCTCGCTTGCCCTATTCCTTCGCACTCAAATTAAAACTTTGCGATGATGTTCGCACGTTCGATATTGCTAAGCATGATTAAGTGCTCTTCGCCATCGCTTTTAAGTGTGATCATATCACTGCTAACTGCTACTAAATCGCCTTTAAAATTACGGCGACCATCTTGTGGAAGCTTAGTACGAACGCGTACTTCCTCTCCTTGCGCCTTCTCGTAATGATCTTGTTTGAATAATGGACGATCAACACCAGGAGACGATACTTCCAAATCATATTCATTTGTAATTGGGTCTTCGACGTCTAAAATCGCACTAATTTGGCGACTTGCATCCGCACAATTATCAACAGATATCCCATCCTCATGGTCAATATAAACCCTTAAGGTAGAATGGCGGCCTGCTTGTACAAACTCAAGACCATGTAATTCAAAGCCTAACATTTCTACTGCAGGCGTAAGCATGGTTAATAAATCTTGCTCAAGTTTTGTCACGAAAATCCTCCATACAAACAAAAAAAGGGCTTATAGCCCTAAAATACTGAGTTTAAGTTTTGATTTAATGACAAGGCCATAAATCAATGGTGCAGATACAACAACGCCCCGAACCAAGCGGGGCGTCACACCAATAAAGCATAAAACTGTGTGGCCTCAGGCCAAGCTTGGCTGCGGGTCATAACACTGACCAAATTAAACTACATTAGCTTAAACGCAAAACGCGCATTACTTAGAATGCGCGATACAGAATTAGTAAGGATATACCTAACTATAAAAATTGGTTGCGGGAGCCGGATTTGAACCGACGACCTTCGGGTTATGAGCCCGACGAGCTACCAGGCTGCTCCATCCCGCGCCAATAGATATTAAACTTAAAATTCAATATCGCTGTTAGCGAGTAATTAACCGCTAAACAATGGCGGCTATTATAAGGATGTACGGGGTAATTAGCAACCATAATAACGAATAAGTTTGATAAAATCAGTGACCCACCATTTTAAGCTTTAGCAGTATGTATTATGGTGTTGCTAACGGTAAAATGATAATCGTAGCATCATTAATATTTACGTAAAAAGCCGTATATTCATAAATAAAATATCTAAAATTCATAAAACTGATACAATTTTGTGTTTTTTTACGATTAGTTTACGTGCGATATTTGAGCAACGCACTATACTAAAAGCTCACCGATGTGGATAAAAATAAAAATTACAAAATTTAATGAGATTGCAAATGAATACTTATCAGCCACAGTTAATTAAAAGCTTGCATATAGTTAAGCCAAATTTTCATGCGTTTACAGCGCGCTTTCATGCAAAACTTGAAGCGTCAAATATAACAATGCAGTACCCAAGTGCAACTTATTTTAACGAAAAAAGTTATATTTTATATTGTGTGTTAGAACGCATCGTTAGGCATTTAGATAACCCATCTTCTGTTGCCCCATTTTTAACCTTTCACTTGCAATACTTAAAAAAGATGGGGGTTACGCCAAAAGAAATATCGCTACTTTGCGATGCCTTTTACGATACCTTAAACGAGCACTTAGGGCGTTTATTTACCACACAAACACAATTTGCTTGGCAAAAAGCGCTTCGTTATTTTGAAAGCTTTGCTAATACAACCTTGTTTAACAAAACAAATGTTATTTCGCTTGAGCAAAAAATCACTCAACTTCGTGCAAACAAGCTATAAGTATCACAGGCCTCAGCTTTTATTCACCTATGAGCAAACTACCTAGATCTACGTCGTTGTTTTTTACGTACAACTGAATTTAGGTAGTCTATGGCTCATTATAAAGTGTTACGCCTAATTTTAGGTGATCAACTAAATGCTTCGCATTCGTGGTTTAAAGAAAAAGAGCCCGATACACTTTATTTAATTGCCGAGTTAAAACAAGAAACCAATTACGTTAAGCACCATGTGCAAAAGTTATGTGCTTTTTTTTATGCGATGGAACGTTTTGCAACGGCTTTACAAAGCGCGAATTACAGCACACTTCATCTTACCCTTGATGATACCCACCAGGACAAAACCTTACCTGATTTACTCACGCGCATAGCCAAACAGTTTTGTTGCAGTGAAATACATTACCAATACCCTGATGAATTTCGCCTCAAAGCACAGCTAAGTAAATTTAAAAAAGAGTCTGATCTTCTTGTTAAAGCCTATGACACTGAACATTTTATGCTGCCATTTGAGCGTATTAACGAACGGTTTGAAAAAAACAAACATGTGACTATGGAGCACTTTTATCGCGCTATGCGCAAGCAATACACAATCCTTATGGATGGAAATAGCCCACAAGGAGGACGGTGGAACTTTGATAGTAATAACAGAAACAAATTTAAAAAAGCAGATTTAAACGCCATTCCACCACCAAAATTATTTAATAACGATGTTAGCACCATCATCGGTAGACTTAAAAAACATAACGTAAATTACTTTGGTGAAATAAACCCTCAGCAGCTGCCATGGCCGCTCACTCGCATACAAGCCAAAACGTGTTTAGAGTATTTTTGCACTCACCTGCTAAAAAATTTCGGCCAGTTTCAAGATGCAATGACCGACCAAATTACAAATAACGCCAGCTTGTACCATAGCCGTTTATCATTTGCTTTAAACGCCAAGTTAATCCACCCGCTGTACGTTATTAGGCGTGTAGTTGACGAATATAATGCTCACCCAGACACAATTTCGATTTCTCAAGTAGAGGGCTTTGTTAGGCAAATTCTAGGTTGGCGTGAATATGTGCGCTGTATATATTGGGTAAACATGCCCGACTATGCACAAAAAAACCAATTACAGGCCAAACAGTCGTTACCGGGCTACTTTTGGCAGGGTAATGTAAAAATGAACTGTTTAAGCCATGCATTAACGCAGAGCTTAAATACTGCTTACGCTCATCATATTCAAAGATTAATGATCATTGGTAATTTTTGCTTATTAACAGGCATTGACCCTAATGAAGTCGACCAGTGGTATTTAGGGGTTTATATTGATGCCATTGAATGGGTTGAAATGCCTAACACCCGTGGCATGAGCCAATTTGCAGATGATGCCATTATTGCCACTAAACCCTACGCAGCCAGTGGTAATTACATCAATAAAATGAGCGATTACTGCAAAAACTGTCATTATGATGTTAAGTAAAAAGTAGGTGAGAAGGCATGTCCTTACAACAGCTTATATTGGCAATTTATGGATAAACACCGCGCATTACTTGAAAAAAACCCACGCATTGGCATGGTTTATAAAAATTGGGATAAACAAGCACCTCAACTTCAACAGCAGACCTTAGCCCAAGCAAATTATTATTTAACGCATATAAACGAATTATAAAAACGAAAAAGCCGCCTCAGTTAAGGCGGCTACAATCAGGGAAAATGTTTATTAGCGATTATTTACCTTCGATTAGGTTACCACCGCCAATTTCAATTTTACGAGGTTTAAGTGCTTCTGGGATTTCGCGCTCTAGGTCAATGCTAAGCAGACCGTTGGCTAAATCGGCACCGAGCACCTTTACATGATCCCCTAGTTGAAACTTACGCTCAAAGTTACGTTCAGCAATACCTTGATGAATGAACTTACGCTCTTCATTTTCATCTTTATTTGGTTTAGTGCCTGCAACTTTTAACGTGTTGTTCTCTGACTCAATGGTCAGCTCATTTTCACTAAAGCCAGCAACGGCCATAGTGATTCTGTATTTGTCTTTATCTAGTGCTTCGATATTGTAAGGAGGAAAGCTAGGCTGCTTGTCTGTACGAGCTGCCGCATCCATTAAAGATGCTAAATGATCAAAGCCGATGAATGAACGATAAAGTGGTGATAAGTCTACTGTACGCATAATAATATCCTCATATTTAAGCGATATAATGTTGTTACTTTTCGTTTGAACAAGCACAACATAATTAAATTAATAATATAAATTTCAATAACTTCTGTATTTTTTTGGGACCCATCAGGCGTCCTCATTAAACTATTTATGGGCAATAAAATAGTTTTCAAGTAATTAAATTAAAAAAAGTGAAAAAAATAAAAAAGGGCACAAAAATGTGCCCTCTTCGTATATTCATCAAATTACTCAATACACGTTACTTAATAAAAGTACCGCGAATTGGGTAGTCGTTTTCGCGTGAAAATTTAATACCGCCTAACAACTGCTTAAGGCTTGGACGAACAAATGGACTATTTGATTTATCAAGCATCTGTACTTGGTTATCTTCGTTTAAAACAATAATACAAGGCTCAGCAAATGGGTGATCTGTTTCAGCATCACTACGCGGTTCACTAATGTATAAGCCTAAATCAGTCATTTGCTCAATGGTTAAATTGTAATAAAGAGGGAAATTTACGTCTATTTTTTCAAGATGCTTTTTAAGCTGCTCTTCGCTATCGCCACTTACTGCTACAACTTCTACACCTACGCTGGCAAAATCGTCATGCATTGTTGCAAGCTCGTTTAGTTGCTCGGTACATTTAGGGCAATGCTGGCCTCTGTACACCACTATCATTTTCCAAGGTTTGTCGCTTACGCGGTCAACTAAATTCACGTCATTGTTATCTAAATCGCTTACCACTAAAGGCTGCATTACACTCGCTGGCTGTAAATTAACGTTACTCATTGTGATCTCCTTTTACTATTAAACTTAGGGTGTAGTAATAGAGCTTAGGGTATCTTTAATTATTTCAACCATGAAAATGTAACTAAGAACGAAATGACTTGCGACTAGCTCTTATCAAGTAGCCTTGTTTAATGTGTTTAGGAGAATTATAAGCTATGAGCAGAATAATAAAATTATGATTAAACAGGCACCCTACTCTTATTAAGTAGCATTAGCACAGTATAAACACCAAGCAGGTGTAAGTATGAAGCGTAAAGCTAACCCCAACCTTTTATTTTTCTGTAAATAGTCGAGGCGCTTACTCCTAAATAGGCTGCAGCAAGTGGAATGTTATCATCACATACTGCTATTGCCGACTCTATTGCCCTTTTTTCAACCTGCCACAGGGGCTCTATGTCGTGTACGCCCATAAGCGAGTTAGTTTGTATTTGCTCTGCAGATTGAGACGAGCTGGTATTTTTGATTGGAATAGCAGAATTAACACCAAATGAGCTAGGTAACATATCTAGCTCAACTACGTCACCCTCGTTGATAACAACGATATTTTCGATAACATTTTGCAGCTCACGGATATTACCGGGCCAATCGTAGTTGCAAAAAAGGTTTTCAACTTCTTTTGAAAAGCGATGGAATAACTTAGCGTTACTTTCACTTTTTTGCTTTAAAATATGCTTTGCAAGCAACATTATATCGCCAGCTCGCTCGCGTAGCGGAGGTAACTTTACAGGAATAACATTAAGCCTATAGTATAAATCTTCTCTAAAACGCCCTTCGGCAACTTCAACTACAGGGCTTCTATTTGTTGCACACACTAGCCTTACATTACTGTGTAAAACCTCGCTACTGCCTACCCGATTAAACGCACCCGTTTGTAAAAAACGCAATAACTTAGCTTGTAGGTTGAGCTCCATCTCACACAGTTCATCTAAAAATAAAGTGCCGCCGTTTGCAACTTCTACAGCCCCTTTTCTATCACTTAACGCTCCGCTAAAGGCCCCTTTTACATGACCAAAAAACTCTGACTCAAATAGCTCTCCTGGAATAGCAGCACAGTTAATTGCAATAAATGGCCCTTCACTTCTTGGGCTGGTGTCGTGCAAAGTTTGCGCGCACACTTCTTTACCTGTGCCACTCTCTCCGGTAATAAAAACACATGCTTTGCTTCGTGCCGCACTATCTAAAAGCCTAAACACCGTTTGCATTGCTAACGATTCACCAATAAAGCCAGAGGTGTTTTGCGCTTTTTGTTCTTGAATTTTAACTGCAGGAGGTGCTTTTTGTGAAAGTGCGCTATCAACGGCGTTCACTAAGCGCTGGCCTGAAAACGGTTTTTCTAAAAAATCAAAGCCACCTAAACGCATCGCCTCTACTGCAACATCAATAGAGCTATTTGAAGTGATCATTACTACGTTAGCAGGCTTTTCTTGCTTTTTAACAAACTGTAGCACTTCTAAGCCGCTAATATCGGGTAAGCAAACATCTTGAACAATAACATCCGGCATCATCTCTTTTATACCAACCAAGGCAGAGTAGCCATCGGTAAAGTGTTTACATTCGTGCCCTGCTTGCTCTAATTGACTCGCATAAAGAGCCCCACTTGCAATGCTATCTTCTACAATATAAACCAGTGCTTTTTTTTGAGAATCGTTCATGGCAGAGCCTTCTAAGTAATATTATTTGCAATAACTTGATATGCAGCATGCGTTTTTTCTAGATTATGTAGAACGTTCTGAGCAGCGTGAATATTTTCTTCGATGGTAGCGGGTGGGTAATCATGCAGCTGACTGGCAAGAGCTGCTAAAGTTAAAGCACCGTACAGTGCCGCTGAATTTTTAAGTACGTGCATTATATCTTTAATATTATCTTCATCTTGCTCATCAATAGCATTTTTAAGACGAACTCGCATTTCTTCTAATTCATTAATAAATAAGTTTACTAGCCTAACCAAGGTAAGTGAGCCTACATCTTGCTCTAGTTGCGCTAACACATTCGCTTGAGTAATGGTGTTATCAATATATTCTTCTGGTATTGGCATATCTGGCCTTTATTTATTATTGTGATACGAAGCTATTTTATATTTTATACTTTTAGAGTAAGTCGTTTTTCGCATTTTGCAAATTGAAACATTATGTTAAGAGTTTTTTTTTACCCATGTTTGCGTATTGTTGGCTAAACTGCTTGGCCTTCCGAGTAAGTAACCTTGCGCTACATCACACCCTAACTGCTCTAATATTTGCAATTGTTCTCGCTGCTCAATCCCCTCAGCAATGGTTTCTAGCCCTAATCTTTGCGCCATAGCAATAATTGCGCTACATAGGGTGAAGTCTTCATTGTTAGTTGTAATTCCACTTATAAAGCTGCGGTCTATTTTTAGCCCATCAATATTAAACTGCCTTAAAAGGCCCAGTGAAGCATAACCCGTACCAAAATCGTCTAGCCAAATTTTCACCCCTTCCTTATGAAATTGCTCGAATGTTTTAGCAATACGCTGCGGACTTTTTATTAATGCTGTTTCTGTTAGTTCTACTTTTATGGCTGCGGGGTCTATTTGGTACTTATCAAGCAAAGTCATTACTTTAGAAAACACATTCCCTTCAATAATTTGTACTGGCGAAATGTTCAATGAAATCGTTATATCGGTCATACCTAAACTTCTCATTTCGCTTAAATCACTTAGGGTTTGCTTAAAAATCCAATCACCTAAATCTAAAATCATACCTGACTGTTCTACATGCGGAATAAATTCATCTGGGCCAACAACACCATAGCGTGAAGATTCGCACCGCACTAAAGATTCAAAGCCAACTAATTGCCCACTTGTTAAAGACACAAGCGGCTGGTACACCATATTAAAACAATGGTTTCTCATTGCATGAGCCATAATCTGCTCAAGTTCGTGCCAGCGTGCAATGTTGACCGTATTGATAGGCTCTAAACTTTTAAACGCATTCATAAATCTCTCCACAAATAAGGGCTCACCGTAAGCTTGTGTCATAAATTGCAAATTACAGACCAAAACCAGCAGTCAAAAACAAAAATAAAACCTTTTGAATTCAACAAATTAAAAACAAACTGTTAGCCTAAAATTATTGATAGGTATATTTGCATTTTGCAAATCACACTGACACGCAAGCTGATCTAAAGTGGGATCATGAGTAAGCTATGGTTTAGGTATAAAGTGGCTTTAAAAATAAAAAAGGCTGACCTAATTGCTTAGAGTCAGCCGAAATAAATACTAAGGAGAAGTATTGTTTAGTTGTTTAAACCTTGTGAGCCTGATTGGCCAGATTGCTCATCTATGTTTTGAGCGTAGTTTAATGTGTTGCTTTCAATAGTGGCATTATCTAAATCACTATTGCTAAATTTGTTGCTGAACATCTCGGTATTGCCTTTATTAACAGGCTCTATAGTAACGGTGCCTCGCAGTGCTGTTGCACCAACAATAACAGCTGCAACAATAATAATAGACAGCACCATTAACTCTGGAGTAAGAACAAAAGACATTTTTTTTGGTTGCTGTTTAACTTTAGTATTAGTTTGCATAATGGACACCCTTTAAATTTATTTAACTACTTAGCAAATTTATATCAACGATAACTTCGCTTTACTTGGTATTTATATTGCGAAAGCCATGCCAAAATAAATTTAATAATGATAAAATATTTAAGTTCTTATAAATCAAATAGTAAAAAATTATTTTGATAGGGAGAATAAAAAATAACTGAGCGGATATTTGCATTATGAGATTCAATTTCATTTTGATTTGCAAAATGCAAACCAATTTAAAAATAACCATTAAGAACCAACCTGCTCAACCCAATCAATTAAAAAGGATTAGTATTTAAGCGTTATTTAATATTTGGGTTAATGCGTTAAGGCTTTTTAGGGCTGTAAAAGTAATTTACTTCGCATTACTCAATCGCCACCGCTTTTTTGAGAAAACAGTCAATTTTAACCTTTTTAGGTTAAAATTTTGCTAAACCCACTATTTATGTTTATTTACTTAACAACTAAAACTTTAATCGTAAATACTTCAAAGCCATCTGTAACTATTAACCTAAAAGTACGGTTGCATTGCTTGTTACTTTAACAACGACCAAATTTCGTTAATGCGCTCTAACTTAGAGTGTTTAGCGTCATTAAGTTTTGGTAGGTATTGATTTAAGAGCAAATTGAGTTTTTCGCTAATAATTGGTTTAGCTAAATAATCATTCATTCCTGCTTTAATAAAACGCTCTTTATCGCCATGAATCGCATTCGCTGTTAGCGCTATAATAGGGGTGACAATAGCTAACTCTCTGATTTTTTTAGTGGCAGAAATACCGTCTAAAATTGGCATTTGAATATCCATAAATATTAAATCTATTGTTTGCGTTTTAACTTTTTCAATCGCCTCTTGCCCATTACTAGCTATTTTAACTAAGCACCCTTGCTGCTCTAAAAATTGCTGAATTACAATTTGGTTATTTTTATTGTCTTCAACCACAAGCACATGCGTACCTTTAAATGGCTGAGCATTAATTGTGGCTGTGTTTAGTGTGGTTTCTTTTTTATTAGTAAAAATAATATCAAGATGAAAAAGCGCTTCCTCAAGCGCCGCAATCGCTCTGGGTAAATGAGAAGGTTTAAAAGGCCCATTAAACCTCAGCATGCCAGAGCTCGACGCCTCTGTTTTTTGGTTTTTACCCAGTAAGTCTATGAGTAATAAACACGGTTTATTTAGACTCTTGTAACTTTTTAAAAATTGTTGCGCTGCATCTAAATCGGCTTCGTTAGTGGTAACAATAGCGTCGGGCGTATCGATACTATCTAGCTTTGCTATGTTATCAAGGCGTATAAAATCTATCGAATGGCGAGTGAGCATATGCTCTATTGCCGTGTTTAACGGCAAGTTTTTACTTATCACACACACATAGGGCTTTTTGGTTCTGGCAGAAAAGCCTTCTCTTTGCACCTGCTCGCTTGTATCTATTAATAAAGGGTAATTAACAATAAACTCACTTCCTTTACCAAATTGCGAGTTAACAGTAATACTGCCTCCTGCAGCATCACATATTTGCTTACATATGGCTAAGCCTAAGCCACTGCCGCCATATTCCCGAGTAATAGAGTTATCTGATTGAATAAACGGCTTAAACATACTCTCGAGCTTGTTTTGCGCAATCCCTATTCCTGTATCTTTAAAGCTAAGCTGCAACGTAAATTTGTTATTTTCAAACTCAACACACTGTGCTGTCACTATGAGTAATCCCTTTTGAGTAAACTTAATGGCATTTGAGAGTAAATTTATTGCAATTTGCCTTATACGACCATGATCGCCCATCACCTGCACTGGCACATCAGGGTGCAGGTCAAAAATCAGTTCGAGACCTTTTTGCACGGCGCTTTCACTTACAATATCTATCGCCTCTTCTAAGCAAATATCGAGGCTAAATGGTTGATTATCTATTGTGATTGCTTGTGCTTCAAAGCGTGAGTAGGTCAGCACATCATCTAAAATACTCAGTAATGCATCTGAACTTGTTTTAATCATTTGAGTGTAACGTTTTTGCTCTGTTGTGAGCCCTGTGTCATGCAAGATATCTGCACAGCCAATCACCGCATTCAAAGGTGTGCGTATTTCATGGCTTATATTGGCCATAAAACGACTTTTAGACTCTGCCAAAGATTCAGCCTGGTGCTTAGCATCTAAGAGTATTTGCTCAGCTACCACACGCTCTTGAATATCAACCACGGTCGCCGCTATAGATGTAAGGTGCGTGCCATTAAATGAGGTAATGGGTGTGAGGGTCATTTCAACCCAATTTGGCTCGTTAAGTGCATTGGTTAACCTAATATCTAAACGTTTAACTTCTCGGTTGCCTTTACTGTAACCATCAAGTGCTGTGTTTAGCTTTTCTACATCTTTGCCCATTACAAAATTAGTAATGGGTAAGCCAAGGTGTTTATTTATATCTGTTTGGAAAAAATCTTGCCAGGCTCTATTCATAAATAATAACCCACCCTGCGCATCCAACCTTAATACAATATCAGGGATATTATCGACCACAGAGTGGTAATTATATTCTATTTCAGCCATGGCTTGCTCAGCTTTTACACGCTGAGTAATGTTAGTTTCTATGGCTATAAAATGCTGAACGTTACCGTCATCATCTTTTACGGGAGTGGCATCAATAGCAACCCAATATTCGTTTTTATTTTTATCATAATTAACGGTTTCTATTTGAAAAGGTTCGCCATTTGTAATCGCTTTAGCCATTAGCTGGCGCGACTCTAGGCTGGTTTTAGGCCCTTGTAATAGCTTACCTGGAGTAAGCCCGATAACTTCATCGCATGTGTAGTTGGTAAGTGCCTCAAAGCTTTTATTAACCCATTCTATTTTGCCAAATCGATCGGTAATTATAACTAAATTATTCGTGTGACTTGCCACCAAAGAAAGTCGCTTTGCGTACTCTTGCTGCTGAGTGAGTAAGTATTGGTAGTCTTTATGTCGTTGAATGTCGTGTAACGAGCCAATAAATCCGCCGTTATCGTCACAGGCTAAACGCATTTCAAACCAGTTCGTGAACCCATCATTATTTTTAACTTGTAGCTCTATACTGGCGCTAAATACCCCTTCAAAAATAGACTCAATATATGCCAGCAGATTTAACGTGTCTTTGGTCTCTAGCAGTGATGTAATTTTTTTTCCTATAAGCATAGCCGGCGAAAAACCCAACTTATTCAGCCATGCTTCGTTCACGTAACTAATGACTAAGTGCTTATCACATTCAAATACACACTCATCCAGTAGCGCAAGTAATTTAGTTTGTCTGCGCGTATTCGCTGAAAGCTGCTCTATTAGGGCATAATGAACTTGTACTTGTAGCTCGTCTTTTTCTTCCATATGCGCCTCATTCATTTACTAATTCTGTATGGCTGCACACCTTGGCATAAAGCGGAAAAACCTCTTCACAATAAAATGATTGCTCAAATGGCGTTCTGCTTGATGTACAGTCATTAAGTACCGTCACATTAAAGCCAAGCTCTACAGCAGAGCGCGCAGTAGAGTCGATACAAATAGAGGTCACCGTACCTGCTAAAACAATGTCGGTTATACCATTTTCATTAAGCACATTTGCAAGCTCTGTATGAGTAAACGCATTTAGCCCTCGCTTACCAGGTATTTGCATAATACGTTTGCCATATTTATCAAACTCTTTAATGCCTTGAGCACCATAAGAGCCGGCTTTAAAAGCCCCTACTTCAGCAATCACTTTTAAAATACCAATAGGATTTTTAAGCTCACTATAATCTTGGGTAAAGTGAATAGGCGTACTTAGCACTAATGCAAATTTATCTATGTATTTGTCGAGCAGCGCTAACGTATTATTTACCACACCGGTTACTCTTGATGACTCTTCAACCACTTGGTATAAAATGCCATCTGGCGAAAAATAATCATTTTGAAAACCAATGAGCAGCAAGGCTGTTTTTGATAAATCGTTCATAACGTCCTCCTAAACGAGCCTTTAGGCAGCTTGCCAAGGTTTAATAAATTCTTCTAACACAGCTTTTGTTACCGGTTTTTGAAGATAGTGTGTCACCCCTTTTTCAAACAGCTGAGCAATTTGCTGCTCCTCAGTAATGCCCGTTAAAATAACTTTTGGCGTGTTATCGTTTGGGGTGTTTTGTTTAATGAGCTGCTGAGCCACATCGCTACCAAACATACCCGGCATACGCTCATCTAACAGCAGTAAATCGAAAGGCTCTTGCTGGGCAATAAGTAAGGCACTTGAGCCATTTTCTGCACAGGTTACTGCGCAGCCAAGCATTTCAAGCATGACTTTGGTCGCAACTTGGCTTGGCAAGCTGTCATCAGCAACCAATACAGATAATTTGCTGTGGGTATTTAAATTATTAACTGCATTCACTAAATCGGTATCAAAGAACGGCCACGCCAATACAGGCTGAGCAATAGTCTGTTGGCTTTGTAGCTCACTGAGCGCATCAAATGCGCAAACTTTTATACTCCCAGACGCCCCATTATTTAAAAAGTTACTTGCTAGTTGATCAGCAGATAGGTGACGCGCATCTTCAATTTTTAAAGCGTTTGTGTTGTTGCTATCGGCGAGTTTTAACCCATAGTTTTGTGCACTTAAATTAACTAGATAATGAATGCTTTGCTCTAAGTCGTCTTTACTATTTGCTGCGCAAATAAACTCTTTACTTGTATCTACCGATGAAATTGGCTCACGGGTTGCTAGTAATCCGTGTATATCAATGGTGTGCATTTCAGGATTCGAATCTACCCAGTAATTTAAATTAATACCCTGTAAGTTGGCCTCTACTGTTAGCACAAAATGGCTTTTAGCGGCTTTCAGCGAAGGTAGGATAAACGCTTCACATTGAGTAATCATTTGCTCAGGAGACACTTGTAAGCAAATATAATTACACTGTAATTTGTTGATGAGTGTAATTGCCGCTTCTGTGTTGTCTGCTTTGCAAAAGCGTGCTATTACCCCTTGAATAATTTCTAAAACATGGCTGTTATTATTCATCATCGTTCCTAGTAAAATGGCTCTGTCATTAAATATCAATTTACATGCCACTTGCAGCGGCCTTACTAATACGATGAATTCATTAGATTTAAGAATTATAATTCGTGTGGATAACTAAGCTTTTGCAAATTGCAATTCAAAATGCATGGCAAATGAATAATTAACTACATTACATAAAAACAGAATTCACCAATCGATTTTTTGCGCTTTAAATTATTAATTAATCGTTTAATATGAACCCAACTAAATTGAGGAGAGTATTATGCTTACAGTAATTTTTGGCCGCGAAGGCTGTCCATTTTGTGTACGTGCTAAAGACGTTGCCGAGCAACTATCAAATGAGCGTGATGATTTTAAATTTCGTTACATTGATATTATCAAAGAAGGCATTAGCAAAGCGGATTTAGAAAAGTCTGCAGGAAAACCATGCCCAACTGTGCCACAAATTTTTGTAGATCAAACTCACATTGGTGGATTTACTGAATTTGAAGCCTACGCAAAAGAAAACCTAGGCCTATATAAATAACGCATTGTATATAGCTTGTTAACCAGTTTAAAAAATCAAAAACTTAAACTGGTTAAATTTCGACCAACATCAATCACATACAAATTAGTTGTAATTTATACAAGCAATTGACTCGTATTTCCTATACAATGCGCGCCTCTTTAAATTCGTTGAGGCGTATTAATGTCAGAACCAGTCACGTTTGAATCTCTAAATCTTTCTCCTGCAATTTTAAAGGCAGTTGAAGAGTTGGGTTACAAGACACCATCTGAAATCCAAGCTCAATGTATACCGTTATTGCTAGAAAGAAAGGACGTACTGGGACTAGCACAAACGGGTACAGGTAAAACTGCAGCATTTGCACTGCCGTTACTAAACAATATTGACCCGTCTGTGAAACAGCCACAGATCCTTGTACTCACACCTACACGTGAGCTTGCGATCCAAGTTGCTGAGGCATTTGAACAATATGCAAAAGGTACTCGTGGTGTTGAAGTATTAGCACTTTACGGTGGCCAAAGCTACAGCATTCAATTAAGCGCACTTCGTCGTGGCGCACAAATTATTGTTGCTACTCCGGGTCGACTAATCGATCACATTAACCGTGGCACTATCAAGTTTGATGCTTTACAAGCACTTGTACTTGATGAAGCCGATGAAATGTTACGTATGGGCTTTATCGATGATGTTGAAAACATCATGGAAAAAACACCGCGCGAAAAGCAAACATGTCTTTTCTCTGCGACCATGCCTAAGCAAATTCAAAACATTAGCAGCAAATATATGAATAACCCTGAACAGGTTCATATTTCTGCGCGTAACTCAACCGTATCATCTGTTGAGCAAGTGTTTTGGAACGCACACGTACACAAAAACAAAGCTATTGTTCGCTTTTTAGAAGCAGAGCAATACGAAGGTGCTATTGTTTTCGTACGTACACGTAACGACACAGTGCAACTTGCTGAGTTATTAGAGCGTGAAGGTTTCTCTGCTGCGCCACTTAATGGCGACATGAACCAGCAAGCACGTGAGCGCACGGTTGACCGTTTGAAAAGCGGGATGATCAATATCGTGATCGCTACAGACGTAGCAGCGCGTGGTCTTGATGTAGACCGTTTAAGCTTAGTTATCAACTACGACATTCCGCAAGACTCAGAAGCCTACGTTCACCGTATTGGCCGTACAGGTCGTGCTGGGCGTACTGGTAAAGCAATTTTATTTGTTAAGCATAACGAACGTTACTTGCTTAAAAATATTATTCGCCATACTAAGTCTGAAATTGCACAAGTTGAGCTACCTACAGCTAAAGTAGTTGAAGAAAAGCGTATTAATGCGTTAAAAGAAAAGCTTACGCTTGCTCTTGAAAACAAAGACATTACGTTCTTCAATGAAGTGGCTGCTAGCATGGCGCAAAAACTAGACTTATCTTTAGAAGACTTAGCAGGTGCATTACTGTGTTTAGCACAGCAACAATCACCAATTAAAGTTGAAGAAGTTAAGGTTCAACCTCGTAACGAGCGCAATTCACGTAACGAGCGTGGCGATCGTAATGATCGTGGTCGCCGTGGTGACCGCCCTGAGCGTAAACCTCGCGAGCGTAATAGCCGCGATGCAGGCCCTATGGATACTTACCGTATCGAAGTAGGTCGTGAGCACGGTGTACAGGTTAAGAACATTGTTGGCGCGATTGCTAACGAAGCTGATATCTCAAGCAAGTTTATTGGTGACATTCGTCTACACGACAGTCACAGTACGGTACAATTGCCGCAAAACATGCCTAAAGATGTACTTGATCACTTCCAAAAAGTGTTTATTTGTAAACGCCCAATGGGTATGACACTAACAAAAGATCAAGGCCCAGCTGAGCCACGTGGTGAGCGCGCTGAGCGTCCAAGTGGCGACAGAAAGCGCAACTTTAACAAAGACAACCAACGCGGTGATAAGCGTGGCGGTCCTCGTAAAGAACGTCGCCCTGTGAGCTTCACATCTAACTAAGCTTTATAGCTTACGTTGTAAAAAACCTTGCCACGAAAGTGCCAAGGTTTTTTGTTTTAAAGCCACTGCTTTAGTAAAAAATAAAAATTCTGTAAACTAAGAAAAAACTATAATTCACGGACGAATTTACATTGAAAAAATATTATGACAACTTGCTCTTTGCAGCAATAATTGGCTTCCCAATTCTGAATATTGCCACGCTTATACTAATGGATTTTACCGATCCACCATTTATTGAAAATAAAATTTATGAGGCTATTTTTTATATAGCGCTTCCTATTTTTTTGCGGGGCATTATTTATCTATCTCCATGTACTTGTAATCAAAAAATATAGACGTTGCAGTAAATACAGGGAGCATCTTAAAGGTAGCTTTTCAGATACAAAAATGAAGTTATCATTAATCTTCACCTACCCAATACTCCCTTTGTTAATCTATGCAACTTTCTATTTTTTACTCTCTGCCCCCATTGAGTTATGGGCTTACTACACGCAAGGTGACTATTGGTATAAGGAATATATCCTCACTGATGTACAAGAGTGTGGCACTGAGTATGAAGATAGTTGTACTCGCTTATACTTTAAAGACCCTACTACTAACAAAACGCACGACTTTAGATGGTACGACGATAAGCCTACAATAATGAATAACAAAAACGATTACGTGTATATTGTTGGTGAGGAAAGTTTATTCGGCTATATAGCGAGAGAATTAGAAAGGTAATTAACACTACTTTTTACATTGCTGCATTTTTATATTAAAAACCTCACTCAAGTGAGTGAGGTTCATAAATTAAGTTTTAAATTAAGGTAACGTTGGATAAACGTAACTCGCATCTAACCCTAACGGAATACCGAGTGCCCAATACCCTAGCAAGAAAATACTCCAGCCAATCATGAACGCGATTGAGTAGGGGATCATAAGTGCGATAAGCGTGCCTATACCGGTATCTTTTACGTACTTTTGGCAGTAAACCACAACCAATGGGAAATACGGCATGAGTGGGGTAATTATATTTGAGCTAGAGTCTCCGATTCTATAAGCCGCTTGGGTTAAATCGGGTGATATACCTAGTTGCATTAACATGGGCACAAAAATGGGCCCCAGTAATGCCCATTTTGCTGAACTTGAGCCAACGAACAAGTTTACAAAGCCGGTCAAAAATATAATACCCACAACAGTTACAGCGCTTGGCAACTCCATTGCTTTTAAAAGCTGCGCTCCTTCAATGGCCATTAACGCCCCTAAGTTAGACTTAGAAAACGCCGCAATAAATAACGCACAAAAGAACGCCATTACAATGTAATAAGCCATGCCACTCATTGCGGTGCTCATCGCATCTATCATATCTTTTGAGGTTTTAAAGGTTCCAACGGTAAAACCATACACGGCACCGGGTATCCAAAATAATAAAAAGATTAAAGGCACAATAGATTGCATAAGGGGCGATCTAAAATTAGTCAGTGAGCCATCGGCACTGCGCATTGCTGAATCGGCAGGAGCGGATACAAATGCAAGTAAAGCAAGCCCTACGACCATTACGCTACTGGCTATAAAAAAGGCGCGTTTTTCATCACTTTTAGCTTCATCGAAGGCTGGTAAATTGTGGGTATCTTCATTAAGCGGTGTGTTTTTTAACCGTGGCTCAATTATTTTGTCAGTAATATACCAGCCTAATAAAACAATAAATAAACTCGAAGCAGAAGTGAATGCCCAGTTATTAAGTGGGTTAATCGACATATCGGGGTTAATAATTTGCGCTGCACTTTGGGTAAAGCTTTGTAGTAATGGGTCTATCCCTGATGGAATAAAGTTAGCGCCAAATCCACCGCTCACACCTGCAAACGCTGCTGCAATGCCTGCTAATGGGTGTCGCCCTGCGGCAAAGAAAATAACACCTGCTAGTGGGATCACCAATACGTAGCCTGCATCGGTTGCAGTATGGCTTACAATAGCCACTAAAATCACTGAAGGGGTTAACAGTTGCTTGGGGGTCACTTTAAGCATTAACTTAAGGCCCGTATTGATATAACCCGAGTGTTCAGCCACCCCCACACCTAACATGGCAACCAGTACCACGCCCAGCGGTGCAAAGCCCGTAAAGGTTTTTACCATGGAAGATAAAAACGAGGCGAGTGAATCGCCCTCTAGCAGGTTATTCACAACAATGGCTTGACCTGTACGTGGGTCTAACGCATCAAAACTTACGCCAGATAATAACCACGAGCACAACCAAATAAGTAACATAGCGAATAAGAAAATAATCGCCGGATCGGGTAGTTTGTTACCAACCCGCTCCACAAAATTTAAAAAGCGTGCGATTAACCCTGTAGGTACCGCTGCTTGATTATTATTGTTCATTTATAGCTCCCAAATAGGTTTTAGTAACAATATACCATTAATGAGTAACAGTAAATTAACCAATTAATCTATTATGGGCACAAATAAAGCATAAAAAAACGCGGCTTCATTATCGTTGCCGCGTTTTTTGTAATTGTGAACTAAGCATCCGTTAAGCGAGGGCTTTCACTTCTTCCCAAAGCCTAACAACCAAGGTTTTATCTTCTTCGTTTAGCTCGCCATTGCGGTATGCTTTTACTAAGCTTTGCTCCACGGTTTCGTTGAGTTCGTCAATAGAGATTGTTAGCTCTTCTACTTCTGCATAGCCTACTGCAAGGTCGTAATGTCCGCGCAAATAACCACCAGCGAACAGCTCATCATCTGTTGCTTTAATTACTAAATCATCAAAGTATTGCTGCGCAGCATCAATATAATTCACTAAACTCATTGTGTTACTTCTCCTGGTTTTCATAACCGACAGCATACATAATATGGTCGTTATAGCCGGTGGTTACTTTAATGTAACCTGTTAATTCATCATCTAAAGCGCTGTCGCCAGTGTCACAAATAAGCGGACGCCCGTTCAACGCGTGTAATTTGGTTTTAGTTGCCACTACGATAATATTGTCTTTACCAATAGCACGAATAAGCTCAGGGCTTAGCTGCTGATTCCCTCGACCAAAAATATGGCCTTGCCCGCCTATTAATGTAATAACTAATTTAGTCACATGCCCATGCGTACTATCAAGCAACTGCTTGGCAGTTAAATCTTGCGCAACTAAGATTTGATCTTTAATTAAATCTACGCCCAATAAAGTATTATCCAGCCCCATTTCTTGCATTATGGCTTCAACAGTTGAGCCACTACCCATAATGTAATAAGTGTCTTCATCCATTTCACTCACCACATGCGCTGCAATATCGGCAAGCACAAGTTCATCTGTTTCTTTGCCGCCATTTTTAACGGCTTGTACATAACGTACTTCGCTTGGTATTTGCATTTCGCCGTAGCGCTTAGCTTTTACGGTGCCTTGTCTAAACGCCTCTTCGTCAATATCCATGACATCGGCATCTGCAAGCGTCACTAGCTCGCCTTTTACTAGCATTTCGACTACGCGGCCAGCTGCTCTAGGTGTAATTGCATACACGCCAGAGTGAATTTTACAGCCAGCAGGTATACCCAGCACTGGTATAGTATCTTCTATGGCATGACAAATATTGCGCGCTGTACCATCGCCACCAGCAAACAGCACTAAATCGACGCCTAAATTTTTAAGTAATTTAGCGCTTGCTTCTGTATCATCGCTACTTGTAACTTCACTAGCGGTATAAATTACTTCAACATTAAAGCCTAATGCGCGTGCTGTTTTTTCGCCCATATCGCCATTTACAGTATAAATTGTTAACTGCTCTTTATAGGGTACAAGCACTTCTAGGGCTGCCTGTGTGCGGCTGTTAGCTTTGGCTTGCGCACCCAGCTCAATTGCCTTTGCAGCCGTGTTTTCGCCATCACTGCCTTTTAAAGCAACACTGCCACCAAGTCCTGCAACAGGGTTAATAATTAAGCCTAACTTAAACTGCATTTTGTAACTCCTGAGGGTGATGCCAATTAAATTGCTGAGCAGTTAACGGCCACGGTGTTTTATAAAAATCACTTAACGCTTTTAATAATGCTTGGGTACGTGCGTTAACTCCCTGCTCTAATAATATTAATACCTGCTGGTGTACTCGCGCTTGAAAGTCAAACCGACAAGTTTGCTCGCCGTTCAAATTATCTACCGACACATTAAAATCAAAGCCAGCAGCAGTGCTGAGCAGCCACTCTATTGCTTGTGGCTTTATTTCTACGCTTTCAAATTCAGCTTGTTGGTGTTTATCTCGCCCATCTGGGCAGTACCAGTATCCATAATCTTCAAGCTCTCTGCGTTTGTTTCCAGCCACTAACCAATGCGCTATTTCATGTAGGGCACTGGCATAAAAGCCGTGAGCAAATACAATTTGATTAAACCCATGGGTATTATTGGCAGGTAGATAAACAGGCTCATCATCGCCTTTTACTAAGCGAGTGTTATGGCTTTGATAAAAAACACTATCGAAAATAGATATAAGATCGGCAATATGATGCATAAAACTGATTAATTCGTCTCGGTTACAGCGCAAAATTAGCGCACTAAAAACGAGACGAATTGTACGGGCTTTTACCTTTAAAGTAAAAGTGATGAGTGAGTTATACCTCTACCCCCGCCTCATCACACTCAACTATATCTGTTTCAGTTAGTGCTTGCGTAATCCATGTTTGCAATACGGGGCAGCGCATTACAAAATCACAATATTGCTGCGCCTGTTCTGATAGCGCAATTTGATAGGTTTTTAAGCGCAGTACAATAGGAGCGTACATCGCATCGGCAATACTAAAGTCGCCAAAAAACCATGTATTGGGAAACACATCTTGTTGCTGTGCAAATATCTCGTCTATGCGAGCGATGTCTTTTAGTACTTCGTTTGAGAGCGTTACTTTACGGGTTGCTCGTATGTTCATTGGCATTTCATTACGAAGTGCCATAAAGCCTGAATGCATTTCAGCGCTTAACGCGCGTGCTTTAGCTCTTTGGGTAATGTATTTTGGCCATGCTGCACCAGATAAATAAGCATCGTTAATATATTCGCAGATTGCGAGCGAGTCCCACACTTGCAGATCACCATCAATTAACGCCGGCACTTTTTGAACGTGAAAGTGTTGTTTTAGTTCGTCGTAAAAGTCACTGGTGTCGAGCACAAGCTGGGTTTCGTCAAACGGGACATCAAATTTACTCATTAAATACCATGCGCGTAATGACCAGCTAGAATAATTTTTATTACCGATAAATAATTGCATTTTGTGTATTCCAAAGTGAATAGGCTTCTCTACCTTACTAGGTGATTAAACAACCAACAACACTTTGTTTTTTATTCTTAATGCTAAATTTAAAGCCTCTCAAAAAAATATTATACCAATCCGCATAATTAAGTGATCTATTTTAAGGATGGAAAAGCGTGTTGATAGCAAAGAAAAAGTTCGCTATTTAATTGTTCTAAATGAAAATTTTTAACGCAGATAGTGACACGTTTAGCCCCTAAAAATGATTAAGTATTATTGAGGAGTGGTATTATTACTCTCAATTAGCTAACTGCGCATTTAAATGTTTTTTTAATAAACGGGTATTGCGGGTGTTAGCTTTAAAAAATGCATCAAATATATCGCCAAAAAATGGAACTAAGCCGCCTACAAAGTCAATCAGCATATTGATGATCATCTTCGTTTTTATACGTTTACTTACACCTAAACGCTGCGCCTCTACTAGTACATAGCTTGATAAAATGAGCCCTGCCGCATCACCTATAACGGGAATTAAACCAATCACCGCCTCTAGCCCTATGTTAAATTTAGTAAAAGGAATGCCAATACTGCTGTCTGTTAACTGACTAAAACGATCTAATCGTGCTATAGCAGCTTGGGTTTTAAGGTGTGTGTTATTGTGCTTATTATCGTTCATGATTACTATCCTCCTTAAAACAGTATAGAGCGCAAACTTGAACAACCCCTGAAAGGCTTAAAAGCGAATTACAAGCATAAAAAAACGCGGTAGTCCGCGTTTTTTAAAGTATTAATGGCTAAACAGAGCCTTTAATTGGCCCATGTTTGTGGTTAACATGTGGGTTTTGTCCGCGCTGGCGCAGTAAGTGATCCATTAAGGTAATGGCCATCATTGCCTCAGCAATTGGGATTGCACGAATACCAACGCACGGATCGTGACGACCTTTGGTGATCATCTCTACCGCTTCGTTTTCAGTATTAATGCTTTTACCTGGAATAGTAATACTTGATGTTGGTTTAAGCGCAATAGAGGCAATAATATCTTGCCCTGTAGAAATACCAGCAAGTACGCCACCCGCGTGGTTTGAAGTAAAGCCATCTGGAGTTAACTCATCACGATGCTCTGAGCCTTTTTGCTCTACTACATCAAAGCCATCGCCAATTTCTACACCTTTAACGGCGTTAATGCTCATTAGTGAATGCGCAATCTCAGCATCTAGCCTATCAAATACAGGCTCGCCTAATCCTACCGGTACGTTGCTAGCCACCACTTTTACTTTTGCGCCCACTGAGTCGCCTTGTTTTTTAAGGTCTCTCATGTACTCATCAAGCGCTTCTAGCTTAGTTGCATCAGGAAAAAAGAATAAGTTGTTTTCAACTTCATCCCAATCGTAACTTTCGGCTTTTATTGGCCCAAGTTGGCTTAGGCATGCTTTTACTTCTATACCATGAAACTGCTTTAAGTATTTTTTAGCAATTGCGCCTGCCGCTACACGAATTGCAGTTTCACGCGCAGAAGAGCGACCACCGCCGCGATAATCGCGCAGACCGTATTTGTGCCAGTAAGTGTAATCGCCATGACCTGGGCGAAACACATCTTTAATTTTACCGTAGTCTTTTGAGCGTTGATCGGTATTTTCGATAAGTAAACCAATGCTGGTGCCTGTGGTTTTGCCTTCAAAAACGCCTGAAAGAATTTTTATTTGATCGTCTTCTCGGCGCTGCGTTGTATAGCGGCTTTGCCCAGGTTTACGACGGTCTAAATCAATTTGTAAGTCAGCCTCTGTGATCTCAAGGCCTGCGGGAGTACCATCTACAACACCGCCTAGGGCAACGCCGTGGCTCTCACCAAAGGTGGACACTTTAAACAACTGCCCTATGCTATTACCTGCCATTAACTTTCCTCATTCCTAATGACTACAAAAGTTGCCGAGCATACGCTCGGCCTAAAATTTATTTTGCAAAATACGTATCAAGCTGCGCTTTGCTTATTACAAATACACCTAAGCCGCCTTGCTCAAACTCAACCCACTCAAATGGTGCGCCCGGATACAAAGCATCCATATGTACCATAGAGTTACCAACTTCTACAAATAACAAACCGTTATCAGTTAGATGATTGCTCGCATGCTCTAAAATAGTACGTGTAACGTCTAAGCCATCATGCCCAGACGCTAAACCAAGCTCAGGCTCATGATGAAATTCTCGTGGTAAATCAGCCATGTCCTCAGCATCAACATACGGTGGGTTGGCTACTATTAGGTCATACTTTTGCCCTGGCACTCCACTAAATACATCTGACTGAATAGGTAGTACGCGGTCACTTAGCATATAGTCGTTTATATTTATATCTGCTACTTCAAGCGCTTCATACGATATATCAACCGCATCAACTTGCGCAGTTTCAAATGCCTGAGCAAGTGCAATAGCAATACACGCAGAGCCTGTGCATAAATCTAAAATACGGTTAACGCTTTGCGGCTGCTCAAGCCACGGTGAAAACTTATTAGTAATAAGTTCTGCAAACGGCGAACGCGGAATAAGCACACGCTCATCAACATAAAATGGCATGCCGGCAAACCAAGCAATGCTTGTTAAATAAGGAACCGGCGTGCAGTCGTTTATACGTTCTGCGATTAACCCTGCTAAGCGGTTTTTTTCTGTACTTGTTAACCGCGCATGCATTAACTCTTTAGGGGCATCAATAGGTAAACTTAGTGCAGGAAGTAATAAGCTAACGGCTTCATCCCACGCGTTATCTGTGCCATGTCCAAAAAATATTCCACTACTTGCAAATTGGCTTGTAGTCCAGCGTAACCAGTCATGTAACGTTGACAGTTCTGCAACAGCTTCATCAAGTGTTGCTTCTTCTATTTGTAAATCACTCATATTTTTTACCTGTTTTAGCTAACTGACTGTTTTGAGTCTTTGCGACGATTGCATTGCCTAACTGTGCTGAGCAAATTACAATTGCCCCTCACTTTTATATTGTACCGCCTTTTGCGCTGCGTTTTTACGTTTTTTTGTTTAGGTAAAATTTATGAAAAAAGACATCTCATCACAATCGTCCCTAAGCAATGACGACATTGACCTTTTTCGCCAAACAATTACAGGCGCTAAGGTGTTTAAACAAGATACCCATAGGTTTGATACAAAACCTAAGGTGTCACAAGCGAAGCAATTTGCCCAGCAAAAAAAACAGGTTGAGTCTGAATTTTTCTTTTCTGACGAATATATCCCCGATATAGACACAAATAGCACCATTAACTATGTGCAAAATGGCCACGACTCTTTTTTAGCAAAACAGTTACGACGCGGCGACTTTGCGCCCGATTTAACTCTCGACCTGCACGGGCTAAATAAAGAACGTGCAAAAGATGAACTCGCGGGGCTTATTCACGAGTGCAAAAGACAGCATTATTACTGCGCGTGCATAGTGCACGGCATTGGCGAGCGTGTTTTAAAACACAAAGTACCGCAGTATTTGGTGCAACACCCCGATGTAATAGCCATGCATCAAGCACCGCTAGAATACGGCGGACGCGGTGCCGTGCTAATTTTAATTGATTTACCACAAAGTGATGAGTTTAGACGCTAATTAAAGGAAGAATACGTGCAAATTTTTTCGATTATTTTTCCCTTAATTTTTATTGTCGCACTGGGCTACACCTGTTGTTATTTTAAATTTTTTAATCAGCAGCATATTGCCGGCTTAAGTAAATTTACTTTTTATGTAAGTTTACCCGCTTTTTTAATGCTCAATATGTCGCAAATAAATTTGCATCAAAGTATTAGTATCGAAGCATTTTTAAGCTTTTATATTCCCGTATTAGTAGTATTTGCTTTGGGCATACTTATCGATAGGTACTATTTAACTAAACAAGAAAGTGCTGGAAATTATCAACAGCATAGTGTGTTTGGCCTTGCTGGTAGTTATTCAAATATGGTGTTAGTGGGTATACCTATTGTTATTGCTTCACTTGGCAAAGACATGATTGCTATCGCTTTTATGATCATCACATTTCATAGCACGTTGCTTTTTGCATTAACCTATTTAATAGGTGCAAAAGGAAATGCGGATGATTTTTCGTGGGCAAAATTTGCTAAAAACATGATTTTTAACCCTATTGTATTGAGTATTGGCTGTGGATTGCTTTTAAATGTGTCGGGAATTACATTATATACAAATTTAGCCAACGCCTTAGCGCTACTCGCCAGCCCTGCTATTGCATGTGCTTTATTTGTGTTAGGCGCTAATTTGGTATTTTATAAGGTGGCTGCAACTTGGCAGCCAGCGCTTATCGCTTCCTTGTTAAAAATACTGATTTTGCCTGCGGTTGTGTGTGTAGCAGCTACGTGGGTGTTTGAGCTAGATACGCAAATTCGTAACGTACTGGTATTACTGAGCGCCTCGCCTGTTGGCGTTAATGCGTATTTAATTGCAAGCCAGTTAAATACGCATCAAGTTACATTAGCTGGTACAGTCGTGCTTTCAACGGTACTTAGTGTAGTAAGCTTTTCGTTTTGGCTGGCTGTGCTTTTATAAAGGCGCTTATTTAAGTGCGGCCACTACCGAAATTTCAACCAAAAGCGCATCGCGCGCCATTTTAGCTTCAACACAGGCGCGTGCCGGCGCATAACCTTCTGGCACCCATGCATCCCATACCGCATTCATATCGGCAAAATACTCCATGCTTTTAACATAAATAGTTGCGCTTAACATATGCTTTTTAGAACTCCCTGCCTGCTCAAGTAGTGTCTCTACTTTGTCGAGCATCGTTTGCGTTTGCTCTGTAATGTTTTGTTCTGCATCGCTGCATACTTGTCCGCATAAATAAACGGTTCCATTATGTTTAACTATACGGCTCATACGCGCACCCGTTTCAAGGCGTTCTATACTCATTTTTATCTCTTTTCTCTATATGTTGGCAGGCGCGTTAATATTTACATATTCACTGCGCTGCGAGGTTTCATCATACTGAATGACAGCAACCGCTGCGGTATTAAAAATAGGCATATTACCTGGGCTGAGCTGATCTACTATATAACTCACTATGGGCATATGAGCGACCACCAACCACGTATTGCACTGAGGATGCATGGCAATAAGTGTTTCTAAATAATCAGCTGCTATTTGTGGCTTCCCCTCGGGGATTATGTCGCTACAGGTTTCACTAAATTTAAATACATTGTTTTTTTCAACTTCTTTAGCTGTTTGCTGTGCGCGCGAGTAAGGACTTACCAATAACGCATCTACAGAAAAGTGTTTGTGTAGCCATAAGCCCATTTTTTCTGCTTCTGCATGGCCTTTCGGTGTTAGGTTTCTTGCTGCGTCATTAGCTTGCATCGGTGTCGCTTCGCCGTGGCGCATAATTAAGATTGTTTTCATAAAAAATCAACCGATTAATGAATATAAAACAGTAGCCAGTTTGCCCATTTGTCCGCTATATTAACTATTATTCCAAAGAATAATTCTCTCATGATATTCAGGTAAATCTTTTCGCTATTTTTTCGCTGTCCTGAAGCTATCATCTGTTGTTAACAAGTAAACGTCTCGTTTCAGGAGCATCATTTGAATATCAGCCGCAATGATAACAGAGCATACCGCGCCATTACACTCGACAATGGGCTAAAAGTATTATTAGTGCAAGATAAAGATTCAACTAAAGCCGCTGCTTCGATGGCGGTTAACGCTGGCCATTTTGATGACCCCCTTGACAGGCAAGGCCTTGCACACTTTTTAGAGCATATGCTTTTTTTAGGGACCGACCAATACCCTGATTCTGGAAGCTTTAATAATTTTGTATCTCAATCGGGCGGCAATACCAACGCGTGGACCGGTACTGAGCACACGTGTTATTACTTTGATATTAATAATCAAGCCATTGAAAAAGCCCTTGCGCAATTTAGCCGCTTTTTTATTGCCCCATTATTAAACCCAGCGGAGACCGAAAAAGAGCGCAATGCCATAGAGGCTGAGTTTAAATTAAAAATAAAAGATGATGGGCGTCGTATTTATCAGGCTCATAAAGAAACCGTTAACCCAGCTCACCCTTTTGCTAAATTTTCGGTGGGTAATTTACATACCCTCGCCGATAGAGAGCGCTGCATAAGTGACGAGTTAAGAGATTTTTTTAATAAGTACTATCAAGCACAGTGGATGACCCTCGTAATTTGTGCCAACGAACCGCTTGATACGCTCGCCCAGTGGACGCATCGTTATTTTAGCGGCATTAATGGCCATAAAGGCGCACTTAAAGCCCCTATTGAGGAGCCATTGTATCGCGCGCAAGATATTGGCAAAGTACTGCACATTGAACCGCACAAGCACATGCAAAAACTTATTATTAGTTTTGCTATGCCAAATATCGATGACTTTTATCGCCACAAAACCGTCAGCTTTATAGCCCACCTACTCGGCTACGAAGGCGCAGGCTCGTTGTACTCTATTTTAAAAGAGCAAGGGTGGATTAACGCACTTTCTGCCGGCGGCGGAATAAATGGCAGCAACTTTAAAGATTTCAACATTAGCATGGCGCTTACCGATGAAGGCATTGAATACTTTGAAGATATAATAGAAATTGTGTTTGAGTATATTTGCCTAATCAATAACAACACCGATAAATTGCCACGCCTATACCAAGATAAAAAAAACCTGTTACAAATTGCGTTTGATAACCAAGAAAAATCGCGCTTAATTGATTGGGTAAGTAACCTAAGCATTAATATGCAGCACTACGACGAAGCTAACTATGTGCAAGGCGATTACTTAATGGAAGGCTTTAATAAAGCCACTCATGAAATGGCGATGCAATGGCTTACCCCACATAATATGCGCTTGGTACTTATTCATCCAGGTGTAGAGGCAGAGCACAGCACTGCGTGGTACAACACCCCCTACAAAGTTGAGGCAATTTCGCCGCATTGGCTGGAGTCGCTTGCGCATATAAATAAACCGCTGAGTACTATGCTGCTTCCTACAGCAAACCCCTATTTAACAAAAGAAGTGGTGTTATACGAAGTCGAAAAACCACAAACCAAGCCCTTACTGTTAGTTAAAGAGCCTGGGTTTGACTTTTGGTTTAAACAAGACAACACCTTTAGGGTAGCCAAAGGGCACTTTTATTTAGCAATGGACTCGCACTTTGCGGTAAAAGATGTAAAGCACATGGCGTTAACTCGCCTTTTTAGTGACTTATTTATGGACAGTGTTGGCGAGCAGTTTTACCCCGCAGAATTGGCAGGTTTGAGTTATCATTTAACCTCACACCAAGGCGGGCTTACGTTGCACACAGCGGGGCTATCGACTAGTCAGCTAGAGTTGGTGGAGCAATTACTTGATGCATTGTTTAATGTTGATATTTGTGCACGCCGCTTTGCCGAGTACAAAAAGCAACTGGTAAGGCACTGGCGCAACAGCAACCAAAATAAACCCGTGAGTAAATTGTTTAGCGTATTGGGTGCCAAAATAATGCCATGGAATCCACAACCCAACGAATTAGCCACTGCACTTAAAAACACCTGTTTTCAGCAGTTTAACGAATTTAGAGCCGATTTTTTTAAAGCCTTACATGTTGAGTCGTTTTTACACGGTAATTGGCAACAAACAGACGCAAAAGTGTTTCATAAAAAAGTGGCTGAGCATTTAAAAAATGCCACGGCTATTGAGGATTTAACACGCCCATTGCACGAGATAGACCAAGTGACTCGCTGCGAACTTGAACTGCCATGCAGTGATAACGCCATGGTAATTTACTACCAAGCACAAAGTGCAGAAGTGGATGAAAAAGTTAAATTAATGGCCCTTAATCATATAATCAACCAAGACTATTTTAACGAACTAAGAACCACACAACAGCTAGGTTACTTGGTTGGCACGGGCTATGCGCCATTTAATACCCGAGCCGGCATTGCTTTTTATATTCAATCGCCAAAATTTGAAGCTCACACCCTGCTGCACAGGCATAATCATTTTGTAAGCCAGTTTATTGTTAACCTAGACGCCCTAGACGAAACAACATGGCAGCAGCATAAACAAGGTTTGGCAACTCACATAGCTGAAAAAGATAAAAACTTACGGTTACGTTCACAGCGTTTTTGGCTAGCGATAGGTAACAAAGATCATGACTTTCATATGCAAAAGCGCCTCCTAGAGGCACTGCGCGCCCTCAGCCTTAAAGAAATGAAAAGCTACGCCATAGCTACTTTTTCAAAAGATAGGCCAAGGTATGAGTTATTAAGTAGCGCAAAAGTAAATAAATCGCAAAAATTGCCGCTTTGCTCGCAATCTCTTTGACTCTGTAAGTGGCATGATTTAAATTATCATTTGTTAATTAGTAGTAATAAAATAAATGATAAAAATAACAACAATAAAATGTGGTTTGTACTGGTTGTTGCTAAGCCTAGCACCCGCAGCAGTTGCCTTTGAACACGCCTTTAATATAAATACCAACACCGTTTTAATTTTTGCCAGTGCCCTACTTGCGCTGGCTTTGCCATACCTATTATTCGTAATTTATAAATTAAAGCGCTCTCGACTACAGCACAGCCTCTCAGAAAAGCGCTTAAAAAGCACGGTTGAAGGCAGTGGCGATACGCTTTGGGATTGGAATATAAAAACAGGCGAAGTTATTCGCATTAACGATAAATACATGATGGATTCAACAACGTTAATGGGGTTTCCGCCAAATAAAAGCTTAATTCACCCACACGATATTGCTTCAGTAGAGCATTTGCTAAAAAAACACTTCGCTCAAAAGTCAGCTTTTTTTGAAGCCACTTACCGCATTAAAGACACCTTTGGCCACTGGCATTGGGTGTTAGACCGCGGAAAAATAATAGAAAAAGATGCAAACTTAGCACCACTGAGAATGACCGGCACAGTACGCGATATCTCAGTGTTAAAGTCAACAGAAGAGCGCCTCAATTTATTTGCTAAGTGCGTAGAATCACTCACTGATGCACTTGCTATATACGATAAAAACTTCAACTTAGTTGATATAAATCCCAGCTTTTTAATCCTTTTTGGTGGCGTTAGAGAGCAATATCTCAAAAAGCCTTTTAACTTACCTGGTTATGATAAAAGCTATATTGAAAACATTAAAAATATAGTGCGAGAGCGCGAGCGAATTCAACAAGAGGTAAAACTGCGCAATAGTGAGCGAGTGTTACTGCCAATAGAAATTTCGATTGATGAAATAAAAAACGATCAGCACCAAATAACAAACTATGTAGTTGTTTATTCAGATTTAACCGAACGTAAAAATGCACAATCGCAACTGCATAATTTATCAAATAGAGACCGTACTACCAGCTTACCTAACAGAAATTTATTTTTTACCGACCTACAAAAGCTGGTAAAACAAAATACCCACCATGCCCTTTTGGTATTTGATTTAGATAACTTTAAAAAGATTAATGATTCATTAGGCCACCAGCTAGGCGACAGCCTATTAGCAAAATTGGCTATGCGATTAAATAAATTAACCCGTGAGAATGATGTTTTTTACCGCTTAGGCGGTGATGAATTTGCCTTAGTTATGGCAGATACTAATGATATTCATGTTATTACTCGCATGGCAAAGCAATTTTTAGCTGCAATTGCGACCCCATTTAAAATGGCAGGCCACGAGCTTGCGATTACCTCAAGCGTAGGCATAGTGTTATTCCCTGAAGATGGCAGTACGCCAGAGCTGTTATTAAAAAACGCTGATACCGCAATGTATCATGCTAAAAAGAAAGGTAATAGTTACCTGTTTTTTAACGACACTATGAACCGCCAAGCGGTTAAACGCTTACAAATAGAAAACTTAATGCGCTTTGGTCTAAAAGAAAACCACTTTGAAGTGTATTATCAGCCTAAAATGAATATTCGTACCGGTAAACTTACCGGAATGGAAGCATTAGTGCGCTTTATAACCCCTAAAAAGGGCGTTATTAGCCCCGGTGTATTTATTCCTATTGCAGAGGAAACCGGGCAAATAATAGAAATTGGTGAAGTGGTTTTAAACAAAGCGTGTCGCGATGTAAAACAATGGCTAGACGATGGTCTATTCAGCGGCCGCGTAGCCGTTAACTTGTCGGCTAAGCAGTTTAGCTTGCCAGATTTAACGACCCGTATTGACGTGATATTGCAAAAAAACGAGCTACCTTCTTACTTTTTAGAGCTGGAAATTACCGAAGGCACGGTAATGGACGACCCACAAGAAGCCATTGCAATTATGCGCTCGCTAAGTGCCCGTGGTATTCATTTAGCCATGGACGATTTTGGTACAGGTTATTCATCTTTAGCGTACTTAAAACAATTTCCGCTGAATACCTTAAAAGTAGACAAAGCATTTATTGATGACATGAAAACCGAACGTGGCCGCAACATGGTTGACTCTATCGTAACGATTGCGCAAAACCTCGATTTACATGTGGTTGCTGAGGGTGTGGAGCAAGCAAGCCAAATTGACATACTTAAAACGCTAAATTGTGAAACTGTGCAAGGCTACTTCTATTCAAAACCACTTTCTAAAGATGAATTTACTGCGTTTTTGAAACAGCAACAAAGCAACTCTACACCAAGCCTTATTAGCGCTAACAAGCACTTTGCAAAAATAAGCTAGTCTAAATTACATAATGTCGCTGTAATTACCCCCTTAGACTTTATGGGAGCTAGGCATGCACTATGCTGTTGGGGGTTGCGTATTATAAGGCTGGTATAACGCCAACCTTATAATACCTTAAAGTTTACTTCTCGGCGCGGCCCATAAATTTGTGCTCAACTGTATTAATACGGATACGGTCACCCGTAGAAATATGCTCAGGTACAGAAATAGTTAAACCCGTTGTTAAACGTGCAGGCTTAGAGCGTGCACTTGCAGAAGCGCCTTTGATTGATGGGTCTGTTTCTTCAACAACCAGCTCTACGCTTGATGGCAAATCTAAACCTACAGGTGCTCCATCAATCACAATAACGTGTACGCCTTGCGTTTCTTCGTTAACGAATTGAATTTCTTCTGCAATCACCTCTTTGTTTAAGTTGTAAGGCGTGTAGTCTTCATTATCCATAAACACGTATTCATCGCCATCAATGTACGAAAGCATTGCTTCACGGCGGGTTAAATCAGCTAGGGTTAGCATGTCGCTGTCTTTGAATGTTTCGTCTACCTTTGCGCCTGTTACTACATCGTATAAACGCATACGGTACAAACTGCCGCCTGCACGGCCTTGTGGTACTGAACGTACAATATCTTTAACTACCAACACACGGTTATTAAACTCAATCGCGGTTCCTTTTTTAACGTCACTCGCCTTTGGCATGGGGTTTTCCTATTATTTTTTTGATTGCCAGAAACATACCACGAACTGGGTATTGTTCAACTAAAAATACGCTACTTTTGCGCCTACACCTTGTATTAACTTGCAAATTTTTAATTTAAATTTAAAAAGCTATAATCAAAACATAAAAAAACTGCTATTGTATTTCTACCGAGTATGACTTCAAGGATTGGATCATGGACCAAAACACAGTACATGAGTATTTAGTAAAGAAGCCCTTGGTGCAAGTGACTAAGCCATTTGCTCAAGAGGTTGATGTTTATAAAGTAAATCATAAAATGTTTGCCACCCTTGCCTTAGGTAATGATGGAGACGTTAATGATGATGGAGATCCTATTTGGTGGCTTAATTTAAAGTGTGATCCTGATGAGGCACTTGAATTAAGAGATACTTTCCCCGCGGTGATCCCTGGCTATCATATGAACAAGCGGCTTTGGAATACGGTTATTTTAGATGGCTCTATTCCACAAGGCGAGATTGAAAGAATGATCGATAATTCTTTCAAATTAGTGGTTGAAAATATGCCAGAAAAAGACCGTAAAGCTATTGAAGCACATCTATAAAACCCACCTTCATGGGCTAGCTTGCTAGCCCTATTTGCTACAATTTTAATGTGTATATCAAATCATCATAACGTGTATTGTTAATAGTATGCGCTTGCGTATTAATACCAGTTAACGTTAATCCACACTTTTGTAGAACCTTTTCAGACCCTATATTCCCCTTTGTAACCACGGCTTTAAACTGTGTAATACCGCATTGTTGCCACGCCCACTCAATCACGGCACGCAATGATTCACTGGCAAAGCCTTGATTAAAATAGGCGGGTAAAAACAAATAGCCCAGCTCAGCTTGCTCTAATTCGTACGTAAACCCCGTAACACCCATGGGCTCATTTGAATGCTTATTAAATACCACAAGGCAAAGTGGGTGAGTTGAAGTGCTATCCCAGTTTTTTAAACGTTGTTCAAAGCGGCTGCGTACAAACGCTTCACTTGGCATATCGTAGCAATAACGGATCACGGTTGAATTTTGATGTAACTGCAAAAATAATGGCCAATCACTGCTTTGAAGTGGGCGCATTGCCAATCGTGCTGTAAACAACTGCATAATGATTTACCTCTTACCTGCTTATAGTTACGCTAACATACTTTGTATATACGCAGCTAGCAGGCATGAAAAAACCGCATATAAATGCGGTTTTTACAAAAGAAGCTATTAAGAGTCTTGTTTTGGCGACTCTGCTACGCTTTCTTCATTTTGCTTATCAGAAGATTCAGCCTGTATTACTTGCTCTTCGATTATCGCAGTGCTTGGCTCATCAATGGCTGTTTGCACATTGTAAAATGTAGCGCCTGAGTTTGCCATTGCGACTAACGTATCGCACGGAGCAAAGTTCGCATTGCTGTTTGCTAAGGTAGACATGTCAGAGCTTACTTTACTTGCGCCAAGTTTATCCATGTAGCTAAACGGTCCACCTAAAAATGGTGGGAAGCCAATGCCAAATATAGCGCCAATGTCGCCATCACGTGGGCTTGCAATAATGCCATCGTCTAAACAACGTACGGCTTCATTAAGCATTTGAGATACACAACGCTTAGCAATTTCGCTTTTATTTAAACGCGGAGCAGGTGTCACACCTAATAGCTCATACACTGACTCGTCAACTTTTTTGCTCTTTTTATCGTACTCATAAAAACCACGACCCGTTTTACGGCCTAGGCGTTTTGAATCAATCATACGAGAAAATGCATCTGGCGCTTTAAATCGCTCACCTAGTTCTTTTTCAAGAATTGGGGCAATTTTAGAGCCTATATCAATCCCTACTTCGTCAAGTAAAGCAAGTGGCCCCACAGGGAAACCAAATTCTACAAGCGCTGCATCTATTTTTTCAATTGGCTCACCGGCAAGCATTAAATTAGCCGCTTCATTTACATAAGGTGCTAAAATACGGTTTACGTAAAAACCAGCCATGTCTTTTACCACTATTGGCGTTTTACCTTGCTTGCGAGCAAAGTTAACTACGCGCGCAATAGTCTCTTGTGAAGTCCCTTCGTGTGGAATAATTTCCACTAGTGGCATTTTTTCAACTGGCGAGAAGTAGTGTAAGCCAATCACGTTTTCTGGACGTTGCGCCTGTGCTGCTATTTGTGAAATAGGCAGTGATGACGTGTTACTAGCAAAAATAGTATTGCTTTGACATTGCTGCTCTATATCAGCAACCATACCTTGCTTTAAGGCTAGGTCTTCAAATACAGCTTCTACTACTAAATCAATGTGTTTAAAGCCACTGTAGTCAGTTGTACCGGTAATACGGTTCATGGTTAACTGCATCTCAGCTTTAGACATAATACGGCGCTTAAGGCGCTTATCTAAAATTTTGTAGGTGTAGTTCATGGCATTACTAATGCCCTGCTCTGCTACATCTTTAATACGCACAGGTACTTTAGCTTTTACTGCGCTTACATGCGCAATACCAGCACCCATTAAGCCACCACCTAAAACGGCTGTTTTACTAATAGCCGGCGCATCGTCGTTGCGCCACTCTTTTTTCATTTCAGTGGTTGCAAAGAAAATACTACGAAGCGCTTTAGATTCATCACTCATTACAAGTGTTGCAAAACCTTCAGCCTCTGTTTTGTATGCTTTTAATTTATCAAGCTCTACGCTTGCACGCACAGCCTTGATAATTGCAAGCGGTGCAGGGTAATGTCCGCCTGTTTTTTTAAGTACGTTTTCTTTCGCCTTTTTAAAGATAAAGTTACGGCCAAACGGGTTTGACTCTAATAACTTGCTTACTTTATCTAGCTTGGGCTCTTTATCTTGTGGCTTTTTCTTAGCTGCAAATTCTTTAGCGACTTTTAACAATACACTTTGTGGCACAACGTCGTCTAATACGCCCGCTTTTTTAGCTTGCTTAGGACGAATTTGCTTACCTGTTAGCATCCATTCGAGTGCTTTTTGAATGCCTACAATTTTAGTTAAACGTTGCGTACCGCCGCCACCTGGCAATAAACCAAGTTGTACTTCAGGAAGGCCTACTTTAGTAATATCGCTATCTGTGCCTACGCGGTAATCACAGGCTAAAGCAAACTCTAAACCACCACCAAGCGCCGCACCATGTATTGCACTTACAGTTGTATAAGGTAGTTTTTTCATATCAAAAAAGGCTTGATGACAAAGCTCACTGATTGCTAAAGCATCTTCACGCTTTTGCACGCTATCAAGCATTTTTACATCAGCGCCCGCGATAAAGTTATCGCTTTTACCACTTATAAATACCATACCCTTTACTGACTCTTGTTTTGCTTCTTCAAGTAAAGCTTTTAAGTCATCAGCGAATGAGTCGCGCAGGGTGTTCATTTTTTCACCCGGCACATCAATGGTTACGACGGCAATTTTGTTTTCATCTACCGTTAAATTAAATACTGAATCTGTCATTACGCGCTCTCCAATACAAAGGCTGCACCTAAACCACCAGCAGCACACGCTGTTGTTAATGCTAAACCGCCACCACGACGTTTAAGCTCGTGTAAGCTTTGCGTAATTAAGCGAGCACCTGTTGCAGCAAATGGGTGACCATATGCTAAAGAGCCGCCGTTAACGTTAAACTTATCCATGTTAATTTCGCCAATTGCTTTGCTACGACCAAGTTTTTCTTGCGCAAACTTATCTGATGCAAACATTTTCATGTTAGCCAGCGCTTGTGCTGCAAATGCTTCGTGCATTTCAATTAAATCTAAATCAGCAAGCGTAATACCTGCCCTATCAAGTGCGATAGGCGTTGAATGTGCAGGGCCCATTAGCATATCTTGTTCTACACCAATTGCCGAAAACGCAAAGCTGCGTACATAACCTAAAATTTCGTAGCCTAGTGCTTTTGCTTTGCTTTCGCTCATCATCAGTACCGCTGCTGCACCATCGGTCAATGGTGTCGCATTTGCCGCGGTAACTGAGCCATGTTGGCGATCAAATACCGGTTTAAGCTTAGCGTAGCCTTCAACGGTAGAGTTTTTACGAATGTTATTATCTTCTTCAATAAAGCTTTTGTATGGCGGTAAGTGCGCTGTCATTACTTCGTCTTTTAACTTGCCATCGGCCCATGCTTGGGTTGCAAGTGAATGCGAGCGATGGGCAAGTGCATCTTGATCTTCACGGCTTATGTTATGTGTTTTAGCCATTTGCTCAGCAGTTTGCCCCATTGAAAGGCCTGTTGAGTATTCAGCAACCGCAGGCGGTACTGGTAATAGATCTTTTAAACGCAGTTTTGAAAAAATTTGTAAACGCTGGCCTAATGTACGTGCTTTGTTTAAATCAACTAAGCTGCCTGCCAATTTTTTACTTACACCAATAGGTAACACTGAAGATGAGTCGGCGCCACCGGCAATACCTACATTTACAGAGCCTGCCATAATAGACTCAGCTACATTAGCAATGGCCTGAAAGCTGGTAGCACAAGCGCGCGATACAGAATACGCGTCTACACCAACTGGCATACCCGTACCCAATACAATTTCACGTGCAATATTTGGCGCTTCTGGCATTTGCACTACTTGACCAAATACAAGTTGATCGATTTCTGACTTGTCGAAATTTAATCGTTCAAGCATTTCGTTAACCACCAGCTTACCCATATCAAGGGCTGGTACATGGTGAAACGCTGTTGCTTGTTTTGCAAAAGGTGTACGCAAGCCGCTAACGATGGCAATACGGTCGCCCTTTGGTGTTTTTAGTATGTTTTGCTCAGACATTTATGCTCTCCCGCTGACAGGTCTGACCTGTTTGTTTTCCTCGATTCTAAACAACCCGTGTGCTAAAGCCAATAGATAAACACAAATTTATACAAAAGCACTAAAGGTATATATACACATAGTGCTTAATATCGACTACCACAATAGGCTTTTTTGCGCGTTTTTACAAAGTTTTGTGGTACGCTAAAAACCGTTAAAAAATAACGAACTATTTTTAAAAATACAGTCTAACTCTTGAGTTACTCACTTATAAACCTTATAACTAGGTCAGTATTAATCACCTAAAATAAATTAGGTACAAACCAAGCTGACGAGGAAGTCTATTTATTATGGCAGCTAACGCATTCAAACAATTAAAAACGTACTTAGATACACAAATTATTGGCCAGCCAGAGCTTACTCAAGCACTCCTTATTGCCATTTTAGCTGATGGCCATTTATTGGTAGAAGGCCCGCCTGGGCTTGCAAAAACGCGTGCTGTAAATGCGCTCGCTAAAGGGATTGAAGGCTCGTTTCAGCGCGTACAATTTACGCCTGATTTATTACCTGCCGATGTAACCGGTACCGATATTTACCGCCAACAAACTAGCGAATTTGTGTTTGAAAAAGGCCCACTTTTTCATAACCTTATTTTAGCCGACGAAATTAACCGTGCCCCAGCAAAGGTACAATCAGCGCTACTAGAAGCCATGGCGGAGCGCCAGGTAACGGTTGGTAAAAACACCTACCCGCTGAGCGATTTATTTATGGTAATGGCAACTCAAAACCCGCTTGAGCAAGAAGGGACTTACCCACTACCAGAGGCACAGCTTGACCGCTTTTTATTACATTTAAGCATTGATTACCCAGGTGCAGAGCACGAGCTAGATATACTGCGGTTAACCCGTGGTGAAGCGCTTAATGAACACCAAGCGGTAATGCAGCAAATCCCCCAAAGCGACTTATTTGCCGCTCGCCAAGCTATTTTAGGGTTGTATTTAGCCGAGCCGCTTGAGCAATATTTAGTACAGCTTATTATTGCCACTCGTGAAGGCGCTAAATTTGATGAACAACTTGGTCGTTGGATTGAGTTTGGCGCAAGCCCACGTGCCACCATTGCACTGGATAAATGTGCCCGTGCTCACGCTTGGTTACATGGTCGCGATTTTGTCGCTCCTGATGACATTCAAGCCGTTGTACACAATGTACTGCGCCACCGTATTATTTTAAGCTACGAAGCACAGGCCGATGGCATTACTAAAGATCTGGTAATAAGCCGAATTGTTGAACTTGTAGCCGTACCTTAAGTTATGCAAAAACAATTAGACCCTCAGGCGTGGCTTAAAGAAAGCCACAGCCACGGTGTAAATTTAGCGCTAAAAGAGCTGATGTATTACAAAGCCAAAGCGCAGTTACTCGAGCTTGCACCAAAAGTTAAAATTAAAAACAGTTTAACAGGGCAATACCTTGCGCCACACAAAGGCCGAGGCATGGAGTTTGCCGAAGTACGCCATTACCAGCAAGGCGATGATATTCGCTCTATTGACTGGCGAGTAACAGCGCGTACCGGTGAAACCCATACAAAGCTTTTTCAAGAAGAAAAAGAGCGCCCTGTTTTTGTATTTACTGATTTTTCAAACTCTATGCTATTTGGTTCAAAGTTGCTGCTTAAGTCGGTACAGGCTGCGCACATTAGTGCGCTAGTTGCGTGGTCAGCGTGTCAACGCGGGGATAGAATTGGTGGCATTGTGTTTAACCAGCACTCGCATTTAGAGCTAAAACCCAGCGCACGCGAAAAAGCCGTTCTTAAACTTTGCCATAACCTATGCGACAACCACCAGCAAGCACTTAACAATATAGACAAACAAGCCTCTAACAACTTTAGCGATAATTTAAAACGCCTTAACCACTTAGCTAAACCTGGCAGCTTAGTGTATTTAGTCTCTGACTTTAATGCCTTAGATGATGCAAGCTTTAAGCAATTAGAAATTTTAAGCCGCCACTGCGAATTAATAGGCTGTCATATAAGTGATCCGTTTGAGCATCAGCTCCCTGCGTTTAAAAACACTGTCACTGTTAATGCCAACGGCCAAGATTTTGCGTTGCCGCTTATGGATAACAGTTTTAGAGAACGCTTTGCAAAAAATGCCGAACTCTCATTTAGCACGCGTCTAAATCGCTTAACTAAATCAGGCCTTAATTTAATATCATTCAATGCAGCCAGCCCACTTGAACTGCAATTAGTGAGAAAATAACCATGCAACCCAATCCACTCGACGGCCTGCACGACATAATAGCACCAAGCCAAGTAAGTTGGTGGCCACTCGCCCCTGCTTGGTGGGTTATTATTACGGTCCTATTTATAGCAATCTGCGCAGCTGCTTTTTGGTTTTACAAAAATTATAATTTTAAAAAGCCCAAGCGCTACGCAATCGATTTAAGCCACAAAGAGCAAAGCGCGCAAACGCTTCATATTATTTTAAAGCGCTTAGTAATAGAGTATTACGATAAACGCCTAGCTGCACAATCTACAACTAATTGGTGCAATACGCTTAATGCGTTAACCGGCTTAAGCTTTAGCGAACAAGAAATACTCAGCCTTTATAATGCCGAACACACCAATGACGCGCTTAACGAAAAATTACGCCTAGGCATAAAGCAATTTAAGCTAAAGGAGCCAGTGCATGTTTGAATTTAGCTGGCCATGGTTGTTTTTATTACTACCTCTGCCTTTATTACTTTTATTATTAAAACCGGCTGCAACTAGCGCACAAACACGCCTTCGTATCCCTAGCTTTGCCAAACACAACTTAACCATGCACAACCTTGAACAAGGCGCACGCAAGTTAAGTGCTTTTGAATGGGTTTTATGGTTATTACTGGTGACAGCGGCTGCAAATCCAACATGGTTAGATGAGCCTATTTCATTACCTAATGAAGGGCGCGATATCATGCTTGCGGTTGATTTATCTGGCTCAATGACCGAACAAGACATGGCCTACAACGGCCAATATGTTGACCGTCTCACTATGGTAAAAGCCGTATTGAGTGACTTTATAGAGCAGCGCCAAGGCGACAGGTTAGGCCTGATATTATTTGGCGACACCGCATTTTTACAAACGCCACTGACTCGCGATGTTAAAACCGTAAGTAAAATGCTCAGCGAGTCTCAAATAGGCTTAGTTGGGCGTGCCACGGCTATTGGCGATGCGCTAGGCTTATCGGTAAAACGTTTTGCTAATAAAGATAAAAGTAACCGTATTGTAGTGCTATTAACCGATGGCCAAAACACCGCAGGTAATTTAAAACCTGAAGATGCCCTACTCCTTGCCCGTGAAGAAGGCATAAAAGTATATACCATAGGTGTTGGCTCAGATAACCCCCGCGGCTTTAGCCTATTTAATATGGGTGGTATGAGTGGGGGCAGCTTAGATGAAAGCTTGTTAAAAGACATTGCTAATCAAACTGGTGGGTTATATTTTAGAGCCAAAGATGTAGCGGGCCTTCAGCAAATTTACGCTGAGCTTGATAAGTTAGAGCCAATTAGCGCAGATGAGCAAACATTTCGCCCGCAAAGCTCATTGTTTTATTACCCACTGCTTATTGCTATTTTACTCATTAGTTTAAAAATAATGTTAAGCACCTTACGTGCATTAAAGGAGCCTAACTAATGGATTTCGAATTTATTCGCCCTGCTGTTTTGTGGCTTTTAATACCAGCACTTGCATTGTTTTTTATAGCCTTTATTAAGCATAAAAAACAAAGTGCAGATAATCTAATAGCCCCTCATTTGGCGCAATTTATTATGAGCGAGTCAAACACTAAAGCCAGCCAACCACTTTGGCTGGTCGCTGTATTTTGCTGTTTAGCGATTATTTTTAGTGCGGGCCCTAGCTTTGAAGAAAAACAGGTCCCTGTATTTCAAAGTAAAAGTGCTCGGGTGATTGTAATGGATATGTCGTACTCAATGTACAGTACCGATATAGTACCAAACCGTTTAATGCAATCGCGCTTTAAAGCTCTCGATATGATTGAGCTGTTTAAAGAAGGCGACACGGCTTTAGTTGCCTATGCTGGAAGTGCCTATATCATTTCGCCACTCACAAACGATGCCACTACACTTAGCAACTTAATTCCGAGTTTAAGCCCCGACATTATGCCTGATAAAGGCTCGAATGTTTTAGCTGGCCTTGATATGGCAAAGGAACTTTTAACGCAAGCAGGCTATATTGATGGCGATATCATATTAGTTACCGATGGCATAGACCAAGAAGAGCAAAGCGATATTACTAGCTTTACCAGTAACGCCCCTTATCGGCTAAATATTTATGGCGTAGGCACAGAGCAAGGCGCGCCAATTAAATTACCTGAAGGCGGTTTTTTAAAAGACAGCTACGGTCAAATAGTCATTCCCACCATTAACATAAGCCGCTTAAAAAGCCTAGCGACCCGCAGTGGAGGAAAATTTGCCCTTTACCAACCAAGCAGCAGTGACATAGCCACTTTTGCACCAAGTGCCAATACTGAGTTATTAAAAGATGAAAAACAAAGCCATGTCCTGTGGCGTATAGACGCAGGTATTTATGGGTTACTTATTTTGCTGCCCCTAGGCCTTTATTTATTTAGAAGTGCAGCATTTGTAGGAGCCTTTTTAGTACTCAGCGTTTTGCCAACCCAGCAGGCAAGTGCATTAGAGCTCCCCTCCTTTTTTAAAAATACTGATCAGCAAGCGCTTGATGCTTATAAAAATAAAGACTTTGAGCAGGCCGCCAATGCCGACTCAAGCAGTTTAAAAGGGGCCGCGTTGTACCAACAAGGTAATTTTGATGCCGCACGAGAAGCCTTTAGTAAAGATAAATCAGCCGCTGGTTTTTATAACTATGCCAACGCGCTTGCCAAATCAGGACAGCTTGAACAAGCCATAGATGCTTATAAACAAGCACAAACGCTACAACCTAACTTTAGTGAAGCCGCTGATAACCAAGCTTTGGTTGAGCAATTGCTCGAGCAACAACAGCAACAGCAAGAAGGGGATTCGCAAGACAACCAGCAGCAATCTGATCAAAATGAGCAGCAAAACAATCAGCAACCTGACCAAAGCCAACAAGGTGAAAATAGCGATTCTCAATCAGAGCAAAGTAAAGGCGAGCAATCGCAAGATCAGCAAGGTGAACCAAGTGATGAGTCTAACACTGAGCAAGACCAACAAAGTGCTGACTCAGGTTCACAATCAGATAAACAAAACGAGCCAGAACTACAAACTCAGCCAGAGGCTAATCAAGAGCAAAAACAGCCTGAGCAAACAAACGAAGAACAGGCTCAAAATGCTCAGCCACAAGCAGCGCAGCAGCAAACGTTAACAGATGAGCAGAAGCAAAACGCCGAGCAACAAGCCGCGCAAGCACAAACCCGTGAGCTCACCAACGAAGAGAAAGAAAAAGCGCAGCAGCTTAACCAGTTATTAAGAAAAGTACCGGACGACCCGGCAATTTTATTACGGAATAAAATGCAATTAGAAGCCCAAAAAAGACAATATCAACGTCGCCCTACAGGAGTAGAAAAATCATGGTAATGCGATTATTTTGCTGTTTATTGCTATTAAGTGCGATGCCATCATGGGCCGCCACCAAATTAGAAGCAAGTGTAGATAAAAACCCAGTACTTGCTGGCGAATTTTTTATGCTTAACATTTCAGTTGACGACACAATAAAAAGTGAGCAACCCGACACCTCGGTGTTACTCAAAGACTTTGTCGTTGGCCCAACAAGTTTAAGTACGCGCACCAATATTATAAATGGCAGTATTAATAAGCAAACAACCTGGTCTGTTAAGTTAATGACCCGTAATGAGGGCGAATACACCATTCCAGCCTTTACCGTGGCCGGTTTAAGCTCACAACCAATTAAGTTAAAAGTAGCTAAGCGTGCAGCCGATGCAGACAAAAATAACGATATATTTTTAAAAACTGAGCTATCTAACAACTCGTTATTTGTTCAAGAAGCCGGTGTTTACACTATAAAGCTTTACCTTGCTAAAGAGTTACTTGATGGCAGCTTAAGCACGCCAAGTATGGAGGATGCACAGCTTACACAACTTGGTAAGCAAACAGAAAGTTATGAACTGGTTGATGGTAAGCGCTATTTAGTCATCACCCGAGAGTATTTACTACAACCGCAAAAAAGTGGTGTATACACCATTGTTGGCCCTACTTTTCAAGGACGAGTACAGCAAAACTATCGCCAATTAGAAGTGTCGGCTTTAGGGGATGATCAGCAACTTGAAATAAAACCTATTCCGGCAAATTATAAAGGCGCATGGCTACCAAGTGAGTTAGTTAATATTGATGAGCAATGGCAACCTGAAGAAAACACTGTAGAAGTTGGTACCCCTATCACCCGTACAATTACACTAACCGCCCTAGGTGTAACTAAAGAGCAGCTGCCAGAAATCAACATGAATACCATTGAGGGTATTCGTAGTTACCCAGATGATGTTGAAACTAATAACGCCGTTAGAAATGGCCGCGTAGTATCTCAGCAAACTGCGTCGTTTGCTTTATTACCGCAAAAAGCGGGCACCTATACATTGCCTGAAATAACCGTACCTTGGTATAACACCAAAATGCAGCGCATCAGCTATGCAACTTTGCCTAAACGTACAATAACCGTAACAGGCGGTGCGCAGGCAAATACCCAGCCTTTAGCAAATACTAATTCGGCTGCGCCTAATGAACCTAATTTACAACCTGCTACAGCTGATAATTTAGCTGCATCAACTCCCCCCTTTCAACCTGCACAAGATAAAACACCGCTGTGGTTAGTTATTGTTGCAGTACTTGGTTATATTTTATGGATTATTACTGCAATTTTTTATTGGTTAAGCCGTTCTACTAAAAATGAGCCAAAAAATACCAGTGTATCGGTAAATAAAGCCCAACCGCTTTCATTAAGCGCGCTTAAAAATGCAGCTAAAACAAATAATCTCAATGCATTTTATAACGAACTAAATGAGGTGGCGATTAAGCTTACGGGCAAAAAAGTGGCAGCAATAAACACGTTAATACACAACATCAATAATGATGAACTGGCGGCACAGGTTAACCGTTTACAATCAGCTCTTTATGCTAATAGCAGTGCAAGTATCGATCTTAATGCTATTATTAACATGATTGAGCAGCACCAAGCTCAACGTACAAAGTCGCAACAAGCTGTATTAAAAGACCTTTATTAATAAACTTGATAAGTTCAGGTCTTTACATGCATTAAATGATAAATTTTAACTAAAAAAAGTAATTATGCTTGGAAAGAAAAAATTAAATAATCAGGTCTTAGTTGATATGGCAGAGAAACAAAAGCGCTATGAAGCCTTGGTCCATGTATATAATAAGGAGCTTTATCGCTTTGCTTATTGGTTATGCCGTGACCCACACATAGCTGATGATTTAGTACAAGAAACGTTTTTACGTGCTTGGCGCTCGCTCGACTCTTTATTGGATCAAAAAGCAGCCAAGCCTTGGCTTCTCACTATTTTGCGTAGAGAAAATGCTCGTCGCTTTGAGCGGAAGCAATTTGACTACAGCGATGTAGAAAACGATACACTTGTCGATGAAACCAGTCATTCGTTAGATGATGAAATGGAGCAGACAGTTATCCAGCGCCAAATTGCGCTGTTATCTGACGAATACAGAGAACCTTTACTTCTACAAGTTGTTATGGGGTGCTCTGGGGAAGAAATAGCTGAAATTCTCGATTTAAATAAAAACACGGTTATGACCCGTTTATACCGTGCCAGAAACCAACTTAAAGAGGCTTTAAGCCGTGATGATGAACAACTTAAAGGGGCATCAAAATAATGGATGAACTTGAGTTTCGTCGACGCACTATTGCGCAGCCAAACGATTTAGAAAAGGAGCTTTTAGAGTTTGCACAACAGAGCTCTGAGAGACAAAACTTTATAAATGATATGAAAGACTTTGATAAACAAATTCAAGAGGCGTTAGATGTGCCTGTGCCTGAAAACCTTGCTGAGCGTATTCTTTTAAACACCTCGTTAAAAGAAAAAGCGATGCAAGAAGAGCAAGCAACTGGGGGTAACGTTGTAGATGCACGCTCACGCTTTAAATTGGACCGTGTTCACTTGGCATTAGCCGCGTCTTTTTTTGTAGCTATTGGTGCATTCTTTTTTAGTACAGAGCAGCACATTGCCCATGAAGCCGGCGAACATGCCTTAACCCATGTTTACCATGAAATTAACGCCCTTGAAAAAACCAGTGCTATTAGCCTACAAAGCGTTAACGATAAGCTTGCATTGCTAGGCGCTCACATAGAAGAGCTACCAGGTAAGATTACTTATGCAATGTTTTGCGACTTTAAAGGTGAAAAAGGTCTGCACTTAATTTTTGAGTCGGACTTTGGCCCAATGACGGTCTTTATTGTTCCTTCTGAGAATAAGTCATTTGGGTTTGGCGAAGATGATTTTCATGATTCTCGCTTTGCAGGTCATATTAATCGAGGCGAAAAAGCCGATACTATTTTAGTGGCTAATACCGGCGCGCCGATTAATGTATACAACGAGCGTGTTACCAATGCTATTCGTTGGCTATAACCTCGATGTGATTATAAAAGCGCTGATATAAGCGCTTTTTTTGTGCCTATAAATAACTATCGCTGCTTACTTATCACTCGCTCACGTTGATTTTAAAAGTAATTTATTAAGTTCTACAGCAAAGTAAATTATAATTCCTGCTCGATTTAAATTAAGGAATTTCATGAAGAACTTCATCGTTATATTTTCATTACTAGCACTACTTTGTACTGCCAGTTTTGATGTACATGCACGTAAAAAATTTGGTAGTAGCAAACGCGGTAAAACCCCAACAACTCAACAAACCGCACAAAAGCAAAAAGCTGACACGACAACACAAGCCCCGGCTACAAAAGCTAAGTCGAACAAAAAAGGCATAATGGCGGGTGTACTAGGTGGACTTTTAGCCGGTGGATTAATTGCAGCAATGTTAGGTGATAATTTTGAAGGGTTTCAGCTATTGGAAATGATTTTATTAGCTGGAGTTGCGTTTATTATATTTAAGCTTGTTATGGGCTTTATACGCGCTAAACAACCCCCGCAACTTGCTGGTAATACTATGGGGCAAAATGCGTTTAAACACGCTCCACCTGAGCAGCCGCTTAATAATGGTTTTGCTCAGCAAAGCGCAAACGCAGAACAGGTGCCTTATAACTTACCACCCAATTTTGACGTAAATGGCTTTTTACAAGGTGCGCGTAGCCATTACCATACGCTACAAGTTGCATGGAACAATGCTGATTATACAACGATGGCTGAATACCTAAGCCCAGAGTTAGCACAAGAATTTAAAGCAGAACGCGAAGCGATTGAAAGTGTAGACACTGAAGTGATGTTTATAGATGCCGAGCTAGTACGCGCCGATATAACAGCGAGTGCTTGGCAAGTAAGTGTTCGCTTTAAAGGTAAGTACCGTGATTTAGGTGACAAAAAAGAAGAGCCAATTTTAGAAATTTGGCACCTTGAGCGCTCAACATCAAATGATGCGCCATGGCTGATTGTTGGTGTTGAAGATTTAATTGAAAGCTAAACTCATTTTAATACCAATCCGCATCATTAAGTGATCTATTTTGAGGATGGAAAAGCGTGTTGATAGCAAGGCAAAAAATTCGCTATTTAGTTGTTCTCGGCAATTGCGCCTGCATTGCTCTACTTTCTGCATCCATGCAGTCGTAAATAAGAATTTTTTAACGCAAATAGCGACACACTTAACCCCTAAAAATGATTAAGTATTATTGCGAATTGGTATAAATTACAAAAAAACCGCACAACCTTTAGGTTAGTGCGGTTTTTTGCTATTTAGCAGATGATTTATTTACAAACGTCAGCTACAGCGTTTGCAAAGTATTCAATATTTGTATCACTAATACCGGCTACGTTAACACGACTAGAACCAACAATATAAATACCGTACTCTTTTTGAAGGCGAGCAATTTGCTCTTTATTAATGCCTAAGAAAGAAAACATACCATGTTGGCGCTCGATAAATGAGAAGTCTTGTGCAATATCTTTTGCAGCTAAGCTTTCTTTAATTAGGCTACGCAGTCCATTAATACGGTTACGCATTTCATCAAGCTCACTGTGCCACATTTGTGTAAGCTCTGTGCTGCTTAAAATAGTGTTTACAATGTCGGCGCCGTGCGCTGGCGGCATAGAGTAAATGCTGCGTACAACACTTAATAATACTGAGTTAGAAATATCGGCTGTAGTAGCGTCTTTTGCAATAATTGAACACGCACCAATACGCTCACGGTATAAGCCAAAGTTTTTAGAACATGATGAACAAATAATTAGCTCTTCTACTGCATCAGCCAAAATACGTAAACCGCGCGCATCTTCTTCAAGTGATGAGCCAAAACCTTGGTATGCAATATCAATAAGTGGTGTAAAGCCAACTTCTTTTGCAAGCTGAGCAACTGTGTTCCATTGTGTCTCGTTTAAGTCCATACCACTTGGGTTATGACAACACGCATGAAGTAGCACAATGTCCCCTTTTGGTACTTTCTTAAGGGTATTGATCATGTCGTCAAACAATAAATCTTTGTTTTCGTAGTCGTAGTACGGGTATTCTTTAACGTTTAAGCCCGCAGCTTCAAACAAACTTATGTGGTTTGCCCATGTTGGCGTAGTTACCCACACCGTTGCATCTTTATTGCAGCGCTTAACAAATTCAGCCGCAACGCGAAGTGCACCTGTACCACCTGGTGCTTGTGCAGTACGTACGCGGTTAGCTAAAAGTGCTTGGTGCTCACCTAGTAATAGGTTTTCCATTTTTTGACAGTAGTCTAAGTTACCCGCTAAACCAATGTAAGATTTGCTTGTTTCGTTTTCTAAACGAAATGCTTCAGCTTTTTTAACCGCTTTTAATACCGGTGTGTTGCCTTGCTCATCTTTATAGACACCTACACCTAAATCAATTTTGTTAGGGTTTGTATCTTGTTTATAGGCTGCCATAAGGCCAAGAATAGGATCTGTTGGTAATGGTTTTAATTCTGAGAACATTAGCTATCTCTTATCATTAATTAGGGGTTGGCTGTTGTAGTAAGCTTAACATAAAAGCTTACCTTCTTGGCTAGTGATATTTACACTAGAAAGTGAGGAATTTTAATGCAGCACGCAACTAATACAGCCAGTGTACGGCTATCAAAAAAGTCGTTACTAAATGCCTCTGCATCTATAATACCGACGCATTCATGTTGCTCATTAAATAAGGGTAAACAGGTTTCAGCTTTCACTTTAGGATCGCACGTATAATACTCGCCACCTTGTGCTAAATAGTTTTCTACGTTGTTAATTACACGTCCGCGCTTAGACAACGCAACTTGAACATTATTACTGCCTGCTGCAAATGCTTCAGTAAGGGGAAAAAGTGGCCGGCTTGGCGCACCTTGATACGCCAGCTTTAATAATTGCGGGCCTTGAGCTGTGTCAACAGCTTGATAAATACCATACCAATCGACTTGTGTTTGCTGCTGTATGTAATTAACTATATTTTGCAGGTTTGCTAGTTTTTGCTCGTTTTGTGAAGTCGCGCTCACGTGATCAGTAAGTTTAAATGGCTCATCTTGTAAATAACCAAACAAACTACATGCACCGCCTTCACCGAGTTCAGGAATTTGATACTCCCAACGTACAGACGGCAACGCGCTCTGAGCAATATACTGTTCTAGCTGCTCTAGCTCTTTGGCAATTAATTGTGGGTCTATATTTAATTGCGCAATATCAAGGTAAGAAGAAATCATTTGGCCATCCATACATCTAAAATTTTTTAGATAATAACATGGAAATTTTTTTTGAGCTATAGCAACTTATAACACAGTTCAACTTGGTTACCACTTGCGTTATACGTGACTTTTTCTGCTACTTCTTCGAGTAACGATAAGCCGCGTCCAAACTCTGCGTTGAGTTCGGTACGTTTCGAAGAGTCACTTGAAAACCCCCTACCCGAGTCACAAATAATAAAGTACAAGCACAAGGTATCTGGGCAATAACGCATATCAATAATAATCATCGCCTCTTTCATTTTGCTCAGTGCTTGCTCTCTTAATTCATAGTATTTAAAAAAGCCATCGTCTTGTTTTTTTATGTCTGAATCAAGACCTAACACACCGTGGTCAAGTGCATTGTTATACGCCTCTGATAGCAATAAAAATATATTTGAGCGATGCGACCTAAGCCCCTCAACACTGCTTAATACATTAACAACATCATAAACAGGGTCTGTACATTTAATTTGCTGCGCGTTCAAGCTAAGTGAAAAGTTAAACGCTAAATTAGAATACGCCTCTTTGGCCTCAGGCTCTGGGATTAGCGGCAAACAATTAAGCAGCACTAAGCTTAAGTCGTCTAATTGCTCGCTACCATTGGCAAAGGTATTTACATTATCTATAACACGCTGACTGCTGATCATCGGCTTGCTTTTAAGTGCTGCTAAAAAGCGTTGCTCCCCATAAAAAATATCGGCGTCGTTGTTAGTTTCTATTATGCCGTCAGTTGAAAGCACTAAGCGGGTGTTTTTATCAACTTCTAAATTAATTAGCTCATATTCAAATTCATCACTGTCTAAAATCCCCAGCGCCATATGTTGCGATTCAAGCGTTTGCTTTACTTCACCATCGGTATTTATTAAGTACGCATCGGGTAAGCCACCAAGCCAGGCTGAAATACTTTTACCCGAGGCACTGAGCTCAATAATAGTCGCCGCGCAAAACATGTGCTCTGGCAGTAAATTATGCAGCAATATATTAATTTCTGAGGCAATATCGTTAACAGCCATCCCTTTTTGCACCATAGTGTAAAATACCCGTGATGCTGGTAATGCACCTATAGCGGCCGCTAATCCATGCCCGGTAAAATCACCCAACATGCAATATAAATTGCCTATTGGGCTTTGCGCGACTAAAAACATGTCGCCGTTAAACATAGAGGCAGGAGACAGGCTAAAGTCTAAATGATCTTTGAATTTATCTTGGTTTTCGAGCGAGTTATTGAAAATGTGCTCAATTATTTCGTGCTCGCGCTCTATTTGATTGCGATGATACTCAAGTAAAGTGTTTTGCTGATGGGCTTTTTTACTTAATTCGCGCGTCCGGCTATGTGCTTTTATTTTTGCGTTTAAAATTACTTTTTCAAACGGCTTTTGAATAAAGTCATCCCCGCCTACTTCTAAACAACGCTCAAAACTGCTTTGATCTTCAAGCGAGGTAATAAAAATAATGGGTAAATAAACGTCATTGTACCGCTGCTTAATCAGCTGTGCAGCTTCAAAGCCATCCATTACCGGCATAAGTACATCAAGTAAAACAATATCAATCGCTTCTTTTTCTAACACCTCGAGTGCTTCTAGGCCGTTAAAGGCAATTGATATTTTATAGTTTTCTTCAAGCAGCATTTTTTCGAGTAGGATGCGATTAAGCGCCTGATCGTCAACAATAAGTACGTGGGTCATTAGTTAATATCAAACTTCTTATCAAAACGTGATATTTGCAGTATTTTTTTAAGCTGAGGCTGACAATTACTGATCTCTATTGTTTGTACCTGGCTTTCAATGGTTTTTTTCATGTTAAGCAACATACCAAGTGCAGAGCTATCCATGTAGTCGGTCTCTCTTAAATCGATAATCACTTTATTTGTTTTAGGCTCAATTTGCGCATAGGCTTGGCGAAATGATTGCACTAAATTAAAGTCGAATTTGCCTTTAATTTGTATCGTTAAAGTACTTTCATCAACCGATAAACTCTTTGTTAAACTCATTATAAACTCCAATAATATTTCCTTTGACCTAAATATAACCTGTTAAAAGTATTTAGCAAAAATAAAAACACTCGCCAGCAAATTTGTTATTATTTACTGCATCAATAAAAACGTTTATTTAGGTAAATTATGAGTGATAACCGCTTAGTATATTCAACCGATATGGGCCGAATTAGCCAGCCAAAGGATGAGCAAGAACCCTCCGCAAAACTATTTAAAGATGGCTTTATCCGCATAGAGCGCCAAACTAAGGGGCGAAAAGGTAAAGGGGTCATGTTGGTTGTGGGGATCGATCCAAAAGCGCACGATCTAAAAAAGCTAGCTAAAACTATAAAAAGTAAAATGGGCCAAGGTGGCGCTGTAAAAGAGGGCGTTATTGAAGTTCAAGGCGATGATCGCGAAAAATTAAAAGGGATTTTAGAAACCCTTAAATTTAAAGTAAAAATTGCGGGTGGTTAAACCCGCACTCTTTTATTTGCTACTAACACTATGCGGCGCATCGTTTAGTTTTTTGTACAGCGCAGATAGCTCTTGCTCAGCAACCGGTTTACTGTAATAAAATCCCTGCACAATATAACAATTATTATTTTGCAAAAACTCTATTTGCTCTTTGGTTTCGACCCCTTCTGCAACTACGTCTAATTTAAGTTTTTGCGCCATGGCTATAATAGCGGCGGTTATTTCCATATCATTAGGGTCTGTCGGAATATCTTTTACAAATGAGCGGTCAATTTTTAATATGTCGACCGGGAATCGTTTTAAGTAACTTAGCGACGAATAACCTGTACCAAAATCATCAATAGAAATTGAAATGCCCAGAGCTTTTAGTTCATGTAACTGGGTAATAGCCGCTTCAACATTCCCCATTAGCATACTTTCAGTCAGCTCTAAATGTAGTCGCTTAGCGCTAACACCTGTTTGCTTAATAATATTGCTCAACATAGGCACTAAATTAGCATCTTTAAACTGACGTGCAGATAAATTAATAGATACGTTGTTATCGCGCCCATCTTTAGCTAAACGTACTGCAAACTCGCACGATTGCTGTAGTACCCATTCACCGAGCTCTACAATGAGCCCTGTTGCCTCAGCAATAGGAATAAACTTGGTGGGTGATATAAGCCCTTCTATAGGATGGAACCAACGTAATAACGCTTCATAACCAACCACGTGTTGTGTTAATGAGTTTATTTGCGGCTGATAATAAACTTCAAACTGTTTTTCTTTTATCGCATGGCGTAGCTCGTTTTCAATAAAGAGCCTTTCATTGGCAGCAGCGTTTAGCTCTTGGCTATAAAAATGGTAAGTATTACGCCCTTTTGCTTTTGCCTCGTACATTGCTAAATCAGCATGTTTTAAAAGCTGGTCTTCTTCTAGGCTATCGTATGGCGCCATTGTAATACCAATACTGGCACTAACAATAACCTCATTATTGCCAAGTTTTATTGGTACGTTGAGCGTTTTTTGAATGGTATTGGCGACATCGCTAGCATGCTCTTGGCTTTCAATACCACTGAGTAATACCGCAAATTCGTCGCCTCCAAGGCGCGCAATAGTATCTTCGGCGCGTAAGCGTGCTTTAAGGCGGTTAGCAACCTCAATTAATAGCTGATCGCCAGCATCATGGCCTAACGTATCGTTAATGCGCTTAAATTCATCTAAATCAAAGTAAAAAAGTGCAAACGCATAATGGCCGCGCTCAGCCAAAGCCATTGATTTACGCAACTGCATTCTAAAAAAGGTACGGTTGGCTAAACCTGTTAGTGTGTCAAAGTACGCAAGCTGCTCCATTTTACGCTGACTTTCTTTTACAAACGAAATGTCTTGTGCGGACGCCACATAACTGGTGATCTCCCCACCTTCTTCACGAATAGGAGAAACACTTAGTGATACCCAAATTGGCTGCTTATTATTACCCTGAATTAGGGTGTCACCACGCCAATAGTTTCTACTGCGAAGGTCGATATTGATATCTTCAACCAAAATAGCCATCTCTGATGCGATAATATTTAACAGCGGCGCACGGTTAAAGTGGCTCTCTGGGTAGCCTGTCATTTCAAGCATTTTGGGATTTACATATTCTATGACAAAGCTCTCATCGGTGATCACCACACCAGTGCCTGAGAAAGCAACTGCTTTAGAGAGCTTATTTGCAGCTTTCTCGGCAATTTCTTTTTCTGTAATTCGCTGATTTAGCCCATCTATGAGCTTACGAATTTCTACAGTCATATCTCTAAATGAGCCGTTTAGGGTGCCTATTTCGTCTTTATTCTCTGGGGGAAACTCTGTTAATAACTGCCCTTTACCAAAGCCGGTAACTGCATGCACTAAGGTATGAATTCTGCGAAGAACTAACTGATAAAGTGCTTGATGTAACAACAAGGCAACCAATACTGCATAAAGCACAAATAAGCCAAAAAATTTCAATTTTAAATCTTGCAGAGCAGAGAGCGTAGACGAGCGCTTTTTATAAACCCCAATATACCAGTCTAATTTATCGATTTTACGAATATTAATAATGTGTGCTTCATCGTTTTGTACAAACGAATTAGCATACTCTGGTAATTTCATGGTAATTGCTTCATTAATAATGGCTTGCAATTGCGGATTAACAAACTCGTTTGTTGTTATTGTTTTATCTTTACTGCCATAGCTTGCTTGTAGCGCAGGGTTAAGACTCGGGTGTGCAAGCAGTTGCCCTTTTTTATCAAATACCAATAAATGTTTTTCTTTATCACCCACAGGGAGAAATGAGATCAGCGTATTTAAATCTATGTCACTGCCGGTTACCCCTAAAAACTCATTATCAACATACAAAGGAACGAGCAGACTAATAACCCATTTATGCCACACTTTATCGTAATAAACCTTAGACCAAACGGGTTCTCTGCTAGGATTTAAATCACTTTGAACATATTTAAATGTGGCACCATTAGAGCCTCTAAGTTCAGCCGGTGCATTTAACGCCCAGTTTGGCGGCGAGACACGGATGAAGTCGTCTTTGGTGATCATATAAAAATTAAAAAAGTCGTGAATTAAGGTTGGCGAAATGATTTTCCATAACGACTCTGAGTTATTAAATAAGCGCTTATAAAAAGGAGAATAATACTGCTGAGGAAGAAACGCCGCTGAAAGCCCATCACTTGATGCACTGCGTATAGTGCCGTCGCTATTAAATTGTAGTTGAGTTTTGTTAGATAAGTTGATTGCCGAGCTATCACTAAATAGCTGCTCCGACACTACATTATTAGCTTGTTTGGCAACAGCTGATTTTGTTTTGATTAGTGTATCAAATTGCCTGGTAAGTAATTCAGTAGAGCTTTTAAGTACTTCATGCTCTTCGAAAACTAATTGTTTTTCTTCTGATTTAAGCATCAGTGCGGCAGCACATACACCGGCAATTAAACATATTGCAGATATAAGCAACGACAGCTTTACACTTAACGAATTTAGTCCAAAACGCGATGGAGGGCGTCTATACACCACAGGCCAACCTTACTATATTAGTTGTTGTTATTTTTAGCTAATACCTGAAATATACCAGATCCCTATTCATATTTATAAACTATTTGTAAATTTTATCTAAAAGTCAGCCAAGAGCTGATAATTATTCATTATGCCTATTTAAACTGGCTTGCTTGTTGACTTTGCCAGTAACACCTCATACATTAACAGCATGAAAATTATCTTATCTTGTACTTTTTTTGCTTTTTTTAGCTTCTTTATATAAAAGAGGCTGACCTGTTTGTGAGATAAAATCAATCGAATAGTAAAGCCTCCCACTTGGGAGGCTTTTTTGTTTTAGTTGCACTAAGCAGCTTATTTTTGGAATGAGGAAACCAAAATGACCAACGATGTTTTAAACGCGCTCAGACACGATATTAACGAAATAGACTCTGATCTATTGGTGTTATTAGCTAAGCGCCGCCGTATTAGCCATGGTGTTGTAGAGTATAAAATTGCGAATAACAAACCGATTCGTGATGAGGCGCGCGAACTAGCCTTACTCGAAAAGCTGATTGGTTATGGCAAGTCGCTTGGTCTTGATGCGTATTATGTGAATAACGTTTTTCAAACCATTTTGGAAGACTCTGTGCTGCATCAACAAGCCATGTTGCAGAAAAACTTAAATCCCGATGCATTAAGCGAAACACATCGCGTTACTTACTTAGGCGGGCAAGGCTCGTACAGTCAGCTAGCATGTCATAAATACTTTAGCCGCCGCCCTGGCAAGTTAGTCGAAATTGGCTGTACCTCGTTTGATGAAATAACAGGCAAAGTAGAAAATGGCCAGGCCGATTTCGGTTTACTGCCTATAGAAAACACCAGCTCGGGTAGTATTAACGAAGTATTTGATTTATTACAACATGCTCAAGTATCAATTGTAGGTGAAGTTACACACAGTGTAGAGCACTGCTTACTTGCCACCCCAGATACTGAATTAAGCCAATTAACTAAAATTTATGCCCATCCTCAGCCATTTGCTCAATGTAGTCGCTTTTTACAAGGCCTCGGTGATTTACAACATGAAACCTGTGATTCAACCTCAAGTGCTCTACAATCAGCTTTAAATACACCCAATAGCGCGGCCATTGGCTCAGCACAGGCAGGTAAAAACGTTGGCCTTGAAGTGATTAAATCAAACCTTGCGAATCAAAGTGAAAACCACAGCCGCTTTATCGTCGTTGCACGTAAACCACTTCAGGTATCTAAACAAATACCGACTAAAACCAGCCTTATTATGGCCACTAAACAACAAGCAGGTTCATTGGCTGATGCGTTAATGGTGTTTAAACAACATCAAATAAACTTAGTTAAGCTAGAGTCTCGTCCTGTACCGGGTAATCCGTGGGAAGAAGTGTTTTATGTAGATTTAGAAGCAAACCTTGCCGATAGCCAAGTACAACATGCCTTAGAGGAGTTAAAAGCGCATACTCAATATGTGCGCGTTTTAGGCTGCTATCAAAGTGAGTCTTTACAAGCTGTGAGTGTTAATACCTAAGCTAAAATGCAAATATTAAAAAGGGCCTAAGTAGGCCCTTTTTTAATCGCTCATTAAAAATACTTTCAACGTATAGCCTAAGTAACTACACATTTTTAACCCTTTTAATCTAATACTTTGGCATCATTTGCTTTATTTAGCAGGCTACGACTTTGCGTTAAAAAGTGCGCGGTAGAGTCTGAAAAATACGCTTTAGCATCAGCAAATGCATCGATGAGTGCGCCTTTATCTCCCGCTTTTAACTTTTCAAGCGTTTCAGCGAAAGTATCTTGATACTGAGCTAATAAGCTCTCAACATTATCAAACTGGGCCAACATTATATCTGAGTATAACTCAGGAGATTGCGCAAATAAGCGCCCTACCATCATCAGCTCTAACTGATAAATAGGAGACGAGCAGCTTCTTAGCTCCTCTAAAGTATGGCTTTGCTTTGCTAAAAACTGTCCATAAACGAAGGTAGTTAAGTGACGCATTACTTGTATTATTTGCATTGCTTCATCATGCTTTTTAGCATCTAGCTCAACAAGTTGGCAGCCCCATACTTGCAACTGCTGTAGTAAGCCTTTTGCCGCATCATGCGCTCGGCCTTCACACACAACAACGGTTTGTTTAACCCAGTGAGAAATATCAGGACCAAACATAGGGTGTAAACCAACAACGGGCCCTGAGTGCGCTGCCTTTAATGCTTTAATGGGTGATTGCTTAACTGAGGTAATATCAACAAGCAAACAGTCATCATCAAGTTTAGGTAGCTTAGCAACAACGGCCTCAAGTGCATTGATAGGCACACTGATCATCACTAATTTTGCACCAGCTAAAATGGCTTTAGCGTCGTTTTGCTGATCTTTATCTAAAATCTTAACTTCATAACCTGAACGCATAAACTGCTGAGAAAATAGCTGGCCCATTGCCCCTTGCCCACCTACAATTACAATAGGTGATAAATCTGGGGCGGCACAGGCAAGCTTGGCTTGTTGGTTTTGATAGGCTTCGCGCATCATGCGCCTTAATATGTCTTCAACAAGTTCAGGGCTGACTCCTTGTTTAATCGCTTCATCACGACGAGCAGCTAGCAAAGCAGCTTCTCTTTCAGGGGCATGCAGGGGAGCACCATTTTGCTGCTTAATAGCACCAATTTTTTGGGTTATTGCATTTCGCTTTGCAAGTAAAGCAACTAACTGTGCATCGCATTCATCTATGCCATCTCGTAATTGTGATAAATCACTTAATTCAGCCACGTTTCTCATTCCACCTATAAACAACTCAGTTCGTAAATATATATTTACATTTAAGTAAACTAATCAATACGTTAAATACTAACAGGATCAAGTATGGGTGAAAAGGCTAATGTAACAATGCGGGTGAAAATTACTTATATCAATCCGCTTAATTAATTGATCAATTTTGAGACTGGAAAAAACTGTTGATACCTAGGCAAAAAATTCGCTATTTAGTTGTTCTCGGCAATTGCTCCTGCATTGCTCTACCTTCTGCATCCATGCAGTCGTAAATGAGAATTGTTTAACGCAGATAGCGACACTTTTAGCCTCTAGAAATGATTGTGTATTATTGCGGATTTGTATTAATACAGAGGGATGCTTTTGTGAAGAGGTAGTATGTTATTCAATGCTTAAAAACCAAAACGGGTTGCAATCCTAAGATTGCAACCCGTTTTCTTTGCGTTGATAAACAGCGCGTATTAGTTAAGTTTTTCTCTAATACGTGCAGATTTACCAGAACGCTCACGTAGGTAGTAAAGCTTAGCACGACGAACCGCACCGCGACGCTTAACTGTTACGCTATCAATAAGAGGGCTGTGCGTTTGGAATACACGCTCAACACCTTCACCGCTCGAAATTTTACGAACTGTAAATGCTGAGTGAAGACCACGATTACGCTTAGCGATTACAACACCTTCAAAGGCCTGTAGACGCTCTTTGTTACCTTCTTTTACACGTACCTGTACAACTACTGTATCACCAGCGCCGAATGCTGGTACGTCTGTTTTAAGCTGCTCTTCTTCAAGCGCTTTAATAATATTTTGGTTTACTTTTGCCATTATGTTTCTCACTTTCCTAGGTGTAACTGTCTTCTAGCCACAAGCTTTTTGGTACTCTTGCTGAAATTGCGCGAGTAATACCGCTTGCTCCTCAGTCAGAGCTAGGTTATGCAACAAGTCAGGACGTCGTAGCCAAGTTCTGCCTAATGACTGCTTAAGCCGCCATTTTGCTATCTCTTGATGGTTTCCACTGAGTAGTACAGCAGGCACCTGTTTGTCGTCCAATGTTTCTGGCCGTGTATAGTGAGGACAATCTAGCAAGCCATCCGAAAATGAGTCTTGCTCTGCTGACTGGTTATGACCTAACACGCCTGGCACTAATCGCGCTACTGCATCAATTAATGTCATGGCAGGTAATTCACCACCACTCAAAATAAAATCACCAATTGACCATTCTTCGTCAACGTATGACTCTATTATTCTCTCGTCTATACCTTCATAGCGACCGGCAATCAAAATCAGCTTTTCAGAGTTTGCGAGTTCGCTAGCCCCTTGCTGATCTAATTTGCGCCCTTGCGGGGACATATAAATTACTTTTGCGCCATCACCTGCCGCTTTTTTAGCGTCAAGAATGGCTTGTTTTAATGGTTCAACCATCATTAACATACCTGGGCCGCCCCCGTAAGGACGGTCATCTACGGTTCTGTGCTTATCTAAAGCATAGTCACGAGGATTCCAGCAGTTAAAGTCAATTAAGCCATTTTTCACTGCGCGACCAGTGACACCTTGGTGTGTAATAGCATCAAACATGTCTGGGAAAAGGCTTATCACCCCTACCCATAATGAACTAGTTTGAGTCATTAAAACCCAGGATCCCAGTCTACGGTAATTTCTCTCGCTTCGTATTTAACTTCTTTAATTACTGAATCAGTTAAAAAAGGAATCAAACGCTCAGCTTGACCAAATGCATCTTTACTGTTTGCCTTAACAACCAGTACGTCATTCGATCCTGTCTCCATCAGGTCATCAACAGTGCCTAAATTGTAACCTTTATCAGTTACAACCGACATGCCAATGAGATCTCGCCAATAAAACTCGCCTTGCGGGAGTTCTGGTAATTGCGCTGAATCAACAGATATTTCTGCATGGGTATAAGCCATTGCTTCGTCTCTGTCGTTTACTTGCGCAATTTTAGCGATAAAGCCTTTGTTGTGGCGACGCCAGTCGACCACTTCTAAGGTCTGCCATTTACCTTGTTGCCCTATCAACCACGGGCTGAAATCGAAGATCCCTTGGGGATCATCAGTAAATGAATGTACCTTAAGCCAGCCCTTTATACCATATGGGGCACCGAGCTTTCCTACGACAATAATTGATGAGGTGTTCTCTTGACTCATGGTTACACTTACGCCTATTAAGCCGCTTTACGAGCGTCTTTAACTAACTTAGCTACACGATCAGAAAGACCTGCGCCCTGACCTACCCAGTGATCAACACGTGGTAAATCTAGACGAAGTTTTTCTTCTTGACCTGAAGCAATTGGGTTAAAGAAACCAACTTTCTCGATGAAGCGACCGTCACGCGAGAAACGGCTATCCGCAACCACAATTTGATAGAAAGGGCGTTTTTTAGCGCCACCACGTTGCAAACGAATAGTTACCATACCGTCCTCTAAATAGATTGACTGTTTTCATTAATAAGATTTACTCCCCAGTATGGGGAGCTGGGGAATTGTACGAGTTTTTAGCAACAATGCAAGTAAGAAGTGCAGCAAAAAGCCACTTTAGTAGGTTAAACTATGATCTGAGCCACAATTAATAGATTATCATGCACCACACGCATAATTTATTCAACAAAAAAGGGCCGATTGGCCCTTTTGTTATACATTTTATAGTGGCTATTTAAGCGCTACATTAAAATTTAGGGCCACCGCCACCCATCATTCCAGGTGGTAACATGCCCTTCATGCCGCGCATCATTTTTTGCATGCCACCTTTACCTTTCATTTTTTTCATCATTTTTTGCATTTGCGTAAACTGTTTTAGTAGTTTATTTATCTCTTGTACCTGTGTACCAGAGCCTGCAGCTATACGCTTTTTACGAGAGCCTTTAATAATCTCAGGGCGCGCACGCTCTTGCTTGGTCATAGAGCTGATGATTGCTTCCATTTGAATGAAGGTTTTATCACCCATTTGGCCTTTTACAGCATCAGGTAAGTTTTGCATACCAGGTAGCTTATCTAGCATCGACATCATGCCACCCATATTTTTCATTTGCTTTAATTGCTCTGCAAAATCATCAAGGGTAAAGCCGTTGCCTTTAAATACTTTTTCAGCGACCTTAGCTGCTTTTTCCTTATCGACTTTCATTTCGACTTCTTCGATTAATGAAAGTACATCCCCCATGCCTAAAATACGCGATGCGATACGATCTGGATGAAATGGCTCTAATGCATCCGTACGCTCGCCCACACCCATAAATTTAATCGGCTTGCCGGTAATATGACGAATAGATAAAGCAGCACCACCACGCGCATCACCATCTGTTTTAGTTAAAATAACACCGGTTAGAGGTAGCGCTTCATCAAATGCTTTAGCGGTGTTCGCCGCATCTTGACCCGTCATTGCATCAACCACAAATAATGTTTCGATTGGGTTGATAGCTTTATGAAGGTCTTTAATTTCGCCCATCATTTCGTTATCTACGTGCAAACGGCCGGCGGTATCGACTAAAACAACGTCTATAAATTTCTTTTTAGCATGAGAAATAGCAGCGGTGGCGATATCTACTGGCTTTTGCGAAATATCACTTGGAAAAAAATCAACATTTACTTCAGTTGCTAGTGTTTCTAGCTGTTTAATAGCCGCCGGACGGTATACATCGGCACTAACAACTAGCACTGACTTTTTCTTACGCTCTTTTAAAAATTTAGCAAGCTTACCAACACTGGTTGTTTTACCCGCACCTTGTAAACCCGCCATCATAACAACAGCTGGCGGCTGTGCATTTAGGCTAAGCTCTTCGTTGGCTTCACCCATCGCTTTTTCAAGCTCTTCGCGTACTATTTTTATAAATACTTGGCCAGGGCTTAAGCTTTTAGTTACTTCAACACCTACGGCACGCTCTTTAACTTGCTTTACAAACTCGCGAACAACAGGCAATGCAACGTCAGCTTCTAAAAATGCCATACGTACTTCACGTAGCGTATCTTTAATGTTGTCTTCTGTTAAACGGCCGCGGCCACTAATATTTTTTAAGGTTTTACCTAATCGTTCTTGGAGGTTCTCAAACATGTAACGGTTCCGATAAGACGTTTATATTGACCCAATAAGCCACGCTTATTTGCAGTTTACTTATTAGATGGGAGCAATAGTATTAAATTTCAATTAAAAACAGTATACCGTAAATAAGGGCGCACAATACAGTATTGAAGCACAGCTTATTGAGTTTCTTTTTTTAGGTCTATGCAATTGCTTTGCTATAAAATACAATGTGTTTATAACAACAAGAATTATTTGACTCTAATTATAAGTGGCCCAAGCACAATGCTGATTATTAGTTTAACTATTATTGCCAGTTTATTTTATGTGTTAGCAACGTCTCACGTGTTAACACGCCTGTTTCATCAACAAGGCCCTAGCCAAAAGGTAACGGTTATTTTAAGCACCGTTGCTATTCTTGCGCACATGCTGTTGTTAGTTAATTCGGTGTTTAGATCCGATGGGCAAGATTTAAGTATTGTTAATGTAGCGCTGCTGACCTGCTGGGTTATTGTGGTATCAGTTACTGCGGTGTCGTTAAAGTTCCCTGCTACATTGCTGTTACCTGTAGTCTATGGCTTTGCAGCCTTACTCACTATTGCAAGTCTATTTATACCGCATCATATTTTATTACAAAGCTTTAATATTGACATAGGCCTTATTACGCATATATCGCTATCATTGTTAGCCTACTGCGTGTTAATTATTGCCACTTTATATGGCGTACAGTTTTACTTTATTGATAAACGCTTAAAACGTAAAGATTTAGCCATTGTGCATAGCCACTTACCACCATTAATGGTGGTTGAACGTCAGCTCTATCAGCTATTAAATTTAGGCACAGTTATCCTTACCTTTGCACTTTTAACTGGCTTTGTTTTTTTAGATGGGATGTTTGCAAAAGAATTTATACATAAAACAATTTTATCGCTTGTTGCATGGGTTATTTTTATCACGGTTGCGCTAGGACACATTAAAAAAGGCTGGCGTGGCAAGCCTGTGGTTATTACCATCATGGTCGCAGCATTTATCCTCACACTTGCTTATTTTGGCAGCCGTTTTGTACAAGAAGTGGTGTTAAATAAGTTTTAACTTGACTCTGTAAGCTCACTCTAGCTTAATACGCATTGGTTTATAAAAAAAGGATCCTTCTTTGGACAGCATATCTACGAGTGTTTTATTTATAATACTCGGTATACTAATTTTATGTTCTGCATACTTTTCTGGCTCTGAAACGGGCATAATGTCAATAAACAGAATCCGTTTGCGCCACCTTGCTAAAGAAAACCATCGCGCTGCCAAGCGTGTTAATAAGCTTCTGAGTCGTCCAGATAGACTCATCGGCTTGATCCTCATAGGTAATAATCTTGTAAATATTGCTGCCGCTCAAGTAGCCACTATTATAGGTATTCGTTTATACGGTGATTTAGGTATTGCAATTGCAACAGGTGTACTCACACTTGTCGTACTTATCTTTGCTGAAGTAACACCTAAAACCCTAGCTGCTCTCTACCCAGAAAAAGTTGCTTTTCCAAGCTCGGTAGTACTAAAAGGCTTACTTAAAATTTTGTTCCCATTTGTAGTTGTTGTTAATTGGATGACCAACGGAATGTTGCGTTTATTTGGGATTAGCGCTGAGCAAATAGACGAACACAGTATGAGTAAAGAAGAGCTAAAGTCGGTATTAAATGAATCAGGTGCATTGATACCCGCTCGTCACCAAAGCATGCTGACATCTATTTTAGATTTAGAACAAGTAACCGTTGAAGATATTATGATCCCACGTAACGAAATAGTGGCGATTGATATTAACGATGATTGGAAACTCATTAGTCGCCAATTAACTCATGCTCAACACACCCGCGTATTACTTTATCGTGACAATATTGATGATGCCGTAGGCTTTATTCATTCACGTGATGCGCTTCGCCTGTTAACCAAAGAGCAATTTGATAAACCATCATTATTGCGTGCGGTACGTGAGATTTACTTTATTCCTGAGGGGACATCTCTAAATACCCAACTATTAAAGTTCCAACAATCAAAGGAACGTATCGGTATAGTGGTTGATGAGTATGGCGATATACAAGGCTTAGTAACGCTTGAAGATATTCTTGAAGAAGTGGTTGGCGATTTCACCACCACACAAACACGTACACCAAGTGAAGAGGTAACCACGCAAAGTGATGGCTCTTACCTTGTTGATGGCGGTGCTAATGTGCGCGACCTTAACAAAGAGATGGGCTGGGAGTTTCCTCTTGATGGCCCTAAAACACTAAGCGGTTTAATTGTAGAATACTTAGAAGATATTCCAGATGCTAATTTAAGCCTTAAAATAGCTGGCTACCCTGTTGAAGTCCTAGAGGTAAAAGAGAATATGATTAAACAGGTAAAAATTAAGCCAAATCAACGTAAGTTGTAAGTTTAAATAACGCATTAAAAAAGGAGCCTTGGCTCCTTTTATGCTTTTAGGTGAAGCGTTTAACCAAAAAGTAGCCGCTCAAACCAGCCTTTATCTAGCTCGTCTTCACAACGTTTAAGCTGTGCACCATAACGGCTTGCGCGATGTTTTACTTTATTAGCAACACTCATTAGCCATTTTTTCTTTTTATAGGTACCGCGCTTATAACCGCCCCACCCTTCGTGATAGTTTAGATATTGGGCATAAGCATCCCATTTAGAGATACCGTTTACTTTATGAGTTTTATAAACAAACCACGCCATAAAGTCGATTGCATCGTCAAAATCATCTCTATCTGCACCACTGTTACCCGTTTCACGAATATAGTCAGACCAAGTTGGAGTTTTTGCTTGTGAGTACCCGTAAGCATCACTGGCACGCCCAGTTGGAATTATCCATAAAAAATATTCCATCGGCGGTGCAGCATCATGCCGAAACGAACTTTCTTGGTACATCATGCTCATAAGAACATGTTTTGGTGAGCCCCATTTTTCTTGTGCATCTTTTGCATCAAAGTACCAATCCGACTTTTCCTCAAAAATTTTACAAAGATCATTAGGTTGCTTTGGTGGTGCAGTGGCACACCCTGCTAAAGAGAGGGCAAAAGATAAAATAATTGCATTTTTTTTCATTTTTATACGATCTCACTGAACTTTTAAAAAAAGCGTGGGTCTGAGTATATGAATGCAGCAGTATAGCATTGTTTCATCCCTGAAGAATATTTACGCAGCCACCTTGGGCTGCGTTTTTTTTTGCTTAATAAAAATTAAGCGGGTGCTTTAGCATTAAAATATTCATCTAAAAATTCAGTAAAGCTTAGTGTATCGGCGCGCTCTATTTCTTCTCGCGCTTTATCTGAGAGAACAACTTGTTGCTCTAACCATTGTTTAGAAAACACATTGTAGTTAGCTTGTGCATGGCTTTGCTTATATTTATTAGCCAATTGAATAGCAAATAAACCATTATCTATACCCGTACTTTCAAGCTCATGTACATAACGCCCTGAAAAAGTCAGCGCTGGGTTATCAACCCAAGTAGCCATTTGTGCGATGGTTTCGCTGTAATAAGTTACACCGTATGCCTTATCCATATACTCAGCAACTTCGCTTAGTTGGTCAAAAATCTCTCTTCCCCAACTTTGTAACGTACGTTGTTGGTTGTTGTCATTAAGCATAACACCTACCTGACGACCCTGATTAACGACTGTATCTAAATTCTCAGTGCTGCGGGCTTGCTCCTTCCACTGCATTTCTGGCGAGTCTTTTAATAAACAATACGTTAAAAACACATCTAAAAAATGAATTTGCTCTATATCAATACCGGTTTCACTAAACGGGTTTACATCAAGGGCTCTAATTTCAACATATTCAATACCTGCTCTTAATAGAGCATCTGTTGGTTTTTCACCACTTTTAGCATTACGTTTAGGGCGAATTGGCGAGTAAAACTCATTTTCTATTTGCAGAATATTTTTATTAAGCTGCTTAGGCGTTGCTGTGGTGTAGTCATCAATATCACCGTATAAGTCGGATGGCGTGTTGATTGCTTTTTTAAGTCCAGCTACATACTCATCAAGCGAGTTATACATTACGCGTAATGAAGATTGTGCACTGTTGGTGTAACCTAAATCACCCAAGCGTAGCGCAGTGCCTACTTCTAAATAAAGGGTACCTTTACCTAACTTTTTAAACGGCAGGTCAGTTTTTCGCCCTTGTAAAAAAGAGTTACACAAGGCAGGAGAGGCACCAAACAAGTAGCTAATTAACCAAAGCTCGCGTTTAAAATTGCGAATAAGCGCTAAATAACCATCCGAAATAAATGCCTCTAGGCTTTGCTCACTTTGCTTTAATGTGTGTAAAGATTGCCAAAGAGACTCTGGGAAAGAAATATTAAAATGTACACCTGCAATCGCTTGCATCATACTGCCGTAACGATTTTTTAATCCTTCACGGTATAGGGTTTTCATTCGTGCAGTATTTGAGTTACCAAATTGAGCCAGCACGATGTCATCTTGATCTTCAATAAAGCACGGCATACTAATGGGCCATAAAAGCTCATCACCCATGTGCTCAAGTGTAAACTTTTGCAGGTCTTTTAATTGCGCTAAGGTTTCTGTTGCTGATTCACTAACAGGGGTAATAAATTCAAGTAATGACTCTGAAAAGTCGGTCGTAATGTGTCCGTTTGTTAACGCACTACCTACGCCCTTTGGGTGACCTAAAGTGGAAATGGCACCAGTGCCTTTAATACGCAACGACTCTCGCTCAATACCACGTTTGATCCCTTTAATTGCGTGCTGATGCGGTGTTGCTGATAACGCGTTAAGCGCGCTAGATAAATCATGTATAGTCAAAAAATGCTTCCTCGGCCACGTGGCTTAATCTTAGGGTTATGGGGGCTAATTGCCCATACTCAAGATTAAATTGTTAAGAACAATATAATTTTTTAAAATTTTTAGCTATTTACCCTGTTGAGCATGTGTTTGATACCATAAGCATCAATCAGCAAGCTAATCTTGCCACTGCTCAGGCTATTATACAATCGCTTTACTCAAGCCTAAAGACCGAAGATTAAGCGGTTACACTTCATTTGCTTTAACATTTTATGCGCAGTATTTGATATAGATCATTAAAAGTTGCAATTTTAGTGACAATTTTGTTTAGCGCATTGCCTTTGCTTCACCTCCTTTTGTTTAACTAATACAATGACAAGTTAATTAAAAAGGATGGTTAAAACTAACATGCGTCATAATCAAAGCTTAGTAAATGAAGAGGTTCGCTTTAGTGATTCTCAACAATTGGTCTCCACTACCGATTTACGCGGAGTCATTACCTATGCCAATAAAGCATTTTGCGATGTAGCAGGGTTTACTGCACAGGAGCTCGTGGGTAAAAATCATAATATTGTACGCCACCCCGATATGCCCAAAGCAGCATTTAAAGAAATGTGGAATACGCTTAAAAGCAGCCACTCATGGAGAGGTATAGTCAAAAATCGTTGTAAGGACGGTCGCTATTACTGGGTTGATGCGTTTGTTACACCCATTTTTGAGCGTAATCAGTTAGTTGGTTATCAATCTGTACGGACAAAACCAGATGCAAAACATGTTTTAACAGCCCATAAACTGTACGAAAAATTAAATAGTGGTAAAACTGCTTTTAATTTTAAAGAGCGCACGCACTTGCGCCAAGTGCTTACGTTAGGCGTTGTATTTAGCTGGATAATAATGAGCGGGTTGCTCTTTTCAGCCCTGGCAGCTGCTATAAACATATTGATCTGCGTGCTTATTTTAGCGTTAAATTATCAAGAGCTTGTGGCAACCCCTGCTAAATTAAACGCCTACAAACAGTATTCTGACTCCCTTTCTCGCTATGTTTTTTGCGATAACTCGCCATTAAGTGTAAGTGATTATAAAGAACAAATGTTACTTGCTAAACTCAGAACCGTATTGGGCCGCGTAAAAGATGCCACCTATACCTTTAATAACATAGCTAAAAACTTGGATAATAAATCGGCGCTTACCGAAAAAGGCATTGAGGCGCAAAGTACACAACTTACGCAAATCGCGACTGCTATAGCGCAAATGACCGCCACTATTGGTGAGATTTCTAATAGTACAACAACGACCGCCGACAAAGTTAACTCTACTCAACATAGCTGCGCGGATATAAAACAACATATTGCTGATAACAAAAAAATGGTATCTGAGCTAGCAACCCACGTAGATCATGCTGCCAATACCGCTAATAACCTCGCTCAAGAAGCGGATAAAATAGGCCAAGTGATGAATGAGATAGAAGGTATTGCTGAGCAAACTAATTTATTAGCGCTTAATGCAGCAATAGAGGCGGCAAGAGCTGCAGAGCATGGCCGTGGTTTCGCCGTGGTTGCTGATGAAGTACGTGCCCTTTCTTCTCGTACGCAAAGTGCTACGGGGCAAATCCACAGTTCGATTAAAGATATACAAGATACATTAGTTAATTGGTCAAAGGTAATGCAAAGTACAAAACTTCAAGCTGAAGGGTGCGTACAAACAACCGAGCAAACCCATCAAGAGCTCGATAGTATATTTAATCAAATTAGTGAAATAGCGTTACTTACAAACAGTATATCAACGGCTGCAGAGCAGCAGCAGATGGTGAGCCATGATATTGCAAATAATGTTGATAATATAAAAGAAGTAAGTAGCGACAACTTAGCGTTAAGTTTTGACGTTGCTAAAGATGCCGCTGAGTTAGTTGCCGGCTCACAAAAAGTGAATAACTTACTTTATACATTTAAAGTATAAGGCAATACAATAAGCCGCCTGCTTGGCGGCTTATTGTAAACCTATATTAGCGTTTTGAAAAAATCAGGCCTTGCTCGCTTGCATCTATCACGACAATATCGCCAGGGTTATAATCGCCCCCTAATAGTTGCTGCGCCAGTGGGTTTTCAATTGTTTGCTGAATAGCTCGTTTTAATGGCCGTGCACCGTAAACAGGGTCAAACCCGCTAGAGGCAATTTTTTCAAGCGCCGCATCACTGATCTCTAGTAAATAGCCCATCTCAGTTAAACGCTCGCGCAATTTAACAAGCTGAATATCGGCAATTTCTTTAATATGCTCATTAGCAAGCGGATGAAATACAACGGTTTCATCAATACGGTTTATAAATTCTGGCCTAAATTCGTTAACGAGCACATTCATAACTTTGCTCTTAAGCGTTGCGTAGTCATTTGTACCCGCTTGCTCTTGAATAATATCTGAGCCTAAATTTGAGGTCATAATAATGACCGTATTTTTAAAATCAACCGTGCGCCCTTGTCCATCTGTAAGGCGGCCATCATCGAGTACTTGCAATAAAATATTAAACACATCCGGATGCGCTTTTTCTATTTCATCAAGCAAAATGACAGAGTAAGGCTTACGGCGAACGGCTTCGGTTAAATAGCCGCCTTCTTCGTAACCAACATAACCGGGAGGCGCACCCACTAAACGTGCTACAGCGTGTTTTTCCATAAACTCTGACATGTCAATACGCACCATGGCATCTTCTGTATCAAACATAAAACCTGCAAGCGCTTTAGTCAGCTCTGTTTTACCCACCCCAGTTGGTCCTAAAAATAAAAATGACCCTATTGGGCGATTAGGGTCGGCAAGCCCCGCCCGAGAGCGGCGTATCGCATTCGCGACTGCAACAACGGCTTCGTCCTGCCCTATCACTTTGCTGTGTAGTTGCTCTTCCATTTTTAACAGTTTTTCTCGCTCACCTTGCAGCATGCGCGATACCGGAATCCCCGTCCAACGAGAAAGAATTTCTGCAATTTCGTCTTCGCCTACTTGGTTTTTTAGTAAGCTCATTTCTTGCATTTCAGCTTGCGAGGCTAAATCAAGTTTTCGCTCAAGCTCTGGAATTCTTCCGTATTGCAGCTCCGACATACGCTGTAAATCGCTTGCTCGACGGGCAACCTCTAAATCAAGGCGCGCTTGTTCAAGCTCAGCTTTAATTACTTGCGTGCCTTGTAACGAAGCTTTTTCTGCATTCCATACTTCATCAAGCTCTCGGTATTGCGCTTCTAAATCGGTGATGAGCTGCTGCATTTCGCTGCGCCGCTTTTGGCTTGCATCGTCTTTTTCTTTAGCTAAAGCGTTATCTTCAAGTTTTAATTGAATAATACGGCGCTCAAGCTTATCTAAAGACTCAGGTTTAGAATCTATTTGCAAACGAATTGACGAGCCAGCCTCGTCAATTAAATCAATGGCTTTATCTGGTAATTGTCGGTCACTAATATAACGGTGCGATAAATGCGCAGCAGCAACAATTGCCGGGTCGGTAATATCCACCGAGTGATGTAACTCGTAACGCTCTTTTAAGCCACGTAAAATGGCAATGGTGTCTTCAACTGAAGGCTCTTCAACCAATACCTTTTGAAAACGACGCTCAAGTGCGGCATCTTTTTCTATGTATTGGCGGTATTCATCAAGCGTAGTGGCGCCCACACAGTGTAGCTCGCCTCGAGCTAACGCTGGCTTTAACATATTGCCAGCATCCATAGCGCCGTCGGTTTTACCTGCGCCCACCATGGTATGAATTTCATCTATAAATAAAATCACTTGGCCTTCTTCTTTAGCCAACTCGTTGAGCACTGATTTTAAACGCTCTTCAAACTCACCGCGGTATTTAGCCCCCGCCACCAGCGCGCCTAAATCCAGCGATAAAACACGCTTACTTTTTAGGCCCTCTGGCACTTCGCCATTTATAATGCGCTGCGCTAAGCCTTCAGCAATGGCCGTTTTACCTACCCCTGGCTCACCAATAAGCACGGGGTTATTTTTAGTACGGCGCTGCAAAACTTGAATCGTGCGACGAATTTCGTCATCTCGCCCAATAACGGGGTCAAGCTTACCTTGCTCTGCGCGCTCGGTTAAATCAATGGTGTATTTTTCAAGTGCTTGTCGGGTTTCTTCGGCGTTAGGGTCATCGACCTTTTGGCCACCACGAATTGCTTTTATGGCACTGTCTATTTTAGTTGCGGTGATATTAAGCGCTCTAAAAATATCACCTAAAGGGCCTTTGTCGTCACAGGCCGCTAATACAAATAATTCGCTCGAAATATATTTATCTTTGCGTTTTTGCGCGTACTTATCACATAAGTTAATAAGCGAAGCCATGTTATTAGAAAGCTGTACATCGCCCCCTACTCCTTCGACTTTAAACAGCTTTTCTATTTCTTGAGAAAGCTTAGTGTTAAGTTCATCCGCACTCACGCCTGCTTGGGCAAGCAAGGCGCGCACGCTAGAGCCGTTTTGCTGTAAAAGCGCATACATTAAATGTACGGGTTCAATAAATTGATGATCGCGCCCTAATGCTAGCGACTGAGCATCTGAAAGCGCAGATTGAAATTTACTTGTGAATCTATCTAAACGCATGAGGGTTTACCTATTTAATAAACTAATTGCTTAATAAATGGGTATGTTAATAGAATTGTTCAAGGTGTTAAGAACAATATTGTGGGGAAATAGTGTTTTATTTGCGCCAGATCAAACTTGCCATGCGCCCTGTTTTGCCTTCTCGCCGATAAGAGAAAAACAATGATGGCTGAGAAACAGTACAATAATTGCCTCCGCTAATATTAATAACGCCTAATTGCTCAAGCTCAATGCGTGCGATTTGGTAAATATCACACAAGTATTTATTATTGCTTTGTAATTTAAATGCCCTTTTAAACAAAGGGGATTTTGCAATAAATAACGCAGCAACCTCTGCGCCAACTTCAAATTGCTCAGCACCAATAGCAGGACCAAGCCACGCATATACTTGCTTACTAGGTGCGCTAAAACAGGCAAGCGTATTTTTTATGATCCCTTTTTCAAGGCCGCGCCAGCCACCGTGCACTGCTGCAACTTCATGACCATCATAACTTGCAAGCAAAATAGGCAGGCAATCTGCACTCATAATAGCAAGCGGCTGATTTTTAACTTGGGTATACAACGCATCAGCATTGTGTAATGTTTGAAAATTAAAATCTGCATCAACACAGAGCACATCGGCGCTGTGCACTTGATTAAGCCACAGAGCCTGTTTTGGCAGGGATTGCTCAACCAAAGCACGGTTTTTTAGCACGTCCTCTGGGTTATCATCAACATGTAAGCCTAAATTTAAGCTATTAAAAGGCGGCTTTGACACACCGCCTTCTCGGGTGGTACTGAGCGTACCTACCGAGGTTAAATTAGGCCAAGGTGCTGACAAAAAAGCCATTAATACTCTATGTTAGGGTTGGCTTTGGTATCTTCTCTAAGCACCTGAGTCATTGCTACCATGTCATCTGGAATAGGCGCTTGCCAAGTCATCATTTCACCCGTAATAGGGTGTGCAATACTTAACTTTACTGCGTGTAAGGCTTGGCGATTAAATGTACGTAACATTTCAAACAGCTCTGGCGTAGCACCTTTAGGTGGGCGCGGACGACCGCCGTAGGCTCTATCACCAATTAACGGGTGGTTTATATACGCCATATGAACACGAATTTGGTGTGTACGTCCGGTTTCTAGGCGAAGGCGTAAACGCGTATGAGCACGGAACTTTTCAGCAACACGGTAGTGCGTAATGGCAGGCTTACCCATTTCGTGAACAGCCATGTGTGTACGCTGAGTAGGATGACGGCCAATCGGCTTTTCAACCATGCCACCAGCGGTCATAGTACCATTACATAAAGCTTCGTATTCGCGGGTGAAGTTTTCGCGTTTTTGCAGTGCTTTAACTAAATGTGTTTGCGCCTGAATAGTTTTAGCCACCACCATTAAGCCTGTGGTGTCTTTATCTAAACGGTGCACAATACCAGCACGCGGTACGTTAATAATATCCGGAAAATGATGCAGCAATGCATTGAGCACTGTGCCATCTGGGTTACCTGCACCTGGGTGAACGACTAACCCCATAGGTTTGTTGATAACTAAAATATCATCATCTTCATAAACAATGTTTAATTTGATATCTTGTGCTTCGTATTCGCGTGGTGCTTCAATGCTGGTTTCAACATTCACCACCTCACCACCGAGTAGTTTTTCTCGTGGTGTGTTATAGATTTCACCGTCAACGGTGATTTTATCATCCAATATCCATGTTTTTATACGTGAACGTGAATAATCAGGGAACAATTGCGCTAATACTTGGTCTAGACGTTTACCACCTAACTCGGTAGGAACCTCGGCTTGAAGTGAAATTTGTTCTGACATTAGTAACTTTACCCAATTTACCAGTGCAAGCTGTGCCTGACTGGGTTAGAATCGCTTTTAATAAAAGCATAATATAATACGCATAGTTTACTCGGTTTTACCGCCGTGGCCTAGCCGAAGACATCGAAGGTAACAAATAAAATGATAAATAAAATAGGGAAACGTGCATTCGCCATTGTTTTTTCAGCTTCTGTACTTACTTTAGGGGCCTGTTCTTCTGCGCCTGACCAAGAAGATATCCAGCGGGTTCCTAACAAATCTGCACATGCTTTGTATGAAGATGCAAAACAAACGCTCGACTCAGGTTTATACGCCCGAGCAATTGAGTTATTAACCGCTATTGATTCACGCTACCCATTTGGCCCTTTCTCAAAGCAAGTACAAATGGATTTAGTGTATGCCCATTACCAATCAGGTAATACAGAGCAAGCATTAGCGACTATCGACCGCTTTATTCGTTTAAACCCAAACCACAAAGACTTAGATTACATGTACTACATGCGCGGCTTGGTTAACATTAAAGCAGATAAAAATGCCTTCCAAGAATATTTTGGCATAGACAGAGCTGACCGCGATGCCAACCGTACACGTGTTGCATTTACCGATTTATCAACGCTTGTAAAACGCTTTCCAAAAAGTGATTACGCACCAGAGGCTAAACGCCGCTTAGTGTGGCTTTTAAACCGTATGGCGCGCTACGAGCTAAAAGTAGCAAACTACTACTACGAACGTGAAGCCTACCTAGCAGCCGCTAATCGTGGTAAGTACGTTGTTGAGCATTACTCGCAAAGCAGCTACTTAGATCCAGCACTAGAGATGATGGAAAAAAGTTACGAAAAGCTTGGCCTGAAAGATTTAAGTGAGCACGCAAGGCTAACCCGTGAATACAATGAATCTAACAAGTAACTACGATAGCGGTTTTTAATTAAACCTATGCTGATTGTTTAAAAGCCCTCACTGAGGGCTTTTTTATTGCCTAAAAACAAGGTTAGCTGATGCTCATAGCACTTTATAATACTTAGTGGTTAGCCTTCGCACCACACCGATTATATCAATAGCACAGCACTACACGCTTGTTGCAAAAGGGTTCCCCGTGTGGCCCTAAGCTTGACTTTTTACAGGCGTAAAAACAAAAAAGGTAAGCCTAAGCTTACCTTTTGTTTAAATCATTGCGGGTTATTAAAGCTCAAAGTCTTTTTTGAATTTTAAACCAAACTCGCTACGATCATTACTGCGCATTACCCCAACAAAACCTGACTGCTGTAAACGACCTACATCATAAACCTCATTTAATACGTTTTCACCATATAAGGTTACTTCCATATCGCCATAAGGGTTAGTGTAAGAAATATTAAAACCAACTAACTCACGCGAATCTATTGTCTCGCTTTGATTATAAACCGACTGGCCTTGCATTTCGCTTCTGTAAGAGTAGTTAGCGTTAAATGCAACGGTTGCACCGCTATCTAAATCCATAAAGTAAGAAGGAGCAATCATTACAGTCCAACGTGGTGTTAATGCCGGTGAATCACCTTTACCAATACCTTGTACGCCTGCATCTACTTCTGTAATTTCAGAATCTAAGTAACCTACAGAGCTGCGAATTGTAAAGTCGTCTGTAATGGCAACGGTAGTTTCAAGCTCAATACCTTGCGCTTTAGACTCACCTGCATTTTCAACAATCGTTACAAAACCACCGCCTGCAGTAGGGTCAGAAAATGGTAAAGCAAGGTCGGTGTAATCTGTTACAAATACAGCTAACATCATAGATACATTTTCATGTACTTGACCTTTTAAGCCCATTTCGTAGTTAATTGCTTTGGTTTCATCAAACGATACAAACTGATCGGGTCCGCCAAATGGACGTGGAGGGAAACCGCCTGTTTGGTAACCTTTTTGAATTTGACCATATACATTCATGTTATTGCTGATTTGATACGATGCATTTACATCCCATGTTACAGCGTCAAACTCTGCACTTACGTATTTACGTTCAGCAAATGTTGGGAAAATCGCATCGGCATCTTTCTCATCTTTTGAGTAACGAAGGCCGCCACCAATACTTAAATCATCGGTTAAATCGTAACTTGTATTAAAATATACAGCGTATGAGTTTGTTTCTTGGTTAATTTCAAAATCGCCATAGCCACCAAATGAAGGTGTAACACCATCGTTTAATAAGCCATTAGGTGTATTAAATGGACTAAATACAAATGGACCTGAACGTGTAAAACCATCTTCATTAAAGAAGTAAAGGCCTGATACAAAGTCCATATTGTCGTAAGTAGCATTTAGTTGAATTTCAAACGAGTATTGGTCTGCACCACCCTCTTCTGGGAACTCAGATAGGTTAAGAGGTGACGCATCATCATCAAGTCCACCTTCGTACTCAGAAGTACGGTAACTTGAAATAAATTTAGCTGTATAAGTATTATCAATTGCCCAATCAGCAGTAAATGATGTACCCCAACCTGAATAAGACGTAGATTCAATACCAGCAACAGTTGTGCCTAAATCATCGGGGTCTGATGGGATCATATCCTGCGTTAATAGAGGAAAGTCGCCATTAAATACATCATTTGCATCAAGTGGTTCAGTTAGCTCAATAGTGTAAGGTGATTGGCCCGACTCGTTATCAACACCATCCAGTGAAAAAGTAAACGCTAAATCGCTATTAGCCTGCCATTTAAGGGCTACGCGACCGCTAAACTCTTCTTCTTCACCAATTTCTTTTTCTGGGTTAGCTAAATTAACCGCTTCACCTACACCATCGCGCGTTTTGTATGATGCACTCGCTGACATACTCACTTCATCGGTTAGCGAGTTATTAAAGTATACATCACCAGCAATACGTCCACGGCTACCAATTTTAGCTGTGGTTGTTACAATCCCTTCGTCACCTGGTTGCTTAGTAATTACATTTACTGCGCCACCTAGGGTATTACGACCATATAATGTACCCTGTGGACCACGAAGAACTTCAACACGCTCTACATTTGGTAACGATAAGTTTGACCCCATTTGACGGCCTAGATAAACACCATCTAAATAAACGCCTACACCCGGATCGGTTGTAATAATGTGATCTTGTAGACCAATACCACGAATAAATACAGAAGCATGCGCCGCATTACCTACACCGTAGCGAGTGATATTTAAGTTTGGAACATATTTACCAATATCTTCTAGGTTACTCATATTGGCTTTATCAATTAGGTTAGCACCAATTGATGTGATAGCGGTTGGAGATTCAAACAGGCTCTCTGTACGTTTACGAGCTGTAACTTCGATTTTTTCAAACGCATCTTGTTTTGCTGTTGTTTTAGCTTCTTCAGCATTTACTGTGGTAGTGAGTGCAGCAACAATTGCTAGGCTTAACTGTGAGAGTTTGCGTAGTTTCAAAATATTCTCCAAAGGATACCGTATAATTTAGTTATGCAAACTTATTGGCTTAGGCAATAAGTTTTGGGCATAAAAAAAGACGCCTAATAGCATCTTTCCTCTGGAAGGGCATTATATTACATATTTGTGAAGAAATGTATAAAGTTTTTCATTTAATAAACATATAGGTACAAATTAATTATAATTTTTGATTATTTTTGAATAACCTGCGCTAAATAAAACCGCTTCGCTAAAAAGTGATCGCGTTATCCGTACTGCGTCTGTGTGTACCTTAAATATTTACATACAAGCCCATCATTATTCTATAAATAGCATCAATTAACGTTCGGTATAGCTTATTGGACTATACACTATGATTGATATTAACCAAAAATAGCAATATAGTATTAATAATGCATCTACGGACAGAAATTATGGATATTAAAAATACTCCAATACGCAATATAAAGTGCTTTAATAGTCCAGACTATACCTCACTCTTCTGTGTGGCAGCTAACTACAACATTCTATTAGTTAATTACCAAGCACTTAACGTAATAACAACCTACGAACTTATCAATCAGTTTATGCAAGATAACGGCTACACAAGCTTAGTTATATTTGATGTACCCAAAAAGAGTGACGTATTAGCCTTAAAAGAATGGCCTAATTTAAAAGGGCTTTTTTACGAGAATTCTGATGACTCACTTTTGCAGCAAGGACTTGAAGCGATTGAGCAAGGCAAACTTTGGTTTCCACGTGATGTCACTGACAGCTGGATGAGACAAATGTTAGCTTCTGAACAACAAACCACCCTGCAATCAAGTAATCTCACTTGCAAAGAGATTAAAGTATTAAACTTACTTTTTTCTGGCTTACACTCCAGCGCTATTGCTGATAGCTTATTTATCAGTGAAGCCACTGTAAGAGTACATCTACACAAAATTTACCAAAAAATATCTGTAAAAAACAAACAACAAGCATTGCTCTGGTGCCAAAAAAACTTAAGTAAAGTTAATAGTTAAGTGGGCTTATTTGAAAACGAATAACATCTGAATACTCACCGGCTGCTTGGCGAGTGAAATCTTCCAACTGAATGCTAAGCGGAATGAAAAACTCAGACTGCCCGGAATAAGAAAAGTTTAAATTTGAAGCCTTTGCTAAGTTAATTTCTTCTGAACCTAGCTGTAATGTATAGTTAATACCATATTTAGTACTAAAAACTGTGTGTATTAAACGGCTTTTATTCTCTGAGGTTACATTCAGCTGGATATCCGTATTTGTCACAATTTGTAAGCTGGGTAACATAGTGTATTTTTCTGCAGGCCTCAACTCCCCTAAAAAAACAGTGTTAGAAAAAGTGTTATAGCCTAATAAAGATAAGCTTGTGCGGGGTTGAATATTTGTTTCTATTTCAATTTCTACTTCATCAAGACTTTGCTTGTTCTCATCATAAAGTTTCAACTGAAGTCTATCTGTATAGTATCCAGATTTTACAGGGGTCCCTGCAGGGATCACTAACCTGATATCTACTGAATTATTGTTAAGTTTAACTTGGTTGTTGTTTTTGCTTAACAACTGATTTTCTAAACGAATTTGGTAATTAATAAATTGAGAATTACCTTTAAGAGCCCCTTGGTTTTGCGAAGAAAGACTAAAATACAAGGTACAATCCGTCGTATTTATTGTATCTACTCGAATTGTTTTCTCTGCATCGTTTTGTGATTTTACGTGATAAAAAGATAAGTCATCAAACAAATACGCTATTTCACCAATACTCGCATCGCACTGAGCATTAACTCTATTTGCTATAGATAGTAAGACTATGCTTATTGCTAAATACACAATTTTAATGTACATAAATAACCCCTTTTCTTTGAAGTTGCTCTGCATCACGAACTTCTATTGAAAATGTAGTTTTATCTTTATTTTGTAAAGTTACCTTATAATGACATGGAGCAAGCCCTGTTATTGCAAAACGACCTCGCTTGTTCGTAAAAAAGGTATACTCTTTGCTCGTTACTTTATTTGGGCAAATAGCCTTTCCAACCATTAAAGCTAAGGGTGACTCGTCACGACTACGAAGAGTCGCAATAACAGAAATATTTGCTGCAGTGCCAATTATTGCTTTGTGCCCAGTTTTGTATTTTGGGTAAAAGCTAAGCATTCCAGAGCCGATATCATAACCTGGAGCTAGATCATCAATATCTACAGGAATGTTGATATTGTCATATGAGCTCAAATCATTAAGTAATATGGTTTTGAAGTCTCTATTATCAGCTCTATATTCATTTTCAACCCGGCCTAACGTAATTACTTTGTTTTCTAGGCTTTTATGAGCGTTAACCAAAGCAAAGCTATCGTATATAGGCTTTCCAAATGCCCATGTATCATCTGCAAAAGCTATGCTAGATGAGAGGCTTACACGACTTTGATGATAAGCAGAGCGAGCATTTAAATCTTTATAAAAACTTGCATGCTCAAGGTTAGCTGCAAAACGGTTTGCGTTATATTGCATGTTTAAATCAAAGATAGTTTTATTTAAATCATTGCTTTCTAAACCAGCCCGCATGTTCAAAGCACCAACAAACCGCTGGTTACGATCTTGCGTAAACTCAAGTCTCGTTTTATCACGTCTAGATCGGTGCGATAGTTTAACCCTATGCTGATTATTAAATTTATAAGTAAATGATAAACTTACCCCCCACTCTCTCTCGCCTCTAAAGTCATCCCATTGTGCTCCGGCAGTATACCTCCACTGGCTATTAGCTAAGTCACCCGAAAAATTAATACCTAGAGATTTATCAAACTGAACGCTCTCATGATCACGGGAAATATTAGTAAAAAAAGAGGCTAATGTTTTATCGTTAACATAATAGCTATAACTCGCCTGCACATAGTGCTCTTTATAGCGGTTATTAAACATTTCTTGGTTCCTAAATCCGAGCGCTGTAAAATATTTTGAACTATATTCATAACCCAGCGTAAGCTCACTTCCAAAATCACTCGCATTATAACTGCTATAAACAGTGCGATAGGCGTATCCTTGGCGTTCCGCAAAGCTAAACGCGCCCTCAAAAGCCAGTTGGCCTAGCTTAGCCGCATAGATTTGTTTAATGCCTATTTGCTGAGCGTATTTATCACCTTGTACTGTAATCCCAGCAGTCCAACTAGGTGTCAGACCATAGTCCAGATAGGCACTAAGAAAAGGATCTTCTGGTTCATAATCGAGTTTATCGCCAGCGTTAGCAGGCACGCCTAAGTGAATTTCATATTCAAGCTGCCCTTGTGCGAATAGGTCTAAGCCAGTTGCAACATCAAAGTTTACATAGCGCACAACGCCAGCTATATCAGTAATTTTTAGAGAGATATTATTGCTGCCTTCGCTCAAAGGTATGTCATCTAAAGAATAAATACCCGCCACCAAATTAAGGCGCTGAATAATACGCTCATCTACATATACCTCTACACTTGAAGGGCTTTGAAGAGTAAAACTACGCGAAGCGGTTGGCCTTATAGGCCTATCTGATAATAGAGAAAAGTCATGTGCTATTGAAAAACCTAACAAGCGAGAGGAGTTTTGGAAATAACCGCCTGAACTAAAGTTATCCCCTAGAGAAAGGCGCATGCCTAAGCTAGGTAGATCATGAATTAGCCTAGTTCCTTGCCGCTTAAAGTTTGATGAAGCAGGCTGCGATATTTTATTATATTCAAATTCATTTTCTAACACCCACCCTTGCCAACTAGCTACAATTTCTGAGCGTAATGCATATTGCTCTTGAACTTGCTGCTGTTCCTTATCATCTTGATGTACGTAGCTTGCATAAGCGTTAACAAAACCACTAGTGTTAGCTGGCTCGATAGCCTTTAACTTTTTCCTTCGTTTTTGTGCACTTAATTTTTGTGGGCGAGTTAACTCTACGGGAACAACAACGTCCAAACTAAAATCGCTCATATCAAACTCAACGCTAAAACCCAGTTCCCTTAATGAAGTTACCGCTAAAGTATTGTCTTTTAATACCTTAAATAGTTCTCTCTCTTTTTCTTCAAGTAAAATTTCGCGAAGGTGTGGCTCTAACTCATTCCACTGTAAAAAAAGTGAATCATCTTTATCGACTTTAAGTGAGACTTGACCTATTGGACTTTTATTTAATTGAACTGACACATTAAGTTCAATTGTCCTACTAGAAGGGTTTATTTTTGCTAACACGCTAAGTGGTAGAAAAAATATAGCGAAGAGGAACACTGCTGAAGCTTTCATTGCACCAGATCTAAACTTAAATGCCCTACCTCACGGCTCTCAATATTTTCAGGTAGCTTAACTTTTATGGTCTGTGTGGCATAAGGCGCAAAAAAAACATCGTACCCCTTCTCCAATAAAGCGTGTTTTTCAAAAGTAGTTACAACAGATTTATTTGTAGTTACTTTAATTTTATAGTCACTGAGCCGCGCAGCCCCTTCTCCTTCATTTTTGATTTGGGCTAAAAGCTCCCCTTTTTCTATTTTAGAAGTCAGTATTTTTAAGTTAGGTGAATATATATCCCTGTCTACATGAACAACTAAATTTACATTCATTAATATTTTAAGTTGCGAGGTATCACTACCAATATTAGAAGCCAAAGGCTGCTCAACTAAACTTACTTGATAACTTTTATCATATTTCGGAAAACTCTCAGCAACCCACCTAAATTGAATTTTCTGACCTTGCCCCTCTTGTAAAAATAAAGAGGGAGGAAAGACCCATAATGGAGAATCTTCCAGCTTTTTTAACGATGGGCTCGATTCAGAAAAATTAATTTCAAACACTTCAATATCAAATGCAATCTCTCTAGGTAATTGATTGTAAATAAAACTAGAAGGTATTTTTGAGGGTTTATCCGGTGATAATGTGATCACCATAGGTGTTACTTCCAGAGCCTCTACCGAAATAGAAATACTACATATTAGTATCATTAAACATCGGGAGAACCACTGAACACAAAACATTAGAATATAACCTCTAACTCACTATCAGCAGCTTGAAACTCTTTTGGTATTGAAATTGAAATATTGCTTTTTGAATTTGGAAGTAAAATCTTACCTGATAGGGCTCTACTTAGATCCATTCCTTCTAAAGTTAACACTTTACCCTTAGATTTAATATTCCACTGAGCTTTAGAAAGGCGTAGATATTTATTTCCATGGTTTTCTAGCAACACACCCCATTGATTTTCTGCTAACTGCTTTTTGTCTTTGATTATTAGTTTTGCTTCAGCGTTATCTGGCACAACATTAAATAGCGTTCGAAAACTGAGTGACATACCAACCCCAGACTGCGCATTATCGTTCAAATCAACCGACACTTGCTCTACTGTAATTCGATAAGATTTGGAGTGTTCAATAATAGGTTCGCCAATATATCTAACAATAACCGACTGGCTATTTCCTGGTGGGATAATTGTTGTCATAGGAATAATCAAAAAATCTTCTTCATTTATCTCTAAAGACTCAACACCAGTATCACTTATATTCATATTAAATGCTGAAACATCAATAGTTAATGGTTTATCAGATGGGTTTGTAATTCGAAGTGTTTGCTGTGACTGACTCCCCTGCGAGCTGAGATCGGCTACCATGGGTATCACCTGAAAGGCACTGACTGAAAAAGAAAGCAAACAAAATATAAAGATAAATAAAACATGCATAGAATTCCCTCCTAAATAAAGGCAGTGCATAGTCACTGCCTTTTTTATTTAATTTATTTAACTTTAGTTTGCTGTAACAGTTAGCATTAGAGTATCAGCATAAGTACCTGCGTATACCGGTGTCTGAGTAACTTCTAAGTCAATCATTCCTGCAACGCCAGACGTTGCTAATGTATTGCTGCCGCCATTACTTTGAGAAGCGCTTTGATCATTGATGCCATTTTCAGCTGACAAAGTAAAGTCATACGGACCTGCTGTTAAGTGAGCAGTGTATCCCACTCCTCTATCTTCATGGTCAGCGTTTTGAAGATGACCCTCAGAAGTTGTTAAAGTAAGTGTTGCACCATCCACATCATTACATTTCAAATCAAAGTTAACGCTTGTGCTGTCCCCCATTGCAAGAGCTGGAAAATAGTGCGTTGTTGCAATATTACTTACTTCACATACAGACGCGACAGCACCACCTACATTTAAGTTTTCTGCCAATGCTGAGCCTGATGATAGCGCTGCGATTGCTGAAATTACGATTAATTTATTCATTGTTATATTCCTTATCCATGTGATATATAGTTTGTTATGTTTAATAAATGTGCGTTTAAAGCACGCCACCCGATACTACTGATGGTGTCATTTCTATGCGGATCACATCCTGGTAGCTTCCTGCATATATCAAGGGGTCATCTAGAGTTAACTGAATTTCAGCAATGCTATCAAATAAGATATCATCAATATTAAAGCTATATGTCGATTTGATTGCCTGTGCCGATACAGACACAACATTTTTGGCACCTTCTAACGACCAGTTAATATTATATGCACTTACTCTACTGCTTTGCTCATGGCTTAAACCACCATTAAGAGACTGCATTGATATTCTCATTGGCGAATTACAGTTAATCTCTAATGTTGTATTAGCAACGCCACTAGAAGAAAACTCTAAGTTATTATTTTGTGAGGTAAACTCACATACTGGATATATATAACCCACCAGTGTGATACTTACTTCATCGTTACTATATGCATTGGATGCAAAGCAACATAATACTAACCATGTTAGCCTCTTCATCTCTGTCACTTCCTTTGAACTGCCTTGCTAATACAGAGCTAATATTAAGCTAAAATTCAGGTTTAGAAAGTTGTTATTTGATTACAAAACAAGGGGTAAGACTAAATAAGCTGCAAGATTGCACACCATTAGATATAAACATTTATGTAGTTCTAGATCTGAGAAGCTATTCTATTTGTTATTACAACCCTCTTAAAATACGCCATGGCACTATGTTTAATGTTTATAAACAAACGAAACATAAATTAAGTAAAGCATAAACAACTAATTAAATTGTAAATGCAGTGCTATAAATAATTAACTAAACAATTTAAGTAAATATAGATATTTTTTTACTTTAATGAAATCAGTTACTTTGAATCCCAAAAGGCTCGGAGTTAACAATTGTAAACTCCAACATAAACTAAATACCCATTTCTTTTTTCACTAACCATCTAAAATTATTAGAAAAAAGCTAGATTTACTTCTATAATCCCCATGAAATCAACATCTAAATAACAAATAGGAAATACATATGAAAAAGCTATCTGTAGCAGTAGCAATATGTGCCGCACTTGCAACGAGTACAGCAAGTGCTGAAGTTCGTATAAATGGCTTTGCATCTATAGTGGGTGGCAAAAGTCTAGACAGTGATCAGACTTTATACGGGTATGACGATGATATCTCATTCAAAAACGAGAGTAAGTTCGCTTTACAACTCTCTGCTGACCTTCAAGAAAAGCTAACAGCTACAGCACAAATTATTGCACGTGGAGAGGATGACTTTGACGCAACATTTGAATGGGCATATGTCACTTATGAATACAGCGATGAACTGCAATTTAGCGCTGGTAAAATGCGTGTTCCTTTCTACAAATACTCAGACTTTTTAGACGTTGGTTATGCTTACCGCTGGGTTCGTCCACCTCGTTCTGTATACGGTATACCTTTTTCTACCTATGAAGGGTTAAGTATTGTTTACAACAATCAATTAGGAGATTGGGACTCTACTTTACAAGGGTTTTATGGCGCCTTTGATGGCGATATTGATGTATTTGGAAATGAGCTACCTGCAGAATTAAATAATTTAGGCGGTATAAACTGGAGTCTATCATACGACTGGTTCAGTGCGCGAGCTGCATATATTGTTGCCGACACGAGCATTTCTATTGATAACAGTGACTCAAGTAACTTAAGTGCCTTAAATGGAATTATTGATGTACTCAATACAAGCGGCTTAACCAGTACAGCAAATGATCTTATCACTGACGAAGATGAAACAACTTTTTTTGGAATTGGCTTTTCTGTTGACTATGATAACTTCTTATTTGATGCTGAATATACTCAGTTTGAAGTCGAAGGAAGTATTTTGGCTGAACAATCACAATACTATGCCTCTGCAGGCTATCGTATAGATGATGTTATTGTTCACTTCACCTATGAAAAAAATGATGATGAACATGATTCATCACGCTTTAATACACTTGAATCAATTCCATTATTAAATACAACTTTAAACCTTGCCCTTGATAGCATGCGTGCAGAGAGTAACGTTTACACCATTGGAGCACGCTATGACTTCCACCCTTCAGCTGCATTTAAAATTGACTTTAGTCGATTTGACGATGACGTAACAAACACTGAAACAGATGTAGTAGCTGTTGGTGTTGACTTAGTATTCTAATTGGAGCGAAGTATGAAAAAATTAATCCTAGCAAGTGTAGTGTCGCTATGCACATTTAGCACCTATGCTGAAGTTGCTGTAATAGTAAACCCTAGCAATGCAAGTGCACTTGATGCCGATACTATTAAAAAGATTTACTTAGGAAAAGCAAAGTCATTTGCTAACGGTAATAAAGTAAACCCGGCCACTCAAAATGGTACTACTGTTGCTGATGAATTCAATTCTAAAGTAGTTGGTAAATCAAGTAGCCAATTAAATGCGTACTGGTCAAAACTTGTTTTTACCGGTAAAGGCACACCACCAGAGAAATTTGATTCTGATCAAGCTGTTATTGATTTTGTTGCTAGTAATGGCGACTCAATTGGTTACATAGATAGCAGTAAGGCAACAGATAAAGTAAAGGTAGTTGCTACGTTTTAAGCACGGCAGCTAGATATGAAAAAACCACCTACTTGGTGGTTTTTTTATATCTAAATTTTACGGCTTTATATTAATATCAATTCGCTTAATTAAGTGATCTATTTTTTGGATGGAAAAACGTGTTGGTAGCTAGGCAAAAAGATCATTATTCAGTTGATCTAAATAACGATTCTTTATGCAGCTAGCTTAGCGACAAGTATTATTAAGGATTGCTATTACTCAATTTTAAACTTTGCAGTGGCATCTAAAAGGTTATCCGAAAGGTAGTGTAGGTTTTTCGCTACATCCCTTACCGCTGCGAGTGAGTCCATAGTGTCTTCAAACGATTCATGCATATTCGTCACATTTTCTACAACCATGGCAGCAACCGATGTTTGCTCCTCTGTTGCTGCGGCGATTTGCGAGTTCATACCATTTATTTCTAGCATTTGCTCTGCAATTTTTTCTATCGACACACCGGTTTTCTCTGCGGCTGTTGCGTTATCTGTGGCCATGTCTCGCGCTGATGTCATAGCTGTTACGGACTCATTTGCAGCTTCAGTCAAGGTGCTTAATAACTCACGAATTTCATTTGTTGAATGTGCAGTACGTGACGCAAGCTCCCTTACTTCATCCGCAACTACCGCAAAGCCTCTACCATGCTCACCTGCACGGGCCGCTTCTATAGCTGCGTTTAAAGCTAATAAATTAGTTTGTTCAGCTATAGATGTAATCACATTAAGAATTTGAGACACATTCTTTGTATCATCAGCTAACTTATTGATAGTTGTAGCGGCTTGATTTATTTCATCACTTAACGTACGTGAAGCGGTAACTGACATTTGAACTTGAGCTCTGCTTTGTTCTACCTCTTTTTCCGCGGTTTGCGCTGCATTTGATGCACTTGCCGCCGATTGGGAAATATCACCCACGCTTTGCTTCATCTCTTCCATAGACTGTTTAACCACCTCAGCTTCGGTTGTTTGCTTTGTGGTTGCGCGTTCAGCCTGCTCCATACCTTGAACTAAGCGAGTTGAGTTTTCCATTAATGGCTCACATACCGCGATTACTTCAAGTACTGTTTTTTTCAGCAAAGCGATGAAGGAGTTGAAGTTAATTGATACTTGACCAATTTCATCTTCTGAATTTACGCTCAGATTAGTGCTCAGTGACCCTTTACCATTTGCAAGTAAGCTCAGGTTATTAGCGGCATCACTTGCAGAGGCAGCAATGCGTTTAGCAATCCAAATAGCCATAAATAGCAGTAAAATTAATGAAACAATAGATACCGCTAACATTAGTGTTAGTGCGTGATCAGAACGCTCTTTAGTACTTGCAACTAACTCAAAAAAGCGATCGTCCGCTTTTGCTTGAGCGGCTTTAAACTTTTCAAGCACATCATTATATAGGGCTGTTTTTCTTTGTGCTTGTTGCTGAATTTTACTGAAGTCAGCTGTTCCATTTACCATTCCATTGGCAATACTGGCTGATATTTTTTCGTAATTAGCTAACTGAACTTTCGTGTCACTATGAATATACGAGGCATTAATTCGCTCAACCGCATAAATGTTTTCGCTCAGCGTATTGTATGTGTCTGCAGCTTTCTCTACTAACTCCTGCTCACCAAATGTAACAGCTTGCGTATATAGCTCATCAAGCTTTTCTAAAAGGCTTACATTTGCTGATGTTAATTTAACAACTTGATAGGAAGACTTTTCCATTTCATCAAGTGCGACCCTATTATCATTCATTGCAAAGTAATTAATCAAAACAATTACTAAAAATGCTATTACCGCAATACTGGTAATAGCATGAATTTTTTTACTTATGCTGAGATTTTGAAAAGAGAAGCCTGAAGCCATTGTGTATACCTTATTTTGTTGTCTATATCTATTATCGGCTTATTACCTATAAGTGTTAACTAAATTTGTAATATTTCTAGTTTTTTTTACAAATACAGTGGCCTCTAACCACCTAAAAACCCTAAAAGAAGAAAGCGTTCAAAATAAAAATTTGGCACAAAAAAAAACCACTAGCATTGCTGCTACTGGTTTTATAATTTGGTGCGGATGGGGGGACTTGAACCCCCACGCCCGAAAGCACTACCCCCTCAAGGTAGCGTGTCTACCAATTCCACCACATCCGCATTTTTTAAGCTTTCGCTTAGGTGTTAAACTTATTGACTTACTTGAGGAATATAAATCGTTTAACGTTAGCTTTACGCTAAATTAGTTTGGTACGTCAGAGCTCTGCTGTTGAGTAACAGGTACATCCTCTTCTGCTGGCGCTACAGTTTCTACTGCAGGTGCTGCTTCAAGATTTTCCCACTCATCGGTCTTTTTGATTTGACCGGCAGTTAAGTTACCTAACACAATACTTAGAACAAAAAATACTGTTGCTAAGCTAGTTGTTGTTTTAGTCATGAAGTTACCTGCACCTGATGAGCCAAAAACTGTGCCCGAAGCACCGGCGCCAAATGAAGAACCCATGTCTGCGCCTTTACCTTGCTGGATTAAAACCATACCAACTAAAGCTAAAGCTACAACTAAATAAACTACTAATAAAATTTCGTACATCTTTATACGGTCCCTTTTGCACTGTTACAGATTGCAGTGAACGAATCTGCTTTTAGACTAGCACCGCCAATAAGGCCGCCGTCTATATCTGGCTGTGCAAATAATAATTCGCTATTTTTTTCGTTAACGCTACCACCATACAAGATGGTAAGCCCTTGTGCTAAATCGCTGTCTAATGAAGCAATTTTGTCACGGATAAATTTATGAACAGCTTGTGCCTGTTCTGGCGATGCAGTCTTACCTGTGCCTATGGCCCAAACGGGCTCGTATGCTATCACAGAATGTTTCAGAGCTGCTACACCTAATTTCTCAATTACTGCATCAATTTGTGCAGCAACCACGTGTTCGGTTTGACCGTTTTCTTGTTCGCTCTCGCTTTCACCAATACACAAAATAGGCGTTAGTCCCACTTGCTGCGCGCGAGCAAACTTTGCGGCTACGGTTGCATTGCTTTCTTTATAGATACTGCGTCGCTCTGAGTGACCTACAAGTACGTACTCAGCACCCAAATCTTTTATAAGCTGAGCATCAACTTCACCGGTAAATGCACCAGGAGTATTTTCACTTAGCGTTTGTGTACCTGTGGTAACACCACTATCAACAAGTGCTGGTACTAATGGAAATGGAGGAAATAAAACAATGTCTATCTCATTTGATTTAACACTGTTAACGGCATTAGACAGTTGAGTTACAAGCTCTAAAGAGCCATTCATTTTCCAGTTGCCTGCGACCATTGTCTTACGTATTGCCATTTTCCACTCCAAATTAGAAAGCGGGCGAGATATTAACTTTTCTCGCCCTAAGTTACAAGAGGTTATTGTTCTCAATCAGTTTATTTGCTCATAGATTCGACAACTGCTGCAATTTTTTGCGCACTATCTAAAACTATTTTTTCTTGTTCGGCCTCAACCATAACACGTACTACCGGTTCAGTGCCTGATTTACGAAGTAAGACACGGCCTTTTTCACCTAAAGCTTGCTCTACTTGTGCAACTGCATCTTGTACTTCCGGTGCTTGTGTAGGGTCTGTACCAGGTGTGTAACGTACATTAATCATTTTCATTGGGTACTTTGTAAAACCAGCCCCTAAATCTTGTAATGTGCGATTTTGAGCCACCATTGCAGCCAATACCTGAAGGCTTGAAATAATGCCATCACCCGTGGTGATTAAATCAAGGTTTAATACATGCCCTGAGCTTTCGCCGCCAATTCTCCACCCTTTTTGCTGCAGCATTTCCATTACATAACGGTCGCCAACTTTACTGCGTGCAAATTCAATTCCTTTTGCTTTTAATGCATTTTCAAGCCCCATGTTCGACATAACCGTGCCAACAACACCACCACCTAGCATATGATCTTCAGCCGCTTGGCAGGCAATAATGTAAACTAAGTCATCACCGTCAAATACACGACCGTTGTGATCAACCATCATTACACGGTCGCCATCACCATCGTAAGCAATACCCACATCGGCTTTATGCTCTAGCACTTTGCGCTTTAACGTATCAACGTGTGTAGCACCACATTCATGGTTTATATTCACACCATTAGGCTCACATGCATGAGTAATCACTTGTGCGCCTAGCTCACGCATTACCGACGGTGCAATATGATAGGTTGCGCCATTGGCACAATCTAGTACAACTTTTAAACCTTCAAGTGACAAGCCTTGTGGAAATTGGCTTTTACAAAATTCAATATAGCGCCCATCAGCACTTACTAAGCGCGAGGCTTTACCAAGCTTATCTGAGGCAACACAGGTCATTGGTTCATCAAGCATCGCTTCAATTTGTAGCTCAACGTCATCATCCAACTTTAAGCCTTGGCCATTAAAAAACTTAATCCCGTTATCGTAATAAGGGTTATGCGATGCACTAATTACAATACCCGCTTCAGCTCTAAACGTTTGCGCTAAATATGCAACAGCGGGCGTTGGCATTGGCCCAAGTAGTACTACATCTATTCCTGCGGCAATTAAACCTGCTTCAAGCGCGGTTTCTAACATGTAACCTGAAATACGGGTATCTTTACCTATAATTACTTTTTTTGTTCCACTTAGAGATAGAACTCGACCAGCGGCCCAGCCTAATTTCATTGCAAACTCAGGATTGATTGGCGCTGTGCCCACTAAACCACGTACCCCATCGGTACCAAAATATTTTCTTTCACTCATTATAAAGCTCCTTTTTCGCAAGCTTGGAGTACACCAAGCACATCTGCTGTTTCTTTTACATCGTGTACACGAATAATTTTTGCGCCATTTTGCGCAGCAATTAGCGCACCGGCTAAGCTGCCCGCTAATCGCTCATCTGTTTTTCTGTTTAGTAAATTACCTATCATCGACTTGCGTGAAAGACCTGCTAAAAGCGGTAATCCGAATTTATTAAATGCATTAAATTTAGCAAGTATTTCAAAATTATGCTCAAGGGTTTTGCCAAAGCCAAAACCCGGGTCGAGGATAAGTTGCTCTACCTTAATACCCGCTGTTTCGCATGCGCTTATGCGCTGCTCAAAAAAGAGGTTAATTTGCGCTAACAAATCAGTATAAGTGGGTGCACTTTGCATTGTGCGGGGCTGCCCTTGCATGTGCATCAAGCACACTGCAACATCAGGGTATTTAGCCACTGTACTTAGTGCACCGGGTTCTTGTAAAGCTCTTACATCGTTAACTATATCAGCACCAGCTAAAATCGCCTGTTCCATGACCTGCGCTTTACTGGTATCTACCGATATAACACAGTCACTTTTAGCTCTAATGGCTTTTATTGCAGGTATCACACGATTTAGTTCATCGTCTAAACTAACATCTGGCGCGCCTGGACGTGTAGACTCCCCGCCAATATCAATGATAGTTGCACCCTCGTCTAACAACTGCATTGCCTGTTGCTCCGCGAGCCCTGTATCTAAAAACTTTCCACCATCAGTAAATGAATCTGGGGTCACATTTAAAATCCCCATCACACATGGTTTTTCTAAATTAAGTTTACGCCCACGGGGAAGCTTTATTATGTTAGTCATCGCCAACCTTTTAGTTATTTGATACAAAAAAGCCCCGAAGTACGGGGCTTTTAAAGCATTATTTTAACGATTATTCAGCTTTATCATCAAGGTTTGTTTCATCTTTTTTCGATGAATCATCCGGTTTTTGGCTTTCATCAACCGGCTTTTCTTGAGGTGCAACTGTTTTAGTTGCCTTATCGTCTAAACGGTCATGTGCATCACGTGGTTCACGCACAGGCTGACGCGCCATTAAATCATCAATTTGCTTCGCATCAATTGTTTCGTATTTCATTAATGCATCTTTCATAGCATGAAGAATATCAATATTTTCTTTTAATATATCTTCTGCTCTTTGATAGTTACGGTCTGAGAATAAGCGTACTTCGGCATCAATTACTTTAGCTGTTTCATCAGACATGCTCATTGCGCGACCACCGCCGCCACCCATGTACATCTCGTTTTGATCTTCAGCGTAAAGTAACGGACCTAGTTTTTCACTCAAGCCCCACTGCGTTACCATTTTACGCGCAATATCTGTAGCACGTTCAATGTCGTTACTCGCACCCGTTGTTACTTTGTCTTCACCATAAATAAGTGCTTCAGCAATTCGGCCACCGTAAAGGCTTGAAATCATTGACTCTAAAAGCTCTTTAGAATGGCTAACACGGTCCTGTTCAGGTAGGTACATAGTTACACCAAGGGCACGGCCACGTGGAATAATCGACACTTTATAAACTGGGTCGTGCTCTGGCACCATACGGCCAACAATAGCATGGCCCGCTTCATGATACGCCGTCATTTCTTTCTCTTGCTCACTCATCACCATGGTCTTGCGCTCAGCACCCATCATGATTTTATCTTTAGCAGCATCAAATTCAGCCATACTTACAACACGTTTATTACCACGTGCGGCATAAAGTGCAGCTTCGTTTACAAGGTTTGCTAAATCAGCACCAGAGAAACCAGGCGTACCACGCGCAATAACTGCCGCTTCTACGTTATCGCCTAATGGCACTTTACGCATATGTACTTTAAGGATTTGCTCACGGCCACGAATATCAGGCAAGCCAACCACTACTTGACGGTCAAAACGACCAGGACGAAGTAATGCAGGGTCTAGTACGTCAGGGCGGTTAGTTGCCGCTATAACGATAATACCTTCGTTACCTTCAAAACCATCCATTTCGACTAGCATTTGGTTTAATGTTTGTTCGCGTTCGTCGTGTCCACCGCCCATGCCAGCGCCACGCTTACGGCCTACGGCATCAATCTCATCTATAAAGATAATACATGGTGCAGCCTTTTTAGCTTGTTCAAACATGTCACGTACACGCGATGCACCGACACCAACAAACATTTCAACAAAGTCAGAACCTGAAATGGTGAAAAACGGTACTTTTGCTTCACCGGCTACGGCTTTGGCAAGTAATGTTTTACCCGTACCAGGAGGGCCCACCATTAGTACGCCCTTAGGGATACTACCACCAAGTTTTTGGAACTTAGAAGGGTCACGTAAAAAGTCTACTAACTCTGTTACATCGTCTTTTGCTTCATCACAACCTGCTACATCAGCAAAGGTTGTTTTAACTTGGTCTTCGCTCATCAGACGCGCTTTGCTTTTACCAAACGACATTGCGCCTTTACCGCCACCGCCTTGCATTTGACGCATGAAGAATATCCATACCCCTATAAGCAGCAACATTGGGAACCAAGAGATAAAAATACTTGCTAAAAACGATTGTTCTTCAGGCTGAACGCCTTTCACATTTACATCGTTTTTAAGTAAATCATTAATTAAATCTTCATCGTACATTGGCATTGTGGTTTGAAAACGCTCACCACTACTTTTAGTACCTGTAATATTACCCGTTCCACGGTCAATAATAACTTCTTGTAAAGAGCCGCTACGCACGTCTTTTACAAATTGAGTGTAACTTGTTTGACGATCAACTTGATCGCCGCCATTAAAGCTCTGAAATACTGACATTAGCACAACTGCAATAACCAGCCAGAGTATTAGATTTTTCGCCATATCGCTCAAGGGGTTAACCTCTTGTATCCAATTAATTTAAATTCAACTAAACGCCAAGCAACTGTACTACAGTTTGTAGCCGGTCGCTACTATATATACTTCCCGAGAACGGGCACGTGAGGCATCAGGTTTGCGTATTTTCACTGCTTTAAAACTATTACGAACATCTTGCAAGTATTGATCAAAGCCTTCACCTTGAAACACTTTAACAACAAATGCACCATTTTTCTTTAATACTTGATGACACATATCAAGTGCTAATTCTACCAAATACATGCTACCCGCTTGATCTACCGAGTTATTACCGCTCATATTTGGTGCCATGTCAGAGAGTACCACATCAACATTTTTACCATCAATGCGTTTTAACAATGCATCAAGCACGGCTTCTTCACGAAAATCGCCTTGTAAAAAGTCAACCCCCGCAAGTGAGTCCATTGGTAATATGTCACACGCTACAACCTGACCTTTGTCAGATACTTTTTCGGCTAGGTATTGTGACCAGCTGCCTGGTGCAGCACCTAAATCAACAACAGTCATACCAGGGCGAAGCAGTTTATCTTTATTTTGGATCTCATCTAATTTGAAAACAGCTCGAGAACGCCAGCCTTTTTTTTGCGCTTGCTGAACATATTGATCATCAAAATGTTCTTTCAGCCATCGCTTTGAACTGGCTGAATGTTTTTTATTTGTCATAAATTAACACGCAACTAATTAGTAATATTCTTTAGATGGCGTTAGAATACCCTTAATTCAAGCCATATTCAGCAAAATTTGTATAAACATGACATTATCAAACAAACAAAAGCAGTTTTTAAAAGGCCAGGCACATAGCCTCAAGCCTGTAGTTTTACTAGGTTCTAACGGTTTAACCGAGGGCGTAGTAGTCGAAATTCAAAGTGCATTAGAAATTCACGAATTGATTAAAGTAAAAGTACCTACTGACGATCGTGAAACAAAAGCACTTATTTTTGATGCAATCGTTCGTGAAACCGGCGCAACTAAGCTACAAACAATAGGTCATACCGTTGTACTTTATCGTCAAAGTGCAGAAAAAAAGATTCAATTACCACGCGCATAAGTTAATTGTGCAGTGAGCTTTTTATAAAAAACCAGCTTTAAGCTGGTTTTTTTATTATAGGTGCTTATTTATACTTTTAACCTTTAAAAATAAATTTAAAAGCACGGCCCTTTCTAAGCTAACCTTGGCCTGTTTTATTTAGTGCGTTTGTATTTTAATAAACGGTCTAAAAATTCAGTAGTTAATTCATTTATCACGCCTGTTTCCGCGTTAACAATCAAACTAAACCCCACATTTAAATGCGGTATAACCACTAAGTCACTGCGATAGCCTTGCACCCAGCCACTATGATAATAAAGCGTTTCGTCGTTATAATTATAAACACGCCAGCCTAATCCATAATAAGCGTGTTCTAATTCCTTTTTCCATACCCGTCTATAACGCTCTTTTTTTGTAAGTGTATAAGGACGTGTTTGTGTAGCAAGTGCATCTAAAGAGAGTACATCTAGGTTTTGCCCTAATTGCGCATTTAACCATTTTGCCATATCGGTGGCACTTGCATTTACGCCCGCAGCCGGGCCAACTTTATAATAGTTTTTTTTCAGCTCGGCTGTGTACCAACGTTTTTTGCCTCTAACGTGCGGCAGTGCATAGTTTTTATCCTGCACCATTGCATCAAAGCCTAAGCTGGTATCGCTCATTTTTAATGGTGTAAAAATGCCCTCTTGCAGCCACTGATCATATTTTTTATTGGTAGCGCTGTAAATTACATCGTCAATTAAACTAAACATCACATTTTGATAGCCATAGCATTGGCCTGGTTCGCAAATGGGCTTTACTGTTAATAGCTTTTTGACAATATCGGGGTAACTCATTCTTGATTCGATTAAATTGTCATACGCATTAGGAACCAAACCGCTGGAGTGGCTTAATAAGTGAAACACTTTTAAATTGTCTTTATAAACGGTACCTTTAAAGGCAGGTATATACTCACTTACCGGTTTAAATAAATCTATTAACCTTTCACTTGCAAGCTTTGCAGTTAGCGACCCTGCAAATGTTTTTGACACCGAAGCCAACCTAAAACGGGTGTGGCGGTTAATCTGTGTGCCACTTCTTGCCTTAGTGCGGCCCATGGTGTGAATATAATCAGCGTTACCAATACTCACTATAGAAAGCGCAGCGCCAGGAATACCTTTACTGTTGAGTTTTTTTTCTGCGTAGCGTCCATACTGTTTTACGAATCCATCCCAGTTTGAGTCTGCTTTAGCTATTGCCTTAAGCGGTAGAGATAGACAAATAGCGACCCAAACATACATAAAATTAGTGAGATACTTCATTCGTTACAAATTTATTCTTTTTTAACTACATCTATGTGCATAATATCATGAAGTTTTGATAGGACTAACGTACAATGTTGCGATTATTGGCTTTTTAAGTGGATGTTAAGTATTTATGCGTTTTATAGTTGTATCACTTTTTATATTATTATCAGCAGGTTGTGCAATTACCAAACAACCGGCCGAGCCCTTGGCTTTACCATTAAAGCCAACATTAAAGAGCGAAACTTACCAGCTTGAGTATAAAACAGAGCACGCATCGCCAAAAGTTAAGTCTGTACAGTTACCGGCGCACAAGGTAACACGCGGCCAAACTGTGCGTATTACAACTGATAAAGCAAGCGTAACAGACACGCTATTAAAGCAAATCACACAAGCCTTGAACGATAAAGGCTTAGAAGTGACTGATAGTAAAAACAGTGACTACACGTTAGCTATTCATCAGTTAGATTTAGCATTTACTGACGATACAAAATATGCGTTAACTCAACCTGAAAACCCTTATCCTTTATTTGCCAAAGTAGCGCAGCAATACCCTACTCAGCAATGCGCCACCATACTAGCACAAGTGAGCATGCGCATTACGCACCGTGCCTCAGGCGATGTAGTATGGTTTGCTAAATCATCAATAGACAGCGCAAGCTTCCACCGTGAGCCTTTATTGTTTAGCTTTGCCCAAGAGCAAAAAATTACGAACGAGCTAGAAGTGGCAACATTTGTACACCAACAAAATACTGAGCAAGCCCGTATAGCGCGTGCAGGCAAAGAAGTAACCGTACCGCCCTTTAAAACCATTACTAAATTAAGCAGCTTAACTAAACTACAAGGACCATGCACACGTACTGAGGTAAGCGCCTTAACGCCTATGATGCAATATTACTTAAGCAGTATTTTAATTGACAAAATAAAAGTGCAATAACTTAAAAACTACATTTTTTTACAGTTTCAAGGATTCACTTACCAATATACTACGCTTAATAACACATAATAATTAGGTCCCCAGGGATGAAAAACGCTTTCTTACAGCATACTTTTATTAATAGCGTATTGCTTTGCGCCAGTTTTTTGAGCTTTCAAAGCCTGGCAAGCAATCGATACTATGCTGATAATACGCTAGAGCCTACCCAAGGCTTTGCTTGGGACTGGAGCGCTGGGGCTGGTTATTATATAGAAGACTCTTACCTAATTGGCCTTGATTCATACGACGATGGCGTTGAACTCGATTTAAGCTTAGCCATTTCCTACGAAAACTTTTATCTCGACTTTGATCATAACCAATTAAGCGGCGGCTTAGTTGTGGGTTACAGCCTTATAGATAAATTTGATTGGGGATTGGATATATTAGGCACCAATATACAAGCTGGCTTTGATGAAAAAGGCTTAGGCTTTTACAACCACGGTGTAATAGAAGAACTTGCAGGTATAAAATCACGCAATTACGATTTTGACGCTGGGCTTAGATTAACGCGCCGCTTTGAAAACTCGCAAATTTCGTTTGAATTTTTACATGATATTACAGGTACACATAATGGCTGGGTGTTTAACACCTTTTTTAGCCATATTTTGCCATGGCGTAATTGGGAGTTTAGATCTGGGGTGGGTATTAGCGCTTATTCGGGCAGTTTTACTGACTATTACTTTGGTATAGATGCAGACGAAGCCACCGCTAATCGCCCTATTTACACCCCTAATGGCAGTACCAGTATTATGTTTGAGTTTCATGCTGAGTACCCTATTTCTCAAGATTGGGTGTTTTTGTCTGGCTGGTTAACAACGTGGTTTTCAAAAGAAATAGACGACAGCCCCATTATTTCTCAAGGGTATCAACATAAAGCCAAGGTAGGCCTACGTTATGTATTTTAGATGGATCTGTTTATTATTGATCTTCCCTGCTATTTCATCTGCTAAAGCAACAGATAAAACAGCCCCTTTAATTGCGCTTCCCGACACGTGTGTTGCACTGCGTGAAGGCCGCAATTGCTACGCTGATGTTACGCTTAGCTGGAAGCAACCCATTATTGGTAACTACTGCCTAAGAGATGCAACATCGAAATATATAATGCAATGTTGGTTAAAACAGCAACAAGGTGTATTCGAATACACTTTCGACTCTCAGCAAAGTATTTCTTTTGAACTGTTTGATAGTAATACAGCCCAAGTTATTGCAACTACAGAGATAAAACTACAGTGGGTTTATCAAAATAGACAAAAAAAACGCCGCTGGCGCTTGTTCTGATCACTAAGGAAGTTATATGGATAATTACGGCACTATTTTATTAGTTGAAGATGACACCTCTTTAGCCCAATGGGTTGGCGAGTACTTAACTGAGCAAGGCTATACCACCCATGTTTGCCACCGTGGCGATGAAGTAATAAGCCAGGTAAAAAACTTAAACCCTAACATTGTGCTGCTCGATATTATGCTGCCAGGCCAAGACGGTATAAGTGTGTGCAGAGAGCTACGTAGCTTTTACACCGCGCCCATTATTATGCTGACCGCCCGCGATGATGAAATGGATGAAGTAATTGGTTTAGAGGTAGGTGCGAGTGACTACATCATGAAACCAGTGCGTCCTCGCGCATTACTTGCCCGGATAAAAGCAGCGCTGCGTCTTACTAGCGAACCAACTAAAGTAGCCACCAACGAGAGTGTAATTACTGTAGGGGCACTCAGTATTGATACTCAATCCCGCAGTGTTACGCTTAATAATCAAGATATTGCTATTTCTAGTGCTGAGTACCTGCTATTGCACTACTTAGCGAGTAATGCAGGCCAAGTAATCTCGCGTGATGCTGTGTTTAAAGCAACAAAAGGGCGTGAATACGATGGCCTTGATAGGAGTGTTGATGTACTAATATCTGCGCTTCGCAAAAAATTTCATGATGATCCCCAAAGCCCAGAAAAAATAAAAACAATATGGGGGCGCGGTTATTTACTTGTTGCCACCGCGTGGGAACAGTAACCGTGGCGGTTTAAATGAAGAAATTTTATATTTCACTACTCGGTAGTGCACTGCTTTCTATTGTTGTATTGGGCTGGCTAATCGATGCATTTAGCCAACAAACTCAAACACCGCATGATGAATTTAGCCTACAAAGTCAAATGATCAACGGCTTTAGTAAACATTTGAGTAATGTAGCGACCTCTGAGCGCGGCGCTTATGTAAAGCAATTAGCAAACGACTTTAATATAAAGCTTGATTACAAAAACAATGAATCCCTTGCCCTGCCGCCGTCTTTAATACTACAAATGCATACCCAAAGCGGCCTTATTTTAGAAGATCAGCAAGGTTTTTATATGCTCTACAGTAGCGAAGTACTATCGCCTTATCACCTATCCATGCGCCTAGATAAAGGGTTTGAGACAGATCAGCGCAACGATATTATTTTAACCTTGTTGTTTTATGCAGGGCTCTGCATTTTTATGGGCTTTATTATTGCCCCACTTGCCAAACGCTTAACAGTATTAAACGATGCGGCCAAAAAATTTGCCGCAGGTGATATACAAGCGAGAATAAAAGTCTCTCACTTTACTTATATAAAAGACGTTGAGCTTACATTTAACCGCATGGCCAGCCAAATAGAAAAGCTCGTCGCGGAAAACAAGTTAATGGCATCGAGCTTATCTCATGATATTAGAACCCCTATTGCCTGTTTACGCTTTGGTTTAGATGCTGCGCTCGACAGCCAAGACATTCCCCGAATTAAGCAATACCTTGTGCGTATGGAAAACGACCTCGATCATATGGAGTCGATGCTTAAAAGCTATTTAGCCTTTGCAACGCTTGAGCAAAACGCCAATCAGCTCACGTATTCGCAAACTAATTTATCGCACTATCTTGAGGATTTACTCACCCAGCTTTCGCCTAAGATTGAAACCAGCCACCTTAAAATACAACTAAACAGTAGTGACGAGGTGATTTTTGCGGATTTACATTGGCTTGCCAGGGCTATTAGCAACTTAATTGGCAATGCCTGCGACTTTGCAAAAGACACTATTTATGTCAGTGCAAAGCGAGATGAACAGTATTTATATATTACAGTTGAAGATGATGGCCCAGGCATCGCACCAGAGAATTTTAATAACGTTTTTAGCCCATTCTTTAGAGAGGAAAGCCATCGTAACCGTGCTGATAAAAGTTATGGCTTAGGCCTAGCAATTGTGGCTAAAGTGGCAGATTGGCATCATGGCAGTGTAAGCGTTAGTAAAAGTGCGCAGCTTAAAGGGGCCTGTTTTACCCTTAAAATTGGTCAGCATCATGATTCGTAAACTATTATTTACACAACTGTAGTTAACATTTATTACACAAAATCAACTCCTTATTCTAAACCTGTTGATAACATTAATTAAATGCATAGCGTAATAGACACACCAGACGATAATTAATGTCACAATTGGACAAATAATTACTTTTTATTTATTTGCAATTCCAGTAGATTGTCAGCGCCGTCAAAAAATAGAGAAGTACAATAATATGAGCGCAGTTAGAGGCGAGTTTAGCTCTCGCTTTGGATTTATAATGGCCGCCGCAGGCTCTGCAGTAGGTTTAGGTAATATTTGGGGTTTTCCTACCCAAACAGCAAGCAATGGTGGTGCCGCTTTTTTAGTCGCTTATTTGGTATTAGCGTTCTTTTTGGCTTACCCAGCACTTATGGCTGAGCTTATAATTGGCCGCCATGGACAAGCTAATGCGGTGTCTTCTTTAACTAAAATAACAACGCAGCCGTGGCAAAAACGCTTTGCTTTTATTGTTGGGTTTGGCGGAATTTTATGTGCGGGCTTTATATTAAGCTTTTATGCCATTGTGGCAGGCTGGATGCTAAGCGCAACCATTGAACCTATCACTACAATAGCGGGGGCAAACCAGGCCTCAACGTGGTTAAGTGAGCAGTCACTTTCACGGAACATTGCTTTTACAGTAATATTTATCATACTCACCGTGGCCATTATTAGTCGTGGCGTAGAAAACGGTATAGAAAAATGGTCTAAGCGCCTGATGCCTGCTCTTTTAGGTATTTTGTTTGCCCTAATTGCCTACGTCATGACTCAAGATGGTGCTATGCAAGGGCTTAAAGCCTATTTAGTACCTGATTTCTCGTCTATTTTTGATGCAAATTTACTAGTAAGTGCACTCGGCCAAGCTTTTTTCTCTCTATCTTTAGGCACCAGTGTGATGATTATTTATGGCTCGTACATTAGTCAAAAAGAAAACCTAGTTACACTAGGGGCTTACGTAACATTAATAGATGTGTTTATCGCGTTTGTAGCGGGCCTTTTAATTATACCTGCCATGTATGTTGCACAAGCACAAGGCGTAGAAATATTTTCTTCTACAGGCAAACTTCTCTCTGAAGACACACTGGTTTTTCAGGTGCTGCCAGCACTGTTTGACGGTATGGGCTTTGTAGGTTTGTTTATTGGCTTTGCATTTTTTGCCCTAATGAGCATAGCTGCACTTACCTCTTCTATTTCAATGTTAGAGGCACCGGTATCATATACTGTGGAGCGATTTGCAATGAGCCGCCTGCAAGCAACATGGCTAATTGGTGCGCTCATAAGCGCTGTGAGCATTACCATAGTATGCAATTTAGGAAGTTTATTTGGTTTAGTGATCACATTGACAACTAAAGTTGCTCAGCCATTACTTGGCTTAATGTGTTGTATTTTTGTTGGCTGGATTTGGTACCGCGGCTCACTACTAAAAGCAATTCAGCAAGGTAATCCAGAGGTTCACAACTCGCTATTTTGGAAAGTATGGCCTGTATACACTAAGTTTGTGTGCCCTGTAGCTATTGGTGCTGTGTTTTTACATTCGGTGTTAAGTTAATAGGTTATTTTTAACTAGCCTGAGCTCAGGTTACGTACTAAATTAAGCAAAGCCCACGCGTTAAGTGGGCTTTTTGATAACTTAAATTGACTCGTAATAAATTATCCCAATCCGCAATAATACTTAATCATTTTGCAAGCTGGTATTAGCTTTGTATATTTAACACCATATCTTGATGAGGGATGCCATCTTCTAGGTATTGCTCCCCTACTTCTGTAAAGCCAAAAGAGCGATAGAATGCTAATAAATAGGTTTGTGCGCCTATATAAATTTGGCGCTCTGGCCATTGTTTTTTACAACACGCTATGGCTGTATTTACAAGCTCAGTAGCTAATCCTTTTCCTCGCTCACTTTTACTTACCAGTACACGGCCTACTGCACTGTACTGCTCGTTTTTTTCATAGCAGCGGGCGTAAGCTAATAAACTATCATCGGTAACTGAATATAAATGCTGAGTACTTGCGTTAATGTCTACTTCATCGAGCTCAGGGTAAGGGCATGCTTGCTCAACTACGAATACATCAACACGGCCGCGCATTATCGTAAATAAAGTACGCGTATCAAGCGCATCAAAATGCGCACATTTAAACGACATATAAAATCCTAAAATAAAAAACCCAGCCTAAGCTGGGTTTAGTTAAACTACGTATTACTTAGGCAAATAAACGCTCTAATTGGTCACACAACTGCGATAAATTCACATGGTCGTGCTCAATGGTTAAATCAACATAACCGTCGCCTCTAAAGGCTCTATCAAGCTCAATTAAAACATGCGTTTTGTGTGCTTCGGGTACAAACGATAGTTCAATTTCTTGAATACCAAATAAGCTGCGGCTATTAGGTTTATATTCTAACTCTTGATAACACCCCGATACCGACTGAAAAGTAGGCGCACGTAAATGGCCTTTTTCAACATCTGCTTTTAATAAGCTAAACCCTAATTTATCCATCGCTTGCATACAGGTTTTAACAGCTTCGTTAGGGTAAATATGCAAGTGGTCTTTATCTGTTGGGTCGAGTGCTAAATCAATATCAAGGCCTGTTTCAATCCACACATGAGATTGATTGTATCCGGCATTAATTTCAGTAATTGGCGTTTCTGGGTGCAGCCGTGCTTCAAATGGAATGCTTTTAACTTCGCCTGGCTCAATGGTGCCTATGTCGGTTATACGCCACTGATCAATGACATGATTAGTAAAGTATTCCCCTTCTTCCCCATCAACTTTCACGCGAGTCATTAAAAACAAATCAAGGCCAGCAATTTCTTGAGCCACATCGCCTGCAGTTATAACGATATTAGCGTTAAAAAGTTGCCCTGGCTGAAGATGCTCAGTTTCTAAAATTGTATCTACTTTTGCAGCGCCAATGCCTACCGACGCTAAAATCTTTTTAAACATATCTATCTCCTTAAGCTGAGCGGCTCAGTTTGTTGCTCAAGCTTAAACTCCTTCGTTAAAGCATCTTAACCATATTTAAAAGCCAATGTCAGTGAAAAAATGTTATTTACATGCTATTTACGATTAAATACGTGTTTAATGTGCATTTTTTATACGCAGCTGGGCAAGTAATTGATTAAACGCGCTCATTTTTAGGGCTATTTATATTTTCAATGGTATAAAATTTTCGCTACACTGCAATCCCAAATGAAGTGATATTAAGAATTATGGAACTAATCTATTTTGCCGCCGCATTTGTTTGTGGCTTTGGTGTTTATCAATTAAAACTTCCTCCCCTTATTGGCTTTTTGCTCGCCGGTTTTGCATTAAATTTATCTGGCTATAAAAGCACCGAACTACTCGATACCATTGCGGCACTGGGTGTAACACTTCTTTTATTTAGTATCGGCTTAAAACTTAAAGTAAACAGCTTAATAAAGCCTCAAGTATGGGCACCCGCTACCCTACACATTATTTTTAGCAGTGCATTATTTAGTGGTTTTATGTTATTGCTAGGTATTTTTGCTGTACCTATGTTTGTTGATTTAAGCTGGCAAAGTGCCTTATTAGTTGGTTTTGCACTAAGCTTTTCAAGCACTGTATTTGCCGTAAAAGTACTTGAAGAGCGGGGTGAAATGGCAAGCCTACACGGGAAAATTGCCATCGGCATTTTAGTTATGCAGGATATTTTTGCTGTTATATTTTTAGCCATTAGCACCGGCAAAGTACCAAATATGTGGGCACTTGCTTTAATTATTGCACTTCCTTTAGTACGCCCGCTTATGTATGCAGTGCTTAACCGCTCTAAACATGGTGAACTTCTGCCTTTATTCGGTTTTTTCTTTGCATTGGTAGCCGGTTATAACGCATTTGATTTTGCAGGTTTAAAAGGCGATTTAGGCGCACTCATTATGGGGATGATGTTTGCGCCACATAAAAAGGCGGGAGAGCTTTCAAAATCTCTGCTTAATCTAAAAGATATTTTACTCGTCGGTTTTTTCTTAAGTATTGGTTTGAACGCAGAGCTTACAGCTAATTCATTAATTGTCGCGTTAATCCTTATACTTGTGCTGCCCGTAAAAATCTTACTTTATTATGTATTTACTAATACCTTTAAGCTTAGAGCACGCACCTCGTTACTCACAGCATTTAGCCTTGCTAATTTTAGTGAATTTGGCCTTATTGTGTGTGCTGTTGCAGCCTCTACAGGCATGATCACCTCAGAGTGGCTGGCGGTAATGGCTATTGCGGTATCTATTACGTTTGTTATTGCATCACCTCTGAATAAACGCTCAAACGAGTTATATGTAAAAATTGAGCGTTGGTTATTAAAATTTGAAAGCAAAACCCGCTTAGCTGAAGAGCTACCCGTTAATTTAAACGACACTAAAATCGTTATATTCGGTATGGGACGCATAGGAACAGGTGCCTACGAAACTATAAATGCCACTCACCCTAATGTAGTGGCGGGTATTGATATAAAACCCGAGGTGGTCGAAAAGCATATTAAACGCGACCGAAAGGTACTCCTTGCCGATGCCACCGATCCTGACTTTTGGCAGCGCGTTAACCACTCTCATGTAGAAATGGTAATGTTAGCTATGCCAAAGCATATGCAAAATATTTTTGCATTAGAGCAATTACAAGCCTCAGGCTATAACGGCCAAGTAACGGCTATCGCCAACTACCCTGATCAACAAAAAGAGCTTGAACAAATGGGCGTAAACTCTACCTATAACTTTTATTTAGAAGCAGGTAGTGGTTTTGCCGAACACGTAAAGCAAGAGCTATTCGAAAAATAGTACTTTTAGATTAAAAAATAGAAAAAACCAAATAATAACGCCTTACTTTTAGTAAGGCTTTTTTATTATCTTTAGTTTAAAAACTCATTTTATTTACATTCCTTTACATTACTACTCTCTATCTATAAGAAAAACAGATAAACTACCTGTGTTGTTTAAATAAACGCCTTTGTACCTTTGCGACCTAATTAGACTCCAGCTAATTAATGCTAGGTAAGCTTTTATTTATCAACACAAAATTTATTCAATCAGAGGGCCTACTCCCTCGTTCAATAGGCTGTTTCTTGCCCGTCACAGCCTATTTTATCTCTTTCATTTCGTGTATTCAGCCATCTACTTAATGCGTTTATTATTAATAAGCAGTAATATCACCATTATACGTTTTATCAATTACTGACTTATTATGGACACAGCCGAACTCAAGCTCGCCATTAATACAATTATGCCCTTTGGAAAATACGCAGGCAGACCCCTGTTGCTTTTACCAGAGCCCTACCTAGTGTGGTTTAAACAGCAAGGGTTTCCAGAAAGTAAACTCGGGGCGCAGCTTGCAATGATGTACGAGGTTAAATTAAATGGGCTTGAACAAATGCTGATGCCCTTACTTAAAAAAAATGAAAAATAATTGAGAACTTTTTCTACGTAGGCGGGTCTATTATTTTGCTACTTGTTGATTTTGGTTTTTAACCACAAAAAGCGCCTTAGGCGCTTTTTTTATACCTGGTATTTTTAGGTGAGTGGCTTTTATACCAATTCGCATAATTAAGTGATCTATTTTGAGGATGGAAAATCGTGTTGATAGCTAGGCAAAAAGCTCGCTATTTAGTTGCTCTTTGCAATTACTCCTGCATTGCTCTACCTTCTGCATCCATACAGTCGTAAATGGGAATTTTTTAACGTAGGTAGCGACACACTTGGCCCCACAAAATGATTAAGTATTATTGTGGATAGGTATTAGGTAAGATAACTATAAACTTAGCCCCACCAAGCGATGAGTCAGTGATTGAATAGTGTCCTTTATGCCACGATACAATTTTTGCCACTATTGCTAAGCCTAAACCAAAACCGCCTGTGCTTTTATCACGGCTTTTATCTAAACGAGTAAAAGGTTTAAATACACTTTCTCTGTCGCTTTTTAAAATACCTTCACCGTCATCTTCTACAATAAAGTAAATTGCATCACCTTGCGCTTTGAGTGTGACATCAACACGACTAACAGCGTACTTTAACGCATTGCCTACCAGGTTTTGCATAACACGTGCAATAAAATGCGCATCACACTTGTATACTAAAGCCGGTGGTAATATCGCATTAAGCTCTATACCGCTTGCAAAATTTAGCTTGTTGATGACCGATTGTGTTAAGGCTGCTAAGTCAACGTCACTTGTCACTAAGCTTGGCTGCTGGGTATCAAGCCTTGCGTATTCAAGCATTTCACATACAAGCGCCTCAAGTTCACTAATATCTGCCTGCATATTAGTTAGGTAATGTTGTCCTTTTTCCGATTGCAGCGTTTCTTCTAACATGGCTATGCCAAATTTTAACCGTGCAAGTGGCGTTCTAAATTCATGAGATACAGAGGAGGTCAGTTCTTGTTGCGCACTAAGAAGATGCTCTATGCGCTGTTGCATTACTTTTAAAGTATCAGTTACGGGTAAAAAAAACGATTTAGAAGGGTTACTTATACTAAAGTCTTGCGAGCCGTCAACCGCTTCGCACGCATGGCGTAACTTTGAAAAATCGCGCCACAATAAAAAGCTCCAAAGCCCCACTGGTAGCCCTACAATAGCCAGTAGCATTAAATACGGGATAACGGAGCTCTCGGCTGCTTTTAAAACACCGACAGGGCCAATTTGGAGTAGCTTGTTATCGCCTAGTTCAACATACCACACTATGCGTTGTTTTTTATCATACAGATATAAGTAATGGTTTTTATCAAGCATAGCTTGTTGCTTGAGGGGTAAAATAAGATCACGGCGGGCAATAACTTGGCTTTCAAAACTGTGTTTTAGCTTATCTAGTCCATCATTGGTTTGCGATAATAACCAAAGCGCTTGGCCAAACTCATCATCTAACAGCACTTGCTGCTGCGTTTCTTCGTAAGGCCAAATTTGTTCTATAACACCACTAACAATAAATAAAGAAACAATGATATAAACATATAAACTTATAAATAGTTTGCCCATTTTTCCTTATTTACCTTCATATATTATTTTTCCCAGGCGTCTGATACAAACAAGTAACCTTGTCCCCACACGGTTTTTATACGGTAGGGTTTATCGCTGTTATCACCTAACTTTTTACGAATACGTGACACGCGTACATCAACGGTGCGGTCAAGCCCATCATATTGACGGCCAATCATATGTTGATGAACATGTTCACGGCTCAGTACTTCGCCAGCATTAGAGGCAAGTAGCCATAATAGCTCAAACTCATGGGATGTAAGTACTATTTCGTTTTCGTTTAATTTAACAATTCGGCTGGTTTTATCAATCACTAAATCACCAAACTGAATCTCTTCAGCGGCCTTAACCACGCCTTGCCCCCGTCGCAGTAATGCATTTACACGCGCCAATAATACACGCGGTTCTGCAGGTTTTACCACATAGTCATCTGCGCCCAGTTCTAAGCCAATCACCTGATCAAAATCTTCACCCTTTGCGGTCAGCATTAAAATTGGCAACGAAAACTTATCACGCACTTGACGACATACGCTAAAACCATCTTTACCTGGCAACATAATATCTAAAATCATTAAATCAGCAGCGTTATTCTCAAGATAACTAAATACTTCATCACCACGGCTTAATACATCTACTTCTAAGCCATTATGTTCAAGATAATCTTTTGTTAGTTGTTGTAAACCTAAGTCATCTTCAACAAGTAAAATTTTTGGCATGAGTTGCTCCTAAATTAAAAATAGCTCCATGGAGAGCGAAGCCTGCGCCTATTTTTTTTAGCATCAGTACTTTGCACTTCAATGTGTGTTTTAGCAATTAACACACCGGTATGAGGATTGATTAAGGAGTATATGGTCTCTACCTGAACACGCGCTTTATACTTAAACTCACCTACAGCCTGTTGTTGCCAGCATTTAATAAGTTTATTTTGTTGGTATAAGCATGCATCGCTTGGCGATGGTTGCTGCCAATTAAACGTTAAATCGAGATCGCAAAACGCTTGCTGCTCAGACACAACACACACTTTGGGGGAGACCTTTAAAGACGCATTTTGCGCTACAACGGGAGGGCTAAACAGAAAAACTGTAAGCACAATCAACATTAAATACTTCATATTAAAAAGTATGATCGAATCCTATAAAAGCAGTCATTGAATAGTTACGTTCAAAAAGCGGACTGCCATCCATAGCTGAATAGTCGTAATATGCTACATGAAAACGAAGACTGTTGGCCTCACTCAATGGCCAACTGGCGTCGATTTTAGCATAAGGTTGCCAACTACTACCAACGTCAATTTTGCCTAATGAGGTTTCATGTGCTTTTAATCCATAATAGTAGTTGTTTAATTCAGCTGATTTATAGTTAACCCCAAGCGTAGGTTTTAATTTTAAACGCCCTACTTCACTGTGGTACTGCCATTGTATAGCACCACGAGTCCCGTTATAAACATTACTTACATCGTGCAAGAACTGTATTGATAGTACATGGCTTTGCTGCACATAATGGTAGCTCGCACCGGCATCTAGGGCTAAATGGCGTTTATCAATATTATCGATATTTACTTTTTTAGGTTGGGCATTATTTTGCGCGAATGAAGAAACACCTGCGGTTGCGGGCAAAACAAAGAGGTTGTTTGGGTGCCAATCAATAAAAAAGCGTGACTCCGCGTTAAGTTCTGAAACGATATTAAAATGATGCTTTTGACTTTCTTTTAGCGTGTAGCCTAGGCGACCATTATCAAAAAACCAACGCTCACCATAAAAAGCAATTCGCGGGATCACAGGGAGCGGGACATTTTTTCCGCCATGCAGTGGATTAGTAATAACACCTGCACCGGCACTCAGATTTACATGCCATTTCTTAACAGTAATATGTTGCTGCGCATACTCTTGTTCGTTATGGGCCTGTGAAGCTGCGATAGGCACGCAAACCAAGCACACCACAAAGCAAAAAATGTAAATAAACGTATTGAGCCGCATTAACCTAATCAAAAATGAGTAAAAATTAGTAAGTGACTTATACTAGCAAGGTAAGCACAAATGTGCGCCACCTGGTTACAATCATTCACAATTTTTATACATGTTCATCACATTTAAATGTCAGGGGCTATTTCAATACGGTTACGACCATGTGTTTTAGCTATATATAAAGCACGGTCGGCGCGCTCAATAAGCACCGAACCTTTTGTAAATGGGCGTAAAATAGCAAGTCCAAAACTTGCAGAAATTGCACGCTTAGAATTTGCATCGTCTTTTTTGCGGATCGTTAGTGAGGCAATATCTAAACGAATTTTATCGGCAAACACCATAATGTCGTTGATGCTGTCAAAATACCCAGTAATACAAAACTCCTCGCCGCCGTAGCGGTAAACGTTCAGGTTATCGGAGATATTTTGTGACACTTTCTTGGCTACTAGTTTAAGTACTTCATCGCCTTTTTGATGACCAAAATCGTCGTTGAAACGTTTAAAGTGATCAATATCAAACATGATGAGTACTGCTAATACGCTATCGTCAGCTTGCTCTGAATAGGTTTGACAAAACTGCTGAATATCATCATCAAACTTTCTTCTATTAAAAAAGCCTGTTAGGGGATCTGTATCTGCTGCTTCTTTAGAGAGGTTAAGCGCCTCTTTTAAATCTTTAATTTCGTTATAGGCTACTGCAAGTTTAGTTTGGAATTCTCGTGCATAATCTTGCATAGCCACCGACTCGTCAGTTAAGCGTTCAACACAACCGAGTATCTCGTTAAACGAATTTACATTCGCTAAACTTGCCAACTCATTTTGAGAATCGACCAACGACGTGGTAAAGCTTTTAGAATGGTTGAGGGTAATGCTTATATCGTTCTGTACTTGCTCCATAGTGCCATGAAAGCGATCTGCCATTTCTTGAAAAAACACTAAGTCATCTTCACTTAAATGCTTATCAAAAATTTCTTTCGCTTTATTTTGTGTGCATGTTTGTTGCTCAGCAATGACATGATCAAGCTCAGCATTTAATGCCGGCTTGCTGCCTTGCACATAGCAATACCAAATAGCGTAGTTGATAGGCGTTACCGGCATTCGGTACTTTACCATCAAGGGAATTGCTTTTTTTAAACATTGAGCAGAATGAGCGAGCGATACAGCATGATCCATAATTATTATAAACTCTCGTGCGTCATTATTTTTTATTATTGAGCTTTCATGTTAAGTAATAGTAAACCCATACGCAACTGTTAATCATACTATTTACTGAATTATATTAATCGCTGAAAGTTTAAATAACATTTGCGCCTAAAGTTTGCGCAATATTCCATAATGCACTGATTGCGGGGTCGTTAAGCTCTTTTTTTAGCACCGCCAAACCAATATCAAACCCTTCTGGCTGGTAGTTTTCACTGGGCAGAACATGTACCTTGTCTTGCAGCGGGCTATTATCTAGCACTATTTTAGGAACCATAGCGACACCTAATCCTAGGCTCACCATAGACACCATTGCTTCGTGCCCAGCAACTTGCGCGTAAATTTTCCCATGCACATTATTTTTTTGCCACCACTGCTCTAATCGCTGCCTAGAGAAACCTTGCTCAGGTACAATAAACTCCAGTTCTGACCAATCAATATATTGGGCATTTTTAGCTATTTTTTCGCTGATCGGGCATTGAATTTTAGGGCCAATAAGAACCAGTGGAGAGTGCCCTATATTAACAAAAGCGATTTGGGCAGGTAACTTACTTGGCCGTGCAGCAATGGCCATTGACTCATGGGCATCCAGAACTCGATTTATTGCTAACGCCGGATCGCCGGTATTAAGCGTTATTTCTATATATTGATGCTGCGCACGAAGCTGCTCTAATATTTGGTGCAAAAAGCTATATGAAGCGGTGACTGAACAATAAATACTCACATTGCCATAAATATGCTGAGTTGGGTCTTTTACATTCGCTTTAAAACGCTGCCAATTAGCCAGTGTAGAGGTGGCGTAATCAATAAACGACTCCCCTTCTTTAGTTAATTTTACACTGCGGTTATCGCGTAAAAATAAAGCAACGCCTACCTCATCTTCAAGTTGTTTAATATTGCGGCTTAATGTAGGCGCGCTTATATGGCACAGCTCGCTCGCACGGGCAAAATGGAGCGTTTTAGCTAACGCTAAAAAGTAATTTAAATGCTTATGATCCATTACACGCCTCTACGTTTCATTTTTTGAAATACTTTAGTGCAAATATATCATTTTACGCAAGTAAAGTTTTTTTTTATGGTGTGTTTAAGCAAAGCAAAAACGCTTTGCATCTAACAAACACGAATTATAGGACACTAACATGGCGAATTATTTTAATACCTTACCTTTACGCGAGCAGTTAGCTCAATTAGCGCAATGTGAATTTATGGACCCAAGTGAATTTACCGACGGTGTTGAAGCACTTAAAGGTAAAAAGCTGGTAATTGTTGGCTGTGGCGCACAAGGTCTTAACCAAGGTTTAAACTTACGTGACTCAGGCCTAGATGTATCATACACGTTACGTCAATCAGCAATTGATGAGCGTCGTCAGTCATACCTAAATGCATCTGAAAACGGCTTCACAGTAGGCACGTACGAAGAGCTAATTCCTACCGCTGACGTAGTATTAAACCTAACTCCAGATAAACAACATACAGCTGTTGTAACTGCCATTATGCCTTTAATGAAGCAAGGCTCTACACTTGCTTACTCGCACGGTTTTAATATTGTTGAAGAAGGTATGCAAGTTCGTGAAGACATTACCGTAATCATGGTTGCTCCTAAGTGTCCTGGTTCTGAAGTTCGCGAAGAATATAAACGCGGCTTTGGTGTACCTACACTTATTGCTGTTCACCCAGAAAACGACCCACAAGGTCACGGCTTAGCACAAGCTAAAGCCTACGCTGCGGGTACCGGTGGTCACCGTGCAGGCGTACTTAAATCATCATTCATTGCTGAAGTTAAATCTGACTTAATGGGTGAGCAAACAATTCTTTGTGGCATGTTACAAACTGGTTCAATTTTATGTTTTGATAAAATGGTTGAAAAGGGAATTGATGCGGGTTACGCGTCAAAACTAATTCAATACGGTTGGGAAGTAATTACCGAAGCCCTTAAATACGGTGGCGTAACGAATATGCTTGACCGTTTATCAAACCCTGCAAAAGTAAAAGCGTTTGAACTAAGCGAAGAACTTAAAGTTATTATGCGCCCGCTTTATAACAAGCACCAAGATGATATTATCGACGGTACTTTCTCACGCGTAATGATGGAAGATTGGGCAAACGACGATGCAAACTTACTAAAATGGCGCGCTGAAACTGCCGAAACTAACTTTGAAAAAACCCCTGCGGGTGATGTAGAAATCTCTGAGCAAGAGTTTTTCGATAACGGTATTTTAATGGTTGCTATGGTTAAAGCCGGCGTTGAGCTTGCATTTGAAACCATGACTGCAGCAGGCATTATTGACGAGTCGGCTTATTATGAGTCTTTACACGAAACACCGTTAATTGCCAACACCATAGCACGTAAAAAGTTATTCGAAATGAACCGTACTATTTCTGATACTGCAGAATACGGCTGTTACCTTTACAACCATGCATGTTTGCCATTACTTGCCGATTTTATGAAAAACATCGACACTGATGTTATTGGTAAAGGCCTAAATGAGCAAAGTAACCAAGTAGATAACCAAACGCTGATTCAAATAAACTCTGCGTTACGTGAGCACCCTGTTGAAATTGTTGGCGCTAGACTACGCGGCTACATGTCAGCAATGAAGAAAATTGTATAACTAGTTTCGCTTGTTAGAAACCAAGCCCACATGCATATGCTGTGGGCTTTTTCGTGCTAGTAATAATAAAAAGCGAGTATACCCTTTTAGATATATTGCAATAATTAGCGCTTAATTAATAATGTGCTAACATGGCTATCTACCTAGTTGTAAAGTTAAATAATATGACGATAAAAAACCTAACTATCACTCAAAAAATCACCATTTTAGGCAGTACCATTGCAATTTGTGTCGCTGCATTAATTGGTTTAACGTCTTTATATAGCTCTGAAGAGATTATAGAACGACGTATGATTGAATCTGAGCTACCCAGCAAATTACACAGTATTAGTAATCAAATTGGCGGCGAAATAAACGAGCTTTTAGGTGCTGCACAGCAACTATCATCAAACGAATTTATCTTAGAGTGGGCACGCTCAAATAACCAAGACGACACGCTACTGCTTAAAGAGTTAAACCGCGTTGCTAAGCAGTTTGATTTAGCAACAGCCTCGTGGGCTAACCGTGATACAGCACAATATTGGAACCAACACGGATTTTTACGTGTGCTTAAAAACGATGCAGCTGATGGTTGGTTTTTTGGTTTTACCAACTCAACTAACCCTTACTCAATCAGTATTTATCAAGAATCCCCGACGGATGTAAAAATGTTTGTGAATCATCAGCAAACAAATGGCCTTGGCTTAGCGGGGCTTGCAAAAAGTATTACCGACATGCAAAAGCTACTACAACAATTTAAAATTGAGCAAACAGGCTTTGTATTTATTGCAGATAAAAGCGGCTTAATTCAGTTACATAAAGATGCAAATAAAGTGGCTAAAGTAAACATAGACACACTTTATGGCAGTAACGTTCATAGTACTTTATATAACCCCTCTGGTTTTGCAATTACAGAATTATCACTTAATAACGAAGCCACTTTTTTAGCAGCCATGCCAATAGCCAATACCGACTTATACGTATTAGCCCAAGTACCTAAAAGTGAGGTATTTGCAAGCGTGGGGACACTACAATGGCAAATATTTACCTTTACACTCGTTACTGCCTTAGTTGCTAGTATGCTGAGCTACTTATTAGCCCGTTCTTTAGCGTCACCGCTTTCGGATATGGCTGAGCTGTTTTCACGTTTAGGATCAGGCGATGCTAATTTAGCTTACCGCTTACCAGAGTCCAATCAGCCAGAGCTAAATAATTTAAGTCATGGCTTTAATCAATTTATTCATAAAATTGAAACTGCTATAAAACAAGTAGCAAACGAGAGTACCGAAATACGCCAAAGTTCTAATCATGTATTTGAACAAGCAAAAAACAACTCGCAGTCTATTGATAATCAAAAAGAGCAAACCATTTCGGTAGCTGCTGCCATTAACGAAATGGGCGCAACAGTACAAGAAATAGCACAAAGTGCGGCTAATGCAGCGAAGCTTACGCAAAGCAGTCAAGAAAACACCAGTCAAAGCCACCAGCAAGTATTACAAAGCCAAGCCACAATTTCAGCGCTTGCCACTGACATTGACGGTATTACCGAGCAAGTAACACTGCTTTCTAAAAAAACAATTGATATAGCGAGTATTGTTGATTCTATTCGCGGCATTTCAGAGCAAACTAATTTACTGGCCTTAAACGCAGCGATTGAATCGGCTCGCGCGGGCGAGCACGGAAGAGGCTTTGCTGTAGTGGCCGATGAAGTACGCGCGCTTGCTAATCGTACTTCACAATCAACCACTGAAATTCAATCAATGATTGAAGAGCTAACCACTATTTCTGAAGATGTAGTAAATGATATTAGTCAATCTAAGCAAAAAGCCCAACAAAGCGTAGGCGCAATGCAAAGCTCTGTTGAATTGCTTGATGCAATAAGCGAAACAGCAAATCAAATAAACGATATGGCTACCTTAATTGCCACTGCAACTGAGCAGCAAAGTAACGTGGTTGCTGATGTAGGACGTAATATTGAGCAAATAAGTGAAATTAGCGACCTTGCTATGAATGAGCAAATAAACACCGAGAAAGCAATTCGCGATTTAGCAAATAGCGCTCAAGCGCTCGATGCACTCGTGGCCACCTTTGAAAAACACCACTAAACACGTTTTGTAACACTTTAATAAACCAACTGCGCATATTGCATCTACACTTATAGATGTAATATGTTGGAGGTGGTTTATGAACATATCTTGTTTTAACGCATTATTACTCAGTAGTTGCTTATATTTAAGCGCATGTAACACCACAGTGCGTGAGCCACCACCGCTTGCCCTTGCAAACCACCCTACCTTTAACCGCATTATGGTTGAAACCGAGCAAGACATATTTAAACTCGATAAAACAATCACTTCACAACTTGATGCCCACTTAACCAGTAAACGCAGCGCGCATTACTTAGCGAACAGTATTTTAAGTTTTTTATTAAAAAACGGCGATAACTCGCTAACCTATCTAAGTGGCGCCACACTGAGTGCATCGCAAACCTACGCTAATTTAAATGCAAACTGCTTGTCGTTATCGATATTAGCGTATAGCTTAGCCGATTATTTAGGTGTAAAAGCGCGTTTTCAAAAAGTCCATATTCCTGAATATTGGGCAATGAATAAGGGGGTTAATTTACTGACAGGGCATATTAATTTATCAATTGACAATGCGCTTATGCAAACAATACCAGCCACAATGGTTTATCAACGTGATAAACAGTTAACCATAGACTTCGACCCGAATATAAGAAAACAACGCTTTAAAACCAGCCCAATAAGCAAAGAATTTGTTACGGCTATGTTTTATAACAATAAGGGCGCTCTAGCGTTAGTAAATAAAAATTATAATTTAGCTTATAGCTACTTTAGTGCCGCAGTTGAAGCCGCCCCATTATACAGTGGTGGCTGGGGAAATTTAGGTATTGTATTTAGGCAGCTTAATTATTTAAAAGAAGCTGAACAGGCATATAACTATGCTTTATCGCTTGATAAAAATAACCATACTGCCATGGGTAATCTCGCTGTGCTGTACACCTTAAGTGGCCGCGCTAAACAAGGTCAGCAAATGCTAAAACAGCTCAATAAAAAGCGCCAAGCTAACCCGTATTACCATATATCATTGGGTAATAGTGAAATGGTACTTAAAAATTATTCTCAAGCGATTAAGCATTTTAAAAGCGCTTATAAAATTGACGCCAAGTTACACGAAAGCCACTTTGGCCTTGCGCGAGCATATTATTTTACCGGCAATATAAAGCAGGCAACACATTACATGCGTTTAGCGGGTATAAACGCAGAATTTAACTATGACAAAGCCCGCTATCGTAATAAATTAAAAGCATTAAAAAATGCCACAGCTTCACTTAGTCATTAGCTGTTGAACGTAGTGCTCCTTTTGGGCCCTACTTAATTTTTTAATTTGCCACTCTAACTTGCTGGCTTCGCTTTTTGAGCCCACCTTTTGTTGATGAATTAACACTAAGGGGCCTTTGCCTTTTAAGTTTTTTGCTCCCTTACCCGCTTGATGTGTGGCTAAGCGCTTATCAACATTCGTTGTTATACCTGTATACCAGTGGCCTAAACGCGTTTGCACTATATACAAATACCAGGTCGAGGGGACTTTGTTTGCTTTGCTTATATTTATACTTAAACTTTTTTGTGTGTTTGTGGTCAAAACCTTGCCCTAACTCAAGTAACTAAAAACAATTTCTTAAAAGGGTTTTACCTTCAGTGACTAATCGGTATCATGCAGATTATAAAAAATAAGGATCACAACTAACAATGCAGTCGTTAAAAACTTTTTCTCTTTGGCTTATCATTGCTCTCACATTCAGCTCTTTAGCAGGTTGTTCTAGCTGGGTATATAGAATCAATATCCCACAGGGTAACTTTTTAGAGCAATCAGATGTAGATAAGCTTCGTGTAAACATGACACGAGAGCAAGTTATTTATGTTTTAGGCCGCCCAATAGCAGAAGATGCGTTTGATAATAGTACTTGGCGTTATATGTACAGCTTTAATAAAGGCCGCGACAATGAGCAGCAAAAAGAGTTGGTGATTAAATTTGAAAACGAGTTACTTGCTACCGTTTCAGGTGATTATGACCAACCAGAGAACTTTGATACTCCACTAGAGCAATAAACGCTTGAGTCATTAAAAAGGTGAGCATGACTCACCTTATTAATTACTATATTGGTGACACTTATAAAGGACGACCGCCAGTAATTTTATTTGCTCGGCCTTCCTCTTTTGCTTTTTCAGCACGCTTTCTTCTAGCATCTTTAGGATCTGCGATAAGCGGGCGATAAATTTCTATTCTGTCGCCATTTTTTAATTCGTAATGTGCTTTTACTGTTCTGTTCCACACACCTAAAGTAAGCGCAGTTGGGTCTATTTCAGGGCACTTTTCAATGATCCCTGATTGAATAACAGCTTGCTCGGCTGTGGTTCCTTGTACAACTTCAACAGTTAAAGTGGTTGCTTTAGTCGGTAATGCAAATACTATCTCAACGCTAATCATTATCTTGCTCCGTATACATCTTTTGCACGTTGTGTAAATGCACTAACCATATTTTTAGCTACATCGTTAAATATTTTACCAAACGCCAATTCGATAAGCTTACTAGAGAATTCAAATTCAAGCTTTAGCTCAACTTTACAGGCTGTTTTATCTAATGCTTGAAAATGCCAGCGCCCTGTAAGGGTTTTAAATGGGCCATCAACAAGCTTTAATTGCACCGTTTGCTCGTCAATAAAGGTGTTTTCAGTGGTAAACCACTTTTTTATACCCGCCTTGGATATTTCTAAACTCGCGGTCATGTTATTATTGTGCTGCGAAACGATTTTAGAGTCTGAGCAATTAGGTAAAAACTGCGGATAAGCTTCTACATCATTAACTAGGTCAAACATCTCTTTAGTGCTGTACATAACCAGCGCACTTTTTTCTATTTGTGGCATACTCACTCCCAACTGTGTGGGCGAATTTTAGCAAGCTTTGCGCGTTTCCCCAAATTTTCATGGTCTTAAGTTCACCTGATTATTTTAAAGGCACATATAAAAAATCGATGTAAAACATCTCTTAATACGTATATTATAGGGCACTATGGCTAAGAACAAATCATCAAAATCGAACAGTAATACCATCGCGCTTAACAAAAAAGCGCGTCATGAGTATTTTTTACACGACAAGTTTGAAGCAGGTGTTGAACTACAGGGCTGGGAAGTAAAAAGTATCCGAGCAGGTAAGGTAAACATCTCAGAAACTTATATTCATCTTAAAAATGGCGAAGCTTTTTTATTAGGCAGTCAAATTCAGCCTTTAAATAGCGCTTCGACCCACGTTATCTGCGATCCTATGCGCTATCGTAAGCTACTATTAAGCCGAAGAGAGCTTGATAGGTTAGTCGGTGCTACTGAACGAGATGGCTTTTCACTTGTTGCCACCGCCATGTATTGGAAAAAATGTTGGGTGAAACTTGAATTTCACTTAGCAAAAGGTAAAAAAATGCATGACAAGCGTGAAGACGGAAAAAATAAAGATTGGTCGCGTGAGAAAGAACGCCTCATGAAACACAAAGTATAAACACAACGCCTAATTTATTTAGGCGTTTTTTTTAAATTTTCACTGGTTAAATTTAAAACAACCTGATCGAATTAACCACAACTTTATTTAACTCTCCCATGTGCATAATATAAATAAATTATTACACTTTATTTATTTTTTTAATTTCTTTAGATGCCTGCCCATTTTAGTGCGCAAATTTTATGGTACAAAGCGAGTAATTTAGCCTTGTCTATCCCTTTTCGTTGTTTCTATTATTGAATATTTTTCCCTCAACACCCTACAAAAACTCATACTAAAATCGCAAAGGGTGTAGATTGATAACACTTAAGTTACATGATATTAATATCAGCGCTTGTAATACCAATTCGCTTAATTAATTGATCTATTTTGAGGTTGGAAAAACGTGTTGATAGCTAGGCAAAAAGTTCGTTATTTAGTTGTTCTAAAAGAGAATTTTTTAACACAGATAGCGACACGTTTAGCCCCGCAAAATGATTAAGTATTATCGCGAATTGGTATTAAGCAACTAAATTTATAACATATCAACAAGGACTTAAGGATGAAGCAATCAATTGCATTTACACCTAGCATTATTGCAGGTGCTACAATCGCACTTTCAGCAGGTTTTACAACAACAGCATATGCTGCTGAAGAAGCAAAAAAAGTAGAACGCATTGAAGTAACAGGTTCGCGTATTAAACGCACAGATATCGAAGGGCCTTCGCCAGTACAATCTATTGGTAAAGCGGATATCGAAAACATGGGTTACGATAACCTTCAACAACTCCTCGAAAGAATGCCTGTGGCAGGCAGCGGTACTTTCTCAACACGTGGTAACAACCAGGATTCAACTGCAAATGGATCTGCCGCGGTCAGCCTACGTGGTTTAGGTGCAGATGCTACATTAGTACTAATCAATGGCCGCCGTGTGGCTATTAGTGCTTTTGCCGAAGGTATTACAAACTCATTTGTCGATATTAATAGTATTCCGGTATCGGCAATTGAACGCATTGATATTTTAAAAGATGGCGCATCAGCAATTTATGGCTCTGATGCAGTAGCGGGCGTAGTCAACGTTATTTTGAAAAAAGACATAGATGGTGTTGAGCTAAACTTAGGCTACGGTGGCACTGACGGCCCTAACTACGAAGAAACAACAGCAAGTTTAGTATGGGGTACAACTAGCGAAAAAAGCAGTGCCTCAATTATCATTGATTACTTTAAAAACACCTCTCTTTCGTCAGATGAAATGGGCAGCTTAGGCACCGCCAACCAATCACCATATGGCGGTGAAGACTTTCGCTCTTCTCGTGGCTTTCCTGGCTACTTTTATGTTGATGGTGTAAAAACAATTGACCCAGATTGCCCAGCAGAAAATGCCACAGCAAGCGGCAGTTGTTTATTTGATTACGGCCCATTTGGTTACATTGCTCCTGAGTCCGAGCGCGTAGGTGCTATTTCACAATTTGAATACAATTTTGACAATGGTATTACCGGCTTTTTAGAAATGGCAGTACAGCATAATACATCGGTTGCTGCAGGTGCCCCTACTCCACTTGATGAAGATGCAGGTTTAACAGTACCCGCTAGCCACCCTAACAACCCGTTTGGCGAAGATATTCAAATTGGCCGTTATCGTACCGTTGATGCTGGCGCTCGCCAATGGGATATTGAGTCAGATACGCTTCGCTTTGTAGCTGGCCTAAGAGGCGAAATTAACGAATGGAGCTGGGAAGCTGCGGTTCAAAAAGGCCGTAGTAAATCAATGCAAACGGGCGATCGTTCGCAAGGCTGGGTTCGCACCGACTTTTTACAACAAGAAATTGATGCAGGTAACTACAACCCGTTTGGTGGTACCTATAACAGCCCAGAAGTCATTGACAGAATTACTACAAGCTTAGTACGCCGTGGTGAGTCACACATGACCTCATTCGATGCTAACATCTCTGGTGAAGCATTTAGCTTTGGTGATGATGTGGTTATGATGGCCGCGGGTATTGAATACCGTGAAGAAGATGTAACCGATACACCGGATGATCAATTTCAGCGCGGTTTAATTTTTGGTACTGAGTCTGTATCTGCTGCAGCAGAGCGCGACCAATACGCAGCCTATGTGGAATTCTCAATCCCACTTGCTGAAAACCTAGAGCTACAACTAGCTGGCCGTTACGATGATTACAGCGACTTTGGTAATACAACAAACCCTAAAGTAGCTTTACGCTGGGCACCGACCGACGAGATAACCATTCGTGGTTCATGGGCACAAGGTTTTAGAGCGCCATCGCTTGCACAAGTGGGTTTAGGACCATCACAAGAAAGTCAGTTTTTTGTCGATACCTATCGCTGTGAAGCAACCGGCCTTGATTGTGACGCGCTAGATTACAACATAGAATTTGCTGGTAACCCTGATTTAGAAGCTGAAGAGTCAGAATCATGGAATGTTGGCTTTATTTGGGCACCTTCTGCTGAATTTGGTTTAAGCGTAGATGTGTGGAGTATTACCCAAGATAATAAAATTGATGAGCAAGAATTTGGCCCAATTTATAACTCTGAATGTAATAACCAAAATAGCACTGTATGTGTACGCTTAGCACCTAGTGGCGGTAATAGCTTAGGGACTATTCAAAAAATATACAGCACCTTCGAAAATGTCTCATCGCAAGAAGTATCGGGTGTTGATTTATCAGCAAATTACAACCACTCGCTAGATGATTTAGGGTTACTTAAATTTAACTTAGAGTGGGCATACCAAAACAAGTTTGAAAAAGATGGCCGTGATTATACTGGTGAATACTATTACCCAGAGCATCGTTGGATTTTCTCAACTAACTGGGAAATTGGCCAATTTAATACCAACGTAAATATTAGCTATGTAGGTGAATTTGAAGATACACCAGATATAGACTTCGACGGTAACTTAGACTTTGATAGTAATACATCGCGTATGGTTGATTCGCAAGCACTGGTGGATCTACAAACATCTTACCGTGTAAGTGATGCAACTAAAGTGTCGCTAGGTGTTAATAACGTATTTGACGAAGAGCCACCATTTGCCATCGGTGATGGCGATGCGGATCTTTACGGTTATGCATCGGGTGTACACAACCCGCGTGGTCGTTACTTCTACACCAAAGTAACCTTCTCGTTTTAATTTAAAATAGGCTATGCTAAAACAAAAAAACCGCCAAATGGCGGTTTTTTTATTAAAACGCAGGGGCTAAATTATAGCTCGCCTTCGTTTTCAGATAGGAACTTAGCAACACCTTCAGGGCTTGCGTCCATACCTTTTTTACCTTCTTCCCAACCAGCAGGGCATACTTCGCCGTTTTCGCTGTGGAATGCTAGTGCGTCAACCATACGGATCATTTCGTCGATATTACGACCAAGTGGTAAGTCGTTCACTACTTGGTGACGTACATTACCTTCTTCATCGATTAGGAAAGAGCCACGAAATGCAACGCCTGCTTCTGGGTGCTCAACGTCGTATGCTTTACAAATTTCGTGCTTAACGTCTGCAACTAGTGCGTATTTAACTTTACCAATACCGCCGTCTGCTACAGCAGTGTTACGCCATGCGTTGTGTGAGAATTGTGAATCGATAGAAACACCAATTACTTCTACGCCACGCTTTTGAAATTCTTCGTAACGCTTATCAAATGCGATAAGTTCTGAAGGACATACAAACGTGAAATCTAGTGGGTAAAAGAAGATTACTGCTTTTTTACCTTTAATTGTTTCATGAAGGTTATAGCTATCTACAATTTCACCATTACCTAGTACAGCTGCAGCGGTAAAGTCTGGTGCCTGGCGGCCTACTAATACACCCATTTTATTCTCCAAATATTTTGAGTTTGTTGTCGATTGCTTACGCAATACTGATACTTATATGGGCGCTAAAAATTAAAAAACAATAGCGCCAGCACATAATTAAATGGCATTTTAAATTTAATGCGGAAAAAAGAACAATCGTATTTAGCGATGTATACAATCGAAAATATCGAACAGATATTAAAAATTGATTACACGTATAAAAAAACCTGCATTTGCAGGTTTTAAAAAGTATTTAATCCATGATATCGGAAGGCATATCGCCTTTAATATTTTGCCAAATTTCACCCGTCTGATGGCCAAACTTACGCATCATTGAAATCGCACCATCGTGCTCACGGTTTTCAGCCAATACTGTTAAATCTTTATAAAATTGACGTGCTAACTGACGAGTGCCTGCGTCTGAAAAATAATGACAACCAATTTTAAAGTAAAATCCTCTAAAACCGTTAAGTATAAGTACGTAAATGCGGTTATTACCAGCGACAGCTAATTCGTGGTGTACTTTGTAATCGTAATCTGCAAATGCTTGTGCTGTATCTTCCAGCTCATCGCTTTTAGATAATATTTCAATAACGCGTTCTGGATTATATTTAATAGCGGCACGGGTGTAGATTGCACTAATATTTGTACGTGCAGATAATAGCTGGTCGGTCAGCTCGGGCATTTTATCTTCATCTAAGCGCGCCAGCGTTTCGAGTATATTTAAACCCGAAGTTTCCCAAAAGTTATTTACTCTTGTTGGCTTACCGTGCTGAATCGTTAACCAACCGTCACGTGCTAAGCGTTGCAGTACTTCACGTAATGTTGTTCTGGTTACACCAATTAACTCAGAAAGCTCACGCTCTGCAGGCAGAATTGAACCTGGAGGGAAATCGCCGTTCCAGATAGATTCAACTATATACTCTTCAGCAAATCCTGCTGGGCTTTTAGCTTTAAAAATTCTCATTCAATTCCCACTCGAATTAATCACAACTCATCGTTTTATACGAATAACTGACAGATTGTACCAGATGAAATATAACTAACAAGTAAACTCGTTGATATAAGTGCCAACCATCAGCTGAAAATTTTGTAATAACAAATAATAAAATTCGACATGCTTAAATTTAACTTAATTTGCTACCTAAATTAGCCCTATTCATAGTAGGTACATCAATACTATTGCTGTTTTTCTTCACCACTACATTGCTGTAAAAGTTCCTGTGCGCGGCACCTTCCATACAAGTACATTTAAAACACGCATACAGCAGAGCATGTTAACCATTTTGTTCAAACAAGCCTTTTTACTTGCCTACATGTTTATTTAGCAAAGTAAGCTTAACCTTTACCTAAATAGGACTGGCCATAACCACTTATTAATTTCATCTTAAAAAATGCCACTTCGATAGCTTTTTTACCCTTTTTGTTGCTCGTTACTTTATCCTAGTACATAATTCAACGTCTTATTTCAATGCGGATTTTTTATGAACTGGCTAGCTCAACTCCCTACTCAACGCACTCCATGGCTACTATTTACAGGCATTGTATTTTTATTAGAAGTCACCGCACTATTTTTTCAATACCAAATGGGCCTTGCACCCTGCATTATGTGTATTTACCAGCGAACTGCGGTATTAGGCTTATTAGGGGCGGGTATTATTGGCGCAACTAAACCACAGAATAAATTTGTACGTGCAACCGCTTATTTAGTGTGGGGTGTATCCAGTGTGTGGGGCTACTTTATTGCACGTGAACACATAGAAATGCAAACAACCACCGATCCCTTTGCGTTTAGCTGTGAGTTTGAACCAAATTTCCCTGCATTTATGCCCTTGCATGAATGGATCCCAAGCTTTTTTCAAGCCACAGGGGATTGTGGTAATATCGATTGGCAATTTGCAGGATTAAGTATGCCAGCATGGATGGAAATACTATTTGCGTTATTTACTATTACGCTTTTTGTACTTGTTACCACTCGCTTACTTACTAAAAAGACTATTTAATATGTTTACGTTTTTTACCAGTCAACTGCCTGAATTAAAGCACCTTAAAGTGAGACAGCGACAAGCCGTTGTTGCTATTGCGCTAAGTATGCTACCCGCCACTGATAGAGTGTTATTAAGAATAGTAAAGCTGATATTGCTCAGCCCATTGTTTTTATTATTTACTGTTTTTAAAGGGTGGGAACTCATTCCTTTTTTAATTTTAGGTGGACTGTGTTACCCGCTTTTAACAACGCCGATTGAAATAAACTTCGCTAAAAAATATTTAACCAAAGCACTTGAGCAGTATTCACAGGGCGCTTAGCGCCCTGCCTATTATAAAGACACTTTTCCTTCTAATTTAGCTACCAACTTTTTACCTATTCCTTTTACATTGGCTAAATCGCTCAGCTCAGTAAAATCACCATTTTCTACCCTATAATCAACAATAGCCTGCGCCTTTTTCTTACCAATACCAGGCAGTTTGGCCAGCATTTCTGAGTCTGCACTATTAATGTTAATAACCGAGGTTTGCGGCATTTCAACCATAGGCTTATCTTTAACAGGGTTAGCGTGGGTAATCGCGCTAAAGCTTAAAAAGCTGATAATAAGTAGCGTTAATAGATTTTTCATTTGTTATTCCTTATTTTTTTTCATACCAAAGCGTTATAGTTAAACGGCGAATTTGGCTTTAAGCATGTGCTTAATTTTTATTAGAGGAAATAATATTAAATAAGGAGCAACGCGCATCACTTATATTATTTCCAGTGCATAATCACCTAAATCCGAAAACCTAAAATGCAGCTGGTACAACAAAGTGATTACCTAAATAAAGTAAAGTTACGCTTTTTTGTCAAATTTATGACAATCTAAAATGTCGTGAATGCTTGCAATTTATTTCGCAAACATTTACTGTATATAAAAACAGTGACCTACAGGTCAATAACCACATTACCACGCAATCAAGCAGGAGAGATCATGGCTGTTGTTGTTAAATATGTTGTAGAACGAAACGGAGTTGAGCGAATGACGTTTACTACTAAAAAAGAAGCGGATGCCTATGACAAAATGCTCGATATAGCAGAGTCGCTTGAAGTAATGCTGGAAAAAGTAGATGTACCACTGAGTGAGCAACAAGTAGAATCGCTTGCGCTTGAAATTGCAAAGAGTAAAGATGACTTTATGGCGGTACTAAAAGGCGCGAAAGAGCCCACAACAAAAAGTACAGCTAAAGCTAAAGCTAAAAAAGCCGACAACGTAGCATCAATAAAAGATAGCGATGAGCAACAAGCTAGCTAGTATCCGACTATTTTCAATAGAGGGCTGATACTAATAGCAGCCCTTTTTTATTAATTTTTGAACAGTTACAAATTTTTTCTGGCTTTTTAGACTGAAATTGATACATTAATCCGGTTAATAGCGAGTGTTTATGTGCCATGTCAGTATTTATTAAGTCTTTTTACCAAAAAATTTTCCCAGCCCGTCAGTTGCTTATTCGTCAAAATGGCGAAGTAAAGCATGTTGTTTTGGCGCCTTGGTTTCAGCTTTTTACAGTACTGCTTATTTTAGGCACTATTACTTGGGTCGCTATTTCAAGTTTTCGTGTTTATAGTCAAACAAATAAAATTACCGACATAGAACAAAGCCAAATAGACAAACAACAAGTGTGGCAAAAACAGGTCAGTGAACAAAAAGCATTGCACGCTAAGCAATTAGAGCAACTTGCAGTCCTTGAGCAAAAGCAAGCACTTTTGCAAGGTATGATTGAATCCCTCCCCGCATCTATTAGTAAAGAAACAATAAAACTAGAAGATCAACTTGACTCGCCTGTTAATGAAGACAACGGCGAGTTTCATGAACCACTTGTCGATGAAGAGCCAAAAAACAAACACGCAAGCCTACTAACGCCAATCACTTTTGCCGCACGCTATGAGCGCTTAAATAAACACTACGAGCATAACTTTGCGCTTATTGATGCGCAAATTAATAAACGCCATGATGCAATTTTAGCGATGTTAAAAGGGGCTGGCCTAGAATCAGCTCTTGAACAACATTTAGCTCTGGGTGCACAAACCAGTGCGCAAGGTGGCCCGTTAGATGTATTTGATGAAACTAAAATACCAGGGCAGTTTTTAGCCATTGTTGATAAGCTATTACTACTCAACAATCTTGAAAACTTTTTAACAGAGCTGCCTAACTCACTGCCCTTACCTGCGGCTAAATACTATATTTCGAGCAACTTTGGCCTTCGTAAAGATCCAATGAACAACCGCCGAGCTTTTCACAAAGGTGTTGATTTAGCCGGCTGGCACAAAACCGAAATTTTTGCCCCTGCCGATGCTGTTGTACTTCGCGCTGGCAGAAACGGCGGCTATGGTAACTTTATAGAGCTAGAGCACAAAAATGGCTTGATCACCCGTTTTGGCCACTTAAATAAGATTAAAGTGAAAAAAGGCCAAACAATCGCTAAAAATGAGGTAATTGGATTAATGGGCAGCACAGGCAGAAGTACCAGTACCCACTTACACTATGAAGTGTTACTCGATGGCAAACATGTCAATCCTCTAAAAATAACAAAGGCGCTTTCTCGTGTTCGGTAAAAAAAAGCAATCAAGTAGTCAAACTACGTTAAAAAGAGTAAATCATACCCCTTCTATTATTTCTGAAGATGTGCGCTTAACTGGCACACTTACCAGCCAAGGCGAAGTGCAGCTAGATGGCCGCATTGATGGCGATATAAAGGCAGAGCATCTGGTAATTGGCTCTAGCGGTATTGTTGAAGGTGTAGTTGAAGCTAAAAGCGTCATTGTAAAAGGCAAAATTATTGGCTCTCTTAACGCCAGTGAAGTGAATATTCAAAGCAGTGCTCACGTGCATGGCGATGTTTTTCACGACACGCTAAGTATTGAGGCAGGAGCCATTATTGAAGGCAGCTTAAAACAACGCTTTGAAAAAGAAGAACCAGAACTTATTAGCGAAGATTTAAAGCCGGCAAAAGAAGTAAAAACCTTGCTGGATGATGCTGACAGCGACTTGTCGTTTGTTAATAAGCAAGCCGCTGATAAAGCCAAACCTAATTAAGCGCTCATTACTTTTTCTCAGTTATGTACATCGTAATATCTGCAGTGAACACCAGTTCATTGCGGGTATTATAAAGCTTAACTGGCACCACTAAATCCTCTTTATCTATCCATTGGCGAGGCAAGTCGATTTCTGCAATAGCAGTTACATCGGTATCAACTTTTGCTAAATACTGGACCGTCATTCCTTTAGGGATCCAGCGATGCGTTTTATAAGGCACGGTGGCATCTACCATTACACCAGCACACAGCTCTGCTAAGTTACATTGTGCAATAGCATGAATAGTCCCAATATGGTTATGTACACTACGGCGGTTTTTTACAACAGCGCTACAGTGCCCTTCTCTTAAATCGAGTATATAAGGTTTCATTGAGCCAAAATAAGGGGCTTTCATGCATACTGCTTTGCTAAACAACCAATTGCCAAAAGGTAAGCGTTTAAATTTTAGCCACGTTTTTAAAAGGGCTGATTTATTACTCATTGTTATTTCCCATTTTGTGTTTATAAATTCAAATTAACACATCAGACCAGTTAAAAAAAGCGCAATTCACCGCGCTGTTAATCCTCATGTCATGAAATATTTATCACAATAAAGCGTGGCTCACTCATAAGCCCTTTCTTTTTTATAAGCGGGCACCTAAAATAGCCAGCAAAAGGAGACCTAATGCAAACTCAGCCCGCTAAACCTAACTTAATTTTATTACTCATCTTAGCGTTACTCGTAATATTTTGCCCTATGGCTATTGATATTTATCTGCCCGCTTTTCCTACTATTGCCACGCAATTTAACGTAACCGAACAACAGGTTCAGCAAACGGTGGCTGTTTTTATGCTTACTGTGGGTTTAGGGCAATTAATTGCGGGGCCGCTTGCCGATAAGTTTGGCCGAAAACCGGTAGCTGTTGTAGGTGTTAGCTTATATGCAGGCTCAGCTTTGCTTGCCTATATGGCTCCCTCTTTTGCTGTATTAATGTTTGCACGCGCTCTGCAAGGGTTAGGGGCGTGTGCTACGTTTGTTGTTGCGTTTGCTATTGTACGTGATAAATACGGCAGCGAGCGCAGTGGACAAATGATTACGTATTTAAATGGGATTGTGTGCTTTATTCCCGCGCTTGCACCTATTTTAGGTGCTTGGCTTACCGTGCAATTTGGCTGGCGCATGAACTTTATGTTTTTAACCTTATTTGCATTAGCAGGGCTGGTAATTACGCTCACCTTATTTAGGGAAACTCGCCCAGCCGATAGCCACTACCAAGGGCATATATTGGACCTGCGCCGGTTTGTACCAATAATAAAAACTCCGATATTTTTATTTAACAGCCTACTGTGTATGGTTGCCATGTCGGCAATACTTGTGTTTGTTACCTTAGCACCGGGGTGGATTATTACTCACTTAGGTGGCACTGTGGCCGACTTTACTTTTTGGTTTACACTCAATGCTGTATTAAGCATTATAGCCAGCTTTATTACGCCTATTTACATTAAGCGCAATAGTCAAAAAGCCCTGCGTGTAGGAGTAACTGTGTTAGTAGGCTCAGGTATATTAATGATTTCGCTTAGCCATATAGAATCGGCCATTGCACTCATGCTTCCCATTTTAATTGCAGCACTAGGCTTTGCTTTGAGCTTAGGCTCTGCGGCTGGCATGGCGTTATCGCGCTTTCCAAAGCAAGCCGGTACAGCCTCTGCCTTAATTGGTGCTATGCAAATGAGTGGCGCTAGTGTGCTTGTGTTTTTAACGCAATATTTAGGCCTTAGCACACCTTGGCTAATTGCTTTTCATTTATTGTTACTGGCACCACTTTGGCTAATTTTAATGAGTAAAAAAGCCCATACATTGCACCCGGTTAATACATGATCAACCCTGATTTTTTAGCATCATTTTTATTGGCGAGCTTTTTAATGGCGGTGGCCCCTGGGCCATCAAACGCATTTTTAATGGCGCAAACATTTGCCAATGGCAGAACAGCAGGCATGCAAAGCGCATTTGGCTTTGCTTTAGGTGGGGTAATACATACCTTTTTTGCCGTAATTGGCCTAAGCGCGGTACTAAAAGCCTCCCCTACCGCTTACAGTGCAGTGCAATATACAGGGGCCGCTTATTTATGTTATTTAGGACTTATGATGATTAAGGGCACATTAAAGCCCCCCACTTCTGAAGGGAACTGCACTAGCGAAGAAAAACCACACATTAGTACCAGTAAAAAATCTAATGTTATGTTTCAAGCTATGATGACAGAAGTGCTAAACCCTAAAGTGGCATTGTTTTTTATAGCGTTTATACCGCAATTCGTAGATCCAACATTATCATCAGCGACGTTTCAATTAGCTTTTTTTGGTTTGCTCTATCCTATTTTTGCTTTTCCGATTGACTGCACGTATATTTATTTTGGCGATAAAATTGCTCAGTTTTTCAGAAATAATCCAAACAGTCAGCTGTGGATTGATAGAGTCACCGGTATAGTGTTTATTACGCTTGCCATAAATTTATTATATTAATTACAAATAATTAGTATTACTTAACTAATAATAAGATGCAGCATGGAACAAAAAACACAGTCATTACCAGCAAATAAAAATATTGCTTTAGTTGCCCATGATGGTAAAAAAGCCGCGCTTAAATTATGGTGCGAAAAACACAAAGAAGCCTTAAGCAAGCACACCTTATACGGTACTGGCACCACAGGCCATTTAATCGAAAAAACCACCGGGCTAAAGGTTATTCAGCTATTAAGTGGTCCTATGGGAGGCGATCAACAGCTAGGAGCTAAAATTGCTGAGCACGAAATCCATGTTTTGGTGTTTTTTTGGGATCCGTTAGCATCGCAGCCACACGACCCAGATGTAAAAGCCTTACTGCGTTTAGCTGCTGTTTGGAATATTCCTGTGGCCTGTAATGAAGTCAGCGCCGACATGTTATTAAGCTCGCCCTTAATGAACACTGAGCTTGAACGTACTTTGCCAGATTACGAAAAATACCTCGCAACCCGACAAATTAGTCTTTAAAGCCTTTTAAGCTACTTATAAAGCATGCTGGCCCATTTTGTTAGGCCAGCCGTTACACTACCAAAGTGATCGCCGTTGAGCATTTTTATATCACCTAAATGCTCACTTAACGCGGCTTTAATAAGAGGTGACTGCGCACTTCCCCCCGTTAAATAAATAACGTCTGGGGTAGTTGCTGCATCGGTAATTGCTTGTTTTGCTAACGTGACTATTTGGCTAATACTACTTTCTACTGCAACAGCTAAATCACTAACCGATAGGTTTTTACTTAGATCGTTATCTAAAAAGCGAAGATCGCAATCAAAAGCATTTGCTGATGAAAGCGCTATTTTAGCCGCCTCACCTTGCTGTACTAACTGATGGCCCTGTTTATTTTGCTGTAAATGGATTAAGCGCTTAAAAAGCGCAGGTGCACTTACATCGCGTAATTGTGCGGTGAGTTCTCGGTAATGGCTTTCACTATAAAACTGACTCTGTAAATTTACATCGTTAATTTTACAGGCTTGCCAAAAGGGTTGATTTGGTAAAGGTAGGCCCGATTTAAAGGTACTGCCTAAACCAAGCAATGGCATTAAACCATGAAAGCTAAGCGCTATATCTAAGTCATTTCCGCCAACACGCTTACCGCTATGGGCTAAAAAGTCATTATCGCGTTCACTGTTTCCTCTAAAACTTGGCCCCATTTGAACAAACGAGCAATCGCTGGTACCACCGCCAATATCAATAACCAGCACTTTTTGGTCTTCCACTAAACTACTTTCGTAATCAATCCCTGCTGCAAGCGGTTCGTATAAAAACTCAACGTCTTTAAAGCCCGCACGCTTAGCTGCGCGTTCTAAAATACCTACAGCTTGCTGGTTCGATTGCTCACCGCCAACGGCCTGAAAGTTAACTGGACGACCAATAACCGTTTGCGTAAGTGGGGTTTTAAGTGAAAGCTCTGCGCGTTGCTTTATTTTTAAAATCATTGCCGTAGCAATGTCTTCAAAAAAATTAATTTGCCCTTGCTTTAAGCCTGTGGCACCAAAAAACGATTTAGGTGATTTTACAAAGTACCCTTCTTCAGGAAACTGCACATATTCACTAATTGCTTCACGGCCAATAAAAAGCGTTTCATCTGTAGGTTGTAAATCAAGATCTGACTTAATACGCCCGAGTGTATTTAATAAAGCTTGGCGCTGTGTTAAAAAGCCATGCTCGTGGGCTGTGCCTTTTACATGCTTTGCCACAAAGTCGACAACTAATGCGCTATGGTGCGTATAAAGGGTAGAAGGTAAATAATGTTTTCCTTGCTCAAGTGGCACTAACTGTACTTCCTCTTGCTCCATAACACCCATGGCACAATTAGAACTACCGTAATCAAAACCTACAAACATACTTCACCATACATTAGAAAAAGGCCGCGCAATTTAGCATACTTTGCCAAAGTTATAAACGCTAATGACCCTCCCTCACCCTTAAAAAGCTCGCAAAACGTGGTAAGCCATGCTTTGTTAACCCATGGTACCGATACGTTACCGTGCTACCTATAGCCGGAGGTGTTTGGCGCTGTTTGTTACTAAAGCCCGTGCCTATTTTAAATATTTGCCCATGGGGCGTTTTTACTTTTAATGCACCTAACATACCAGTGTATTTTCCTTTACCTGGTAAATGTGCAATAACAATCGCTTCAGCATCAAGATAGGGCTTTAACTTTAATAATGTATTGCTGCGCCCGCTTTTATATTTAGCATTGGCTAAATGCAGCATAACCCCCTCAGCCCCTTGCTTAGTTAAACCCTCAAAGTACTCTGTTAATTGTGCTGTGCTAGTAAAGCGGTGTTGCTTAACTGCAACTATATGCTGCTTATTGATTTGTTTGACTAAAGCTTGGTAGTTTTTATAGCGCACACTAAAAGGGAGACTTGAATCTGGCATATCAAATATTTGATAGCGTATTGCGTGCCAATCTGAATTGCTGGGGCGTTTAGTTCTTACAATTCCACTGACCAAAGAAAATTGAGCGCGCGCTATCCACAACTCCCCATCTAACCACACATTTGGTAATGGCGCCGTAAACCAACTTGGCGCGTTAATCGCATTTCCTTTGCGGGTAATAAATTTTTCGCCCGTCCATATTGCTCTTACACCATCATATTTTTCACTGACGAGGTATTCACTAATATTGCCATGTTTAGATTCATCATATACTTTCGCCAATAACACCTGAGGCTGCACCGCGAACGTAAGCGATGAGCTTATTAAAATAACAATTAAAAGTAAGTACTTTAGTTGAGCCATTACTGCATCCCTGCAAATAAAATAAGGCTTTAACTATAGTTGAGATTCTACCCACTGCCAAAACTCACCTAAGTCAGTCATTTTGTAGGTCGCCTTACTAAAATCATGATCAACTGTATGATGATTTGCAATCGCAACAACTCTAACCTGTGCATTATTTGCAGCACAAACGCCCGTAAAGGTGTCTTCTACAGCAATTGCATGCTCTGGCGCTACATGTATGTGTTCAAGCGCTAAAAGGTAAGGATCGCCTGCTGGCTTTGGATTTATTACATCGTCTTTTGTCACTACAGTATCAAATAACTCATAAAAACCTAGCCCTTTTAAAATAGGCATGGCCTCGCTGCGAGCACTGCCGGTAACTAACGCCATTTTTAAGCCACTGTTTTTAACAGCATGTAAGGTTTGCTCAGTAAAAGGCATAACAGGCGGTAAATTAGTTTTTACGTATTCACCAAATAATCGATATTTTTCATCTGCTAAAAACTGTGCGCTGACGGCTAGATTATGCTCATTTTTAATATCAATTGCTGCTTCTAACGTTGGGCGCCCTGAAAAGCGCTGACAAAACTCCACTTCGTTATAACGGACATTGTAGGGTGCAAGCAGCTGGCTCCAACATTCAAAGTGCATACTTTCAGAATCAACTAACGTGCCGTCCATATCAAACAATACTGCGTTTAAACTCATCCTCATTCCTTAAATTTTAACGTTAAAAAAGGCGCCTAAGCGCCTTTATAATATTATGCTGTTAAGCCTGCTGGTGGCTCCGCAAATGCTTCTTCACCGGTTTCAACGTCAACCAATTCGTAGCCTCGGGCTTTGCGAACAACCTTAAGTACAGGTTTTTCTAGCGCCGTTTTTAAACGATCGGCATCAGCTGCTAACTCATCTAATGTTGTACCAAAAGGTGCTGCGCCTGTTTCTGACCAATTAGTTACTTTGCCATTTAAGTTATATTCTACTTCGTGTATTTGGTATTGCGCTGCTTCGTCTTTCGTTGCTTCACAAAAAATTACACGGTAGTTCCAAAATCCAGCCATTTGTTTATCTCATTCAATTTAATTAACGCTACTTTACCAGCTTTATAAAAACATAAAAGCCTGCACAAGGCAGGCTTTTAAAATTAATCTAATTTAAGTTAGCTTTAGAAAAAGTTAACTTTAAATTCAGCGCCAATGTAGCGCTCTTCATTAACAATACCTGTATTGTTATTGAAGTCTACCGCACCAATTGCTTGTTGCTCATCAAATAAGTTACGAACAAATGCAGATACTTGGTACTCGTAGTCACCTTCAGCCCACTCGTAGCCTGCACGTAAACCTACTTCTGTTAATGCTTTACCTTCAAACTCTACTGAATCATAAAGAAACATGTTAATTTCGCTACGGTAAGAAATATCACCTAATGCGAAGAAGTTGCCATCTTCAAGCTCTTTGTTATAACGAAGGGTAAAGTTAGAGATCCACTCCGGCGCATGCGGTAAGCTGTTGCCATCAAGTACCGCTAAGCCTGCATCGTTAATAGGGTCATTTACGATACATTGAGCACACACCGCTACAGCTAAATCGTTATCTTTAATTTCAGTTTTGTTGTAGCTTAAGTTAAATGTTGCATTAAACTCATCGCTTAATACCCACTCTGTATCTAGCTCAAAACCGTAGCCTGTTGTTTTATCAGCGTTAACTAGGCGGTTAAAGTTAGCACCACCACCTACAGCAGTAAGCTGTTGGTCGTCCATTGTGTAGTAAAATACCGTTGCATTTACACGGCCTTGGCCGTCAAGAACGTCTGATTTAATACCGGTTTCGAATGAAGTAACGGTTTCTGATTCAGCCGTTGTTACCTCATCACCAAATAATATACGACCCTGTAAGCTAGGTGCGCGGAACGTATTTGCTACACGGCTGTACCAGTTTACATCGTCATTAACTTTGTAGTTTGCAGATAAATCCCAGCTTACGTGGCTGTCGCTTACACTGCGCTCTACATATAAAGCACCACCACCAATTGGGCTAATAGTGCGGTCTGCAACAAAATCTTTTTCGTCATCAGAGTAACGAAGACCCGCAGTTACTTTTAACTTATCTGAGAAGATATAATCTACAGAGCCGAAGATAGCCCATGCAGTTGTATCCTGTTGCTGCTGAACATAACCGTTTAAAGCGCCAGCAGGTGAAGAGAACGTATCGTAACTAAAGTTTTCGATTGTAAGCTCTTCGTCAAAGTAAAAAAGACCAACTTGGTAGTTTAAGTCACCGCTAAAGTTACTAGCAAGGCGAAGCTCTTGCGTTAACTGATCTTGCTCTGGAATGCCATCCGCACTTTCTGAAGAAAACGGAATAAAACCAGGACCCATGTAATCAGGGATATAAGAAGCACCGTAACCGCCATCAATATCAGCACGTGAGTATATTTCTGCACTTTCCCAACCTGAAATAGAGGTTAGCGTGTATTCATCGCTAATATCCCACTCAAGCTTTAAGCTTGCGCCTTCTGATTCAACTTGTTGTGTATTGCGTACAGCGGCATCTTGATAAACAACATCATGCTCGTAGTTGTCTACTAAATCGTTTGAACCAGCTTCAATAACGTTTGCACGAAACGCAATTGGTGAGCCGTCTAGGTCACGCGTGTGGTAGTTTAGTAAAGCAGTAAAGTCATCGCCTTCGTATAAAAACTGAATACGTGCTGCTTTTTCTGTGTAGCCGCCCTGCTCGTCTTTTGCTTCAAAACCAGGTGCTTGGTTATCGATGTAATCATCTTTATCTTGCCATAGCAAAGAAACACGCGCAGATAAACGGTCAGTTAGTGCACCACCTACAGCGCCCTCAGTATCTACAGCACCACGACTACCGTAAGAAACAGCACCGTAACCTTCAAACTCTTGGCTTGGTTTAACAGTATCAAATTTAACTAGGCCAGCCGGCGTATTACGGCCAAATAAAGTACCTTGTGGGCCACGTAGCACTTCTACACGCTCTACATCGAATACTGGAAAGCCTTTTAAAATGGCATTTTCTTGAACTACTTCATCTACAACTAATGAAACAGGTTGTGAAGCATTAAGATCGAAATCGGTATTTCCCAGACCACGAACATAAAAACGAGGGAAAGAACGTCCAAACGATGATTCGATTGAAAGACTTGGGATTTTCGCACTCATAAAGCGAATATCCATACCAGCAGAACTATAAGCATCAAGGTTATCACCTTGTAATGCAGATACAGCAACAGGCACTTCTTGTGCATTTTCTACACGTTTACGAGCAGTGACTTGAATAACTTCTAATTGGTTATTTTTTTTTGCAGTTTCTTCTTCAGCAGCAAGAGTAGAAACAGAGGTACCAGCTGCAGATAATAAAGCAGCATTAATAATGGTCGCTATTGCAGTTTTTTTGATTGCTTTCATGTCGGGTATTAACCTTTTGTATGCACTCTTGTTCAACGGTTTTTTGTGTTGCGCAATGTATTCATTGCGGGTTCGGCCAATTTTTCGCGACTAAAAAGTTGCGCGGACCTCATCACCGAGAGTACAAAAACGGAGTAATGAGGCTGAACGAACGGTGAAGATTATACCATTGTATTACAAATTTACTGCATAAATATGTACAAAAAAGTAAACTTTTTTGCAACATTTAACTACATTTTCTTGCTTTTTTACCCTTTTTTAGATGCAAAAGGCTAATAATGCGGACATATGTCCTTACCATTAAAACCCACTTTAAAGTAGCGAAATAGGTAACTTTACAAATAAACCCATTACAGAAACATGCAATTAAAAGCCCTTAATGCTGCTAAATTTTAAGAGCTAAATTTATTGAGTACGCTTTAGCGCAATTTCTCCATCAATGTGAATATCGCGCTGTGGGAATGCAATCACAACATCGTGTTTTTCAAAAACAGCATAAATACTAAAACGGATATCGCTACGTACTTTCCTGAGCATGGTTTCTGACTCTGCACAAACCCAAAAAATCGCATTAAACACCAGTGAACTATCAGCAAAATCGTCAAATAGAACAGAGGCTTTTGGATTTGCTAATATTGCGTCGTGCTCGTCAAGCACTTGCTGAATTAACTTTTTAACTAATAATACATCGCTGCCATAAGCAACGCCTACGCTAACCGAGGAGCGGGCATTACCATCTATTAAGGTCCAGTTGGTTACTGTGTTTTCTAATAATTGCGAGTTAGGGATCAACATGTGTACCCCATCATTACGGCGAATACGGGTAGAGCGCGTATTAATTGTCTCTACCACCCCCTTTGCATTACCCACTTCTAAAAAGTCACCAATACGAATTGGCCGCTCCCACATTAAAATCCAGCCACTGATAAAGTTATTAATAATGTTTTGCGCACCAAAACCTACCCCTATGGCTATGGCCCCTGAAACAAATGCAAAGGCCGTAAGTGGAATACTTAATACCTCTAACGAAGTGAAAATTAATATCGCGATACTTAAAATAAAGTAAATGCGCGTAAATAAATGAACCGCATCTTGGCTGATTTTTTTAGCCAACAGTGTTTTTTTAATAAGTTTGCCAATGCGCGTTACTACAAACCACATAGCAAATAAAATCAAAGGAACTTGTATAACCTTAGCCACTGTGATGTGCACGTCGTTATAGGTAAAAATGACAAAGCTTAGATAATGTTCAATGTGTTCGAGCGTCATGTGTTTTCCAAAATATCATTTGTTGTTTGTTATTTGTTCAGTAAAAATGAGTGTGATTCAGTCTTCGCTAAGCTTAGCACGGCATAATAGTGTTAAAACGCTAAGTTAATAGATTTAACGTTTTTATTTAAACAATTTATTAACTCTTTATTGCACCGAGTGCTATATAAATAGTGTACACGCACTGGAGATTACACATGTCACAACTAACTCTAAATCAAAGACTCGCTACTTTGCAGCCGCAGGTAGATCTAAATTTGTTTGAAAGCAGCCTAGATTACCGCAATAAAATTTTGTGCCTTCTTGCTGAGCAAGAGCAAACGCTTGCTACTATAAATAAAGAATTTGGTCAGCAATCTAATAGCTTTGGAACTGAAAAACGCTTTGTTCTTGGCTATAACTAGCCTTTAAAAATCACACACAATACAATATTTAAGTAGCCTTACGTTTATTTTTAAGGCTACTTTTACCTCTAAATTGCATTTTTTGTAGCTAATTTGCGTTTAAATCCCGCTTAATACCGATAAACTTTATTGTATAAACGCCAAAATTTGATAAGTTAACTGGGTTTTCGACTCGAAAAGCCTATTTCGGCTCATCTTTTTATGGAGTTATTATGCGTAAAACACTGATCGCTACTACTATTGCTAGTGCCCTAATCTTATCTGCTTGTTCATCTAACGAAACTCAGAACACAGCTAAAGAGAGCGCAACACAAGTGCAAGATATGAACGCAAACAATGTATTATTCAAGCCAAGCCCATTACAATACATGGCACCAGAGTTTGATAAGTTTGGTACAAAAGACTATGAAGCAGGCTTTGATGCAGGTATTGCTCAGCACACTGCACAAGTTCAAGCAATTGCAAACAACCCAGAACCAGCAACATTTGAAAACACACTTGTTGAGATGGAAAAATCAGGTGAGTTGTTGAACCGCGTATCTGCTGCTTTTTACAACCTATCGGGTTTAATTTCAGATGACGAATACCAACGTATAAGCAAAAAAATGGCGCCGGTATTATCTGCTCACTCTGATGACATTTACTTAAATGGTGCGTTATTTAAGCGCGTACAAACAATTTACGACAATAAAGATGCGCTTAACGCTGAAGATCAACGCTTAGTTGATTTTTACTACAAGCAATTTGTTAAAGCTGGCGCTAAATTAAGCGACGCTGAAAAAGCAAAAATGCGTGGTATTAATGCGCAACTTGCAGAGCTATCTACTGCGTTTTCTCAAAATATTTTAAAATCGTTTAAAGAAGACGTTATTGTAGTAACTGATAAATCTAAACTTGCTGGCCTTTCTGAAGGTGAAATTGCAGGCCTTGCAGCTGCAGCTAAAAAAGCAGGCAAAGAAGGCTACATGATAACCTTGGTTAACACCACCCAGCAGCCTATCTTATCAAGCCTTGAAAACCGTGAACTTCGCGAGCAAATTTTTAAAGCCTCTACAAACCGCGCCGCAAAAACTAACGGCCCTATCATTATTGAAGAAACTAACCTACGTGCACAAAAAGCAGAGCTGTTAGGCTTTAAAGATTGGGCATCGTATGTAATGACTTCGCGTATGGCACAAACAACCGACAACGTGTACGGTATTTTAGATGACCTTGCACCAAAAGCAGTTGAAAAAGCCAAAGCAGAAGCGGCCGCTATCCAAAAAGTAATTAACGATTCAGGCGAGAGCTTTGAGCTAAAACCATGGGACTGGGCGTTTTACGCAGAAAAAGTACGTGCTGAGAAGTACGACCTAGACCCAGCGCTAGTTAAGCCATACTTTGAAATGAACTCTGTGATCCATGATGGTTTATTCTTCGCAATGAACAAACTTTACGGTATCACCTTTAAAGAGCGTAAGGACTTACCTGTTTACCACGAAGATGTAACAGCGTACGAAGTATTTAACGCAGATGGCAGCGCTATTGGTTTATTTTACATGGACCCATATGCACGCGAAGGTAAGCGTGGCGGCGCATGGATGAGTGCATACGTAAGCCAAAGCGGCTTAAAAGGCACTAAACCGGTTATTTACAACGCACAAAACATTCCAAAACCAGCTGAGGGTGAGCCAACGCTAATGACCTTCGACGAAGTATCGACTATGTTCCATGAATTTGGTCATGCTGCTCACGGTTTATTCTCAAATGTTAAATACCCAAGCCTAGCGGGTACTGCTACAGCTCGTGACTTTGTTGAATTCCCATCACAAGCACACGAAGATTGGATGATTGAACCTACGGTACTTGCTAACTACGCTAAGCATTACAAAACAGGTGAGCCTATTCCACAAGCTTTACTTGATAAAGTATTAGCATCGCAAAAATTCAACCAAGGCTTTGGTACTACTGAATACTTAGCAGCTGCTTTACTTGATATGGAATGGCACTCATTTGGTTCTGATAAAAAAATCAGTGATGTTCAAAAGTTTGAAAGCGATGCGCTAAAAGCACATGGTATTGATTACTACCCAGTGCCACCGCGTTATAAATCAAACTACTTTAGCCACACCTTTGCCGGGGGTTACTCAGCAGGTTACTACGCCTACCTATGGACTGAAGTATTTGCAGCCGATGCGTTTGCACATATGGAAAACAACGGTGGCCTAACCCGTGAAAACGGTGACAAGTTCCGTAAAGAAATCCTATCAAAAGGTAACAGCCGCGACTTAATGCAAAGTTACATTGAGTTTAGAGGCCAAAAACCAACGACAGACGCACTTCTTAAGCGCCGTGGTTTAGTTGATTAATAACCTCGTTTATTAATTTTAACCTTATAAAAGCCCGCTTGCGGGCTTTTATTGTTTATAACAGATAAACTAGCCACACTATAAATTATAAAAAACGACAATTATGGGCTATTTATTTGCAGTTACCCTACTTTGGGCTTTTTCATTTAGTTTAATTGGTGTGTACCTAGCAGGCCAAGTTGATGCGTGGTTTAGCGTATTAATACGAGTTGCATTAGCCACATTGGTTTTTTTACCCTTTTTAAAACCTAAACTCACCTCCAAACCACTCGCACTTAAGCTAATGCTGATAGGCGCTGTGCAGCTGGGTGTTATGTACAGTTTTTACTATCACTCCTTTTTATTTTTAAGCGTACCCGAAGTGTTGCTCTTTACCGTTATGACACCGCTTTATATAACGCTTTTAAACGATGCACTTAATAAGCATTTTAACCCTCGCTTTTTTGCGGTTGCGCTTATAGCCGTACTGGGCGCGGTAGCTATTCGCTGGGAAAACCTCAATAGTCATTTTATCATCGGCTTATTACTGGTGCAGGGTGCCAATATTAGTTTTGCCACCGGACAAGTAACTTATAAACGTTTAATGGTCACTAATCAGCTGGATGACAAAGCCGTATTTGGTTGGTTTTTTATTGGCGCCTTAGTGGTGGCAACTGTTTGCTACACTTTATTTGGCAATACAAGCAAATTACCTAGTACACCCACCCAGTGGGGTATTTTAATCTATTTAGGTATTGTTGCCTCGGGCCTTGGTTACTTTTTATGGAACAAAGGGGCCACTAAAGTAAATGTGGGAGCATTAGCCGTAATGAACAACGTGCTTATTCCTGCCGGTATTATTGTTAACGTGCTTATATGGAATAAAAATGCCGACATAATACGCTTAAGTATGGGTGGTGCAATTATGCTAGCAGCATTAGTAATTAATCAAATAGGGACAAATAAACAGAACGTCACATCCTTGTAGCTAATTTGTCATTGAATGCGATTAGGGTTGAGGAAAATAACGTTAAGGAACAAACATGAAACATCTCACCCTAATAACAAGCTCAATATTATTTGCACTGCTGAGCGGCTGCGACGACGATGTAAAAGTAGTCGAAAAAGACGTAGTAGTTACCAATACCACAGTTGAGGTTGTTGAAGTGCCGACGCCTGTAATTGTTGAAGTTGCAAAAGGAGAGGCGCCTGATATTCAATTAGGTACTCGTGCCGACTACCTAATTAACGATATGGCAAAGAGCGATTTAAAAACAAAATTAGAATCGTGTGCAGATGGGCCATTTTATCGTACAGACTTTTCTATTGGTCATCGTGGTGCGCCAATGCAGTACCCTGAGCATACAAAGGAGTCTTATATAGCTGCGGCGCGAATGGGCGCAGGTATTGTTGAGTGCGATGTAACCTTTACCAGCGACAAAGAGTTAGTGTGTCGCCACTCTCAGTGCGATTTGCACACCACCACCAATATACTAGCCATCCCTGAACTGGCCGCTAAATGCAGTGTGCCTTTTACTCCAGCTAACGCGGCTAGTGGCACGCCTGCCAGCGCTAAATGCTGCACAAGCGATATCAGCCTGAGCGAATTTTTAACGCTTGAAGGTAAAATGGATGGCGCCAACACCCAAGCCACTACTATTGGTGAATATATGCAAGGCACGCCCAGCTGGCGCACCGATTTATACGCCACAAATGGAACATTAGTAACCCATAAACAAAGTATTGAGTTATTTAAAAGCCTGGGTGTAAAAATGACCCCAGAGCTAAAATCGCCGCAAGTTAGCATGCCTTATGAGGGAATGACACAACAGCAATACGCGCAAAAAATGCTTGATGAGTACACGCAATTGGACGTACCAAGCAGTGATGTGTACCCGCAATCGTTTAATCTTGCTGATGTGAAATATTGGATAAATAACAACCCCGACTTTGCAAATCAAAGCGTATATTTAGATGGCCGTGACAGCGAAGCGGGCTTTGATCCAAGTACCCCTGCAACGTGGCAACCAAGTATGGAAGAGCTAGTAGCTGATGGCGTTAAAATATTAGCGCCCCCTATTTGGATGATGCTCACCATAGACAACGAAAGTAATATTGTCCCCTCACAATACGCTATTGACGCAAAAGCTGCAGGGCTTGAACTGATTGCATGGAGCCTTGAGCGCTCGGGGCCTCTTAACGAGGGCGGTGGCTACTACTATCAATCAATCGCCGATGTTATCGATAACGATGGCGACATGATGACGGTGGTTGATGTACTCGCGCAAGATGTGGGTGTTATGGGTATATTTTCGGATTGGCCTGCGACCGTAAGTTACTACGCAAGTTGCAATAAAATGCCTGCAAGCATTTAAAAAACGCATCACAGCGGTCGTTTATTCTGCTGCGCTCAGTTACCATTACCTTATTAAATAATTTAACTGAGCGCTTTTATGATAATCCAACACCATAATACCGACCTACCCACCCCAACAGGCCTAATGCGTACGACCGTTTACCGCCCACAAGCAGCTGGTCAATATCCAAGTATTATTTTTTACTCTGAGATTTTTCAGCAAACCGCACCTATTGCGCGCAGCGCTGCTATTTTAGCAAGCCACGGTTTTGTTGTGTTAGTGCCTGAGGTATTTCATGAGCTAAACCCGATTGGTACTGTACTTGCGTACGATGACGCGGGTAAAGATAAAGGCAATGCCGATAAATGGCAAAAGCCACTTGAGCACCACGACAGCGACACACAAGCACTCATTGACTTTGTACAAAGCCAAGATTACTGCACTGGCACAGTGGGCGCCATGGGTGTGTGCATTGGTGGGCATTTAGCTTACAGAGCCGCATTAAACCCACATATAAAAGCCGCATTTTGTTTATACGCCACCGACATACATAGTGATACCTTGCCGGCAAACGCAGGTAACAATTCGTTTGAACGCATGGCTGATATTCAAGGTGAAATACACTTTATTTGGGGTAAGCAAGACCCACATGTACCGCAACAAGGCCGAAGTAAAATTTACCAGCAATGTGTAGCTACGGGTATTAACTACCACTGGCAAGAAGTAAACGCGCAGCATGCCTTTATGCGTGATGAGGGCGACCGCTACGATGCAGCGCTTGCAATTACTATGTACCAGCAAGCGGTTGCTTTATTTAATCGAACTTTGTAATTAAGTGCGGTTTTACGTGATTTTTAGCATGCCCAGTGCAGTATGCTGTTTAACAAAATACGCTTTTAAATAATCAATAAACAACCTGAGCTTTTTGGAGCCTGCCGCCCCAGGCGGAAACACACCATAAAGCTCTATATCTTTTGTTTTATAATCATCGAGTACTATTTCAAGCAACCCAGCTTGTACTTTAGGCCATGCATCATACAACGGAATGCGCCCAAGCCCGTGCCCGGCCTCTACAAACGCGGTACGCGCCGCGGCATTATTGGTGCTTATGCCGCCTTGTAGTATTACATCGTATTTTTTGCCTTCTTTGCTAAGGGTTAATGTTTTACTGCTAAGTTGGTACACCACCCATTTATGTAAGGCTAATTCAGCTGGCGTTTTAGGTTTGCCAAAGTGTTCAAAATACTCAGCTGAGCCACAAATACAGGTACTCATGGTTGTTAGTTTAGTGGCTTGTAAGTTTGAGTCACTTAAAGCGACCCCGCGAATAGCAATATCAAAGCCGTTTTTTATAATATCAACCACATCATCGGTTAGTTGCAGGTCTATTTCAATTTTGGGGTATTGGCGTTTAAACGTATTAATTGCAGGCACAATTAGTTGCATGCCCACATTAACGGGGCAGCTAATTTTTAATACTCCTTGTGGCTCACTTTTAATGTTTTCTATTTGCTGATTAGCTGCGTTTGCTTGTTCTGTGATCACTCTACAGCGCTCATAATACGCGATGCCCGCCTCAGTTAGCGCCATAGTGCGGGTTGAGCGATTTAGCAGCGTAACTTCTAATTGCGTTTCTAATTTTTTAAGGTGATAACTTACCACCGCACGCGTTAACCCCAACTGCTTTGCAGCCGCGGTTAAACTGCCCTGCTCGACAATTTGCGCAAATACCACCATGCTTTTAAGTTGCTCAAACGACACTTTCATCACAAACCCACCAATGATTATTCAACCCAACAATTGTATCAATAATTAATCCAATAAAGTTAAATTTATCATCGTTGTTTAAACCCTTTTAAGTGCATATAGTTATTACAGCACCTTGGTTAACACCAAGCTTTAATTTACTCACTAATCGAAGGAATATTGTTATGGCTAAAAAAATACTTATGGTACTTACCTCACATTCAGAGCTTGGCAACACAGGCGAAAAAACAGGTTTTTGGGTAGAAGAATTTGCAGCACCTTACTACGCATTTGTTGATGCTGGTGCAGAGGTAACACTTGCTTCCCCTGCAGGCGGTCAACCACCTATTGACCCAACCAGCACACTTGCTGACTTTGAAACCGATGCAACAAAGCGCTATGACAACGACAGCGCAGCACAAACACTTATGGCAAACACCAAAAAGTTAAGTGAAGTAAACGCCAGCGACTTTGACGCAGTATTTTACCCAGGCGGCCACGGCCCACTATGGGATTTAGTAGATAACACAGATTCAATCTCACTTATTGAAAAGTTTGTAAAAGAGCAAAAGCCAGTAGCGGCTGTTTGCCACGCAAGTGCCGCTTTTTTAAATGTTAAAGATGCAGACGGCAATGCCTTAGTTGCAGGTAAAAAAGTAACAGGCTTTACTAACTCAGAAGAAGCTGCAGTGCAATTAACAGACGTAGTGCCATTTTTAGTTGAAGATGAACTCATTAAAAAAGGCGGCGATTATCAAAAAACCGATGACTGGGGCGTATTAGCGCTCGAAGATGGTTTAGTGATTACAGGCCAAAATCCTGCAAGTTCAGAGCTTGCGGCTAAAAAGCTATTAACTAAACTTGGTTAAATAGCCCCTGTGCGCGGCGCATAACGCCGCGCTTATTAAATCGCTTTTAATAACGAAAACATACTCATATACTGGTACAAAATAATCCTACTAAGGCGTTTATATGCCAACTACCCCATCACCTTCACTGATAACCAGTACGCGATTTGCAATATTTAGCGTTGCTTTTATATGCCTAATACTTCAAGTGATCAATAGTTTACCTGGCATTACGCTTAATGGTTTAGGTATTTACCCTCGCAGCGTTCAAGGGTTAATCGGCATTTTATGCGCCCCATTTTTACATGGCAGTTGGTGGCACTTTGCTAGCAATATGTTGCCTTTTGCTGTACTTAGCTGGCTAATTTGCCAATACAGTGTAAAACGATTTTATACCGTGTTTATATTTACCGCGTTACTTGGCGGGCTATTAGTGTGGGCCTTTGGCCGAAGCAGTTTTCATGTTGGGTTAAGCGGCGTTATTTATGGTTTATGGGGGTTTATACTGTGCTATGGCGTGGTTAGGCGCTCGTTCAAATCGATTGTTATTGCTGTTGTGGTTGCTGTACTTTACAGCGGCTTTATTTGGGGGGTGCTACCACAGCGCTTTCATGTCTCGTTCGAAAGTCACCTTTTTGGTGCGTTAAGTGGGTTCTTTTTAGGGTATAAACTTGCCAAAGCAGATAAATTAAAAGCACGATAATTTTTTCATTGTCTTTAATTAATTTTTTACGCCCCCAGCTTGTTATCTATGAGTCTATAAATTATTTAAATTGAGGTTATTTATGAGTAATGAACACGAATACACGCCGCCTAAAGTTTGGACGTGGGACAATGAAAGTGGTGGTAAATTTGCTAATATTAACCGCCCTATTGCTGGTGCCACTCATAACAAAACCTTAGAAACTGGCAAGCACGCATTTCAACTTTATTCATTAGCCACACCTAATGGTCAAAAAGCAACTATTATGTTTGAAGAGCTATTAGAGCTTGGCTTAACCGATGCAGACTACGATGCTTATTTAATTAACATTGGCGAAGGCGATCAATTTGGCTCAGACTTTGTTGATATTAATCCAAACTCTAAAATTCCTGCGCTAATGGATCACTCTACCACTCCACCAACACGCATTTTTGAGTCGGGCTCAATACTCCAATATTTAGCTGAAAAATTTGATGTACTAATCCCAAAAGATTTTAAAGCCAAGACGCAATGCCGTAACTGGCTATTTTGGCAAATGGGCTCTGCGCCCTATTTAGGTGGTGGATTTGGTCACTTTTATAGCTACGCTCCAACAAAAATGCAATACCCGATAGACCGTTTTACTATGGAAACTAAACGTCAGCTCGATGTATTAAATCGTCACTTAAGTGAAAACGAATACATGGCAGGTGATGAATACTCTATTGCTGACATTGCCATTTGGCCCTGGTATGGCTCACTTGTGCTGGGTGATCTTTACGATGCAGCCGAATTTTTAGATGTGGCTTCGTATAAACATGTTACTCGCTGGGCTAAGCAATTATCGCAGCGCCCAGCAGTTAAGCGCGGACGACGTGTTAATCGCACCTGGGGCCCTGAAGAAGAGCAACTTAGCGAACGACATAACGCCAGCGACTTTTAATCTATCAGCCCATAACAAGATATTGTGTTATGGGCATTTTTTTATTTAATATCTGCATTTTCCCTGTCATTAAACTATATTTATTTTTGTGTTTTTATAAAATGTAACCTGCTTTACCCGCATTACTTTTCATAAGGCTTTAATGAGTGCAATATAAAAATTTAAATACTGATGAACGCAGAGAAGCCGTTAAACTTTTATATTCTAATGCTTTATCTGGCATTGGTGTTTCGGCATTGGTTAGCTTTGTACTTGTGTTTGCATTTGACCTAACGGATGAAAAAACCAATCAAGACAAAATAATTTGGCTTTTTTTCATGCTGGTTATTTTAGCAGCAAGGCTAATGGATGTTATTTACTTTAACTACACCAAAAGGCTTAATCATCCATTTAACGCAAATAGCTTTTTAAAACGTTTTTCGGTGGGGTGTCTTGCTACCGCTATTTCGTGGTCGTGTTACGCACTGTGGTTTCATAAAAGCTCATCCACCGTTGAAATCACCACCACAATAGCTATTTTGTCGGCATTTGCTGGAGGCTCTGCCAATTTACTCTCTGGTAGTCGCTTTACCTCAGTGTGTTACAGCATTATTTTATTAATTCCTTATTCCATAGTACTTACCCTATCTGATGATTATTATCACTACGTGCTGGGCTTTTTAGGTATGACTTTTTCGGCCATTATGGTCGCCTCTTCTTATAAGTCGGCCACGTTTACCCAAACGGCCATAAAATTACGAAACCAAAACCGTAAACTACTTAACGAGATGGAAAGCAAAGTAGAAACGCGTACAGAAGAAATTTACCGCTTATCAAATACTGACCCACTAACAAACTTATTAAACCGCACCGCTTTTTTAAAAGTGGCTAATAAGCAACTTGCAGACCACCCCAACGAAAAACTAGCCCTGCTTTTTGTAGACCTAGATGGCTTTAAACAAATAAATGACTCTATGGGCCATAAAGTAGGCGACCAAGTACTTAAAGAAATAGCAGAGCGACTCACAAACGTTTGCACCCGTCACTTATACAAATGCCGCTGGGGCGGAGATGAATTTTTAATTTTAACAACCTATGAAGATGAACAAGACCTATTTAATTTTGCCAAAAAGGTTATTAAAAGCATTAGTGCTGAGCATGAACGATATAAATACCAAAGCTGGGTATCTGCCACTATTGGTATAGCGTTGTTTCCTGAGCATGAGGGTGATTTAAGCGCGTTAATTCGCTCTGCAGATTTAGCCATGTACCATCAAAAGCGTATTGCCAAAGGCTGCGTGAATATTTATAACAACGACTTAAAACACCAGCAAGAGCGAGAGCTGCTGCTTAGTAAGCGCTTGGCAAGTGCAATAAAAGACAATGGCTTGCGGTTAGTGTTTCAGCCTATAGTTGATAGTAAAACAACAAAGGTAACATCGTTTGAATCACTTTTACGTTGGCAGTTAAATGACGAAGCGATATTTCCTGATGAGTTTATTGCCATTGCCGAGCAATACAACCTCATAACTGAACTTGGACTATGGGTGATTGAACAAGCCTGTATGCAAGCTAAAACGTTTAAAAGCCTTCAGCCAGCCATTGCTGTGAGTGTAAATGTATCTGTAATACAACTCCAAGACCCTGATTTTGTCACTAAGGTTATAAACATCGTTAATCAATACGACGTAAAGCCAGAAAACCTACACCTTGAAATTACTGAGTCTGTGTTTGCTGAGGATAAGCTGACCTTTTTAGCAGCAGTAAAAGAGCTACAAAAACAAGGATTTTGTATTTCTATTGATGACTTTGGTACAGGGTATTCATCCTTGTCGAGCATGTTAGATATTGGTGTAGACATAGTAAAAATAGATAAAAGCTTCATTCAAAACATGGACAAACGAGGCTTAAGCATTATTCATGCGATTGTGCAAATGGCATCAACACTTGATTTTATGGTCGTTGCCGAAGGTGTAGAAACCACAGAGCAAGCCAACATGCTAAAAGAAATTGGCGTGTCTCACCTACAAGGTTACTATTTTTCTAAACCTATGGAGCAACACTTTGTAGATTCATACCTTAATGAGCAAAACAAATTGTGTAGTTAGCTGTATGATAAACTCACTAAAGAGCAAGTTTATAAACGCCTTAATAACGAATTTTTTGCCTAGCTATCAACACGTTTATCCATCCTCAAAATAGATCACTTAGTGGCTTGGTATAATAAAAAAGCCCAACAAAATAATTGCCGGGCTTTGGACTTAAGACCTAAGGATAAACAGTCAGCTTGACCTCAAGTTATAACACCTAAGCAGTTACATTTAGCAGTGAATCACCTTCACTTAAGCCAAATTTTTCTTGTACCGATGAAAGAATTGATTCTTTATCTTCATCAGATAGCTGGCTTGAATACTCAGTTAATAACTCATCTAAGTAGCTAACCACTTCGTCAGTATCAACAGATTCTAGAGAGTTTTGCGGCGGTGGTGGCGGGCGCTGCCCTTCAGGGCGCCCTGCATCGCCGATACTTTTAGCGTCAAAATCAAGTTCGCTCATTAGATCAGCCAACTCTTTTGTCGGCGAGATCCCCTGCTCTTCAAATGCGGCTTGAATAGTTTGCGCATCTTCCGTGCTTAAGTTTTGTGCATCAAACTCTGCAAGTGTTTCTTTAACAAACTCAGTTTGCTCTGACGTTAAAGCGCTTACTTGGCTAGATTGTTGAGTCATAAAACTCGCTGAGCTACCAATACTATTGATCATATTTATCTCCCTTAACGTGCGCGGCGTGGTGGCTTGTGTTCACTTAACTCTTGTTCGCTAATTTCGCCATTCCCATCGGCATCTATTTCGTCAAAAATAGTTTGCGCATCGCCTTGCGGTGGTGCACTTTCGCTAAATTCTGCAAGGCTAATCACACCGTCACCATCTGCATCTATGCTTGAAAAGTCAGGTTTAGGTGGAGGGTTATCACCGCCTCTGGCTGCAACATTGGCTGAAAAAGCCATTGATAATAATGCAGCAACGGCAAAAGTAGAAAAGTGCTTCATCGTGGTCACCTTGGGTTAAATATTAATAAAGGGTATGAATATAAAGTACGCTTAAAAAACGCAAACATTGTGCAAACAATTAGGAAATAAAAATAAATCCGATTTTTATCATGTTATTTTTACCTTATTCGGTATTTCGGTTATTGTGATAACTAATTAATTAAAACCACTTTCAACACCTGTTTTGAGAGCTAACATACTAAGGACTTATTAACATACATGTTTAATCTTCCAATTTTTCTAGTTGTATCGCAGTGAAAATACCTAAACGCCTCCAGCCACTCGTTGATGATGGCCTAATTGATGAAGTGATAAGCCGCTTAATGAGCGGTAAAGAAGCGGATGTATTTGTGGTACGCAGCGGTGGCGAAATTCGTTGTGCTAAAGTCTACAAAGATGCCGTTAAGCGCAGCTTTAAAAAGGCGGCTCAGTATCAAGAAGGTCGAAAAGTGCGAGGCGGACGCCAAGCCCGTGCCATGGGTAAACGCTCTAGTTATGGACGGCAACTAGAAGAGGAAATTTGGCAAAATGCAGAGGTAGACGCGCTTAGCCGTTTATCACGCGCTGGCGTCAGAGTTCCTGATACTTATTACTGCATTGATGGCGTGCTGTTAATGGAGCTTGTGTGCGATGAAGACGGTGATGTTGCTCCACAGTTAGGGCATGTGACCCTTACGCAGCAAGAGGCTATTGAGCAGTACAGTATGATGGTTCATTATATTAAATTAATGCTGTGCGCGGGTATTATTCACGGTGACTTATCAGAATTTAACGTACTTGTTGATAGTAAAGGGCCTGTCATTATTGACCTTCCGCAAGCTGTAAATGCAGCGGCCAATAACAGTGCGCAAGCAATGTTTACGCGCGATGTAAACAACATGCGCCGTTATTATGCGCAGTTTGCACCTAGCTTATTAAACACTCATTACGCTAAAGAAATGTGGGCACTGTTTGAAGAGGCTAGCTTAACGCCAAACACTGTGCTCAGCGGAGAATTTGAAGACAGCACCGAAGTTGCTGACGTAGATGCAGTACTCGATGAAATACAAGCGGCCGAATACGAAGAGTTCGACCGTTTAGAGCGTATTAAAAACGCTGACGATGAGTAAAACTGCGCTCACGTTTAGCTATTGAGGGTGAACAAACCGATAGCCCACACCGTAAACCGACTGAATAACACTGTCGGTTTGCGTTACTTCATCAAGCTTTTTGCGTAACTTTTTTATGTGGCTGTCTATAGTGCGGTGGCTAACTATACGTTGGTCTGCATACATGGTGTCCATTAAGCTATCGCGTGAATAGATTCTGTTAGGGTTTGAATACAAGGGCTTAAATAACTGAAATTCAAAATTAGTAAGTTCTATACTGCTATTTTTATAGTTTACACTGTAAGTACTTTCATCCAGTGTCATGGCATTATTTACCGGCTCTTTTGTGCTATTAACACGCCTTAAAATTGCTTTTACACGCGCCACCAGCTCAGCATAACTAAACGGTTTGCAAATATAGTCATCGGCGCCCAGTTCAAGTCCGAGTAACCGGTCAATCTCCTCCACCTTTGCCGAAACCATAATAATGGGCACATTAGAGAACTTTCTTATCGCTTTGCACAGCTCTATACCGCTTTGCCCTGGCAACATAATATCTAATAAAATAACGCTAGGCTTGTTACTTTCAAGCCAGCTAAGTACTTCATCACCATGATGAATAAGGTGCGTTTGATAATGGTGAGTTGTTAAAAAGTCGCTCATTAAATTGGCAAGTTTTATTTCATCTTCAACAATAAGTATTTGATCTTCCATACTGTCCTCTAAACCTTTACTAAAGGCAGGCGAATAATAATCGCTAAACCACCTAAACTTGCTTTTTCAGCGGCTATTTCACCTTGATGGCCTTTAACGATATGTTGGCAAATTGACAAGCCCAAACCAGAACCTCCCTCTTGGCGATTGCGAGAGCTGTCTACACGGTATAAATATTCAAACAAGTGCGATAAATGCGTTTGCTCAACGCCTATCCCGTTGTCCTCTATAATAAGCTCTAAATAGGCTTGGCCTTTAATATTTACGTTATTGGCACTTAAAGAAATAGTTGAGCACTGGGCGTAATGCACCGCATTCATTAATATATTATCTAGCAACTGCAGTATACGCGTTTTATCTGCGTTTACTGTGGTGTTATTAGCGCTATTAAGAAAGTAAAAATTAATAGCGTGCTGCTTAAAAATAACGTGATACTTTTGCTCTATGGAGTTAAGTAAATAACCTACGTCGGTAGGTTGCATGGTGTAATGCATGCCGCCTAGCTCTGCGCTGTTTAACATGTGTAGGTCGTCAATCAAGCGCTTTAAATGCAGCGCTTCATCGTTAGCAGAACTTATATTTTTATTATTTGGTTCACGTATCCCAAGCAACATAGCTTCGAGCTCACCGAGTAAAATGCTCATGGGCGTTCTTAGTTCATGAGAAATATTTGCAAGCCAACGTTTACGTACTTGCTCATCTTTAGCGAGCGTAAAGGCCAAGGTATTAAAATCTTCACTAAGCTGGCCCAGCTCGTCTTTTCTATCTAATAAAAGTTTGGTGCTGTACTGCCCTTTGGTTAGCTTATGCATACCACTGGCAATTTGCTTTACAGGGCCAACTAAATGCCTTGCCAGTAAAAAAGACAACATTAAGGTAAGTAGCCCTGCGGTTAACGCAATAAGCCATAAATAGTTAGTTTGTTGCTTTAAAAAATCCAGCTCGTACCCATCTGCTAGGCTTTTTCTTTTTGAAACAGCAAGGTAAGCAATTGTTTTACCTTCAAGCTCTATGGGCGTTTTAATGTACTTTAAATCCTCAAATAATTTACCAAAAATACGCTGCTGGTTTTCATCAAGTAGTGCATAGTGCGCGACATGCTCAGGCGGTGGGCGACGTTCGCGTTGCGCCATATGCTGTGGAGGTCTGGGTCTGCGTTCGCCGCGAATTTCCGGGCGCTGTGGCATATCGCGTAAACTAGGTAAAAACTGGCTTGATTGCAATTGCGATTCAACCAACCTTAAAAAGCGCTGATCGTTACCTATAATTTTATCCCACGAGGGAGTTTGCGCGTATTTATTAGCCAGCTGCACCGCTAATGGCTCTAATGCTTTTACTTCTTTAGCGTTTACAAAATCAATAACACCTTGACCAATGCTGTACTGAATAAGCACAACTAGCCCCGCAATAATGCTAAAGGTGAAGCTAAATAATATTAAAAAAAGTTTATTATGAATTTTCATTTATTTTTTATAAATCTGACTCTAAAGCATTTGAGCTATTATTTATTGCGTTTTTTTAGTGCTAAAACGTATTATAAAAAAAGGTTTGCACACTTTAAAAAGTGTCCCTCAATAACATCGTATAAAGTTAACAAATAAAAGTGTAAACAATGTGCATAAAATCAGAAAAAGTGAACATTAATTTAAACACTAGGTCTTTTTAGTACAAATTTATCTTTGGTAGAGCTAAAGTAGTCTCCGCCCATTTTGCCTACGCTGTTTAAACGCGTGGGATCTATATAGCCATTCACTAACACGTTATCGTCAATATAAATTCCGACCACGTTGAGTAGCATAACTTTGCCGCCACCGGGTTCGTCGCTTATGTGAATAATTTCTCTTAAAGTACACTCGTATCTTACTTTAGCCGCTGCGGCGCCTGGGGATGCAACCTGTGTACTAGCAACTGATTCAATATTCGCTGCCTCAAATTCACTCACATTATGTGGATAGTTAGCGCAGCTTTGATTCATTTTTTCTACTAGCTCTTCACTAACAATATTAACCACGCAGCTGTTAGTGGCTTGAAGGTTTAAAAGTGTGTCTTTATTGGCTTTGTCGCGTGGGTTTACTTGAGTCACGCTCAGCACTGGCGGGTTACAACTGGCCACTGTAAAAAAAGAGTAAGGGGCAATGTTAGCAATCCCCTCCTTACTAAGTGTGCTTACCCAAGCAATAGGCCGCGGGCTAATACCCCCGACTAAATACGAGTAAACATTGTGCTGCGTGTTTTGCGTTAAATCTAAAAACATAATTTTCCTTTATACGTCGTACTGCAAATCGTAAAAGCGCTTTATAGCGTACAGTATTTCATAACTGCAGCCACTTTTTTAAATATGCGCGAAAAAATAAACATAGTGTGGTTTAAACGCGATTTACGCCTTAGCGACCATCAACCACTTAAAAATGCATTTAATAATGGTTTACCCACATTACTGCTCTATAATTTTGAGCCACTTATGCTTGAAGACCCGCACTATAACGAGCGACATTGGCGATTTGTTTATCAATCAATATGTGAAATAAATCAGCAGCTAGCTCGCTACAAGGCCACGCTGTATATTTTTAACCAAGACATGCTGACACTGTTAAACACGCTTAGCCAAACATACCAAATAGAAAACATATTTAGCCATCAAGAAATTGGCTTAAACAATACCTTTGACCGCGATAAAGCCGTAGCTACATGGTGTAAAACTAGTAAAATTAATTGGCTTGAGTCACAGACTGGCGCTGTTATTCGTGGTAAAAAAAACCGAAAAGACTGGAACGCACGCTGGCAACAAACAATGCAGGCCCCTATCGCTATACCTAATTGGAAAAACATAAAAACCATTACACTTAATAACTACCAACCCCCAAAATTGCCCGCTAGCTATACGCAAAATGATGACAACTTTCAATTAGGTGGGCCATTACACGCCCATAGTATATTGCACAATTTTTTTACTGAGCGCGGCAAGGGATATCAAAAAGGCATATCTAGCCCCAGTTTAAGCCGTATTCATTGCTCTAGGCTTTCACCTTATTTAGCGTGGGGTAATATTAGCCTTAAACAGGTATACCAAATGGCAATTGATGAATACCATTCTAAACACCCTGATAAAAAAGGCTGGAAGCGTCCGCTCGCTGCTTTTGTATCGCGCCTGCACTGGCATTGCCACTTTATGCAAAAGTTTGAAAGTGAATGCACTATGGAATTTAAAGCATTAAACCCAGGTTATCATGTATTTCCGTATCGTACCGATGAGCATGTAGAACGCGATATTGCGCGTTGGGCGCAAGGCCAAACGGGTATCCCTATTATTGATGCCTGCATGCGCTGTTTAAAAGCCACGGGTTATATTAATTTTAGAATGCGCGCTATGTTGGTTAGCTTTGTAACGCACCATTTAAATATAAGTTGGCAGCAGGCAAGCTTACCTCTGGCAAATTACTTTTTAGACTTTGAACCGGGTATTCATTACCCGCAAATACAAATGCAGGCCTCAGTTACGGGTATTAACACCATTAGACATTACAACCCAATTAAGCAATCTGAAGAGCAAGATCCAACCGGCATTTTTATTAAAAAGTGGTGTCCCGAACTTGAAAAGCTACCAATAGAATATTTACACGAACCGTGGCAACAAACACCCATGGAAGCGCTGTTTAACGACTTTAAATTAGGAGAAGATTACCCCGAGCCCATGCTTGATTTAACCGATGCCTCTAAGCAAGCGCGCGAACGTTTATGGCAATATCGCGAGCGCGATGATGTTAAGCGCGCGATCCCTAGCATATTAAAAAGGCATGTGGGGCTTACTCGCACAGTAAAACAAAAAGCAAAGAGGCATTAACATGGCGCATAAAAAGTTAAACCTGCCACAAAAAATATGCCCTGTTTGCAACAAGCCATTTGCGTGGCGTAAAAAATGGCAACGTGATTGGGATAACGTTATTTACTGCTCAGAGCGCTGCAAGCGAAATAAAAGGAATTAACCCTTTATGCTATGCGTGAATTAGCTGGCGTCTATTTTGCAATGATATGAATAACTCAGCTTTTAAGGCTGTATTTAGGTGTTTTATGTAAATAGCACTTACTCATCCTGAAAAGCTTACATACAACGCAAGGAGAAGACGATGACGATTAAAAAAACGGCAAACTCAACCTGGTCAGGCGATATTAAAACAGGTAAAGGCAGTATTTCTACGCAAAGTGGCGCACTTGATAAACAACCGTATGGCTTTAATACCCGCTTTGAAGATGAGCCAGGGTCAAACCCTGAGGAGCTAGTAGGTGCGGCGCACAGTGCCTGTTTTAGCATGGCGCTGTCGCTTGCATTAGGTGACGCCGGTTTCACAGCCGATAAAATTGATACCAAAGCCACCGTAAGCCTTGATGAGGTTGATGACGGCTTTGCAGTCACGCATATAGCGCTTGAAGTAAATGCACGTATTAAAGATATTGCTAACGAGCAATTTCAGGCTTTGTGTGAGCAAACGAAAAAAAGCTGTCCTATTTCAAAGCTGCTTAATACCAAAATCTCACTAGACGCAACGCTCGAGCGCGCCTCATAAATGGCTGATACACAAACTATAAAATGATGAAGTTTAAGCCAAGTAAATTATTACTTGGCTTAATTAACATTCATTAACTACTTCTTTTAGCGTTATTTAAGTCCAATAAATCATTTAGCAGTGCTATACCCATCCCTAAAGCAGGCCACACTACCCATAAATAATTGGGCGATGTGATTAAATTAACCACAGTAAAAAAGATTAAAACTACAAGGTATTGTTTTAAGTTATCAAAAAATGTTGATGTATTCATGTTTGCTCTCCTCTTAAAATGTAGGGTTATTATTGCCCTAATTTTTAAGCCTGAAAGGTGCTACTTGTCATCAGTTGATATGACGTTAGTCAGGTTATTACATTTTACTGAACTACTTAATGAGAGCTCTTAAGTTTCGTTTATTCTTACATTTACTTATATAAACATACAGTTACTTACAATTAATAGGATGTGTTTTCACTTATTTTAAATATAATACCCTTTACGGATACAACCAATTAACTTTATAAGAAAGGATACTTATGCGCTATTTAATACCACTTTCTTTGCTTGCACTTAGCTGTGCAGCGTCAGTAAACGCTGAACAATCAGCATCAAAGCAATGGTTTAATACAATCAACTACGCAAAAATTGATTCACGCTATTACAGCGATAATGTGTACGGATTATCTACTCATTATTATTTTGAAGAGCAACAAAGCTCGGGAGTGTGGGATGATTATGGCTACCTAGATACAGATAGTAATATAGGCTAAAATTACTTTAATTCAGATGGTTATAGCAAAAAAGGGATTTTTGGAGAAGGCTTTTACGGTAACGCTTTTGCAACCTTAGAGCTGCCTAATATTGGCGATACCGATACCTATTCACTTGGCATAGGTTACTTATTTGCTGATTCGTTAAAAGTATCTGCAGGTATGCTAGATTACGAATATGGTGATACAGTTTATTTATTTAAAGCGCAATATAATCACCAAATTAATGACACCGACTACATTGGTTTTACTGTTGAGACTCATGATGAAATAGAGTCGTGGGACTTATCATCACGTTACTTTGCTCACCTTTACGATGAAAGCTACGTTACTATAAATATTGACTACCTAAATACTGGTGATGACCCTTTTTTTAATGTGCTGGCAAATTATTACTTTAATAAACATGTCGCAGTCGGCGTTGGTTTATACGACTCAGATTTAGTTGTTGAGGGTAAATACTTTATTAACGATAGCTACTATTTTAGCGCTAATTACACTGATAAAAATAACTATGACATATACAACCTTAGTTTTGTAGCTCAGTTTTAATAAACACAAAAAAAGCCGCCTTGCTGAAGTCACTTCAGTTAAACAAGGCGGCTTTTATATTAAAACAGTTATAGCTTACATATTACCTAGCTCTATCATCATTGCGGTATACATACGTAAATTAAGCTCCAATTGCTCAAGCGTGATAAATTCATGCTCTGAGTGGCCTGTATAACGTTTACCCGGCATTGAAGGGCCAAACGATACGGCATTATCAAATAGTTTTGCGTTAGTGCCGCCGCCAATGGATACAAAGTCAGCTTTTTGGTCACCTGTAAAATGTTTAAAAATATCGAGCAGCTTTTGTGCGTGCGGTGCGTTATCTAACAGCATAGGTGTACCAATAATGGTTTCAACTTCAGTAAGCGTTACCTTATTTGCAGTTTCCCATTCATTGATAGCGCTATTAATTTGTTGTTTAAGTACGCTTTCATCTTTACCTACTGGGCGGCGGGCATTAATGGCTAATGTTAGTGCGTTACCATCGCGTTCAATTACAGTAGGGGCTACGCTCATTGGGCCCATAAATTCGTGCTCGTAGGCAATATCACCAAATTGCTTACCATGAATATCTAAGCCAATTAACTGGTTTACAAATTTTATAAGCTGGCCATCGCTATTGTTTTCAAGTGCAATGTCTTTAAATAACTCACTCAGGTGTGCAATAGCATTTACGCCCGACTCTGGCTCTGATGAATGCGCAGACATGCCTTTTACAGTTATTTTTAAGCCTTCATCTTGCTCTTTAAAACTAAACTCAACGTCGCTAAGCGTTTTAGCTTTAGCTTTTAATGAATCAACTAAGCTCTCGCTTGCATTGTGCAGTACTAAGCTTGCATCTTCTGGTATTTGGCTTTTAAACGCGCCACCTGCAACATCACTTACATACACACCGGTTTGTTTTGAGGTAGCATTAAACGTAGGGGCAATTAAGCTCCAGCCTTTTTCGGCCACGACAACTGGGTATGATGCATCAATGGTTACGGCGTATTTTGGCTGCTCGTAAGTTTTCATAAATTCAGTAAGTGGGCCCCAGTCAGATTCCTCAGCTAGGTAAATCATCAACTCTATGCGGTTATCAAGCTCTATGCCTTTATCCTTTATGGCTTTCATGGCGTAAAGCGCAGTAGCTATAGCGCCTTTGTCGTCTTCTGTGCCGCGCCCTACTAATTTGCCAGGCTCTGAGGTATCAATAATAAATGGGCTTTGCTTCCACTTACTCGCGTTAGCTGGCTGTACATCGCCATGCGTTACTACTGTTACTTTATCTGCTTGTTTACCCATGCCAATAAGCACGGTATAACCTAGGTCTTGGTAATCAAACCCAAGCTCTGCGGCTTTCATTTTTAATACCGATTTAAAATTAATAAAGTCTGGGTTTTGTGGTGCGGGTATTGAGTCTTTATTTACCGTGGGAAAAGCCACTAAGTTAGTTAGCGTATGTACTTGAGCTTTCTGGTAGGTGTTTACTGCGTAATCGGCAACACTATCAATATTTTCATGTAATTGCGCGTGAGTATTAAAGGCAAATAAAGCACTGCAAAGCAAAACTAACTTTTTCAAAACGTATCCCATTGTATGACTAAATAAAGGCCAAATTATAGCGCTGCAGCATAATATTCAATAGCACTTTGCGACAGGATTACAATGATCGTGCTTTAAATTTATATGGCGGCTTTAATCGCATTGGTTGTATAATGCGCGGCTTAAATTTATCAGAGTATTAGTACTAATGAATCGCCGTAAAAAAATCGTCACTAAATTTCAGAAAAAAGATAAACGTGCTAATGCTAAATTACATAAAAGTAATAAACCAGCGTATGTATCTAAAGCCGAGCGCGAAAAACGAGCTTTAGAAGCAGAGCAATCTCTTTGTGCCGCCGATGAGCAAAATACGACTGCTGATTAATATTTAGCGTTAAGCCACAACACATGGTGGCTTAACTGCTCAATAATTATTATATGTGCCTAAAAACATAACTTGCACTGATATTAAATGAGCGCCCCTGCCCAGCTAATTGGGTAAAGCCCACGCTGTTGTTTTGTTTTAGTGCAGCAATGTTTACTCCCCCTAATGGTAACTCGTAAAACTCATCAAATAAGTTAGTTACTTCAGCACTTAGCGTTAATGCATTAAAGGTGGCTTTAGAGCTTAAATTCACTAAATTATAGCTGTGCGTTTGGTTTTCAAGGCGGTTAAAGTCAACGCGTGATTTTGTATCTACCCACTCCCACGACAGCGCATTTTCAAATAATCCTATTTGCTGGCTTAATGAGAGCGCAGTATGCAATGGCTTAATTTGATATAGCGGTTGGTTAGTGTCGTCGCGCTTACCACGGGTACTTGTAACGTTTGCTGTTAATACCCACTCGCCAAACGGCTTAGATTGGTAAAGCGACTTACTTATATCAAGCTTTGCGCCATATAATGTGGCGTCAACATTACTAAACTGCAAAATATTACGTGATGTGTTTGCTAACCCATAACTATTAAAACTACGTACACTATTTGCGTCAATGAAGTCGCTTACATCGGTGTACCACACATTAGCACTTACTCGCCAATTATCATCTTTAGCTGTTTTTGAATACGTTGCACTAATAGTATGGGCGGTTTCTACATCAAGCTCTGTGTTACCAATATAACCATTAACATCGCCATACCAGCCAATCATAGTGGTGGCCATATTACTTACACCCCAGCTGTAGCGCTCATATAAGTTGGGTGCGCGATTTTTGCGAGCAAGGCCTATTTGCAGCTCGTCATAAAGTGTAATTTGGTAATTAGCTAATATATTTACATCAACTAAGGTGTCGGTTTTGTCTCTATCGGCATTATTAAAGTCATTTGCAGCTACAGCATTATTGGCAGTGGTCATTGCGCTCATACTGCCCATATCCATCATATTCATGCCGTTGTTATAGGCCTGTACTTCATCAACTTGCGTATTAACACGCTCAACCCTAATTCCCGTGTTTAACCAGAGCTTTTTAGTAATTTGGCTTTCATATTCTGCAAATAGGGCAATGCGTTCACGCTTACCATTATTAATATTTATATAGTCATTTGGCCCCATCATGGTTGAGCCTTCAATAGCCGGCCACCAATCATCAATGCGGTAGTTATAATATTCCTGCCCAAGCAGTAATGAGCTATTTTTATCAAGTGTAAGACGCCATTTAAGCTGCGTGCTTATGTCTTTTGCATCTGTTTTCATGGGCATCATGCCGGTTTTTTCTTTACTAAAAAAGCCCATTTTGTGTTTAACGCTGTGCCAGTTAACCTGCCCTTCAAACTCGCTATTTTCAAAACTGCGCTTATATTGGGCAATAGCACCGTAGCTGGTGTTATCAGTCATATCCATGTATTGATTTGCAAACCCCTGATACGGTATTTTTTGATGTGTCAGCTTTATCACTAATTGCTGTTTATCGTCGCGCATAGCTGCGGTTAAGCTGTGGTTTTGCGCCCGATATAGCGTATCTAGTACTACATCGCCGTTACCATCTTCATAACTATCTGCATCACTAAACGAGCCTTGGTAATTAAGGCTCAAAGTATCGCTTGCTAAACGAGATCCCACTCCTAGCTTTCGGCCGTTATCAACACTGCTGTACTTAGCCGATATATAACCTGAGTGCCATGCTAAATCACTACTTTCACTATACTGTGGTGAAATTGAATTAACGTTTATTACACCGGCAATGTTATCGCCACCAGCACTCACTGGCGAGACACCAGCAACGACACTATAAGCCGTTACTTGATTAGCTGATACGTAAGAAAGAGGTGGGTTCATCTGATTAGCGCACGCTGCTGTTACATCCGCACCATCAACAAGTACTTTTACCCTATCGCCCATCATGCCATTTAAAATAGGCAAGTTGGAGGCCCCGCCTGCAGCCGAAAAATCAACACCTAAACTACTAAGTAATGATTCTGAAGTACCAAGTGATAAATGTTTATTTTGTGCATGCCCGTGCACTTCAATAACTTCTAAGTCGTTATCATCAGCGAGCACCATAGGCGATAAAAAGCCGCTAATTAATAGCGCTAAAGGAGAGAGTAAATAAGTATGTTGAATATGAGCCATTTATAATTTATGCCACTGTTATATATGGCATAAATTATATAATGTAGTTACAAGTTTATAGCGCGACAAAATGTCGCAGTTTGAGAATTTACTGCAACCTAACCTACGTTAAGCTTAGACACTGTTGCAGAGACAGCATCTGCGCCACGTTCAATTTCTTGAATTACTTCTGACACTTTCGCTATTAGCTCTCGGCCTTGCTCTGAGGAGTCTGACACGGAGGTAATTTGTTTTGAAATATCGTTAGTCAGCTCTTGGTTATTTTTAACGACGGTTGCAATTTCGTTGGTTGAACTGCTGGTGCTTGCTGCAAGCTGCCTAACTTCATCGGCTACCACGGCAAAGCCTCGTCCATATTCGCCTGCTCGTGCTGCTTCAATGGCTGCATTTAACGCTAATAGATTGGTTTGATCGGCAATACTGCTTATGGTCGACACAATAGATCCGATAACTGCTGACTGTTCATTCAGGTTTTTAATTAAATCAACCGATTTAAGTACTTGGCTTACAATTGCATCCGAGTTTGCAATTGCATCATGTAATATATATGAGCCCTTTTTAGCCGTTTGTGCACTCGATACCGCCGATTCATATGCAATTTGTGCGGCCTCACTAACGGCTTCGTTATCTTTTATGCGCTCGGTAATATTAGAAGCGAACTTCACTATTTTTATCACATTACCTTTGTCATCTAAAATTGGGTTGTAAGTTGCTTCTAACCAGATTTCAGCTCCTTCAGAGGTTATGCGTTGAAACTTACCCGATTTAAACTGCCCTTCGCTTAACTCCTCCCAAAACCGAGGGTTATTTTTATAAAAAGAGTCAGTACAAAACATTTTGTGATGCTGCCCAACTATTTGTGCAAGTGAGTAACCTACTGTAGATAAAAAGTTTTTATTCGCTTTAATTATGGTGCCATCAGGGTTAAATTCTATGGTTGCCAGTGCTTTATCAAGCGCTTCAGTGAGGGCTTCTTGCGATTTTCGCTGTACGTAACTTTTTGTAATATCCGACGCTATTTTAATAACCTTAGTAACTACCCCATTTACTTCAACAGGAAAGTAAGTCGCTTCTAACCACAGTTTATCCCCATTTGCTTTAAACCGCATAAAAGTCCCATTAGTGGATTTAGCAGCTTGTAATGATTGCCAAAACTGAGTGTATTCGTTTGATTCAGCGTAATCAGAATCACAAAACATTCTGTGGTGCTTACCGATTACCTGCTCTTTTTTATACCCTACTGTATCTAAAAAAAGCTGATTAGCGTCTAAAATTTTTCCCTCGGGTGTAAATTCAATATACGCTACATGCTTATAAATAGCTGATAGCACTGATTTATTTTCATTGAGTTGACGTTCCAATTCTTCAACTTTAGCGTTATCTTTTCGTAAACCAAACATGCATTAAACCTTCAGGAAACAATAATAGGATGACAATAACAAACAAATATAAAAATAATATGTAAGTTCGCTAGAAATGTAATAGCTTTGTAAATATAGGTGCTTTTTAGTTTTTCTGCGAGCAATAAAATTCGCTAGTCTGCTGCTTTATAAAAAATTTTTATAAATTAACCTAATAGGTAGCATTTTTAAATGATTAACAAAAGTAAAACAAGACAAAAATGCTATTTTTATACATGACGCAGTACACTTTTTAGCTTAAAATAGCCATCTCACTGACACACTCCACACCTAATATATGTTTACTCTCCACACGGTTAATGTGTGGCTATTCACTATTTTTAAAATCAAAGTTAAAGGATCTTCTATGAGTGCAGATGTTGCGTCGGCATCTAATCAGTTAAATAAAGCAGCTATTTTATTAGTGTTAGCACTAGGTACGTTTATTTTAGGATTATCAGAATTTTCAATGATGCCTATGCTGCCGCTGATCAGTGAAACGTTTGGCTCAACTCCTTCGCAAAGTGGCTATGCAATTAGCGCCTATGCGATTGGCGTTGTGGTAGGCGCACCGGTATTAATGCTCACAACGGCTAATATGCGAAAACGTAAAGCTTTGCTGATTTTTTTAAGCTTAATGTGTATTTCTAATGGTTTAAGTGCATTAGCAACCTCATTAGAGCAACTTGTTATTTTTCGCTTTTTAAGTGGCTTACCTCACGGTGCTTACTTTGGCGCCGCTATTTTGCTTGCCTCCGATATTGCCCCTTCGGGTAGGCGCGCAAGCTTTATGTCAAAAGTATTTATGGGCTTAACCATTGCAACCATTGTTGGCGTGCCTATTGTTACCTTGGTGGGGCAAAATCTAAGCTGGCGTTATTGCTTAGGGGGCGCAGCTATTTTAGCGTTTATTGCGTTTATATTTGTATACAAAGTAGTGCCAAATATTGATAACGCTAAGCCATCTAACTTACTTAACGAGTTTGGCGTACTTAAAAATAAACTGGTGTGGTCTATTTTAGGTATTGTAATTATTGGCTTTGGCGGCGTGTTTTGTATTTATACTTACATTGCCGATACAATTTTAGATGTAACTAAAACAGCCCCATACACTATTTCTATCGCCATGGTGATGTTTGGTATTGGTTGTACGTTAGGTAATTACATATTAGGTAAAGCGGCCGATAAATCGGCTATTAAAACCACTGGCCTTGCACTGGTGTGCACCATCGTATTTGCAATTGCCTACGTTAGCGCAAGTTACAATATATGGATGCTATATGTGGTTATATTTTTTATTGGCTGCAGTGTTGGTTTGGCAACGCTTATTCAATCATTATTAATGGATGTAGCCCCAGAGGGCCATGCAATGATTGGCGCATTAGTACAATGCGCATTTAACACCGCAAATGCTATCGGCCCTTGGGTTGGCGGAGCTGTTATTGCACAAGGCGCAGCGCCTAACCAAACAGGTTATGTCGCAGCTGCGTTGTTTTTAGGCGGCTTAGTAATGTGGTTTTTAAGCTACTTACAACTTAATAAACAACAGCCCACCGCACAAACGTGTTAAGCATATAAAAAGAGCGGCTAATACAATTAGCCGCTCTTTTTACTTTAACAAGGGTATTTAATCACCCACCTTACTGGGCCTCTAACGACGCCATATCAATAACAAAGCGATAGCGCACGTCTGATTTTTCCATTCGCTCATACGCGGTGTTTATTTGGTCAATATTAATCATTTCGCACTCTGGCAGTACGTTATTTTTGCCACAAAAATCTAGCATTTGCTGTGTTTCTTCTATCCCACCAATGAGTGAGCCTGTGATGCGCCGACGACCCATTAAAAGAGGCACAGTGTTTAGCTCTTCTACGGGGCCAACCTGCCCAACAATAACCAATGTGCCATCTATATCTAATAAGGGTGTGTAAATAGACAAATCGTGCTTAACAGGTACGGTGTCAATAATAATATCAAAAGCCGACTGCGACGCTTTCATTGCTTCTTCGTCGGTCGACACTAAATAATGCTGCGCGCCAAGTTTTACTGCGTCATCTTTTTTAGACTCACTTCGCCCAACCACCGTTACACTCGCGCCCATGGCTACGGCATTTTTAACAGCCATATGACCTAAGCCACCAAGCCCTACAACGGCAACACGGCTGCCTTTTGTCACCCCCCACTTATGTAATGGAGAGTAAGTAGTGATACCTGCACATAATAAAGGGGCAACGCGCGAAAGCTCTAAGTTTTCAGGGACTGATAGTACAAATTCTTCACGAACAACAATATGTTTAGAATAACCACCTTGGGTCATCTCGCCGGTTACTCTATCTTTACCTGCGTATGTGCCTACCATGCCTTCTTGGCAAAATTGCTCTTCGCCGTTACCACACTGTTTGCAGCTTTGGCATGAATCAACCATGCAGCCCACCGCTACCGTGTCACCTTTTGCATAGTTTTTAACAGCGCTACCAATAGCTTTTACTTTACCTACAATTTCGTGTCCAGGGACTAACGGGTAACGGCTGCCACCCCAGTCATTGCGTACGGCGTGTAAATCAGAGTGGCATACACCACAGTATAATATTTCAATTTCTACATCGTTATCGCGTAAATCGCGGCGCTCAAAAGTATATTCACCTAGTTGCGCACCTTCGCTTTTTGCTGCATATCCTACTGTTTTCATAACAACTCCATAGTCTGTAAAAATTTAAGTCGTATACCTTTTAGCTTATTTAAGTGCTTTATTTTAAAACCAATCCAATAAGGAGGCTGCCTCTAAAAATACCTGTATGCACTTTGATGTGGTTTACACTAACGCTGGCGCTGTGAATGCACCCTGACCAAAAAAGCCCAACAAGGTTGGGCTTTTTTAACTTAAATGTTGGTTACTTATCCAGTAACGTATTTATCTCATCAATGAGTGAATGTATACGTTCAGCATTTTTTCCTAAATCGCTTCGTCCTACGCGAGATTTACTACGAATGTCTACAAAACGCTGACTGCCTTCGTCATTTATACGCACCACTACATCATCTTTAAATCCAAACCAGGTTGTTGTATCGGTCGCTTCGACTATGCCGGTTGCTGCATTTGCATTAACAAGCTCAAACCCTAAGTTAGCAATGGCTTGTTCAGTGGCTGCTAGCAGATCTGTTTTTGACTGCGCGTAACTTAACGTTTTAAGTTCTGGGTAGGCTTTACGTTGCTCAGTAGCAGTCTCTTCTCCAGCGTAATCGACTGGGTTTTTAGCATCCGCTCGCAAAGGTACAATGGCCACAAATTTTGGCGGGTTAACTAAGTCGGTCGAAATATCATGAATCGCCGGTACGCTTTTAGCTTTGCTCATCATATTCAGTGGCATTGCAATCGCAATAGCTGCAAACACAAGTACCATTAAAGTGCTGCCCATGCTAAGCGTTTTACGCATAAAAATAACCTGTATAACAAGCAGCACCAATGCAGCGCCACCCACATAAACACCAAATCTAAACCCTGCAAACGCAGTACTTAGTTCAACAACCCCATACTTATATAAAGGCCCTGGCAGTAAAACGAGTAAAAAAGCAATAAAGCTGACTAAGCTCACTAAAATTTTCATTATTATGATTCCCTTATTATGTGTGGTCTTTAATTTTAAATGGGTAAAACGAGTACACTATACTGCTAATCACTTTGTTTAGATTACTATTAGTGACTAATTACACAAAAAAATCTAATGTTGCACTGTTAAAGTTACTTAAATTAGGAAAAATATCAACCAACTCTGAAACAGGTACGCCAAACCATTGCGCTAACGTTGCAAAGTACTGCTCGTTAGCCACTTGCGGAATTAGCCGCCCACCTCCGGTATCGTTTGCCCCGTCTAATTGCTGAGTAAGTAGCTCACCATAAATATTACGTCCCTTTACCGCGCCACCCATTACTATTTGGTTTCCCGCCCAGCCGTGATCGGTGCCATCGCCGTTTGAGGTTAGCGTGCGGCCAAAGTCCGACATAGTAAATGTGGTTACTTTATCATTCATGTTTAGCTCTTTCATGGCACTGTTAAACTCGCTGAGCCCTTGAGCCAACATATTTAACAACACAGGATGCGCCGTAAGCTGATCATCGTGAGTGTCAAACCCACCCATAGAGACAAAAAACACTTGGCGCTGAGTACTCAAAGACGACTGCACACTAATTGTTTTGGCTACCGCAGCTAATTGCTCACTCAAGCTGGTATCACTAAAAGAAGTAGTTAGTTCGGGGGCTTGTTCGAGCGCACTGTTCATAGTTTGCGTATTGGCAATTGCATTATTTAAACCATTTGCATATTCACGCCCTAGCACATGGTTTGCATTGCCTAACACACGATTCATTATGTTAGTAACGTGCTCTGTACGCGGCTGGTAACCACCAAAGGCGTTAATAGTACTTATACCACTTTTGTTAAGCGCAAAAGCACTGGTATTTATTCCTGTTTGCCACAAGTTTGTACCATCGAGCGAAATATTGGCCGCAAACTCGTCATGCACAGCTAATCGCTCTAGCATACGTGCGCCCCACCCACTGTTTAAGGACGCTTTTTCCCGCCCATACATCCACGATGCCTGTTGATCGTTGTGCGAAAATAAATGCTTAGGTAAAGGCACCGCGTTATTTTTGTAGTCTGTTAATGTGGTGGGGGTAAGTAAAGTGCCTACACCGCCAATAAAGGCTAAATCATCCGACTCAAACACACTTTGTAAAGGCGCAAGTGAAGGGTGAATGCCCACCCCTCCTGCAAATTGCGAGCTAACACTTAGCGCTAGCGGGTTTTCGACTGCGAGGTTTTGCCTGCTTTGCTGGTATAAACTGCGCTGCTCTCCCTCAAGAGGTAACAGCATATTAAGTGAGTCGTTTCCACCGTATAAAAACACACACACTAGGGCTTTGTAATCACCGAGTTCTATTGCATTAGTTGCCCCCGTTAGCGCTTGTAGCTGCAAACTGGTTAAAGCCGCTGCCGAAACCCCGCCTTTTAAACATAATGATAAAAATTGCCTTCTATTAATGCTCATTATGCGCTCCTAATACTGCACGTTAAATTCAGGTGAAATAGCAATCATATATAACAAATACGATACCCTTACGCGGTATTGCTCCTCGTTAAAATAGGCATCTAAATCAAGCAAGGCTTGTGTAGTGTCAGCGCTCATGTTGCCGGCAAAATACAGGGTATTATATTGCTCTATCAATGCGCTTATGCCTTTTTGCGCCAAAAAATCCATATCGCCTTGTACATAAACATAAATTCCAGCGGGGTTTAAATCGGTATGAGCTTCGGCGGTACTCCAAACCAAACTTGCAAATAAAGCATTCATTGTGCCTATTAAAGTCGCGTCGTTGGCTATTTGTAACTCAGGCGCTACCAAACCTTGCGAGCGCAAAGCCGCACTTTGAAAATCGGGTCTAAAAAAGTTAAACACTGAAGCAGACTGCATTGGGCCTTGCCCGTAGTTATCGACTAAGTTCCACGTTTTATAATAACCTTGTAATGACCTTGTATTAAGGTTTCGCCAAAACTGCACTGTTTTTAAAAGCGGTTCTTTAATTTTACCTTGATAGCTTAATACGCTACCAAAATGACGCGCTTCATCATCTAAATAAATCGCTTTAACAACCGCAGCTAAATCGCCTCGCACACCGCTTCCATTGTCATTAAATACACGCGCAACGCGCTCTACATACTGCGCTGTAGGGTTTGAGGTAATTAACCGCTGAATAAGCTGCTTGGAAATAAATGGCGCTACGTTATCGTGATTAAATAAATTATCGAGCGCTATTTTTAGCGATTCCTCTGGCCCATAACCAGGCGGAATAACGTCATTATTTAATAGTACTTTTTCTTTACTCGAATGGTATTCATCAAACGGCTCCATCGGGTTAATATAGTCACGACTTTTGCGTTTAAAGGTTTCGCTGCCGGCAAATGTCCAGCCTGTAAATACACGCGCAAATCCCTGTATTTGGGCCTGCCCGTAAGTTGCTATGCTATTGCCGTTGGCATCTAACTTAGCACTGCCATCAAGGTTTAACTCATCAAGCCCTATAGTAAATAATTGCATAACCTCGCGGGCGTAGTTTTCATCCGGGCGAATATTGAGTTCTTCGTCTTCTTTTTCGTTACCTAAATGGCTTAGGTAAGTGCCCATAACAGGCGAAAGCGTTACATCTTCCAATAACTCTCTAAAATTGCCAAACGCATGTTTGAGTAATAAATCGTAGTAGGTGATCATACCCTCTGGTTGGGCACGTAAATCACTATTTTCATCCGACACAACCAATATTTCACTTAGCGCAAATGCAACGCGTTGACGTAGCTGATCGTCACTTTGTAGCACCGCTTTCCACCATGCATCTATACGACTTATATATTTAAAGTCTTCGTCATCTTCAAGCTTTACAAGGTAGTTGCGGTGGTAGCTAATCGGCAGTGCTATTTGGTTATCGAGCCATTGTTGCTCACTTAAGCCTTGGGCACTGTTTATTTCAGTAAGCGTTGGGCCCATGCTTCCTTGGTGTAATAACCTAGCAGCGCTGTGTATATCCATACTGTTTTTCGCTACAAATGTTACAGTTTGAGTGTTTGTTGCCCCTTCATTGTCAGTGGCAGTTACGTTAAATGAATACGTTATAGGCTTATAACTTTGCGCTGCGGGTATGGTAAGGCGGGTACTTATCGCTTCTAATGGCTCACTCAATAAGGTTGAGCCAGCAGTTTGCTGCCAAACCACGCTGCTTATAGTGCCGTCTTCATCGCTAGCTGTTGCAATTAGCTCAATGGTTTGTCCTTTAGTTAATTCGCTAGGAATATCGGATACGGACAAGGTAGGCACTTTATTTGAATTGACGGTGGGCGTATCATCGCCGCCTGAACCACCACAGGCGCTTAGCAATAAAGCACAACTTGCTAATAAAACTGGTTTGTAATGCATGTTAAATCGTCATCGTAAATAAAATAAGGTACGTTAGTATGTACCGAGTTTGATACGATTATTGAAACACAAAATTTACAATTTAACCCTTTATTTTTTGTAATCGAGTACTATTTAACTGTTTTGTCGTTAATATTCACCTCAATAATGGGCTTTTTTTTGTTAAAAACATTTACCTTGTTAGTCGCTTTTACCACACGTTGCCAAGGATTTTGTAAACTCTCATAAATAGGTCGCCAATAGGCATCTAACACACTGCGGTGTCCACGGTCGTTATTACCAACCCCCACCGTAATTTTACCGACTTGATGTGCTTTTATTAGCGTACCACAGGCTCTATCCCAAATGGCTAAAGCAGAGCCTAAGTTACGGTCAAAGTGCTTAGGGTTATCACTGTGATGTATTTGGTGTTGAGCTGGGCTAATAAACCAATTTTCTATTTTTTTACCAAAGCTCCACCACACATGAGAGTGGCGTAAATTAGCGCCTAACGCATTAAAAGCAAATACAAACACATTAGCACCAAAAATATCTAGCATTGTTAAATTTCGGCCAAAACAATACACACATACACCCACCACAAAACCTTGCGCTAATGCCATTCGGCATGCATACAAATAGCTTTCAAACGGGTGACTGCGATAAATAGTCATTGGGGTGAGTACTAACGCACTATGATGCACTTTATGAAAATGCCATAAAAACGGCACTTTATGCAGGGCTAAATGTAATAAAAAACGAGTTAAGTCATCAAATATAAATAGTAAAACAGTAAAAATAACTAACACTACAGAGCTAGGAAGCTGCCATACAGCTCGCTCACCAAAAAGCCATTGCAGCGCATCACTTACGCCAATTGCTACAGGTACCATAGTTAGCACTATAGGCACCCACAACGCGGCTTTGAGTAAGCGATTCATAATTAATAATTGATAGTCGAGCTTAGCGCTTTTACTGAACCAAATACGCTTACTAAATAAATAACGCCCTAGCCCACGCCAGGTACGCTTTTTTTGTTGCGACCGGCCCGAGAAATACAGCAACATAGCAATTACTAACGCCGCAATGCTATAGCCAATAAAAATGCGTTTATTGGCATCAAACAAATAATCAGGCGTTTGCAACAATGTTTGCCATAAAGTCTCGAGCATTACTTACCTCTTAAAATTGATATTTGTAACCCACGGCTACGCTACGCGGCTTACCCGGACGCGCACCATACGGGCGACGACTAACAATATTATCTTGGTCAAACAAGTTATCTACTTTAGCGTAAATATGCCCATATTGATCAAGCTCATAACGTGCAGCAATATCAACAACCGTGGTTGATGGCACATCAACACCTGCTAAAGGTAATGCAAAGTCGTTACCTGTTGTATTACCGATTTCACCCGCTGAATAGGCAACGCCTGCAGCCTCTGGCATATCTGAAGTGTATTTTATTAATACATCTACAGACCAATCGTTATGCGCAAGCCCTACACTAAGTGCAGCTTGATGATTAGGTAAATACGGTAGGTGATCGCCTGGGCGAATATGCCCCCACTGCGTAAACTCACTAAATAGCTCTTCTTTAAATTCGCTTTGCGTGTAGGTATAAGTTAAACGTAAAGGAATATCGATACTTTCATTTAATGAGAAGGTTTGTGCAAATTGAGACTCAACACCCCATACATCCACTTCTCCACCGCTAAACTCACGATCAAATTCATTTTCAATACCACAATTTGATTGTCCGCAGCTTTCAACTAAGTTTGAGTAATCGTTAAAAAAGCTAACCACCTCAATTTGGCGATTGCCATCGTTATAACGGCCACCAAATTCATAGTTAACGCTTTTTTCAAATTCATCATCTCCTTCACGTACTGGGCTCGATGGACTTGATGGCACAAACCCTTGGTGTACACCAAATAATAACCCTGCGTTTTCAGATAACTGATAAAAACCGCTTAGGCCAGGTAGCCAAATTCGGCTTGATTTATTTTGCCAATCGTTCTCTTTGCCTGGCGAGTCGTTTTGATACGACATATCCATTAACTCACCGCGCACGCCGACACCGAGTGTTAACTTATCGAACGTCACTTTGTCTTCAATATAAACAGACCATGCATCGGTAGACTCGGTATTTTGCGTAGTAAATACACTGTCAGTATCTGTACGGGTGTTAACCGCGTTAACCATAGCGTAGGTGTCTTCAAAGTGGTCACGCTCTATTTCATCTTGATGAAAACGAACCCCAAATGAGAGAGAATGATCAAGCCCAAACGCGGCCACTTGCCAATCACCATCAAACTGAATACCTTGCGAGAAAAAAGCCCTATCGTTAGTTCCCATAGTTAAAAACAAATTGCTTTCACCACTTTTAACCGAATCAGCTTGGCCACTAATAACCATGTATTCACGCTCAAAGCGAGCTGGGTCAGCTAAAATATCCGACAAACTGCCACTGCTATTAGTGACCGAGTTAAGCTTTAACCAAGCCCGTTCAAAGTCATTACGATACGCTCGGGTAGTAAGTGCAAAATTATCAGTGCTTAACTGGTGAGTAAACATAACCTGTGTATGCTTAGTGTCCATATTTGCAGGGCCACTGGCAGCATAACGACGGTATGGGTTTTGATTATAATCATCCTCTGTTAAACCAAGATAAGTCTCATTTGAAAGCTCATCTGAGTACGCTAGTTTTAACTCAAAACGTTGCTTATATTGCTCACCGTCAAGCTTGTAATCTAATTTAACTAATAGGTCATCTTTTTCAAAACCAGTATCTTGGCCACCATCAAGCTCTTTAAAGCCGTCGCTTTCTAGGTGTACCCCTTCAACCAAAAAGCCAAATTGCCCTTGGCGGTCACCATAATACGCGTGCGCTTTTTTATAACCATCAGACCCTGCTGATATATCAAGCATACCACTGGCATCATCTGGCACTTGACGCGACACTAAATTAAGCGTACCTGCCACCGTTTGCGGGCCATAATGTATAGCCGCAGGGCCTTTAAATACCTCAACCGCAGTCATGCGTGTAGTTAGCGGAAAATAATAAGCCGCGGGAGCCGAATACGGCGCTGGGCCAATTAAAACACCATCCTCTAATATGGTAATTTTTTTACTACGCTCTGGGGTTACGCCCCTAAAACCTATATTTGGCCTTAGCCCAAAGCCGTCTTCTTCACGTATATTTACACCAGGAACCTGCGATAAAATACGATGGATATCATCAAATTCAAATTGCTCAAGCTGTGCTTCACCAATTAAAGTGGCAGATCCAGCCTCAGTGCGTAACTTGTCATTGTGACTAATAATTTGAATATGCTCTAAATCGCTTTGCTGCTCAGCCACTGCTTGGCAACTCACGGCCATAAGCAGTGCAATTGTAAGTTTATTGTATTTCATTGTTGCCCTTAGTCGTTGTCGCCTGCAGAAGTGGTGGGTAGTTCAAGTGCTAACTCATTGATGAAATCATTTTTTAGTTCATCAGTAAGCACTTTTACCTCGCCATGTATATCGCGCACTTGTTGCTCGTTATCAATTAACAGCTCGCTAAGCGAGCTGTCGATACTATTTAAGGTAGCCTTAAGAGCTGCAATCCCATCAACTAAGCGTGCTTTGGTGGCTTCTGCCTGCTCTGCATCTAAAAAGTCATCAAAACCAGTACCAGCGCTTTCGCCCGCTAAGTTACCTATTATTAATGCTTCAAATGCGGTTAAATTGTTACGTATATTGTCTAAAGAGCTTTTAGCATCAACACTTTCTACATCTTCCGGACACGCCGATGTGCCACATGAGTTTGAAAAAATACCAATTGGCTCTGCTAATTTTTTATCTTTTACTAGTGTGTCGATATAAAACAACGCATCGCTAATATGATTAAGCGCTTCATGAGTTGTGCTAAAACGCGCCCCACTCGTCCCTGTATTTTTTAATTCATTCGCAAAACCATTATCACCTTGCCAAGCTTGTAATAATTGCGCTGACGAATTTAAAACATCTTCACTTGCCACCACCGCAAACTCACAACGGGCCTGGCGACGCGCTAAATCTGTGCGGTTATTCCAATCTGCCAATGCCTCGTTAGCAACACTACAGTGATGATCTAATTGCTCGTTAAACAACACATGCTGAAGTGCAAATAAGCCACGGCGAGTTGCTGTTCTTTCATTAATGTCATACGGGCGATTTTGATCTTGGTTTATAACGCCATCTTGGTTATACACTACATCTTGGTCTATTCCACAACGGCTAAACGTAGGCCAAGAATATATTTGATTACGCAATTGGCTAGAGTTATCGAGTAATGGCCCCATTTGCATCATCTCGGCTTGTTGCCAACCAGCCATGGTATCAAGCCATGCTTGTTGTGCCTGAGTACGCAGCGCTATGGCCTCATCAGAGCTTTCTTGGACGCTTTGCAATTCGGCTTGACAGTAATTGGCTACTGCTTGCGTTTGTAGTTGTGCTTGTTGATTAAACAAAACAAACGTAGGTGTTATTACATTGTCCACTAAGTTAGCAACCAGTTGTGCTTCATCAAACTCTGTCACCACAGGCGTAGTAGTTTGCCCGCTATCACTACCTTGAAAATCACTGCCTGTGCTACTTGAGCTACTTTCACCACAACCACTAAGTGTTAAAACAGCAGCTGCAACTACGACCCCTTTTTTTGCATAATTGATCATTATTTCAACCCTAAAAACTTCGAAAATTAAACGGCAAAAGGCCAGCCCGTGGGCTGACCTTCCTTGGTGCTAAAACAGGTGGTAATTACCAGTTTTCAACGTTTTGAGCATCAAAGCCGTATACTTGCTGCATCAAATCACGCGCTTCAACTAACTGTGCTTTGTAGGCATCTGTTAACTGTGGCGCCTCACCTAGTAACGTATGTAGCTCGGCAAATTTACCTGCGTTATCGTCGCTGTAAAAAGGTGAAAATGGGTTAAATTGAAAGTTCAGTGCAAAACCTTTCATTTCACTAAAGTGCTTAGCTAAGTTAGCAAAATCTTCAGCGCTTGCCTCTGTACCTTGCACTGTATCGACGTCAGCTAATGTATCGTTAATGTAATGAACAACAGTCGCTGCAATTGCATTTTCCCAATTAGCAACAGCAATATCGCGTTGTGCTAATAACTGCGTTTTTTGCTCATTAGTTAATGCGCTTGGTGCTGCATCGTTAATAATTTTACGACCAGCGATAAACGCCGTCATTGCTGCGCTGCTAAAGTCAGTCGCAACTGTTGCACCGTTATCACGTTTAGCGGCATTTACTGAATTACCCCAGTTGTACTCACTGGCTAAATCTATTTTTCCATCGCCATCAACATCTGCGTTTGCACTACCATCCGAAATAGCGTCGTCGCTATACTCTAAGTAATGACGAGCAGCACCAAAGTAACCAAAACCTTCATCATATTGATGCTCTAAAGTGCTGTAATTGTTGCCAGCGGCTGCTGCATCGGTGTTATCTTCTTCAAGCCCGTCGTCTAGGTAGTCATCTGTACCTTGCGAGAACATTAACGCACCTAATGTGTGTTTTTGAATAAGCTGATTTAAATCTAGGCCACTTGTTGTAATATAAGCCGCTGTAATGTCGTTACCGTTTACATCTTCAGATTGTGTGCCGCTTGCTATTGCATCTACATTAGCTGCTAATAAATCAAAGTAATGAAAAATAAGGCCTTCAGGTGTTTTAGCTTGAGTACCAAAGTCACTCCACCCTTCAAATGTGCCTTCTGTTAGCCAGTCTTCTTCCATTTTTGATGCGTCGTTACCGGCAACTTTACCCGTTAACGATTTACCTGAACTTGAAATTTCAGCAAATGATTGCTGTAGCGTTGTGCTGCCATCAACAAACAAAAAGCTATTATCTTTTACGGCTTCGTAATCACTCCAATACGCCATTAGCTGCGCTTTTACAGCATCGCCTGTCAAGCCTTCACTTTCGATGTAATCTACATCTAATAAACCTATGTAGGCTTTAATTTGCGCCGAAAGCGCATGGCGAGCCACTTGTCCTGTGTAACTTACAGCCGAATTACTCGCATCTACTGTTGAAGCAAATTCGTAAACATTTACGCCATCTTGCGCTTCAATATCTGTTACAGATACGCTTAATGTTTGCGTAAAGCTTAACTCACCCGCATCGGTTGCGGTGACTGTTACGTCTACGGTTTCTACTTGCTCAGCATTAAGCGCTAATGTGCTTTTAAGCGTTAATTCGTTGCTGTCGTTAATTTCAAAATACTGCTCATCATCTGATAGCGTAAATACCATACCCGTAGCATCGTCATCGGTGGCACTTAAAGTACCTACTACTGCACCAACTACATCTTCTGTTACAGCTGCTGTTGATAAGCTAATTGCGGTAGGTGCCGAATTAGTCACTGTTGGAGTGGTCGGTGTTTCATCGCTATCGTTGGAGCTAGAGCCGCCACATGCAGTTAAACCCAAAGTTGCAGTAATTACTGCACTAGCAAGGAGAGATTTACGCAAATTCATATTGAATCCTAATATTGTATGTGAATCATTCTTATTTGTAATATCGACTATTCTAATTACAAATAACTAACAATCAACACAAAATGTATATTTATTGTTTTATTTTTAAAAGAATTTCAATTTTTAGAATAAAAAACCTCTAACAAAAATAATTCTTAACATGAATAAACAGCATTTAAATTGGCTGGTGAAAAATTAAACATTTAAATTTAAAAATCTATAAAACAACTTAATTACAATAACTTAAACAACAGAGAAAAGGGCGGAAGATAAATATTTTCAAGGCGGGTTACTTCAATTTAATACTAAATACGCACATTTTGTGAAAAAGTATCAAATCAATTTTTTAGATAATAAGGTTATTTGTAATAATTATTATTTATTTTAAAAACGCATCATTTATAGCTTGCAGGTGTAGTTTTTTGCTTCACTTACTGTTTTAGAGGCTTATATCAGGGTGTAGATTAAAGGTATAATAACGACTATGAGAGGTGGTAATGCATTGAATAGTGTAATTTTACTACTCACTTTTAGCTAAGCCATACAATGACAGAGCCTTTTTATGAAAACAGAAATTCGCTACCGTTTTGAATCCTCGCAAGTTGCCAACCGTTTTGTGCATGTACTTAAAGATTGGCCCGTAAACCAAGTTAAAACTCGCCTATTTAATGGTGGCGACAGTGTAAAAGTCACTTACGAGTATGATGAAAGCGGGTTTGATTACACCTCTGCCGAGCTTGATGACTTAGCCGAGCAACACGGTGGCAAAGAGGTTTAACCAATAAAGTTATTCGTGGTATTTGCGGATCATCGCCACTTTACCATTTTCAACCTCAATTACTTCCATCATTACTGAGGTATACTCTAGTGGTTGTTTGCTTTGTGGATGAATGCCTTTAGCATGATTTTTATAACGAATCGCAAAACCGCTATCGTTAAATATAAAGGTGTTAAGTAGCTCACTTTCATAGTGGGTATGCGCGCCTAAATAAAAACTCATGCCCTTGCGCATTAGCTCTTTGCCATTAGCTGTGCGAGAGTCATCTATTTGATACGGTATGTGCTGACTGCCAACGTCGTCTGTTAATAAGCTAAGGTAAGCTTCAAGCTCTTTGGTATCGGCGTTTGGGGCTTGCGTGGCGGTCATGGCTTTATAGTAGTGCTGTGCAAATGCTTTTAAATCAAATGGCTCTTCGGCTCGGACTGAAAAGCTAGCAACCAATACCAAACTTAATGTTAAAAGTAACCTCATTGACTATCCCTGTAGCTAAAAGTATTTTATAGGTACATTACCTGAGTAAGTTCAATAATCAAACAAATAACGTTACGTAGCTAACACCTACATTTTGCTTTTTACTCTGTTCGTTGCCACGCTGTTGGCTGGGTCGTCCGGCCAAAAATGTTTAGGGTAACGCCCCTTCATTTCTTTTTGTACATCGCGATAACTGCTCGCCCAAAAGTGCGCAAGATCTTGCGTAAGCTGTAATGAGCGCTTACCTGGCGATAGTAATTCCATAAGCAGTGGCAGCTTTCCATTAGCAAGCATAGGCGTACTGGTTAAACCATACACTTCTTGCATGCGCACGCTTAACTTTGCGGGGCCATCTAGCTGGTAATTAATTTTTATATTTGAGCCACTCGGTACCGTTAACCTAAGCGGTAACAGTGTTTTTAGGGCTGTTTGCTGTGGCCAGTCAAAACAATTTTGCAGTGCTTCAAAGTAGTTAAACTTTTTAAGCTGGTCGAGTGTTTTTATATCTTGTAAATATACGCCCAACCAATTATCAGCTGTTTCGATAAGTTGCTGCTCGCTTATTGCCGGAAAGGTATCGGGCATAAATTGACTGGCTAAACTCATGCGTATTAATAATTGCTGCGCGTCGGGTTGTTCATTAAATAATGCAAAGCCGTGTTTAGTAAATAAATTAAGCCACGCTTTAGCGCGCTCGGTTTTATCAAGCTTTTGTTTGCTTGGTTGGCTTGTAAGGGTAATAGCACCGAGCTTTACTTCGTCTTGGTGGATAAAGCGCGCGGTTTTTTCATCAAACTCACAGCGGGTGAGCGTAGTAAATAAATGCGGTAAGTACTCTTGTAGCTCAAATGGGCTAAGCGCTGTCGCTGCAAATATACGTGTGCCTTTATGGCCGCCCATGGTAGTAATAGCAAGGTAGTCATCGTTATGCCAGTAATCGGGGTTTAAATCAGCGCCCGCACCATTGGCAAGTAAGTAGCCATTGCCGCGTTTTTTTGCAATGCGGTCGGGGTAAGCTAATGCCACCAGCAAACCTAAATACTCGGTGTTTAGCTCGCTGTTACTGTCGGTTACTTTTAAGCGGCTTTGCCAATATTTTAACTGCTGTTTAAATACTGGGTGTGGCCTTTGCTGTTGGCTATGAAGCGCCAGACTTAGCTCGTTGGCGCTGTTTATTCTGCTCTCAAGCAGCGCCACTAAATAAAGTGCTAAGCGATAAATACCAGGGAGTTCAGTCTCAAGCGCCTGCGCTTTTAACAGCATATGTGCTAAGCGAATATCCGCCCCAAAACCCAGCATGTTGCTGCCCAGCTTGGTTAGCTTGCCTTTGGCGTCGATAGCTTCAAGCATAGTTAGTAAGCTCATTGCTTGTGTGCATTGCTGCGCTGTTGGCGTATCAAGCAAGGTGAGTTCGCTAATATTTGCGCCCCACTGTTTTGCTTCAAGCATAAGTTGGCTTATGTCTGAGGTGAGTATTTCGGGGTTATCGTGGCTATTGCGTCGCTCAAAGGTTTGCTTTGAGCCAAGCCTGTAAACCACACCGGGTTCTATTCTTCCGGCTCGCCCTGCTCGCTGCACGGCAGAGGAACGCGATATACTTTGTGTTGTAAGCTCCGTTACGCCTGTTTTTAAGTTAAACGTTGCAGCGCGGCGTTTACCACTATCAATAACAATGCGAATGCCTTCAATGGTTAAGCTGGTTTCGGCTATATTGGTGGTAAGCACTATTTTGCGCATTCCCTTAGGCGCAGGAGCAATCGCCGCTTGCTGATTGGCTTTATCTTGCTCGCCAAATAACGTGGCAACTAGGCAGTTACCTGGCAAATCATTAAGCGCTTGCTGCACACGTAATATTTCAAATTGCCCAGGTAAAAACACCAACGCACTGCCGCTTTGCTCGTTTAGTGCTTGTTTTATTAAAGCGGAAATAGCATCAAGCCAGCGGCTTTCATCTTTTATGGGTATATAAATTTCGTCTATGGGGTAGCTTCTCCCACTTGATTGAATAACGGGGCAATCAAAAAATTGCGTATAGCGCTCGGTATCAAGGGTCGCCGACATAAGTAGTATGGTTAAATCGTCACGCAGTGCACTTTGGGTCTCTAAAGCAAAGGCCAGTGAGGTATCGGCTGCAATTGAGCGTTCATGAAACTCATCAAATATCAGTAAATCAATGTCGCTAAGTTCTGGATCGTTTTGTAGCATGCGAGTAAGCATGCCCTCTGTAACTATTTCAAGGCGCGTATTGCTACTTACTTTGCTCTCACCGCGTACACGAAGGCCAACGCTTTGCCCCACATTTTCGTTTTGGCACTGCGCTAGGTAATTGGCAATATTACGTGCCGCTAAGCGGCGCGGCTCCAGCATTACAATACGCTTAAAATGGCCGTCGCGCATAAGCTGTAGCGGCAACCATGTTGATTTACCTGCACCAGGCGGTGCTTGTAATAACGTTATAGGGTTACTTTGTAATGTAGTTACGAGTTGTTGATATATGTTTTGAACCGGCAGCACTGCTATTTACCAAAAATTGCTTTGCACGCATTGTAACAAAAACCAAAAATAAACGCGCCGCTAAAGCTGTGTGGTTATAAAGGGCATCATAATCAGAAATAATTACAAACCACTCTGTACATTTTTTAAGAACATGCGCGCTATATTAATCACTACTGCGCCAATAAAAAATAACACTATGATTATAAATACAAAATTTAAATTTAACTGATTGGTACACGCCTTGCTCCTTTTATAGTGAACGTTAATTAAATCTAAGTAAGGAGAAACTTATGAACAGCGATCGTATGAAAGGTAATTGGAACGAACTTAAAGGTAAGGCGCAACAAAAATGGGGTGATCTTACTGACGACGATTTAGACAAAATTGAAGGTAGCCGTACAGAGCTAGTGGGTAAAATCCAGCAGCAGTACGGTAAATCTAAAGAAGAAGCAGAGCGTGAAGTAGATGAGTTTGAAAAAACGCACTAATCGTTAACTTCTAAAAAAACCGCCATTTGGCGGTTTTTTTGTTTTACGGTTAAAAAAGGACGTTATTTACGCTTTTAATTGGTTACCTATAGGCAGCTGCCTAATACGCTTACCACAAGCGGCAAAAATAGCGTTACATAATGCAGGGGCGTAAACCGGTGTTGCGGGCTCGCCTACGCCTGCTGGTGGCGCATCGCTTTGTATTATTTCTACTTCTACCTCGAGTGGTGAATCGCTCATACGCGGTACGCGGTAATCATGAAAGTTACTTTGTTGCACGCGGCCTTTATCAAAGGTAATACCATCGCTAATTGCAGTGGTAATACCGTAAATAGAGCCACCTTGCGTTTGGTTTTTAACGGTATCGGTGTTTACAACCGTACCTGCATCAATAGCTACCCACGATTTAATCACGTTTAAATCACCAGCATCTGAAACTTCTACCTCTACCACAGTAGCCACATAGGTTAAAAAGCTGCGGTGTGCTGCAATACCTAATCCGCGACCTTTTGGCAGCTTTCTGCCCCATTTACTTATCTCAGCCACCTTTTCAATAACATGGCGTAATTTACCAATATCTAATGGGTAAACGTCTTTATCGGCGCCATAGTTATCGTACGAGGCATTTTGCTCGGTTACATCTAAAATGCGATCAGGGCCTATGGTTTCGAGTAAATAGTCTTTTTGGTCGCGCCCTGCTTTATGCGCAGCTTCAGCAATAAATGACTGAATAGCAAAAGCATGAAATATATTTGATACCGAGCGCATCCAACCTACCCTAGTTTTAGCGGGTGCTTCGCCATTTTCTAGCTTTAAGTTAGGTGAGTTTATAGGGTTATCAGTAAAGCCTAAGCGCAGCTCAAAGCCTGCAGGCGATGTTGCCCCTTCTTGAAACGTAGATACAATTGGCGAAAACGCCGTGCGATGTAAGTAAGCCTCAATATTGCCTTTTTCATTGAGTGAAGCTTCAATATGTTGGGCCGATACTGCATGATAAAAACTGTGTTGAATATCATCCTCTCGCGTCCATTGTACGCGTATAGGTTGTCCTACTTTCATTGAAATGTAGGCGGCCTCTGCTGAAAAATCAGGTTTTGATTTACGCCCAAACCCGCCACCTAACATGGTGACATGTACGTTAATTTTACTCTCGTCCATACCCAGTAGTGCGGCTACGGTTTTCATATCGGCTTGCGGGTTTTGCGTTGCAGCCCAAATATCAACGCGGTCTTTATTGTACATTGCCGTGGCGCAAGGTGGCTCCATGGGTGCTTGAGCCAAATGTGGCGCGTAATAATCGGCTACTAACTTATTGCTCGATTTAGCCAGTACGCTGGTGGTATCGCCTTTTTCACGCACATGCGCCTGCGGCTCACTCACTGTTTGTAATAACGACTTTTTAAAGTTTTCTGAATTATAATCGCCGTTTTTACCATCATCCCACACTACTTTTAGTGCTTTACGCGCCTGCCATGCAGCCCAGGTATTTTTAGCAACAATAGCAATGCCGCCTTTTGGCTGAAATTGCGGCGCACCTTTTGGTACAGGCATTTCAATAACATCAACTACGCCATTAATTGCTTTAGCGGCGCTAACATCAAACGATTTAACCACACCACCTACTACCGGCGGGCGCTCAATCATAGCCACCAGCGCTTTTGGTTCACGTACATCGGCAGCAAATGTGGCTTTACCGGTTACTAAATCGGTTAAATCTATGTGCGCCATACCGGTATTTATATAACGCCATTCTTTACGTGTTTTAAGTGCTAACTTGTCTGATTCTGGCGGGGTAATGCCAAGCGCTAGGTCAATTAAATCTTTATAGGCAAGCGTTTTACCCGAGCTGTGGGTAACCACGTGCTGATTAGCTGTACAGGTTTGAGGCTCAACGTTCCAATATTTAGCAGCTGCGTGCTGCATCATGTAGCGTACGCTTGCACCCATTTCGCGTAGGCGCTGCATGTTGTAGCGAATACTGCGCGATCCATCTGTATTTTGATCCCCGTATTTAGGGTCGCCCTTACCTTGAATAACAACTACTTTATCCCAAGCAGCTTCCATTTCGTCTGCCACAATTTGTGCTATGGCGGTACGAATTTGTTGGCCCATTTCAGAGCGATGACAGGTTATTTCAACCATGCCATCGGGGCGCAGTGCTATAAATAAGTTGGCACGTTTTGCTTGCTCAGAGGGTTGTTCTAACACGCCAGCAAATGCTTTTGGTGCACTGCCTACAAAATAAGTACCTAATACTAATGCGCCTATTGCGCTGGTTTTTAAAAATTGGCGGCGGTTTAGGTCAAAGTACGTATTGTTGTTTTTCATACTTCTTCCCCTTGTTCATTTGGGTCAAAATATTCAACGCCCGCAATAGTTTTAGCTGCTGACTTAATTGCTTTATGAATACGCGGATAAGTGCCACAACGGCAAATATTGCCCGACATATTACTCACTATTTCATCATCAGTTGGATTGGGGTTAGCGGCTAATAAGCTTGCCGCTTGCATTATTTGCCCACACTGACAAAACCCACACTGCGGCACTTTATGCTCAACCCAGGCTTTTTGCACAGGATGATCGCCCTGCTCGCTTAGCCCTTCAATAGAGGTAATATTACGCCCTACTACAGCCGATACCGGTAATATGCACGAGCGCTGCGCTACGCCATCAATATGTATGGTGCAGGCACCACATTGCGCCATACCACAGCCAAATTTAGGCCCGGTTAAATTTAATTCATCTCGAAGATACCAAAGCACCGGCGTTGACGGATCGCCTGTAAACTCATGTTTATTACCATTAACGGTAAGCGTGATCATATTTAACTCCTTGGCAAAGCGCTTTAAAGGAATTCCTTGTTGCGCGAGAACGGTTTGAATACTTGCTACTTTTTTAGCCTACCACTTAGATCAATTTTATTGAAATTTTTATCGGCGAACCGCTAATTTATAGTTGTTATTAAGCGACAGCTTTATTGGGTATACATAAGAAGAAGTTGTTAATTTTACTCAGCACTTATAACTCGCTCTTTTAATAACTGCTCATCACCTTTATATACCTCAAGCCAACCGGGTGGTGATGTATCGCAGCCAATTACAGTAACGTGTAATATGTAACTGTAACGTCCGTTTTTAAACGTATAATGATGATTCCCGCCACTACCCTCAAAGGTAATATCACCGTTTAATAAAACCATATCTGGCTTATCCTTTGGGCTTTTATCAATACCCCACGCTACATAACGGTAATTTCTATCACCTAAATCATCAACGCGAATATGGTAGCTAGCCGTTTTCCAATCAAGCATTGGCTCTTCAAACGTATTAATACTTGAATGAAGTGATTGCTTGTCTTGTTCAATTAAGCGTTTAGCAAATGCCTGCTCTTCAGCATTTTGGGTATTTATACCAATAATTTTACCGTCAGTATCTACCCACATCACGCCGTTATTTAGCATAATGCCACGCCAACCAACTTTATCCCAATCGGTATTAATATTAGAGCTGCCAATAACTGCCACTAGCTCGTCGTCAAACACTTCATCAAAGCGGTTAATAAACTCAGCTTCATTTTTAATGTCAGGCAATGGGTATTGTCTTTTTAGAGGGTAGCGAATATGCGCAGCAATCGCAGCTTTATCCTGCGTTTTAAAAGCAGCAATAATAGGTAAAACACTCTCGTGATACTTTTGCTCAAGCGCAAATGTGTTCGATGTAAAAAGTAGAGATAGGCAAAGGAATATGTAATTTAGATACTTCATTTATAGTCCTTTATCCAAAGTAATAGAATAGATTTATAAAGAGATTAAATGTACTAGGATTTTAGGTAAAGCATATCTAATAACCTAAAGGAAGAAACACTAATTAACTTATTATTTCAATAATCAAAAAATTAAACTTCAACTCCTCTTAAAGTTTAGCCTTTACTATTTTTTAAAAAGGCAGCGAACTCGTGAGGTGAGCTATCATAAAATAGACGTATAATACTTTCTGTTTCATCTTCATTTTTATCTATAAAGATTTTAAAGGTGTTACGCTTAAAAAAGGGTCCTAGAAAGCGCCTTCGGATGGAAACACTGGTAGAAATGCACCATAATTTTTTTTCTAGGCAACTTACTTGCAATGAAGCCTTATTATCTCCTAGAGCTTGAAAAAATAAAATTTTCATGGCGGATTCTGAATTCTCATTCTCCCAAATAAAACCTTTGAAAAAGGTTATAGCTTCACTAATATTTGGTTGTAATGGAACATCCTGCTCCGCTTCCTCATCATAATACCCACAAAAAATATTTTCCATTAGATATTTTTTCCTTTTAGTTATAAATTTTCCTCTTAAAGAAGCTGAAAATCACATTAAATAAACCTTATAAACCATACAGTTTATTAATAAATATATAGATTATTAATCCGCATATAAACGAAGCCAGTACATTTGAATAAATTCGAACGTTATAGCTTTTCAAAAAGCGCTCTTTCATTAAAGTTATTGGGATCAAAACTAAGCACAAATAAGCAAACCAAGAGGATACAAATATATCTGCTAATTTAGATTGCATTAAGGGAGCGCTATTGCCATATTTTGCGTTACTTATCGCTTCAAAACTCTCACGATCTAATGCTATGGTAGCTACGCCAAATAAAAAAATTATATGAGTAAATAATAAAGCTAAATTTAGCGCTCTTTTTAACAAGCTAATGTCACGAGTTTTAATATTACGTGAGCTGTGCATTTTAGCTTCCTGTTCCTAAAAATGATTAGAAGGGCTAATTTGACTTGTTTTGCATCAAAGTGCAAAAATAGTTTCATTAGTATAAAAATAATAAAAGCGATAATGCAAAGTCAGATAACATTATTTCAAATAAAACAAAGCGTACTCTTTATTTTATTTTTTGCTTTAACCTTAGCCTCTCCTTTTACGGCATAGGTTGAAGTATCCTCAGTAATTGAAGCTTTAAACAACAACGCCCTCATTTTTAAAGAACGCAGCTTTAGCCCAAGTTTAATTTTGTGCGTTCCAATGTTTGCGACGCTAACAGGCTTACTATGGCTAAAAATTAAGAACACTGAAATTAGCCCAAGCCTACTGAATAAGTGGTTCAAACTGTGTGGAATAACTTTATTAGTTATGGTTGTTACCATACCCGTTTACACTAACATTATTGAAAATAAAATTGAGAGTGAAGGTTATAGTATTTGTAATTGGTATGGCCGAGGCTCAATTGGTGCGCCTGATATTTGGGTAAGCTCCCTATTGCATTAAAGAAGGCTTTAAAGTCAGAGTGGAGCTAATCGATTGGTTAAAACACCAAACGACTAAACCAACTCCAAAAGATGTTACGAACAAAATAAATGAGTTGCTCACTGATAAACTTTAAAACAAAAACGAGCCTAATTTGGCTCGTTTTGTTTTACTGATAGCTGACAGCTAAAAACTGACCGCTTCGCTATTTAACCTTTTCGCTTTTATTCCGGCTCATACCCCAAATTAGGCGACAGCCATCTTTCTGCCTCTGCGAGCGTCATATTGGTTCGCTTGGCGTAGTCTTCTACCTGATCCTTTTGCACAGCAGCTACGGCGTAGTATTTTGCCTCTGGGTGTGAGAAATACCATCCCGAAACCGCAGCCCCTGGCCACATGGCGTAGGAGCTAGTTAGCTGCATGCCAATGCGTTTTTCGGTATCGAGTAACTGCCAAATTTTCTTTTTCTCGGTGTGCTCTGGGCACGCTGGGTAACCTGGCGCTGGGCGAATACCTTGGTAGTTTTCGCGAATTAGCTCGTCGTTAGTTAAGTTTTCATCTGCTGCGTAGCCCCAATACTCTTTGCGTACTTGCTCGTGCAGGTATTCTGCAAAGGCTTCTGCGAGCCTGTCGGCAACCGCTTTTACCATTATTTTATTGTAGTCGTCTTGCTGTGCGTCAAACGCGTCGGCTAGGTCGTCTTCTTCTAAACCGCCCGTTACTGCAAACGCGCCAAAGTAATCTGGTGTGCCTTTTGGCGCAATGTAGTCGGCTAAACAATAGTTAGCAAAGTCGGTTTTTTCGGTTTGCTGGCGTAAATGGCACGAGGTGGTTAACAACTCTTTGCGGGTTTCGTCGGTGTAAATTTCTATGTCATCACCCACACGGTTTGCAGGGAATAAACCAATTACACCTAAAGGTTGCAAAGCACCTGATTTTTCAAGGTCGTCGAGCATGTCGTTAGCGTCTTTAAATAGGCTACGTGCTTGCTCGCCCACTACTTCGTCATCCATTATGCGCGGGTATTTACCAGCGATTGACCACGTCATAAAGTACGGGGTCCAATCTATATATTTACGCAACGTGGCAATTGATACATTTTTAAATTCGGTTACGCCCAGCTTTTTAGGCACTGGTGGCGTGTAGTTATCCCAATCAAGCTTGGCGGCGTTATCGCGGGCACGCTGAATTGTAACTGGTTTTGAACGTGGCTTTTTGCGCGCTTGTTGCTCGCGTACTTTTTCGTATTCGGCTTTAGTTTTTTCTAAAAAGGCGGGTTTTAGCTCTTTAGATAATAAGCTCGATACCACGCCTACTGCACGGCTGGCGTTATTTACGTACACTACGCCTTTGTCGTACTGTGGCTCAATTTTAACGGCAGTATGCGCTTTAGAGGTCGTTGCGCCGCCAATCATAAGGGGTAACTCAAAGCCTCGGCGGGTCATTTCTTTAGCTACGTGTACCATTTCGTCTAGCGATGGGGTAATTAAACCCGAAAGGCCGATTATGTCAGCTTTTTCGTCGATAGCTGTTTGCAGTATTTTTTCGGCAGGTACCATTACGCCTAAGTCGATTACTTCGTAGTTATTACATTGCAGTACTACGCCTACAATATTTTTACCTATGTCGTGCACGTCGCCTTTTACGGTTGCCATAACTACTTTACCGTTAGTGGCGCCTTCTTCTTTTTCGGCTTCAATAAATGGGTCTAGGTAGGCCACTGCTCGCTTCATTACACGGGCAGATTTAACAACTTGCGGTAAAAACATTTTACCTGCACCAAATAAATCCCCTACCACGTTCATGCCATCCATAAGTGGCCCTTCAATCACGTGAATAGGTTTATCGGCGGCTGCGCGGCACTCTTCCGTGTCTTCATCTATAAAGGTGGTTATACCTTTAACAAGCGCGTGTTCTAGACGTTTTTCAACAGACCATGTGCGCCATTCTAAATCTTCTACGCGTTCGGCTTGTGCCATGCCCGAAAACTTAGGGGCTATTTCTACAAGGCGCTCACCGGCTCCTGGGTCGGTATTAAGGATTACGTCTTCTACGGCTTTGCGAAGTTCTTCTGGGATATCGTCGTAAACCGCAAGCTGGCCTGCGTTTACAATACCCATGTCCATGCCCGCTTTTATCGCGTGGTATAAAAACACTGAGTGAATAGCTTCACGCACGGGGTTATTACCCCTAAATGAAAACGATACATTAGACACCCCACCCGACACTTTACAGTGCGGTAAGTTTTGTTTAATGCGGCGTGTGCCTTCAATAAATTCTACGGCGTAGTTGTCGTGCTCTTCTATACCGGTGGCTACGGCAAATATATTAGGGTCGAATATAATGTCTTCCGGCGGAAAGCCAATCTCTTCTACTAATATTTTGTAGCTGCGTTCACAGATTTCGTATTTACGGTCTGCGGTGTCGGCTTGGCCTTCGGTGTCAAACGCCATTACAACGGCGGCTGCACCAAAGCGTTTAATAATTTTAGCTTGGCGCTTAAATGGCTCTTCGCCTTCTTTAAGCGATATTGAGTTAACAATCGCCTTGCCTTGAATACATTTAAGCCCTGCCTCTATTACATCCCATTTAGAGGAGTCGACCATAATAGGCACTTTAGATATATCGGGCTCTGATGCAATTAAGTTTAAAAACTTAATCATGGCCGCCTTTGAGTCCAACATGGCTTCGTCCATGTTTATATCAATAACTTGGGCGCCATTTTCTACTTGTTCGCGAGCAACATTAAGAGCTGTTTCATAATCTTCTTCCATGATTAAGCGTTTAAACATGGCAGAGCCGGTTACGTTGGTACGCTCACCAACATTGGTAAATACTGCAATTTGCTGTGTCATGTTGGCTCCTAGTTTAAGTTACAGGCTTCAAGGCCTGATAAACGCATGCGTACATCAAGCTCTGGTAATGGGCGAGGTTTAACCCCTTCAAGCCCTTTGGCAAACGCACGAATATGCGCAGGCGTGGTGCCGCAGCAACCACCAACAATATTTATAAAGCCCGATTTACCCCAATCTATAATCTCGGCAGCCATGTCCTCTGCTTCTAGGTCGTACTCACCAAATTCGTTAGGTAAACCCGCATTAGGGTGTACTGAGGTAAATGTTTCGCATACGCGCGAAAGCTCTTCTACGTATTGGCGCAGTAAATCGGGGCCAAGGGCGCAGTTAAGGCCAATCGAAATAGGTTTTATATGGCGAATAGAGTTATAAAATGCTTCGGTTGTTTGCCCCGAAAGCGTACGGCCTGACGCATCGGTAATGGTACCTGAGATCATAACGGGTAATGTGCGCCCTGCTTGTTCAAATGCTTCTTCTACTGCAAATGAGGCAGCTTTTGCATTAAGAGTGTCGAATATGGTTTCGATAAGTATTAAATCAGCGCCGCCTTCCATTAATGCAAGAGTAGACTCAACATAGGCAGTAACCAGCTTATCAAACGTTACGTTACGGTAACCTGGGTCGTTTACATCTGGCGAGATAGAACAGGTTTTAGATGTTGGCCCTAAAACACCGGCTACATAGCGAGGTTTTTCTGGATTTTTAGCGGTGAACTCGTCACATATCGCACGCGCGAGTTTTGCCGACTCTAGGTTTACCTCACGGCTTATGCTTGCCATGTCGTAATCTTCCATCGAAATGGTGGTTGAATTAAAGGTATTGGTTTCAATAATATCTGCACCGGCGGCTAAAAAGCTGCGGTGTATATCGGTTATTAGCTCGGGCTTGGTAAGGCTTAATAAATCGTTATTGCCTTTTATTAGCACGTGCCAGTCTTTAAAGCGCTCACCGCGGTAGTCTTCTTCTTCAAGCTTGTGAGTTTGGATCATAGTGCCCATTGCACCATCTAAAATTAAAATACGCTGTTTTAGCGCAGCGCTTAATTCGCTTTGCTTATTTTTGTTTGGCACGTTATTCGGCATAGTTGTTAGTCCTCACATCTTGGCTAACTAAATTAATATCATAAGGTGTAGTTTGGTACACGTAGTAATTTAACCAGTTCGAAAAAAGCAAAAAGGCATGGCTTTGCCACGTTTTAGACGGCTTTTTACTTGCATCGTTATCTGGAAAATAGTTTTCGGGTTTTGGCGCGTCTGGGCTTTTTTGTAAATCGCGTTCGTACTCTGCTTTTAATGTGTCGGCATCGTATTCTGGGTGGCCGGTTATAAACACTTGGCTGCCCGACTTATTTTTCATTAAGTAAGCACCTACTTTTTCAGAGCCTGCCAATACCACTATATCGTCGCAGGCGTTTATTTTATTTATATCAATGTGGCCATAACGTGAGTGCGGCACTAAAAAGGTGTCGTCGAAGCCACGAGTAAGTGCTCCGTGATCAAAATAACACTGGTGGGTAAACACGCCACAGAGTTTATCTTTTTTTAAATCACGCTTTAAATTGTAACGATGATACAACGCCGCATGCGCCGCCCAGCACGAAAACAGCGTAGAGGTAACGTGCTGCTCTGCCCAGTCAATAATCACTTTTAGCTCATCCCAGTAGGCTACATCGTCGTATTCAAGGTGTGCTAGTGGCGCGCCAGTTACTAATAAGGCATCGTAGTTATTATCTTTTACCTCGGAGAAATAACGGTAAAAGGTATCTAAGTGCTCTTCTGAGTTGCTACTGCTGCGGTGTGTATCTAGGCGTAATAGTTCTACATTTACTTGCAAAGGCGAATTAGCAAGCAAGCGAATAAACTGTACTTCGGTTTCTACTTTATTAGGCATTAAATTTAAAATAGCCAAACGCATTGGGCGAATTTCTTGCGTTTTTGCACGGCTTTTTGGCATTACAAACACGTTTTCTTCACGTAAACGGGCAATAGCCGGTAGCTCGTCTTTCACTGTAATTGGCATATTTTTACTCCTACTCATAAAAACCGAGAATTTATACGCTCTCATTATGAACAGAATGCTAAAAATATCAACCTCTAGATGTATAGATGTCTAAATGAAATTTATTCATGGTTTTATACTTTGCTAACAAGTGTGCTTTAGCGCTTTAAAACCCGCCATTCGTTGACTGTTTCACCCGTGAGCCACTACAATACAACATTGAAATTTTTATTATTATTTGAAGGCTTTCCTCCATGGTTTTACCTGATAAGTTTATATTCTCGATGAGTCGAGTATCTAAAGTTGTGCCACCTAAGCGCACAATTTTAAAAGATATTTCGTTGCACTTTTTCCCTGGCGCTAAAATTGGCGTGCTAGGTTTAAATGGTGCTGGTAAATCTACATTACTTCGCATTATGGCCGGTGTTGACCAAGACTTTGAAGGTGAAGCTCGCCCTCAACCGGGCACTAAAATTGGTTACTTACCGCAAGAGCCAGTACTGGATGAAAGCAAAACAGTACGCGAAATAGTTGAAGAAGCTGTTGGTGAAGTAAAACATGCCCTTAACCGCCTTGACGAAGTGTACAACGAGTACGCAATGGAAGACGCTGACTTTGACGCCCTAGCAAAAGAGCAAGGCGAGCTTGAAGCGATTATTCAAGCGCACGATGGTCACAACATCGATAACGTTTTAGAGCGCGCTGCCGATGCACTTCGCTTACCTGAGTGGGATGCTAAAATTGAGCACCTTTCAGGTGGTGAGCGCCGCCGTGTTGCTATTTGTCGTTTATTACTCGAAAAGCCAGATATGCTTATTCTCGATGAGCCTACTAACCACTTAGATGCTGAGTCGGTTGCTTGGCTTGAGCGCTTCTTACACGATTACGAAGGCACTGTTGTGGCAGTAACGCATGACCGTTACTTCCTTGATAATGTAGCTGGCTGGATACTAGAGCTTGACCGTGGTGAAGGTATTCCATGGGAAGGTAACTACTCTTCTTGGCTTGAACAAAAAGATGCACGCTTACAACAAGAGCAAAAGTCTGAAAAAGCACGTCAAAAATCAATTGCTCAAGAGCTTGAGTGGGTACGTTCAAACCCTAAAGGTCGTCAAGCTAAGTCTAAAGCGCGTATGGCGCAGTTTAGCGAACTACAGCAGTCTGATTACCAAAAGCGTAACGAAACTAACGAACTATTTATTCCACCTGGTCCGCGTTTAGGCGACCAAGTGCTTGAAGTTAATAACTTACGTAAGAGTTTTGGCGATCGTGTTTTAATCGACGATTTAAGCTTTAGTATGCCAAAAGGTGCCATTGTGGGCATTATTGGTGCCAATGGCGCGGGTAAATCAACCCTATTTAAAATGCTAAGTGGCGAAGAACAACCAGATAGCGGCAGCATTAGCGTAGGTGAAACTGTAGAGCTTGCAACGGTTGATCAGTTCCGTGGCAATATGGACGAAAGCAAAACTGTATTCCAAGAAATATCTGACGGACAAGACGTGCTAAAAATTGGTAACTTTGAGTTCCCAAGCCGTGCATACGTTAGCCGCTTTAACTTTAAAGGTAACGATCAGCAAAAGTTTGTAAAAGACTTATCCGGTGGTGAGCGTAACCGTTTACACCTTGCTAAGCTTTTAAAAGCCGGTGGTAACGTAGTACTACTGGATGAGCCAACCAATGACCTTGATGTTGAAACACTTCGCGCCCTTGAGAACGCTATTTTAGAGTTCCCTGGCTGTGTAATGTGTATATCGCATGACCGTTGGTTCCTCGACCGTATTGCAACGCATATTTTAGATTACCGCGACGAAGGCCAAATTAACTTCTTCGATGGTAACTACACTGAATACGAAGAATGGCTTAAAAAGACCTTAGGCGCAGAAGCTGCACAACCTAAGCGTATTAAATACAAAAAAATTGGTTAATTGTTAACTGATATAACAAACCCTGCATTTATGCGGGGTTTTTTTATGCCATTTTTTATCGCTATGCGCTATTTCCCGCTATGCTTGATTTAAATATTACAATAAAGGCAATTCGTTTTATGGAAAATCGACGTCAGTTCTCGCGTATTCTTTTTTCAACCGCGGCCCAGTTAGAATTTGCAGGAGAGAGCTACTCATGCAAATTACTCGATGTATCTTTACATGGTGCACTCATTACTAAATGCGCGGCGTTTAGTGGCACCAAAAATAGCGAAGCCACCTTGCGCTTTACCTTGCCACAAAGCGATATAGAAATAAAAATGGAGGTGCTTATTTGCCACATAGAAGATCAACACATCGGTCTTAATTGCCACCATATTGATATAAACAGTATTACCTATTTAAAACGATTAGTTGAACTTAATTTAGCCGATGAACAATTACTTCATCGCGAGCTTGCCTCATTGATTGAATAGCAGCAATAGACTCCCTTAGTTAAGTTTATTACCATAGCGCAAACTTTATTATTGATACGGTTATGCGCCTAAACCCTCACTTACCTTTGGTCTATCACAGTAATTATTCGTTTAGCTTTGATCCTAAGCACCGATTTGTAATGAGTAAATTTGCTCATTTATACGAGCAGGTTAAAGGTTTAGGCATTGCAGGTAATAATTTAGTTGAGCCTATTTTGGGCTCCCCCGAGCCACTTGAACTTGTACACTGCGAAAACTACATTCACGACTTATGGCATAACCGCCTAGACGAAAAAGCCATGCGCCGTATTGGCTTACCTTGGTCGCAACCGCTAATGAACCGTACATTCACCGCCCCACAAGGCACGTTACAAACTGCACGCTTAGCATTAAAACATGGCTTAGCCTGTCATTTAGCGGGCGGTACGCACCATGCACACACTGATTTTGGCTCAGGTTTTTGCATGGTGAACGACTTAGCCTTTACCGCGCAAACATTAATACAAAGCAATGAAGTGACCAACGTGCTCATTTTTGATTTAGACGTACACCAAGGCGATGGCACCGCTGAAATGCTCGCGCATCAGCCGTATGCGTATACCTGCTCTATACACTGCGAAAAAAACTTCCCGTTTAGAAAATCCCCCAGCGATTTAGACATCGGCCTTGCTAATAATATGCAAGACGCAGAATACTTAGGCATTGTGGATGACACCCTGCAGTTTTTATTAAAAGAACTCAACCCCGATTTAGTCCTATACGATGCCGGTGTAGATATTTGGCAAGACGATGGCTTAGGTAAACTAGATATAAGCTGGGACGGCATTAAACAGCGTGACCATTTAGTGTTTAAGCGCTGCCTTGAACATAACACCGCTATTGCCAGTGTTATTGGCGGCGGTTACGACAGAAACCATACGCGTTTAGCAAAGCGCCATGCAATAGTGATTGAGCAGGCCGCTGGTTTTTAATGAAATGAAATAACTTAATTCACGTTCTTATTAATATTAAAAAAATAATAAGAACGAACCATGAGAAAACTAATTACTGCAATTACACTGATTTTATTAAGCTTTATAAGCTCTGCACAGCAACTCGCTGATGATGACTCATTACCACTATTGCCTGCAATAACGTTAAACATGGCTGATGGTTCGTCCGTTCACACACAAGATTTATTAGGCCAACCCTACGTTTTACATTTTTGGGCTACGTGGTGCCCATATTGTAAAAAGCTGCAACCAGCACTTGAAAAAATAAAACACAAAGGCTTAAAGGTCATTGCGGTAAGCTTTCAAGAAGACGACGATGCCACCCCCGCCAAAGCAATAATTGATAGAGGCTATACATTTAAAACAGCTATTAAAGCCGATGCCATAGCAAAACAATTAGGAATAAGAGGCACACCCACTACCTTATTTATTAATAAAGCTGGGCGTATAATTTATTTAACCAACACTTCAAACCCTGAAGACGAAAACCTACACGTATATGCCAGAACTTTATTACACGAAGTGAGAAACTAAGTGCATAAATACATCTTAAATAGGCTTACTTGGCCCAACAATAAATCACCAGCTTAGCGCACTATATACTACAATTTAAGCTCATAAATTAATGAGATTATTATGCGTTTATTACTTACTTTGTTGATCATTACTATAAGCGGATGCGCTTTTGCTGAGCAAGAGGCAGCAGAATTGCCCCCGCTCAACCCCAAATACAATGCTGAGCATGCAATAGCACTGGTGAATAAAGGTTCGGGAATTTATGCATTTAACTTACCTGGCTATAAATTACCACACGATGTACAAGTGGTGTATAGGATTAAAAACCCCGATGTAGCTTTTTTAGATGTTGTACGCAACGCAGAACTTATAACGCTAAAGCCCAAACCGTTTAATATTCAACGTTTAATGCGCGGTGAAGCAATAACTATTACCGCCGATGTGTACGAAGGCAATTACAAAAAAGCAGGTAGCCTAATTTACACAAACCGAACAATAGAAATGAGTAAACAGCTGTATGCCCGCCAATTAAAAGACTTAGCACAGCCAACTCAATGGCAAGAATACGATATGATTGATTTAGGCAGCACTGAACGTATTTATATTCATAAAATTAGCCAAGCACCTAGTTTTAACCACCTAATTTTTGTAGATTTGGTAAATGCCTGCATGCAAAAGTTTAGAACCTCAACTCTCCTTCCTAGCCAGAATGAGTTAACATATAAATTTATAAATTGCGGTACATTAAAGCCCTTGTTTTACGAAGCAGCAAGTTTAAAAAAATAGCTTAATAAGCATACTCAGCAATTATGTTTATACCTTCTTGCATGACTTCCTCTGACTGGCCAGCAAAGCCTAGACGCAAGTAGCTAAAGTGTTTAGGTTTTAAGCTTCTATAAGAGTCGCAAAAATAAAACTCTGCTTCTGTTTGTAAATAAATACTGTGCATGTGCAGGTGCTTTTTAATATTAGCCGTATCTATGTTTAAGTTAATCCACATTGCCATCCCACCATCGGGCTTTTTAAACTCAAGAGGTAATCCTTTAGCCTGCAGTGCTCTTAATGAGTTATCCATTGCTTCATATCGCTGTTTATAAAGCTTTGTCATGCGTTTTAAATGACGTTCAAATGCGCCTTCTTTCATAAAGTGCGCTAAAGCTAATTGCATAACCACATCATTTTTATGATTCATTAACTGCTTCCACGCATTAAGCTGTGCGATAACATCAGGGGCAGCGCAAATGTAACCGATTCTGGCTGCGGAAAACATAATTTTAGAGAATGTAGAAAGGTAAATAACTATACCCGCAGGGTCATCCGCCGCCATTGGTTGTAACGGGTGACATTGGTAATGAAACTCATGGTCATAGTCATCCTCTATAATCATTACGCCATGTTGGTAACATAACTGATAAATTTGCATACGCCGTGTAGGCGATAAAGTAACAGTTGTCGGGTACTGATGCAGCGGTGTTAAGTACAACATTTTAATTGAGAAGCGGCTAAGTTGCGCTTTCAAATCATCAATACATAAACCGTATTCATCTTGTTTTATATCTACTATTTGTGCGCCACATGCCGCAAAAGCTTTACGGGCTGGTGGATACCCTAACGTTTCTACAGCAACAAAATCGTTAGTGCTAATAAATGCTTTCGAGATTAAAAATAGTGCTTCTTGTGAGCCATTACACACAAGTAAGTCGTTTGTTTTTAAGTTACGCGCTTTATATAAGTAATTGCTTATTTGCACTTTTAACTCACTCACACCGCTTATATCACCATAATGAAATTTACTGGTATCTACATGGTTAAAAACATGGCTTAAGGAGCGTTTAAATTCTTTATATGGGAAGCAATTAAGATCTGGGAGGCCACCTGCAAAATTATACTTATAATTATTTAAATTCATTGCAGGAGCTGGAACTGCTAGCTCTTTAGCAAATTTATAGGCTTTAGGTGTTAAGGCTGGCACTTGCTTAGTATTAGCGCTGCCTTGGATAGGTAAAGTTTGCGTTACCTTATAACCGCTACGCTCATGAGACTCTAACCATCCCTCAGCCACTAATAGTTGTAAAGCATTCATTATTGTATGACGGTTTAACTGGTAAGTTTGCGCCATTTCTCTGGCTGAGCTTAACTTAGCGCCTACCGCAATATCGCCTTTAATAATTGCGCTACGAAGTGCTTGCGCTAGCTGCAAATACTTTGCTTTGCGTTGCTCATTAAACTCAATATTAATCGGCTGCATACGCTTCCTTAATCTGGTATAGGTAAAAGTTACATTCTGGTTGTTTTTACCAACCCAAATAAGCGTACATTTGTTGCTCACAAATAGCAAAAATGGAGCCATTAATGTTTAATCTGCAAACACATAAAACAAACAAGGTCATTTTAGAGCCATTAAACCATAAGCACCTAAATGGATTATATAAGGCGGGCCAGCACCCTAATGTATGGCAGTGGGTATTAAGCAATTACACTAAAAGCCCTGCAATACTACACGAATGGTTTTTAACTCAGGCGCAATTTAATAAAAACGAACAAGTTGTTTTTGCCATTATTGATAAAAACACACAGCAAGTAGTGGGCACAACACGGTTATTTAAGTTAGATACACATAATTTAAGCGCTGAGATTGGTCATACATTTATTAGTAATGACTGGCAGCGAACTTACATAAATACACACGCTAAATATTTACTGCTTAAATACGCGTTTGATGAGCTTAATTTAGTGAGAATTACATTTAATACTCATGAAAAAAATCAAAAATCACGTAACGCAATTACTCGTTTAGGCGCCCATTTTGAAGGACTCGCTTATAAAGATAGAAAGCTTAATGATGGTAGCTATAGAAACACAGCAAAATTTAGCATAGTTGATGAGCAGTGGCCGAGTATAAAATTACAACTAGAGGAGAGGTTTTAATGTACCCACCGATGCATTTTCAAGAACATGATATTAAACGCTTAAAGGCATTGGTTGAGCAATTTCCGCTAGCGAGTATTTTAATGCCCAGCTCGCAAAGTGGCTTAAATACTATATGCCATGTACCTGTATTATATGAGCACTCACGTAATGTATTTATGGCTCACGTAGCAAAAAACAATCCGTTAACACAATGTGATGAACACTCTGTAAAATTACTTTTCAATGGTGACAATTGTTACCTATCTCCCTCTTATAGCAATAATAAAACACTGCCGAGCTGGCTTTACTCATCTGTGCAAATAACCGCAAAGGTAGTGATTATTAAAAGTGATATTGAGAAAGAAAAAATAATGAATCAACTAACAACCCATTTTGAGCAACCCTTTAAGCCCATGTGGAATATTAATCACGTGCCCATACGCAGTCGCCAAGTAATGTATCAACAATTAAGCTTTATAGAGTTTACTCCCACTCATTGGAGTGGAAACTTTAAACTAAGCCAAAATAAATCACCTGATGTAAGAGCCCGTATAAAACAAAGCCTAGAACTTGCCAACAAGCACTCTATTGCCCAGCTATTTTAGGCATAAAAAAAGGCCCTTTCGAGCCTTTGGATTAACTTTGGAAATGTAAAGTTTTAAAATTATATTAGTGTAAGCAGTTGTGGCGCTGCGCTGTGGTAGTCAACGGCCATGGCTATACTGAGTGCTGTAATATTTATAATAGAAAAAGCAAATACTTGGCGTGCCCAGCTTGTTAAATTAACATTACGGCGATAGCCACGCAGTGCCATAAGTAACCACCAAAAACTGGTAATACACGCCACAGCCATAAAGGCGGCGCCCGTGTAGCCACTTATTGGTAACAGCATGACGACTAAAGCATATACAGCAATATAAAGTACGATATGACGTTTCGCTTTATCAATCCCTTGCGCTACAGGTAATACAGGAATACCTGCGGCTTGGTAATCTTTAAAGCGAAAAATAGCAATGGCATATGAGTGCGGCATTTGCCACAAACTAAACATAACTAGCAGTATTAATGCGCCCATATCGAACTGCCCTGTTACGGCGCAGTAACCTACAACAGGGGGCACAGCGCCTGAAAGGCTGCCTACAAACGTGCCATAAACAGAGTTGCGTTTCATGTAAAGGCTATAAACCCCAACATAAATGACATAACCAAACACTGCAAAAAATACCGCGGCTTGTGTGGTGTAAGCAATGAGTAAACCAAAACCTACAACCCCCAACAAAACCCCGTGACTCAGTGCAGCAAAGGCCGACATTTCGCCTGTTACTGTAACCCGCGTACGCGTACGTGCCATGGCTACATCTATATCTCTATCAATAACATTGTTGATAGCACAGCCCGATGCAACCACAAGTGACAAGCCAATAAGCGTAACAACCATTAGCCATGGGTCTATATCTCCGCGAGAGGCAAGCAAAAAACCGCCTGCAACGCTAATAAGGTTGCCCATAATAATGCCCGGCTTAGTCACTGATAAATAACGACGAAACATCTTCAACTCCTAGTACATCATCATTGCGTTAGATTCGTAAATTATCCAAACCGATAACCCAACAACCATGACGATAATTAGGGCGCTGAATAAAAATGAGAAGGTACTTGCACGGCCATCTTCTGTCGTAAAATTAAGGTGTAAAAAGTATTTTAAGTGCACCCAAATTTGTACAATAGCTAAAGTAACAATGCTCCAAAGCGTAGTTACTTTTGAAAAGTCGCCTTCCATAACCATGTAAAACGGTATGGCGGTTAAAATTATTGATAGCACAAAGCCTATTAAGTAAGTTTTAACACTGCCATGAGATTCATCATGGTGCTCGTTTTGCATTTGCTTTAACGCGTGCGCTTCGCTGTGGCTCATTACATTGCTCCCATTAAATAAACAACGGTAAATACACAAATCCAAACAATGTCTAAGAAGTGCCAAAACAGGCTTAGGCAGCTTAAGCGTGTCACTGTTTGTTTACCTAAACCACGTTTAGCCACTTCTATCATCATAATACTCATCCAAATTAGACCCGCAGTTACGTGTAAGCCATGTAAGCCTACTAACGAGAAGAATGAGGTTAAAAAAGCACTTTGTTGCGGGCCGTTACCATGCACAATTAGGTGGTGAAATTCGTAAATTTCCATGCCTATAAACACAGCACCTAAACAAAAGGTGATAAACAACCAGATGAGTGTTAGTGCCTTTTTTTGCCCTTGTGCGGCAATCATGGCAAAGCCAAAGGTAATACTACTAATAAGTAGCGCAGCAGTTTCTACTGCAACAAAGTCGAGTTCAAAAATGTCTTTACCTGATACACCGCCGGCTGTGTTCATAAACAGCACGGCGTAAGTGGCAAAAAACGAGGCAAATAATAGGCAATCGGTCATTAGGTATAACCAAAAGCCAAATATCGTATCGCCCGATGTGTCGTGATGCTCATGCGCGTGGGCATGAGCATCGTGCGATACAGAGTCTAAATTTGCAGATTCTAGATTTGCAGAAAGTGTACTCACGCGTTTAGCTCCTTATTTCCACTTGAATTATACGCAGCTTCAGTGCGTGCAATTTCATCTGGCTGTATGTAGTAATCAACATCATTGGTGTAACAACGCTTAATAAATATGGCAATTCCACCCACTAGCCCTACTACAGCTAACCACCAAATATGCCAGATCATGGCAAAACAAAATGCTGTTAGGCTAGCTGCCATCAACACACCTGCAGAGGTATTTTTAGGCATATGAATTGGGCTGTAACTTGCTTTTGTTTGATAAGCTTGGCCTTTTTCTTTCATGTCGGTCCAGGCATCAATATCGTCAATGTGTGGAATAGTGGCAAAGTTATACACTTGTGGAGGTGAGCTAGTTGCCCATTCTAGTGTATGGCCGTTCCACGGATCGCCAGTTGCATCGTCAAGTGCTTCACGGTCTCTAAAGCTAACAAATAGCTGTACGGCTTGGAAAATAATACCAAACATAATAATCACAGCACCGCCTGCGGCAATGTATAACCACATGTTCCAATCTGGGTTGTTAGTGTGGTTTAAGCGACGTGTCATACCTAAGAAACCAAGTACATACAACGGCATAAATGCCACGAAGAAACCAACTATCCAACACCAAAAAGACGCTTTACCCCATTTTTCGCTAAGCTTAAAGCCCATTGCTTTAGGGAACCAAAACACAAAACCTGCAAGGTAGCCAAATACAGCGCCACCAATAATTGTGTTATGGAAATGCGCAATTAAGAATAAACTGTTATGCAACACGTAATCGGCACCCGGAATAGCCAGTAGTACGCCGGTCATACCGCCTACTGTAAAGGTAACCATAAAGCCTAATGTCCAAAGTACAGGAACGCTGATACGTAAACGGCCGCGGTAAATAGTAAACAACCAGTTGAATAGCTTAACGCCAGTAGGGACTGCAATAACCATGGTCATTACCCCAAAGAACGCATTAACGTTTGCACTCGACCCCATGGTGAAAAAGTGGTGTAGCCAAACAATAAAACCTAAAATTGAGATTGCACCGCTGGCGTAAACCATCGATTTGTAACCAAACAAACGTTTACCGGCAAAGGTTGAGATAATTTCAGAAAAAATACCAAACGCAGGCAGTACTAAAATATATACCTCAGGATGACCCCATGCCCAAAACAGGTTGATGTACATCATGGCGTTACCGCCCAATTCATTGGTAAAAAAGTGGAAGTCGAGGTACCGGTCAAGCGTTAGCATTGCAAGTACAGCAGTTAAAATTGGGAATGATGCTGCAATTAAGATGTTTGCCCATGTACATGCCCATGTAAAAATTGGCATTTTCATTAGGGTCATACCTGGGGCACGCATTTTAAACACAGTCGCTAAAAAGTTTACTGCAGTTAAAAGTGTACCGAGCCCGGAAATCTGCAAGGCCCATATATAATAATCGACCCCCACCCCAGGGCTAAAGGTCAGCTCCGAAAGCGGCGGATACGCCACCCAACCTGTTTTTGCAAACTCACCAAATACAAGCGACAAGTTAATTAAAATGGCCCCGCTGGCAGTAAACCAAAAACTTAGGTTATTTAAAAATGGAAAAGCGACATCGCGTGCGCCAATTTGCAGTGGCAATACAATGTTCATTAGGCCAATCATAAATGGCATAGCCATAAATATGATCATGATAACGCCGTGCGCTGTAAATATTTGGTCGTAATGCTCAGGAGGTAAATAACCTGGCGCACCACTGGTAGCAAGTGCCAACTGCGCACGCATCATTATTGCATCAGAAAAACCACGAAACAGCATTATTAGTGCTAAAAAAATGTACATTACGCCTAAGCGTTTATGATCAACAGAGGTGATCCAGTCGTGCCAAAGCACGCCCCACTTTTTATATTTAGTAATAAGCCCGGCAATAATAAGCCCGGCAATCGCTATCACCGTCATGGTAACCATTATAATTGGCTCATGAAACGGAATTGCGTCGAGTGAAAGTTTACCTAAAAACGACATTATTATTCCTCGCCCTGGCTGTGAGATGAAGGCATTGCGTGTTCATTCATTTCATGGTGCTTTTTGCTCATTTGCCCATGCTCGCTCATCGCTTGATGTTTTTTATTCATATCGCCATGTGCCTGCATATACTTCATAACAATGGTATGAAATAGGCCGTCGTCGACCTTGCCATAATAGGCAACAGGATTATTTTCACTGGCTTTTGCAAGCTCAACATAATTGGCATGGGTGAGGTTATTAGCATTGGCTTTAACGCTTGTTACCCACTTTTCAAAGTCGGCTTGTGTTGGAGTGGCAATGGCATTGAATTTCATACCGGTAAAACCTGCGCCACTGTAATTAGCTGAAAAGCCTTTAAATGTGCCCGGCTCATTAGCAATTAAGTGAAGCTTGGTTTCCATGCCAGCCATAGAATAAATTTGACTACCTAGCTGAGGAATAAAAAACGAGTTCATTGTGCTTTGTGAAGTGATTTTGTATTCAACAGGTACATTAGCCGGAAATACCAATTCATTTACCGTTGCAATACCTTGCTCTGGGTAAATAAATAGCCACTTCCAGTTTAATGAAACCACCTCTACAGTGAGGTGCTCGCCTTTACCTTCAATAGGTTTATAGGGGTCTAAGTCTTGGGTAGACTGCCAAGTAATAACACCTAAAATAATAACGATAACAATAGGAACAGCCCAAACAACGGCTTCAATCTTATTTGAATGAGCCCATTTTGGTGCATAAATTTCATGATCTTGTGTGTCTCGGTATTTCCATGCGAAATACAAAGTCATCACAATAACGGGGATTACTACAAGCAGCATAAGGACAGTAGCAATGATGATTAAGTTTTTCTCATCAATACCTATTTGGCCTTTTGGATCGAGTATCCCGCCTTTACAGCCTGACAACGCCAGCACCGTACTAGCTAAAGCAATATTACAAAGGTTACGAATTAACAAGGGAGTATCCTACAAACCTAGAGTTTTAATTTGCTGCTTTGAATAAAAATCAAGCAACGATTTTTCAATAAAAACCCAAGTTAACTAGAACTAAATTATAAAAATAAAGGGACTGAACCCGCTGCAAGTGGATGCAAAAAATACCTAGCAACAAACCCAGCTTCTAAACGCATTTATATAACGTAATAAAAGTTAACTTGGGTGAGTGTTGGTTGGCTGACGTGTTTAAAACACGCGGCTACATTGCTAATGCAAACTTTAATTATTTACAGCAAGAAAAAATAATTAAAACCAGCAACAAATGAAGCCTTACAGACAACCTGTAAAGCTAGGTGGAGCACGACAACCATGTGCAGCGGACACAGGTTGGTGTACTTTTGCCTCGCGAAAAGCGAAAGCGGCTTTACGAAGGATTATTCCAGCACGACGCGCCGGAAAAATATGGAACAATAACCAGCAAAGGCCAATGAGTAGCTGACTAGATATGATCGGATGAGCTAAAAATTGCGTGATGTGCAGCAAAACAGGCTCAACAATAGAGCCATTGCTAAACAGCGCTTCAAGCTGAAAGGCATCCTCTAATGCACCACTTAGCAGCATTACCGTATTAAACACTAATAATGTTATAGCGACACACACGCCCTTGCCCGCTTTATTCAAGCGCTCACACGTTTGCGGTTTGCTAGAAGCAAAAGCCGTATTTGTATGATGCAAAGAAAGTGTGTTCAAAGACATAACCTACTAAATGACTAATAACAAAATTAGAGTAATTAAGCGCGCAATGGAAAAATTAAAAAACATTGCTGCTGTAAGCCCTAAAACGAGGTGCTAAATACAATCAAACCCGGCTAGCACACATTTACCTAGTGAGAATTGATCCGTATCAAACAAACTTTCAAAACTTACTGAAAGTTCGATGCTGAGTATAACAAAGACAGTTTTCGGTTCAACAAAAAATATAAAGTTTTGCGTTAAGCTTTCGCAGCTATTTTGTTAATAAAAAATAACACAATAAAAAATAAAGGTTTAGCTTATAGATATTTGATATTTAAGAGGCTTGAGGAGTAGAGATAAGGATATTAATGAGGTTGAAAATAAAGGAGCACAAATAAAAACAGCCCAAATTCAGTCACCACCGAAATTGAGCCGCCTTTCACACTGACAACATCTTCACACACAATATAAAGATTTTTGGTTTACACTGCGTGGCAATTGTAGGGAATAAAAACAACTTAAGCTAAGTCACCACCGAACTTGAGTTGCCTTTCACACTGACAACATCTTCACACACAATATAAAGATTTTTGGTTTACACTACGTGGCAATTGCAGGGAATAAAAACAACTCAAAACCAGTCACCACCGACCTTGAGTTGCCTTTCACACTGACAACATCTTCACACACAATATAAAGATTCAGTTTGTTAGCTACGCTAACCAATTTAGGTCTAAGCCATAAACATGTGCGTTGTAAGAAAATAAAACAGCTCTCAGTTGGTCACCACCAAAGTCGAGCTGCTTTTACACTGACAACATCTTTACACACACATTTATAAAGATTCTTTTCAGCGAGGCTAACTTGCCTCAAGCTTGTCACTAGAGCCTTGCTCTGTGTCTATGGTTAAACTTTAGAGTGTTAGCTCCAATTTGACAAACGAGAAAAATAAACCTAATAGGTGAAAAAAACTAAACTATAGACCTTGGTCTAATACATTTAGATTGGATTGCTTTGGAAACTATGATGCGAAGGCGTTTTGCAGGTACAAAAAAAGCGCCAAAAGGCGCTTTTTGTCATTAAGCTACAGCTTAAATAATTTGGTTTTCTTTCCAGGCTTGCTCTTTAGCCATACGCTTTTTACGCTTATCACATGGATCGTCACAATCACAGGCTTTATCAATACCTACCGAGCCTAATCCACCGCAACTACTTGCCATAGACTTTCTTTGCACGATCATACCAACAGCCATAGCTATCACGATTAAAATTAATAAACCAAATGTAAGAAGAAAAAGTGACATTGCTTAGCCCCTATTGATCAGCAACAAATTATGCTCAAACATTGTTGAGCGACCGCTAAATTATACACCCAAAACCCACATAGATGCGAGAAAAGTCTATTTCAAAAAATCGGTTGTAATATGCGTTTAGCACTAATAAAGCTTTAACTAAACGTTATTATATTACAAATAAGGTTTAAATGCAGTGCTCGCGTAAGTCACAATGCCTTTGTCTGATTTAGCCATTAAGTACACTGGTAAATCGTGCTTTTCAGCGTATGCTTTAGCATCGTCCATTCCCATAACCGTTAATGCAGTTGCTAAGCCATCTGCGGTCATTGCACTAGGATGTAATACAGTAACCGACACTAAGTCATGTTTTATTGGCATGCCTGTTACTGGGTCTATTAAATGGGTGTAGGTTTCGCCATCCATTTTATAAAAAATACGGTAGTCACCTGATGTTGCAATGCCATTCGTACCAGGCGCTAATACACGGTGAACTTTTCGCTCACCTGGTGGCGCATCTGGCTGCTCTATCGCAATTTTCCAATCTTGGTTATTTGGCTTTTCACCGCCAATGCGCAGCTCCCCACCTATTTCTACCATATAGTTACTAATGTTTTGGCTTTCAAGTAATTGCGCTACTTTATCAATGCCATACCCTTTCGCTGTGGCCGAAAACGATAGCTCTAAACCATCAACTGTTTTAGCAAGGCCCTGCTCAGTAAGGCTAAGTTTATCTACACCTATTTTTTCAATCATTGCAGCAAGTGCTTCATCATCTGGACGCTTAGTTGGTTTTTTATCAGGTCCAAAGCCCCATAAATCTATTAACGGGCCCATGGTTACATCGAGCGTTTTGGTCGACTTACCTAAGCGAATAGATTCACTCACCACAGCCCTAAAGTCTTCGCTAATTGACATAACCTGATTGGCGGGTAATTTATTAAATGTGTTAATTTCAGAATCTGGAATATACGTAGACATAGACTGATTAACTGCTTTTAGCTCATCATCTATTTGCTGCTGTAACTTTGTGGCATCAACGCTTTTATCGTCGGCAAAGTATTTAATATGATAGGTGGTGCCCATCGTTTTGCCTTCTAAGAATACCTCCTGAGGTGTTTTATCAGCCCCACAGCCAGAAATAAATAGCATTATAGTTAATAAAAAAATACTGATAGCGCCTTGAGAACTGCTTACTCTGTTCATTAAATTAGCCCATGTAAAATAAAATAAAAAAAGCCCCGTAGCACAAAGTGCGACGAGGCCCGTATTTTAACCAAAACTAAGCTGTTTTGATATGGGTGTTAACCACCGAAGTCATCTAGTAAGATGTTTTCGTCTTCTACACCTAGGTCTTTAAGCATGCCGATAACAGCCGCGTTCATCATTGGAGGACCACACATGTAGAACTCACAATCCTCTGGCGCTTCATGATCTTTCAAGTAGTTTTCATAAAGTACGTTATGGATAAAGCCTGTGTAACCTTCCCAGTTATCTTCTGGTTGTGGGTCAGACAATGCGGTATGCCATACAAAGTTATCATTTTCAGCTGCTAAGCCGTCGAAATCTTCAACATAGAACATTTCACGCTCAGAACGCGCACCATACCAGAAACTAATCTTACGCTTAGAGTTTAAACGCTTAAGTTGGTCAAAGATATGTGAACGCATTGGTGCCATACCTGCACCACCACCTACGAATACCATTTCAGCGTCTGTGTCTTTAGCGAAGAACTCACCAAATGGACCTGAAATAGTTACCTTGTCGCCTTCTTTAAGTGACCAAATGTACGATGACATTTTACCACATGGTAGGCTTAGGTTTCTTGGCGGCGGTGTAGCAATACGCACGTTAAGCATGATAATGCCTTCTTCTTCCGGGTAGTTAGCCATTGAGTATGCACGAATTGTTTCATCGTCTACTTTTGACTCCAGGTCGAAGAAACCAAAGTGATTCCAGTCGCCACGATACTCTTCAGGAATATCGAAATCTGCGTATTTAACATGGTGAGCAGGCGCTTCGATTTGGATGTAACCACCCGCACGGAAAGGCACTGATTCGCCATCTGGAATTTGTAGCTTAAGCTCTTTAATGAACGTTGCTTTGTTATCGTTAGAGATAACTTCACAATCCCATTTTTTAACACCGAAAATTGACTCTTCAAGTTCAATTTCCATGTCATTTTTAACATTTACCTGACATGCTAAACGACAGCCTTCACGGGCTTCACCTTTAGAAATGTGATCAAGTTCTGTTGGTAAGATATCGCCACCACCTTCTTTAATGTGTACACGACACTGACCACAAGAGCCACCGCCACCACAAGCAGAAGATACGAAAATACCTGATTCAGATAGCGCACCTAAAAGCTTGCTACCTGCTGATGTTTTAATGGCTTTGTCTGGATCGCCATTAATACCGATGATGATGTCACCGCTTGCAACTAACTTAGATTTAGCACCAATGATGACTAAAACTAGTAGTACAACGATAGCGATGAAAACACCAACGCCTAAGAAAATCTCATAACTCATGATTTATCCTCGCTACCTTTACAGTGAAATACCAGAGAATGACATAAAGCCAAGACCCATTAAACCAACAGTGATGAAGGTAATACCTAAACCACGTAGGCCATCTGGCACGTCTGAATATTTCATTTTCTCACGGATACCTGCAAGTAATGTAATTGCAAGCGCCCAACCAACACCAGCGCCAACACCATAAACAACAGACTCGCCGAAGTTATAGTTACGCTCAACCATGAATGATACCGCACCAAAAATTGCACAGTTAACTGTGATTAGTGGTAAGAAGATACCTAATGCGTTGTAAAGTGCAGGGAAAAACTTATCTAATGCCATTTCCAAAATTTGCACTAGTGCTGCAATAACACCAATGAACGTTAAGAAACGTAAAAAGCTAAGGTCTGCTTCAGGGTAACCAAGCCACTCTAATGCACCTGGTGCAAGTACGGCATGGTAAACCAAGTTATTTACTGGTACAGAAATGCCCAGTACCACAATAACGGCTACACCTAGGCCAATCGACGTAGTTACTTTTTTAGATACTGCTAAGAAAGTACACATACCTAGGAAGAAAGCTAAAGCTAAGTTTTCAATAAAAACCGCTTTTACAAATAAACTAATATAATGTTCCACTGCTTGCCCCTTACGCTTTAGCTTCTACTTGGTCTTTCTTATAAGTACGAAGTACCCATATGAATAAACCAATGATGAAGAATGCACTCGGTGGTAAAATCAATAGACCCATAGGTTGATACCAACCACCATCTTGTACTAATGGGATAATATCAACACCGAATAGTGTTCCCTTACCAAATAGCTCACGAATGAAACCAACAGTAAGTAATACCACTGAGTAGCCTAAGCCATTACCAATACCATCTAAAAATGACATAAGTGGTGGCGACTTCATTGCGTACGCTTCAGCACGACCCATTACAATACAGTTAGTAATGATTAGGCCAACGAATACAGAAAGCTCTTTTGCTGTAGCGTAAGAGAATGCTTGTAATACTTGGTCTACAACAATTACTAGTGAAGCAATTATCGTCATCTGTACGATAATACGTACTGATGAAGGTATGTGGTTACGAATGCTTGAAATGAACAAGCTAGAAAACGCCGTTACTAATGTCAAAGCAATTGACATGATTAAGGCATTTTTTAAGCTAGACGTTACCGCTAGTGCAGAACAAATACCAAGTACTTGTAATGCGATTGGGTTGTTAGCTAAAACCGGACCAAATAGGACCGACTTCATTTCTTTAGTATCAGCCATTATTTCAACGCTCCTTCACGTACCTTCGCAAGGAAAGGACCAAAGCCGTTTTCACCAGTCCAAAAGTCAACTGTGTGATCAACACCATTAGAAGTTAGTGTAGCACCTGATAAACCATCAATTTGATGTTCGTTGCTAGCACCGCTTTTCATAATGTTAATAGGTAACTCTTTACCTTGCCATTTAGCTGTCCATTGTGGGTTTTGAATTTCGCCACCCAGGCCTGGTGTTTCGCTATGCTTGTAAAAGTTGATGTTTTTAACTGTTTCGCCATCGCTTTCAAGCGCTAAGAAACCGTACATTACACCCCAAAGGCCGTAACCTTGGATAGGTAAAATGATTGCATCTGTAGAGCCATCTTCTTTTTTAGAGATGTAAACAGGTGAGTTATCAGTCATACGCTGAATACCAGCAATATCTTTAACACCCTTCTCTTTTAAAGACTTACTGATGCTCTGGTCGAACTTGCTTTTCTCAAAATCAAATGAGTTAGGATCTACATCAACAAACTCACCAGATTTCATCTCTACAACTCGAGCTTCAATTTTGCCATTGAAAGTCTCTGACACAGAGCCTTCAACTTCAATGTCAGCTGCCGCTAGGATATTACGTTGAATATCTTGAGTTTTGTTAGCTTGCTGTAAAGGACGAAGCTGTACAGAAGCAAACGATACAATAATTGCACACACTAAACATAGTGCGACAACAACCGTTAACGTTTTGCCGATTGATTCGTTATTACTAGACATTACGTGCCAACCTCCGCTTGATATTAGCTTGCACTACAAAGTGATCGAACAGTGGAGCAAATAAGTTAGCAAATAAGATTGCTAGCATCATGCCTTCTGGGAAAGCAGGGTTTACTACACGGATCATAACTACCATAAAGCCAATAAGCGCGCCGTATGCGAACTTACCTTTATCGGTAAATGCAGCTGATACAGGGTCAGTAGCCATAAAGAACATACCAAACGCAAAGCCACCTAGTACTAAATGCCAATGCCAAGGCATAGCAAATACAGGGTTACTCTCAGAGCCAATTGCATTTAATAAGAATGCAGTTGCCACCATACCTAGGAATACACCTAGAACAATGCGCCAAGAAGCGATGCGAACGTAAATTAAGAATAAGCCACCAATAAGCACAGCAAGAGTAGATGTTTCACCTACAGAACCTTGAATGAAACCGTAAAACGCATCCCACCATAGTGCCATGTTGCTGTAATCAAGAGTGCCTACAAACGCTTGACCTAGCATAGTTGCACCAGAGAACGAGTCTACTGCAGTCCATACTGTGTCACCTGAAATTTGTGCAGGGTATGCGAAAAATAAAAACGCACGGCCCGCTAATGCAGGGTTTAAGAAGTTACGGCCTGTACCACCAAAGATTTCTTTAGCAATAACAACACCAAACGTAATACCTAACGCCACTTGCCATAAAGGAATAGTCGCAGGCAAAATAAGTGCAAATAATACAGAGGTTACGAAGAAACCTTCGTTAACTTCATGCTTACGCACAGAAGCAAATAGTACTTCCCAAAAACCACCTACTGCAAAAGTAACGGCGTATATTGGTAAGAAGAAACATGCCCCGTAGAACATTTTAGCGCCCCAGCCCGACTCAGCGGTTAATTCACCACCAAATAACTGGAACAAGCCAACCTGCCAAGAGTTTGCTAGTTCAAAACCTTGCGCTAAAGCACCTGCGGCCTGATGACCGATGTTGAACATACCAAAAAACATAGCTGGGAACGTCGCCATCCACACTAAAATCATCATGCGTTTTAGGTCGATATTATCGCGAACGTGAGTTGCGCCTTTATTTACATAACCTGGCGTGTAAAAAATAGTCGCGGCTGCTTCATACAGGGCGTACCATTTTTCGTGTTTACCACCTGGTTCAAAATGCGGCTCAATGTCTTCTAAAAATTTCTTTAAACCCATCTCTTAGCCTTCCTTCTCGATCGTTGTTAAGCAATCGCGTAAGATAGAACCATACTCGTATTTGCCCGGACAAACGAAGGTACATAACGCTAAATCTTCTTCATCAAGTTCAAGCGCGCCTAATGAAATTGCACTGTCTAAGTCACGTGAAATTAAGTCACGTAATAATAGGGTTGGCAAAATATCTAGCGGCATTACGCGCTCGTAGCTACCAATTGGTACCATGGCACGTTTTGAACCACCTGTAGACGTTGTCATTTTAAATAAACGACTCGGTGCAAGGTGAGAAAGGAATGTACGCGTTACAGAGAATTTATCACTACCTGGTGCAATCCAACCAAACAGCTCTTTTTCGCGACCTTCAAGTAAAACAGATACTTGAACGTGGTAGCGACCTAAGAATGCATGAGGACCTGATGAAATAGCGCCAGATAAAACAGAACCAGAAATAACACGGTTATCACCGTCTTCTAATTCGCCTGCCACTAAATCATCTAATGAAGCACCTAGTTGTGTTTTCACTAAACGAGGGTTTTTAACGCGAGGACCTGCAAGCGAAATAACACGGTCTGTGTTGATTTCACCAGTAAGGAATAAGTGACCATACGCAATAACGTCTTGGTAACCAATATGCCAAACTTGTTTATTAACAGATACTGCATCAAGGTGATGAATATGAGTACCAACTAAGCCTGCTGGATGCACGCCACCGAACTCATGTACTTCTACTTGAGCGATAGACGAGCTAGGAACTTGACTGCCAGCTTGCTTACATACAAATACTTTGCCATCGGTCAAACGCGAAACAACAGCAAGACCCGCTTCAAATGCAGCTGCATTTTCGGCGATAATTACTGCAGGATCTGCAGCAAGAGGGTTTGTGTCGATAGCGGTTACAAATATAGAGCTAGGATTTGCATCCAACGCAGCTACTTTGCTAAATGGGCGAGCACGAAGTGCTGTCCATTGACCTGACTGAACAAGTACTTCTTTGGCTTTATCACGCGATAAGCTAGCAAGCTCATCTGCATTGAAAGAGTCAAAGGTGATTTGCTCACTGCCGTTTACTTCAATAACAACAGATTGCAGCACACGTTTAGCACCACGATTAATTTCTTTTACTGTACCAGAAGCTGGTGCAGTAAATAGGACGCCTGGGTTCTTTTTGTCTTCAAAAAGTACCTGGCCTTTTTTGACTTGGTCATCCACACGAACATGCATGGTTGGACGCATACCAATAAACTCTTCACCTAGCACAGCTACACGTTTGATGGCAGAACCATCATGAATAACTTGCTGAGGCGCGCCCTCTATGGGTAAATCCAGACCTTTTTTTATGTTGATCATACGCACTTGCATTAATTAACGGAAAGAAACTGAAAAATCGTATCAACCACGTCGCCATTTGAGTTATCCAAGATATATCAAGGTACAAAAGAACAACTTGCTAGGAATATCAAACAAGCAACGCAGTAAAACTCCTCACATATTGCTTCGATTTTAACATCATTATGTACGACTATGCGAGTGTATTTATGAAAATTATACGACAGAAACGCTTATTTAGTTTTGTTAAGTGTTTTAAATAAAAATCAAGGTAGACCAAAGTGGTAGCCTAAGCACCTAACTGCCACAAAATATTTAAAACACTAAAAGCAAAAAAGCCGCAATAAGCGACTTTTTATAATTACACAGTATGATTTAGTCAATCATGTTTGCAATTGGCTTCACTGCATCTACATCTTGCTCATAGTCAACAGCGTCAATGCCAAAACCAAATAAACGTAAAAATTCGTTATGGTAGCCTGCATAATCGGTTAGCTCATCAATTGAGCTCGTATCGACCTTATCCCATACTGCTTGAACACGCGCTTGTACATCGTCTTCTAGTTCTTTGTAGTTTTGGAATAAGTGGCCGCCTTCGTCAAAACGCGGTGTTTCGCCGTAAAGGTTTTCGCTAAATAAAGCATGAATTTGCTCAATGGTGCCTTCGTATGTGCCATCGGCTTTCATTACTTTAAATAAAGCAGAGATATATAATGGCATAATAGGAATAGCAGAACTTGCTTGCGTAACTACAGCGTTAAGTGACGAAACATAAGCTTGGCCATTTAAATCTTTTGTCGATTCTTTAATTGCAGCCGTTGCGCGGTCTAAATCTTCTTTTGCTTTACCTATTGTTGCGTGCCCGTAGATTGGCCACGTTAACTCTTTACCAATATAAGTATAAGCCGTGGTTTTAAAGTTATCGGCTAGTACATCGGCTTCTTTTAAAGCATCAATCCACATTTCCCAATCTTCACCACCCATCACTTTAATGGTGTTGTCGATATCATCTTGGCTTGCAGCTTCTACGGTTACTTCGTCAATTTCACGCTTTGACGTATTTAAATTTTTTGTGGTTACAGCATTGCCAATAGGTTTAAGTGTAGATGAATACACCTCACCTGTATTTGGATCAGTACGACGAGGCGATGCTAAGCTGTAAATAATACAGTCTACTTTGCCTAAATCTGCTTTAATTGTCTCGATTGCTTTTTGCTTAATTTCGTTAGAAAACGCATCGCCATTAATATTTTTTGACCAAAGCCCTGCTTCATCTGCAGCGTCTTGAAATGCTGCTGTATTGTACCAACCAGCAGAACCTGTTTTACGCTCTGTACCTTCTTTTTCAAAGAAAATACCTAGCGTTTTAGCCCCACCGCCAAATGCCGCCGTAATACGAGAAGCCAAGCCGTAGCCTGTTGAAGCACCAATTACTAATACATTTTTAGGCGCATCTTTTAGCTCGCCTTGTTGTTTTACATAGTTAATTTGCTCTTGAACATGTGCAGCACAGCCTACTGGGTGTGCGTTAGTACAAATAAATCCACGAATTTTAGGCTTAATGACCATTGATCATCCTATATCTTTTACAATAAAAATTAGCGCTAGTTTAAAGGCTAATACTAAAAACACTGATCTGATCAGTTAAACCTGACCAAATCCCCCTATTTATATTGATTAACCTACATTAATGGTTAATTTAGCTTTGAGCCGCCCATACAATTTGGAGAGTCAGGCGCTTCGCCGTTTTGTTCTGTAAATTCATCAGGCGTGTAAGTATGAATAGCTAATGCATGTATATGATTTGCTAGCTCATCTTTTAATACTTCGTTAATTTGGCGATGGCGCTGTAGTAATCGTTTACCAGCAAATTCTTCGCTTACCACAACTACTTTAAAATGCGACTCAGTACCGGCGCTGTGCATATGGCTTTCGTTAATTACGTTTAAATGCTTACAGGCAATCGCGCTACTAAGCTTGTCTTGAATTTGTTGTTGCATTGACATTAAAACACCATATTTAATCACTGATTTGTGCAGCTACTATAACAAGTTAATTTCACTAACTAAATTGCTTTTGTTTAATGTGCTCAATAAAGCGGTACGTTAAACTTATTCGCGGGTGCGCAAGCGTTGTTTGTTTGGGAATTGCGTGCTGGTAGTCGCGCTGACTATAGCCACTCATTACTAAGCAACTGCCGCTTTGTAATTTTAAGTCGGTGACTTTGTTTGTAGCTTTTTGCTTTAATTTGAGTACGCGCTCAGCGCCAAGCGATATGCACACAATAGTAGGCTCTGAGCCGAGTTCTATTTCATCATCACTGTGCCAACCCATCGTATCGTTACCATCACGGTAATAATTAACTAATAACGAATTAAGCGGCTTGTTTAAATGTCGCTCTAAACGTTTTCGCATCGCTAAAAGTACATCATCCCACGGCTCAACTACTTGTTTACTGTGTGAGTAGCCATATTCAATATTTAGGTCGCTCATAAAACATTGCAAACGTGGTATGGGTCCAGTTCTGCCATACACGGTGACATTAGGCTGCTGCCAGTTAAGGTTTTTTTGCAAATAATAAAACAAATCGAGGCTTTTTTGCGCACTAAGTGCCTTACTTTGATAAGAAAAGCCGTTTGGTAACTGTTGGGGGTTGGCGTTTTGCCGTTGCATGTTAGAATTTACCTACATTAGATTACTGATCAACAAACCATTATGACGACGCAAGCCCTGCTAGGCGATAAAACATTTACTCTTGAACGTTTCCCTTTGGATCAAAAAAACCGCAGTTTACAAGCGTGGGATTCGGCCGATGAGTACCTTATCAATTATGTTAACGAACATCATCCTGATTGTCGCTCATTACTCATTTTAAACGACGCCTTTGGTGCCCTTGCCTGTTATTTTAGTGAATTAACGGTTTGTTCAGTTAACGATTCTTATATTAGCCACCAAGCTGCAGCCTATAATTTAAAAGAAAATAAACTACCAACAGCCCAATTTACACAATTAGATAGCTTATCTGCGCTGCCTGAAGAGGTTGATTTAGTACTCATAAAAATACCGCGTAACGTAGGCTTTTTACAGTTTCAATTAAGCGAGTTGAGTGAAGTACTTGCCCCTGGCACACCGGTGATTGCCGCAGGTAAAACCAAAGAAATTCATAACTCAACTATAAAAGCGTTTGAGCAATTTATTGGCGAAACCAAAACCAGTTTAGCTGTTAAAAAGTCGCGTTTAATATTAAGTACAGCAAAAGGCGGATATAAGGCGGCGAATTTCCCGGTAACTTGGCAGCTTGAAGGCACTGACTTTAATATAACGAACCATGCCAATGTTTTTTCGCGCGATTCGTTAGATATAGGTGCACGGTTCTTTTTTAATTACTTGCCGCAAACGCCTAAAGCAAAAAGCATTATTGACTTAGGTTGTGGTAATGGCGTAGTGGGTTTAATGGCGCTATCACGATGTCCAAATGCATCGGTAACCTTTGTTGATGAGTCGTACATGGCGGTCGAATCTGCACGTTTAAATGTTGAGCTTAACCAAGCAAATAAGTTTGATGATTGCCAATTTATAGAAAATGATTGCTTAACCGGCTTTGCAAGAGACAGTGTAGATATGGTGTTATGTAACCCTCCATTTCACCAAGCCCAAGCCGTTACCGACCACATTGCGTGGCAAATGTTTAAACAAGCTAAAGATACATTAAAAGAAGGTGGCGAGCTGCGAATTATTGGTAATCGGCATTTAGATTATCACGATAAATTAAATCGTATGTTTGGTAACTGTAAGCTATTAGGTTCAAACAAAAAGTTTGTAGTGCTCAGTGCAACTAAAAATAGTGGGATGCTATAAAATGAAATTAACTAAATTTATCTTAGCCTGTTGCTCAATGTTGGTGTTTAGCGCCTGTAGCAATCAGCCAAATCAGGTAATATTAAACCCAGTTTATAAAAACGGCCAAATTAGTGTTATTTCAGCCAGCTTGAGTACCAGCGTGATTGACTTACGCGGTGATAGCGCAACTCTAAAGCTTGTTGAGTCGGACAAAACCAAAACCTTTGCAAGCCGTGATATTGTGACCTCAGTTAAAAGTGTTTTAGATAGCGCGCTTAACCGTAACGGCGCCAGTATTTCTAACCTTGCGACAACCCGCTTTGAACTAGACATTCATGCCTTGCAAGCACAAGTGACTGAAAAGCTAATGAGCCACACCAGCGAGGCAAACATCGAGCTAGGCGTACGAGTTATTCGCTCTACCAGCAATTTTAGTAAAGTGTACCGTGGCAGCGCTAATTTAGAAGGGCCGCTAAGCCATGATCGCGCAAAAATTGAAGGTCAACTCAATAAGTTGACGGAACAAATTATTACCCGCATTGTATCGGACCCAGAATTAATTGAATTTTTAGAAGGTTAACAATGAAACAATTTTTAATCTGCTTAAGCCTCCTATTTAGTGTAAGCACCTTTGCGGCGCAAGAAGGCCGTTTTGTACAAAAAGACAATATTTTTCCACGTGTAGAAATAGTCACGTCATTGGGTAGTATTGTGGTTGAGCTAGACCGCTCTAAAGCCCCCATTACGGTAAATAACTTTTTAACTTACGTAATGGATAAAAGTTACCAAGGCAGTATATTCCACCGTGTTGAACGTGATGTTGAAAACGACCGAGATTTTGTAATACAAGGTGGTGGATACGATAAAGACCTTGACGGGCTTCACGAAAACGACCCTATATTTAACGAAAGTGGCAACGGTTTAAAAAATGATATGTACAGCATTGCTATGGCATATCAAGACCGCGAACCGCATTCGGGCACTCGTCAGTTCTTTTTCAATATGGATGATAACGATCATTTAAACCCAGGTAGAGATTGGGGCTTTGCCGTATTTGGTAATGTAATGGATGGTTACGATACGCTAGATAAAATTATGGCCGTAGAAACCGGCTTTAATGAAAAAATTGGTTACGACTTTGTACCAAAAACGCCCGTTGTTATTTTAAATATTAAAGTACTTGAGCAAACACCATTATAAATCACTGAGGTGCAACTAAGTTGCACCCAACGCCAATGAAGGCCCTATGAGCAAAACCCTCTCTGTAAGCGAATATTTTTCGTATTTTAAAGATAAACGTTTAATCAATATTTTTATATTTGGTATGAGCAGTGGTTTTCCATGGGTACTGATTGGCTCAGTGATGTCGGCTTGGCTTAAAGATGAAGGCCTAAGCCGCAGTATGATTGGCTTATTTGGTATTGTATTTGGCGCATACAGCATTAACTTTATGTGGTCGCCACTTATTGATAGAACCAAACTGCCCTTATTGTATAAGTGGTTTGGGCAACGCCGTAGCTGGATTTTATTTTGCCAAAGCTTTATGTTTATTGGCACCTTGCTTTTAGCGGGCCTTGATTTAAAAGCAAACTTAGCGATTGCCGCGGGCCTGTGTTTACTGATCGCAGTGGCGTCTGCCACTCAAGACATAGCCATTGATGCTTTTAGAATAGACACGTTAAGCGAAAACGAATCTCACAAAGCCACTGCAGCTGCTGCTATGGCCACATCGGGTTGGTGGACAGGTTATGCATTACTGGGTGCCATTCCTTTTTACATGGCCGATATACCCTCATTAGATTGGCCACAAGTGTATTACTTTTTAGCCGCTGTTATGTTGATACTAATGAGCGGCGTGTTATTTGCCAAAGAGCCTAAATCAAACCGAGAAGCTGTTCACGCAGAGCTCGAGCGCGTATACCTTGAAAAACTGGCCAGCATTAAACAAACGCCCTTTACTAAAGTGATTGCTTGGCTTGGCGTTACAGTGGTTGATCCCTTTAAAACCTTTTTTGCTAAAAATGGGGTTAAAACAGCCCTTGCCTTATTAGCATTTATTTTCTTATTTAAAATAGGCGAAGCTTTTTTGGGGCGCATGTCGATTGTTTTTTATAAAGAAATAGGCTTTAGCAATAGCGATATAGCCACTTTTTCAAAAGTAGGCACGGCAGTACTCACCATTGCTTTTACCTTTGTGGGCAGCTTGTTTAATCAAAAGTACGGCATTGTAAAAGGGTTATTTATAAGTGGTGTGGCAATGGCGGGGTCTAATTTAGCCTTTTCGGCTATTGCGCTGGTTGGCCCTAATTTAGGCTTGTACGCTTTTGCTATTGTAATTGATGGCTTTACTCAGGCTTGGTCGTTAGTGGCTATGGTGGCGTTTATATCGATGTTATGCGACCGGGCATTTAGTGCAACACATTATGCATTACTGGCTTCGCTTGGCAATTTAGGACGAACCTTGCTTTCGAGCTACAGTGGTGTGGTTATTGATGATTGGCTAATGGGGAATTGGGCATTATTTTTTGTGTTAACGGCATTAATGGTAATACCTTCGCTGGTGTTTTTATATTTGATTAGGCATAAGCTGTATCAGCTTGAGCAAAATTACCATAAAAATATGTAATGCATCCCTGCATTAACGTGATTTGCTTAGGCCGTTCAAGTGCCCCTTATAACACCCTAAGCAAAACAATATTAATCCGCTTTAATTAAGCCTAGCGCTTCATGCGGATCAACTTCAAGTGCATTACAGTAACGTACAAACTCAATAACATCTAAGCGGCGTTCTTGATTTTCAATCTTACCGATAAATGAATGAGGTGTTCCTAGCACTTGTGCCAGGCTACGCATTGTATGACCCTTTTCATGGCGTTTTGTTTTAAGCCATTTAGTTAGCTTTTCGTTTTCTTCTGAAGAAACAGTTTTGCCCATCATTTTACATCTCCTACTAGATGATATGACATACCCGTCAAAGCAGTAGTCACACAATGATTGGAGGCATATAAGCAGATACCCACTACAATATTCAATAGCAAGCTATTGCTTAAATAAGCAAAGGTATTGCTACTTATCCAACCTACCAATCTATTCAGTGCTAACCCGCAAAAATAGGATATAGGTTTATTTTTATTAAGAGTGAAATTTTGCCCGTCTCACTCTTGGATACATTATATACTATTAACAGTTCGGTTAAATAATTAATTACATAGTTTGCATAAATTTACCCAACCACTAACCTTTACTTATGCTGAATATTTAAGTTAACGTACCAGAAATATTAAGTTTTTTCCTAAAAAATTAATTGTAAGATAAAAGCACTTTGTTACAAATTAACGTGCGAATAACCTTGCTGTGTTGATGTTTAAACAACAGTAAGGGTAAAAAAGTTCCCATAAATAACGTTTTTCCCTAACTAAGGGACTAAAGAGGAAGTATGTTTAGAGTCTTATTTTTGTTGCCTATTTTACTATGCTTTTTATGGTTTTTGTTTTTACGCCACTACGGAGTACCGATTAAACAAGGTAAAAAAGGCTTTTTATATATACTTGCCTTCTCTGCTTTTGTACTCGGTTTTTTTGTACTTATAATGCAACTCACCGAGTATAGCCCAACTGAATTTTAGGCATTAAAAAAGCCGCTAACGCGGCTTTAATAGCTAAGCGTAAATTGCTTAAACGCTAAAACTTGCACCACACCCACAGGTAGTCGTTGCATTAGGATTAGATACAAAAAAGCGTGCGCCTTCTAACCCTTCTGTGTAATCCACTTCGCCATCAACTAAGTACTGAATACTCATTGGATCAATAACCAGCGTTACACCATTTTTAACTATTTCTAAATCGCCAGGATTTGCTTTTTCATCAAAAGTAAAACCATATTGAAAACCAGAACAACCACCACCTGTTACGTAAACACGCAGTTTTAAATCTGGATTTTCTTCTTCGTCGATTAACTGTTTAACACGAACAGCAGCAGCATCGCTGAACTTTATTGGTAATTCTTCAGACATTTTAAAACCCTCAATATCGCAATGGCGTGATTATCTAATACCCGAGTGTTTTAATCAAGTATAGTCAAACATCTCTTAAGCCATCTTTGACTTTAACCATTACTTTAGCCGATACGATAGCAAAATGTGTTTTTAGCGATTGCTGTAATATTTGTTAATATACTTATTTAAAATTGCAAAATCACAAGGACTTACCTGCACACTTTTGTTAAACTGCTCGCTGAAAAAATGTGGCGGAGAATACAGCATGTGGCTTGAGCAACTCAGGCGTCGATTAGCAAAACCAAAAACCTCTGTGCAATTATGCTTATTAGGCGTAAGTGCTGGTTTAATTGCTGCATTTTTTATTATTTTATTTCGCTTAACGATTCTGTTTTTTCAAAGCTTATTTTTAGACACTCCCGATAATTTTACTACTCTTCCCACCCTTGAACGGGTTTTAATGCCGTTAATTGCTGCGCTACTGATTGCTACATTTGCTGCATTTACTGGCTTTAAGCACTATCGTCTAGGTATTCCTTTTGTTATTCACCGCATTAAACGCCACTACGGGCAAATGCCGCTTTACAACACAGTAAATCAATTTGTGGGTGGCGCACTGGCATTAATTAGTGGTTTTTCAGTTGGGCGAGAAGGGCCGTCTGTTCATATGGGAGCAACCGGCGCAAGTATATTAGCCGATAAACTCCATTTACCGCACAACGCCATGCGCACATTAAGTGGCTGTGGTGTGGCTGCAGGTATTGCGGCCTCGTTTAATACCCCACTTGCTGCGGTTATTTTTGTAATGGAAGTGGTGCTACGTGAGTACAAAGTGCATATTTTTGTACCAATTATGCTTGCCGCATTAACTGGTGCATTAGCGACCCAATTCGTGTTTGGTGAAGGCTCAGAGCTTGCACTTATTAGCATTACACCATTAAGTGGTTGGCATTACCCATATTTAATTTTATGCGGCATGGCTTTAGGCGCAATTGCCTATAGCTTTAATCAAAACTTAATGCTGATCATAAAAACATTTAAACCTCTAAGCATGTTTCCTCGTTTACTCATTGCAGGTTGTATTGCGAGTATTATTGCCTATGCAGTGCCCCAAGCTATGGGCTCAGGTATGAGTGCGATTACTATTGCGGTTGAATCGCCTGAAAATGCGCAGCTACTTACTACTATTTTAATAGCCAAACTGTTGGCAACCCTGTTTGCCATTGGCCTAGGAATACCGGGCGGCTTAATAGGCCCCGTTATTGGGCTTGGTGTATTAACAGGTACTTTAATGGCCTTTTTTGCCCAGTTTATAAGCCCAGGTGCTGACATTGCAGGCACATACGGTGTATTGGGAATGGCCGGTTTACTCGCTGCTACATTACATGCACCGTTAGCAGCATTAACAACCGTTATGGAACTTACATCCTCACCAGAGATAATAGTACCGGCCATGTTAGTGATCACAACTGCTTATGTAACGGCGCTGCAAGTATTTGGTAATCGCTCTATATTTTTGCAACAACTCGATTTTCAAGGGCTACCCTATCATGTATCGCCCGCAACAGAGGCGCTACAAAAAGTGGGCATAATGGATGATATGGATGAAGACTTTAAGCTGCTTTATTCCGACGATAAAGAGCAAATAAAAAACACCCTAGATGCCATGGACAGCCAAACCCCTTTAATCGTTTTTGATGAAGAAAACGGCTATCGCCTAGCAGAGTATGACCTTACCCTGATGTCGGGCGAAACCATTAATATAAACTACATTAGTTTGCAGGGTATTAGCAGCCAATCGACCTTAGCCGATGCCTTTGATATTTTAAAAGATAAACGCAGCGGTGCCCTGTATGTATACAATTTACTCGATGACCAGCAAATAATGGGGTTGTTACGCTGGGATCAAATAAATAATATTTTAACTATTCGTAACAGCCTACTTTAGGATTCTTATGAGCGCTTTACTAATTTATAAAACACTGCACATTTTTTTTATGATTGCATGGTTTGCCGGTATTTTTTATTTACCTCGGTTATTTGTATACCACGCGATGAGCGAAGAAAAAGCCTGTAACTCCATGCTTAAAGTAATGGAGCGCCGACTACTCTTTTTTGTAACGCCGTTTGCTATTTTAACCGCCGTTTTTGGTGTACTCACTATTGTAGAGTATGGCCGTGATTGGTTTAGATACAGCATGTGGCTGCACTACAAACTGGTACTGGTTATTATTTTATATCTGTACCACGGCTACTGCTTTAAATTACTAAGCGATTTTAAACACGACAGAAATACCAAAACGGACCGCTTTTATCGCATTTTTAATGAGCTCCCGGTTATTGCTCTGCTAATTATTGTTGCGCTTGCGGTAATAAAACCTAATTTATAAGCTTTGCAGCGCATGTTAAACTGCGCTGCAATTTACAATACTTGCTATAACACGCGCGATTGCGTGCCCCATTTTATGGATTATCGCGCCCCTTTGATTGATTAGGAATAACCCCATGTTAAGTTTCCAAGGTGAACATATATTGTCGGTAAATCAACTCGACAGAGACTGCATTGAGCGTATTTTTGCAGTGGCAAAAAAAATGGAGCCTTATGCTAAAAAACAAAAGCAAACAACCGTGCTAGAAGGCGCTATTTTAGCTAATTTGTTTTTTGAACCGAGCACGCGTACGCGTGTAAGCTTTGGTACTGCCTTTAATTTGCTGGGCGGTGGCGTGCGCGAAACAACCGGCATGCAAAGCTCAGCCCTTGCTAAAGGGGAGTCGCTTTACGATACAGCCCGTGTTATTTCAGCATACGCAGATGCCGTTGCTATGCGCCACCCAGATGCAGGCTCAGTAAGCGAATTTTCTGAAGGGTGTTCAGTCCCTGTAATTAACGGTGGCGATGGCCCAAACGAGCACCCGACTCAAGCATTACTTGACTTACTAACCATTGAGCGTGAACTAAACCGATTTGATCAAAATATTGATGGCATGCATATAGCCCTAGTTGGCGATTTAAAATATGGCCGCACAGTACATTCACTCTCTAAATTATTGTGCCATTACAAAAACGTAAAATTTTCGATGGTAGCGCCCGATGGCCTGCAAATGCCAACCAGTATTTTAGATGCGGTAGAAAATGCAGGTCATAAAATAGAATTAGTGAACAAAATGGAAGGGAACTTAGCAGCGGATATTGTGTATCAAACACGTATCCAAGAAGAGCGCTTCCCTTCACAAGAAGAAGCTAATAAATACCGTGGCGGCTTTAGAATTAGCCAATCAATTTATAACGCGCACTGTAAGCCAAATTCAGTGCTTATGCACCCGTTGCCACGTGATAGCCGTTTGGAAGCTAATGAGCTTGATAACGACTTAAACAGTAACGACAATTTAGCTATATTCCGCCAAGTACAAAACGGCGTATTAATTCGTATGGCACTGTTTGCTTTAACCCTCGGCGTAGAAAACAAAGTCGAGCAATATGAAGTAGACGTACCTTGGTTTAGCCGCAAACGCGACAGCTAAACACTTTTACCAAGCGACAACTTATAGGATTTTTCATGACAATTAGCCAAGACTTATTTAATCGTGCACAAACTTCAATTCCAGGTGGTGTAAATTCACCTGTACGTGCATTTAACGGTGTAGGTGGTACGCCACTATTTATCACTAAAGCCGAAGGTGCATTTACTTTTGATGCTGATGGTAACCGTTATATCGATTATGTAGGTTCGTGGGGTCCAATGATCATGGGCCATAACCACCCAGCTATAAAACAAGCCGTTCACGAAGCAGTAGAAAACGGTTTAAGCTATGGCGCCCCTACCGAAGCTGAAATTTTAATGGCTGAAAAAGTAAAAGAGCTTGTTCCATCAATCGAAAAAGTACGTATGGTAAGCTCGGGTACAGAAGCCACTATGAGTGCTATTCGTCTAGCTCGAGGCTATACAGGACGTGATAAAATCCTTAAGTTTGAAGGTTGTTACCACGGCCATGCCGACTCGTTATTAGTAAAAGCGGGCTCTGGGGCATTAACCATGGGTGTGCCAAATTCACCAGGTATTCCTGAAGATTTTGCAAAGCACACGCTTACCGTATCGTTTAATAACCTTGATGAAGTAAAAGCTGTTTTTGAAAAATACGCAGACGATATTGCTTGTATTATCGTAGAGCCAGTCGCGGGTAACATGAACTGTATTCCACCTGTCGAAGGCTTTTTAGAAGGCTTGCGTGCAGTATGTGATGAGTACAAATCGGTGCTTATTTTTGACGAAGTAATGACCGGCTTTCGTGTTGCATTAGGTGGCGCACAAGCATATTACAACATAAAACCTGACTTAACCTGTTTAGGTAAAGTTATTGGTGGCGGCATGCCTGTTGGTGCCTTTGGCGGCAAAACCGAAATAATGGATTACATTGCGCCGGTAGGCCCGGTTTATCAAGCGGGTACGCTTTCTGGGAACCCTATTGCAATGGCTGCGGGTTTAAAATCGCTTGAGCTATTGAGCGAGCCAGGCTTGCACGATAAGTTAGAAGCAATTTCTAAAGCAATTTGTGAAGGTTTTGAAGCAGGCGCTAAAAAAGCAGGCATTCCTTTAACCACTAACTACGCTGGCGGTATGTATGGTTTTTTCTTCACTGATGCTGAAAAAGTGACAACTTACCAGCAAGCCACTGAATGTGATTTAGAACGCTTTAAACGCTTTTTCCACTTAATGCTTGAAGAAGGCGTATATCTAGCACCTTCTGCATTTGAAGCGGGCTTTGTGTGTGCTGCGCACACAGAGCAAGAAGTTAAAGCTACAATAGAAGCTGCTGAACGCGCTTTTGCAAAGCTATAAATGGTTCAAATAACCCACGTTAATAGTTTGTTTATAACGTGTGTTATCAAGACTAAAGATTGAAAAAAGCCCAAAAGGGCTTTTTTTATTTGTAAACGCTTATAATTGAATGATAATTAAACTTATAGCGGTCTATATGACCTTACCCAATCATTTAACTATAAGGGATCCCTATGTCAGGACTGAGACACCTTGCTGCCCCAGCTATAAAACTTATGGCAAACTTAAAATATAAAACAAAAATAAGCTTGGTTTTTGGTATTTTATTATTACCACTCGCATTAAGTTTGTTTTTTTTGGTCTCACTTTTGAGCAACAGCATTAATGTCTCACAAATGCAGCAACAAGGGCTAAAAGGCTACAGAGCTATACTCACAAATCAGATGCAAGGTGAGCCTAATAAAAATATCAAAATTGCTCGTTCACTTGGGTTTGAGGTAAAAGATGGACAAGCAAATGAAGTGCTTGAGCTTGTTTCAATACAATCTAATTTAGCGTTAGATAGTGAGCTTGCTAGTGCTTATGTTAACCGCTCTTTAGTCACCCCAATCCCCGCATTAATAATGCAAATAAATGCGACAGCGCAAAGCGCTGACACGGTATTAACAAACAATCGTTTTACCCCTGATACATTTATAGCGTTATCTAATTTAAGTAAGTCGTTGCCTTTATACCTGCTACAACTGGATAAAATACTCAGCATAGCAACTAATGCTGATGCCTCTGTTAATAAAACACTCACCCCTCCTCTTACAAATTTACATACCGCTGTAGAGGCTTTTAAATCAGCAATTGATAAAAAGCTACTTGAGCCTGATGATATTGAACTTTCTCAAGATGAATTCACTAAGCTTACAAATCAAGTGCACGACAGTATCAGCCAGCTTGTGAACAAAAGTATTCCAACACTTGAAACGCTAATTGAAAGTAAATTAAATACGCAACAGTGGACCAGAAACCTAGTATTAGTTGCATCAGTGCTTAGTTTACTATTTGCATTTTACTTAATGGTTGGTTTTTACTTTGCAGTAGTTGATAGCATTACGCGCTTTGCTAATGCAGCCGATAGAGCAGCAAACGGCGATTTAAATGCCTCGATTAATTCAATCACGAATGATGAAATGGGTATTATTGCCACTCGCTACAACGCTTTACTGCGCGCTATTTCACATTTATTACTTAATGTAAAAGCAAGCACATTAGAGCTATGTGATGCTACCAAGTCACTTTCTCAGGCGAGTAGCCAAACTAGCCAAGATGTTGAAAAGCAACAAACTCGCGTAAACGCTATTCATGATGCACTAAGTAATATGGAGCAAAGTGCGCTAAGTGTAGAAGAGTCAGCTAATCAAGCTATGTTAACCGCGCAAGATGCAGCGCAGCATGTAAAACAAGGCTCTAACAACACCATGGAGCTTGCCAAATATATGCAAGACCTTCAAGTTGAATTTACCGAAAGCCAACAAGCACTAAATCGCTTAGCCCTAGACAGCCAAGAAATTAGCAAGGTAAGTAAAGGTATTAGCGAAATAGCCGATCAAACTAATTTACTTGCACTTAATGCCGCCATTGAAGCAGCGCGCGCGGGCGAACATGGTCGCGGTTTTGCCGTAGTTGCCGATGAGGTAAGGACCCTAGCTCAACGTACGCAAACACAAACCCAAGAAATCCATCAAATCATCCATTCGCTTCAACAAGCCTCTGACGATACACAACAAAAAATGCGCTCTAGCGTTGAAAAAATGGAGCAGTCGGTAAAAGCCGCCACTCAAACAAATGAAATTTTACAAAGTGCACAATACAGTATGGGTGATATAAAACATCAAGGAGAAGAGATAGCGCTGCGGGTAAAGGAGCAATCCAGTGCTACTACTCAAGCATTAAGTGATTCACAAGAAGTGAATAATTTAGGAGATCATACCCTGCAATCGGCACAGTCAACTTTGCAAGATGCACAGCAACTTAGTCGTTTGTCCGATGACCTAACAAAATCGATGCAGTTTTTTAAAGCTTAGATTAAGCTTCATAAAACAGAGCCGCCGTAGAGCGGCTTTGTTATTTTTGTAGCTTTAAAAAACTAGCGTATACACTGCGGCCTAGGTTCAAACTCACTGGCTCTTAGTGGTAACTGAATGACTTTGCCGCATCCAGGCGGTGCTTGTAAGCCTGTTTGCTCATTTACAAATGCCCATCTTATTGATGGTGGGCGTGTATCTGCTATTGCTTCTGGGTTGAGCGGTTTTAAGTAACGAATATAAGCTTCTAACGCGCCCACACTCCCTGTTAAACCAGTGCTTCTATTATCGTCTCTACCAAGCCATGCAACGGTCACTGTGTTTTGATCAAACCCTGCAAACCAGCTATCACGTAAATCATTACTAGTGCCTGTTTTACCGGCAAGCTGAATTGATGGAAAGTGCAAATTTAGACGCTTAGCGGTGCCGTCTTTTGTAACTCGCTTCATGGCGTATTTAGTCATATATACAGCGTCTTTTGCAAAGCGCGGCTCAGACTTAACTTTATGCTTATACAATACATTACCTACCGAGTCTGTTAGCGCAGATACAGAGGTAAGCTCTCTATACTCGCCATCTGCTGCAATAGTGGTATAAAGTTGGGCAACCTCAAAGCTCGACATTTCTACAGCACCAAGTAGCAGCGAGGGGTATTCATCTATATTACCTTTTGCTCCTAATCCTTTGAGCGTATTTGCTACTTTATCAACACCGACATCTAGGCCTAAATTTACCGCAGGAATATTAATACTATTACTAAAGGCTTTATAAAGTGGCAATGCGCCTCGGTATTGGTGATCAAAGTTCTCAGGCTGCCACACTTTACCTTGCTCGTTTGTTACTTGCACAGGAGAGTCATCAAGTAATGTGGCTAAGTTATAATGTGGTAACTGCAGAGCTGTTAAGTACACCGCGGGTTTAACTAAAGAGCCAATATTTCGTTTAGTATCGAGCACTCGGTTAAAACCTGAGTAGCGAACATCGCGCCCAGACACTAAAGCCGAAACTCCGCCTTTTTCTATATTAACTGAGATCATGGCTGCTTCGAGTTTATCGGTGTTAGGGCGTTTTTCTAGATACGGTAAACTTTTTTGAATGGACTCTTCCATCGCAGCCTGTTTTTGCAAATCAAAGTAAGTAAATACACGCACGCCGGCATCTAGTGTTTTTTGATCAGGTAATAACTGCTTAAGCTCACGATTTACCAGTTCTAAAAAGCCAGGGTATGACTTTTGTAAACTTGCTTTCATGGGCGCTATATCAATTGGCCGTTTAAGTGATGCACGGTATTCTTTTGTAGTCAGTAGCTTGTTTTCAACCATTAAGCGCAGTACTAAATCGCGACGCTCCATAGTGCGTTCTTTATAACGACGAGGATTGTAATACGAAGGCCCCTTAACCATTGCCACCAGCAGCGCTATTTGGTCATATTCCAGCTCATCAACAGGCTTTGAAAAATAAAACTCTGAGGCCAAGCCCATGCCATGCACGCCTTGGTTATAAGATTGACCTAAATAAACCTCATTCAAATAGGCTTCTAAAATCTGATCTTTTGAATAACGGTAATCTAAAATAAGCGCAATAAATGCCTCATTTATTTTGCGCACTAAAGAACGCTCACGCGTTAGGTATATATTTTTTGCAAGCTGCTGCGTTAAGGTGCTGCCACCTTGTACGGTACGCCCAGCTTTAATATTTGAATAAAGCGCACGCAAAATAGAAAAAACCGACACACCATGATGCTGATAAAAATCCCTGTCCTCAACCACTAATAACGTGTCTTTTAACATAGGCGGAAACTTATCAAGCGGAACAAATTCTCTATCCTGCTTTGAATCATTCCCGATACGGGCTATTTGCACAGGCTCTAAACGCGCACTATTTAAACGTCTGCCAAATTTATCTTTAATTGTGGCTACTTTTTGCCCTGCAAAGCGAAGCTCAATAACATGTGCTTGCTCTAAGCCATCGTAAAATTCAAAATCGCGGCGGTAAATTTTAATACTGTTTGCGGTTTTAACATATTGACCAGTGCGGCTCAAACGATTTACCGATGAGTAATTTAAACGTTCAAGCTCCCATACTACCTCTTGGCTTGATAAAAACTGCCCTGGGTAAAATTCCATTGAGCGTGCGTATACTTGAGCTGGCAACTGCCATTTATTGCCTTCAAATATACGTGTTGTTTTTGAATCTAAATAAATAAGATACATGGCCATCGCAATAAAAACAGCTAAGCTCAATTTCCAAAATATAGACCATGTTTTTCTCATAAATGAGCGTTTAACAACAGTGCTTGACGCTTTTTTAGTCGCTTTTGATTTGGCTTTGCGTGGCGAGCTAGTTGCTTTAGATGCACGCTTAGAAGTGGTTTTACTACTGGGTGTTTTTTTGTTATCAGCCATTTAAGTGTAATTTATTCCAAGGTTTATTCACGAGTGTGAGCTTAGCATATTGGTTATAGCCTAACACCTGAAAAGTTAACCCCCCCTGAAACGAAAAAAACCCTACCTAGGTAGGGCTTTGTGAACACAATGATCAATCTATTTAATATTAGTTACTGCGAACAGATACAAACTCAGGATAAGCATCAACACCACAATCGTGTTGATCCATACCGCTTAACTCTTCTTCTTCGGTTACGCGAATACCCATAGTTTGTTTCAAAATAGCCCATACGATGAATGAAACTACAAAAACAAAGGCTAAAATAGTCACTAAACCAATAAACTGTGTTACAAAGTTTGCATCGCCGTTAGATACAGGCACTAACATAATACCTAGCGCGCCACATACACCGTGAACTGAGATAGCACCAACGGGGTCATCAATCTTCGCTTTATCAAGAGCAACAATGCTAAATACAACCAGTGAGCCACCTAAAATACCTAGTAAACACGCCATTAATGGAGATGGTGAAAGTGGGTCTGCAGTAATAACCACTAAACCTGCTAATGCGCCGTTTAGTACCATAGTTAAATCAGCTTTACCCCATAACACTTTACATACAAACAGTGCAGCAATTGCACCCATTGCCGCAGCGGCATTGGTATTAAGTAAAATTTGACCTACAGCTGTTGCATTTTCTTTGTCTGAAAGCAGTAATTGCGAACCACCGTTAAAACCAAACCAACCCATCCATAAAATAAACGTACCTAGTGTAGCAAGTGGTAAGTTAGAACCTGGAATTGGGTAAATTTCACCGTTTTTACCGTATTTACCTTTACGAGCGCCAAGTAAAATTACACCTGCTAAAGCAGCTGCGGCACCCGCACCGTGAACAATGGCAGAGCCTGCAAAATCTACAAAGCCCATTTCTGATAAGAAACCGCCGCCCCAAGTCCAGTAACCTTCCATTGGGTAAATAAAGCCAGTTAAAACAACTGCAAATGCTAAGAAAGCAAATAACTTCATACGTTCAGCAACCGCACCCGATACAATCGACATCGCCGTTGCAACAAATACTACTTGGAAGAAAAAGTCTGATTCTAAAGAGTGGTCAGCATCGGCCGCTTGTGTGCCGATTAATGCGCCAATTGAAGGGATAATGCCGCCTTCAGCGTTGTCTACGTACATGATGTTGTAGCCAACTAATAAAAACATGGTACATGCGATAGAGTACAGCGCCACGTTTTTAGTTAAAATTTCAGTGGTGTTTTTAGAGCGAACTAAACCCGCTTCTAACATGGCAAAACCGGCTGCCATCCACATTACTAATATACCCGACACCAAAAAATAAAAGGTATCGAGTGAAAATTTGAGTTCTACAATTGTATTTTCCATTAATCAGCCCCCTTAAATTGCTTCTTCATCAAGTTCGCCCGTACGGATACGCACAATTTGATCTAAGTCGTACACGAAAATTTTACCGTCACCAATTTTGCCTGTTGATGCAATTTTGGTAATTGCTTCAACTACGCGTTGGCAGTTTTCGGTACGAGTAGCAATTTCAAGTTTGATCTTAGGAATAAAATCTACCTGATACTCTGCTCCACGATACAGCTCTGTATGGCCTCGTTGACGTCCAAAACCTTTCACATCAACTACGGTCATCCCTTCAATACCTAAATCAGCGAGCGCTTCACGCACATCATCTAATTTAAATGGTTTTATGATTGCACTAATCATTTTCATAGTGGCCCCCTCGGACGCTTTATTGTTATCCTGTTGGCTTACATAATCCAACCTTTGTGCCACTATTAAAAAACACTTAATATCAATAAGATAAGCATGAATAGTAAATTTAAAACAAAAAAAACGCACCATCAAGGTGCGCTTTTTTAACAACTTAGCTACATTGGTGCATCACCAAAAGTGACGCCCTACTAGCTTGTAATTAGTGTTATTTTTCATATTTACACAACACAGTTTCGGCCATTATTTTTGGCTTCATAAAGAGCAGCATCAGCGATGCGCATAGCCTGTGTTAAATCAGTGTTTTGAAAATCAGCAACACCAATACTAATGGTAATAGAAAACGGTTTTTCATCGATTAAAAATTCATGTTTAGCGAGTTTTTTTCTAAAGCCTTCTAAGTACTCTCGCCCACGCGCCGTGTCTATATCATCTAATATAATGGCAAATTCTTCGCCGCCCACCCGCGCAACAGTAAACTTAGAAAACGTCGTTTTAATTAACGTGGCCACCTGCTTTAGTGCCTGATCGCCCGCTTCGTGGCCTAGGGTGTCATTAATGTTTTTAAAAAAGTCTATATCGAGTAATGCAAGCGTGTTTTGCTGTTGTTTTTTTAATAGTTGCTCTGCATATTGGTAAAAATAACGGCGGTTATACATTCCCGTTAAATAATCTCTGTAAGCACTTTCTTTAATATCCGCAATCAATGACAACTGCTCCATTGTTTGCATAACACGACAATGAAACTCTTCATTCATAAATGGCTTTGTTAAAAAGTCGTTGGCACCGTACTTAATAAAACGAGCCGATAATCCGTGTTTACCCGCCCCCGAAAGCCCAATGATGGCCAAATCATCGCGCCCTCTAAAATTACGCACCGCTTTAACCAATTCAAAGCCATCCATTAATGGCATCGCATAATCGGTCATCAGCAATTTAATATTAGGATTATTTTTTATTATTTCGAGAGCTTGCTGACCATCTTGAGCATCAGTTACATCAAATAATTGCTTTTCTAGCATTTGTTTCATTAAAGAGCGGCTTAACACCGAATCATCTGCAACCAACGCCTTACAGCCTTGATTTCGCAGCAGTTGAGCCACTAACTTTATAGCGTAATGGTATGAGTCGCGGTTGTCTTTTATTACGTAGTCAATAACTCCGAGTTCTAGCATTTGCTGGCGCTTATACTCATCAATTTTAGAGGTAAGCACCACCGTAGGAATGGCATGTGAAAGCGTGAATTTTGCAACCTCACCATTAGGCGCATCAGGCAGGGTTAAATCAACTAACGCCAACGAGTATTTATGTTTTTCAATATAGTCTTGGCATTCATTTAATGACCATGCGAAATCGACAGCAACATCTAAATACTGAGCCGATAAGTGGCGTAGCACCTGCTGCACTACTTTGCTGTCTTCAACCACTAAAACTCTTTGCATAAACTTCTCTTTAATCTTGTTATTTTACGTACTAAAACTTGCACTTAAGCGACAAGTTATGAAAAACATCCAATAAAGCACTGTTTATGTAGCCATTGAGCTGGCTAGGTCCATTAATGTAGGCGCAAGTCTTGTATTTAATTCAAATACAAAGCCAGCTAAATATACTTGATTTTTTAACTAAGCTAAACACGCTAGGATAAATTAACTCTAAATAAACAAACATGCTGTTATAAGTTTAGACTTAACCAGTATTATCGACCATTAATCTCAATACTTTTGTTATTTTTGTATTTTTTATTTTAAATAGCATCTAAACAAAAATAAGGAACGACAATGAAGATTGCCCAATTAACTCGTTACACCTTAGCGCTTGCCATCGTATTGCTTAGCAGTGCTGCAACAGCAGAAAACCAACGAAAAATAGACATTGATAGCCACGTAGTCACTAAGCATAAAGCAAAAATTAATGGTGAACGCTTTAGTTACACAGTTAAAACAGGCACTCAGCCGGTGTGGAATGATAATGGCGATGCCATTGCCACATTACAATATACCTATTACACACGAGATAAAGTTGATAACAGTGCAGCTCGCCCGCTGTTGATATCGTTTAATGGCGGTCCAGGTTCGGCTTCTGTTTGGATGCACTTAGCCTATACTGGTCCACGCGTATTAAAAATTGATGACGAAGGCTACCCCATTCAGCCTTATGGCGTAAAAAACAACCCCTACTCAGTATTAGATGTAGCTGATATTGTTTATGTTAACCCCGTGAATACAGGTTATTCGCGCGTAATAGAAAACGCCAAAGGTGAGATGCTTTCGAAAGAGCAACAAAAAAAGCACTTTTTTGGTGTAAATGCCGATATAAAATACTTAGCTGAATGGCTAAATACCTTTGTTAATAGAAACGAGCGCTGGCGCTCACCTAAGTTTTTAATTGGAGAAAGCTACGGTACTACTCGTGTATCTGGCCTTGCCCATGAACTACAAAACAGTCAGTGGATGTACATTAATGGAGTGGTTTTAGTATCGCCCACGGATATTGGCATAAAACGGGACGGCCCTATAAAAGCGGCTAACCGCTTGCCTTATTTTGCTGCAACTGCGTGGTATCACAAAGCACTGAGTAAAAGCTTACAAGAAAAAGATCTCAATGAACTTTTACCCGAAGTAGAGCAATTTACCATTAATGAGCTTATTCCTGCCCTCGCTAAAGGTGGTTTTATCGATGCAGATAAAAAACGCCAAATAATAAAGAAAATGGCAGAATATGCCGGCCTTTCAGAGCAGTTTGTAGCTCAAAACAACTTAGACATTCCCACTCGATTTTTTTGGAAAGAACTTTTACGTGAGCGCGGACAAACTGTCGGACGACTAGATTCGCGCTATTTAGGTATTGATAAACGCGATGCTGGCGAATCCCCTGATTACTGGGCTGAGCTTACCTCTTGGCTGCATTCGTTTACACCCGCGATTAACTATTACCTGCGTGAAGAGCTCAACTATAAAACAGATGTTAAATATAACTTATTTGGCAATGTTCACCCGTGGGATCGCAGTAAAAATAATACCGGCGAAAACTTACGTTTAGCGATGGCACAAAACCCGTATTTAAACGTGATGATTCAAGCTGGCTACTACGATGGCGCAACCAATTACTTTGATGCTAAATACACGTTATGGCAGCTTGACCCAAGTGGAAAAATGAAAGATAGGTTAAGCTTTAAAGGGTATCGCAGCGGCCATATGATGTACCTGCGACATGAAGATCTTAAACTTTCTAATAACGACTTACGCGACTTTATTTTAAGTTCTTTACCCGCTAAAGGACAGGCCGCTAAATACTAATTAAAAGCCCGATTACATGAGGCATTAAGAAGATGCCTCATGTTTATTACAGTAAACTTTTAACTGTGTAACCACCTCATTAAACCCCGTTTGTAGAGCAAATAATAAGCTGTCATCTACCTTATTTTGTGCTGCTAAGCTTTCTATTTGTTGGCAAATGTCACTTAACTTTAACGCTGCAACCGACTTAGCCGATGACTTTAAACCATGAGCCTGAAAAGATAAATCGGCGTAATTTAAACTATGTGTATACGCTTCAATTAGCTTAACTTGCTCATAAGCGCTCTGTAAAAACGCTTGAAAGACTAAACAATGAACATGTTCATCTTTTCCTAACATAGAGTATAATAAAGGCATATCTAATTGGCTGTACTTAGAGCTTACTTGCTCGGTGGTTGGTAGCGGCTGTGTATACGAAGTAACAATGCCTTGCGAGTGCTTCATCAACAGTGCTTTTAAGCTCTCAAGCTCTATTGGTTTAGTTAAAAAACCATTCATCCCTGCGCTATAACAATCTTTTATGTTTTTTTCCATTATATTGGCTGTTACGGCAATAATTATTAGCTCATTAAACTGTGTACTTTTTCGTATTTTTTTTGCTAATTCAAGGCCATTTAACAACGGCATTTGAATATCGGTAAGTAGCATATCAAAGCTCTTATCTTGGAGCATTTGCCACGCCTGCTCGCCATTATTTGCAAATGTTGAGTTAATGCCAAGCATAGTCAGTTGCTGCTTTAAAACCTGCTGATTGGTAAGTTGATCTTCTGCCACCAGCACATTTAATACCGGCAGTTTGCCTGTGGCGAGGTCTCTAGGATCATTGTTGGGGTGGCTTAACGGCTTATCATTTTGTATTGTTGTTAAAGCGCTTTGTTCAAAGCTATTAAAACTAATAGTAAAACACGCGCCTCTATTTATTTGACTATTTACTTGCAGCTGCCCTTGCATTCTCTCTACAAGCTCTTTAGTAATAACTAACCCTATGCCCGTACCATGTGTTTTGCTGGTCTCTGCACCTAGCCTATCAAAGGGTTTAAAAAGCCTTAAAATGTCATCCTCTGAAAAACCGCACCCTGTATCTTCAATATTAATATTACAACGGCTGGAATCAGCAATTTCGCAGCGTATATCTATTTTCCCTCTCACTTTGTTATATTTTATTGCGTTGGAAAGTAAATTAAGCAGTACCTGTTTAAAACGACGCTTATCAACATATAAGTAAACACCCTCAAGCGAGTCAATATTATGAGTATTAATAGTAACAAGCTCAACTCTGGCAAGTTCGCTTACCATTTCAATACTATGCTGCAGCATGTCTTTGACGGGTGCATATTCAAAATTAAACTGCATATTCCCCGACTCAATCGCAGTTAAATCTAACACGTCGTTTATTAATAAAAGTAAATGCTCCCCAGCTTGGTAAATACTCTGGGCATTATCTTTGTGTACCTCGGTTGCTTTACTATCATATTGATAAAGCTGTGCTAAACCTAAAATGGCATTTAACGGCGTTCTAAGCTCATGGCTCATACTCGCCATAAAGTCAGACTTAGCCTTACTGGCCGACTCGGCTTGAATTCTCAGTGCGTTCACTTTTTGATGGTTAGCTGCAACTTCGCTGGCCATTTTATTAAATGCATTTATAACACTGCCAATCTCATTTTTTTGCTGTACGCTAACATGGCAATCAAAGTTCCCTTTAGCCAGTTTAGAAAAGGCCATTTCGAGCGCCCTTAAAGGGCTAGTAACTCTGTAATCGACCAACCAAGCTAAGCCAATAAAAAACACCACAAGTATAAAAAACTGAATATAAATTAACGTGTAATGTAGCTTTGCTGCTTCGCTTATTTCGTCCTTAAAATTAACGACTAGCGTTATTTCAGCCAAAGGCTTATCTAAAAAAATAATGCGCTCGCTCAACGTAACATTACCCTGCTGAGCTAACAGCTGCCACTCATCTAAAGGATATAATTGATTACTTGTCGTTGGATCAACTACCCTAATTGCTTTCCAATTAGGGTTTGTATTAAGTTGCGCATCTATTTGCTCATACAGCTGTGCATATTGGCGAGTTAACAACGGGGTTTTTATTGATGTAGATAGTTGCTTTAAAGAGCGCTGCGCTGCGCTTGAAAGGTCATTGCTTACCCACTTAGCTTGCTCTGGCAAAGCGTAAAAAATAAATAAGCATATTAATAAAAAGCCAAATGCCATTACTGCAATAAAGCTTTGACCCCTTAGGCTGTGCCACCAGTTAATTTTCAACATAAAACGAGCGTAAGCCCCATTGCGTTAATTGTTTATAATCGTCAATGCTTGCTTTGCTTGGGGTAATTATAGGAATTCCCGCTAATAGATGTTTTTGCTTAGGGTCGCTCCCTATTTCTATAATTGCTTGTTGAACTTGTGCTTGTAGATGATTATTTACCCTCGGGTGAACCACAATAGGGTGGCGGCTAACCTTACGTGTTTTGTAAATAACTTTCAGCTTTTGCTGCAAATTTTGAGGCTGTTGCTTTAATGTGCCCATCACCCCGCCACCGGCAGACGTTGCGTTAAGTGCCACGTTCAAATAAACAGATGAGTGTGTTTGTACATACACAGGCTTTATTGTTAAGCCATACAACAGGGCAAGTTCGGCCCGCATCAATAAAGAAGCCCCTAATGCATTAGGCGCAGGAAAAGCAATTTCGGCGCCTTCAAGCTGCTTAACTGACTCAATACTACTGCTTTTATTAACCACTAATACACCTTGTAAATGACGCGCAGCATCTTTCACTATAGGTAAATAGCCTTGCTTCTCGTAAGCAATAACACTATGCCATGGGTTCATATAAGCAAAATCGTAGTCGCCATGCGCAAAACCTTGCTCAAAAACCGGAATTGATTCCACTGTCACAAGCTTTAGTTGCACGCCTGTTTTTTCGGTTACTTTATTTAGAAAGGGCTGCCATATTGCAGTGAGCTTTTGAGGCTCATATTGCGGAACTACACCAAAAGTAAAGGTTTGGGCATATACACCCAAACTATTGAATAAAAAAAGCAAAACAACACTACACTTCATTCTAGTCTTACCATTGTAGATTTATGACTATAAGCATAGTTAACGAGTGACTAACGCACCATTTTTATTACGTAAAAATTAAGAGGTTATTAAATCAAGAAGATTTAGAAAGGTTAAAGCAGGTGCCAATACTCCAACACCTGCTTAAATATATTACTGCCAGTAAGGCTCTATATCAAAAGACGCTAAACGACTTTGCTCCATTGCACTAACTAGGTAATCTGACTTTTGATCTAGCCACTGTTGAATTTTAGCCAATTGCTCGTCTTCTTGCCCACAGCAAAGCTGCTTTAAATATTCCAGCGTGCTGAGCTCGTACATACCATGTGAAATATCCAACCAGGGTAGTCTAAATTCTAAGCGCTCTTCTTTGTCAAACAATGACCCTAAACAATTACCACTTAACAAGCTGTTTTCTAGCTGTGTGCGTAAGCCTAAATAGTCTTTTGCTGTAAGCGTTTGTTCCTTCGGAAGTAACTTATCTAAATTTTGCCAATCTTTATTAAATAAACGTTTAGCAATTTTAGCCACTGGCTGCTCTGCGGCTTGTAGTTGAGTTTGCCCCCAAAACTTACGCCATTGTTTATCTACCAACCAAGTAGTTAGCGAAAGCAATAAGCGGTTGTAGCGTGCACTTTGAAATAGCGCATTAATATCATCAATGCTGGGCTGAAGCTCTTTTAAATCGTTAATAACTTGCGCTAATGCAGGCGCTGCATTTATTTTTTTATAAAAAGCATGGCGTTTAGATGTATAAGTTTTTAACTGAATGGCATTTTCAACCCAAGCTAATTCACTTAAAAGCCACTTTAATTCAGTTCTTAATTGTTCAGTGCTATCTTTACTTACAATATCGTCAAACAACCAAAAATTATGTCTAATTAAACTAATGCCGTCAGTCACGCGTTTGAGCGTTTTTAAACTCGGTTTGTCAAAGTAGCACTGCTCATGCTTTTGCACAAAACGAATACCAAAATTCATGGCCTCAATCAGAGCTTGCTCTTGAGTTGCTTGTTTTTTTAATTTTACAAACCCAATAGACTTACTTGGTTTTAGCGGTGTTTCATCGGCTAGTCGGTAGCCTCTAGCTGCTTTTGAATAAAGCCCTAAGCGAATACAGTTTTGGCTAACAAGTTTATCTGCCAAAGCAAATAGCTCGTCTCTGTTGCCCTCAACAAGCTCTATTTCGAGCTCGCTTATAATATCAACCTTACCTGATGCTGCTATTTCGCCTTTATCTAACACTACTTCAATTTTTGCGCCATTTGGTGTTTCAATTAACCAAGTACGACGAATAAAGTTAGTGCTAAAAATAGGATATAAATTGTCGCTAATAGCATTTACTTGCATACAATGAGGCCAAATAGCCCTATTAAATGCTAATAAATCAGGGCGATTTGATTCAATCGGTAAGTTGTATTCGGGGCGTTGGTGAAGCCCGCCAACAACTTCGCCAGCTAGCTTTATTGTTTGTTCGCATTTGCTGTCGGCACAGCGGGTTCTGAAACCTATATCAAGGGCTCTTAGCTCTCTACTTGGGGTATCGTAATAGGCATTTTGCAAACTAAGTGAAGGTTTATTAATAACCGTTTTAGCAAATTGTGTGATTAGCGAGGGGATCAGTGGAACAACGGCATCTGATACCAAAAACTTCAGTTCTATCTCAGTATCCATTAGGGTTGAGGATTACCTTTAAAATAAATAAGTGCTCAAAATAAACAAAGCCACCTCATTTTGCAAATTTTTTAACCTTTTTGGCTGAGCAATGCCTGCATCGGGTTACAATATCAACCTTGCTATTAATGCGTTTAATCCATACTATCTGACTACTTATGTGAAAATCTCAATCACAACCACAACGGACACGGATAGACTAACAAGGTAGATAAATGCTAAAACACTGTTTACTAGGGCTACTTTTAACAGCCACCTCGTTTATAAGCCAAGCACAAGAAGCTCAAACAACCAATTCATCAGATGCAAATTCAGCTTATATAATCGACAATCTATATACCTTTATGCGCTCAGGCGCAGGTAAAAACTACCGCTTACTTGGCTCTGTAGATGCGGGCACTAAATTGACCGTGCTATCAACTGAAGAAAACGGCTTTATAAAAATAAAAGACGATAAAGACCGTGAAGGTTGGGTTGAGTCTAAATTTATATCGCAAACACCAGGGCTTCATCAGCAATATCAAACGCTTAGTAACGAAATGAGCACAGTGCAAAATAAACTGCGCCAAGCACAAGTTGAGATGCCACAGCTACAAGAGCAAAATCAAAGCTTAACTAATCAAAACAAATTGCTTAATCAGCAAATTACTGAGCTGCAAACAACACTTGAGCAAGAACGTGCTCAAAAACAAGCAGCCACTGCAAAAGAAAAACGCCAACTACTTACATATGGTGGCGCTATTGCTTTTATAGGCTTATTTTTAGGTATTATACTTACCGTGGTACTTTCGCGCCGTAAGCGCTACGAAGGATGGGCATAATTAACCTAAACTTTGGTTAACATAAGTTTACTAGCCGCCGGCTAAACATTAAAAAAGCACCCTTAGGTGCTTTTTTAATGTGTGTGTAATGCATTGTCATCAGTGTTTGGTTTTTAAACATCTAAGCGTAAACCAGGGTCCTGCTTAATTTTTTCTATTACCATGTAAGTGTGGTGAGTACCTACTCCCGGAATGTCGACCAAATCACCTAGCACCTGTCGGTACTCATCCATATTCGAGACCCTAATTTTTAGCAGGTAATCGTACCCTCCTGCTACCATATCGCACTCTACAACTTGCTCAATTTTAAGTATATGCTCTTTAAATACTTTAAAAACGGCCGTGTTAGAAGTTACTAAAGACACTTGCACATGTGCTACTAAGCTCTGATTCAGCTTTTGTTCGCTAAGCTTTGCAAAGTACCCTTCTATATAGCCTTCTTGCTCTAAACGTTTTACACGGTCAAGGCATGGGCTAGGACTTAAATTAACCTGTTTTGCTAGGTTAACATTGGAAATTCTGCCGTTCTTTTGAAGAACGTCTAAAATTGCTAAATCAATACGATCAAGCAGGCGTAATCTATTTGGACTTGTCATACAGAATTTTATACGGATAAGTTGAAATTATGCCCTGTAAATTATCGTAATTCGCGAAATTTAACCAGCATATTCTGCTGAAATTTAATTAGAATGCACGCATTACATCACTGGTAATTTATTGGTAGCAAAGTTGCTTTAGCTCTTAAGCACAAGCGCAAATATTTGCTCTACTATTTACATATTAACATTCCTAAGGGTTGCTTATGTTATTCAATGGCGATTTGACAACAACCTGTCCTACAAGACAGAAAATTCGTGATTTTTACCGCATTGATGAAAATGCTGTTATTGATCATATTTTACCACTTGCAGAAGTGGGTGTTAAAGCACGAAGCCGTGCATGGGAAAGAGCTCGCCAGATTGTTTTAAACATTCGAAAAGATCAAGACGGTCAAAGCGGTGTAGACGCACTTTTAAATGAATTTTCACTCTCAAGTGAAGAAGGTGTAGTGTTAATGTGTTTGGCCGAAGCCTTACTTCGTGTACCAGACAAAGCCACGCAAGATACGTTAATTCGAGACAAACTTGCTAAAGGTGATTGGAGTTCTCATTTAGGAAGCAGTGATTCTTTATTCGTAAATGCTTCTTCATGGGGCTTATTAGTAACCGGTAAAATGGTTAACTACACAGATAAAACTAAAGAACAGCAATTTGGTATGCTTAAAAAGACCATTGGTCGTTTAGGCGAACCTGTTATTCGCAAATCTGTAAACTTTGCCATGAAAATTATGGGTAAGCAGTTCGTTATGGGTCGCACCATTGACGAAGCCATTGAACGCGCAGCTGAAAAAGAGCAAAAAGGCTACGTTTACTCATACGACATGCTAGGCGAAGGCGCGCGCACCATGAAAGATGCTAAGCGTTACTTCGATAGCTACATGAACGCAATCCATGCTATTGGTAAAGCGGCAAATGGCCGTGGCCCAGTTAAAAGCCCAGGTATTTCAGTTAAACTTTCAGCTATTCATCCACGTTATGAGTTTACACATAAAGACCGTGTAATGGCCGAAATTGTACCTAAATTAAAAGAACTCGCACTGGCTGCTAAAAAGTACGACATTGGCTTTACGGTTGATGCCGAAGAAGCTGACCGCTTAGATATTTCGTTAGATGTAATTGAAGCGGTATTTAGCGATGAAGATTTAGGTAACTGGCAAGGTTTTGGTTTAGCCGTACAAGCATACCAAAAGCGCGCTATTTTTGTTATTGAATGGGTAACTGAACTTGCTACTCGCGTAGGCCGTAAAATGATGGTTCGCCTTGTAAAAGGTGCCTACTGGGATACAGAAATCAAAACCACACAACAAGATGGTTTAGAGCACTACCCAGTGTTTACCCGTAAAGCAACGACCGATGTATCTTACAAAGCCTGTGCAATAAGAATGTTAGAAGCGCGCGATGTACTGTATCCGCAATTTGCAACACATAACGCTTACACTGCGGCCACTATTTTAGAAGTTGCTAAAGGCGATAACACTGGATTTGAATTTCAGCGTTTACACGGTATGGGCGAATCTTTATTTGATCAAATCGTAACTGAAGAAAAAATTCAATGCCGTGTTTATGCACCTGTTGGCCAGCACGAAGACCTACTTGCCTACCTAGTTCGTCGTTTACTTGAAAATGGCGCAAACTCATCGTTTGTAAACGCCATTGTAGATACCACTAAACCTGTTGAGTCACTTCTTCCAGACCCTGTAGAAACACTGCAAGGTTTACGTAATAAGTACAATACGCAAATAAAAATGCCAATTGACTTATACGGCGACGAACGTGCTAACTCTAAAGGCATGGACTTAACTGATATTAATGCAATTACGCCATTCAAAACGAATCTTGAAAGCTGGTTTAATGAGCATTTAATTGACCAAAGCCAAGTACCACAAGGCGCATTAGCTGTTAAAAATCCAGCTAATCACAACGAAATTATTGGCCACGTTAAATTACAATCTAGCGATGAGATGAAAGATATTTTGGCCAATGCAGAAGCGGCATTTGAGTCATGGTCGCAAACATCTGTAAAAGAGCGTGCTAATTTGTTACGCCGTGTGGCAGATATTTTAGAACGTCACCACGACGAGCTCGTAGCTATATGTATTAAAGAAGCCGGTAAAATTGCCCAAGACGGTATTGACGAAGTACGTGAAGCCGTTGATTTTTGTCGTTACTACGCTGCACGCGCAGAAGAACTTGCAAGCGATGAGCGTTTTGAAGCACGCGGTGTAATTTTATGTATTAGTCCGTGGAACTTCCCACTTGCTATTTTCTTAGGCCAAGTTGCAGCTGCCATTGTGACTGGTAATACGGTTATTGCAAAACCTGCAGAACAAACAAGCTTAATTGCACTTCGTGCTATTGAGTTAATGCTTTCGGTTGGCTTACCTGAACACGTGGTACAGCCAGTTATTGCCCGTGGTTCTGAGGTCGGTAAAACAATTGTACCAGATGAGCGCATTCAAGCTGTAATGTTCACAGGCTCAACAGAGACTGGCACACTTATTTCACAAACTCTCGCTGCGCGTAACGATATTCAAGTACCGTTAATTGCAGAAACTGGTGGCCAAAACTGTATGATTGTTGATTCAACAGCGCTACCAGAGCAAGTTGTTGATGATGTAATAAGTTCTGGTTTCCAAAGTGCCGGTCAGCGCTGTTCTGCACTACGCGTGTTGTTTATTCAAGAAGACGTAGCCGATGGCATTATTGACATGCTTAAAGGTGCACTGGCAGAGCTGCATATTGGCGACCCGTCATTACTTTCTACCGACGTTGGCCCTGTAATTGACGAAAAAGCCCTTAAAACGCTAAATGATCATGTTGAATACTTAAAAGGTAATGCAACACTTCATTACGAGTGTAAGATCCCTGATAACACGCAAAACGGAGCCTACTTCTTTGCGCCTCGTTTATACGAAATAAAAGATTTATCAGTACTCAAACGTGAAGTATTTGGCCCATGTGTACACATTGTTCGTTTTAAAGCGAATGATATAGACAATGTAATTGACCAAATAAACAACACAGGTTACGGCTTAACAATGGGTATTCATTCACGTATTGAAGAGCGTTGTGAGTACCTAGCTAAAATGTCGCGTGCGGGCAATGTATACGTAAACCGTAACATGATTGGTGCCATTGTAGGTGTGCAACCATTTGGTGGCCGTGGTTTATCGGGTACTGGCCCTAAAGCCGGTGGACCTAACTACCTGCAGCGTTTAGTAAAAGAAAAAGCATCTCCTGATAACGTGCAAATGACTAACTTAACGCCTGATGAGCTTGATTTACACCATTACAGCGGTGCAAACGAGCAAGTTAAAAAGCTAATGGCTAACTCAATGCGTGATGAGAAAATTTGGCGTGCCACACCGTTAAATGACCGTGTGTCGGCTGTTCGTCAGTTACTTGCTAAAGTGGCAACGGTCGAAATTATTGATGACCTAGCAGATGATTTAGCATTAACGCTTTCAGAGGCGCGTGCACAACTTAACCGCTTAGAAAAACACATGCGTAAGTTTACTACTTTGCCTGGGCCTACTGGTGAATCGAATACCTTGCACCTTGAAGCGCGTGGTTGTGTAGTGTGTTATGCAGATAAAAGCACATCATTCAACTTTTGGGCGCTTTCAATTATTACCGCGCTTGCTGCAGGTAATACAGTAATCACAGTAGCATCAGAGCTATTTTATGATGAAGCAGTAGCTTTTAAAGATAAGTTTATTGCTACAGGCGTTGCAGAGGGCGTGTTCCAGGTTGCAAAGCCTAATCAGCTACAAGCTATTTTGGCTCACCCTCACTTAGCGGGTGCTGTGGTTGCTGCACGTTCGTCTCGTTTAGGTTACTTCAGCCAACAACTTGCACAGCGTAAAGGCGCTATTTTGCCAGTAATTAGTTCAGAGTATTACGATACGTTAATTAAGCGCTTAATTACTGAAAAAACGATCAGTATAGATACAACCGCATCTGGCGGTAATACCTCACTGATGACCTTAGTAGAAGATGACGAATAGACCATCTAATACTAATTAACTAAAAATGAAAAAAGGCACTTAAAAGTGCCTTTTTTTTTATGCTCCCGCGTATAATAATACTAATTGATGAAAGGCCCATTACAGAAGCGAAAAATTGAAAGTTATCTCTATTTCACAGTTACAGCCTGGCATGTTTGTACAAAATGTTACAAAGCAAACGGGCCGTATTAAAATTAAAAACCAAGGCTGGGTTAAAACTCAGGCGGGTATTGATAAGCTCATAAAAGCGGGCATTTTAGAAATAGAAATAGATCCAGATAAAACCTTAACGACCCCCGAGCCCGACACTCAGGCACCGGCCCCTAAGGCTGAGGTTAAAAAGCGCGACCCTTGGCTTAAAGTTCATAGTAGCGAACAAGAAATGGGCAAAGCTAAAAAGCTCTACGATGAAGCTAAAACACTTCAGCAAAAAGCTTTTGGCGATATTAAAGCGGGTAGAGATATAGACATAGCACCTTTTAAAGAGCTTGCTAGTGGCTTTATGGACTCTATTTTTAGAAACCAAGATGCCCTAGCCTGCTTAACGCAAATGCGCCAAAAAGATGCTTACTTACTTGAGCACTCTATAAATGTCTCTATTTTAATGGGTATTTTTGCAAAACACTTAGGCATAGAGCGCGACATTATTGTAGAGCTCACTACGGGTGCTTTGTTACATGACATAGGAAAAATTAAAATTCCTGACGAAGTGCTCAATAAACCGGGCCGCTTTAGTGATGAGGAATTCAAAATTATGCAAAACCATGCTCTTTATTCTAAGCAAATTTTGGAAGAAGCTGGGTTAACAGGTATTGCTGTAGATATTGCTGGCCTTCACCATGAGCGCTTAGATGGCAAAGGCTACCCATTTGCCAAAAAAGGCGATGAGATAAGCCAATACGTGCGCATGGCGTCAATTGTTGATGTATATGATGCACTTACGGCAGAACGCGTTTACAAAGCAGGCATGGAGCCTATTAAAGCGTTTAAAATTTTAAAAGATGGCTGCCCTGATAGCTTTGATGGTGAGCTACTCACTAAGTTTATTCAATGTATTGGCATTCATCCTGTAGGTACTCTTGTTAAGCTTTCAAGTCAAAAAGTTGGCCTAGTAACCCAAAGCAACCCAACCACTCCTTTAAAACCTGTGGTAAAAACATTTTACAGTGCAAAGCATAGCCGTTATACCGAAGTACAAGATATTGACTTGGCCAATAAAAAAACAGCCGATGTACTCGAGTCAACTGTAAAGCCGAAGGATTATAATATTGATTTAGAAAGATTTTATAAAAATTCGATTTTACCTTAATAAAAGCCGCTTCACTGCGGCTTTTTAATATAACGATATTACTGTGGCCAGTCTTGAAGTGCTTTTAGACTAAACTCATAACCATCAAAATCAAGTACACTTTGCTCTGGGGTAATTTCGCGAACTTTTAGTGCTCCTATACTTTCTCCTTCATGCAACTCTCTACCATTGAGCTTTATCCAGCGCTTATCCGCACTTGAAGAGTATATGTGTGCTTGGTATTTAATGCTTGGCAGCATGGCTTGTAAACCATCCGGTAATAATTCAACCGGTTCGACTCGGGAGGAGCTGCGTGATGCCTGCGTTACTTCGTAATCTTGCTCTTGCTCCGAGTCTTTTATCGCCTGCGCAAAGGCATCTTTTAACTTGCTCGGTACAGCGTCAAGCTCAGGGTCGCTTTGAGTCGATTGAGGACTTGTTGAGCTTTCAGCACCAAGGGGTTTTCCGAGCACTTTATACTTGCTCATATCTAAGCCTGCTGAGCTTGTATTTTGCATTTGCGGCTGCATAAATTGTGCGTTTTGGCCATGTGCGTTATAAGCAAGTGGATTATAACTTTGCGTGTTAGGTAATTGTGCATTATAAACTGGCTGATTAAGCGTATTTTGATTGTACCCATTAGCATTTATTGGGGTTTGCACATTGTAACCTTGTTGCTGCGTCGGGTTATCATTAATAGGAATATACTGCCCTTGTGGAGTAAGCAACATTTTTTGTACACCTGTTGGTGTTTGCACATATACCCATTGCCCTTCAATTGTAGCTTTATTACTATTTTTTTCAGTCTCTGTAGCGCTGGAGGTTACAGGCTTTTCAGCATTATTTTTTGCTGTTATTGGCTCATCTGTTACTGCTTGTTTTTGTTTTTTACTATCAGTGCTAACAATGCCAACCGGTTGGTTTGCTTTTAATAATGTACTGCTTTGCAACCACTTACCCGCCGTAAAGCCACCAGCTATAGTAATGAATGCAGCAATGGAGCCTCCTAGTAACCATACTATTTTTTTATAGCGCGTAAGTGCTTGTTGCTGTTTTAACTGCGCTGACTGCAAATCATATTGCTCGGCGCTCATATCTGCTTGTTGAGATTGCTTTAATGCATCTAATAAATAAGACATAAATTACCTAACTATATAATAAACGACATACCCACACCCACTGCAAATAAAGCAGCAAATGCTAAGTAATAATAAATACGGCCTGTGGATTTAGGCGCATTAGTCTGCGTAGCCACAAAGTCCATGGGCAAGGATTCTTGCGCAGATTGTTTTATAATATCACTATCTACAATAAGCTGCTGCTTAGAAAAAGCCCCAACTAACGCGCGCTCACACACTAAATTCATTAAACGTGGAATGCCGCCAGTTAACTGATGCACAGCTTGCATAGCATCGAGCGAAAACACGCCTTTATCACACCCCGCAATATGTAAACGATGCTTTATATACGCAACCGTTTGCCCTTGGGTGAGCGGTAATAAATGATACCGTGCTGTAATTCGCTGTGCTAACTGCCTAAGCTCAGTACGTTTTAATAATGCCTGAAGCTCTGGTTGACCCACTAATACAATTTGTAATAGCTTTTTATGATCAGTTTCTATGTTGGTTAGCAGTCGCAATTGCTCAAGCACATCGGGGGCAAGGAGCTGCGCTTCATCAATAATTAAAATAGTGTGCCCGCCCGCTTTATTATTAGCCTCTAGGTGCTGCTTAATTATGTCGGTTAAACTTTTAAGGGTGGCGTTTGTGGCATCGTAAGTAATATTTAGCTCATCGCAAATACTGGCCAAAAGCTCAAGTTCCGACAAAGCTGGGTTATGGATCATCGCAACTTGTGTGTTTTGTGGCAATTGCTCTAACATGCTACGGGTAATCGTGGTTTTGCCTGTTCCCACTTCGCCAGTGAGCAATACAAACCCGCCATCTTCGCCTAAACCATAGGTTAAGTGGGCAAGTGCCTCTTTATGGCGTTCGCTTAAAAATAAATAATGGGGGTTGGGCGAGATCGAAAATGGCTTTTCGCTCAAGCCAAAGTAGCTTAAATACACCGCAATGTTCCTTCGTCATTAAAACTCGGCCTATAATGGCAAAAAAAACGACAAAGTAACAACGTTGTATACGCTTTATTATTGAAATAACGTAAATTTATGTAAAACAAAAAAGCGCCGCTAAATTTAGCGGCGCTTTTGTATTAAAGCTAAATGCTTGGCTATTTTATTTACTTAGGGCTTGTTGACCTTTCGAGGTTGAATTTGCAGCAGCCTATTTGGTATTTAGGCAAGGCAGAGCCTATGTAGTGTGGTTGTTCCCCATAAATAGGCGATAACGACGTATAAATGCCAAACAGGCGCTGCCCAAAGGGTTCTGCCTAAGGGCAATTTCCTCTTTGTTGCCTACATGGATGTAGGTAAGGGGCGTGAGCAGGACGCGGAAGTTTTACTCGGTTTTTACTTATTCTTACATGGATGTAAGTCATTAGAATAACGCAGGAGCAGTTATCGAGCCCACTAGGTTACAAACCTCACGCCGCGATTAAATAGCCCTTAGATTGAACAAATTATAACCCTGAAAGGTCAACAGGCCCTAGTTTTCGTAACGCACTAAACGTAAATACACGTCACTAGTTTTAGCATGTAAACTATTGAGTCCGCTATCAAATTGGTAAACCCATGCTGAGCTCATCGTGCTTACGCCAGAGGTGTTACTCCAGTAGTTTTGCAATCTTGTACCTAAAAACACTTCTTCGTTAATGCTTGGCTCGGTGCAGCTGTGTTCTAAAATACTGGCAAGTTCTTTAATATTAGGCACTTGCCAATCATCGTAGTCAGCGGTAGTGTCGTTTTCTGCGCCTCTCAGCGCTTCTTGCCAATTAAGTGATGGCGTAGAACCTGTACAAGTTTCAGTGTCGCTATCGTAAACTTGTCCGTAGCTACAACGTTGCCACATTAGGCCAGTTTCAGTATCTAACACGGTGCCATCGTCATTAAGGGTAAAGCGAGTGGTTGGCGTTGTAGTATCCGCTCCGTCGTAACACGTTTGCGCCGCGGCTAGCTGAAAGCTGGCGCTAAATACAGCCATTGAAAATAGTAAGCGTGTTTTCATGGTTCTCTCCTATCGGCTTCTGACTAAACGTACATACGCGTATTTTTCTTTCGGGTAGGCTAAGTCATTCCCGTTGCTCATATCTATAATGTACGCTTGCGATAAGCTGGTACCATCGGCTGCAGTTTGCGATGTCCAGTAAGGTAAATTCACATCATCTATAGCGCCTGCTTCTGGCATATTAGGAAAAAACGCTTCATCAATTAATACGTTTTCGCCCTGCTTGCCATAATCAATTAAGCTCAACAGCTCAGTGTAAGTTGGTAAGCGCCAATTGGTACCGCCGCAGAAATCTAAGTCGTTCACTTCATTTATATAAGTTTGCACACCACAGCTTGTATCATCTGGGCAGGTGGTATTAGCGGTGCTTGTATCGGTAAAGGTGGTCGTACCTAAATCCCAAAAGTAATGATTTTGGCCATCGCGTAAGGTGGTATTAGGGAGCGTGCCTGATTCTACACTTTTAACCTCCCATACAAGCCCTGTTACGTTGTCGCGTATACAAGTAAAATTGTCACTATCATCAGCGACTTCATCGGCAAACTGGTTTAGCTTAGTGTAGTCAAACGCAAGGTTACCTTGACCTGCTTTATCTAGCTGGTTAGCAAAGCTGTCTCGACCAAGCTCTGCATCTTGCCCCGGAAAATCACTACTTTGGCAATTGATACGCTGCGTATTGTTAAAACACTCACCTAATCCACTATCGTTAATTAATCCAAGAGCTTTTGGCGATACGTCAATAAATACGGTATCGATGTCAGTGCGTCCTTTAGAATCGGTAACTGTGACCTCAAAGCTCAAAGTCGTATCTAAATCAACGTCGGAGGCAAAAAATGTCGTGGTACATTGGCTAGCATTTGCCAGCGTTTCGGCATTGCCTGTTAATTGTTGCCAGCTACACGAAAACGTATCTGTTAGGGTGTCACTTTCACTTGCATCTAAGGTCACTTCCTCAAATTCTTCTACGTTTTGGTCATCCCCTGCATTGGCTACAACTAGCTCATCGGTTTTATTGAGTGTCATACTGTATTCAGTACTTGCCTCGCCGCCCTCGTCGTCAGTAACGCTTAATTGCCATATTAAATTAGTATTTGATTCCAACAGCGGGTGGCTAAAACTTACCGTTGAATTGTCAAAGTCGGTTATATCTAGATCAGGGCCTGAAATTAATTGCCACTGATAGCTATTAATTTGGCCATTTTCGTCAGGATCGCTCGACTCTTCAGCGCTTAACGTTACGGTGTCATTATAGGTTGAAGGCAGTGTTTCTGGAGCTGTTTGACTAACAACAGCAAGCGGTAACTGATTGCTTGAGGTAATGAATATGCTCACGGTGTCACTAACTAAGCTACCGCTATCTGTTTGATAGCTTACTGATAGTACAAGTTCACTATCGGCTTTTACATCGGGCGCAGTAATTGTTTGCTCTGCACCTTCAAGCGGAAAGCCGTCCACAGATGGGCCACTAACGCGCTGCCAAGTAAAAGTGCCATCGGCTGGTGAGCCTTGCGCGGTGATTGTAAACTCTGTTTTCTCTACAACTTGTAGGTCGATTCCGGCATTAACCGTGGTTTCAACCGCAGAGTCATCACTACCACCGCCTCCACCGCCACAGGCAGCCAATAAAAAGCAAGATATAAGGGGAGTAAAAGCAAACGCCTTCATAAAACGCACCTATAATGTCAAATAATTACTATAGTGTAATTACTAGCAATAAAGATGCCATTTAGAGTTATACCAATCCGCATAATTAAGTGATCTATTTTGAGGCTGGAAAAACGTGTTGAGAACTTGGTAAAAAATTCGCTATTTAGTTGTTCTTGGCAATTGCTCCTGCATTGCTCTACCTTCTGCATCCATGCAGTCGTAACTAAGAACTTTTTAACGCAGGTAGCGACACGTTTAGCCTCGCAAAATGATTAAGTATTATTGCAGATTGGTCTTACATATACGTATCTTGATGAATACGCACAAACAGCTTAGTGCCTACTTTAGAGTAATCTACTTTGTATTCACGCCCATCCAGCGCTTGGATAAATAACAGCTGTTTTTCTTCACCAAAAATATCAGCACTACTTACATTAATTATTTCAAGGTAGCGCTCTTTAGCATCGCGCCGGTTTTTAGGTAACTCTTCTTTAAACGGCTCTAAACCATTTTGAGTTACCTTTATGCGTGGGTGCTGCTCTGCATTTACAATGACTAGATCAAGCTTTTTATCTTTATGGATAATGGTATTACGACCACTCTTTATAAAAGATCTTTCTTGGCTCATTATTTTTCCTACTATCGCATTTAGTGTCCAACTTGCGATGCTATAAACCGTTCAGGTGCGCGTTTCCATTTGTTTAAATCGGCACTAAACGACCAAATGTCTGTCTCTAATACACTTGCGGGTAACAGTAAGTTATATCCCGTTAACAACTCTAGGTGTTTGGCTCTGTTAGCAAACATAGCTATAAGTCCAGTATAGCTAAATCCTTCAGGGGAGATGTAATGTGTATCTTCTATTAACCATTCTGATGGGCAATTGCCATTTTTGCAATGTTTTTGAACAGCTTGCATAAATAAATTACGCTGCTCTATCAGTAATTTCCCGGCAATGCGTGGGTGCATTGCGCTTAAAAATTCGTCCATATCATTGAGTTTTAAACCCACTGCGTTTAATTCAAGGTGTTCAAGGCCGTCAGCCACCTTAGGTATACCGCTGTGGTGTAGGTTACTAACATCTAACTGCCACTGACCATATTTATGCTGATACACAAGTAAGGACTCACTAAGCAGTAAACTGTAATACGGTTCTTGTGTTTTTAAAAAACCAATAAAAATAGCCGCTATGCACATACTTACTAAAAAAATTTCTATTAAGCTAATTTCACCTGGGCGCAGTAAATTAAACAGCATAATAAAAGCTAAACCTATGCTGCCTACAGTAAGCACTTCAATGCCATTGCGCGAGCCTTGCGCTCTATATTTTATTATTGAACTCGGCTTACCCATATTGGTAAAAAACCATATAAAATAAAAACATAACAATACCCCAAAGTATTATTTTTCTCATTGTTAAACAGGTTTTACACTGCGGTGGTTGCTTCATCGTTTTATCATAATTTTAGTGTTAAATGGGAACAAGTAATTAGTCTCATTTATTTTTACGCCTAACGCACAAATTTATGAGACACATAACCGCCTTTTCACGGTCTTATTTCGTACAATACTTACAATTTATTTTCAGGTATGAAAACGATGTATCTAAAACAGTCAGGTAAAGCCCTTTTTCCATTTTTAATTACACTTCTTGTTATTTTAAGTGTGTACTTATATTTGCCATCTAGCCATGGTGAACAATCTAATTCAAATGATACAGCCACACAGGTTATCGCTCATACGGTATCGTCTCAAGAAAACACCGTTATGATTGAAGCCATAGGCAGTGCACGCGCAAACCAAGCCATTTATATAAAAAGCGCACAAAGCGATTATGTTACCCATATTTATTTTAAAGATGGCGACTTAGTCAGTAAAGGCCAACGCCTTGTGCAACTGCAAAATCAACAAGAGCAATACGCTGTAAAAGAGCTAAACATCAACATAAAAGAAGAAAAGCGTCAATTAAGCCGGCTTACTGAGCTTTCACGCACGCAATCTACCGCTAAATCATTATTAGAAGAACAACTTTCTCGCGTAGATGCCACGCAAGCCCAACTAGAAAGCGCTAAAACCAAACTTGATGAAATGCTAATTACTGCGCCGTTTTCTGGCTTGCTAGGCAAACGAGAAATATCGGTTGGTGCTTATGTAAGTAGCGATACAATTATTACAACGCTTGATGATATTAGTATTATAAAAGTTGACTTTAAAGTCCCTGAAAAATATTTATCTCAACTTAGGTTAGGTATGAAAGTTCATACCCAAAACGATGCTTACCCAGAGCGGACATTTACCGGCAAAGTGACCCATATTAGTTCGCGTATCGACTCGATTACTCGCAGTGTTGAAGTAACCGCAAGCTTTGCTAATAAATCGGGGTTATTGCGCCCAGGAATGCTTTTAAATACCGCCCTTGAGCTCAGTAGTAATCAGGCGCTTATGGTGCCAGAAAAAGCCGTGATCCCACTGCAAGATAAACATTTCGTATACCAAGTAAAAGAGGGCATTGCCAATAAGGTAGAAGTGCATGTTGCTGGCAGAAATAACGGCTGGGTAGCGATTGATGAAGGCCTTAGCGATGGTGTGCAAGTGATTACCGAAGGCATTATTAAAATTCGCCCCGGTAGCAAAGTAAGTGTTGAGGGTTAATCGGTGAAAATTACAGATACGAGTGTTAAACGCCCTGTTTTTGCCATAGTAATAAACTTACTACTGCTAACATTTGGCTTGGTAGCGTTTTCAATGCTGCCACTTAGAGAATACCCAGATATTGAAACGCCTATTGTCAGTATTAGTACTGACTACACCGGTGCTTCGGCAGAAATAGTCGAGACAAAAATAACGCAAATATTAGAAAACCGGATATCGGGCATTGAAGGCATTAAAAGTATTAATTCTTCAAGTAGAAATGGACGCTCTAATATTGTTATTGAGTTTGATATTAGCCGTGATATTGACGCAGCCTCAAACGATGTACGAGAGCGAGTTGCTCGCGCACTAGATAACTTACCAGAGCAAGTTCGCCCGCCAGAGGTATCTAAGTCAAACAGCGACGAGAGCCCTATTGCTTGGTTTGTACTAAACAGTGAAACTATGAACTCGTTGCAATTGAGCGATTATGCACAACGCTTTATTGTTGACCGATTAGCCGTTGTAGATGGCGTCTCAAATGTACGTATTGGTGGTGAGCGCCAATACGCCATGAAAATTTGGCTAAATCGCCAAGCCATGGCTGCTCGTGGGATCACTTCAAGCGATATAGAAAACACCCTACGCAGCGAAAACGTAGAGCTACCAGCAGGTGAAATTGAATCCATCGACCGCGACTTTACTGTACGTACAGCACGTAGTTATAAAGACCAACGTGATTTTCAAAACTTGGTTATTAAACGCGGTGAAGACGGCTACCTTGTGCGCTTAGGTGAAGTTGCCGATGTACATTTAGAAGCCGCCGACGATGAAAGCCTATTCCGTGGTAACGGCCGTAACATGATTGGCCTTGGCATAGTAAAGCAAGCTAAAGCTAACACCTTAACAGTGGTAGACAACGCCCGCAGTGAGCTTGAAAAAATAAAACGTAACTTGCCAGAAGGCACCACGATTCAAGACAGCTACGACTCCTCTGTTTTTATAAAAGAGTCAATCAGCGAGGTATACAGCACACTTGCCATTTCTATGGGATTAGTGGTGTTAATCATTTTTATCTTTTTAGGCAATATTCGCGCTACGCTTATCCCTGCCGTTACGGTGCCCGTAGCACTTGTAGGCAGCTTTATGTTTTTACTTGCCATGGGATATTCAATAAACTTATTAACTCTACTTGCACTAGTACTAGCAATCGGTTTGGTAGTTGATGACGCTATTGTAATGCTTGAGAATATTCACCGCCGTATAGAGCTTGGTGAGCCGCCTTTATTAGCCGCCTTTAGAGGTGCCCGCGAAGTGGGATTTGCAATAATAGCCACAACGCTTGTGCTTATTTCGGTGTTTGTGCCTTTAGTATTTATGGATGGGCGCATTGGTGCCTTATTTACAGAGTTTGCAATGGCTGTAAGTGCCGCGGTGTTTTTCTCTAGTATTACAGCCCTTACGCTCTCGCCGGCGCTATGTTCTAAAGTTTTAAAAGCGTCAGAAAAAGAAAGTAAGTTTAGCCAATGGATGGACCGCGTTTTTAGCAAAATTGAAAATAGTTACCGCCAATCGCTTACCTCAAATATGACTAAAAAATGGGGCCTAATGATAAGCCTAGTGCTTGCTGGTTTTGTTAGCTACTCGTTGTTTTTACAAGTGCCCTCTGAGCTTACGCCAAAAGAAGACCGCGGTACCTTTTTTATTATGATGAGCGGCCCTGAAGGCGCAAGTTATGAAAATAACGCGGCTAACATGGCAAAAATAGAAGAGCGCCTCCTCCCTTACTCAGAAGCAGGCGAATTAAGCCGAGTTTTAGTGCGTGTTCCTGGTTGGGGCGGCAGTGGCGGTGTTGCCATTGTTGGCATGGCCGATTGGGATAAACGCAAGCGTTCTACTTGGGAAGTAATGGACGAAATAAGCGCTAAAATGACCGAGGTAACAGACGTACGTGCTTTTGCTATTATGCGCCGTGGTATTGGCGGTGGCGGCTCTTCTCGCCCTATTGAGTTTGTACTGCAAGGTAACGATTACGAACAGCTTGCCGATTGGCGCGACCGAATTATAGAGCGTGCAGAAAAGAACCCTGGCTTGGTAAGAATCGATCACGACTACAAAGAAACCTTTCCACAATTTTTAGTCAGCATAGATAAAAACAAAGCGGCCGATTTAGGTGTATCGGTATCCGATGTCGGCACCACGCTTGAAACCATGTTAGGCCAGCGCCGTGTAACCACTTTTATTGACCGCGGCGAAGAATACGATGTTATTTTAAAAGGTACTAAACAAGACTTTACAAACCCTACTGATATTTCAAATATTTACCTTAAGTCGCGCAGCGGTGAGCTGGTCCCACTAGATAGCCTTATCAGCTTAAAAGAAGAAGCCACAGCATCGCGCTTAAACCGTTATAACCGGATGCGCGCCATCACACTAAGCGCTAATCTTGCAGATGGGTATACACTTGAACAAGCGCTTAACTTTTTAAACAAAGTCGCCGTTGAGGAAAACGACATAGACGGCGCCGTAGACTACAAAGGTGAATCGCAATTATTTTACGAAGGTGCATCGGCCATGACCTATGTATTTGTGCTTGCCCTTACCGTGACCTTTTTAGTATTAGCAGCGCAATTTGAAAGCTTTATGCACCCGTTTGTCATTATGCTAACAGTACCGCTTGGCCTAATGGGTGCTATGTTTGGTCTATGGGCAACAGGCTTAACGCTTAATATTTATAGCCAAATAGGTATTGTAATGCTGATAGGCTTAAGCGCTAAAAATGGTATTTTAATCGTTGAATTTACCAACCAACTGCGCGATAAAGGCGTAGAATTTAGCGAGGCTATTTTGCAAGCTGCCACTCAGCGCCTGCGCCCAATAATAATGACCTCATTAACTACGGTAATGAGCGCAGTGCCTTTAGTATTAGCATCAGGCCCAGGCGCAGAGAGCCGTATGGTGATTGGTGTGGTGGTATTTACAGGCGTTATTGTATCAACATTGCTAACGCTCTATGTTGTGCCTGCTGCGTATTTTGCCCTCGCACGCAACACGCAATCACCAGAGTTTTTACAGCAAAAGCTTAATAAACAAGCCGACTCCCACCCGCTAAAAAACAGCGAAGAAGTTTAACTGAGCTTATATTGCGCCGTAACTTGCTGTTACGGCGTATTCAATTTATGCTCGCTTTTATATCCCATAAACATTTAGGAATAAGTAATGAGCACATCAACACAACTAGCAACATTTGGTGGTGGCTGTTTTTGGTGTATAGACGCCGCATTTAGACGTGTAAATGGTGTAGTAAACGTAAGCTCAGGTTACACCGGCGGCAATACCGATAACCCTACGTATAAATCAGTCTGCTCAGGTACAACAGGCCATGCTGAGGTTGTTCAGCTGGAGTTTGACAACACTGTAGTAAGCTTTGAAACACTGCTTAGGATGTTTTTTACGTTACACGATGCCACGCAATTAAATCGCCAAGGTAACGATATTGGCACGCAATATAGAAGTGTTGTTTATTACCACAACGATGCACAATTAAAGCAAACCAATGAGTTGATAGCCCAGCTACAAAACCATGTTAGCGAGCCAATAGTGACAGAAGTTAGCCCTGCTACCACCTATTACCCAGCGGAGCATTATCATCAAGATTACTACAACGAAAACCCACAGCAGGGTTACTGCAGTATTTTAATTGCGCCTAAATTGCACAAGTTTGAAACTGTATTTAAAGAATTTTTATCTAATTAGCTCATTTTAGTTATTAAAGTAATTCTAAGTACACACTAAAAAGCCCGATATAAATCGGGCTTTTGTGCATTAAAAAACGCGATTAAAACTGATAGCTTGCACCAGCAAAAAAGCGGCGCTCTGGGGTGTTGTAGTAATACACTTCACCGCTTGTAAAATCAGCTCTTGAGTCAACCACATTGTAATCTCTGTCAAATAGGTTCTCTACACGAAGCGACAGCTCAATATTATCGTTTACATGATAGTTACCCGCTAGGTTCCAAAGTGTATACGACCCTAAGCGTGTTACTGCCCCCTCGCGATCACTACGGTATTGCATATCAATGCGAGCATCAAAATCACCAAACTGCTTTGCGATTTCCCAATTAACAGTGCGCTTAGCAACATTGCGTAGCTCATCGCCGGTTTCTTGGTTTTCGGCACTTAAATATGCAAAATTAAAGTGGCTATCAAAACCAAAAAACTGCTGTGAAAGGCTAAACTCAATCCCCTCATAACGTGCTTCACTTACGTTAACTGGAAAAAAGTTAGTATCTAAAGAAATTTTATCCTCAATATCGTTTCTAAAAATAGCAACATCAACACTTGCTACATCAAAATCTACATTTAATCCAATCTCTCGGTTTAATGATTTTTCAGGCTCTAAATCAGGGTTAGATGAAGGTGGAAAACCTGGAAAGGCTGGAAAATATAAATCGTTAAAGGTAGGTGCTTTAAAACCCGTACTTTGACTTATTCTAAAGGTTGCATCTTCAGATAAGTGATAGCCGGCTGCCGCAGTGTAAGTAGTTTCGTCACCAAATTGCTCATCATCATCTTGGCGAACAGTTAAATTAGCTAACACTTTCTCAGAGTTGTAATATGCACCAATAAATACAGCTAACACATCACGCTCTTGTACATCATACTGTGTTGAGCTGTGGCTTACATCATCATTGTACCAGTTAACACCGCCACTAATATTAAGTACCTCTGATAAATTATACTGACCGTTATAATCCAATTGCACACGTTTAGTTATAAAATCATTTTCGCCAAATGCTGAAGTATCGTGTGAATCATCAGTTGCAAAAGCAACATTTATAGCATGAGATTGGTTAGTGTAGTGTTTATTCCAGCCTGCAGATAACTGATAGTTTTTAAAGTCCCCTCTTTCAACCGTGCTCGTTGCAGGGCTAAAGCTACTATCGTAATCTGCGTAACCTTCGCTGTACTGACCGAGTAGTTTAAAGTCGCCGTAGTGCTCATCACTGTAATTTACTTTAAAGCCTACGTTTTTATTTTCATAACCGTCGTCATCAGGTGCCACACCTTGTAATGCGTCAAAACCATCTGTTTTTTCATATCCTGCATTAAACGATGTTGTCACATCCTTTGAGTTAACAGAGCCCGCTACTTGATAGTTTTGATAATTATCTGATCCAAATGTAGCATCAAGCGACAAGTTATTCGCATTACGCGTTATTATATTGATTACACCAGCAAGTGCGTCTGAGCCATAAACTGCTGCACGTGAGCCTTTAATAATTTCGATACGCTCAATGCTGTTTAAAGGTACATTATTAAGTGCTTTTTGGCCTAGCGTTGCCGAGCCCGTACGGACACCATCAATTAAAATTAATGTATCGCCAGACCCCGTACCACGTAATGACACACCCGCTGTTTGCCCAAAACCACCATTAGGATTAATTTGAAAACCAACTTGCTTGCTTAACAGCGTTGGTAGGTCACGTACGTTGCTTGCGTCTATTTCAGCGCGCTCAATAACATTAACGCTGGCTAAAACATCGTTAATTGATTGCTCAAATTTATTAGCAGTAACGGTAATTTTTTCGATTGAATTATCTGTAGCAGACACAGAAAATGACAGCGCAGCAGAAATTGCAACGCCAAGAGTTGTTTTATGTAGCATGATGGTCCCTACCTTTGCCCACCGCAAAGATTTAAGTAAGTAAGATTACTTCAAGGCCGGTCTCCGGACTCAGTAAGCACCTTCAAAAAAGTGTTAATACTTTACCGTTGCGGGGGCAGTGTTGGGATTGCTTTTATCATAAATGCGCACCAACTTCCCGATTATCTTGCTGTCAGTTTTAATACTTTAAACCCTGTATTTAGCAACCAGCAAGCACCTTGAAAATAGGCTGTTATTGTGAGCAGTTTGTTTACAAATGTCAATGGACGTCTATACAGCTAAAACCTAATTACTCTGGTGTATTATCAAAGCTAGATGGTGCTGAGTATTTATTTAGTAACTTTATAATATAGGGCTTTGTAGCTGCTGAGTTTAGAATTGAATCTATTTTAGATGCAGATATTTTGCTTTGCTTAGGGCTTACTAAAAAGTGAGTGTCAAACACGGCGTCTGGTTTTTCGCTTTTATATAACAGGCTCATATCGAATATTTTTTTATTTTTAAAATATTGATAAGCAATATTATTTAAAACACCGATATCTGAGCGCTGCAATAACAGCATTTTTACTACATTAAACTCATCAACTGTGAGGCTAACATTATGCTCTTCGCTTAAGTAATACGCGTCGGTATTAAACCCTGCAAAGTGATAAGAATAACCAAGTACACCAGCTTTAGTTAATGGTTTTAAGTCATCAAAGTAGGTTTGATCTTTGGCGTTTTCTTTAAGTGCATATAATTCATTTTTAGTAATAACATAAAATTTGCTTTGGGTAATATTTTCTCGCGCTGATAAAGGGATCCATTGCTGCGCCATTAAAAATAAAACATCAAATCTGCTTTGCTCTACTGACTTGGTCAACCTTTTTACAGGTAATGAATTGAGTATAAAGTTATATTCACTTTGGGTATTGTTTAATATTTTAATAAATTCAGGGGCTAAGCCCTGCTGTTTTTCAGCATTAATGACTATAGGAAAGTAACCATCTTCTACTAATACATTTATATCTATTGCTTTACTTGTGCTTGAGCTACTAAAAAATACAAAAGTAATAAAAACTAAAAGTTGGTAGCGATTCATTAATACACCTAAAGCAAAAATATTTAATAAGAGTATAAGTATAGTAGCTTAATTATTAAACATAATTTGTTTTATTAAGAGTGCTAACAGCGCTTAAAAATAACTCAACCTGAGCTTAAATTATTAAGCGCAGGTTGAAGAGGTATTATTTATAACTAGCCGTTCTATAAATAATTAATCGCGAAAGTTTTTAAACTGAAAAGGCTGACCCAAATCTGCGTTGCGAACCACTTGCATAGCGGCTTGTAAGTCATCGCGCTTTTTACCGGTTACACGTACTTCTTCACCTTGAATAGCGGCTTGTACTTTTACTTTTGAGTCTTTAATGGCTTTAACTACTTTTTTAGCCACATCTTTCTCAATGCCTTGTTTAAGTGCAACATTACGAAATACATTTTTGCCAGCACGAGTAATGTCTTGCAGCTCCAAGCTTGCTACATCCATACCACGCTTAGAGATTTTAGCGGCTAAAATATCAAACAATTGCATAACTTGTGAGTCAGCTTCTGCTTTTAGTTTAATTGTTTTGTCGTTTAGCTCAATTGATGCGTCAACCCCTCTAAAGTCAAAGCGCGTTTCTAGCTCGCGGTTTGCGTTATCTACTGCATTTTTAGCTTCGTTCATTTCTACTTCTGATACGATATCAAATGAAGGCATTGGGTTCTCCTAACTATTAAATCTAAATATATGCGCCGATTATAACGCTAAAATTATAAATCTTTACATTTTTCTGCCCGTTGTTCAGGTGCGATACTATTTTAGTTTGATATACTGCAGCCTCTTTTTTAAGCGGTTTTAGGATTTATCGTGACAAGGCGTGTTTACCAAGCAGTTTTTTTGATTAGTATTGTGGTGTTTACCCTCTTATTTGCCAAAGAAATAAAAGGCGGTGTTACGAACTTATTTCCACATGTTGATAAAGTTGCCCATTTTGGGATTTTTTTTATACTCGCCATCATTATGGATAAGGCCTTTAAGTTACCGCTATACACGCAAGTACTCTTGCTTGCGGGCTACGGTGCAGCAATAGAAATAATGCAAGATGCGCTTCCCTACAGGCAGGCCTCGTTAGGTGATTTTATTGCTGATTTTGCCGGTGCGGCCATGTACTTTTTACTAAGAAGCATTTTTACTCCTCGAAAAAAGAACCCTTATGGCTAATATTCTTATTATTGGCGACGGCGCTATTGGTTTATTGCTAAGCCATTTTTTATCTAAAGCTCACACTGTTCATGTGTTAACACGCAAAGCCACTGCAAATACACGTTTTTATTGCAAAGCAAAACAGCCTTCGCAAAAAATAAATGCGCGATTTATTACGCTTAAGCAAATTAATGAACAGTCCGCGTTTGATATTGTTATTTTTGCCGTAAAGGCTTTTCAGGTGCAGTCGGCCTTTACTCAAGTAAAACCCTTTTTATCGCCAAGTAGCGTACTTGTTGTATCGCACAACGGAATGGGTAATGTTGAAACGCTCAATGAGCAACTCGATAAACAACAAGCGTTGTACTTTTTAACAACCAGCATGGCTGGCTTTAAAACAAACGACTTTATAGTACAGCACACCGGTGAAGGTAAAAGCGTATTAGGTGCCTGCAACCCATGCGCGCACAGTTATCGCCAAGCAATGTGTGAGCAATTGCAAAACGTGCCGCAGCTAAGCTACTGTACTAATATTGAGCAGTTACGGTTTGAAAAACTATTAGTAAATATTGCCATTAACCCATTAAGCGCACTGTATGATATTAAAAATGGTCAGTTACGTGCCCCTTATTTTAATAGCATTATTTTTAACTTATTGACTGAGGCATGCCAAGTAGCCCATGCTTTAAAGCTTAATATTAAACTGGCCGATGCGCTTAACAACGCCTACAACGTAATGATGCTAACCGCTGAAAACTACTCTTCAATGCATCAAGACGTTGCCCATAACCGACAAACCGAAATAGACGCCATTTGTGGCTATATTAGCCAACAAGGGAAGCGATTAAATATTAATACACCGCTAAACGATGCCCTACTTGCTAAAATTCAGGCAAAAAAAAGCGTGGTATAAACCACGCTTTATCATAAATCTTTATTACGGGCGGTAAACTTTTACACCCGTAAAGCCTGCTTCGTGAAGAATAAGTGCCTGTAACTGGCTCATAACCCCTCTTTCACAATACAGGTAATAGTCTTTATCTTTTGGTAAGTCACCAAACTTAGTCGCTAAGCGGAAAAACGGTAAGTGCACTACATCTATGCCGTCAATCTCAAGCGGCGCTGCATCTTCTTCCTCTGGTGAGCGAATATCTACAACCACTGCACCCGCTGGTAAATCAACAACCGACTCAGCTTCTTTAAGTTCTTGCTTTGCTTCTACGTCTATATCTCGCACATCCATAATACGCGCGTTTTCAACAACGGTATTGAGCACATCAAAGTCAAATTTTTCTTCTTCGGCTTTAATAACGTCAATTTTAGCTTTTACCGTTGGCTTTTTAGATATTACGCCGCAGTATTCAGGCATGGTTTCGGCCATTTCTGCGGTGCCGATTTTACGGGCAATATTAATAATTTCTTGCTTATCGTGCTGAATAAGCGGGCGCAAAATAAGGGTTTCTGTTACGCGGTCAATCACACTTAAATTAGCTAAGGTTTGGCTTGAAACTTGGCCAATACTCTCACCGGTTACAAGTGCTTGAATATTTAATTTTTCAGCAACTTGGCTACCAGCTCGCATCATCATACGTTTTAGTACAACACCCATTTGGCTGTTTTCTACGTTTTCTAAAATCTCAGCAACAACGGGTTCAAAATCAACCGTGATAAATTTAACTTTATGGGTAGAGCTAAATTTTTTCCATAAATAGTAGCTAGCTTGTTTAACACCAATCTCGTGTGCTGCACCCCCTAAGTTAAAGAATAAAAAGTGCGTGCGAGCACCTTTACGGATCATCTGATAACTTGCTACACCCGAGTCAAAACCACCCGACATTAGCGAAAGCACGTCTTCTTGTGTAGGCAGAGGAAAGCCCGCCATTCCAAGGTGAGTTTTCGTGACTATGTACGCTTTATCGTCTTTTACTTCTAAGCGAATAGTGACTTCTGGGCGACTTAATTTAACGCGCGCGCCTTCAACATGCTGGTTTAAACCACCGCCAACGTAGCGCTCTAAATCGGTAGAAGTAAAGTCATGTTGACCAATACGCTTAGCGCGCACACAAAACGTTTTACCAACAATGGTGTGCCCTACTAGGTCTATGGCTTTTTTATAGATATCGTCAAGCGTAGTGAAGTCAGTTTCGGTCACTTCAATAAATTGCACAATGCCAGGAATGCGCTGCAGGCTATCAATAAAGTTTAGGCGTGTTTGTACATCATCAAGCTTAGTTACAACAGAAATATTATCCCAGTTGTTTCTTACTTGTACTTTTTCGTCAACACGGCGCAACATAATTTTAATGTTATTTTCTAACACTTTAGTAAAGCGTTTACGTACCGAACGGCTTTTAATGGCAATTTCAGGATGTAGTTTGACGATAAATTTAAGCATAGTTCACTCTTAGACTGCGGGAATTCGCGCTCCCAGGCATTGGGCGCGCGATTATAGCAAAAATTTTTGCGTCTAGGAACTAACCAACTAACAGCAGTTAGGCAAGCGCTGGGGCTTGCTCTGCAAGTTGGGTGTATTTTTCGCGTAACTGATTCATTTTAAGCATGCTTTTTTCGGTGCTGTAAGCCCTAAATAACGCTAATACTTTTAAAATACCATGATAAATATCTTGCTCGGCTAAATTACCACTGAGCCTACGCGCTTTAATATATGGAGTCCAAAAACTAACGGTTAGTTTAAGCGTATGGGCAAGTTCAAGCGCATCTTGCTCTTCTATGGCAATCATTTCGTTGTCACGCAGGCCTAAAATAACTTGGCGAACCTGCTCTAATAACGTTGCCTGAAAATCTATATAGGCCTTTTTTAAACTTTCGTCTCTTGAGAGAATATCGCCTAAGTTGTCGTAAAAAAAGTGATAGCGCCACATTAGCTCAAATAAAGAATCTAAATAAGCAGTTAAATGATCAAACGCATCATCGTTTACTTCAATAGGTTTAAAGTGAGTATGTAAGTGTTCACTATAAAGCGCAAAAATATGCCGAATAATGTCTTCTTTATTTTTAAAATGATAGTAAAGGTTACCCGGGCTCATCCCTAAATGTGATGCAATGTGATTGGTTGATATTGCACGTTCACCATGTTCATTAAATAACGAAATACTGGTGTGTATTATTTTATCCTTGGTATTCATATGCGACGACTCAAATTAACTTATAAACTACATTACACAAAATCTCGGCCTTGCAGTATAAACAAATCAGGTTGGTTTAAATACCATCATAATTTACTATTTTAAAAACACGCTTAGCTGATTTGTGCCACAAACACTGATAGACTACTTAAAAAATAATAGTTAGTGAAATCTATGAACGTTACGGCAATCTACCCTGGTACATTCGACCCCTTAACTAATGGTCATACTGACCTCATTCAGCGTGCAGCTAAAATGTTTAGCACGGTTATTGTTGCTATTGCACATAACCCCACTAAAAAGCCGTGTTTTAGCCTAGAAGAGCGAGTTAGCTTAGCCAACAGCATTTTAGGGCATTTGAGTAATGTAAAAGTGATTGGTTTTTCAGGTTTACTTGCCGATTTAGCTTTTGAGCATAAAGCCGATGTACTTATTCGCGGTATTAGAGCAGTGTCTGACTTTGATTACGAATTTCAGCTTGCGAACATGAACCGCCGCCTTAATCCAGATTTAGAAAGTGTGTTTTTAACACCTTCAGAGCGCAATTCGTTTATATCATCAACCTTGGTAAAAGAAGTTGCCCGCCATAATGGCGATGTAAGCGAATTTGTTCACCCAATAATTGTTGATGCCTTAAAAGAAAAATTAGGTTGTGACGCCTGCTAGCTAAACGTAATAAGCGCACTTTAGGTGCGCTGATTTACCAAACTACTTTCTAACCATAGCTTGTGATTCACCGCGGTTAAACAAAGCGCGTTTAAGCTTTATCAAGCCTAAAATATCTTTATTTATAATTAACACAAGTGCCATTGTGAAATCGCTAAAATACATACCAAAAGTATATACGGTCCAAAACCACCAATAGTAAAGTGTACCCTGTATAACAATGTCGTAATGCATACCTAAAAATAAGCAGGCATTACAGCTTAGTCCTATAATTAAATAATAAAAGGACGTAGGTATGGTTTGCTTGGTGAAATTACGCCACAAAAGTAAAACGAGGAGAGTTACAGCATCATAATAAAAATAATTTAAGTGTGGCGTTGCAACAAGTGGGTCCATGAGCAAACTAGCTGTGTAGGATGCCATCATAATAAATGAAAGCTGTGCCCTGCTTTTATCTGCCTTATTAATACTTGCCGATAAATTGTACAAAAAGGCAATAAGAAAAAACCACGTAAACAAAACAGCTACGTTGTACCCTAAATCAACAAGCTCCCAAAGGATATCAGCCACCTTGCTTCGCCCTCATAATAAAGCCTGTTAATTTATCCATAACATACACAAACCTTAAAAAATCCTTTTTTACGAAAAAAATACTAATCATAATGATATCCATCATATTAATAACAACCGTATAAAAAGACCAAAACCACCACGGTTCGTAATTACCACGTACAAACACATCTATATGCATAGCTAAAAATAATAACGAATTAATGCTCAAGCCAAATAATAAGTAAGCAGATATGCGCTTTTCAGGTAGGTAATATCGTAGGCATAAAATAAAAAATAACGTGACTACGTCATAGCAAAATAACTCTATGTAGGTAATATCATAAATATCTATAAAGAAACTAAAGCAATAAGATATGGCCATAACTAAAGATAGCCATACAGCCTTTTTCGATGGATTGTTAATGCTAGTTGTTAGTGAATATAAAAAGGCCATTAAAAAGCCCCACTGTACTAACACACCGATATAAACTGAGACTTCTGGAGGGATTAGAACATTATTCACTATTGCGGTTTCTTAGCACATAGCGAGCAAATAAGGTTTTTGAAAAAAATAATTTTTAAGAAATCTCTATTGATAAACAACACTAAAATCATGCTTAGATCTAATACTAATACTACCGTCACATAAAAATCATAAAACCACCAATGAGTGTAGTTCTGTAAAATATGACGATCTAAATACATACCCAGAGCTAAACACATATTTATACTAAGCCCAAATATAAGGTAGTCATAAGCAATTGTTTTTTCTTTAATATATAGGTTCTGCACAAGTAGCAAAATAACAAGGGTTATAGCATCTAATGAAGCAATATCAAAATAAGTAACTGTTTGAAAGTTGAAGAACATTCCTGGAAAATATGAAACAGCCATTATAAGCGAAAGAACAACTAATGCCTTAAAGCGTGAGTTAATAGACGAAACTAACGAGTATAAAAATGCCATGAGAAAACCCCATTGCATGATAATACTTAAAGTATGTGCAAAGCTTATATCTGAGATAAAAGAAATAAACCCCATCTTACAAGCAAGCTCGGTGAATAAAGCTCTCGAAATTCATTAAAACAACCATTTACTGCACAACCTGACTTAACATTAAACTTTTTAACAATTCTAATTAATTACAAAACTCTATTGAAGATCCGACTTTTTAAATTAACAAGACCTAAAAAATCTCGATTTATAAAGCACGCTATGATCATGCAAATATTTGCACACCCTACCACAACCGTAAATACTGACCAAAACCACCAATATTCATAATATTTTGATAAGGTCATATCTAAGTGCATTAAGAAACTAAAAATAATATTAATGCATAATCCAGTCGTTACATAGCAATACGCTACAGGGCATGATTTAAACTTGAAGCGCTTTAAAAAGAGAAGTGCAAGTAATGTACATCCATCTAATAAAATAAAATCTAAATAAGTAGTTTGCCCATAATCAGTGAACAAGCTTCCCGAATAGCAAATGCACATAACAAGTGAGATATACACAAGCTCTTTATCTGGCTTGTTAATCGAGTTTGCTAATGCATGCAAAAATGCAAACAAAAAACCCCATTGTACAATTGCTCCAAGATAAATTGCGTAATTATAACTTACTGTCATTTTCCCCCCTATTTAAAATAACGGGTTGAGAGGGATTTACCATTCGGTGGTTAATCACTAATGAAAGCATCATTAAAACATCAATTACGTTTACTCCGATGGAGTAAACACTCCAATACCACCATGGTTCATAGGTATACAAAATGTATATGTCATAATATAGAATCATCGTAAGTACAGCGTTACTTGTTAACGCCAGAACGAGAAACAGAAAAACTTTAGTACGGTTAAAAGCATTAAAAAATTGTAATGTGAACAGCGCCAAAATCGTAATAAAATCGTATAAAGCCCAATTAAGATATAGGTTATCTAACAGTTTTAGATAGCTACTGAAAATATATGAGCAAAGCATTAACGTAGACAAATAAACAGGAGATTTATTTTCTTTGTTTATGCTAGAAACTAAACAATAGAGGAAGGCCATTAAAAAGCCCCATTGGGAGAAAGCCGCTACATAATCCATTAGGGCTTCAGATAAGTACATTTAAGCTAAGTTACTTTGTGGGTATCATTTAACTTGGAGTAGCTGAGGATTTTGTTCTTTACCTTATTAAGACCGAGAATATCTCTATCAACAATAAGTGCAACGATCATTATTACGTCTATAATATTAACTGAAACTGCGTAAATGTCCCATAATAACCACTCTTCTTTGTTTTGATGTACATATAAATCAAAATACATCAAAAGAAAAAAAGTTAAATTTATTGATAGCCCTACGATCAAGTATATGAATGAAAAGGAAGCTTTTTTCTTACAAGCTAGGCTCACATAAAGAATTAATATAGTTAGAACATCGTATATTGCCCAATCTAAATATACAGTAGTTTTTATCGACAGCCATGTAAAGAAGTAATCAGATAGAGTATAAGAAACCATCATTACAAACGAACTGAGCAATAGGTTTGTATCTCTTTTCAGGTTTAGGGAGTAAACAAAGACATTGAAAAAAAATGCCATTAAAAACCCCCACATTGTAAATGCTGAAAGCGAAAAAAAGCCAAAAAACTCAGTTAAAAACATTTATAACCTTAATTAATCACTTAGGTCTTATAGGTATCATACCACCACCGCGCTGTAATTCTGCACCAGCTGCAGCTATACCCTCTTGAGAGAAACTTACTGTATCAGATTGTAGGGTTTTAGGGCTAGCAGTTTGTTCCGTTGCAGGCTGTAATTGTTGTGTTTTATTGTATGCTTGCATTTGTAATTGGCTATTAGCTGAAACTTGCATGTGATTGTTCCTTTTAAAAGTTTTAATATTATTTGGCGCAACTTTTAATCACACCATCATGTAGGTAATTGCATTACCTGTTTTAAGCAGTGATAGCTATTTTGCTATCTGACTTATACAAAGCAAACAGTGTGCCAATATTTTTTGACACATTAAAAATATATGCTAGCAACTACTATTTATTAAAACAAAACCTAATATTAACTAACGCCAAACTCATCTGACCAGTGCATTATACACATAAAAAAACGTACAGGGGTAACCGTACGTTTTTTATATCCAGGGAATTTAAGCCACGTATTTACACGGGATCTCCGCACGTGTACTTGGCTTTAAAATATATTCCATTGCTACTTCGTCGCAGTTTTCTTTACGAAGACAAAGCTCGCAATCTTTCATTACTTTTTCTGGCAACGATTCTTTGCTACAAAAAGTAAAACGTTGCTGTTCAAAAAAATCTGGCACGCGGGTTAATACAATAACGCGATTAAGTGCCAATTTTTTGGCTTTTGCTAATAAGTGCTCTACAAGCTGCCTACCTTGCCCCGTTACTGCACTTTGTGGATCTATGCCTAAAGAGCGTATTTCAGCAAGCCCCGTATCGTAAATGTACAGCGATGCACAGCCCGACACTTTGCCGTCTATTTCTGTTACTGCAAATTCGTTAATTGAATGCACCATGTCACTTTTTGCACGCGGCAAGTTTTCACCTACTGTTGCCCAGTGCTGTATAAGCCGAGCAATATCTTCAACATCATCTAAATTTGCATCACGAACCGTTATTTGCTGTTTTTTTTTGGCTTCTTTTACTGCTTTAGTCACTTGCTCAATAGAGGTACCGCCAAGCGCTTGACGCGCTTTAATACAGGCATCTATTTCAAGTACTGGATATACGTCATCTTCAAATACGTCATTAACTGACTTGTACTGCTCAAGCGAAAGCTCTTCAAGGGTTTTACCTTCGCTTATAGCAAGCTGCACAAGTACACCCACAATGTGGTGACCTTCCCTAAATGGTACACCTTTAGCTACTAAGTAGTCTGCAAGCTCAGTTGCATTAGCATGGCCACCTTTTGCCGCTGCAAGCGTTTTATCGCCGTTTACTTTTACGCCTTTAATACACGCTTGCGCCATGTGAATACAAGCAAGCCATGTTGGCATAGCGTCAAAAAGGCCTTCTTTGTCTTCTTGCATATCTTTATTGTACGCAAGAGGAAGTGCTTTTAAGGTCATCATCATGGCACTAAATGCGCCAAATACACGGCCAGTTTTACCACGAATAAGCTCTAGCGCATCAGGGTTCTTTTTCTGCGGCATTAACGATGAGCCAGAGGTAACATTATCAGCAAGTTCTATAAATCCGGCTTCACCAGAGTTATAAAATATTAAATCTTCAGCCATACGTGATAAGTGAATCATCGAAATAGAGGCACAGCTTAAAAGCTCTACTACAAAATCACGGTCAGATACGCCATCAAGGCTGTTTTTAGTTGCGCCAGTAAAGCCTAGGCCTTGCGCCAACGATTGGCGATCAATTGGGTATGCAGTACCAGCGAGTGCACCACTGCCTAGAGGGCAAAAATTAAAACGCGCTTTGGCATCTTGTAGGCGGCTCTCATCACGTTCAAGCATTTCTACGTAGGCCATACACCAATGACTAAATAACACCGGTTGAGCACGTTGCAAGTGAGTGTAACCCGGCAAAATAGTGCCCAGTTCGCGCTCAGCTAACGCCACAAACTCAGCTTTTAGTGCAGCAATAGCACCCAGTAGATGATCGGCAGTATCGCGGCACCATAATCTAAAGTCGGTGGCTACTTGGTCATTACGGCTTCGGCCTGTGTGTAGCTTTTTAGCTAAATCGCCTACTTTTTCGATTAGTGCAGCTTCTACGTGCGAGTGAATGTCTTCTGCACCTGAGGTTGCCACAGCCTGTGGATCTGCTTTTACTTCTTCAAGCAGTTCATTAAGTGCTGCAACTAACTTTGTGTGCTCATCGCTTGTAAGTACATTTACTTGCTCAAGCGCACCTGCCCATGCCACAGAGCCAATAATGTCTTGCTCTGCTAACTGATAATCGAACGGAAGTGAGTCGTTAAATTGTTTAAACGCCTCATCTGGACCCGTAGAAAAACGTCCGCCCCATAATGCCATGAAATCTCTCCAAACCCTGTAATGCCCCTTTTGCAAGGGGCTATAAATAATTTACTTTTTAGCCATTGCTGAAATTCTGCTCGAAAGCGAGAATAAACGAATAAAGCCTTCAGCATGTGACTGGTCATATACGTCGTCTTCACCAAAGGTAGCAAAGTCTTCGCTGTATAAGCTATTAGGTGATTTTTTCTGAACGGCTGTTACTTGACCTTTGTAAAGCTTAAGTACAACTTCACCCGTTGCTAGTGTAGAAAGCGCTTCTGCACCGGCTAAAATAGAATCTTTAAGAGGTGTAAACCAACGACCATCATAAACTAAGTGCGAAAACTCACCGCCCAGTACTTCTTTCCATTTACGGCTTGACTTATCAAGTACTAGCTCATCAATAGCTTGCAGTGCCGCCATAATCACGGTACCGCCTGGTGTTTCGTAACAGCCGCGCGATTTCATGCCGACTAAACGGTTTTCTACAATATCTACACGGCCAACACCATGTGGCGCAGCAATGTCGTTTAATTTAACTAAACAGTCGTAAGGTTTAAGCTCTTCACCATTTACCGCAACCACTTCGCCTTCAACAACTTTTAGAGTTACTAGCTCTGATTTATCAGGTGCCTGCTCTGGTGAGTTAGTCCACGTCCACACTTGGTCGCTAGGCTCACACCATGGATCTTCAAGCTCGCCACCTTCGTGCGAAATATGCCATGCGTTAGCATCACGGCTGTAAATTTTTGTTGCAGAAGCAGAACACGGAATATCACGCTCAGCTAAGTAATCTAATAATGATTCACGGCTTGATAAGTCCCACTCACGCCACGGTGCAATTACTTTTAAATCAGGTGCAAGCGCTGCAAAGCACGACTCAAAACGAACTTGGTCGTTACCTTTACCAGTACAACCATGCGAAAGTGCATCAGCACCTACTTTACGTGCAATTTCAACTTGCGCTTTAGCAATAATAGGACGCGCCATTGACGTGCCTAATAAATACGTACCTTCGTAAATAGAACCCGTTTTAAGCGTTGGGTAAATGTAGTCACTTACCATTTCATCTTTTAAGTCAACTACGTAACACTCTGATGCGCCTGATGCGATGGCTTTTTCTTCAACGCCTTCAAGCTCTTCAGCGCCTTGGCCTACATCGGCAACAAAGGCAATAACCTCACAACCGTAGTTTTCTTTTAACCATGGCACGATAGCTGAAGTATCAAGACCACCTGAATAGGCTAAAACGACTTTTTTAATTGAACTCATAGGTGTTCCTTAACAAAATTTGGATTTAGTAATGTAACTAGCAGAGCATTTTGCGCATGCATGCGATTTTCTGCTTGTTGAATAATTTTTGATGCTGGGCCATCCATTACCTCTGAGGTAATTTCAAACTCACGGTGTGCCGGTTGGCAATGTAATACCGTAGTCGCACCTGTTTGTTCTAGCAATGCTTGGTTTAGCTGATATGGCATATATTTTTCTTTAACTTGCTCAAGCGGCGTATCATCGCCCATAGACACCCACGTATCTGCATATACAACGTTTGCGCCTACGGCCGCTTCTACGCGATCACTTACCATAACTGATGCACCGTTCATTGCCGCTATTTGCTCGGCCTTTTTAAGAATTTGCGAATCAGGCGAGCTGCCTTTTGGCGTAACAGCTACAAAATCAGTACCTAGTGTTGCCGCTAATAGCATTAATGAATGGGTAACGTTATTACCTTCACCTAAATAAGCGACTTTAAGCTCGCTTACATCGCCATGTACTTCTTGAAGCGTTAAAAAGTCTGCCAACGCTTGGCATGGGTGATATAAATCACACAAGCTATTAACTACAGGTACACTCGAGTACTCACCTAAGGTGGTTAGCGTACTGTGCTGGTTTACACGCGCTACAATACCATCAGCCCATGTAGAAATATTAAGCGCGAAGTCTTTTACCGATTCACGTGCGCCCATAGCGCCATTTTGCTGGTCTAAATATACAGCGTGACCACCTAAACGATTAATACCAATATCAAACGATAAACGCGTACGTAAGCTTTGCTTTTCAAATAAGGTAACAACAGACTTGCCTGCTAGTACTTGGCTGTATTTCTCTGGATTTGCTTTTAAATCACGCGCAAGCTTTAATAAATTAAGTGCGCCTTGTTGGTCTAATTCTAGACCCGTTAAAAAATTCTCTAACATGGTAACCCTATGGTGTAATCTTTGTTCCGACATGCTCGCCTTGTAGCAAAGCAGTTAAGTTTTCTGGCTTTTGCCAACTGGAAATATACACACCTCGTCGTAAATGTTGGGCAGCGTGTAGGCTGGTCTTAACTTTGACCTCCATCCCGCCCAAAATTACTCCTTCATCAATTAAAGTATCAATGTGTTTTGTGTCAAGTTGATGTAGCGGTAGTTTATTTGCATCAAGTACCGCTTCAACATCTGTCATAAATACAAGTTCTGCGTTTAAGTTGCTCGCAATCGCTGCCGCAGCCTCATCGGCATTCACGTTGTACCAATTGCCTTGCTCATCAAAGCCGATTGAACTCACAATAGGTAAGCGACCAAGCTTAAGTAAATCATTAACTATTGAATCATCATGACTTGTGCATTTACCTACCTGACCAAGTGCTTTTAGTTTTTGCGAAGCACTAACACCGGCTTCATAAAGGCTTAAACCAACAGGTTTATGCCCTGCATTAATAGCTTGGCTTACCAGCTGCTTATTTGCACAGCCAGCCAACGCCCCCACTATGTAAGGCATTTGCTCACTTGGGCTAATACGCAACCCTTGATGTTTTGCACTAGCAAATCCAGCTTGTTGTAGCCATGTATCCACTAACGAGCCACCACCATGCACTATTACAAACTGATTATTTTGATCTGTGCTTAATACATCAAACAACGCTTTTGCTGCGTTATCAGTATTAAGTACAGCACCACCTAATTTAATTACCCACGTTTTAGTGCTCATTAAAAGGCTCCTTTTAAGCCAGTGGTGTGTTCTAAATTCATCGATAAATTAATACACTGCAACGCCTGTCCAGCCGCACCTTTTAATAAATTATCTATGGCTGCCATAACAATTAACTGCGAGCCTTGTTGCTGCCAACCAATATCAACGTACGGCTGTTTAGCTACACCTTTAATAGAGGGTATTTTATCGCCTAACAAACGAATCAATGGCTCGTTTTCAATTACTTTATAAGCATCAGTAACGTTTTCCTTGGTAACGTTTGGCTTAAGCTGTACATAGATAGTTTCTAAAATCCCACGCGGAAAATTACCTAAGTGCGGTGTAAATAACACCTTATGACCCAAGTGCTGTTCAATTTCTGGACCATGGCGATGGTTAAATAAACCATACGGGGCAAGCGATACTTCACAAAAGTGAGTACCTACGCTGGCTTTGCGCCCAGCACCAGTTACACCAGAAACCGCATTAATAATTACTTTTTCATCACTTAACAATCCGGCCTGCTGCAGCGGCTTTAACGCATTAAGTGCGGCTGTTGGATAACAACCTGCCACAGCAACGAGTTGTGCACTTGCTATAGCATCACTATTCCACTCAGCTAGCCCGTAAGCCGCTTCACTTAATAGCGCAGGGTGTTGGTGCTCAAAGCCATAGTAAGTGACGTAATCGTCGTTGCTAGCAAGGCGGTAGCCGCCAGATAAATCAAATACTTTTTTACCCATGGCTAAAAATTGCGGGGCTAAATCAACACTTACTTTATGATCAGTACATAAACAGATGTAATCAGCGCTAGCGCTAATATCATCAAATGCAGCATCACTTAAAGGTAATAATGGCAGGTCAAGTAATCCGCTATGCTCTGGGTATAAATCGCTAAGCAATTTATGTTTATCTAAACTCCCCTCAGATACATAACAGCCTGATAAAGTTAAATTAGGGTGCTTAGCAACTAAACTTGCTAATTCTGCGCCGCTATAACCGCTTGCGCCAATAATCACTACATTCATTTGTTACTCGATTATAAATTTACTACTAAATAGGGGTGGTGTTCGCTTACACTAGCTTAGATGCTAGCTAATACTTTTCTTAATGAATTGTTGATTATCGTCGCATTATCTTCATGGCTATACTTAATATATTTATGCTTAAAAAGTGAATTGATATTCATCATAAATACTTTTATATTGTTATGCAATTAAATTGAATAATTATTTTGGATTTTTTTATGTCTTTGCCGTCATTTATCTCAATGTACCAACAACTCATTGCAGCCCCTTCTATTAGTGCAATAGAGGATGAGCTTTGTATGAGTAATAAAGGGGTAATAGAGTTGCTTGCACAGTGGTGTGAAAGCCTTGGTTTTACTTGCGAAATTATAGAGTTAGAAGGCGGTAAAGGCCGATACAATTTATTAGCTAAACGCGGCCAAGGTGATGGCGGTTTAATGCTTGCAGGGCACACCGATACTGTACCGTTTGATGATAGCCGCTGGAACCACAACCCGTTTAAGCTAACAGAGCACAATAATAAATTGTATGGATTAGGCAGCATTGATATGAAAGGCTTTTTTGCTTTTGTGCTGCAAGCAATTAGTGAACTTGATGAAAAGCAACAATCACAGCCTATTTTAATACTTGCCACTGCCGATGAAGAAACCACCATGGCGGGTGCGCAGCAAATTTGTAAGCACCCTAATTTAAAACCTGCTCGCTGTATAATTGGCGAACCTACTGATATGACTCCTGTATTTACTCACAAGGGGCATATGAGTACCGCTATAAGAGTGGTTGGCCGTTCTGGTCATAGCTCCGATCCCGAACGTGGTCTTAACGCCATCGAAGTAATGCATAAAGTGATTACAAAATTGCTGATCTTAAAAGAGCAGTTAAAGAATAAATATTCAGTTGAACATTTTGAAATACCTTACCCTACTTTAAACTTAGGCAATATTCATGGTGGTGATAACGCAAACCGCATTTGTGGGTGTTGTGAAATGCACATAGATATGCGCCCACTCCCTGGGTTAAGCATTAAAGACCTACAAGCTTTACTTATTGATGCCACCAGCGATATAAACGCGCAATACCCAAACGCAGTGAGCGTGATTGATTTACACGACCCCATTCCTGCTTTTAGTGGTAGCACCGACAGCGCACTCGTTAAAATGGCAGAAAAAATTGCAGGAGAGAAAGCTGTTGCAGTTAACTATTGCACAGAGGCCCCGTTTATCCAGCAACTTGGCTGTGAAACAATAGTCATGGGGCCTGGCTCAATTAATCAAGCTCACCAACCCGATGAATTTTTAGCAATGGAGAAAATAAACCCATCGCAAAAAATTATAACTGACATTATTAAAGCAAATTGCTTTAACGCTTAAAAAAAGACTGTATTAAAAATAACAGCATAAATAACAAAGGCGCCCAATGGCGCCTTTACTTTAGTAATACCGAAGCGTTACTGCATATACTTACTTAAGTACTTTTTAAATACAGGGTCTGTTTTTGCAAGCTCTTTTTGCTCAGCTAAAATCTCTTTTAATATAACACCCGATGTTAGCGGGTTAGCCAATACAACTCTAAATACCACTGTCGGTTGATTGTCATACTTTGAAGGTGTTAAACGAGTACGCGATACAAACGAGCGGCCTGATTCACGTTGGCGTTTTTGCATACTGGCAGTAAAGCGATTGAGCGACGCGAAAATTTCTAATCGTGTTGCGGCATCGGCTTGGGCTATGGCTTGTTTAATTTGTTTAGGCACATAGCGGTATGTAAGCAAGCACAGCTCAGGCTCTGAAATCAGCTCAAAGTCTTCATCGGCTTTAATTAAATCAGCAAAGTAATGTGCTTTTTTGATACTACGATCAATAAGCATTTCGTAACCTTTGCGACCAATAACACGTAAGCAAGCATGTACTAACATAGCCATACCTGGGCGGCTGCCTTCGAGTGTATGGCTTCCTAAATCTTTTGAGCCTTTACGTAATATGTACTCTGCATGGTGCTCTATTGCATCCGTAGCAGTTGGGTCTTTAAATAACACCAAGCCTGCGCCCATTGGCACATACATTTGTTTGTGTGCATCAATAGTAATTGAATCTGCGCGCTCAATTCCTTTTAATAATGGGCGATGCGTTTGTGATAAAAGCGTTGCCCCACCCCACGCGGCATCTACATGAAAGTGGCAGTTTATTTCTTGCGCTAAATCGGCCATATCATCAAGAGGGTCGATATTGCCAGTTTCGGTAGTTCCTGCAACCCCAACAATCGCCATCACTTTTATGCCTTGCGATTCAAGCTCTAAAGCTTTTTCGCGCATGGCATTCACATCAACCTTGTTATTTTCGCAGGTTTTTACCCCAATTAAATTTTCACGGCCGATGCCTAGTAAATCAATTGATTTACCTAAAGAATAATGCCCTCGCTCCGACACTAAAACTGCCAGCCCTTTGTAGCCATAATGCAGCATACCGGCAACGAGCCCTTGAGCGGCAATGCCTTTAAAGCTACCGTCGGATTTTAATAAGCGGTTACGCGCAATCCACAGTGCTGTTATGTTTGCAACTGTACCACCAGAACAAAAAGCACCGAGTGATGTTTTAGCGCTGTGCATCCATTTAGAATAAAACGACTCATCTTGCGAGTAAGCTAAATGATGCATCATGCCAAGTACTTGGCGCTCTAAGGGCGTAAATGCTTTTGAGGTTTCTATTTTTACTAAGTTTTGATTAAGCCCGACCATCAATTTTGAAAGCGGTAGTAAAAAATGCGGAAGCGCCGATGTCATATGGCCAATAAAGCTAGGCGCAGCCGTGTGCACCGAATGAGCAACTAGCTGCTCCATAATATCTTGGGCGTAAGCAGATACAAACGTTGGGTTTTCTGGGATCACCGCAGCCTGAAAATCTTTTTCAATTTCGTGTAATGGTTTTTCAATTGCCGCTATATTTTCGTTTAAAAACCCTGCTAAATTACTCGAAATTTCAAGCTCAATTTTGCTTAAAGTTGAGTCTGGCGCTTCAGGTACAGTAAATATACGCTTAAGGCTTTCTTTAGAGGCGACGGCACAACGCTTTTGATCCATCTTTATACCTAGTGTGTGTGTAGCTAAAACACGCGTTTAACAGTTAAAAATGCCAAACTATGGCGCTATTATAAGCAGCGTGCTTCTTTTAAAAATTGCGCTAACTTTACTGCAATATAAGTAAAATGTCTCCCTTTAAGCCATAAAAGCGGCAAAACGGATGACAAATATTGTAAAAAAATTTCAATAAAAGGATTTTATTAAAAAGTCACATTTTAGTTTTGGGCAAATTACATTTATGCGTATACTTAACATGTGTAACAATAAGGGACAAGCATGCTCACAGGGAAATTAAAAGGGAAGTGGTTTTTAGCTGGCTTTACATTGTTTTTAATCAGTTTATTAATCTATGTTTATTACACCTATAGCTCAGCGCGTAGCGAAATAATGCACGCTGTCGATGAGCGCCTTCTAAATGCCGCCACCAGCGCAAAACATATTTTAGGGCAAAGTTACCACGATAGAATTAGCCAAGGCTACGATATTGGCTTTTCGGTTTACCAAACTAAAAGCAAGCAACTCTCAGAGCTTGCACAAGCGCTTGATATAGCTTACGTCTATTCAATGGTTATGCGCGATAACAAAGTTTACTTTACCTCATCTAGCTACACCAAAGACGATCAAGAAAACGCACGTGTTACACAATTTCTTGATTTATACCCAGAGGCCACCGACATTAACAGAGGCGCGTTTTATTCTACCGAGCCTGTTTTTGAGCAATCAAGCGACCAATGGGGCGATTTTAAAACTATTTTTATTCCCTTTGTAGATAAATATGGTACTACCTACATTACAGGTGCCGACATAACCTTAGACGATTTAAATAAAAAGCTTCAATACAGCGTCACTAAAGCCATAATAACGGCGTGTTTTTTCTTTTTTATTGCGGTACTTGTTGCCGCTATTTATATATATTTGCTAAAGCGTACCCTAGCAACCGATGCCAGTACGGGCTTTGCTAATCATATTGCGCTTGAGTACTTTATAAAAAAGAGTAATTCACACCACATGCAACTTGCCATTATTTGGGTGAACGAAATTGAAGATATTAATAGCTTTTATGGCACTCAAATTGGCGACAACGTAATGAAAAACTTGCTTAGTCATTATCAAAGCCGCAGCCCGCAGAGCTGTAAGGTGTATCGCCTTGCTACCAATAAAATTGCCGTTCTTACCCCTAAAAGCTTTAAAAGCAGCGAATTGAGCGATTTAGTTGAGTCTTATAACGCAAACAGCCCTGTATTAACAAACCCATTTATTTATATAACTTACTGCGCAGGTATCGCCAGTGGTAATAAATCACTACTGATTGAAAACGCGCACATTGCAACGCTTCAGGCTAAACATGGCCGCGGTAAGGTTGTTAGCTACTCAAAAGTAATGAGTGATGTAAAAAACCAATACCAATACAATGTAAGCCTTGCCAAAGAGGTTCAAGAAGCGTTTGATAACAACCGCATAGTGCCTTATTTTCAAGCTATGTTTAACACCACTAATAGTGAAATAGCACATTACGAATGCTTAGCCAGGATGGTAACTAAAAGTGGTGAAATTTTAAAGCCCGACTCATTTTTTAATGTAGTGAGCCGCTCAAGAATGGGCGGACTATTAACCCGCACGCTATTTAGCCAATGTATAGAGCGCTTTAGAAAAACAAATATACGCTGGAGCTTAAACATAAGCGATAAAGATATACTCGACCCGAGTTTGAGTGAATACATTGCTAGCGAGCTTAAGCGCTACCCTCACCCAGAAAACATCACACTTGGCCTTTTAGAGTCACACGCTATTGCTCATTTTTTAGAGGTTAAAACGTTTATTGCTATGGTAAAAACCAAAGGGGTGAATGTCATTATTACTGGTTTTGGTAGCGGTTATTCAAATATTTCAAATGCGCTAAAGCTTGAAGTCAACGGTATAAAACTCGACGGTGCATTAGTAAAACAAGCAGTAAGTGATGAAAATATAGCATTATTTATTGAGCATACAGTTCATGCTGCAAAGCAACTTGGTTTAACGCTCATGGCAGAGTCGGTAGAAAATGTAAGTATTGAAAATGCGCTTAAAAATGTAGATGTGGCACTGATGCAAGGCAATTACTTTGCTTACCCAGCGCCACACGTTAACTCATCTAACCAAGAAGAAGTGGCCGTTTAGAGGTCAATCACTAAACGATGGCTCTGTTGGCCGCTGGCCCAGTATTTACGCTCAAACGGAGTAATCGCTTCGTTTGACTCATACAGTGTTACCTCACAAGGGTTACCCGTTAGCTCAAGTGCTCTGGCAAACTCTTTAACATAAATATCCCAGTTACTTCGCACCTCTAGGCGACCACCAAGTTTAACAATAAACGGAAAAATAGCCGCGCCGTGCCACCTACGCTGAATATGCTTAGATTTAGGCCATGGGTTAGGATAAAGCAAATAATGATGAGTAGGCTGCCAATTAGCAGCCACAGCCAAACGCCAAAAGTCGTTTAAGTCAGCTTGTACCAAGATGTACTGGCCGGTGTCTGTTTGTTTATATTCAACATCGTGCTTATCTAAGCGGTGTGACGATTTATCAATACCAATAATTAATGCATCTGGGTGACGCTTAGCTAAATTAGCCGAGCTCTCTCCTACTCCACAACACGAGTCTATAATAAGTGGGCCATTAAACGCATGAACCTGCTCATTGACTTCATCAAACGCTTGTTGAGTGTGCTCAGCAATAGGCTTTTTAAACTCGGCGTTTAAATGCTTGTTAACGATTTCATCAAGCTTTTCGTGTATACCCGCCTGATTAGATACAATACTACGTGAATTTGCATCACTCATTAATGTCTAAGCCCCACACCTTTTTTAATTAACGTAAGCGCTAAAGTAAATAACACCGTAATAAATACCAATATAACGCCAAGTGCGACGCTTAAATCAACATCCGACACACCTAAAAAGCCATAACGGAACGCATTAACCATGTAAATAATTGGGTTTATTTGCGATACATTTTGCCAAAACTCTGGCAGTAGCGTAATTGAATAAAATACGCCGCCTAAGTATGTTAGTGGCGTTAAAATAAAGGTTGGGATAATACTAATATCGTCAAAACTATTGGCGTAAATAGCGTTAATTAAACCACCGAGTGCAAACACCGCTGAGGTTAAAATTACCGTTGCCATAATTACAAATATATTGTGTATTTGAATATCAACAAACAACAGCGATACACAGGTAACAATAAAGCCCACCATCATGCCGCGGGTCATACCACCACCCATATAGCCCAGTACAATGATGTAATTAGGCACAGGCGCAACCAGCAGCTCTTCAATACTTTTTTGAAACTTGGTTGAATAAAAACTAGAAGCAACATTAGAATATGAGTTGGTAATAACCGACATCATTATTAGCCCAGGTACAATAAATTCCATGTAGCTAAAACCACCCATTTCACCAATACGTGAGCCAATTAGATTACCAAAAATAACAAAGTATAAGCTCATTGTAATTGCTGGCGGTACTAAGGTTTGCACCCAAATACGTAAAAAACGAATACACTCTTTAATCCATAAACTCTTTAAGGCTACGCCATATTTAAACATTTATTCGCCCCGCCCTTGCTCTAGTAATCCTACAAATAACTCTTCTAATCTGTTTGCTTTATTACGCATACTCAAAACAGTGTTACCTTGCTCGGTTAGCGCACTGAAAACTGCATTTAAGCCTTGAGATTTAGCCACTTCTACCTCTATGGTGTGCTCATCAGGCATACTAAACGAGTACCCTTCTAGGGTGACTGGCTGTGCTGGTTGTTTTAAATCAAGCACAAAGGTTTCTTTATCAAGCTTAGCTAGTAACGCTTTTATCGTGGTGTTTTCAACAATGCGACCAGTATCAATAATGGCGATGTTTTTACATAACAGCTCGGCTTCTTCAAGGTAATGCGTGGTTAAAATAATCGTTACGCCTTGCTCGTTAATTTGGCGTAAAAAGTCCCACATTGAGCGGCGCAGCTCTATATCAACCCCCGCAGTGGGTTCATCTAATATTAGTAGCTTTGGCTCATGCATTAATGCGCGAGCAATCATTAAACGGCGTTTCATGCCGCCTGAAAGTGTGCGTGCTTGCTTGTCTTTTTTCTCTAATAAACCTAGTTGCTTTAAATACTTATCGGCACGCTTGTGCGCCTCGCTGCGGGTAACACCGTAGTAACCAGCTTGATTTACCAATATTTGTCCAAGCGTTTCAAACTGACTAAAGTTAAACTCTTGTGGCACAAGCCCTAAATGCGCTTTAGCAGCTTCAAGATCGGTATCGATGTTGTGACCAAACACTTCCACCTTACCTTGTGTTTTATTTACCAAGGACGAAATAACACCAATAGTGGTCGACTTACCAGCGCCATTTGGGCCAAGTAAGGCAAAAAAGTCGCCTTCAAAAACTTGTAAATCAACGCCTTTGACGGCCTCTACACCGTTTTTATAAACCTTGGTCAGGCCTTCTATATTTAAAGCAACATTTTGCTTATTCATTACTTACCCTCACCATAACCCCAACGTTTAGTTAGGTTATGTTCAATGTTTAAATGATCTAAAATTCGCGCCACCATAAAATCAACTAAGTCTTCAATACCTTGTGGCTTGTGATAAAACCCCGGCGCTGCTGGCATAATAGTGACCCCTAAACGCGCAAGCTTTAACATGTTCTCAAGGTGAATTTCGCTAAAAGGGGTTTCTCGCGGTACTAAAATTAATTGCCCACGCTCTTTAATAACCACATCTGCTGCGCGCTCAAGTAAGTTATCTGATGCGCCGATAGCAATAGCAGACACAGACCCAGCACTGCATGGGCATACTATCATTTTTTTAGGGGCCGCAGAGCCTGAAGCTACTGGGCTAAACCAGTTATCTTTACCAAATACTTTTAACTGCTCTGGCTTAGCCTTAAATAAAGCGCTTAACTGCTCGGTTGCTTTATCTTCATTTGCTGAGAGTTTAATGTTTGACTCTGTATCAAGTACCACGCGCGCAGCACTTGATATAAGTACATACACTTGAAATTGCTGCGCGAGTAATACTTCAAGCAGCCTTAAACCATAAGGCGCGCCTGAAGCACCACTAAACGCCAGTGTAATTTTATCTTTGTACTGCACATTATTCTCCGCTGTATTTTTTAGCTAAACCATCAACTAAGTGTTGATGTAAGCCATTAAAGCCGCCATTGCTCATAATTAATATGTGCTGATTTGGCATTATATTTTCAAGCACAGTGTCAATAATCATTTGCGTACTATTAAAACACTGCATACCGGCATTATCGGCTTGCTCTTTTAGAGACCAATTTAGGTTATCTGGCTCAAATAACAGCACATCATCGGCATCACTTAATGAATCAAGTAGCGTATGTTGGTGCACTCCCATCTTCATGGTGTTTGAGCGAGGCTCTAAAATAGCAATAATTTTTTCAGCACCCACTTTTGCACGTAACCCCGCAAGCGTGGTTTTTATAGCTGTTGGGTGGTGCGCAAAATCGTCGTACACTTTAATGTTATTTATATCGGCTTTGAGCTCCATGCGCCGCTTAGGGCTAATAAACTTTTCAAGCGCGGCAATGCTATGCTCAACTGCTATGCCTACGTGGCGCGCGGCCGCTATAGCCATTATTGCATTTTTAACATTATGCTCACCTATTGCCTGCCAATTAACCGTACCTTGAGGTTCATTATTTAAAAGCACAGTAAATTGGCTGCCATCAACGCTTAATAAGTCATAATGCCAATCACCCTTTAAGGTTTCGCTTTCGCTCCACAGACCTTGTTTAATAACATCATCAAGTGCAACATCATCTTTTGGCCAAATCACTTTGCCTGTATGAGGTAATGTACGCATTAAGTGATGAAATTGTTTTTTTATTGCATTTAAATCGTCAAAAATATCGGCGTGGTCAAACTCAAGGTTATTTAAAATGAGCGTACGGGGTAAGTAATGCACAAATTTACTGCGCTTATCAAAAAACGCGGTATCGTATTCATCTGCTTCTATTACAAAAAAAGGCGTTTCACCCACTTTGGCTGACACGCCAAAGTTTTGTACTATGCCACCAATTAAAAACCCTGGTTTTAAGCCTGCGTACTCTAATATCCACGCCAGCATACTTGCGGTAGTGGTTTTGCCATGCGTGCCTGCCACCGCAAGCACCCAAGCATTTTGTAATAGGTTATGTTTAAGCCACTCTGGCCCCGATGTATACGGCAAGCCTTTATCTAATACATACTCCACGCAAGGATTCCCTCGGCTCATAGCATTACCAATAACCACCATATCAGGCGCAGGCTCTAACTGTTTTATGTCGTAACCTTGAGTTAGCTCAATACCTAACTGTTCAAGTTGAGTGCTCATCGGTGGGTAAACATTTTGATCAGAGCCTGTCACTTTATGACCAAGCGATTTAGCAATGGCCGCAATACCGCCCATAAAGGTACCGCAAATGCCTAATATATGAATATGCATAACTTTTAAATCCTTTCGTACTTCGCACGTCTGTGAAGTTTAATGGCGCTATAATGCCAAATTTTAGGCTTGATGACTATGCGCGTCTCGTCAATTCACTGATGCTAAAACAGCGTTAATAAAATAAAAAAGCCCTCCTACCTAAGTAAGAGGGCTTGCTGGTAATAAGCTATATTACAGCGTTAAAAATACTATTAAGCCAACGCCAAGTAAAAGTCTGTAAATTACAAACGGCAGCATACCCATTCGTTCAATCACTTTTAAGAACATGAATATACAAGCGTACGCTGATAAAAATGAAAGGACTACACCTAAAATTAATGTACTCCAATCAACTACATGATCGCCTAAAGCGAGCTCTATTGTGTAGTAAAGGCCCATCATAGAAATAATAGGAATTGCGAGTAAAAACGAAAAGCGCGCAGCGCTTTGCTTATTCATGCCCAGCATTAAACCCGCTGTCATGGTAATGCCTGAGCGAGAGGTACCTGGGATCATAGCCACCGCTTGAGCAAAGCCAATAAGCAGCGCTGTTTTCCAGTTAAGCTGGTAAATTGTTTTCATTTGCTTACCTTTGGCATCGGCGTACCAAAGTAATAAACCAAAAATAATAGTCGTGGCAGCTATAACCCAGGCACTGCGCAGGTACAGCTCAACAACGTCTTTTAGCAATAAGCCTAATAACGCTGCAGGTACAGTGCCCAGTATGATCCACCAGCCAAGTTTACTGTCGTCGGTGGTGCCTTGAGCGCCGAACGATTTAAACCATGCGCTAAGAATATCAGCCACTTCTTTGCGAAAATAAATAACAACCGCTATTAACGTACCAACATGTACAGCCACATCAAAGGCAAGGCCTTGGTCTTCCCATCCCAAAATTTGCGAGGGTAAAATTAAGTGAGCTGAGCTCGAAATAGGTAAAAACTCAGTAAATCCTTGTATTAGGGCTAAAATAATTATTTCTAAAATACTCATGGGTTAGAAAACTCCACCTTCCATAGTTTTTGTTGAGGGTTGTTATACTCACTCCATAGCGCAGCAATGGTTTGCTTTGCAACGGGATGATAAAAATTAGGGGCAACTTCGCAAAGAGGCTGAAGTACAAAGGCGTTTTTAGTAATTTCATCGCGAGGCAACTGTGCAGGCGAGTCGCAAATAACGTCATCGTAAAAGAGCAGATCTAAATCTAATGTACGGGGGCTAAATTTTTTATCATCAGCTTTACGCCCGTTATCACGCTCTATTTGTTTTAATAATTTACATACACGTTCAAGCGGCATTGATGTAGTAGCAGCGACCACCGAGTTATAAAAGTTATTACCTTTAAACCCTACTGCTTCGCTTTCAAACACAGATGAATGCACAATATCTGTGAAGTGTTGCTCAAGTGCATCAAGCGCACAGCGAATATAATGCGCTTTATTTATATTTGAGCCTAAGCTGATATAAATTTGCGCCATTTAGCTTATTGCCTTTGTGCGTGTTATTTCTACACCTACGGTGTTTGCTTGCGCCACAGCGGCCGGTTTGCTCACTCTAATTGTTACTTGTGGTGTATTAAATTCGCTTAATATAATAGTCGCTAATTGCTCTACTAAGGTTTCAAGTAACTCAACCGGCTTAGCCGTAGTGTGCTCAATCACTCGCTCGCTTACCTTTGCATAATCCAGTGCTAAATTTATGTCATCATTTGCTGCGGCAGGCTTTATATCGCTGAGCATTTCAATATCAAAATAAAGGCTTTGTTTACTTTCTTTTTCAAAGTCGTAAACGCCAATAATGGTGTCGACGTGTAGTTGAGATATAAAAACCTTATCCATTGATACTCCAAATCACTATAAACACCTTCAAAACATACAATGCATTGATTAAATTAATACTGTATATGCTTTAACCAGTGTTTAAATATGTAAAAATTACTTCTACAATAGCCAAATAGCTAGATTAACTGCAAAATACAGCAGTTAATAATTTTCTCGATAAATTGTGCCGCCAATAATAGCTTAAAAGTGCTATCTATGGGTATAGCAATTAAAAAATAAGGGACTTTGTGTTAGCCATTTTATTGTTTGTTTTAGCCTACTTATTAGGGTCGATTTCCTCGGCTATATTAGTATCTCGGCTTTTCAAACTGCCAGACCCTCGCAGCAGTGGTTCAAATAACCCTGGTGCCACCAATGTGTATCGTTTAGGTGGAGCCTTTCCTGCGTGCTTAGTATTAGCGTTTGATATTTTAAAAGGCACCATCCCTGTGTGGGGAGCTTATTTTTTAGACTTAGCCCCTTTAGCGCTTGGTTTAATTGCCGTTGCCGCATGTTTAGGGCATATGTACCCACTATTTTTTAGCTTTAAAGGCGGAAAGGCGGTAGCCACTGCATTTGGCTCTTTGTTGCCGATAGGTTTATCGTTAGCGGGGCTTTTAATAAGTACCTGGATTATAGTGGTTGCTGTTACTCGCTTTTCTTCATTAGGCGCTTTGGTTGCCGTGTCACTTGCTCCACTGTATACGTGGTTAATTAAACCGCTTTACACTTTACCGGTAACGTTTATAACCGTACTAATTATTTTTCGTCACCGCACTAATATTATTCGTCTTTTTAAAGGTGAAGAACCAAAAGTGGGCGCTAAAAAAGCACCCACTAATGAAAAAATCAATAATAATTGATGCTAAATCGCCTCTAAGCTGTCTATTGGCCAACGCGGTTTGGTTTTCATGTCGAGTGTGGCAAATTGACCTGCTTTTAAGCGCTGCATACCGGCGTAGGCAATCATTGCGCCATTATCAGTACAAAACTCAGTACGTGGATAATATACTTGCCCTTTCATGCCTTGCATAACACGCTCAAGCTGTAAACGCAGCTGTGTATTAGCACTTACTCCACCAGCAATCACTAAACGTTTTATCCCGGTTTGCTTAAGAGCACGCTTGCACTTAATAACTAATGTATCAATCACTGCGGTTTGAAACGCATGGGCGATATCTGCTTTGGTTTGTGCGTCATCATCATTTTCGCGAATCGCTATAGAAGCGGCTGTTTTTAAGCCACTAAAACTAAAATCTAAGCCTGGCTTATCCGTCATAGGGCGTGGAAAAACAAACCGTTTTGCAACACCTTGCTCTGCCATTTTAGCTAATCGAGGGCCGCCAGGGTAATCAAGCCCTAACAGTTTAGCTGTTTTATCAAATGCTTCACCGGCAGCATCATCAACAGACTCACCCAATACTTCGTACTGGCCTATGCCGGCTACTTTTACCATCATGGTATGGCCGCCCGATACGAGCAAAGCAATAAAAGGAAATTCTGGCACATTTTCTTCAAGCATAGGAGCAAGTAAATGCCCTTCCATATGGTGAACAGCAACAGCTGGAATATCCCAACCATACGCTAAAGAGCGGCCAATAGAAGTACCTACCAATAACGCCCCAACTAAACCAGGACCCGCGGTGTATGCAATGCCATCTAAATCTTCAGGGCCGCAACCGGCTTGCGCAAACGCAGCATCAATAAGCGGCAGTGTTTTACGAACGTGATCGCGCGATGCAAGCTCAGGTACAACACCACCATAATCTGCATGTACTTTTACTTGGCTGTATAACTGGTGAGCCAATAAGCCTTTTTCATCATCGTAAATTGCAATACCGGTTTCATCACACGATGATTCAATGCCTAAAATTCGCACTGTACTTCTCCTGCCTTTTTAATCTTTACTTAATGTGTTTATAACGCCAAACCAATATTGGTTTGTCCATCCGCAACGGCCTGCTTTTTAAGTGCCTTTACGTTTTCTGAAGTGACGCGACCCATATTTTCTACAAAGTCGATTAACTCACTTAAAACTTCAATTTCGTATTGCATTAATGGGTGTTCTCGCACGGCTTTATTGTCGGCTACCTCGCCTTCAACCGTCATTTGGTATTCAATAAAACGTGCCACTGTAGCTTGCGATATTTTACTAACACTTATAAACTCTTGCTCATCTTGCCCCATCAAACCGTGCATTAGGCTTAAAAGCGACGTTGCAGCGTCTATTGCGGGGTAAGTACCAAACATATCAAAGTCGGCAAGCTCTGGTACATTTGGCTCAATTTTTTCTACTTGTTTTTCGAGATCTATTTTACTTTTTGGTAGTAATATTTTTTCCCAGCAAACATTTAACGCACTGCGTAATAAGGCTTCATCACCAAAACCAGTGGCTTCACTAAATAAACCATAATTTGGTAACATACGCTCAATTAAAGCACTTGCTAACACCGCTTTTTGTAAGTAGTTTAGCTCTCTAATACGTTGAAAGTTATTCGCTTTTGTCATTTCTTAACGTCTCACATGACCAACAAAAATCAAATGTTGATCCATTATGCTCATTACAATTAGGGCATACCCAATCTGGAGCGGATTGTTTTACTTGTTGGTAGTTTACCAATATTTCGCGCGCGTGGCGCTCTTTTATCGAATAAACCTGCACACTTACTTGGGTTTGTTCAAACGGGATTTCGCCTAAGGCCCCTTGAAGCATTTCACCTTGAATTTGGCACTCAATCCCCGCGTTTAATAACAGCCCTTTGATTATATTTGCCTCTAATGTGTTATCTGCTTTGTAGAGTGTTACCCACTGAAAAGCTTGGTGAGTATTAATATTTTGCAATTATCACCTCAATTATTTTGTGTTTACAATATCCTACGATACTCTACTACAGTGTATAGCAGGTAACTATTTAGGATAAAACAATGACACTTACGACCCCAGGTTTACTTTTCCCAGCAATCTCACTGTTGCTGCTTGCTTACACAAACCGCTTTTTAGTACTAGCGCAATTAATACGAGAATTAAATTCACGAGAAGGTGAGTCTATTCGCCCCGTTGTTGTGGCGCAAATAACAAACTTAAGAAAGCGCATTAAGCTAATACGTACCATGCAAGTGTATGGTGTGGCATCTTTTTTATTGTGTACGCTATCAATGTTTGCCTTATTTATAGAGTTTAATACCACGGGCATTATTTTGTTTGGGGTGAGCTTAACGTGCTTAAGCCTTTCGTTATTAACGTCGTTATTTGAAATTCATATTTCGTGCGATGCCATAGAAATAGAACTACAAAGTATTGAAGACAAACCCCTAAGCAGCCGCATTACTAAAAACTTTGTAAACAAAGATAGTAAGCATTAGGGAGTTATTTTTTAATAGTCATAAACAATAAAAGTGCAGGCATAACCTGAAACTATAAGTAGCTATGTCTCACTTCATTCCAATTCACCGCGTAGAATTTTCCTCTAGCCTTTTTTATGGCATACTTTTTTATTAATTAATGCTAAATTATGCCTAAAGTATTACTTTTAAACGCATCAAGGCGGCTAAGTCATTGTATTTAGTCTTACTTGCTTACATAGCTTAGTTTTAAATAGAGGAATAAATCACTATAAATAAGCCTAATTGGTAATACTTTTAAATGCATCTTCTCTTTAAATAATACTAAAAGAGGGATATGCTGAGGCAAATATGTCATAAATTTGCAAACACAGTTACATATTAGACTTCGCTTTTTGAAAGCTCGAATCTAATATTATTGATGTTCGCGGCACACGCGACTTACTTATAAAAAGGGACTATAAAGTGAGATTTGAACAGTTAGAACAATTTGTAGCGCTTGGTGTGTTACGCCACTTCAGACAAGCAGCCGAACAAACTCAAATTAGCACATCAGCGCTTACGCGCAGCATTCAAACCCTAGAAGACGAAATGGGGTACGAACTGGTGAAACGCTCAACACGTTCAGTAAAGTTAACACCCGAAGGCGAGCTATTTCTTGATTACGCCAAAAACACCCTTGCCGAACTTGAGCATACAAAAAAACGCATTTCTCAATCAGTAAACGGCAATACCGATGAAAAGTTAGTCATTGGCTATACCAACAAAGCCAGCAGTGTTGTGCCTATCTCATGCGGGCAATTTTTAGCACAATATCCCCATGTTAAAATAGAAATGCAATTGCAAGAGCAGCATGAACTTGCACGTAAACTGCAAGAAGGCGAAATAGATATTAGTGTTTATTCGCAGGCGATTAACAGCATCGGCAGCGACATCCACCTGCCAGACCAATTGGTATTGTTTGTTTCTAAACACCACCCGCTGGCGAATAAAAGCGATATCAGCAAACACGACTTAGATAGCTACCCTATGTATGGCTGTTTTTCTCAATCTAAACAAGTACAAAGCATGCTTAATGAAGCCATCGATATGCTCAATAAATCGGCCAGCATTAAGGTAGGTAGTATTGAGCAAGTAATGGCTGGGCTTATTAAATCAGATCACTTTGCTATTGCGAGTATTGAACACGCGAGCACGCTTGCAGAGCACACAGAGCTTGTACAACTAAAAACAAATAAGGACTTAAGTCACGAACAACTTGTTGTTCAAACAAGCCAACAAGCCGTGGTTGGCGAACACATTGACCATTTATTATCTCTTATCAAAAAAGCATCTACGGCTATTAATTAAGCCAAGGTAAAAATAGCATACCGCGTTGCCCTTAAACCTTTTAGGGGCAACTAATGTAGATAGCCCTTACTGATTTACACCTCTTGTTACTAAGTCCTACAGCACAGCAGCCTAACCTTAAAAGCCCTTTAGTTTATATACTTACGCGTTAGGTTTTTTATTTGCTTAAGCAGTGGAGCACAAACCTCTAGCTATTAAATTTTTTTAGGCTACACTGTCGCACCCTTTTTAATCAACAGACATGAATGAACACACTTTTTAGTCCTGATGTTTATTTAGATGCAATAGAAACCCACGGTTATGTTGTTATCCCTAACGCACTTATTTGCGAGCTAGTAAAGAGTTTAATGGCCGATTGCCACCGTATAAACCCGCATTTTAGCCTTGCAGGTATTGGCCGGTTAAACGATTTACAAATAGATAAAACTATCCGAAAAGATAAAACCTATTGGTTTGATGGCAGCTCGCAGGCCCAACTAACTTATCAAGCTATAATGGAAAGTATAAAAACAACACTTAATCGTCAGTTTTTTATGGGGTTATTTGACTACGAGTGCCATTATGCAAAATATACAAATGGGGATTTTTATAAAAAGCACTTAGATGCGTTTAAAGGACGTTCTAATCGAGTATTTACAACAGTACTTTATTTAAATACGCCCGTTCAAGGTGGTGAGCTGGTGATTTACAAACCTAAAAGTAAAGAGGTAGAGGTAGTAATAAAACCAACTGCCGGCACGTTGGTTATGTTTGAAAGCGAGCGTTTTGCCCATGAAGTGCTACCGGCAGTAGATGAGCGATACTCAATTGCTGGCTGGTTTAGAAAAAATGCATCAATTAGCGGTATTATTGACCCGCCAAGATAAATACAGATACCTGAACTCTACTCAAAGTAGGTTAACTTTATAGAGTTCAGGGTAAACAATACTTTAAAGTGCTATGGGAAAAGAGAACAATAGCCCAATAAAAATAACTAACCCTACATAATGGTTATTTAAAAACGCTTTAAAGCACGCCTCACGAGCACGCCTATGAATAAGTACTTGTTGATAAGTAAGTAATCCTGCGGCAACACTTAAGCCTACAATAAACGCCAAGCCTAGCTGATTAATTAAACCAATAAGCGCCAACAACGCAACAAAATTAGCATTTAATAGAAATATTATATGGCGGTCGTATTTACCAAATAAAATAGCGGTAGATTTAACACCTATTTTTAAATCGTCATCTCTATCAACCATTGCATACATAGTGTCGTAAGCTACGGTCCAGCAAATATTTGCTATAAATAACAACCAAGCTTGTATGGGTAAAGAGTCAATCGAAGCCATATACGCCATAGGTATTGCCCAGCCAAAAGCAGCGCCCAATACCACTTGCGGTAATTGAGTATAGCGCTTCATAAACGGATAACAAAACGCTAAAGCAAGGGCCCCGAATGACAATAAAATAGTGTTAATGCTAAGGAGCAATACCAATACAAAGGCAATGGCTATCAGTAATACAAATAAACTCAGCGCTTCCCCCGCGCTTACTTGCCCGGTGGCTAAAGGCCGCCCTGCTGTACGCTTAACTGAGCCATCTATTTTTCTATCTGCAAAGTCATTAATTACACAGCCTGCGCTGCGCATAACAACCACGCCAAGAGTAAATACAATAAAGTTAAGCAAACTAGGCATACCACTATTTGCAAGCCATAACGCCCAATAAGTCGGCCATAGTAATAGTAATGTACCAATAGGCTTATCAACGCGCATAAGCTGAATATAATAAGGGCTATGCTGTAATTGCAAAGGGGCTAACTTCATGAGTACAAATAGGCTCCGGGTAAGAATACTTCGCACACTAAAAAGTGATAATCATTAATAGAAAACACACTACGACGACCTAACAAAGGGTGTATAGTTAAGTTCAACTCTTTAACAAGAGATTGCAGTGCATGCTCTGAATCAAAACGCCCTACCTCAATATTACTACGAGTAAGTTCAGGGTGTTGAAAAATAACATCGCCTAAAGGGCGCGCGCCCATATTATGCAATGTTGTTTGTGTTTGCGTACTAGGCAGCCAACTTTGGGCATACACCATGGGCGTATTGTCACACAATAAAAGCACCTCACGATTAAGTGCTTTATTTGTATTTGAGCCAAGTAGTTGTTGCTGCGCATCGCTTAGGGTAAAAGTTTGTTCATTAAGCACTTTTACACTAAAACTTTGTGCATTACTTTTTAATTTAGCGGTTAATGAATGCGGTTCAAACAGCCACTCTTGCTCTAACGCAGATAAGTTATATACCGAAGAAGCACATTGCCAATTGGCAGATATAGAAAGCGGAAATGTAATCACAATAGCTCAATAAAATAAAAACCGAGACGATGATAACATTGCCAAAGCATTTGAAAAAGTGATGTTTTACTGCCGATAAATAATTGCAGGAGCTGTTTATTAGGCGCTATTAAGTATAAACTATTTATATTAAGAAGATGGAAACACACTAAAGATGAAAAAAATAGTATACGCAGGTTTTTTAGCACTGATCCTAAACTGTTTTAGCTTCTCGGCAAAAGCACAGTCGACAGTGGGCTATTTTGGTTTTGAGCCAGACATTATTACCAATTACATCGGCGCCTCTAGTAAAAAAATGGGCTATGTACGCGTGACTATAGATTTAATGCTTAGCAATAATGCAGATATTGCTATTGTAGAGCATCACACCCCGCTTTTGCGCGATGCGTTAGTAGAAATACTATCAAAAGAGCCTGAAGAAAAAATAAAATCGCTTACAGGGCGTGAAGAAATTAGAGCTAAATGTGCCGATAAATTAAAAAGCCTGCTTAAAGAAGAAACAGGCCAAGAAATTATTCGAGAAGTATTATTTACTAAGTATTTATACCACTAAGCTTACGCTTTTTTAGCATTAAATAAATTAGCGGTTACGGCATAAGCCATGCCGCTTAAAAGCCCACCTAAATGTGCCCAATTTGCCATACCTACAAATAATACATCTGCAAAACCAAGTACTAACCAAACAAGCATAAAGCCAATAATGGCAGTGCTTACTAGCGCAGGTTGCTTAGGATTTAAATAGCTGTGAATCCAACAAAAACCCAATAAACCATACACAACGCCACTTAAACCGCCAAAGTTAGGGCCCACAATTAAAAACTGAGCCCAGTTACTAATAAGAGCAGTAACCACAAATAATCCAACTAAACTCAGCTTGCCGCATTGCTTTTCAATATTATCACCTAACGACATCCACCAAATTAGGTTAAATACAATGTGCATTGCGCTAAAGTGAACAAGTGCCGGCGTTAACCAGTTCAGTGGCTGGGTCGGGTTAAACTGCAAAGCAGTATATATTTGCTCAAAGCCACCCAATAAAAAAGCAAAGTAAATAGCAACGCTTACAATACTTACAGCTTGATTTAACCAACTAAGGGCTTTAAATCGGGCCATTAAATTTAATGACTGCCCTTGATATGTAAGCCCTGATTGCGTACTGCCAACATCCCATGAGGCTTGCTGATATTTTTCATGATTGGGGTTTTGTACAAATTCAGCCCACAAAGGTTGCACTTGATGAAAATGCTCAGGCTTAACACTTATAACAACATTGCTGCCATCAGGTGAATGCAACTGCCCTTCTAAATCTTGGCTCTTTAAGTAGTCAATAAACCCTTGCGCAGCGCGTGGGTTGTTTAAGCTACCTAATTCAATCATCGCTCTACTTTCTCGCTATAAGCCGCTTCCCAAGCCGTAAAGCCACCATCCATGCTGTACACATCTTCAAAGCCCTGTTCAACCAAATAACTAGCTGCACCTTGTGAGCTCATACCATGGTAGCAAACAATAATAATGGGCTGATCGAACTCTTTTTCCATCATAAACTGAGCTATATTGGCATTGGAAAGCGCTTCAGAGCCAGGAATATGTCCTGCTTGGTACGAGTTAGGATCGCGTATATCTGCGATCACTACATCGTCTTTATCAAGCAGTTCGTGCGTTTGTGCTATAGATATATGTTTAAATGCCATTGAAATCTCTTTTAAAATATAATAAAAAGGCGGCTTAAGCCGCCTCTGTATGCAAACTTTAAACTATTCCCAGTTTAAAATTACTTTACCAGATTGCCCTGAAATCATCATATCAAAGCCAGCTTGGAAGTCATCTACCGAATATTGATGCGTAATAATAGGGTCTAAATTCAGGCCCGATTGAATTAAGCTTGCCATTTTGTACCAGGTTTCGAACATTTCACGTCCGTATATCCCCTTAATAACTAAGCCTTTAAATATAACTTTATTCCAATCTACGGCCATATCTGATGGCGGAATACCCAGCATGGCAATTTTGCCACCATGGTTCATGTTATTTAACATAGAATTAAAGGCGCTTGGTACACCTGACATTTCAAGGCCAATATCAAAGCCCTCAGTCATACCTAGCTCATTCATTACATCTTCAAGCTTATCATTTGCAACGTTTACGGCACGTGTTGCGCCCATTTTACGCGCAAGCTCAAGGCGGTATTCGTTAACATCGGTAATCACAACATGGCGAGCACCTACATGCTTTGCAACAGCGGCTGCCATAATACCAATTGGCCCTGCGCCTGTAATTAATACATCTTCGCCGACTAAATCAAACGATAAAGCGGTGTGCACTGCATTACCAAACGGGTCAAAAATAGAGGCTAGCTCATCAGAAATATTATCTGGAATTTTAAATGCATTAAAGGCTGGAATAACTAAATATTCAGCAAATGCGCCTTCGCGGTTAACGCCTACACCTGTGGTATTACGGCATAAATGCACACGACCAGCACGACAGTTACGACAATGCCCACAGGTAATATGTCCCTCACCCGATACGCGGTCACCTACTGCAAAGCCGCGTACTTCTTGACCCATATCAACCACTTCACCCACATACTCATGGCCTACAACCATCGGGGTCGGAATGGTTTTTTGTGACCACTCATCCCATTTATAAATATGAACGTCGGTGCCACAAATCGCGGTTTTACGAATTTTAATGAGTAGATCGTTATGCCCCACTTCTGGCTTTGGCACATCGGTCATCCAGATGCCGGTTTCGGCTTTTAATTTTGATAACGCTTTCATAGTTAATACTCAACTAAAAAACCGAAGCAATACTTCGGTTTATAAAAAATTAAATAACGCCCATTTCTTTACCAATACGGGTAAAGGCAGCAATTGCGGTGTCTAGTTGTTCGATACTGTGCGCAGCAGAAATTTGTGTACGAATACGCGCTTGGCCTTTTGGCACAACAGGGAACGAAAAGCCGGTTACATAAATGCCTTCAGCGAGTAATTTGTCTGCCATTAATGAAGCAACTTTAGCATCGCCAAGCATGACAGGAATAATGGCATGATCTTTACCCGCACAGGTAAAGCCAGCAGCTTCCATTTGCTCTCGGAAATATTTAGCATTTGACCAAAGTTTAGCGCGTAACTGACCACCATTTTCAAGCATTTCGAGCACTTTAATTGACGCTGTTACAATTGAAGGTGCTAATGAATTTGAAAATAAATATGGACGCGAACGCTGACGCAGCCATTCAACAATTTCTTTTTTACCTGAAGTATAACCGCCTGATGCACCGCCCAGCGCCTTACCTAGCGTACCGGTAATAATATCTACACGGTCAAGCACATTACAGTACTCAGGGGTGCCTTTACCATTTTCGCCAACAAAGCCCACCGCATGTGAGTCATCAACCATCACAAGAGCATCGTACTTATCAGCAAGGTCACACACTGCTTCTAAGTTACAAATTACGCCATCCATTGAAAACACACCGTCGGTGGCGATTAATTTTGTTTTAGCGCCCGCTTCGTCTGCGGCAATAAGTTGCTTTTCAAGATCTGCCATATCGTTATTAGCATAACGAAAACGCTTAGCTTTACATAAGCGCACACCATCAATAATTGATGCGTGATTTAGAGAGTCAGAAATAATAGCATCTTCAGCGCCTAAAATAGTTTCAAATAGGCCCGTGTTAGCGTCAAAACAAGACGAATATAAAATCGTATCTTCGGTTTCTAAAAACGCGCTAATTTTTTGCTCTAATGTTTTATGAATATCTTGCGTGCCACAAATAAAACGCACTGATGCAACACCAAAGCCATGGTCATCTAAGCCACCTTGCGCTGCTTTAATTAGCTCAGGACTATTTGCTAAACCTAAGTAATTATTAGCGCAAAAATTAATAACTTTATCACCAGATGCAACTTCTATTTGCGCTTGTTGTTGCGAGGTAATTATACGCTCACTTTTATACAAACCTTGCGCTTTAACGTCTTCAATTTGCTCTTGTAGTTGGCTAAAAAAAGCAGATGCTCTCATCTGTAGTCTCCAATTAAATGAACGGGTAAACAACAACATTAAAGCCACTGTTTATGATGGGATGTATTGTAAAAGTTTAGCTAAGAAAATGCACGGATTGTAGTTCATCGCAAATACTCATAATGGCAGCAATTCTTAACACTTAACTTGCGCAAATATAAACGCACTTTAGGCAAGGTAATGTGCTGGTAAATCGTTAATAGAGTCAATCACTAAATCGGCGTATTGTTTAGCGGATTCGTCAAATTGTTGGCCAGAGCGAACTAATACCCGTGTGCTAATAGCCCCCTTTTGTGCAGCTTGCATATCGCTGAGTTTATCACCCACCATAATACTACTAGAAGGGTCAATATTATGCTCTAGCATAGCTTGTAACAGCATGCCTGGAGCTGGTTTTCTGCACTGGCACTGTTTTAAATATTGCGCTAGCGCTTTTTTGGGATGGTGCGGGCAAAAGTACACATCAGTAATTTTAATACTGTGCTCACTAAACTGTGTTTTCATCCACTGCGTTAAAGCTAAAAAGTCATCTTCAGTGTAGTAACCACGGCCTATTCCCGATTGATTGGTCACTATGATAATTTTATAACCTGCATCATAAAATGCTTTACAGGTTCTAAACACACCGTCAATAAATTCAAATTTTTCACTTTGATACACATAACCATGGTCAATATTTACCACGCCATCTCGGTCTAAAAAAAGCGCTTTATTTTTTTCTAGTACACTCATTTAATAGACTCTTTTTGTACCACATGGTCAAACATAGCTTTAACACTGTCTACGGTTATTTGGCTCATTAAATCATCGCCCTTAACGCGCGTACCCCAAGGCAATTGTTGCGCTGTTTTACCCGTTTGCTTTAGTAAGTTTTGATGATATACCTCAACTACGTAGTCTTGATATAAATACGGGCCGGTACGTGCAGGATTAGAATGCGCATATAAACCAATAACCGGCGTACCTACTGTAACCGCCATATGCGCAGGGCCAGTATCGGGGGCTAATACTATATCAGCGCGCTTAAGCACACATAGCAGCTCTTTAAGTTTTGTTTTACCTACTAAGTTTAAAACTGTGCAGTGACTGTGTTTTATAATTTGATTTGCTAAATTAATCTCAAGCTCAGTTGGGCCGCCCGTTAGTACCACGTTAAAGCCTTGCTCTTTCGCGTAATCAGCAAGGGCAGCGTAGCGCTCAGGCAACCAGTTCCTTTGGGCTTTACTGGCCGCTGGCGATATTACTAATAACTTATTTGCCAAATACGCTGGCCCTAATAGCTCCTCTGCTTTTCTCTCATCCGCTAAGGTATAAGGCATATCCCAGGTAGGTGAATAATCTTTAACTCCAATGGCACCCGCAAAGCCTTTAAATCCCTCTAGCACATGCGCTTCTTTTTGTGAGGCTATTCGTTTATTTATAAACAAGCTATGTAATTCTTTTGAACGAGCCCAATCAAAGCCTATTTTTACTTTAGCCGGAATACAGCGTGCAACAAAGCCAGCTCTTAATGCGACTTGCATATTAAGTAGCACATCAAACTGCTGCCCTTTAAAAGAATGTTTTAACTTTTTAAGTGCACCCTTACCTTGTTTTTTATCAAAAACTACCAGCTCAACCCCAGGTAAATCGGCAAGCAACATGGCTTCTATTTTACCCATTACCCACGTTATTTTTGCATTAGGATGCGCTTTTTGAATAGCTTGTACAGCACTAACAGCATGACACACATCACCAATGGCAGAGAGTCTTAAAATACAAATTGAGGAGTAATTAGGCACTTGAGTCACGCGTTCCACTTTGGCTTTAAATAATAGACTGCGATCTTAAATTATACTCACACTAATGCAAGCACTTATGCTGCGCTATAAAACACGTTAATATACACGCATTATTGAATTATTTTAACGAGCTATGTTTAAAACACTAACGCAAGGTAAGCACACTATTTTAAGCCACCCTGATTATTTTAACGAGGTTGATTTAAACTGGTTTAATGCAGATTATTGGCAACTGCAAAATAAAATAGTCGGTGCTAAAAAAGGCCGCGCCACAGCCTGGTTTTTTAAACACGATAATTTAACCGCTGTACTTAGGCACTATTGGCGCGGCGGTTTAGTTGGCAAATTATTAAGCGATCAGTACCTCTACGCTGGGCTTAAAAACACCCGTGTGTATAAAGAGTTCAGCTTAATGATAAGGCTTATTGAGCTTGGCTTAAATGTGCCAAAACCCATTGCCGCTAAGGTAACAACCACAGGCTTAATTTACCGTGGCGATATAATTACAGAGGCTGTAAAAGGGGCTAAAAGCCTGCTCGATATTTTAATTGAACGCCCACTAACAGACGATGAGCTCAAGCGCATTGCCAATACTGTTGCGCTATTTCACTCAAAAGGTGTGTACCACGCTGATTTAAATATAAATAATATTTTATTTAGTGAAACGGGCGAGGTTTATATTATCGACTTTGATCGCGGCGAAATAAAAACACCAAGCAAGCAATGGCAACAAAATAACATGGCACGTTTAGAGCGCTCTTTTTTAAAAGAACAAGGACGTAACAACGCTTTTTATTGGCAAAGCAATGACTGGCAAACGTTATTAACTCTTTATAAAGGGCAATTATCCACACAAAGCTAAGTATTGCTTAGCAGCCTGTTCGGCCGTTACCTTTTGTAAAATATCGGCATTATCAACATTAGGCTTAGTGTTTAAAACCAGCTCAATTTTAGCCGCTAGCTCATCGCTATGCCCTACAGGCGCTAAATATTTAGCTAACTCATTTGTTAAAATTTCGCTTGGCCCAAAGGTGCAGTTAGTACTTACCACCGGCGTACCAACTGCTAATGCTTCAATTAACACTGTAGGTAGCCCTTCAAAGTCAGAGCTTAACACTAATGCTTCAGCCTGCTTAATCCAGTTATACGGATTTTGTTCAAACCCTGGCACAACTAACTGTTCATCAATACCATACGCTTTTGCAAGCTTAAATGCTTTGCTAGGCTTATTGCATAAAAGGACTAATTTGTATTTTTTATCAAGCTTTGCAAATGCCGCAAATAAAATATCGTGGCGCTTTTGTTTAGCTAACCGCCCTACATGAATAATATACGGCGATTGCGGAATTTGCGTATTAACCTCAGTTGAGAGCCGCTTTATATCCGCTAAATTAAAGGGATTATAAATAGTGGTGATGGCGCTTGGGCTAATTATGCGCCCTTGGGTAATTTCTTGCTCTACCCCTTTAGACACGCACACCAAGGATTTTCCATTTAAGTTTTGTTTTGACTTTTTAAGATAATGATAAGAAAACGGGCCTAACTTTTTTTGCCTAGCTAGCTCTGCATTAACAGAGTTATGCATAACAAAGTGAACATTTTTAATCTGGCTTTTAGCCAATAAATTATTGCTTCTGTCTAAATTGCTAAGCACTAAATCTATGGGGCCAATTTGTTTTTGTTTGTTGTTAAACCACGCCTCTAACTTTGCTACGCTTTTGTTTATTTTCCAAAAACGATCCACTTTAGTGGCTTTATCCGTGAATAAACTTTCAACTTTAATGTTCGCAGGAATAGTGTATTCATATTTATTAGCCAGCGATAAAATAGTAACGCTATGCGTTTTTACGAGTTGCTGTGCAAGGGTTAACATCACTTTTTCGGCGCCACCACCCGCTAACGAGTCTATTACAATCACTATATTCATCTATCAGCAGCCATTAGCATGTTTTTAACTCCTTGCGTTATTACTTCATAGCTATGCGCGCTTTCAAGCAAAGCGTATTTTTCTAGTAATTGATTAAAATGCGGCTGCATTAATAAAGCGTTGGCTTTTTTTACTATATCTTCAACCTCAAAATTCACCTTAATTACCACACCTGTCGTGGCACAACTAACTAAGCGCTGTGTTTGATCTTTTGAAATAGCGCACGCCACAGCAGGTGTTTTAACCGCAATGGCTTGCAATAAAGTATCGCCGGCACTTAATAATGCAAATTTAGCTTGCTCCATAAGCGACAAAAACTCACTATTTTCTAACGTATCCAAATTTATAACCGTATTTGATACTGGCAACGCTTTATTATAATTAGGGCCAAATACCACCACCGCCTTTAAACCTGTTTGCAATGAAATTTGCTCTGCGGCGGCAAAAAATACATCAGCACAATTTTGGTTATCTAGCATATGGCCGCCAGAGCCTGCGCTGACAATAAAGTAGTCTTGTTCATCAAGCTGATATTTTTTTAACACCTGCTTGGTATCGCACGCTGATGAAAATGCTATGTAAGGGCCCACATTTTTAGGCATAGCCAAAGAAAACATATCTATTTTAGCTTTTTCAGCCCAGCTTAAAGGTTCAATGCAGTAATCAGGCTGTACCACCCAATGGCTATCAATTAAGTTGATACGGTTAAGTTTTAAGCCTTTCGCTCGCTTTTTCGCATGCTGAGAAATAAACACCACTTTGGCCCCCACTTTTTTAGCCGCTTTCATATGAGCAGCGCGCCCTGCACAATCGAATATAACAATATCGGGCTTAAAATTAGCTATAACTTCACACACTTTATCGCGCTCTTTAGTTGCAGAGTGCTCAAGCAAGGTAGTGTCATATGGGCAGTTTTTAGCGTAGCTTGTGTGTTTATTTAAAATGAAATGGATAGTAAGTGAACCTAGACATTCACTTTCAAGACTTTGGGCTAGCAACAACGAGCGCATGTATTCACCTATTCCTTGTGGCGATGATACGGGTATAAATAAAAGTCGTTTGTTGCTCATTGCATTCTCTATTTCCTATTTGCGCAGCAGTATATCAATCCCATTGTTTTTACGATAGCTAGGTTACATTTTTATACACAAATTTAACGCCATAAAATAGATTATTTACTGCAATAGCCATGCTAGATTGGTAAACTTAGCCGCAATCTTAATCACAAGGATCTGAACTTTGCGAAACAGAATCTTTCTACTTTCTTCTCTTTTTTGCGCTATGAGCGCATCAGTAACAGCAGAGCCCTGGGTAAAGCCAGACGATTACGGTTTACGAGCCGACATTCAACAACTGGCTGATGCTGGTGTTATTTTAGCGCCTGTAACCACCTACCCACTAATGTGGAAAAGCTTTATTGGCGAACTAGAAGCAAGCAAGCTTGAGCTTTTATCTCCCAGCCTGCAAGATGCAATGCTTCGTGTAAAACATCGTTATAAGTCAGAAAACAGTAGCTCGCACAGTGTACAACTCTCAGCATTTGCCGCATCAGACCCAATTATAGCCACCAGCTTTGGGGCAACCAATACTCAAGAGTCTGAGCTTTCTGCGGCCTACGCCTACCTTGGCGATAACTTTGCGGCGAAAGTAGCCATTAATTACCGAAACGATGGTAAACAATGCTTAGTTGATGGCAAAACAACCGATGATATAGCCACTAACGAACAAGCGCTTGAAGATTGTAACGATACCTCATTTGACGATAGCTACTTAGCCTACCGCTTAGGCAATTGGATTTTTAGGGCCGGTGCCGTAGAGCAATTTTGGGGCCCAGGTGTTGATAACAGCTTAATTATGTCTGGTAATGCAAAACCACTGCCGGCACTTAGTGTAACCCGTGAGCAAAGCACAGCGTTTGAAACACCTTGGTTAAGTTGGCTTGGCCAATGGAGCTTTACCGCGCAAATGGCAAAGCTAGAATCAACCCGCGTTATTCCTGATGCGTTACTTTGGAGTAGCCGTTTAAATTTTCGTCCAATTCAGCAACTTGAGGTTGCTTTAAGTTGGTCTGCACAGTGGGCCGGTGAAGGCCAACCAAGCTCAGCCGGTGACTTTATCGATGTAATTACTGGGCAAACTAATTGTATTGATGGTAATGAAAATTGCGATAGCTCATTAGAGTCTAAAATTGGCAACCAGCTTGCCGGTATTGACGTTCGTTGGTCTGATACCTTATTTAGTCACCCGTATGCCATCTACGCAAGTACAATTGGCGAAGATGCCAGCTCACAGTTTAAACCTGCCGACAGAGCGTACTTATTCGGTGTGCAAACGACCCAACGTATTTACAGCCAAAATGTATTAGTAAATGTAGAGTATATAGATACGGGTGTTTCATGCTCGGCTGAATCAACCAATGAAAACTGCTACTACGAACACTCAGATTATAATTCGGGCTATCGTTACCATGGTCGCACTATTGGCTCAACCTATGATAACGACGCGCAGTCAGTGGTGTTAACACTGCTTGGTCAGCTTTCAAATGGCGATGACTGGCAAGTAAAACTTCGTAGTGTGGATTACAACAGCGATAATCGCGACCGTTACCCTAATAACCCAGATTTAGGGAATACCATTACCAAAACCGGTTATAACTCAAAACAAGTTGAGCTACGTTACAGGCAACTGGCTATGGGTGGGCGTTTAACATTGGGCGCTTTTGCATCAAATAATGATGGTGCAGACAACGACACGTCAGCGTTTGCTAAGTACGAATATAACTTTTAAAAAGTTGTATGCGTAATAACAAAAAAGGGTTGAAAACTGCGTTTTCAACCCTTTTTTATTCAATCAGCAAATATTACTGCTTTATTTTGCTAATCACCTTAGAGGTTGAACAGCCATCTAAAAATGTTAGCACTTCTACTTTGCCGCCATGGCGCAGCACGTGATCGGCGCCAGCTATTTGCTCTACGGTGTAATCACCCCCTTTAACTAAAATATCAGGGCTTATTTGCTCGATTAATTTAGCCGGAGTGTCGTTTTCGTCCTCGCTGCCAAAGGGAATGACCCAATCTACAGAGGCAAGCGCACTTAATACCATTGCGCGCTCATCAAGTGGGTTTATAGGGCGCTCTGGGCCTTTTAAGCGAGTTATTGAATCATCATTATTTAAACCAACCACAAGCCTGTCGCCGCGTGCTTTGGCTTGAGCTAAATAACGTACGTGGCCTGCGTGTAAAATATCAAAACAGCCATTGGTAAACACAATGGTTTCGCCGTTTTGCTTAGCAAACTCAATATGTTGCAATACATCGTCAAACGGAGTTTGGTAGTGCTCGCCATTGATGTGTAAGTATTGGCCAAGCTTTTGGCTAAGCTCTTCTGGTGAAACCGTTGCCGCCCCAAGTTTACTTACTACAATACCGGCGGCTAAATTGGCAATTTCTACCGCATCTTTAGGCTTCATACCTGCCCCGAGCATCACTGCAAGCGTGGCTATAACAGTATCGCCTGCGCCAGTTACATCGCTTACTTCTAGCTGCTGCGCTGCAAAGTCGTGTTTTTCATCGGCATTAATTAATGACATACCTTGCTCAGAGCGCGTTAGTAGCATGGCTTTAATACCATTTTTGCTAATTAGTTCACGCGCACTTTGCGCTAAAATGTCTTCAGAGCCTGTTTTACCGCCCGCCAAATTAAATTCATGCAAATTAGGGGTAATGTAGTCAGCGCCTTCGTATAAGTGTAAATCGGGCGATTTAGGGTCAATAAGTACAGTTTTACCCGCCGCTTTAGCAACGCTCACCATCTCTTTAATTAAGCTCAATGAGCCTTTGCTGTAATCAGAAAACACCACGAAGTCATATTCATCAAGTACCAGCTCTAAACGGTTTAACAACAACTGGCTGTGCTGCTCGCTAAAGGTTTCTTCTAAATCTAGGCGCACAAGTTGTTGATGACGACTAATTACACGCATTTTAGAAATAGTGGGTAAATCGCATACACTAACTAGTTGTGAATGTATTTTTTCACCTTTTAAAATAGTTTCTAAAATTTGCCCGCTTTCATCTTCACCAATTAAACCGAGTAAACCCACTTTGGCGTCAAGTCGCGCAATGTTTTTTGCAACATTTGCAGCACCACCGGCTTTGTCTTCAAACTTGCTTACCTTAACCACAGGGACTGGCGCTTCTGGCGAAATACGCCCTGTATCGCCATACCAGTAACGGTCTAGCATGACATCACCGACAACTAAAATACGCGCTTTAGATAAATTTTTTAATAGCGATAAGTCCATTACTGCTGCTCCGCAACAACCATATCAATAGCTTCACATAGCCAATGGCCAATAAACATATGTGCCTCTTGAATGCGGGCTGTTTCATCGTTTTTAATAATAATGGGCAACTTAGCAATGTCTTTTACTTTACCGCCCTCGCGCCCGGTTAAAGCAACCGTAAACGCGCCAATTTTGTTAGCCGCTTCAAGCGCTAAATTAATATTGGCGCTGGTGCCTGAGGTTGTTAAACCAATCACTAAATCTTCTGGTTTACACAGTGCCTGCACTTGGCGTTCAAATACCGTATCAAAGTGGTAGTCGTTACTGTGCGCAGTGAGGATTGAGGTATCTGTGGTCAGCGCCATTGAGGCAAGCGGACCACGCTCTAACTTATAACGCACAACAAATTCGGCCGCTAAATGCTGTGCATCGGCAGCACTTCCGCCGTTACCAAACCAAATAACCTTACCACCAGCTTGCAATGCACTGTGGCACGCTTCTAATAATTGCATAGACTCTTGATGATAAGCCTCCATCGTTTCAAATAAGGCTTGATGACGGTTTAAACTTTCAACGTAGCTTGTTGCCACAGAATCGATAATTGACATGAAAAATTCCTCTAGGAACTGAAATGGCAGGAAAAAATTAAATCCATTATTCCATAGTTTTATTTAGTTGTGTGTATTTTATGGGAATATAGCTGAACTGAATTATAATTTAGTGCTTCACATGTTCAGAAATTATCACTTTCGCGTTAAACTAGCGCCACTTACCTTAAGAAAAGTTCAGTATGGCACGTATTTTTTACTCACTCGCTTTAATTTTAATTAGCCCACTGATTGTATTTTACTTATATGTACTAAGAGGTAAAAAAAATAAAGGCTACCGTGCGCACTTTAAAGAGCGCTTTGGTTTTATTAGCAAACACTTATTTAATAATAGCGCTAAACCGGTTGTATTCCACTGCGCTTCTGTAGGTGAGGTCCTTGCTGTAGCGCCTCTTATTAAAGCACTGCAAAAACAACACCCGCAGCTTAATATACTTATTACCTGCAATACCCCTACCGGACGTGCGCAAATTAGCGAACAATTTAAAAATACCGTGGCATCTTGTTATTTACCTATAGACTTTGCAGGTTCAAGCGCTCGATTTTTAAAGCGTATAAACCCACAAGCACTGTGTATTTTAGAAACTGAGCTGTGGCCTAACTTAATGGCAATAAGCCATAAAAAGAATATTCCAGTATTAGTGCTTAATGCTCGACTAAGCGAAAAGTCGCAGCAAGGGTATCAAAAGGTGGCAGGGTTAACGCATATAATTATGCGTTCAATTTCAGTGCTCGCAAGCCATAATATAAATGATGCGAAACGGTTTATTGAACTTGGTTTACCTTCTTCAAAAAGCCATGTTACAGGCTCAATAAAGTTCGACATTACGCCAAGCGACGAACAACTAACTAAAGTGGCAAATCTTAAAGCCGAGTATAAAACCAATGAACGTTTTGTATGGGTGGCAGGCTCTACTCACCCGCTTGAACACGAGATGATATTAAACGCCCATCAGCAGCTATTAAAAAAATACCCTAATGCACTTTTAGTTATTGCACCGCGCCACCCTGAGCAGTTTGATAAAGTAGCCGACACGTTAGCTCAAAGCCCACTTAGCTTTAGTCGTCGCAGCAACAATAACTATCAAAACGAGCAAGTACTATTAGCTGATACACTGGGCGAGTTACAGTGTTTATATGGCGCAGCGAATGTAAGTTACATAGGCGGCAGTTTAATTCGCCGAGGTGGGCACAATCCACTTGAAGCGGCTGCTTTTTCGGTTGGTGTTATTACAGGCCCACATACGTATAATTTTGATCATATCTACCCTGAGCTAATTAAACTTAAAGGGGCTGTCGTTGTTGAAAATACCGATGAGCTTGCTAAACAATTAATTAATTTAAGCCAAAACACCAAAGCGTGCCAAAGCTTAGGAATTAAAGCGCAGCAATGTGTAGTAAAAAACCAAGGCGCCATTGAAAAAACATTAACCATTATAAATCAGTATTTAGAGCCAAAAGCATGACTCATCAAGCAATTGCCCAAACCCGCGAGTGGGTATCATCTGTTATTGTAAAATATAACTTTTGCCCATTTGCCCGCAAAGAAGTAGAAAACAACTGTATTCATTATGTGCTTAGCCCAGCAACAAAAGTTGATGACGCTGTAATGGACATGCTAGAGCAGTGTGTGCAGCTTGATCAAAACCCCGAGCGCGAAACCACATTAATACTGTTTGATAACGGCTTTAGCGATTTTGAAGACTTTTTAGATTTAGTCGATTTAGCCAATGCCTTACTGGTAGCGCAAGGTTTTGAAGGTAAATACCAAATTGCTAATTTTCACCCTGACTACGTGTTTGCCGACAGCGATGAAGATGATGCGGCAAATTACACTAACCGAGCCCCCTACCCTACATTACATTTAATTCGCGAACTGAGTATGAGCGAAGCGCTTGATAACTATAACGAGCCAGAATCTATTCCAGAGCACAATATAAAACTTGCAAGGCGCAAAGGGTTCGACTTTTGGCAGCAACTTTTAGCAAATATAAAAAAACCGAGCGCCTAAACGCTCGGTTTTTAAGTAATATGTTTAGCTGCTTGTATTACTTTTTAACCCAGTTACCATTCACTTCAATATAGTGGCCACTTTTGGTCTTTTCGATTGTTTTAGCTGCTGCAAGCGCTTCTACTTGGGCTAGCGATAAATCGTTCTTTTTAGCCAGCTTTAAATACTGTGCTTTACGTTTAGCGTTAATTTCCTCAACTACGGCTTTTGCCTCGCTATTTTGTACAACAAGCCCTAAATAACCTGAGCTATCTTCACCCACTAAGCCTTGGTTTTTAGCATCATCTAAACTAATAGCCCACGCTGAAAACGACAAACATACCGCACTAATTAGAGTAGCAATACTTAATTTATTTTTTATAGTCATCATTTAGCTCCTAAAATAATTCACTGTCGTCACTGAATAAGTTATCGAGTTCTTTATCTACTTTTACTCGAATTTCGTGATCTACTTTTACATTTAGATTGATAGTTATTGGCTCTTTCGCTGCCACCTCTACTCTGTGGGTACATGCGCTCAAAGCGCTAATAGCAGCAAGGGCAATGATTGCCTTAATGCTTAACGAATTTTTCATCATTAGTTTCCTTTTTTAGAGTATTGCTGCTCAACTTTTTGCGTTATTTCGTCACTTAATCTAAGTGCTCTTAGTAACGTAAACACGTTTTCTTCGTGGTTATAGTTAAAGTTAACTTGCTGCTGCTCTGGCTCATTAAAGCCTTGTAAGTTAACACCTAAGTTTAACCAGCCATCACTTTTAAGCGCTACTGTACTATTAAGCTTTTGTATATCAAGGTTTTTGAGTAGCCCAAGCACAGGTTGTAACTCTTGTTGCTGGCGCATAACAGCGTCAAACGCTTCATTATTGCTAATAATAAGCTTCCCTTGGCCTTGATTGGCTAGGCTGCCATTTTTTACCTCAACCCCTGTTTCACCAAAATAAAATGGCAACGACCCTCTTAGCCTACCTGTTAGGATAATACCCGACTTATCGTCAAGCGTTATTAATTTACCGGCATCAACATTTTCAAACGTAACATGTGCTGTTTGCTGTGGCTTTAAAAGCGTGTATTTATCTAAAGAAAATTTACCACCAAAAATACCGCCTTCAACATCAAAGGCCTGCGCGCTATTATTAACCACTTTAATATTACCCGTGATACTTTTAGCTACAGCACCTGCACGTAATTCATTAAGATTAAAGGTAGTAGGAGCAACATTAAGCTGCCCTGAATCGTACTGCCCCCCAAACTGCATGTTAAATCCATTAGCTAAGAAGTCGTTATAAAGTGCACTGGTATCAGTCATCGTTAAAGTAAAATCTGCTTTTTGTAAATTCACATCACCACTTATACGCCCGCCCAATTTCCCTTGGGTTAGCTGAGCCAACGGTTCAAATTGGCTAACGAGTGAATTTAACGAAAGCACACTTTGCTGCGGTATAATCACTTCAAACGGATGCGCTACCTTTGAAATATGATGATTAGCCACCAGCTCAACACCATTTACAAATACATGATGAGACGCTTGAAGTGCACGACTTTGCAGCCCTGTGGAGGTTACGTTTATAGTATTTAAATCGATACTTGGGCTTGTTAGTGTATTTACTTGAGTGTTTGCATTTAAGTGAGCAAATAACTCTCCCACGCCTAAGTTTGCCCTTGCACTAAGGGTGTTATTAATATCGGTGAGTTTATATTCGTTGTATTGCACGCTTTTAAGCTTACTTTTAAGCGTTACTTTTGCATCGAGCTTTTCATTCATGCTTGCTTCAAGGTTACCTGTGTAGCCTTTAAGAGCGCTGCCATAAGCAGCTGCGCTATCAAAGCTAAACTCAATACGTGCGTTACCTACGGGCTTAAAGTCAATAAGTTGAGTAACTGTAAAATCCCCTTTGGCTTTAATATTATTAGCCTCAGCCGGTAAAAATTCAGGCAAAGAGGTAAGCGCAATATCGTAATTGCCACTTAGTTGAGCGTTATTAAACTGCGTATTTAGCACTACAGACTTTATGTCGTCAGTGTGTAGCTGTGCTTTAAGCCGCGAACGCGCACTTTGTAAAGGCGTGACTGTATTAACAAACGTATCTGTAAAAGTTATGTCTATGTCTTGCTCTGTTTGCTCATCGCTTGTTAGCGTTATTAACGGTAAGGTTAAATTATTACCTACTAGGCTTATTGGTTTAGGTAAAGCCCACTGCCAATTAAGTGGGAGTTGCTTTACAGCAAAGGCCTTGTAGGCACTTTCAGGAATAAGAGATTGGCAATTATTGCTAAGTTGGACATTGTTTTTAAGCTTACTTGAGTCTAGCCCAAGCTTTTGGGTATTTAAATTATACGCAGCGCTTAGCACCCCTTCAGTATTATTACTAATGTCGCAGTTTTTAAATTTATAGTCATACCGCGCCTGTAAATTACCAGTGGCGCTCCCTTCTATTCCATTAAAGGTAAATGCTTGCGATGTATTAAAGCTAAGCCCACTTAATAGCGCATTATCTGTTTTAAGTAGTTGCTTCAATAATCCATCATTAACTTTAAGCTGCCCTCGCACCTTATCATTGTGAAGCGTTGCATTTGCGATCAAATCACCATTAATTACAAACTGGTTAAGCGTTGGCTCGGTAATATTTAGCATTAGCGGACGCTTTAAAAACGCACTGTTTATACTTAGTTGCTCAACTGCAATTGTTGGTCTTTTATCAGGAAGGGCTAAATCTAAAATTGTTGCTGGGCTGCTTTCTTTATTACTTTGTGGAAATGGGTTTAGATTAAGTACTGCGTGTTGAATTTCAATATGCTTGGTATTTGCGGTAATGCCTGTAACTACAAGCTCTTGGTTTTGGTAACTTAAACACGCTTTTTGTACGTGCACATTTAACTTACTCGTAAGCGAAAAATCTAAGCAGCTTAAGGTAACACCCGCTTTTTCAAGCGCAGGCGCTACAGCCCATTGTAATAATGGCAAACGAAATACATAACCAAGCAATACTATGCTTAGCAATACAAAACCAACAATTAACCCAATGCGCTTTAACATACTATCCTTAATAAGCTTCATACCTAACAAACTATCGTAATTTTAAATCTACGCAATCAAAAAAGGCTGCACAGGCAGCCTTTTTATTTTACAGCAAGATTATGAATCTAGCTTGTATAGGTAGTAATTGTGATCACTAGCCTACATTTTTACGTGCGTTGCGGAACATACGCATCCACGGGCTATCCTCTTTCCACTCGTCTGGGTGCCATGAGTTAGCAACCGCGCGGAATACACGTTCAGGGTGCGGCATCATGACAGTGGCACGGCCATCCGTAGAAGTAATACCGGTAATACCCTCTGGTGAGCCATTTGGGTTAGCTGGGTATTGCGTTGTAGGATTACCGTAGTTATCTACAAATTTAACCGCTACAGTGCCGCTTTCAAGCGCAGCTTTAGTGGCGGCATCATTTGCAAACTCAGCATGGCCTTCACCATGAGATACAGCAATTGGCATACGCGAGCCAGCCATACCACTGAAGAACACAGACGGATTTTCTTGTATTTCTACTAAGCTAAAGCGTGCTTCAAAACGCTCAGACTTATTAGTTACAAAACGTGGCCAATGCTCAGTACCTGGAATTAGCTCTTTCAGCGTTGATAACATTTGACAACCATTACACACACCTAAGCTAAAGGTGTCTTCACGGTGGAAGAAGTTTTTAAACTGATCGCGTGCCATATCGTTAAACAATATAGACTTAGCCCAACCTTCACCAGCACCTAATACGTCACCGTAAGAGAAACCACCACATGCCACTAAGCCTTTAAACTGCTCAAGAGTTAAACGCCCTTCGAGGATATCGCTCATGTGTACATCAACAGCGGCAAAACCAGCACGGTTAAACGCAGCAGCCATTTCTAGGTGCGAGTTAACGCCTTGCTCACGTAAAATAGCCATTTGTGGTTTAGCGCCCGTTGCAATGTACGGTGCGGCTATATCTTCGTTTAAATCAAAGTTAAGTTTTACGTTTAAGCCTGGATCTTTTGCATCAAACTTGGCATCAAACTCTTGCTTAGCACAATCAGGGTTATCACGACGTGCTTGCATTTGGTACGTTGTTTCGGCCCAAATTGTACGAAGCTCAGTACGAGTATGATTAAGCACCGTTTGCTCACCACGGTTAAATACAATGCTATCGTCGCTATTAAGTGAGCCAATCACGTGGCTAATTGCAGCTACACCGTGTTGTTCAAATACAGCATTTACGGCCTCTAAATCGCTGTTAGCAACTTGAATTACCGCGCCAAGCTCTTCGTTATAAAGTGCTTCAAGGTCTGAGCCAGTTAGCGCAGCTAAATCAACAGTCACACCGGTGTGTCCAGCAAATGCCATTTCAGTTACAGTAGTAAATAAACCACCGTCTGAACGGTCATGATAAGCAAGTAGCTTGCTATCAGCGACAAGTGCTTGCATAGCATTGTAAAAGCCTTTGAGTAACTCAGGGCTGTCAACATCTGGTGTAACATCACCAAGCTGCTTGTAAACCTGAGCAAGGCTTGATGCGCCCATTCGGTTTTTACCCGCGCCTAAGTCAACTAAAATAAGCGAAGTATCGCCTTTATCTGTTCGTAACTGTGGAGTAACGGTTTTACGCACGTCGTCAACACGGCCAAAAGCTGTAATAATAAGCGATAACGGCGACGTAACTGATTGCTCAGCACTATCATCTTCGTTTTTCCATGTCGTTTTCATCGACATAGAATCCTTACCTACAGGTATAGTTAATCCAAGTGCTGGGCAAAGTTCTTCGCCTACCGCTTTTACGGCTTCATAAAGGCCCGCGTCTTCACCTGGGTGACCCGCTGCGGCCATCCAGTTAGCAGATAGCTTAATGTTCTCAAGGCTGCCAATGTTGGCACAGGCAATATTGGTTAGTGACTCTGCCACAGCTAAACGCGCCGATGCACCATAATTTAATAGTGCTGCTGGCGTGCGCTCACCCAGTGACATCGCTTCACCGTGGTAAGTATCGTACGTTGCTGCGGTAACTGCACAGTTAGCCACAGGTACTTGCCAAGGGCCCACCATTTGATCCCGTGCAACTAAACCAGTAACTGAGCGGTCGCCAATGGTAATTAAGAATGTTTTTTCTGCAATGGTAGGTAAGCGTAATAAACGCTGAGCAGCCTCGGCTATATCAATCGACTCTGCATCAATTGCTTTACCGGTAACTTGTTTTGAAGTTACATCGCGATGCATTTTAGGTGCTTTACCTAATAATACATCAAGCGGCAAATCAACAGGGCTGTTATCAAAGTGGCTGTCGGCAACAGTTAAGTGGCGCTCTTCTGTGGCTTCACCTATCACTGCGTACTGCGCACGTTCGCGCTTACAAATGGCTTCAAAACGATCAAAGTCTTCAACAGCAACAGCCAGTACATAACGTTCTTGCGATTCGTTACACCAAATTTCGTGTGGGGCCATGCCCGGCTCATCGTTTGGAATATCACGTAGCTGGAATTTACCACCACGGCCACCATCATCTACAAGCTCAGGAAACGCATTAGACAAACCACCTGCGCCTACATCATGTATAAACGCAATTGGGTTTTCATCCCCTAGTTGCCAACACTTATCGATCACTTCTTGGCAACGGCGTTCCATTTCTGGGTTTTCACGCTGTACAGAAGCAAAATCTAAGTCTTCGTTTGATTGGCCCGATGCCATGCTTGATGCTGCACCGCCGCCAAGGCCAATGTTCATTGCTGGGCCACCTAGTGCAATAAGTTTTGCACCTACTGGAATATCCCCTTTTTGAACATGCTCAGCACGAATATTGCCTAAACCACCGGCAAGCATAATAGGCTTGTGGTAACCACGCACCTCTTCACCATTGTGGCTTGTTACTTTTTCTTCGTAGGTACGGAAGTAACCTAATAAGTTAGGACGTCCAAACTCATTATTAAATGCCGCGCCACCTAAAGGGCCGTCCATCATAATATCAAGCGCATTGACTATACGGTTAGGTTTACCAAAGTCGCTTTCCCACGGTTGCTCGTAACCCGGAATACGTAAGTTAGAAACAGTAAAACCAACTAAACCCGCTTTTGGCTTAGAGCCGCGGCCTGTTGCGCCTTCATCGCGAATTTCACCACCTGAGCCTGTAGCCGCACCAGAAAATGGTGCAATAGCTGTTGGGTGGTTATGGGTTTCTACCTTCATTAAAATTTCTATGTCTTCTTGATGATACGCATATTCACCTTGCGCATTCGGGAAGAAACGACCCGCTTTTGAGCCCTTCATTACTGCTGCGTTATCTTTGTAAGCCGACAACACATTTTCAGGGTTGTGCTCAAATGTATTTTTGATCATTTTAAACAGCGATTTAGGCTGCTCAATACCATCAATTGTCCAATCAGCATTAAATATTTTATGACGACAATGCTCTGAGTTTGCTTGCGCAAACATAAATAACTCTATGTCGTTAGGATTACGGCCTAACTTTTTAAAGTTTTCTACTAAGTAGTCTATCTCGTCATCAGCAAGCGCAAAACCTTGTTCAACGTTTGCCGCAGCCAATGCTTCGCGCCCACCACCTAAAATGTCAACCGATGACATTTCGCGAGGCGAGTCATTGCGGAATAACTGCGCAGCAGAAGCAAGTTCGCTATGCGTTGCCTCTGTCATACGGTCGTGTAATAACGCTGTTACTTGGGCAAGCTGCTCTGCACTTAGTTCACCTTCTACGTAATAAGCAATACCACGCTCAACACGGTGAACCTGTTTAAGGCCACAGTTATGCGCTATGTCGGTTGCTTTAGATGCCCATGGTGAAATGGTGCCAGGGCGAGGGGTAACTAAAATAAGTGTGCCAGCTGGGGTATGCTCGGCAATAGTTGGACCGTAAGTAAGTAGTTTTTCAAGCTTAGTTTGCTCATCAACACTCAAAGGCGAGGTTAAATCGGCAAAATGTGCATACTCGGCATATACATTGGTGACTGGAAGTTGCGATAGTTTGCAACGCGCTAAAATTTTATTAACTCTGAACTCTGAAAGTGCTGGTGCACCACGAAGGATCAACATAGATAATTTCATCCGGGGTTAGGGATTGAACGATATTTTAGGCGGGCATTATAGTCTATGTAGCACCGAGTTTTAACTCCAAATTGCGCTTTTCAGAAAATTAACTTTTTATTTATATAAACAGCAGCAAAATTACTAATAAAAGCTAAACGCTAAGTGACGCCATAGTGAAGTTTTGGTATAACGGGGTATGAGCTTTATGGGGCGGTTAATGTTGAAAGAAAAGCTAATAATTATCATCACTTTAGTTATGTTGTTGTGTGCGTGTAATATGCAGGAGCAACAAACTCAACTTGCCCAAATTAAAGCACAAAACAAAATACGTGTAGGTACCCTTGCCAGCGCCAGCAACTATTACCAAGCCGTGCAAGGCGAGCAAGGTTTTGAATACGAGCTATCTCAAGCTTTTGCCGACTACCTAGGTGTTGAGCTTGAAATAGTGCCGTTTTTTAATTTATCCGATATGTTTGAGCGCCTTGAAAGCGGCGATTTAGACTTAATAGCCTCAGGACTTACCTACAACAAAGTACGTGCCCAGCAATACCGCTATGGCCCCACTTACAGAACAATTAGCCAAAAGTTGGTTTATAAACAAGGCCGAGTTCGCCCTCGTGAATTTGACGACCTTGATGGCAACTTTACCGTTATAGCCAAAAGTAGCCACTCTTTAACGTTACAAAAAATAAAAAAGAGTAACCCAAATTTAACCTGGCAAGAAACTGAAGAGCTTGATGAAGAGGAGCTATTACAAGCCGTTATTGATGGCGAAATAGATTATACCCTCGCCGACTCACACACGCTTTCGCTGTTTAGACGTTACCACCCAAATTTAAGCATTGGTTTTTCAGTTACCCGAAATGACCCCATCGCGTGGATCCTCAATAAATCAAAGGATGATTCGCTTTATGCATTACTAGTGCCTTTTTTTGGCGAGGTAAAACAAAGCAACCAACTCTATGTGCTCGAAGAAAAATACTTTGGACACGTACGCCAGTTTAACTACGTTAATACACTCGCTTATATTGAGGCTATAAAAGAAACACTCCCCACTTACAGACCTTGGTTTGAGCAATATGCCGGTAGCCTTGATTGGCGTTTACTGGCAGCACTTAGCTACCAAGAATCTATGTGGAACCCGCGTGCTAAATCGCCTACAGGTGTAAGGGGCATTATGATGCTGACACGCAGCACCGCAAAACAAGTGGGCGTAACAAATAGGTTAGAGCCAGAGCAAAATATCCGTGGTGGAGCAAAATACTTAGCTAAATTAGTTAAACGCATCCCCGATAGAATCCCACAGCCCGATCGAACCTGGCTTGCGTTAGCTGCCTATAATGTAGGTTGGGGGCATGTTAACGACGCGCGCATTATCACCGAACAACAAGGGGCAAGCCCTGATAAGTGGGCTGACGTTAAAAAGCGCTTACCGCTTCTAATTAAAAAACGTTATTACCGTAAAACCCGTTACGGCTATGCTCGCGGCGACGTTGCAGTAAAATATGTTGATAACATTCGCAGGTATTACGATGCGCTAGTATGGCTTGATGAAAATAATGCCCTAGCGCCAGAACCAGAACCACCTAAAGTCGAAAAAGCAGTTCAACCAAGCAAAGAGTCTGTAAACAACAATAAAACCGAACCCGTTCCTTCGCCTGAAGAAAAGAGTCACGAGGGTGAAAATAATGCGCAACAGTCACAATAAAGCGTTTATATTAACGTTTTTTAGAAGGGCTACTAGGGTAAAGTGAAACATTAAAAATATGAGTAATATACGTTTACCTTCTCTTTAGCAAACGCTAAATTCCCCTTCTAACTTAACCGCTCTGATAACTAAATTAAAAATCTGTTTACTTGTCATGAAATGATCACTAATGTGTGTTTATAGTATATTTACATTATTTTTAATATATACCTTGTGCCTTTCTCACTCTCACGCATTAGGAGAACACATGCTAAAACGTAGACGCACGCAAAAACTTAAACGCAATATTATTCATTCAACAGCTACGAGACGCCGTATTATGCTGCGTAACTTACATAAAAAAATTATTTGGCGTCGTCGTATGTTTGCTATGCAGCAAATGATAGAAGTAAACTCAGAGACCGCTAATTAACCACTTATTTGTTTAGCTGCTTTTTTAGCCGCTTTAATTTGCTCTCGGCGTTGTTTAAAAAACGCCGAGATGGTACTGCCACAAGTGTGCCCAAGCACCCCACCGGTTACCTCTACCTGATGATTTAACCTAGGCTCTTGCAATAAATTCATTATTGAACCTGCCGAGCCTGTTTTAGCATCTGGCGCACCATACACAAGGCGCTTTATTCTGCTATGCACTAACAGCCCCGCGCACATCGAACACGGCTCTAAGGTAACGTACAAAGTGCAATCAATTAAACGGTAATTATTTAAAACTTTTCCTCCTTCACGCACAGCAATCATTTCAGCATGCGCAGAGGGGTCATTATCAGTAATTGAACGATTATAACCCGCTGCGATAAGCGTGTTATCTTTAACAAGGACAGCTCCTACTGGAATTTCGCCCAATTGCTGCGCTTTATTGGCATATACTAATGCCTGCTCCATCCAATATTCATCGCTTTTAAGATCGTTCATAATACTTACTTTAAATAAATTTTCTCTCGCTATTATATCAACTTGCTTGTTTAAAATGCGTAATTGACTAAATTATTGCAAAAATAAAACAAAATAATGTGGTTTATCGTGGCTCATAGAGTGTGATTTACGCTATAATCTCACGCTTTTTTTATTTAGCTCACAACACAGGTAGCAAATGAAATTTCCTGGACGCCGCAGACATAAACATTATTTTCCAGTGGAAGCTAAAGATCCACTTACTAATCAGCTAAACGCCACTGAGCGATTACAACGTAGCTACATTACGGGTATCGATCAGATCGTTGTTGATATTGAAGCCAAAGTTGATCAGGCTTTTTTAGACGAGTTTCAACTCCGCCGAGGAATGTCGCAAGTTATTGATAGCGATATTACCAATGCACTTTACGACCGTTTAAAGCTAAACGACATGGTTGATTACGAGTTTGCCGGTGGCACCATTGGTAACACAATGCATAACTACTCAGTACTTGCAGATGACCGTTCAGTATTGCTTGGTGTTATGAGTGAAAACATAAAAATAGGCAGCTACGCTTATCGCTTTTTATGTAACACATCAAGCCGCGTTGATTTAGACTACTTACAGCCGGTAGATGGCCCTATTGGTCGTTGTTTTACTTTAATTGATGAAACTGGCGAGCGTACATTTGCAATTAGTGCCGGTTTGATGAATCACTTAAAGCCTGAATCTATTGATAAACACTTAATTGAGCAATCATCAGCACTTGTGATCAGCGCCTACCTAATGCGTACGCAAGGCGATGAAACAATGACTGAAGCAACCATGCAAGCAGTTAAATATGCTAACGATGCAGGTGTACCGGTAGTTTTAACACTCGGCACTAAGTTTTTAATCGAGCAAGATCCTACCTGGTGGGCTAACTTTGTAAACGAGCATGTTGATATACTTGCCATGAACGAAGAAGAGGGACTTGCAATTACTGGCTTTGAAGACCCACTATTGGCCGCAGACAAAGCACTTGACTGGGTAGACTTAGTTATTTGTACCGCCGGCGAAAAGGGCTTATTTATGGCCGGCTACGTTGATGAAAGCTTTAAACGTGCAACCGAATACCCACTATTACCAGGTGCCATTGCCGATTTTAATCGCTATGAGTTTTCTCGCGCAATGAAAAAATCAGATTGCGAAAACCCGATAAAAGCATATAGCCACACGGCACCATTCATGGGTGGGCCTGATTCAATCAAAAACACCAATGGTGCTGGCGATTGTGCGTTGGCTGCCGTGTTACACGATTTATCAGCAAACGTTTATCATAAGTTAAATGTCGCAAACTCAGCAAAACACGAACAAAAGGCCATTACCTACTCGTCTCTTGCACAAATTAGTAAGTACGCTAACCGCGCAAGTTACGAGGTATTAGTACAGCACTCTCCACGCTTATCACGCGGGCTACCAGAGCGCGAAGACTGCCTTGAGCAAGTGTACTGGGATCAATAAATAGGGAGCTTTACGTACTCCCTACTGCGGTATTTTAGAAAATCGAAATATCCAGTTTTTTAGATAGCAGCTCTAATGCTGCTATCCCCGCCACCGAATTACCAAATTCATTTAACCCTGGTGAATACACTGCCACCGTAAACTTACCCGGTAATACCGCTAATATAGTGCCTGACACACCCGACTTACCCGGCATTCCCACCCTGTAGCCAAAGTCTCCTGCCGCATCGTACAAGCCACTAGTGAATAAAAGCGAATTTAGCTGTTTATTCTGGCGGCTACTCAAAACACGCTTACCCGAGCTGTAATCAACCCCTTTATTCGCTAAAAAGTTATACGCTCTAGCTAGCTCAATACAGTTAAGCTCAATCGCACAAAAGTTAAAGTAAGACCAAAGTACATCGTCTACATCATTTTCAAAATTACCAAATGATTTCATTAAATGCGCCATAGCAGCATTACGGTGCCTAAACTCGTACTCAGAATTGGCCACTTTTTTATCAATCACTATTGCACTATTACCTGCAAGTAACCTAAACGTTTCAAGCATTGAGTGGCGAGGTGCTGATAATCGACTGTACAAAGCATCGCACGTTACAATCGCGCCAGCATTAATAAATGGGTTACGTGGCACGCCTTTTTCGAACTCTAACTGTGTAAGAGAATTAAACGCGGTTCCTGAGGGCTCTTTGCCTACCCGATGCCATAGCTCGTCGCCATAGCGCTGTAGCGCCATTGTAAGCGTCATTACTTTAGAAACTGACTGAATAGTAAAACGTTTTGAGCAATCCCCCGCACAAATGGTTTCGCCATCTGTGGTATAAATAGCAATAGAAAACTGCTCTCTAGAAACCTCAGCAAGAGCAGGAATATAGTCTGCAACCTTACCTTGTGATAATAAAGGACGCACTTCGTGTGCTATTTCATCTAGAACAGTTTGGTAGTCAGCAGTGGGCAATTCACACCTCTATTTTGGCATTTATAAAATTTAATTTTAACACGCACAACTTCTGCACGCCTAGCTATGTTACATGAATAAAATAGCAGATAAGCATGAACTTAATGTTTATTTTCAAAGTGATATTTTCTATACCAAAGTAATACCAATCCGCAATAAGTCTTAATCATTTTGCGGGGCTATAAAAAACTGATTACACTCAGCACGATGTGCGCCGTGGCTTTGCCTCAGGAACTTAGCGTTATATAGGGATATGAATGTTATGGCTCAAAGGATTTACAAGAGCGGGCATTACAGAGACTGAGTTAGCATGAGATCTTGGCTTTTTATTAAACCCCAGACAGCAAAAACCCCATTACATAGCTGTAACGGATTTCTTTAATTTGAATCCTGGTAATGTCATAGTGCCCACAGCGGTGGAGAGTCACATAGCAAATACTACACTATCATTAGTCGTGCTCATCTTATACCAATCCGCATAATTAAGTGTTCTATTTTGAGGTTGGATAAACGTGTTGATAGCAAGGCAAAAAATTCGCTATTAAGTTGTTCTCGGCAATTGCTCCTGCATTGCTCTACCTTCTGCAACCATGCAGTCGTAAATGAGAATTTTTTAACGCAGATAGCGACACGTTTAGCCCCTGAAAATGATTAAGTATTAATGCGGATTGGTATTATTGGTGAGGCGAGCCTTATCTGCGGGTTTCGTGATACTCAACCCACGCTACGAAGTACAGGTTGACGCTGTGCAGCTGATAGCTGACGGCTGACGGCTGATAGCTAATATTTTCACTTTGTTACAGACGGCAAAAAACCCGTTACATCGCTGTAACGGGTTTCTTTAATTTGAATCCTGGCAATGTCCTACTTTCACATAGCAAATGCTACACTATCATCGGCGCTGTTTCGTTTCACTACTGAGTTCGGCATGGGGTCAGGTGGGTCCAAAACGCTATGGTTACCAAGAAAATTCTGTTCAATTTTCTTATTTTTTATTTATTAAGTTTTAAGTCCTTCGACTGAATTTGGAGCCTGGCAATGTCCTACTTTCACATAGCAAATGCTACACTATCATCGGCGCTGTTTCGTTTCACTACTGAGTTCGGCATGGGGTCAGGTGGGTCCAAAACGCTATGGTTACCAAGCAAATTTGGGCGTTAATACGTATTTCTACGTACTAACTAAATCTGGAAAATATCTGATAATATTTTTTAAGTCTTTCTAAGTAATATCTACTTTAGTTATATTAACTTCTGTCTAAACTGTCGCATAAAACGCGTTTGGCGTTGTATGGTTAAGCCTCACGGGTAATTAGTACAGGTTAGCTTAATGGCTCACACCACTTCCACATCCTGCCTATCAACGTTGTAGTCTTCAACGGCCCTTCAGAGACTTTAAAAGTCTAGTGAGAAATCATCTCGAGGCCTGCTTCGCGCTTAGATGCTTTCAGCGCTTATCAGTTCCGAACGTAGCTACCGGGCAATGCCATTGGCATGACAACCCGAACACCAGCGGTTCGTTCACTCCGGTCCTCTCGTACTAGGAGCAACCCCTCTCAATTCTCAAACGCCCACGGCAGATAGGGACCGAACTGTCTCACGACGTTCTAAACCCAGCTCGCGTACCACTTTAAATGGCGAACAGCCATACCCTTGGGACCGACTTCAGCCCCAGGATGTGATGAGCCGACATCGAGGTGCCAAACACCGCCGTCGATATGAACTCTTGGGCGGTATCAGCCTGTTATCCCCGGAGTACCTTTTATCCGTTGAGCGATGGCCCTTCCATTCAGAACCACCGGATCACTATGACCTACTTTCGTACCTGCTCGACGTGTCTGTCTCGCAGTTAAGCTGGCTTCTACCATTACACTAACCGTACGATGTCCGACCGTACTTAGCCAACCTTCGTGCTCCTCCGTTACTCTTTGGGAGGAGACCGCCCCAGTCAAACTACCCACCAGGCACTGTCCGTAACCCCGATTCAGGGGCCAACGTTAGAACATCAAAACTACAAGGGTGGTATTTCAAGGACGACTCCACAAAAACTAGCGTCTCTGCTTCTAAGTCTCCCACCTATCCTACACATGTAGGTTCAATGTTCAGTGCCAAGCTGTAGTAAAGGTTCACGGGGTCTTTCCGTCTAGCCGCGGGTACACAGCATCTTCACTGCGATTTCAATTTCACTGAGTCTCGGGTGGAGACAGCGTGGCCATGGTTACACCATTCGTGCAGGTCGGAACTTACCCGACAAGGAATTTCGCTACCTTAGGACCGTTATAGTTACGGCCGCCGTTTACCGGGGCTTCGATCAAGAGCTTCGTCCGAAAACTAACCCCATCAATTAACCTTCCGGCACCGGGCAGGTGTCACACCGTATACGTCATCTTGCGATTTTGCACAGTGCTGTGTTTTTAATAAACAGTCCCAGCCACCTGGTCACTGCGGCTCCCGTCCGCTTAGAGAGCAAGTCTCATCACAGATAGGAGCGTACCTTCTCCCGAAGTTACGGTACGATTTTGCCTAGTTCCTTCACCCGAGTTCTCTCAAGCGCCTTAGTATTCTCTACCTGACCACCTGTGTCGGTTTGGGGTACGATTCGGTATAATCTGAAGCTTAGAGGCTTTTCCTGGAAGTATGGCATCAGCAACTTCATCACCTTGGTGACTCGTCTCGTGTCTCAGCCTAACAGCAACCCGGATTTACCTAAGTCGCTAGCCTACTCACTTTCACATGGACAACCATCGCCATGCTTGCTTAGCCTTCTCCGTCCCCCCATCGCAATTATACCAAGTACGGAAATATTAATCCGTTTCCCATCGACTACGCCTTTCGGCCTCGCCTTAGGGGTCGACTTACCCTACCCTGATTAACATGGGATAGGAACCCTTGGTCTTCCGGCGTGCGGGTTTTTCACCCGCATTATCGTTACTCATGTCAGCATTCGCACTTCTGATACCTCCAGCAACCCTCCCGGGTCACCTTCAACGGCTTACAGAACGCTCCCCTACCACTCATCCTAAGATGAATCCGCAGCTTCGGTGCATAGTTTAGCCCCGTTACATCTTCCGCGCAGACCGACTCGACCAGTGAGCTATTACGCTTTCTTTAAAGGATGGCTGCTTCTAAGCCAACCTCCTGGCTGTCTGGGCCTTTCCACATCGTTTCCCACTTAACTATGACTTTGGGACCTTAGCTGGCGGTCTGGGTTGTTTCCCTCTTCACGACGGACGTTAGCACCCGCCGTGTGTCTCCCGGATAGTACTTTACGGTATTCGGAGTTTGCAAAGGGTTGGTAAGTCGGGATGACCCCCTAGCCTTAACAGTGCTCTACCCCCGTAAGTATTCGTCCGAGGCTCTACCTAAATAGATTTCGGGGAGAACCAGCTATCTCCCGGTTTGATTAGCCTTTCACTCCTAGCCACAGGTCATCCCCTAACTTTTCAACGTTAGTGGGTTCGGTCCTCCAGTTGATGTTACTCAACCTTCAACCTGCCCATGGCTAGATCACCGGGTTTCGGGTCTATACCTTGCAACTATTCGCCCAGTTAAGACTCGGTTTCCCTACGGCTACCCTAAACGGTTAACCTCGCTACAAAATATAAGTCGCTGACCCATTATACAAAAGGTACGCAGTCACCTAACAAGTAGGCTCCTACTGCTTGTACGTACACGGTTTCAGGTTCTATTTCACTCCCCTCACAGGGGTTCTTTTCGCCTTTCCCTCACGGTACTGGTTCACTATCGGTCAGTTGGGAGTATTTAGCCTTAGATGATGGTCCACCTATATTCAGTCAAAGTTTCACGTGCTCCGACCTACTCGATTTCACTCAAAATGCGTTTTCATGTACGGGACTATCACCCTGTATCGTGGCACTTTCCAGAGCCTTCCATTAACACATAATCAGCTTAAGGGCTGTTCCGATTTCGCTCGCCGCTACTATCGGAATCTCGGTTGATTTCTTTTCCTACGGGTACTTAGATGTTTCAGTTCTCCGCGTTCGCCTCGTTAACCTATGTATTCAGTTAACGATACCTGCAAGCAGGTGGGTTTCCCCATTCGGAAATCCTAGTCTCAAGCGCTTTTTACTAGCTTGACTAGGCTTATCGCAAGTTAATACGTCCTTCATCGCCTCCAACTGCCAAGGCATCCACCGTGTACGCTTAGTCACTTAACCATACAACCCAAACGGGTCTTTGTTATGTGACAGTTTAACTTCGCCAGAAGTTAATATTGAATACTAAAGTAGATACCAATTAATCATTCGATTGAATAATCAATGGCATTTTTTACTTTTGAAAACTCTTGATAAATATAAATATTTATCAGAATTTTATTATCAGCTTTTCCAAATTTTTAAAGAGCATATTAATTAGTTAAGCCAGTGGCTTAGCTAACTAACAATCATCTGTGTGGACACTACGAACAAATAAGTTCTAAATCGTATAAGGAGGTGATCCAGCCCCAGGTTCCCCTAGGGCTACCTTGTTACGACTTCACCCCAGTCATGAATCACTCCGTGGTAAACGTCCTCCCGAGGGTTAGACTATCTACTTCTGGAGCAACCCACTCCCATGGTGTGACGGGCGGTGTGTACAAGGCCCGGGAACGTATTCACCGCGTCATTCTGATACGCGATTACTAGCGATTCCGACTTCATGGAGTCGAGTTGCAGACTCCAATCCGGACTACGACGCACTTTAAGTGATTCGCTTACTCTCGCGAGTTCGCAGCACTCTGTATGCGCCATTGTAGCACGTGTGTAGCCCTACACGTAAGGGCCATGATGACTTGACGTCGTCCCCACCTTCCTCCGGTTTATCACCGGCAGTCTCCTTAGAGTTCTCAGCATTACCTGCTAGCAACTAAGGATAGGGGTTGCGCTCGTTGCGGGACTTAACCCAACATCTCACAACACGAGCTGACGACAGCCATGCAGCACCTGTATCAGAGTTCCCGAAGGCACCAAACCATCTCTGGTAAGTTCTCTGTATGTCAAGTGTAGGTAAGGTTCTTCGCGTTGCATCGAATTAAACCACATGCTCCACCGCTTGTGCGGGCCCCCGTCAATTCATTTGAGTTTTAACCTTGCGGCCGTACTCCCCAGGCGGTCTACTTAATGCGTTAGCTTTGAAAAACAGAACCGAGGTTCCGAGCTTCTAGTAGACATCGTTTACGGCGTGGACTACCAGGGTATCTAATCCTGTTTGCTCCCCACGCTTTCGTACATGAGCGTCAGTGTTGACCCAGGTGGCTGCCTTCGCCATCGGTATTCCTTCAGATCTCTACGCATTTCACCGCTACACCTGAAATTCTACCACCCTCTATCACACTCTAGTTTGCCAGTTCGAAATGCAGTTCCCAGGTTGAGCCCGGGGCTTTCACATCTCGCTTAACAAACCGCCTGCGTACGCTTTACGCCCAGTAATTCCGATTAACGCTCGCACCCTCCGTATTACCGCGGCTGCTGGCACGGAGTTAGCCGGTGCTTCTTCTGTCAGTAACGTCACAGCTAGCAGGTATTAACTACTAACCTTTCCTCCTGACTGAAAGTGCTTTACAACCCGAAGGCCTTCTTCACACACGCGGCATGGCTGCATCAGGCTTGCGCCCATTGTGCAATATTCCCCACTGCTGCCTCCCGTAGGAGTCTGGGCCGTGTCTCAGTCCCAGTGTGGCTGATCATCCTCTCAAACCAGCTAGGGATCGTCGCCTTGGTGAGCCATTACCTCACCAACTAGCTAATCCCACTTGGGCCAATCTAAAGGCGAGAGCCGAAGCCCCCTTTGGTCCGTAGACATCATGCGGTATTAGCAGTCGTTTCCAACTGTTGTCCCCCACCTCAAGGCATGTTCCCAAGCATTACTCACCCGTCCGCCGCTCGTCATCTTCTAGCAAGCTAGAAATGTTACCGCTCGACTTGCATGTGTTAGGCCTGCCGCCAGCGTTCAATCTGAGCCATGATCAAACTCTTCAATTAAAAAGTTTTTTGTCTTTCGACAGCTCAATGAATTCTGAATTTATTTAATATCTTTCGATATTGAATTGACTGTGCTGCAATTCCTACCGGAGTAGTTATTGCTGTTGGTCACTCAGTTTCAATTGAGACTCTAAATTTGTTTGCCTCACTACCTAAGTAGCTTGGCTGTTAGAACTCAATCTGTACGAGTGCCCACACAGATGATTGCTTTATATTGTTAAAGAACGTTGCGATTAAAGCGTTAAACTTTATCTCGCTAGGGCTGCGCATCTTACGCTTTCCTATTTTTTTGTCAACACTTAATTTTGTTAAACTTGAAAGTTTTTAAAACTAAGTTTTACTCGACTCACTAAGTGGTTGGCTTACCTCGCTAAGCGTTGCCTGCTCTGCCGTCTCAGTGGGGTCGCATTATAGGGAGAACGATTTTTTACGCAAGCGTTTTTTATTAAAAACTATAAATAAAAGCTCTTTCGTGCATTTTTCACTCTAAACAGCCAAAATAAGTACAAAAAACAAGCTAACTCTATATGCAAAGCCCAGATTATTTTAAATATACCTATGTATAAAACGCAAAAAGCACCTATAAGGTGCTTTTAAGTTAATTTATTAACTGCGCGTATTAATACAAAATACTATAAAGCTTTCTTCTGTATTTCGCTGCAAGTGCATCTCCATCAGGTAAAGAAGCAATAATTGCTAAGAAGCTTGCTTTAGCATCATTAAAGTTAAGATCCTTTTTAAGTACGCTGAAGAGTGTTTCGAGTGCTTCTTCTTTTCGTCCTGCATCATTTAGCAATTGGCTTAGCTCTATTTTCAGGTCTAAGTCATTTGGGTACTTTTCTACTTGAGATTGCTTTTCTTTTATCTCTGGCGAGTCGGTAGCTTCTAGAGCCGCTTCGCATTTAGCTTTTATATTATGAAAATAAGCATCTTGCTCTTGGGCGTCAATGGTATCAATGAGTGCTTGCGCATCATCTAACTTGTGTATTTGAATACATATATCGGCTAACACAAGCTTTATACGTGCGTTTGCACTGTCTATTTCATACGCTTGCTTTGCGTAATTAAATGCAGCATTTAGGTCCGACTTTAATAATGCTTGTTTTGCTTGTTCAAGAAGTAGGTCCTGCTGCGCTGGTAAATGCTTACTCAAGGCTTCGCGAATTTGCGCGTCTGTTTGAGCACCAGCTAATAAATCTACTGGCGCTGAATCTTTTAACAACACAAGTGTAGGTAATGTTTGTAAGCCAACCTGCTGCGCTAATTGCGAGGCGAGTGCTTGTTCTGCGTCACAATCAAGATTAGCCACTACAATATGGTCTTTATATTGCGTAGCTAAATTTTCTAATATGCCGATTTGGCTAATACACTCTGGACTTTGTGGCGAGTGGAAGTTAAGCAGCACCAACTTTTGTTGTGATGTTTCACCGAGTACTTGCTGAAGGTTTTGTGCGTTGATACTAACTATGTTGCTCATTGAATTAATTGCCATATTCATTTATTTAGGTTTTTATATGGAGACGAACATAATAAATACAAGTATTAAATACTTTCAAATAATGAGGGAAAACATGAAAATCACCTATCTAGTTGCTGCATTTATGATAGCAAGCCCACTTACTTATGCTAAGTCACTAAACTTAGATTTAACTAAGAGTATGCCAGCTATTGAAAAGTTTTACCTCGACTTACATCAATCTCCAGAGCTTTCATATCATGAACAAGAAACTGGCCAAAAAATAGCATCGCAATTAACAAAACTTGGGTTTGATGTAACAGATAATGTGGGTGGCTTTGGTGTGGTAGGAATTTATAAAAATGGCGTCGGCCCTACAATAATGATTCGTACTGATACCGATGGCCTCCCAATCACAGAGCAAACCGGTAAACCTTATGCATCTAAAGTACAAGTGACCAATGAGCAGGGGAATAAAGTAGGTGTAATGCATGGCTGTGGCCACGATATACATATGAGTTCGTTTATTGGTACTGCTGAGCAACTTATTGCCCATAAAAACGAGTGGCAAGGAACGTTAATGATGGTTGCTCAACCTGCAGAAGAAGTTGGCGGTGGAGCAAAAGCCATGTTAAGTGAAGGCTTATTTAGTAAATATGCTAAGCCTGATCATGTTATTGCGCTGCATGTAAGCGCCAGCGTACCTGCAGGTAAGGTATCAATGAAAAATGAATACACCATGGCAAGTGTTGATTCGGTAGATATAACGATAAAAGGTAAAGGCGGACACGGCGCCTACCCGCATACTACCGTAGACCCAGTAGTTATTGCGGCGCGGACAGTATTAGCATTACAAACAATCACTAGCCGCGAGCTTTCTCCACTTGAACCTTCAGTTGTAACTGTGGGTTCTATTCATGGTGGCTCAAAGCATAATGTCATTTCCGATGAAGTAAAACTTCAGCTTACTCTTAGAAGCTATAATCCAGAGGTACGTGAGGCGCAAATAGCTGCAATAAAACGTATTACAGCCGGTATTGCTCAAAGTGCAGGCCTTAGTGAGCCACACTACCCTGTTGTTCATGTACACGAAGATGAGTCTATTCCATCTACTTACAACAACCCAGAGCAAACTAACATTGTTAGGAGTGCTATTGCTGATGCAATTGGCGCAACTAATGTACTTGAAACAAAGGCGGTTATGGCTGGTGAAGATTTTGGACTGTATGGTAGAACTGACGAAAACATTCCTATTACGTTATTTTGGTTAGGTGGTGTAAACCAGCAGCAATATACAAATGCGATAAAAAGTAACCAAACACTCCCTTCATTACACTCAAGTAAGTTTGCGCCAGATTATAAAGTAGCATTACCTACCGGTATAAAAGCCATGAGTAACGCTGCAGTCGCGTTATTTAATAAAAAATAAGCCGTATTTGAAAGCTCAGCGATTAAGTAGTTGCTGAGCTCTTTTTATGGTTTGATTTTTTAAATGATGCTTTTTTAGCACGCTTAGCAAAGCGCTTTTTAGGCGGTGCTTTAGGAAGCTTTGAAAATATATGGCTATCACAATTAGCTGCCTGCTTTACAAAACCTTCAAGCTCCACCAGCAGTGGCTGTAAAAATTGTTGGTAGCTCATTGCTTGTTGAGCAATATTGCCTAAACTCGCCTCCCATTTAGCGGTCAAATCGGGGCTAGCTAAGCCCTCTGGTAAAACACTAATAAGTGCCAAACCTGTTTGCGTTGCTTTAATTGCTTTACCTTCTCGTTTTAAAAAACGACGCCTAAATAATAATTCGATAATTCCTGCGCGGGTTGCCTCTGTTCCTAATCCATCGGTCTCTTTGAGGATCTTTTTAATTTGCGCATCTTTTACATAACGACTAATGCCGGTCATGGCACTTAGCAATGTTGCATCAGTAAAATGAGACGGTGGCGTAGTGTGTTTTTCTACCACTTCACCTTTAGTGCAGTTAAGCACCATTCCTTTTGTTAAACGAGGCAAGGTTGCTTCATCTTTTAGCTCGGCTTTACCCATTAATACCTTAAACCCTAAGCTTACGTCTTGCTTTGCGTTGGCTTTAAATAAACCTCCCGCAATTGTTACCTCTACTTTGGTTTCGTTATAAATGTAATCGGGGTAAAACTGGATTAGGTAATGCCTGCAAATAAGTTGATACACTTTTGCCTCATCAGGCGCCAAAGTCGCTGTTTTTAATTGTTTGGCGGTAGGAACAATTGCATGGTGCGCAGCCACTTTTGCATCGTTAAAACATTTGCTGCGTTTTTTAGCGTCTGCCCCATTCACAAACTCAGTATTTTGACCGCCGTTAGCTGCAATTGCCTTTAAAATTGCAGGCGCATCTAAATGGTGCTCTTTAGGTAAATAGCGATTATCTGAGCGAGGGTAAGTAATTAATTTATGGCGCTCATAGAGCGTTTGGCAAATATCGAGCACTTGCTGAGCAGCCATACCGAATGCCTTTGCTGCATCTATTTGCAGTGCCGATAAATTGTAAGGCAGTGGCGCGCTTTGTTTTTTTTGTTTTTGTTCAAGCGCTGTAACCTCGCCTGGCTGATTGGCTATTCGCGAGGCAACATTTTCAGCGAGTGCTTTATTTAATACACGCCCTTCTTCATCTTGATAAGGCTCGCAGGCTTTGCTTGGCACCCATTTGGCCACAAAGCTTTGCTGCTCGGAAGTTAATAAATGTGCTAACACTTCATAAAATGGTTTAGATACAAAGTTAGCTATTTCGTTATCTCGATTAACCACTAAGCCTAAAATTGGAGTTTGTACACGACCCACCGACAACACATTGCCAAAACCTGCTTTTTGACCCGCCAGTGTATAAGCACGTGTAAGGTTCATACCAAATAACCAATCAGCACGAGAACGTGCAAGCGCTGATACACTAAGTGGAATAAATTCACGATTTGAACGCATAGTATTAAGCGCTTTTTTTACGGCAGCTAAATTTAAGTCGCTAATAAGTAAACGTTGGATACTTTGCTTTTTAGTTTTGCTTATTTTTGCTTGCTCTATTACCTCATCTACCAAAAGTTGACCCTCACGATCGGGATCGCCAGCATGCACGAGTACTGATGCCTGCTTAATTAGCTTTTTTAAAATAGTTAATTGCTTACGCGTTTTCGTTTTTGCCTTGAGCTGCCATTGCTGTGGCACTATGGGAAGGTGTTCAAATTGCCACTTTTTAAAACGTGCATCATAATCATCAGGTTCAGCTTGCTCAAGTAAATGCCCTATACACCACGAGACGCAGTCACCATTAGCCACTTCTATATAACCCTCGTGTTTTTTATGTGGTTTTGGCAATGCATCAGCAATGGCTCTGCCAAGTGATGGCTTTTCTGCGATATAGAGTTTCATGGGAGTTGCTCATTAACTGTTTATATGAACAGTAGTTTAGCACAGCTATTTAGAAGATGGAGCGCTTTCTATTTCTTAGGGGGTATTATACCAATCCGTAATAATATCTAATCATTTTGCGGGGCTAAACGTGTCGCTATCTGTGTTAAAAAATTCTCATTTAGAACAACTAAATAGCGAATTTTTTGCCTTGCTATCAATACGTTTATCCATCCTCAAAATAGATCACTTACTTATGCGGATTGGTATTACTTTTTTTAGCTAAGAGCATGATTAAAGGTAAATAACACACTATGACGGTGCCAATGTTGATAAAGGGCATTAACGTTTTGTAAATAATGGTGCTGTACGCTAAATCCCAAAGGTGACGGTCAACTAATCTGAATAATTGTAATATAGGTGCGCCAATAACCACTAACTGACCAATAACGCATTGCCATAAATAAACTTTATCTTTTATTCCCCAATAAGCTATTAACGCCATCCATATAATATCGGTAGCCGCCCATACTAAATAACGATAAATATAAATATCGTCAAACTCTCTCAAGCTAGAGGCTGTTATCCCCCCAAAGAAGAAGAAAGCGACGGTCAGTAATGCAAACCTAAAGGCTAGGTAATCTTTAAATATAAAAAATAATAAAAGAGCCGGGCTTAGCATAAAGACCCAGCTTTTACTTAAAATACTAACGAAATACAAAAACCAATCAGGCAAAATGTTTTACCTTATTTCTCTTTTGTATCGTCGTCGGTACCATCACCATTTCCCGGCATATCGCAGTATTTATTGATTATTTTCACAGGCACTCCATTACATATGTTAAGGAAATGTACTGTAAGCTAAAATAATGAGATTGCCAAGATACTTAAAGGGATAAAGTACCTTAAAAAGAAACTAATTTACTAAAGTTTAACGCTAGGCAATAACCTAGCGTACATCAATAGGGTCTGACTCTTTGGCCTTACCTTGTAAAATTGATATTTCAACTCGGCGGTTTCTGCGTCTATCTTCGTTTGAATCGTTTGGCACCAGCGGGCGTGTATCAGCGCGCCCTACTACCATCATGCGGTTTTTATCAAACCCTTGAACAGTTTGTAATTCACTTGCTACTGCTACCGCGCGTTTTGACGATAAGTCCCAATTATTAATATATAACTCGTTTGAAACCTGAAAATCATCAGTATGCCCCGAAACCGTAATTTCACCAGGTACATCTTTTAATAATTTACCAATATCTTGAATTATGGGCTTAAACTTAGGCTGTAAAAATGCACTCCCTGAGGGAAATGAGCCATTTTCACGGATACGAATAATAATTTGCTGACCGAGGGATTCAAGCTCAATTGCCCCGTCTATAATTTGTTTTTCGAGCTGTTGCGCTATTTTTTTCACTAGCTCATTTGTTTGTTCTTGATCGGCCGCTGAAGTTGCTTGCTCTGAAGATTGCTGCTGCGATGTACTACGTGACTCGCCACCACGCTTATCGCCACGTTGTTCTTGTCTACCACCAGCGGAGCTTTCATCACCCGCTTGAAACTCAAGCATTTGCTGGGTCATTTCAACGGTTTGCTGTTGAATGGTTTCTATCGGGGTAGGCTCAGGCTTGCCTGGAGTAAATTCCATAGCAATAACTGAGGTCCCTTTTGGAATGTCTTTTACTTCTATTTTGTTTTGAACACCAAAAGCAAACTTCATCGAGCCTGCTATTTGCTTAAATTTAAGTACATCCATTTCTGAAAACGCGAGCAAAAGTACAAAAAAGCACATTAAAAGCGACATTAAGTCGGCAAATGTTCCCATCCAAGCAGGCAAACCTGGCGGTGGGCATTTGCACTCTTGATCAGACATGGTTACTCCTCGGTATCTACTTTGCGCTTAGACTCAGCAAGGTAGTTTTTCAATATACCTTCAATTACTTTCGGGTTTTGGCCATCTTGAATACCTAAAATAGCATCCAATATTAGACGCTGATTCATGGCTTCTTCATCTTTACGAAGCTCCAGTTTTACCTGAATAGGAATAGCCACTACATTTGCTAAAAATGCACCATATAAAGTCGTTAACAATGCCACCGCCATTGCAGGGCCGATGGCTTTAGGGTCATCCATGTTAGATAACATAGCAACTAAGCCTATTAACGTTCCTATCATACCCATTGCAGGGGCTATATCGGCAAGTGACTTAAATAAACCGGCGCCCAGTTCGTGACGAGTTGTAGTTAAAGAAATGTCTTTTTGAAGCGTGGCACGAACTACATCAGCATCGTGGCCATCAACGAGCATATCTACCCCTTTTCGCATAAAAGGGTTTGGTATTTCGGCTTCTTCAAGGGCTAAAAAACCGCCTTTACGAGCAGAGTCAGCAAGTTCAACTGCTTTTTCGATAAGCTCTTCTGGCGATTCGATTTTAAACATAAATGCTTTACCAACAACCTTACCTATGCCCAAAAACTGCGACAAGGTAAAGTTTGATAACACAATAAATAGTGAGCCACCAAATACAATTACACTAGAAGGCGCATCGGCAAACATACCCATTTCGCCGCTACTACTCATAAACATGGACATGACAATTAAACCAATTGCGCCAAGGATCCCAATTATGGTTGCTAAATCCACATTTCCTCCAAAGTATTATACTTTGTTATTCAAACTTTTATTATTAACTGCTTATCGGCAAGATACTGAAATACTTAAGCCATTTTTGAAAAAAGTGTAAAACACTGTGTTTGGCCTAATTTTAGATCAAGATACCCTGCTCGCCTAGCGACTGATTAATTTTATTGTACACAGTGAGCGTTAATACGCATCTTATACATGGTAAAAATACGATTTAAACTGATATAACTCAAAAAACAACGATCATCCTTTGACCTAGTTTAGCATTCCCCCTAAAATTGGCTCCTAAATTTATCATGCTGGCTGAAATTAAACATGGCGACTAAAAAACCTGAAAACCTAAGTTTTGAACAAGCACTCGAAGAACTCTCAAGCATTGTTGGTGAAATGGAACAAGGTGACTTATCGCTTGAACAGTCGTTAAAGCAATTTGAGCGTGGTATAGCCTTAGCTAACGCCTCAACAGGTAAGTTACAACAAGCAGAACAAAAAGTGTCTATTTTGATGGGTAATGACGAAAAAGCAGCGCTTACTTCCTTTTACAACGATATGGAATAACCGTGAGCATACAAGAAAAAATAGAATGTGCTCAACAAGATGTCGTAAAGACCCTGCAACAGTACTTTGATCAACCCCTTGATACCGCACACGCAGTAAAAGAAGCCACGCAGTACGGCTTATTTAACGGTGGCAAGCGTTTACGCCCCTTTTTAGTCTACGCAAGTGGTGAAATGCTCGGAGCTAATAAGCAAGATTTAGATATTCTGGCTGCTGCTATTGAGTGTATTCACAGCTACTCGTTGGTGCACGATGATTTACCCGCTATGGATGATGACGACCTTCGTCGTGGACGCCCAACTTGCCATATAGAGTTTGGCGATGCGCATGCAATTTTAGCAGGCGATGCACTACAAACATTAGCCTTTGAGCTAATCTCGGCTCACAAATTTACCTGCAGCGCGGCAACCCAAGTAAAAATGATCAGCGCACTGGCTAAAGCATCAGGGCTTGAAGGTATGGTAGGCGGACAAGGGTTAGATATTGCAGCCACTGATAAAATGATTACAGTACAACAGCTTGAGCGAATTCATAGGTTAAAAACAGGTGCCTTAATCAACTGTGCCATTACACTCGGTGCATTATGTAGCGAAAAAGCAGACAAACAAACCTTAGAAAATTTAAGTGTTTTTGGGTATGCTATAGGGCTGGCATTTCAAGTGCACGACGACATTTTAGATGTTGAAGGTGACACATTTACTCTAGGTAAGCCACAAGGTTCTGATTTAGCGGCGAATAAAGCAACTTATCCGGCCTTATTAGGTATGCAAGGTGCCAAACAAATGGCGCAAAATTTAATAGAGCAAGCGCATCAAGCATTAAACAAAATAGATGCTGATACCTCTGTTCTAGCGGCGCTGGCAAACTACCTGATTAAGCGTGACCATTGAGTGTTACATATACGTATTGCCATTTAGCACTGACATTATTACTCAACAGCGGTAACAACTAATAAGTTAGCACCGCTGTTAGCGAAGGATAAAATAAATACCATGACACTTGATAGTAGCAAGTATCCATTACTTAACTTGGTTGACGAACCAGCCCACTTACGCGATTTAGCGCAAGACAAACTCCCTGCGTTTAGCAACGAGTTACGAGACTATTTACTCAACTCTGTTTCGCAAAGTAGCGGCCATTTAGCGTCTGGTTTAGGAACTGTTGAGCTTACCGTTGCGCTTCATTATGTGTATAACACACCAGAAGATCGCCTAGTATGGGATGTAGGCCATCAAGCGTACCCACATAAAATTTTGACGGGTCGACGCGATTTAATGCATACAATTCGCCAAAAAGATGGATTACATCCGTTCCCTTTTCGTGAAGAAAGCCAATACGATACCTTTAGCGTAGGCCATTCAAGTACCTCTATTTCGGCAGCACTTGGTATGTCTATTGCGGCTCAAAAAGAAGGTAAAGGCCGTAAAACTGTTGCCGTTATAGGCGATGGCGCGATTACAGCAGGTATGGCATTTGAAGCCATGAACCACTTAGGCGATGTAAAATCTGACATGTTAATCATTTTAAATGATAACGAAATGTCGATTTCTGAAAACGTAGGTGCGTTAACCAACCACTTTGCGCGTATTTTATCTGGCAGCTTTTACACAAATATTCGCGAAGGCAGTAAAAAGTTACTCTCTGGCGTGCCTCCTGTTAAAGAACTTGCCAGTAAAGTAGAAGAGCACCTTAAAGGAATGGTTATTCCAGGTACCTTTTTTGAAGAACTAGGTCTTAATTATATTGGCCCAATTGATGGCCACGATGTAAATATGCTCGTAGATACACTGCGTAATATGCGTAATTTAAAAGGGCCTCAGCTTTTACATATAAAAACCCAAAAAGGTAAAGGCTACAAACCGGCAGAAGCTGATCCTATTGGCTATCACGGTGTGCCAAAGTTCGACCCTAATACATCAAGCTTACCTAAATCTAAACCTGGCGCCGCCACTTTCTCTAAGGTGTTTGGTGATTGGTTGTGTGATATGGCCGAGCAAGATAAAAAATTAATGGCTATTACGCCGGCAATGCGTGAAGGCTCAGGTATGGTGCGTTTTTCAAAAGAACACCCAGAGCAGTATTTCGATGTTGCTATAGCAGAGCAGCACGCTGTCACATTGGCCGCCGGTTTTGCCTGTGAAGGGCTAAAACCCGTTGTAGCTATTTACTCGAGCTTTTTGCAACGTGCGTATGATCAACTTATCCACGATGTTGCACTGCAAAACCTACCTGTGCTGTTTGCTATAGACCGTGCTGGTATTGTGGGCGCCGACGGCGAAACACACCAAGGTGCGTACGACTTGAGCTTTATGCGCTGTATTCCAAACATGGTTATTATGGCCCCAAGTGATACTAACGAGTGCCGCCATATGCTTTATACCGGTTATAAGGCTAATTGCCCTGTAGCAGTTCGCTACCCTCGTGGTAGTGCCGGTACTGCCGATATTCAAAGCGAAATGACGCTATTAGAACTAGGTAAAGCCAATACCATTAAGCAAGGCGCTAAAGTTGCTATTTTATCCTTTGGTACATTGCTTGAAAACGCACAGCTTGCTGCAAATGAACTAGGTGCAACGCTTGTTAATATGCGTTTTATTAAGCCACTTGATACACGTTTATTAGATGAGCTGAGCCAAACTCATGATGTAATAGTAACGCTTGAAGACAACGCTATTTGTGGTGGCGCAGGCTCAGCGGTTAATGAGTATTTAGCAGCGCAAAAAGCCAGCATCAAAGTGCTTAATTTAGGTATTCCTGATGAATTTATTAAACACGGCACGCAAGCGCAAATGCACGATGAAATGGGCTTAGGCGAGCAAGGTATTTTAAATTCAATAAAATCGTTTATCGCTTAGTTATTTAGCTAGCTAGTTTTTTAAAGGGAGCCTGATGGCTCCTTTTTTGTTTTTTATTTTTAAATTTTTGCATCCAATGCGTATTTCTATGCGTTATTCCTGTGAGGTTAACACAGTAAATAGTACGTACTGAGGAGTATAAACAGGCACGTTATTTACTTTCATTTGATGGAACATTAAAAGGTAAAAATGATGAAAAAAGCTAATTTAACTCACCTTAATACACAAAACAGTTCACTTAAACGTCCACTTTGTTTTTCAGCACTAGCACTTGGGATCGTACTTGGTATTTCAGGGTGTAGCGGCGATGATGGAGAAAACGGTTTAGCCGGTACACCTGGGGCAGATGGTCAAGATGGAAGCGATGGCACAAACGGTAACCCTGGTTTTAGTGCCGCTACGTTTATTTTAGCTAATAACGGCGAACAAAACACAGGCACCATAGATTTAATAAACCAGAACGCCGCTAAATTAAAAACCTTTAATACCACTGCAAATGAAGGCGTAGCCTTTGATAGTCTCGGTAATTTAATACAAGCAAGCGACAGCGAAAATGGTAGCGTTAAAACTATTTGCCAACTTGCAAATCGCGATGATGGTGCAAGCTTTAGCAACAATCAAGACCGTGAAATTTCAGGCCCCGCCACTACGCTTGTTAATCCTAAAGGCATAGCAATTGCAAAAAATAGTGGGCTGATATTTATAGCTGATTTTGGTGCCATGCAAATTACCACGTTTGGCAGTGCTGCTGCGGGAGATGTTGCGCCGCTTGCTGCCACGCTGACCGAAGCCGCCCCATGGGATGTTGATTATGACCACACAAACGACCGCCTTTATGTAGCACTCACCAACGGTGATGTAGCGATTTATGATAACTTTGTAAGCGGTGAATTTACCGCTATGCCAAATCGTACTATTACACCAAGCGATGATAATGGTGTGCAAATATCGGTAAATATTCATGGCATTATTTATGATAGTAACACCGATAAGCTAATTTTATCTGATGTTGGCAGCGCATCAGATGCCACCGATGGCGCGATTTTTGTTATTAATAATGCTTCAACTGCGCAAGGTAATACTTCTGTGGCGCGCAGTATTTCAGGCCCTGCGACTATGCTAGGCAACCCTGTAGATATTGTTCTTGAAGGTAGCGATTTACGTGTGGCCGAAAAATCAAACGATGCTATTTTAGTGTTTAGTAATATATTTGCCGGTGAAAGCGGCGATATAGCGCCCGATTTAACCACTGCAACCATTAAACCAGAGTCGATTACTAAACTGGGTATACAAAATGAGATGGCTGACATTTCAGATAGTGATACCGCTAATATGGCGCTGCTAGGTGTTGCTGTAAGTAGTAATCCGGGCACGGCAGGTGAAACAACTGGGCAAATTAGTCGATTAAGTTCACAACTTAACACAGAAATTGGCAACTATAATGCGAGTCAAACTATCGAGAGTGTAACTTTTGATAAAGCGGGTAATAGTTATACAACGTTCGATAACAGTACAACCTCAATTGGCGGTATTGTTATTTCAAATAAAGTGGCAATAAACAGAGATGGGCAAACTTATAATACGAACCAAGACAGCATTATTACTGGTTTGAATACAGGCCTTATATCTCCTAAAGGCCTTGATGTGGCTTCTGATAGCGGTATGATTTTAGTTGCAGAAAATAATGCAGATACACCAAGTATTTCAATATTTTCAACTTGCACCACAGGGGATGCAAGCCCATTAATGACGCTTACGTTTGCAAACGATGCTCGCCCTTGGGATGTTGATTACGATGCAAACACTGATCGAGCTTTTGTAGCACTAACAAATGGAACCGTTGCTGTATTTGACGAAGTTAAAAGCAAACTAATGGCTGGTAGTACTAATATTGCAGTTGAGGATAGGCTTATAACACCAGCAAATTCAGGCACAGCAGTAGCAGGGCCTACCAATATCCATGGGATAGATTACGACTCATTGAGCGGCGCGCTAATACTTTCTGATGTAGGCAGTGCAGCGGTTGCAGATGACGGTAAAATTTACGTATTAAATAACACCGCAAATGCCTCTGGCCTAGTTAATATAAGCGCGACGATTAGCGGGCCTAATACATTATTAGGGAACCCTGTTGATATTATGTATAGCGGAACCGATTTATACGTTGCTGAAAAGTCCAACAATGTGGTTATGCGCTTTAATAATATTTTAAGTACGACTGGGGGAGATATTAGTGCCGATGCAAGTATGGCATTTAATGCTCCTGAGTCAGTGGCCATTTTACCAGCGTGGCTAAACCAATAATAAAATAGCGTAAACTTCATCATGCCTAACCTACCTTTGTAGGTTGGGCATTATCGCATCCACACTTTAATATCTGCTAAACCATTACTTTGTAAAATACCTAACTGCTGATCTACATTCGAATTTTGCTCAAATTCAAACGCATCCAACTGTTTATCAAAGGTAATATTTGCAACACCATCACCACCGCGCTTTTTAACCTGGTGAAGCGCTATATCGGCTAAGTTTATTGATGTTTCCCAGCTTATTACTTGCCCACCTAAAAGTGGTAGTGGGTAAAAAGACCACCCCAATGAAGCAGTAATATTGGTTGTTTTACCGTTTGGTAATTGAAACGAGTTTAATGCGATTGCTTGGCATAAATCAGAGGCATAACTGTCAATCATGTTGCACTTAAAATCGCGCAGCAATAATAAAAACTCATCCCCACTCCAGCGCGCTACATAGTCCGAGCCTTGGGTACGTGAATTAAGTAACGCTGCCATTTGCTGTAAGCAGCTATCCCCTGCTATTGGGCCATACGCATCGTTTATACGGCTAAAGTTATCAAAGTTAATAATAAGCAGTACAAGCGACTTACCTTGCGCTTGTAAAGACTGTGCATTACGTTGGAAGTGCTCAATATCTTTAGGAAGCTGATCAAACAAAAAACGACGGCTACGCAGCCCTGTAAGCTCATCTGAGTGACTAACTAGTTTAAGCTGTGAATTTACTTGGCCTAATTTATCGTTAGCTTGACGCAGCTCTAACGTACGCTCTGTAACCAGAGCTTCTAGTATTTCTTGCTTTCGGCGCTCTTGCGCTCTAAATACCCAAAAAATAAAGTAAAACAGTAAAATAAATCCACTAACAATGAGTAGTCTAAAGTAAATGGTTTCGTCAAAGCGTTGCGGTACTACAAATGCATACTCGGCAGTTTGCGCTCTGTCCCAATCTTCGCCTTGGCGTTTAGCCTCAAGCTCAAATAAAAATGAACCGGCTGGTAAGTTTGTATAAATGGCTTCTCGGCGTGCATTAGCATAGCGCCAATCACTATCTAAGCCACTTAACTTATATCTAAACTCAATACTGTTTGGCGCATAATAATCGATGGCGGTGTACTTTAACGTTATGTCGCGCTCATCGGTATCTAGTAAAGGCTTTACACCTAGTGCTGCGGTAGTTAAAGCTCGCAGTGGTGTGGTCAGTGTTTCTACTTTAGGCTTTAATACATTTAGACCAAATAACTCTGTGTTTTTAGGTATTTCTACAATGCCCTGTAAGCTTGGATACCACATTGAATAATCGGTCATGGCAACGGCATCGTGTCCTAAACCATTACAACACTGGCTTGCTTTACCATCAAGCTGCCTATCAAAAGAAGAAATAACCTCTTCCACTTTTAAGCTCGACACCTCTGTTTTAAATTGCGCCACCGGCATACGGTAAACACCTTTCATGGTACTTACCCATACACGCTTATAGGTTTCGTCATACTCTAGGCTAAAAATAGAGCCATAGGGTAAGCCGTTGGCTGCATCTAACTGACGCCAATGTCCTTGTAAACTTCTGTAAAATAGGCCGTCATTAAGCGAGCCTATTAAAATACCTACACCATCTATGTGTAATACGCTGGTGATATAGGCACTTTCGAGCGAAGTTTGGTCACCTATTTTTTCAATGCCACGGTCGGTAAAGTAGTACGCCCCTTTACTTGTTCCTATTACACCAAAGTTTGCCTTATCAAGCACGTAGGTTATAAATTTGCTGCCTAAAAATGCGTTGTATGCAAAAGGCGTTAGCCCGCCGTAACTAAGCCTATACAAGCCACGCCCGGTCCCTATCCAAAAGCCCCCTTTACTTGATGGGCTAATAGCAAATACCGGATTGTCGCGCAGCGCTCTACCAGGAAAACTATATAATTTGTCTTGCTCGTAAAAAAATAGCCCTCGACCCGTTGCTATATATAAACGCGAGCCATCAAACTGTAAGTCGTGTACTGTTGCCCGCCCAAATTGCGCACTGGGTATTTTATTGACAAAGTTTTTATTTAAATCGAAATAACCAATACCACTTTTGTTCGCCACCCATAAATTTCCATCGGGCGCTTGGCTGATTGCCATGACGGCCTCAGTCATTTGTGATAAAGCAGAGTGACGCTCAATACGCCCTTCGTGGGCAAGCCATAAGCCTTCGCTAAAACTTGCAAGCCAAATATTATTTTGGCTATCACGGTAAATATCGGCAAACCAAATACTTTGATCTAACTGACTTGGTTCAACCCATTGCCACTCACCTGATTTAGCTCTAAAAAGCAGGCGTCCATACGTAGAAACCCATAAGCCACCATTGGTGTCGCTCATAAATTTATACACGGCGGAGTTACTTGCATTAGGCAAAGGGAAAGGTCTTAGCTCATCGTCTAAGTCTAAAAAGTAGGCTCCCAATTCAGAAGCTAAATATAAATTGCCATTTAAAAAAGACAGATCATGAACAATGGTTTGTGCTAAGCGCTCTGGCAATGACACCTTAGCTGTTAACTCCAACCTGAGTTTTGAAAAATCAGAAGCGCTTTTAGTTAAGCGTAGTAAATGGCGGTCGTTGACAAGCCAAATTCCCTCTGGAGAAAGCGCCATTTGACTCACCGACCCCACTATTTGGGTGATCACGGTGGCATTTACAATAGGCACTAGTTCGTTCGCTTTATCACGTAAATCAACTTGGTTGCGGTCTACATAATAAAGCCCATTAGCTGCAATCCAAATGCTGCCTTTAGCATCTTCTAAAATGTCTCTAACAGGGCCTTTAATATTAAATTCTTGTGCAGCAAGCGTTTGCGGGTTTATTACCACCAAGCCACTTTTAGTGCCCACCCACAGGTAGCCATTACTGTCTATGAGCAGTTTGTTAATACCATTACTTGGTAAGAAGGGACTATTTTGCGTGTTGTAATTGGTGAATGTTGTGCCGTCAAAGCGGCTAAGACCAAATTGTGTTCCGACCCACATATAGCCTTGCTGATCTTGCACAACACTTTTTAGCGATTGCGAGGGCAGACCATCTTTAATATTCCATTGCTTAACAACGTAATCAGTAATAGAAGCCCAACTTGGCATGGCACACAACATCAGTACACATACCAGTAAAAATCGCATCATTTCGCTGCCACCTAGTTAAACAAATAAAACAAAAAAATTAAAAGGGTAGTAAACCTGCTTTTATTAACGCTTGCAAACAAATAAGCGAAAAAATACCGGCAAGAACATCATCGGCCATTATACCCACACCGCCGTGCATTCGCTTATCGAGCGTTTTTATAGGGCCAGGTTTGGCAATATCAAAAAACCTAAATAATAAAAAGCCTACCAGTAAGGTTTGCCAACTAAGCGCTGCGCCAATCATGGTAATGTAATAACCGGCAACTTCATCCCACACTATGGCTGGATGGTCGTGTACACCTAAGTCATCGGCAGTTTTGCCACACGCCCAAATACCAAAAATACTAATAACCACAGCAAACACTATTTGTAGCCAAAGCGGAAAATACATGGTCATAAAAATAAATGGCAAAGCAGCAAATGTACCAAAGGTGCCTGGCGCCACAGGCGCAAGGCCAGTGCCAAACCCTAGGCCAAATAACTGATGTGGTCGCTTTAAATTAAACTGTTTTTTGCTAGTCAAACCTGCTCCTTGGCAAAGTGCTCAAAGCCCTGTTGCTCAAAATTAAATTTTTCACCGTGGTGTAAAAGCTCAATATGGCCTTCGCCACTTTTAATTTGCCCTATGCACGTAGCTTCTACGCCGTATTGGCGTAATTTAAGCTCCAACATGCTTTTATTATCTTCAGAGACAGTAAAAAGCAATTCGTAGTCATCGCCATAGCCTAAAATATACGGCAATTGTGCCTCAAAATTCAGGCTTGAACGCATAGCGTCTGAGGTTGGGATGTTTTCAATATTTATACTGGCGCTGACTTGTGACATATCAAGTATGTGCGTTAAATCCGCCATAAGGCCATCAGACACATCGATGGCTGATGAAGCAAGACCACGTAACACTTGCCCAGCAGCAACTTGTGGAGTTGGGTAATCAAAGCGATTATTAATATACTTTAAGTGCTCAGGTTCAATACTTAAGCCTTGTTTGCGAGACTCAATAGCCAAGCCTGCATCACCTAATGTGCCAGTTACACATACCCAGTCGCCCACTTTAGCACCTGCGCGGCGTAAAGCTTTACCCTCAGGCACAGTGCCTTTAGCACATATAGTCACTGTTAACGGGCCCTGCGTCGTATCGCCACCAATTATTTGTACATTAAAGTACTCTGCAATTTCGTGCATGCCTTCAGTAAATTCTTCAATCCACTGCTGGTTAATATTTGGTAGGGTTAATGCCACCGACACCCAGGTAGGCTCTGCTCCCATGGCTGCTAAATCACTAAGATTTACAGCCAATGCTCGGTGTCCTAATGCGCGGGGAGAAATATCATCAAAAAAATGAACACCCGATACAAGCGTATCTGTGGTTACTGCCAGTTGGCAGTTTTGCGGAACGGTAACTAATGCACAGTCGTCCCCTATTCCTAGGCTTACATCACGACGAGTAATACCGCGACCTTTAAAGTAGCGGTTTATTAATTCAAATTCCTTCATACACAAAAAAGCCGACCTATGCCGGCTCTCCTTTTTAACGTGTACTAACTGTTAAAGCTAGGCTCTTTAGCGGAGCGCTTTAGCAAGGTTAGTATTACTTGCGTAAATGCTTAACAGCTTTATCAAGTACACCGTTTACAAATTTATGGCTGTCTTCAGCGCCAAATATTTTAGCAAGCTCAATGCCTTCATTGATTGCTACTTTGTATGGCACATCTTCACGGAATTTAAGCTCATACGCGCTTAAACGTAAAATTGCACGCTCTACCATATCTAAATCATCAAATGGACGTGTTAAATGCGGAGATACAGCTTCATCTAGTTGCTTGTAATTAACGGCAACGCCACGCGCTAAATCTTTAAAGTATTCAACATCAATTTTAGTCACGTCGTTTTCGATCAACATTTGTTGTTCGATATCGGCAATTAAATTGCCACTCAATTGCCAAGAATAAACGGCTTGAAGTGCTAAGATACGTGCTTTACGTCTTGCTGCTGGTTTCACAAAAATTCCTTAAACTTAAATTTTATCTAACACATTAACCATTTCAAGCGCGCCTAATGCCGCTTCGCCGCCTTTGTTACCCATTTTGGTACCAGCGCGTTCAATTGCTTGTTCAATGCTTTCTGTGGTTAATACGCCAAATGCAACCGGGATATCATACTCAAGCGATACATTTGCAAGGCCTTTGTTAGATTCGCCTGCAACGAGGTCAAAGTGTGGTGTACCACCTCTGATCACTACGCCTAATGCGATGATTGCATCATACTCTTTTTTTGCCGCAATGCGTTTTGCTGCTAAAGGTAACTCTACTGCACCGGGTACATACACAACGGTAATGTCATCATCGGCTACGCCACCGGTACGCTTTAGCTCATCAACAGCACCTTCTAATAGGCTGCTACCAATAAAATCGTTAAAACGAGAAATAACAATAGCGAATTTTTTGCCTGGAGCGTACTTATTACCTTCAATAATTTTCATCTGATAACCCTAAAAATATGTTCAAGCGGTTGCGATTGCGCAAAAATTGCTGCGCATCATACCATAAAAATAAAAAAATAGACTAGTTAAAAGCTGAGCCCTTATTGTGGCTCAACGTAATCAACCACTTCTAAGTGAAAGCCCGAAAGTGCATGGTACTTTTTAGGTCGACTCATTAAGCGCATTTGGGTAATACCTAAGTCAGCTAGTATTTGTGAGCCCACCCCCACAGTACGTGAAGTACCTTTAAATTTACGCGGCGTAACATTCTCGCCAGCATCGGCAGCAGCAAATGCTTTTACTGTGGCCTCTAGCTCTTCGGTGCTTTCTTGTTTACCTAAAATAACCAGTGCACCGTTATTTTTTGCAATGTAAGCCATTGCATCAGAAAGCCCCCAACTACGATCCGCACTTCTATCTGAAAGTAAAATATCGTTAAAAGTACTTTGTAAGTGCACGCGCACAAGTGTTGGCTCGTTTTCTTTAATTTCGCCTTTTAACAATACGTAATGTAATTGACCGTCAATGGTGTCTTTGTACGTGACTAAATCAAACTCACCGTGTTCAGTTGGCAGTTTACATTTAGCAACTTGCTCAATAGTGGTTTCGTTAAGGTTTCGGTACTCAATTAAATCGGCAATTGTGCCAATTTTAATACTGTGCTCTTTAGCAAATACTTCTAAATCCGGGCGGCGCGCCATGGTGCCATCGGCATTGAGAATTTCTACAATAACTGATGAGGCTTCAAGGCCGGCTAAGCGTGCTAAATCACAGCCAGCTTCGGTATGCCCTGCACGCGTTAAAACGCCACCAGGTTGCGCCATAATCGGAAAAATATGCCCTGGCTGTACAATATCACTTGGTACGGCGCCTTTTGCAATTGCCGCTTGCACTGTACGTGCTCTATCGGCTGCTGAAATACCGGTTGTTACACCTTTAGCAGCCTCGATCGACATAGTAAAGTTAGTAGAAAACGCTGCGCCATTATTTTTTACCATTAACGGTAAATCTAGCTGTTCACAACGCTCTTGCGTCATAGTTAAACAAATTAAACCACGGCCATGAGTGGCCATAAAGTTAATTGCTTCTGCGCTAATGTGCTCTGCTGCAATAATTAAATCGCCTTCATTTTCTCTGTCTTCGTCATCCATTAAAATAACCATTTTACCGGCTTTAATGTCGTCGATGATTTCTTGTGCGCTGTGTAAATTCATAAATTTGCTCGTGTAAGTTATCAGTGTCGTTATTTAACAAAACCAGCTTTAGCTAGTAAGCTCATTGAAATGTCTGCGCCTGTCGGCTGCTCAGCCCCTTTGATAAGGCGCTCTAAATAACGTGCAATTTGGTCAACTTCTAAATTAACGCGTGTGCCCACTTTAAAATCAGCAATGGTGGTTTGCTCGCTTGTGTGCGGCACTATGGTTAATTTAAATTTATTACCTTGTACAGCGTTTACTGTCAGGCTTATACCATCTATACATACAGACCCTTTGTAAGGAATGTACTTCATTAAGTTTTCATCGGTGCTTAGCCAATATTCTGTGGCGCGCGCATTACTCGTAATGGCTGTAATGGTTGCAATGCCATCCACATGACCAGAAACTAAATGCCCGCCTAAACGTGAAACCGGTTGCATGGCTTTTTCAAGGTTAACAGTTTGCCCTATATTATAATTTGCAAACCCAGTTAGGCTGATAGTTTCGTTTGATAAGTCGGCACTAAAGCCATCAATGTGCTTATCAACTACCGTTAAACATACGCCATTAGTGGCAATGCTATCGCCAAGCTTTACATCGCTCATATCAAGATTAGCGCTTTGAATGCGAATGGCTAAATCGCCTTGTTTTTTTTGTAATAGCGCAATTTTGCCTGTGGCTTCTATTATTCCAGTAAACATAGCCCTACTCTTTTAATTAAGTGGTTGGAATGTGTTTTGTAGCGGTTATACGTAAATCATCGCCCACTTTCACACACTCTTTAAACGTTAAGTTAACGGTGTTTTGCATATCTGTCAGCGGTGCAAAATTAACCAAGCTTTTTGCATCGCACCCCATGAGTTTAGGCGCAAGATAAAATATATATTCGTCTATTAAATTAAGCTCTGTCATTTTACCGGCAAGTGTAGCACCGGCTTCTAAATAAACATGATTAAATTGCAGCTTAGCAAGGTGTGCTAAAACAGACGTTAAATTAACTTTGTTATTTTGCTGTGGCACTTCTATATGCCTTACAAAGTGCGGCCACTGCGTTGATTTATCAACCTTGGTAGTAAAAATTATTATTTCACTTTCAATATTAAATACTGCCAGCTCTGGTGTCAGCCTATTTTGTGAATCAATTATAACCCGCACCGGTTGGCGTAGGGGTAATTCGGTAGGCAAAGCCTGTGGCAATTCGCTTAACCTCACATTGAGCTTAGCATCATCCGTAATAACCGTATCGGCGCCGGTTAAAATAGCGCAGCTTTGTGCTCGGTGTAATTGTACATCTTGTCGCGCAGCGGGGCCGGTGATCCACTTACTCTGGCCATTTTTTAGTGCGGTTTTACCATCAATACTGGCCGCCATTTTACACGTTACATAAGGAAGACCCTGCTCCATACGTTTAAAAAAACCTAAATTAAGAGCGCGCGCTTGCTGCTCTAAAAGCCCAGAGGCAACCTCAATACCAGCATCGCTGAGTATTTTAAGCCCTTTACCTGCTACTTGCGGGTTGGTGTCGACCATAGCCGCTATAACTTTTACTACACCTGCGGCTTTTAAACCCTCTGCACACGGGGGAGTGCGTCCGTAATGGCTACACGGTTCAAGCGTTACATAGGCTGTCGCGCCTTTTGCGTTATCACCGGCCACTGCAAGGGCATTAACCTCAGCATGCCCCTGCCCCGCTAATTGATGAAACCCTTCACCAATTATGTGGTTATCTTTAACTAAAACACACCCTACATTAGGATTGGGGGTGGTTGTAAATCGCCCTTTTTTTGCAAGCTCGATGGCGCGTGCCATGTATATTTCGTCTTGTGCAGTAAAAATTGCTTGGTTTTGCATTATTACTCCCCTAAACGGGCAATTTCTTCACCAAATTCGCGTATATCTTCAAACGAGCGATACACAGAGGCAAACCGCACATAGGCTACTTTATCAAGTTTTTTAAGCGCCTCCATTATGCACTCACCCACTAGGTGACTTGATATCTCTCGCTCGCCGGTAGCACGCAACTGCGATTTAATAATATTAACCACTTCATCTACTTGCTCTGTACTTACAGGGCGTTTTTCTAGAGCGCGATTCAGGCCATTGAGTAGCTTATCTTCATTAAAGGGCTCTCGGCTGCCATCTTGTTTAATCACACGTGGCATAACTAACTCGGCGCCTTCAAAGGTAGTAAATCGCTCGTGACACTCGTTACATTCACGGCGACGGCGAACTTGATGGCCTCCACCTACTAGGCGTGAGTCTATCACTTTGGTGTCTTTTGCGGTGCAAAATGGGCAATGCATAACTAGGTACTTCCGTTTTAAACAAAAAAGGCCGCTGTTTAGCGGCCTTTTATCTTAGCAAAAAAATAGGGCCTGTTGGCCTTTCAGGATTAAATTTGTTCTATCTAGGGGTGATTTGATCGCGGCGCGAGGTTTGTAACCTAGTGGGCTAAGTAAAAACCGAGCAAAGCTTCCGCGTCCTGCTCACGCCCCTTACCTACATCCATGTAGGCAACAAAGAGTAAATCGCCCCTAGGACGAACCCAAGGGCAGTGCATGTTTGGCATTTATGCTGCGTTATCGCCTATTTGTGTGGAGTAACCACACTACATAGACTCTGCCTTGCCTAAAAACCAAACATACTACTGCAAATTAAATCTCAAAAGGTAAACAGGCCCCTTGTTGTGCTCTAAATTACTGCTGCTTATGCAATTAAGCGTATACAGGTAATTTTGCACAAATTGCTTTAACTTTTTCTTTAACTTGCGCTTGTACAGACTCATCGTTGATGTTGTCTAATACGTCACAAATCCAGCCTGCAAGCTCTTTCGATTCAGCTTCTTTAAAGCCACGACGCGTAATTGCAGGTGAACCAATACGCAAACCTGAAGTAACAAACGGTGAACGAGGATCGTTTGGTACTGAGTTTTTGTTCACGGTAATATTTGCATTACCAAGCGCTGCATCTGCATCTTTACCTGTGATATCTTTATCGATTAAATCAAGTAAGAATAAGTGGTTTTCTGTTTTATCAGATACGATTTTGTAACCGCGCTCTTGCATAACAGCAACCATAGCTTGGGCATTTTTAACTACCTGTGCTTGGTACGTTTTAAATTCTGGTTGTAGTGCTTCTTTAAATGCCACGGCTTTTGCAGCAATAATGTGACATAAAGGACCACCTTGGCCACCTGGGAACACAGCGCTGTTAAGCTTTTTGTAAATTGCTTCGTCGCCACATGCAGAAATAATTAAACCACCACGAGGGCCTGCTAACGTTTTGTGTGTTGTTGTGGTTACAACATGCGCGTGAGGTACTGGGCTTGGGTAAACACCCGCCGCAATTAAACCAGCAACGTGAGCCATATCAACAAATAAGTAAGCACCTACTTTATCAGCAATTTCACGGAATTTAGCCCAATCAACAATACCTGAATATGCAGAAAAACCACCAATAATCATTTTTGGTTTATGCTCTAGTGCTAGCGCTTCAACTTGTGCGTAATCAATTTCGCCGGTTACTTCGTCTAGTCCGTATTGGATAGCATTATATAGCTTACCAGAGAAGCTTACGTGTGAACCATGCGTTAAGTGTCCACCATGAGCTAAGCTCATACCAAGTACAGTGTCACCCGCTTCTAATAATGCTAAAAAAACAGCTGCATTAGCTTGAGAACCCGCATGTGGCTGAACGTTTGCATAGTCAGAACCAAATAGCTCGTTAGCACGATCAATTGCAAGTTGTTCAACTACGTCAACATGCTCACACCCGCCATAGTAACGTTTGCCCGGGTAACCTTCAGCGTATTTGTTTGTAAGCTGTGAACCCTGTGCTTCTAGTACGCGTGGGCTACAGTAGTTTTCTGATGCGATTAATTCAATGTGCTCTTCTTGGCGAGCTGTTTCTTTGTTTATCGCGTCAAATAACTCTGGATCAAAATCCGAAATATTCATGCTACGTTCTAACATTGGGGTCTCCTAGGGCAACGTGTATGGTGTTTTTTAGAGGCTTTATTGTACGCTGTAAACGACTCTTTGCCTACGCTCTTAAGTTGAGGATATTTAAACAGGGATTGAATCTATTTCACAGCGTTTTTAAGATGATATTTTTTTATAAACACATTAATAATTTAAATGACTTTTATTTTTTACATTTAATTAGTTAATGATAAATACTATATTTAGCGCGTACAAAATACAAAAAAAGCGGCCAAGGCCGCTTTTTAACGCTAAGTTAGCCTAACTTAGCAAGTATTTCAGTGCGCAACGCTTCATAATCAGGGCTAATGTCGCTTGCTAAACAAGGTTTAGCAAGCGCGTCGCTAAGTGGCTGTGGCATATCAAGTTCAATATTTAGAATCTCTTCTACGCTTTCTTTAAACTTAGCGGGGTGAGCAGTTGCTAAAAAGATCCCTGCCGCACCGGGCGCTTTATTCTCTACAAGGCCTTGGTATGCAATGGCGGTATGCGGCTCTGCAACATAACCCGTTTGTTGAATATTTTTCATCACTACTTGCGTGTTTTCTTCGCTCACACTGGTTGAGTAAAAATTATCGTAGCTAAACCAGTTATTATCTAGCATTGTTTGCACACGCGGCCAGTTATTTGGCTTGCTTACATCCATCGCATTTGAAAGCGACTCAAGTGTAGCATTTGGCGCCCAATTTTTATCAAGCATGTAACGTGGCACTGTATCGTTTTGATTAGTTGTAGCACTTAGTTTACCTACTGGCATACCAATTACCGCGCCAATCATCGCGGCACATACATTACCAAAGTTACCACTAGGGACTGAAATGTGCGCTGTAGCACGCTTTTCTTTTGGTAGCTGTGCAATGGCTTCAAAGTAATAACATACTTGTGCCACTAGGCGGCTAATGTTAATTGAGTTAGCTGAATTAAGGCCAAGTGTAGATTTAACTTCGTCATCTAAAAACGACTTTTTAACCAGCTCTTGGCAATCATCAAAACTGCCATCTACCGCGTAACAATGAATGTTATTACCAAGCGTAGTAAATAACTTTTGCTGAGCAAGCGAAATTTTGCCTTTAGGGTATAGAATAACTACATCTATATTTGGTTTGTTATAAAACGCATGCGCTACAGCAGCGCCTGTATCGCCAGAGGTTGCCGTTAAAATCGTGACTTTTTCGCCTTGATTGAACTGTGCTAAACACTCAGCCATGAAACGCCCGCCAAAGTCTTTAAACGCAAGCGTAGGGCCATGGAAAAGCTCTAAACAATAGTTATTGTCTTCAACCTCTACCAATTTTACTGGGAAGTTAAACGCATTTTTAACCATTTGAGCAACGGTATCAGCGGGTAATTCATCGCCAATAAGGTGCGATAAAATTTTGCTACTACGTGTAACAAAGTCCATATCTAATAACGCATCTACATCAGCCAGCGGCGCTAAGCTTTCAGGAAAAAATACCCCCTGATTACGCCCAAGCCCTGTTTTTACCGCTTCAACAAACGACACTTTTTGAGTATTTTCTTTTAAATTATGTAATTGCATAACTGCCTATCCTATAAAACTGTTAATTGACGCGTGCCGTCGTTATCTAATTTACAAATGTGGCAAAAGCCCTGCTCATTTATATAGTTTTGCGCTAACCACTGCGCACATTTTTTTGCAGCTTCTAATGTTTTACACACTGTAAATAAGGTAGGGCCCGCACCTGAAATACTGACAATCTCTGCACCAAGGGCTGGCAAACTTGCTTTCGCTTCGCTAAACCCTGTAATTAAAGGTGCACGATACGGCTCTGCTATATCATCTTGCATAATGCTCAGTGCATCATCAAAACGCTGCGTTAATAACAAGCTGCTAAATGCCGACAAACGCTGTGCAAATTCAACCCCAGCATGCATGCTTAGATCTTTTGGTAATACCGAGCGTGCCTTTGCGGTATTAAGCGAAAAACCAGGAAATGCCGCTACGTAGTACCAGTTTTGATCTACCGGTAGAGCAATTGACTTATCAGGAATTAAATCGCCTGTAAGCTGCAGCCCACCTAAATAACACGGGGTGATATTGTCATAATGACGCCCACCACTGACTATCGCTTCAAAATCAGCCATTAATTCAATAAGCTCAACTTGGCTTAAATTGGTTTGAGCAAATTTATCAAGCGCAGCAAAAGTTGCTACCACAGAGCACGCACTAGAGCCAAGCCCTGAGCCAATTGGTAAGTTCTTTTTAAGTTCTAATTTTACACTTGGCATATCTGGTGCCACGTGCGCTCTAAAATGTACTAAACATTGATATGCTAGGTTTTCACTCGCATCGCTTGGTAACTTATGCGCGTATTCGCCTGAGCAAACAAACTCATCACTTTGAGCGGCGCTTACTACGGCTACATCACCTAATAAACTGCCATCAATAGGCGCAAGCGCTGCACCAAGTGCGTCAAAGCCAACTGCAAAATTACCTATAGACGCCGGAGCATATACTTCTATCATTTTTAACTCCTAGCGCGATAACGTTTTTAATACGTCGGCAAATACGCCGGCTGCAGTTACTGCAGAGCCTGCGCCGTAACCGCGAATTACAAACGGACGTGGTTGATAATACTGGCTTAAAATTGCTAACGCGTTTTCACCATCACGAATTACATTCAATGCGTGCGATGAGTCTACCGCTTCAATACCCACTTTACAGTGGCCTTCTTTAATTGTACCTACATAACGAAGTACCTTGCCCTCTGCTGCAGCACTTTGAATACGGTCATTAAACTCAGCGTCTAAACTTGGTAGTTTAGCCATAAATTCACCTACGCTGTCGCCTTGAGCAAAACCTTGTGGCAATACCGATTCAACTTCTATATCGCTAAGCTCTAACTTCATGCCGGCTTCGCGAGCAATAATAAGTAATTTACGTGCTACATCGGTACCCGATAAATCATCGCGTGGATCTGGCTCGGTAAAACCGCTTTCTTTCGCTTTTATGGTTGCCTCAGAAAGTGATAAACCATCTTCTAATGCACCAAACATGTACGACAGAGAACCTGATAAAATACCGCTAAACTCAAGTAACTCATCACCTGCACCAAATAACGACTGTAGGTTATCGATTACTGGCAAGCCTGCACCTACGTTTGTTTCGTATAAAAACTTACGGTTATTTTTTTGTGTTGCTGCAATTAAGTCTTGGTAATAAGCGTATGAGCTGGTTGTTGCTTTTTTATTAGCGGCAACCACATGGAAACCCGCATTTAGAAAATCCACATACTGAGCCGCTAGCGCATCGGAAGACGTACAATCTACAAGCACTGGGTTTACTAAGTGATTTTGTTTTACAAACTGCTCGACTAAATTTAAGTCAAACGCTTGCTCTGATGCTGCTAGCTTTTGCTGCCAGTCATCAAATGCAATACCTTCACTGTCTAAATGCAGTTGACGAGAATTCGCAACGCCATATAGGTTTAACTTAATATTACGCTTTTCAAGCCACGCTTGCTGGCGCTCTAACTGAGAAATAAGCTCTTGACCTACTAAGCCGCAGCCAAGTAAAAACACGTCAATTGAAGGGACATGCGTAAAAAAGTTTTCATGGCATATTTTTACTGCATCGTTACAAAGCTCACCATCGATAACCGCCGAAATAGCACTTTCTGTAGAATCCTGCGCAATGGCTACAATGTTTACTTGGGCCTGTGCAAGAGATGCAAAAAACTGTGCAGCTAAACCTTTGTGTGCACGCATGTTATCGCCCACTAATGTAACAATAGCAAGATTACGTTGTACTTGTACTGGCTCAATTAAGCCTGCTTGTAATTCAAGCTCAAACGCACTTTGTAAGGCTTCTAGCGCTAGCGCTAAATCGCTTTCGTGCACACAAAAGCTAATGCTAAATTCACACGATGATTGAGTAATTAATACTATCGATACGTTATCGTGTGCAAGGGCATTAAATACTTTAGACGCCATACCCACTTTACCTTTCATGCCTGGGCCTGACACGGTAAGCATAGCTAAATCTTGCAAGCTAGAAAGCGCTTTTACTGGCTCATCCGATGAATAGTCGTTACCAATTAATGACCCTTGCGCATCTGGGTTGTGGGTGTTTTTAATTTCACACGGCACACCTGCTTTCGCGCACGGTAAAATGGTTTTAGGGTGAAGTACTTTAGCGCCAAAATAAGAAAGCTCCATTGCTTCTTTATAAGATAAGAAATCTACTTTAGTCGCTTTTTTGATATAACGCGGATCAGCGCTGTATACACCATCAACATCTGTCCAAATTTGACAAATTTCAGCCTCTAAACACGCCGCTGCAATAGCTGCTGAGTAATCAGAGCCATTACGGCCAAGTGTAGTAAGTTCGCCTTGCTCATTACTTGCCGTAAAGCCTGGCATAATGTAAATAGTCGCTGGGTTTTCTTTTAATACCGCTTGAAAACGCGCTTTACTTGCAACTAAGTCAGCCTCTGCATCGATGTAACCACCGGTAGAGGCAACACAGCGCGTTGCTTCAAGGTATTGAGCATTATGAGAGCTTAATAAACTTTGCATAAGCGATACACTAACACGCTCACCAAAGCTAATTACAAATGCACGAATTTGATCTGGGCAGCACTTAATTAGCGCCACACCATCAAGCTTATTTTTAAGCTCATTTAAATCAGGCCAGTTAGTTACTTCACCGCCATTTTTTTCTACATCAGCTTTTAGCCCTTCACAACGGCTCACTAATGCTTGCCACTGCTGTGAAAAATCTAAGCCTTGCTCAGCTGCACTTGCTAAGGCAACTAACGAATCGGTCATACCACCTGGCGCAGAAAGCACCAATAGCATTTCATCTTTTAACTGTGCTTTAACTAACTGAGCTACCTGTTGTAAACATGCAAAGTCGGCAAGCGAAGAGCCACCAAATTTTAAAACGCGCATTATTTATGTTCCTCATCCCATAAAACGAAAAAAGGCCTGTGTTCTTAGTGAACACAGGCCTTTAAATTTGTTGCACCGACCTATGCCACTATCCAGAAAGAATGGTGGTTGTAATAATTATGGTCAGTACGCGATTAATTGTTTTCATAAGCTTAAGACTGCCTTAACAAAGGCTATGCTGTCAACCCTAAATTAAAAGATAAAACAGCCTTTTTGAACATGAAAAAACCTAATGAATGCCAAATTTATGCAAAACTTCACTTAAAGCAGATTTATTAATAGGTTTATTTATAAAGTCGATAGCACCTAGCTGCGCGACTTTTTGCTTCATTTGTTGTTGTATATCAGCCGAGATCACCAGTACAAAACACTCTATTTTTTCTGCCTTAATGCGCTCAAGTACTTGTACGCCGTCAACTTCTGGCATGGTTAAGTCTAAACATAAAAGATCAAACTGCTGCAAGCGTAAAAGCTCAAGCGCATCGGCACCATTAACCGCTTGTTGTATGTCGGCAGTCACACATTCATTTAAACAACGCACAACTTGTTTGCGTGCAACAGTAGAGTCATCACACACTAATATAGAAAATTTCATCATGTTAACTACTAAAATAGCCTTCTAAAAATTATAAAAACGAGCCATCCATTGGTTTTTCTATTCTAACACGTTCCTAAAATTCCAACACGCTGCTTATTCGCATAATGTAATGCTGTAACTTTACAATAAAGTGTTAAATATTATTAATAATACCTCTACCTACTTGTCATTTTTGTAATTTTATTAAGCATTAAAATTAATTTAAATTAGTTTAGTGCACTATTATTAAAACAAAACGACTCACTTTCTGAGCTATCTCTTTAAAATATAAATTTTTTATTTATTTTTAAGGTTTTATTGACTAACTTTTAAGTTAGAAATTGCAACTTAGCTATTATTACACCGGATGAGTAAATCCCATATGTTACAAAAAAGTCTCTCTAAGAAATTGTTAACTAATGTTTTATCAGTGTATTTTTTACTTACCTTTGTGGTGACATGTGGGCAGGTGCTTGCTGAATTTGTAAATACTAAAGACTACATACGTGATGAGCTAAGTACGCTACAAAAAACCTTCAGCCGAAGTTTAACTCGCGCAATTTGGGAACTAAACACAAAGCAAACCATTACTACCGCAGAAGGCTTGCTAGCTATACCTATGGTGGAGGGCATTATAGTGCGCGATGACAGCGGTGAAATTATTTCGCAGCTGGGCCGCTCTCTCGATATACATAAACTTTATAACCAGCAACTCGTGCAAGAAGAAGTTATTATTGAAGACACCAAATCAGGGCTTTTTGGCTATACCTTTCCGCTAATTTTTGAATTTTCAGGCCGCGCTACGCAAGTAGGCGATGTAACCTTGTTCTCTAGCCGCGATGTGGTATTTAGCCGAATAATGGTATCTATTTACTTTTTAATTGGTAACGCCATGATCAAAACCACCTTTTTGATCATTCTATTTTTAATGGCATTTAGAAAACTGCTCACCGACCCTTTAACCGAGTTAACCGATCAAATAGAAAACTTAGAGCTTGATGACTTAGAAGGTCAACACATAGACATTGAGACCGAAGAGCATAACGAGCTAAACGTTATGGAGCAGTCTTTTAATAACTTAATAGATAAAGTAGTCCAATACAGAAAAGAGCTCGAGCACACCCAGCGTGAGTTAATTGTTAGTAATGAAAAGCTCGATCAGCACAATATACAGTTAGAGCAAGATGTTGCGCGGAAAACATCAAACTTAAGCCAGGCAATGATGGATTTGCAACAACAAAAGTACGAACTAGAAAAGCAAAAGCTCGTACTAACCGAAGAAGTAGACTTACGTCGGCACACCGAGGAAGAACTACTAACTAAACAAAAAGAGCTTGAGCGCTACCTTGACGAGCTAAGCCTTGCACAAGAGCGCTTAGTAGGCACAGAAAAAATGGCTGCACTAGGCGGATTAGTAGCCGGGATCACACACGACATAAACACCCCCATTGGTATTGGTGTAACTGCTATATCGTTTTTACAAGAGCGTTTAAACACTTTAGAAAACGCCTATAAAGATAAAAAGTTATCGCCTAAAGCCTTAGAAGAATTTATAAACGAAGCCAAACAAAGTACGAGCTTACTAACGACCAACCTTGATAGAGCCTCTGAGCTTATTGCTAGCTTTAAACAAATAGCGGTAGACCAAGCCAGTGAAGCTGTAAGAACAATTAACCTTAAAGATTATTTAAACGAAGTGATTTTATCGCTTCACCCTAAGCTTAAAAAAACCAAGCACACCATAAACTTACAGTGTCCTGATGACTTAGTTCTTAACTTACCTGCAGGGGCGATTAGTCAAATTTTTACCAACTTAATTATGAACTCGATTATTCATGGTTTTGATAATATCGCGCAGGGCAATATTGATATAAATATTAGTGCTAATGATACGTTACTTATTGTTGATTACACCGATAACGGTAATGGCGTAACAAAAGAGCAATTAGCCAAATTATTCGACCCATTTTTTACTACAAAACGCGACCAAGGCGGCAGTGGTTTAGGCACACACATCACCTTTAACTTAGTTAAGCAAACACTTAGCGGCTCAATAGAGGCAAGCAGTGAGCCTGGCAAAGGGCTTCATTATCATATTGAGTTTCCTAAAAACATGCCAAAGCCATTATTTAATCAATAACGGCTTTGCTTAAAATCAGCCATTTCGAGAACCCCATTTTATTGCTATGATTGAGTAAATTTAAAAGATGGAAAAGTTACCTTATGTGGTTTAGTAACCTGATTTGTTATCGCTTCAAGCAAGATGTTTCGTACACTCAAGAAGAGTTTGAAAAAGCGTTAGAGCAAGATGTATTTCGCCCTTGTGGCTCTCAAGACCTGTCTACATTTGGTTGGACAAAAGCATTTGGTAAGCATGGTGACTCGCTAGCGCATTTTTCACAAAAAAGTATTTTAGTGTGTGCTAAGCGTGAAGAGAAAGTGCTACCTGCATCTGTTGTTAATGAAATGGTTGCCGAAAAAGTAGATCAGATAGAAGCAGAAGAAAACCGCCCGGTTAAAAAGAAAGAAAAAGACGAGTTAAAAGAAAACATTCTAACGACCTTATTGCCTCAAGCGTTTAAAAAATCGAGCCTGCAGTTTGCCTTTATTGACCAAGAAAACGGTTGGGTTGTTGTAAACAGTGGCAGTTTTAATAAAGCAGAAGAGCTACTTGCACTGCTACGAAAATCTTTGGGCACATTACCGGTAGTTCCTGCTTTTGCAAATTACGACCTAGATGTATTTTTAACTGATTGGTTAACTAACTTCAGTACACCAGAAAACTTTGCTATAGGGTTTGACGCAGAACTTGAAGAAGCCGACGACAGTGGCGCACAAGTTAAATTAAAAGGCCATGATTTATCGTGTGATGAAGTTAAATCGCACCTAGAAAATGGTAAACGCGTGACTAAGCTTGCACTTGATTGGCAGGAGCGCCTGAAGTTTATGCTGCAAAACGATGGCTCGATCAAGCGTTTAAGCTACTCAGAAACCTTAAAAGAAGAAAATGCCGATATCCCGAAAGAAGATATGGCGGTTAAATTAGATGCAGACTTTATTTTAGCCTCAGAAGAAATCAAGCTACTGCTTGAAGAACTGACTGCCGGTTTAGGTGATGCAGAAGATTTATAAAACGCTCAATTAGTACAGATTGCTTAGCGCTGTAAAAAACATAAAAAGCACGACCCAGTCGTGCTTTTTGCTTTTACCTGATAACGGCTAATTAGCTAAATGTGTCTTTAACATTTTCAAGCATGTCGTTGTATTCATCACTTGAAAATAACTGCATAGAAGGAATAACACCTTTATCTATGTAAGTTTGTAAAGCCGCTGATTTATCAGAAACTTGTAAAGTGCCCTCTAAAATGGCGCCAATGCGAATAAAGTCAACATAACTAATCTCCTCAGGGCGATACGTAGGGTCAGCCCAATGCTTAGCTACATTTACAAATTCGGGTGGAAACTCCCACGCGCCCATAATTGAGCCACCAATTTTACCACTGAGCTTTTGAATTGCATGTGCTAAAAAGCTTGGGTTAGCAAATACCTCTGGATGGCGCTCAGCCTCGGTTAAAATAGGCAATACACCAATGTTATATACCAACGATGCAAGCGTAATGGAGTCACTATTTAATGATGTACGTTTGTTATTTTGTAAATAAAATGCCATAAGCGTAATTGAATGCCCTGCCACATTTAGCGTTTTTTGCCACGCTTTACTCATGTAGCCTTTTATTAGCTCATTTTTAGAAACAAACAGCTGCTCCATTGCCATTGCTGTGGCTATGTTTTTAATTTGACGCAAACCAATACGAGTCACCGCTTGCTGTAAGTTAGATACTTTAACCGCTCGACCCATAATTGCACTGTTAGCCACTTTAATCATGCGCGCTGAAAGAGCGGGGTCTTGGCCAATCACGTCTGACATTTGCATTAGGTTTACATCAGGGTTGTCGGCCGCTTGGCGTACTTTAATTGCAACTTCAGGTAACGTAGGTAAAACTAAAGTGTCGTTATTGATTCTATCAACCAAAATCGTTAATAGTGCATTTTCTGTAGACATAGAACTGTCATCCTTTTGTTTCTGGGCCGCAATGCAACTGCTAACCTCGGATAAAATGAGTAATATAACCAGTATTATCTAACTTACCGATAAAGTTAAGAAAATTATATAAATTAATTGTTATTATCGCCTGTAGCCGCGGTACACCGCCAAACACTTGCTATTTACTATTTAGTTTTGCTTTAATGCAGTCACTATAAGGAAACGTTTGTACGCGCTAGTAATTAAGTTTAAGCGTACAAATAATTAAACTTACTTTTTTAACAGGCAATCAAATGATCTTAAACAAAATTAGCCAAGCAATTTTACTCTCAGGCGTCGTTTTTCTTAGTGCATGTTCAGAGCAAGCCCCCTCTTCGACCGAAGCCACAAGTGTAGAGCTTGCTCAAAAAAGTGCCGCACAAGCTGGCCCAGATTTAATTAACATTGATAAACAACGTTTAGATATTTACACCGACTTTAGCCTCGAAGCCGACCTATCTCATTTAAGTGAGAATCAAAAAGCCATGGTAGCTAAGCTTATCGACGCTTCTAAAATTATGGACGATCTATTTTGGAAGCAGGCTTTTGGCGATAATAAAGACGCTTTTTTAGCGAAGCTAAGTGATGAAAAGGTACGTAAATTTGCTGATATTAACTACGGCCCATGGGATCGTTTAAATGGTGACGAACCGTTTTTATCAGGCTACAAAGAAAAAGCCCTTGGCGCACAATTCTACCCTGCCGACATAACAAAAGAAGAGCTAAATAACGCCGACGTAAATGATAAAAAAGGCCTTTACTCATTAATCAAACGTGATGAGCAAGGTAATCTTTACAGTGTGCCTTATTCAAAAGAATACGCGCAAGAGTTAGCTAAAGCAGCAGATTTATTGCGTGAAGCCAGTAAGCTTGCCGATGATAAAGAATTTGCCAATTACTTAAACTTACGTGCTGATGCACTGCAGAAAGATGATTTTCAGGGTTCTGACTTTGCCTGGATGGATATGAAAAATAACCCAGTTGATGTGGTTATTGGCCCAATTGAAACTTACGAAGATCAACTCTTTGGCTACCGCTCTGCCTATGAGTCGTATGTACTAATTAAAGATTTAAAATGGAGCGAGCGCCTAGCTAAATTTGCGGCCTTTTTACCCGAGCTGCAAAAAGGTTTACCGGTAGATGCTAAATATAAGCAAGAAGTGCCGGGCTCAGACGCCGACTTGAATGCTTACGATGTGGTTTACTACGCAGGTCACTCTAATGCGGGCAGTAAAACCATTGCCATTAACTTGCCAAACGATGAGCAAGTACAGCTTGAAAAAGGCACTCGTCGCCTGCAGCTTAAAAATGCAATGCGTGCAAAATTTGATAAAATTTTAGTGCCGATTGCTGAGCAGTTAATTGTACCTGAGCAACGTAAGCATATTACTTTTAACGCCTTTTTTGCCAATACCATGTTTCACGAAGTGGCTCATGGCCTAGGTATTAAAAACACCATTACAAATAAAGGCACTGTGCGCCAATCATTACAAGAGCACGCAAGCGCACTTGAAGAAGGTAAAGCCGATATTTTAGGTTTATACATGGTTGAGCAGTTACTTAAAAAAGGCGAAATTACAGAAGGCACATTAGAAGATTACTACACCACCTTTATGGCGGGTATTTTCCGCTCAGTGCGTTTTGGTGCATCAAGCGCACATGGTAAAGCCAACATGATCCGCTTTAACTTTTTTGCACAAGAAGGCGCTTTTTCTAAAAATGAAGAAGGCTTATACCGTGTCAATATGGAAAAAATGGGTGTGGCTATGGCTAAGCTGTCGCGCTTAATTTTAACATTACAAGGTGACGGCGATTACGAAAAAGTAGATCAACTGATTGCCACTCATGGCGATATTAAAGAAGAGCTTGCTAAAGACCTAGAAAAACTAAGCCAAGCTAATATCCCTGTAGATGTAACCTTTAAACAAGGTAAAGACGTGCTAGGCCTTAACTAACCCAACACGTAATACTTTAATAAAGCGCTGTAGATTATAACTGCAGCGCTTTTTTTAGCGCTATTATTTGCTCATCTGTGTATGGTTTTGCAGGCAACTTACCCCACACCGGAGCAGGCCATGCTGCATCAGTCGTAAAACGTGCAATGTGATGAATATGTAATTGCGGCACCATATTACCCAAAGCGGCCACGTTTAATTTATCAGGGCTAAACACTTGCATAATAAGCTTGCTGAGTTTGGCCGACTCTTTTAAATATACAACTTGGTCGTCTTCAGACAAATCTATAATTTCTTTTAAATTAGGTTTTCTGGGTACTAATACAAACCAAGGGTATTGGCTATCGTTAAGTAATAGCACTTTACATAAAGGCCAGTCTGCCAGTTCTATACAATCGCGCTTAAGCTCTGGGGCGAGTTCAAAAGTATGGTTAGTCATCGTCACATCCTAGTTAGTCTTTAATAATGGCCACTTTATAGCATTTATTTGCAGTTGCACACGCTTAGCTTTACCATTTAATACAATATTTATAATAAGCTAAGGCAACCTTGTGCTAAAAAAAATAAAACACTTAACCTTCGCACTCCCGCTAGCTGTTGGCGCACTAAGCGTACAAGCAAAACCATTATCGCTAGAGCGTATTTTTGATGATCCGAGCTTATCGGGTAAAGCTCCCGTACAACTTAAGTTTTCGCCAGACGGTAGCCGCGTAACTTACCTGCAAGGTAAAACCGATGACTACAACCGTTATGATTTATGGGAATACAACTTAAAAGATAATACCAACAGAATACTGGTAGATTCTGCAAAGCTGTTTTCAGGCCCTGAAAACCTCTCTGATGAGGAAAAAGCACGCCGCGAACGCCAACGTATTTTTGGTAAAGGTATTTTAGAGTACAAATGGTCTAAAGACGGCAAAGCCCTATTATTCCCACTTAATGGCGATCTGTATTATTACGAGCTAGCGTCTGGTAAAAGTAAAAAACTTACCAATACAGAAGCGTTTGAAACCGATGCGCGCTTTTCTCCTAAAGGTAACTATGTATCGTTTATTCGCGAGCAAAACCTTTACGCATTAGCACTTGATACTGGCAAAGAAATACAACTAAGCAAAGATGGCGGCGGCGTTATTAAAAACGGCATGGCCGAATTTGTAGCGCAAGAAGAAATGAGCCGTATGACCGGCTACTGGTGGGCTGGCGATGAATCTAAAATTGCATTTACCCGCGTAGATGAAACCCCAGTAAAAGAAGCTATCCGTAACGAAATATACGCAGACGAAGTAAAGCTATTTAACCAACGTTACCCATTTACAGGTACCGACAACGTTGAAATTCAACTTGGCGTTGTATCTTTAAATAATCAAAACGTTGACTGGATTGATTTAGGCGACGATAAAGACATTTACATTGCTCGTGCTAAATGGCTAAAAGACAGCACAACTCTTTCGTATCAATGGCAAAATCGCTCACAGCATAAGTTAGAACTCCGCTTTTACAATAGCGATACTAAAACGCAAAAAGTCGCATTAACTGAAAACAGCGATACGTGGATCAATTTAAACTTTGATCTGCATTTCTTAAAAGACAAAAAGCATTTTGTTTGGGCTTCTGAGCGCGATGGTTTTAAACACCTTTATTTGTACCGCACTAATGGCCAGCTAATTCGACAAATCACCTCAGGAGACTGGGTTGTTGATAGCTTAAAAGGCGTGGATGAGAAAAAAGGCATAGTGTACTTTGCAGGACGCAAAGACACCCCGCTTGAAAGCCATTTATACAGCGCACCACTGTTTAAAAAAGGCAATATAAAGCGTATCACTGAACAAGGCCAATACCACAAAGTAGTAATGGCAAAAGACAGCAAAACATTTATTGATAACAGCTCATCGGTAAACAAGCCTAACTCGGCGGCGCTACGTAAAGTAAATGGCGAATTTATCACATGGCTTGAACAAAATAAGCTTGATGATAGCCACCCACTAACACCTTATTTAAGTGATTTAGCAACTCCAGAGTACGGCACAATTAAAGCAGAAGATGGCCAAGTAATGCATTACCGCTTGTTTAAACCAAGTAATATTGCAGACGGTAAAAAGCACCCTGTCATTGTTAATGTATACGGCGGCCCACATGCACAGCGCGTAACAAATAGCTGGCGCAGCAAAAACTTATACTTTCAATACATGGCGCAACAAGGTTATGTTATTTTTCAGCTCGATAACCGAGGCTCTTACAACCGTGGTAAAAAGTTTGAAGACGCTATTTACAAAAACTTAGGTGTTGTAGAAGTAGCAGATCAAATTAAAGGCGTTGAGTTTTTACGCACGCTTGATTACGTAGACCCACAACGCATTGGTATTTATGGCCACAGCTACGGCGGGTACATGGCCCTAATGACCATGTTTAAAGCGGGCGATTACTTTCAAGCCGGTGTATCGGGTGCACCAGTGACCGACTGGGCGCTTTACGACACCCATTACACTGAGCGCTACCTTGGGCACCCAAAAACTAATGCCAAAGGCTACGAAGACAGCGCCGTATTTCCATACGCTAACGGCTTAAAAGGCCCATTAATGATTTACCATGGCATGGCCGATGACAACGTGTTGTTTACCCACGCCACTAAATTATTTAAACAACTACAAGATAACGAAAAACAGTTTGAAATGATGACCTACCCAGGCTCAAAACACAGCTTACGCGGTAAACAGGTGCAAACACATTTACACCAAACCATCACAAACTTCTTTAATCGACATTTTGATGTTAAATAATCATATGACGACTAAATAGACTAAAGGCTGATTGAAAAATCAGCCTTTTTTTTGTCTTAATGGTGCTTACACCTAGCTTAAACTCGCTTTTTTACTACCATTAAAACAAGCACATTGAGTGTACACACATAAGGATCAATTTATGCTAAATTTAAGGCGTTTTAGTATTTTTCAGCGGCTGTCATTACTTGTTGGCATAGTTATTTTTGGCTTAATTGTATTAAGTATCTCTAGCTTAACTCATCAATATAGCTCACTAAAAAACGAGCAATATCTAAAAACCCAAAATGTAGTAGAAACTGCATACAGTGTTATTGAGCATTTCCACCAGCTTGAACAAAATAATACACTCACACAAGCACAAGCTCAAACGCAAGCACTTGAGGCCATAAAAGCGCTGCGCTATGACAAAACAAATTATTTTTGGGTAAACAACTACCAACCCAAAATGGTAATGCACCCAATAAAGCCTGCGCTTAACGGTAAAGACTTAACTAATAATAAAGACCCCGATGGCAAAGCACTTTTTGTAGAAATGGTGAACATTGTAAAACAACAAAAAGAAGGGTTTATTCCTTATAAATGGCCAAAACCAGGAAAAGAACAGCCAGTAGGTAAAGTCGCATTTGTAAAAGGCTTTAACCCGTGGCAATGGATTATTGGCTCAGGCGTATACCTAGATTCAATAGATGAAGCGTTTAGTGAGCAGCGTAATCTAATCATAATTAGCGCCTTAGTGATGATTATTGCTGTCATTGTATTAAGTTACTTTATTGGTAAAAGTATACTCACGCCGACTCGCCTTGCCGCAGAAATGATGAAAAACATATCGCAAGGTGAAGGTGACTTAACCCGTACGCTAAACGAGTCGGGCAATGATGAAATATCAGAGCTGTCACGCTCTTTTAATTTATTTGTTTTAAAAATGCGCGAGTCGTTAGTACATGTATCGCACAGTGCAGATGATGTAAGCCGACACGCTCACACGGTGGATGAATCAAGTAGAACAAGCCACTCCTTCATTGAACTACAAAACGACAGCTCTACACAAGTAGCTGCAGCCATGGAACAAATGACGCACCAAATTCATGATGTGAGTCGCAATGCCGAAGCCGCTGAACAAGCCGCCAACGATGCAGCGCACAATGCTTCAACCGGTAAAAATGTGGTAGCGAATACCATTACCGCCATAGAAACACTCTCCAGTAATATAGAAACGGTGAGCCAAGTAACTGAAGATTTAGCAAACGAAAGTAATAACATAGGCTCTGTGCTTGATGTGATCAGAAGTATATCGGAGCAAACAAACTTACTCGCACTCAACGCTGCTATAGAAGCGGCTCGTGCAGGAGAGCACGGCAGAGGCTTTGCAGTTGTTGCCGATGAAGTACGTACACTTGCAAGCAGAACTGGGCAAAGCACAGATGAAATTCAAACCATGATCACCAAATTGCAAGAAGGCGCTAAAGCAGCAGTAGAGGCGGTAAAATCAAGCCAAGCACTGTCGGTGACGACTGTAGAGCAGGTTTCATCTGCCGATACATCGCTCAATGAAATAGAAAGGCTGGTATCCATAATTACCGACATGAACAGCCAAATAGCCCGTGCAACCGAACAGCAAACGCAAGCCGCTGACGAGGTTAATTTACGTATCAACGAGTTATCTCAATCAACCGAGCAGTCGCTAAGTAATACCCAGCAACTTACTGATGCCAGCAATAATCTTAAACAAAGTAGCCAAGGGCTTTCGAGCGTGGTTAATCGCTTTAAATTAAAATAATTTAAAAACAAAAGCCCTGAATTAACAGGGCTTTTTACTACATCTACGTTTTTAGCTTATACCAATTCGCTTAGGGCGTGTTGATACCTAGGCAAAAAATTTTCTATTTAGTTGTAAATGAAAATTTTTACCACAGATAGCGACACGTTTAGCCCCAAAAATGATTAGGTATTATTGCAAGTTGGTATTACAAACAGTAGCGTGCAAATAAGCTGGTGACTGATGCAGCAGTTGGCTTGCCATGCTGCCAATCTCCGCCTTCAACACCACTACCAGCAATGTCCATATGTACATAAGGAAGCGGCTGCTCAGAGTCGTTACCGTGCTTATCAAGTCCGCCAACAACGGCTAAAAACGCCATAGGGAATTGATGCCCACGAGCGGTAACCGCAGAAGCCGCATTATTACTTGATAAAACATCATCAGCTAAGGTACGCGGTTTTATAAAGTCGTAATCTTCACGGCGAGAACGAGAAACCTCTGCTGCATCTGCCCATAAATCACCGCAATCCGCTATTTGACGAGATGTATTAGCGCTGCGTGCAGGTCCGTTTTCTACATACGCTCCGTAAGGACCCATAGCACGAGCCGCGTGACCCGTTAATGTTGCTACCGTAAATAATGTAGGGTTAACTTCTGTTTTAGCCAAATCTTTCATTTCACTAAGTAGGTCACCCATTGCTAAACGCCCTTCAGCATCGGTGTTACCTATGCGTACACGTACACCTTCACGGCTAGTGATAATTTCATCTGGTACAAAACAATCTGAACCGATTGAATTACGGACCACAGCTAAGTAAGAAATAACTTTAACACCTTTAGGCTGGTAATCAGCTACCGCTTTCATAAAGCCCGCAACTGACGCGGCACCGCCTTTATCGCGGCTCATACCCGCCATGTAACCGCCTACTTTTAAATCAGCGCCGCCGGTATCATAAACTAAACCTTTACCTACAAACATAAGCGTGCGCGTTACTTCACCTTCTGGCACGTATTCTAGCTTTACAACACGTGGGTGATGGCGTTCAACCGCATAAGATGCGCGAGCAACGGTGCTAAGCATAGGGTAGTTTTTATCTATAGTGTTAATATCGTCAATCACATCAACCGCAACTTTAGAGCCTTTAAAAAGCTCAACACAGTAATCGGCAAAACGTGGTGGCGCCATACGTTCAGGCTCTGTACCACATAAATCACGCGCCGCATATTGGCCTGCAGCAATTGCATTTACTGCCTTAATTGTTTGCTCATTTGCATCTATTAAACCTATTTCCGTAATAGGCTCAATGCTCTCACCGTGGTATTCGCGGGCCTCTAAAGGTTGCCATAATGCTTGGCACGCACCTAAATACGCCACTTCTAAAGCATGCTGGTAACGCGCATCTGTATGTAATTTAGGTAAGTAAATAGCAGGGTTTACACTGCCCGCAGCTTTTGCTTCGTTAATCGCTAGTTTGGCGGCATCAAAGTAGCGTCTTACATCATCGTAGTCGCGATTAAGGGGCCCCGTAGGTGCTAAAACAACGCGTACATTATCAACCACTAAAAACGTAACTTGTTTACCAATACGAGAATCTACTTTAGCCTGTGATTCGATAGCATCACTTAATGAGTTATTGGCTAATTGAGAAAAGTCATCACTAATTATAATAAGTGCATCGTGAGAAAATGAGTCAAAGCTTGCACTAAGTGATTGTGCAGCTATCGCTTGAGGATATGCCATAAGTAAAGCTCCTGTTAGAAAACATAAGGGGCTATTATCGTTGATATAAAAACACAAAACCAGCCAGCTGCGATGGGCTCATTTGAATCTGGCAACTTGGTGTTACAGTAAAAGTAAACTCTAATCTAGAATGCTCAATTGCAGATTTAAATTAGGTTCATTTTTAACACCTACGCCAATGCCTAATAAGCGCACCGGTTGCTGCATCCCGCGTTGATACGCCTTAGAGAGTAATTCAGTAAAAATAGCGGTATTTAATTGATGATGAGCTTGATCCGCTGAGGTAACAACAAAATTTGCAAACTTTACTTTTACACTTAACTTATTAATACGGTTTTGTAATTGCTGTTTATTTAGGCGCGTGGTGAGCTCTTCAAGTAACCTAGGTAACTGTTCTAAGCACTCTTGTAAGCTATTTTTGTTGTATTCATAGGTGTGCTCAACGCTCAGCGATTTACGCACTCGCTCAGTGGTGACTGTACCAATATATTCGCCAGCACATTTTTGATAAAGCGATACACCAAAATTACCTACGTGCTGTTGCATCCAATTAACGCCTTTGTCGCGTACATCTTTACCTGTGTATAACCCCTTTAAATTAAGCTTTTCAAGGGTTACTTTACCTACTCCTGGTATTTTACCCAGCGGTAAATTATTTAAAAACGCATCAACTTCATCCGGTAAAACCACAAATTGGCCATTGGGTTTATTTTCGTCACTGGCTATTTTGGCAATAAACTTAATGGGGGCAACTCCGGCAGAGGCAGTAAGGCCGGTATCGTTATAAATATCGGCTCTAATTTGCTGAGCAATAAGCGTTGCACTGCCTTTGCATGCGTTGCTGTTGGTTACATCTAGGTAGGCTTCATCAAGCGACAGCGGCTCTATTTGGTCAGTGTAGCGTTTAAATACCGCGCGAATCTGGTTAGAAATTTCTTTATAAACGGCCATGCGCCCAGGCACAATAACTAAATCGGGGCATAGTTGCTTAGCGTGGTAGTTAGACATAGCAGAGCGAACACCATATTCGCGTGCTATATAATTTGCCGTAGAGAGCACGCCTCTGCGGCTATTGCCACCAATCGCTAAAGGCACGCTGGCGAGTTTGGGATTATCGCGCATTTCAACCGCTGCATAAAAGCAGTCCATGTCGATATGAATAAACTTTTTCATTACCACATAACAACTGTTTATTTATACAGTCATTATTAAGGATTCACTTTCAATAAGCAAGTACATTAAAACCTGTTTAGCTTATTAAAAAGTGTAGCGCTTTAAGCCGCACAAGCGTTAAACAGCTTTTTTAAAACGGCTGCTTAAAGCGCTGTGATTTTTTAAAGCAATGTAGCCAAAAAACAAACTCCAATAAAAACCCCGCAGCTAAAAGCATTATACCGCCTGAGGCATTACCCATTGCGTAGCAAGCAAAAGACGCTATAAAAACTAAACTGGCTAAGGCCCAATTAATTATATTTTGCATGTGTGTTCTCGTGTGTTGTTTGTGTTATTTAACTGTAGCTCTAAAAATAAATAGGTACAATCATCTTATAAAAAAACATGGCATTTATTGTCTTGAGCTACAAACACCATATTGATAACCTCATTCATTTAAAACTAAGAGTACACATACATGCAAAGGTTCAAAGATCAGCACCCTATTCATACCGATATCACCGTAGCATGGGCCGATATGGACGCCCTGCAACATGTTAACAACGTGGTGTACTTGCGTTATTTTGAAATTGCGCGTATCGATTTTTTAAATAAAATAAATCAGTTTGATACGATAAAACCAGGTGGAATAGGCCCGGTCATTAGTGAAAACAATATTCGCTATAAACGCCCGGTGACCTTCCCAGATACCTTAACCGTAGGTATAACTATATCTGATATTAAAAGCGACCGCTTTATGATGAATTACTCTGTGTTTAGTCACGCTCAGCAAGCTATTACTACCACAGGCTATTCTCAAGTTGTTATGTTTGACTTTAAAACAGGACAAAAAGCGGCGATTTCAGAGCCATTATTATCGGCATTACATCAATTCGCTTAATTAAAAATTATTGCGAATTAATTATCCACTCTCAAGAACTTACAAAATTTAAGGATTTTAAATGCAATACAGTCCGTTAGGCAGCAGCGGTGTTGATGTTTCAAGAGTATGCTTAGGCAGCATGACATGGGGTAAGCAAAATACCCAAAGCGATGCCGATGAGCAAATAGCTTACGCACTCGAGCAAGGCGTTAATTTTATTGATACTGCCGAAATGTATGCCGTGCCTCCCTCACCAGAAACCTACGGTAAAACAGAGCAAATTATAGGTAACTGGCTAAGCCGTAATGCGCAAAAGCGCAGTGATATTGTATTGGCCACTAAAATTGCGGGCAACGGCTTGTCGTGGGTACGTGATGGCGGCGATATAACACGCAGCGCGGTTATTGAGGCTGTAGATAACTCGCTTAAACGCTTACAAACCGATTATATAGATTTATACCAATTACATTGGCCTAATCGCTCTACCCCACATTTTGGCAGGCAGTGGCCGGGTAAACTCACTTTTAGTGACGTTAATACTGAGCAACAACAAGCTGGTATGCTTGATATTTTAGAGGGCCTTAATGAGTGTGTTAAAGCCGGAAAAATAAAATATTGTGGCCTTTCAGATGACACCCCTTGGGGTATTAGCCAATTTTTAAATTTAGCAAAAGCGCATAACCTACCGCGTATGGTGTCTATTCAGAACGAGTTTAGCTTAGCGCATGCCAAAGATTGGCCCTACTTAATTGAGCAATGTATTCATGAAGACATTGCTTATTTACCTTGGTCGCCGCTTGCTGCAGGCTTGCTAACAGGTAAATACCTAAACGGCGCACGCCCAGCGGGATCGCGTTGGACATTTATGCAACGCAATGGCATTTTTAGAGACACCCCTAACGCGCAAAAAGCCACGCAGCGTTATGTAGATCTTGCACATGCAAGCGGCATAACCCCAGCTCAATTAGCACTTGCTTGGTGTAATCAGGTCGATGGCGTTACCTCGTCAATTATAGGTGCGACCAGCATGGCACAATTAAAAGAAGACATTGACGCTTTTAGCATAACTTTAAGCGACGACACACTAACTGAAATTGGTACTATTTTTAAAGATTACCCGCAGCCATATTAAAGTAAAATAATTGGCAGTTTTTTACTGCCTTTTTCCCTCTTATATTTGAACATATACAAAGTAAAACTATACTAAAGTTAACTTAAATGGATTGTTTTTAGTGAGTTATGCTTAGAAATGTAATTTTATTCTTTGGTGTACTAGGTGGTTTAATGCGTTACGGGTACGCTGACAACACTCACCCAATTGATGAAATTGTATGGTTACAAAGTTACACGCCCCCATTTCATATGGATAAAGATTCGCATGCGCCGCAAGGGGGCATTTGCGACAACCTCACCGAGCAGCTAATTAACAGCATTAATGATGTAAAACATACGCGATTAATCGTGCCGCAAGAGCGGATTAATAAGCACTTAAATGAAGGAGATAATGTATGCTTTCCGTGTGTTATTCATAAAAAAACAGCCAATGGCGTATTACAGTTTTCTACCCCCACTACGGTGTACCCGCCTTTTTCGGTTTTAACCACTCAAAAGCTTGCCCCTGAAATACAAGCTAAGCATGGCAGCCCTATTAAATTAATTCATTTATTGTCAGACGAGCAGTATGTGTATGGCCAAGCCGCGGCGCGCAAGTTTACGACCAAAATTAATAAAATAATCGAAAACACCACGGTGTATCATAAAGCATCGCTAAGCTGGAGCAGCGAAAATGAAAGCCAAGCGGTTATTGCTCGCTTGAGCCGTGGCTTTTTAGATTACACAATAGACTACCCGTTTATGAGGGATTATTTTGTTAATCACAGTAAGTTTAAAAATATAGTCAGTTTGCCAATAGAAGAAGACCCCAGAGAGTTTGTTTTAGGGGCTATAGGGTGTGCAGTAAGAGCACCGAATGATTTTGCTAGCAAAGCGCTTAATAAAATAAATAAAGCGCTACATAAGCAGGTATTGCAATCGCCTGCTTATATAAATAGCCAGCGTTTTTGGTTAGAGCAGAGCTTTCCTCAGTTTACTAAGCATTACCAACAACAAATACTTAGCCCTATTGTGCCTGCCAACTTTGCGATAACAAGCACGTCGAATTAGCATACAAGCTTACTGTAAATACACTATTTGCAGGTACTTCTCCTACGCCTGCAGGCGTCCCAGTCATGATTACATCGCCATTTTCTAAGTGCATAAACTCATTAATTTCACTTAAAATATCTTTAGGCTTATGTATCATAAATTGCGTATCGCCTTGTTGAATAACTTTATCGTTAATTTTAAGCTCAAACGTAAACGCCTGTTCAGCATCCGCTATAGTTACAAAGGGCGTTAATAATACCGAGCCGTTAAATGCCTTGGCGCGCTCCCACGGTAACCCTTTATTTTTAAGCTTACTTTGCACGGTACGTTTAGTTAAATCCAACCCTAAACCGACGCCTGCCAACTCATTATTTTTAATAACAAAACACAGCTCGGTTTCATAATGCAGTGTGTCGTTATTGTGCGTAGCAAATAAGGTAGAAGAAAGCGCACTGTTAGGTTTATTAAACAATACCATTTGATCGGGGAGCTCATTATTAAGCTCGGCAATATGTGCGGTGTAATTACGCCCAACACATACTATTTTAGAGGGGGTTAATAACTCACTGTCTAGTTTTATCGACTGCATAAAATAACTTCTAAATTACGAGCTGATCAAGGTTTCTAATAAGCTCAGATTAATCGGCTTCAAAAGTACATGGTTAATATTTAAATCTTTGATCTGCTTAGGATCGGGCTCTGCACCACTAACAATCACTAAGCTTAAGTTAGGGTAACGCTGGTTAATTTGCTTACCTAAATCTACACCACGCCCGTCAGGTAAGTGCATATCGAGCAATACCTTATTAAATTGTTGGTCATGATTGAGGGTTTGTAAACATTGTGCACACGTTGAGGTAATAACGGTTTCTACCCCTAAACTTTCTAGCAGTAACTGGGTAATTTGCGCTGCATCTTGGTCGTCTTCAACCAATAAAAAGCGCTGCTTTTTCTCTATTACAGCTTTGTCGCTGTGAATATTTTTAGCTTGAGGTGCATGCTCTGGCGATACTAAGTAATCTTGTAAGCATTGATACAAAGAAGAGCTATCAACCGGTTTTGGTATTACATCGTTAAAGCCAAGGGCGGCCAGTTCTTCATGTATACCTTTCATAGTCGCGGCAGTAAGCGCAATAATTGGCCCTGTATAGCCCATTTTTCTAAGCTCTATTGTGGCTTCTTTACCACCCATCACCGGCATATGTATATCAATAAAAATAATATCGTATGGCGAGCGATACGCCTCTGCAATTCTTACTTTTTCAAGCGCTTGCTGGCCGTGCTCGGCGTAGTCTACGCGTGCACCACAGGTGCTGATCATATGGCCAACTAACATGCGTAAATCACGTAAATCATCAACCACTAATACGCGCCCAGTTACTTTACATGGCGCAGACTTAGCCTGTAATTGCGAACCACTGCTAAAGTTTAATACTTGGCGTTCTACTTCACCAATATCGCCTGGGTACACCGAAATAGTAAAGGTAGAACCTTCCCCTATTCTAGAGGTTAAATCAATACTGCCGTGCATACGCGCTAATAGCTCAGCACAAATAGCAAGGCCTAAACCTGCTCCGCCAACAGAGCGCGACTCTACATCGGCTATTTGCTCAAACGGTTTAAAAATGAGAGCTTGTTTTTCAGGGGCAATACCCATGCCTGAGTCTTTAATACTAAAAAATAGCATTTCTTTACCATCAACCCACTCGGTCCAGGCACTAACCACTATTTCGCCCTTTTCGGTAAATTTAACCGCATTATTGATTAGGTTAATGAGTATTTGGCGTACGCGGGTGGCATCTACTCTAACAATTAAAGGTAAAGGCTGTAGAGACTCAAAGCGAAGGTTTAAGCCTTTATCAAGCACAGATACACGCATTAAGGTGTAAACATCAGCCAGCATACTATCTAAGTTTACTTCACTTAAAGTGAGCTCTAATTTATCGGCAGCAATTTTAGATAAATCGAGCACGTCGTTTAACAAGCTCAGTAAGTGCTTACCGTTTCGGTAAATAACCCCTAATTCGTTTTCGGCCTGTTTGCTAAAGTCACTTTGCAGCAGTAACTCTGTGTAACCTAATATGGATGAAAGCGGGGTACGTAATTCGTGGCTTAAATGGGCTAAAAATCTGTCTTTTGAGCGGTTTTCTGCTTCGGCTTTTAAACGCTCTACGCGCTCGCCTTCAACATCTTTACGCGCTAAGGCATAGCGTATAGCGCGGGCAAAGCGGCTCGAACTCATTTCTGTTTTTATAAGGTAATCTACTGCACCGGCATCAAGTGCTGCAGAGTCTAATTCATCATTAGATTGACCCGTAAGCATAATAATTGGCCCGCTAAACCCATTGGCAATGGCCTTTTTTAATACACTTAGGCCATTTGAGGCGCCTAATCGGTAATCAAGCAAACAAATATCGTGGTCGTTTTTACTTAAAATGCTTATTGCTTGCTCTGGAGAGCTTATCCAGTCTATGTCAAACGTATGTGAATCTAGCTGTTCTAAGTAGTCGCAAGTAAGAATGTAATCATCTTCATCGTCTTCTACTAAAAGTAAGCGAGTCACTTTATCTAACATACTATCTCCTTTTAATTGCATTTAATAAGCCCCTATTTAGGGGCTTATTGTTACTACTTATACCAATTCGCATGATTAAGCATTATTGCGGATTAATGGTCTTATTTAGTCGTTAAAGGTTGTCGGCAGCTCTACAAATTCTACCCAGTATTTTCCTAGGGTTTTCATTAAATCAACCAAGCCATCAAATGTTACCGGTTTAGTAATATAAGAGGCAGCCCCTAGGTTATAGCCTTTAACCATGTCTTCTTCTTGCTTAGAAGTAGTTAAAATAACAACCGGTATGCCTTTTAGGTTTGGGTTTGCCTTAATGGCCTCAAGTGCTTCACGGCCATCCATACGTGGCATATTTAAATCAAGCAAAATCAACCCTGGTCGTGGCGATGAGCTTTTATCTTCAAACTTACCTTTGCGCTCTAAGTACTCTAATAATTCAACCCCATCTTCCACAAAATGCAGCTCGTTTAATACACGGCTTTCGGCTAGCGCATCTTGCGTGAGTAGGCGATCATCCTCGTCATCATCAGCCATTAATATTGTAATAGGTTTCACTTTTGAATACGGCATCTAAGCCTCTCCTTGAAGTGTGAAAAGCGTTGTTTCCACAGGTAATTTTATTATGAAGGTTGCCCCTTCACCGTCTTTACTATGAGCGGTAATTATCCCGCCATGCCGCTCAACTATACGCCTACAAACTGAAAGCCCAATCCCTGTGCCTTTATATTCCGAACGCCCATGTAGGCGCTGAAAAGGTACAAATATTTTATCAGCATACTCTTGTGAGAAACCAATGCCATTATCTTTTATCGTCACTACCTGCCAGTCAATATTGTCATTGTGCTCGGCACTAAACTCTATTTTGTGCTCATACGTAATACTTATATGCGGCTCTACACCAGGCTTTCTAAACTTAACCGCGTTAGACAGTAAGTTTAAAAACAACTGCTGCATTTGGCTTTTATCGGCTTGAATAACCGGTAGTTCGCCCACCTCTACTTGCGCATTACTTTCTTTAATGGCGACTTCTAAATCACTTAAAATATCGTTAACTACGCCTTTTAAGTCAGTGTCATCAAAGTCTTTGCCTCGCGTTGTTACCCGCGAAAACTCTAGCAAATCGTTAATAAGGTTAGACATACGTTGCGCGGCGTTTTTCATACGGCCTATGTAATCTATACCTTTCTCGCCTAGTTCATCTTTAAACATGGTTTCTAAGCGGTCACTAAATGCTTGAATTTTTCTTAGTGGTTCTTGTAAGTCATGGCTGGCTACAAAAGCAAATTCTTCAAGCTCACGGTTCGAACGGCTCAGCTCATCTGAATATAAGGTAAGTTCTTGCGTACGCTCAGACACTTTAGTTGCAAGTGTTTCGTTTTGCTTTTCAAGCTCCTCACGGTATTTTGCTGCATTTCTTAAATTAAGCCGTGTTAGTAAAAACATACCAATTATTAAAATCGCACTGGTAACAGCGGTAATAGCAAAGGTTATTTTGGCCTCATTTTTGATTTGTGCCAATTTCGAAAAATGACTCACCTTAAACAGTAATTCTCGGTCTTGAATATCATTAACTTTAGTGCGAATTTCTTTATAAAGCTCGCGTCCTCTATGAGTATTGACTAAAAACAAAGCTCGGCGTTCTTTATCATTAGTGGCCAGTTTAACCGTTTGTTTAAGCTCTTTAATTTTTGCCTCTGTTAATACTAGCAGCTCTGCAATTCGCTCTGCTTGGCCATCAATTTCAGAGTGTAGAGACTTTACATTCTCTATTTGTGATTCTATTTGCCCTATCGCATCGTAATAGGGCATTAAATAATCTTCTTCTTCGGTGAGTAAGTAGCCGCGCTGGCCAGACTCTGCCTGCACAACAGATAAGTGAAGACGCTCAATAGCATCGGCTAATAAGCTGGTGTTATCCAAGCTTTTTTGCGTTTGCGTTAATCCCTGAATAGTACTTAATGCTAAAAATGCATTACCAACAATAATGCACAGTACTATTGCGATAAAAGCGGCCCACGTTATATTCGCTTTACCCTGCTGCTTTTGCTTACTCATTATGTGTAAATACCTAATTTTAAATGACTACCTGTTATTAAAATCAGTAATGTTTTGCAAGCTTTCGCTACATTGCTGACAGTTTGAAATTATTTTATCGAGTGCTGCTAACGCTTTGTCTTTTGGCATGTCGTTTTCTAACACCAATTTGATTAGCTCTGCATTCATAGAAATTCTATTCAATGGCGCTCGCGCATCGTGTACCAATTTATTTAGCGTATTTACCTCTTTTTCATCACTCATATTACTTCCTATAGCTACTTATATTCTCCAATCCCGCCGTATGCGTTTAATCGGTTGTATAAAGTTTTTGTACTGATCCCTAGCATTTGCGCAGCTAGCGTTTTATTACCCTGTACTTTATCTAACGTGGCGTGAATTAATTCTTTTTCAACTTCTTCAATAGTTTGCCCTGCCGAAACATGGTTGTCGGCCGCTTGTGTATTTACACGCGAAAATGGCGACTCTAAGTTATCTGGTAATGTAATTTCGCTTGTTTGTGGGTCGCTCATAATAAAAGCGCGATGAATAGCGTGGCGAAGTTCACGCACATTGCCTGGCCATTCGTATTGCTGTAACTCTTTAAGCTGCTCGTTGTGCCAATAAAACGACGTACCATTTTCGTCGTTAAGCTGCTCTAAAAAGGCTTTGGCAAGCAGTGGTATATCTTCTTTTCGTTCTCGCAGCGCAGGTATATCAATGGGGAAAACCGCCAGCCTAAAGTAAATATCTTCACGAATAACATTATTTTGCGCAAGATCGGTCAGTGAGCGGTTAGTAGCAGAAATAACGCGGCAGTTTATAGGCAGCTCACGATTTCCACCTACACGAGTTACTTTTTTTGTTTCAAGCACACGCAGTAAGTTTGGCTGCATATCTATAGGCATTTCGGTTACTTCATCTAAAAATAATGTGCCGCCATCTGCTTGCTCAAATACACCTTCTTTACGGGCAATTGCACCTGTAAAAGCCCCTTTTTCATGGCCAAATAACTCACTACCTATTAACTCTTTAGAGAGCGCACCACAGTTGCTCGCTACCAAAGGCCCTTCGCATTGGCTTGCATTATGAATGGCTTGGGCGACCACTTCTTTACCTGCACCGCTTTCCCCCATTAGCATTACGTTAGCATTGGTCTTAGCTACGCGCTCTATCATGGTATAAAGCTTTTGCATTGGTTCTGATTCACCAATTAAGCTATTAAAATGGCGTGTAATTGCAGGTTTTTTAGTTTTTTTAGCAGGTTTTTGGGGGCCGTTTAATACCAGCTCAAGGTCTTCGCGCTGCAGTGGCTTTAGTAAATGCCCAACATCTTGCTCACACATGTCTGCCAAAATCCCTTTTACTGAAGGGTGGCCAGAAATAAGCGTTACTTTTGGAGACTGTCCAATCATTTTTAAATGATCAAGTAAATGTAGGCCGCTGCCATCTGGCAGCATAAAATCGAGCAACACGTGATCAAAGGTATTATTTTCAAACCATTGGTGCGCTTCTTTTAAACTAGTTGCGGTGTTTATATTGTGACCGAGGAATTCGACTATGTGGCAAACAACGTCACTAAATTCAACGTCATCGTCGACTAAAAGTATGTTTAACATGATAAATCCCTATGCTTTTCTTGTTATTCTACGCACCCTATTTTGCAATTAAAAGGGCCGACTAGAATCTCTTAAAAATGATTAAACCATTGAGTCTTTTAACGTTTAATTTTAACAACTAACTATGTACGTATGCTTAAGCCATACCGATCATAGCTTTTGAAAATATTTAGAATTATTTTCACTATTAGTCATATTGTAACAGCTGATATAATTTTCTTTTAAAAAAGGAGATAAAATGCAGTTATTAAAAACAATGGTCCACCCTGGCATAAATTTAAACCAAGGCACTCAATTTACCCGCCGCACAGGCCGCGCCATTGTGATTAAAGATGCACACATTTTATTAATGTATACCAATCGCTACGAAGACTACAGTTTACCCGGCGGCGGTGTGGATGAAGATGAAACCCTAGAGCAAGGGTTAATAAGAGAGCTTAGCGAGGAAACTGGCGCGCAAAATATACAGGTTATTAAACCCTTTGGATTATACGAAGAGTACCGCCCTTGGTACAAAGACGACTTTGATATTATACATATTCAGTCGTATTGCTATTTATGCGATACAGACAAAGAGCTTGGCAAAGCACAGCTTGAACATTACGAGCAACAAAATGGTATGACGCCTAAATGGGTTAATATTCACGAGGCCATTGCACACAACGAGCGCACAATGAGCCTTAGCGAAAAACAAGGGCTGTCTATCATTCGTGAAACTTACCTACTAAAACAAATAGTACAACAACTGTTTAACTAAGGCTGTAAAATTTGCATAAAGCAGTATTTTTTACTGCTTGCTCATCACTCGCTTTTAATTTACACCCCACAATTAAATTTAAAGCGACTAATATTCAATAACTTAAACTCTATTTTACTTTATAAAACAAACTGGCTTTGTGTTTGCACCCTTACTGATAACTAATTTGTAAGGAGATAAAAATGAGTAACACAGTTAAAACAATCAACCCCGCAACTGAACAAACCATTGATACCTACACGCTGCTTTCTCAAGAGGAAGCTGAACAGGTAGTCGAAAAATCTCACGAAACATATTTAAAATGGCGCCAAACTTCATTTACCGAGCGCGCTAAGCACTTAAATAAACTAGCTTCTTTATTTGAAGATCAAAAAGAAGCCATTGCTAAACTTATGACCGAAGAAATGGGTAAAGTGTACGAGCAAGGCTTTCAAGAAATTGAACTGTGTGCCGGTATTTGTCGTTACACAGCCGAAAACGGCCCACAAGTACTTGGCGATGAAGAGCGTGATATGGATGGCGGCCGCGCTATTGTTAGCTACCAACCTACGGGCGTTTTACTAGGTATTCAACCTTGGAACTTCCCGCTTTACCAAGTAATTCGCTACAGTGCGGCTAATATTATGGCCGGTAACACCACCGTACTTAAACATGCCGGTAATGTATTTGGCATGGCAGAGAAAATAGATACCCTATTTAAACAAGCGGGCTTCCCTGAATATTGCTTTAGCAACTTACTTATTGATGGCAAAACTGCCAGTGCGCTTATTTCACATAAAGCAATCAGCGGCGTAACCTTTACAGGCAGTGACGCTACCGGTAAAAAAGTAGCTGAAGAAGCCGGTAAATACGTTAAAAAAACAGTGCTTGAGCTTGGCAGTAACGATGCCTACTTAGTACTTGATGATGCCGATTTAGACCTCGCCGTTGAAACCTGTGTTACAGGGCGCATGATCAACAACGGCGAAACCTGTGTATCGGCAAAACGCTTTGTGGTTGTAGAGTCACTCTATGATGACTTTAAAGAAAAAATTAAAGCGCAATTTGAAGCATTAAAAATGGGCGACCCAATGGCCGAAGATACAGACTTAGGCCCAATGGCGCGTGAAGATTTACGCGATAAAATTCACGACCAAGTAATGCAATCTGTTAAAGCCGGTGCAAATGTAGTCACAGGCGGTGAAGTCCCATCGCAAACTGGTTACTACTACCCACCGACTATTCTAGATAATTTATCGCCGGGCATGCCAGCATACGATGACGAATTATTTGGCCCTGTAGCCTCGCTAATTAAAGCAAAAGATAACGACGATGCCATGCGCATCGCCAACGACTCTCGCTATGGTTTAGGCGGTGGTATTTTCTCCAAAGATGAGAAAAAAGCCATAGAACTGGCTAAAAAGCACTTTGATACCGGTATGATCAACATTAACGGATACGGCCTTGCCCAACCAAACCTACCGTTTGGTGGTGTTAAAGAAAGTGGTTACGGCCGAGAGCACGGCGGCTTTGGTATGCCCGAATTTGTTAATATCAAATGTATTATGATTAATAGCTAAAATAGCTACACACGTGAAATACACGTATTAAAAGAGTATTTATACGTGTTTTAAAAATATTACTAAGCCTAAGGGTGAGCAATCACTTTTAGGCTTTTTTATGGGTGAATCTGCATGGTTTTATGCACTAATAGACCCACCCTACAAGTGTATTTAAAGCCATAAACACAGTGAGAAAATTAAAACAAAGCTGACAATTGATATGTAAAAACTGATACTTAGTTAGAGTTCAGATGGCTAGGCTAGGCTAGGCTAGGCAGGTAAGAATGATGAGCAAACGGTCGGTAAACTCGTTTGTGGGCAAAAACGTGTCAGTCACTTTTCTAAATTAGCTAGTTACAGATTACATCTAGTAAGGCAAATCATATTTACGACGTGTTTAAAGTGAAATGCTACCCTCGATTGCTGCTTATTAGCATAGTCATAATTTCATAAGTATTTACTAATAAATTCACCGGGAGATTGATACTGGCTTTATGGGAAGCAACTTTTCGGATGCCACATCTTTTATCACGATAGTTGACGTGCAAAATTAAAATGGCTTAGCTTTGAGCAAGTTAGGTAATTACGTTATGCTAACGGTCTTTATAATTCGGCCAATACGATATGTCTGAATCACAATTTAATAATCTACTCGCTGAGGCTATTTCCTCTATAAAATCAACGAGTTTTACATCTAAATTAATGTCCCTAATCGATTCGATACTGACGTATGACTGTGCTGTGATCCTCGGTATGCGTAAAGGCAAGCACCCTATTTATCTTTACGATTCCATTGAAAATAACCGAGAATTACTCTTCGATCGTTACCTCACTTCTGCATTTCAAGATGATCCATTCTACAAAATGCTCACCATTGATGAACAGCAAGGTGTTTTTTCATTAAAAGACGTAGTCCAATGCGGTATGGATTATCAAACATATTGTAATCAATTTTACCTACAAACAGGCTGGAAAGATGAGTTAAGTATTCTCATTAAAGTTGAAGCAACCCGCTGGGTCGTTATCTATTTAGGGTGTACTCAGGCAGAAAATACATTTTCGTCATTAAATGTTGAAGCATTAAAATCATATTTCGCAATCATTCAATCATTATGCCGACAACACTGGCAACAAACTGAATTCCTTCTTGCAGAACCAGTTTTTTCTCCTGAGTCTTACTCAGTAAAAAGGCGTGAGTTCATCGAGAATGCTCTGTATACTTTTGGCAATGATTTGCTTTCAACCAGAGAGAAACAAATCGCCTGTTTAATAGTACAGGGGCTCGATACTAAAGAGTTAGCAAAACAGTTAGGCATTACAGAGGGTACAGTAAAAAATCACCGAAAACGTATCTATGCTCAATTGCAAGTGGCATCCCTCAGTGAACTTTTCCAAGTTTTCCTCAACCATATTATTACCCACTAAATTAACCTATTATCCCTTTAGGGATATATCGCGCATTAGCTTCTATTCGTAATCTGTACATCACATTTTTCATAAGATAAGACTCTATAGATGACATTTACTCAGGAACTACAGACGCGCGGATTAATTGCTCAAGCCAGTGATTTAGATCAGATACAGCAAAAACTTAGCCAGCCGCAAACAGTTTACTGCGGTTTCGATCCCACCGCAGGTAGCCTTCATATTGGACATTTAGTCCCGCTCATTATGCTCAAACGTTTTCAAGATGCTGGACATCAAACATTAGCGCTTATTGGTGGTGCGACGGGAATGATTGGCGACCCATCTTTCAAAGCCGTAGAGCGCAGTTTGAATAATGAAGAAACTGTATCTGGTTGGGTCAAAGATCTTACTACTCAAATTGAGCTGTTGTTAGCTCCTCATTTAAGCAAGCCCATGACTATCGTCAATAACTCAGACTGGATGAGAGATATTAATGTCATCGATTTTTTTCGTGATATTGGTAAGCATTTTTCAGTCAACAATATGATCAGCCGAGAGTCTGTAAAGCAACGGTTGCAAAGGCCTGATCAAGGCATTTCATTTACAGAATTTAGTTACAGTTTACTCCAGTCCTATGATTTTGCAGTGCTTAATCGAAACTATGGTTGTAGTTTACAAATTGGTGGTAATGACCAATGGGGAAATATTGTCAGTGGTATTGATCTAACTCGTCGTCAAAATGGGAAGCAAGTATTTGGTTTAACCTTACCTTTAATAACTAAATCTGACGGTACTAAATTTGGTAAAACAGAAGGTGGAGCCGTTTGGCTTGCACCAGAAAAAACATCACCATATATGTTTTACCAGTTCTGGTTATCCACTGAGGACACCGATGTTTATAACCTTCTGCGATACTACACATTCTTGTCTTGTGATGAGATCGAGAAGATAGAATTGCAGGATAAAACCCGAAACGGCAAACCCGAAGCTCAAAAGATTTTAGCGCAGAATATGACGCGTTTTGTTCATGGTGAATCAGGGCTACTCAGCGCAGAGCGTATTACGCAAGCATTGTTCACAGGTAGTGTCGTGAAGCTGAGTTATAATGAACTCAAACAGCTTGAGTTAGATGGTATTCCAAGCATCGAAAGCTCCCAGCAAGGCATTCAAGAACTGTTGGTCGAATCAGGGTTAGCTAAATCAAAGCGCACCGCCAGAGATCTAGTCGAAAATAATGCTATTAGTGTAAACGGTGAAAAAATAACATCTGACAACTCCCAACTTGGATTTCCACTATTTGATGAATACTGGTTAATTCAGCGCGGTAAGAAGCATTTTTGCTTAGTCAAACGCAAATAAACTTGCAAATACAGGTAATGCGGTTCAAATCTTTTGCATGAGGGTTGAACGCATTACTTTAAGTATCACAATGTTTGACTGCGTAGAAATCAATTAGCTTAGTTATGGACAATCAACTGATTATATGCGTTGCTTTACATACCAAATTCCGAAACCAATGACCATTACTAGCTCAACAGCAACCCACATCCAATGCCTTGGTACGGAACCATCAAGGAAAATTCCCATTACGCGCGAAATTAGCGCCCCTAATGTTAATGTCATGCCTAGTGCTGCAACAGTAAAAAAATATGGGGTGATTTGATGATGAAAGATGAGCAGCATCCCCGCCCCCATTAGAAAGCCCCATCGGACTCTTCTTTCAACAGCTTGGAAGGCATCCTCAGGGATGGATTTATTACTAACTAGCTCAGGGTTATAGCTGAGAATCCCCCCTAGTAATACAATGATAAAACCCACCACCTGTAAAACTATTTTACTATCCATAAAAATCCTTAAACATACTTAGCGCAATGTTCCTGTATCATGGGTTAATAGTTTATTCCTGTTAATTCTTCAGATAGCGTCCAAAGCTTTCGCGCAGCTACGATATCATGTGACTGCTTGCTTGATTCTACCTTGATGGGTGCGCCATGTAGTTCAAAGAAATCCTGTGGGCCGAAGAAATCACCCGAAGATGCACTTTCGTCTGTTGCAGCTCGTAGTGTTGGTAGTGCTCCCATTTCTTTACTCTGGCCGAAAAAGATATTTAAAAATTTCACCACGCCACGCTGAAGTTCCGACGTCGTCCATCCCGGATGAGCTGCTGTAACTATAGGGTTGTCACCTTCTGGTTCGAGCCGTCTTTTCAGCTCATAGGCAAAGTAGAGATTCGCCAGTTTGCTATCTGCGTACGCCATAAAATTACTGTATTTTCGCTTTTCCCAGTTCAAATCATCCAAATCAATCTTCGAGGCCTTATGTGCGCCAGCAGAAACTACCACCACACGGGAGTTCGGTGTCTTCTTGAGAGTCTCAAGTAAATGGCCGACCAATGCAAAGTGACCTAGGTGATTCGTCCCCATCAAAATTTCAAATCCGTCATCAGTCTTGGCATACGGGCACGCTACTCCTGCGTTGTTGATCAGTAAATCAAGGCTGTCGAAAGTTGCTAAAAACTGTGAACTAAACGCTTGAATTGAGCGAAGACTGGAAAGGTCCAGCTGCATAACCGAAATGTCAGTGTCTGGGTAGTCTGCTCGAATTTCCGCAGCTACCTTCTCACCTTTTGATACATTTCTAACCGCAAGTACTACCGTCGATTGTTTTTTTGCTAGCACCCTAGCAGTTTCCTTTCCTACCCCGCTGGTTGATCCTGTCACAACTGAAATCCTGCCTTGTTGAGTAGGTATATCGTCAGCACTCCAAGGTTTATTTGCCATGAACTTTATTCCTCATTTTTTAGATGGTTGGGCTACTTAGAAACAAAGCCTTGAGCAAAATGCAGTTAAATTCGAAGGGCTTCATAATCGATAGAGTAATATTAAGAGACATGACCAAAAGTAGCAGTGCACAAATCTGCAAGAGTTGTATACATAATAACAAATCGAACCGCTTCGAATTTTTGTATACACTTAAAGTTAATTTGTGCACTGAATTTTCTATTCAACTAGGCCACAATATGGGTATGAGCTAAGTAAATATCGCTAAAGGTTGTACGATAAGGTTAAACAATGAAACACTTCCATTTTGATACCATTAAACAACTCAATGCTGTTCTCGGTATACGCCCACCCGAGCACCCTTTAGTTGATGTTATGAAACTAAATCCCAACAGTGATGACAATCAATTACTCAGCGGTGAGAGCATCTCACTCACCACTAGTTTCTACGCGATATCGTTCAAAAACATCACATCAGGCGAGGTCATGTACGGTCGCACCCAATACGACTGTTCAAGTGGAACAATGCTGTTTATTGCTCCCGGCCAAGAGCTTACTGCCAGCGGTATAATCATTGACTCCGTTGCTCGAACCATCTGCTTTCACCCCGATTATATCCGTGGTCACAAGCTGCAAGACGAACTTAAGCAATATCAACTTTTCAATTATTCGGTTAACGAAGCTTTACACCTTTCACCAAAAGAAGAGCAACATATGGTCGCGATGTTTGATGCGCTTGAGGCTGAAAACAACAACAGTTTAGATGCATTCAGTAAGGATCTTATCCTATCGCAAATTAGTACCTTGCTAATGTACGTCAACCGCTACTATCACCGCCAATTTATGATGCGTAAAGAGGCCAACACCTCAATATACGATCGGTTTTCAAAGCTTTTAGATGCTCGCTTAGACGCTGTAATTCAAGAGTCTGCGTCAATCCCTGAGGTGGAAGAGTTAGCGCAAGGCATGAATATGACCAGTCGCTATCTAAGTGACGCCTTAAAGGCGGAAACAGGTAAAACAACCAAAGATTGGATTCATTATGCGCTGATTGAGAAATCAAAAGATCGCTTACTTTCAAGCAAGGATTCGGTGGCAACCATTGCTTACTCGCTTGGTTTTGAATACCCGCAATACTTTTCTAGGTTGTTCAAAAATAAAGTTGGTATGACGCCTTCAGAGTATCGAACTGAAAATATTCGTCACTAAGTAATATAGAATCCATTATTTGTTCTAATCGCTGATATATTGGCTACCAACTCATTTTGGGGCAGAAACGAGTTAAACCTGAAAGGCAATTCCACGCCCTGAGCCTCTCAACTGCAAAAAATATTGATCATAAAGTAAGATATTTTACTGTGCCGGATGGCACTTCGCTATACTTAACCGAAGAGCTACAAGCAAACATTGAGTTATCGATTTTAATAATTAGCTTTTAACTAAATTTAAATAAACTTTAAAACTGGTAGTTTGAGTATTTGAACAGACCTCTATCTCTCCATCGTTTGCTTGTGCTAGCGCTTTGACTATTGCAAGCCCTAAACCTGCTCCGTCGCTATGTCGTTGGCGCGACTTATCAGGTCGATAAAAGCGATCAAATAAATAAGGTAAATGCTCAGAAGGTATTCTCTCCCCTGTATTAATTACTGAAATGCATATTTTTTCATCGCTGAACATTTCACTATTTACTGTGATTGTTGAACCTTTTGGTGCGTACCTAATTGCATTAGATAGTAAGTTTGATAGTAATTGTCGAAAGTGTAATTTGTCACAATAAAAGCAAAGGTTTTGACCTTTTTTATTAAATGCAATCAATGAGTCTTCAGCCAAAGCATCAAAATATTCAAATAACGCTTCAATTTCATCATGGCTTTTTAAAGTGTTCTGAACCGGTTTAATTAGCCCATTCTGAGTTTTTGCGAGCCAAAGCATATCACTAACCATTTTAGTTAATCGTTCGAGCTCTTCTAAATTAGAAAACAAGAGCTCTTGATACTCTTCCAACTGCCTTTTTTTAGATAATCCAACCTGTGTTTGAGTAATTATATTTGTTAGAGGGGTACGTAGTTCATGAGCAATATCACTAGAAAAATTTGATAAGCGAATAAATTCACCTTGGAGCCTGTCGAGCATTGAGTTAAACGACTGCACCATATTAACAAGCTCAATAGGCACTTTATTTTCATCAAGCCTTACATCCATTTTATTAGTTTGGATATCATGCATTTTCTGGCTTAAACCTCGTAAAGGGTTTAATCCTTGATGTATAGCAAACCAAACCACCAATAAAATGAGTACCGCTGAACCAAACATAATAGCCCAAAGGCTTTGCTGAAATTGATTGAGAAAGTGTAAATGAAAGCTCATGTCTATCGCTGTAGTAATTTTGTATTGCTGTTGCTCAGTACTTAAATTACTCACCAGAGCTCGGTAGGTATGAGTATCATTTTGCCATGAGACAATATTGTTACGGTTAAAGCCAGTTGAAGCCTTAGCACTCATTACGAAATCACTGAAATCTCGTTCAGAGCTTTGAAAAATGAGTTCTCCTTTTGCGGTATTTACCTGATAGTAAACACCATGATGACCCGCAACAGCGTTAGATAATTCATTTTTAAGCTTTAGGTTTGATTGATATTGTTGTGTTAAAACTAATTCAATAGATTGATTAATAACATGTAGCTCACTACTATCTTGCTGGAAAAAATGATGTTTTATCGAACTATTTATTAAAGAAGCAACTAAAGTTAAGCACGCAATAACGGTAACAGCTACAAACAACACTACACGCATCGTAAGTGATAAAGGCCGTGACTTAATAGCCATCAGTTTCAACCCCTAATTTATAGCCCATACCACGAACTGTATGAATTAATTTAACAGTAAAGTCATCATCAACTTTTGCTCTTAGCCTACGAATGGCAACATCAATCACATTGGTGTCGCTATCAAAATTCATATCCCATACTTGAGAAGCAATTAACGAACGTGGCAGTACTTCACCTTCGCGCCGTAACAATAGCTCAAGTAAGCTAAATTCTTTATTACTCAATAAAATACGCTTGCCTGCACGTTGTATTTTTCGCTTTGGAATATCCATTTCTAAGTCAGCAACGGTCATTATATCGTCAACTGTTTGCGCTGCACCACGGCGAATAAGAGTGCGTACCCTAGCTAAAACTTCAGCAAAAGCAAAAGGCTTTATTAAGTAGTCATCAGCACCAAGCTCGAGGCCCTTAACTCTATCGTCTATGCTATCGCGAGCAGATAAAAAAAGTACTGGGGTTTTGTTATCTGCTTCACGCAGCGACTGTAAAATTTTCCAACCTGATACGTCAGGCAACATGACATCAAGTATTATTACATCAAATAATTCGGTCATTGCTAGGTGATGACCGTCAAGGCCATTACGTGCCAAAGAAACCTGAAAACCAGCTTCACTTAGTCCCTGTTTTAAATAATCGCCCGTTTTTGCTTCATCTTCAACAACTAATAAGCGCATATAATTCCTTCATTAAAGTCCTAACAATTACCTCTGCAAATAGTATGCATTATATGTGACTACAGCAACATGACGTGAACATTACAACCTTGTAATGTTCACGTCATGTTAAAGACAGGTCTACTTTCTATACTCAATACATATTCTGCTATGAAGGAGTAAGGAAATGGGGTTTAAAAAGTCATCACAACAGGTTAGCACACCACGAAGACGATTTGTTCAAGGCTTAATTGCAGGAGGTGTACTTGCTGCTTTTCCGAGTGTATTGCATGCTGCATCATCTTTAGTAGCAGGAACAATAACAGGCACTGTACCCGAACTTAGCGGCAAAGTAATTGATCTGGTTATAGATGAATCGCCGGTTAACTTTACTGGCGAAGTACGTATGGCAACAACTATCAATGGATCTATACCCGCACCTACCTTGCGCCTCAAAGAAGGCGATGACGTTACTATTAGAGTAACAAATAAGTTATCAGTACCGAGTTCAATTCATTGGCATGGCATTATTTTACCGTATCAAATGGATGGCGTACCAGGTATCAGCTTTAAAGGCATTATGCCAGGCGAAACCTTTGTTTATAAATTTAAGCTGCAACAAAGTGGCACATATTGGTATCACTCACATAGTGGTTTTCAAGAAATGACAGGCATGTACGGTGCATTAATTATTGAGCCGCGAGAAAACGATATTATTAGTGCAGATAACGAGCATGTTATTCAATTATCTGATTGGACTGATGATGACCCTATGGCGTTGTTCCGTAAATTAAAAGTACAGAGTGATGTATTTAACTTCAATCAACCTACTGTTCCAGAGTTTTTTGATGACGTTTCTAGCAGCAATATTTCAAATGCTCTACAACGCCGAAAAATGTGGAACCAGATGCGAATGAACCCTACAGACTTAGCTGATTTATCTGCATCAGCAATGACTTTTTTAATGAACGGTAGTACGCCAATGGCAAACTGGCGTGGAATGTTTAAAGCTGGGGAGAAAATTAGACTTAGGTTCATTAATGGCTCTAGCAATACTTTTTTTGACGTACGAATCCCCGAGTTAAAACTAACGGTTGTACAAGCAGATGGACAAAACGTTGAACCAGTGACAGTTGATGAATTTAGATTTGGCCCTGGTGAAACCTACGACGTAATTGTTGAGCCTAAAAATGATGCCTATACGATTTTTGCTCAAAGTATGGATCGCTCTGGTTACGCAAAAGGAACTTTATCAAGCTCGCCTAATATTGATGCGCCAGTACCTGCACTTGACCCTGTTGAGTGGTTAACGATGACCGATATGATGGGCAATATGACTCACGGCGGTGAGCATTCTGCAATGGCTGGTATGGCAGGCATGTCAAGTATGAACTCTAAAAAAGTGGATCATAGTGCTATGGGGCACGGTGCAATGGCGATGGATCATAGCAAACATGGTATGTCTGAAAACCCATTAGCGGTTGCCAGCTCTAAAGTGCGTCATGCAAAAACGGAGTATGGAGCTTCTGTTGATATGCGCGTTGATATGCCTAGAACAAACCTTGATGATCCCGGTATTGGTTTACGTAAAAATGGTCGCCGTGTTTTAACACTTGCAGATTTACATTCACTTGAAGGGATCACTAACCAGCAAGAGCCTGAAGCTGAAATTGAGCTGCATTTAACCGGCAACATGGAGCGTTATAGCTGGTCATTTGATGGCTTAGAATTTGGTAAAAGCACGCCAGTGCATATGAAGCATAACCAACGTTTAAGAGTTATTTTACAAAACGATACCATGATGACGCACCCTATGCATTTGCATGGTATGTGGAGTGATTTAGAAAACGAGAGAGGTGATGTGCAAGTGCGACGTCATACGATACCTGTTCAACCCGCACAAAGAATCAGCTTTTTAACCACCCCTCACGATGTAGGGCGCTGGGCTTGGCATTGCCATTTATTATTCCATATGGATGCCGGCATGTTTAGAGAGGTAGTCGTATCATGAAACAATTAAAACTATCTAAATCATTAGGCTTATTAATGTTAACTGGGGCTTCATTAATTAGTTTCCCTTTATTAGCGCAAAGTGAAATGGCACAAATGAGTAGCGCTAAGATGCAACCACAAGGGGGAGATGCACCTAAAGACGCAAGAGACCCTCATGCTTATTCTGCGGGAACAACTTTAACAGAAGGCCCATATGCGCTTGAGGGTAATGAGCGATTAACACTCGCCGATGAGCATCCATTTTACGCATTACTAGGCGATCGTCTTGAATATAACGAGCAAGCAAACGCAGGTGTGTTTGACTTACAAGCATGGTACGGCACTACCTTTGATCGATTGGTAATTAAAACCGAGGGTGATTTCAGCGAAGGGAGTATTGAAGAAAACCAAACCGATATTTTATGGGGTCACGCCGTATCAGCATATTGGGATACTCAAGCAGGTGTTCGTCTTGATTACAATAAAGAAGGTGAAAATCGGCAATGGTTGGCTTTTGGCTTACAAGGTTTAGCCCCTTACTGGTTTGAAATTGATATGACAGCGTACGTGGGTGAGCGAGGCAATACCGCATTTACATTAGAAGCAGAGTACGAACTACTACTCACGCAAAAGCTAATTATACAACCGCGAGCCGAAATTACACTTTATGGCAAAAACGATAAACAAAACGAACTTGGAAGTGGCCTATCAAGCAGCGCGATTGGCTTTAGGGTTCGTTATGAGTTTACACGCCAGTTTGCGCCCTATATTGGCGTTGAATGGAGTAATAAATTTGGCAATACCGCCGACTATGCCACATCAAGTGGACAAAGTAGCAACAACACCGCATTTGTTGCGGGTATTAAATTTTGGTTTTAGTCATTTTAAATAAGAGGTAATTATGAAGTTTTTTAATTCTGCAGTAGCCATTATAAGTTTAGTGCTTACATTTTCCGCATCAGCGCATATATCACTCAAGCAATCAACACCTGCGCAAGAAGCCATGTTAATGAAAAGTCCAGAGCAACTTTCGTTAACTTTTGGTGGTGAAGTAAGGCTAGCAAAAGTCATCATCAAAGATGAAAAAAATAAATCAATAAACTTTGATTTCAAACCCAGCTCCACCCCAAGCACAGACTTTAGTTGGTCATTACCGAGCCTACCCCAAGGCACTTACACGGTTAAATGGATTGCACTGGGTGGTGATGGACATAAAATGACCGACACGTTTAGATTTATGGTACACAAAAGTGAATCGCAAAAGATGATGCAAGAACAATCTAATACCCACAGCAAACATAATCATTAAGTAGCAACAGAATGCAATTAAGTGAATGGTCAGTACTTTTACTATTATTAAAACTAGCAAGCTATATAGCAATTGCAGGGCTTGCGGGCACTTTATTAATGCGCTTTATGTGTGGCAACAGCAATGTTGCAGGGCATCACTTAATTAGCTTTTATCAGTTCTTAAAACGTTGGCAAATTACGTGTGTAACTATCGGTAGTATTACTGCACTTTTACAAGTACCAATAGAAGCTGGGGCAATGGCCGAATCAGGCTTTATGGGAATGTTTGACCCCTTTATGCTTGAAATTGTTTGGCAATCAGTCATAGGTGAGCAAGCAACGTTGAGAATACCAGCGCTTATTATTGCTCTAATTAGCGCATGTATGTGGAATGTGAAATCAGATGATAACGTAGCAGGTTATAAAAACGGTGCCGTTATACTAATCATGCTTGGGTTTATCGCTTATAGCTTCACTTTTACTGGGCACAGTGCAAATGAAAATGGGTTAGTAAAAAGTATTTTAACCTTTCACCTTATTGCCATTGCGAGCTGGTTAGGGTCATTGTGGCCGCTTTACAAAAGCTGCACTTTACTACCTACCAGTGAAGTGAAGCGGTTAATGCATTACTTTGGTCAACTCGCTATTGTTATTATATTTGTACTACTTATTTCGGGCTTAACTTTACTCCTGCAGTACTTAGAGTCATTTTCTGTATTGTTTACATCAAATTATGGGCAACTAATTTTATTAAAACTGTTACTCGTCAGTGCGATGCTGTTACTAGGTGCATGGCATAAGCTTTTTTTAGTCCCGCAAATCACTCAACAACACCATATAAATATATTAAAACGCTCGATCACTGTTGAAATAGTAATTGCCCTGTTTGTACTTATTACAACAAGTATATTTACCACACTTGTTGGTCCGCCTGTTTAACGATTAATAAAAAAGGAAAACGTATGTTAATTAAATCCTCTAACTTAAAAATTTTATTGCTGCTAATTTTTAGCGCTGTTGGTTCTTTTGCTGTTAGTGCACATGGCGATGAAGAACATTCAAAAAAAGGCTGGGTTTTTGTCAATCTTGATAGCGAAGCTGCAAAAACTGTCAGCCTATTTCATGCATCCCTAAAACAAGGCAATGGCGAAGCTGCACGTAAATTACTAGCCGACGATGTCATCATTTTTGAAGGCGGAAGTGTTGAGCGTTCTGCAGATGAATACGCGAACCATCATATGATAGCGGATATGAAATTCTTAAGTGCAGTTAATAGTGAACTACTCGAGCACCAAGTTTACACAGATGGAGACACCGCTTACTCAATTTCAAGAAGTAAAACTCAAGGAAAGTATAAAGGGAAAGATATTAAATCTACGGGAATGGAATCAATTACATTAAAAAACACCGATTCAGGGTGGAAAATTACTCATATTCATTGGTCTAATTAAGGGGTTAACAATGCAAGTAAACTACATAACCTCAGCGTTTTTTTTATCATTAACCATGTCATTTTCTACAATGAGTATCGAAAAACAGCACAAAACATCAATAGTTTCTGAGAATTCAAAAAAACATAAAATAGAGCTTACCGTTTATAAAAGTAAAAATTGTGGGTGTTGTAATAAGTGGATTGCTCATTTGGGAGAAAATAATATTCAAACAAAAGCAATTAACGTTAATGATATGGGGTTGATTAAATCTCAGTATCAAATAAAACCGAATATGCGTTCATGCCATACAGCCGTGTCAGCCGATGGATTTGTATTTGAAGGTCATGTTCCAGCTAAGCATATAAAACTGTTTTTATCTGAGCAACATGCTCCGCACATTACAGGCTTAAGTGTACCTGCCATGCCTATTGGCACTCCCGGAATGGAAATGGAGGGTATATTTCACAAATATAATATTGAGCTACTCACTGACAACTCAAGTGAAGAAATCTACAAATACATAAGTAAATCCAGCGAGCAGTTTTAGCCTAACGGCATAATTCTTGAACTAATTGTTAAATATCCATTTTACACAACAGGAAACACTGATTTGTGAGCTTGATAGTGTAAAAGTTACTCACATGTAAAAACAAAATACAAACTTTGAAGGAGCAATACAATGTCACACTATTCAAAATTTTTTTTAATGATAGCAACATCCACAATTACCATGCTTGTATTGATGTATTTGAACACCTACCAACTTAGCCATGTTTATTTTAGTGAAACTCGTACTTATATGGCGCTTTATATGGGAGCCACAATGGCAGTGGTAATGCTACTTTTCATGCTCAATATGTATAAAGATAAAAAGAAAAATATAACAGTACTCATTGCTAGTGTTACCGTATTTGCGGGAAGTTTATTTTTAGTTCGATCACAAGCGACTGTTGATGATAGCTCATGGATGTCGGCGATGATCCCACATCATTCAATTGCCATACTCACAAGTGACAAGGCAAAAATCAAAGATAAACGCGTTCAAAAGCTAGCTACAAATATAATTGAAGCTCAAGAGCGAGAAATAAAAGAAATGCAATGGCTCCTAAAAGATATAGAGCAAAACGGCATTGCACAAACCAATGCTCAAGCACAATTAAGAGCGGTTCCAGATTTCAATTCAAATAAATAAACCATATAACATAAGGAGTAAAGCATGAGTAAATCAGCCCAACTTTTTAGAATGGTAACAGATGAGCATATTTGTCCGTTTGGTTTAAAATCAAAAGACTTACTAGAGCGAGAGGGATATACAGTTGATGATCAGCTTTTAACTTCTCGAGAGCAAACAGATGAATTTAAAAAACAACACAGTGTAGAAACTACACCTCAAACATTTATTGATAATAAACGTATAGGTGGCTACGACGATTTACGTGATTACTTTAATAAGCCACAAGCCGCCCAAGAAGGTACAACTTACACGCCCGTGATTGCGATTTTTTCGGTTAGTTTTTTGCTTAGTGTGGCATTTAGTTTTGCATCAGATAATAGCTTATTATCAATGCAAACCGCTGAACTGTTTGTAGCCCTAACAATGGCAGTGTTAGCAATACAAAAGCTTCAAGACTTATTTAGCTTTACTAATTCATTTATAACCTATGATTTAGTCGCTATGAAAGTAGTCAGGTACGCTTATGTTTATCCATTTTTAGAAGCATTTGTTGGCATTGGAATGATAGCCGGATTACCAGCCTATATTATTGCCCCTATTTCATTATTCATAGGTGGGGTTGGTGCTATTTCAGTGATAAAAGCAGTCTACATAGATAAACGAGAGTTGAAATGTGCGTGTGTAGGCGGTGACAGTAACGTACCACTAGGGTTTATCTCCCTCACAGAAAACTTATTTATGATAGCTGCCGGTATTTGGATGTTTGTTAGGTAAAAGGCAGGATATACTTTGCTATGGCACGTACCAGACTTTGTAGTTGTCTCTGGTAGTGCCTGAACTTAAAACCTCATTAATTAGCTCTGGCATTTCTTAGGGATCTTGACGTTACAATGACACTAACGCTCTTATCAATTGCGAAATTGAAAAGTACCAGCCTTCTTATCGGAGCTAATCTTAATTTGACTCTAGGATTTTTTAGGGATAAACATTTAATCATCCCACTGTTTAGCGTCATATAACTTTAATTAATGAATTGTGTTAAATTTCCCATAGTGAGTTTAAACACTCGATATAACAGACTAGTTAAGGCTTATTCACTAACAGCTAAAAATTAATAGCTATTCTCAAACCTTGGCACCTTTCGCTTATCGGCTTTACTCATAGCCAGCTCTTGTATTTCTTCTTGCTTAAGCTCATCTGATTTATCTTCTAATGAATGCTGCTTGGCGTTTTCAAACACTAGCTCAGTGAGTAGTGCAAAGTGGTCAGAGCCATATTTAGCAAGGCGCTTAATACGTTTTACTTTAAAGCCTTGGCTGTGAAATAAATGATCGAGCGGCCAGCGCATAAAAAAGTAACTTGCGTGAAAGGTGTTATAAAAACCACGGCCTTTACGTGGGTCTAAAAAGCCGCTTATTTGCATAAATAAACGGGTGCTGCGCGACCATGCTACGTCGTTTAAATCACCAGCTACAATGGTCGGGCGTGTTGGGTTTTTAAGTGCTTTTGCCACCATTATGAGTTCGCTATCGCGTGGGCGCGATGAGTCTTCTTCAGTGGGGCTTGGTGGTGCGGGGTGAATAAAGTGCCCTTGCATTTGCAGGCCTTCATTGTTTTCGAACAAGATATGAATTGAGGGAATATCGTCCTCTATTAACTCGCATATTTGCGCATCAAGAATTTTAAATTTACTGTATAAATGCATGCCGTAGCGGTTGTCTTTAGCGCATTCAATATAATAGGGGTAGTTTTTTTTAAGAACTGCTAACTTGTTTTCCCACCAGCTGTCGCTTTCAAGGGTAATTAATAAATCGGGCTGGTGTTTATCAACCAGTGAGATTAGTTGTTCACTATTGTGGTTTGACATAAGCACATTAGCCGACATGATTCTAACACTGTGATCTTCGCTCACTGAGGCAGTTTTAACTTCTTTTTTAGCAAGCCAGGTGTAAGGAAATATCCATTTCCCTTGTAAAACCATGGTTAGTAATGCGGTTAAAGCAGTATACAAATACCCGCTATTGTCGCTTTGCCACAGTAAACAAAACGACACGACTGCAACAGCGCTGGCTATATAAAACACCTGTAGTCGAACAAAGTCGCAGCTGCGCACTAAGTAGTGCTGGCTGTACGACATAGGTAACAAGGTCACTAATAAAAAAAAGCCAATGATTATAGCTAGTGCAATGAGCATTTAAATATCCTTATAAATTGTACTTAACGAGTTAATATTGAAAGTATTTCTCGAGTGTCGTGCACCATATGAATGGTAGTACGGTCAATTTCTATACTTACTGTACCATTACCTCTTGAGCGTTCAATAACGCGCCCTTGTTTATATACATTGCGATCTAGGTAATCGCCTCTGTGGTAACGCTTACTTAAACCGGGTGGCGTCCAACCAGCACGCACTAACTTTTTTTGCTGCTTTTTAGATAGTTTCTTGCTGCTTTTATAGTTGTGCTGCTGATGTTTATGGTGGCCGTTTTTATGGCCGTGATTGTTTTTATCGGGCTTTGCCTGTGCATTAACGCTAACCAAAGCACCCGTTAAAAGAACAGTATATAAAAACGCTTTCATAAATAATCTCTAATAATGTTAATAGCTAAAGATTATCAAACACGCCTTAACATCATATGAAACTGCAAGCAGCTATTTATCTCGGCTTATACTGTGTTTTGCAATAACTGCGCATTATGGCTGGGTCGCGAAGTTTTAAGTGCTTGGTTTTACGCCCTGCGTGACGTTTGCGCCACACTTTAAAACTGCCCTTTGAAATATGCTCTCGCATAAACAACACCAGCTGTGAATAATTAAGCCCGTATAGCTGCTCTATAGCCTCATAGGGGGTTCTATCTTCCCACGCCATTTCTATAATGCGCGATTGCTGCTCTGCGTTAAACATGTGGCTCTCACAAATTTATTCTATACGTGGTGTAAAAATACATAGATCAACACAATTAAAGGTAATTAACCTGTATAATAAGCACTGTGGTTCTATACTTATAAAAACTTTTGGATTTATGTTTATGCGCGCTGTATTAATGCTTTTAGCCTTAACTTTTTCTCAATTATTGTTGGCAGCGCCTAATAAAACCCTGCGCTGCGTAACCACGCACTATCCTCCTTTTACAATATACGATGAGCAAACAAATACCTTTACTGGCCTTGATATAGAGTATCTAGAGTTTATTGAACGTAATTTAAATTTAAACATAGATGTAGTGCACTTACCGTGGGCGCGCGTTAAAAAAGAAATGAAATTAGGCTACTACGATTGTTACTTTGCGTTGGCTAATAATACCGAGCGTGCGCAATATTTAGACTTTACCAGTGAGCCTATGCACACCACCCAATTTGGTTTATTTACAACAAATAAGGAAAAACAATTTACAGATGACTTATCAACTGCGCGTATAGCTATGTTAAGAGGCGTTGCTTTACCTAATATTATTGCTGCGCATTATAATATTGATGATAGTAATTTAATGCGTTCACTCTCAACGAAAGCCACGTTTGATTTGCTGGATAAACAGCGTGTTGACTACGCAATTACTAATTATCAAGCCGGTTTATGGTACTCAAAAGGTTATAAAAACATACGAGCAAAGCAACTTGAAGACTACACCCTACCTGTTTATATTGCTTTTAAGCACGGCGTAATAAACACCAAATTGGTTGATGAGCAAATAAAACGCTACAAAGCGCAATTCGGTGTGCATTAATAAGGTAGGCGATGTTAACTAAATTACCAAAATGGGTTGAGTACGGCGCGTTTACGCTCGCTTTTATTGCTGGCGTTGTTAATGCAGTAGGATTGTTAGGATTTGAGCATCAGGCCATTTCTCACCTTTCAGGCAGTGTTACTTTACTTGGTATAAAACTAATGAGCAGTACCTCTGCTGCGTTACTACTTATTAGTATAATTGTAAGCTTTATGCTGGGCTCGGCGCTTTCTGGCTTTTTACTCACTGGTGGTTCGTTAAAGCTTGGACGCCATTACGACACTTTATTATTTATTGAAGGCCTTTTATTACTTTTAAGTGCTTATTTGCTCGACCAGTCTTATGTTTATGGCATTACACTTGCCAGCGCCGCGTGTGGTTTACAAAATGCATTAGCCACTAATTATAGTGGCGCCGTAGTGCGAACTACTCACTTAACCGGAATTTTTACCGACCTTGGCCTAATGATAGGTAAAGCACTTAAAGGCGAAACCTTTGATACCCGAAAAGGTGTAATGTTTTTGCTTATTATTATTGGCTTTTTGCTAGGCGGTATTACTGGATTTATTTTATTTGAGTATTCCTCAATACTCGCTTTAGTGGTGCCGGCACTGGCGTGCTTTGTATTATCAGTAACGTATAGGGTATATAGAATACGCGCACTTTAACGCAATCGGTTTAAAAACGGTTTAAAACATCTTACCATGGCGTTAATAAAGCGTTACTCACCTTAAAGGAATGTATGAAACCTTATTTTTTACCGCTGTTATTGCCACTAAGCCATGTTGCAATTGCCGACAGTCAAACCGATGATGCAATAGAAACCATAACAACCACCGCATCGCGTACAGAAGCACTTGCCACACCACTTCCTCTTACTATTAGCACCTTATCTGAGGCGCAATTAAACAGTATTGCGCCAACGCATGTTGAAGAGTCGTTACAGCGCATTGCTGGCGCAAATGTACAACGGGGTAACGGGCAAGAGTATTTACCTGCACTTCGCTCGCCAGTGCTTTCGGGGGCGGCTGCATGTGGTGGCATACTCACCCTTGAAGATGGCATTCCACTACGTGCTGCAGGCTTTTGTAATATTAACGAGCTATTTGAAGCGCATAGCGAAATGGCAAAGCGCATTGAAGTATTAAAAGGCCCAGGCTCTGCCCTTTATGGCTCAAACGCTGTGCATGGTGTTATTAACGTAATAACCCCTGATACAACACAAGGCGGTGGACTAGTCGGGCTTGATTATGGCTCGTATGGTTATGCTCGTTATAAGCTTCGCGCTGGGCAAGACTATGGCAACAGTGGGATTGGCATCAACGCAAGTGTTACCGACGACACAGGTTATCGCGACGACGAAAGCGTACAACAGCAAAAGGTAAATATTCGCCACCGCTTTGAAAACGATAACCTGTTACTGACCTCTGGTCTTACATACACAAATTTAGATCAGCAAACAGCGGGCTTTATTACAGGCTTTGAAAGCTATAAAAACGAAGACATAGCACAGCAAAACTTTGACCCCGACGCCTTTAGAAAAGCCCGTTCATTTAGAGCGTGGAGTAATGCCCAGTGGCAATTAAAAAATGGCAATGTGCTTTCTATCACGCCTTATGTACGCGACCAAAGCATGGACTTTTTTAAGCACTTTTTACCCGGCACCCCACTTGAAACCAATAGCCAAACAGGCTTTGGTGTGCAATCGATGTATCAACATAACTTGCCAAGTAATATAAAAGTAAACCTAGGGTTTGATGGCGAATATACCCGCAGCGATTTTACACAAAGTCAAAACGAGCCAACTCAAGGCTCTGCATTTTTAGTAGCCACGGTACCGCAAGGCAAGCACTACGATTACGACGTAAACGCAACACTGTATGCGCCGTTTGCATCAGTTGAGTGGCAATTAAATAAGTGGTTTATTAGCGCAGGCCTAAGGTATGAGCATATGCAGTACGATTACACTAATAATATGCTCACTGGCCGCACAAAAGACGACGGCGCAGAATGTGGCTTTGGCGGTTGCCGCTATAGTCGCCCTGCCAGTGGTAAAAATAGTTTTAGCAATACATCGCCTAAGCTAGGGGTAAGCTATAAGGTTAATAACAACAATACTGTATATGCTAACTTTTCGCGTGGTTACAGAGCGCCCCAAGCGGCAGAGCTTTATCAATTACAACGCGAGCAAACCACCGCTAATTTAAACCCAGAAATAGCAAATAATGCCGAGCTTGGTTTAAAGGGTTACTACTCTAATGTAAGGTATGCATTAGCTGTGTATGCCATGAGTAAGCACAACACTATTTATCGCGACAGCGACTTTTTTAACGTTAATAATGGCAGCTCTCGCCACAGAGGTATTGAGCTTGAAGTGGATTACGCATTAAGTAAAACACTTAACTTACAGTTTGCAGGTACACATGCAAAGCACACGTATACTAATAATCAATTAATTAATGGGCTAAATATAAACGGTAACAACGTAGACACCGCGCCGCGCAATGTGGCTAACCTTGATTTAAGCTGGCAAGCCTTTAATAACCTAGCGCTTGCACTGCAATGGCATAGCGTAAGTAGTTACTATACCGACCCAGAAAACCTGCATAGCTACGACGGACATGACATTTTAAGCTTGCGTGCTAAGTGGCAAGTGACCAATAACCTAGAAGTGCTTGCCCGTGTAATTAACCTTACCGACGAAGCTTACGCAGAGCGTGCTGATTACACCAGTTTTACTGGCGACAGGTACTTTCCTGGTAAGCCACGTAACGCTATGCTTTCAGCTACTTACACATGGTAATACGTTAATTTAATAGTTTTGCTAATTTAAATCGCCCATGTATTTAGTGGGCGATTTTCCCATAACCTTTTTAAACATAGTTATAAACGCACTCACCGACTCATACCCTAATAACGCCGACACTTGCTGTACGCTTTGCCCATCTGACAATGCCTGCAGCGCGGTAATTACATGTAATTGCATTCGCCACTTACCAAAGGTCATTCCGGTTTGCTTTTTTATAAGCCGCGCCAAGGTCCGCTCAGTTAATGCAAAATCGTGTGCCCATAGTGCAAGAGTTTTGCGGTTATTGGGATGCTCAATTAACTCCCGGCTCATGGTTTGAATAACTACATGCTTAGAAAGCACAAAATCAAGCGGCTGGGTTGGCATTTCTATTAATAAATCAAACAGTACCTGAGCTAAACGTGCTGTTTTAGAGTCTTCAATATAGGCTTGGTTTTCGCCTGCCAGCTTAAGCATTAAACTTTTAACGAGGGGAGTAATAGCCAAAGTGCAGGTATGTGTGGGCATGCCTTTTAGGTTGGCATCAATAAATACAAAGCATAAATTGGCGTTATCTGATGCACGATTACTGTGGCACGTATTAGCAGGCACCCAAATAGCGCTGTGCGTTGGCACCATCCACATTTTATTAGCCGCTTCGCAGGTTACATAGCCATCAAGCGCTAATATTAACTGCCCCTTAGGGTGAGTATGTAATGGGTATTCTTTACTGCCTTGTGCGGTATCTACTTTAGCAATTATAGGTTGTACCATATGCTCATAATTTTGCAGATAGCCCCACCCTTTAGGTTCAAACATAACTTTGTCTGTTTTTAGTTATTTAATGTCAGTATAGCTAAATTATAATACTGCTGATTTGTTTATACTAGCGCCCATAATTAGCTAACATATTTTGTAATAATGACTCACACACCTCACAGTAACACTGGCACGTCGCGCTTTTCGAGCGTGCTACTGGTAATAGGTATTTTACTTATTGCCGCCAATTTACGTGCACCTTTTACAGGGGTTGCCCCTGTGCTTGAACAAATAATTACGCACTTTGGTTTAACCGCTTCGCAAGCGGGGTTTATTACTACGTTACCGCTAATTGCCTTTGCAGTTATATCGCCTATGGCTGCAGGCCTCGCTAAACGCCAAGGGCTTGAGCGTACATTGTTTTTTGCTGTATTTTTAATATTAATGGGTATTGCTGGGCGTGTGGTTAATTCGTCAATAATGCTATTTGTTGGCACTGCCATTATTGGTGCGGGTATTGCTATCGCTAACGTTTTATTACCGAGTTTAATAAAGCGCGACTTTGCGGCAAAAGTCGCCGTTATGACCTCTGCTTATGTGCTCACTATGGGCGTTGCCTCGGGTGGCTTTTCAGCATTAGTTTATCCGCTTAGCCAATATGAAGGGTTAGGTTGGCAGTTTGCTTTAGGCGCTAGTGCACTCATTACAATCACCACTTTAATTGTGTGGATGGCGCAATTAAATAAACACACAAAGCCGGCACAAACAGCACAGGCCTCAACACTTAATAAAAGCGTATGGCGTTATGCACTTGCATGGCAAATTACACTATTGTTAGGTTTAAACTCTTTTTTAAACTACATCATCATTACGTGGCTGCCGGGTATTTTGACCGAAGCAGGCCAAAGTGCAACGCAAGCAGGCGCCTATCATGGGGCTTTTCAAATTGCGACCGCTATACCTGGGCTTGTGCTTATACCGCTACTTGCAAAGTTAAAAGATCAAAGCATGCTTAGCTTTATACTTGCATCACTGAGTGCGTGCTGCGCGCTAGGGCTACTTTATATGCCAAACTTTGCACTGGTATGGACGCTGCTACTTGGTTTTAGCTCGGGGGCGTGCTTTATTTTAGGACTGTCGTTTATTAGCTTACGTACCGATAACTCCACGCAAGCGGCATCGCTTTCGGGTATGTCACAAAGTATTGGCTATTTGTTAGCGGCTATTGGCCCTATGGTTGCAGGGGCTTTGCATACAGCAACAGGGAGTTGGAGTGCGCCGCTTTGGTTATGTGCGGGTGCAGGTGTGTTATGTGCTACATGTGGATGGTTTAGCGGTAAAAATACCACGCTTAACAACTGTTGACTTACTACCCGCTGACACTAACTTACTAACTGTTGTAACCATGAAAATAAACCTGTTCTTGGCTTTTTTACAGGGGTATGTTTTTTCTCATAGCGCTTATTTGTGGCTTCGCGTTGTGCGCGGCGCTCTTGTGCTAAATTAGCTTTTGCAGCAAAACGTAGGCGCTGTTCTTGAGTCAACTCGTCATTAAAGTTAATGGCTGATTTTTTAACTGCTCGGCTGCTTTTAGGTGAACTACACATAATATTTCCTCTGTTGTGTAACTACTCAAATAGACAGCCGTTTAAGTTATAAAATTTCAGAAAACTTACTTTTTAAATTTAAAGTGAGCCTATACATTCAACTTCTACTAACGAATCAAGGGCTAACGCTTTAACAGCAAATGCACTACGCGCTGGGTACGGCGCACTAAAATATTGCGTATAAATAGCGTTAAACGCTTTAAAGTCGTTTATATCGGTAAGCATAACGGTGCATTTAACTATATTGCTCATGCTGTAGTTATGCTGCTCTAAAGTGCGCTTAATGTTTTCAAGAGTTTGCTTAGTTTCCTCTTCAAAACCACCCGCTGCTAGCTTGCCGGTTGCAGGGTTAATCCCTATTTGACCCGACATATAAAGCGTATTGCCGGCTTTTACTATTTGCGAAAATGGTAAATTAGGGTTAGCTTTGCTTGTATTTAAAAAGTCGACATTACTGGGGTTTGCCTGCGCAAAACTCGTAAGTAGTGCACTAGCTAATAACGCAGTTTTTATCAGTGTTTTCATTACATTGGCCTTGTTATTTTTGTGGGGTAGTCTCAAAGGCAGGCACTTGGTGTAAATCGTTTAGCCACTTAAGGGTTGATTGCGACCAAATTTGCGCCACTGGGGTAAATTCATCACGCTGATCTACAGCTCCTATGCGCAAGCCGTACACTCTATCGGCTTTTGCTTCGTTCGTTGCGTAAAGTGTAGTGCCGCACGTACCACAAAAACCTTGTGCACGTTTATTACCGCTTTGTGCTGTTTTAACATACTCTTTTGGCTCGCCCTTGGTAAATACTACCGAGTTAGGCTCAGCCATTATTACCGCCCTAAATGGCCCGCTCGACATGCGTTGGCAATCGCTACAATGACATACAAGTACGTTATTATTTTGCGATTGGGCTTGGTATTTAATTTCACCACAATAGCAGCTTCCAGTAATTTTCATTTTACTCTCCTTGAGTATGTTTAAAGGTGTTTAACCTAAATAAGCTAAAATAATTTTAGGTAGTTCTTGCGCGTATTGATGCGCAGATAAATCACACGCAATCGCAGGGGTTAAATCGTGATACAGTACTTTATCAAGCAATGAACTGACAATTAAAAATACCGCAGTACCTGCCGCCGCCTTGCTCACTTTGCTATCTGTTTGGCTAAGTAATTGCGCTAACCGCTGATAAATTACTCGCCTATTTATGTGTTTATCACTGCCTAATAACTCACTATGCAAACGCGAATTTAAATGTAGCGTTCTAAATACCCCCTGTTGTGATAATAAAAACACATATGTTTTATGGCATAAAGTGTTAACTACATCATCTAGGTTTTTGTAGCTCTGTGTCTCAAGCTCTGTTACCCAGCTATTTAATTCAATGCCAAAGTCTTGATACAACATGGGCAGCAGCGACTCTTTATTTTTAAAGCGACGATAAAACGTACCTACCGATACCTCGGCGTAGTCTGCCAGCTCTTTTATACTTATGTGTTCAAAAAACTTACTTTTTAAACTGTGATGCAGCGCTTTTAATAATTTTTCTTGGGTTTGCTGGCTGCGTTGTTGCTTGGGCGCCAAAAAAGGGTGTTCAGACATACATTCAACCATGTTGGTTTAACGTGCACGTACTGTGCAGCTTATAAGTATAAATAGTAATACCCAGCCAGTAATTGCTTTACTCGCTGGGTAGTTATGTCGTTATTTTTGGCTATTTAAATAATCTACCGCTAATTGGCTAAGCGCTTTGGTACCCACTTTAAACGACGATTCATCGGCATAAAAATAAGGTGAGTGGTTACTTGCTACCGTTTTTAAGTCTTGGCTTGCAGGCGTGCCACCTAAAAATACAAATACACTGGGTATTTCTAGTGCATAAAACGAAAAGTCTTCTGCGCCGGTTATTTTACCCATTTCTTGCACATTTTGTTTACCGGCTGCTTTTTCAAGGCTAGGTAACATTTGCGCAGTAAGCTCAGGATTATTAACCGTTACAGGGTAGCCTTCATGAATATGCACATCGGCCGTTGCCCCCGACGACTTAGCAATATGCGTAGCGGTTGTTTTAATATTTTCAAAGATTTGCGCGCGATTATCCATATCAAAATTACGAATAGTACCAACCATTTCAACTTCTTCAGGAATAATATTATTACGTACACCACCCGCTATTTTACCAAACGACACAATAGCCGGCTCTTTGGTTATGTTTACTTGGCGGCTTACAATGTGGTTAACGCCCGTTACAATTTGCGCAGCGGCAGCAATTGGGTCTACACCTGTCCACGGTGCTGAGCCATGTGCTTGGCGACCATGCACAGTTATTTCAAAGCGATCGGCACTGGCCATAAATGGCCCACTTCGATAACCAATTTTACCTGTATGTAGACTTGAAGTAATATGCAAGCCAAAGGCTACATCTGGCTTATATTTAGTAAAAATGCCTTCTTTAAGCATTAACTCTGCACCGCCTTCTTCGCCTAAAGGTGCGCCCTCTTCAGCAGGCTGAAACACAAACATAATATTGCCATGCAGCTCATCTTTCATATTTGCCAGTACTTGTGCAGCGCCCATTAACATAGCTACATGCGTGTCGTGGCCACAGGCGTGCATTATGCCTACATCAACGCCACGGTAAGTTGTTGTTTTGGTTGATTTAAATGGCACATCTGTTTTTTCTGTTACCGGTAGTGCATCCATATCGGCACGTAACATTACCGTAGGGCCAGGCTTTGCGCCTTTTAAAATACCCACAACCCCTGTGTAAGCAATATCGGTTTGTACCTGCATACCTAACGACTTTAAGTGTTTAGCCACAATGCCTGCGGTACGCGTTTCGCGATTACCCAACTCAGGGTTTTGATGAAAGTCGCGTCGCCACTCAATTACCTGCTGCTCTACATTTTTAACGTGTTGATCAAGGTTTGCCTGCGCGTTAAACGCACCAAGTGCAGCAAAACCTAATGCCACTGAGAGTAGTGATTTTTTCATCCTGTTTTCCTTTGTTATTTTAATGAAGCCCAACAACCGATTTAGTGTTATCGAAAAGTGCTGTTGAGTTATAGCCTACACCATTTTTAAATACAGTTTCCATATTACGGATAGCCGACGCATTTTTTGCAAAATCGCCATTTATAATGACTAAGTCAGCTTGTTTACCTACTTCAATACTGCCTATTGTATTTTGCTTATTTAAATACTGCGCTGCATTTAACGTGGCTATTTTTATAGCTTGTGGCTGCATAAATCCAGCCTCTACGAGTAATTCAATTGCACGCTGATTTGAAAAGCCAGCAATAACGCCGCCATAACCTGTTGGGTCTGTGCCCACCATTAATTTACCACCCGCGGCTACAAACATTTTTTCTAGCTGCATCATTTTTTTAAATACTAAAGGCCAGCTAGATTCGCTCTGCTTTGCTATTTTTTCAAAGCGCGACTCGTACTGGTCACGTACTTGCGGTATTAATGCATCAAGTGCTTTTGGGTAGGCTTTAGGGCGGCCTTTAGTAAAGGTTTCAAACACAGTAAGTGTAGAGGTAAGTGCTACATTATTATCCACTAAGTAATTTATTAGGCTCGTTACTTCTGGCGAGTTTATATCTAAATCTACAAACGATTGCTGTACGTCTTTATTACTTGGGCATACATCTTTTTGCTTGCTTTTAACAAAGTCGGTGGCGGCAAAAAAGCCATGCTCTAGGTTATCAATACCTAAAGCGGCTGCTTCGCGGTATGTAACTGAACACAAATGAGCCGTAACTTTGTTATTTTGCTCGTGCGCTTTTTTAATAACCACATCAAGCTCATTTTGATGAATATGCATATACGCTTTATATGAGGTAACCCCCTCTAAGCCCCAGTAGTCCATCATTTTTTTAGCATCGTCTGCATCGCGTAGCGACTTTATTTTTAATATAGGTAAGCCGGGGCCATTTAAATACGGCGCCGTTACATCTATATCTGGGCCTAAACTTTTACCTGCGTTTATATCATCTCTTAATTTTAAATCAGCATAAGGTGCAGTTGTGCCAGCAGTGCGAATTGTGGTTGCACCGCCTGCTAAATATAAACGCGGAAAGCTGTAAAGCATTTCGGTGTAATGAGCTTTGCCGGTTGGATAAAACATGTGCTCGTGCATCATCACCAAACCCGGAATTAACGTTTTTCCAGTACCGTCAATAATATTCACACCTTCAGCAACGTCTATCTCAGCTGTGGCACCTATGTTCACAATTTTATTTTTATTTATTACAACCGTTTGATTAGTTTGTGCTGGTTTGCCGGTGCCATCGATTAACATAACATTTTTAATTGCATAACGCCCCGCCTGGTAACTTACAAATTGCTCATCAACTGCGTAACTTGGAAAGCTAGTTAAAGCGCAAGCACTTAATAATAAAGATTTTTTAATTTTTTTAAATGCGTACATAGGTATACTCATAGTGTGTGCTCATCTTGGTAGAAGACATTACTATAAAGGCACCATGTAAAAATGTAAATTCAGATTCACATTTTAATTCATCATACTTTAACAAACCTTTTTTACTGTACTCCTTTTTAAAATTACACGGAATGAACATGAAAAATCGAATCGCTAAAAAATACTTTTTAAAATCAACACTGGCACTAACCATTGCTCTTTCATTAACGGGTTGTGACATAAATGATGACGACGATAACGACCCAATCGTTGTGGTAACTCCAGACCCAGCGCCTGTTACTTTGCGCGTAATGGAAACAACCGACATACACATGTATTTATCTAACTACGATTACTTTGCACAAGCCCCATCAGAAACTTTAGGTTTTGTTAATACCGCAACCCTTATAAAAGAGGCGCGCAGTGAAGTGCAAAACAGTGTACTTGTTGATAATGGTGATTTAATTCAAAACAGTCCACTTGGCGATTACGAAGCGATTGTACGTAAAGACGATATTTTAAATGGCGCAACCCATGTTGCTTTTAAAGCTATGAACTTGCTTGATTACGATGTAGCTAACTTAGGAAACCATGAATTTAATTTTGGCTTAGAGTTTTTAGATGCCACATTAAGTGGTGCCGACTTCCCGTATATTAATGCCAATGTATACGTTGATGATGGTGATGATGACGACAGCAACGATGAAAACCGTTATACACCGTACTACCTTCAAGATAAAACCGTATTTGATATAAACGGCAACGAACAAACAATTAAAATTGGTTACTTAGGCCTTACCCCTCCGCAAATTATGCAGTGGGATAGCGCGCATTTACAAGGCAAGGTAATTGCAAAAGATATTGTTGCTACTGCTGAAAAATTTATTCCACAAATGAAAGCACAAGGCGCCGATATTATTATTGCCATTCCGCACTCTGGGTTAACAGCCAGCGCCCAAGAAGACCTCGCCGAAAACACGGCCCTATACCTGTCAAAAGTAGATGACGTAGACGCCATACTATTTGGTCATAACCACCGCTTGTTTCCCGGTGATGCGTCGTACGATGGCTATGAATCGGCGGGTATTGATAACGTAAACGGTAAACTTAATGGCGTACCCGCTGTTATGCCTGGCTTTTTTGGCAATAACTTAGGGGTTATTGATTTAATTGTTGAGCCAAACGATGAAGGCGGCTGGGAAGTAACCAGCTCAAAAGTAGAAACTCGTGCCATTAGTGGTACAGATGAAAACGGCGACTTTATTGATTTGGCTGCCGTAGATACCGATGTAGCTGCCGCAATTGAGCTTGAACACCAAGCAACAATTGACTGGGTGAGCGAACCCTTTGCTAAAATTTCAAACCCAATTTATAGCTTTTTTGCTTTGGTGCAAGACGATCCGTCAATTCAAATAGTATCAGATGCACAAATAGCGTGGGGTAAAGCGTTTATTCAAGGCACTGAACTTGATGGTTTACCTGTGCTTTCGGCAGCAGCCCCTTTTAGAGCTGGCCGCAATGGTATTGAAGATTACACCAATGTAAAAGCAGGTGATATTACCCTACTAGATACCGTTAGTTTGTATGTGTTTCCAAACACTATTCGTATGGTAAAAGTAACAGGTAACGATGTTAAAGAGTGGCTAGAACGCTCTGCAGGTCAGTTTAATCAGATTGATGTAAACAGCAGCGCTGAGCAAAACCTACTCGACACCACTTTTCCCACTTTTAACTTTGATATTATTGACGGTGTTACCTTTGAAATTGATGTCACTAAGCCAAAACGATATGACAACGATGGCGTATTAATAAGTGAAAACAATTCGCGCATTACTAACTTGCAATACCAAGGTGAAGCGATAGATTTAGAGGCAGAGTTTTTAATTGTAACGAATAACTACCGCGCATCGGGTGGCGGAAACTTCCCAGCGATTGACGGCACCAGCCGTGAAACGTTTGAAGGCCCAGATGAAAACCGCGGTGTACTGCGAAGTTACATTATTAGCGAAGCCGCTAAAAGTAGCACGGGCAGTATTGACCCGTCTGCCGATAATAACTGGCGCTTTAGCCCCGTGACCACCAGCACAGAGCTAAACGTTGTGTTTAGAACATCACCGCTTGATGAAGTAGCTAGCATTGCCCAAACACTGCCAGCGGTGGCGCCTACCTCACCACTTAAAACAGGCGAAAATGGTTTTGCGCTATACACCATTGATTTAAAAAACTAATTGTACATAGCCTACAAAAACCAGCTTAACTGCTGGTTTTTGTTTTTTATCGGCGGTGTATTTTGATGTGCTCGCTTATTTTTATTAAAAACACATTTACGCCAAGCTCTGTTTAAGTGCTAGGATAATGGCTTGAAATACTGATAACTTGCAAATCAAACTATGAATTTAAATCAGCTCGATCTAAACCTTCTTATTATTTTAAAGCAGCTTTTAAACGAAAAACATATTAGCAATACCGCGTTAACCTTAGGCATGAGCCAACCGTCTATAAGCCGCTCATTAAGTAAATTACGCACGTTGTTTGACGATCAATTATTAATAAGAATGGCTGGAGGGTATGAGCTAACACCCAAGGCGCAATCAATTCAGCAAGATCTCAATTCTATTTTAAATATGGTAGAAACGCTGGTTAACAAGCAAACCTTTGATCCAAAAACAAGCACAGCCACTATTAAACTGTTTGGCCTACCGCCGCAAATGCATTTGTTTATAAAAACAATAATTAAAGAAGTGCGCGAGCAAGCGCCTAATATCATCCTTGAAATAGACACCTTACCTAAACCACAGTTTTCTGACTTACTAAAAGGCGAGGCTCACTTTGTAATAACAGGTCATAAACCCGCCAACTCCGAGGGAAAACTCTATTGCCAACCATTGTTTGACCGAGAGTTTAAACTTGTTATGGCTCGTAATCATAAACTTGCTAATAGCGAGCTCAGTGTTGAGCTTTTGCGCGACTGTAACTTTGGGCAAATATCAATTCAAGGTGAAAAAGCGTTAACCATTGCACAAAATTTTGCTGCACTGGGTATTGATAATATTGCGACCCCAGTACGCTTGAAAAACTTTTACAGCATTGGCAGCATTGCTGAGAACACCGATATAATATTTTATGTACCCAACCATTTTGCCGCCGATGTGTGCCAACAGCATAACGTAGTAGCCAGAACGCCACCGCAAGAGCTCAACTTATCGTACGCACAAGTCGCCTTATATTGGCACCAACGCCATCATAATGATCCTGTATGTCAGTGGTTTAGAGAGCTTGTAAAAAACAAAGTATTTGAAGTCTAAATAACTGTTATTCATTCAGAGTATGTGGTTTAAATTGCCATTTAAGCCACCAACCTATCTAATACGAATCATTCTTAATAATATTAAAATTAGATAAACATACTCACCATGAAAAACACGCTCCCATTTAATAAGCACGCGCTTAACGTTGTTATTGGTACTTTGTGTACTGGTATATCATTCATAAGCTTAGCGGAACAAGCTCCCGATACCTCAGAAACCATCGAAGTATGGGGCACAACAATTACTAACAATTCGCTATTACAAGACGATATTGAAAGAAAACAAGCCAACCATTTAAGTGATTTACTCCGTGACCAAGCGGGTATTGACGTAGGTGGCTCGCACTCTATTGTGCAAGGTATTAATATTCGTGGTGTTGACGATTTAGACCTCAACATTACTGTTGATGGTATTAGCCAAAACAATAATATGTTCCACCACTCAGGAAACTTACTTATTAATGCTGATATTTTAAAAGCAGTAGATATAAAAGTAGGGACTAATTCAGTGCTTACCGGCGGCCTTTCAGGTGGTGTTGCTTTTGAAACTAAAGACGCTAAAGATTTACTAGAGCCTGGCCAAGACTTTGGCGCACGCTTATACACAAACTTAGGTACTAATGATTACGCCGGTGGCTCTGCTGCGGTATATGGCCAACTAACCGATAACATAGACGCCCTTGCCTACTACACCTACACCGACAGAAATAACTTTGAAAACGGCAATGGCAAAGAAGTTACAGGTAACGAAGGACGCACGGTAGATGGCATCTTCAAGCTCGGCTGGGATGTAAACGAGAGTAACCGTTTAGTGTTCTCATACGACAGATACAACGATGAAGGCGATTACTACGTAAAAACCAACTTTGGTGCTGGCTTCGCTGAAGATTCAGACGCGCAAACAGAAGATATTGACTACACACGTACCAGTACTTCACTTGCCTACAAGCTAGATAAAGGCGATGCAATCACCCTACGTGCAAGCGTTTACCGTAACGAGCTAAGCTATATCGCACTGGGTACAGAGGGTAACTCTGAGCATACGGGTTACACTGCCCTTGCCACATCTAAAATTGCACTTGCTGGATTTAACCATACATTACGCTATGGCGGCGAAGGGTATGAGCAAGTATCTAAACGTATTGCAAACCACGTACAAACCAATAAAGACACTGCAGACTCTCACGCCATTTATATTGAAGACGAAATCGCTGTAACCGATCAGCTATTTGTAACCCCTGGTGTGCGTTACAACTATTTTAAAGTAGATATGTACTCTGCCGGTACTAACGATTCGTTAGATAAATCGTGGAACGAGTTAACGTTTGGTTTAGCGGCTAAATACCTAATTAACGATAACTGGAGTGTTAGCGCAAGCTCTACCGAGCTGTTTCAAGGCCCTGGCCTGCGCGAAAGCTACGTTGATTACAGTACTAACTTTGATAAAGACTTAAAAGCAGAAACCGGTGTAAATAACGCCATTGGTTTTGCCTTTAAAGATCAAAACATGATGGGCTTAGACTCATTTGGTTTTTCATTAAACCTGTTTAAAACCCGTATTGAAGATTACATAGACAACTGGGCAATTGGTAAAGGTCGCCCTATTGGTACTTATGAAAACTCGGGCGATTACGATATTGATGGTTTTGAATCAACGCTTTCTCTGCGTAAAGCGCTATTTAGTGCGCGTTTAAGTTACTCTAAATCAGACTCTGAACAGCTAGAAACAGGCGAGCAACTGCGTTATGAGGTAGGCGATAGTATTTCATTAAACTTAGGCTACGAAGTACCACAGTACGACTTAAAATTTAATTGGACCAGCCTAGTTAACAGAACTGATGACTCGGTATCAAGCGGTGCTGATATTCATAAAGTAGGTTATCAGGTTCATAACATTAGTATGCAGTGGCTACCCAGTCAGCTTGAAGCACTAAGCATGACCTTAGGTGTTGAAAACATTTTTGATAAAACCTATTACTCGCACGCTTCTTACTCAAGCGATACAGTGCAAGATTACGAAGCAGGCCGTAATGTTAAATTAAGCGCCTCATACGTTTTTTAATTTAATAATTTGCTCATGATTTAAGGCTCAATATTTTATTGAGCCTTTTGCTTTTTAAGGGGGCGTACCTTAAATAGCGGCAATCATAAATAGTAAATAAACTTTTTCAGGGTCAATAATGTCTGGTTGGAAACAAAACTTACAAAAGTTCCGTTATGTAATGGACACCTTACTGCTTATTAGCTTTATGCTAGTGAGTGCACCACAGGCCACGGGTGTGCCTTTGCACGAATGGTTTAGCCTATTTTTTATTATCCCTTTTGTTATTCACTTACTGCTGCACTGGGATTGGATAAAACGCAGCTTTAGCCGTTTATTTGCAAACATAACAGCACGCGAGCGCTTTAATATAGTGTGGGATTACCTGCTTTATATAATGATGTTATTAGTATTTGTGAGCGGCTTTTTAGTGTCGGTGGCTCTACTACCTGCACTTAATATTAGTTTAAACATTCAAGACTTTTGGTCAAAAATACATCACGATTCAGCCACATTTATTATGCCCATGTTAGGCGTACATTTAGCGCTTAACTTTTCTTGGATAGTAAAACTGACTAAACGTATGTTTGCCAAGAAGGCTAAATAATGAAACACCTAAAACAACAGTGGAAAACCCGCACCAGCATCGTGTTAGTTGTATCTATTTTAGTGAGCCTTTTGCTGGTTAGTTTAGAGCTTACCGACTGGGCTGCACAAGTAAACCAAAAAGGATACTCCCACGGTGCACCTGAAGGTGAAAAGCCGAAAATAGCCCCTATTTTGATGTACATTTTACCCTTTGTAAAAGAGCTCGTACTAATAGGCGTGCCGATGTTACTGACATTAGGAATTGCTAAACTATTAGGATTAATAAAAAGGGTGGTTAAAAACAAAGCCTGAATACGAATGCAACACGTATCAAAAACCGGCGTTTATAGATACATTATTAAATTAATATAGCTATAAGCGCAGGTTTTTATGAGTTATAAACCAAGTAATTACACACTGCAATACATCACTATTCTACTTGGCACACTAATTATAGGTGCTGTATTAATAAGCTTTAAAGCTAATGCCGAAAACGCAATTCCTTTTCAATCCCAATGGCTAAAGAACCACTATGCTGAGCGTATAGCTCATTTTAAGCTACAACCTTTACGCAAAGACGACATAGTATTTATTGGCGATAGCATTACTGAGCAGGGATTAAATTGGGCTATTAGATTTAACGACCTACGCGTAAGAAACCGCGGTATTAGTGGCGATATGACCTACGGTGTTTTAGCACGTTTGAACGAATTAAAAGCAGCCCCACCTAAAGCTATATTTTTAAAAATTGGCGTAAACGATATTTTTAATTACCATTATATAAAGCAAGTTAAAAACCTATCGTCGGTAAGTGAAAATATAGAAAAAATAGTGACTCAGCTCAATAACTCGCTTCCTAATACACAAATATATGTACAAAGTATTTTGCCCGATCATCGTGATTTTATAACGCAAATGGCGCAAACAGCTAACCAGCAAATTAAAGCAATTAAGCACGCAAAATTTACCTACATAGACTTACACCCCGTATTTTTAAGCCCACAAGGCACGCTTAATGAAACGCTAACTACCGATGGCACCCATTTAAACAAGGCAGGCTATGATCTTTGGGCTAAGCAACTTGCACCAATAATGAAAAGCTTAAAATGAAGAGTTTATTAATTGCCATATTAATGGCGGCAACCTTTACCTGTGCAGCCAGTAAAGGGCCTGTAAAAAGCTACCCTAACGGCGCCACTAAAGCTGTTATTTTTAGTTACGACGATGGCGTTACACAAGACAGAAAACTCGTGGCACTATTTAATAAGTACCAGGTTGTTGGTACGTTTAATTTAAACTCAGGTTTATTTGCTAAAAAACTACCGTGGATGAAAACCTTTACCGGTAAAGAAGGCGAATATATAAAACAAAGTGAAGTAAAAGCGCTTTATAAAGGCCATGAAATAGCAAGCCACAGTTACTCACACCCAGGCTTTGCGGGCTTAGATACAACAGAGATAAAATTACAATTAGCCCGCGATAAGCAAATTTTATCAGCTATTAAAGGCAGCCCTGTGCACTCATTTGCATACCCTTTAGGCTCTTACGATAAAGCCGCTATGAAATTAGTAAAGCAAGCGGGCTTTACTAATGCCCGAACAGTAAACAACACCCTTAATTTTAAACTCCCTACCAACACCATGGCGTGGAACCCAACCGTTCACCACTCAAACGCAATGCCGTTAATTGAGCAATATATTGCGCTTAAAAGCAATGAACTCACTGTAATGATGATTTGGGGTCATTCATGGGAGTTTGACAAAAACGCAGTAAATAACAACTGGGATTACGCCGAGCAGCTTATTCAAACACTCTCAAATAAAGATGATATTTGGTATGTATCGGCTGGAGAGTTCATCGCATTTTTAGAAGGTAAGTAAGCTTGAAAAGCGCTAAATATGGCTCGTGAAAACACACTTAAATGTAATAAGAGTATTTAATTCATCCCCGAAGCAGTGTCCATCGTTCATCCATGAACTCACTTTGAGTAACTGATACTAGTGCCACTTTGCGTAGCGCTCAAGTCCGCCCCAACACAAATTTCAGACATAAAAAAACCTCTGCTAAAACTAGCAGAGGTTATAAAAAGTGGTACCAGCGGCCGGGCTCGAACCGGCACGCCTTTCGGCAGGGGATTTTGAATCCCCCATGTATACCAATTTCATCACGCTGGCATCATTTTTCTTTAACCTTCTAAACACGAGAAGATAAAGAAAAACCACTTTAGAGCTAAGGATTATTTATGTACCTTCGTCTCTATGCCAAGCATTATACAAACAATAGGGTTAGCAGCAAGCCTTTTATGACATTAGCCCGATCAACCGCTTAACATTTAGGCAACCCCAATAATTATAATTAACTGCTTAGCCCTTAAATATACAAAATAATAGCGCTAAACTATAGCGCTTAGTATTTGTAAGCTTTTTTGCTAAACTAGCGCGCATATTAATAGTGAGAGTATATTTATGTCGGGTGAGTTTCCACGTGCTGGGTTTTGGCGCCGTTTTGCGTCGTTAGTTTATGATACGTTAGCCATTATTGCATTTGCTATGTTAACGGTAGTGCTCTATTTATTTGCCGTACAAGGGTTTATTATCCTTGATGTTATTAGCTTAAATGGCGCTGAAGATGTATCGGCACTTATTCAAGACTCATTGCTGCTATCGAGTATTCGAAGCGCCCTACTTGTTATTGTTACCTTAGTATTTTTTGGCTATTTTTGGACAAAAAGCGGACAAACTATTGGCATGCGCGCATGGCGTTTAAAAGTACAAACTAATGAAGGAAGCTTAATTAGTTGGCCGCAGTCTATTGTTCGCAGCTTAAGTGCACTGCTTGGCTTAGGTAACCTTGTGGTATTAATTGATTTTAAAAACAAAAAAGCGCTACAAGACTATGTCTCAAAAACTGAGGTTATTACCCTTACTAAAGAAGAAAATAAACGTATTTACCGCGAGCTTGATTAGTACTAATTAAAGTAATTAAAAACCAAAAAAGGTGACCATAGGTCACCTTTTTTAGTATTAAATAAGCGCTTATAACGGCTATACCCGTTTATTCATCATGTACGTAGCAAAGCCTATGAATAGTATACTTGGCAGCACCGCACCTATAATAGCGGGTATTTGATAAACCATTACCACAGGACCAAATATCTCATTTGTTAAATGAAACACAATTCCCGTTACTACACCCATAATAATACGTGCTCCCATAGTAACGGTACGTAAAGGGCCAAATATAAACGACAATGCAACCAGCAGCATAACGGCAACAGACACTGGCTGCATTAACTTACGCCACAAGGCTAGTTCATAGGTGCTAGTATCTTGCTCATTTTGCTGTAAATACCCTAAGTATGACCAAAGCCCAGTAAAAGAAAGTGACTCCGGTTTTACCGATACAACGCCAAGCTTTTCGCCCGTTAACTGCGAGGGATAAAACTCTTCATCAACGTGCTCACTGCTTATTTGCTCATCACTAATATGAACCTTATTTACATCGCGTAATAGCCAGCCTTCATCACGGCCAATGGCCACTTTAGCTTTGGTAATTTGAGTTAAATCGAGTGACTTGTCAAAGTGATACATATGTACACCGTTTAAGCGGCCACTTTGATCTACATCTTCAATATTAATAAAGTTGTTGCCATCTTTAGCCCATACACCTTTTTGCGCATTAAATACATCGCCACCATGGATGGCTTGATTACGCATTTCTTTGGCGTGTTGTTGCGCCTCTGGTGCGCCCCACTCGCCAAGAGCCATCATACATAGGGCCATAACCACCGCGGTTTTCATTACCGAACCTATAATTTGCAAGCGCGACATTCCTGCAGCTTGCATTACCACCAGCTCACTATTTGAAGCCAGTGCACCTAAGCCTGTTAAACCACCAATAAGCGCGGCCATAGGGAAGAATATAACTAAATCCCCCGGCATGCTGTAAAAGGTGTAAAGCATTGCGGTCATTAAATCGTAGCTGCCCCGACCAACCGACTTTAGCTGATCAATAAACTTAATTAATGTGCTAATACCTACTAACACCAGCAAAGCAAACCCTGTGGTTTGTAAAATGCTGCGGCCTAAGTACCAATCGAGTGTTTTCATCATGCGCTTAACTCCCGTTTAGTTACAACAGCTTTAAGCCATGCACCCAGAGGACGCCCTTTTATAATTAATAAACCACCTATAAATAAAGCGCTTAAGTGAATCCACCATAAACCAATTGAAGGCGGTATTTTGCCATCTTCTACGGCAAATTTTGCAGCATTGAGTAAAATAAAATAACCTAAGTACAGGCTAATGGCTGGCACTAATTTAGCAAATTTACCTTGGCGCGGATTGACCACACTCAGCGGCACCGCTATTAAGGTTAGTAACGGAATAGAAAGCGGTATTGCAATACGCCACTGCCACTGAGCTATAGACTCAGAGGTGTTAAGAGGTAATAGTTGATTAGTGGGGATTGCCTCTAATTTACGGCGTTGATGCTCTATTTCTTGCTCGCGTATTTGTACGCTATAGCCATCAAACTGCGTTAAATTAAGGGCCGGTGTTTTGCCATCGGTTTCGTAGCGTTTACCATCGGTAAGCACTAATTGTTGCTCACCATTTACCGCCTCTACCACTACGCCTTGCTCAGCATAAACTAAACGCGCTAAATCGTCTGTTTCGGTATCCGGAAGTTGTGCTACAAATACTTTGTTAAGCTCTTTACCGCCGTTTTCAATGTTGTGAATAAACACCACGGCTTTTTCATTACCGGTTTGTTGAAAACGCCCAGCCCTTAAAGCTGATAAACCTGCATCGGCTTTGGCTTGCTCTTTTAATTGGTATTCTTGCTCACTCGCCCATGGCGCAAGATACATGGTGAGAGAGGCTGCTAATATAGCCAACCCCACACTCGAAATTAAAGTAACGCGTACCACATACCATTCACTCACCCCACAGGCTTTAAGAACGGTCATTTCGCTGTCGGCGTAAATGCGGCTGTAGGCTAAAATAATACCCAAAAATATACTCAAAGGCAGGATCAGCGACGCTAATTGCGGCAACTTCAGCGCAATCATCGATAATACTAATTTGGCAGGAATGCTCCCTTCTGAGGCATCACTTAAAATAACCACAAACTTTTGTGACACAAAAATGGTCATTAAAGTTAAAAATACGGCGACCTGCGATTTTAAAACCTCAGCGGTCAAATAACGAAAAATAAGCAATGCTCGCCCCTGTTAAACATAGAATTTCACAACAATAGTGATAATTTGATAATAAAGTAGCTATTTTACTCAGTTTTATCTGGTAAATAAGTCGTTATTATAAGCTAACAAAATTAATTATCCTACCTAAGTGCACGATATATTGTTGCATTAGTAGCCCTTAAACATATAAAGTTCAATTACACAGTAAGAGTCAGAAAAAATCAGCTAAAATTAAGATTATCCCTACATAAGTTACGTAGCTAAGACTAGATTTTATTTTTTTAGCCCCTATTAATAACGTATATGACTCACAACCAGGAGTAACAATGGAATTTAACGTAAAAAGTGGTAGCCCAGAAAAACAACGTAGCGCGTGTATCGTCGTTGGCGTTTACGAACCACGTAGGTTATCCCCCATTGGTGAACAACTCGATAAAATCAGCGATGGTTATATCTCAAATTTACTACGCCGTGGCGATTTAGAAGGTAAGCCGGGGCAAGTTTTATTATTGCATCATGTACCTAACGTTTTAAGCGAGCGCGTATTGCTTGTTGGCTGTGGTAAAGAGCGCGAGCTTGATGATAAGCAATATAAGCAAATAATTTCTAAAACAATTAATACCTTAAACGAAACAGGCTCAATGGAAGCGGTGTGCTTTTTAACCGAGCAACATGTTAAAGGTCGTGATACCTACTGGAAGGTTCGCCAAGCGGTAGAAACAACACAAGATTGCCTATACACATTTAACCAGCTAAAAAGCAAAAAAGTAGACCCTCGTCGTCCACTTCGTAAAATTGTGTTTAACGTACCAACGCGTCGCGAGCTAACCATTGGTGAAAGCGCTATTGAGCATGGTTTAGCCATTGCCGCAGGAAGTAAGCTATGTAAAGACGTAGCCAACATGCCACCTAACATTTGTAATCCTGCTTATTTAGGCGAACAAGCGCAAGAGCTAGCTAACAATTTTGACAATATCACCGTTGACATTATTGGCGAAGAAAAAATGGCCGAACTAGGTATGAACTCGTACTTAGCGGTTGGTCGTGGTAGTGATAACGAGTCGGTAATGTCGATTATTAACTACAAAGGTGCAGCCGATGACCAAGCCCAAATTGTACTGGTAGGTAAAGGTTTAACGTTTGACTCAGGCGGTATTTCACTCAAACCTGGCGAAGCCATGGATGAAATGAAATACGACATGGGTGGCGCTGCTGGTGTTATTGGCGCTATGCGTGCATTAGCACAAATGCAGCTACCTATTAACGTGATTGGTGTGTTAGCCGGCTGTGAAAACATGCCAAGCTCTAACGCGTATCGCCCAGGTGATATTTTAACAACCATGTCGGGGCAAACCGTTGAAGTACTTAATACTGATGCAGAAGGCCGCTTAGTATTGTGTGATGCACTCACTTATGTTGAGCGCTTTGACCCAGATACAGTGATTGACGTTGCAACACTTACAGGCGCATGTATTGTTGCTCTTGGTGCACATGCTACAGGTTTACTATCAAACCATAACCCACTTGCGCATGACTTATTAAAAGCGTCTGAGCAAAGCGGCGACCGTGCATGGCAGTTACCGCTGTGGGATGACTATCAAGATCAACTAGATAGCCCATTTGCCGATTTTACAAACTTAGGTGGGCGCTCTGCAGGTACTATTACCGCAGCGTGTTTTTTATCTAAGTTTACTAAAAAGTATAACTGGGCTCATTTAGATGTAGCCGGTACCGCGTGGCGCAGTGGCGCTAAAAAAGGCGCAACGGGCCGCCCTGTTCCTATGCTTACTCAGTATTTATTAAACCGCGCTGGCGTTAGCGAAGCCGCGCACGATTAATAACTTACAAAGCTTGTATTAAGGCGCCGTTTGGCGCCTTTTTTATTGCTGTAATTATCTGTGTATTAATTGAAGCAAACCCCGTTATATGGCAAAATCGGCCTCTTAATTTATGTGTATCAACTATGTACACATTCAATGTCATGGGAAACCCCGATACAATGAACATCAATGCCCAATTTTTCGTTCTAAAGCAACCAGATGAGTCTAAAGCGAAGGCTGATGATCATTTTGCTTTAGCAGCTCAAATTGCCGCAGAGCAGTATCGATTAGGGAATCGTGTGTTTATTTTTGTTGATAACGAGCACACCGCCTATGCCATTGACGAAACCATTTGGGCATTTGATCCCGACAGTTTTGTGCCGCATAACCTGCAAGGCGAAGGCCCTAAAGCCGGCGCACCAGTAGAAATAGGCACCACGCCTCCTGTTGGCAAACGTAACGTTTTAATTAACTTAGCTAATAACCTGCCTGATTTTATTAGGCGTTTTAGCCAAGTTTTTGATTTTGTACCAGTAGAGTCTGTAGCTAAGCAAGCCGCTCGTGAGCGCTTTAAAAAGCTGCGCCAACTTGGTGCCAATATCAGCACGCAAGAGATTAATAGCTAGCCACATAGGCAAAGCTAACCAACTAATTTAAGTACTTATTTAAGGTTCTGTGTAATGGATAAAACCTACAATCCGCAAGATATTGAACAGTCGCTATACCAAGACTGGGAACAAAAAGGCTACTTTAAGCCATCTGGCCAAGGCACCCCATATTCAATTATGATCCCGCCGCCAAATGTCACCGGTAGCTTACACATGGGCCACGCCTTCCAAGATACAATAATGGATACCCTAACGCGTTTTAAGCGTATGCAAGGTAACAACACATTATGGCAAGTAGGTACTGACCATGCAGGTATTGCAACGCAAATGTTGGTTGAGCGTAAACTGCATGCAGAAGAAGGTAAAACACGTCACGATTTAGGCCGCGAAGATTTTATTAATAAAATTTGGGAATGGAAAAACGAATCGGGCGGCACAATTACTAAGCAGCTTCGTCGCCTTGGTGCATCGGTTGATTGGGACCGTGAACGCTTTACGATGGACGATGGCTTATCTGAAGCGGTTAAAGAAGTATTTGTTCGTCTGCACAAAGAAAACCTAATTTACCGTGGTAAGCGCCTAGTAAACTGGGATCCAAAACTACACACGGCTATTTCTGACCTTGAAGTTGAAAACAAAGAAAAACAAGGCCACATGTGGAACCTACGTTACCCACTAGCTGATGGCGTTAAAACACAAGACGGCAAAGACTACATTGTTGTAGCAACAACTCGTCCAGAAACCATGCTAGGTGATTCAGGTGTTGCAGTAAACCCAGACGACGAGCGCTACCAGGACCTAATCGGTAAAGAGATTTTACTGCCTATAGTAAACCGTCGTATCACAATTGTTGCCGATGAACATGCCGATAAAGACAAAGGCACAGGTTGTGTAAAAATAACCCCTGCGCATGATTTTAACGATAACGAAGTTGGCAAGCGTCATAAAATGCCAATGATCAATATTTTCGATAAAAACGCAGCTATTCTTAGCCAAGGTGAAACATACACCTTTGACGGTAAAGAGCTTGCGTTTGATGCGCCAATTCCTGAGCGTTTACATGGCCTTGACCGCTTTGACGCACGTAAAGCTATTGTGGCCGAATTTGAAGAGCTTGGGCTTTTAGAAAAAATTGAAGATCATGGCCTTACTGTTCCTTACGGCGACCGCTCTGGTGTGGTCATTGAGCCACTACTTACCGACCAATGGTATGTACGTGTTGCGCCACTTGCTGAACCTGCAAAAGATGCAGTTAAAAACGGCGACATTCAATTTGTACCTAAACAGTACGAGAACATGTACTTCTCGTGGATGAACGACGTACAAGATTGGTGTATTTCACGCCAGCTTTGGTGGGGTCACCGTATTCCAGCTTGGTACGACAGCGAAGGCAACGTATACGTTGGCCGCGATGAAGCCGAAGTTCGCCGCGACAATAATATTGCAGATAGCGTAGCACTAAGCCAAGACGAAGACGTACTTGATACCTGGTTCTCGTCAGCGCTTTGGACTTTTTCAACCCAAGGTTGGCCAGAAAACACGGATGATTTAAAAACCTTCCACCCGTCTGACGTGTTGGTAACGGGTTTTGATATTATTTTCTTCTGGGTTGCGCGCATGATTATGATGACGCTGCACTTTATAAAAGACGAAAACGGTAAACCACAAGTACCATTTAAAACCGTGTATGTAACGGGCCTGATACGTGACGATAACGGCGATAAAATGTCTAAGTCAAAAGGTAACGTACTTGACCCACTGGACATGATTGACGGCATTGAGCTTGAAGATTTAGTACAAAAACGTACTGGCAACATGATGCAGCCTAAACTTGCCGCTAAAATTGAAAAAGACACACGTAAGGTTTTCGCAAATGGTATTGAAGCACACGGTACCGATGCGCTTCGCTTTACCCTTGCAGCAATGGCATCAACCGGTCGTGATATAAACTGGGATATGAACCGTCTTGAAGGTTACCGTAACTTCTGTAATAAACTATGGAACGCGAGCCGTTACGTATTGATGAACACAGAAGAGCAAGATTGTGGCTTCAACGATGCTGAAAAAGAGCTCTCGTTAGCTGATCGCTGGATATTAGGTCAATTTGAAGCAACAGTTAAAACGTACACCGAACACCTTGATAACTACCGCTTTGATTTAGCGGCTAATACACTTTACGAATTCACTTGGAACCAGTTCTGTGACTGGTACTTAGAGCTCACTAAGCCGGTATTATTTAAAGGCAATGAAGCACAGCAACGCGGTACGCGTAATACGCTAATTACCGTACTTGAGAGCCTACTGCGCTTAATGCACCCAATGATGCCATACATTACCGAAACTATTTGGCAGCGCGTTGCACCACTTGCAGGGCTTGAAACAACAGGCACCAGTATTATGGTACAGGGCTTCCCTGTTTATAATGAAGCAAACGTTGATGCACAAGCGATGGATGACTTAGAGTGGGTTAAGCAATTCATTTTAGCAATCCGTGTTATTCGTGGTGAGATGGATATTAGCCCAAGTAAGCCACTTAACGTGTTGCTGGCTAATGCATCAAGTGATGACGTGCGCCGTATTAACGAGAACGAGTCATTTATTGCCTCGCTTGCTAAACTTGAATCTTTCACCCTGCTTGAAAACAAAGACGACGCACCCGCATGTGCAACCTCTTATGTTGGCAACCTTGAAATTATGATCCCTATGGCGGGCTTAATTGATGTTGAAGCCGAGCTTGCTCGTATTAACAAGCAACTCGAAAAAGCAGAAAAAGGCCTAGCCCAAGTGCAAAATAAACTAGCAAACGAAAAGTTTGTAAATAACGCACCTGAAGCCGTACTTGCAAAAGAAAATGCTAAATTAGCTGAATTCACTGATGCTAAAACCAAGCTACTTGAGCAAAAAACTAAAATAGAAAGCTTATAAGCTTTCATAAGAATACCTATTAACACTATTTAATAGGTATTAAAAAAGCCGCTCACTGTTAAAGTGAGCGGCTTTTTTGTGCCTTGCGATTAACCACAAGGCATAACTACATTAAAATTTGTAGTTGTACTGAGCACCAATTACAACAGCATGGCCTTTTGACTCAAAGCCCCATTGGCTGCCTGAATCATCAGTTTCAGTAAAGTTCTGTGTTTTACCACGAACAACACTTACACCTAAATCAACATTTGATTGCGTATCGATTGCGTAGTTACCACCTACCGAGAACCAAAAGCGATCTGTATCTGGGATAGAGATAGAAAGATGCGTTTGTGATACTGGCGACTCATCAAACGCTACACCTGCACGAAGAAGTAAGTCTTCGTTGTATTGGTAATCAGCACCGATAGAGTAACGGAATGCATCATCAAACTGTTCTTGCTTTTCAAATGCAACAAACTTGTCGCCAGTAGGCGCTGTTACTTGCGCTTCTAACGATTCAAAACTGCTCCAGCCTGTCCATAATACACTGTAGTGAACGCCTAGTTTTTCATCTAGCTGGTGTGAGCCAGAAAATTCAGCAATAGCAGGTAAAGTCAGCTCTACAGAGCCCGGTAGTTTTGCACCGCCAGTGCCGCCTGCAGCTACTGGTAAATCATTAGAGAAGTCACCTTCAAATGTAATATCTGTTTCGCTGCGGTAGTTAAAACCAAAGCGGCTGTTTTCGTCTAATTGGTACATTAAGCCCACATTTAAGCCTAGGCCGGTGTCATCACCTTGAAGGTTTACTGCATCTGCACCAAAATCAATACCACTTGCATTAGCGCCTACTTTACGAATTACCGTTGCATCAGCATAAATATAGTTTAAGCCAACACCAAAGCTAAATTGCTCTGTTACTTTGTATGCAACGCTTGCATTAAAGTTAACGGTCAAAATTTCTGTTTCACCAGCAATTTGGCCCGCTACGTAGTCATCGTTAAATTCTGTAGATAAACCAAAATTAGAAAACGCACCAAAACCTACCGATACTTTATCGTTGTAAGGCATAGTAAAGTAAGCTGCTGGTACCACAGCGCTTGGCGCAATGCTATCGTCATCTAACGCACTTGGGTCTATACCGTTGTTAGTAGACTCACCTTCAATGCTTACATCTGGTACTACACCGATAGCTGCAACACTTAATTGCTTATCTTTAAAAAGCGTCATTAAAGCTGGGTTACGAGCAACAACTGACGCGTCGTCAGCGATAGATGCTTCACCGGCGTATGCGCGGCCAAGGCCTGATGCGTTTTGCTCAGCTAACTGAAACGCAGCAGCAAATGTATCTGCAGATACTAACGCAAGCGAAGCTGCGATTAGAGTTTTAGTAAATTTCATTGTTAAGTCCTTAACCAAACTGCTGTTTGGGTATCTATGTGTTGTTATTAGGATTTTAAACTTGGCTACACTACCTTAATTTTTTATAAAAAACTGTAACAAAGCGTCAAAAAACAGCAAAAAACACGTTTTTTAACGATGATTTAACAACTATTTAAAACTCATCGGATGAGAAATATGTTATTAGAGTTTATACTCTAATTGTAATTAATTATCATTTAGATTGACTTGTAATTAGCTGCATTTTAAACTCATTGCAAAATCACCAAGGAAGCTAAAAAGTGTGATCATTTTACTTATTATGGCGGGGCTGACTTTTTGCGGCGCCAGTGTGTTTTGTTTTTATAAAGCAAATTATTGTGCCTGCACTCAAGCTGGGCAATGTGATAACCCTGTAAATCATTATTGGCTGGGGGCTATGATCAATGCGCTGGTATCTTTAACTTTTTGTTGTTTTGCACTGCATGTCGAGCTGGGTACTTTGCTATGGCTTACGTTAATGGCTAGCTGCTTTTTAGGTGCTTATATTTCTGCTAGGCGCAAAAAACTTAAGCGTTGTAAAAATGCTAGTTCAACAAATGCTCTTTTAACAAACGAGCCAAATTAATTTGATAGTCAAGTGGCTTGATACTCGACACTATTTTAATACTTTGATCAGACTCATTTAAATCTAAGTCTTTAGGGGTAACGTGGTGCCCATGCTTAGCATTATAAAATAGCTTAACTTTAGGCTTGATAGGATTTAATTTGTTGCCTTCAAGTACTAGCGCTAATCGCTCATTGGTTAGTTTAACAATAGTGCCTACAGGGTGAACGCCTAAACATTTAATAAAGTGTTGCACCAGCTCTGCATCAAACAGCTCTTTATGGGCTAACAAATAACGCAGCGCATTTATGGGTTCATCCCCTTCTTGATGTGGCCTGTCGGCTGTTAACGCATCGTACACATCAACAATCGCCATAATGCGCGCTGGGCGGCTAAGCTTTTCAGCTGTAATACCACGCGGATAGCCTGAGCCATCTAAACGTTCATGATGGTTAACTATCATGTCGAGTATAAGCGGGGTTATGCCTTTTTCACCTTTAACCAAGCCTAAACCTTGAGCCACATGGCGCTTAATAATATCCATTTCGCTGCCTGTGAGTTTACTTGGCCTAGAAATAATCCCCTGCGGGAGTTTAGCTTGACCTAAATCGTGAAGTAACGCGCCCATAGCAAGCTGCTGTACGGCTTCTTCTTTGTACCCTAAATACTTAGCAAACACAGCAGTGAAAATAGCGCAGTTAACCATATGGCGCCAATTGTAACTATGTTTGTCTTTTACGCGAGTTAAAATGGTCATTGCGCTGGTATTTCTAAATACCGAACTGACTATATCGTTAGCCATTTCATCAATCACCTTTAAATTAACCGACAACCCTGTGGTTACATCGCCATACAAAGCTTGCAGTTTACGATTGTGCTGCTCAAAACTAATGCTAGCTTTAGCAAATTCTTGTTCAAGGGTAATTGCAGGTTTTACCGCGGGGGGCTTTGTTTTACTACTTGAAGTTATGGGCTTTTGTGATGCTGTACTCTTCTTAGGTTTGTACTTATCGGGTATGGCGGCATCGCCCTTGGTAAAGTCGATAAGCAGCTCTAAAACGCCTTCGGTTACTAAGCGTTTTATAATTGCTTGGTTTCGCACTAAGCCACTGGTTTTTATTTTTATACTGTTGAGCCCTTCATGCTGTTTGGTAACACTGTCAACAAACATACCTGGGGTGAGCTCTGAAATGGGTAACGCGATGAGCATAGCAGAAGCGTTTTCTACAATTAAATATGCCTATTAAATAGCATTATTTAACCCTAAAAGTCTACTTTTTGAGTTGCAAGCAATACTATATAACTATAAAGGATGAGTAAATGAGGTTATCGGTAGACAGGTACACACATAAAAGCAAATGGCGCTCTTGCTAGGAATCGAACCTAGAACTTAGCCTCCGGAGGGCCACGTGATATCCATTTCACCACAAGAGCACATTTGTTGCTAAAACACTAACTCGCGATATCAATGTTTTAGCACTGGCAATAATAAAGAGATCTTTAAATAAATACCAGCATCATTGAGTTATATGCCTATAAATCAAACTGTTTTTGATAAAACACTTCACAACTTGCCAAAAACAAGCTATTTATTGGTATTCGATAAAAAAATAGTAACCGTTTGGCAACATATTCTAAATGCTTACGGATTATATAGAGGATGTAATTATGAGTTTAATGTCGACTGAGCAAGTGGCTGAGTTTTTAGGTGTAAAAGCCGAGCGGGTAAAACGCCTTGCTCGTGAGAGCTTGCTTATTGCCAAGTCTGAAGATGAAAACGGTGAACCCCAATTTGATGCTGACGAAGTAGCAAAGTACAAAGAGCTTGCTGCGCGTTTTGGCGGGCTTTAAGCTTTTATCTCGCTTAATAACTTATTTAGCTGCGCGCGTAATGTGCTTGCCTTATTATTTATGTCGCGCTGCTCATACCACCCTATACACAACACCAAAAACACCACTTTAAAGTAACGTAGCTTGTCATAAGAGCAATAAAACTCAGTGGGTACTGCTTGCTGGGTGCTATATTGCTCAAGCAAAGTCTGCTCTGCGTGCGCATTTAGCTCTAAGCTGACCGCAAGTGCTGCTAAATCAAAATATACGTCGTTTGTTTGCGCATATTCAAAGTCAATCAAATACATGCCACTTGTATTTACTATTAGGTTATCTTTAACTAAATCGTTATGACAAAAGCCACTGTTGTAGGGCATGTCACTGATGGCGTTTTGCGTATCCTTAATTACGCGGCTGTGCTGTTGATATATGTCGCTATTAGCGTAATACACAAGCTCTTTTGCAATATCCATAGGCTGTGTAGCTAGCGGATAACTATGAACGCGTGCCAATTTTTCAACCAAGTCGATGCTGTAGGTATTAGTAGCAATATCACCACAAATATAGCGAAATGCAGCTCGTCTGTTGTTCTTATCGAGCCAAATGGGTTTAGGGCAAACGTTATGCTGGCTAAGTGCAGTTTGGGCCTGTAGCCCTATTTTAGGCCAATGCGATTTGTAGCATTTCAATAAGTAGTCTTGCTGTGCGGTTTTTATGAGGTAATTGTCGTTACTTAAACCATTCACTAATTTAGTGGTTTGTAGCACCTGCTCAGGTGCCACAAACTTACTACATAACGCGGCAATATGTGGATTACGGTGCATACGTTATAATTGCGCTAATGGCTTAGCTTGGCTTTGCTCGTACTCTTCGTACCAGGTTTTAAATCCCCACGCGGCCATAATAGTGTAGAAAATAAATAGCGCGAGCGTTGGGTAATAGCCTTTTTCGTAATATAAATACATAGAGGCTGCATCAATAACAATCCAATATAGCCAGTTTTCGAGTACCTTTTTAGCAACCAAATACGTAGTTACCACCGCAAAACAGGTTGTAAAGCTATCTAGGTAGGCAAAATCGGCATGGGTGTAGTTTTGCATTACATAGCCAATAATAATGGCCGCTAAGCTCGTTGCACCTATAAGAATGGCGTGGCGTTGTGTAGACCATGAGGTAATACTAATATTGTCTGCTTTGCCTTTGCGCCATACCATCCAGCCAAATACAGCCATATACATGTAATAAAAATTGAGTAGCGACTCCATAAGTAGCGCGCCATTCCAGTACATTATGGTGTAAATAAGCGTGCTAAAAAAAGCGGCAGGCCAGCACCATAGGCTCTCTTTTATTGCCAGTAATAAATAAACAATAGACAACCCTACCGCAATATATTCCCAATGCGACATTGCTGTAAAACCACTTAAGGTTTGTGTTAAAAAATCCATGTGTGCGGTTACCGTTTTTAATACACGTTAAATAAAGGCGATTACGCTGGAGATAAATCGCCAGATAAAAACTTACAAACAAAAATAGCCTTACCAAACTCTTCGTACGAGCGTTTAATCTCGGTGTTTAGCACTTGCATTACTAAATCGTAATCGCCAAAAATTTGCGTAGAAAGCGTATTGGTGATCACTTTTAAGTTGTCGTATTCGTTTAAGCGGTCAATAAAACCTTTTATAAACGGGATGTAATCTTGATGAAGTGGGTATTTACTGATCTCTACTGATAATTTCATTTTAAACTCTACTTTTAATTATTTGATTTCAACAAATCGTTCAATGCCAGTTCAATACAGTGTAAAATTACACTCACACTCAATTAGCTGAGCTTATTATGGCACGCAGAATAACCTATACATTTAAAAACCAACCGCGCGAAATTAACTTCGCAAAAGACAAATACCACGACATGTATCAAGCTATTGCCGCTGCCGAAGGTATTGATTTAACTAACTACTTAAACATGGTACGCCAAATAGAAATGACCTCAAAAGGCTCTTCTGCTGTCCGTAACTTTCGTGACCAAGAATTTGCCCGTATGGGCTTTAGTGACATTTACTTTATTAAAGAATAAATATCACTTATTAACTATCGCTGGTACTCGTAACTTACGCGCGGTGTAATATTACATAGCAATTCGTAAGGGATAGTATCGGCGCAGTGGGCTATTTCTTCAACCGGCAGCTCCGGCCCCCACATGGTAACGCTGTCGCCTACTTTAACATTGTGCTCGTTTGCGCCTATATCAATGCTTATCATATCCATAGATACACTTCCTACAATACCGTAACGCTGCCCAGCAATCATAACTGGTGTGCCTTCTTTGGCATGACGCGGATAGCCATCGCCATAACCCATAGCCACTACGGCTAATTTGGTCGGTTTATCACTTTGCCAACGGCCTCCATACCCTACTCGCTCATGTGCGGCAACATCACGCACTGCAATCACCTTTGTGGTTAAACGCATGACGGGTTTTAAATTGTGCTGCTGCCCAGTACTGTTTGCCATTGGCGACACCCCATAAAGCATAAGCCCAGGACGTATCCAATCACCATGCCCTGCTGGCCAAGCTATAATACCGGCCGAATTTGATAAGCAATGCGCTTGGTCTATCCCCTTTACAAGCGAATCAAATAAGCTAATTTGCTGAGCCGTTTTAGCATTATGTGTATCATCGGCACACGAAAAATGAGTCATTAAATTAATGGTACTTTTAGCATTGGGTGTGCGCTGTAAGCGGCTATAAAATTCTTCAAACTGCTCAGGTGCTATACCTAATCGGTGCATACCGGTGTTTATTTTTAGCCAGCAAGTAATTGGCGCATCTAAGGTGGCACTTTCTATTGCTGCAAGCTGGTTTTCGTCGTGCACAATAGTTTGAAAATTATTAGCCAATAAAATAGGCAAGTCGGCTTTATTAAAAAACCCTTCAAGCAGCACTATTGGTTTTGTTAAGCCACCGGCGCGCAGTGCGAGGGCTTCATCAATTCGGGCAACTGCAAAAGCATCAGCACTATTTAAGTGCTGGGCAATTTTCACTAAACCATGCCCATATGCATTGGCTTTTAATACCGCCATTATTTTGCTACTTGGCGCAAAATGTTTTACTTGCGATAAGTTATGCGCAAGGGCGGTTAAGTTAATTTCGGCTGTGGCTAAGCGCATTAGTATTCATCATCAACTGCTGGCCCCGCGTAATTATCAAAGCGAGAAAATTGCCCTTGGAAGGTTAAGCGCACTTTACCAATAGGACCATTACGCTGTTTACCTATGATAATTTCGGCGATGCCTTTTTCAGTACTGTCTTCGTTGTATACCTCATCGCGGTATATAAACATGATTAAATCGGCATCTTGCTCTATCGAGCCCGACTCACGTAAATCAGAGTTTATTGGGCGCTTATCAGCACGTTGCTCTAGGGTACGGTTTAGCTGCGAAAGCGCTATAACCGGGCACTGTAATTCTTTTGCGAGCGCTTTTAATGAACGCGATATTTCGGCAATCTCTAAGGTACGGTTGTCAGATAGGCTAGGTACGCGCATTAACTGCAGGTAATCGACCATGATCATACTAATACCACCGTGGTCGCGCGCTATTCGCCTTGCACGTGAACGTACATCGGTAGGGGTTAGCCCTGATGCATCATCAACATACATTTTGCCTTTTTCCATCAACAACCCCATGGTTGATGAAAGGCGTGCCCAATCGTCATCATCTAACTGGCCGGTACGTACCTTAGTTTGGTTAATACGACCAAGTGACGCGAGCATCCTCATCATAATTTGTTCTGAGGGCATTTCTAGTGAGTAAATAAGCACAGGCTTGTCTTGCGTCATTGCGGCGTGCTCTGCAAGGTTCATCGCAAAGGTGGTTTTACCCATTGAAGGACGTGCTGCAACAATAATTAAATCAGAAGGCTGCATACCTGCTGTCATTTTATCTAAATCAGCATAGCCGGTACTTACACCGGTTACACCGTCTTGCGGCGACTGGTATAGCTCTTCGATTTTATCGACGGTTTTTTCAAGAATGTTATGAATGCTTTGCGGGCCTTCAGTACTTTTTGTACGTTGCTCAGCAATTTTAAATACTTTACTCTCGGCAAAATCTAATAAGTCGTGGCTGGTGCGCCCTTCTGGGTTAAAACCGGCTTCGGCTATTTCGTTAGCTACGCCAATCATTTCGCGTACTACCGCGCGCTCACGCACAATATTAGCGTATGCATCAATATTCGCAGCACTTGGGGTGTTTTTAGCTATCTCGGCCAAATACGCAAAACCACCAATACCTGCTAGTTGGTTATTTTTTTCAAGGCTTTCTGAAATTGTAATTAAATCTATCGGATCGCCCACTTCAGCAAGTGCGGTCATGGCTTCAAAAATAAGCTTATGGGTGCGGGTATAAAAGTCCTGCGCAACAACCAGCTCTGCTACGCGGTCAAACGCTTGGTTATCAAGCATTAAGCCACCTAAAACAGATTGTTCAGCTTCTATTGAATGGGGAGGGACTTTAAGGGTATCGACTTGCTTATCTGGTTTGGCCATAACTTCACAGTACTAAAATTGAATGGCTCTATTCTATCGACTTGGCGGGGCTGTGCAAATAGCAAAGCAGGAAATCTTTTCCTGCTTTTTGTAATCATTAACGGTATTAAGCGTTATTTAGTTCGCAGCTCAATGCGCCCGCTTATGGTATCCATTTCAACACTTGCGCTGCCACCATTGGCACTAAACTCTAAATCGCTTGCGGGACCATATTTAGCTTTAGTTACTTTATCGCTGGTAATTTTATTAATAATTTTACCATTTGCATGGGCTTTAATTTCAAACTGGGCAGATACGTTTTGCGGAAAATAAAAATCAGCATCGCCACTTACCGACTCATAGCGTACATCAGCGCCTTTCAACAGCTCACTAATACGTATTTCAGCTTCACCGTTTACGGTGTTAATTCGCAAGCTTTTAATGCTCGATAATGTAAAACCAATATCACCATTTACGTTTTCTAATCGCACATCGTTTGCGGTTGTGCTTGATTTGATATCGCCATTTACAGCGCTAAAACGTAACTCTCCGCTTGATTGCTTATCGTTTATTTCACCGTTTACGGTTTCAAATTGAATATTACCGCTTAAGTTTTGTGCATTTACATCGCCATTTACGGTGCTCAATTTAACAGTGCCGCTAATATCATCTACCGTAATTTCACCGTTAACTACATCAACCTCAGCGCCTTTTTTTAGTGCTTTTGCAGTCACCGACACATTTACGCCGGCAAACTCTAAATGACTGCTTTTTGGCATAAATACAGTTAAGTTAGAGCCATCTCCATTGTTGCCCCACCCCAAATTACGTGGCATTTTTACTATAAACTCGGTTTTATCGCCCGTGGTTTTTAGCTCAAACCCTTGTGCTTTATCATCAAGCTCGCCTGATACTTTAAATTCGTTTTTATCCCAGCCAGTTATGTTTACATCGCCACGTTGGTTTTCAATAAAAATAGTGCCGCCGCTTGGCACCTCTATTTGCTTATCTATTTTTTCACCCGCTAAAACGCTTAGTGGTAATAGGCTTAGCCCAAGTAAAATTGCTTTCATGTTATTCCCCTATATTTGCTGCCAACGCGGTGCATGCACCTTGTTAATTAAGTCGAGTTGTTGCTGATAAACCTGTGCCAACATAGTCAGTAACGCCTGATTTTGTGGCTCGTTTTCAAGTGCTTGTTTAATTGCTTGTTCAGCTTCTTCAAGCTCTTCTAGCTGTGCTTGCCAGTTATTGGTTAGTGCATGTTGGTTTTTGTACTGCACTAATAAACTTTGCTTTTGCGCTTTAAAGTAATCGCTCATAGCCACCACTTGGCTTGGCTCGTTATTTTTTATAAACATATTTATTGCTAATAACGCCGCTACACTACACGCAGCAATAGCACTTAACTTAGGCCATAATGGCGTTTTATTTGCCGTTGGTTTGCCTGCAACTATGGCGTGCTCTACCCCCGCCCATAGCGATTTATTAGGTGTTATGTCTTTATTTAAGTTATTTAAAGACTTGTTTAAGTAGTCATCAAAATTTTGTTTACTCATACTCGTACCACTCTTGTAATAACTGCCTTGCTCTATGGTATTGGGACTTACTTGACCCCACAGCCATACCTAATTGCTTGGCTATTTCTTCGTGGCGGTAGCCTTCAATGGCATATAAAACAAACACCATACGGGCACGCTCTGGCAAACGAACTATTAGTTTATCGAGCCCATTGAGGCCCTTACAGCTTTGTGCGCTTTGCTCATCCATACCGCTTTGCTCTATGCTCACTACTTTGTTTAACCAGCTTTTGTGCTTGCGTACATAACTAATCGCAATGTTGCTTGCTACGCTATGTAACCAAGTAGAGAATTGTGAGCGGCCGTCAAACTGCGCTATTTTATGCCACACCTGCACAAACACTTCTTGGGCGGCATCTTCAGCGTGCGCTTCATCGGCCAGTAAGCGCAAACATAAACCGTATACACGCTTTATATGCAGCTCATAGAGCGCTTTGTATGCACTTTGGTCGCCCGACTTAACCTGCTCAATTAATGCAGCTTCGCACATGGGTGCGTTTTCGGGTTTAACGTGTAACATCCGTGACGTCGCCTTTTAGTTATTTTTATGTTTTTAGTTTATTGATAAGTAAGACGCAAAGACAGGCAAAAAAGGTTTAAACAAAGAATAAAAATAGTGAAATAATTTTATAAAGAAGTATTAGAGAAGAATTTTAGATACAAAAAAGCCGCGCTAAAAGCACGGCTTTTTGGGCTTAATTAAAAATTAAGCTTCAGCAATAACGATTACTTTAATAGTAGCTGTTACGTCTGAGTGTACTGCGATTGCAACGTCAAATTCGCCAGTCTCACGGATAGTACCTAGAGGTAAACGAACTTCTGATTTAGCAACTTCAACACCAACAGCTGAGATAGCGTCAGCGATGTCACGAGTACCGATTGAACCGAATAGCTTACCTTCGTCACCAGCTTTAGATACTAAAGTAACTTCTGCTAATGCTTCTAGTTTGTCAGCGCGTGCTTGTGCTGCAGTTAACTGTTCAGCGATTTTCGCTTCTAAGTCTGCGCGACGAGCATCAAACGTTTCAATGTTTGCTTTAGTTGCAGGAACTGCCTTACCTTGCGGGAAAAGGAAGTTACGTGCGAAGCCAGATTTAACAACAACCTGGTCACCTAGGCCACCTAGGTTAGCGATCTTATCTAGTAGAATAACTTGCATGTTTCTACACCTTTTAAAAACTGTTAATCCGCTGCTTACTTATGTAAGTCAGTGTATGGAAGAAGGGCTAAGTAGCGAGCACGCTTAATAGCAGTTGCTAGCTGGCGCTGGTATTTAGCGCTAGTACCTGTAATACGGCTAGGTACGATTTTGCCACTTTCTGTAACATAGTTTCTAAGAGTAGCTAGATCTTTGTAATCGATTTGTTGTACGCCTTCCGCTTTAAAGCGGCAGAACTTACGACGTCTGAAATAACGTGCCATGAGATTAATTCCTCAAATAATTCTTTCTATATGCTGAGCATGCAAAACCAATTGGCTAAGGCCGTTACGACCTTCGTGGCGATTTAAAAAACCACTCACTTGCAATGCCTGCCCAACGTGCAAATGTTGAGTCTGTTGTTGCATTTGCTTACCACTGGCAACAACCTGAAGCCTAACGTAACTATTACGGTTAAGATCTGCTTCGGTTTGCATCGATTTATGTTCTACAACAAAAATACAATGCGGTATGCCTGCAGGGCTTTGGCTAAACTTGGGTGTTTTACAAACAACCCCCGATATAACCAGCTGATTCATATATGGGCTAACCATTACACTAACTGCTGACTACGTGCCATGCTAGGACTCAAAACAATTAAGCAGCTGGTGCTTCTTTCTTCTCTTCTCTTGCAAGAGGAGACGCTTCAGTTACTGCATTTTTAGTACGCATAACTAAGTTACGAAGCACTGCATCGTTGTAGCGGAAAGTAGTTTCTAGCTCGCTGATTACTTCAGTAGGTGCTTCAACGTTCATAAGAACATAATGAGCTTTGTGAAGCTTGTTGATTGGGTAAGCCAGTTGACGACGGCCCCAGTCTTCAAGACGGTGGATAGTACCACCCGCTTCAGTGATAGAACCAGTATAACGTTCGATCATACCAGATACTTGCTCACTCTGATCAGGGTGAACCATGAATACGATTTCGTAATGACGCATGGATATTCCTTACGGTTAATAGAGCCTTCTACCGTTTCGGCCGGTCGGTTTAAGGCAAGGAATTAATAGTGTAAAAGCCGAAATGAGCGCGCATTTTACGCTTAGATGGATAATTAAGCAAGCAGGTTTTTTTAAGCTTTAATAAATCAGCTATCAGCTATCAGCTATCAGCTATCAGCTATCAGCTATCAGCTATCAGCTATCAGCTATCAGCTATCAGCTATCAGCTATCAGCTATCAGCTATCAGCTATCAGCTATCAGCTATCAGCTATCAGGGTGATATTAGTATGCGTCCGCTTTATATCAACAAGCAGAATTACGATAAATACATTGGGTTTGCGTGTAGATACGCAAAGCTTGCTTGCGTAAAAAGCGCAGCTTTTAATTACTTACCCCTCCATTTGCGCCTAAAATATAAACATTTACTCAAACCTAAAGCCGTGCAATTATTGAGCAACACATTATTTAATAAGGATATTTATGAAGCTCCTACTACCGCTTGTATTTGCACTTACTTTTAGTACCTCTTTTTTAAGCCACGCAGACACCGCTACAACCGATATAACCGTTGGTAAAAAAGTCATTCTACAATCAAAAATACTTAATGAAGATAGGCCCATCAGAATTTTCATACCTGACACTGTAAAAGACGATCAACCGCTTTATGTTATTTATTTACTTGATGGTGTTGAGCACTTTCATACAGCATCTGGCGTTATAAAATCCCTTGTTGATTACGAGCAGATACCTAATGCCATGCTTGTTGGTGTGGATACAACTAACCGTGTTCGTGATTATTTACCTAAAGTACAAGGTGAGCCAAAAACTGAGTTTCAAACCTTTGTAAAAAATAAGTGGCCTGACGCTGGGCAAACCGACAATTTTTTAAATTTTGTGTCTGACGAACTCATGCCATACATAAACTCTAACTACTCAACTAACGGCTACACTACATTAATTGGTCACTCTAATGCGGGTACATTGGCGCTTTATACTTTAGTTAATCAGCCGGAATTATTTAACAACTACATAGCTATTAGCCCAAATAGTTGGTGGAGTGACGAAGAGTTAAAAAATAATATTATTAAATACACTAAAAACCCTAAAGGCGCTCAAGAGTTATTTATTAGTGTAGCAAGTGAAGGGTCACGTTTTTATACCGGTGTATTAAATACGTTAGTAAATTTAGAACAACAAATGCCTACGCAGCTAAAATGGGAATATAAGCATTACCCTACATTTACTCATATGGGCACCATACTACCAGCCCTCAGCGATAGCCTAATTAACCTATTTAGCGACCTAATATTTAAAGTGACTGACGAGCACGGAAAATTTGCTGATGTATCGCTTATTACCGGTTACTACCAAGCACTGAGTGATAAGTACGGTTTTGAGCTTAAAATTCCACAAGATGTGTACGTAGAATTTGCTCATCGACAGCAAAAATTTGGTAACACTAAAAAAGCGATAACTACGCTTAAACACTTTACGCGTGATTACCCTAATGCTGCTTACTCCCACATGCGGTTATCGCAAGGCTACACGGCCGATAAACAGTTTAAAGAGGCTGTTACTAGCATGAAACACGCATTAGAACTTGCTAAACAAAACTCCAGAGATCCACTGTTAATTGATGCACTACAAGATATGGTGAAAGAAGCTCAAGCAAATTTATAATTGATTTAGCGCTAAGCGCTTTTTAACTAACTATAACTACGAGCTACGCTCGTCGCGTCAGCAAGCTAAACGCCTACAGTTAAAGTAAGCTCAGTGTTAAACTTGGCATGTAGACGCTAAGCTTACTTGCGGAAAAAACGTTGCTTTTAATCTGTTTAAAGCCACTTAAAAACAAAAAACCGATGTTTAAATTAAATATCGGTTTTTCTTTGCTGAAAGCTGATAGCTAAAAACTAACCACTTTACTTTATCTGTTGGGTTTCGCTTCGCTCTTCCCAACCTACGTTATTTGCCTATCGCTTCTTTTGCGAACAGGTGCTTTATTGGGCCTAGATTATCAACGAGTGACAGCCCTACTCCACGGATAAGTTTTTTAACCGGATTTGCACCTTCAAATAAGTCTTTTAACCCTTGCATCATGGCTATGTGCTTTTGCGCGTCAAGCTTGCGGGTGCGCTCGTAATCGCGAAGCGTACGGGTACTCGCAAACTCTTTACTATCCCGTGTTAAAAGCTCAATTAGATACGCGGCGTCTTTTAGGCCTAGATTCATACCGAGCCCTGCCAATGGATGAATGGTGTGTGCTGCATCGCCCATTAATACTACTTTGCCGCTTACCCATTGCTGGGCGTAGCGCATTTTAAGTGAAAATGCTGCGCGTTTACTTTGCACTTCACACAGCCCGCATTGGCCATCTATGGCTGCCATTACGGCTTTATTAAAAGTAGTGTCGTCCATTGCTAGCAATTCATCGCAATGGTTAGGGCTGGTAGACCACACAATAGAATGGGTATTGGCATCGCTAAGTGGTAAAAATGCTAGTGGCCCTGTTGGTAAAAACACTTGGCGCGCAGTGTTTGTATGTGGCTCTTTGGTTTTTACTGTAGCAACGAGTGCATGGTGATCGTAATCTTTAAAGCTGAGCGCCATATTAAATTGTTTACGAATAGCCGAATTTGCGCCATCGGCCGCCACCAGCAGTTTAGCAATAATAGGCTCACCACTTTTAAGGGTTACAAATACGTCGGACTCACTTTGGTGTATTTGTTGATACTGCGTATCAAACATGAGTGTGGCACTTGGCTGTTGCGCTAGCTCTTTTATAAGTGCAAAACGAATTATATCGTTCTCTACTATATGGCCTAAGTGTTCAAGCTCAAGTTGCTCGTTATTAAAGGCTATTTTACCAAAGCTGTCGGCATCGCGTACGTCCATATGCGTATAGGCACACGCTCGCTCTGCCATTATGTGTGGCCACACGTTTAATTGCTCAAACAAAGTTTGGCTTGCTATGCTCAACGCACTTACGCGTAATCCGTACTCATCACTTGGCGGTAATTGCTTAGGCGCAGCATCTAACACCACAACACTTACATTGGCTTTAGCGAGTCCTAACGCGAGGGTTAACCCTACGCAGCCGCCACCCACTATACAAACCTGTGCTTGCTTCATAAACGTGTACCTTGTTTAACTTGCCCCATTAGCTGCTTTGCCAACGGTGCTTTTAATGCAGGAAATAAATCCATTGAGAAAAGCCCAATGCTGCGCCCAAATGCTAAAACCCGTGACGAGTTTGAAAAAAGCCTAACCAGTGCATCAGTTAATGTCATTACAGTCTTTATATCGCTACTGCGTTTTTGTGAATACTCACGGGTAAACGCATAACTGCCTAACTCGTTTTTACTTGTTGCAATTAGATTACTAAGTACTTGTACATCACGCAGGCCTAAATTAAAGCCCTGTCCTGCAATGGGGTGAATAGCATGAGCAGCGTTACCAATTACTACCGTGCGATGCGCCGTTAATGATTCTGCTTGGCCATAAACAAGCGGGTAGCTTGTGCGTGTGCCCACTTTTGTAAATTGCCCTGCTCGGTAACCAAATGCACTTTGTAGTGCGTTTAAAAAATCGCTTTCATTTAGGGCGGTATACTGCTCAACTTGCTGCTGTGTCATGCACCACACCAATGAGTAACGACTATTGCTCATTGGTAAAAGCGCCATAGGCCCGTGCTCAGTAAAACGCTCATAAGCATGATTGTTATGCCCGCCTGCTACTTCAACATTGGCAATTATAGCGCCTTGCTCGTAGGGCTGAGTATTAAAACCTAAACCAAGTAAGTTACGGGTTGGAGATTGTGCGCCATCGGCAATAACAAGTAGCTTAGTATTTAATTGCTCGCCGCTTTGTAAAGTAAGCTCATTACTGTTTAGGCTTTGCTTAATAGCGCTTACGCTATCGGGGCAATAAAGTGTGATGCTTACTTGCGTTAAGCGCTGGTAAAGCGCTCGGCCAAATGGGTTTACCTCAACGACGTAACCTAATGAGGGCTTAGCAAAGTCGTCGCAATTAATATGCGCTTTACCAAAGTGACCCCGATCTGACACGCTGACTTTTTTTATAGCTGCTGTGTATGGCGCACTTTGCTCAAATAAGTGTAACTGCTGTAAATACTCAACCGATTGCTGTGCAAGGGCAATACTTCTGTCGTCAAAACTTGGGTGGTAATCGTCTGTTACTTGGTTTGCTTCTACTACCGCAATAGTCAGTGATGGATTTGTTTTAGCAATGCTTAGCGCGCAACTCGCCCCTGCAAGCCCGCCTCCAATAACTACAACGTCAAACTGCTTAGCCACTTTACTCTCCAAGCTTATGCGTTTTTTGCACTTTGCATAAGTGCTTCTATATCGTTTATGGTTTTAGGCACACTAAGAGTGAGATTTTCATGCCCTGACTCAGTAATAAGTAAATTATCTTCGATACGAATACCAATGCCTTTATATTGCTGTGGTGCGTTTGAGTCTTCACTAATGTAAAGCCCTGGCTCTATGGTTAAAACCATGCCTGGCTCAAATGCACGCTCAACGTTATTTTGTTTGTAATCACCTACATCGTGAACATCAAGGCCTAACCAGTGGCCAAGGCCATGCATGTAGTATTCTTTACAAGCACCTTTTGCCATTAGCTCATCAAAGTCGCCAGTTAAAATACCTAAATCAAGTAACCCTTGGGTCATCACTTGCATTGCACGCTTATTGGCGTGCGACATAAACCCGCCGGGTTTAATTTCTTCAAAAGCCACTTCTTGTGCTTTAAGTACAATGTTATAAAGCGCGGCTTGCGCCTCGTTAAACTTGCCATTTACCGGAAAAGTGCGAGTTATATCGGCAGCGTAACCTTGTAACTCACAACCTGAATCAATTAATACTAGGTCGCCATCTTTTAACACATCGCTATTTTGCGTGTAATGCAAAATATTAGCGTTATCGCCACTGCCAACAATAGTACCGTATGCTGGGTGGCGGGCACCATGCATTGCATAATGATGATGCAGCTCTGCCTCTAGCTGAAACTCAGTAGCACCGGGGTGGGAATAACGCATTGCGCGCATGTGCCCGCGAGCACTTAGCTCGCAACCTTCACGCATAATGTTTACTTCGCTTGGCGATTTAAACAAACGCATTTCATGAATCAAGCCACGTATCTCTTTTATGGTACTTGGTGCTTTTAGGCCTTTTCTCGAGCCACTTCTAAGTGTACTTAACAAGGTAAATACTTTGCTATCAAAGCTTGGGTAAGCGCCTTGTGCATAAAATAAAATCTGCTGACCGTTAACCAAATCTAATAATTGTTCAGTTAGCTCACTTAATGCGTAAGTTTCGTCGAATAAGTACTCACTTTTAGCTTTTTCGAAGCCAATTCTACGGCCATGCCAAATTTCGGCTTGCTTATCTTTATCAAGGCAAAATAAGGTACTGGGTGTATCACTGTTATTACACAACACTAAAACAGCATCGGGTTCGTTAAAGCCGGTTAAGTAAAAAAAGTCGCTGTCTTGTCTAAAGGCATATTCGGTGTCGCGGCTGCGAGTAACTTCACTGGCAGCAGGAATGATGGCCACACTGTTTGCATCCATTTGTGCAAGTAAGCGCTCACGGCGAGCTTTAAATTCTGACTTTTGTATTTCAACCATGCTTTAACAACCCGTTATATTTTAAATTAATGTAGTGTTTTTTTAGGTGCTTTTTCTTTGCCAAGTTCGGCAAAACAAAGCAATGCCGACACACGTACATATTCAATTACTTCATGAAGGGCTTGGCTGTCTTCTTCGGTTTCGTCAAACATGGTATCTAGGCGTGTAATTTCGCTAAAATCGCTAATAACTTCTTTTACATCTGCCGATAACTTACCGTAATCTTTTTGTTTTAAACCAAAACCAAGCATAAAACCTGCAACCCATGATACGAGGCCATTAGCTTGATCGATGAGTGTTTCATCATCGCTTGGTAAAAATAAGTCGAACGCAAAAGCTTCATCGTTAAAGCTTGCCACTACTTGCTTGTAAATGGTGCCAAAAAACTGCTTTAGGTCATTGCTAAACGCTTGGCCGTCATTAAATACATCGCTTAATAGGCCTAAGTATTCTTTGTCATCAATACTTAAACCACACGCCAGTAATCCACTAATTACGCCGTGCGCTTCTGCCGGCGATACAAAAATTTCGTTTTTTTCTAAAAGCAGCTGGGCTTTTTGGTAGTCAGGTAAGTCGCTCATGTTTATATCTTCGCTTTGCTAGTTAAGGCAATGCTACCACTCGATAAAAAGCAACTCCAATTAATTGTATGATCCTGCTCAAAAAGTAGCATGATAAGTAAATAGTGAGTTACCAGCGGGCAAAAACTGCTCGAACAGTTCAATTTTTTGCGTTTAGGGTTTAAGGAATGGGTTATGTCTTATATACTGAACTTGTTCCCTGGGGTGCCGGAGTTTGGTTAAGTCCCTGAGCCGATAAATTTTATACCAGGATTTCTGTTCGTCTACTATTGTGCAAGCTCGGCATGTACCGAGAAGCCTACGGTAGACCGCAGCTTTCCGCCCTGAAACCTTCTGGTTTCAGGACTGACGCCGGACACCGCACGCTTGGGGAACACTTTTCTTATTTTTCTATTTTGCATTTTTGGCTACCTCCCTGTTTTTAAATACCCTTTATTACCTTATAAATTTTTAGCAAAAAAAAGCTGCAATTGATATTAATCAACCACAGCTAGTCCTAGAACACATTTCGGTATTTATCTAATACCAATTCGCTTAATAAAGTGATCTATTTTGAGGCTGGAAGAACGTGTTGATAGCCAGGCAAAAAATTCGCTATTTAGTTATTCTAAATGAGAATTTTTTAACGCAGGTAGCGACACGTTTAGCCCCGCAAAATGATTAAGTATTATTGCGGATTGGTATAAACCAACTTTGAAAGCGCTCCATCAGCATATAGTTTACTGGCACCAATATAAGTGTAATAAACGTTGCAAACACAATACCAAACCCTAGGCTTACCGCCATTGGAATTAAAAACTGTGCCTGAGTGGCTTTTTCAAATAATAACGGCATTAAACCAATAAAGGTGGTTAAACTTGTGAGCATTACTGGGCGAAAACGTGCAGCCCCTGCAAGTTTTACAGCATCAATAATCTTGCCGCCTTCGCTGCGTTTTTTATTAATAAAGTCGACCAACACAAGTGAATCGTTAACCACTACACCAATAAGTGCCAACATACCAAGCAAGCTCATAATGGTTAAATCCATCCCCATGATCCAGTGCCCTACTACGGCGCCTATCATGCCAAACGGTATTACGCTCATTACAATTAATGGCTGCATGTACGATTTAAGCGGTATAGCTAATAGTGAATAAATAATAAAAAATACAAATAATAATGCCCAAGCCAGTGAGCCAAATGACTCTCTTTGCTCTTTAGCTTCACCTTCTAGCTTGTAATCAACACCTGGGTATTGTTGCATTAGCTCATCTAAATACTCAGTTAGGTCGGCTTGCAGCGCGGTCATATTGGTATTGCTTTTTTCAATATCGGCGGTCACGTTAAGTGTGCGGTAACGGTCGATGCGGTTTATGGTCGAGGGGCTTTGCCCTGCAATTAATGTAGCTACATGCGAAAGTGGCACCGAACCACCTGTAGGTGTAGTAATCAGTATATTTTGTAAGTCGGCTACAGAGCGACGCTCCTCAATTGGTAAGCGTACCATTACACGTACATCGTCACGCCCGCGTTGAATACGCTGAACTTGCGAGCCAAAAAATGAGTTACGTACTTGGTTAGCTACATCAACACGGTTTAAACCTAAAGTAAAGCCTTGTTCGGTAAGCTCTATTTGCAACTCTTCTTTACCATCCGACATGCTATCGGCAATATCAAATACAGTTGGGTACGTACTTAAACGTGTTTTAACGCTCTGCGCTACTTTTTGTAAGGTACTTAATGAAGTACCACTTAATTGTACATCTATAGGATCTGAACTGCGTCCAATTTCAGCTCTAAAAGTTAAGCTTTCGGTCCCTGGAATAATACCGATTAAATCACGCCACTCACTCACCAACTCGCGCGAACCAATGTCTGAATCGCGGCTCTCTGCAGGGGTAATCTCAAACCGAACGCTGCCAGAATTAGACACGCCGCCGCGCCCACCTGTGGAGGCGAGTATATTTAATATTACGCTTTCACCGGTGTCTTCATCGCGGTATTTGTCTTGCAATAGCTGCGCTTTTTGCGACATGTCCATGACATACTTGTTAGTCACTTCAAATGGTGTACCTGTTGGCAAGGTTAAAGTAACCCGTACAGTTTCGCTTGGAATACGCGGAAAAAACACAAACTTAGTCCAACCACTAGTGATTAAAGTTAAAATTATAAAAAATACACCTACAAACAAACTTACTGTGGCTAATTTATAACGTAAACCAATTGATAAAATAGGTTGGTAGTACTTTAAAATAGCGTTTTCAAATCCGTCTGCAAAACGCTGTTGGAGCACTTCAAGCTTTGATGATTTTGTTTTTTGGTTTCGTAACTTTATATATTTTAAATGAGCTGGTAGTACAAACTTAGACTCAATTAACGAGAACAGTAATACCGGAATAACCACCACCGGAATTTGTGCAAACAAGGCACCCCGTGCGCCTTCAATAAACGCTAAAGGTAAAAAGGCGGCTACGGTTGTTAGTACGCCAAAGGTAACCGGCGTTGCTACTTCTTGCGTGCCTAAAATGGCAGCTTGTTCGCCCGATTCAGCAGTTTTTAAATGAGTATAAACGTTTTCCCCCGTTACTATGGCGTCGTCCACTACAATACCTAACACTAAAATAAAGCCAAATAAGCTCATTATATTTAGAGTTACACCAAAAATAGGCATCGCAATAAATGCGCCCATAAACGAAACCGGAATACCAATAAACACCCAAAATGCGATGGCTGGGCGTAAAAATAAAGTAAGTAGTGCTAACACTAAAATGCCCCCTTGTAACGCACTACTGGTTAAGGTTGCTATACGGCTTTTTACTACTTGTGAGTCGTCATCCCAGTAACTTAGTGCAAAACCTTGCGGGAGCGAGCTTTGGTGCTCCTCTATGTAATTTTTAACATCGTCTGCTACGTCAATCGCGCTTTGTGGGCCTATACGGTATACATCAATAAAGGCGGCTTGTTTACCGTTAAAACGTGTGCGAACAGGGGTCTCTTCAAAATCATCATTAATGCTTGCTATATCACCTAAGCGTATTACTGTACCGTCGCTTTGGTTTTTAACCACAATATTGGCAAATTCATCTTTGCGGTAAGCTTGGCCTTTTGAGCTGATAAGAACATCGCCACCTTCGGTTTTTAAATTACCGGCCGATATATCAGAGCTCGACTTAGCAATAGCAGTGGATATTTGCGCTAGGGTTAAATTATATTGGCGTAAGGTGTCTTGGCTTACTTCTATGGCAAGTTCGTAATCGCGTACACCACTTAGTTCAACCTGCGTTACATTAGGTAGGCGTAAAATATCATCGCGTACTTGCTCAGCATACTCTAACGTTTCTTTTTCACCGTAATCGCTCGATACGGTAACGGCTATTACTTCGCGTTTTCGCTCGGCAAGTGCCACTATGGGCTTTTCAGCATCGGCTGGGAAAGTGTTTATAGCATCTACACGGCTTTTTATATCGGCTAGTAATTCGCGCGGGTCGTAACCACTTTCAACTTCTATGGTCACCGACGCAGAGCCTTCAGATGAGCGGCTAGATATTTGCTCTATCCCCTCAAGGTCTTGCACAGCTTCCTCTATTCGAATGGTTACCCCTTGCTCTACATCCTCTGGGGTTGAGCCACGCAAAGTAACGCTTACACTTATGCGGTCAGTTTCAAACGATGGAAACACCTCAAGCGGTATTTGAGTCGATAAACTAAATAAACCCGATAACAGTAAAGTGACGAGTAATAAGTTTGCCGCTACGTGGTTTTTTGTAAACCAAGCGATCATGACTTATCTCCTTTTGCAGCGCGGCGTTTTTGTATTAGCTCTTCAACACTAATCCCCATTTCTTGTGCTTTTTTCTCAAGTTGCTCACGCGATGGGCGCTTACCTTTGCCTGCCCCATTTGGACCTTTTGCTCGCATATTTTGCGTATCGGTTTCGCCTAAAACACTTACTGCTGTGCCTGAGCTTACTTGCCCAAGCGGTGTAATAACTAGCTTATCGCCTGCATTAAGGCCTGTTTTGATCATAGCTTGAGTGGCATTTTGCCAAGCAAGTGTAATGTTTTTGCGTTTTAATAACCCCTCTTCAACCACATACACGTAACTGCCTTGGTAAATTGTACTATTAGGGATTATTAGCGCATTTGGCACTGTTTTACCGCTAATTTGCGCAGTAATGTATTGGCCAATTTTAATTGGGTACTGGTTATTTGCTGTGGCTTTGTAAGGGTCATTTATTTGCGCAACAATGTATAATTGCTGTGCACCTTCATCGATGGCGCCTTCAGTGCGTATTATTTGCCCCTGCCATGTTTGCTCGCCAACCAAGTCAGATTTAAACTTAACAAGTGAGCCAGCTTGGTTTTTACTGCCATCTCTGTATTGCTCTGGCAAATTAATATATGAAAGGTCTTTATTTTTAATTGGTAAGCGCACTTCCACGCTGTCTATGGCATAAATAGTTGCAAGTTCCGTGTTTTCGCTTACCACTTGGCCAAGGTCTACATTACGGCTAAGTACACGCCCCGCGTAAGGTGCGGTAATTTTTGTGCGCTCTAAATCAAGCTGTGCTTTTTCAAGTGCGGCTTGTGCTGAAAGTACTTGTGCTTGTGCAGCCGCTAATTGGGGTTCGCGAAGTACTAAGCTACTCGCTTGCGATGAGCCACCTAAACGCTTCCAATCAGTAATAGCTTGTTGGCCACGGGCTTTTTCTTCTAATAAGCTTTGCTCTGCAGTCAGTAATGCTGCCTGCGCCGATTTAACCTCTGCTTGATGATCCCTATCATCTAGTTGCAGAAGTACATCGCCTTTTTCAAAAAAACCACCCTCTCTAAAGTCATCACTCACTTTATTAATTTGCCCAGATGCTTGAGCAACTAACAAACTTTGAGTACGCGGCTTTACCGTGCCATAGCTATCAATAAAAATTAAGTAATCTTGTGGCTCAATCTTTTTTACCGACACGCTCACCGTGGCTTTAGGCGGTGAGCCAAAACGTTTTGCTTCAGGCGGGTTACCCTTAATAAACATAACAATTAAAATGGTGGCCACCACCACTACGGCTGGGATTAAAAGTTTTGCTGATTTAGTTTTCATCGTTATTGCTCTTAGGTTCGCTTGTTGGGGCGTTAAAATCGCCGCCAAGGGCAACGTATAGGTTTATTCGGTTAGCAATTAGCTGGTTTTTTGTTTCAATGAGTGAGCTTTGCGCATCAAAAGAGCGCGACTGGGCATCCAGCACTGTAGTGTATGTTACTAAGCCGCTTTGGTATTGCTCAAACGACAGTTGCTCCGCTGCAAGGGCGTTTTCTTGCGCCTCTAATGTGCTTTTATAACTGGCTTGCAAAGATTGCTGCTGAGTAATTGCGTTTTCAACATCGCTAAATGCATCGTATAAGGTATCTAAATATGCTTGCTCTTGTTTTTGTGCATTTAAGCGTGCTATTTCTTCATTTGCTTTTAGCTGGCCACCATTAAATATTGGCGCAGAAATATTGCCTAATAAGGACCACGCTAAGCTTGATGGCGAAAATAAATCGCTCACTCTATCGGTGCTATCACTCACGCTTGCTGATAAATTTAAACTAGGGAAACGCTGTTTATGCGCATAGGCTAGGCCTGCATCGCTCGCTAATAACTGATACCAGCTTGCACGCAGTTGAGGCTTGCGGGTTATAAGCTCTGAGGGAATACCAGTATTAATTGGCGCAAGAAAAACAGGCAGTTCAACCTCTGCTGATATATCGCCCTTGGGGTAGCCGCCTAATAAGCGCTCTAAAGAACGCGATGCGCTTACAAGCGTAGCTTGTTGATTGGCAATACGCGTACGCTCGTTATTAAGCTCATTACGGGCTAAATATACATCGAGTGCTTCATTAATACCTTGGCGGTAGCCCGATTCAATAATGTCTAAGTTTTGCTGCGCGTTTTCTTCTCGGCGTTTATATAAATCAAGTAGCTGCTGGGCGGTTACTAAGTCAAACCAGCCGGTAACAACATCGGCCACCAATTGCTGCTTAGCTTGCTCAAAACTAGCTTGTTCCGCCAAGTAGTTTAGGTTGGCTTGGCGTTTAGCATCAGATAACTTACCCCACACATCTACTTCATAGCTTAGCTCTAAAGTGACAGAGCTGGCATTATCATAACTTACAGGTCTATTGTCTTTACTGCGCCTAGTTTGCGCAGATAAATCAAGATCGGGCCAAAGCGCAGAGCCTGAAATTATTAATTGCTGCTTTTGTATTTGTACATCGTAGGCACTTTGCAACAAGGCCTGATTATTATTAAGTGCCTTATTAACAAGGTTTTCAATGTAAGGGTTTTCTAAGGTTTGCAGCCATTGCTGATCTACTGCAAGTGCATTTTGTGCTAAACCATGTTGCCATGTCGCTGCAATGTCGCTGGGTGCTTGCTCGCGCTGCTGAGGGTTTAGCGTACCCGCACAGCCGCTCAACAATACCAAGCTAAGAGCCAATAAAGTTGGCTTAGTTTGCCAAATCATAGTTAACCTAAATTACTGCCATTTATGAATGTAATTCAAGCACTTTGGCAAATTTTGCTCAACTTACTTTACATAACATTACATACGTTGCGATGAATTAACATAATAGTCAGTTATTATAAAAACCGGCAGGGAATTTGAAGGGTATTTATACAAAAAAGCAAATAGCGTGTAATACACTATTTGCTAAATGGGGTAAGTAATGCTGTTAAACACAAGCCTTTAAATTTCTTTAACGAAGCTCATGTATTGCTGCATATCGCCAACAACTGCTTGTGCTAGTAATTCGCTTGTTTCGACTGCGTACGGCTGTTTAAAGTGAATATCCCACAACGCAGATTCACTGCGCCAATGTTCATAAACAACTAATGTATCGTCGTTATTTTCAATACTATATAAATCAAACACTAAGTTACCCGGCTCTTGGCTGCGCGTTTGCTCTACATGCGTTGCAAAACGTTCTATTACTTTATTTTTAAAGCTTGGCTTAATCTTAAAAATAAAAAACACAATACATATATCGTCTTCAGGGTTAATAACTTTTGTATTACGCTCATGCAGCGGAGCTGGCACTGTATTTTCAAGCAGCATGACCTCTGGCGCCGATTGACTAATTTCAGGCAGCGCATTTAATAACGTTTGTGTGTAATCTTGTGCGCCATGGTAATCAACCGCATTTTGATCTTCAAAACGCTCATAAGCAAAAAAGACGCCTGGCTCGTTTTTATCTTGATATAAACGCATCTCTAACAACCCAGACTCAGATTTAGCGCCTTGCTTATCTACTTCTAGAAGGGCTTTAAATTGTGCGATGTGCTCGTCTTTAATATCAAACTTAACAATTTGCGTGATCATAATTAGCTCCAGCTTTAAATTACTTATACCAATACGCTTAATTAAGTGATCTATTTTGCGGATTAGTATTATTTAGGCTAAAAGTGCCCTGCATTTTATTACTAAAATCAATCATATTGATGAGTAAATAAATGGAGTGAGTAATAACAGCACCCAACCTTTTGATGAGGTAATTATGCGCATGCAATGAAGGGAGAAAAAGAGAGGATATACCCAATTAATATGGACTTTTTTGTCCATAATAAATTTTAAGCAAAAAAAAAGCCCTGCATGTGTATGCAGGGCTTTAATATAAATGGTGCCTCGACCCGGAATCGAACCAGGGACACGAGGATTTTCAATCCTCTGCTCTACCAACTGAGCTATCGAGGCACTTAAGCAGTGCCAGCTAAAGGCTATATATTCAAACCTTTAACTAAAATAAATGGTGCCGACTAACCGAGTCGAACGGTTGACCTACTGATTACAAGTCAGTTGCTCTACCAGCTGAGCTAAGTCGGCACACTAAAGCGTGTGCTAAGGCACGTTCAATTTTAAAGATTGAGAACTTAAATTGAATGGTGCCTCGACCCGGAATCGAACCAGGGACACGAGGATTTTCAATCCTCTGCTCTACCAACTGAGCTATCGAGGCACTTAAACTGTGCGATTAAATGTTTAAAACATTTAATTTAAATAAATGGTGCCGACTAACCGAGTCGACGGGTAACTTGAACAGACTACTGATTACAGTTCCCTTTTCAAATTACTAAAATAAATGGTGCCGACTAACCGAGTCGAACGGTTGACCTACTGATTACAAGTCAGTTGCTCTACCAGCTGAGCTAAGTCGGCACACTAAACTGTGTGCTAAGGCACGCGTAATAACGTTTAAACTGTTAATTAAACACTACTACTTTAATAAATGGTGCCTCGACCCGGAATCGAACCAGGGACACGAGGATTTTCAATCCTCTGCTCTACCAACTGAGCTATCGAGGCACTTAAACAGTGCTAATTAAAAGCCTTTAAAGACTTTTAATGCAATTCCCACTCATCCGTTTGGACTGAGCTATCTGGGCGTGCGGCGTATTAAACGAGTTTTGCCCTTACAAGTCAACTTTTTTTTTACTCTTTATAACTGTTTGAACGGTTTTCAAACAACAAAGCGTACTTTTATATATTAATGTTTATTTATCCAACAAAAATTTACGAAAAACCTTAGTTTAATCAATTAAACCAGACTAAAAACGTAGTGAATTATTTTACGTAAATGGTACGATTACTATGAAAATACGGTAAGGGCTTATCGTAATAACAAATACCAACGGGAACAATCAATGCAGAGTAAATTCTCTTCGCCGGTAAAAGGCTTACTGCCGCTTTTTTTAATTATTAATATTGCAGTAACAGCGCTTGCTATTGTTGCCTTCGCGTTTTATTCGCAAAATACACAACCTGCACCAGCAGCCAAACAAAAAGTAAGTATTACACAGCTTGCTCAACAGCTTGATTTACCAATGGTAGATGCACTTACTATGTATGGGCAAGGTAAAGTTCGCCAACTACTTGAGTTAACCTCAGTGTTAGATGATGAGTTTGAATATACGCTCTATCGCTTTAATGCTACCTCAGAAACCCAACTTGTATATAGCAGCACTAAACCCGCTATTGAGTCTAAAAAAATAAATGAGCATTTAACTGAGCAAGGCGTATTACACCATATATTGCTATTAAACGATCAACCTATTGGCGAACTAATCATAAAACAGCAATTACCAGCACCGCCATTAACGCAGCAAGACTCACAAGTAATAGCCTATATTATTGCAATTGTAAGCGTATTTGCCTTGTTTGCATTAGCCCTACTATTTAATACCTATATTAATACTCGCTTACGTAAAAGTAGCCATTTATTAAATGAAGAACTTCAAGCGATTACCGAAAATGGTAATTACGAGAGTAAAGTAAGTGAAAAACTGGACTTAGGTTTATCGGGCGTGGCTAAAAACATTAATCTGCTGCTTAATAAAGTTAACTCAGTAATGTCTGAAAAAGAGTCTGCGCAAAAAGAACTTCAAAAATTACAAACAGGCCTTGAGAGCGAAGTACAGCAAAGAACTGTTGCATTAGAGCAAGCTACGTTAAAGGCGCAGCGCGCTAGCGAAACTAAAACGACCTTTTTAGCCACCATGAGCCATGAGATCCGCACGCCTATGAACGGCGTTATTGGCACTATAGATTTACTAAGACAAACCGAGCTTGATGGGGCTCAGCACCGCTTAAGTACCATTATCCGTGAGTCAGCGTTTTCATTATTGAGTATTTTGGATGATATTTTAGACTTTTCAAAAATTGAAGCGGGTAAGCTAAATATTGACCCGACACCTTTTTCGGTCACAGATACGATTGAAGAGGTCGCTCGCGTGCTTTCATCTGTTGCTAAAAAGCGCCAATTAGACTTAGAGCTTTCTATTGCACCCGATATTCCAACTAATCTAACCGGTGACACAATACGAGTTCGCCAAGTACTGTATAACCTTTGCAGTAATGCAATTAAGTTCACTAGTACTGATGACAAACGCCAAGGACACGTAAAAATATCGGTAGAAGTAGCCCATAATACGGCGGATCATTTTACCTTACGTTTTTGCGTAACCGATAACGGGAAGGGTATGACCCAAGCGCAACTGCGAGAAATATTTAACCCGTTTGTACAAGCCGAAAACTCAATTACCCGTGAATACGGTGGTACTGGTTTAGGGCTTTCTATTTGTAAAAGTTTAACAGAGCTGATGCTTGGTACGATTAATGTAACTAGCCATGCAGGCATTGGAAGTGAGTTTACTGTTGAGCTGCCATTTGGGACCTCAGGAAAAATTAAATACGCACATAAAAATGCGCTCAATGGTAAACATGTAGTGGTAGTGAGCAATCATTTAGAGCGCGAAAAAGCAATGTACCGCTATTTATCGTTTATGGGCGCTAAAATTACCTACGTGCACAACCAGCAAGAAATAGAAGCACAACAAGAGCAGCACGACATTATATGGGTTGTCGATGGCATAGATGATATGGAAAAAGTTAACTCTTTACTACGTCGCCTAATTTACTCACTTGAAGATAATAATCAACAAGTAGTGGTACTAAGTAAGCTTGATGAAGCCGCAATAAACCATAAAAATGTGTTTTATATTAATGCCTCACCGCTTTGTAAATCTAACTTCATGATGTCGATATTGGTAGCTGCAGGTTTGCATCAACCTAAGCAAATTAAAAAAACTAAAACATTAAACAATTATTTAAATGTTGAACAAGCTCGCGATGCGAATAAACTGATTTTATTAGTAGAAGATAACCTACTCAACCAGCAAGTTTTAACTGATCAGCTGCATATATTAGGTTATGGCGTTGAAGTAGCCAATAATGGTGAGGAAGGGTTAGATATGTGGCGTAAAAACAATTACTCGCTAATATTAACCGACTTGCACATGCCTAAAATGTCAGGCTACGACATGGTTGAAAAAATTCGTGATGAAGCCGAATTATTAGATTCTATAGACGCACAACCTTATATTATTGCGGTTACAGCCAATGCGCTCAAAGGTGAAAAAGAGCGTTGCTTGGCTGTAGGTATTAACGACTTTATCACTAAGCCTATAGAACTAAATGCATTAGAAGATACCTTAAAGCGTTGGTACAACAAGCACAATAAAGACCAAGCCGTTGTCATTCATCAAAAGCCTGCCATGCCCATTAATATGGATGCGGTATCAACTTATGTAAACGGCGATGAAGCCAAGCAAATACGCTTTTTCAAAATGTTTTTAGAGCAAAGCCAAAGCCTTATAAAAAGTATCAATTCCGGCGTTATGGTTAATGACAGAGATGAGATCAGTGATGCCTGCCATCAGCTTAAGTCAATTTCTAAAACAATTGGTGCAGAAGCCGTTGCTCAATGTGCAGAAGAGTTTGAGGAAAAGTGTAAAAACGCAGAGCTCGATACTGATGAGTTAATCGCACAAAGAGATGCGCTTGAAATTGAATACTCTAAAGCCGCACAGTTTTTAAAAGAGCAAGTGCGATCAGCAAGCACTGATGAAGAAACGCTATAAAATATAGCTATAAAAAAAGGGCTATACAGCCCTTTTTTTATATTTGCAGTTTTATTTTTCTGGAGGTCGATAACCTTCAATTTCTACGTCTTTGTCTTCAAACAAAAAGCCAACCATCTGCTCTTCTAAAAACGTACGGTGCTCTGGGTCCATCATATTTAAATGCTTTTCGTTAATTAGCATAGTTTGCTTATGCTGCCACTGGCCCCATGCTTCTTTAGAAATATTATTAAAAATTTTCTCGCCTAGTTCACCAGGGTATAACTGAAATCCAAGCCCTTCGGCTTCTTTTTGTAACTTTTGACAAAATACTGTACGTGCCATAATTGACTCTCTTAAGCGCTAAATGCTAACAGTTTAACCTATTGGGCTCATTTGTTTAACCAACTTTTTAGTCGGTGCGGCTAAACCCACCTCTATAGATTGATCGAGTGGGTACCAGATAAGTTGTTTATCATTTACTACATCCGGTATGGCGTTAATATTAAGCACATGTGGATTTATTGTTAGCTCAAAATGCGAAAACACATGAGTAAAAGGCATTAACTCTTCCAGCTCGGCTGTTAGACCTTGCTGATTTAAAAATAACACCATTTCGCTGTATTCGTTAAACTCAAAAAAGCCAAACAGACCGCCCCAAATACCGCTACTTGGGCGTTTTTCCATTAACACTTTCTCGTCATGTTGAATAATCAACTGATGACAACTTTTTTTAGGCACCGATTTTTTAGGTTTAGAATGTGGAAACTCTTTTACCTTTCCAGCATTAAACGCACCGCAATCGCTATTAAGTGGGCACGCTTGGCAGTCAAACCGACTGCGCGAGCAAACGCTGGCTCCCAAATCCATCATGGCTTGGTTAAATTCCGTCACATTGTTTTTAGGGGTTAACTGGGTAGATAAATGCCAAAGTTGGTTTTCTACTTTTTTTACCCCATACCACCCTTCAACCATAAAATAACGAGCAAGCACTCGCTTAACATTACCATCTAAAATAGGGTGGTGCTGACCAAGCGACAGTGATAATACAGCACCTGCTGTAGAGCGCCCTATTCCCGGTAAATCCATGACTTCTTCAAGTGTCGTGGGAAATTCGCCTTGGTACTTATCTCGCACTATTTTAGCTGTTTTATGTAAGTTACGTGCTCGAGCGTAATAACCTAAGCCGGTCCAATGGTGCAGTACTAAATCTTCATCTGCATTTGCTAAAGCAATAATATCTGGGAAACTTGCCATAAACTTTTCAAAGTATGGAATAACCGTAACAACTTGCGTTTGTTGTAACATTACTTCCGACACCCACACTTTATAAGGTGTTTTAGCTAACTGCCAAGGAAGGGTTTTACGCCCATGAAGGTGATACCAGTCAACTACTTGGTTAGCAAATTTGTCTGACTGGGGTTTATTTAAATCCAACATATACTACTTTTACTCATGCTCAATAGCGGCTCAGTCTATTGCAGTTAATAAAAAGATCAAGCGATGAAGGCGCTATAACACGCTAATACTTGTGATTAGCTGCCTGGTCAGGGATAATACGCAACCATTTTTAAACACATTGTTTTTGTCAGGCCAATAATATGAGTGAATCAAGTAACAACAACCTTGAGCAAGCTAAGCAAGAAGGTAAGTATATCCGCACAATTCGCAGTTTTGTAAAACGCGAAGGCCGCTTAACTAAAGGCCAAGCTGCCGCTATCGAAAAATGCTGGCCAACTATGGGGCTTGAGCACAAAAACGGCCTGCTCGACTTAGCCCAAGTATTTGGTAACGACAACGATGTAGTATTAGAAATTGGTTTTGGTATGGGCAAGTCATTAGTTGAAATGGCAAAAAATGCACCGCACCTAAACTTTATTGGTATTGAAGTACATCGCCCAGGCGTTGGCGCATGTTTAATGGATGCAGATGAAGCTGGTGTGACTAACTTACGTGTATTTGAACACGATGCAGTAGAAGTACTCGCTGACTGCCTTGCTGATGAAAGCTTAACTACGCTGCAATTGTTCTTCCCTGATCCATGGCATAAAAAGCGTCATCATAAACGCCGTATAGTGCAAACAGAATTTGCTGAGAAACTACGTAGTAAATTAAAAATTGGCGGTGTTTTTCATATGGCCACTGATTGGGAAAACTACGCCGAGCACATGCTAGAAGTTATGCAAGCAGCGCCAGGCTATAAAAATCAGTCATCTACTAACGACTATGTACCTCGCCCTGATTCGCGCCCGCTAACTAAGTTTGAACAGCGCGGCCACCGTTTAGGCCACGGTGTGTGGGACTTAATGTTTGAGCGCACAAAATAATTACACCAATTTACTAATCAATAATTTGTAAGGCAAAGCCATTTATGAGCGTATTAACCAACCCAAGTTTACTGTTACTTCGTAATAGCGAAGAACTAGTGGGAAAATCTATCTTGGTGGTCAACTTTGTTCAAGATGGCTTTTTAGCAGAGCTAAAGCAGCTAAATCCTCAAAGTGCCATCACCGCATTTAGTTATAACCATGCTAATGGGGAGTTTGCTAAAAAAATAAATGGCATAAACGTGTGTGTTAACCATGAAATGGCCGCCAACGATTACGATTTAGTTATTCTATACTACCCAAAATCAAAGCCTGAAGTATTAATGGCACTTGATAATATTCGCGTCGTTATTAACAAAAAAGCACAGCTACTTGTCGTGGGCGAAAATAAAAGTGGTGTTAAATCGATAGAAAAACAGCTAGCAGGCAAAGCACAATACAGTAATAAAATTGACTCTGCTAAGCATTGTATTTTGTTCTCATTTGAGCAGCTAGAGTCCAACCCAACCTTTGATATTAGCCGTTACCATAAAACGTTTACCGTAAGTGTAGCTGGGATAGAGTTTGATGCTATCAGTGTTCCGGGAGTCTTTAACCACGGTGCTTTAGATGCTGGTACAAAAATGTTATTAGAAAATGCCCCTACGACTAAACAAGGTAATGTACTGGATTTTGGCTGTGGTGCAGGCTTAATAGCCACTTTTTTAGGTCTTAAAAACCCAGCACTGACTTTTACTTGCAGCGATGTGAGCGCACTTGCAACTTATGCTACTGAGCAAACATTAAAGCTTAATAATATTAAAGGCAGCACTATTTTAAGTGATGGCTTAAAAAATATTAGCGGCAAGTTTGATTTAATAGTTAGTAACCCGCCCTTTCATACTGGCATAGCAACCGACTACACAATTGCAGAAGCATTTTTATCAAATGCTAAGCAACACTTAACTAAGTTAGGTAAGCTCAGCATAGTGGCTAATAGCTTTTTAAAATACCCGCCAATTTTAGAAGCGCAGTTTGGTAGCTTCCATACTGTGTACAAAAATAATAAATTTGCTGTTTACAGTAGCTAACTAATTACACTTATTAGGCTAAGTGTAATTAATACTTAGCCTAACTTTCGAATAAATATCAGAATTAATTTCACTATTTCCCTTCACTTTCTATGGTTTTTGCTAAACTAAAGGTCTAAATATAAATATTCATACTTAGGCGACGCAGCAATAATGCCAAAAAAAGTACATCAAAAAAGTATTCGAAAAGCGCTGATCAACACCATCATGATTATCACCGCTATTTGTTTAACTTTATCGGTTTCAATTTCTACCTATATGAGTGTAAATGAACAAAAGAAACTGATCATAAACAAACTCGTGATCCTCTCTGATATTGTTGCGTTTGATGCATCAGGCTCATTGGTTAAAGACGACAGAAAAACAGAAGAAAAGCGCCTAAAGTCATTTGATAAAATCCCTCTTGTTAAAAATATTCATATTTACGCCATAGAAAAATCATCGAGCAAACCTGTATTTTTTATTAGCTTTAATGCTAAAAAAACCCCGCCAGTTCCTTTGCGCGTAGACAGTATTAAAGAGCTTAGCGAGCCAAGAGTTACCAATAACTACATTGAACTAATAACACCTGTGCTTAATAACGAACAAGTGGTTGGCTACGTTTATATGCGTGGCAGCTTAGAAAGCCTAGATGAATTTATAAAACAAAAAATAATTATAGATATTTTCCTTACCCTATTTATTTTGTTTTTTGTGTACTTTATAGCGATAAAAACCCAAAAGAGTATCGCTAACCCTATTGAGCACTTAAGTGTATTACTGCAAGACGTATCAAAAAACCATAACTATGACGTACGCGCTCCAAGCACAAGTGTAAAAGAGGTTACAGCCTTATCAAATAGCTTAAATATCATGCTTGCTCGTACCCGTAAGCAAATAGAACGTCATGAAAAAGATAAACTTGAAATAAAACAACTTAACCAAAGCTTAGAAGAAAAGGTAAACCAAAGAACAATAGCCCTGCGAGAAGCAAACCAAGAGCTACTTTCTACTCTTGAGCGAATGCACCAATACCAAGAGCAAATAGTAGAAAACGAAAAAATGGCATCATTAGGACAAATGGTAGCCGGCGTAGCCCATGAGGTTAACACCCCAATTGGCCTGGGTATTACAGGCTCAACCTTGCTGCGCGACAAACTTGCCGATATTCAGCTTAGTTTTGATAATAAGTCTCTCACTTCTAACCAATTAAAACGCTTTATTGATGAAGGTATCGAAAACCTTGATTTAATTTATAGAAACCTAAATCGAGCAGCCGACCTGATCTCTAACTTTAAAAAGGTAGCTGTAATTCAAGATGACGGGGTTAAAACCCATGTAAATATCCATAAATTAATATCTGACGTGTTAATGTCGATTCAATCAGAGTTAATAACTTCCAAACCTAACGTGATGATTAACTGCCCGAGTGATTTAACAATTGAGAGTAAATCAGAGCCACTACAACAAATATTCCAACAGCTCATTTTAAACTCAGCCATACATGGTTTTACCAACAGCGAAAATAACGATATTCAGTTTGATATAGAAATAACAGGCCCACAAATAAAAATAATCTACACAGATAACGGACAAGGCGTTGATAAAAATGTCAAAAATAGGATATTTGACCCATTTGTAACCTCTAAGCGAGGCCAAGGGGCCAGTGGTTTAGGCATGCATTTAGTCTACAACTTGGTAACCCAAGCGCTCGGCGGGCATATACTGTATGACCAAGATGCTAAACCCGGTGTGCGCTTTGTTATTACAATCCCATAAAAAATGTTTAAAAAAGAATATTTATTTACGCTTTTTACTTGAATTACCATTTAATGACCTTATAGAGAGAGCATGTGATATTTCATGTTTAATTATTAAACTTGATATAATAATTAGGCGATACAATTTCTGAACTTTATTGCTTTTGCAGTATCACATACATTGATGAAAGGTTATAAAATGATATAATTCTGTTTTGAATTTGCGCGATTATTTTTTAGTACCTTTAAGCAATTGGTGGATGTATCAATTATTAAAGGAAATGGCTTCGTTTTCATAATTCAAAAAGCTGCATCCGTTATATATCATTAAACAGTAGTTTTTGCACAATGCCTTTTGGTTAGTTTGGAACACCCCTACTGTTTTATTTTTATCCAACTTGTTTTTTCTTGTTAACATTTGGGTATAATCCTATAATCTCTAGTAATCGAATTATTTAGTTAATATTCGATTTTTTGTAAATAAAATATTCCAAAAAGGTTAATTAATAATGCAAACGCCAGTCATTCTAATCGTAGAGGATGAAGACGTAACTCGACTAAACCTCGTTAGTTTATTTGAAGCTGAAGGTTACAAAGTTATTGAAGCCATTGATGGCGATGATATGCATGACAAGCTTACAAATAATGATGACGTCAATCTTGTAGTTATGGACATCAACCTACCGGGTAAAAACGGGCTGATTTTAGCACGTGAATTACGCCAAAAACGTAAAGTCGGTTTAATCTTTTTAACCGGCCGTGATAACGATGTTGACCGTATTTTAGGTTTAGAAATTGGTGCTGATGATTACATCACTAAACCTTTTAATCCTCGTGAATTGACTATACGCGCTCGCAACTTAATTACTCGTACAGCGCTAGGTGGCGAAGAGTCAGTGCTAGAAACCAACGGCGTAATTACATTTAACGGTTGGGAACTTGATGAAAACAGCCGTTGTTTAACGTCACCAAATGGTGATGCTAAGCGCCTACCTAAAGGTGAATACCGCGCGCTGCGTTTAATGCTTGATTCTCCTGGCCGTATTTTTAGCCGTGAGCAACTTATTAAGCATATGACTGGCCGTGAGCTTCGTGCTAATGACCGTACAGTAGATGTAACGATTCGTCGTATTCGTAAGCACTTTGAAAGTGATAATTCTACTTCTGAGCTAATCAGCACCATCCATGGTGAAGGTTACCGCTTTATTGGTAAAATCGACGCTTAATTAGAGTAAATCGCTTACTCTAATAATTGTAAAAAAGAATGAAGGGCACTTTGTCCTTCATTTATTTTATCTGCCAATATATCTAACCATTCTTTTAGTACCTCATCTGATTCATCAAGCGCACCGTGTTCCATCTTTTTAGCATGTAACTGTACGTCGTTTAATCCTACAGATCCCGCCGCACCTTTAAGCTTATGCGCCACCGATTTGTACTCTTCCCTATCGTTTTCGTTTAACGCGCTTTGCAGCTCTTGCTGATATTGCGGGTTTAGTTTTTCAAACAAACCACTGCTGCGCTTAAATACTTCAAGCCCCATAGAGTTTACAAAGTCTTCAATAGTTTCAACATCAAGCACACTTGCATTAATGCTCTCAAGCGCTTCTTTACTTACCGTTAGCAGTGGCTTGTCTGATTCACTTTGTTGAATATCAAACAAATCAGCGAGCATCTTATCAAGCTTTATTGTATTAATGGGTTTAGCAAGCGCCCCTTGCACCGAAATACCTTCTAGGTCTTCTTCGGCGCTACGTACATTCGCTGTAAGCGCAACAATAGGTAATTTATCAAAGTGGCTATCGGCACGTATTTGTCTTGCCACTTCATCACCATTTATATCGGGCAGTTGCATATCAAGTAGTACTAAATCAAGCTCGTCTTCGGTTTCTACAAACGAAAGTGCATCTTCACCGGTTTCGGCCCAAATCACCTCATGGCCACGCTGCTCTAACAAATTAGTCGCAATTTCGGCATTTAATGGCACATCCTCTACAAGTAAAATATATAAACCTCTACCTGCATAGCTTTGTTCAGTAGGCGCTACACATAAGCTAAGCGGTATATTTACTGTAAAGCAACTGCCTTCACCTTCTGTGCTGGTTACAGAAATAGTACCTTTCATTGCATTGACTAACGCTTTGGTAACGGCTAAACCAATGCCTGAGCCAATCGCATTTTTACCGCTTAGATCTGGAGCTTTATAATACATATCAAAAATACGCGAGAGTTGATCCTCTGGGATCCCCTGCCCTGTGTCTGATATTTTAAGTTCAAGCCAAGGGCCATCGCTTCGCTCTTCACGGCTACAGGTGAGCTTTACCTCTCCTTGCTGGGTAAACTTAACGGCATTATTAATTAAGTTCCATACCACTTGGCGTAGACGCGTTGGGTCTAGTAACGCATAAACATCTAATATGCCATTTCGCTCAATTGAAAACTCAAGCTCTTTTTGCTCAGCAATTAAACCGGCAAAATTAACTACATCATTAATAAAGTCGGAAACGTTAATAGAGTCGGTTGCTATATCTAACTGCTCTCGGTCTATTTTGTCTAAGTCTATAATATCGTTAAAAATATTACCTAAGGTTTCAGCGCTCGAAAACACCGTATTACACCAACTGCGTTGCTGCTTATTAAGCTCTGTATCAAGTAGCATTCGGGTTAAGCCTACAATGCCATTTAATGGCGTGCGCAGCTCATGGCTAAGCGTTGCTATAAACTTACCTTTATCCTTATAGGCTGTTTCAAGCGCTTGTGCTGCTTCTTTACGGCTGGTTATATCACGGCCAAATGCAAGCAATCCTATGTAGTCACCTTGATCGTTTATAAACGGTAATTTACGCAGCTCAAACCAACGGTTTTCACCATTTACCATGTATTCAACATCAATTGTCAGCGCTTGATGCGTTTGCTCTACTTGTTTATCGGTTCTGAGTACCTCTGCTAAAAAGTAGCTTGGGAAAATCTGCTCCACTGTTTTACCAATTAGTTCAGCGCTGGTTTTACCCATAACCTCTTCAAACATTTTATTACAGCCGGCAAACACGCCGTTGTTATCTCGGTAATAAAATAAATCGGGGGAAGAGTCGACAATAGAGCGAAGGAGCATGCCTTGCTGAGCAAGTTCTTGTTGTGTTTTTTTACGCTCTGCTATTTCGCGGCGCAGCTCTTCAATGGCGCGATGCTTGGCATGAAACGCCATTTTTCGCTCATCTATTTCAATGTTGAGGCGGTTGATATTATCTTTTAATGTTTGGTTTAAAAGCTTTTCTTGTTTTGTTGCGCTGTCTAAATAAGCATATGAGGCATCTAATTGTCTAATCGAGTTGAGTAAAATACTGATCATAAACGGAGATACAACCGCAGTAAAAAATACCACTGCTAAAATATCAACTAAATTAACCTCACCGAGTGCCACATAATAAAACATACTCGACAATATAAGCGACACGCCTAATAAAAGCGCGTAGCACATTGCCGCGGTTTTTAACTCACCAAAGCGAGTTATTAAACTAGAAAGTACTCGAGCCCAAGGGCTCAAAGAAGAATCGGTCATAGGTCAGTGTATCTCGTTACTAGGCATAAATAAAAAGTGCCTATTAATAGTCAAACGCATTTTGCAGCAGATCTTAGCATTTTTCTATTAGCTATATTCATCTTGTGCGACAAAAACAGAAAATTTTCATGTTTACTTTTGCCTACTTGTTAAACTCATCATTTCAGCAATAAATTATTTAGTGTAAAATGCTGCGCTTTATTATGACCAATAACGAGTAGCGCACATGCAAACCAATATGCCCGATATAGCTGATACGGCTCCCGCCTTACAAACAGGTAAGTTAGACTGGGTTGGTATGGGCGAAATAGAACTGCCATTTATTTTTGAATCGAAAGATTTAGCTCCCGTTACCGTTAATGCAAAAGCGCGTGCCTTTGTTAATTTGCATAAAGAAGACGCTAAAGGCATTCATATGTCGCGTCTATTTTTGGCGCTTGATTTACTCTCAACAGAGCAACAAGTTAACCCACACACTTTAGCTCAAGCACTCGATACTTTTATTACCAGCCATAAAGGGTTAAGTGACAAAGCCCAAATAGAATTTAAATTTGAGTTACCACTGCGTCGTAAGTCGTTATTAAGTGGTAAAGCAGGTTGGAAAAGCTACCCAATTACCCTAACCAGCACAATTGAAAATAGCGTAATTAGCTACGAGCTAAGTGTTGATGTAACTTATTCATCTACTTGCCCGTGCTCTGCAGCACTTGCTCGCCAACTCATTCAAAATGCGTTTAGCGAAAAATTTAACCAAGAAACACTTAATCAAAAAGACGTTTTAGCATGGCTAGGCACAACGCAGGGTATTGTGGCAACGCCTCACTCACAGCGTTCAATTGCCAACGTTAAAGTAAAGCTAGATAACACGATTAGTGAATTTGATGTAGTCAATTTAATTGATACATTAGAAGCTGAGCTAAAAACACCTGTACAAGCGGCAGTAAAACGTGAAGATGAGCAAGAATTTGCCCGCCTTAACGGTCAAAATTTGATGTTTTGTGAAGATGCAGCACGTAAAATTAAAGCAGTTCTTGAAAACGATAACTTTAGTGATTACTGGCTACAAATCAATCATTACGAGTCATTGCATGCTCACGATGCTGTTGCTATTGCCGTCAAAGGTATTGAGGGTGGCTACAAAGCCTAACAGCCGCATTACATTAATACTAAACATATACGGTAATTAACGCATAACACAAACCTTTTAGGCACGTAAATTGCTTTACATGAGCAGTGTCAATTTGTTGTTATGGAGTTACCGTATGGAATTCGCTTTATTATCAATTTTAGTATTAGTGGTTGGGGCCTCTGTGGTTGCGTCAAAATTTAGTGATAATGGCGGCAATCCCTATCCTTTTACCCGCAAACAAACCGTATTTACACAGGTTGAGGGTGCATTTTTAAATCTTTTAGAGCGTGCGGTAGGCGATCAATATAAAATTGTGAGCCGCGTCAAACTCATCGATGTAATCGACTGTAAGCAAGGGCTCTCTGCTAAATCAAAACGTGCTGCTTTAGCTAAAGCTAAAAATAAGCAACTCGATTTTGTGCTGGTTGATAAAGAAAAAATGACGATAGTGGCTGCAGTCGATTTAGTTAACAACGCAAATAAAGATGGTCACAAAGCGCAGCGCGACTGGTTTGTAAACGGTGCTTTAGAGTCAGCTGGCATTCCACATATTCGTATGAAAGTAAAATCAGGCTACCGCCCTTCTGAGGTACGCGATGCAATTATGTTTAAAATAGGCAAGCCTGCCGTGCAGTCTCCTCGCCCTACTCGTAATCGCGTAAGCAAACCTGCGGTATTGTCACCTTCTCAAGCTAAAGCACAAACCACTGCGTTAGCCGAAATTTAAAATAGAATTAAATACTCTCCTAAAAGTATTTAAAGCGAGCCGTAAAACAGCTCGCTTTTTTGTTTTTTATTGCTAACTTCACGTATAATCTACGTATTCAAACTCAGGAATCAAACACTATGAATGTTGGTATTATTGGCGCAATGGAGCCAGAAGTTAAAATTTTACGTGAAGCAATGCAAAACCCACAAGTGCTAACTAAAGCAGGGTTTACTTTTTACACCGGCGAATTAGCAGGTAATACTGTAACGCTTGTACAATCGGGTATTGGTAAAGTGGCATCAACTATTGCAACTACGTTATTAATTGATAACTTTAATCCTGATTGCGTTATTAACACAGGCTCTGCCGGTGGTTTTGATCCCTCATTGAGTGTTGGCGATGTGGTTATTTCTTCAGAAGTACGTCATCACGATGTAGATGTAACTGCTTTTGGTTACGAAATTGGCCAAGTTCCACAAATGCCTGCAGGCTTTGCCGCACACCCAAAACTTGTTGAAGCTGCCGAGCAAACTATTGCCCAAATCAGCGAAGTAAAAACCTTAGTCGGTTTAATTTGTACGGGTGATTCATTTATGTGTGACCCAGTACGTATAGATAAAGCACGCAGTGACTTCCCTACAATGCTTGCGGTAGAGATGGAAGGCGCATCTATTGCACAAACGTGTTATGCACTAAATACCCCATTTGTGGTTATTCGTTCTATGTCTGATATTGCCGGTAAAGAGTCACCGCAATCATTTGAAGAATACCTAGAAACGGCATCAATCAACTCATCTAAAATGGTTGTTGCATTATTGGAAAAACTAACAAAAGTTACGCTGTAAATGCTAAGCAATATTGTTCAAAACCATTTGGACTTTATTGCCTTTTTTGTAGCGCTCATTGCTGAGCGCTTTTTTCCGTTAAAAAACTGGTATCACCCAAATACAGTATTAACCGCTGTTTTTAGTGCGATAGGAAAACGGGTTTATAAACCAAGTGAACCTAAAAGCTACCTTTATTTAGCCGCCACTCTTGCCAGTTCGCTAGTTTTAAGCGTTATTCTTATTATTATTGTGTTACTGCTTGAATTTGCCTTTTATCCTGAGCTGCTCGCAGGTCTTATTTTATATTTGTGCCTTGAAAGCACAGCAATTGAAAAAAAAGCACTACGTGTTGCAAAGTTAGTAAAACAAAACCAAAAATCTACCGCGCGAGAGCTCGTAAAGCCATTGCTTGCCAGAGAAGTAAACAAGCTCTCAGCGCCAGGTATAATTAAAGCCTTAATTGAAAGCTTAATTTTACGAACTGCTCGCAATTACTTTACCGTTATATTTATATTTTTATTACTTGGGCCAATTGCCGCCTTAGCGTATCGGCTACTCACTTTAATGCAGCAAGCGTGGCGCGCCGATATCTCACCTAATAGCCACTTTTTGAAACCGCTGAAAATACTTTTATTTGTAATCGAATTTATCCCCGTACGCTTACTTGCATTAACCATTGCCGCAAGTAAAGCCAGTAAACAAAGCATGCATTACATAAAGCACTATGGCAGACACTTTTATCAAACAAATACCGGGTGGGTTTTAAGTACGTGCTCGGCCTCTCTTGGCGTACAACTGGGCGGCCCTGCAGTTTATTTTGGTAAGCGTTTTAATAAAATGCGTATTGGGGCCGAGAGACTGCCCAAACCCGAAGACCTCCCTGTGATCATAAATAGATTAAATCAAGCACGTGCACTTTGGCTATTAGTTATTATCAGTATTGAGATATTAAAGCTGATTTAGCAGCCAAAATACAGGCACAAAAAAACCAGCCTAAGCTGGTTTTTGTCGTTTTAACTGCGCTTACGCTACAGTAATGTTTGCAAACTTACGTTTACCTACTTGGTAAATAGCCGTCGTGCCTTTCGCTACTTCAAGTTTTGTATCAGTGATTTTATCTTCACCGTTAAGTTTTACTGCACCTTGCTTAATCATGCGCATAGCTTCAGAGGTACTGGCTACTAAATTAGCTTCTTTAAGTAAGTTAGCAATTAAAATACCCTCATCTGCAATGGTGATTGTCAGCTCAGGGATTTCATCTGGCAGCGCTTTTTTCTGAAAACGTTTGATAAAATCGTCATGTGCAGCTTGTGCATCTTCTTCACTGTGAAAACGTGCAATTAACTCTTTCGCCAGTTCAATTTTAATATCACGCGGGTTAGTGCCCTGCTCTACCCGTTGCTTTTGCGCTGCAATTTCTTCGATTGATAAGCTGCTTAGTAAATCGTAGTAGCGCCACATAAGTACATCGCTAATCGACATTACTTTACCAAACATATCGTTTGGCGCATCAGTAATACCAATGTAATTACCTAGCGACTTAGACATTTTTTGAACGCCGTCAGTGCCTTCAAGTAATGGCATCATGAGTACTGTTTGCGGTTTTTGGCCTTCTACTTTTTGAAGCTCGCGACCCATTAACAGGTTAAAACGTTGATCGGTTCCACCAAGCTCTACGTCTGACTCAAGTGCTACCGAATCCCAACCTTGTACTAGTGGGTATAAAAATTCGTGAATGGCAATTGGCTGACCACTGCCGTAACGCTTTTTAAAGTCGTCACGCTCTAGCATACGCGCTACAGTTTGATTAGCTGCAAGTTTGATCATACCTGCGGCGCCGAGGTTTTCCATCCACTGAGAGTTAAAGGCAACCGTTGTTTTAGCTGGGTCTAAAATCTTAAAAACTTGCTCTTTATAAGTCTCAGCATTAGCAAGTACATCTTCACGAGTCAGTGGTTTACGCGTTACATTTTTGCCTGTTGGGTCACCAATCATGCCGGTAAAGTCACCAATTAAGAAAATTACCTCATGACCTAAATCTTGAAAGGTTTTCATTTTGTTAATTAGTACAGTGTGGCCTAAATGTAAATCTGGCGCGGTAGGATCGAAACCCGCTTTAATTTTTAGCTTTTTGCCCGACTTTAGTTTTTCAACTAATTCATCTTCAATTAATATCTCTTCTGCACCGCGTTTTATCTCTGCTAGAGCGGTTTGTAAATCCACTGTGTATTACTCCAAAATTCTGCCAACGAAGGGGCAACTAGATGACTTGCTACATAAGGGTTTAAAACAGATTTAAACCAAAAGCACTTATGTTGCTAACATAACAAATTTCTACCTAATTAAAACAATTTTTTATGCGAATAATGCAACTAAACTCAATAAGTTTAGTCTCACTGTGTTAGGCAATTAGAAATGGTGTTTAAAAGCCGATTTTAGCGCACTTTAGTAGCAGTTTAAATCGATAAACTTAAACAACTATAAATTGTCATTTTACTAACATTTGCGGGGCTTTTAGCTTTATTTACTAGTATTCGTACCTTATTACGTATATCCTGCATTAATATCCATTTTATTTTCACGACAGCAGAAAAGGCACGTTATGGTTCACGTGGTTAACACGCTTCCCAAAAAACACAAATTGCTTATTCTTGGTTTGGTTTCTGCTATTGTTGGCTTAGCCTTTCTTCCTTCAGAAAAAGCGACTGCATCCAAAGACAATAGTGCAAATGCACTAGAAATTGGTAAGCGTTACGAGTTACAAGTTAAAGTTGAAGACAACGAAAAATTAACTGAATTAAATTCACCAGAAGCAGCAGAAAAGCTGCCAGAATACGACTTAGTCGATCATCAAGTTAAAAACGGCGATAATTTAGCAATTATCTTCAAGCGTGCTGGTTTTTCAGCGCAAACACTTCACAAGCTAATAAACACCAATGCTGAAACACGCAAACTAACTAAAATTCACCCAGGTGAAATACTCAGTTTTGCAACAGCAGAGAACGGTGACTTAGCGCAGCTTCGTTATGTTATTTCAAAAACAGATACTTTGTTTGTTACCCTAAATGACGAAGGGAATTACGACACCTCAATAGATAGCAAAGAAATAGAAACATTGAGCAAAACAGCCGGTGGTGAAATTTCTAGCAGCTTTTGGACCTCAGCAATTGCTGCAGGTTTAAGCGAGCGTCAAATAATGAACTTTGCTGATATATTTGGTTGGGATGTAGATTTTGCCAATGATATTCGCAAGGGCGATCAATTTGGACTAATTTATGAGTCGCATTATGTTGATGGCGAATTTATTGGCACAGGTAAAATTATTGCTGCAGAATTTATAAACCAAGGCCAGCGTTATGCAGCTATTCGCCATACCGACGGAAATTTTTATACGCCTGAAGGGCGCAGCATGAAAAAAGCATTTTTACGTGCGCCGGTAAACTTTAAATATATTAGTTCTAGCTTTAACCCTCGTCGCTTACACCCAGTTACAGGGCAAGTAAAAGCGCACCGAGGTATTGATTACGCAGCACGCACAGGCACACCTGTTGTAGCCTCGGGTAACGGTAAAGTAATTAAAGCAGGTTACAGTAAGTACAATGGTAACTACGTATTTATTAGCCATGGCACGCAGTATGTAACTAAGTACTTACACCTTAACAAAAAGCTGGTTAAAACAGGCCAAAAAGTTAAACAAGGTGACAAAATTGGTACCGTGGGCTCTACTGGTCGTGTAACAGGCGCACACTTACACTACGAGTTTTTAGTAAATGGTGTACACCGTAATCCTAAAACCGTTAAGTTACCTAAGTCTGAGCCATTACCACGCTCTGAACTTGCAAAGTTTAAACCTATAGCTGAAAACTTTATTGCACAGCTTGAACGCAATCGCGAACTACAGCTAGCACTTAAGTAATGTATAAGTTATAGATAATATAAAAGCCTTTGCAGGTTTACCCTGCAAAGGCTTTTTTGTATACGCTATAAACCATTAATACATCAGTACATAAATAAGCTGTACGACTAAAGAAACCATAACCAGCGGCCAAATATATTTGCTGTATTTAGTTGCGCCATCCAACCCCATTTTACCTTGGTATTTTTCAAGCAAGGGTATAAGCACCGCTAGAGCGATAAACAAGCTAATTAAAATAACAAATATATTCATTCCTAAACCTTATTTATGGTAACTCATGGCCTTTGGCACTTACATACAATGCATACCAATGCTCGCGACTCAACTGCACGTTTAGGGCATCGCATGAGGCTGTAATACGCTCAACGTTCGTTGTGCCAATAATAGGCTGTATCATTGCAGGGTGGCGTAATAACCAAGCTAAAACAATTGCCTCTGGTGTGGTATCGTAAAGTGCAGCAAGCTTATTGACTAGTATGCTGGTGTTAATATCAGCTTGCGATGCATTTGTTAAATTGCCACCTGTATATAGCCCTTGGCATAAACTTCCCCAGCTTTGTATTTGAATATCAAAGTGGCGGCAATACTCAATACTACCCGGTGTAAAGTTAAGGTCTTTTCCGTCTGCATTACCGGCATACACGCCTTCATCAACAAATTGGTGTTTTTGTAAACTTGCTTCAATTTGGTTAGCCACAATAGGCATATCGAGGGCATGTTGTAAAAAGTTCATTTGATGCTGCTGCATGTTTGATACCGCAAAATTACGTACTTTGCCGCTTTCTTGTAGGCAGCTAAACACTTGTGCTATTTCTTCTACTTCCATTAGCGGATCAGGGCGATGAAGCATAAGCACATCGAGGTAATCGGTGTTTAAACGCTTAAGTGAGCCTTCAACTGACTCTTCAATCCATTTAGCCGAAAAGTCATAACGCTTAGGGCCTTTATCATCTTCAAAGCGTATACCGCATTTAGATTGAATATACATGTGCTCACGCAGCTCTGGTCGCTCACCAAGTGCTTGGCCAAATACCTGCTCGGCTTTGCCAAAGGTATAAATATCGGCGTGATCAAAAAAATTAATACCGCCAGCTATGGCTGCATCAATACACTCGTGAGTTTGTTTTAAATGCTCTTTAGTTATGGCGTCTTTATTCCAACCGCCGCCTAGGCCCATACAGCCAAAAACGAGTCTACTAACATGAGGTAAATATTTTGCCAAAGGGGTGTTAAGCATGGTGACTATCCTTATTAGTGTGCATAGCCCTCACTGTAAACAAAAACACGGTTGCAAACAAACTTTAATATGCACTGTTTTATAGGCATAAAAAAAGCGCAGTAAACTGCGCTAATCGGTTGGATTAAATCCTAAATACTAGCCAACAAGCGCCAGTAATATACCCGCGGCTACGGCACTCCCTAGTACCCCAGCTACGTTTGGCCCCATAGCATGCATAAGTAAAAAGTTATGTGGGTTATTCTCAAGCCCAACTTTGTTAACTACACGCGCCGCCATCGGTACTGCCGATACACCCGCAGCACCAATTAAAGGGTTAATAGGTGTTTTAGAAAGCTTGTTAAGGCCTTTTGCCATAAACACACCCGATGCTGTACCAATAGCAAAAGCCAGCGCACCCAGTACTAAAATACCAATAGTTTCTACTGTTAAAAAGTCATCTGCAGCAAGCTTAGAGCCAACCGCCAACCCTAAAAATATAGTCGTTATATTAATAATTTCGTTTTGAGCACTGTTACTCAGCCTATCTACAACACCCGACTCACGCATTAAATTACCCAAACAAAACATACCTACTAGCGGTATTGCTGCGGGTAAAAACATTGCTGTTGCAGTAAGCACCATAAGTGGAAAAATAATTTTTTCCTTTTTAGACACTTTACGCAGCTCTGGCATTTTAATTTGGCGCTCTTCTGGCGTTGTGAGAGCACGCATAATTGGCGGCTGAATAATTGGCACAAGTGCCATATATGAATATGCAGCCACGGCTATTGCACCTAGCAAATCAGGGGCAAGCTTTGATGCTAAAAATATCGCCGTTGGACCATCAGCACCACCAATAATCGCAATAGCCGATGCATCTTGAAGCGTAAACTCAAAACCCGGAATAAAGTTAAGTAAAATTGCGCCAAATAAGGTCGCAAAAATACCAAACTGAGCTGCCGCCCCTAGTAACAACATGCGAGGATTTGCTATTAGCGCACTAAAGTCAGTCAGCGCGCCAACCCCCATAAATATTAATAGCGGAAAAATACCGGTATCAATACCCACATAGTAAACTGAGTACAAAAGCCCACCAGGCTCTGAGAGCCCTGCAACAGGAATATTAGTTAATATCGCGCCAAAGCCAATTGGCAATAAAAGCAGTGGCTCAAAGTTTTTAGATATTGCTAAAAACAATAATAAACAGCCTACAGCAATCATTATCAAGCCAGGAAACGTAAAGTTAGCAATGCCGGTAGCATGCCAAAGGTTTAAAAGACCTTCCATTAAAGCTACTCCTACGCCATCGCTATAATTGCGTCGCCCGTTGTCACAGCATCACCTTCAGATACTAAAACTTCGGCAACAGTGCCTGAGTGCATTGCACGAACTTCGGTCTCCATTTTCATCGCTTCCATAATCACAACCACATCGCCTTCATTTACGGCTTGGCCTGCTTTTACTTTGACTTTAAAAATATTACCTGCCAGTGGTGCATTTAGTGTTTCACCTGAGGCAACCGATGCTGATTGCGGTAAATGCTCAGAATCTTTAAGCACAACCTCTTTAAGCTCACCACCTTGCGCAACCACAACATCGTAAACTTTTCCGTCAACTTTAACGCTGTATTGCTCAGCGCTAACCCCTTTGTTACTTGCAGGTTTGGCAGCTGGCTTGGCGTTTGAGTCATCAGCGCTTGGCACGGCTTCAAAGGCATCGGGGTTGTTACGGTTTTTAATAAATTTAAGGCCAACTTGTGGGAATAGCGCATAAGTAAGCACGTCATCTATTTGTTCATCAGCAAGTGTTAAACCTTGTTCTTGCGCTTCTTTTTGTAGCTCAGCTTCAAGCGACGCAAGCTCTGGGGCTATGTTATCTGCAGGGCGACATGTAATTACATCCTGACCATCAAGCACTCGCTCTTGCAGCTCTTTGTTCATAGGTGCGGGTGTTAAACCATACTCGCCTTTTAAAACACCGGCGGTTTCTTTGGTAATTGTTTTATAACGCTCACCCGTTAGCACATTTAATACCGCTTGAGTACCTACAATTTGCGATGTTGGAGTAACTAGCGGGATAAAACCTAAATCTTCACGCACGCGCGGAATTTCAAGTAATACTTCATTTAGCTTATCTGCTGCGCCTTGCTCTTTAAGTTGGTTTTCCATGTTGGTTAACATGCCACCTGGCACCTGCGCGAGTAAAATACGGCCATCAACACCTTTAAGGCTCCCCTCAAAGGCAGCGTACTTTTTACGTACATCTCTAAAATAAGCGGCTATTTCTTCTAGCTGATTTAAATCAAGTTCGGTATCGCGAGCCGTGCCTTCAACAATCGCTACAATGGTTTCTGTAGCTGAATGACCGTAAGTCATACTCATTGAAGAGATAGCGGTATCAAGCATATCAATACCTGCATCTATGGCTTTTTGATATGTCGCTGTACTTAAGCCAGTGGTTGCATGACACTGCATAGCAATAGGGATAGAGACGGTTTCTTTTAGGCCTTTAATAAGTTGCTCTGCATCGTATGGTTTTAATAAGCCTGCCATATCTTTAATACAAATTGAGTGACAACCTAAATCTTCAAGCTGTTTAGCAAGAGTTAACCACATCTCAAGGGTGTGCACTGGGCTTACCGTATAAGAAATAGTGCCTTGCGCGTGGGCACCTACTTTTACAGCCGCTTTAATTGCAGTTTCTAAATTACGTACATCATTCATGGCATCAAAAATACGAAATACATCTACACCATTTTTATGGGCACGCTCTACAAACTTTTCTACCACGTCATCGGCATAGTGACGGTAACCCAATAAATTTTGCCCGCGTAATAGCATTTGCTGTTTAGTATTGGGCATTGCTTTTTTAAGGGCACGAATACGCTCCCAAGGGTCTTCACCTAAATAACGAATACACGAGTCAAACGTAGCGCCGCCCCACGACTCAATAGACCAATAACCGGCATCATCAAGTTTGCTAGCAATAGGTAGCATGTCATCTAAGCGCATACGGGTTGCAAGTAGTGACTGATGAGCATCGCGTAAAACAAGTTCTGTTAATTTTAATTTAGCCATGTGTGCCTCTTATTTATTATTTGATTTGTACTGAGCAATGGCAGCACTAATAGCAGCGATGTGCTCGTTAGGCACACCTTGAGATTTTAAAGATGGTGATTTAACCGGTATTGCAACTTCAGCCTCGTCAAAACGAGCAACCAAGTTAGACATGAGTGACACAGCACCAATCAATATTGAAAGAAATACAAACACGCCCACCATGCCCGTAAGCATCAAGCTACCTGCGGTTGTGAGTACAGCTCCTATATCCATTTTTCTCCCCCTGCACTATATAGCGGTATAAAAAACCGCTTTATTTAAATAATTATTCACCGAATAATAACAAAACTTTTAACTTTGTCTACTATCTGTCAATTGGTAAAACCAATTAAAATTAAACTAACATACAGTCACAATAGTTAACATAGCTAATACAGGGTTAAATTGGCTTAGATATAGATGATAAAAATAACCGTTATAGGCAAAGGTTATATGGTTAAACTCAAAAAAACTTAAAAACCATAAAAAATAGTAAGTTAAACGGCAGGTAAAAAATCAGTTTGGGTCAAAATGTAAATTGGTCTTACCAAGGCTAATAAAGAAATGCACAAAAAATATTTATTTTTTACTCTCTTTACAATAGTGTGAATAAGTTACATCGTTAAACGTAAAACTTACCAATTCTAAATTTACAACTTCCGCTCAAAAAACCATAACGTATTGAAAATTAATAAAATTAAACTCTGGCACGCAACTAGCATTATTACTCTCGAACGAATTTAATAACCAAGGAGAAAACAATGTTACGCTGGACAATTACATTTTTAGTTATTGCTTTAATCGCTGCAGTGTTAGGTTTTGGTGGTATCGCAGGTGCCGCAGCTGGTATAGCAAAAATTATATTCTTTATCTTTTTAGTACTTTTAGTGATTTCTTTAGTTTCAGGTGCGCTGCGCGGTAAATCGCCTAGGTAGCTACTAACATACTTAAAACACTAAACAATCAACATATACAAGGAATTACATTATGAACTCAACAACTTTAAAAGCAGCACTAATCGCCGTATTTGCAGGTTTCTTTATGATGGGTTGTGAAGACAACCATGGAGAAGAAGCAGGTGAGCGTATTGATGAAGCAGTAACTGACGTGCAAAACTCTGTTGAAGATGCATGTGAAAATGTAAAAGAAGGGGTTAACGCAGAAGAAACTAACTGTTAATCTGTTTGGTAACGTAAAAACGGCTTTTAATAAGCCGTTTTTTTGTGTGCTTATAAAAAAGTGGCCTCTAACGCTTATAATGCATAGCCTACATTAACGGGTGTGATTTTTACGCTAGCTTGTTAAAATAGCGAAAACCATTACTTATTAGCAATTATGGCACTCACCACCACTTACACACTTGATAAACCCTACTACTACGAATGCTTTGACGAGTCCCACTCTTACAGTAAAGCAGCAAAGCCAAAATACTTTTTGCTGGCATTACTGGTGTGCTTAGGTTTAATTAGTATTTACGCTATGGACGATCATTACCTAGGTACATTTTTAATAATGCTGGGTGTATTAGAATGCGTTGCCTTTTATTACCGCAGGCCTTGGTGGGTTACGCGCCAAATGCTTAGCCGTGCTTCGGGATCAACGGTTACTCTTTCGTTTACCGATGACGCTATTAGCACCGAGAACCACTATAAAAGCCATACATTTAAGTGGGCAGAAATAACCCATATTATAAAAACCAACCGTGGCTACTTAGTGCACCATAATAAAGGTATGCAATATATTTCTAGCAGTGTATTAACCGAAGAGATGCGCGACTTTATAAACAAAAAAGCCACTCAGTGAGTGGCTTTTGGTATAGCTAAGTGCATTACTCAGCTAAGTATACGTGTTGATTAAGCATTGCCCGGATTAGGGTTAGACTTTTCAGCTTGTATACGCATGTAAATCTCTTCACGATGCACTGAAACGTCTTTAGGTGCGTTAACACCAATTCGAACTTGATTTCCTTTAACACCTAATACAGTAACAGTTACTTCGTCACCAATCATTAGGGTTTCACCTACTCTACGAGTTAGTATTAGCATTCTCTTGCTCCCATGTTCCAATAAATTATAAGATTCCGCTTGACCATTTTAATGAAAAATTGATTGAAAAGTAAGTAAAAACTCCCAAACTATCCATTTTCTGTTAAAAATTCTGAGTGTAACGCTCTTACTGCTAGTTCTAAATACTTCTCGTCTATTAAAACCGATACCTTGATTTCAGACGTCGATACTAAAACTATGTGTATGCCTTCTTGCGCCAATGCATCAAAAAATTGATGCGCTACACCGCTGTGAGACTTCATTCCTATACCAACAGCCGACACTTTTGCAACTGTTGTATCACTAGAAATGCTATCAGCCTGCAGATTTACCTGTTGTTGAGTGAGTAAATCGTGTGCTTGCAAATAGTCATTTGAATGCACAGTAAAAGCATAGTCTATTTTTTCAAAGTTATGATTAACTTGACTAATCATATCTATTTCGATGCCATTTTCTGCAAAAAGTTTCAAAATTTTTGTAAGAGAATGAACACAGTATGGTACGCCATGTACCTTTATCAAGCATTCGTCACGATTAAACGCAATCCCCGACACAACCTTAGTTGGCATATCGCTCTCCTCAAAACTTATTAGCGTTCCTTCATCGGGCTTAAAACTCGAAAGCACCCTTAGCGGCATTTTATGCCTGCCTGCCGACTCAACAGCACGAATATGCAATACTTTTGCGCCTAAGCTTGCCAGCTCTAGCATTTCGCAAAACGTTACATGGTGCATTCGTTGTGCGTTTGGTTCCACACGAGGATCTGTAGTGTATACGCCATCAACGTCGGTATAGATCTGACATTCGTCGGCTTTTATCGCCGCGGCAATTTCTACCGCAGAGGTATCGGTGCCACCGCGTCCAAGGGTTGTAATATTGCCCTCTACATCGCGCCCCTGAAAACCGGCAATAATCGCAATCCGATTATGCTCAAGCTCATGCTTTAAACGCGTCGCAGCAACCTCTTCAATACGGGCTTTACCAAACATGTTATCGGTTTGAATATTAACCTGATCGGCTAGTAGGCTTACAGCTGAATGGCCACGCTTTATAATAGCCATAGCAAGGAGCGAAACAGAAACCTGTTCTCCTGTGCTAATAAGTACGTCTAATTCTCGGCTACTCGGGCGAGTATCTATTTGTTTCGCGAGGTTAATTAAGCGGTTGGTTTCTCCCGACATGGCCGAAAGAACCACAACCACTTGATGCCCTTGCTGCTTAGTTTTAACAACAAGGTCGGCGACCGCTTCTATTCGCTCAATAGAGCCAACCGAAGTGCCGCCAAACTTTTGGACAATAAGTGCCACGTAAGCTTAAACTTTCTCTGTTACCCAAGCTGTTACGCTATCAAGCGCGGCGTTTAAGTTTTCAGGCTGTGAACCACCCGCTTGCGCCATATCAGGACGACCGCCCCCTTTACCGCCTACTTGAGAAGCCATGTGGTTCACAAGCTCACCGGCTTTAACTTTACCGGTTAAATCTTTCGTTACACCGGCAATTAAGCTCACTTTCTCTCCACTGGCAACGCCAAGTGCAATAACACCTGAGCCAATCTTGTTTTTAAGGTCATCAACCATGCCACGAAGCGCTTTAGATTCAGTTCCTTCAACGTTTGCCACTAATAGCTTAACGCCATTAATTTCAACAATCGAATCAAGTAAAGACGCACCCGCTGCACTGGCTAGTTTATCGTTAAGCTGTGCAATTTGCTTTTCCAGGCCTTTAGACTTTTCAAGAAGCGCTGTTACTTTTTCAAGTACCGATGCGCTATCACCTTTTACCAACGCCGCTACATCGTTAAGTTGTTTTTCTTGCTCGCTCACATAGGCTACTGCATCTGCCCCGGTTACCGCTTCAATACGGCGAACGCCTGCAGCAATACCGCTTTCAGATACAATTTTGAATAAACCAATATCGCCTGCGCGCTCTACGTGCGTACCACCACATAGCTCAATTGAGTAATCGCCAATGGTTACTACGCGTACTTCATCGTCGTACTTTTCGCCAAACAGCGCCATAGCCCCTTTTGCCTTAGCATCATCAATCGCCATAAGCTCAGTGTTCAGGGCAAAGTTACGACGAATTTCATCGTTAACTACACGCTCAATTTCACGTAGCTCATCTTTAGTGACGGCTTCAAAGTGCGAGAAGTCAAAACGTAAGCGTTCAGGTTCAACCAGCGAGCCTTTTTGGCTTACGTGTTCACCTAATAATTGGCGCAGTGCTTCGTGTAAAATATGCGTAGCTGTGTGATTTTTTTTAATGCGTTCACGGCGTGCATCATCAATAGTTGCATCTACTTTGTCGTTAACTGCAATGCGCCCTTGTACAGTACCGTGGTGTGCAAAAGCATTACCCAACTTAGTAGTGTTAGTTACACTAAACTCGCCACCTGCAACAGTAATGGTACCAGTATCGCCTGTTTGACCGCCCGATTCAGCGTAAAATGGCGTATGGTTAAGTACAACAATGCCTTGTTGGCCGTCTTCTAAAATAGAAACCGACTCACCATTTGTAAACACTTCTACTACTGTAGCGCTGTGATGTGTGCTGTCGTAGCCTTTAAACTCAGTGTGTTTTTCTGATTTTAATTGCTCGTTGTAATCTGCACCAAACTTACCAGCTTGTTGCGCTGTTTTACGCTGTACAGCCATGCACTCTTCAAAGCCTGCATGGTCTATTGTCATTTGGCGCTCACGGGCTACATCGGCTGTTAAGTCAGCCGGGAAACCATAGGTGTCGTATAGCTTAAATACTAAGTCACCAGGAATAACATCGCCTTTAAGCTCGCTTAGGCTTTCTTCTAAAATAGCTAAGCCACGCTCAAGTGTTTTACCAAATTGCTCTTCTTCGATGCGTAGTACTTTTTCGATAATCTCTTGCTGCTTTGCAAGCTCTGGATAGGCTTGGCCCATTTGCTCAATAAGCGCAGCTACTAATTTGTAGAAAAACGCGCCTTGTGCACCAAGCTTGTTACCATGGCGAACAGCACGGCGAATAATACGACGAAGTACATAACCACGGCCTTCGTTTGATGGCATAACACCATCAGAAATTAAAAACGCACACGAACGAATATGATCAGCCACTACGCGAAGTGACTTATCGTTCATGTCTTGTGCGTTAGTTACGCTTGCCGCAGCTGCAATTAAGCCTTGAAACAAGTCGATTTCGTAGTTTGAATGCACACCTTGTAAAATGGCAGCAATACGCTCAAGGCCCATACCTGTATCAACAGATTGTTTAGGCAGTGGCTCCATAGTACCGTCGCTTTGACGGTTGTACTGCATAAATACTAGGTTCCAAATTTCGATAAAGCGGTCGCCATCTTCTTCAGGCGAGCCCGGAGGACCACCCCAAATGTGCTCACCGTGATCGTAAAATATTTCAGAACATGGGCCACACGGGCCAGTATCACCCATTGACCAAAAGTTATCTGAGGTAGCAATACGAATAATACGATCTTCGCTTAGGCCAATATCGTTGTGCCAAAAGCCAAATGCATCTTCATCGTCGTGGTAAATAGTAACAAGTAGTTTTTCTTGTGGTAATTTAACAACCTCAGTTAAAAACTCCCACGCAAACTTAATAGCGTCTTGTTTAAAGTAATCGCCAAAACTAAAGTTACCTAGCATTTCAAAAAATGTATGATGACGCGCTGTGTAACCTACGTTTTCTAAATCGTTATGTTTACCACCAGCACGCACACAACGCTGTGCACTTGTAGCACGCGTGTAAGGGCGAGTCTCTGCGCCTAAAAACACATCCTTAAAAGGAACCATACCCGCATTGTTAAATAACAAGGTGGCATCGTTACCCGGAATAAGTGAAGCCGATTGGACAATTTGGTGCTGTTTGCTGGCAAAAAAGTCTAAAAACTGTTGCCTAAGTTGTGCCGTAGTCATGTGCTGCATGTGAAAATCTCACCTGTATTTACTGTGCTTGCATTGCAAAATCAATTTCATCGTAGCTAAATCCTCGGTACATTAAGTAGCGCACGCGCTTGGCTTTATCTTTGTACTCGAGGTTTGCCGGTGTAGTGGAATACTTTTTGTTGTACGCTTCCTGCGCAAGCTCAAACCAGTCTATTTCAAGCTCTTCAACCACTCTTTCAAGTAGTGAACGGTCAATCCCTTTGCCTATGGCTTCGCTTTGAATGCGCTTTAAGCCATGGCCTTTAAAAATGTGTTTTCTGACAAACCCTTCGCAATAGCGTTGCTCGTTAATAAAATTGTGCTCTTCGCACCAATTAAGCAGGGTTTCTATAAACTCATCGCTGGCTTCTTTTTGTTGAAGCTTAAAGGTTAACTCGCGGCGCGAATACTCTTGGCGCCCAAGTAACCACAGTACATAGTTTTTGAGTTTTTGTTTTAACTTATCATCCATTAAGCGTCAAAGCGCCCGCTTTGTTCACTGCTAAGTGGTTTAACATTACTATCGCCACTTGGCGGTACAACTGGCATAAAAATAGCCTGATAAGATACAAAGAAACTAATGTAGCAAATTGGCATTAAAATCAACAGCGGTAAGAACGATAAGAACATAGAAAGCGCCATAAATAACGCACAAATAATACCAAAAACACTCAATGCGAACAGGTTATGATAAAAAACCAGTAACGAATTTTTAAGCGCCGTTAAAATGCGTTTTTCTTTACTAAAATAAATCAGCGGTACCGCGTAAGCAAACGCCATTAAATACACCGCCATTGCCACTAAAAATAGCACTACACTTGCGCTCGAAATACTATTTAAGGTTTGCTCAAGCGCAATGTTAGGATCAAGCCCCTCTTGGCTCATAATAGCCACGGCATCAGCAAATAAGCTATTGGCTAACAAGGCCATTAAAATACCCGCTCCCATTTGGTAAAGCGCTAAACGTAGCAGCCCTAAACGGTTACCTTTTGCGCTAAAAGGTTTAAGTATGTCGGCCAGCATAATTTTACCGCCTTGCTGCTTGCTAAGTACCGCTTGATAAAAACCAGCGGTTAAAAAAGGCGTAGCAAGAGCTGCAACAACTTGCAGTAAAGGTAAAAATAACGACAGTAAGCCCACTATGCCTATTAATAAATGCATAACTACAAAGGTAAATGGCTGGGTTTTAAAAATATGCCAACCGGCTTTAAACCACTTTAGCCCGGCATCGGCTTTAAAAATTCGTAACTCGTTAGACATACTGGCTCTTAGATTAAACAAAACACGCCAAGTATAACTTGGCGTGAGGGGGGATTAACAGACACTACATGATTAAATAGTTAAGGTTTTTTAATTTTTTTAATATCTAACATATGCGCGCCATGTTTTATTTTGGTCTCTAGGTACGCTTTGTTACCTGTAAGGCCTGCTTTAATGTGCGCATGGGTGCCAATAACCGTGTCTACTTCAATGCCCGCATCTTTTAATGCATTAAGCTTTTTAGGGTTATTGGTCATTAATTTAACGTGGTTTAAATTAAGTGCGTTAAGCATTAATACCGCATCCGAAAAATCACGTAAGTCATCAGCAAAGCCTAAGTGATTGTTAGCCTCGTAGGTGTTCATACCTTGTGATTGCAGCACGTAAGCGTCAATTTTATTATATAAACCAATGCCACGGCCTTCTTGGCGTAAATACAATAACACGCCGCCTTGTTCGTGCATCATTTCAATACATTCGTTTAGCTGCTCGCCGCAATCGCAACGCGATGAATGAAACACATCACCGGTTAAACACTCAGAGTGCATGCGAATAAGCGGCACATTTTGATTTACATCAGCATTATTAAATACAAACGCAACGTGTTCTTGGCCGTCTTTTAAGCCACTAAAAGACACTATCTCTGCGGGAATATCACTATTTTTGCCAACATTTAGCTGGGCTCTTGCTCTTACTTGCGCCACGACAAATCCAAATAATTAAATAACTACGACACCATGAGGTGATAATATCACAAACGTTTAAATTTAGATCGTAGTACAACATAGTTTATGGCAAATATATGGCGACGGCAGCCACTGTTTTCAATATTTACTCGTAATAAAAATACCGCTTTGAACAGCCACTGCACTTACCTAAAAAGGTGACAACCACACTCTGCTTTGCTATTTTAAATTTACTTCACAATTGTGTTTTGAGCTTATTAATGTAAAAGCAAAGCGCATAAACAATAATGACTACTATTCTCACTTGTGGTATTTTGTTTCTAGATTGAACACTAATAGGGATTATTATGAAAGCACAACACCTCGCCTTAGTAATAGGATTAACCTTTACGGCTTTTGCAAGCCAGACCAAAGCAAGCCAAGTAAACGATGATAAAGCTGCCTTTTCTGATGCATACCAAAGTTATTTAACGGCTGTAAAAAAAGAAGAAAATATAGAGCAAGCTGCCAAACTAGCCTACACTACGGGGCTTTTGTTTTATGGTGACAAAAGTGATAACACCGCAAGCCTTGCTATTAATTATGCCAAAGCAATTACAGCGCCACGCACAATAAGCAGCAAAAAAAATGTAACCGAAATGCGTTACGAGCTGTACTCGCAAGCCTATTCAATACTGGCAAGTAACCACGGTGAAAATGCAATAGAAACAATCGATGCGCTAATTGGCAAAGCAGAAAACACTGACTCAGCCTATCAAGCAGATAACGATTACGACCGTGTTATTAAAATAGCTAAAGCGCAAAACAACCCTAAATTTGTTGCCGACATGCAGTTTGAAGCAGCCTCATTGCTAGCCAAAAAATTTGCTCATAAAAAATACCATAAAGCTAAAACACTGCTTAACCAAGCCGATGACTACTACCGTAATAACCTAGACAACAACACCGTAGAGCGCATTAAAGCCGACTTTTTAATGGCGTCGTTTGCTCAAGGTAAGAAAAAATACAATGAAGCCATTGAACGACTAAACCATGTTGTATCGGTATTTGATAACAACTTAAGCTTTGATCACAGCGCTGAGCTTACTGCGCACTCAAAGCTTGTTAACCTTTACGAAAAAACGGGTCAAAGTGAGCAAGCCACCAAGCATTGTTTAGCAATTGCTAAAATGGTGCCGTGGAAAGAAACACAAGAGCAAACACCCATATACCGTGAAAACCCTGAGTACCCACAAAACAAAGCGCGCCAAATGCGAGACGGCATAGTGGTTGTTGAATTTGACGTAGATACCGCAGGCTTTGTTAAAAACCCAGAGGTAGTTAGCTCACAAGGGGGTAAAGAGTTTGAAAGGTCGGCACTTAGCGCACTTAAAAAATGGCGTTATGCACCAAAATTTGAAAACGGCCAACCTGTAGTTGCAAGTACACAAGTACAGCTCGACTTTAAAATAGCCAGATAACACGCAAGGTATTAAATCGCGTCTTTTTTGTTCAGGTAGTTTTATTCAAAGCTTTGCGAGTATTTTATCGCTGGCGGCTTCTATTAAATCGAGCACATTTTCAAAGCCGTCATCGCCGCCGTAGTATGGGTCGGGTATGGCGCTTTGGCTTTGCTCGCCGTATTCTAAAAACAATGCCAGCTTGTAATGTAAATGCGCTGGGCACTTTGCTTTTAAGTCAGCTAAATTTTGTGTGTCGGCTGCTAAAATTAAATCAAACTCAGTAAAATCGCTGCTGCGCACTGGGCGCGAAAAAATTCCTTTAAAGCTATAACCGCGTTTTTCCCCCGCAGCCATTGAACGGCTATCTGGTGTTTTACCTTCGTGATAACCAATAGTCCCTGCCGAGTCTACTTTTACCTCTACACCTAATTTTTTAGCGCGCGCTTTTAACACCGCCTCTGCTGTTGGCGAGCGGCAAATATTACCTAAACACACTATAAGTACTTTTTTCATAAAGGCTCCTTTAGCACCCTAGGCTTAAAACTGTTTTAATATAGACTCATTATAGTCATCGGCATTTAAAGTCAGGTTATACTTGGCTGCCACACTATCAAGCTCTGCTTGTTTTATAGCTAACTCGTCCATGGTGATGGTGTTATCGTCAAGCTGCCATAAAAGCCGCGAGCCCGCATAACTATAATGAATCGCTAACAGTGCATCGGCATTGCCCTCGCGCCCTGCCGCTTTTAGCTTTGGCATTTTGCGGGTTATTTTATTAAGCGCTTGTTTTAGCTCCCACACGTACACTACTTCGGTCATAAAACTATGGGTACGGTATTTATTTAACAGCCAGCCAATGGCTAAACTGGTTATAACAACACCGGTTAAATTCCAATGAAAATGGCTCCCGCTTTCATCAGGAAATAGCGCAATTAATGTTTGCGATATCGCCAAGCTGCCAACAGCCAAACCCGCCGCACAACCTGCAATTACCCGATTTAAATGCTTGCGGTAACGTGCTTTATCTATTTGTATGAGTTGCATAACAGCCTAAAAATTTATAAGTAAAAGAATACAAAACGCTATTGTAACTAAACCCCGCAATTTTTATAAAACTATTTAACCCCTTTTTGATTTGCCCCCCGTTATAGCTTTTAAATAACCCAAATAAGTTTACTCGGAGCGGCTTATGCACACACTTGAAGTACCCAATAACTCAGCATTTATTAAAACATCAACCGCCGTAATTGGCGGCGCAGTAATGACCTTTGCGGCTTTTGCGTTTATGCAATATTTAATATCTGGCGAGCAGCGCGCACCTATTAAACCCGGCGGCGATATTATTGTAGAGATTTTTCAAGTCCCAGAGGATTCACAAGTAAATCAAAAACCAAAAATACAGCCGCCACCGCCGGTACCAAAAACACCGCCTAAGGCACCACCAATAGATACCGCAAACGACCCTGTAATTGCTATAAACGAAGTAATGCCGGTCACTATTGACGATTTTGGTGATGATATCAATAGCACCATTAACCGCCCTACGGGAGATGCAACGCCCATAGTACGCATAAACCCTAAATACCCAACGTCTGCTGCTCGCGATGGCATTGAAGGTTGGGTACAACTTAGCTTTAGCATTTCGCCCACCGGCGAAGTAATAAACCCAGTAGTGATTAACGCAGAGCCAAAACGCACCTTTGACCGCGAAGCAATAAGAGCCATTAAACGCTGGAAATATCGCCCCAAAGTAATTGAAGGTGTGGCACAATTACAAACAGGTCAAACCGTACAGCTCGATTTTAAATTAGATAACTCTATTTAACGGACTAAACGCCTATGCTACTTAGTATTAAATCATGGTTATTTGAAACGCCAAGCAAGGATTGCATGGCAAGTTACGCAAAAAGTGGCGACAATCGTCACTTAGAGCAGCTTATTGCCTTATACAGTAACGATTTATATCACTACCTAGTAACGCAATCTAATACACATTTAGCATACGACGTAAGCCAACAAACGTGGCTAAAGGTAATCGAAAAACGCCACCTTTACCAAGCGCAAACCACGCCAAAAGCCTGGTTATTTAAACTTGCGCGCAACACATTAGTAGACGAATACCGCAAACAGCAGCGCTTTGTAGAACTTGACGAAAACACTCATCTACCCGCGCAGCAAAATGAGCAAAGCAATATAAGTTACCAAGCATTCGATAATGCACTTAAACAACTAAGCTTTGTACAGCGCGAAGCCATTACCTTACAACAAGAAGGCTTTAGCCTTGCCGACATAGCGCTTATAACCCAAAGCAACCATGAGAACGTAAAAACACGCTTGCGCTACGCCAAACAAAACCTTAAACGTTTATTAGGAGCAAACAATGAACAAGCCTGATGAGCAGTTTGACCAAAAGCTCACACAACACTATAAAGAGCGAAAAGCACGCACTGCGCTCACTGCTTCGCAGCAAAAAGCGTTACTTAATAAAGCCACACGCACAAAGCCTAAAAAGTTCGGCTTTACACTACAACTTGCCAGCCTCGCCTGTGCACTGAGCGTGTTCGCATTTATTGTGTTTGATAGCAGCAATGGTATTAACCACGCGCCAAAAACCGTGCTTAACAGCTCATTTAAGACTATAGACATTCACGACTTCCCAATTATTAAAACCCACGAAATAACCCCATCGGGCAGTTATACAAGTGCCATTACCGAGCAAAAACATGCACTCGACACGCAACATGCTAATAACCTGCGCTTACACCAACAACGCCACATAGAATACGGCACGCTCGTAAAGGTCGATAACGACTGGTACATAGCCAGCTGTAATGACGAAGTACTGGTACAAATTAAGCAGTCGCTCTTAAGTGATTTAAAGGGAAGGCACGCGGTAGAAAGTAATATAAATACCGGTGATATGCTCGCTATGGCACATAACGGTAAAGGGCAGATAATAGCGCTAAAACATGCGGGAGTTGGGGTTAGGAGTTGTGGGGCTTAGGTGGTTTAGCTCAGTTAATGTTGGTGGTAATTTAGATAAATATTACCACCGAGAACACAGAGGCGCTTCGCACTGCACAGAGGAAAAATCACTACATAGCTAACTTTATTCACCTTCATTAACAAAAGCTTTAAATAATACTCTATAAAAACTAGAAGACAGCCGAATCTTCATCTGGATTTTTGTTTACAGCAGGTATAGTCACTTCTGAAAATACGGTTTTTAACGCATTTGATGTCATTTCACTTTGAATTTTATCACAGTTTATTTCAGCTTTAGTTTTCGTATTTCGGGGTATAAAATTAACCTTATGTTTTTTTAAACAACGAAATACCTTGTCAGTATAAGGTTCATCAATTAACAGGTCTTTTAGATATAATTGATAAAGTAATAGCCAATAACTATCTTTTTCATAGTTATCATCACCAGCAATTATAGTATTCGCAAATTCAACTATCATTGCGTTGAAGTCATGCATCTCTAGTAGCAAAGTAATTGCGACGCAATCACCACTCGCAATGACCTTTTCAGCAGTTTCCTTTTTTGGTATGACGTTATTAGTTAACATTGTATGGAGAGGCCAAGACATGCCATCAGACCTGAACTTATCAGCATTTTCTTGTATTATTACATTTAATTGTTGCTCGAAAATCCCTGCATTTATCTCTACTTTGCCTAATAATTTGTCAAATAATGGAAGTAAAACTGGATAATGCCAAGCAAGGTTCAAAAGAGCTTCCAATAAACTTACATTAGCATCTTCATCTAAGTAATTAATGATTAATGATATTGCATACTTTAATACACTTCCATCTGGCGTACTTTTATTAATTCCAATAGCTTTATTTAAAAACGTAAGTGCTTCGTCAGCAGAAATTTTTGGCTCGTTTTCTCCTGCGCTACCTAAACGGCTTGGTAATGCACTTTTTAAATCTAGCACCCACTCATCTTCAAAAGCTGCTGGTAATTCTATTATTGATGTTTTCTTTAAGTTTAGTGTTAACTTATAAATAGCGAGAGAGTTGGCTAAATCTTGAATGAAGTTTTGAGCGTCCTCGCTAGTCACGCAATAGCAAGTATAATCGTCAATGTATCTATGGAACACATAACCTTTACTTTTTAAGGCTCCATCAATTTTTCCTAAGATTAACTCGCTCACAATACTAGAAGCTGCCGAACCTATTGGTATTCCCTGAGTTTCATTACGCTTAGTTTTACATTGGTACATATCTAAAGCATTAAACCAAGTGCGTTTATCATCTTGCTGAGTTTTAGCCTCCTGGATACCAACACCAGCCCATGCAATTGAGTGAGAATAAATACTATTAAAGCAGTTAGCTATATCTGCATGCACTCTATATCGCTTTGCAAAAGAAGAGCTATGCGATCGACTAATTTTTACGAATGGCTCTTCATAATTCATTACAACCAATCGCTTTTCACTTTGGTGAAACTCAGGCTTAATTATACTATTTTCGTTCTCAGTAACACATTTCAGATGTTCCCAGTTGTCATGTATACACTTTACTAGTAATGAATATCCTTTAGGATGGACAAGCCCCAGTACTCTAGGCACATTATTATATCTTGTCGCTTTATATTCAACTAAGTCGTAGCCAGATTTACGCCTACCTCTTATCTCTTCAAGTTTAGCAATCTCTTCAGCTACTTCTGGCGTAAATTGCCTTGTATCAAGACTCGGTGGTAACTCACCTATATTAGCTCGTTGATTTGGAAAATAGTTGTATCTAGTGAGAGCCTCATATAAAGCCCTTTTATCATCTGTATCACCAAAAATCTGGCTCATAAACATTCCTTTGTATATTTCATATAGTTAGTTTACCTGAAACCGCCTAAGACAGAAATTTCTTAGCTTCATAGTCGTCAATTGCTGCTTAGAAAAATCGCATGATTATCATTGTGCCAGCACGCCCAATGATATAGTTTTTAGAGGCTACCGCTAGTTTTCGTTGGGTTTCGTGTCACTCAACCCAATCTACTTCGCTAATATCTTATAAATCATTGGTAATGGCTACTGCTTTAAAAGTCGTTGTTCTGGATTGTGTAAGTATTTTAAGCCGATGGTCACTATACGTGTATGTACCATTGTTATAACGCGTAGTTGAACATTACCAATAACCACAATTGAGCCTTTACTGATTTCTCCTGAAAGCTTTTGGTTGATCACCTCTTCCAAGCTTATGCCCTCAGGGGCGTCTATTTTCATGTGATATGAGTAAAATATATCGCCTACTAGCGTAACCCCTTTCACTTTAAGTTCGTTGCGCGCTAAGTGACTGTCTTGGTGGTTTGTTTTATCGGTTGCTGTAAAAACTAAATCAACAAAAGGTCTGTTAGCGGGTTTTAAAACAACAAATAAATGATCGTTTGGTTTTAATTTAGTTGAGCCGCGTGGCGGTATGATTGATGGCCCTCGTGTGATCATGGCTACAACTACACTTTCTGGTAGCGCAGCATGTGACAAACTGCGCCCAGAAACCCGAGAAACCTCACTTAACGTGTACTCTACAATTTCTATATCAATATCATTTAAGGCGGTAATTTCGAGCGTTGCAGCTGCTAAATCGGGTGGCGGCTCTATTAAACTTAACTTTTTAGCCATCCAAGGCATAGTTGAGCCTTGCAACGTGGCCGAGATTAACACCACGAAAAAAACCACATTAAAAATAAGCTCCGCCCCTGAAAGGCCAAACAACAGTGGGAATATAGCTAAAATAATCGGCACAGAGCCTCTTAGCCCCACCCAAGATACAAATAAAGTTTCGCGATTATTAAAGCCAAATAATTTTAAAATTGGCGCTACCGCTAGTGGGCGAGCAACAAAAATAAGTGCCAGTGCAATCAGTAACCCTTCTAGCCATACATCAACCAAAGACGAGGGGTTAATTAAAAGCCCTAACACAACAAACATGGTTATTTGCCCAAGCCACGCTAAACCATCGTGAAACAGAAAAATGCCGCGTTTATATACAAATTTACTGTTACCTAAAATAACGCCTGTTATAAATACAGCTAAAAAGCCACTGCCGCCAAGCGTTGCAGAAAGGCCAAAAGAAAGCAGCCCAAATGCGGTTACCATTACTAAATACAAACCTGATGCATTTAATTTTATTCGATTAATAAACCACACCGACACCTTACCAATTAAAAACCCACAAACGGCGCCTACACCCATTTGCTGGGCAAATAACTGCAGTAAACCCAGCCCTATTGGCATGTTGTTCACTAGCATTTCGAGCAAACCAACCGTTAAAAAAATAGCCATTGGGTCGTTCGAGGCGCTTTCTATTTCAAGGGTTGATTTAAGTTTTTTATTTAAGTGAATACCGGCGCTTCGTAAAAGTGCAAATACGGCAGCGGCATCTGTAGAGCCCACAATAGCGCCCAGTAAAACGCCTTGTAATACGGGTAAGTCTAAAATATAAGTGGCGACAAGGCCGGTAATTACAGCCGTTAAAAGCACCCCGACCGTTGCTAAAGCCGAAGCAGGTTTCCACACTTGTTTAATTGAACTGGTTGGCGTTTGTAGCCCACCATCAAATAGAATAATAGCCAGTGCTAGGGTGCCCAGAGCATGCGCAGCCTCTGCGTTATCGAATGATATGCCGGCAATACCGTCTTCACCTGCAAGCATGCCCACCAGTAAAAATAGCACCAGCACGGGTAAGCCAACGCGCGCAGATAGCTTACTCGAGATAACCCCTAGTAAAATTAAAATGGCACTAACAAGAATGATATTATCTATTACAAACATAGTGTGGGTTTACAGCCTTGTATAAGTTAAAAAGTAAGAATTTATAGCTATTAAAAAGCTTAAAGCTCATGCCATACAATAACCTAAAAAATATAAATACGGGTACTTAACTGCATATTTAAAACAAAAAAGCCTGCAATTAAGCAGGCTTTCGTATATTTAGTAGAGTCCCCTCATAAAATATTTAAAACTGTCTTTTCAGCCTTAACTCTATGAGAATCCGTTTTCAATATCCCGAAAAGTCCATTGTCCATTTGGATCAGCTATATCGATTAACTCACACGCTTTTTTATTCCAAGCCGCTAAACACGTAATGTAGTTAGTTAATTGATGATAGGCTCTATCCGGCGCATCAGGACGTATTCTTGACATAGTGAAACCTGAATAAGTAGCGCCACTGCCTACCCAACTAACAATAGAGGATACGGCTCCACCTCCAGGAACAACAAAACCAACTGTAGTTGTGACCAGTCCTAATATAGTAGCTGTTTTTTCTACTGCGTTACCTGTTTTCATAATATCACTGCTTATTACAGGGTGTAATAAAGCTAACAAATTAACTGCTTGTGGTTGATTAGAAGCAACGGCAACATCATTGGATGTTTTGGAAGTATTAGTTGGTGCGGCTCTCCCTCCACGCATTGCAGGTAGTAGGCTATTAAAAGATTTTTGGCTATTATTACTTGTGGAAAAAGTTACTGACTGTGTACTCAAGCCTCCGGCTTTAACTCTTTTTTCATCTCGTGGCGTTACAGTTGATTTGTAAGTGCGCTGTAACCTCCTATAAACAGCTGCACTGCATTGAGTCATTTGTATAGCTAATGCTGCTTGCTCTTTGAAATCTCGACCGATTGCTCGCTCTGATAACTGAGTTAGCTGATTTTTCTTTTTAAGAGCTTGCTGACCAATCATAATATCCATAAAAATGTCCTTATTTATTATTTAATTGGTGAAATCATATCATTTAAAGTTACGTAGAGAAATCCAGACAGTTACTATTACAATGATTTAAGGTACATAACAAGCTGCTTCAGAGTATTCGATTTATGCTTCTTTAACAGAGGAGTATCTTAAGTATGAACCATGACTATATGTAAAACATAAGCCCTTTACTAAATTTACTTAGTGAATTATTTGAGGCTTAATATTACTAAAATCACTGTGGATTGTAATCTCTACATTATCAGGTTTTATAGCAACATCGCTTAAACCCGTATTAGTGAAATACTCTTCGAAGCCCTGCTGATATTCAGGAAGAACCTGCTTATATGCAGTAATAAGTACACTCAGCTTTTTAGCTATAGTTGGATACTTAGCTGCAAGGTCTCGTAGCTTTTCAGGCTCAGAAAAAGCAAATTCGGCGAAAATATTAAAGTCGTTCTCAATATTAGTTTTACCGTAGGTAGATAAAAATCCATTTTCATAATCAGGCCCTATACTTCTATCTTGCGTTAAAGCCTCATAATTCGAGGAAGCAGGACTCCAACTTTCAGGCAACAGACCTTGCCATGCAAGATTAACAAAAGGGGAGCGTAAATAAATTAAAGAACTAAGCTCGTGATGAACTCCCCGTAACGAATTTTCATAATTGAAGTTAGTACCGTTCTTATCTGAGATATTTGATAATATTATAAAATTTCTTGAATATGTTCCCCCCGCTTCAGCCCCCTCTATAAGCATAGGTCCTGAAATATAAATAGCATTAATAAATTTGGAAACAAAGCCTTCAGGATAAACCTCCAACGCGGTTTCAATACCATCAAGTGACTCTGAAGAATCCTCCAAAGAAGTGCTTTCCATTTCAAGTGTAGGCGGATTGCCTCCAACACCTAAAAATTGTTCAGGGAAAAATAAACGAGTATCGCCAGCTCGGATATCTAGTTGGTATGTTTTACCTAAGCGCTTAGCTTGTTCTGATGCACTTTCTAAGTAAGTACATCCACTGAGAAAAAATAAAAAAACAATTGAAAATATTCTCACTAAATAAACCTCTTTTAATGGGCGTGTCTAAGTGTTGCGACTGGGACTATAGAAGTGCTAAATCTAACAACTGCGGGTAATACAGCGGGAATAACTACTGCTCTAGCAGAACCCCATAATACAACTCCCCTCGCGGTCATCCCTGCAGCTGCAGCAAAACCAGCGGGATCATCAGCGACTCCTGCACCTAATGTGACGTAATCTTCTACTAAAGTACCAATAACAATTAATGTAGCTCCAGCAAATAGTCCTATAGCTAAAGGCTTATCCCATACACTACTGTCAGGGTTATGTTCTCTAGCACTTTTACCATCTGAGCCCGTAAATGTTACTTCTAAAACAAACGACACTTTTTCAGCTATATAGTTAAATTGATTAATTTTTCCTTTTAATTGAGGGAGCTGCACTTCATATTTTAATTTTTGTATTGGTGAATTTGATGTGACTTCAATTCCCAGTGATGTAGTTGGGCTGTTTGGAGTAGTACTCTTAGAGACAATATTAGTTCCAAGCGTTAACTTTTTAGTTTTTTCGTCGAAAGCTAATTTTGTTTCACTAATTAATGCTCCAAAAGCTTTATTAGCTTGAGATGTTACCGTCGCCTCTAATTTTTTATCGTTAACTACGTAATTAACAGGATATTTATCTACACTAGATAAAACAATATTACCTGTCATTTTAATTTCCACTATAGCATTAGGGAGTACAATTGGAGGTTGTCTTATATCATCTAACTTATAGCTTAATGAAATTGGCGAAGTGACTTTAGGGAGTTGTTTTTGTGAAGACTCATTAACTGTATTAAATGCTCTGGCATTTTGCTTGATTTTAATTTGAGAAATATCTAAAGAAGGTATGAGTATTTTTTGCCCTGGATAAATTAGGTCGGGATTAGTTATAGGCTTATTAGTAATAGCCACAACTTCTTTTCAGTTATTAAACTTCCATAACCTAGGCCATTCCATTGGAGACCCTAAGTGTTTAGAAGATATATCCCATAATGTATCACCTTTTTTACAATGTATTCCTTTACCATTTTTATTCCTAATATATTTAAATTCCATTATGGGCATAAATATACGAGGACAAACCCACCATGTCAATTTAGCTTAACTCTATTGGATGATATTCATCTATAATATTAATAAACTGATATTCATCTATAATTTCAGTTTAATTAAGCATTGTATAATATTAAAAAGCCTGCGATTAAGCAGGCTTTTGAATGTTTGAAAGTGACTTATTTTAAAATGTGTTTATAACACAATGATACTTGTTACTAAGTACGCTATAAACGTGAGTGCGCCGCCAAATAGCGCGTACGGTAGCTGCGTTTTAACGTGGGTGAGTAAGTCACAACCCGAGGCGAGTGCCGATACGGCGCTGGTGTCGGATATAGGCGAGCAGTGATCGCCAAATATGCCACCACCCAAAATAGCGCCGACTACCAATGATGGCGGTAGGCCAAGCTCTTGAATAAGTGGTACGCCAATAGGAATGAGTATGGCAAATGTGCCCCACGATGTACCCGTAGTAAACGACATAACCGCGCCTGTTAAAAACAGCACAGGTACAATTAAATAAATTGGTAAATAGTCGCCTACTAGCGATGCGACAAATACGCCGGTGCCTAGCTCTTTTAAGCTTGCGCCCAGTGTAAGTGAAAGTAATACAATGCTCACCAATGGTAATAGCTCGCCCATGCCTTTAAAGCCGGTGTCTACTAATTGATGGTGAGTAAATTGGCGTGAGCTGATCATTAAAATGTAGGCAACAATAATGGCAAGCACCGTTGCGTATAAAACAGATTTAGAGCCGCTCCCTTCTGCTAATACTCCGTTACCAGTGTAAAACATAAAGCCTACCATGCTTACAATTAAGGTAAGCAGTGGCACTAGCATAAAGCGCGCTTTAGAGCCTTTTACTTCTTCTTTTAGGTCGGTTTTTTGCAGCTCTAGCTTTTGCTCGGCTTCTTTCATTGGGCCGTGTACTTTATCAAACGCGATGGTGTAAAACACAATGACTAAGGTGATAATGGCGTAAAAGTTATATCCTACGCTGCCCCATAAAATAGAAACTGCCGATTCGCTTAGCTCATAATTGCCAAGTAACCCCAGCACAAATGCGCCCCAGCCGTTAAGCAGTATTAAAATACATACTGGTGCACTGGTGCTATCAATAATGTAAGCAAGGCGTGCTCGGCTCATTTTAAATTTATCGAACAGGCCGCGCGATACAATACCTGAGGTTAGTACACTTAGGTTTGATTCTATAAATACTGCGATGCCAGTAAACATGGTTAAAAAGCCAACTTGGCGCTTACTTTTTGCAATGCCTTTGTTCATTAGCATATTTACGGTGGCTGCTACGCCGCCCGATTCGCGTATGTAGGCCAGCAAAGCACCAATCATGATACTAAATATTAAAATGCGGGTGTTACCAGGCGAGCTGGCTACCGATATTATGCGCTCAATGGTATTTAAAAATGTAGCAAATAAGGTATTACCCTCGCCTTGTATTGCGAGTAAAAGTTCTGATGAAGCCACGGCCACCAAAAGTGCCATTATTACTTCTTTGCGCCAAAACACGATGGCGATAGCAATGAGTGGCGGTAATATAGAATACCAAGACATAAATTAACCTTTATTAATAGCGAAGTGCGTTCGCTTATTCACGTTGAAACGCTTATTTTGCAGGCCGTTTTAAAAATATGGCCTGAATTTGTAAACCGCTTAGCTTAATAGATTGGCTTAGTTAAGTCACCTGCAAATAAATCACTTAAGGCACTGCACTTAGGCCGTTTTAACCTAAACGATAATTTATTGATTTAGTAGTGCTTCGTAAATAAGCGATACTACCGAGCCATATTGCGCGGTCTCGTATTGTTTGCCCAAAAATTGGTAATGTTTTTGGGTACCTTTTATTGGTGTATGGCGCGCATTGGTCAATAAAATAATGGCTAAATCGTAGGTTGGATCTATTACAGTAACTGTGCCCGTCCATCCGGTGTGGCCATACGCTTGTGCACTTGCGTAAGGGCCAAAGTGCCAACGCCTAGCTTGATTGTTACCGGCAAGCCTGAAACCAAGGCCGTAGGTTTCGTTGTTTAATTGTGGCGTTAAAAACTGCGCTAAGGTTGATGCGCTAAACAACTGGGTATTGCCTAAACCACCTTGGTTTAATAGCACTTGGCAAAGCACCGCTAAATCGGGCGCATTACTAAATAAACCCGCATGCCCTGCTACGCCATCAAACGAGTAAAATGCCCGCTCGTCGTGCACTTCGCCTTGCAAAACATTGGTGCGAATATTATCAAACTCAATACGCCCATCGCGGGTATTACCGCTAAGCTCGGTAGCTGCAAATTCAGCGCGTTCAAAGCCCTTTTTAAGTGGGTTAAATACCGTATTGGTTAGTTTAAGTGGGGCGTAAATGTGTTGCTCTAGGTAGTCATCGAGTGGTTGCTTGGTTATGCGCTCGACCAGTACGCCTAAAATCATGTAATCAATATCTGAGTAAAGCGCTTGTGCGGGGTATTTATTACTTAGCGGTACTTGTGTAAGTAACAACTGCTTAGTGGTTTGGCTGTTTTGCGAAAAATACGCATCGCCGTTTTTAGCACTTTTACGATGAAAGTCGAACACCGGCGGGTAACCCGCTGTATGCGTGAGTAAATCTTTTACTGTGCGCAGCTCTCGCCCATCGCCTTTGTATTCGGGCAAATAACTTTGCACGGGCTTGTTTATATTTAAAAGCCCTTCGCTTACTAGTTTCATAAGGGCAAAGTTAGTGGCGAATATTTTAGTGTTCGACGCTAAATCAAACAAAGTGTGTGTTTGCATTGGCTCTGGGCGTAGTAGCATTAAGTCACTTTGTTGGTACTGCTTGGCATCGCCATAGGCGCTAAGCTTTATGAGTTCGCCACTTTTTACAACGGCTAATACTGCCCCTGGAAAACCTGCTTTTACGTCTTCTTCAATCAGGGCATCTACTTGGCTAAAGTCTATATTACTTTGCGCAGCGGTATTTAACGTGGGAAACTCAAAGCGTAAAGTAAGGCTTGCGCCTTTAGGCTTAATATTTTCAACTTTAAATGTGTTTACCCCGTTATGAGTGCGCCTTGCGAGCGAATACTCGTATAAAGTATTCTCGGCTAGTTGGCTGGTAATATTAAGCTTTTGGTTATTAATAAATATATCGGCGCTTATCGCGTTATTATTTTGAATTAATAACTGCCCTCGCCCTTTGTACGCTTTAAAAGTACCCCGGTTATTTACGTATTCACGACTACTTGGGTTAGCTTCAGGAAAAGTAACCACGACTTGTGCGTTTGGAAGCGTTACTAATTTACTTTGCTTAAGCTCACTCGCTGTAAAGTCATTAGCCTTGTTGCTGCTACACGCTGCAAGTATAAGGCCTATAAGTGCGACTAAAGCGGCTTTTAAATAAGTGCTTATTTTTGTATTTATTACTAACGCCATTTATAACCCTTAGTTGTACAGTAAATATGGCGCTCGTTGCTTTTTAAATGCTTTAAGCCCTTGCTGCCAACTTTGTTTTATTTGTGCCTCTGATTGCCCTGCTTCAATAGCTAAACGTAACTTATTAGTGCCAGCTAGTTTATCCATAAAATCAGCGCGTTCAAAAAAGGTAATATTATTTTTAGATAATTGATTATAAGCCGTTATTAAGTAACTTAAATTAAGCCCATGCGCATTTTCCGTGCGTAAATCGAGCCCTTTTACAGGGGTATTTTTAAATTTAGGGTTTGCTGCCGCGCCTTTAATAGATCGTGGTGTAAAACTAAAATCTCCAAGCGCAACGGGCGAGTAGCCAATTACCTGAAACGCAAAGTCGGTGCCTCTGCCAATACTTATAGGTGTTGCCTCAAAAAAGCACAGCGACGGGTAAAGCGCAATTGATTGATCGTTCGGTAAATTAGGGCTGGGTTTTACAGGTAAACTGTAGGATGTTGAGCGCGTGTAATGATCAACCGGGATCACAGCAAGCTTTAAATCAGCCGCTTTATTGATCCAGCTTTCGCCTTTGATCATTCTAGCAAGCTCACCTACCGTCATACCGTGCAGCACAGGTACTGGGTGCATGCCTACAAACGATTTAAATTCGCGCTCAAGTATTGGCCCATCAACGTAAGCAATATTGGGGTTTGGCCTATCAAGCACAATAAACTCAGTACCTTGCTCGGCTGCAGCTTCCATCATGTAATGCATAGAACTTATGTAGGTATAAAAGCGTACACCCACATCTTGTATATCAAAAATAATAACATCTACATTACTAAGCGCCTCTGCACTTGGCTTTTTGTTTTTGCCATAAATAGAAATAAGCGGGATACCGGTTTTGCTATCAACTGCATTTTTAACATGGGCACCGGCATCGTGATCGCCTCTAAAGCCATGCTCAGGTGCAAAAATTTTGGTTATATTTATATTTTTAGTGAGTAAGGCATCGACTAAATGCGTGTTTGCAACAAGTGATGTTTGGTTTACCACAAGGCCAACACGTTTGTTTTTTAACTGCGGTAAATAATGTGCGAACTGCGCAGCGCCAACCACGGGGGTATTTTGCGCTTCGCTTTGCTTTGCGCTCACATTAAATAAGCTGCTAAATAGAAATACAAAGGTGATAAATACGGCTTTAAACATACAGCAAGATCCTTTTAAACAAGGTGTTTAAAATACCACAGCTTAAGTTAAAGAGCAGTGAATGGTTTTTGAGTAGATACGTAAGTAATTAGAAACTGCGCTTCTCACGCGAACAAGTTCTGCGTCTACAATAATTTAACTCAGAGTTTAAGGTTCACCCGTAGGCGCTCAGCTTGCTGGCGCGACGAGCATCACTCGTAAATGGTTTTGGGTATTTGTAATAAGTAATTAGAAGCTGCGCTTCTCACGCGAGCAAGCTCTGCGTCTACGCTGAAATTTTTAACAGGGGTGTTTCTTTGGCTTAACTGAAAACTGAAAACTGAAAACTTTCTCAAATTTCAGGCACAAAAAAACCGACGCTTATGTCGGCTTATCTATGAAAGTGATGGGCGCAGGACGTCTCTTCTAAGAGTGAACCTCAGACTGCTTGATTCGCAGTAAGGTACTTTATCTAAATACATGCTTTACTTTATTTCAGGCACAAAAAAACCGACGCTTATGTCGGCTTATATATGAAAGTGGTGGGCGCAGGAGGATTCGAACCTCCGACCGCCTGGTTCGTAGCCAGGTACTCTATCCAGCTGAGCTATGCGCCCACTTTCATTTTTTCTTATTTATACTCTAAGTTGAGTTTCTAAAATAACCAATATTAAGTACACATTTTAAAAAGTGAGCTTAACTTATGTATTATTTTAAACACAAAAAAACCGACGCTTATGTCGGCTTATTTATGAAAGTGGTGGGCGCAGGAGGATTCGAACCTCCGACCGCCTGGTTCGTAGCCAGGTACTCTATCCAGCTGAGCTATGCGCCCACTTTCATTTTTAACTTATTTATACTCTAAGCAGAGTGCTGTAAAAGTGATGTGCGTAGGACGTAACTTCTAAGAATGAACCTCCGACCGCTTGGCTTTAGCCAACACTTTATACTTATTTATACTCTAAGCAGAGTGATGTAAAAGTGGTGGGCGCAGGAGGATTCGAACCTCCGACCGCCTGGTTCGTAGCCAGGTACTCTATCCAGCTGAGCTATGCGCCCACTTTTACTGTTGCTTATTTATACTCTAAGCAGAGTCTGTAAAAAGTGTTGAAAGCAGGACGTATCTTGTAAGAATGAACCTCCGACCGATTTGGTTACAAACCAAACACTTCAACTTATTTATACTCTAAGCAGAGTGTGTAAAGAGTGGTGGGCGCAGGAGGATTCGAACCTCCGACCGCCTGGTTCGTAGCCAGGTACTCTATCCAGCTGAGCTATGCGCCCAATCTTTACTTTACAAGACTTGCCATTAAAAGAAATGGTGGAGAAGGAGGGATTCGAACCCTCGATAGAGCTACAAACTCTATACTCCCTTAGCAGGGGAGCTCCTTCGGCCACTCGGACACCTCTCCGTCTTGTGGGGCGTATAATAAAGATTTCAGAAAATATGTCAAACACTTTTATGTCAAAAATGACTATCTGGTTAGAGAACGCGCATAAGTAGGCATTAATTATATAATTGGTTTGAAAAGTATACGATTTAAATGTTTTTGTCTTGCGGGTTAACGCCCATTAAAGGCACTAAATCATCTTTTAGCTGCGCTAAATATTGCTCTTGGTAACCTAATTGCTGAAACTCTGCAATACAGGCTCGGTAATATGCTTGTCGCTTTTGCTCTGTTGTATCGGTTTCTGACGATTCGTCAACTCGGTTGTCTTTCATATTATATTCTAAGTCCATTTGAGAATTCATATTTAGCGTGCTATTTTGACCCAGCTCAAAATTTTGGCGTATTCTAGCTAAGTTTTTTACATAAATACAACATAATGTTTAAAAAACAGTCATAAAATTACGTTATAGCACTGTCATTAAGATTATTTAAAACAAAGCTACATTAAATAACCTAATCTGAATTAACTATTAATAAGTACTAATAACTAGCTTTAAAATTTAGTTTAGTACTAATTAATTAAAAAGAGAACAATCTTATCCTCTCTTTCGTCTGTTTTATAAAGCAGTTTACTCGCCAACTTTTACTGCATTGGCGCTTATTTTTATACTCATACAAAAACGCCGCTAAAATTTAGCGGCGTTTTTAGTGTTTATTTTGTTAATTTAAACTTAGTCAGCTTGTGGGCGCATATGCGGGAACAAAATAACATCTTTAATGGTTGGTGAATCAGTAAATAACATTACTAAGCGGTCAATACCAATACCTTCACCGGCAGTAGGCGGTAAGCCGTACTCTAGTGCGCGTATGTAGTCTTCATCGTAGTGCATTGCTTCATCATCGCCGGCGTCTTTTTCTTCAACTTGGCGAGTAAAGCGCTCTGCTTGATCTTGTGCATCGTTAAGCTCCGAGAAGCCATTTGCAAGCTCACGTCCGCCAACAAAAAATTCAAAGCGGTCGGTAACAAATGGGTTTTCGTCGTTACGGCGCGCAAGTGGCGATACTTCCCACGGGTAGCCTGTAATAAATGTAGGTTGGATAAGCATGTGCTCAGCCGTTTCTTCAAATATTTCACATAAAAACTTACCTGGGCCCCATACACAATTATCAGGAATTTTAACGTGCACTTGTTTAGCGTACGCTTTTAATTCTTCAAAGTGGTTTTCTGGGTCATTAAATACCGCAGCATCAAACTCAGGGTTATATTTTAAGATAGCATCAGCCATGCTTAGGCGCTCAAACGGTTTGCCAAAGTCGTACTCTACTGAGTCGATAACTTCGCCGTTTTCGTCTTTCGTTGTATTAACAACGATTGGGCTACCTAAAACGTTAGTTGCAACTGTACGTAGCATGTCTTCGGTGATGTTCATTAAATCGATGTAATCAGCGTACGCTTGGTAGAACTCAATCATAGTGAATTCTGGGTTGTGACGAGTTGATAACCCTTCGTTACGGAAGTTACGGTTAATTTCAAATACGCGGTCAAAACCACCTACCACTAAACGCTTAAGGTAAAGCTCAGGCGCTATACGTAAGTACATGTCTATATCAAGTGCGTTATGGTGGGTCACAAACGGACGCGCAGATGCACCGCCAGGAATAACCTGTAGCATTGGCGTTTCTACTTCCATAAAGTCGCGCTCTGCTAAAAAGCGACGAATGCCTTCAACTACTTGTGAACGAATACGGAATGTTTCACGCGTTGCTTCGTTAGTAATTAAATCAACATAACGTTGGCGGTACTTAGTTTCCTGATCTGATAAGCCATGAAACTTCTCTGGTAATGGGCGTAGTGACTTAGTAAGTAGTTCGTACTCAGTCATTTCTACGTATAAATCGCCTTTACCTGATTTATTAAGTGCGCCTTTAACACCAATAATATCGCCAATATCTAGTTGACCATATTTTGCTTTTAAATCTTTTTGCACATCTTTAGATGCGTAAGCTTGAACGCGGCCTTTCATATCTTGAATGGCCATAAAAGGACCACGCTTAGCTAAAATACGGCCAGCAATTGATACAACGTGCGCAAGCTCTACCAGCTCTTCTTTACTCTTATCACCAAACTCAGCCTGTAAATCAGCCGTGTAATGTTCACGACGGAACTGATTAGGATGACCGTTGGCTGGGCAATTTTCGCGAATAGCGTCTAATTTGCCGCGACGCTCAGCGATTAACTTATTTTCGTCTTGGATTTGATCAGTCATTTTTTAGCTCTTTTTTAGCTTGGTGGTTATAAGCCAGATTTTAGGCTGGCTTCAATAAATTTGTCTAGGTTGCCGTCAAGTACCGATTGCGTATTACGGTTTTCAACGCCAGTTCGTAAATCTTTAATACGTGCATCATCAAGTACGTAAGAACGAATTTGGCTTCCCCAGCCAATATCCGATTTTGCGTCTTCTTGCGATTGCTTTTCAGCATTTTGCTGCTGAAGTTCAAGCTCAAATAATTTTGCTTTTAACTGCTTCATTGCTTGGGCTTTATTTTTGTGTTGCGAGCGCTCATTTTGACACTGTACAACCGTGTTGGTCGGTACGTGAGTAATACGTACTGCCGACTCGGTGGTATTAACGTGCTGACCACCCGCGCCCGATGCACGGTAAACGTCTATACGCAAGTCAGCCGGATTAATATCAATTTCAATATTGTCATCTACTTCTGGGTAAACAAACGCAGAAGCAAACGAAGTATGACGACGACCACTTGAGTCAAATGGGCTTTTACGTACTAAACGGTGTACCCCTGTTTCTGTGCGCAGCCAACCGTATGCGTATTCGCCCACAAAGCGTACTGTTGCACCTTTAATGCCGGCTACATCGCCGTCAGTTGCTTCTACTAGCTCAACTTTAAAGCCTTTAGCTTCGCCCCAGCGTAAATACATGCGTAATAACATGTTACACCAGTCTTGCGCTTCAGTACCGCCCGACCCCGACTGTAAATCAAGGTAAGCGTCGTTTGCATCGTGAGAGCCCGAAAACATACGACGAAACTCTAGACCCTCAAGCTGTTTATTTAAGCCTTCAAGTTCGGTTTGCGCTTCAACAAACGTGTCTTCGTCTTCTGCTTCTACTGCAAGCTCTAATAAACCTTCTACGTCGTCAGCACCGGCTACTAGGTTGTCGATTGTCTCAACAACGGCCTCTAAGGCTGATTTTTCACGGCCAAGTGCTTGTGCGCGCTCAGGTTCATTCCATACGGCTGAATCTTCAAGTTCGGCGTTTACTTCTTCTAGGCGCTCTTGTTTGTGAGCGTAGTCAAAGGTACCCCCGAAGCAGTTCAGTACGTTCGCGAATTTCCTTGATTTGATTAATCACAGGATTCACTTCAAACATGTACATTACTCCAAAATGGCTAGATTATTGCGCGCTAAAATTAGCACTAAACGCAATAAATTATCGTCAAATGATAAAAACGCCCGATTTTAACAAAAAACCGCGCGCTTTATTAGCCTTTTATGCATGCATTGTGCATATTTTTTAATGCACTTTTTCAAGCTCTCTTACTATTAATTGCAGGCTAAACTTGCCTCTAAATTCGTTTATGTCGAGCTGATACGCCACTTTAACAAAACGAGCTTCGGTGTCGGGCCATGCTTTTACATCAATGCCAAAGGCAATAGCGTCAACTAATCGCCCAGATTGATGTTTAAGCACCAGCTTTAAGTGTTTTTCGCCTACTATACGCTGTTGAATAACTTCAAAGGTGTGCTCAAATACCGGCTCAGGAAATTGCTGCCCCCACGGGCCTGATTGCTTTAATAGTTGGGCAAAGTCCATTGTAAAGCACTCGTTTGGCAGCTCGCCGTCGGTAAATACAATACAGCGTTTACTTTCTTCGCTTAACTGCGCGCTTACAGCGGCATCAAACGCATTTTTAAAGTCATTAAAATTTTGCTCATTAATACTCAAGCCTGCCGCCATGGCGTGGCCGCCAAATTTATTAATTAAGTGCGGGTCGGTGGTATTTAGCCCTTCGAGTAGGTCGCGCATGTGTAGCCCCTCAATTGAGCGGCACGAACCTTTTATTTCACCGTTTTCGCCACCAGCAAAAATAACAGTTGGGCGGTGGTACTTTTCTTTTAAGCGGCCCGCTAAAATACCAATAACACCTTGGTGCCAATCCTCTTGGTATAAACAAATAGCATCGGGAATGTTGTCGTCGTTAAAGGCGAGTCTATCAAGTACAGCTTGCGCCTCGGCTTGCATGCCCTGCTCTATTTCACGCCGTGCATGGTTTAAGCTATCAAGCTCACTGGCAATGCGCCTGGCTTGGTTTATATCATTACTTAGCAAACACGCTATGCCTAAGCTCATATCGTCTAATCGCCCTGCGGCATTTAAACGCGGCGCAAGCGAAAAACCAAAGTCACTGGCGCTTAATCGTGCTGCGTTTCGGTTAGCCACTTCAATAAGTGCCGTTATACCTGGGCGTGTTTTACCACTGCGAATACGTGCTAAACCTTGGTGCACTAAAGTGCGGTTATTTGCATCAAGCGCAACGACATCGGCTACAGTGCCAAGGGCAACTATATCAAGTAGGTCGGCCAAGTTTGGCATAGCGTGGTTTTCAAAGTGTCCTTGCTCACGCAACGTGCTTCTAAGGGCTATAAGCAAGTAAAAAGCAACGCCTACACCGGCAATAGATTTTGATGGAAAACTACAATCGTGGCGATTTGGGTTAACAATTGCATCGGCATTAGGGAGCTGCTCGCCTTGTAAGTGGTGATCAGTAACCAGCACTTTAATGCCCACTTTTTTTAATATATCTATTCCTGCAATACACGAAATACCGTTATCTACCGTAATAACCAGCTCTGGCTTTATATCTACAATTTGCTCTGCAAGCGCTGGGCTTAAGCCATAACCTAAACTAAATCTATCTGGTACTAGGTAGTCTAAGTTGTTAAAGCCAAACATGGCCAAGCCTTGCATTAAGGTGGCAGTACTGGTTGCGCCATCGGCATCGAAGTCGCCAACAATTAAAATGCGACTTTGTGCATTCAGCGCATCAATTAATAGCTCGGTGGCTTTGTCGATATCTTTAAACAGTTTAAAGTCGATTAGGGTGGCTGCACTATTATTTAGCTCGTGTGCATTTTGCACGTTACGTGTGGCATAAATTTGCTTAATAACAGGGTGCAGATCGTTTGGCAGGTAAGAATCGTCTACTTTTTCGCGCGCAATGATCAGTTTTTTCATGCTGAGGTTTACTTATAAATTCAAAATAAAAAACAAAAAAAGGCCATTACGGCCTTTTAATAAACGCAAGCGCCTTATTAAGACGCTTTGTTTGCCTCAAGCGCTGCACTTAATGCGGCGGCAGGCTGGTAGCCTGGGATCATTGTACCGTCTTCTAAAATAATGGCTGGCGTACCGCTAATACCAAAGCTTTGGCCTAGCTGGTAATGCTCGGCTACTGGCGCACTACAACCGGCAACCACTTTTGTATCTTCGCCTGACTTAGCCTCTGTTAGTGCTTCTTGTTGGTCGCGTGCACACCATACATTCATTAAGTCGGCATAGCCTGAACCTTGCAGCCCACCACGCGGAAACGCCAAGTAGCGCACAGTAATGCCTGCATCAAGCAAGTCGTCTAATTCGCGGTGTAATTTACGACAATAGCCACAGCTAATATCGGTAAACACGGTAATTTGGTGTTTTTCGTTTGGCGCTTTATAAACAATCATTGAGTCTTCATATTCTTTAATGCCTTCAACACGTACACCATTTAGCGCTTGCTCGGTTAAGTTGCTACGGTTGTTTAAATCAATCAATGTGCCTTGCATTAAGAACTGGCCATCTGGGCTGGCGTAAAGTACACCTTTGTTTGTAATTAACTCTTTTAAACCGGCTACTGGGCTTGGGTTTATTTGCTTAACGGTTACACCTAACGTGGCAAATTTAGTAACAATAGGATCATTAGCATCTGGCGTTGTGGCTACGCCATTTGCAAATGCACTCATACTTGTGCACAACATTGCACTTGCTAACATTAATTTTTTCATAATTTTCTCTATCTAATAATACATACTAAATTGACCGCTAAGCTGATAATAAATTTCATATTAAGCGCGCGGATGATGCTCTGAGTGTACCGATTTTAATCGCTCATTGGCAACATGGGTATAAATTTGTGTTGTCGATAAGTCACTGTGCCCTAACATCATCTGCACTACTCTTAAGTCGGCACCATGATTAAGTAAATGTGTTGCAAAGGCATGACGCAATGTATGCGGCGATAAATCTGACTCAATACACGCCAAAATAGCATAGTGTTTAATACGATGCCAAAAGGTTTGTCGGGTCATGCCTACACCACGTTTTGACGGAAACACAAAATCGGTGGCGTGTTTTATCATTTGCGCACGCCCACCTTTTAAAAACTGCTCAAGCCAGTACATGGCTTCTTCGCCAAGCGGCACTAAGCGCTCTTTGTTGCCTTTACCTTTTACAAACACAACCGACTGGCGCAAGTTAATTTGCTCCATACGCAGCCCTACAAGTTCGGTTACACGTAAGCCTGTTGCATAAAGTAACTCTAGCATGGCTTTATCGCGCAGCCCCATGGGCTCTTCAATATTTGGCGCACTCAATAATGCTTCTACTTCAGCCTCTGAGAGCGTTTTAGGTAGCGATTGACCTGCTTTTGGTTGAGCAATGTTTTCAAGCGGTGAGCTTGCGATACGTTTTTCACGTACAAAATACTGATAAAACCGCTTTAAAGCACTTATGCTGCGTGCGGTGCTACGTGGTTTTAGCCCTAAATCTACGCGGTGCGCTAGGTAACTTTCTATATCTAAGCTGGTTACCGTCATTAAGTTATCGCCTTTAAAAAATTGGCAAAACTTATCTAGGTCGCTGCGATACGCACTTAAAGTATTTTCGCTTACACCTTGTTCTAAATACAAGCTATCTAAAAAAGTTTCTAAAAAGTCGCTATTACTGTTTAGCTCGGTATTTTGCTCAGGTAAATCGTCAGGTAGCGTTGTCACGTTGTGATCTCATGTTGGTAATACCCACGGTAGAAGGTATCAATTAAAAATACCTTACGGTAAACTGCGCCCTATCATAACAGGCAATTACACAGTGATAAATACGATGCAGATTGGTTTATTTTTTGGCTCTACTACATGCTACACAGAGATGGCAGCAGAAAAAATTCGCGACCTTATTGGCGCCGATGTAGTGACCTTACACAATATTAAAGACGAACCACTAAAAAATGCAGAGCAGTACGACTTTATCATCTTTGGTATTTCAACATGGGATTTTGGTGAAATACAAGAAGACTGGGAGTCTAAGTGGGACGACATTAAAGATGTAAACCTAAATGGTAAAACCATTGCTTTATTTGGCATGGGCGACCAACAAGGTTACGGACAATGGTTTCAAGACGCACTTGGTATGCTTCACGATGAAATAAATACTCAGTCGTTTACGCAACTTGGTTTTTGGCCAAACGATGAAAACTACGAGTTTGAAGCGTCAAAAGCGCTCACTCCCGATGGCAAACATTTTGTAGGGCTCGCGCTTGATGAAGACAGCCAATACGAGCTAAGCGATGAGCGCATAGCCAGCTGGGTTGAACAAATAATGACAGAGTATAGCGAAACACTATAACGAGCTTGGCCTAAACCATGTTTAGGCCAGCGCATTACAAATAACTCAGTTTTTTAGCGCACTTTTTTTCACGTATTTTTGCTTGCCTTTGCAATAGCCAATTAGGCGCAAAGGTATTGATAATACATGCCAGAACAATAAGCGCTGAGCCTATTACTTGCGATAGACTTAACGTTGTATCGTAAAAAATTAGCTGAAATAACAACGCAAATAATAAGTTAGAATAAATAAGCGGTGCTAGCTGCGAGTTAGAGCTTGCTAAGCGATACGCTTTACCTCTAAAAAACTGCGTCGCAGCGGTCGAAAACCCAATTAATGCCACCATCAGTAATAAACTGTAATTGCTTATATCGATTGCAAAGCCTTGGTAAAAGCTTGCCTCACCGGAAGAAAACATCAATACCGGCACCATAAAAATGGCGGCCAGCGTAAAACTCCAACCGTTTATTACCATCATGGGGAGATTAATTTTACTTGCTCTAAATAAGGTAATTTGCGAACAGGCATTAAAAATACCTGCACCTAAACCAATTAATAAGCTCCAGCGCCACTGTATGCCATCGCTATGAATGTTTTGAATAATAACGCCTGTAAACATCAGCGCCATTGTAGGCAGCAATAACCAATTTAGTTTTGTTTTAAAAAGTACTCGCTCTATTAGCGGTATAAATAACGGCCCAGTGCTAAATAAAATAACCGCCTCCACCAGCGTTAAAGTATTTAGCGCCACTAAAAAGCAGTTTTGGCACAGCACTATAAAAATTGCGCGAATAGCAAAGGTTCGCCATGCTGATTTATTAGGCAGTTGCCATTTAATACCCGCCGCCAAAGCCAGCATAATAATCGCGGGTAAAAACACCCGTAAAAAAACCACTTCGCTGGTGCTAAAGTAATCGGTAAGTAACTTGGCTATAAAGCTATTTAACGCCAAGGTAAATGTAGAGAGCAGCATAAACACACTAGCACGAGAATTTAACGTCACCGCGGTTATCCTTTGAATAAAAAATTAATAAAAACTGATTTAAAAGCTTAATTTTTTTAATCTATTTATTATTTTTTTAAAATTACTATGTGCTTTTATGGTGCTAATTTTACGTGTACTTTATAAATATAAAAGCGAATAATACTAAACTAACCTGTAAGTAAAACTAAACTGTTAATAAGTATCCTATGATTAAATCAGCGCCGTTAAAATCTCTCTATACGTTTATAGCTGTTGCCGAAACTGGCAGCATGGTGCTCGCGGCTGAGCAGCTAAGTATTAGTCACTCTGCAATAAGTCAGTCAATTAAAGCTTTAGAGTTACAACTGAATACGCCACTTTTTAATCGTATTGGTCGCCGCGTTGAACTCAACCCTGTAGGTGAGCGCTATTACAAACGCATAGCCCCAGCCATGGCTGAAATTTTAGCTGCCAGCCAAGAGGCAAATAACACAGCGAATGAGCCAACCTATTTAACACTCAATATGGTTAACTCGCTAGCTCTGCACTGGTGGATCCCTAGGGTGGCTGATTTTCAGCGCATTTCGCCAAATAGTGACATCCGTATTTCTAACTTGGTGGGAGAATTTGATTTAGATCGCGAAGGGATTGATGCAGCGATTATTCATGGTCAGCCCGATCAGTGGCAAAAATATCACTGTGAAAAGCTAGCCGACGATCAGTTAATTTTAGTGTGTAACCCACAACTTTTAGTTGGATTAAATAAAGATGAATTAACCGCGCAAAATTTGCTGCAGCGTTTTAAAGCAATCTACGTTACCAACCCACGTAGGCAAAACGATTGGCAAACATGGTGCGAGGCCAATAATTTAGCGCAGCCTAAGCAGCATAATAACTTAACCTTTAATATTTCAGTGCAAGCAACGCAAGCCGCTATGCGCCAGCTTGGCGTTTTGGTCACCCACAAACAATTTGTATGCGACGATATTAAGCACGGCATGCTCACGCAAATTGGCCAAAGCATTGTAAATCCGCATCAGCAGTTTTATTTTGCAACAAGCCACGCCATGCTTAATCACCCACAAGTAAGCGCATTACGAGCGTGGCTTAAACGCGAATTTTTAAAAACAGCAAGCGAGTAACGCTACTCTATGCGCTCCCAATATTGGTTACGGTAAAAAAAGCCAATATAGCCACGTACTTCTAACGTTTTACCGTTGTTTTGTGGCGTTAGTTGCACGGTATAGGTTTTACCATTTGTAGGGTCAAGTATTTCACCATCGCCCCACACGCCATCACCTTCTGGCTTAACGTCAGTGATAATAGTCATCCCTAAAATAGGCTGATCTTTTAATGCGCCATCGCACTCTTTACAAATACCGGTTTGTTTAGCAGGGTCTAAAATAGTCTCAACTTTACCACTTAACACCTTATCGTTTTGAGTAATACGTACGTACGATTTAGATTCGTTGGTGTCTTCATCTATGGTTTTCCAAAGCCCAACAGGAGTCATGTTTGCAAGCGCACCTTGGCTTAAAAATAAAGCCGCAGCGAGTGTAGTTAGAAACCCTAGCTTGTTCATTCCTTTCATTTTTAAATTCCTACAAAATTTTTTATTATCATAGCAAGAGTAGTTTTAACATTACATCTTCAAGTAAAACGCTTTGCATAACGCAATATAATCATCGCTGTAGCGATTGTTTTCATCTTTTATGCATAGGGAGGTAAGCTCAGGTAAAGTGTTTACTAAGCTAAAGCGCATTAAACTGCGGCTAAATGCTTTACTTGGTGTGGTTTTTACTTGGCAGTGCGCGTTTAAATAAAGCCCGTTTTGTTTTGCCAATTCAATAAATATGTCCGCCTCTGTGGTGGGTAAAATTACGTTAAAACACGAATGCTTATGGCTTAAACGCATATAGGCATTTATTAACTCGTCAAAACTTAAACCATCGGTATGGCGTGCGGTGTTACGGGCATCGCTTAGCCCTTTTAAGCTGTGGTTAAAATAAGGGGGGTTAGATATCACAATATCAAATGGCAGCGCCTGTTTAAACGTTTGAATAGTGGTGTGCTTTACTGTGATATTTGGCCACGGACTAGAGGCTATATTTTGTTGTGCTTGCTTGTAAGCTGCTTCATCAATTTCAACAGCAGTTATACTAAGTGCCGGTTGGCGCTGTTTACACATAAGTGCGAGTAAACCGGTACCTGTGCCTATATCGAGTAGTGACTTTGCATCACTTAAATTAGCCCAAGCGCCAAGTAAAATGCCATCGGTTGAGACTTTCATGGCGCACTTATCGTGCTCAACCTTAAATTGTTTAAACGTAAACCCTGACATTTTTTCACCTTTTCATTCACCAACTGGCGTATAGCGCGTATAATTGCAGGTAATTGTCCCTTATTTTAGACACTCTATGCAATTTTCTGAATTTGATCTTGATACTAAACTACTCAACGCCATTGATAAAATGGGCTACGAGACACCAACCAGCATTCAACAACAAGCTATTCCTGAAGCGCTGCAAGGTCGCGATATTTTAGCATCAGCACCTACTGGCACAGGTAAAACGGCGGCATTTTTAATTCCGGCTATTCAATATTTAATGGATTTTCCGCGTCGCGACCCAGGTTTTGCACGTGTGTTAATAATGACCCCAACCCGTGAACTGGCTTATCAAATTCATGAGCAATGTGAACTGCTTGCTAAAGGCACTCACCTTAAAATTGGTGTAGTAACAGGTGGTATAAACTACGGCACCCACAAAGAAATTTTTGAAAACAATAACGATATTTTAATCGCCACACCAGGGCGTTTAATGGAATACCTTGAAACCGAAAATTTCCATGCTGAAAACGTAGAAATGCTTATTCTTGATGAAGCTGACCGCATGTTAGACATGGGCTTTAGAAAAGAAATGCTGCGCATATGTGACGAAGCTAAAAACCGTCGTCAGTGCTTTTTATTCTCTGCGACTTTAGAAGGCGATAGCGTTGAGTTATTTGCAGAGCGTATTTTAAACGACCCAGCGTTACTTGAGGCGGAATCATCGCGTAAAGAAAAAGCAAAAATTCACCAGTGGGTTCACCTTGCTGATGACTACCACCACAAACTAGAGCTTTTAGTAAATACCTTAAATGGCCCAGACGTAAGTAAAGCCATTGTATTTGTTAAAACCCGTGAGCGCCTAGAAACACTTATTGGTGAGCTTACTAATAATGGTGTAAAAGCAGCATGGCTACGTGGAGAAATGCCGCAAGATAAGCGCATGAAAGCCATGGAAAACTTTCACAGTGGTAAAACGCGCATATTAATAGCAACCGACGTTGCGGCCCGTGGTATTGACGTTTCTGACATTAGCCACGTAATTAACTTTGATATGCCACGCACTGCCGATGTTTATGTACATCGTATTGGCCGTACTGGCCGTGCTGGTAAAAAAGGGATTGCAATATCGCTTGTTGAAGCACACGACATTGGTATTTTATACAAGGTTGAACGCTACACAGAGCAAAAGCTTAAGCGCCGTATAATTAAAGGGCTTGAGCCACAGCATAAAGAGGCTAAGCCACCCGCTAAAAAGCGTAAAGACCCTGTAAAGATGAAAGCTAAGAAAAAAGCCAAAGCTAAAAATAAAAAGAAATAACCCCCTACCCCCTAAATAAGCCGGCAATTGCCGGCTTATTTGTACCTGTTACAAATGTAACCCAAGCATGTAACTCATTCCCATTAAAATGTAATTATTGCCCACCTGAAATTCCACTTAACAAAATACCTTTACATTTCAATAGATTAAAATTGGCATCGAAATTGTAACTGAGAAAGTAACTCAGCTAATAATTGCTGCACTATTAACCGTAATGTAAGGATAAAGTTATGAACCGCTTTAAGTTAACTATCGCTTTAGTATCATTTTGTTGTTTATTTTTATTAGCTTGCGCTACAAAAGTAAGTGCAGCAACTAACTTAGCCGTAGTAAGCAGTGTGGCTACTCAACCTAACTTACAACAAACAATCACCAATACGTTACGCACTAACCCAAATTTAGCATTAAACGATATTCGCGTGCAGGTAGAAGACGGTGAAGTAGATTTATACGGTGAAGCGCAAACAGGTTTTCAACGTGCACTTGCGCAAAAGTTTTTAGAAAACATGGATGGCGTTAAAATCATCCGTAATAAAATTAGTGTTATTTAATATACCTTTTTCCTAACTTATTTCTCAGCGCTGCTTGTTACTCCAACACAAGCGGCGCTTTTTATTTTAATTCTTCTAGTTGTTTAGCCACATCACTTATTTTAAAACTATTTTTTTGCGAATAATAACTATCTACAAACACTTCTTCAAAATTGCTCACTGTAGAGCCTTCATTTAGCTCAAAAGGAAAACCCTTAAGTTCCTTTGTTTTTGTGTTGAACTTATAAACAAAATTGTCACCACTTATACCTGCAGAAAAAACATATTGTTCGTTATTCAACCACCCTCCGGTTTGATGAAACAAACCGATATTAAAGCGGTTAGTTGTTTGATGAAGTCCAATCTTGAGTATATGCCTTTCATTAAATGCAGACTTGGTTATTTCAATAGTTGGTACAAACCAAAAACCTTGGGTGTCCCCTGCAAAAACGGCTAAAAAATCACCACCTGGCGACCAACTAACTAAACTACTTTCAGGCTTCATATCCGGACATAAAGAGTTGTCTTCATCGCAAAATTCTAATAACTCTTTTCTTCTCACGTATGCACTTTCATCGGGTAAAGTTAGCTTGGATATAAAATTATTATCGCGATCAAAAAAAGTAATTCCTGCGTTATTGTTTTCAACTGTTAATTGATAACTTAAACCATACCGTTTATTAAGCTCTTTAGTATTATCTTGCTGAGTATTATTTAATGGATTGCAGCCTATAATAAAACTTAAAATAAATAAAATGATAGAGCAATGAGTTATGCTTTTTTTATTCATGTAAATGCCGAGCCACTTGTGGTAGTGATTTTAATAATCCTGATGAATCTTTTGGTACAATAATAACACCAGATAACCAGTTAAATAAATTCAAAGGTGTTTTTTCGTAAAGGCTAGCACCAATACCATCCCAATGAACTTCATAAACATATCCTTCAGAAAAAAGCCATGTATGCATACCACCATTTGAAACGCCGAATCCAAAAGGAACTTTTCTCATGGTGTTATAGTCAACTATATTAAGTGTTGTTGGGCCTACTTTTAAACCTCTTGATTTATAGATCTTCCACAAACCTTGCTCCTGAGCCGATTCTTTATCAGTTGGGCGATAATTCGTCAGAGCATGATGAACAGGGACATTATAGTATTTACCATCCCTTTTAACTTGCTGCAAATATGCCAAAGGGTGTTTATTTTCGCCATCTGCGGGGTGATTAATATCAGCATTAATATAAACGGTTTCCCAACCGAGGTTACTCACTAAATATTGAGCTGTAATAATACCACTGTGTCCCTTTTTCCAAATCGTATTTTTAGCCTCACTATTGCCTACCTCTGAAAACGCAGCAGACATTACATTCAATGCATAAGTGATGCAGTCTGTAGAGGTAAAACCTTTTGAGTCGTAATATTGTTTATTCCTAATATAAAGTTGTGAACCAACTTCTTTAGGATGATGATTATAATATTTAAGTAGGTGTTTTTTGCGCTTGAAGAAAAGGAGCTCATTAAAATAATCCATTATTTTTAAAGTGTTAAATTTAAAGTACGAAAGGTTAAATATCAATCAACATTTTAAAACGACTTAATTAATGGTATATATCACCGCGCTTTTACTTTGTAAAAACGCGCTGATAGTCGGTAACTATTTCCCAATGCTTTTGCGTTGTGAGTTTTAAATTATTTACTCACCTTGGCTTGCATCAGTATTATTATCACCCTCTTTATTTGCTGACTGCTGGTTTATTTTATCGCTTATCATGGCATCGAGCTTTTCACCGCCTTTAATGCCAAAATCTAACGTACGTATTGGGAATGGAATACTAATATCTGCAGCATCAAGTGCTTGTTTAACGGCCACTACGCCCTTGTGACGTACTGTCATAAAGTCTGGCTCGCCTGGGTATTTTATCCAAAACCACACCAGTAAATTAATGCTACTGTCGCCAAAACCTTCTGCGTACACAGCGGTTTCATCTTTACGTATTACAAAGTCAAACTCGTTAATTTTATCAACGATAACTTCTTTGGCTTTTTCAATGTCGTCGCCGTATGAAATACCCACCGGTACTTCTATTCGTCTAACGCCTAACGTGGTGTAGTTTTTTAACACATTTCTAAATAATACCTTGTTAGGTACCAGTATTAACTGCCCGTAAAAGCTCTCTATTAGCGTGTTACGCAGGTTTATAGAATGTACCGAGCCAAATACATCGTCGGTTTCAATTACATCACCCGCTTTAAATGGCTTGCGTATTCCCATAGCAATACCGGCAATTAAGTTCTCGGTCATGTCTTGAAAAGCAAAGCCAATAGCTAAACCCACAATACCCGCACCCGCTAGTAACGATGTAACTGTGCCTTTTAACCCCATAAAATCTAAAGCGATAAATAGGCCCACACATAACACAATGACCTTAAAAATAGAGGCCATTAGGTCGGCTATTTGTTTTGAGTCGAGTGAACGCCTTAATAGGTTTTTCATCAGCTGACCGGCAAAGCGCGCTATTATTGAAAATACAATGGCTATCACCACGGCCACAATAAAGTTTGGGATGTGGCTAATAACGACATCAAACCACCCACCGAGTTTTTCTTCGATGAGCTTTTCGGCTTCGCCAACTGAAGGAATACTGATCATATTTTTACACCTATCTATTTTTTATCTCATTAATAGTAGGTGAAGTTAGCAAGTTTAGCGCCAGCATAAAAAAAGCCATGCATTGCATGGCTTTTTAACTCATTGTTTGCTGAGTATAAACGCTTAATTTTGTTCGTCGCGCATAAATACAGGCTCAAGATCTTTAGTGGTTGCTTCAGGACTAAAGTAATAACCCGCCACACTAAACTCTTTTAATTGGCTAAGCTGCGTTACTTGGTTTTCTATGATGTAACGGGCCATCATGCCGCGTGCTTTTTTAGCGTAAAAGCTAATTACTTTATATTGACCATTTTTACAATCTTTAAAATGCGGCGTAATAATTTGTGCATTAAGCGCTTTTTTATCTACTGCTTTAAAGTACTCATTTGAAGCAAGATTAACGAGGTATTGTGCGTCTTGCGCTTTTAGTTCCTCGTTTAATTTATTAGCAATAATACTGCCCCAAAATTCATACAAGTTTTTACCGCGAGGGTTATCAAGCTTGGTGCCCATTTCGAGGCGGTAGGCTTGCATTAAATCAAGTGGTTTTAATAAACCGTATAAACCTGAAAGTATACGTAAATGGCTTTGCGCATAATCGAGGTTGGCTGCAGTAAGTGTTGCGGCATCTAAACCACCGTACACATCGCCGTTAAAGGCTAGCACCGCTTGTTTAGCATTACTTTGCGTAAATGGTTGCGACCATTCGCTAAAGCGCGCAGCGTTAAGCCCTGCTAGCTTATCGCTAATTTTCATTAGGCTGCCAATTTGCGCTGGAGTTAGTTCACGGCATACTTTCATGAGCTCTTCGCTGTGCTCTAGTAATTCAGGTTGAGTGAACTTATCTGTTGCGGGTGGCGTTTCGTAATCAAGATTTTTTGCTGGTGAAATAACAGTGATCATAGTTAGCTATTGACTTGTAATTTATTTAATGTCAATTTCAACATTAAATGAGACGAAAAGCACGTTTTGTTTATAAAATACCATTGAAAATTAATCGCAATGGCCTAAATCCTACCTTAATAAATCATGCATCGTCGTTTTTCTATTGATAAGGACATAAGACCTATCAAGCATTGTCACACTGTTGCAGTATTGAATACTTATATTAAGGTAGTTTAGATTTTCTTTTAACTTGCTTGGAATGAGGAAGGCAAATGACTAGCGCTCTACAAAGGCTAAAACAACATTCATCTATCGTAGCCGACACTGGCGATATTGAAGCGATCAAAAAGCATCAACCAGAAGATGCAACCACAAACCCGTCGCTTTTATTAAAAGCGAGCGAGATTGAAGCTTACAAGCCTTATTTAGATAAAGCTTGGAGCTATGCAAAAGAAACAGAGCAAGATGCAGCTAAACAGCTTGAACTTGCATGTGACTACTTTGCCGTATTAATTGGTAAAGAAATTAGCGAAATTGTACCTGGTTATATTTCTACTGAAGTAGATGCTCGTTTATCATTCGACACCCAAGCAACTATTGATAAAGCACATACCCTGCTTAGCCTTTATGAAAAAGAAGGTGTAAGCAAAGACAAAATTTTAATCAAAGTTGCGTCTACATGGGAAGGTATTAAAGCGGCCGAACAGCTAGAAAAAGAAGGGACTAAATGTAACCTGACTTTATTATTTAGCGATGCTCAAGCACGTGCATGTGCTGATGCAAATGTATTTTTAATCTCGCCATTTGTTGGCCGTATTTTAGATTGGCACGTAGCAAATGGTATGGAAAAACCAACCGACCCGCTACAAGATCCAGGTGTTCAATCTGTACGTAGCATTTTTGAGTTTTATAAACGCCATGATTACAAAACCGTTGTTATGGGCGCAAGCTTCCGTAATACCGGCGAAATTATTGCACTTACAGGTTGTGACAAGCTAACAATTAGCCCTAACCTACTTGAAGATTTAGGCAATTTAGAAGGCGCAGAAGAATACTTACTGCAAAGTGATATTCCTAAAGAGCCAAAGCCTGCTCCACTTACTGAATCGCAGTTCCGTTGGTTACATAACCAAGATGCAATGGCAACTGAAAAACTAGCTGAGGGTATTCGCTCATTCGCAGATGCACAAGAGCAGCTAGAAGCACGTTTTAAAGCTATGTAATACGCGCTAATTATTTATTAAACGCCGCACCTGCGGCGTTTTTTTGTGCCTTTAATATAATCGCTTCTGCTTTAAACTAACCTGCCACAGCAAGTGTCATTGCAAGCACTAGCTTTTAGTGTTTTTTATTTATTCTTCGTATCTCAAAATAGCGCGGCCATTAAAGAAAGTTAGTATTAAACTTCATCAATGCATCACATACCTGTAACAAATTCGTCACTTTTTTATTCTATTTTAGCTAGGCCTGTGGTATAGGTATTCTCGAGGTTCACTAAAATCAATAGGAGATAGTCATGGATAGCCTAAACGATATATTAGAGATATTAGAAGGTCCTGATACAACAAGAAAAACCTCTCAAAAGAATAAAAAAAGAAAGTGGCGCGAGATTGAGGCCATAAAAGACAAACAACGGTTACGTAAAGAACTACAGGAGTTAGACTTTTTTACAGACAGTATTGAAATTGATGAGCTAGATTTTTAATTTTAATACACATCAACTAATCAAAAGGCTTTCACGTATGAAAGCCTTTTTACTATATCAATTAAACCTGCCAATTAATGGGCTTATCGCCTTGGGCTTGTAATAATTCATTTGTTTGTGAAAAGTGCTTACAACCAAAAAAACCACGATGCGCAGAAAGCGGTGATGGGTGCGGCCCTTTTAAAATATGATGGCGAGCGCTGTTAATATTTTTACCTTTTTTTTGTGCATGAGCGCCCCATAAAATAAACACGACCCCTTTGCAGTGTGCATTTATATGAGCTATCACGCTATCGGTAAATTGCTCCCACCCTAAATGCTTATGTGAGTGGGCTTGGCCTTGCTCAACCGTGAGTACGGTATTGAGTAAAAACACGCCCTGCTCAGCCCAGTTTTGTAAGTAACCATGCTCTGGTATGTCAAAACCGGGAATATCCGTTGCCAATTCCTTGTACATATTTTTTAGCGACGGCGGTAACTTTTTAACCTCTGGCAACACAGAAAAACATAAACCATGGGCTTGGCCTTCTCCGTGGTATGGGTCTTGGCCTAAAATAACCACGCGAATATTGTTAAGGGCTGTAGCTTCAAAGGCGCTAAATACTTGTGACTCTGGCGGGTAAATAGCAACCCCTTCTTCGCGGCGCTTTGCGACATAATCTAACGTTTGCTGCATATAAGGCTGCTGTAATTCATATTCTAAAAAGGCTGACCAATCGCTCATTGTATACTCTTAATTTGTTTGCGTGATGCATCTATTTTATCACACATATTAGCCAAGCCATCTAGCATGCGCGGCGAAAATCTATGCAGTAAGTCAGCATTTACACGTACAAATTGATTGTGTTTTACAGCGGGAACTTCTGGCCATTTTTGCCAATTAATTTTAGGTTGTGGCTTATCGGCGTGTTCATCAGGAATAATAATAATCTGTGGTTTTTTAATCACCACGTTTTCAATACTTATTTGCGGGTAGTCGGTTGGGCTGTGTGCAAATACATTGCTTACTTGGCAAATCTCAATAAGCTGGTTTATCCAAGTTTTATTATTTACTGTCATCATGGGCTCAGCCCAAAGCTGATAAAAACCACTTAGCGGCTCTTTACTATGGTAGCGCTGTTTAATTGCAGCTAACCTTTTTGTAAAGTTTGCTGCTACCTGCTGACTTTGCTCAACATACCCAGTAAGCTGGCCAAGTGTAATTAGCTCATTAGCCAAGCTCTCTATTGTGGTTGGGTTACTTAAGTGAACATTTATACCTAGGCGCTTTATTTGCTCTAAATCTTCACTTTGATTACCGCTTTTCCACGCAATCACTAAATCAGGTTTTAGCGCTAATAATTTCTCAAGGGAAATACCATAGTAACCTCCAATCCGCTCTATACTTTTAGCTTCAATTGGGTAATCGGCGTAATCAACAGTGCCAACAATATTACCCCCCGCACCTATAGCAAATAGGTTTTCTACTATGTGGGGAGCCAGTGCAACAACACGTAGTTTATCTTGTGTAGTTGTATCACTCGCTGCAGCATTGCCCCCTAAACACAAAAACAGTAGTGCAGCAAAAAACGCGTTGTACATTAGTAATCAAATCCTTCAAGCGCCTTAATACCTGAATCGAAGGCATGTTTAACATTACGCACTTCGCTTACCGTATCGGCAAGGTCAGTTAACGTGCGATGCGCTGCACGACCTGTAATAATAACCGACTGCATGGGAGGGCGATTATTTAGCGCGCTTACTACCTCGTCTAAATCAATATAACCGTAGGTCACCATGTAGGTAAGCTCATCAAGTAATACCAAATCAATACTGCTATCGGCCAGCATACGCTTTGCCTCTTGCCATGTTGCTTGCGCGGCTGCGGTGTCGGCTTCTTTGTTTTGCGTATCCCACGTAAACCCTGTATTCATCACGGCAAATTCAACCCCTGCGCCTTGTAATAAGTTACGCTCTCCACACTCCCATGTGCCTTTAATAAACTGACACACAGCAGCTTTTTTACCATGACCAACACAACGTGCAACCACACCAAAGCCCGAGGTTGATTTACCTTTACCATTTCCTGTAATTACTTGAAATATACCTTTTACTTCTTGCGCTGCGGCCACACGCGCATCTACCTGTTCTTTTACTTTTTGCTGGCGCTGCTGGTGCTTATCGTTGCTTTTATCTGTCATTATTGTGTCCTTCATAAATCGATATAATATGTTGTATGTTTAAGTGTGTCTCACACATAGTGGCTAAGCGTTCTAACTGCTGTTCGCGGTGCTTAGCAATACTAATGGGCTTTATTACGACCTCTGGTTTTACCCAGTTTAAAATTTGCGATGTGGCGTTGGCTTCATCAAACAAGCCGTGTAAATAAGTACCAGCAATGGCATTGTCATCACTAATAAAACCATCGCTTACAAATCCATTAGGGTGCGCGTTAAACATTAAAAATGGCTTATTAAGTGCTGCGCCTTCACTAATGCCCGCATGTATTTCGTAACCACTACAGGGGGTTTTATTATCATTTAACTGCATAGTTGCGGTTACTTTAGTAAGTACTTTTTGTGTGCTAAGAGTGGTATCAAAGTCACTTAATCCAAGGCCTTTAACACGCTTTAATGACGATTCCACTCCCATCGGATCAGCAATGCTTTTGCCTAACATTTGCATGCCGCCACATACACCCAACACTTTACCGCCATAACGTATGTGGCGCTGGATTTGCGTATCCCAGCCTTCACTTTTTACAAAGCTTAAATCGCCCAGCACGTTTTTACTGCCAGGAATAATAATCAGATCAACTGGTGGGATCACGTGTGTGTGGCGTACATAATTGATATTAATATTTGGGTGCAGCCGTAATGCATCAAAATCGGTGTGGTTACTAATATGCGGCAATAAAAGCACGGCTATATTAATAGTGGCAGTCGTCACCTTGTTATCTATAGCAACGGCATCTTCAGCATCAAGGGCTAAATCATGTAAATAGGGCAGTACTCCAAGCACTGGTTTTTTTGTATAGCACTCAAGCCAATCAAGCCCGCTTTGCAGTAAACTTATATCGCCTCTAAAACGGTTTATAACAAAGCCTTTTACGCGCGCTTGCTCGGATTCGCTTAGCAGCGCTAATGTACCCACTAAATGCGCGAACACACCGCCTTTGTCTATATCGGCAATAATAATGACAGGGCAATCTACCGCTTCTGCGTAACCCATATTGGCAATGTCGTTTTCGCGCAGGTTTATTTCTGCAGGGCTGCCTGCGCCCTCAACCAATAATAAATCAAACTGTTTAGCTAAGCGTTTATGCGAGGCAAGCACTGCATCCATCGCAACCTGTTTATAATTATGATATGCCCCTGCCTCCATATTACTAATGGCTTTTCCATGTACAATGACTTGCGCTCCCGTATCACTATTTGGTTTGAGCAATATGGGGTTAAAGTCGTTTTGAGGATCTACTTTAGCGGCTATGGCTTGCAAAGCTTGCGCACGGCCTATTTCTCCGCCCTCTTTTGTAACCGCGCTATTAAGCGCCATATTTTGCGGTTTAAAAGGCGCAACCTTTGCGCCTCGCTTTGCAAACACTCTGCAAAGCGCAGCGACTAAAGTGCTTTTTCCGGCATCTGACGTCGTGCCTTGAATCATTAAGGTTTTCATCAGCACTATGCCTTTGTTTTTTTAAAAAAGAGTAAGCTTAAAAAAAATACGCTACCCATAGCTGCTGTAATCACCCCTACAGGGAGCTCTTGGTTTTTAAGTAATGAGCGCGAAAGCACATCGACCCACACCATAAACGTGCCACCCACTAAGCTGGTAATTAGTAAGCCAGCGGTACTGCCCTGAGATATAAAAAAGCGCACTATGTGCGGCACCATTAAACCTACAAAACCAATACCGCCACATAAGGCCACCAGCACAGCCGTTATTAATGAGCTCAATACCAACATTAAAATTCTAAAACGGTGCACACGCACGCCAAGCGTTATCGCGCTTTCATCGCCAAGTAATAGCGCATTTAACTGTCGTTTAAAGCTCAGCATAAAGCTAATGCACACCACTATAACCACGCATGGCAACCATAACGTGGTCCATTGTGCGCGGGCAAAGCTACCTAACGTCCAAAACAAAATACCAGCCACTGCTTGCGGGTCGCTCCAATACAACAATAAACTTGTAAATGCGCTAAATAAAAATGACAGTGCCACCCCCGCTAGCAACATAGACTCTACTTGCGAGCTTTTTTGCCGCCCAGCAATAAGTATCAATAAACCCATTGCTAAAAAGCTCCCTAATAAGGCCGCAGCCGATAACATAAACCCAGCACTAATACCCGCAACAGCCATAAGCAGCACTACCCCAAACGACGCGCCTGACGATATGCCAAATAAATACGGATCAGCAAGCGGGTTACGGGTAACCGTTTGTAAAATAAGCCCTGCTATAGCCAAACCTGCGCCCGCCATAAAAGCAAGTAAGGTACGGGGTAATCTAAGCTCATAAATAATACGCGCGTTAAACGAGCCCTCTCCTGCTGATAAAATCCCTTTGAGCACATCACTTAGCGGCGTATCTGCGGCGCCAAAACTCAGTGCACTAAAAAAGCTGAGCAGTGCAATTAATAGGGCTGCTATAAATATTGTCCACTGGTTTATTTTTGTTATATCCATTTAATTAATAGCCATAAAAGTAAGTTATATGAGGGATAGTTTGGCCTTTTTCTGTGCGCTGTGGATGGCAAGTTACGCGCGCACATACCCCAAAAATATCTGCTAGCATGTCCTCACTAAGTACCTGCGCAGGCGAGCCTGTATGTGTTATTTTGCCTTTATTAATAACCACCAGCTCATCGCACATAGCGGCCGCTAAATTTAAATCATGAAATGAGGCAAACACAGTGACCCCTAGCGATTTTGCCAGTTCCATCACTTGTATTTGGTATTTAACGTCTAAATGACTGGTTGGCTCATCCATGATGAGTAATTGCGGTTGCTGCACTATGGCGCGGGCAATCAACGCACGCTGCTTTTCGCCCCCCGAAAGCGACTCAAAATTTTGCTTACACTGGTGCTCAAGTCCTACGGTTTTTATAGCCTGTGTTATTTTTTGTTTATCGTTGTGGGTGGTGGCGCTAAATAAAGATTTATGGGGCGTAAGCCCAAGGGCAACCACATCAAATAATGTGAGGTTAAATTGCGCAGGTGTTTCTTGTAGCACCACAGCAACATATTTTGCGTAGTCTTCATTTTTAAGCTGCCAAATATCCTGCTGATTAAAGGTAACGTTACCAACGGTGGGTTTATTAAAGCGATACAAACAGCGCAGTAGACTCGACTTACCCGCCCCATTTGGGCCAATTAAGCCAACAAACTTACCCTTAGCTATGCGTAAATTAATATTATTTAAAATGACGCGGTTATCGACTTCCCACGACACATTTTTAACATTTAACAAGGGTGTATTTGGCGCTAACGTAGTTTGCAAAAGTGAGTCCTTAGAAAGCGTGCACTCACTAACACAAAGCTAAAAAGCTAGTGCATCAATAAAAATGAGTTTACCCGCCCGTTAAAAAAGTATACCAATCTAGCACTTCTCAAGCTGATTGATATGTTTCATTTGTATCTGACTTAAAGCCTGGTGCTAATTACAGTTACGGGAATAGTTGAGGAATTTCACCCCATTCCAAATGAGGGTCTATTATGGGCGGGTAAGTAAATAATTTAAAGAAAAAAAACCGCGCTCATCAGAGCGCGGTTAATAAAGGGAGTGTTTAAGCAACGCTTAAAACTTGTATTCTATACCTAGGCCAACGTAGTCTTGGTCAACATTGTTGTCCATATCGAAGCTTGAGTAAAAACCAAATACTTTAATGTTTTTATTTAATTTATGATCAACACCTACAGAAACTGCCGTTTTGTCATCACTGTCATCAAAGTCCATTGCTTGATATTGCACTTTAAATGTGTTTTTACCCATGCTGTAGGCTGCGTTTAATAAATAGCCGTCTGCTTCTGCGCTACCGTCTACTTTTTCTTGAGTTTGGTACATAGCGCCTAATTTAAAGCTCTCTACTTTACCTTGAATTGACGCACGTACTACATCGTAACCATTTACTTCGCTATCAGCTGCAACCGAGGCGTATACCGCACTCTTTTTAAGCGCTGAGTCACCGTAGGTCACTGCCATTGAATAACCGTTATCTGCATCTACATCGTCTTCGGCAATAAATGTAGCAAGTACTTTAAAGCCTTCGTAGCTTTTAGATGTATAAGTGATCGAATCACCTAAGCGGTTTTCACCTTTAAAAACATTTTTAATATCGCCTTCAAGGTCATTAAATAAATCTAACTTACCTTGTGATTGTTTAAGCGCTGTATCGTTACGACCCACAACAACTTGACCATAGGCACCTTTTAAACCTACGTACTGGTTACGTGCAGAAATATTGTCGTCATTATCACCTTTCGAGTCAGCATCAGATACATCAACTTGAAACTCAAACTTATAAACTGCTTCTAATCCATCAGTAATCTTTTCAGATCCTTTTAGGCCAAAGCGAGATGCATTACTTTTAATTTCAGTGAAAGACCCTTCACCATCATCAGACGATTGCACAGTAACATTAGCTTTACCGTATACATCAACGTCTGCAAGCGCACTAAAAGATAAACCACTTACTAAAGCAACGCATAAGCTCGATTTTACAAAATTCATGTTATTTCCTCGATAATCACAAGACTAATTTTTAAAACAGCTGCAGTTTGTCACCGTTAAATGACAGATATATTACAAAGGAAACATTTTTGTCTTTTTATTTTAATAAAAGTGTCTAAATTCTGAAAACAAACCGACATGAATATTTAATAAACAAAATTGTACCTATTCAACCTCTTTAAAAATCATAGTCGTTATTTAATGTTCATCAATAGGCTGATAAGCATTTATTTTAGGCAGTAAGTTGATCAAGGTTTCTATTAACTCTTTTTGGTCGTTGTCTCTGTGGTAGGCCACAAAAATATCACGCGAAGTATGCTCTACATCTTTTACATGAAACAGCTCTCCTTTTTCTAAATGAGACTCAACAAGTACCTCGGGGATAAACGCACTGCCACCACACTGAAGGATTAAATCCAGCGCAATACGCCCCGTACTGGTTCTAAAATAGGGTGGCGTTTTACCGGTAAACTGACGCGCATGCCATAATGAAAAAGTTGTGCCCCAATCAACGTATACATATTGATTATCAAAAAAGTTCTCGTTTGTGGCCGTGTCATAGCCACTTACCGGAATAATTGGCAGCTCGCAAATTCGCTCAACCACCAGCTCGTCTACTTTAGGGGGGTCAAATAATATGGCTAAATCAAGCGTACGCTCTAACAATAACCGCGTGCTTTCTTGTTGGGCTTTAACCTCAGCGACCAACGACACCCCAGGCATAGCCGAAACAATATTAGTAATACCAAATTGTAAAAACGCATCCCATATATTAGGCGTACCCGCTAAACTTATTTGCTTGTGCATGTTATCGGCAAGTGCCACATCCACTTTGGCGCGCTGCATGCCGGTGATGATCATTTTAGCATGCGGAAGTAATCGCTCTCCTGGCGCCGTTAATTGAATGTTGTTACGCTGGCGAATAAACAAGTTTACACCCAGCCCCTGCTCTAACTGGCGAATTCGAAAGCTTACTGCCGATTGCGTGATATACAGGTTTTCAGCCGCTTTACCAAAGTGACGCGTGCGCACAACCTCTACAAATGTTTTTAATAAATCTATATCCAATTTTTTATCCTCACGATAAAAATAACTTGTTTAATAAATTGTCAAACTTGCATCATACTCCAGCAATAAACAGGGTATGAGGATACAGTTATGAGCAACGATATTTCACTACTTCGCCAAGCGTTTGTTAGCCAACGTCAATTTTATGATGATCAAAACTTTCCTCGCGGGTTTAGCCGCAGCGGAAACTTTACCTTATTAGAAGCCAGCATATTAGAGCAACACGGTGTTGTACTAAAAGGGCTTTATAATAAAACTTTAGCGCCACAAAATGCCCTACAAGAGCAATTTGTTGACGTAGTTTGTGATAGTAAAGAGCCTACAAACCCAATCGAAAAAGCGTGGGTTAAATATTTAAAACTAACAACCTGTAAAACTAAGTTTCATACACTTTTTGGTCGCTCAAAAATGTCAGGGCCAATGCCAATAAGCCAAGAAGATTATAGCGAGTCTGATAGCGTATAAGCCTCTAACTTATTTGCTTTTTTGCGTTTTAACAGTTACAACTTGTATAAGCAAACAATTTTGCAAAATATCAAACAAGGTTATTACGTGACGCGAAAAATACTCATAGTTGAAGATACGCCTACTATAGCGCGTGTGCAAAAGCATATCGCGCTTAAAGCGGGCTACGAAGTAGACATAGCCAAATCTTTAGCGGCAACCAAAGAGTTAATAAAACACAATAGCTACTTTTGTGCCGTTGTTGATTTTATCCTCCCTGATGCTCCCGCGGGAGAGGCGATTCCGCATACTATTAATGCCGACATTCCTACCATCGTAATGACAGGTAACATAGATAAACAAACTCGCGACACAGTAGAAAAGTACCCAATAATTGATTACATAATCAAAGAAAACAAACAAGCTTACCAATACCTAGAAAAACAACTAAGCCGTTTACCACGTAACGAAAACGTAAAAGTGTTGGTCGTCGACGACTCCACCTCTACACGTAAATATATTTGCAATTTACTAAAACGCCATAAGTATCAAATACTCGAGGCAAAGGACGGCAAAGACGCGCTAGAGGTACTTGAAAGCCAAAAAGACGTGGCTGTTATTATTACCGATAACGAAATGCCAAACATGAATGGTGATGAGTTATGCGCTGAAATTCGCAGACTTTACAGTAATGACGAAAAAGCCATTATCGGTATTTCGGGTGCCGACTCATCAGCGTTATCGAGCCTATTTTTAAAAAATGGTGCTAATGACTACCTCCATAAACCCTTTAACAGCGAAGAGTTTTACTGTCGACTAAGCCAAAACGTCGACATGCTTGAACAAATAGCAACAATTAAACGCCAAGCAAATACCGACTACTTAACAAAACTACCTAATCGCCGCTACTTTTTTGAAGAGTCGAGCAAGTCACTCAAGTATTTAAAAAAATCGAATCAAGATGGCGCGCTTGCCATGCTTGATATAGACCATTTTAAATCGATTAACGATACATACGGCCACGATGCTGGCGATGAAGTCCTCAAAGGATTGGCGGTGTGTTTTAAAAAGTACTTTGAAAAGCAGTTAGTCGCTCGCTTAGGTGGTGAAGAATTTGCCGTTTACTTTACTGATGCAACCACAGCGCAAGCGCTAAAACGCCTTGAAGGATTTAGGCAATTTATAGAGCTTAATAGCCAAGAATTTAGCCAAGAAAAAATTAAATTTACAATTTCTATTGGTTTTGCAAGCGGCCCTATTTACCAAATAGATGAGCTACTTAAACAGGCCGATTTAAAACTATATGATGCAAAAGAAACCGGCCGCAATAAAGTAATAAGCTAAACCTTCACACTATTTTATCAACTTGCCTAAACTAGTATTCTATTTTGAGGATTAAACATAACGATAGCTAACGCCATGTTTAGCTCCTCAAAATAATTAACTATTATTACGCATAGGTATTAAACTTCGGCGGCAGTTATAGCCGCCTTTTTACGCTTACGTGATTGATGATAAGAGTCCCACGTAAATATAGCCAGTGCACTCCAAATACAGGCAAATGTAATCACTCGCTCTGCATCAAACACTTCATCGTAAAACACCACAGCAAGCATAAACATTAAGCTTGGCCCTATGTACTGAAAAAAGCCCAATGTTGTGTACTGCAAACGCTTGGCCGCTCCGGTAAAGCAAAGCAGCGGCAAGGTAGTAATAATACCGGCACTAATTAACAGCGCATTGGTATGCCAATCGTTTAGGGCTAAATCGGAAGTAGGCGTTGGTGCCATTACCCACCAGTAAATTAATGCAACCGGCAATAAAATTAGCGCTTCGAGTAAAATGCCTGGCAGCGCTTCAACAGGTAACTTTTTACGCAGTAAGCCATAAATAGCAAAAGACGTTGCAAGCGAAAACGCCACCACCGGAAACGAGCCAAAACTGACCAATTGCAGTAGCACGCCAGCAAAGGCTAAAAACACCGCAAACCCTTGTAATTTTCGCAGCCGCTCACCTAAAAATAGCATGCCCAACAGCACATTAAGTAGTGGGTTAATGTAATACCCTAAACTGGCATCAAGCATATGGTTATTGTTAACAGCCCAAATAAACAACCCCCAATTAAAGCCCAGTATAGAGGAGGTAAGCACTAACATTAAAATAATTTTTGGCTGAGCAACTATACGCTTAACTTTATCCCAATATTTAAGCACACTAACCACAAGCACTAAAAAAACCACAGACCAGACAACACGGTGAGTTAAAATTTCAAAGGCAGAAACATGCTGTATTTGTTTGAAATAAATAGGCGCGAGGCCCCACATTAAAAAAGCTAAACAGGCAAAAATGCCGCCTTTACGCTGCTCGTTTGCAATCGACATATATAATACTTACTAATACTAAAAGGCCGACAGTTTATATCAATTTGCGCTATTAAGTGATTTATTTTGAGGCGAGTAAACCTAAACGCAAGACAATTTATTTTAACAACTTTAGCCAACTAAATACGTACCGGTGCCATAAGCAATTTGTATTGCCTTTTCGTTGTGCAGCTCCATTCTACATACACACACTTTATTACCAGAGCGTATCAAAGTAGCACTGGCTGTAAATATCTCCCCTTTACCAGGGCGTAAATAATCTGTGCGTAAATCAATAGTGCCTAAGGTAGCTAGCTTTTGCTGTACGCTAGGAATGTCTAAGTCGGTTAACTTATCGATAACACTGGCTGCTGCAAGCATGCCGCCCACATTATCGAGCACCGCTGATATAATACCGCCGTGAAGAATTTTTTGCGCAGGGTTGCCTATAAATACATCCTGCCATGGGAAGGTAATTTTAGCTTGCTCAGGGCTAAGCGACTCTACCGAGATATTTAAAAACTGATTAAATGGCATGCCGTTTACAAACAGTGCGCCAACTTGTTCAATTAACATTTCTTTATTCATTATTATTCTCTATGTTTAAATTAACACTGGTATGACGAATTAAGCATACCTGAAGCAAAACCACGAGGCACTAATTAAATCATTTACCGCTAAGCTAAAGACATCCCATAAAAAAAACACTAAAATAGCCGCCGATGAATACTCTAATCCCAACACCTAGCACATTGGTCCGCAAGCCCGACACGGTTCTTAAACAAGTGTTTGGCTACAGCGAGTTTCGCGATGGCCAAAAAGCCGTTATCGACGCAGCTATAAACGGCCAAGACTCATTAGTACTATTACCTACAGGCGGTGGTAAGTCTGTGTGTTATCAAGTACCTGCTTTAGTGCTTGATGGTGTTACCGTGGTTATTTCTCCGCTTATCTCGCTCATGCAAGACCAAGTAACGCAACTGCAAGCACTAGGTGTAAAAGCCGCTTATATTAACAATAGCTTGGCTCGCGAAGAGCAACAATTAGTGTACCAGCAACTGCACCAAGGGCTAATAAAATTACTGTATGTTGCCCCTGAAAAAGTACTTCAGCATGAATTTACTGAACGACTAAGCCACTTAAATATTAGCTTATTTGCAATTGACGAAGCACATTGCGTATCGCATTGGGGGCACGACTTTAGACCGCATTACTTTAGATTAAATGAGCTTAAACAACGCTTCCATCATGTGCCTATGATGGCACTGACCGCCACGGCTGATAAAGCCACACGCTTTGATATAGTTGAGCAATTAAAATTACAACAGCCCTATATACATACCGGCAGCTTCGACAGGCCTAATATTCGTTACACCATCGAAGAAAAGTTCAAGCCCATGGCGCAACTACTGCGCTATTTAAAGGAGCAAAAAAATCAAAGTGGCATTATTTACTGCACCAGCCGTAAACGCGTTGATGACATTGCCGAAAAACTAGCAGATGCAGGTTTAAATGCCGCCGCGTATCATGCAGGCATGAGCAATGAACAACGCCAATTTGTGCAAACCGGATTTGCCCGCGATGACATTCAAATAGTGGTTGCGACCGTTGCCTTTGGTATGGGCATAAATAAACCAAATGTGCGTTTTGTACTACATTACGATATTCCAAAAAGTATTGAAGCCTACTACCAAGAAACCGGTCGCGCTGGGCGTGATGGCTTAGCCGCAGAAGCCATTATGTATTTTGATCCCGCCGATATAGGCCGCGTTAGGCGCTTTTTTGAAGACATAGACGATGAGCAACGTCGCCGCGTAGAAGAGCAGCGTTTTAATGCCATGGCCAGTTTTGCCGAGGCGCAAACCTGTCGTCGGCAAATATTATTAAATTACTTTAGCGAGTATAAACGCGAGCAATGTGGCAACTGCGATATTTGCATTAATCCGCCAAAAAGCTTTGATGGCACATTAGTAGCACAGCAAGCACTTTCGTGTGTATACCGAGCAGGGCAGCGCTTTGGCTTAGGCTATATTGTAGAGTTATTACGTGGTGCCAATACCAGCCGCATACGCGACAATAACCACCACGAACTCAGCACTTATGGTATAGGTAAAGATAAAAGCAGTGAATTTTGGCTCAGTATATTACGCCAACTTATACACCAAGGCTTATTAAGCCAAGATATTACCCAAGGTGCCTCGCTGCGCTTAACCGAAGCAGCGCGCGCAGTACTTAAAAGTGAATACGCCTTACAACTTGCCGAGCCTCGCTTGCAAGCTAAGCACGTATACCAAGATAAACTAGCGCAGTTTAATTACGACAAAAAACTATTTGCCCGCTTACGGGCTCTGCGTAAAGAGCTCGCTGATGCCGACGACGTACCGCCGTACGTTGTATTTAACGATAAAACCCTCGCCGAAATGGCGCAGTTAATGCCTACCAACGACAGCGAGTTTTTAAAGGTGTCGGGCGTTGGCTTTACTAAACTCAACAAATATGGCGGCGAATTTTTAACTGCAATTCGCAACTACCTAGCAACCAATTAAGAACCCTATGACCCAGATTGAATATAATCACGCCCATAAATGCATTGTAGTTAGCCCCGTAGAACCACCCCACGATGAAGACTTTGAGCTGTGGAGCACATTGTTTTTACACGCAGATGAAATAACAATTATTGACTACGCAGCCGGTGCTGACCGTCATCAATTGCGCTTTAGCTATCAACAACAAACCTTTAATTTAAACTTTGAACACTACAGCGAAAGTATTTGGATTAATGGCGAAGGCCAAGAAGCCGAGCATTTATTGGCAGCCCTTGCTTTTTACTTAAGCTAAAACGCCTGTATATGCTCTAATTAACAAAAGTGCATAACGGTAACAATTAATTAGTTTCAAAATCCATACCTTTTACTTACATTGTAATAACAATGATGTAAGCTGATATTACGACTCGTATTGGCAGTAGTATTGAAGAGGTTCAATGGTGAATAAAAAATGGATAGCACACTGTTGTATAAGCTTAGCCCTTATAAGCTTTAGTGCGCCTAAGGCCTTTGCACAACAGCCACCCAATAAAACTAACACCTGCCCCACGGTGCAAACTCACTCAGACAAAAGCAATAATTTACGCCGTGAGGTTGAAGATAAAACCACACTAGTTAATAGTCGCAGTGATGCCCAAATAGCTTCAATTACCCTAAAACAGCTTAATGTGTTTAATACCGAGCTGGAAGAGGAAAATAACGCGCTTTTTCGTTTTGCCAACCGCGCGCATATTCAAACCGAGCCAGACGTTATTAGTAATATCTTGTTATTTAAACAAGGCGATAATTACAATGCCAAAAAGCTCGCTGAGTCTGAGCGGTTATTACGCCAACAAAACTATTTATATGATGCGCAAATAAGCGCGGCTGAAAATTGCGACGGCAACGTAGAGGTAACGGTGGTAACTCGCGATTTATGGACATTACTGCCCGAAATTAGCTTTAGCCGCAGTGGTGGCGAAAATAAATCGAGTATTGGTTTTCGCGAGTCAAACTTACTGGGCTGGGGTAAGCGTTTATCATTCTCTCGCACCACCGACAGCGACAGAAATGGTTACTTATTTGTTTATGACGATCCTAATATATTATCAAGCCGCTATCGCGGGCGCTTAGAATATGCCGATAACAGCGATGGAAAACGCCACTTAATAGAGCTTACCTACCCATTTTATGCCATAGATACGCCTTATAGCTACGGTATTAAAAGCTTTTCAGAACAGCGAGAAGAGTCACTGTATCGCCGTGGTGATGAATACAGCGAATTTGATCAAACCACCGATTTTTTTAGTGCTTTTTTAGGACACTCTAAAGCATTGTCTGATAGCTGGACACAGCGCTTAACGCTTGGCTATGTAAACCAAGAAGACCGCTTCGCAGAAATAGAAACAACCTTTGCTCCTCTTGCTCAAAACAGAAAACTGAGTTACCCGTATGTAAGCGGGCACTGGTTTGAAGACAGTTTTATAAAGGTGCGTAATTTTGACAGTATTTCGCGCACCGAAGATTTAAACTTAGGTTGGAACATCAAGGCCTTATTAGGCTACTCAGATAAGTCACTTAGCAATGACGACAGCAGAGCCGTATATTCATTAAAAGCTAAAAAAGCGCACTTTACTACCGACAGAACATTGTGGCGCTTTAGTGCTCAAGTGGATGGTTATTGGAATAAAGAGCAAAAGCAACTAGAAAACTTTTTAGCCACCAGCGAAGTGCAGTACTACTTAAATACCAGCGAAAACCAATCTTGGTATGTTAAAGCTCGCGCCCAGTATGCTAAAAACCTAACCGCTGATAAGCAGCTAACACTTGGCGGCGAAACAGGTTTGCGCGGCTATCCAATGGATTACCAGCACGGCGATCGCAGCTTTTTAGTTAGCCTAGAGAAACGTTATTACTGGGAATACGATTTACTGCAACTTTTTAAAGTAGGTGCGGCAGGCTTTTTAGATGTGGGCCGTGCTTGGTTTAACGATGAAGATAACGGCGAGAACGATCATGTTTTAAAAAATGTTGGTATTGGACTGCGCTTAGCGCCAAGCAGAGCAAATTCTGGCACCATGATCCACCTTGATATTGCCGCTCCTCTTGATAGCTACGATGATGTTGATTCAGTGCAGTGGTTAGTTAGCGTCAAAAACACCTTTTAAATAGCGAGTAATAAGCGAAAGCGCTAAACTAGCGCTTTAAACTTACTTATAAATAGTACGGGGAGCACACTTTGGAATTGTTCGAGCTTCTAGAGCTAATGGGTACGCAATATAAATTAATTGTTACCCTTATTGCTATTTTACTTTTTCCACTTTTATTAAAAGCCACAAAAAAACTGCTCGAAAAAGCCATTAAGGGCAAAGTAGATATACATCGTAAATTTAGGGCGGAGCTTTTATTAAAAATCATTTTAGCGTTTGTTGTACTGTGTTTAGTGCTGATATTTTGGGGCATTGAGCTGCGCGGCTTATTAGTACTTGGCTCATCATTATTTGCTATGCTTGGGGTGGCTTTATTCGCAGCTTGGTCTTTATTAAGTAACCTTACCGCTTTTTTACTCATGTTTATTCAAAACGGTTTTCATGTAGGTAATTGGGTACGTATTGTTGATGGCGCAAACCACATAGAAGGCCGCATAGTCGAATTAGGCTTAATGAACGTACTACTTGAACATGTAGATGGACATAGGGTTGTTTATCCTAATAACCTGTTTGTTACCCGCCCTGTTATAGTGTTAAATAAAGAACCAAAGCCTACTAAAGCGCCGGTAATAAAACGCATAATCGGCCCTAAAAAGACATAGTTTAAAAAGTCATATTCACAAAAAAGCCGCAGTAAGGCAAACCTCACTGCGGCTTTTTACTAGCTAACACAATGCTAATTATTTAGCTCAGCTGTTTTAAGCTCTTCATCTAAATCATTTATCTCATCAATAAAATGCTCTAGCTGCTGCTCTACTATGCTATTTGCACTTGCAAAATAAGCCAAATGAAAAACTGCATCCCCCTCGTTTACAAGTGGCATTGTTTGCTGGCCTATAACAATACCGCCTTTAGGCGCTAAAAGTTCAAGTTCAGCGTCTCCAAGCGGACTACTTATGTATGCCAACACTTGGCCTTTTTCTACATGCTCACCAAGTGATACCTGCGCGCGTACAATGCCATCTACCTCAGCACGTATCCAACTTGTAGAACCTGCAATAATAGGATCAGGCAGCTTTTTAGGACGTTTGCCACGGATCATTTTTAAATGACGCATCACATAATCTACCCCTTGCACACCGGCGGCAATTGCAATCGGGTCAAATCGTAGTGCTTCACCCGCTTCGTAAGTAATAACCGGAATACCTAAATTAGCAGCTTCGCTGCGCAAAGAGCCATTACGCAAAGATGCATTTATAACCGCTGGCGTACCAAAAGCTTTAGCCATCTCTGCAGTTGCTTCATCTTCTAAATTAGCGCGTATTTGCGGTAAGTTAGTCCGATGAATAGCACCGGTATGTAAGTCAATAATATGCGTACAATGTACCGCCACCTGATTAAAAAACATATGTGCCATACGCCCCGCTAGCGATCCGCGCTCAGATCCTGGGAAGCTTCGGTTCATATCGCGTCTATCTGGTAAATAACGCGATTTATGAATAAAGCCAAATACATTAACAATCGGCACCGCGATTATGGTTCCGCGTAACTGGCTTGCATCTATTTTAGAAAGCAGCTGGCGTACAACTTCTACACCATTTAGCTCATCACCATGAATAGCTGCACATACCATTAAAACAGGCCCTTCCATCACACCATTAACCACCTCAATAGGTATATTAAGTGGTGAATGGGTGTAAAGTTTAGCAGCCTCTAAAGCAAGGGTTTTACGCTCGCCCACGCCAACGCTTTCACCTAATAAGGTAAAAGGGCGGTTAATTTTAACCTTTGCCACGAGTTGCAGTTCCTTTAATAGCAGCATTTTTTTCGATAAAGTCGATTACCATGCCCGCAATATCTTTACCTGTTGCTACTTCAATACCCTCAAGGCCTGGTGAAGAGTTAACTTCCATTACCAGTGGTCCACGAGATGAGCGAAGTAAGTCAACACCCGCTACATTTAAGCCCATTGCTTTTGCTGCAGCTACAGCCGTTTTACGCTCCTCTGGGGTAATGCGTACCAGTGTAGCGCTACCACCGCGGTGAAGGTTTGAACGGAACTCACCCTCTTGAGCTTGGCGCTTCATCGCTGCTATTACTTTATCACCTAATACAAAACAACGAATGTCGGCACCGCCGGCTTCTTTAATGTATTCTTGAACCATAATATTGGCTTTTAAGCCCATAAACGCTTCAATAACACTTTCAGCCGCTTTGCGTGTTTCAGCAAGCACCACGCCAATGCCTTGTGTGCCTTCAAGTAATTTAATAACAACCGGTGCACCACCTACCATTTCAAGTAAGTCTTTTACATCATCGGGTTTGCTGGCAAAACCTGTTACTGGCATGCCTACGCCTTTACGTGACAACAGCTGAAGTGAACGTAATTTATCGCGCGAACGTGAAATAGCCACCGATTCGTTAACAGGGTAAACCCCCATCATTTCAAACTGACGTAAAACAGAGCAACCATAAAACGTCACCGATGCACCAATACGCGGAACAATGGCGTCAAAATCTTTTAAGTTTTCACCACGGTAGTGAATTTCTGGCTGCTCTGAGTTTATATTCATATAGCAACGAAGTGCATCAATCACTTTTACCTCGTGACCGCGTGCCTCAGCCGCTTCAATTAAGCGGCGCGTTGAATACAAATTTCTGTTGCGAGATAAAATACCAATTTTCATAGTTAAAACCTTAACTATCTAATAAATGAGATAAAGCCGGGTCAACGACTATACGATTTTCCATGGCAGTACGCCCTAATAACATTCTAAACTTCATTGTTGCTCTACTTGTTAAAGTAACTTCTATTGGCCAGCTATGCTGCCCTGCATACAATGTTGTTTCTACAAAATAACGTAACTCTTTTTGCCCACTTGAGCTGGTTACGTACTTCATTTTTTTAACTTTTGCATTGCAAGTGATTTGCGTTTGTTCATCATCTTGCAATGGCTGGGCGGTAAATTTAACCCATTTTTCTCCGCTAACTTCGTACTCTTCAATGTTAATTGCATGAATACATGAAGTGCGGGCGCCAGTATCAATTTTTGCTTTTATCTTCTCAATGCCTAGCTCAGGTAAACTTACCCACTCACGCCAACCAACGGTGATCTTTGCTGTCATAAATGTGCCCTTAATAAAAAAGTGACTTATACGCTACGGGTCAAAAAACACCAACGAAATAAATTTATCTAGTCGATTAGTAAATTAAATTGATCTTTAATAGGAACTAATCACACAATGCGCGCCTTGCTAATTACAGCTTATAGCCGCTTTATTACGCATAAATACTCTGCGTATGTTTTATAAAATAAACTTAACTTATTAAAAGTTAAGGTAAGTTTGTAAAGCACTGTGCAGATACACTATAGTTAACTGTATTAAAAATACACTATTATATGAGTTTTAAATATGATTAATGGTTTACTGCATGCACTGGTGCTTGATGAAAAAGGCGGCGCTCGCGCCATAGAAAACACCCGCGATTTAAATAATTGGCAGCCAAACCAAGGTAAACTTTGGATACACATGGACTATAGCCAAAGCGAAGCGGTTACATGGCTAAAAAACCAAGAGCACCTTACCGACTTTGAGCTTGACTCGTTGATTGCAGATGAAACTCGTCCACGCTTAACACCGAGTACTAACGGCCATATGCTGTTTTTGCGTGGTGTTAATTTAAATCCAGCACAAAGCCCTGAGGACATGGTCTCAATTCGTTTATTTATCAGCGAATCAGTGGTTATCACAACACGCAAACGTCGCCTACTTTCGATTCAAGATATATTAGCAGAGCTCAATGCTGGTCATGGCCCATGCACTATATCTGAACTGGTGTGCGCTATTACCCAAAAGCTGACATCACGAATGCAAAGTGTTATTGATTCGCTCGATGAAACACTCGACGAGTTTGAAGAAGAAATAGATGAACCAAGTAAAAAGTTTGATAACCAAGGTTTATCTCAACTGCGCCGCCAAACAATTGCCTTAAAGCGTTACTTAAAACCGCAAAAAGAAGCACTTAGTTTAATGGTAAATAACCACTACCCATGGCTTTTAAATGAAGATAAAGCAAAGCTAAACGAAACCACTAACTTACTTATTCGTTACTTAGAAGAGCTTGATAGTGCAATAGAGCGTGCGCAAATTATTCAGCAAACGATTACCAACCAAGTATCTGAGCAATTAAACCAGCGTATGTATGTTATGTCGGTGGTGGCTGCACTTTTTTTACCGCTGGGCTTTTTAACGGGCCTTTTAGGGGTAAATGTCGGCGGTATACCTGGCACTGAAAACCCTTATGCATTTAGTGCATTTGTGATTTTTTTAATAGTGCTTACAGGTGGTATCGGCGTGTATTTTAAAAATAAGAAATGGCTGTAAATTAAAACGCATATTTAATATGGCCACTCAATTGAGTGGCCATAATTAAGTGACTACTTAGTTTGTTTGACGGGTATAACTAACATTCGTCATCGTCACTTTAGACTCTGTAATGCCTAAATCCTCAAAACAGTTTTTAAACGAGTTAGAGTTTCCTGCCTCACCACATTTATCAAGTGTGTATGGGTCTTGCGATTGCAGATAGTTACCAAACTTAAAGTATGACTGCGAATCATCCTCTACCGGTATACCGAACGAGTTTCCAAATGCCGTAACCTCCACATCGCCGTAGTTGTTAACAACACGCAAGTTAAATGACTCGCCGCTGGTCATTGTACCCAAAGCAAATTTTTCTTCATTACCGCTGGTATTTCGTAAACGGACATACACATCAAAAATACCGTTATTCGCTACACTGTCATTAAAACCAGACTCATCAGTATCTGACACATACACTTTAGATATAGTACCGGTATCGCTAGCATGGTGCTGCGATATAATTGTTTTGCCACCATCTGACATCTCAACTTTTACAGTAGCTTCAAACACCTCATAGGTTTGAGTCATTGCAACGCGTAAGCTTTCTTTAACCTTATATTCATGACGCCAGCCATTACCATTAGGCGTAATATGTTGCGCTTCTAAAGGCACAAACACCAAGGTGCTATCGTCAACGAGAGGGTTTGGGTTATCCCCTTCTAAATCAAAAATACTACCACTGGTTATGCTACTAGGAATTGTTGAGCTATCTGAGTTATCGCTGCCGCCACCTGAACCACCATCGTTGCTGTCACTGCCTTCAACCAAGGCAAAATTATCAAATCTTACATCGCTGGTGTTGTTGTAGTGTTTAGCGAAAACCTGCAGTGAATTGGTATTGGCTGAGGTAAAAGTTTTTGTAACTTTAGTCCACGAAGAAACATTAAAAGTTTGGTTTTTAAATAAACCATTTAAATCGTTTACACCAATTTGCCCTTTACCCAGCACATAAGCACTTAGGGTGTATTCAGTATTGGGCTGTATATCTACCACTTGATAAACCCGTGCTGGGCTACCCTGAATTTTTAACGATTTTGAGCCACTGTAAGCATCTGAAGAAATAGCGGCTGGATCAGTTTCGTTCCAGTTACTAAAGCCACTTTCAAAGCCTGCATTATTAATTGTTGCAGCATGAGATAGTGCTGAACTTGTCGCAATTGCGCTGTAAAAAAACATTTTTTTATGGTTAATCATTATCTTTATTCCTTTAAACCTGAATATAAAAATAACCTAACTACCTAGTTTTGTGTCAGTCACTAAAACTTAGATCACCCTGTGTAAGCAGGTTTCTATTTTTGTGTGTGAATAGATTTGGCAAGAAACTCAAGGTTACAAAAAGCGTTAAAAAACCCCCAAATTGGCCTTACCAATATTAATGCCATATGGCGACATAAAGGCTATATTTTTTGTTACCAATATGTCAACACAACTTGCAATAGCAAATAAGTATTAGTTTTATTAAATATTGTATTTATAACATATAAATAATCACAATTATTCAATTAGTTACACATTAGGAACATGATAGCGATAAATATAAATATTTTTTAATTTAATAAATAAGTAGTATGGCGAAATAAGCTCTATTACCAAAAAAATATAAACAAGCTTAACTTTTAATGAATAAACTAAGGGGAATTACATTTTTTATATGAAAGATAATAATTGGTTATAACAAAAACAAAATTGGTAATATGGAATAAGTTGAATTTTTGCCGTTAAATAAAGGGGAATATTAAAGCGAAATTACACAAAAACGTGAATTAATATCTGAAAATAGGCTGCGGTTTAAAGAATCATGTTTAGCCTAAGTACAAAAAAAGCGAGCATATATAAATGCTCGCCTTTATCAACTAGCTAACGCCTTACTCTTGAAAGTAAGTGCCCCAACCGTCGTATTCAACGTCACACTCAACAGCTAGCGCTGCAAGTTTATCAACGTCTTCCATTATAACTTCTACATCCAGCTCAGCTTCAACGACTATATCAAAGCTCCAAATTTTGCTGCCATCTTCCAGCTCAAGCTCTGCTGGTTCTTCAACATCGTAACCTAATTTAAAGGCAGCCAGTGCCGCTTGCTCTAATTTGCTAAAATCTTCGCATACAAAATGATGCTCAACTTCATAAAGTATTTCAGGATCAGAGCCATCTTCAAGTAGTGAACTTACGATGTCTTCACTTATTTCACGCCAGTTTTCCATTATTTATCTCTCGCTTGAGCATCTAATTCAGTTATTTTAGCGGCCATAATACTATGTACTTGGGTAGCCTGTTCACGGGCACCCACTTTTTTATCAAGTGATATTGGCGCTAACATTTCAATGTAAATTGTACCATTATCCCAGCGATTTAGCTTAATAGTTTTATCAGTTGTGCTCATACATACCGGTACTATGGGTACATCTGCGCTTAAAGCGGTGTGAAATGCGCCAGTTTTAAAAGGCAGTAAACCACGGCCGTAGCTTCTTGTGCCTTCTGGAAATACCCAGATAGATAGCCCTTTTTGTTTAATTTTTTCAGCGGCTTTTGAAATTGTACCTGCCGCTTTTGAGCGATTAGCTCTATCAATCAATATGTTGCCAGACAACCAGTAAAGTTGTCCAAAAAATGGGATCCACTTTAAACTTTTTTTACCTAAGCTAACGCAGTTTTCTGGCACCATGGCCGAAACAGTAAATAAATCGTAATTATTTTGATGGTTTGATAGGTAAACAGCAGGGCCAATATTGAGCGCATCAGGGTGGCGCTTAAGGACAAGTTTAACCCCTAACATTTTAGCCATCGAGCCAAACCAGCCGGCTATCACATGCACATTATTAGGATGAAATGGCCTCACTACCGACAATAACAACCCAAACACGCAGCTGAAAAATATAAACAGCACCATAATAAAAATACGTATAACAGCTAACAAACTACTCTCCAAAATGTGTGTGCAATGCGCTAAAAGCCACGCATATTTCACTATTATAACGTGATTTTATGACGATCACGAGACAATAGCGAACAGCTGTAAGCTGAAATATACAGGATAAACAAAAACGGCCTGCAAAAGCAGGCCGTTAGAGGTATATATTACGGGCTTATTCCTCAGCTAACGTATCATCACTTTGCTCATCAGCCGGTGTAAATTCAACAACCGCTTCATCAACACGCTGTAAGCCTCGAGGTAACTTATTACCTCTACGTCCACGCTCTCCATGATAATGCTCCAAGTCGCTCGGTTTAAGTGTGAGCTTTCGTTTACCAGCATGGAGCGTAACGCTACTGCCTTGTGGTACTACTGCAAGCACTTTTACAAACTCTTCCCGAGCTTGCACTTTAGCGCCTGGTATAGAGATAATTTTGTTGCCTTTACCTTTACCCAGTTTTGGTAAGTCACGCAGTGGAAATAACAGCATGCGACCTTCGTTCGAAATAGCCATGCAGTAATCGGTTGCCACATCGTTTACTCTAATGGGTGAGAGTAACACTCCGCCCTTAGGTACACTTACCAACGCTTTACCGTTTTTGTTCTTACTCACTAGGTCTTTAAAGTCAGTAATAAAACCATAACCCGCGTCAGAGGCCATAAGTAGTACTTGGCTATCCTCTCCCATAACCACGTGCTCAAAATTAGCCCCTGCGGTGAGGTTAAAACGCCCAGTCATTGGCTCGCCTTGGCTACGTGCCGATGGCAAGCTGTGTGCATCGGTTGCAAATGCACGCCCTGCTGAATCTAAAAATACCGCAGGCTGATTGCTCTTCCCTTTAGCGGATGCTTTGTACTCATCGCCAGCACGGTAATTTAGCCCTTCTACGTCTATGTCATGGCCTTTACCAACACGTGCCCAGCCTTTATCAGAAAGTACGACCGTTACCGACTCTGAAGGTATTAAATCTTTTTCACTAAGTGCTTTTGCTTCTACGCGCTCAATAACCGGTGAGCGGCGATCGTCGCCATACATGTCGGACGCTTCTTGAATCTCTTTTTTAAGAAGCGTGGACATACGACGGTCTGAGCCTAAGGTTAGCTCTAACTTGTCGCGCTCTTTGGCCAGCTCATCTTGCTCGCCACGTATTTTAAACTCTTCTAATTTTGCTAAATGACGAAGTTTTAACTCTAAAATGGCTTCGGCTTGAATTTCGGTTAAATCAAAGCGCTCCATTAACACAGGTTTTGGTTTATCTTCTGTGCGAATAATTTCAATCACTTCATCAATATTTAAAAAGGCAGCGAGTAAACCTTCTAAAATATGTAGCCGCGCAAGCACCTTATCTAAACGATACTGCAAACGTCTACGTACTGTTTCACGTCTAAATGTTAACCACTCGGTTAAAATACTGCGTAAGTCTTTAACTTGTGGGCGGCCATCAAGGCCCAGCATGTTTAAGTTTACACGGTAGTTTTTTTCAAGGTCGGTGGTGGCAAATAAGTGCGCCATTAACGGCTCAGCTTTAATGCGATTTGAACGCGGTACTATCACGATGCGGGTTGGATTTTCATGATCAGACTCATCACGTAAATCAGCGACCATTGGCAGCTTTTTAGCATTCATTTGCGCTGCTATTTGCTCAAGTACCTTAGCCCCTGAACACTGATGCGGTAGCGCCGTAATAACAATATCGCCGTGTTCTTCAGTATACACCGCGCGCATTTTAATTGAGCCTCGGCCGGTTTTGTATATTTTATGAATATCGGCTTTAGGGGTAATTATTTCAGCGTCGGTTGGGTAATCAGGCGCGTGTACAAGCTCTAGTAATTCATCAAGCTCGGTTTTAGGCTTATCAAGTAATAAACAACACGCACTGGCTACTTCGCGCACATTATGTGGTGGAATATCGGTTGCCATACCTACTGCAATACCGGTTACACCATTTAACAAAATATGCGGTAAACGCGCGGGTAACACTAATGGCTCGTCCATGGTGCCGTCAAAATTTGGCGTCCAATCAACGGTGCCTTGGCCTAGCTCTTTAAGTAAAACCTCAGAGAACTTTGATAAGCGTGCTTCGGTATAACGCATGGCCGCGAAAGATTTAGGGTCATCTGCTGCACCCCAGTTACCTTGCCCATCCACCAGCGGATAGCGATAAGAGAATGGCTGCGCCATTAATACCATAGCTTCGTAACAGGCGCTGTCGCCATGCGGATGGTATTTACCTAATACATCACCTACCGTACGAGCCGATTTTTTATATTTAGCTGCGGCCGATAAACCCAGCTCGCTCATAGCATAAATAATACGACGTTGAACCGGTTTTAAACCATCACCAACATGCGGTAATGCACGGTCCATAATTACGTACATAGAGTAATTTAAGTAGGCGTCTTCGGTAAAACGCCCCATTGTTTGTTGTTCAATTCCTTGCATTAGCAAGGTATCTGTATCACTCATTAAAGCTTACCTAGTTTTTCTTATAGCTTACGCGGTAGATCACGTTTGCGTAATCGTCGCTTATTAGCAGACTGCCGTCATTTAATTGTGCAAATGCTACTGGGCGTCCAAATGTTGTTTCGTTATGCATAAAGCCGGTAATAAATGGCGTGTATTTAGTAATACGCCCTTGCTCTACATTGGCTACAGCCACTTTATAACCTGACTTTTTAGTGCGATTCCACGAACCATGTTCAGCAACAAATAGCTGCTCTTTATAATTTGCTGGAAACTGCTTGCCGGTATAAAAGTGAATGCCAAGGGGTGCAACGTGAGCACCTAGCGCAAGCGCTGGCGCACTGTAATCACTCATGTTTTTACCTTTACCAAACTCTGGGTCTACAATGGCACCAGCGTGAACGTAAGGAAAACCAAAGTGCTCGTTTTCTTTACTTACACGGTTAATTTCATCCGGTGGAATGTCATCGCCCATCATGTCGCGGCCATTATCACTAAACCACAGCGCTTGCGTACTTGGGTGAAAGTCAAACCCTACTGAGTTACGAACGCCTTGTGCAATCGTTTTTATTTGTTTGGTTTCTACATCAAGAGCAAAAATTCGCCCGTAACGCTCATCTTCAGCGCATATGTTACACGGAACACCAACCGGAATAATAAGCTCACCGGTGGGTGCAAAACGTAAAAATTTCCAGCCGTGGTGACGATCCGATGGCAGCGCGTTGTAAACCACGTCAAATTTAGGGTCTTTTAATTGGGTATCGATATTTTTAAATCGAATAATACGATGTACTTCACCTACGTATAAATCGCCATCTTTAATAGCTAATCCAGAGGGCATATTTAGCCCCTCGGCAATCACCATTTTTTTATCGGCTACGCCATCACTATTATGGTCGATTAACGCATACACATTACCTGCTTTACGCGAGCCTGCGTAAACAATGCCTTTTTTTGATACTGCAATTTGGCGTGCATTTTCAACATCATCAGCAAATAAGCTTACCTCAAACCCAGGTGCTACGGTAAGTTTGTCTAGTATGTCTTTTGCCATTGCTGGGGCAGTTGTTAAGCCAAGCAATAATAAACTTCCTAGTATTTTATTCATTTGCCTCTCCAAGTGTTAAACACAAGCCTATTAAACTTGTGCTTTATTACCGTGATCTTCTAGCCACTGGCGTCTGTCTGACGAGCGCTTTTTAGCAAGTAGCATATCCATCATTTCTAATGTTTGCTCTTCTTCATCAAGTGTAAGTTGCACTAAGCGGCGAGTATTTGGGTCCATTGTGGTTTCGCGCAGCTGTAGCGGGTTCATTTCGCCCAGCCCTTTAAATCGTTGTACGTTTACTTTACCGCGTTTTTTCTCAGCTTCTATGCGGGCCAAAATACCTGTTTTTTCGTCTTCATCGAGGGCGTAATACACCTCTTTACCAATGTCGATTCTAAATAGTGGTGGCATAGCCACGTATACATGTCCTGTTTTAACCAGTTGTGGAAAATGACGCACAAACAAGGCACATAATAAAGTGGCAATGTGTAGTCCATCCGAATCGGCATCGGCCAATATACAAATTTTATTATAACGCAGGCCGGTTAAATCACTTGAGTCTGGGTCAATTCCCAACGCCACCGAAATATCATGCACTTCTTGCGAGGCTAATATTTGCCCTGATTCAACTTCCCATGTATTTAGAATTTTACCACGTAGCGGCATTATTGCCTGAAACTCACGATCGCGTGCTTGTTTAGCCGAGCCACCTGCTGAGTCACCCTCTACCAAAAATAGTTCTGTACGGTCGTTATCGGCTGCACTACAGTCGGTCAGCTTACCGGGCAGTGCAGGGCCTGAGGTAACGCGTTTACGCACTACTTTTTTAGCCGCTCGCAACCGTCGCTGTGCATTTGAAATACACAGTTCAGCAAGCAGTTCTGCCGTGTCCGTGTGCTCGTTTAACCATAAGCTAAATGAGTCTTTAACCACACCCGATACAAACGCTGCACATGAGCGAGAAGAAAGCTTTTCTTTGGTTTGGCCGGCAAATTGTGGGTCTTGCATTTTTACCGATAACACATAGCTACAGCGCTCCCAAATATCATCTGGGGTAAGCTTTACGCCACGCGGTAATAAGTTTCTAAATTCACAAAATTCGCGCATGGCTTCAAGTAAGCCTTGGCGCAAACCATTTACGTGTGTACCACCTTGTGCAGTCGGAATAAGGTTTACATAGCTCTCGGCAATTGACTCGCCGCCTTCAGGTTGCCATACAACAGCCCAATCAGCCCCTTCTATCGAACTTGAAAATTCACCTACAAATGGGTCTTTAGGCAGTACCTCAAAGCCTTTAACCGCTTCAATTAAGTAATCCTTTAAGCCCGTTTCGTAAAACCATTCTTGGGTTTCTTTAGTTTGTTTATTAACAAACTTAATGCGCAAGCCTGGGCATAAAACCGCTTTAGCTTTTAATAGATGGTTTAATTTAGTAATTGAAAAGTTAGCTGAGTCAAAGTAACTCGCATCAGGCCAAAATCGTACAGTTGTACCCGTGTTGCGCTTACCGACAGTGCCAATTACATTTAAGTCTTCAACTTTATCGCCATTTTCAAAGGCCATTCTAAATTGTTGCGCATCACGTCTAACCGTTACTTCTACACGTGTCGATAACGCATTTACAACCGAAATACCTACCCCGTGTAAACCACCCGAAAACTGGTAGTTTTTGTTTGAGAATTTACCACCTGCATGTAGTTTGGTAAAAATCAGCTCCACCCCCGGAATGCCTTCCTCAGGGTGAATATCTATCGGCATACCACGGCCATCGTCTATAACTTCAAGTGAGTTATCTTCGTGTAAGATCACATCAATTTTAGTGGCATGGCCCGCCATGGCTTCATCGACACTGTTATCGATAACCTCTTGGCCTAAATGGTTTGGACGTACCGTGTCGGTATACATACCTGGGCGGCGTTTTACCGGCTCTAATCCATTGAGAACCTCAATGGCTTCGGCGTTATAATTTTGCTGACTCATAATTTTTATCTTTATATGCGCTTAGGCTAATTTGTTTTAGGTAATTTAAGAAACTCTACAATACTATCTAGGGTACGCTCAAAGCCCACAAAGCTGTGATCGCCACCAAACTCAACTAACTGTTTGCATTGTGAAAAATAATTTACTGCGTGTTGATAATTTAACACTTCATCTCCCGTTTGCTGTAACAAATAAAGCAGTTCGGGCGATGTTAATTTAGGCACATACAATGCTTTTAATGCATCCATGTGGCTGGTATTTAACTCATAATGATAATCTTGGTACGGATTATAATTGTGACCAATAAGCGGCGCTAATAAGTTAAATGGTGCTACTGCTGGGTTTATTAATGCTGCTCGCAGGTTGTAACGCTGCGACAAATAGGTAGCATAAAATCCACCTAGTGAGCTCCCGAGTAACGCGGTATCTGGCGTTAATAAATGCTCAAGCTGCAAAATAGCTTGTAAGGGCTCGTGATTTAAACGCGGTACGCAATAGTCAACGTCATAGTTTGCCATAAGCTCGCCAAAGCGCACAGCTTTATATGATTTTTCAGAACTATTAAAACCATGAATATAAATTACGCGTTTAACCATACAACATCCGTTTTAACTGTTAAAGCATTGTCCTGGGTAGTTAAATACAACATGCGATAAGCGGGGCCATGGTTTTCTTGGTGCCATTGCGAGCTATGTTTTGTAAATTGCACTGAACTGGCGGGCGTTGCATAAATACTCAGCTCTCTAAATGATTGCGTATATTGATTATGCACATGGCCATGAAATACCCCTGCAACATTGCCACTATTAACAAGTACGTTTAATAATTGCGGGCCGTTTTCAAGCATATGTTTATCAAGGTAGCCATTTATAGCAAGCGGATTGTGATGACAAAATACCACTTGCTGCGATTGCGAAATTGCTAAACAGTGGGTAATTTCATTTAAGTGCTCGCAAGACACCCACCCTGCAGGTGTAGGCCCTTTTGAGTTTATGAGTAACAGCTCAAATCCTTGTGCAATAATGTGCTTAGCTGACACTATTTGCCCACCACTGATGCGATTTAGCATGGCAATTTCATCATGATTGCCTGGTACCCAAAATACCGGACAGGTTAAATCAGCATTGTTGACCAATTCGGCAAATAATAAATACGACTCAAAGCTATGATCTTGTGTTAAGTCACCACCAAATATAACCGCGTCTAATGACTGCGTGGCCATGTGCGCTAATGCTTGGGCAAAATGCGCGGCGGTATTTACGTTAAAGTACTCTGCGTTAGGGTTTGCAAATAAATGGCTATCGGTTATGTGCGCTACTCGTAGCGATGAGGCATTAAAGTGATATTTCTCATCAAACCAAGCCATTATTTACATCCCAATTTAGTACTGCTCGGCCATGCTCTACGCAGGCTACTAACCAGTCATATAAAAATGCGTTAAGTTGATATTTTTCATCTTTTTGGTGCATTTTAGGGTTTGGATAACCATACGATGGTTTTATACGTTGATGGTAGTCATGGTGAATAATCTCAGCCACTTTTGCATCTTGATAAAGCCTGACTGTTAAATACAAAGGAGAAACGCCTTTAACCATCCCTGTTAGCTGCTTAATAGAAACATCCAGTGTGTACTTAGCACTATCGTCAATGATAATGGCAAATTCACTATGACCTAATTTAATTTCACGTACGCTATTTGCGCTGCGCTCTTTAGGTAATAGTTTTGAAAGACGTACGTAATTATGCTCGCAAAGTGTCATATACTTTGGGAGGCTCTGAATATATCGTTGGGTTGCTAAAAGTGCTGTCAAAGTACCGCCGTATTAAAAAGTTAAAATTATGTCCACTTACTGCTTATTTTTTCTCGATTTAACGCCAACCACTGCAAACATATTACCGTTGCCGCGTTATCTATTTCACCGTTATTGAGGCGCGCAAGCGCATCATCAAGGGTTAAAATATGGGTTTTAATATCTTCACCTTCGCTTTCAAGGCCGTAAACACCACTTTGTACTTGGCTTAAATCTGCCCGCGCTAGGTATAAATGTAAGCGCTCAGTTGTACCACCAGGACTTGAAAGGTAAGAGAGCATAAATTCAAGCTCTGTAAGCTCAAGCCCTGCCTCTTCATAGGCTTCTTTTTTTACCACCCCTTCGTAATCAGTACTGCCATCGGTCATACCAGCAATACATTCTAGCAGCCAGGGCGAGTGTCTGCTGTTAATAGCGCCAATACGTATTTGCTCTATTAAAAGTACACTTTGCGTAGCTACATCATAAGGTAGAACAGCAATCGCATCGCCCCGCTCTAGTATTTCGCGCTTTATAAGCTGCGATGTACCACCATTAAACAGGCTATGCTCAAACTCATACATATCCACTTTAAAAAAACCATTATACAGACTTTTAACTGCTTTTAAGCTCACATCTTTATGTGTAAATTGCACCAAGCTTTTATCTGCCATATTATACATCCCGCTTATTTAAACGATTAAAAATTGTTAATATATTCTGTTACATTTGAACATACTGTTTTACTAATTTCTTTTTTAGTTATTGAGCAAAACACGTTACCATGCTTTTAGTACAAAATTTGTCTAAGGACTGAACCTAACATGAAAAAGAACATCCTTGCAGCGCTCGTTAGTTTATCGTGCGCATTAGGCACAACCACAGCAAGTGCTGAAGATTTAATGCAAGTTTTTGAAATTGCTACTGCCAACGATCCCACTGTTTTAAAAGCAAAAGCGCAAGCAGATGCGCAATCTTACGAAAGCGATTTAGCCATGAGTGCATTACTGCCGCAAATTGGCGTAAGCATGGGCTATGAAAAAAGCGATTCTACCTCTTTTCAGAGCGTTGGTAATTTAGCTGACCAAGTTAAAATAAATAGCGATACCGACCAATTCACGCGTGGTGTGAGTTTAAGCCAAACCTTATTCGACTTAGGCGCATGGAATACGCTTGATATTGCCGAAAAACAAGCACTGCAAGCCAATGCGCAATACGACAACGCAAAACAAAACTTAATTGTGCGTGTTGCTGAAGGCTATTTTAACGTATTAAGTGCAATTGATAACCTTGAATTTGTACAAGCCGAAAAACGTGCCATTGAACGTCAGCTAGAGCAAACAAAACAGCGCTATGCCGTTGGCCTTACAGCAATTACAGACGTGCATGAGGCGCAAGCACAATACGATAACTCTGTAGCACAAGAAATTATTGCCACCAATGCCGTAGAAACCGCTCGCGAGCAACTGCGTGAAATAACCGGTAAATACCACGCTAAGCTTGATTTTTTAAACACCGAAACATTTTCAACAGTAAAACCTGTTAAAAAATCGACTGACTTTGTAAAAGTGGCTGAAAACAATAACATCAGCTTACAAGTATCAAAGGTAACGGTTGATATTGCAAAAGACCAAATTACACTGGCTAAAGCGGGTCACTACCCAAAACTGACACTTGATGCCAGCTACGGTGACTCTTTAACTGACCAAAATATAAATGGTTTAAGCTTTAACGACCAACCACGCGCCGATTCAACCTCGGTTGCCGTTAATTTAAGCGTACCACTGTACACAGGGGGCGCAACCGTTGCTGCAACTAAGCAAGCCCGTGCGTTTTATGTTTCAGCCAGTCAAGATTACGAAACAAATTACCGCGCCGTAACACGCACCGTTATTACCTCATACAATCAAGTTGTATCAGATATTGCGACCTACAAAGCACTTGAACAAGCCGTGGTATCAGCACAAAGTGCACTTAAAGCAACAGAAGCGGGTTTTGAAGTAGGCACCCGTACAATTGTTGATGTACTTGTAAGCACGCAAAACTTGTATGATGCTAAGCGTAACCTAGCTGATGTACGCTATCGTTACGTATTATCTACGCTTCGCTTAAAGCAAGCTGCAGGTACACTAACAAGTGCCGATTTACTGGGTATTAACCAAGGCTTAAAAAAAGCCTAATAAGTTAAAAAGTAACGTTTAAAGCCAGCCATTGCTGGCTTTTTGTATTTTATAACACTAAGCGTTAAACTAGCGTTTTTATTTTAGAGAGTATTTTGTGGTCACCTCATCTCCTTTTAAAGCCTCGTTTTTAGGCCCCCGTTATTGGCTAACCTGGATTGGCGTTTTCTTTTTGTATTTGATTTCGTGGTTGCCACAAAAACTTCAGCTTAGCTTAGGTAAATTATTAGGACGCTTAGTACATAAATTTATGAAACGTCGTCGCCACATTGCCGAGGTTAATATAAAGCTGTGTTTTCCTGATATGAGCGAAGCCGAACAACAACAGCTTGTGCTAAAAAATATGGAAAACACCGGTATTGCCATGGTTGAAACGGGCATGGCTTGGTGGTGGCCGCAGTGGCGCGTTAAAAAAGCGTATGGCTCTATTAAAGGGTTAGAGCACTTTGAGCGCGTGCAGGCTCAAGGTAAAGGCGTACTGCTATTGGTGCCGCATATTTTGCATTTAGAAATGGCGAGTCGTGTTATGGGCACCAAATGCCAAGGGCTTGGGTTTTACCGCCCACACAACAATGCACTCATGGAATACTTTACAACCAATGGCCGCCTTCGCTCTAACGAATACCTAATTGGACGAAAAGACGTAAAAGGCTTGTTAAAGTCGCTTAAAAACAAAAAGGTGTGTTATTACCTACCCGACCAAGACTACGGCCGTAACCGCTGTGAATTTGTGCCTTTTTACGCTGTGCCAGATACAGCCACCACCACAGGCACACTACTTTTTGCAGCAAGTAAACACTGCGAAACCATGAGTCTAATTAGTCGCCGAGATGAGCACGGTAAATACCACCTAGAAATAGTACCTGAGCTTGACAATTTTCCAAGCGGTGATGATAAAGCCGATGTAACACGTGTAAATCAGCGCGTTGAGCAATCAATTAACGCAGCCCCTGAGCAGTACATGTGGCTGCACCGCCGTTTTAAAACACGCCCCGATAAAAATACCCCTTCTTTTTATAAAAAGTAGTGGTATAAATAAATAATGATAATAAATGAGCATGAGTTATGTGGTTTTGGGTTAAGCATTTAATACTAGCAGTTGCATTAATCTTACTAGCTACCTATGTGTTAGTTGGTACGGGTCCATTGTTTGATATAAAAGAGAGCAAAAACGCAGCTGCCGAGGGGCTTTCTCGCTTTTACTCCTCTATCCGTAACCAAGTTAAATCCGATAGGGAGCGCGATAAGTTTGTACTACAACTTAAAAAGCCCGAGCAAACGCTTGATCGTGTTTTAGCAGAGCGCGGCAGGGCCGTTGAACCTATGCCTGCTAGCTGGACAGGAACAAATGAACCTAGACGCTTTGAAAATGGCTCTACATTAAAAGACGTACTAGACCAATACGCCAAAAACGAAGGCATTCAGTTATATTGGTATTTGAGTAAAGACTACGTGGTAAAAGATCATTTTAGGGTTGATAGCAACTTTACCTCAGCGCTTTATCAAGTTGGCCGCGCCATTAATGATGACTTTGAAAATGAAGTTTATACTTTCTTTTGCTCTAGGCAGCGCGCTGCGGTGATCACAGAGCTACCTTCTGAATTTGTACGCAGTAATTGTTTAAAGCTAAAAACATAAAACAATAAAGCCAACTAATTCGCTAAAAGCTCAACAGCGCCTATTTATTAAAAACCCAAGCTAAGCTTGGGTTTTTTAGTATTTACGCCTCAAGTTCAAATATACTGTGCCAACACGCCGATACACTCTCAATATCTGTTTGGTACTCTTTACGCAACACTAAGCGACCTTGCTGATTTAAGCTTAATACGTGGTAACGTGAGCGATAATCAATATATGCTTGAATTAACTGCTGCTTTTGCGCTTTAGTAATACAACCAATTGCGGCAGCGTCTGTGAGTATTCTTACATTGTCAGAAAACACTGTTAACTGGCTAAACTGATTTGCGTTTTTTAGCACTAGGTATTGAGTTATAAATTCAATGTCGGTCATGGCACCTACATCTTGTTTTAAATCAAATTGCTCGGCGTTTCCTTTAGCTAAGTGGTTCCGCATTTTTTCGCGCATTTTAAGTACATCTTGCTTAAGCGTATCTACATCGCGTGGGGCACATAATATCTCTTTACGAATTTGCGCAAAACGCGCTCTTAGCTCATCTTGGCCTAATATAACGCGGGCGCGCACAAGCGCTTGGTGCTCCCAAGTCCATGCTTGGGTTTGCTGATAATGATTAAAGCTCTCCAAGTTAATAGCCAATAAACCAGAGGCGCCTTCAGGGCGCAGGCGCGTATCAAGCTCATACAATATACCTGAGGCGGTACGGGTGTTAAATAAATGCATTAAGCGCTGTGCAAGTTTTAAATAAAACTGTCGGGAGGTAATCGATTTATCGCCATTAGTGCTGCTATTACCGTCGTGATTATGCACAAACACAAGGTCTAAGTCAGAATCGTACCCAACTTCAAAACCGCCCGTTTTACCGTACGCAATAACCGCAAAACCTTTGTGCTCGTCATCTGTATTTGGCGGCATGCCAAAGCGCTTAACCGTATTATACCATGCTATATTTACTGCCTGGTCTACTACAGCCTCGGCAAGAGCAGTTAAGTGATCGCTTACTTTCATAACATCAATCACACCCGTTGCATCGGCAGCCGCAATACGTAATTGATGTGTTTGTTTAAACTGCCTAAGTGCTTCCATTTGCAGCTCTAGGTCATCATGCTCTATACGTAAAAAATATTGTCGTATTTCATCTTTGTAGGCGCTCAATGGCGTAGGTTTGTAAAGCGCCGCTGGGTCTATTAGCTCATCAAGCAAAATAGGATAACGGGAAATATGCTCCCCTATCCACTTACTGTGGCAACATAATAATACCAACTGCTTTAGCGCACCTTGGTTTTCGTACAGTAATTCAAGGTAAGCAGTACGCGATACAATTTTATTTAAAATTTGGCACACCATGGTAAATGTTTCACCGCTGGCATTAAAATCACTCAGTTGCTTAAGCAGTACAGGCATAAGTTTATCGAGAATATCGCGCCCTCGATTACCTATATTCACCTTACTTAAACGCTGTTTAAAATCATGAAGTGGCACTTGCCACTGCTCTTTTATATCGTTTAAAAAGCTAACATCACCATGATCCCACGCACTAATAAACGCACCTTCGCAGGTATCAAGAGGAACGATTTCCTCCCCTATCACCAATAAAAATTCATCGTGAATTTTCGCCATGACCTGCTCAATCTCGCTCATGGTATGGTTAAAGCTTTCAAACTCGAGTAAGTAATTTAAGCGTTCTTGATTAAGCTCATCATCGGGCAGAGTTTGCGTTTGTTGATCGTCAAACATTTGCAAGTATTGCTCTACTTTACGTAAGTGTAAGTAGTTGCGCTTTAGCTCATTCGCTTCTTGCTCATCCATCGCTTGGTTTAACGTTAACTGCTCTAAGGCATACAGTAACGATTGGGTTTGTAAGTTAGCTTCTCGCCCACCACGCACCATTTGCAAAGCTTGTACGATAAATTCAACCTCGCGAATGCCACCAGCACCTAGTTTTATATTGTTCGTTAAGCGTTTTCGGCGAACTTCTTGGGCTATCATTAGCTTCATTTTTCTTAGCGACTCGATTACCGAAAAATCAATATAACGTCGATAAACAAAGGGTTTTAAAAGTTGTATAAACTCATCCCAATACTGATTAGGTGTGCCTATTAGCCGCCCTTTTAACATGGCGTAACGCTCCCAATCGCGACCTTGCTCTTGGTAGTAATCTTCTATAGCGTGAAAGCTCATTACTAAAGGTCCGCTTTCACCAAATGGGCGCAAGCGCATATCGACCCTAAATACTTGGCCATCGCCAGTTACTTGATTAAGCGCATTAATCAATTTTTGCGCAACTTTGGTGTAAAACACTTGGGCTTCAACAGCTTTACGCCCACCTTGAGTGGGAACATTGCGCGGATAGGCAAAAATTAAATCTATATCCGATGAATAATTAAGCTCGTGGCCGCCCAATTTACCCATGCCTAAAACCATTAAAGGTAAAGAGTTACCTTGCTCATCGAGGGGCTCGCCTGCTGTTTTTGCAATTTGCGCATGCGCCCATCTATTGGCGCTATTAATCAGCATATCAGCCAATAGGCTTATGTATTTAATACTGTCACCGATTGGGTTATCGCAGCATAAATCAAGGTAGGCTACTTTTAGCCAGTATTTTTCTCGGTACTGGCGCAAAATTTTATTGCACTGGTTTTCATCTACCTGCTGTAGATCAAGGTCATCGAATGGCGCAGGGACGTCTCGGCTATACTGCTCATCTGGGTTTATCAACCACTCTTTTAATTGAGGTTGCGATTCTAAGCAGCGAAAGGCAAAGTCGCTCAGAGCACATAATTTTACAACTTCTTCTTGTGGGTTTTGCTGCGGGTAAAGCTGCGCAAAGCGAGTTGAGCCAAGTTTTTGTAATTGAATAGGAAGTTGCATTTTGTTACTCATCAATCCTCTCTTTTATATATTTACTAACCATACTAGAATAACTAAAACCAAGAAAGGTTATCTCTACTTAGGATCAGCATGTCATATTTATCATTATCTAACACCAGTTTAATTGCGATTGCCATTAGTTTTGCGGTGATATGCATTACTATTTTTAGTCTTAGAATTGTTGCTCAAATAAAAGCGAAACAAGCACTTAAAGATGAGTTAGCGCAGCATGATAATTTTGCTATGGGTATTAGTTTCGCCTCAGAAATTACCGTAGTTATTGCTACTATGGCATTTTTATTTGACGAAATAAGTATAAGTACAGCGCAACACAATCCATTAAAAGTCGTTATTTTAATTGTTTTGTTATTCACATTTATAAAAGTAGGTCACTTAATCCATCGAAAGTGGATATTGCACAGATTTAATGAAGAAGCTGCCATATTAAAGCAAAATGTATGCGCCGCACTGGTTGATTCTGGCATGTTAATAGCTAACTGTATTATTGCACTTGGTTTATACACGTGGACTCATGCGCAAGGCTTTAGTAACTTACTGATTGCTTTTGTTAGCTTTTTTACGCTGCAAGGGATGTTTGCATTAGATAGTAAACTGCGTGAATACCGCTTTGCTAGAGCAAATCAAGGCGCCTCACTGCAAAGTAACTTTAACCTAGAAAATACCTCTATAGGGATTAGATATGCAGGTAAATCAATAGGTTTAGCCTTAGCTGTTTATGCAGGACTGTCTAGTGCTGCATTTCAAAATGGAAAAATGGTCGAAAATATATTTACACTTGTAATGCATTGCGGTGTAATGTGGTTGTTACTATATTGTTTAAGTTTTGTAATAAAAGCAATTTCACTACCCAATATTGATACCGCTTTAGAGGTAGACCATCAAGACAATATAGGTATAGCATGCATTGAGTTTGCTGTTTTTTGTGCTATAGGCTATTTACTTATTAGCATGTTTTCACTTTAACGCCACGCTATTAAATAAGTTGCCAAGCGCCCCGTATTTAGTTAACTGGCATTACAAATTTGCATAACGCAACGGGGCCCTATGTCATTTGAAGTTACTAACTATTTGTTAATTGATATAGATAACGAATTTAGTCGAACATTTGCCGAGCATTACTTTAAGCGCGCAACACCCAATACCGCCAGCACCTTAATCGTTGCAGGTAGTAATACCCGTAAGCTTGTAAAGATGATGTTTGACGAACTTATTAAAGATTATTGCTATTGCGACCTAGAAAATGAAATTAGCGTATCTGAACTTGCCAGCTATATGCATGAGCACCACGATATTCAAGGTGTTTTATTCAACAAAACTGATTACTTACTTGCCAGCGATAACCAACGCTTTATATATAACTCTCTGCATGAAAAACGCTACCTAGTCAGTATTGATGACAGCGGCTATACATTTAATCGTATTACTGACGAAGGCTTTAAAAATCACCTATCGTGCGATACAGAAATTGCTGAAACACCCAAAGATTTAATCGCCCTTGCCAATACACTTAAACAAAAATAAATAATTGCGTACAACGCGCTGCTTACTTACCATAGCGACATACACCTTTACGCTATAAAATAAGTGACTTTCATGCGAGTACCTCATATTTATCAGGCATCAAGTATTGCCTTAAACACCCCGGTTTCTTTAAACGATGATGCAGCCGGCCATATTGGCCGTGTATTGCGCATGAAAGTAGGCGAACATGTGTCTATTTTTAATGGCGAAGGCGGTGAATACTTCAGTGAAATTATTGAAGTAACAAAAAAATCAGTTGTTGTTATGCCACTGCGTTTTGATGAACATGATGTCGAATCTGAGCTTAAAATTCATTTAGGGCAATGTGTATCACGTGGCGATAAAATGGACTTTACTATCCAAAAATCTGTTGAGCTGGGTATTACTGAAATCACCCCTATTTTTAGCCAGCGCTGCGGCGTTAAACTCAGTGGCGACCGCTTAGAGAAAAAACACCAACAATGGCAAAAAATTGCAATTTCAGCTGCCGAGCAATCGGGGCGCAACTTTGTGCCTGTTGTACACACACCGATTGATTTAAAGCAATGGCTTGAGCAACAAACAAACGCCATTAAGCTCACTTTGCACCCTCGTGCTGAGCACAGTATTAAAACAATAACCGTTCCAAGCGCCGGTGTGCGCTTTTTAGTTGGTCCTGAAGGGGGCTTTACCGATGAAGAAATGCTGCAAACTAAAGATCAGCACTTTGTAGATATTCGCTTAGGGCCACGTGTTTTGCGAACAGAAACAGCTGCTTTAACGGTCTTAAGTGCATTACAGTTACAATTTGGCGACTTAGCTAATTGAAATAACTAAAAGCACCCTCATATAAACACTAATATTTATAGTAAGGCATAGCGCATGGCAATTAAGTTAGGAATTATCTCTGATCCTATTAGTGGATTTAACATCAAAAAAGACACCGGTTTTGCAATGATGATGCAAGCGCAGGAGCGTGGTTACGAAATTTACTACATGGAGATGGATGATTTATCACTTCGCCAAGGTAAGTCGTATGCAACCGCAGCGAAAGCGCAAGTATTTAATAACACCGAAAAGTGGTATGAGCTTGAAGAAAAAACCACAATAGCCCTTGCCGACCTAGACGTTATTTTAATGCGAAAAGATCCACCGTTCGACACGGAATACATTTACGCAACATATATATTAGAGCGTGCAGAGCAAGAAGGTACGTTAATTATTAATAAACCACAAAGCCTGCGCGATGCTAACGAAAAGCTATTTACAGCGTGGTTTAGCGAGCACACCCCCGATACATTAGTAACTCGCAGCCAAGCGCAAATACGTGCGTTTTTAGCCGAGCACAAAGACATTATTTTAAAACCACTTGATGGCATGGGTGGCGCGTCTATTTTCCGCATTAAAGAAGATGATGCAAACATTGGTGTTATTTGTGAAACGCTCACCGAGCACGGTAGCCGTTTTGCTATGGTGCAAAATTATATACCAGAGATCAAACAAGGCGATAAACGCGTATTGGTTGTTGATGGTGAAGTAATCCCGTACTGTTTAGCGCGTATCCCACAAAACGGTGAAACCCGGGGTAATTTAGCAGCAGGCGGTCGCGGTGAAGCGCGCCCTCTTAGCGAGTCAGACCTTAAAATAGCCCAAGCAGTTGCCCCTACCCTTAAAGAAAAAGGCTTGGTGTTTGTAGGGCTAGATATTATTGGCGACAAGCTCACCGAAATTAATGTAACTGCACCAACGTGTGTACGTGAAATTGAAGCCGCTTACGATATATCTATAACCGGTATTTTGTTTGATGCCATCGAGCGCAAGCTTGCTAAATAAACACCATAGGAAAGTTCATTAATTTAAGTATTTCATACAATTAATGGACTTTTTATACGCTACGTATATATCTATGCCATACTCAAAGTTCAATTAGTATTCATAAACTAAAAGGGTGAAATCTATGCAATCATTAGAAAATCATTTTTTAATCGCAATGCCGTCGATGCAAGACCCTTTTTTTAAACGTGCCGTTACCTATATTTGTGAGCACAATGAAGATGGGGCTATGGGATTGGTGATCAACCAGCCTATTGATGTAACCGTTGGTGAGCTTTTAGATAAAATAGAAATAGACAACGACAAAACCCAACAAGCTGCGCAAGTCTCTGTGTTTGCAGGTGGTCCGGTTAAAACCGACCGAGGTTTTGTACTTCATTCACCTCAGCCTGGTTACTCTGCAAGCCAAAAGCTTAGCAGTGAAATAATGATCACCACATCAAAAGATGTACTTGCTAACCTGACCACCGCCCATGCGCCTGAGCAATTTATTATTACGCTTGGTTATTCGGGCTGGGAACAAGGACAACTTGAACAAGAGCTTTTAGATAATAGTTGGTTGATCATTAAAGCCGATCCGAAGATCATTTTTGATACGCCGGTAGAAAAACGCTGGGAAAAAGCAGTTTCGATGCTGGGCTTTGATGTTAGCCAGCTTTGCAGCGAAGCTGGACACGCTTAAAGAACGATAATGACGAAAAAAAACCTTAAGCCGCAAGGCCAGCGCACCGTAATGGGCTTTGACTTTGGCACCAAGAGCATTGGTATAGCCATAGGACAAGAGCTCACAGGTAGTGCGTCTAGCCTTAAAGCAGTAAAAGCCCAAGATGGTATTCCTAATTGGGATCATATTGCGGTTCAAGTTAAAGAGTGGCAACCCGACTTAATGGTGGTGGGCTTGCCACTTAATATGGATGGCACCTCGCAAGAGGTAACCTTTAAGGCTAAAAAGTTTGCTAACCGCTTGCACAACCATTACGGCATACCGGTGCATACACAAGATGAGCGACTCACAACCGCCGATGCAAAAGCCCGTTTATTTGAGCACGGCGGCTATAAAAATTTAGGTAAAGGAAATGTCGATAATATGTCGGCAGTGATTATTTTAGAAAGCTTTTTTGAAGCCAGTTATGGTGAATAACTTCCTTAAAACAAAAAGCGCCAATAGGCGCTTTTTTTATGCATTAAATAATTAAAAATGAGTAACTTACCTACACATACTGTAGGTTAATTACCGTTTTTATCATCGAGTCCATCAATGGTTACACCTTGTAAAAAGCCTGCGCCTTGTTGCTCGTTATTGCGCAGCTTAATCATTAAGCGTAAATCGTTTGGCGAATCAGCATGATGCAGCGCATCGGCGTAATTAATACGTTGCTGTTTATATAGCTCAAATAAGGCTTGGTCAAAGGTTTGCATACCCATTTCTTTAGACTTAGACATAGCCTCTTTAATGCCACCAATATCCCCATTTTTAATTAGCTCTGCCACCATGGGTGAGTTTAATAATATTTCAATCGCGGCAACTCGCCCTTCCCCATCAGACGTTGGAATAAGCTGCTGAGCAACAATGGCGCGTAAATTTAGCGCTAAGTCGTACTTGAGCTTGTCGTGCTTTTCTTTAGGGACTAAGTGCATAATACGGTCAATGGCTTGGTTGGCATTATTAGCATGCAGTGTAGCCACACATAAGTGGCCCGTCTCGGCAAAGCTCAGTGCGTATTCCATGGTCTCTTGTGAGCGTATTTCACCAATTAAAATAACATCGGGAGCTTGGCGTAAAGAGCTTTTTAGTGCCGATTCAAAGCTGTCGGTATCAAGCCCTACTTCGCGCTGAGTAATAATACTTTTACGGTGCTCGTGTACAAACTCAATTGGGTCTTCAATAGTGAGTATATGGCCGCGTTGGTTGCGGTTTCTGTAGCCAATTAAAGCAGCCAATGAGGTTGATTTACCTGTGCCAGTTCCCCCCACAAACAGCACTAACCCGCGCTTAGCCATAATTACATCGGTAAGTGTTGAGGGCAGGCCTAAATCACTTACATCAGGTATTTGCGTTACAATACGGCGAATAACCATACCCGCTCTATCACGCTGCCAAAAAGCCGATATACGAAAACGCCCTTCGTCTGTGGCTATCGCAAAGTTACACTCTTTAGTGGTATGAAATTCGTTTTTTTGTTTATCGCTCATCGCTGACTCGACAAGCGCAAGCGATTGCTCATCAGTTAGCTTATCGTCGCTAAGAGCGATAAGCTCACCATTAATTTTTGCGCTGACTGGCAATTGGCTAGAAACAAATAAATCCGAGCCTTTTTTCTCAATCATTATTTGCAAAAAGTGATTTAAAGATAAATTCATAATATGTCCTTAGCCACCAAACTGGGTTTTATCTTGGGCTTTTTCTTTTGCGGCTGCGGTTGTCACAATGCCGTGATTAACTAAATTGTTTAAACATTGATCCATGGTTTGCATACCGTGTGATGCACCCGTTTGAATAGACGAATACATTTGTGCAATTTTATCTTCACGTATTAAGTTACGAATCGCCGGCACACCAATCATAATTTCGTGCGCGGCCACTCGTCCACCGCCAATTTTTTTAAGCAGTGTTTGCGAAATAACGGCACGTAACGACTCAGAAAGCATTGAGCGCACCATATCTTTTTCTTCACCTGGGAATACATCAATAATACGGTCAATGGTTTTTGGTGCCGAGGTGGTGTGTAGCGTACCAAACACTAAGTGACCGGTTTCAGCGGCGGTCATCGCAAGGCGAATGGTTTCTAAGTCACGTAGCTCACCGACAAGTATTACATCGGGGTCTTCACGCAGCGCGCTGCGCAATGCATTAGAAAAGCTGTGCGTATCTCGGTGCACTTCACGTTGGTTAATAAGGCTGAGTTTATTATCGTGAACAAATTCGATAGGATCTTCAATGGTGAGGATATGGTGATGTTTTGTTTGATTTATATAATCGACCATAGCCGCAAGTGTTGTTGATTTACCTGAACCCGTTGGGCCGGTAACCAATACTAAACCACGCGGGTTATCGGATATTGTTTTAAAAATATCTGGCGCACCTAAATCCTCAAGCGTCAGTACATCGCTTGGGATGGTACGAAACACCGCTGCAGGGCCGCGGTTTGAGTTAAATGCGTTAACACGAAAACGCGCAAGGTTAGGCACTTCAAACGAAAAATCCACTTCTAGGTTTTGTTCGTAGTCCTTGCGCTGATTATCGTTCATAATGTCGTAAACAAGGCTGTTTACGTCTTTGTCTGCAAGTGCAGGTATATTAATGCGGCGAACATCACCATCTACGCGTATCATAGGTGAAACACCTGACGATAAGTGTAAATCAGATGCTTTGTGTTGCACACTAAACGCTAATAATTCGGTAATATCCATTTATGACTCCACAACTAACTGATAAATATATGGTTACAATAGCAGAACGACTCACATCCGCCTACGCTAGAATTGCCAGCGCGGCAAATAATGCCAAGCGTAGTAGTAACGAAATTACACTACTGGCGGTATCTAAAACAAAGCCTAGCGACGACATTATTGCCGCTTACGAGCATGGCCAACGCCAATTTGGTGAGTCATATGTTCAAGAGGCTGTAGATAAAATAGCTCAACTAAACACATTTAGCGATATCATTTGGCATTTCATTGGCCCAATTCAATCAAATAAAAGCGCCCTTGTTGCCGCTAATTTTGACTGGGTACAAAGCGTAGATAGAGTAAAAATAGCTAAGCGTTTAAACACTCAGCGCCCCGCTGATAAACCCCCTTTAAACGTGCTTATTCAGGTAAATATAAGCGCCGAGGAGGCTAAGTCGGGCTGTAGCATTGAGCAAATACCCGAGCTAGCTGAGTTTATTGACCAATGTGAGCAACTCACTTTGCGTGGTTTAATGGCTATTCCTGCTAAAAGCGACGACCTGAGTGAGCAAAGTCAATCTTTTGAGCAATTACAAACTTGCTTTGATAAACTAAAGGCCCAATATCCTCATATAGATACGTTGTCGATGGGGATGAGCAATGATGTTGAAGCTGCTATTAGCGCAGGTTCAACCATGGTGAGGATCGGCACAGATATTTTTGGAACTCGAACTTAAAAGGTGATAACAGACATATGTCAGATAAAACAATCGCATTTATAGGCACAGGTAACATGAGCTACGCCATTATTGGTGGCATGGTAAAAAACGGTTTTAATGCAAACAACATTATTGCGACAAACCGCAACCAAGAAAAGCTTGCCAAGGTAGCAGACGATTTCAAGGTGAAAACCACCAGCGACAATAACGAAGCCTTACGCGATGCTGATGTCATTGTATTGTCTGTTAAACCACAAATGATGGGCGATTTATGTAAATCGTTTCAGGAATCGGGTATCGACTTTAGTGATAAACTGTTTATCTCGGTAGCGGCTGGCTTAACCGTTAAACGTTTACGCGAAATGCTTGGCCAAAACGTTAAAATGGTACGTTGTATGCCAAACACGCCATCACTACTTGGCCGTGGTGTATCGGGTTTATTTGGCGCAGATGAAACAGCCGAGGAGCACGACTTTGTACAACAAGTGTTTGAGTGCACTGGTATTGTTGTTTGGGTTGAGCAAGAGTCGCAAATTAACGATGTCATTGCAGTAACCGGCTCATCGCCAGCTTACTTTTTCTTATTTATGGAAGCAATTGAAGAAAAAGCGAAAGCACTTGGCTTTAACGATGAAGATGCGCGTCGCTTAGTACAGCAAACTGCGCTGGGTGCAGCCGAAATGGCCCTTAGCCAACCAGAGATAAGCATTTCGCAATTACGCGCTAATGTAACCTCTAAAGGCGGTACTACACATGCCGCAGTTGAACATTTAAAAGGCGAAGGCCTAGTGCAAACAGTTAGCGATGCAATGGATGCGTGTATTGCGCGTGCGATGCAAATGGAAAAAGAACTTTAAAACTACTTTTTATTGAAGGTTACACTATGAATGCCATGCAATTTTTGATCAGTACCCTGTTTGATTTGTTTTTAATGGTGGTACTACTGCGTTTTTGGCTGCAGTGGGCAAAAGCCGACTTTTACAACCCAATGAGCCAATTTGTGGTTAAAGCAACGTCGTTTGCAGTTAACCCATTGCGTAAAATTATACCTGGCCTAGGAGGGCTTGATTTAGCCTCGCTATTGCTGGCATTTATTGTAGCCGTTGCCAAAATTAGTACTTTAATGCTGGTAATATACGGCGCATGGGCTGCGCAACCTGTGTTTATACAAGCACTTATTACCGTACTTAAAGAAGGCTTAAACCTTGTATTTTGGGTATTGATTATTCGCGCTATTTTAAGCTGGGTAAGTCAAGGTTATAACCCAATAGAAGCGGTTTTCCATCAGCTTACTGAGCCAATGCTCAAGCCACTTCGTAAAATTATTCCACCAATGGGTGGCTTAGATTTATCGGTGCTTGTACTAATTATCGGTATTCAATTTTTACAAATGCTGCTAATGGACTTTTTAGCCTAAATTTTTGTTATAAGCAAAAGAGGCCCTTTGGCCTCTTTTTTATATAGGACACCACAATGAACCGTTTAATTAAATTTTGCTTTATTAGTTTTTTAGCCTTTGCCTTTAACGCCCACAGTGAAGACATGCAAGGCGCACAGTACAAAGAGCTGGGCCCTTGGCAAGTGCATTATATTGCTTTTCCATCTACTTTTATTCAGCCACAAATAGCAAAAACCTATGGCCTGGAGCGTAGTGGTTATAAAGGCATTGTTAATATTTCAGTACTAAAAAATAACAGCGATAAAACCGCGCAAACTGTAAAACTAAGCGGCATAGCAAAAAATCTACTTGGTAATAAACAAACCCTTACTTTTAAAGAAGTAAAAGAAGGTGACTCAATTTACTACCTTGCACAAGTAAACTATACCAACGAAGAGATTTTACGTTTTGAGATAAACATCCAGCAAGGTAGTCAGTCTCAAAAACTCACGTTTCAGCAAAAATTTTACGTAGATTAAAAACATGACCAAAACATTAGTGCTTGCCACAGGCAACCCTGGCAAAGTTAACGAGCTGGCCAATATGCTTAGCCCGCTTAATATAAATGTGCTTCCGCAAAGCGATTTTAACGTAGGCGAAGTAGCCGAAACCGGCACCACCTTTGTAGAGAACGCGATAATTAAAGCCCGCCATGCTGCTAAAATTACCGGCATGCCAGCCATTGCAGATGACTCAGGCTTAGAGGTAGATGGCTTAAATGGTGCACCAGGGGTGTACTCTGCGCGGTTTGCCGGTGAAAACGCAAGCGATCAAGACAATATAGATAAGCTGCTTAATGATTTAGGTAACAACCCTAACCGTAAAGCGCGTTTTTGGTGTGTATTAGTATTAATGCGCCACGCCGATGACCCTACCCCGCTTATTTGCAGCGCAAGTTGGGAGGGAGAAATTACACAAACCCAAAATGGAGAAGGTGGCTTTGGTTACGATCCGGTATTTTTTGTTGCTGAGCAAAACTGTACCAGCGCCGAGCTCACCAAAGAGCAAAAAAATGCAGTGAGCCATCGCGGCCAAGCACTTAAAAAATTACTACTAGAGCTACAAAGCAAAGGCGGCCTGTGAACCTTCCACCACTGAGCTTATATGTGCACGTACCTTGGTGCGTGCAAAAATGTCCCTATTGCGATTTTAATAGCCATGGGCAAAAAGGCGACATTCCTGAAGCTGAATATGTTCAACATTTAATTGACGACTTAAAAGCCGATTTGCACTTGGTGCAAGGGCGCAAAATTCACAGCATTTTTATTGGTGGCGGCACACCAAGCTTATTAACGGGTGATGCTTATACCCGCTTATTAAATGAAGTTAATAACCTAATTGGCCTTAGTGATAACTGCGAAATAACCCTTGAGGCAAACCCTGGAACCGTAGAAACCGGACGTTTTAAAGAGTATGTAAAAGCGGGTATTAACCGTATTTCTATTGGCGTGCAAAGCATGCAAAACGACAAGTTAAAAGCGCTTGGCCGTATTCATGGCGCCGATGAAGCGCACTACGCTGCAGAGCAAGCTAAGCAAGCCGGGCTAAACAGTTTTAACCTTGATTTAATGCATGGCTTACCTGGGCAAAGCCTCGACGATGCCCTGAGCGATTTAAAAAAAATAATAGCTTTAAACCCGCCACATATATCTTGGTATCAGCTCACTATTGAGCCAAATACACAGTTTGCTTCAAAACCACCAACTTTGCCACAAGATGAAACCCTATGGGATATTCAAGAACAAGGCCAAGCGCTGCTTGCCCAAGCCGGTTACTTACAATACGAAATATCTGGCTATGCAAAGCCAGGCTTTCAATGCCAACATAACTTGAATTATTGGCGTTTTGGCGATTATCTCGGTATTGGCTGTGGCGCTCATGGTAAGGTTACTGATGCAAAAACAGGCATTATTACCCGTACTGAAAAAATTAAGCATCCGCGTGGTTACATGGATATGCTTAAGCCGTACTTGTATAAAAGCTGGCAAGTAGAGCAAGAAGATTTAGCCTTTGAATTTTTTATGAATCGTTTTCGCTTAGTAGAGCCTTGCCCAATCAAAGATTTCAGTGCGCTGACTAGTCAGCCGCTACAAAGCCAGCAAGCGGCTTTAACAAAAGCGATAGACGCAGGATTATTAATACAAGAAAACGGCCACTGGCAAGTAAGCCTTAAAGGGCATCGTTTTTTAAATGACCTGCTAGAATTGTTCGTGTAGTGGTTTTAACCACGCGCGATAAACATAAAATACAAGCAAATAAATATAATACACCCTAATGGGTTTCTAACAACAAAAGGGAAAACAATGCGTAAACTTACCTTTATTGCAGCGGCCGTGAGCGTTGCTATTTTAGCCGGCTGCCAGCAGGCACCAAAACAAACAACCCCAGCGCCTGCAGTTCAAGCGCAACCTGTGCAAAGCGAAATCGACAAAGCTAATGCGTTTTTTGAAGATACCTTTAACCGCGATGTAATGAACAGCCCGGTTTACCAAACTTACATGGGTATTAAAAAAGATTACGATAAATGGGATGATGGCAGCGAAGAACAAAAACTAAAAGACTTAGCACAAGCTAAAGAAGATTTAGTCACTCTAAATGCTATCAATCGCGACCTACTCGATGATGCAACAAAAGTAAGCTACGACTTAAAAAAACAAGATTTAGAAAGCTCAATTGCTGATTTTAAATGGCGTTACCATAATTACCCAGTTAACCAAATGTTTGGTACACACTCTATGGTACCTGCATTTTTAATTAACCAGCACTCAATTAGTAACGTTAAAGAAGCAAAAGACTATATTGCACGTTTAAACGGTGTACCTACAGTATTTGACCAGCTAATTACTGATTTAGAAACCCGTGCAGATAAGGGTATTATTGCGCCTAAATTTGTGTTCCCACATGTAATTGATTCGAGCAAAAACATCATTCATGGCGCGCCATTTGAAAAAGGTGAAGACTCAACGCTATTAGCCGACTTTAAACGTAAAGTAAGCGCCCTTGAAATTAGCCAAGATGAAAAAGACGCCTTAATTGGCGATGCAACTGATGCATTAAAATCAGCAGTTAAGCCTTCTTACTCTAAGTTAATTAATTACTTAGCACAGCTTGAAAAACGTGCTGACAACCGCGATGGTGCATGGAAACTGCCTGACGGCGAAACGTTTTACAATAACGCACTTAAGCGCACCACAACAACTGACTTAACCGCTAAAGAAATTCATGCCATTGGCCTTGCTGAAGTAAAACGCATTCATGATGAAATGCGTGAAATTAAAGACAAAGTAGGCTTTAAAGGTGATTTAAAAGCGTTTATGCAGTTTATGAAAACGGATAAACAATTTTATTATGCCAATGACGAGCAAGGTAAGCAGCGTTATTTAGATGAAGCCACTGGCCTGATCAATACCATGAAAACTCGCCTAGATGAGCTATTTATTGTTAAGCCAAAGGCTGATCTTAAAGTTAAAGCCGTTGAAGCATTCCGCGAAAAAGCAGCAGGTAAAGCATTTTACCAACAACCTGCGCCAGATGGCTCACGCCCTGGTATTTACTACGCAAACCTTTACGACATGGAAGCAATGCCAACGTACCAAATGGAAGCATTAGCGTACCATGAGGGTATTCCGGGTCATCATATGCAAATTGCTATCTCTCAAGAGCTTGAAGGTGTACCTAAGTTCCGTAAGTTTGGTGGCTACACAGCATACATTGAAGGTTGGGGCTTATACTCAGAGTACATTCCTAAAGAAATGGGCCTGTATTCAGACCCTTACTCAGACTTTGGTCGCCTTTCTATGGAATTATGGCGTGCGTGTCGCTTAGTTGTTGATACGGGTATTCATGCAATGAAATGGACTCGCCAAGAGGGTATTGATTACTACGTAAATAATACGCCTAACGCAACATCTGACGGTGTTAAAATGGTTGAGCGTCACATTGTAATGCCATCGCAAGCGACAGCTTATAAAGTGGGTATGCTTAAGATACTAGAGCTGCGCGAAGATGCTAAAAAGCAACTTGGCGACAAATTTGATATTCGTCAGTTCCACGACGTTATACTTAAAAACGGCCCTGTACCACTTAACGTACTAGAGAACTTTGTAAACGAGTGGGTAGCAAGTAAAAAAGCTTAATGCTTGGTTATAAATAGAAAAAGGTCGCTGATGCGGCCTTTTTTGTTTTATAGTAATAAAAACGCTCAAAGGTAGAGTTAAGAATGGATTTAAGCATACAGTTACTTAATGCGCGCATTGCAAAGCATCAGCTAGACGAGCTTGATAACGACTTTAAACAGTTAAGCCCTGCTCAGCAAACATTGCAGCTTAATCATTTATTTCAAAGTGCAGAGCGCATGAGTATTAAATACGACTTTATGCAAAATGTGGCAACACGGATATTAACAACTAACCCTCCACCTGCGCCATTTATAAACCAATTAACAACAACGGACTCATTAACATTTTTTACGCCCGCATTAAAAGCGAATAAAGGGTTTTTAGCACAAGATATGCAAGGCAATAATGTGCTGCACAGTGTATTTAAACACGCCCATGCTCAAAAGCTGCCTTTTAACTACGTGCGCTCATTAATGTTATTCGAGTCTAACGATGAGCTAGCAAAAGCCCTTGTACAAACCAATGCTCTCGGCCTTACCCCTGTTGCTTGTTACATTGCCTATGCCAAAAAGCCCACAACACCTGTTAAGCACGAATTTTCAGCGCTGCTAGCGCTTATGGAAATAGAGCAAAAACAAAACCCAACCGCCAAACAACAGTTGGTAAATACGTTAAAAGGCGCAAATATTAACGAAACCGATATTTTACTTAGTGCCGCTTACCTACAACGTTCAACAGCACACATTGCCCATTTAGTGAGATCGATTTAGTCACTTAAATAATATTCAACACTGGTGACTACCCTCACCTTTTTAATATGCGGGGTATTAGAATCGCGATTGCTAATACTAAATTGCCCTTGGCGAGCCGATTTTATTTTACCAAGCGTTGAGTTAGAGTCCTTAGCAAATTTATTGGCCACTTCTCGGGCTTTTTCTGTTGCCTCTTGCACCATTGCTGGTTTTATATCGTTCAGGCCCGTAAATAAATATTCAACTTTGGTTTCGTAACTATCCTGTACTATTGCAATCCCTTGCTTAGCGAGTTGGCTTACTTTGCTTAATGCGTTTTGTACTTTGTCAGGCGCGTTCGAATACACAATGATATTAGCGCGTACTAAATACCTAAATTTTTGATTATCATTACCATATTCACGGGCTTGCTTATCAATAATCGATTGGCTGCCGGTGCTTATTTCTTCATCATCAAAGCCATGTAGCTTTAAAAAGGCAATAACAGCATCATTTTTTTTCTCAACTCGACTAACCAGTTTTTCTAAGTTGTTGTCTGCATCACTGTATTGCAACGGCCAAATAACCGTATCAGCATTTACTTCACGCTCTGCTAAGCCTTTCACCTGCACACTACGTTCCATGCTTTTTACTTCTACTGCAGCACTTTTAATAATAAAGCCTAATACAATTAAGCTTACACTTAGGCAAATTGCGGCTATAACGGTGTAAAAACCGGGTGTTTTATTCACAAAAAACTCCTTGATTGATATCAATAATAAGCATCTATGCGCTCGAAATAACACAGCAAACAGGGTACATTGAGACTATAAATAACGCAAAATATAATCAGCCAAGGATATGCCATGAGCTTAAAGCGCATCAGCCAATTTTTTAATCCGGCCTCGGTAGCCGTTATTGGCGCCTCGAATACCCCCACACGCGCGGGGTTTGTGGTTATGCGCAATTTATTACAAGGTGGGTTTAAAGGGCCTATTATGCCCGTCACCCCCACCCATAGTGCAGTGCACGGTGTACTTGCCTATCCAGATATTGCCGCGCTGCCCAAAGTGCCCGACTTAGCCGTTATTTGTACTAATAAAAATACCTTATTGAGCATTATCGAGCAGCTAGGCCAGCTTGGCTGTAAAAGTGCTATTGTAATTGCTGATGGGCTCTCATTGAGCCAAAAAGCGGCGTTAAAACGCGCTGCAAATACACATCACGTTACTTTGCTTGGGCCTAATTGTTTAGGATTGCTTATTCCGCATATTGGCTTAAATGCCAGCTTTTCTCACACAGTGGCTGCCCCAGGAAAATTGGCATTCATATCGCAGTCCGCAGCGGTGTGTTCCACTATTTTAGATTGGGCTAAAAATAAAGAAATCGGCTTTTCGTATTTTGTTTCGGTCGGCGATTGTCTAGATATTGATTTTGACGAGCTGCTCGATTTTTTAGGCCGTGATGCTAAAACCAAAGCCATTTTGCTCTACATCGATAATATTGAGGATATTCGCGGGTTTATATCCGCAGCACGGGCAGCGGCATTTAGTAAGCCCGTTATTGCCATTAAAACGGGCAAAACCGGTGCAGGCGCACTGGCCGCAGAAATTCATACCGGTGGCAAACAAAGCTCAGATGCCGTGTACGATGCGCTTTTTCAGCGCGCTGGTATGCTGCGTGTGAGTGATTTGCGCGAACTTTTTGCGGCCACGCAAACGCTCGCTATCCACCCTAAATTATTAAAAGTTGAGCAGTTAACCATTTTAACCAATGGCGGTGGCCCAGGAGTTATGGCGGTCGATGAGCTTATTTTAAATTCGGGCAAGCTTGCCGAGCTCAGCGAGCAGACGCGATCAGCACTAAATAAAGTTATCCCACAGTCAGATACTACATCTAACCCTGTTGATATTTTTGGCGACTCTGCCCCTGCGCGTTACAAACAAGCGTTGGAGATTTTACTACGCGCCGAGGAAGTTAAAAACTTACTTATTATTCATACCCCTTCGGCACTTGCACCAAGTGAAGATTACGCCGATATGATAGTGCAAACCTTGCAAAAAATACCAAAAATGGCGCGCCCCTATGTAATGACCAACTTTATGGGGGAGGATGCGGCTTATGCAGCTAGACGTGTTTGCACTAACCATACTATTCCAACCTATCGTACTCCCGAAGGAGCCGTTGGTGCATTTATGCATTTGGTCAGCTATCGTCGTAATCAAAAGCATTTAACACAAACCCCCGAATCAAACACTGATGATGCAAAAATAAATAAATCAGCTGCCACCACACTAATTAACGAATTTTTAGAAGATGAGCAAAGCTACCTACCCACTCATCAAGCAAGCCAAATACTCAGCCATTATGGTGTTGAGTGTATTCAAACAGAAGTAGCCTACACGCCTACAGAGGCGCGTGAGCAGGCAATTGAACTTGGCTTTCCGGTAGCGTTAAAGCTGATTAGCCCAAGTATTGCCTCAAAATCAGAAGTGGGGGGGGTGGTACTTAACTTAAACGATGCAAACGAGGTTGAGCAAACCGCATTTGCAATGCTGATCCGTATTAAAAACACCTATCCAGATGCGGTGATTGAAGGATTTTCATTACAAAAAATGGCGCCGCGCGCCGGCGCTAATGAGCTTAGAATAGCCATTAAAACCGAGCCTAATTTTGGCCCTGTGATATTACTTGGAGAAGCAGGGAATGGGTTAGAGTATGCCCAAGCAGCCGTTGCTTTGCCGCCACTTAATATGAACTTAGCTAAATACCTTATTGCTGCAGCAAACGATAAAGGCGTATTAAAAGATCGTATTTTGCCAGAAAAAGTCGATAAATATCGCTTGTGCGCCCTGCTTACACGTATATCTCAACTTGTTGTCGATCAACCCGATATAAGTGCCATGGAGCTTAATCCTATTTTAGCCAGCAATGGGCAGTTTTTAGTACTTGATGCCACCATTAGTGTTAATCGTTATCAGGCTCGCAGCGATCGTAAACGTTTATGTATACGCCCTTACCCTATAGACCTTGTAGAAGAAGTAACCCTTAAAAATAATACGCGTGCTACATTAAGGCCTATTCGTCCAGAAGATGAAAAAGCCCACCAAGAGTTTGATCAATCACTCAATAAAGAAGATCGCTACAAACGCTTTTTTGGTGAGCTGCCTCAGTTTAACCACGATCAACTCGCAAAAATGACGCAAATAGATTACGACCGAGAAATGGCCTTTATTGTATGTCAGCGCTTTGAAGGTAAAAGCCGCACGTTAGGCGTAGCACGTGTAATTATGGACCCCGATAATTTACATGCTGAATTTGCCACCGTTGTTCGCTCTGACTATCAAGGTTTAGGACTTGGCACCATACTAATGAGCGCAGCCATAAATCATTGTAAACGCCAAGGCGTAGAAGTAGTTGAAGGCATAACCCTGCCCGAGAACACCGGCATGATAGAGCTTGCCCGTAAGTTAGGCTTTACCATTAGCCGTGATTTTGAAGAAGGCAGCATAAATATGGTGTTAAATTTAAAATAATGAATATAACCCTTAGGCAAAAAATGGCACGCCTTTTTGAAGGTACCGGCGATTATCGCAAAGCGGGGCATAGGCTCGATATAGCGCTTATTAGTTTAATCATGATCAATGTGATTGCCATTGTATTAGAGTCGGTACCAAGCATTAATGAACGCTACTACACGCAGTTTTTACTATTAGAAGTGATCTCGGTGGCTATTTTTAGCCTTGAATATCTTGCTAGGCTCTGGGCCTGTGTCGATAAAAGTAAATACGCAGCTATAAAAGGCTCAAATGCAAAGCGCCGCCTACATTATTTTTTATCACCTTTGGCTCTCATTGATTTAATAGCCATTTTGCCCAGCTTGCTAATGTTTGTGTTTCCGCTGGATTTGCGTTTTTTACGTGTATTAAGGCTACTAAGAGTATTTAAACTCACTCGTTACTCACGTGCAATGCAGTTGTTATTACAAGCATTTAAAGACGAAGCGAGTTCGTTATTAGCCGCATTTTTTATTATGTCGGTACTGCTAATACTTGCCTCCTGCGGTATTTATTTAATAGAGCACGATGTTCAGCCAGATAAGTTTGGCTCTATTCCTGCAGCTATGTGGTGGTCTATGGCGACCCTAACAACGGTCGGTTATGGTGATGTTGTACCGCTGACACCCCTTGGTAAACTATTTGGTGGCGTAGTCACTTTAGTGAGCATGGGAATGGTGGCTATTCCAACAGGCTTGCTTGCTTCCAGTTTTTCGGAGCAAATACGTAAACGCCGGCAATTTTTTGAAGATGCCGTACACGAGCAAATCCATGACGGCTATTTAGATGACTCACAGCGTTTGCACTTAGAGGAGCTGCGCTACAAACTAGGTTTAAGTGTGCTTGAGGCCAATAAAGCAATTAAAACGCAGCTTAATCAACGCAACAGCCATTTATTTTGCCGCCACTGTGGAAAGCGCCCATAGTCATATTATTGAGTGTTAAATAAGGCGGCCCAATCTTGTTTGATCAGTGTGGGCACAGCTTCTATAGGTACTGGCTTACTAAATAAATACCCCTGAAAATGCTTACACCCTAGCTGCTTTAAAAACTGCAACTGTTGTTTGTTTTCAATGCCCTCAGCCACACACTCTTTACCTAAGCTATGAGCTAAGGTAAGTGTTGATTGAATAATGGCTTCATCATCCGTGTCCACGCCAATATCTTGCACAAAGCTTCTATCTATTTTTAGTACATCGATAGGGAAGCGCTTTAAATACGTTAACGAAGCATAGCCTGTTCCAAAGTCATCCATGTACAGTTTACAGCCAAGCTTTTTCAGCATTTCCATACTGTGCAGCGCATGTTTAGAGTCGCGCATTAAAATAGACTCGGTGATTTCAAACACGATGGCTTCTGAGGGCACATTAGCGTGGCTCAGCGCTTTATGTATGTCGGTTACAAGCTCTTCGTATTCAAAATCAAGTGCAGAGAGGTTTATCGACAAGTACAGCTGAGGCGAAATCTCGCGCCATTGTTTAAGCTCTTGCAACGCTCGGGCAAGGGTTTGTAGCATAATTTTTGTAATTAACCCTATGCTCTCAGCCGCTAAAGAAAACTCTTGTGTAGGCACTAAAGTGTTTTCTGGCCAGCGCAACAACACTTCAAAACCTTCAGTTTGTTGAGTGTGCGCATTCACTATAGGTTGGTAGTAATTGCAAAATTCTTGCTCTTGATACGCCTTAGTTAACAAAGACTCTAAATGCAAAGCTTTTTGTACATGCTGGTTCATCTCCTGCTTATAAAACTTATAACTGCTTTCGAGGGACTCTTTTGCATGGTACAAGGCTATACTGGCAGCTTTTAACAACGCAGCATGATCTGCGGCGTCATCAGGTGCTATTGCAACGCCAATGCTTACATTAACGTTTATCACCTGGCCATTAAATTCCATGTTTTGGCTTACAGAATCTATTAATTTAGAGCAAATAAGTAAAACTTCTTCAATTTGTTGTACATCTTCAACCAGCACCACAAATTCATCGCCACCAAAGCGCGCAACACTTGCCGAGGGCCGCAAAGAGCGTTTAATACGTTTAGCCACTTGCTTTATTAGTTCATCAGACACTTCTCGGCCAAATGAGTCGTTAAAGTATTTAAAACGCTTAATATTTAAATGCAGCAGGGCCACTTTACATTGATGATTTTGTGCTTGTTCAATAGCATGCTCAACTCTATCGTTAAACAGCATACGGTTAGGCAAGCCAGTTAATGAGTCATAGTTGGCTAAAATATGAAGCTCATTTTCAGCCAATTTTTGCGCATGAATGTCGGTTAAAATAATAACGTAACTGCTTAAGCGCTGCTCAGTGTCGGCCACTGCGCTTATTTTTACTAACACATGGCGCTGCTCACCACTGGCTAAGGTGACTAAGTCTTCACAGGAAAAATGCTCACCCACATTCAGCTTTTGCATTATCCGTAAATAATCAAAGCGATTACTTCGCGATATGCCTAAATTAAGGGCGCGGCTGGAGCGTGGTTCACTAGGAAAGTTAAAGGCCGTTTGCAACGATTTGTTAGAGGCGCGAACCGTAAAGTTTTTATCAAGAATAAATACCCAATCGCGGGTTTGCTCAAATGCAGCGGTAAATAAACGAGCATGTTCTTCAAACACCATTTCGCGGGTCATATTGGTGTAAGTACCCGCTACTTTTTTAGGAAGTTGTCCGCTCCATTCCACCACTTTGCCAAAGTCTTTATACCAACGCCAATAGCCTTTGGCATGGCGTAAACGATACGTACAATTAAAGTAGCCTTTATCGGTTGATAAAAACTCTAACCATTCTAATCTGAAAAGCGCTTTATCTTGCGGGTGAATTTTAGCTAGGTAATCATCTAAACTCACACTTTCTTGATCATACCCAAGCTCATTACATAAGCGTGGTTGGTAAATACTACTCGATGTAGACTGCCAATCCCACATACCCGACTCACTACCCTCTAAGGCTAGTTTTAATCGCGCTTCACTGTCTTTACTTTCTTTATTTGCGGCCAGTAATATGCGCTGAATTTTGTTGCGGCGCATTACCCAAAAAGCAATAAATGCGATAAACAAAACGCCGTAAAGCACCATAAAATAAGGCGCTCGCCACAGTGGATACTTAACCCGAATTTTTAGCACTGCAGGTGGTGTGTACTTGCCGGTTAACGGATCTTTAGCCCATACTTTGAGCTGATAATTACCTGGGTTTAATTTAGGGAATAACACCCGATTATTATTACGGGTATAGGTTTTTTGGCCGTTATCAAGCTGGTACTCATAAATTATGCGCTCTTGATAGCTAAACGCCATCGCCGAAAATGCGACCTCTAAACCTATATCATCATGATTGAGCACGATTTCATTTAACGGCTGTTTTAAATCGATGGATAAGTCGCGCGACATTAAATCAACCCGAGTTATATTTACATGGTCAATTAATGAATAATAATTTTGATTTTCCATTGGGTGAAAATATGTAACGCCCTTTAAGCTGCCATAGGCAATTCGGCCATCACGTAAGTGGGCCATGGCACTGCTGTTAAATTCAGCCGAAAGTAGCCCCTCAGATGTAGTAAACTGCTGAAAATGAAGTGTTTCTGGGTTTAACCGCCATATACCTTTATGGCTACTCATCCAAATCATGCCATCATCATCCAGCACCATGTTGTAAAGTAAAGTACCTAGCTTATTTTTTTCTAAATCAATGGTGTGTACTAACTTGTAACTGGCTGCATCAAGGCCTATCAACCCAAAATTAGAGAGCGATATCCATAAAATATTGTTGTTATCTACCACGTAAGAAAGCACATTAATAGCCACGTTATCGTGCTGCTTTGGCACTTTGTAAATGCTGTTTAATGCCAATGTGGTTGGGTTTACTTGGTATAAAATACCCGCGTTAAAAAACAGGGGCATATTAGGCTTAGTTGCCAATGCTGGCGAAAAGCCATGCGCCAAAAATGGCTCTATTGTGCTAAAAGCACCTTCTAATCGGGTGAGCTGCTGAGCATCAATATTATATACAAACATACCGTGATCTGAGTGCACATAATACAAGTCACCATTAGGCATTAAGGTTACGCCATGAACCCAGCCTTCTATGAAGGCTCTATTATTGGGGTTTGTTATTGTTGGTTCATTAATTTGGTGTGTTATGGGGTTAAACTCAAACAAGCCTCGGTTTGTATGTAACCAAAGCTTTTGTTTGTAAGGAATAATTTCGTACACGCTAAATTCGGTAGTGAGTAAGTCTACTTTATAGTCTTTTAAGTAAACCTGGCTGGTGTTAGTGGCTAAATCAATTTCAGTTAAGCCATTGTGTGTTGCTAGCCATAGGCTGTTACCGTACTCTGTAATACCCCAAACAGAAGGATGAGAAAGGCCATCGCCGCCCAGTTTACTGCCATCTATGTTGCTAAAGTGATAGGTATTATTAGACAGATAAAATGCACCATCGGTTTTAGTAGCGAGCCAATACCCGCCCGATTTATCTTTCACCATGTCTATCATACTGGTATCAGATAAACTGTATTTACTTTGCGTAATACGGGTGTTTTTTACTAACTCTTTAGTATTTAAGTCAAACTCAAAAAGCCCCTTATTAGTCGCCAGATCTAGCTTTTCACCTTCGTTGATGATGCGCCACACATTTAAATCGGCAATAACAGCTTGGTTTTTAAACGCCAAGTCGGGGCGCTCAAACATGCCAGGCAAGTCGCTAATATCAACCTGATACAAGCCCTTTACAGTGCCGACTAACAACTGATTATTTTCAATTACCGAAAACGATTTAACGTTGTTTTGATAAATATGCTCAGCTTTGCTTTTTAAATGTTGCAGCTCTCTAATTTGCTCAGAGGCAATATCAAACACAAACGCACCATGGCTAGTGCCGATAAAAATATACCCATTGTAATGAAAAAGCTCTCTGACTAAGGTATTTTCGTATTCTTTTGGCAGCTCAAATAAGCTGGTTATTTTACCGGTTTCAATATCTAATTTAGCAAAGTCGCGACCACGTCCAATCCATAAGGTTTTGTCATCAACCGCTGCCATACTAAATACCGACTGGCTTAAAATTTGTTTTTCGCTGGTAGGCTGAGAAATAAATTGCTGGTAGGTGTCGGTACTTGGATCGTATTTGAATAAGCCGGCTAGTAACGATGCTATCCAAATATTGCCTGCGGGGTCTTGGTAAATACAATCAATTATGGCTTCTTCAAGCTCGCCATTAGGGCCATTAATTGCAACTACTTGGTAGCCATCATAGCGGTTTAATCCCCCTTCAGTTGAGAGCCATAGGTAACCGTTATTATCAAGCAGCATCGTGTTCACATAGCTTTGCGAGAGGCCTTCACTAGGAGATAAACGCTTAACTTGTGCGCCAACTTGGCAACTAAATATAGCGATTAAAGCTATAAAGCAACTAATGATCCAATGAACGCCTTTACTCATGGCTTGATCCGTTGTTTTTGTTATAGGTATTCGAGTGCAACTATATTTCGATGCGTGTATATATCAAAAAGTGCTTTTAAACCAGGAGTATATGTTAATATCTGGTTAAAACCAAGACTCGTATATAAAGCTGTAATATTTTTATAAGCAAAGGTGTAAAGCGGTTTAGTTTGCTGTTTTATAGCGGCGCCTAAAAGTTGCTTTGCCAGCCCTTTTTTACGGTGCTGCGGGTTAACAAACACGGTCGATAAAAATAAAAAATCGTGCTTACTTTGTATCCGGCACGCTGCAACTATCTGCATTTCGTTGTAAACAACCCAAACCTGATCTTGCTTATTAGCACGTCCCCTAACGCTATACAGTGCATAAAACTTATTAACTAAAGGAATCTTAAGTGTGTCTAACTTTTGTACTGTGTACATATATTAGCTTAGCATTAACGCCAAATACTGCTCAAACTGTTGCTTTAAATACGTTTGCTCTGCCACTGGACGGCTATGAATCGTGTTATAAACCTGCTCACGTGTTTTTTTATTACGTTTAATTTGATAAGCCCAAAATGAGGCTTCGTAATCTAATTGAATTTGATATTTTTGCTCTCGGGGTAAAGCACATAAATTAAAACTCACAACCACTCCTAAGTACGGTTAGTTATCCGCATTTATTATACGTATATTCGAACCCATTTACTGTTTAAAAAGCAACAAATATGGGCAAAAACCAGACTATTTTGTTATTATTCGCTGCGTTCATTTTCACTATCCCCATTTTAAACGGAAGTAACCTTGCAGATACAGCTCAATGCTTTGTTTTTATTAGTCGTTTTATTTTTTAGTAAAATTGCACTCGCCAATCACAATAGCGTTATATTTAACCGCCCTGCCGACTCAGCTCAAGCAAGCTATGCGCTCGCTTTACTCACGTTGGCCTATAAAGAACTTAATTATGAAGTACACATAATTGATTTTAATCGCCAAAATGCGCTATTAGCGGCTAATAACGGAGTGTTAGATGGGCAACTTGGGCGCGATATAAGCATAGAAGCGAACAATAAAAACCTGATCAGAATTAACTACCCTCTGTTTGACTATAAGCTTTTACTGTTTAAAAACTGCCAACCTACTACGCTTGATAAACTCAACAATGTTGCTGTTTTGTCAGGTTACCCGGTTCAACACCATTACTTAAACGAGCATAAGTTTAGCGGCAATATTATTGAGGTAAAAAATATTACAACCCAACTTAACCTACTAGCCCAGCATAAAGTTGATGGTGCAATTATGCTTGACTTTGTGCTTAAAGCCGATAACTTTTCTCTACCAGAGACGTGTATGCAAACCCAGCTGCTAAGTACGTTTTCACTCTATCACTATGTACATAAAAAGCACGCAGCTTTGGTAAGTAAACTATTGGATACTTTGAATAAACTACACGATAACGGCACTAGCCGCGCATTGCGCGCAAAATACAATTTAAAACCCTAACAAGTACAACAAGGTTTAAAATTCAAAGCCTTGCTGTTTATCTAAAGTCCCTTGTGATTGCGCTGCTTGGCGCTTTTGTAAATACCGCTTGTAACGTTGTTGGCACAAGCTAAGTACTTTCTTTTTTTGCGCATTACTTAACGCATTCCAATTAAAGCGCTCATCTCGGCTTCGGTAACAGCCTTTGCAATAGCCTCGGTTATTTACTTGGCAAATACTTTTACAGGGGCTTGGAATATCAAATATTTCAATTTGTTGCATTGCGCCCCCTAAATAGATTAATTGCTTAGTATGAGTATAGCGTTATTTATGCACAAAAAAAAAGCAGCGTTTACGCTGCTTTTTACACCAAGGGAGCTGCCTAATGGCTTTCCTCGCATGCTTTGTTTGTGATTTCAGCTTTGCGTTGAAATGGCTTTGCATACATGGCTAAAACAAGTGGCTTTAGCTCATCTGGCACCAAGGCTAAACGCTGCTCAAAGGTGGCGGTATCGGGCTCATCTATTACTGCTTGCTTACAACCACCGGCAATGTAATTACCTGGGTGTAAGTAAAAAGACTCAACAATGTGCTTATCAATTGTTTGCGCCAACTCATCAGCATCATCACAGCCGCTTTCAACCGGCTCTCCAAAAGCTAAGTGTACGTGCCCTTTAGCAGAGCTAAATCCCTCAACAATACTTGCTATGTCTTCGCCTGCTGATTTAACGTACTCACCGTGCTGTTGCTTATGGTAAAGCTCTTTGGCTTTAGAAATAGCACAAGGCTCATACTGGTAAGAAATAGACACAGGGACAATTTTTAACTCTTTTATGTACTCGCCAAACTCTTTCTTTTGTTTTCGTCCGTTTAGTTGCAGCATTTTTAAAAGCGCCGGATCTGTTTGATCAAAACCGTCTTTTGCACGCCCCTCTTTTTGCGCAATCCAAATAGAATTTCCTGCTGTTAGCGAGTCATAAATATACGATGACAACTGCGTAAGTGCTTTAAGCATCTCTTTAGGTGCTTTGGCTGAACGCTTAACGATAAAGCTTTTATTTAAACGCATCAGCTCGGTTATATAGGGTATTTGCAATAAATTATCACCAATTGCTATACGCACCGTCTTCATTTTATGTTGATACAACCCCCAATTAACAAGTGCGGGGTCTAGTACTATGTCGCGGTGGTTAGATATAAATAAATACGCCTGCTGTGGATCAAGTTTATCTAATCCCGAAAAGCTAACTTTTGAGGTAGTGCGTTTTATAAGTTTATCTAAATACTCAGCCACTTCATTTTGTACATCTTCAACGCTTGTAAATTTACCCCATTTTTTTCGTAGCTGGCTTCTCACCACTGCGCGAGCTATAAAAGGCATAGCCGATATAAAGCGCGGTAAGTTGTACTTTGCTATTACATCTATAAACGCATTATCGTTAATTAAGCGTGCTAGCGAAGCCGCAACTTCATCGTCGTTGTAAGGTCTTATGTCTGCGTATTTATCTTCTAATTCACTCATTACTGCATCTACAATGTTAAAAAACGGCACGCAAAACGTACCGTTTATATATAATTTTGATTATAACTCAGCCACTCTTAAATAAGAAATAGCCATTTGGTTATGCTTATTTGCGAACCACTTTAGTCTATGACCACGCAAAAAGGGGTTGGTGCATTGTTTTTTAGTTTTATCAACGTTAATAAAGCTTGTTGACCTTTCAGAGGAAAGTGAGTTCAATCTCAAAAAATAAACAGGCCCCAAAGATATAGCCCGCTAAAATATCATGTTATTTATATTTGAGTGGGCAGACCAGCCAATTTAAACTTTTATCAGCAATCTGACTTTTTGCACTAATCATTTGGTAGTAATAGCATTAACAAAGGGATTTTTTCGTAGTACCTTAGCTCCTCTCGCAATTTTATTGTACGTATATTGATAGGACACACGATGAAAATCACTATTCTCGATAACGCCACTTTAGCTAAAACATCTTTAACCTGTATTGAAGAATTAGGTGAGCTAACCACCTATGAGCTCACATCACCAGAACAAGTTGTAAAACACAGCCAAGGCGCTGATGTGCTTATTACCAATAAGGTGGTATTAAATCGTGACACCATTAGCCAGCTTAAAACTCTCAAGCTTATTTGCGTAAGCGCAACAGGCACCAATAATGTTGACTTAAACGCTGCACAAGAGTTTGGCATTGCCGTTACCAACGTAGCAGGCTACTCAACCCCTTCGGTTGTACAACACACATTTTCATTAGTGACTAATTTATTAGGTAATACACATCGCTATCAGCGCGACTGCCAGCAAGGCGCTTGGCAAAAAAGCGACATGTTTTGCAGATTAGATTACAGCTTTAATGATTTACAAGGTAAAACATTTGCCATTATAGGTGGTGGTACGCTAGGTAATGGTGTGGCTGCAGTCGCGCAAGCATTTGGCGCAAATGTAGTGGTTGCAGAGCGAAAAGGCGCCCCTTGTAGAGAAGGCCGTACACCTTTTGAAGAGGTATTAAAAACCGCTGATATAATTAGCGTGCACTGCCCGCTTACTGATGAAACTCGTGATTTAATTTCGTTAGATGAGCTAAAAATGATGAAACCTAGCAGTATTATTATTAATACCGCCCGCGGTGGCATTATAAACGAGGCTGACCTAGTAACAGCTCTTGAACAAAATTTAATTGCTGGAGCAGGCGTTGATGTACTAACAAAAGAGCCGGCAGAGCAGACTAACCCACTGGCAAATTACACAGGCGAAAACTTGCTTCTTACACCACACATTGCATGGGCCAGCACAGAGTCAATCGTACGCTTAATTAATGAGGTGAGCTTAAATATAGCAGCCTTTACTAATAGTGAATCTCGTAACCGCTTGGTGTAACGTATTTTGGCTATTCTAAATTAACCAAGATTAGCCTAATCGTTAAAAAAACTAAAAAGTGGCTGTTTTTACTAATGATTTTTATAATTCATCATTTAAAAATAGCCATACAAACTTAACTGTTTGAATTTTATAGTTTTGTTATATTGGCCTATTACTTGCCTTTAATGAGTAAATAATTAAATTATACCAATCCACTTAATGAAGTGATCTATTTTGAGGACAGGTAAACGTGTTGATAGCTAGGCAAAAAATTCGCTATTTAGTTGTTCTCGGCAATTGCTCCTGCATTGCTCTACCTTCTGCATCCATGCAGTCGTAAATGAGAATTTTTTAACGCAGATAGCAACACGTTTAGCTCCTAAAAATGATTAAGTATTATTGCGGATTGGTATTAAAACTCATCAAGGATTTAACAATGAAAAAATCACTTTTAGCTGCTGCACTTATCACTCCATTTTTAACCGGTTGTGTTATTGCCGTATCAGATGGCGAAGCAGAAACGCATTGGGCAGGTAACGACTCATCAAGCTGGCAACATCAGCATAAAAAAAACCGCGAAGCGATTGCAGATTTAACAATGGATAGCAGCTATCAATCTGTTTTAGCACAACTAAAAACGCCGAGCTTTACCGAACTATTAAAAAAAGACGATGATGTTTACCAGGTACTGTTTTACATGACTCACAGTATTCACTCTGATGGCAAAACAACAAAAGATGAATGTACGCCATTAATATTTAAAAACGATAAATTGGTGGGTATTGGTGAAAGCGCACTGGGCATGATCACTAAATAGTAGCTCAGTAGCGTAAATTGCCCCGCTCTGTCATAGCGTTAACCGTGTGGGGCCGATTAAAATAACGCTTAAGTGTAAATAAAGCGCACTATAAGTTAAGCGCAACCACTTGATCGCGCCCAGCATCTTTTGCGGCATACAGCCCTAAATCGGCTTGCTCAAGTAAGGCCTGCTCAGCACTTGCATTGCCATTTTCCATACTAGCAATACCAATACTAATTGTTATGTGTTCTGCATTTAAAGAAGCTTTGTGCTCTATATTTAAGTTGTTTACCGCTTGCCTTAGCTTTTGTGCAAATGCTAATGCCTGTTGTTTATTAACATCGGGTAATACCGCTGCAAACTCTTCTCCTCCGTAGCGGGCAATAAAGTCAGTACTACGCTCACATTGCGCTGCTAACGCCTGTGCAACCTGCTTTAAACATTCATCCCCTGCTCGGTGGCCATAGCAATCGTTGTAACGCTTAAAGTGGTCTATATCCATTAATAAAACCGACAAACACGAGCCATTGCGTTTACTTCTACGCCATTCACGAGAGAGATTTTCATCTAAATAACGCCTGTTGGGTATCTCTGTTAAACCATCTATTGAGGCAAGCATTTCAAGCAAATCATTTTTTTGCTTGATCAGTAATTGGTTGCGCACTCTCACTTTTACTATGGAAGCATTAAAGGGTTTAGTTATGTAATCCATTGCGCCTAACTCAAGGCCTTTTGCTTCATCAGTATGGCTATTATTAGCCGATATAAACACAATAGGAATAGACTGCGTAATAGGGTTTTCTTTAAGTTGCACAAGCACTTCGTAGCCATCAATGCCTGGCATCACCACATCTAAAATAATTAAATCTACTTGGTTAGATTTAATAAAGGTGAGTGCTTTTTCGCCGCTTTCAACTAAATATACGTCATGCTCCGTACCCAGCGTTTTTTCAAGCACCAGCCGGTTAAGGGGATCATCATCTACAATCAGTATTTTAGCTCTTTTCGGCATCCCGTCCCCCTAAGGTTTCTATAAAAATAATCACTTGTTTTAGTTGTATGATTAGTTCTTTTAAAGTTTGTTGAAGCGGCTCGTTAGTAGTTTTAAGGTGCGTTTCACATTGTTTTGCACACAGTGAAAGCCTGATAAAACCTAAATTACCCGCCACGCCTTTAATACTATGCACTAAGCGTACCACTTCATCTCGCTGGGTATTTTCTTCAATTTGTTCTAACTGGGTTTCACACAACTTAGCAAACTTTCCAACCATAGTTGCTAGTAAATTTTCATCAAAATTAAACTGGGTGAGCGCAAAGTTTTGGTCATAAAACTTAGGTTTTATAAAGTCTACGTCTCTAATTGCATCTAATAGTACAGCTGCAACCACAGGTTTGGTTAAATGCTTGTTCATGCCGCTATTAAGTGAGCGCTCAACATCTGCAGGTTCACAATGTGCTGTTAAAGCAAAAATAGGCAGTTGGCGCGCGTCAAACTGTTGGCGAATCAATTGCGTTGCTTGGCACCCATCAATATGCGGCATTTGCACGTCCATCAATATTAGATCTGGCTTTAATATTTGTAGCAGCTCTATTGCATCTGGGGCATTAGTGACTGTTATTACATTAACATGGGCTTGCTTTAGTACACTGCTAATAATGTCTAAATTGAGCGGGTTATCATCAACCGCCATAATAAGTAGACCCGATATATCTTTTTTTACTTCTCCATTATTTTCAGCAGCTTTAGAGTGCTTATCATCGACATTAGCATTTAAACTAATTAATCGCTGCGCCAAGGCCGTTGCTTTAATATGCTGTACGTTAATTTGCGTAGTACAAGGCAATGCTAAAGTGTGCTCATGATTAATTACCACTACAGGGAATGAGCTGGCACTGAGTGTTTCGTGTATAGATTCAACACTTAATAAATCGTTCAATGTGGTTTCATCAATAATCAGTTGCTTTGCATCAGCAAGCTTTATTGGGTAGCGTAGCGCCTCTTCTAAGTCAATAGCTGCCACTTGTGAGTAAGCATTAACGACTTCGTTTAGCTGTACAGTGTCTTCGCTCACAATGGCTAACGTACTAGGAATAAATACACTACTCTTAGCCGTATCTACCGCAAGCGCTAGAGTAAAGTAAAACTCACATCCACGGCCTTTGTCGCTATTAATGGCAATTTCGCCCCCCATTAAGGCGACACCATGTTTAACTATAGCAAGTCCAAGCCCGACCCCTTGATGAATACGCGTAGAGGATTCGTCCCCTTGAGTAAACGCATCAAATAGTCGTCGTTGGTCAGCTTTGGCAATACCTACCCCTGTGTCGATCACGTGAAAACAAATACGTTGCTGATCTAAAACGTCATTTTCATCAAGCACCATTTTTAAGGTAATACTGCCTTTATTAGTAAACTTAACGGCATTGGTAAGTAAGTTACCTAGTATTTGTTGCAATCGTATTGAATCACCAATAATCACAGGGTTAATTAAAGGGTCTATTTCAATATTAAAGCTTAATCCTTTGTTTTGGCATAACGGCGCCGTTAAGCTCTCGCAAATATCAATCAGTTCAACTAAACAAAAAGGCACCGGTTTTATTTGTGCTTGCGCACTTTCTACGCGAGCAAAGTCAAGCATTCTGTTTAGCATTAGCAATAAGCTTTGCGCTGCGTTTTTAGCCTGCTTTGTTTGTTGCAGCTGCTTATTTGTTAAGCCTTGCTCTACTATCATGTCTAACAAACCGAGTACTGCGTTAAGCGGCGTGCGGATCTCATGACTTAAATTAGCAATAAAGCGGCTTTTAGCTATTGTTGCACGCTCTGCGTCATGCTTTGCTTTAGTGAGCGCGCTCACATCTTGAATATGAATAACATAGTAAGAAGGGTCTCGGTTTTCATCCCACACCAGCGACACACTCAGCTGTAGCCAACTTGTTAATTTTCCTTGTGAGAGCGTTAAATGATAAACCCGTTTTTTATCATCTAGTAAGTGACAAAGCGTTTTTTTTATTTCTTGCCACTGCGCCTCATCAAACAGCTTTTTAAGCGGTTCACCAGTTAAAATATCTTGCTGTGAAAATAACTTACGAGCCGCTTTGTTAACTTGCAATATGGTATGCTCAAGCGAGAGTAGCAACACACTGTTTGCTGCAAACTCTATCGCGCTTCTAAATTTAGATTCTGACGATTTTAACGCCGATAGGGTTTGCTGCTGCTCAGTAATGTCTCTTCCAATCCCCATAGTACCTAATAAATGCTGGTGCTCGTTATAAAATGGGGCAATGGTTAATTGATACGATTTATCGGTGCTATCTATGCGTTGTTCAATACTACTTTTGGTTTGCAGCACTTGTTTTTCAAGCAGGCTTAACTGTAAATCGTCACTGTCTAAGTCTTCAATACGCTTGCCGACTAGGGTTGCTTGTTCTTTGCCTACATAGGCTTCAAATGCTTTGTTACACCCTAAAAAAGAGCCATCAATATTTTTAAAATAAATCAGATCAGGCACACTATTTAGCATCGTATTTAATAGCGCTAAGTGTCGCTCTTTTGCTTCGTAGCTGCGTTTTAGCTTTTGTGATTGTAGCTGTAGCTGCTCATCGAGTTCTTTATTAGCCTCTTGTAATGACTCAACTAACTGCGCATTTTTATCAAAAACATATTTAACGCGAGAAAACCAAGGCTGCCAATTTAATGGGATCGGGTAACTTGAAAGTGTTTCATTAGGGCCATCATTTTGCTCAAAATACTGCATTAAATGGGTCATTGGTCTCACAAAAATACGTTGGCTTAACCAAAAAAATACGGCAAACATTAAGCTTAAAAATAACGTTAAAAACACAAATTCCAAAAATACCTCATACCTAATTGGCGTGATCATATTTATTTGCGGTTCATAAAACGCCGCATGAATAGGCAAGTTCCCCATGGCTTGCATAAAAAACTGTGCATCTGTGTTATTCGCTAAGTTTATTTTTTTATCGTCATGAGTTAATTCAGGCCAATAATCTTTTAAGGCTGTTGCTTCGTTTAACTGCTTAACAGAGCTGGCTATCACCTGATGCGATTGGTTCATAAACACATACTCACCCTCGCTTGGAGCTACCTTTTTAAGCCAGCTAGACATGGCTTCTAAATCGTATATTAAAATTATATAGTCGGACGAATTTGGCTGTTTTTTGCGACCAATGGCAAAGTAGGCACTGTCGTGTATTTTTACTATGGGGCTGGAAGTAAGCTGGCCAGGTGCAAATGTAGGCTTAAAACGGCCATTTAAAATTTTACTAAGCATGGTGCTTTGACTTTTGTTGCGTCTTACAACATACGCAAACCCCGCGTCATCAACATAGGCAACGGCCGATAACGATTGCATAAGTGATAACGCGGTATTAAAAGTTGGGCTTAAGCTTGTAGCTTGCTGCCACTGAATCAACGCACGGTTAGAAAAAGCAAACTGCCCTTTACCGACTATTTCGCCTCGGCGCTGACTAAAGTGGCGGTAGTAGTAATTATCGTACTGATTTATACCTTCAAGTAAGTTACGGTTAAATTGTTCAGCACTAGGCTGTTGATATGATGTAAAGGCATTGTCGAAAAAGTCATTTACCGAGCTCATTATATGGCTAACTTGAGCCGATACTTGCTCAAAATCGGCTTGGCGTTTTTCTATGGCACGATCAACTTTTATATTATACAAATGCAAACACAGTAAAAATGCCACAAATAAGGGAACAAATAATGCTACAAATAAAGAGCGGTAATAGTCTTTTAGAGGTAAAAATTTCAACGTTTTGCCTAAGTTTTGGCCCGATAGTCAGCCACTAGACTATCGAGCCAAATTGTTCTGCGCAAGTTATAAATTTTCTTCTGCAAAGGAGGCTAAACGGCTGCGCACTACCCCGTTTAAATTAACTGTTGCACTGCCTTCAAAGTCTTTAAAACGCTCAACAATATAAGTAAGACCTGAAGTAACGGGGGTTAAATAGTTGCTATCTATTTGTGCTAAATTACCGCTACAAATTAGTTTTGTTCCCTCACCACAGCGGGTAATAATGGTTTTAAGCTGAGACGCCGTTAAGTTTTGGCTCTCATCCAAAATAACCACTGCATTTTGAATACTACGCCCACGCATAAAGTTTACCGACTTAAACTGTATATTGGCTTTTTCCATTATGTAATTACGGCTCGAAATTGGGTTTTCATCTCCTTTGTGTAGCACCTCTAAGGTGTCGGTAATTGCCGCTAACCACGGTGCCATTTTTTCTTCTTCGGTACCGGGCAAAAAACCAATAGACTCGGCTATTTCAGGCGTATTACGCGTTACTATAACCTTGTCGTAAATACCGCGTTCAATCACCATTTCAAGTGCACTAGCAAGCGCTAGCAACGTTTTACCACACCCAGCTGGGCCGGTTAAAATAACCAACTCAATACTTGGGTCTAATAAAGCATCAAGTGCCATACCTTGATAAACATTTTTAGGTTTAACACCCCATGCTTGCTGGTGCATTAAACGCTCAACACTAATATCTTTTAATTTAATACGCTCGTTATCGTACGATTTTACCCGCGCAGCAAAGTGCTCGCTGCCATCAAGTATGTACTCATTGCAAAATACATCTGGAATTAAGTTTTTTGCTACATAATGAAACGTATCACGGCCATGCTGCTGTGTTTCGCATTGCCCTACGTGCTGCCAAAAATCGCCCTCTATTTTTTTATAACCACTGGTTAAAAGCGCTATATCGTCAATGAGTTGGTCGGTACGGTAATCTTCAACATATTTTAGGCCTGCGCCTTTCGCTTTAAGGCGCATGTTTATATCTTTTGTCACCAATACTATTTTTGAATCGCTGTGCTGTTTTTGTAAATACACGGCGCAGTTAATAATGCGGTGGTCGTTTTCATCCCCCGGTAATCCAGAAATAGAATCTGCAAAAAGGTGGTCATTAACAATAATGAGCGTACCGGTTGAATTAGCATTTGCTTTTTTATTGCTCGGCAGTGCAACCCCCTGCAACATTTGCTCAGGAGTCGCATCTTTTAGTACTTCATCTAGGCCGCGAATAGCCACTCGTGCATCGCGGCTTACATCGTGTTTTCTATCTTTAATGTGGTCAAGTTCTTCTAAAACGGTCATTGGGATGACAACATGATGCTCTTGGAAAGACAAATAAGCGAGGGGTTCGTGGAGTAACACATTGGTGTCTAGCACATACATTTTACTTTCAAGGTTCGAAGCTTTTTCCATAGCACTTTCCTTACGTTTTATGATTTTTATGCTATACCAAAATAACTAAGTAAAACGGGCCTAAATTTAAACCTGCAATACTTAATTGCTAAGGCATAATCTAAGTTTAGTCTATTTGTCATAAAAGTCCGTTTTATTACAAACACAATATAGTTTTTATTTACCTAAAAAAGAGCCATTTGTTAGCACTGTTAATGGGATTAATTCGCACTTATAAAATTAATTAAAAGTGAGTCAAATAGCGCCTTGCAGTGGTGTTATGTAACAGGTAACATAGCCGCCTTTTTCTTCATAGACGAGACATACATGAATTTTTCCTTAGGTCAGCGTTGGATCAGTGATACAGAGTCAGATTTAGGATTAGGCACCGTAGTTGCCATTGAAGGCCGTCAGGTCAGCATTTTATTTCCTGCCAGTGGTGAAAACCGTGTTTATTCTACAGCAGAAGCACCGGTTACCCGTGTGGCATTTAATCCAGGTGATGTGATCAAAAGCGTTGAAGAATGGGAATTAGAAGTAGAGTCTATCGAAGTGCAAGGTGAACTACTTTGCTACGTAGGTACACGTATCGATACCGGCGAGCAAGCAAAGCTAAAAGAAACCTTTCTAGATCATTTTATTAAGTTTAATAAACCGCAAGATCGTTTATTTGCGGGCCAAGTAGATCGTTTCGATCGCTACACTTTGCGTTACCAAACATGGCAACACCAATTCCAGCGCCAGCAATCGCCTATTAAGGGTTTGATTGGTCAGCGCGCTAACCTTATCCCGCACCAGCTTTACATTGCACAAGAAGTAGGTAAACGTTTTGCTCCACGTGTACTGCTTTCAGATGAAGTAGGCCTTGGTAAAACCATTGAAGCAGGTATGATTTTACACCAACAAATAATTAGCGGTCGTGCTAGCCGTGTACTTATTGTGGTGCCAGAAAACCTACAACACCAATGGTTAGTAGAAATGCTACGCCGCTTTAATTTACGTTTTTCTATTTTTGATGAAGAGCGTTGCGACGAAGCCTTTGCCGACTCACCAAACGTGTTTGATACCGAGCAACTGGTACTTACCAGCCTTGAGTTTTTAACCAAGAAAAAACGTTGGTTTGAACAAGCAACATTGGCTGATTGGGACTTATTAGTTGTTGATGAAGCGCACCACCTAAGTATTAACAATGGTAAGCCGAGCACCGAATATCAGCGTATGGCCGAACTTAGCCAAGATATTCCGGGGCTTATTTTATTAACTGCAACGCCAGATCAACTTGGTCATCGTAGTCACTTTGCCCGCTTACAATTGCTCGACCCAGATAGGTTTTACGACTACGACGTATTCAAAGAAGAAGAAGCTAACTACAAAGACGTTGCCGAAGCGGCAAATCAGCTGCTGCAAGCGCAAGCCCTTGATGATACAGCCAAAGCCACACTCATTGAGCTATTAAAAGAGACCGATATTACCGATGTGCTTGAAAAAGCGCAGCAAGGTGATTTACCGGCCCGTAAAGAAATACTTAACATGCTGCTTGATCGCCACGGCACAGGCCGTATTTTGTTTAGAAACAGCCGCAGCGGAATTGATGGCTACCCTAGCCGTAAATTACATGCTTACCCTATGGCACTGCCAAAGCAGTACAAAACAGCTATGTCGGTGCTTGGCAGCATGAGCGGTATACAAAGTGCAGAGCTAAGTGCACAACGCGCGCTATTCCCTGAAAAAATCTTTCAAGAGTTTGAAGGTGAAAGTGCAAGCTGGGGCGCATTTGACCCACGTGTAGATTGGTTAATCAACACACTTAAAACCCTAAAGCACGAAAAAGTACTGCTTATTTGTGCCAAAGCCGAAACTGCGATTAGCCTTGAACAAATTTTGCGTGAGCGTGAAGCAATAAAAGCCTCTGTGTTCCACGAGGGCATGTCGATTATTGAGCGTGACCGCGCAGCAGCATTTTTTGCTGATGAATACGACAACGCACAAATACTGCTGTGTTCAGAGATTGGTTCAGAAGGTCGTAACTTCCAGTTTTCGCATCATTTAGTGTTATTTGATCTACCACTAAACCCTGACTTACTTGAGCAACGTATCGGTCGATTAGACCGCATTGGTCAAACGCAAGATGTAAATATTCATGTGCCGTATTTTGAAAACACCGCGCAAGAAGTATTACTTCGTTGGTACAACGAAGGCCTTGATGCGTTTGAGAGCACATCAACTACCGGCCAACTATTGTATAAAGAGTTTAGCGAAGACTTACTTGAGTACATTGCTGCACATAATTGTGATGAAGAAGAGCTCGACCCACTACTTGAGCAAGTAGCCAAGCAAAATGCCGTGTTGCGCAAGCAAATGGAAAGTGGCCGTGACCGTCTATTAGAGCTACATTCATCTGGCCAAGGCGCTGCCGACTCGCTGGTTGAAGATATCGAAGCACTTGATAACCAATTTGAGTTACCAAGTTATATGATCAACGTATTCGACACGTTTGGTGTAAGCCAAGAAGACAAAGGCGAAAACACCATTATTTTAAAGCCAACAGAGCATATGCTAAGTGCTTCGTTCCCAAGCTTAAAAGAAGATGGCATGACGGTTACCTTTGACCGCGATACTGCTCTTTCGCAAGAAGACGTGCATTTTATTAGCTGGGATCATCCTATGGTGCAAGGCACGATGGACATGATTTGTGATGATGACTTTGGTAGTGCATCGGTTGCTTTGCTTAAAAACAAAAAATTGCCGCCAGGCACCTTTTTTGTTGAGCTGATTTTTGTAGCCGAAGCTATGGCACCAAAAGCCCTGCAAGTAGGACGCTTTTTACCACCAACGCCTATTCGCATATTGCTTGATAAAGCCAGTAATAACCTAGGTGAAAATGTAGCGTTTGATAGCTTTAACCAGCAGCTTTCAGCCGTTGGTCGCCAAACAGCAAGTAAATTAGCAGGTGCTTTACAAGGTGCGGTTCATCCAATGATCAACACCGCAAAAGACATGGCGCAGCAGCAGCTTGAGGTTATACGCAGTGCATCTCTTGAAAAAATGCAAAGCACCCTAGGCGAAGAACAAGCCCGCCTTGAAGCGCTTAAGCAAATTAATCCTAATATTCGCCAAGAAGAAATTACCTTCTTCGATAAGCAGCGCAGCGAGCTGACAACGCATATTCAAAAAGCCCAGTTAAAGCTTGATGCAATACGTTTAATTGTGGTTTCGCACTAAGGTTTTTTTGAGCTTTCAGTTTATAGCTGTCAGTCGTTAGATCAGGTGTAGCTAAACTACAATTTTAAAAGCACGGTTTACAGGCCGTGCTTTTTACATTCACCTCTAGAACCACTCATCTGTATCTTGGCCACCTAATATAGCCATTATTTCAACATCAGTTTCTGTAATTCTGTAATAAATGCTGTCCGAGCCACAAACGGCACGTCGATAGCCTGTGCGTATATGATCAACTGATTGGTATGAATAAGGATTTGCTGCTAGTTTTTCAAACATAGAGAAGAAACTATAAAAATAATTATCCGCTTGCTGTTGTGAAAATGCGTGACAGTCATATTGATAAATGCGACGTAAATCCTCTTTGGCATCGTTTGAAAGCTTAAATGTGCGCACTACTTAATGCTTGCTTTAAATTCTACTAACATTTGATCGGCAGATTGAGCGTTAAAATCGCTTTTTTCTGAGTGAGCAAGCTTACTGTTTATAGCTTCAGCCCTTCTTGCACGGCGAATTAAATCGTTCACCAATTCACTTTTATTAGCATAATCACCTATGTTTTCAACGTGATTACGTAGCCATAAATCATTTTGTTCAGTAAGTGAAATACTTTGCCTTGCCATAATATGTTCCCATAACTTTAGGTTGGTGTAATTTTACACCAGATTAAAAAGCATGCAATTAAACTTTTACCTTTTCCCTTGAGGCTTTGCGCTCGCTCCACTAAAATAGCGCCCTGCAAAATTACTGAGGTCGGCCGTGTTAGTTAACTACAATCCCCCAATGAGTCCGTATTTAACAATACTGTATCAAGATGACGACTTGCTCATCGTTAATAAGCCCAGCGAACTTTTAACCGTCCCAGGTAAAGATCCAAAACATGCCGATAGCTTAATTAGCCGCGTTAACCGTGTTTTTCCTACAGCTAAAATAGTGCACCGCTTAGATATGGCAACCTCAGGCATACTGTGTTTGGCCATGAATAAAGCAGCGCATAGGCATTTAAGTATGCAATTTCAAGAACGCGAAACAGCAAAGCGTTATATTGCGCGTGTTTATGGGCAGCTTGAAGAAAATGGCTCTGTAGATTTACCGCTTATTTGCGATTGGCCTAACCGCCCTAAACAAATGGTTGATCATGAAAATGGCAAACCATCGCTTACGCATTACAAAATACTCACGCGCGAAGCATTTGCTACCCGCGTGGAGCTAACACCCATTACAGGGCGATCCCACCAATTACGTGTACATATGTTAAGCCTTGGTCATCCTATTTTAGGTGACAGGCTCTATGCCCACAAAGAGGCGCTTGCAGCTGCACCGCGTTTACAACTGCATGCTCAAATGCTTCAACTAAAGCACCCTGTGAGCGAGCAAGTGCTTACTTTTGAAGCCGAGCCTGATTTTTAACTAAACTTTTTATCCTTCGCGCCGATAGCTAAGTAATGGTATTTATTAGAGCTTGTGATGATATTAGCGCGATTTTTAAAACCCGTATTAGTTAACCTACTGCTGGCTTGTGGGTTGTTAATTGGCAGCCCTAGTAATGCAATTGATCATATTTCGCCGCCCGCCCTGTCGACAATAGAAAACACTGATATAAAACGTTTCTTACCAAATGATGAAATAAAGCCAATACTTGCTGGTGATACCGAGTTTTTAAGCCTTTACAGCGAGTATATGAGCCGCGACTTTAGAGGGGTTGCGTTACTTATACCCGATTGGAACTCAACTCCAAGTAATAACACTGGCATGAGCTATCTTCGAAAGGAGCTGAATAATTTAGGTTATACCACTTACGCGATGACAGTGCCTGACATAGATTGGCAAGCCAGCGATATGCAAGCCCCTAGCGAAGCGCAACAAAACGCGGCGCAAGAGCAAACTGAGCAAAAAAATAGCGAGTCAGAAGCACCAAAGCCCAATACTGAGCCGCACTATGTAAATGCAATTGACTCGGTAAGTAATGCGGTGCTTAACAACTATAAAACTAACTTAATATTGCGTTATGAGGCACTTTATCAACGTGCTATGAGCGAGCCTAATAATATTGTAGTGATAGCCCAAGGAGCCAGTGCGGGTGTGTTAATGGAGTACTATGCAGATTTTCCAGACTCGCAAATTAATGCATTTATTAGCTTAAGCAGTTATTTACCCAATACACAGCGTAATGAAAGTTTAAGCCAAACCACATCACTGGTTACCCCAGCGTTACTTGATATTTACTATGCAAATGATAATACCGATATACTTATGAGCCTAAAAAACCGTCAGCGCTGGGTAAATCGTAATGCTAAATTTGATTACCGCCAGCGCCAACTGTTTGGCCTGCGTGATGCGCCAGAGCAACATGCACGTTTAAGCAAAGAAATAGACGGCTTTTTACGCCGCCTTTTTTAAATACTCGTAAGCTGCTTGTATGTCTTGGCTTTTTTTAACCGCCACTTCCATCATGTGTTTAGGCAGCCCTTGAGATACTAATTTATCAGGGTGATGCTGCGCCATTAATTTACGATACGCTACTTTAATGTCTCGTTGCGTTGCATCACTATTTAACCCTAATAAAGCCAAGGCTTGTGAACGGTTCATGCTGTTATTAGGGGGCACATGATGGCCAGACCCTTCACGGTAACTGCTACTTTGACCTTGCTGCTGCCTATGCTGTTGTTGCTGCTGTCTAAAACTAAATTCAGCTTGGTAGCGCTTAAGAATAAAAGCAAAATGGGTTTTAGAAATACCTAATTGCTTACTTACCTCTTGTAACAGCTGTTTTTCTTGCTCGGCGAGCACACCATCAGAAAACGCCATTTGAATTTGAATTTCTAAAAACAGTTGCAGTAAGTCGTAACGTTTTGCAAAGCGTTCTTTAAAGTCATGCACTGTTTCTTTAATCGAAAAGTCGCTATCTTTACCTGATTGAAATGCATGCTGAGCTTCGCGGCGCTCATCGCCCTTTAGCCCCATTTCATCCATAAACATACTTGCCGCTTTTATATGCACCTCACTTACGCGACCGTTCGACTTTGCAATATGCCCCATAACCGCAAAGCAGCTCGAAAAAAACAACGCTTGGCGCTCGTTTACATCATCACCTTTAAACAAACCTGAAAAGCCCCCGGCTTTATCAAAGTCGTTTTTTAGGCTTTTATCAAATAAATGGCCGAGGTATAAACCTAAAATGGCGCCAAAAATTTTGCCAAACATAAAGCCAAAACAAAAACCGAGTATTTTTCCCCACATCTAATTAACTGCCTCTATTAAAGTGTGTTTTGTATGCGCTCGTTGAGCTGGGTGAGCCGCTGTGGTGTGCCTATATCGTCCCACTGACCAATATAAAGCTCAGTTGAGATAACCTGTTGGGCGAGCTTTTCTCTCAATATTGGCCCAAGCGGGCGTATGCCAGGCTCTAACCCTTTAAAAAAATTAGCGTGGTAACGGCTAATTCCCGAAAACGTATACTTTTGGCTCTCAGCCGATAAGTGACTTAACGCAAAATCCCCTTTTTCGTTATGAGGTGGGTTTTCTACCAACACTATGTGGGCCTCGCCGTCTTGCAGGTGCAGCTGTGTAAGCGCACTCACATCGTAATCAGTATATACATCGCCATTAATCACAATAAATTGCTCACCTAGTAATGGTAGCGCCTGAATAATTCCGCCTGCGGTTTCTAGGCCGCCCTCAGCCTCTTGGCTATATTCAATGCTCACACCAAACTCAGCGCCATTTTTAAAATAGCTTTTTATTTTATCCCCTTGCCAAGCTAGGTTTATAACAATGTTAGTAATGCCAGCGGCTTTAAGGTTATTAATATGGTGCTCAATCAGCGGTTTATCCGCCACTTTTAGCATAGGTTTAGGCATAGCTTGCGTAAGCGGCATCATTCGCTGACCACGCCCAGCCGCTAAAATCATGGCTTTCATGTGCGCTCCTTTGCAAGTTTTAGTGTTACCTGCGGTATAACAGTACTGCTTACCCACTCACTTAATGCTGTAAGCTCTGGGTAGGACTTGGCAACATCAACAATGTAATCTAACGTCGGTAAAATATTATCAAGGTAGCCGTTTTTACCATCACGTAAATAAAGCCGGCAAAATATTCCCGCTGCCTTTAAATGGCGTTGAATACCAGTTAAATCAAACCACTGTTTAAACTGCTCAAAAGAGGTATTTGTTATTAATGTTTGCGACTTAAATTCTTCATAGCCGTACTTAAGCAGTTGATTAAGCTGTGCCTGTGGCAACTTAAAATAGCAATCGCGTAGCAGCGACACTAAGTCATAACACAGCGGGCCGCGCACGGCATCTTGATAATCTATAATTGCCCACTGCTCATTGCTATACATAATATTTCGGCTGTGATAATCACGATGAACTGTGACCGTAGGCTGTGCTAGCATAGCGTGCGTTAATAGCTCACAGCTTTGCTGCCAAAGCGCTTGCTGCTCAGTGCTTAATGTTAAATCAATAAAATCAGTCACCAGCCATTGGCTAAAAATATTCAGCTCAAGGTGAATAAACTCTTTATTATAATTTTGCATAGCTGTTGATGCAGGCGTTTTGGCCCAATTCGCCGCTACACGTATTAATTGTTTGTAATATTCATCTCTATTTGGCTCATCGAGCTTATCGGCTAAGTGTGTATTTCCTAAGTCACTTAACACAAAAAAACCTTGCTCTTCATCGCTTGCAATGATTTCAGGCAATAAAAAGCCGTTATCGGTGAATACTTTATTTAAAGAGATATACGGCGCGTTATTTACTTTTTTTGGATCGGAGTCCATCACAATAAACGCTTTTCCAGCACAGCTTAAACGGTAATAACGGCGAAAACTGGCATCCCCAGTAATGGCTACTAAGGAGTGTGGTTTAGCATCAAAGTGCGTATTTATAAATAGTTGTAAATTATCAAAGCGTGTCATTATATAAGATGTCTATTTTTATAGGTCAATTACTGTATTTGCCATTGTTTTCCTTTATTATGTCTAGCTTATAATAAACCAAAGAGCATTAAGGTCGATAAATGAGCAAAACCTGGGGCATATTGATGCTAGGCGTAATTAGCGCACCATCGCTTGCCGAAACTGAACTGGCACACAATTTATGTGGCATTTCAATGCAAACCAGAGCTTGGCAACCTCTACCCAATTTAGCGGTAGGTTCGGTTGATATACAAGCTGACGATGTAGAGCTCCTAGGCACACAAAGCGCTGAATTTACCGGCAATGTTGATATTAACACCCTTGATATGAGTTTGTCCGCACAAACTGCGCTTATAGATAAACAGCGTGGTTTACTTAATGCAACAGGGCCAATTACTTATCAAGACCGTGTAAGCCTAGTAAACAGCTCAGGTTTAAATGCCGATTTAAATAATTCACAAATAAGCCTATTGGGTGCCGATTACAGCTTAACCGCACAACAAGGTAAAGGTGGCGCCGAAAAACTCACCGTCAATGAGTCTGGCTTATTGTTAATGAATGCAAGCTTTACTACCTGTCCAAGCGATACACCCGTGTGGGAAATAGAAGCCGACGAAATTAACCTCTCTCGTGAAGAAGGCTGGGGCGAAACCTATAACGCCGTTTTACGTATTCTTGATACCCCTGTTTTATATTTACCTTATTTTACGTTTCCGCTTGATGAGCGACGTAAGTCGGGCTTATTAACACCGAGTATTTCAAGCTCCGACCGTTACGGCCTTGAAACTGTTACACCTTATTATTGGAATATTGCGCCTAATTTTGACGCTACCATTACACCTCGTTATATGTCGCGCAAAGGCTTACAATTGCAAACCGAGTTTAGATACCTCAGTGAGCAACATGAAGGCTTAGTCGGTATTGAATACTTAGATAGTGATGATTCGGAGCCAAGCCTTGATGAGCGTTACATGTTTCATTGGCAGCAACAAAGCTATTTAAGTGAAGACTGGCGCGCCAATATAGATGTAACTAATGTTAGTGATGATAACTACATTACTGACTTAAACTCCAATTATGCAAATAAAACTGATACCCAGCTTTATCGTACTGGCTCTGTGACTCACCTTGGTGATACATGGCGTACCGATATTAAATTTCAAAACTTTGAAGTACTGGGCGACCACTTAGAGTCGTATGCAGCGGTCCCGCAAATCAGCTTTACACAAACCGCCCCGTGGCGTTTTGATAACTTTGACTTTAGTTTATCTGGCGAAGTGAGCCACTTCACTAATGATTCATCTGAAGTTGCCATCGATAGCGCGACCCGTGTGCACATTGAGCCAAAAGCACGCTTTGACTATGCTACGCATGCATGGTCGTTTCTCTCTGAAGTGAGCTTATTACAAACGAACTACAAGCAAAGCGGAAATTTAACGGGTACCCAATATAGTGATAGCGTTTCACGTACCTTGCCTAAAGTGCGTTTGTATTCGCAGCTTAATTTTGAACGCGACACCTCCTATTTTTTTGAAGATGGCATTCAAACCCTTGAGCCGCAAATACAATATTTATATACACCGAATAAAGATCAATCTGAGATAGGCCTATTTGACACCACCCGCTTACAGGATGACTTTTTTGGCCTATTTAGAGATACGCGCTTTTCAGGTGTAGACCGCATAGCCGCAGCTAACCAATTTACGTTAGGTGCAACAACACGCTTATTTGATAACAAACACGAAGAAGTATTTAACTTTAGCGCGGGCCAAATTTTTTACCTAAACGATTCGGCTAAACCGACTGAACAAGATTTAGACTCTCAGACAAACTACAACGCGCTTTTTGCAGCGCAAACGATGCTACATTGGCACCGCCGTTGGTACTTGTCAGCGGGTATGCAATACGACACGGATGGTAAGCAAATGATCCAGTCAAATGTCACCCTCGATTACAAAGGTGACAATAATGAGCTAGTTCAATTGAACCATCGCTATGCAAATGATGTCTCAGGAAATACAATCGAGCAAACGGGTGTATTTACAAGCATCCCAATTAGTGAGCAGTGGCAATTTATTGCAAGCTACCACCGGGACCTTGAAAATAATCGAAGCATCGAATTTTTAAGCGGATTACAGTATGAGTCATGCTGTTGGGCAATCCAAATTACTGGCCACCGCCAGATTGAAACCGATTTAAATCAGTCTATCGGGCAGCAACAAGCCACTTTTGATTCAGGTATTAGTTTAAACTTTGTATTAAAAGGACTTGGCAGTAAGAGCCGTTACGATGCACAAAAATTATTACAACAAGGTATTTTTGGCTACCGTAGACCGTATTTTCTTAATAATTAAGGCAAACGAGCAATTAAGGTGATACTTTAAAGCCCTAAAATGCAGTACGCCCTGTTTTAAAGCAGTACTATTAGAAGAGTAGTAAAAAGAATATGAATTTAAAAAAACTATTATCAACAGCTATTTTAAGCTTAAGCTTATGCCACGGTGCATTTGCTGCCCCACAGGAAATCGACAGAGTAATTGGTGTTGTAAACCAAGGCGTTATTTTAAAAAGTGAAGTAGACACCATAATTAATCGTGTTAAAAAGCAAGCCGCAGAGCAAGGCCAGCAACTTCCTAAAGACGAAACATTGCGCGTACAAGCCGTTGAGCGTTTAGTTAACCAAACGCTTATGATGCAGATGGCTGAGCGTATGGGCCTTGAAATTTCAGACAGTCAGTTAGACCAAACTCTCGCTAATATGGCAAAAGATCAGGGCGGCAGCATTGCCGATCTTCGTCGTACCATTGAAGCCGCTGGTGAGAGCTTTCAAGCTTACCGCGAAGAAATTCGTAAAGAAATAACCACCCAACAAGTTACTCGTGCCAATGTAGATCGCCGTATCTATATTAGCCAACAAGAAGTAGATAACCTGTTAAAAATAATGGAAAGCCAAGGGCAAAATTCAGAAGAGTATGATATTGGCCACATTCTTATTGATATTCCTAACGATGCAACACCCGATGAAATAACCAGTGCTAAAACCCGTGCTGATAAAGTTATTGAGTTATTAAACGATGGCCAAGAGTTTAAGCGTATCGCAATCTCTTCATCAGGTGGCTCAAAGGCACTTGAAGGCGGACAACTCGGCTATATGGGTATTAACGAAATGCCTTCGTTATTTGCCGAAGCAGTAAAAGGTCAAAAGAAAGGCGCTATTGTTGGCCCTCTTCGCTCTGGTGCTGGCTTTCATATAATTAAGGTGCAAGATGTACGTGGTCGCCAATTAGTAGAAACCACAGAAGTACGCTCACGCCATATTCTTATTAAGCCTTCAATTATTTTAAGTGAAGAAAAAGCACGTAGCATGCTCGCTGGGTTTGCCAAAGATTTACGTGCAGGAAACGCTGACTTTGCAGAACTTGCTAAAGAATACTCAGAAGATCCAGGCTCAGCCCTTAAAGGCGGTGAATACGATTGGACTGACCCTACAACGTATGTACCCGCGTTTAAAGATACTTTGTTATCACTTGATAAAAATCAAATTAGTGAACCATTTAGAACACAATTTGGTTGGCACATAGTACAACTTTTAGATAAACGTGTAGCAGATAAAACCGAGCTAGCTAAACGTAACCGTGCGCACGGCATGTTGTTTAATCGTAAATTTAAAGAAGAAAGTTTTAACTGGCAGCAAGAAATGCGCGAACAAGCCCATGTTGAAATTTTCCCTGTAGACGAGTAATTATGACATTACGAATTGCAATTACCCCGGGTGAGCCTGCGGGGATTGGTCCAGACTTGTTGCTGCAATTAGCGCAGCAACAATGGCAAGCTCAACTTGTTGTGATAGCCGACAAGCAATTATTAAAAGAACGCGCCCAACACTTAGGCCTTAACATTGAGCTAATTGATTTTGATGAAGATGCCCCTGCAGCCATTGCGCCAGCAGGTAGTGTTTATATTCACCAAGTCGATTTAGGCACCTCTGTGAAGCTCGGTGAACTAGATGATTTAAACGGTCAATACGTGCTTGATACCTTGCGCATTGCTAGCGAAAAAAACATGGACGGTACCTTTGATGCCGTCGTCACCGGCCCTGTTCATAAAGGAATTATTAATAAAGCCGGTATTTCGTTTAGTGGCCACACTGAGTACTTTGCCCAGCAATCAGGTACCTCCGATGTAGTAATGATGCTAGCGACCGAAGGTTTACGTGTTGCCCTTGTTACCACACATATACCGCTTGCTTATGTATCGCGTGCAATTACACAAGAACGTTTAACCAAAGTTGTTAGTATTTTAAACCACGACTTACAAACTAAGTTTGGTATTGAGCAACCAAAAATCTTAGTGTGTGGATTGAACCCTCATGCTGGTGAAGACGGTCATTTAGGCACAGAAGAAATAGAAACGATTTCACCTACGCTTGAGCTTTTAAACAGCCAAGGTATGAATTTAATCGGTCCGCTTCCTGCCGATACCTTATTTCAAGATAAATACCTATCTCAAGCCGATGCCGTGCTTGCTATGTATCACGATCAGGGTTTACCTGTGCTAAAATACAAAGGATTTGGTAACTCGGTAAATATAACCTTAGGTTTACCATTTATCCGCACTTCGGTTGATCACGGTACTGCGCTTGATTTAGCAGGTACTGGTGACGCTGAGGTTGGCAGTTTTGAATTAGCGATCCGCGAAGCAATTAAGCTCGCCCATGAAAAAGCACAGAATCAATGACCGATAAAGTACATTTAGGACACCGCGCCCGAAAACGTTTTGGGCAAAACTTTTTATTTGATGAATCTATCATTGATAAAATAGTGACTGCAATCGATCCTAAACCACAAGACAATCTAGTAGAAATTGGCCCAGGCTTAGGCGCAATTACCGAACCTGTTGCCGATTTAAGCGGCCAACTTACTGTTGTTGAGCTAGATAAAGACTTAGCCCAGCGTTTAATTGAGCACCCTTTTTTAGGTCCTAAATTAAACGTAAACCAAGGCGATGCAATGAAGTTTGACTTTGCAAGCCTTGTACGCGATGACAAAAAATTAAAAGTATTTGGCAACCTGCCTTACAATATTTCTACGCCATTACTGTTTCATCTTTTTGAGTTTGCTGATCATATTGAGCACATGCACTTTATGCTGCAAAAAGAAGTAGTAAAACGTATGGTTGCAGGCCCTGGCAGCAAAACATTTGGCCGCTTAAGTGTGATGACACAATACTACTGCCACGCAATGCCAGTGGTTGAAGTACCGCCAGAGTGCTTTAAACCAGCCCCTAAAGTAGACTCTGCGGTTATTCGTCTGATCCCTAAAAAAGCCGAGCAACGTACCGCTAAAAGCGTGAAAATTTTAAACACCGTGTGTTTAGAAGCGTTTAATCAGCGCCGTAAAACACTGCGTAACAGCTTAGGCAATTTACTCACCGCCGATGAGCTTACCAGCATTGGTATAGATATTACCTTGCGTGCTGAAAGCCTAACGTTACAACAATTTATTGATATAGCTAATTGGATTTATGACAACAAGCAGTAATATTGGCTCTCCTGTAAAAGTCTCTGTAGAGACTTTTTATGTTGAAGGGCAATCTCAGCCTGAGCTAGAAAAATACGTTTTTGCCTACTCAGTGACAATTAAAAACCACAGCCTTTGCAGCGCTAAACTTTTAAGCCGTTATTGGTTGATCACCGATGCCAACGGGAAAGAAGTTGAAGTAGAGGGCGAAGGCGTTGTGGGCGAAACCCCCGTTATAGGCCCAGGCGAAACTTACAAATACACCAGTGGCGCAATATTAGATACTCCTGTTGGCACTATGCAGGGACATTATACACTGCGCAATGAATTTGGCTCTGAGTTTGAAGCACCTATAAGCGTATTTCGTTTAGCGTGCCCTAACATTTTACATTAGTAAAAAGCACCATGGCTGATTACGCAATTGGTGATTTACAAGGCTGCTTTAAAGAGTTTAGTCGCTTGCTCAAACGGGTTGATTTTAACCCAAGCAAAGATCACCTTTACTTAGTTGGCGATATCGTCGCACGTGGCCCCGACTCTCTGGCCTGCCTAGATTATATTTATCGCCATCAAGACAGCATGACTGTTACTTTAGGTAATCATGATTTACACATGGTTGCCTGCCACTACCTTAATAAGCCGATAAACCCCAAGGATAAACTCGGTGATATTTTTGATAGTAAAAAACTGCCTAATTATATTGCCTATTTACAAACCCAACCGCTTGCACTTTATTTAGCTCAGCACAACAGCTTTATATCGCATGCAGGGCTTAACCCAGATTGGTCTATAAAAAGCGCACTTAAACATGCACAGTTTGCTCAGCGTTGTTATCAATCAGCTAATGCGAAGCACTTTTTTGAAAAAATGTATCAGCCACACCCCACTGTTTGGCATGAGAATTTAAACGATTTTGATAAGTTCAGGTACATTGTTAACTACTTTACTCGCATGCGCTTTTTAACCAGTAGCAACACATTAGAGCTCAGTGCAAAAGGCGCAATTAACGATAATAAATCGTTAACAGCTTGGTTTACCCACCCTAATATAAAAGCATTAGAAAAAAACCTCATTTTTGGCCACTGGGCTGCTCTTGAGGGAGTTACTCAGCTCAATCACATACATGCGCTTGATACAGGGTGCGTATGGGGCGGCGCTTTAACAATGATAGACTTGCAAACTAAGCAAAAAATAGTAGAAAAATCCACGCTTTTATCTAAATAAACTGTAAAACCCCACTACATATGTTAAATTTAAATTAATAGATATTAATTGCTTAACTTATTGGTTAGCAAGCCGATAAGATGTGATTGAAGTACTTTAAATGGAAATCCATATGAATCTGACAGTAAGCCAACGTATTTGGTGCGGTTTTATATTTATCACCTTATTACTCATAATCATTGGTGGTAACTCTTTAATAAAAATTGCGAGCATTGACCGTTCTACCCAGCAGGTAAATCAGTTATCACTGCCCGCGCTAAATAAAAGCTCAGAACTACAAGCTGAATTTATTTTAATGAGTAAAGCAGCGCAAGCTAGTTTTTATACCACCTCAAGCGCACAGCTCACTCCTATAAAACAAAAAGTACTTGAGCAAAAAGACAAATTCAATTCACTGCACGCCGACTTACAACGCGTCGTTAAAGACGATGCATCACTTAGTCAAAAAAGCCAAGCTGTAGAAAAAACCTACTTAAGCTTTTTAAGCACAGTAGAAAACTTATTAGCTGATAAAGATAAACAACTGGCGCTTAATAAAACTCTCACAGCGCAACTAGAAACAATAGAAATTGCAGCGGAAGATGCCAATTCTGTGGTACTTGATATTACTGATATTGATAACTTTGAGCAAAATCACCCGCGCGCCTATCAAGCAGCCAATAACTTAGAAAACAATTTTATGTCGGTGGTAAGTAACAGTACCGATATGCTAACGGTGAAAACAACAAACACATTAGATATTGTTAAAAATGAACAAGCTTACTATCTGGAAGAGGTAATTCGTACCTTAGCTTTAATCAAACCAGCCATAGAGCAAGATAACAACGATTTATATAGTGATTTACAAGAATACGTTGATACGCTGATAGAAAATATCAACGGCAATAATAGCTTAGTAGCCAATAAACAACGCCTAATTGATGCCATTGCTCTTACCGAAAAGGAACTTGCCCAATCAGAGCAAGCTACCGCGATGGCACTGTCGCAAATTGATGATTTAGTGACGCAGGCAAGTACTGTTGCATATAAACTGCAAGAAGGTGTACGCAAAGATGTAGACTCAGCAAATTTATGGACATGGGCAGGTATGATCATCGCAACGATAATAGCAATTGCTATCGCGATCCTTACTGTAAATAGAATCACTAAGCCACTGGCTGAAGTTAATCGTATTTTAGATATTGTCGCCAGCGGTGATATGACCCAACGCTTAGATGACTCTGCAAAAGATGAATTTGGCGAGCTGTCAAAAAGCTGTAACACTTTAATAGACAGCTTACGTAGCTTAATTAAGGGTATTATTTCACGCTCAACTCAATTAGCAGCAGCGTCTGAGCAAACATCGGCCATTACCGGTGAATCAAGCCAAGCTATCCGTAACCAACAAGCACAAGTAGAGCAAGCAGCCACAGCGACAACCGAAATGAGCAGCACGTCGCAAACAGTAAGTAATAGCGCACAACAAGCACTAAACGAAATTAAAAATGCCGATAAAGAAGCTGAACGTGTAAAAGGTATTTCTCATCAAAATAAAGCGACTATTGAGCAACTTGCTCGCGAGGTTGACGATGCAGCCGGTGTTATTAATAAACTTCATCAAGACAGTGCATCTATAGGCAGTATTTTAGATGTAATACGCGGCATTGCAGAGCAAACCAACCTATTAGCACTCAACGCTGCAATTGAAGCGGCACGTGCAGGTGAATATGGCCGAGGTTTTGCGGTAGTAGCGGATGAAGTACGCTCACTGGCAAGCAAAACGCAAGAGTCGACCCAAGAGATACAATCTATGATTGAATCGCTTCAAAGTGGCGCAGAAGCGGCTGTAACAGCAATGGATAAAGGTAAGCAGCAAGCGGTATCGTGTGTTGAGCAAAGCGACCTAGCAAGCAGCGCATTAGACTCAATTACGCTCGCAGTATCGCAAGCACACGACGTAAGCGAAGAAATATCTACCGCAGCGCAAGAGCAGCAACAAGTATCACAAGAAATTAGTGAACGTTTAGAGTCAATTGTGGCTATAGCCGAGCAAACGGCTGAGGGTGCAAATCAAACAAACATTTCAAGCTCAGAAGTAGCCAAACTTGCTGAAGAGCTAAGAATATCGGTAGAAAACTTTAAGGTGTAATGCACACCTAATAGCAGTAAATTAACCCAATAAAAAACCCGATACTGAGTAACAGTATCGGGTTTTTTATTTGTTTATTTTAACGCTTACCGAGAAGCACGTTGGCGATTCCCACCTACTTTAGGCTTAGTGTTAGCCTTTTTAAATTGGCTAAAGCCAGTATGGCGCGTTAGTGCAAGACGCCCACCTTTACCTTTATTACCGCCTTTGCTTTTTTCATCTCGCCCTTCTTCGGGTACCAAGCAACTAGGGCCTTTACCAATTAAATTAGCTTTCCCCATACTACGCAGTGCTTCGCGGATCATTGGCCATCCTGATGGATCGTGATAACGCAATATTGCTTTGTGTAGGCGACGTTGGCGTGCTCCTTTTGGTACTGGCACTTGCTCTTTGTTGTTTTTAATATTCCGCAACGAGTTCATTTCTGTATGGTAAATAGTGGTTGCATTGGCCATAGGCGACGGGTAAAAGTTTTGCACTTGATCCAATTTAAAATCGTTAGATTTAAGCCACAATGCCATGTTAACCATGTCTTCGTCTTTGGTACCTGGGTGCGCTGAAATAAAGTATGGTATTAAATACTGCTTTTTACCGGCTTCTTTTGAGTACTTATCAAATAGTTCTTTAAATTGATCGTAAGCACCCATACCTGGCTTCATCATTTTAGACAAAGGACCATCTTCTGTGTGCTCAGGGGCAATTTTTAAATAGCCACCCACATGATGTGTCACCAACTCTTTTACATAACGAGGGTCTTGAACAGCTAAATCGTAACGAACGCCTGAGGCAATTAAAATCTTTTTAATGCCTTTGACTTCACGGGCCTTTTTGTACAAATCGATAGTAGGTGTATGATCTGTGTCCATGTGCTTACATATATCAGGGTAAACACATGAGAGTCGCCTACAGGTACTTTCTGCCTTTTTACTCGTACAGCGCAATTTATACATGTTGGCCGTTGGACCACCTAAATCAGAAATAACACCGGTAAACCCAGGTACTTTATCTCTAATTTGTTCTATTTCGTCGATAATCGACTCTTGTGAGCGACTTTGAATAATACGCCCTTCATGTTCAGTTATAGAGCAAAACGAACAACCACCAAAACAACCACGCATAATATTAACTGACGTTTTGATCATGTCGTAGGCGGGTATTTTCGCATCACCATAACTTGGATGCGGTATACGCTGATAAGGTAAACCAAATACATCATCCATTTCATGAGTTTCCAGCGGAAAGGCCGGCGGGTTAACCCAGATAGAGCGATCGCCATGACGCTGAAATAACGCACGAGCACAACCTGGGTTGGTCTCTTGATGTAAAATTCGTGATGCGTGGGCGTACAAAGGCTTATTAACACTTACTTGCTCAAATGCAGGGAGTTTAACGTAGGTTTTTTCCCACGGTTTAGGACGCGCAGGCTGAATAGTAATAGGCTTTGCAGCTTCTGCTTTTAAATCGATACCGGCTTGTTTAAACTCTGATTTACTACACCCAACATCATCAGCGCCGTAAGGGTTTGGAATAGGATCAATTTTTCCTATTTTATCAATCGCTGTTGAATCACTTCCGCGCCAGCCCGGTATTGGCTCTTTACGAATAACCGCGGTACCCCGAATATCCTGAATGGTATCCATAGTCTCACCGGCAGCAATACGGTGAGCCACTTCCACCAGCGGACGCTCTGCATTACCATAAATAAGAATGTCGGCTTTAGAGTCAAATAAAATACTACGGCGTACTTTTTCTTGCCAGTAGTCGTAATGAGCAATACGGCGCAAGCTTGCTTCAATACCACCAATAACAATAGGTACGCCTTTGTAGGCTTCGCGTAAGCGCTGAGAATAAATCATCACCGCTCGGTCGGGACGCTTTCCGCCTACATTACCTGGTGTATAGGCATCGTCATGGCGCATGCGCTTTTCAGCCGTGTAGCGGTTAATCATCGAATCCATGTTGCCGGCTGTTACACCAAAAAATAAGTTTGGTTTACCAAGCCCCATAAAGGCATCTTTTGATTGCCAATCTGGTTGAGCAATTATCCCGACTCTAAAGCCTTGTGCTTCAAGTACACGGCCAATAACTGCCATACCAAAACTAGGGTGATCAACATAGGCATCGCCGCTAATTATTATAATGTCGCAGCTATCCCAGCCAAGAGCGTCCATTTCTTCGCGAGTGGTAGGTAAAAATGGGGCGGTACCATAACATTCAGCCCAATATTTGGGGTACGAAAATAGCGCGCGTTCAGCTTTAAGGGAGCTCATAGTATTGGCCGTTAAATAACAAAAGGCGCGAATTATATCCTAATATATTGCTTATTTATACAACATTACCTGCCTATATCGCACCTTGCTAAAATGTGGTCTGTTTATATTAAGTTTTTTTATTTCGTTCCTTAATAAACTCTAAAAGTTCTTGCTCAGGCATTGGCTTAGCGTACATAAAACCTTGTACTTCATCACACCCTAAGTTTTTCAAAAACTCTGCCTGCTGTTGTGTTTCTACACCTTCGGCAATTGTTTTTAGTCCTAGTTTAGCACCAAGCGACACGACCAAAGCAGCAATGGCACCTGTGTCGTTATCGGGTAGGTCTTTTACAAATGCACGGTCTATTTTTAGCCTATCGAGTGGCAAGCTTTGTAAATAACTTAATGAAGAAAAGCCCGTTCCAAAATCATCAATCGCCACTTCTACGCCTAATTCCTTTAACTCTTTTAAAGTATTAATTACAGTTTCTAATTCATCCATGACTACACTTTCAGTCACTTCCAACTCTATGTTGCACGGTTTAACATCGTACTTTTGTAAGGTGTTTTTTACTGTTGTCGCGTAGCCTTTCACCTTAAATTGCGGCACAGATACATTTACAGCTATACAAATTTCTTCACCCAGCGCCTCTAAACGTTTTTGCTGCTGACATGCTTGTTCTAACACCCATTGGCCAATATCAACAATTAAACCAGCATCCTCTGCTAATGGTACAAATACAGCTGGAGATATAAACGAGCCATCCTCTGAAGGCCAACGTAATAAGGCCTCACAGCCAATTAACGATAAATCATCGAGTGCAAGCTGGGGTTGGTACCAAACCTGTAACTTTTCTCTGGCAAAGTCATGGCGTAACTGCCTAATAATACCTAAGCGCCAAGCCATTTTGTCTTGCATATCAATATCGTAATAAACACCTTCTTTGCTTTTAAGCTTTTTAGCTTGGTTTAAGGCAATATATGCCACTTTGAGTGTATCTAACCCTGTGCTCTGAAAATCTTGTTGCTGACACAAACCAATTCTAAAATCGATTGGCAAAAGATGCTCACCCGCACTAAAAGGTTTGCTGAGTACCTCATTAAATTGCTCAACATTAAATTCAGTTTGACGAATAATAAAGCCAAATACATCAGCCCCTATACGTGATAGCAATTTTGCATCTGGGTAAGCATCTTTAAGCCTTTTCACAATTCCAATTAATAAGTGGTTGCCAATTTCTTGCCCTAAGCCATTGTTAATATCGGCAAAACCAATCACATCAATTAATACAAAAACGTAGTCATTCACATGTGGTTTTTGATAACGCACCACCCGCTCAATAAAATTAGTACGGTTGGAAATACCAGTGAGTACATCTTTGTAGGCTGCATCTCTTAGTTTTACAAACAACCTAACGTTATCAAGAGCTACACTCACATTAGTAAGAAAAATCTCTGCAAATTGCAGTTGTGCATCACTCGGTTTATGCTCACACTCTAAATAAATAGCAGCTTGGCGGTGCTTACTTTTTACAATAAAAGTGACACTCGAATCGGATTGAGTATGCTTTGCTGTTTCAAAACACTGTTCAACTTGAGCAAATGCAACACTGTCTACATTAACAAGCTTTTCGCCAAAGTAACTTTCATAATGGCCGCTACCACCAAGTACTTGTATATGGTTTTCACCATCAAGTTTACTGCACACTAATCCCACTTGCTGGCACTCTAAAATAATACCTAAGTGCTTTATAATTTCCTTGCACAGCACTTTTATGTCAGTAAGCCCTAAAATAGACTTTGAAGCCGACACTATGGTGTTCATTGCATCGCTTTGATACTCAAGTTTACACACTTGTTCGTACGAGCGTATTGCTGTAATGAGCGATGTAACAAGCTTTGAACGGGTTAACTCGGTTTTTGTTTTATAGTCATTAATGTCGTATTCGCGAATTACCTTTTCTTCAGGCGTGTTACCAGCTTGCCCCGTACGTAAAATAATTCTCACATGTTGGTTATCAAGCTCCTCGCGTACGCGTTTTACAACTTGCAAACCCGCATCATCAGACTCCATAACCACATCTAAAAATATAACTGATATAGTTTTGTTATTTTTAAGTATCTCGATTGCCTCCTCACCAGAGTAGGCATCATGAAAACGTAGCCCTGCCCCCCAAAACTCAACGCCGGATAAAGCAAGCTTAGTCACCGAATGTATTTCAGGATCGTCATCAACAATTAAAACATCCCAAAAATCAGCTAGCTCTGGGCGTATTTCTTCTTCTGTATCTGGCGCTAAAAATAAAAAATCGCTTTGTTCTGACGACATTATCTTCCCTTTATCAGTTTTAATACTTAAATAAACTCATACCTATTTACTAAAAAATATATTTTTGGTTTATAGGCTAATTCATACTATAGTCGATTAATAAAAAGTTGTTATATTTCAAACTAAAAAACTCGTAAAAGGTGTGCCTATTAAATTTTTTAAAATCCTTATAAAAACGCTCTTATTGTTAGTTTTAGTGGCTATTTTGATTGGTTTAACCCTGCCGCAAAATTACAGCGTAAATAAAAACATACAAATAAATGCCAATGTAGCGACCGTTAAATCGCTCGTGTCAGATTTTGGCCTCTGGCATACGTGGTCACCTTGGGGCAAAGTAGACCCGTCTATCACTTTTACTATAGGCGAACCAAGTAGCGGTATAGGCGCGCATCAATCGTGGCAAAGCGACTGGGGGGATGGAGAAATGACCATTACTTCGCTTTCACAAAATAAAATGACCTTTAATGCACTTTTAAAAAATGAGCATATTATTGAAGGTGAAATTACATTTACCCAAGTAGAAGGTATGGTAAATGTAACCTGTAATATTAATGGCCAAACAAATACCCCGCTAATTTCGGGCTATCTCTCAGTGTTTAATGAATATGTATTAAGTAATACAGTGTTGCTTGGCTTAAATAATTTACAAACGGTAGCGCAACTACGCGACCAAAAAACACAGCTGGATAATAATGACAGTAAAATCAGCCCAAGCGAGAATTAACCTCGCCAATATAATTGAGTCTTTACTTGGTTACCCTGTAAAAAAAATAACCACCAATACAGGGCAACCAAGTACAGATCAAAGTTACGGATCTAAAGGAGATCTAAACCCGCTGTATCATATAAATAGCGACAACACTATTTTAGCGCGCGCCCAAAAGCGCCAAGATTTACTGCTTATAAAACAGCAGCAAAACATAGAAACTATTTTAGCTAAAGCAATGGGGTTTTGCCCAGACGTGGCAAGTAATAAGCAACCAGATGCCGACTGGATAGAGCGTTTTATTGCCCTATGTGAAGACACCTCAAATGAATCGATGCAAACACTGTGGGCTAAAATTTTAACGGGCGAGACGCTCAACCCCGGTACGTTTTCTATTAAAAGCTTACAAACACTCAAACACATGACCCAACGCGAAGCAGACGCATTACAAAAATGTGTATCGCTGAGCAGTTACAACGCAAAAGACGATAGCCACTTTATTTTATTAGGATTTTATAAAAAGCCTTCGCTTTTCGATTTGCTACGAAAAGGCAATAAGGTATCGCTAAATCTAGGAAAAACGGGGATCAGTTTTCCTGATATTTTAACGCTAATGGATCTTAATTTACTCTACAGAAAAGAGATAGAATCGGCGGTTTTAAAGGCAGGCCAAGAGCTAACCCTGTCGTTTTTATCACAAAAAGTAACATTAAAAGCCAAAAGCAGTGACTTGGTATTAAGCTATTACAAGTTTACACAAACCGGCGATGAGCTTTCAAAGCTCATTAACTACCCTGTAAATAAGGTGTATAAGCAATTAATTAATAATGCCTTGGAGGGAGAGTTTGATTTAACGTGGCATGTGAATAAATCACACACCACGTAGTAGCCTCACTTATTAAAAGTGAACCTGAATACCCGCAAATGGGCCTGATGCATCAATATCGCTATTAATATCATCAACATCATCAAGCTCAAGCGTCATTGAGCGGTAACCGGCTTTAACAGCTACATCAACCGCTAGGTTATCAATCAGTTCCCACGCAACACCTACTTGGTAATCTTGTACTTTGCTATCGTCGATGGCTAAAAAGCTGCCTTCAAAAAATACACTTAAACCCGTAAATGGTAAGCCAGCTTCAGCACGGCCGTATGCCAGCGGTACAAAGCCCGAAAAATCAACAGTTTCAGAGAAATTAGTACCACCTTGCTGAGTAGTACCAGTGACAACAATATCACCGTCAAACTGCTTTGCGTTTAAACCTAAATCAATTGAAATTAGATCGTTATCAAAAATTTCATAATAAAGAATGTAATCAATGTGCGTTAAATCACTTAGTGTGTTGGCAGTTGTACCAACTACGTAGTCTGAGCCATTAAAGCTAAACGTATCAGTAAGGGTTGCTGAGCCATTAAGCTCAAGCTCTGTGTATTTAAGCTTTAGATTAGGAACTAATGGCACTGGATGTTCAAGTGCCGCATAGTAGCTAATAAAGGTTTCGTCTTCAAAATTAAAATCTTGTGGTGCATTATCTTTGTAAGAAAACTGACCGTCGTTATCTGACTGCCAACCATCCACGCCTACATATAAACCTAATAGAGTGTCTGCCTGTGCTGCAGGGGCTAAACATGCCATTGAAAGGGCAGCTGCTAAACAATACTTTTTCATTTTTTATCCTTGAGCTAGTAGTTCGCTAAGTTCGATTAAAGCCGCATTGGCTCTTGAAATATAATTTGCCATTACCAAAGAATGATTAGCCACAAAGCCAAAGCCATTCCCGTTTAAAATCATTGGGCTCCACACTGTTTCTTGTGTTGCCTCAAGTTCACGTATAATTTGTTGTAAACTTACACGTGCGTTTTTCTTTTCTAGTACATCAGCAAAATCATATTCAACCGCTTGTAAAAAGTGTAATAACGCCCACGTTGCTCCGCGAGACTCGTAAAACACGTCATCTATTTCCCACCACGACGTCCTTACTTGCTGCTGAAGTGGTGAATAAGTTGCTTGCGTGTTTGAAGAATTACCCGCTAAATCAGTATTTACCTTGTCTTGACCAACACTTGCACTTAAACGCTGGCTTAAACTGCCTAAACGCTTTTCGGCTTCTTTTAACCAGCTACGTAGGTTATCTGCACGAGAGTAAAATTGGCTATCTCGCTCATGCTCATTAGCAATTTGTGAGCGGTACACTACTAAATAGTCAATTCCCTTTTGGTACTCTCCCTCGGCACTTGGCCATGCCCATGCCTCAGAGCTAATATTAAATTGCGGCTGCGCTTTTTTTAGGGCTTCGTGCTCGGTAGATTGCGACTGTGAGCGACTAAAATCTTTTCGCATAGATAGCGCTAAATCGCGAACCATTTCAAGCGCACCATATTCCCACGCAGGCATATCATCCATTATTACGCTTGGCGGCATCACATCATTTGATAAATACCCACCTTGCTTATCAAGTAATGTACTAGCAACAGTAATTAGTGTTGAGGTTGTTGTGTAGCCTGTTACCATTTTTTCGTTTCGTGCTTGCGCGGTCTCCTTTGCATTAGTTACCACGTTAAAGCGTGCTGGTTCAATGCTCCAATAAACGGCAATAGCGTAAAAAATAATGAGTAGTACCACCAAAGCACCAGCTATTTTTCCTTTGTGTTGCGACATTTATCCTCCTAGTGATGAGCGTGTTGTTTTTTAGATGGCTTTGAATACGCAGCTTGCGCTTCAAGCGAAACCACTTGGGCATTAGTAAACAAGCGGTTACCGTCACTAAAATATAGCGTGAGTTTACGTTCTTGCCCTACTTTTAGTGGCTCTTGTGGATCAAATACCATTAAATGATAACCACCAGGCTCAAAGCTTAAGCTTTCGTGGCCTTTAATGGTGACGGCTTGAACTTGTTGCATCTTCATCATGCCATTGACATGTTTGTGCTCATGTATTTCTACACGACCTAAACCTTCGATAGTCGCTTTAGTTAATTTAGCAACACCACCGCCGTGGTTAAAAATTGTAAAATAGCCAACACTCGACTTACTACCAGGCAAAAACGCCCTTACTTGTGCATGGCTTACTTCAAGCTTAGCTTCGTCTGTATCGTGGCTGTGCCCAGCATGTGCAGCAACCGATGACGAAAACACATTAATCATTAACGCCGAGGCCATAAAAAAGCACTGCTTCATCATCGCTTTATTCCTTGTGAAAGCATAAAATTTCACTTTAAATTTAACATAGTTAACTAATAATAGTCAGTTAAATTAAGGCTTAAGAGGTTACTTTTTTGTTATCGAGCACCAACCAGCACAGTACAGCCACAAATAACAATGGCCATGCAATCATAACTGAGCCAAATAACAGTGCCAAAATGGTCCCTACCAGCGCAACAATTCCTGCGCCTATTAACCCCATTGTCACTAAAGCCACTACGGCTACAACGGCAATAATAGCAACTAATACGCCAGCCAGCTCTAACCCTACCCAGCTCATATCTGCAATCCACAACGGAAACTGCCATGAATCAAAATGTATTAGCGACACCGCATCAGTAAAAAGTAACACATAGATGAGAACACATATTGCTAAGGCTTTCATACCCTTCTCCTAATACCCACGCTCTTCAAGGCAGCAATGTGCAATTAAATAAGCAAGCGCCACCGCAAACGGAAAACTGATAAATAATAAAATAGTCACTAAGCGCGTTGACCACACTGGAAAATCAAGGCGGTGCGCAAGGCCGCTACATACACCCGATATTTTTTTATTAAGTGAATCTTTGTACCAACCACGCTTTGTTTTAAAGTTATTCATTTCCAACTCCTTAAGCGCTTGGCGCTGTTGTATTAATATCATTGTGCTTAGCACTCGCTTTTAAACGAGCGAGCTCTGCATCAATTTTTTCGTTTTTGACTAAAGACTCAATTTGCTCAGCAGTTGATTGCGCTGTATTAGTTAGCTCATAAGCATCAACCTGTGCTTCTATGCCTTCCACTTTTTGTTCTATCATTTCAAAGCGAGACAGGGCATTAGCAACTTTGTCGCTGTGTAATTGCATATTCACTTTTTCACGTGCAACAACAATATCGTGACGTTTCATTAATTGAGCTTGCTTGGCTTTAGCTTGCGCCATTTTTTGCTGTAAACGCTCACAATCTGCCGTCATTTTCTCTATCGACGCTTTAAGAGCACCTAATTGCGTATTTTTTTGTGCAATTTGCTCATCTACTCGCTGTTTTTCTACTAACGCAGACTTGGCTAAATCATCACGGTTTTTAGCTACTGCAAGCTCTGCTTTTGTTTGCCACAAAGTTAAGTCTTTTTGTTTTTGTGCAATTTGGCGCTTAAGCGTTTTTTCTTCGCACAGCAATGTAGCAGCCGTACTTCTGCACTCGTTAAGTGCCTCTTGCATTTCGCTTAGCATAAGACTGAGGAGTTTTTCTGGGTCTTCGGCTTTATCCAGCATGGCCGCAATATTAGATTTGATAACGTCATTTACGCGATTAAATACACTCATTGTTTTGTCCTGTTGTTTTAATTAATAACAACAAGAAGATTCCAAGAGTTATGCCAAGTAACAGAAAATAAAATATTAAGCTTTAAAAACAGTAGGTTAAATTTAAGTAGGCATCATTTTAAGTGACCAGAAGCTGAACATAAAAAAGTATAATTAACTAATATTTTGTTCTTTTGACTAAATTTTAGGATCAAAAAAAGCCACTAAAAGTGGCTTAATTTAAAAATTTATACGGCTTAAATTTATTCGGGTACAAAGCTCAAGGCTTTATCCATAACCGACAAATCAGCCTGTTTCCCGTGGCCATTTTCTGAAAGGTGTCGTCTAAACCCACGCGCCCCAGGCTGGCCTTGAAAAATACCCAACATATGGCGTGCTATATGCCAAAAATTAGCACCTAAACGCATCTCTTCTTCTATGTAATCATACATAGCGCGCACCACATCGTGACGAGTCTGGGTATTAGCCACCTCACCGTAAATTTTTTCATCCACTTCATTAAGCATAAATGGATTGCTATACGCTTCGCGACCAATCATAACGCCGTCTATATGCGCTAAATGCGCAAGGCTCTCTTCAATTGTTTTAACGCCGCCGTTAATGCTTAAATCGAGCTGTGGGTAGTCTTTTTTTAGTTGATAAACACGTGGGTAATCAAGAGGTGGTACTTCACGGTTTTCTTTAGGGCTTAGGCCATTTAGCCACGCTTTACGGGCATGAATAATAAAATCATCACAGCCAACTTTGTGGCTAGCTTCAATTAGCGCACATAAAAACTCATACGAGTCTTGCTCATCAATACCAATGCGCGTTTTTACGGTAACCGGAATACTTACTTCACTCTTCATTGCCGCAACGCACTGCGCAACTAGCTCAGGCTCTGCCATAAGGCATGCACCAAAACGCCCGTTTTGCACTCTATCTGATGGGCAGCCAACATTTAAGTTAATCTCATCGTAACCGCGCTCACCGGCAAGCTTAGCGCATTTTGCAAGCGCCTCGGGATCAGAGCCTCCAAGCTGTAAAGCAACCGGCCCCTCGTGCTGATTAAAGTGTAGGTAATCGCCGCGACCAAATAAAATCGCCCCCGTGGTGATCATCTCAGTGTATAAAACAGCATGCTTACTCATTTTACGATGAAAAGTGCGGCAATGGCGATCAGTCCAATCAAGCATGGGGGCAACTGAAAAGCGTCTGTTTAACGTTCGATTATCTAATGTGCGTTCTTGCAAAGTAAAAGCCTCGGGGATTATAAGGAAAATGCGCCCATAAAAAGGCGCTGTATTTTACACAAAAGCCTAATTAGCATCAATGTTAGCCGTGTATTTGCAAACCAAAATAATGAGCTATACCGTTTAGAATATTAGTTACGGCAACAGAGCTTAAAATAAGTCCCATTATCCGGCTTATGATACTCGCTCCGCTATCACCTATTAGTTTGTGTACTTGTGTAGCGAGCAATAGCAATACCAACACAACAGCAAGCACTATTAACATCATAGATGAGGTCATAACTTGTTCTACCCAGGTATACTCCTCGTTGCGGGTCATTAACACCGCCCCTAGCATGGCACCAGGGCTTGCTATAGAGGGAATTGCTAGCGGAAAAATAGCCGTTTCTGTGCTGTCGCGTACACTTTTAATTTCAGACTCTGGTTTACTTTCACCAAAAATCATTGAAAGCGCAAAAATAAGTAATACAATCCCGCCAGCTATTTGGAACGCCGACAGCGGTATTTCAATAGCATTTAGTAGCTGCTCACCGGCTATAACAAAAAATAGTAAAACCACAGCGGATACACCCACCGCTTTAAAAATTACTTTTCGTTTAAACTTTTCATCTTCCCCACGTGTCACAGCAATAAATACAGGCACTGTGCCTATAGGGTCTATCACCGCAAAAAAGAAAATAAAGATAGCTAATAATTCATGCATTAATGGGCTTCCTAGATAAAAAGTGTTTAATAAAAACGCTGCAAGTACAATACAGTATGTTAGTATATCACGGTAGCGTAAGGATAAGAGAATGATGAATATAGATTCACTCGTAAGTAAAGCAAAACAAATTTGTGATAACCGCGGTGCGCGTTTTACGCCAATCCGTGAAAAAGTATTTCGCCTATTGGCCAGCGCGCAAGGTGGCGTAGGGGCGTACGATTTACTTGAGCAATTAAAAATGACAGAGTCAGGAGCAAAACCTGCAACAATTTACCGTGCGCTAGACTTTTTATCTGAGCTGGGTTTTATTCATAAAATAGAAAGCACCAATGCATTTATGCTTTGTCATCACTTTGATCATATTCATCCTGTGCAGCTATTAATTTGTGACACTTGTGGTTTTGTAAAAGAACTACACTCTACCGTTATTTCTCACGAACTAAACAACTTAGCAGCTGAAAGCGGCTTTGTTGTATCAGGGCAAACCATTGAAGCACACGGTAAGTGTGAGTCTTGTAGAAGCTAAGCCCAAAGTTTGTTTTAAAGCTATACTCATACTTAGATAGCCATTTTAGCACCAATTTTAAGAGTACCTAATATGAATGTTGAGTTCATTAATCCATTTTTATCTTCTTTGATCAATGTGTTATCTACAATGGCACAAACCGAGTTAAAACCAGGTAAGCCGCGTATAAAAACAGACGAAATCGCCTGTGGAGATGTATCAGGTTTAATTGGTATGGTAGGCGCGCAAACGCGTGGCTCATTTTCAATTACCTTTGATGAAAACTTAGCACTAACCATTATGGAACGCATGCTTGGTGAGCGCCCTGACGGTATTGACGATGAAGTAACGGATATGGTTGGCGAAATTACCAATATGGTAACTGGTGGCGCTAAAAACTTGCTCGGCGAAAAAGGCTATGACTTTGATATGGCAACCCCCATTGTTGTTGCTGGTAAAGGCCACACCATCACTCATAAAAGCAAAGGCAAAAAAATAATTATGCCATTTAGCTGTGATGCGGGTGATGCAAATATAGAAGTTAGCTTTGATAAGTTATGAGCTGGCAACAAAAACAGATTACATTAAAGCCTCGCCCCCGAGGCTTTCACTTAATTGACGATGAAATACTCACCCAATTAAATGAGCTTACTAACTATAAAGTAGGCTTACTGCATTTATTTATTCAACACACCTCTGCAAGTTTAACCATAAACGAAAACGCCGATCCAACAGTGCGCATGGATATGGAAAGCCACTTTAACCATTTTGTGCCTGAGCGCCAGCCTTACTATCGTCACGATTATGAAGGCGACGATGACATGCCAGCCCATATAAAAACCAGTACGTTAGGGTGTGAATTAAGTATTCCTATAAGCAATGGCCGCTTAGCGCTTGGTACATGGCAAGGTATTTACTTAGGCGAGCATCGCGACGCTGGCGGTACAAGGCGTATTATAGCGACCTTGCAAGGCGAAATTTTTTAACCTTATATTGACGTCCCTCCCTGCTTTTACCCGCGTCACTTCGCATTATTTAAAATTCTTTATATCCCGCGGCGGCATGCGGCCACTCGTGCGTTCAATATTTATAAATAATTTTCGTAGGTGTAAATCAGATTAAAATATTGTTTTAAAGAGGTGTTTATTTTAGTGGGGTATTTAGAGAGATTGGAGCGGCACACGAGGCTCGAACTCGTGACCTCGACCTTGGCAAGGTCGCGCTCTACCAACTGAGCTAGTGCCGCTTTATAGTTAGTCAGTAATTTGTCCGTTGGTGCGCGACGGGTCGCGTCCTACGTTCTGGCAACTGAGCTAGTGCCGCTTTATAGTTACTCAGTGATTTGTCCGTTGGTGCGCGACGGGTCGCGTCCTACGTTCTGGCAACTGAGCTAGTGCCGCTTTATAAACTATATATTTGTACAATTTCTTTTGGTAAGAAATTGGAGCGGCACACGAGGCTCGAACTCGTGACCTCGACCTTGGCAAGGTCGCGCTCTACCAACTGAGCTAGTGCCGCTTTATAGTTAGTCAGTAATTTGTCCGTTGGTGCGCGACGGGTCGCGTCCTACGTTCTGGCAACTGAGCTAGTGCCGCTTTATAGTTACTCAGTGATTTGTCCGTTGGTGCGCGACGGGTCGCGTCCTACGTTCTGGCAACTGAGCTAGTGCCGCTTTATGAACTATAAATTTTATGAGCTATACGCTATTCCAATTTCTTTTGGTGAGAAATTGGAGCGGCACACGAGGCTCGAACTCGTGACCTCGACCTTGGCAAGGTCGCGCTCTACCAACTGAGCTAGTGCCGCTTTATAGTTAGTCAGTAATTTGTCCGTTGGTACGCGACGGGTCGCGTCCTACGTTCTGGCAACTGAGCTAGTGCCGCTTTATAGTTAGTCAGTAATTTGTCCGTTGGTGCGCGACGGGTCGCGTCCTACGTTCTGGCAACTGAGCTAGTGCCGCTTTATAGTTAGTCAGTAATTTGTCCGTTGGTACGCGACGGGTCGCGTCCTACGTTCTGGCAACTGAGCTAGTGCCGCTTTATAACTTACTCAAACACACCAACCCCGCAGGGGTTATCGTCTTGAGCGGGGCAGGATTCTACAATAATCTAATGTGTTTGCAAGTGTTTTTTACAAATTAAAGAATTTTTCTCTATACACCTTTAATTCCATAATAGAATCTTTAATGTCGTCAAGCGCAAGGTGTGACCCTTTTTTATTCACCTGTGCCAAAACTTCAGGCTTCCAACGTCGGGCAAGTTCTTTAATCGTGCTTACATCTAAATTGCGATAATGAAAAAAGTCTTCAAGCTCGCGCATGTATTTATTCATAAAGCGTCGGTCTTGGCCTATTGAGTTACCACACATAGGTGATTTACCTGCCGGCACCCACTGCTTTAAAAAATTAAGCGTTTGTTCAACCGCATAAGCCTCATCATATGTACTGGCTTTACAACGCGCCGTTAAACCCGACTTACCATGCTGCGTAGTACACCATTCGTCCATGCCATCTAGCAGCTCATCACTTTGGTGAATAGCTATAGTAGGACCTTCCGCGAGTATATTTAAATCGGCATCAGTTACTACTGTTGCAATTTCGAGTATTTTATCTGTAGCCGGCTCAAGTCCTGTCATTTCCAGATCAAGCCAAATTAAATTAGATTCATTAATAGTCATAGTAACCTTAAACAGTGCTTTTCTTTAGATCCAACGCATTTCGATATATCATATTAGCATCAACCGTCGAGCTAAAGCTTTTTTTATACCATTTTGGTTAATTAAGTAATCTATTTTGAGGTAGTAAAACCTTGTCGATAGCAAGGCAAAAATTTTGTTATTTAGTTGTTCTAAATGAGAAATTTTAACCTAGCTAGCGTCAGGTTTAGCCACTCAAAATGGTTAGGTATTGCCAACTGGTATTAACGTAAAGCCGACATTTAAACCAAGGTTATAGGCCAAAAGTGGCAAAACAGAAAAAATTAAGTAAAGGCCAATCTCGCAGGATCAAGGCTAATCATCAAAAGCGCTTAAATAACGCCGATACAAAATCAGCAAAAGGTGGCGTACAAGAGTGGCAAACAGATAATCTGGGCGCTACCGAAAACGCCATTGTGATCAGTCGATTTGGACAACACGCCGATGTAGAAACACAAGAGGGTGACGTATTACGCTGTAATATTCGCCGCACCGTTACAAACTTAGTGTGTGGTGACGAAGTATTATTTCGCCGCGCAAAAGTAAGCGAAGGCGACTTAGCTGGGGTTATTGAAGCAACACAAGAGCGTCGCTCGCAACTCACGCGCCCCGACTTTTACGATGGCGTAAAAGTAATCGCTGCCAACATAGACCAAATTTTAATGGTCTCCGCAGTATTACCTGAGTTTACACCGAGTATTATTGACCGCTATTTAATAGCCTGTGAAGACATGGGTATAGAACCTATTTTAGTACTTAACAAAATCGATTTAATCGACGATGAAGGGCTAAGTGAAATACAAAAAGTACTCAATATATACCGTGGCCTTGGCTATCAAGTATTGCTTGTAAGTAGTGTAACAGGCGAAGGCATTGATGATTTAAAAAGCGTACTGGTCGATAAAAATAATATTTTTGTTGGTCAAAGTGGCGTAGGTAAATCAACTTTAGTTAATACTGTACTTCCTGATGCCGAAATATTAACAAAAGAAGTATCAGAAAACAGTGGTTTAGGGCAACATACCACCACTGTATCGCGCTTACATCACCTACCAAGTGGTGGTAACCTAATTGATTCACCAGGAATACGTGAGTTTGGTTTATGGCACTTAGAGGTGGAGCGTGTTACTTGGTGCTTTAAAGAATTTAGAGAATTTATAGGCGGATGTCGTTTTAGAGATTGTAAGCATTTAAACGATCCGGGCTGTATAATTCAACAAGCGGTAGCCGATGGCGATATTTCGCAAATGCGATTCGATAGCTACCACCGTATTTTAGAAACAATGGCCGATGGCCGTGCTGGTGCTCGCGCACCTCGCGTTTAATTTAGGAAACAATCTGTGAGTTTAGACAAATTTAAAATTGCAATGCAGTACGCAATGCCAAAGCACTTTATTTCACGCGTAGTAGGAAAACTAGCAGCAGCTAAAGCGGGTGCATTAACTACAACGCTAATCAAATTGTTTATTAAGCAATATAAAATAGACATGAATGAGGCTAAATATTCAGACCCCGCCCATTATAAAACATTTAATGAGTTTTTTACTCGCCCATTAAAAGACGGCGTACGACCAATGGCCGAGGGTGACAACATTATTACTCACCCTGTAGATGGTGCAATTAGCCAACTGGGTGACATTGTTGATGGGCAGCTAATACAGGCAAAAGGTCATGACTACAGCCTACAAGCGCTATTAGGCGGCTCTGAAGACGACACTACCCCCTTTTTAGGTGGTAAATTTGCGACTATTTATTTAGCGCCAAAAGACTATCACCGTATTCATATGCCAATAGACGGTACACTAAGTAAAATGATTTATGTACCGGGCGACTTATTTTCGGTAAATCCACTCACTGCGCAAAATGTGCCAAATTTATTTGCTCGTAACGAGCGTGTAGTGGCTATTTTTGAAACCGAAATTGGCCCACTTGCTATGGTACTTGTAGGCGCAACCATTGTTGCCAGCATAGAGACCGTATGGGCAGGCACAGTAACGCCACCCGCTGGTAGCGATGTATTTAGCTGGAACTACCCAACTAAAGGCGAAAACGCCATCACCCTTAAAAAAGGGGAAGAAATGGGCCGCTTTAAACTAGGCTCAACAGTAGTACTAGCATGGGGTGCAGATAAAGCAGACATTTTAGACGACCAACTGCCAGAAACAGTAACGCGTTTAAACACCGCATTTGCAACAATTAAAGAAAGTGAAGAGCAGTAAGCTGTCAGTTGTCAGTTGTCAGTTGTCAGTTGTCAGTTGTCAGTTGTCAGTTGTCAGTTGTCAGTTAAAGATAAAAAAGCACCGCGTTTATTACAAACGCGGTGCTTTTTTATTGGTAGACGTAGAGCTTGCTCACGTTAAAAATACAAAGCGTAGATAGATTTTATATCAACGCGCCTGCAAGCAAGGCGTTTACAACTTTATCCTCTAAAACGCAGCGCCTCTTAACCTCTTTGTGAATTAATTCTTAAAAAAAGAGTGCAAAGCTAGTAGCAGCGAGTTTACCTCGCGTCGGATATTTTGCATTAATAAATGTACACAGCATAAATTCCAAATGCGCAAGCAAGGCGCCTACGGATTCATTAAACCACGATGCTAATTTCAGCTGTAGACGTAGAGCTTGCTCACGTTAGAAGCGCAGCTTCTCATGGCTTCCCTCGTGAATTACCTCATACTTTATCAACCGCACTCTTTGCAGTTTAAATCTTTAACTACTTTAAAATGCTGTTGTTTTAAGCTCAGCGCATCGAAGGTAATAAACACACTTCCCTCAACATGCCCTAATAGCATATTAAGCGTAAGCTGGGCCTGCATAGAGCCTATAACCCCTAACAATGGGCTTATTACACCGGCATTACTACAATTTACAGCGGGGGCGGCGTCATTTTTTGTAAAAATGCAGCCATAACACGGGCTATTACTTTTCTTAAAATCAAACCCCATTAACTGCCCTTTCGTTGCCAGTGCTGCACCTGCAATTAATGGGGTTTTATTGGCAATACAATAGCGATTAACACTATAACGTGTGGCAAAATTATCTGAGCAATCAAGCACTACATCGGCATTATTTAAAAGCTCAGCAGCGTTATTATCATCGAGTTTTTTACAATGTGTCACTATATCTATTTGATTATTAAGACTCGCTAATACTTTACCAGCGGCCGCTACCTTGCTTTGCCCTAGGTGATTTACTTTATAAAGCACTTGGCGCTGTAAGTTAGATAGCTCAACCGCATCATCGTCTATTAAAACTAGCGTACCAATACCCGCCGCAGCTAAATACAAAAGCGCAGGGCTACCTAACCCGCCAGCACCGACTACAGCAACAGTTGCAGCTTTTAGTGCTAACTGCCCTTCTAGCCCTACCTCTTCTAATAATAAGTGGCGACTATAACGCAGGGTTTCTTTATCGTTGAGTTTATCCATTAGGCTGGTTTATAGCTCTTTGTAGCGCACTAATTGCTGCAATATAATCATCCGATTCAGTAATCGCTCGTACAACAGCAACACTGCCTACTCCTGTATTTGCAACTTCGCTTGCGCGGGCTAAATCTATGCCGCCAATGGCAACCGTTGGGTAGCTTTGCATTAATGGCACACACTTTTTAAGCTTATCGAGCCCTTGTATTTGCCCGCTCATATCCTTGGTGGTGGTTGGGTAAATAGCACCAAACGCCATATAACTTGGTCGGTAGTTGTGGGCACGGAGCATTTCGTAAAAGCCGTGTGTAGAAAGCCCAAGTCTTAACCCAGCCTCTTTAATAGCTGCTAAATTAGCAGTTTCTAAATCCTCTTGCCCTAAGTGTACGCCGTAGGCACCGTGCTTAATTGCCAACTGCCAATAGTCGTTTATAAATACGTGAGCGTGGTGCTTTTTACCCAGCTCTACGGCCTGTTTTATGAGTTCATCAAGCTCAAGGCCAGTTTTATTTTTAACACGAAGTTGCGCGGTCGTAATACCTTGCTGTAAACATTTTTCTAGCCAATCTAGGCTATCGACCACAGCATATAAGCCTAAATTTTTACTCTCACAAGGGGCAAAATCTGCAGCAATATTAAATTCAAGCGGCACATCAAAATCTAGTTCATCACCAAGCCAGCTACCTGGCTCTATAACTTGCGGGTAGTCATCTAAATTTGTAGGAAAAGCAGTATGCGCAACAGGGCCTATTCCTTCGCCGTATCTAACCGACTGCTTTAAGCCCTGATTTATATAAGCTTTGGCTAAAATAAAGGCATCTTTTAGCGGGAAGTCTTTTGCTAAACATGCGGCAATTACCGAGGCCATGCTGCAACCGGTACCATGACTATGAGGGCTTTGAATTTTTTTATTACCAAGCCAATACTCTTCGCCGTTTTGTGTGCAGTAATCAATACAATAACCTGATGGGTAATCCCAGTGCCCGCCTTTAATAACAACCGCTTTTGCGCCCCAACTTAATAACTTATTTGCAGCGTCTTTCACGGCGCTTGGGCCAATTAAATACACCCCTGTTAATAATTGCGTTTCGTGCGTGTTAGGCGTTATTACATCCACCAGCGGCATTAAGCATTCTTTAATAGCACTTACGGTATCTTCTTCGGTTAATACATCACCGCTTGATGCAATAGCAACGGGGTCATAAACTATCACTGGCGGTACAGGCCATTTAGCTTTGTAATGCGCTATATGCTCGCTTATTAATTGAATTTGCTGCACATTAGCCAGCATGCCAATTTTAATTACTTTGGCTTTCATATCGCTTTCGAGTGCAAGTAATTGCGATTCAATAATATCGGTAGACACTGCATTAATAGCCTCTACGCCTAAACTATTTTGTGCAGTAAGCGCCGTAATTGCCGTGCAGCCATGCACACCAAAACTTTGCATTGCTTTTATATCAGCTTGAATGCCTGCACCGCCGCCAGAGTCAGATCCGGCAATTGTCCACACTAAATTATTCATACTCTTTATTTCCTTACTGCTGATGCCAAAACGGCATACCCATTGTAGGGGTTGAGGGGGCTGCTAGATCTTTTTCGGGCATTGCTTTGGCATTAAATGCAAAGCGCCCTGCCTCTACTGCGGCTTTAAATGCACGGCTCATCGTAACTGGGCAGCCAGCCCCTGCAATGGCTGAATTTAATAATACCGCATCATACCCTAACTCAAGTGCTTGGCAGGCATGCGAAGGTAAGCCAAGGCCCGCATCAACAATTAATGTTGTATTTGGTAAACGCTCGCGAATGGTTTTTAGATTATAACTATTTAACAAGCCTTTACCGGTGCCTATTGGCGCCCCCCACGGCATAAGCACCTCACACCCTAGCTCGTTTAAGCGCTGACAAAGTACTAAGTCATCGGTGCAGTAGGGTAATACTTTAAAGCCATCATCAATTAATATTTTTGTGGCTTCTAAAAGTGCAAATGGGTCGGGTTGTAAGTTGTAGTCATCACCTATTAGTTCAAGCTTAATCCAATCGGTTGCAAATACTTCACGGCACATTTTAGCAAGTGTTACAGCTTCTTTTACACTGTGGCACCCTGCTGTGTTTGGCAGTATTTTAAGGCCAGTATTTTTAATTAATTGCCAAAAATTATCCCCCGCTGCCACGCTTTGCTGGCGCCTTAATGACACCGTTACTATTTGCGCGCCAGAGGCTTTTATTGACTCTTCCATAACAGCGGGAGAGGGATAAAGCGCCGAGCCTATTAACAATCGGCTATTAAATTGTTCACCATAAATAATTAGGTTATCGTTACCTTGCATCATGCTACCCGCCTTGGATAGGCGACAACAACTCGATGCTATCCCCTTCATTAATCGTAGTGCTGGCGTGCAGGCTTTGTGGAATAAACTCGCCATTTATCGCCACTGCAAAAGGCGTCTTAGCACCAAAATTTTGTAATATTTCAACAAGCTTTGCGCTTTTAATAGTTAGCCGCTCACCATTAATTGTTATCGTCATTTATTACTCACCCTATTTTTGATAACGCATCAGTCACTAACGCAGGGCCTAACATATAACCATGGCGATATAACCCGTTAATGCTAATTACGTTACCTTCTTTTAAAACTTCTGGTCGGTTGTTTTTAAATGCAGGGCGCAGCCCGCTTTGAATATTTAACAGCCGCGCTTCGGCAAACCCGCTGTGCACAGTGTAGGCCGCCGAGAGCAGCTCGAGTGTGGAGCGCACTGTTGCAGGGCCACTATCGTCAGACTCAATTTCGGTTGCACCGATCACGTATTCATTATTTGGTTTTGGCGCTATGTAAATTGGGTAACGCGGGTGCATTAAACGCACCGGCCGCATTAAATTAACCTCTGGCGCATAAAGCCTGGCTACTTCTCCGCGTACTCCTCTCAGTGGCTTATCGGCTTTAGCACCTAAGCCACGACAATCAATAATGTAATCAAACGGGCGGTTATTCACCTCGCCGTTTTGAATGCTAACGCGTTGGTTAAAAACAAACTTAACCTTGCGTTTATTAAGCATGGTAAAACTTGCTTTATAAAAAGCCTGATTATCTATTTGCCCTTCGCAGGGTAAAAACACACCTTGATTAAAACGATCAGCTAATTCGGGCTCTAACTGCGTTATTTGCTGAGCATTTAACGTCTGCGCGCTGTGCCCTGCTATAGGCTTTATTCGCTGGCTAAAACTTTGTAAGTCACCTTTATCTTGCTGGTGCGCTACAACCAGCGTGCCTTTTTGCTGATAAAAAACTTCACCTTCAAGCTCGCTCACTATCTCTGGCCAGCGCTTGAGTGAATTTAGCCCCATAATGGCTAAATCTGTTTCACACATTACCGACTCAGCAAGCGGAGCAAGCATTGCTGCAGCCACTTTACCGGCACTATTTTGTGTGTGTTCATCACTGGCTTCAAACACTGTTACATGATGCGACTTACTAAGCTCAAGGGCAGCTAAACGCCCTGCTAAGCCAAAGCCCACAACCGCAATGTTGCAAAACATAAAACCTCCTAAATGAAGCCCATAGCCATCAGTTTTCAGCTGTCAGTAAAGCAACTATTGCCTCTATGTTACTTACTTTATTACCGATAACTGACAGCTAATGCTCAAAGCTGCGCTACAGCGCTTTATGATAAATTTCTGAGCCGGTTTGTTTAAACTCTTCAGATTTCGCTTTCATTTGCGCTTCTACATCAACCATTTTGATCTCAATTGCATCGCCAACATTGTTAGGATCAATCCCACGAGATTCGAGATCTTTGGCGTAATCGCGTACCTCTTGGGTAATTTTCATTGAGCAAAATTTAGGCCCGCACATAGAGCAAAAGTGCGCTACTTTGCCAGACTCTTGCGGTAGGGTTTCGTCGTGATATTCACGGGCACGTTCTGGGTCTAAACCAATGTTAAATTGGTCGTGCCATCTAAATTCAAAGCGTGCTTTTGATAAGGCATTATCGCGCTCTTGCGCGCCGGGGTGGCCTTTAGCTAAATCGGCCGCATGCGCTGCAATTTTGTAGGTAATTAGGCCCTCTTTTACATCTTCTTTATTGGGCAAACCTAAATGCTCTTTTGGTGTTACATAACACAGCATTGCACAGCCGTACCACGCTATTTGTGCAGCACCTATACCCGATGTAATATGGTCGTACCCTGGTGCTATATCGGTCGTTAATGGGCCTAATGTGTAAAAAGGCGCTTCGCCACAATGTTCTAATTGCTCATCCATATTGGCTTTAATCATGTGCATTGGCACATGGCCTGGGCCTTCTATAAATACTTGTACGTCGTGTTTCCACGCAATTTTTGTAAGCTCCCCTAGCGTACGAAGCTCACTAAATTGCGCCTCATCGTTAGCATCGGCAATCGAACCTGGACGAAGGCCATCACCGAGTGAAAAACACACGTCGTATTGTTTTAAAATTTCACAAATATCTTCAAAGTGCGTATATAAAAAGTTTTCTTTGTGGTGTGCTAAACACCACTTGGCCATAATTGAGCCACCGCGCGATACAATACCGGTTACTCGCTTTGCCGTCATTGGCACATAACGCAGCAATACCCCGGCATGAATAGTAAAGTAATCAACACCCTGTTCGGCTTGTTCAATTAGGGTATCGCGAAAGATCTCCCACGTTAAATCCTCTGCCACACCGTTTACTTTTTCAAGCGCTTGATAAATGGGTACTGTGCCAATGGGCACAGGCGAATTACGTACAACCCATTCACGCGTTTCGTGAATATAGCGCCCTGTTGATAAGTCCATTACGGTATCGGCACCCCAACGGGTAGACCACACCATTTTTTCTACTTCTTCTTCGATTGATGAGCTTACCGACGAATTACCTATGTTAGCGTTAACTTTAACTAAAAAGTTACGCCCCACTATCATGGGCTCGGTTTCTGGGTGGTTAATATTGTTTGGTAAAATAGCACGACCACGGGCTATTTCGTCACGTACAAACTCAGGGGTAATAAAATCAGGAATACTCGCCCCAAACGACTCACCTTTGTGTTGGGCTGCTAGTAGCTCTTCTCTAATTTTTGCTCGGCCCATGTTTTCGCGTATGGCTACGTATTCCATTTCTGGAGTTATAATGCCTTGGCGAGCATAATGCATTTGGGTTACGTTTTTACCCGCCTTACCACGGCGAATTTTAGGTAAATGTTCAAAACGAATATGATCCAAACCATCATCGGCCATACGCTGCTGTGCAAATTGCGAAGTAACCGACTCGAGTACTTCAGTGTCGTTGCGATCTTTAATCCACTGCTCGCGAAATTTAGGTAAGCCTTTGCGTACGTCTAACTCAAAGTTAGGGTCGGTATATGGGCCTGATGTATCGTAAACACGTAGTGGCTCGTTTGGCTCATACACAGGGTTTTGCTCATCGCCACCAATAAACGTGTCGCTTAATGTAATTTCGCGCATACCCACACGCACACCGCTTTGGCTGCCCTCAACATATACTTTTTGCGAACTTGGAAATGGCTGACCCGTTAAATTATAAATATAGTCAGACGCGGCTGCGCGCGTTTCTCGACGTGTAGACTTATTTGTAGTGTTTGACATGACTTACCTCATTGCTAAAGGGTTGTCTTGTCAGATATTCCATAAGGAATAGAGAAAGATCGTAAAGCAGTGTTTATGCTGCTTTGCGGCCTAAAATGGCTAGTTATTTTGTTGTGCGCATAAAAAAAGACGCACAAGCGTCCCATTTTAGGCAGCTTGTTCCCTACGCAGGTTTTAACCTGATCAGGTTCACGGATCCCGCTTTCGCGATCTCAGCCTTAACGAGTTAAGGCACTCCGACAAGTAAAATATATAAAATTTGTTCGTTGATTTACCATTGTTTTTTAGCAAATCTACGCTGAGTGTACGCCAGTTAAAAATTGCCTGCAAGAGGCAACCTCAAATACTCATATCACTACTTTGCAATAAACAAAAAAGTTTTATTACCTTGCATAACCAACTGTGAGCCTTGCATGGTAAGTGTTGCCCCCTCTCTGAGCGCTTGTAAAAACTGCTGTTCTAGCGCATCAACATCTACCCCGCACGACTTACGTGTCATACCTAGTTTATTAACGCTAATGCTGCTGTCTTCAAGCTCGCCTTCACCAAAAAACTTATTACATCCTGCAAACCCGTTTACTTGCAACGCTTCAATAAAGCTTATTGACGCTCTGTAAGAGGCCGGCACAGCCAACCCATCAACCTTTGATAGTTGCCATTGTGTGTACTTTAGCTGCTCAGTGGTCACCGTCCCTGTGGCTGTACAACCAATACATAAACCGATCAAAAGTATCGGTAGTGCTGCTAATTTCATGCTATTACTAACTAAATATTTAATTACAGTAATAGTAACAATTTTTATGCGGTTTATCCGTTAAAAATGCATGTTTTAAATGTAAATTTTTGTTCTATGGTAGTTTAAAAGTTAAACAGTTTAATTTAGATCACAATTTTTAAATAAGTTATCCATTTCGGGTGGTAAAAAAGGGCGGCCTTTTTCGTTAACCGATGTGCCAATTACCCTAGCTTGAAGCATTATTTTTTCATCGCTTTTGCGAACGATTGCCTGCTTAAACGCAAACTTTAACCGGCTTATACGCTCAGGCTCTACCGACACATAAAATTCATCTTCAGGCACCAGTGAATGCTTGTAATCAACCTCACTGCGTATCACTACTAGGTTAACCTTTTGCTTGGCAAGCAATGCAAAATCGACCCCATTCGCAAATAAAAACTCATGGCGGGCATGCTCTAAATAATTAAAGTACACACTGTTATTTACAATACCTTGCAAGTCACATTCGTAATGGCGCACTTTAAAATCAACTTTAAAGGTCATATTAGTAATCCTGATTATTTAACGTATAATCGCTGCGTTATAACACAAGTATTAAAATAATTGCTACCATACAAGTCCCTAAAATGGAGTTAAGTAACCTAATGAACTTACGTTTGTCTTTAATTACTGCGGCGTTGTTACCGCTAATTAGTACACCACTTATAGCAAACGCTGATGACAGCGACCTAGAACGAATTGTTGTTACCGGCGACTTTCAACGTGAAAGCATTCAAACATTAAGCGCGAGTGCGAGCCTATTTAGCGAATCTGAAATTAATCAACGCGGTGCAAGTTTCTTAGACGAAATGCTAGGTAGTACAGCCAACGTAAACTTTACTTCAGGTGCCTCTCGTGGTCGTTATATTCAAATTCGTGGTGTGGGACTTCGCTCACAATTTGTAGACCCAATTAATCCATCGGTTGGCTTGGTCATCGACGGCATAAATTACTCGGGTTTAGGTGGCAGCTCTTTATTATTTGATATTGACCACGTAGAAATTTACCGCGGCCCACAAGGCACTCGCTTTGGCGCAGACGGTATGGCCGGTATGATCCAAATGGAATCAGCACAAGCCACTGCCGATCCTAGTTTAAAATTGCAAGTGGGTATGGGCACTTACAACTCACGCGAAGCAGGCCTTGCGGCAAGTACTGGCTTAACCGATGATACAAGCGCACGTGTAAGCTACTTTCGCAGAAAATCAGATGGCTATGTAGATAACCTATATTTAAATGACGAAACCCAGCAACAAGATGAACAAGTAGCCCGTTTTAAATTAAACAGCCAACTTACTGAACATTTAAACACTGAGTTAAACCTACACTACATAGACATAAACAACGGCTACGATGCGTTCACGCTTGATAACAGCCGTAATAGCGTAGCCGACGAGCCAGGCCAGGATAACCAACAAAGCTACGCCATTGGTATTAACAATACTTACACAGGCTTTGATGCTTTTGACGTAAGCTTAAACCTTTCAGCCATTGATACTGAGCTACTTTACAGCTTTGACGAAGACTGGGTATGTAACGATGCAAGCGAGCCACAATTATGTGCAGCAGGCTTGCACCCTTGGGGTTATAGCTCTACCGATGTATACACGCGTGATCGTGACGATCAATCAGCTAATTTACAACTAAATTCTAAAACAGGTAACTGGGTTGCGGGTGTTTACTATCAAAACCGCGACGTAGATTTAGAGCGTGAATACACTTGGCTTGCAAGTCCATTTGCTTCAACTTATGAAACTAGTAACGTAGCTGTTTACGGCCAAGTTGCCACACCTATTGGCCCTAAAACCACGCTAATTACTGGCCTACGTGTAGAGCAATATCAAGGTGATTACACCGACAGCAACGGCTTTATTGAAGAGACAGACGACGTAATGGTAGGCGGTAAAATAGCACTTGAATACCAAGTGATTGATCGCACTATGATCTACACCAGCATTACCCGTGGTTATAAAGCTGGCGGAATTAACTCAGAAGCATTAGCAAAAGCTAAAGATGAAGGTTTAAACCTAAATGCTGATTTTTTCCAGCAGCATACTAGCTTTGACCCTGAATACCTTTGGAGCGGCGAATTTGGCGTTAAAGGCTCATCGCTTGATGATAAGTTTACCCTGCGTTTAGCCGCATTTTATATGCACCGCGACAACATTCAGTTAAAAGCATGGCAAGTAGAAGGTCAGCAATTTACAGGCTACGTTGATAATGCAAGCTCAGGTAGTAACTACGGCTTAGAGGTTGAAGGTAGTTACCAACTTACCGATGACTTATTCTTAACAGGTAGTGCCGGTTACTTAAACACAGAAATTGACGACTTTGTAACGCAATCGGGCTTAAATCAAGACGGTCGTGAGCAAGCGCAATCACCTAAGTATCAATACGCATTTAGCGCACGTTACAACTTTACTAATGAGCTGTACGGTATGATTGGGGTTGAAGGTAAAGACGATTATTACTTCTCTGATAGCCATAATTCACAAGCGCCTAGCAGCAATTTAGTAAACTTAAGCTTTGGCTACGAAGCCGACATGTGGGCAGTACGCGCATGGGCACGTAACGTATTTGACGAAGAAGTACCAACCCGCGGCTTTGAGTTTGGTAACAACCCACTTGATGGCTACGAAACACATACCTACGTACAATTAGGTGAGCCAAGAGTAGCGGGAGTAACGTTTACGTTAGAGCTGTAAATAAAGCTGTTAGTTTTAGCTGTTAGTTGTCAGTTGTCAGTTGTCAGTTGTCAGTTGTCAGTTGTCAGTTGTCAGTTGTCAGTTTAAGATTAAAAAACACCGCGCTTAATTAAAGCGCGGTGTTTTTTTATTGGCGTGAAGCTTGCTCACGCAAAGCTGTTAAGACTCAATACGCGGCATAAAGCCACGACTACTACATGCCCCTCTAAAGCGCAGCGCCTCCTAACCTCTTTGTAAATAAATCACTTAATATTTTGCACAATGAGAAGTGAAAGAGGAATAAATGAGAAAACATACAAGTAGCAGCGAGTTTACCTCGCGTCTGGGTTCATTATTTTAAAACGGCATAAATACCAAATGCGCCAGCAAGCAAGGCGCCTACTTTAAAACACAATGTGCGTGAAGCTTGCTCACGCAAAGCTGTTAAGACTCAATACGCGGCATAAAGCCACGCCTACAGGTAAAGCATTACGCCCTATCTACGTCAAACGCGATGACTTCTTTTATCGTCTCTTTTTCGGTGGCTAGCATAACTAACCTGTCTATACCCATTGCAACGCCTGCACACTTTGGAAGCCCGTGTTCAAGCGCGGCGATTAAACGCCTATCCATGGGCACGTGGTTTAACCCATTGGCAGCGCGGTAGGCATTATCTTCATCAAAGCGTTTTGCCTGCTCTTTGGCATTAGTTAGCTCGTTAAAGCCGTTCGCTAATTCCATATTTTTATAATAGAGCTCAAAGCGCCCTGCTACGCGGTTATCGTGTTCACAAATTTGTGCAAGTGCCGCTTGCGACGCCGGAAAGTGATACACAAAACACGGCTTAGTTTGCCCAATAGTTGGCTCTACTTTCATACAAAATAACAGCTGCAGTAAGGTGTCTTTATTAGTTTCGTTTTTAGCTATATCGGCAAAGCCATGATCGCAGGCAAGTGCTTGTAATTGCGTAAGCGTAGCTGTTAATGGGTCTAGTGATAACACCTGCTCAAATGCTTGTTGATAAGTCAGTCGCTCCGCAGGCTCTACATTTAAAATAAGCTGCATTAGCTCATCCATCTCGTCCATTAATGCAAACTCATCAAACCCAGGGCGGTACCACTCAAGCATAGTAAATTCGGGATTATGATGGCGACCCGCTTCTTCATTTCTAAATGCCTTACAAAGCTGGAAAATTGGCCCAGAGCCTGCGGCTAATAGGCGCTTCATGGCAAATTCGGGCGATGTTTGTAAATAAAGCGGCAAGCCTCCAGCGTGGCCTGGGCCTACAAACTGCGTATTAAAACTCGCTAAATGCACATCGGTTACGCTTGCGCTACTTAAGCTAGGGGTTTCTACTTCCATTACATTACGCGTATAAAAAAACTCACGAATGGTTCGTAGTATGGCTGCGCGCTTTTTAAGGGTTTCTATGCTTGCGCTTGGGGCCCAAAGTGTTGCTGACATATTTTCTCCAAAAAAAATCCCAGCTTAAGCCGGGATTTTATAAACCGTAAACAAGCTTACTTAACACGGCCTACGTATTCACCGCTACGGGTGTCTACTTTAATTACTTCACCAATTTGTACGAATAATGGAACACGTACTACTGCACCCGTGCTAAGCGTTGCAGGTTTACCACCAGTGCCCGCTGTATCGCCTTTTAGGCCAGGATCAGTGTCAGTGATCTCAAGCTCAACAAAGTTAGGTGGCGTAACCGCGATTGGGCTACCGTTCCATAATGTAATAGTACATACATCGTTTTCAACTAGCCATTTACCTGCATCGCCAAGTGCTTTTTCGTCAGCGGCAATCTGCTCAAATGTTTCGTTGTTCATAAAATGCCAAAACTCACCGTCTGTGTAAAGGTACGCTAAGTCGGTATCCATTACATCGGCACCTTCAACTGATTCACCCGATTTAAAGGTTTTTTCAAGTACCTTGCCAGAAATAAGCTTACGGATACGAACACGGTTAAACGCTTGGCCCTTACCAGGTTTTACCATTTCGTTTTCTAAAATACTGCAAGGTTCGCCGTCCATCATAATTTTTAGGCCGCCCTTGAACTCGTTGGTGCTATAATTCGCCATCGTTTCCTCTATTTAATTTTTTTCGAGTAATCTACGTGCCAATGATACAAAGAAATGAAGCAAATTTGCATAAAAACTGGCAAAAAGAATTAGCAAATGTAGTTACCTGCCCAAAAACCTTGCTTGAAATGGTCGGTTTATCGAGCCAAGCCCATGAAAACGACCTAAAAGCCCGCAGTTTATTTCCGGTACGCGTGCCAGTCCCATTTATAAAAAAAATGCGCAAGGGCGATGTAAACGATCCCTTATTGCTACAAGTTATGCCGCGCCACCAAGAGTTTTTAACTAAAACTGGTTTTAATAAAGATCCACTACTTGAGCAAGACAACGAGCAGCCTGGGCTTTTACATAAGTATAAATCCCGTGTTTTAATTATGTTTAAAACCGGCTGTGCAGTAAATTGCCGTTACTGCTTTAGGCGCCACTTCCCGTATCAAGAAAACCAGCTTAATAAAAAAAGCCTGCTTGATGCGCTGAGCTATATAAAGTCAGATGCCAACATAAACGAAGTAATTTTAAGTGGTGGCGACCCACTTATGGCCAAAGACGATGCCATTAGTTGGTTTTTAGATGAGCTTGAACAATTACCGCAAATTAAACGCATGCGAATACACAGCCGTTTGCCTGTTGTTATACCTGCGCGTATTACCGATGAACTATGCGCTAGATTGCAGCAATCACCGCTTAAAATTGTGTTTATTAACCATATAAATCATGCAAACGAAATAGACGACGAGTTTAAAGCAGCCATGCAAAAGTTAAAGCAAGCAGGCGTAACGTTATTAAACCAAGCCGTTATTTTAAAAGAAGTGAACGATACAGTTGAGGCACAAATAAATTTAAGTGAGGCGTTATTTGATGCAGACGTACTGCCATACTATTTATATTTGCTTGATAAGGTTGAAGGCGCAAGCCACTTTGATATAGAAGAGCCACAGGCAATAAAAATAATGGCAGAGCTATTAGAAGCCCTGCCCGGATTTTTAGTGCCTAAATTGGTAAGAGAAATAGGCGGTCAGAAAAGCAAAACGCCTATCGACCTTAAGTTAGGGCGTGTTAACCTTTGATGGTTGAATTTGCAGCAGTATGTTTGGCTTTTAGGCAAGACTGAGCCTGTGTAGTGTGGTTATTCCCCATAAATAGGCGATAACGCAGCATAAATGCCAAACATGCGCTGCCCTTCGGGTTCTTCCTAGGGGCGATGAACTCTTTGTTACTCGGTTTTTACTTAGCCCACTAGGTTTCAAACCTCGCGCCGCGATTTAATCGCCCCTAGATTGAACAAATTTCAATCCGCAAAGATCAACACGCCCTAATTTAAACGTATATATTTACATTGTTACCCAGTGTTGCAGTGACCGACTGAGCCGGTGATTGCGCACTTGTTGCTTGCGCAGCACCTTCAATAAGTGCAAGTGCTGCTGCGCCATCTACTAATTGCTGCTTTTTAGACAAAGCAGCAGTATAAACTTCACCACCTTGGCCAGAGCTAGACATAGCGGGTAGATTTCCACCTGATATATTCATCGTTATAAGCCTTAATCAACCTGACATTTAAATGTAATCCAAGTACTATATCGGCAATGCAGTACAAAGCTTTAGGAAAACCATGGATTCTATAATTGAACAACTCAACGCTAACTTAAAAATTGTTTATCGCCAAGCACTTGATGCCGACAAAAAACTAGATGAACTACAGCAACAAGGCCACGGTAAATTTAAAGCCTTATTCCCAGCCGATGCCGGATTTAGTTTTGAAGCTAAACGTTTTAAGCCATACGTACTTGATGTAGCAGCCGATGTAGAAAGCTTAAGCACTGATGGTTTTGATGAAGAAAAGCTTAAAAAAGCGGTTATTAAACTGCAACAGTTACTTACCCTGCTCGCTACGTTTAAATAATTGTTGTCAGTTGTCAGTTGTCAGTTGTCAGTTGTCAGTTAAATATTAAAAAACACCGCGTTAAATTTAGTAAACATCAAATACAAAAACGCCGATAAAGTTTATCGGCATTTGTATATTTATTTTGTAGCTGTATTTAACTTATATTAGATAAAACTTTTGAATTAAACCAATTAGTTACTAAGCGTTTTTCATAATAAAATGCTCTAGAGGTTGAGCGCTTAATTTTATCTAAATAGCCTCTATCTTTTAATAACACTTCTGAGGCGTGGTTCACAACTTCACCCTGCGGATTAGTTACCGTATAAGATAGCTTAATTTGTGGGTAATGAAATGGTTGAATTACTCTTGTTTTTTTAGCGCCAGAAAACTCGATAGCACCTGCTAAATCAAGATCTGCAACCTCTACATTTAATTTATATCCACTTGGTAATTTTTCAGCTAACTTCGCAAAATGCTTTTCAAAGTTAATAGTAATTTGCTTTTCAAAAGAAGCCGGTGATTGATTTGCTGCACGCACATCGCGGTAATTGTCAAAATCTTGCCATTTAACCGTAGACTCACCTGCTTGTGCAATACCAACAGAACTTAAACCCATTACTAAGGTTAGTAATTTTAAACTTTTCATAATCGTCTCCATGTGAACTATCAAAAGTCAACGCAAGTACAGCACATTCAATTTAAGTCAATAAACCTGAAAACTCACACTGATAACAGTAGTTTAAATTAGCAGCAAAAATTTTTAATGTAAAGTAGGTACATGTAAGGTTAATAATGTAGCTTGATTAAATAATAGCGGTTAGCGGTTAGCGGTTAGCGGTTAGCGGTTAGCGGTTAGCGGTTAGCGGTTAGCGGTTAGCGGTTAGCGGTTAGCGGTTAGCGGTTAGCCAGAATAAATTCCAAATACACCAGCAAGCAAGGCGCCTACAATAAATTTAGCCCCAGCGCTTATTTGGGTTGTAGACGTAGAGCTTGCTCACGTTAGAAGCGCAGCTTCTCATGGTTTTAAAAAATAATAACCAATGTAAAAGCGCTCCTTTTATACGCCAACAAGCTGCGCGTCTACTTGGCGATGATTGCAACTTCGTGATTTTAATCGAAGCAGTGAAGCCTGCTTACGCAACACTGCCTAATCTAAATTTGCTAAAATTTGCTCGCCAAACCACTCTGTGATTAAGCGTTTTTCATAAAAAAACGGCTCGTCGCGGCCCATTTTTATTTTATCCATAAAGCCCATGTCTTTCAGCTCTACGTCGTTTGCTTCACTTATTACACTACCATCGTTATCTACAAGCGAGTAATTGAGCTTAATACGCGGAAAATAAATAGGTTTTACTACGCGTATTTCATCCATACCGCCATAGCGTACATCGCCTGCTAAATCGATATCGGTTATTTCTAAATTTAGCTTATAACCTTTTGGCAACTGCTCGGCGAGTTTAGAAAAGTGTTTTTCGAACTGAGTAGCAATTTGTTTGTGGTACGACGCTTTGCCCTGGCTAGAAGCGCGCACATCGCGGTAGTCTTTAAAATTTTGCCACTTAACTACCGATTCTCCAGCGTGTGCAAATGCAGGTAATGTAATACACATTGCCATAGCGATTGATTTAACTGAATTCATAGCATTCTCCAAAGGGGCAGTACTAATTATTTAGACTTAGCCCAGAAATATAACTAATAATTTTAGCAGTGATTGATTAACTATAACTTAATACGACATTTAAACTACTTTATAAGTATTTTACTATATGACCCTCTCTTAATAATAAAAGTTACAGATAAAGCATGTAAATAGTAAGAATATATGGTGAAATTAAGATAATTGAAAAAGGTATCCACGGAGCATTCATGGCAATTTTAGTAACAGGCGGCGCAGGCTATATAGGCTCACACACCGTTTTAGAACTTTTACAACAAGGCAGCGAAGTTGTTGTTGTTGATAACTTAAGTAACGCATCAAAAGAGTCGCTTGCACGCGTAAAGCAAATCACAGGCAAAGAAGCCACATTTTACCAAGGCGACATTCTTGATAAAGTTTTTTTAGATGCCATTTTTGCAAGGCACACCATTGAGAGCGTAATTCATTTTGCGGGCTTAAAGTCGGTTGGTGAGTCGGTGGCTAAACCTGTTGAGTACTATCAAACAAACGTACAAGGTACGCTAACACTTGTAGATGCCATGCGTGATGCAGGCGTATTTAAACTCGTATTTAGCTCATCAGCAACCGTTTACGGCGACCCTGCAAGCTTACCGATTAAAGAAGACTTCCCGGTTGGTGGCACAACAAACCCGTATGGTACATCAAAACTGATGGTTGAGATGATGCTGCAAGATATTGCTAAATCAGATGAGCGTTTCGCATTTGCTATTTTGCGTTACTTTAACCCTGTGGGCGCACATGAGTCGGGATTAATTGGCGAAGATCCTAACGGTATACCAAATAACTTACTGCCATTTATTGCCCAAGTTGCAGTCGGTAAACTAAAGCAGCTTGCTGTATTTGGTGATGACTACGACACCATTGATGGCACAGGCGTGCGCGACTATATTCACGTTGTAGATTTAGCAATGGGGCACTTAAAAGCGCTTGATAAAATTGCCAACAATACCGGCGCACTGGTATATAACCTTGGCACAGGCAATGGTTACTCTGTACTGCAAATGGTTAACGCCTTTATAAAAGCCAGCGGCCAAGAGGTTCCTTATAAAGTATCGCCACGCCGCCCTGGCGATATTGCTGCATGTTACGCCGCGCCAGAAAAAGCCCTTAATGAGCTTGGCTGGGAAGCAGTGCGTGGAATAGATGCCATGATGGAAGACACATGGCGCTGGCAGTCAAATAACCCTAATGGTTATAAAAGTTAATAAAAAATACCTCATAGATTTTGCCTGTTTCGCAAGCAGGCAAATTACCTACAAGTAAATTTAACCATCGCGTAATTTTTGGTGTAGACGTAGAGCTTGCTCAGGGTGATGCAAAGCTTCTCATTGTTTTAAAAAGTAATAAACACTGTAAAAGCGCTGCTTTTAAACGCCAGCAAGCTGCGCGTCTACAACACCATATTCCTCAGCGTAAGCGTGAAGCTTGCCCACGCACGATATTGAAACATTTATACTTTTATACCAATGCGTCAGCAAGCAAGGCGCCTACAACGCCCCCTCTAAAACACAATTCTCCGCCTCTACTTTTACTTGGCATAGGCTTAATATTTGTAGGCTGTGTACTGTCATGGTATTTCACTATCAGCTATAATCGCGCCCATTGTAGCCGACTAAAAATGTGAACAAAAATGAAATTCCCCTGCCGCTTAGATAAATTTATTAGCCACCTAGCAGAGCTACCACGCTCAAAAGCACGCGCTGCAATTAAGCGCCAAGAAGTGCAAGTAAATGGGGAAACGGTTACCGCGTTCGATTTTCAGATAACCCTGCAAGATGAAGTAACATTTGCTGGTGAGCCTTTGGTATTTTTAGGCAAGCGCTACTTTATGCTACACAAACCTGTAGGCTATGTATGTGCAAATGTAGATGAGCTACACCCCACCGTATTTGATTTACTCGATGAGCCAAATATGGCCGACTTTCATGTAGCAGGTCGCCTAGATATAGACACCACCGGCTTAGTACTCATTACAAACGATGGCGATTGGTCGCACCGTATAACCTCGCCAAAGCACAACAAATTAAAAACCTACTTAGTAGAAACCCAAGAGCCTATAACCGAAGACGCATTAGAGCAACTACGTAACGGCGTACAACTTCACAACGAAAAAGGTCTCACTCGCCCAGCTAAAGCAGAAGCACTTGCCACCTACAGCTTACGTTTATCAATCAGTGAAGGTAAATATCACCAAGTTAAACGCATGTTAGCCTCAGTAGGCAACAAAGTGGTAGAGCTACACCGCGAGCAAATAGGTAATATTATACTGGATGAAAACTTAGCAAGTGGAGAGTATAGAGAGTTAAAAGAGGGAGAGGTTAAACTATAGAGCGGTCAGCGGTCAGCGGTCAGCGGTCAGCGGTCAGCGGTCAGCGGTCAGCGGTCATTTTTAATGTTGCGATTAAACTAGTCAACATTTTTGAAAGCGCTACTGTTTCATCAAGCCACTTTCGACCAACGGACTTATCTATATAACAAATATCTATTCCAATATAAATTTGCGTTCTTGCTTCAGCTATTGATGAGCGAGCGATATCTAAAAATCTAACTTTTTCTTTGTTGCTGTCTCTGGTCATCCCCTCGGCTATATTACTAGGAACAGACAAACCAGAGCGCGTTAATTGATCTCTAAACCCGTAATCTTTTATCGAGCTCGTTACTTTATATATATCAGCACTTAAACGAGCTGAACGTTTCCAAACTTCTAAGTTTTCAAAGTTCATGGATTTAATCCTAACTATTTACTTTTAGCTTAGAAGTAATTGAAGAAATAGAAACCCTAAACGCAATTAAAGCCTAAAACTGATAGCTGATAACTGATAACTGATAGCTGATAACTGATAACTGATAGCTGATAACTGATAACTAATAACTAATAACTAATAACTAACAGCTGATAACTAACAGCTGATAGCTGATAACTAACAGCTTATAGCTTATAACCCTCACTTTCCTTACGATTTTATCTGCACTAAATCAAAGTCAGCCATGCCAGGCACTATCGCTTGCAAGCGCGATTCGGTCACATCAAGTGCGTTTAAACATTCGCAATATTCTGAGGCTTTAAGCTCAAGTTGCTGGGCCTTTTTTTGTAGTGATTTATCTATTTCTTTAGAGATAATATTCATACGTTGGCCCATGTCGTTAATGCGGTCTTCAATATTACCTTCGCGTGATTTAAATGCATCACCAAGCGACATTAAAATAGCGCCTAACGAGCCATGTACGGCAGAATGTATTTGTTGGCTAATTTCTTTAGTGAAAAAGTCATCTATTTGCGAGAGCGACTGAGGAGCGATAAAAAAGAAGTCATCACCGCGCTTAAATTTATCCATAAGCGCCCGCTCTACGTACTGGAGCTGGGTTTTTAGTACCTCTGGCTCTTTATCAGACATCCCCTCAACCACATGTTCAATGGCGCTTAAACCTAAGTTAACCCCATCGGTGGCTAAGTTAACAAGCTCAGGCACGGTATGGCGAATACCATTACTAAATTGCTCAAGTACTTTGCTTTCTTCTGTGCTTAAATCAACCCAATAACCACGAATAAATAGCTGGTTATTATTATTAATTTGCACGCGGGTTTGGCCTTTATCAAGAATACGTATAACGTCGTCGGTAATTATTAAGCCATGACTCAACTCAACATCGCACTGCGACTGAGCTAAAACTGCAGAACTTGAAAGTGCTAAACACAACGCCAATATCGAACGAGATAACAACGCCATATACACCCCAACAAGCTAAAAAAGGAAGGCAGGTAGGTTAACAAAAAACCAACTTTATGCAAGAAAAATAGCTGTTAGCTGTTAGCTGTTAGCTGTTAGCTGTTAGCTGTTAGCTGTTAGCTGTTAGCTGTTAGCTGTTAGCTGTTAGCTGTTAGCTGTTAGCCAGAATAAATTATTAAGCATCGCGTTTACAATAAATACGGTTATATTTTATTCGTAGGCGTGAAACTTGCTCACGCAATTGAAATATCTATACTATGCAGCAAGACGCCTACAATAAATTTAGCTTCAGAGCTTATTTGGGCTGTAGACGTAGAGCTTGCTCACGTTAGAAGCGAAGCTTCTCATGGCTTTAAAATATAATAACCACTGTAAAAGCACTACCTTTAAACTCCAGAAAGCAAGGCGCCTACAACGCTACCATCTAAAGCGCAGCGTCTCTAAACCTCTTTGTGAATAAATTACTTAAAACCCTATTGCACAAAGAGAAGCAAAAGAGAAAACATGCAAGTAGCAGCGAGTTTTCCTCGCGTTTAGCCTTAACGCGGCATAAAGCCTAAGTGCGCCAGCAAGCAAGGCGCCTACAACGCTACCATCTAAAGCGCAGCGCCTCTAAACCTCTTTGTGAATAAATTACTTAAAACCCTATTGCACAAAGAGAAGCAAAAGAGAAAACATGCAAGTAGCAGCGAGTTTTCCTCGCGTTTAGCCTTAACGCGGCATAAAGCCGCGACTACAGCGTTCCCCTCTAAAGCGCAGCGCCTCTAAACCTCTTTGTGAATAAATTACTTAAAACCCTATTGCACAAAGAGAAGCAAAAGAGGAGTAAATAAAAAACATACATGTAGCAGCGAGTTTACCTCGCGTAAAACGTTTTGCATCAATATATATGCATAATAAATTACAAATATGCCACCAAACTGCGGCCTATAAAATAAAACTTAGCCTAAAGCTCATTTGGGCTACAAATAAGGCGCTTACTTAAAATAGCTGGTAATTATCTACATAGGGTGAGTCTTTCTCTTTCTTACTTAGTTATTTATTGCTAACCTCGCATTAACGTTTTTTACTTAAACAATTTTTTGCTAACGGAATAATTATGCTAAAAAAAATATCGCTACTTGTCGGGATGGCAATCAGTGCAAATGTAATGGCTAAAGGCGGGGTTTCACCATATTTACCTTTAAATCAAGTACCCGAGCTTGAGCACCAAGTACAACGCCTTTTAGCTGTAAGTAAAAATACGCACATAATGAGTAAGCCCTATAAAGCGCATGATATTTATAAAGTGCTGCAAACTGTTAGGCATACTTACCCTGAGTTATACCAAACACTTTCTTATCAGCTTAGCCCCTACATACAAAGTGATGCAGGCGCTTTTGCAAAGTTAACCATAGCCGCAGGTACAAAAGATAAAACACTGCCAAATCAGCGCGGGCAAACCACAAAAACTAACCTAATTGCTGAAGGCGGTGCTTATGCAAACTTTGGACGCCACTTTGGTGTTAGTGTTGCGGGTATAGCCAACGAAGACGAAATACTCCCAACGCAAAGCTTTATATACTTAGGGTATAAATACGCCCAACTAGATATTGGTTACCGTGAGCATTGGTACTCTCCCTTTGAAGACAGCGCTATGTTATTAAGCACACAAGCTAAAACTACACCTTCTATAACGCTTAGTAACGTAGAACCAATCACTAGCTTTAACATTAGATACGACATGTTTATTAGCCAAATGACAGAACAAAGCGGCATATTAAAAGAGGGTAAACAAACAGGTGTAGAAAGAGTTTACGAGCCAGGTAAACCGTATTTATTTGGTTTGCACACAAGCTTTGCAGCTACCGATAATTTAACTATAGGCCTAAGCCGCTTAATGCAATTTGGTGGCGGGCCACGTAGTGTAACACTAAAAGATTTTGCTGAAGGCTTTTTTAGCCCTGGCAGTAAAGACAACATAGGTAGAAAGGATGCCGATGAGCTTGGAGAAAACTACGAGCTAGGCGATCAACTAGGCTCTATAACATTTGAATACAACAACAGCCTATATTCACTTCCGTTTGAGCTATATGGAGAGGTTGCACTAGAAGATACCCTGGGTGGTTCACGCAATAACGCCTATAGCTTTGGTTTATATTTTCCCTTTATTGCAAACAACCACAGCTTACGCTTTGAACACAGTAATTGGCAAAAGCTTTGGTACGCAAATAGCATTTACAAAGATGGAAACCGTAATTCTGGTAATGTTATTGGCCACTGGGGTGGCGATGAACACAACTACACCGACTACACACCAGCTAAATCAATGAGTATAAATTGGCACTGGCAGTTAAGTTCTATAGAAACGTTCAATACCACTATTCGTTCGCTTAAAAATAAAAACAGCGGCTATAAAACAGGCTACGAGCTGCAAACAGCCTATACACGTAAGTTAAGCAAACCAATAATGGGCGCCCAAAGCTGGGGCGCAGAGCTCTATCAAGGTAAAGATGTATTTGGAGAAACCTTTGCAAGGTTAGCTGTATTCGCAAATTTTTAAAGTTTATTAAAGGCGCACCTTAAAGCTTTGCTTCTAAAAGCTTAAATTTAGCCTAAGTGCGCCAGCAAGCAAGCGCCTACAAAATAACAATATACTCCGAGCATAAAACCTATGTAGGCGTGAAGCTTGCTCACACAAAACATAATAACTTGGTACTAACCAAATATATACATCCACAAAAAAGCGCGGCATAAAGCCGCGACTACAGCGCTCCCCTCTAAAGCGCAGCGTCTCTTAACCTCTTAGTGAATAAGTTACTTAAAAGCCTATTGCACAAAGAGAAGAAAAAGAGGAGTAAATGAGAAAACATATAAGTAGCAGCGAGTTTTCCTCGCGTTTAGCCTTAACGCGGCATAAAGCCGCGACTACAACGTTACCCTCTAGAGCGCAGCGTCTCTTAACCTCTTTGTGAATAAGTTACTTAAAACCCTATTGCACAAAGAGAAGCAAAAGAGGAGTAAATGAGAAAACATATAAGTAGCAGCGAGTTTTCCTCGCGTTTAGCCTTAACGCGGCATAAAGCCGCTGCTACAGCGCTCCCCTCTAAAGCGCAGCGTCTCTTAACCTCTTAGTGAATAAGTTACTTAAAAGCCTATTGCACAAAGAGAAGAAAAAGAGGAGTAAATGAGAAAACATATAAGTAGCAGCGAGTTTTCCTCGCGTTTAGCCTTAACGCGGCATAAAGCCGCGACTACAGCGTTCCCCTCTATAGCGCAGCGCCTCTTAACCTCTTAGTGAATAAGTTACTTAAAACCCTATTGCACAAAGAGAAGCAAAAGAGGAGTATATGAGTAAGGCATTTAAGTAGTAGCGAGTTTTCCTCGCGTTTAGCCTTAACGCGGCATAAAGCCGCGACTACAGCGTTCCCCTCTAAAGCGCAGCGCCTCTTAACCTCTTAGTGAATAAGTTACTTAAAAGCCTATTGCACAAAGAGAAGCAAAAGAGGAGTAAATGAGAAAACATATAAGTAGCAGCGAGTTTTCCTCGCGTTTAAATTTATTATTTCAATGCTGTATAAAGCCTAATTGCGTCAGCAAGCAAGGCGCCTACAACGTTACCCTCTATAGCACAGCGTCTCTTAACCTCTTTGTGAATGAATGCTTTAAATTCTTTGTAGGCGTGAAGCTTGCTCACGCAGAGCACAATAGCTGGCTGTCAGCCAAAATACATACACCCACAAAAAAGCGCGGCAAATAGCCGCGCTTATAAATAATATAGATTCTACAATATTATAAATTTACAACATTATCAGATTGCGCAGCTGGCTCATCGTTAACTAACGACGTTAAGTATTGGCCAAAATCGTTACCAAGCTTAGTATCGCGCATTCCGTATTCTACAATTGCTTTTAAGTAGCCTAGCTTATCGCCACAGTCGTGCGAGCGGCCACTCATGTGAAACGCTTCAACGGTTTCTTTCTTCATTAGCTCATCAATAGAGTCGGTTAATTGTATTTCACCACCAGCACCTACTGGTGTTTTAGCAAGCAGTGGCCAAATGTTTTTGCTTAGTACATAACGCCCTACTACAGCAAGGTTTGAAGGCGCTTTATCAGCCTCTGGCTTTTCAACCATGGTTTTAATTGCCGCACTGTTGCCTGGCGTTAATTGCACGCCGTTTATATCAGCAATACCGTATTTACTTACATCTTCTTGTGCTACCGGCTCAAGCATAATTTGACTTGCTTTAGTTTCGTTAAAGCGTTTGATCATAGCTGCTAAGTTTTCAGTTTTTTGATCGGCTGTGTAAGCATCAAGTATCACATCTGGCAGCAGTACAATAAAATCGTTATCGCCCACAATTGGCTTTGCACACAAAATAGCGTGGCCTAGGCCTTTAGCTTCGCCTTGGCGTACACTCATAACTGTTACATCGGTAGGGCAAATAGAGCGTACTTCTTCAAGCAGAGCACGCTTAACGCGTTTTTCAAGCGTTGCTTCAAGCTCGTAGCTAGTATCAAAATGATTTTCTATAGCGTTTTTAGAGCTATGCGTTACCAGTACAATATCTTTAATACCGGCAGCTACACACTCACTTACTATGTATTGAATTAGGGGCTTATCTACAATTGGTAGCATTTCTTTAGGGATTGCTTTAGTCATAGGCAGCATACGCGTACCAAGGCCAGCAACAGGAATAACAGCTTTCATGGGTAGTCCTTTATTTATAAATTAATTATTTTTAACTTAGCAGGTTAAATGTAGATGGGGGCTGAATGAATGGGAAGCTGTCAGCTATCAGCTATCAGCTATCAGCTATCAGCTATCAGCTATCAGCTATCAGCTATCAGCTATCAGCTATCAGCTATCAGCTATCAGCTATCAGCTATCAGCTATCAGCTATCAGCTATCAGCTATCAGCTATCAGCTATCAGCTATCAGCTATCAAAGTGTAAATTAAACTATTTTTAAATAAACACTGCTTTTAAAAAAGCAGTGTTTATTTCGCTATAAAGCTTACTTATAAAAGTTTTTATACCATTTAATTAGCTCGCTAACGCCTTGTTTAACGTCTACTTGAGCTTTGTAGCCAGTCGCATTAAATAAATCTTGCGTGTCGGCATATGTTTTATAAACATCGCCTGCTTGCATTTCGCGGAAGTTTTTATTTGCCTCGGTACCTAGCTCGGTCTCAATTGCTTCAATAAACTTCATTAGGTTTATTGGGCTGCCGTGGCCAATATTATAAACAGCGTAAGGGGCAGAGCTTGTAGCAGGCGATCCGCTTTCTACTCGCCAATCTGGGTTTGCTGTAGGTATAACATCAGCAGCGCGTACAACACCTTCTACAATATCGTCTATGTAGGTAAAGTCACGCCACATATCACCATTGTTGTTTATATCAATGGTATCGCCGTCGAGTATTTTTTTAGTAAAAATATACGGTGCCATGTCTGGGCGACCCCACGGGCCATAAACCGTAAAAAAGCGCAGTCCAGTGGTCGGCAAGCTATATAAATGCGAATAGCTGTGTGCCATTAGCTCATTTGCTTTTTTGGTTGCCGCATAAAACGAAACAGGATGATCAACACTATCGGTTGTTTCAAACGGCGTTTTTTCGTTTAGGCCATAAACAGAACTTGATGATGCATAAACTAGGTGCTTAACATGGTTATGCCTACACCCTTCTAGCACATTTAAATGCCCTACAAGGTTAGAGTCGGCATAGGCATCTGGGTTTTCTATTGAATAGCGTACACCCGCTTGCGCAGCTAAATGTATTACTTTATCAAACTGCTCTACAGTAAATAACTCACTCATTGCTGCACGTTCGCTTATATCAAGCTTAATAAACGTAAAGTTATCGTGGTTTTCAAACTGCGCTAAACGTGCCAACTTTAAATTTACATCGTAATAATCGTTTAGATTATCTATACCAACAACTACATGGCCTGCAGCCAATAACTTTTGGCACGTTGCAGCACCAATAAAGCCCGCAGCACCTGTAACTAAATACTTCATAAAATTCCTAAGTTTGGTAAAGTTGAAAGATTAAAGGTGAAAGGTCAAAGTAAAAAGGTCAAAGTTCAAAGGTCAAAGGTCAAAGGTCAAAGGTCAAAGGTCAAAGTTCAAAGTAAAAAGGTCAAAGTTCAAAGTTCAAAGGTCAAAGTTCAAAGTAAAAAGATAACTACTCAAAAAAAGCCTAATCCCAAGTTTCAATAGTTTTCATTAAGGCAGATATCATTTTTGATAACTGCCTAGACTCTTCTATCCAGGTTTCTGCTGTTTTTGTATCAACCTCACCAATTTTTAAGGCAATATATAGCTGTGAACGAAGCTCACCACAGCTACCTTTAGAGTAAGAGAGAAAACGACAGTAGTCTTTAGCTGTTTTCCTTTCATACCCCTCTGCAATATTTGATGAAATTGATAATGCAGATCGTGTAATTTGATCTTTTAGCCCAAATTGCTTACTAGTCTTAAAATAAATAAAAACTTCACAAGCTAAGTCAGCAGAGCGTTGCCAAACGTTTAAGTTTTCAAATTGCACAACGCCCCCTAATATAAATTAACCTTCAGCCTTTAACCTTTAGCCTTTAACCTTGAGTCTTTAACCTTTAGCCTTCAGTCTTTAACCTTCAGTCTTTAACCTTCAGTCTTTAACCTTCAGCCTTTAACCTTCAGCCTTTAACCTTAAGCCTTCAACCTATAATCCAATCAATCACTACCAAATAAATCGCGTGTATATACTTTATCTGCAATGTCGCTAAGCTCTTCTACCATACGGTTAGAGACCACTACATCCGATATCTGCTTAAACTCATTTAAGTCTTTTATAACGCGCGAGTGATAAAACTCGTTTTCTTCAAGCACTGGCTCAAATACAACAACCTCAATACCCTTGGCTTTAATACGCTTCATTATGCCCTGAATGGCAGAGGCTCTAAAATTATCGGAACCTGTTTTCATTACTAAACGGTACACACCTACAATTTTAGGGCTGCGTTTAATAATTGAATCAGCAATAAAGTCTTTACGAGTGGTGTTTGCATCGACAATCGCGCCAATAATATTGTTTGGTACATCTTGGTAATTAGCACGTAGTTGCTTGGTGTCTTTTGGTAAGCAGTAGCCACCGTAACCAAACGACGGGTTGTTATAGTGGCTGCCAATACGCGGGTCTAGGCCTACGCCTTGTATAATTTGCTTGCTATTTAAGCCGTGTGCTTCTGCGTAGCTATCTAACTCATTAAAATAAGCAACACGCATTGCAAGATAAGTGTTAGAAAATAACTTAATAGCTTCAGCTTCTGTTGAGTCGGTAAATAGCACGTCAACATCTTGCTTAATTGCACCTTGCTTAAGTAAGTTAGCAAAAATAGTTGCGCGCTCGCTTTGCTCACCTACAACAATACGTGATGGGTGTAAGTTATCGTAAAGGGCTTTGCCTTCACGTAAAAATTCAGGGGAAAATATTAAATTTTCAGCGTTAAGTTGCTTTTTAATATCGGCCGTAAAGCCTACCGGAATTGTCGACTTAATCACCATAACCGCGTTAGGGTTATGCGCCATAGCGTCTTTAATTACAGCTTCAACCGAGCTGGTATTAAAATAGTTTGTTTCAACATCGTAGTCGGTTGGCGTTGCTATAATTACGTAGTCAGCATCTTTATAAGCGGCTACTTTGTCGGTAGTGGCTGTAAAGTTTAAGTCGTCACGCGTTAAAAACTCACTTATTTCGGTATCAACAATAGGTGACTGTTTATTGTTTAATAATGCTATTTTTTGCTCATCTATATCAAGTGCAACCACTTCATTATGTTGCGATAAAAGCATAGCGTTCGAAAGGCCTACATAGCCTGTACCTACCACGGCAATTTTCATGTTAATCCTTTAAGGTTTAGTTAGTAATTAATAGGTGTGATTTTATCAGAGTTGTATGGCATTAGGTATTATATTTAAGCTTGCTCTTATTTACCGGCCGAATATTGCTTTTCAGGCAGGTCTAACTTGCGTCTAAAAAAGTTAATAATTTTGCAGTAGTTAATTAAAATAACTAAGTAAATTGCAAACATAACTATAAAGCTGTAAAACATTAAAAATTCAGGGATAGCAAATCAAACTCCCCAAAAAAATGAAAACAGTTCATAAGTAAAATTTTCCATTAACTAAAATAGGAAAATTTACGATGAGAAAAAGCAAGTTCACCGAAACTCAATTTGACGTCAGCGTCGCATTTGCTTGTGAAGCGGTAGGGCTAAGCCGCTCAATTTTTTATTACAAATATAAACGGCCATCAGATGATGAAGTTATCGACACACTTCTTGCACTGGTAGAGCGCCATCAAAGGTGTGGCCTACCGAAGCTATTCAAAAGGCTTCGCAATAAAGGTAAGTCGTGGAATAAGAAGCGTGTTGAACGAGTTAACAACATGCTAAAGCTTAACTTGAGACGAAAGGGTAAGCGCCGTGTTCCAACAAGAACACCTGAGCCATTAAGTGCTCCAACACAACATAATGAATCTTGGTCAATGGATTTTATGAGTGATGCATTAAGCTACGGTCATCGATTTAGAACATTAAATGTACTCGATGCCTTCAATCGACAAGCATTAGCCATTGAAGTTGATACCAGTTTAACGGCTGAGAGAGTGATTAGGACACTAAAACATATTATTGCTTAGCGTGGTAAACCAAAGCAATTTAGAGTAGATAACGGCCCTGAGTTTACTTCCACTGCGCTTGAAACTTAAGCTATGGGAAGCAATGTCAAACTGGAGTTTATAAAACCTGGTAGACCTTATCAAAATGGTTTTGTAGAAAGGTTTAACCGAAGTTACCGTGAAGAAGTGCTAGATTTATACTTGTTTGAGTCACTACAAGAAGTACGAGAAATCACTGATGAGTGGTTAGATATTTATAATTATGAACGGCCTCAATGACTCACTTAGTGATGAACTGGTTTAATTGAGCCGGACACTTTAATAATGGACAATGTCCTAATATTGAGGTGTTAAATGACAAGACGTAAAAATAAATCTTATACAACTGAATTTAAGCAAGAAGCAGTCGCTCTGGTAACAGAACAAGGCTATTCAGTTTCAGAGGCCGCAGCCTCTTTAGGGGTTACCACCAAACTTATTTATAATTGGAAAGCTAAATTCGAAGAGCAACAAACTGGTAATTCGCTCAATGAAGATGAGCGCGCAGAGTTAAAACGCCTGAGAAAAGAAAACAAAGATCTCAAAATGGAGAAAGAGATCTTAAAAAAGCCAGCGCCTTCTTTGCGAGAGAAATGAAGTAAAGTATCAGTTCATCAAAGAAAATAGCCAAGCTTTTCGCGTTATAAAACTATGCTCAGCTATGAAGGTGAGTCGCTCAAGTTATTACGCATGGCTGGCGCGTCCAGCAAAGCTTATAACGGCCAAAGGGCTGCATTATCGTAGAGCCAAAGCGCTGTTTAAACGCAGCAGAGAAAGCTTAGACTACCGTGAGCTATGTAAGAACTTACGCAAAGAAGGTTTTAAAATAACGCGCTACAAAACTCGAAAGTTAATGGAGAAGCTCAATTTAGTGGTTAAACAGCGAGTAGCTTATAAAGTAACAACTAAGCGTAAACACTCTGATGCAGTTGCAGATAATTTGCTTAACCAAAACTTTAATCCGGTAGCACCCAACCAGATTTGGGCTGGCGATGTGACATACCTGAAAACTGGCGAAGGCTGGATGTACCTTGCTGTTGTAATGAATTTATATTCTCGTCGAATTGTTGGCTGGCATATTGATAAACGTATGACGACTGATTTAGTAATGAAAGCCATGATTAGGGCTTATAACCTAAGAAAACCAACCAAAGGCTTGGTATTTCATTCTGATAGAGGGTCTCAGTATACGAGTAAGCGATATCGCAACCTATTAAAGCAGTTTGGTATGCGAGCAAGCATGGGTGATGTGGGGGCTTGTTGGGATAACGCTGTTGTTGAAAGGTTCTTTGGCAGCTTGAAACATTATTGGTTGTTAAAAGTGGCTCAGCCAACTCGTAAACACATGAAAAATGATGTTACTGAATATATGAAATATTACAATCTGGAAAGGCTGCACTCAGCTAATAATGATCAGTCACCAGTAAGGTATGAAAACTCTTTAAGAAAAGTGTCCGGCTGGAGTTGACCAGAACATATGTTGGAGCTTTTATAAGACTTCTTACAAGGGTCTTAATACTTTATCTGGGTTAAAAAGAGAAATATAGTAGATGAATCATAATTGAGTTAAACCAGTAGAATCTACCTAAGTCCTCACTACCTTAAAGCTCCTTTAATAATCTGCTTAGTAAATTCAAAAAATGTTAAGGAGCCCCTGTACTGAGACTTCTTTTTAAATGCAAATATTAAAGATAATACGACCCCTCCCACCTTGCCGAAGACACGAGTAAACATAGCACCTTTTGCAATAACTTTATTGTGCGAACTAAAAAAATCGGAGCCACTCGAAACAGGTGGGTGTTCACAAAAAGCTATAGGAAAAAACCTTACCTTACCTCCCAAACTTATAATATCGTTGCAAAAAACAAATTCCTCACCAGAAGGGTATTCTGCCCCCAGGCCAAACCTCTCATCAAAATGCAGCTTGTTTTTCTCAATAAAATCCGAACAAACAAGCATTTCAACACTACTAACTTTAGAACAATCTAACCGAGAGTATGTTCTTTGCTTTGCAGGGTAATTTTTAAAATAACCATTTATTGTTTTGACCATTCCAACTACACATACAAGCTTTTCATGAGATGCAATAGCTGACACTTTCAACAAAGAATCTATGTCGATACTTATGTCATCATCGCATATATAAAAATATGTATCATTATTTGATTTACTCAAAGCCAAAGTGATAGCATTATTCCTATTTTTAGAAAGGCCATAACCTTCCATAAAGCTATAGTTACAGTTCTTACCAAATATTGATATTAGAGCCTCCTCATAGTGTCTTATTTCTTTATTCCTATAGCCTTGGCAAGATATAAAATAAGTTACCTCAGGGTTTTGTGGATAGTTTTTTTCATTTAATAAATCTATGCGGTCATAGATGGTAGATATTAGAATACTAACCATTAGACACACCAATTTTTAACCTGTATGAGGCCACTGAAATTACCAAGATAAAGAATAGAAAGATAATGTTTATGTATATTGAGAGGCCATTCATTGCAACTAATAAAGAAACAAAAGCGGGTAGCATAAATTTGTACTCATTCACAGAGGATAATCGGATGCATATTAATAAAGTTGTTAATAAAGGAATTAAAAATAGAGTAATCCCTATAAAGCCCAACTCTAATAAGACTTCAACGAAAGTATTATGGGCAAATTTTGATATTCCAAAATGATGTTCCATTATAGTTCTAAAAGAGAATATGCCATAGCCCCAAATAGGTTTATCCTGTAATAAAACAAATGCGTCAGTCCAAATTTGAAACCTCCCCCCCCCTTCTTCTAGTCCACTTAACCTTTTTTCTATAAATAACTCATATGAGTCTGGGTAGATAAGTGCCAAAGCAAATATAATAAATAGCGCTCCAATTACAATCATTATAAATTTTAATTTTTCAAATTTATTAACCATAAAAAAGATAACCATAAAGCCTACTAATAAAGCGGCTATCCCTCCTCTCGAAAGAGTTAAGACTAAACATAAAAAAGCAGTATAGAAGAAAAGCTTAGAAAATTTTTCTTTCGAAAAATAAAACATAAAAGAAAAAAGCAAAAGAGTTAATGCACAAATATTAGGATCATTATTAATACCTATCATTCGAGGGATTGATTTTTCAATAGTGACACCATAAAAATCTGAATGTTCCATGTAAATACTCATGTTCAACAATCCTAAAACATACCACAACACGCTAAGCACTATGTATATAACCCCAGTGTGATACAACAGTCTTGCAAAATTCTTATTTGAGTTCATTAACACAGTTCTAATTATGAGAAATGTCGTAAGGACTAAAATTAAACCTAAAGTAAACCTGAAACTTAACTCCTGATCCACTGAATAGAAAAATGATAGTAAACAAAAAAAATAAAAAGGAATAAAAGAGAGCTCTATCAGATTTAACCTGATTGGCCTCACTCTAGTATAAACCGTTAAAATGAAAACAAAGGGGAGTAAAAAGTATATAGGTGTCATTCTAAACCCCACGTCAATGCTATAACGGTTAATTAACATACAACACAGTAATAGTGGTAAGAAACTCCCCCCTAAAAAAGTACCTTTAAAGTTAGCTAACATCAATAAGCAACCTATTTATTCTTTCATAGACCGCATTAATAGGTGGCCAACCTTTCCACCCTTCTTTTAATATATTATGCATATTTACTTTTACCCCTGTATTATCCATTAAAATTTCACTACTAGAATAAAGCGAGACAACATTCAGGTTGTTGCTAAATAAAATAGAAATGAGTTCAAATGGGACTTTAGAATCAATTAGTTCTAAATTATATTTATTTACTAAATAAACGTAATCAACTGCCTCTTCAGATGGGTGGATTTTGATTGCTATTCTACTAAACCCTAAAGATATAAGCCTTTTTATAAGGACCTCATAAATACCAAGTTTGTCTGCCTTTTTATAAACCCCAGCACCGTCTAAATTCTGAGTCAAAATCAAAAGTTCGGTATCAGTTACAACTTTTAATTTAAAAAACTTTTTAAGAAATGTAGTATTAGCAGGCTCTCTTAAATAGTTTTGAAAATTAAATACTCTAGCTTTAAACCTAATATGTTTAGGTAAATCTTCAACCCTACCATGAGTAAGTAACATCTGAGCAATCTGTGTATGTTCACCGTAAGCATATTTTATAGGGTGCTTAAACTGGAGTAACCTCAAAATTATTTTTAATGGATGCCTTTCTTTTTTATATGAGTAATTTGCCAATCCATCGTCAAACAATGTAACAGACCTATGAGACTTAAAAATTTTACTCAGAAACACCTGATCGTGAAAAATAAATAATTCATCTGAAATCGGTAAAAATGACTTTAATTTTTCATGGATAAGACCTATCCCACTTTTACCTATATAAAGGTTTCTAGAGAGTATGTTATTCTTACCGAGTAAATTATCTGAGTTAATAAGAGAAACAACCTTCCCCTCTGATAAGTATATGATTTCAATATCAAAAAAAACAGATGAAAGTATACTCTCATCGAACATGGTCTTTTTCAAATTTTGATGCTCAAAGTTAATGACTATTTTAGTTTTTACCAACTTGCTTTGGGCTGCATGAAGCAAGCTTATTAATAGATGTCTAACGGTTTGACATATGTATAAATTCAAAACAAAAAACCTTATCGAGAAGAGAGCATTTTTTTACCACCGAAGTGAAAAGTAAGTAAACAGTTCAAAGCAGAAGCACAAACTAAAGATAAGAGGAAATAATTGATACTTTGTGAGACGCTTAGGCTAACAATAATACTGTAAATCAATATACTAACTAAATTTATTTTTAAAACATCCCCTGTTTTTTTTTCCGCTTGGAATTGAATAACAAAGAAACCGTTAATACCTTGAAAAAGAAATATAAGAGGCAGCATTGAAAATTTATGTATTTCTGAAAACTCCTCACCAAGAATGATTACTCCGAAATACTCAATAACTACCGCTGTAAATAAACTACTAAAGAGAAGAGTTAAACAGAAAAACAAAAATACGTTTCTAATTTTATTTGACTCTTGATTAATAGCAAACCTAAGTACAGTAGGACCTACAGCTTTTGTGAGCGCAGTTGAAAGAACCATTACTATTGAAGCCAATTGGTATGAAGCTGCATATAAACCAACGATTGTAACCGAATACGAAATACCAAGTAAAAATCGATCTAAGCCAGTCCTGACATTGTTCAAAATTATACCAGGGAGTAAAGGCAAACCATATTTTATCGGGTAAATAAATATTGCGGGCTTAACCCTCCCCTTGAATTTTTGAGTTTTAAGTTCCCTACTAGAAAATAAGCAACCATGTAAGAAGCTGTTTACAGCATGCCCGAGCATTAACTCATAAATACTCAAGTTGAAATAATAAACACCTATAATACTGAAGGCTAAATACACGATTGAGCGTAGTACATTACTTGTTACATATTTTTTTGATTGCTTCTTATACTGTTTTGCACTGAGAAAAAGCGCGAACATTGAAGACCCAGCACCACCTAAAATAGAGATAGAAATAGTTAATAACAGACCACTTTGTAACAACCAAAATTCAACGGATACAATAGCCAACATAATCATAAAAAAACAACACAGAAACAAACTGTTTGCGTAATATAGGTATTGATATGTTCGCTGTGACCTAATGAAACTCAGGGCCAAATATGGTAATAACCAACCAGTCATCAAGCTTTGAGTAATAAATACTAGTAGAATATAAGTAGTGTAAAAATACGTTCCATCTGCTCCATATTGCCTAGCAACAATAGGTAATAGTAAAAAAGGAGTTAGCTTAGAAAATAACTCACCAAAAAGATAAATTACTACATCTTTTTTAAGGTTCATTAGATTGACTTAACTAGTTTAGCTGGGCAGCCTGCTACAACAGTATTATCCGGAACGTTTTTTGTCACTATACTACCTGCTGCTACGACCGAATTCTCACCAACCTCGACCCCCGGTAGAATTATTGAGTTGGCTCCAATCCAACAGCCTTTTTTAATGGTTACTGGTATTACTTCACCATGACCTTGGAAAAATATTGGGCGCTCAACGTCTCTAAACTCATGATTAGAAACATAAACATGCACTCCAGAACCAATTAATGCATAATCCTCAATAACTATTTGTACTTTCTCAGAATTAGGTGAGGCAAATAACATGGTTTGAGGACGGATAATAACATTTTTACCTATAGAAATTTTTTCTGATTCTATAGCATATGCCCCAGGTCTAAAAAAACTTCCCTCTCCGAATGAGTGAAACTTTTTTTTACAAAGCCATCTTCCTAAGCGCCTTGAATGAAGAAGAAAATGAGTCAGAGGTATATCAGGGCCTAACCGGTCACATTTCATCCAAAAAATAAATTTATTTAACATTATAGTGAAAACCCATCATCAACTACGATATTTTGGCCTGTAATAAATTTAGAATCATCAGACAATAAAAAAACTACTGCTCCTAGAACATCATCAACATTCAACATCCCTTCACCATGAGTATTTTTTTTATATGCAGACAGGAAACTCTCTGGTTGATTATCAAAGATACCACCGGGACTGACACTGTTTATTCTAAAGCGACTATCGTTGACATACTTTACTGTATATTTTGACATATGCAGTATCGCTGACTTTATTGCTGCATATTCAACGGGCATTGTCATTGTTGTATTATCATACACCTCAAATTTGGGAGCTATCACGCCGTAAATAGATGATATATTAACTAATGAAAAAGGCTTTTCATGCTCCTTAAAGTACTTTGCACATTGCTGAGTAAATAAAAAAGCGCTGCCTAAATGTAAAGCTAGATTTTCATTAAAACTCTCTAGCTCAACGTCAAAAAAATGGGCACCATACGATTTATTTCTTGGGTAAGTACAATTAACTGCAGCATCTAAACAATTATACTTAGCAAAAAGCGAAGCAACGCTTTCAGCGTCAGTAATATCTAAACTTTCAAAAGCAACTTGTTCTAACTCTACGCCAGATTGCAATAACTTTTCGCTTAATGTTTTAATACAAACATCGGCCGCAATTATCTTAGCACCTAATCTTTGAGATGCTTTAACAACATTAGCCCCAAGTAAGCCACCGGCACCTACAATTAATATTGTTTTATTTTTAAGAGTCATTACTTAATCCTTTCTTCAAAATAGCCTCAGCTAACAAAAAGTCATAGATATCATCTATGTCTACCGCTCTTTCTTTTGGTACTTCAATGCTAGTTACATTCCCTGAGAATAAACCATAATTATGCATTATAAAACTTGGTGATGCTGCATAAACAACCGTAGTAATATCATAAACTTTAGGCGCATCCTGCCTGCGCTCAACTGAACTTTCTGGCTCATTCACTAGTTCAAAAAAACCATTTTTAGATTGTTTAACCATATTAAAAAATGGACTTCGACTAGCTTCAACAACTGAAATACAAATATCTGCTTTTGTTTCAACCCGCTTTAAAATAGCTGCTTCAACATCATATAAATTTCTGAGAGGGCTTGTCGCGGGAAGGCTTATGAAACTATCAAATTCCCCATGCAGTTGCTTTACATGTTCAATAGCATGCCTCCAAGCTAACCATTCAGGGCTTTTATCTGTAGCTAACTCATTCGGACGAAATATAACTCCAGCACCAGCGTCTGCAGCAATTTTAGCTATTTCACTATCATCTGTTGAAACAAAAACTTTATCTATTGAGGTACTGGATTTTGCTATATCAATTGAGTATTCAATGAGGGGCTTACCTAATAGTGGCTTAATATTTTTACCTGGTAAACCTTTTGAGCCACCTCGGGCAAAAATAAATGCAAAGTTTTTCATACCTAACTCCCTATTCCGAACTTGGTTTTAATATCCGTTATTAGTTCTACAACTGATAAGGCAGATTCAATACTTGAAAAGCTATCCGATTTATTTTTATTATTGAAATCGCTCAGCATGTTTAGGTACATTTTATTCCTATCCCACAACTCATCAGAAAATAAAACAGATTCACCCGTTTCATCAGACCAAACGACTTGATTTTTGATTAGATCCCAAACTAAGGCACCTCTATTAGAAATAATTTTACACTTTCTAGACGCTTGCCTTTGTAGAAAATCTAGATGCAAGCTAACTACGCAACCAGACTGTGATGTAGCCAATATATCAGCTACATCTTCAACATCTATTCCTAGTCCACCAGTATTTCGAATAAGAGCATGCTCTATTTCTAACCTACCAAATAACCACTGAGCATAGTCAATGTCATGACTTAATTCGAAAAGTACTCCACCACCCAAACTATGAACAGCAGACACACTTTTTTTGTAGTCGCAATTAGGCCTCCAATCAGGAAGGTATTGCCCTATCTCAATATTTGCATTAATAACTCTACCGGCACGGCCAGATTCAATAAATTTTTTTACGAACAAAGCTGATGATAAATACTTCAAGCAATAGCCTACACCGGCATTTACTTGGTATTTGCTTTTAGCTTTTATTATTAATTTTGCATCTTCTACGCTAGTGGTTACTGGTTTTTCTATTAAAACGGGTATACCTGCTTCAATCAAAGGAATTGCATGTAAAGAATGAAACGGTGCTGGTGAGGCAATAATCGCCATCTCAACAGTGTAATCAATTATGTTTTGTATATCTGAAACAATATAATCAGCATTACATATCATTTCACCAGGAAGTCGTCCACTTGCAGACATAGCAATAACTTCCGCTTCAGGGAACATTTTCTTGATGTTACGTCTATGCCTTTTTGCGATATTTCCTAGCCCAATCACAGCTACTCGCATCATTTATTAAAACCTAACTCATGGATATCTACTTGTGCTTTTTTAAAGTCATCATGACGACCTACATCCAACCAATACTCATGAATTGGAAATTTTAATGTTTTAAGCCCTTGTGCTTGCTTGATTTCAAATAAACTTGGCATGTCTAATCGTTCATTTTTTGAAAGCGAATTAATAATATGATTAGACACTATATAAATACCTGCATTGACAAAGTACCGGTATGTTGGCTTTTCTACCATGCCTGTAATTTCATGCCCTTCACCTTCAATTACTCCAAAAGGAATTTTAACCTCATAGTCACGCACACACATGGTGGCATCGCTAGCCTGCTTAACATGAAAGTCTAGCACTTTAGAAAAATCGACATTCGTTAAAATATCACCATTAATCATAATTAATGGCTCTTTTGGTAAATCATCTGGGAGTAGTGAGAGCGCACCACCCGTGCCAAGTGGTGTTTCTTCATGCACATACGTAATTTCAACGTCAAAATTATCGCCGTTACCAAAGTAATCCATGATTACCTCTGGCAAATAGTGGGTAGAAATATAAAACTTATAAAACCCATGGTTTTTAAAATTATTAATTAGCGTTTCAAGCATGGGCTTACCACCTACTTTTAACATAGGCTTAGGGCAATTGTCAGTTAGAGGCTTTAAACGAGTGCCAAATCCCCCCGCCATTATAAATACAGGATTTTCACGTTTTTCAATGACAAGGGTATCGTATAATGTTTTAAGCCCGACGAGTTGATCATCATCATTAACTATAGGGAGTGATAATATTTTACGTGACTGCATTAGGGCTTTTAAATCGGAACTACTTGATGAAACGTTTGCACTTACGGGGTTAGTATTCATTACTTCGCTTACTGATGCAGAAAGCTCTATTCCTTGTAATATTCCTCTACGTACATCGCCGTCGGTTACCATGCCAACTAATTTATTTTTATCAACTACTAAAGCAACCCTTAAGGCCTCTTTATCAATAACTCTTAATGCTTCTTTTATTGAAGTTGAAGGCTCTATTACTACTTTTTGCCAGTTAATTGTCATCCGTTTCACCTAAATTTTTAATTACTGAACGCGCACCATAAACAATAGAGTTTGATGGGATTGATTTAGTTATATTCGCACCCACTCCTATTATGGTGTTTTCACCAATCGTAATGTTATTGATAACATTAACACCGGTCGCAATGTGAGTGTTGCCTTCAATTATAACCTGACCACTTAAAGTTGACCCTGGAGCTAAATGACAATGTGCGCCAATATTACAATCATGATCTACGGAAGCTGAAGTATTTATTATTGTATTCTCCGCTATTACAGTGCCAATATTCACTACGCAATTATTCATTACCTGTGCACCACTCCCTATACTTGAGTAGTCGGATATTTCAGCAGAATCTGCAATGATGGTTGCAAATGTATACCCTAACCCAGAAAAACGTGTATAAATTTTTTTTCTTAGCGTTTGTCGCGGCATTGCACCAATGCCATTGACAAGTAGAACCTGGTCTACTGAAAATTTTAATACATCATCATCACTTAAATATTGCGGCACAGAATCAAAAATTTTAAGCCCCGTAGTAATTTCAGGTGCCACAACACCTATTATAGTTTTTTTTTGCTTAATTAATATTTCGGCAAGTGCCGCTGCATGCCCGCCACCGCCTATAATTAAATACCTAGGGTTACTCATCTATTAAGTCACCAGCCGCATAGCTTTTTACACTTGGTTTATTTAAATAATTCCAGTATTTTAAAGGGCTTAAACCATTACCTGGCCGCTTCACTACAAGGTTTTCTTTACTAAACAGTTCACCAGCGGTGATAGTGTTTGCAGCTACAAGACTTTTACGCGCTACGCTTTTGTTTTTTACTTCCGATGGACGCGGCCCCTTGATACCATCTCCTAGTACCTTTTCAACAGTGCGAATTCCATCAACCATTTCTTTTAATTCGATAGGATCAAGAGAGGCTTTGTGATCTGGGCCTGGCAATGCTTTATCAACTGTAAAATGCTTTTCAATTAAAACAGCCCCTTTAGCGACAGCAGCAATAGGTACTACAATTCCGGCACTATGATCTGAGTAACCTACTTCTAGCTTAAAGGCATCTTTCATTGTGTCCATGGCATATAAATTAATATCATTAAATGGTGCTGGGTATTCGGTAGTACAATGTAAAAGTGTAACCTTCTCTTTTAGTAATTGTTTACCCTGCTCAGAAAAATATGCAGCTTGTAATGCTTCATCTGTTGGATTACCTTCTGGGTTCATATAACCAAAGGCTATGACTGATAGTACTTGCTCTATCTCTGAAAGAGTTGCCATTCCAGTTGATACGATTAAATCGCAGCCGGTTCTAGCATGTTCAAGTACTAATGGTGCGTTTGTAATTTCACCCGATGGTAACTTAAGGCGAGTTATTCCCAAATCATCAACTAAAAACGAAAGGCTTTCAGAATCGAACGCTGTAGATAAAAACTCAATGCCTAAATCATTACAATATTTAACTAGCTTGTGATGCGTTTCGTAGCTTAGCTCTAATCGCTTTAGCATTGAGTACTGAGACTCTTTTTGACCACTGTTAGTAATTTGGTACTCTGCTTGCTCCGCATCTTCAGTCACTAAGTTTTTAGCTTTAAATGTTTGAAATTTAACTATATCGGCACCAGCTTGGTGAGCTGCGTCAACAAGTGAAAAAGCTAAATCGTCACTGCCATTATGATTAACACCAGCTTCTGCAATAATTAATGTCATAGAGTTCTCACTTTAAATCGTAAAAAGGTTTGCTCGGCTCAAACTTTAAAGATTTGAGCATTTGAATTGCTTGAGCACTTGCATTACCTGCGCCATATGGATTTATTATTGTTTCGCCTTCGGTTTTATAACTACCAGTAACAGCAGTCATTATTGCTGCTGAAATAGCGTCTTTTGTTGCTATGCAGTTAAGTACACTTTTAGCAGCTAAACGGCCTTTTTGCCTTACGCCTATATTAACTGTAGGCACATTAAATGCGGGCACTTCAATGATCCCACTTGATGAGTTGCCAATAACAACAGCGGCGTTTTTTACCGTACTTAGATAGCGCTTTTGTCCCAACGAAGGTATTGCACAAACTCTATTAGGATGTTGTTTAGCATAGTTTTCAAGTATTGGTATGATACGGCGCCCACCATCATCGGCATTTGGATAGGTTAAAATAATTTGATTATCTTTAAACTCATCTAACGCATCTAGTAATGCTATAAAGCTTTGCTCTGGAGGCTCTTCACCTAGCGTTACCGGATGATAGGTAACAAGAAAGTAAGGCTGCTTCAAATTAAAACTTAATGAGTTGCCAATTTCATTTACACTCATAAAGTCACTACGTGCTAAATGATCAAGGCCAATTGCGCCAATGTTTTTAACCCGTTCAGGTGCTTCACCTAGCTGTATTACACGTTTGCGATACTCTTCGGTTGAGGTTCCGTGTAAATAGCTCAGCTTAGTAATAGCATGACGAATAGCGTCATCATAAGCACCTTCGGTAATTTCTCCGCCATGTAGGTGCAAAATAGGGATGCGCATTATCATCGCAGTTTGAGCAGCTGCCAATGCTTCGAAGCGGTCACCTAAAATAATCAATGCATCGGGCTTCAATCGACTTAACGCATCTGTAAATCCAAGTACGCCCAGTCCCATACTTTTAGCGGTACCGACGGCCGTATCTGATGAAAGTAAAATCTCTATTTTTTCATCTATAGTAAAGCCATCTTGCTCTATTTGTTTATAAGTTTCACCAAATTCAGATGATAAATGCATGCCTGAAACTAATAGCTGTAATGTAAGCTCTGGATCACTTTGAATATCTTTTATCAACCAATATAGCAGCCCATACTCTGCTCGAGTACCTGTAAATACAGCTATTTTTTTTGTCATTACAATTTGCCTAAACTATTAACTGGAGAGCTTGGTATATTAACTAAGTGCGCCTCTATAAACTCTGAATGGCTTAAATCGCCTCTCATTGCCTTTTCGAACATAGGTAAACGATGCATTAATTGCCAAACTGGTCGGGTCATTACGCCATCAGCATTAGTCTGTTTTAATAGTTTTTCTCGTTCACTTTGATTTGGACAAATAATGGCGTTTAACCAATAGTTTGATTTTGCATAATTAGGCTCAGTGACAAATTTAAAATCAGACCCTTTAAAAAAATCTACATATAAATTCGCAAGATGACGTTTATTTTCTACAAATGCGGCCAAATTTTCCATTTGCGCGCAGCCAAGTGCTGCGTTTAAGTTAGGCATTCGATAATTAAAGCCCGCTTCATCATGAAAAAATTCATACGGATGAGGCACTTTAGCTGTGGTAGTTATGTGTTTGGTGCGCTGCCCTGACGCTAAGGTTTTGCATAAAACCATACCGCCCCCACCGGTGGTAATAATTTTATTTCCATTAAAGCTAATTGCGCCAAAGTCACCTAAGGTACCGGTATGCTTACCCTTGTAAAAAGAGCCAAGGCTTTCTGCTGCATCTTCTACTAAAGCGATTTGCCACTCATTACACACACCTATTAACTCATCAAGCTCAACAGGATGCCCAAATGTATGCATTGGAACCACTGCCTGAAAGCGTTGCTTTGTGATTTTATGCACGGGACCCGACTCGGTTAATACTGCATATTGCTCTAAAAAAGCAGACAAAGCTTTAGGGCATAACCCCAAGCTAACGGGTGATACGTCAACAAATGCCGGCTCTGCTCCCATATGATGCAATGCATTGCAAGTTGCTACAAAAGTAAGAGCTTGAGTAATAACGATATCGTTACTTTTAACTCCCGCCATATACAGCGCTGCATGCAACGCTGCGGTACCATTTACAGTAGCAACAGCTTTTGCGGTTCCGGTGTAATTTTCAATGTGGCCTTCAAAATCATCTACAAATTTACCAACACTTGATACAAATGTACTGCTTATCGTTTCAGATACATATTGTTGTTCATTTCCTGAAAACGTTGGTGCGTGTAAAGGAATAAACTCGTTCGTTTGGTAGAGATCTTTCACAAATGAAACAAGCTGTTTAGTCATGATATATTTGCCTAATTACATTTTACCATCAAGGTATTTGCCCGTTTCTTTATGCCCAAAGTCAGGTAGCATTTTAAAGAAAAGCGACACAATTTCGTCTTTTGTCCAAGATTTATTAGTTTTCATTTGAGTAATTGCTTCTTCAAATTCGGCTAACAAAGTTTGTTCGAAAATAGCGTCATTTTTAATAATGCCTAAGTTTTCAAAACGTTCCATATCTAGTGTTTCATTGTCGGTAAAAAATTCTTCAAAGTCTTTTTCGCCTGTGGTGTCACTTTCAGTAAATAAACATGGCCACTTACCTTGAGCGGGTAGCGTTTTTACTAGCTCACGTGCTTCGTCTTCAGTTTTACATAAAAAAGGTTCGTAACCACGATCTTGAAGGTATTTTACAGCAATATCTGCAAAGGTAATTAAGTGTAAAGCTTCACTTAGTTTTGGAAAGAAAATGTCTCTATTTTCACCAAAAATACAAGACATTAAACATAGTTCACCAGACTCTTGGGGTGTAACAAAGTAGCGTTTTATATCGCTAGGAGCAACTATTGGTTGCTGCTTTTGTATACGCTGGTTAAAGCCATGCAATAATGACCCATCTGAAAAAGCAACGTTGGCAAATCGAGCGGTAGAAATAGCGATTTTTTCGCTTTTACGCATTAAAAACATTTCCATAATACGTTTAGATGCTCCCATCATATTTACTGGGTTTGCTGCTTTATCTGTAGATACACAAAAATATTTTTTTGCACCACAATCAATCGATTGCTGAATCGTTTTATCAGTATTAAATACATTTACGTCTATCATACGCATCAAAGTAAATGGGTCTTTTTCACTGCGTACATGTTTAAGTGCCGATAAGTTCAATACATAGTCATATTGGCCATCTGCTTTTATAAACGCATCGTATTCTACTGAGCCAATATCAAGCGCGAATGTTTGAAAATCGCCGTCGATATAGCCAAACGAACTACGAACATCACGAACTAACTCAACCATATTATTTTCGCTAATATCGACAACATGCAGTTTTTTCGGGTTGCGTTTAAATATTTCTTTAGTGACAGCTTGGCCTATTGAGCCTGCACCTCCTAATACTAGAAATGAAGAGTTTGTTACAACATTTGTTAACTCAGTTTCGCTTTTTGATATGTCTTTTAAAAAAAGCTCTTTCTTCCGACCAATGAGTTTAAGTATATTTTCCATCTTTCCACTTATTTTTTATATTTCAGATAGCCTTTTAAGGCGTAAACTACAAAATATTTTATAGACCTTAAAATATTTAGCCCCTGAACTTCTCTGTATAAATTCCACTGGGACTTCAAAACTTTAAGTTTGTTTTGAGTCATTCCAGAATCAGCCCTATATAGAGCCAAAACAGTTGGAATGCTGTACGCATAAGGGGTTTGTTTTAATATATTCAGCCAAAGACCCATATCCTGCCTTTTACGAATTAGAGGCATATATTGCTTACCTAACAAGCCACTATCATAAACTGCCGTCAGACAACCAATCACATTGCTGCTTAATAATTTCTTATATGTAGTAGTGCTTGGAGGAGATATAACACCCTTTAAGTGTTCAGCTTCCATTTTTTGGTATGCAGTAAAAGTAAAAGCATAATTGTTTTTAAGCATAAAACTAATCTGTTTAGTGAGCTTTTCTGGTAACCACAGGTCATCCGCGTCTAAAAAAGCAATAAATCGACCTTTTGCTTGTTTAATAGAGTTATTACGTGCAACCCCTGCCCCACCATTTTGCTCATTTATAAATAACTTTATTCGATGATCTTTTATAGCGTATTCATTAATTATTTTCTGAGTAGTATCAGTAGAGCGATCATCAGTTATCAATAACTCCCAATTTTTATAGCTTTGTGTAAGGACCGACTCAATGGATTCGGAAATGTAATCTTCCGCATTATAAGCAGGCATAATTACTGATACTAAAGGCTCTTGCATTATCGGCCCATACCAAAAATAACCGTTTTTACCGTTAAAAGTAATATTTTAAAATCTAATAACACTGAATGGTGTTTAATATAGTGAATGTCGTACTTGTGCTTCCATATAGCGTCTTCAACCGATGCACCATAAGGGTAACTTACTTGGGCTAACCCAGTTACACCAGGTTTAACTGCATGGCGAAAACGATAGTAAGGTATTTCCTTTTCTAAATCTTTTATAAACACTTCACGCTCAGGCCTTGGCCCGATTATTGACATAGTGCCTTGTAATACATTTATAAGCTGAGGTATTTCGTCTATTCTTGTTTTTCGTATAAATCTGCCCACTTTAGTCACGCGTGCATCGTTTTTTGAAGCCCATTGAGCACCATTCTTTTCAGCATCATTACGCATTGATCTAAATTTATATACTTCAAATTCCTTATTGTATTGCCCAGTACGCTTTTGTTTAAAAAGCATAGGCCCAGGGCTTTCAAGCTTAATGAGCAGCGCTGCAATTAATGAAAAAGGGATTGTGAGTATAAGTAAGATAATTGCACTAAAAATATCTACAAAACGCTTAGCAATTTGGGTTCGTTGATTTGATAATATTGAAAACGCTTTTTGGTGCAAAAAGTAACTGCTATGAAGTAAACGAACCTCTGTATACTTTAATCTATCATCTAAATAGCTAACTAATGGCTCAACCCAAGCTCCGCACTCTGTTGCGTTCACTAAAAACTTACGCTGCTCTTTAGTCAAATGGGCGCTTTGATAATGGCAAACTACTTTTTTAGTAAAATCTGTTATCGCGTAGTCATTTATAACAATATTGAATGAGTAATCATCTATGATCGTAGTTATTTTTTCTGCGCATTCCTCAGGGCAAAAAACATATATAGTACTTTGCTTTAATGCCTCTGATTTAGATTTGAAACTTTCTGTTATGAAGATTGACTCCTCTAAACTAGTGTTTAAAGGTTGGTCTGTTGTAACTGGATCGCCTACTTTCAAAGTCATATACTTCTCATTTTATATTTATTTATCTGACTTATATTCGTAATTGTAATAGCCATAATAACCATATGCATTACTCGCCTTTTTAACTACACCGTTAAACACTAAGCCTTTTACATCTATGCCATTTTGTTCAAAACGGTTACGGGTTAGTTCTATTTCACGCAGGTGGTTTTGGCCAAAGCGTGCCACTAATAAGGTAGTGCCTGTGTGGGCACTCACTATAGCAGGGTCTGTTACCGCGAGTATTGGCGGGGTATCTATAATTACGATGTCGTAAGCAGCGCTAACCTCTTCCACCAACTTACTAAAGTTACTGTGCATTAACAGCTCTGATGGGTTTGGTGGTATTTGCCCGCGTGTAATTACATTCAACCCTTCAACCTTGGTTGGTTTAGTCACTTGCTCTAGGTTTAAACGCCCCGATAGGTAATCACTTAAGCCGTCATCCCACTTTAAGCCAAACTGTGTTTGTAAGTAGCCTTTACGCATATCGGCATCAATAATCAGCACTTTTTTGCCGCTTTGGGCAAGCACCGAAGCTAAGTTAACCGATATAAACGATTTACCCACACCAGGGCTTGGCCCCGATATAGCAATAATATTATTTTTAGCTTCCATCATCGCAAAATGTAAGCTGGTACGCAGGCTACGTAGTGCCTCTATTGAAAGGTCTGCCGGGTTATCGAGCGCGAGTATGGTTTTTGCTTTTGCGGCTTTATTTTTACGCGCTTTAGTAAAGCCGGTTAGCTTATCTTGATGGTCTGAGTGCGGTACACTTGCGTAAACGGGTATGCCTAGTGCCTCTATCTCGCTTGGGTCTTCTACCCCTTTATGCATGGCTTTTTGTATAAGCACAACTGCAACGCTTAGCATACCGCCAAGCATAGTCGCCATAACCACTATTAATGCTTTTTTAGGCTTAACTGGTTTTGTGGTGTTTACCTCGGCGTAGTCAATAACGCGCACATTACCTACGGTGCCTGCACGCACTATGTCGAGCTCTTGGGTTTTGCTAAGTAGTAAAGTGTATATTTGGTTACTTACCTCAACATCGCGCTTTAAACGTAATAGCTCTTGTTGGGTTTCGGGCAGGCTACCTACCTCACCAATTAGTTGATCTTTTTGTTTTTCTACCGCTTGAATTTGCTCAACAATACCTTGGTATGATGGGTGGCTTTTTTTGAATTTACGACCGAGTTCTAAGCGCTTTAGGTTTAGCTCTTGTAGCTTAGTCTCAAGTTTAACAACTTGCTCTAGTACACCTTGGGTTTCGAGCGTTATGTTTATAGACTGGCGTTTTATTTGGTAGTCGTTAAAGCGTTGTTCTGCATATTCAAGCTGTTTTTTAATTTCAGGTAATTGTACTTCTAAAAACTCGAGCGACTTTTGTGCCTCTGCACTGTTGCGCTCAACGTTACGGCGTACATAAATAGCGGCTACTTTATCAAGTACTTTTTCAGCATAACTTGGTTTTGTGCTTTGCAGGCTTAAATTAATTATGCCTGAGTCTTTACCTTTTTCGCTTGCACCAATAGCTGCTTGTAAATCAAGTATTGTATTTAGGCGATCTCTACGAGTAATTATAAACTCTGTACCTGGGCGCGCGTTAAGCTCGCGTACTGTTAAGTTAAACTTGCCATTAGTAAGCTCCTCGCCTACTTTACCAGCGAGTATTTGGTTGCCATCAGCGTTTAGAAGAGCCACCCCATTATTTGTTTGTGCCACAAGGGTAAATTTTCGATTTATAGCAGTGCGCGGTACGTCAAACCTAAATATGTTTATGCTTTCGCCACCCCACGCATAACTGCTTGCACCAAAGCTTGGCTCGGCTAGGTCGCCCTCTTCCATTGGCATAAACTTACGATAAGCGCGATTACCAATAAAAGGGAAGAGCTTAGGCTCAGCTGTTATATCAAGCTTGAGTGTATCTACTGCCTCGCCAATAACACTGCGCGATTTTAGGAGCTCTATTTCGGTTACTGCGGCCGATGTACTTTCGAACATTCCGGCCATGTCGTCAAACCCTGGGACCGATGCGCCGCCATCTTCTACCTGTATCATCGCGGTGGCTTGGTAAACCGGTGTACTTAATACAGCATAAACCACACCTACAAACATAAATAATGCGGTTATACCGGCTATAAAATATTTACGATCGAGCAATGCACCTAGTAGTGCCATTAAGTCGATTTCTTGCGTGGGTTGTGCGGTATTTTTACTTTTATTACTAGGCTGGGCAGTCATTAATTTAGCCATTCCTTATAAATACTTTTGCCAAGCGCTGCATGCGCTATCGATTAATGTATAAACGTGTTCAAAAGCCTCTTGGCTTTGGCGGTATGGGTCGGGTATTTCGGCGTTGTTGATCCACTTACCGAGTAAAAAGGTTTTACCGCGCGCCTCTGGGTAACGGGCGTGTACATCGTTTAAATGGCGTTCTTCCATTACTAAAATAACACTGTTTTGTGCCACTAAAGCCGATGTTAATTGGCGCCCTTGGTGGGCATCCATATTTACACCATTTGCCTGTGCAATTTGCTTTGCTGTGGCATCGGCAGGTTTGCCTTCAAGTGCGGTTAACCCAGCCGATGATACTTTAATATTTTTACCTTCAAGCTTTTGCTTTAATACATATTCACCGGTAGGGCTGCGGCATATGTTGCCCGCACATACAACTAAAACTGAATCAAACATTTTAAAAACCTTTTAGTTGTTAATATCGTTAATGTTATCAACTGTAGAAACTGACGGTAGTAATAAGCTTATTACGCGGTTCCAACGTGCAAGTGGTGCAGAGGTTACATATACAATGTCGCTTGGCTCAAGTTCAAACTGCTCTGCTAATACCATAGCTGCAATATTTTTTGCATGTAGCTGGTATACGTTTGCAATATAGCCCGTTTGTTCTACGTTGCTTTTACGCAGTACAAATACGCCATTTGCATCTGCTGTTGCTTCGTTTAAACCGCCCGAATCACTTAATGCTTCGGCTAAGTTTAAACCGTAGCGATTAAGGGTTACTGACCCCGCTTTTTTTACATCGCCTAGTACAAATACTTTTTGTGCATCGTTACGGCTTACATGCACTATATCACCGTGTTGTAGTAAACGGTTTTGCGAAATGTCACCGTGGGCATAAAAATCATCAAGCTTAATAACTTCTGTTTTATCGCCTCGGGTAAAGGTAACGGTGCGCCAATCGGCTGAATCGGTTAATCCACCCGCTTGGTTTAGCGCATCAATAAGGGTAAGGGGTATTTCGGTTACGGGGTAAACGCCAGGCTTATTTACCTCACCTGTTACGTATGCTTTTTGGCTTCTAAAGCCCACTACTTTTACATCTACCTGTGGGTCTTCTATCACTCGGCTTAAGCGCTTTACTAGGTCGTCGCGCACTTGGCTAATTGTTCGGCCTGCAGCAGGAATGTTAGGGGCATACGCGTAGGTAATTGTGCCGTCTTTTTGTACGCGAAAGCCGTCAAACTCTGCGGTACGTTGTACAGCAGCTGGTATTGTAAGCTCAGGATGATCCCATACGCCTATTGTAAGTACATCACCTACACCTAGTTTGTATTCGTAATCGCTGGTATTAACACCCGCACTGCTTGAAATAGGCTTAGCCGCTGCTTGCGCTAACTTTTGTTTATTTAAAAGCTGCGAGTCGATAATTTGGATGTTTACTTTTTCGAGATCTTGCTCAAGGTTATATGTTTGTTCGCCTGAATCTATGCCTTCAAAATGGCTACCGGGTACTATTGTACACCCTGATATTGCTAGCATTACGAGAGAAGTTGCGAGTGATTTACAGCTTAACGCCATTGTAGAATCCCAAAATTATTTTAAATATTGCGCTTGCTCACCAACCTTGGTGAGTACTTATTTTTTAGCGGTGTAATTAAAGCATGAGGTATGTTTACACGCAAGCGAGAATCGGTTTGTTTGAGCTATCAGCTATCAGCTATCAGCTATCAGCTATCAGCTATCAGCTATCAGCTATCAGCTATCAGCTATCAGCTATCAGCTATCAGCTATCAGCTATCAGCTATCAGCTATCAGCTATCAGCTATCAGCTATCAGCTATCAGCTATCAGCTATCAGCTATCAGCTATCAGCTATCAGCTATCAGCTATCAGCTATCAGCTATCAGCTATCAGCTATCAGCTATCAGCTATCAGCTATCAGCTATCAGCTATCAGCTATCAGCTATCAGCTATCAGCTATCAGCTATCAGCTATCAGCTATCAGCTATCAGCTATCAGCTATCAGCTATCAGCTATCAGCTATCAGAATAATGTACATACTGGTTTTAATAGCAACAAATTTATATCGTGCTTTGTATTATTTTTTAGTGGCATAAAGCCTAAGCGCGCCAGTAAGCTAGGCGCCTACAACGTTCCCCTCTAAAGCGCAGCGTGTCTTAACCTCTTTGTGAATTAATTTTTTATTTTTTGCACAAAGAGAAGCAAAAGAGGAATAAATGAGAAAACTTATAAGTAGCAGCGAGTATAAAACCCACGTAGGCGTGAAGTTTGCTCACGCATTTTTTATAAATATGTAAAAGCGTTGCTTTTAAACGCCAGCAAGCTGCGCGTCTACAACACAATATACACCGTTCATAAAACCCACGTAGGCGTGAAGCTTGCTCACGCATTTTTTAAATACGTAAAAGCGTTGCTTTTAAAACGCCAGCAAGCTGTGCGTCTACAAGTTGTCTAGCCCTTCGGGCACGTTCCAGTTCGTCGCAGAGCTCCTCTCGCTCCAGCTTGAAAGCAAAACTTTTTGCTTGTCTAGCCCTTCGGGCACGCTTCCGCCCCTAGGTTGCAGTTCCTACGTACTGGTATTTCTTAACTTTTTAGGTGCAAAGGCGTTACTTCGGTTAAACCTTTACCTTTAACCTTTACCTTTAACCTTTACCTTTAACCTTTACCTTTAACCTTTACCTTTAACCTTTCGCCTTTAATCTTCATTGCGTAATATCTTTATTCTCAACACTTACTTCGATTTTTTGATTAAGTAAGTTAATAAGTAAAATACTGCGCATATCGCCGTCGGGCTCTTTGTATATTGCTGCAACGTTATTAAATGTATTGTTATGTACGCTTACTGTGTCGCCTGCTTTTGGTATTGTTGATTCGGCAGAGCTTGTGCGTTCGTATTTAAGTTGCTCTATTAGAGCTTCTGGTACTATTTGGTAACGGGTGCCATAAGATACAAAGCCATTTATGCCGCGCGTATTTTTTACAGCAGAAAAGTTACCGTTTTGAGACTCTAAGCAAATAAATAAGTAGTTTGGAAATAGAGCAGACTGTTTAACAGTTCGCCTGCCTTTGATGAGTTTTTCTGTGGTTAATTTTGGATAAAAAACTTCAATGCCTTGATTAAGTAAGTTGGTGGCTGCTCGCTCTTCTTGGCGAGGTTTACATGTAACTAAATACCAACTTTTCACAGCAATCCTTACTTCATACACAATTGCAACAAACACAACATTATTTTTAACAGCAACTGATTATAAACAATTTAAGTTTCTTAAGTAAATAGCCGTTTAAGGTAAATACGCACTTACTTTGTTAACAGCAGCCATTATATTTGTTGTAGCTATTGCTGTTTATATAATCTAAACCTAGCTTAAAATACGCGCTTAGGCTTACTATTTAAACGCGATATAAAGCCTAAGTGCGCCAGCAAGCAAAGCGCCTACAAGGCTACCCTATTTATAAATTAATAGCTTAAAAGGCTATTGCACAAGGAGAAGAAAAAGAGGAGTAAATGAGCAATGATTATGCAAAAGCAATTATATATTCTTACTACTCTATAACGCAGCGTCTCTTGTCCTCTTTGTGAATAAATCACTAAAATCCCATTGGGCAAAGATAAGTAAATCAATACTTACAAGTAGCAGCGAGTTTACCTCACGTTTAGCTTTATTATTTAAACGTCACATAATGCCTAAGAGTGTTACTAAGCAAGGCTCCTTCAATAACAATACACCTAAGTTTTGCTTAAATTACTGTTTAGCCCTACTTTTAACTTTACTCTTAAAAAACTAAATAAAGATACTTATGCAAATACTTCACCACGGAGCGGTAAATGGTGTAACAGGCTCGTGCCACGAGCTCGTTATTAATAGCCAAACCAGCATACTAATAGACTGCGGGCTTTTTCAGGGGGAAGACGCAAAAGATGATTTATCAATAGAGTTTAATGTTACGCACATTACTGCGCTTATTGTTACGCACTGCCATATTGACCACGTGGGGCGAATCCCCTATTTATTAGCAACGGGTTTTAAAGGCCCTATTTTTACTACGCTTGCCTCAGCTAGTTTGCTGCCACTCGTGATTGAAGATGCGTTAAAAGTAGGCGTTACCCGCGATACAAAAATTATAAATGCGTGCTTAAGTTTGTTAAACAAGCGTATTGTTGCCGTTAATTTTAATACTTGGTTTGCGCTACCTTGCGCCAACGAGCAAATAGCTAAAGCGCGCTTTCAGCGTGCTGGGCATATATTAGGCTCAGCTTATGTGGAAATAGACATAGGCATTAATACAAAGAGTAATAGAAGCCATAGAGTTGTGTTTTCGGGCGATTTAGGTGCGCCTTACACGCCGCTGTTACCGGCTCCAAAGCCTCCTTATAAAGCCGACACATTAGTTATAGAGTCAACCTACGGCGATAAAAACCATCAAGGCCGTAAAGAGCGCACTCAAACACTAAAAAACGTAATTGAACGCGCAGTCGCAGATAACGGTGTGGTGTTAGTGCCGGCATTTAGTATTGGCCGTACACAAGAGCTACTTTATGAACTAGAACAGCTAATACATCAATCAGCTAAAGGATCGCCTTGGCGAAAAATTCATGTAATTTTAGACTCCCCCATGGCTGCCAATTTTACCGAGCAATATATTAAATTTAAACATTTATGGGATGCAGAGGCTAAACGTAAAGTAGCCAAAGGCCGCCATCCGCTAGATTTTGAAAACCTAACCACGGTTGATACCCATAGTGAACATATCGCCATTATTAATTATTTAGCCTCGCGCCAAACCCCTGCCATTATTTTAGCTGCCAGCGGTATGTGCAGTGGTGGGCGAATAGTAAACTACCTAGAGCGTTTTTTAGGTGACAAAACAACCGACGTATTGTTTGTTGGCTACCAAGGCCGCGGTACATTGGGCCGCGATATACAAAAATATGGCCCCCGCAATGGCTATGTTTTTATAAACAATACACGCATTACAATTAATGCACAGGTGCATACCATTAGCGGCTACAGCGCCCATGCCGATCAAAACGGGTTAGTTAAGTTTGTAACCGGCATGCGTAAAAAGCCAAGCCATATAAAAATTGTGCACGGCGATAATGAGGCAAAGCGCGCATTAGCAAGTAAGTATAAAGAAATATTGGGGAGTGAGATTAAAATTGAGATAGGAACTTAATAGGCGTGAGGCTTGCTCGCGCGAAAAGGATACAAAAAGGAATAAAACTATATGGCTAACACGCATAAACGTTTAAAAGGTAGGTGCCCTACCATTAATGCTTTTTATTCCATAACTTTATGTTGCGATTTCCGTAAGCCATTGTTTGCTAATTATTTAAATGCCCGGTTGATAGCTAGAGAGCTTGTTTTATTTTCAAAAGTAATTCTCATAACACTATTTGCTTTGTAATTATGCCTGATCATATACGTTGGCTTTTTCAATTAAATCGTAGCTCAGAATTATCTAACCTTGTCAGAAAGTTTAAGAATATTACAACTTATAGGTTTAATAAGCATAACGGTACAAACGGGAAGATATGGCAAACAAATTATTATGACCACAAAATTAGAGGTGATGAAGATTTAATAGCTCAAGCTAGGTATATAGTAGCGAACCCTTTACGCGCAAAGTTAGTAGACAACATAAGCAAATATCCGTACTGAGGTTGTGTTTATTTGTAAAAGCTACGCTTTTAAACGCCAGCAAGCTGTGCGTCTACAACACAATATACACCGAGTATAAACCCCAAGGCGTGAAGCTTGCTCACGCAATTTGGTAAATATATAAAAAGCGATGCTTTTAGTGCGCCAGCAAGCAAGGTGCCTACAACACAATAAATATATACCAAACTTGAAAGTACATTTATACGTGAGGCTTGCTCAAACAAATAGGCTGCAAATTATTAAACTATTGCAGCCTAGCCATTTTAAGAGCCACTTACTTTGGGTAAAGCGGTAACATTGGTTTGGCTATTTTGCTTTTCTTGCCAGTTGAGGTCGCATATTCCGTCGGTAGGAGAAAATGCAGTGGGTGCTTGCAACAACAGTTTACGTATTAGGGGGTGGTCTGTATCATCACAAGCTGCTTTTAATTTGCCCAAAAATGGTTCTAGCTCATGCCATGGCATTTTTATCTCTTGTGCACTTAAAATTCTTGGGTGGTCAGTGCCAATAACATTGTCGCCAATAAGCAGCTCTTCAAATAACTTTTCGCCTGGGCGCAAACCTGTACATTTTATTTCTATATCACCATTTGGGCGCTTTTCGTGCTTAACTTCAAGCCCTGACAAATGAACCATTTTAGTTGCTAAGTCTTTAATTTTAACTGGCTCGCCCATATCTAGCACAAATACATCGCCACCTACCCCCATGGCTCCTGCTTGAATAACAAGCTGAGCAGCTTCAGGTATGGTCATAAAGTAACGAGTAATATCTTGGTGAGTTAATGTTATTGGGCCGCCCGCTTTAATTTGTTTTCTGAACAGTGGCACAACAGAGCCTGATGACCCTAATACATTACCAAAGCGTACCATTGTAAAACGTGTGGTATTTTGAACCTCAGACAACCCTTGCAGCACAAGTTCGGCCATGCGTTTTGTAGTGCCCATAATATTTGTTGGGCGCACGGCTTTATCGGTTGATATAAGAACAAACGTGTCTACCTTTGCATTTATTGCTGCCGTAGCTACGTTATAGGTGCCGTAAATATTATTACGAACACCTTCAACTACGTTGTGCTCTACTAATGGTACATGCTTATAGGCAGCTGCATGGTAAACAGTTTGCACGTTAAAAGTTGAGAACGTTGATTGAACCAACTTTTTATTTTGTATTGAGCCTAATATTGGCAATACTTCTATATTTAAATTATTTGCGTTGCAGTACTCCGATAGCTCTTTCTCTATTGCGTATAAAGCAAACTCCGAAAGCTCAAAAAGTACAATTTTTGTAGGCTTATTTTTAATTATTTGTCTGCACAGTTCAGAGCCGATTGAGCCACCAGCCCCTGTAACCATAACTACTTTGTTTTCTATATTTGCCGACATTAAATCTTGACGAGGCTGTACAGAGTCTCTACCTAGTAAATCGTCTATCTCTACATCTTTAACTTCATCTAGGTTAGTCGTGCCCGAAACAATATCTGCCATCCCAGGTACGGTCATTACTTGTAGCTTGAACTTTTCTATTGCGTTAAGCACCTCTTTTCGACGGCTTCTTGAAGTGCTTGGCAAGGCAAGTAAAATTTTATTTGCGCATTTTTGTTTGGCAATTTCGGCTATTTGTGAAGGTGCATGCACACATATACCCTGAATTAACGATAAATGCTTTTTAGGATCATCATCTATAAAGGCAACTGGCGAATACTCTGGGCCATTAGCTAATGCAGTTGCAAGTTGGCGCCCCGCTGATCCCGCTCCGTATATAATAACCCCTTCTTTTCGGCGCATTGTTATTTGCCCAACCACAGCGCGTACGGTTAGCCTTGCTCCACCTACAAATAAAATACAAAAGCTCGCATATATAAACGGTACTGTACGCGGGACAGGTGCGCTTAAAAAGAAAGACAAAACGGTTAAGTAAACTGTAGAAAGTACTACACCAGCAATAATGGCCCACATAGCTTGTGTATTCATATAACGAAGCACGGCCCGGTATAAGCCAAGCTTAACAAAACTGAACAAGCTAAGGGGTAATACTGTTGCCAGTAGAATCCATGTGTGTGTATTTTTTAAAACAGCCGTGCTATCTAACCTTAGTAAAAAGGCGAGCCAAAAAGCGACAATAATAAAAATGCTATCTACAACAAGTGATACAACTCTTTTTTGGGGGCGAGGCAAGTTAACTAAGAATTTTAAAAACACAATACATTTCCCTGAAGCTAGCAGTGATACTGCTATTCTATTGATTACAATTTTACTACAAGATGAACAACTATTGCACTTAATAGTTAAAGACTATATGTAAAAGATTATATAGTCTTTATGTATTTGGTTACTTTTTGTAAATTTGTGTGTTATTTGGCTATTTTACCCTATCGCCACTGCCACTTCCTGTGACGGTTTGTAGTATATAAGTGAAGTAGTATTTTAGGTTAAGTGTGGCGATCATTTTTGCATCAGTTTCAGCTAGTAGTTCTGGAGTAGACATATCTATTTCGTTTACTTGTGCTAAGCCTGTTATACCTGGGCGCACATCGTATATATTTTTAGCATCGCGAGCTTGTGTTAGCTCTTCTTGATTAAATAACCCTGGGCGAGGCCCAACTAAGCTCATCTCACCTTTAAGTACATTCCAAAGCTGCGGTAGTTCATCTAACTTTGTTTTACGTAAAAAGCCACCAAAGGGTGTAATAGACGCTGTACTAGCTAAGTGACTCGCTACAGAGGCTGTATCTACGGTCATTGTTCTAAATTTAACTAAAGTAAACGGGTTTTTATTACGGCCAACGCGCTCTTGCATAAAAAGTGGCGAGCCGGTATCAAATAGGCCAATAATATATAAAATAATTAAAAATGGCATAGTAAGTACCAAACCCACTAATGAAAACAAAATATCGAGCGTACGAATCATTAATTAACCTATTTAATTTTTGCAGATAATTTAAAGCTATTTTCAACTGAGTATGGAGGTACCCAATTGAGTGTTTTTTTGGTGTGCGTGATATCAACTTGTAGTGACCCTATTAACCTATCAACAATTTGTTTTTTTCCTAATACTTTACCAGCGAGTGAAAATAACGTTGTTGGAATTGGGAGTGTTAAGTTTGACTTACCCTGCACCTTAGCCATTAATTGTACCATTTCGGCAGTAGAAAGGTCATGATCATCACTTACTAAAAACACTTGATTAGCCGCATTGGGGTGTTCAACACACACTTTTATAAGATCAACTAAATTATAAACAGATACTAAGCTTCTTTTATTGTTATTTATTGATCTAAAAGGTAGAGGAAAACCTTTATTAACTAAACGCATTAAAGATGCAAAGTTAGCCTTTACACCTTCTCCATATACTAAAGGTGGCCTTATTATTACTATTTCCATCCCCGTTTGTTGCCCTAAAGCGAGCAATTGCTGCTCAGCCTCTGCTTTTGAAATGCCATATGGATCTTCTGGGGCGCATTCTTGTTCATTAAAAGGCTTACGACCTGTCGTGCTTTCGCCATTTACTTTAATAGTACTTATAAATATAAATCGCTTTACACCTGCTTTAGCTGCTTGAGAAGCTAAATTTAAGGTTCCTTTTGTATTTACAGCTCTAAATTCATCTATTGGATTTGCTGAGTTATCATCCATTATATGTACGCGAGCGGCGCAATGAATAAGCACTTTAACTTCACTTAAATCTAAATCTTGAACTGGGTTACTAAGATCAAAAAATTGATGTTTGTAGCTACCCGTAATTGGCTTGCGCCCTAATAACACGCACTCTTCGGTGTTTATTTTTTTTAGTAGCTCTGTACCAACAAAGCCACTATAACCAGTAATAGCGATCATAGTTTATTATCCAGCAATCCTTTATATATTTTGATGTGAGAATCCACTACAGCTTTAACATCAAACTCTTTTTCTGCAAATACTCTGGCTTTAATCCCCATTTCAATACGTTGTTCAGGGCTATTGATTAATTGAATAAATGCATTAGCAAGTGACTGCCCATCCATTGGGGGTACTGCGAGTCCTGTTTCGTTGTCTATAATTGCGTCATTACAACCTGGGTTTGTAGTCGTTACTATAGCTCTACCACATGCTGCAGCTTCAATGAGTACTTTTGGTACTCCCTCACCATAAAATGATGGAAGAGAAACAATATTTACATCAGAGAAAATATTTGGAATGTCGCTGCGGTGGCCTAAATAGTCAATTATTCCCTCATCTACCCATTTATCGATTTCAGATTGCTTTATTGTATTTGGGTTTTCTGGGTCCGGCGTTCCTATAAGCAAAAACTGTGTATTAGGAAACTGGGTTTTAACCGCTTTAGCAGCCTCTATATATTGATAAACACCTTTTTCTCGTAATAAACGACATGCCATTGCGATTTTAATGTGCGGGCGGTTTATTTCAGGGATGTGATTATAAACAGATAAGTCAGCCCCAGAGCCTTTAATAAGCACTTTATCGCAAGCCTTAAGATTAGCGACTTCTGTTAGTATTTTTTCATCCGATCTATTTTGAAAGATAACGGTTTTATTTTTGTGCGCTAACGCAACTTTATATACCATGGATGCTATAAATTTAGTTAGCTTTGCTCTAAATGTACTTGCAGTAAATACATAGCCCAAGCCTGATATAGCAGCTACAAATGGTATTTTTTGTTTAATTGTTTTTAGTACTAACCCAGCGTATAAAACAGGCTTTATAGTTACTGCATGGATAACAGATGGCTGCTCTTGCTTTATTAAATTACGTATAGCTTTGAGTGTTTTAAATTCATTGCCTATGCTGCCACCACTGCGGGTGAACGGTAGTTCAACAACGTTAAAGCCCATCTCTTTTAGCGCTTGCTTATGCTCGGTAAAATGACAAGCTATAGTGACTGAATATCCTTGCTTAAGCGCTTCTTGCGCTATAGGTAAGCGGTGTGAAATAAAGAACCAGTCCACATTAACTAAAAATAAAAGTTTAGGCATTAGCTCTATCCCTAAGTTGATAATTTGAAAAAGTTTTAATATTTTCTTACTCGTTTGAATTATATAAATACAGGTGCAGGTAATGAATAAATCAACTATTTTGACCAAGCTGCGTGGTAGTTATTAATCATTGAGTTAATACTGAAATTATCTTCAACCCTTTTTCTACATTCCTTTGAACGATTTAACCATTTTTCATTTTGTAATTCTTTTTCTTTAATAGCGCTAATAATAGCGTCAGCTAATTCATTATAATTTCTAGGGCTTACAACCCAACCCGTCGACTTTACAATAAGCCCTGCATCTCCAACGTTTGTTGTTACACATGGTGTTCCGCAAGCCATAGCCTCAGCTAAAACATTTGGAAACCCCTCACCAAAAGAGGAAGCTAAAACATTTATATCGAGAGCATTCATTATGTGAGGTATATCGGTTCTTTGACCTAAAAAAATAACTTCTTCTGTTAATTTTAAGTTATCAACCTGCTCAAATAAAATCTGATTATTTCTCTCTATTTCTCGCCCTATTAAAACGCATTTAAATTTATAACCAGCTTTTTTTACTAAGCTAAGCGCTTGTAATAAATTGTGATGATCTTTTTGTGGGTTATACCTGCCAATCATACCTAAAAGCAATTTAGATTGCTCAAGGCCAATACTATTACGGAATATACTTGCCCCAGCGTTATTGACTGTAAATAAATCTAAATCGTAGCCATTGCCAATGACTATCGACTTTGAACTATCGTAACCTAACTCCTCGTGGGTAGCTTTAGCCTGTTCCGCACAATAAATAATTTTTTTAGGGACCCATTTAGAAAGTATTGAGCAGGCTTTAGCGACCAGTACGAGCGCTTTTTTAGAGTGTTCTACTTCTATTGTTGAATGTCGCACATTCCAGTAAATTGATTTTGCTCGAGCTAACTTAGCAACTATCCCACCAATTAAATCGGCGTGATACATCCATGTCTGTATTACGTCTGCATTTTGCTGTTTAATTAATTTATACAAGTTAAATAAGCCATTAATAGAAACTCTTCCTGATGGCATATTGAGACAGTAAACACTAATCCCCTCAGCCTCCAATAAGTCAGCGTATTTACCCCTACCAATTAACGAAACCACAACATGTGTATTGTGCTTATCTCCTTTACAGAGCCTGTACAAAACGCCTTCTGCTCCACCATTTTCTAAACCTGTAGAAATATGAATAATTTTTTTCATTACAACCCTGTACCCCAGCCTAACCAAGGTTCTTTAAATCTGAGAATCCACGTTATTAACGTAAACGATATTATTAATCCAAAAAAGCAAAGCCTTCGCCACGAAGTTAAGCCTAAACTTGCTAATAGTACTATTACGACTGAGCTTTCGAAGATTCTCCCTGTCACCTCTATCAAAAAGTAGGTGGATAAATAAAAAGCTATTACACTCATAGCAAAAGCATTCTTTTTAGCGAATGTTCGCCCTTGCAAATAATACAAAGTAAAAACACATAACCATAAAACAAAACCCAAACCGCTGACCGAGCTGGCACTAAATTCATACACGCTTGCTTGCCTCGCCCCAACTGCACCAGCTAAAAAGCCCAGGCCCACCCCTATCGTTAAGCCGAATAAGATAATTGCTATTGTTCTTATGTCACTTGATAACTTTACATCTCTAAGAATGTGAGTAAAAACATATAAAAATAATATAAAAAAGAAACTAGCATGTATTAATGGAGTTAAAGCAAAAAAGAACCATCGCCACGAGCGCGATTGACAAAACCACCCCAGCAGAAATAGGCTGATAGCAAACCCTTGCCTAATATGCACAACATATTTAGTTATCACTTGCGGAAAAAGTAAAATAAAAACGAGAAAAAAGATGTACCTTGGATTTATCTTAAGTATTACGAACGCAGAGCTAAAAGCTGAAAAAAAGATTATTGTCGCTACAACTTGTTCTGGAGTTAAGAAGCGGCTAAATATGAAGTTTAACCCCAGCCACACAGGTTCGTTAAAAAAGCTAGAAATTACGCCGCTAGACCAGTACCTAACAAATATGATTTCTGGATTGCTTGCATATTCGATGTAATTTAGCCTGTCTTTTATAGTCACATCCATTGGTATGTAATTAGACAGCACTAATGCGTATAAAAATGCGAAAGTTAGTACCACTAAACTATAAATTAGCTTGGTGTTTCTATATTTTATTAGCTGTTTATCAATTGAAGTCATTCTACTAACCTAGTTAGATATTCTTTAAGAGTTTTGAATATTTTTTCATAACTTCTGACACTTTATTTTTTTTAGCCGTTTCCATTACCGCTTTAGAATCAAATTGAGTATTTAAACTTTTGTCTAAATAGGATACGAGGCTATCAATACTTTGATACTCTACAAGGTAGCCATTAATTCCTTGGTCTATAATTTCACGTGGACCACTAGGGCAATCGAAAGAAACGACAGGTGTACCTAAGGTAATAGATTCTACAAGTACATTAGGAAAACCTTCGTAAATTGAAGTTAGCAAGGTGACTTTAGCATTTAAATAATAGTCGAGCATGTGAGACTGAAAGCCTTCAAAGTCTATATTCCCACTGATCTTAAGCTGTTTCGCTAAGCTTTTAAGCTCATTTTCGAGACTGCCTTGCCCTACTATTTTTAGCCGTAAATTTGGATAGCTTTTGTTTAATTGTGCAAACGCCTCTAATGCAAAATGGAAGGCCTTTTGTTTTTCCAAGCGCCCTACACACAAAATATAGTCCTGCTTGTTATTGTTTTCTTTATTGTGGTTTTCAGCATACTCTTCAACATGCTTAGCTACGGGATTTAATATTACACTGGTTTTGCCCTTTAATTCAGGAAACGTGGTTAATAAATCCTCTTGCATTGCTTCACACTGATTTATTACGTGATCTGCTTTGCAGAAATAATGTTGAATTAATGGATTAGCGATATATTTACGCCATAGCCCTTTACCTTGACCACTAGATTGAGAAAAAGTATTAATATTACGCGCAATGACTTTTATATTAAGTCTTAAAATACTTTTTAATAGTATAAGTAATACCGCTAGTTCATATTTAAATACTACTAATTTTTCTATTTTTGTTTTACGAATATACTTTAATAGCGGAATAATTGCATACCTTGCATTGGCTGCATTTAACGATATTAAATTTACGTTTTCGTTAACACGCTCTAGGTACGCTGCATTCTTTAAATGTAATACAATTAGGTCAACATCCCAGCCGCTTTGTGCTAATCCGTTTGCGACATTAACGCAAACACCTTCGGCTCCGCCTCCAGCTAAAGAGCTGACAAAAAGTGTTATTTTATTATCTTTCATTTAAATATCTGCATTTGTTTTTCCACATAGATAATAAGTAGAGTCGGTAAATTAATCTGCATGAAAGTTGCGAGTACTTTGTGTTTTTATCCATAGATTTTTTTAGTCTGAGAATAATGCGGTCGACTTCACTATGATTCCATAAAGAACATTTACTTATTTCAGTCGTAATAATATCCCAATTATTATTCACTATAGCTTTAGTGTCATAAGACCAGCCCATCTTACCTATTTCATCAGAGTCGATATTGATTTTCTCTTTTAATAAATCTCTTAAAATAAGCTTATTTTTAAAAGTATGGCGATCAAATAAGTACTCTTCTGGCATGGCTGCAAAATATTCTGCAACCCGCTTAGTTGCAAAAGGGAGTACTATTTGTGCACCTAAGTAATCTGTAAAGTTAAATAATTTACGAATCATTTTTTCGCTAATTACTCGTGTAGAGTAAATATCAGATTTAAAATAAAATAAATCCCAACTCTTTCTCACATTTGACTCTTTCCTCCAGTACGCATAAGTCGATACTGTTTTTGGAAATACTTTTCGGCTATCTTTTAATGAAAATCCAGATTGGCCAAACCATTCAGCTGGTGTTCTAAGTAATGAACTATATTTATTTTCTGAATCTATAAACTTTCTAAAAAAAGAAAGCTTTGAGGTGTAATTACTGACTTTTGTTTTTAAGTTATCTTTAGCCGAAGGTGGGCTGATCATATGGCTGTCGTTGCCATCACCAAAAATTATATTGGCATTAAATAGTTCCGGTAGTTGCTTTGCATATAAAGGATACGCTAGACATAAGTTATCTACGCAAGGGAACGGTGCTTTTGTAAAATACTCTTCAATGTATTTTAAGTGCTCATTATTTAGCTCATCAACTTCGTTTAATACTTGATGTGAAAAACCCAATTTTTTAGCAATACTTTTACTAATTTGGCTTTCATCTAAATTACCCTTTGAGCAATGCGTAACCAATGTAACTTGATCTTGTAGGCCCGCTTCAGCAAGCGCAATAGCAATACTATTACTGTCCTTGCCTGCACTATGAAAGAGAAACGTTTTTTTGTTTTTATTTAATTTGCTTACTGTTTCTTCTGCTAAGAGTTTTACAATATCATCAAGATTAGGTTTTTTATAAGTATCAAAGTCAGCTCTTTTATTGGCCATAAAAGGAAATTCATGGCTGAAATCTATAACAATTTCATTATCTACAGTTTTTACCTCGGCTGTATCACCTATCCCTACAATAAAAACACCTTGGTAAGCTGTCATAGGTGGTGGAATGACACTACTTTGTAGCAAAAAAGAAATACCTTCATCTGATACTTTTAGAGGCTTTGTAACTCTTACATCATCAAACAATTCTGTTACAGAGTTAGAGTAAAGCAGGGTCTTTTTATCTTCAGATAAATATATGTATAGTGGTAACTCACCAGCTAAATCAGACGAAAGCTTTAAACATGGGTTACCTAGGCTGTATTTAGCAATCATTATATGACCCTTTCAAGATCTCTAAATTAAAATCACTTTTCATTTAATGCTCTAAAATCTTCAAATTGCGTCCTTCTTGGATGCTTTTTGTTATATTTCATATTAAACCTGTCAGCTGTTCTTGAGAGTAAATATATAAAGCGATTGTACTTAAAATTGCGTGTAGGCATTTCGATACTTTTTAAACTATCTAGTGACTGTTGACATGATTCATTTGTAAACTGCTCAATGCAATTTACATGTTTAGTTTTTAAATCTAGCCTTAACTTTGTAGGCATATCGATATAGTCGGCAATCATTTTTTCGACAGAGAATAGAGGTAAATCTAGGCCCTTGCGTGTATATTGATGCATGTAAACATCACAAAAGTAGCCATAAGTTTTGGGTTCAACAAAATTTTGGACGCCTACAATAGAGGGGATACCGAGAGCAGCTGCTTGCACTATCGCTGTACCATCCCCAATAAACATATCGCTATTACTAACCACCTCATCAAACTTTGAATAATCCAATGTTCCTTTTAATTTTATAGAGTTAGAAACTTCAAATTTCAGTATTTTTTCTTTTAATTCATCGTATAGCGGGCCATTTCCATAAATATCAAACTCAATATTGTAGCCTTTATTAACTAAATTTTTTATAACTTGAATCATGTAAAAGTTATAGGTTTTAAACTCCACCAATCTACCAATAGCAACCAATTTTAATGGTTTACTTATATCACTAGATAAATGAACATCTTTTTTATCAACCACTCCTAGACTAAATGTATTCGACCTTTTAAATGACTTATTTCTAGTTTTTGCATACAAATCTCTACTCCCAGGGGAGAAAAACAGCAGAGATTGTTCCGGTAGATAATCGAAAATAAATTTTCGATTTATACGTTCATGCAGCGCCACTTTATTACCGCCCCATAAATACTTAATGTAATGGTAAAAGCCCACTGTGATAGGTATTTTTTTATCCATTAACCGGGCAAGCCTTTCGCCAAAGAGTAGCTGCATAGCATCGAAACCGTGAATTTGATCAACGCCTTCCATTATGACTTTTAATTTATTTTTATTTAATGGCGCGATAATTGATAGACGTGAACTTAAAGTCGGCTGGAATACAAAAATATCTTTCGCAAAATATACACTTGCGTATAACTTAGCTTCAGAAAGTAATTCATGATTACTTTGTTTAGGCTCCGATAAAAGTAAGATTGAGGTTTTTAGCCCTAGACGGGCTCTTTCTTTTGCCATACGCACAAAAAAAGTTTCGATTCCGCCAACCGACAATGAACTATAAATAAATAACATTTAATCTCTTCTTTTTAGATATTGCTTAATTGTTTGTAAGCTTGTTTCAATTCTTTGATAAAAAGTAACGCTTACAACAACAAATAAGCCGCCCCAAACAATGTTAAAATATGGCAAATTACCTTGGGTTAACAAACATATACAGGTTGCTACCGTGTACATGGTTAGTGCTATATAAATCTTCAAGCGTGGAAGTGATTGCCATGTTATCGCACTTGCTTCTGTTCTAATCAGGAAAAAAATAAAGAAAGAAATAACAGTTGCTAATGCAGCACCAGCAGCGCCATATATAGGAATTAAAAAATAGTTTAAAATTGCATTCGATAAAAATGCTATTAAAGATGCTAGCATTGCATATGAAGACTTACGCTTAATGCCAATACCGACCCCGGTAGTTTGTGACAACATATAGAATAAAGGCATAGATACACACGCTACTATTAAATATTCAATTGCCTTGTATTCACTAGGTAGAAAATAGGGAACAATAAAAGAGAGTATGCCTACAAGTGACCAAATTAAGCACACTAATAATAATATACTTTCTGTTACTGCTTGAATCTTACTATTGCTAACCCCTTGTTTAACCCATTTATATAAAGTCGGGTGCCATAGATTAGAAAAAACGGTTGAGATTACTGACACCGCTCCCGCTAAAGAAGCAGCTAGCGCATATACACCAAGTTCTTCGAAACCAACCATTCCCCTTAAAAAGAAGCGGTCCATTGTTGTTAACCCCCAGTAAGCCAGTCCCCCTGCAACTAAAGGAAGGCTGAATAACAACGTTTTCTTTAATAAAATGAGATCTGTATGACTTTTTAATGCACTGAACCAAGTTTTCTTTGTTATGAATAAAAAAATTAACAATGAAAATAATATGGCGTAGGTATTCATTTGCATTAAAGTAGTAAAGTTAGCTGATAGACTAAAGCTCATAATTAAGGCTATAAAAAATACGAAAAAGAGTTTAGGTGCGATTTTTGTTGCTGAAAACGCCAAGCCCCTTTCTTCCATTCTCAATAAGTGTGACAAGAAGTTAATCAAGAAGCTTGCAAAAACACCTATTATTAATAAACCAGTTAGTAACTTAGATTCAATTCCGAATAAAAGTGCTGATAATGAGAATGGTGCAACTAAAAAAACTATAGCTGTGAGCGATAATAGCACTAAACCAGGAAGCACGCTTACTCTGAACAAGGCTGCTTTATCTTCCTCTTCATGGTACTCTCTAACATAAGCTTGGTGCATTGCTAAGCTAAAAAAGGATACGGATAGGCTTAACACAACTTGCATCATTGTTAATTTCCCGACATCTTCTACAGAAAAAAACCACGCTACAAATGGAAGTGTAATCAGACCTAAACCTGCAGCTGCTATAGGGCCAATAGCAAAATGCAAGACTTTCTTTAAGTTCAAGCAAAAAACTCCGATACAGCACTAATAACTTGAGCCTGTTCATATGGCGAAATACCATAAAAAATAGGTAAACGAACTAATCTTTCACTCTCTTTTGTGGTGAATACATCACTGCCACTAAATACACTCGCTTGATTTCCCGCCGGCGAGCTATGCAATGGTACATAATGAAAAGCTGAAGAGATGTTACGAGTTTTCAAAAAATCAATAAATTGGTTTCGTATATTAATATTTGCAAGCTTAAGGTAGAACATATGTGCGTTGTGCTCACATTCAGCAGGTATATGAGGTAATTCGACATTATGTTCACTTTTTAGGTCTTTAAATGCTTCATAATATACTTGCCATGACTTCAAACGTGCATGGTTTATTTCATCTGCTCTTTCTAATTGCCCCCATAAGTATGCTGCTTGCAAATCGCTAGGTAAGAAGCTACTGCCTATATCGACCCAAGTATACTTATCTACTGCTCCACGAATAAATTTACTTCTATTCGTTCCTTTTTCCCTTATTATTTCTGCTCTTTCAGCGAATTTGGAGTTATTGATAATTAATAATCCTCCTTCACCGCCACTTGTATAGTTTTTAGTATCATGGAAACTAAATGCTCCAATATCACCTAAAGTCCCAAGCGGCTTACCTTTATAATAAGATCTTACTCCTTGTGCGGCGTCTTCTATTACATAGAGCCCATGCTGTTTTGCCAAGGCTAAAATTGTATCCATTTCACACGCTACACCAGCGTAATGAACAGGTACTATTGCTTTAGTTTTACTTGTTATAGCTGCTTCTATCAAAGACTCATCAATGTTCATAGTATCAGGCCTAATATCGACAAAAACGATCTTAGCGCCCCGTAACAAAAAAGCATTTGCAGTGCTAACAAATGTATAACTTGGCATTATAATTTCGTCACCAGGCTGAGTATCAATTAAAATAGCAGCCATCTCTAAAGCGTGCGTGCATGAAGGAGTCAACAGTGCTTTACTGCATTCTAAATCATCAACAAACCAAGCGTGGCAAAGTTTTGTAAATTTACCATCGCCAGATAGCTTACCTGCTTTCATAGCATCTAGTACGTACTGTTCTTCATTGCCAGTATAGGGAGTCTTGTTAAACTCAATCATTGTTGTGCCTTAAGTATACTTTTTAATTTTTCAATATCTGGTGCTTGGGAAATTATTGAATAGTTCTTTTGTATTTTATCTACAGACCAGTCCCACCACTTTAATTCAAGAAGTATCTCAATAATCTCTTGAGAAAAGCGGTATTTTATTACTCTTGCAGGACTACCTGCAACAATTGCATATGGTGGGACATCTTTAGTTACAACTGCATTTGCACCTATTACAGCACCATCTCCAACTGTAACTCCCCTAGTGATAACTGCCCCTGCCGCAATCCAAACATCACTGCCTATTTTGACCTGACTTTTATAGCGGTCATAAGCTACTGGTTCAGATACCGGGCGTATATCATCTGCAGGATTGTAAAGAAAAGAATGCTGAGTAACACGAGAGTAATCATGGTTTGCCCCACCAATAGATACATTCCACGAAATACTTGTGTAACTACCAATGACTGAATATAGAATCAAAGTGTTGCGCCCAGTGTAACTGTAGGACCCAATTTTGGAACCATCAATATGGTTGTTCCTATCTATTTTAACAGCGGTAAAGAGCTTAGAACTAGCTACTTTAGAAAAGTCTCCTACACTTACGTTTTCACTCAATTGTGACTTAATTACAGTAACACTATTGTAAAGCTTAACACTTTCATGTGTTAAGCTTTCAACTACTCTAGCATGACTGCTCATTTTACAACTAGCTCTATAGAAGATACTAATTCTTTTGCTAATGCTTCGGCTTCAGCACTGGTGTCAGATACAACAATTAAATGCCCTAATCTATCGGGGCCCACCTTAAATGCATTTACTTGATCACCTTCAGTTACATCAAGTTTCAACTCGACTAACATAGGATGGTTTTTGACCCTAGAGGGTATATTTATGCTTTCAACAATACCTTTTTTTTCTGAGAAAATTAATAATGATGCATTAGCCTGCCTAGAAGTTCTTTTTTGAATAGGCAATGAGTTAGCAGTTGCTAGCGCTATTAAGTACTCGTAAATATCAATTCCTTGGTAAAGAGAAATATTCTCTGGTAAACATGTGGCCCCCATCCTAGCGCCTATTTCTAAAATATAAACCTCATTACCACTTACCATTAGATCCACATTAGCAACTGTATTTTGTAAACCAATTGCTTTAACAGCTAATTTTATAACTTCTTCGCACTGAGTAATAACATTGCTCGATAATGTAACTGGTAATGAGTGCCCTATAGGAACACTGATGGGAGGTTGGGTTACTTCATCATTGTGAATAAAAACTTTATCAACCTTATCGCCGCAAATTAGTGCCTGTGCACCAATCTCATAGCCTTCAATAAATTGTTCAACAATAACCTTTGTTGACTGGGAAACTGCTAAGGCCTCATTAAAAGCCGATTCTATCTCGGCTATACTTTCAACCTTTGTAATACCTCTACTACCCGAAGAGTCGATAGCCTTTACCATTACAGGGTAGCCTATAGTGTTGGCTTCATTTTTTGCCTCTGCGATAGTATAAACTTCTTTATAATGAGCTGTTTTAACGTTGTGGCTGATAAAGCATTTTTTCATGAGAGCTTTATCCATACTTCTTTGAGAAGCTAAAAATCCAGTACCAGGCAAATTCAGTTTGTCGACGACATAACCTATTGATGGAACAGCGACATCAGTCCCAGTGGTAAGAATTCCATCAATCCCGTACTTAACGGCAGCTGCTAAAATGGTCTCTTTATCTCTAGTATCTGAATCTACAATATAGTCTGCAATTTCAAGTCCCGGATAGTTTCCTACTGGAGACACTACAATAGCAATATACCCTAACTCCTTAACTTTTTTTATTAGAGGAACTTGATATATCCCTGCACCCAATATCATAATTTTCATAGTTTATTCCAAGTAAACTTTTTACTGCTAAAGTGCTAATAAATACTTTAAAAAGTATATAGCCGAAAGAATGTATTCTTATTATTCAGTTAAAACACTTAAATAATGGCCATAACTATTTTTTTTAAACAATTCGGCACGCTCTTTAATTTGTTCCTTACTTAACCAGCCATTGTTGAAAGCTATTTCTTCTAAACACGCTATTTTGTAACCTTGCCTTTTTTCGATAGTTTCAACGAATTGAGCCGCTTCGAGTAAACTTTCATGTGTTCCTGTATCTAACCATGCAAAACCTCGGCCTAAGCGTTCAACATTTAACTTATTTTGGTTCAAATACATTTCATTTAGGCAAGTGATCTCTAGCTCACCTCGTTGAGAAGGCTCGACCTTTTTAGCCAGTTCAACTACAGTATTATCATAAAAATATAAACCAGTTACAGCAAAGTTAGATTTAGGTTCTAAGGGTTTTTCCTCTATGGAGATTGCTTTTTTGTTTCTGCTAAATTCGACAACTCCAAAGCGCTCGGGATCTTTCACTTGATACCCAAACACCGTAGCACCTAACCCATTCTTTGCATTTTCGACGGCGTTTTTCAATTTAGGTGTAAAGCCTTCCCCATAGAAAATATTATCGCCTAGTACTAAGCAAACATCGTCTTCACCGATGAACTCTTCACCTAAAATAAAAGCCTGTGCAAGTCCATCAGGACTAGGTTGAACTGTATAATTAAGCTCTATGCCAAATTGTGAGCCATCCCCTAATAAGCGCTTAAAAGAGTCTAAATCTTCATCTGTGGTTATGATTAAAATTTCTTTGATACCAGCGAGCATTAACACCGAAAGCGGGTAATAAATCATTGGTTTATCATAAATAGGAAGCAACTGCTTAGACACACCCATGGTAATTGGGTATAGGCGAGTACCTGAACCACCCGCTAAAATTATTCCTTTCATTACATAGCTCCTTTTTATAACTCGCCAAGACGTTCGCGCTGATACGATCCATCTTGAACGTTTTTGCACCATTGCTGATTTGATAAGTACCACTCGATTGTTTTACGTAGCCCTGTTTCAAATGTCTCTACAGGTTCCCAATTAAGTTCTTTACTCATTTTTGATGAGTCAATCGCATAGCGCCTATCATGACCTGGGCGATCAGTTACATAAGTAATTTGATCAGCATATTTAGTTGCTTTAGGGACTAATGTATCTAATATACTGCAAATAGTTTGTACAACTTCGATATTCTGTTTTTCATTGTGGCCACCTATGTTGTAGGTTTCACCAACCACACCTTCGGTGACTACTTTATACAAGGCACGAGCATGGTCTTCTACGTATAACCAATCACGTATTTGGTCGCCTTTACCATAAATAGGCAAGTCTTTACCTTCTAGGGCATTAAGTATAACCAAAGGTATTAGTTTTTCAGGGAAGTGGTAAGGACCATAGTTGTTTGAACAGTTAGTGACAATGGTCGGAAAGCCATACGTACGCAGCCATGCTCGAACTAAATGATCACTCGACGCTTTACTCGCCGAATAAGGGCTACTTGGTGCGTAAGAAGTTCCCTCAGTAAATAATGGAAGTTCACCTTCTTGTTCATCAGGGTGTGGAAGATCGCCATATACCTCATCAGTTGAAATATGGTGAAACCTAAACGATTTTTTATCATCATCATTTAATGTATTCCAGTATTCACGAGCCGCTTCTAATAAATTGTAAGTGCCTACAATATTCGTTTGTATAAATTCGGCTGGCCCTGTGATCGAACGGTCAACATGGCTTTCTGCAGCCAAATGCATTACTGCGTTTGGTTTATGAGAATTGAAAACCCGATCGAGCTCTGCGCGATTGCATATATCAACTTGTTCGAATATGTAACGACTATCATTTTCAACTAATTTTAATGATTCTAAATTCCCAGCATAAGTTAATTTATCGAGATTAATCACTGAGTCTTTAGTATTTTCTACGATATGGCGTATTACAGCTGAGCCTATAAAGCCTGCTCCACCCGTTATAAGTATTTTCACATTAATCCTATGTAGTAATAACCATTTTTACTGAGCTGTTAATAAGCTTTGTTGAAATAAGTAGACTTCACATGCTTCAAAAATGCTAGGGTCTTGTTACTTTGCGTAAAGAAGTTAAGTAAGTTAATTCAATCGAATAATAATTTTATTCGATTAAAACAGTATTACTTTAGTCGCTTATATAGTTAATTGATTAATCAAATTGACTATAAAACAAACAGAAGTAAACTTACTTTAATCTTTAATCCTAATATAGTGCTTGAGAATAACGACCATACAACTAAAAACTATCCCTAATGCGAAGCCTAAAATTACGATTAAGGTACGCTTTGGGCTGTCTCTAACTTCTGGAACAAGTGCTGGATCAATCGTTTTAAAGGCATATTCATCACGAACACTAGCAAACATAATTGTTTTTGCTTGCTCTTCAATTAATTTATAAAGAATAATTCGTATATCAGCAATTTTAGTATCTTCTAATTGCTTAGAAAGAAAGTCAGCACTTTTTTGTGCCTCCACTACGTCCCTATCTTTCATTTCTTTGTTAATATCTTCGACCAGCCAGTTGACCCATTGCTTAGCAATCAAAGGAGATTGGTGAACAATAGATAAAGTTATCATTGCCGTTTCTTTATTCGTTTTTATTGAAATTAAGTCACTAAAAATTTTATAAGCTTCTTGCTCTGATGGTTTCGATGTGAGTGGAGCCTCAACTTCCCTCAGCCATGTTTTTGAATTGCTATCGTAAACTTCTGGATCATAACTGACACCTTTATTTAGCTCCCACGATTTCACTGCCATTAAATCTGGTAAAATATTATGTTTTTCAATAAAACTTGATACGAACTTTCTAGACTTCAAAACTTCAAGAGCTAGCTGTGTTTTGTTAGTGCTTTGCCCACCAATATTTACTCCTGCTAAGCTTGCTAAACCACCGAACTGGCCAGCTAAAGCAGATAGGCCGCCATTGTTTTTTGCCTCCGCAGGTGCTAATAATACTTCTGATCTGTATAAATTTGGCTGTTTTAAAGCAAAGATAATCGAGAACAAAACAAACAGAAATGTTATTGCCGCGATCACCCACTTGCCGCGCCAAATAACAGATAGCAGTTCACCTAGGTCTATTTCATCATCAACAGGTGGGTATCTGTTTTGCTCTAACTCGGAGCTTTGTGTTCTCAAATCTGTTTTCATATAGTTAATCTAGTTCCACTTTTTATTCTATATACATAAAGCAATAATTATTTTTAGCTTACTTTCTTTGCTTAATAAGTAAGTTTATATTTTAAATATTGCTAATCGCAGCAACAGCAACACCTAATTGGTATACTATTTGGGTTGCAGTACTCCATAGAGTAAGCTTATCCATATGGCTTGCATCCATCGGTATTACAATAGTATCGCCAGCTTCTAGCTCAGTAGGATCATTTGCTGCAAACCAACCTCCTCGAGAAGGAATTTTAACTGAACCATTTGCTTTGATTATGTAAATGCTATCCTCATCAGCGCGATCTTTGAGGCCGCCGCTTAAATCGATATATTCATCAACACTTATACCGGCTTTATATAAGTGTGATGTTGAGTAGTTAACTTCACCTATTACACTAATTGAGTCACGTTTACTTGGTACGTATAAAACATCACCGTCTTGCAGGACTAAGTTTTGCTTGTTCTCAACAATTAATGGTAAGTCGATAACTAATCGCCCTACCGCTTCAACGCTTGCTAAATCATTTAATAGCTTATTCATTTCATCATACGAAAGTGAATTACTACTTACTGAGTTTTGGAAGCTTTTTGATGCTATGTCGCGGCGTAGCTCAGTTGATAAACGGGCTAGTTGTTGCTGCTCTTGCTCTTTTATAGACGCACGAGTAAATATTGCTGCTTTTTGCTCTGCAAACTCAGAGAAGCCGCCAGCGCGTTCAAGTAGCTCTGTCAGTGTTTCGCCGCGGCGTATTGTGTAGGTACCAGGGAATCTAAGCTCACCTTTAAGTTCTACTTTTACGTTTTCTTGCCAATTGGGTATAGCGAATACGTTAATACTGTCTTTACTTTGTAGTGTAATATTGCTTTGTGCATCACCACGCATTGCACTTTCAAGGTCTAAACGTAAGTGTTCTATTTTAGAGGCGTCGCTCGCTACAATACGTGTAATTTCGGCTTGTTTTACGTAAGCAGATTCTAGTAAGCCGCCTGCCGCGGTGACCAAATCACGTACTTCACCGCCCACCATTAGCGGGTAAACACCCGGGAATGTAACATTGCCGCTAATTTCTACTAGCTGAATAGCCTGATCGACAGAAGCCTGTTGCTTAAATTTAGCAATAAGTGGCGCGAGTAAATTATGGCGGCTAAATAAAGCATAATCTTCTGGTTTTAATTCAAGTTCAGCTTCTTCTTTAGCTTTGCGTTTTGACATTTCAGCGAGTGTAAGGGCTTTATTTTCTTCAAAAATAAATTCCTCTTCTTCTTGATTTATACCAATATATTTTTCAAACTCTTTTTGCTGGTATGTATGCCATTGCTCAGCTTTTAGCTGCTGTTCTTGCTGCTCTTGGCTTAGGGCCATATTAGCAAGTGCTGATTTTTCAGCTTCTTTTTCTTCAAAGCGGCTGAATACAATAATTTTATCGTTTGCTTTTAACGTTAAGTTATTTTCTGGGTTTTTAATTATGGCTTGTGCTACATCAAACTGATGCGCTTCTATATCACCATTTATATTAATTTCTCGAATTACTAAGCCGTAGCTTAAATCTGCTTGTGGAAGCAGGTCACCACGTACTGATTTTAAAACATCCGAAATACGCTTACCTTGATACCACTGATAATTACCTGGGCGCGCTACAGCACCAATTAGGCTTATAGAATTTTGATATTGTGAGCTTACAGAGTTAAAGTGTACGCGGTCGCCATCTTGCGGAATGTAGTTAATTTGTGGCTTAGTGAAATCTATTGACAGTACTTCTTTGCGATCAAAGTTGAAACGCTCTACCACAACATTTTTAGCATACGCACCTGCTTTTAACCCCCCTGCCATTGAGAGTAATTGATTGGCCGTCTCGCCTTTTTTAAGTTCAAATATTGCTGGGCGTTTAACTAAGCCATCTACAGTAACTTGTGCCCCTACAGGTGGCACAAAAACAACATCACCAGGCTTTAATACTATGTCGTTACTGCTATCACCATTGATTAGTAAATCGTAAAGGTCGAAATTAGAAACTGTTTTACCAGCGCGCTTTACTTGTATGTTGCGCAGTGATGCAATTTCAGACACACCACCACTTACAAACAAAGCATGTGATACGGTTGTTAAAGACGATACGCTGTAACTGCCTGGTTTGTAGGCCTCACCTAATACTAGTATGCGCATACTACGCAGTTGGCCCAGTGATACAAAGGCTTTTACACCGATTACTTCTTGCTCAACCTTTACTTTTATTAGTTCTTTTATTTCGGCAAATGTTAAGCCAGCAACTTCTACAGGGCTTAAGTCGGGAATGCTAATTCGCCCTTCGCGGTCAACCGTTACATCAAAGCTGTCACTCTCTTTTCCGTAAAAGTTAATTTTTAGTTGATCTCCTGGGCCTACTATATAAGTGTCTGGTACGGCTGCATTTTCGCTGGGCATAAACGTAGTAGGTTCACCAGCAAAAAGTTCATAACCATAAGGCTTTAGCTCTTCTGTTTTTGGCTTAAAGCGCTCTTCGTCGGTTAAGTCTTCTTGCTCTTTTTCTTTTCGTTCGCCAATAGTTGACTGCTGCTCATTTGAATTTTCGTCATTTGATTGATTTGCGCCGGTGATTGTAGAAATATCTACACCGTATTGTTTTGCTAGGGCTTCTTGCTGGGCTTTTGGCAACTTTTTAAATTGCTCAATTTGTGAGGCTGTTGGCGTAAATGCCATGGTACTAAAACTACAAAGTAGAATAAAAGCACTAAAAAATTGTGTAAAAACTTTCACGAGTAGGTATATCCCTAGGTCTACAACCAAAATTGGTGGCTATAATACATTAAATCTAAACAAATAAAAAAGGGACTTTCGTCCCTTATGTCACTTAAATGTCATTAAATATGTTTTTTGGTTAAAAACTGTAAACCAACGTTAATGACGTTTCTGTATCTGTGCTTTCTTCGTCATCAGCAACATCTGAGTTGTTGGTCACGTTAAAACCCACTTTCATTTGCAATGACCCATTGATTTTTGTTAGCAATGCAGTTTCTGAGCGCGTTTTGGTGTTTGAGTCACCGTACTCAACCGATACAAGCTGAGTAAAACGTGCGTTGTCTGAAATTTGCCAGTTATAATCAAGCTTACCTAAAGCAATTACTTCACTGTCGCTTTCGCCTGCAAGTAAGTTACCGTCGTCATCAACTTGCGTGCTGTCGTCTGAGTATTCAAAAAACTTGTAACCCGGACCAAACTCTGCATTTAACCACATATCTGGTTGGTCAATTAAACGTAAGCCGTAACCAGCAGAAATTACAGATTCAGTTCTATACGCGCCAAAGTAGTCTGAAACGTGTGAACCATAAATGAATAAATGAGAATTTTTTTCATTTAATTTGTAATTACCTTGCGCAGATGCTGAGTACTTTTCGTTAGTACGCTGCTTGTCTTTGTCACCGTTGTCATCTTCAACTTCATCTTCTTTATAGATGCCGTCGATTTTGTACTCGTTATTCCAGTTCTCTAGGTGATGTAATACCTTTAAACCGCCTTTTAACGTGGTCGTTTCAGTGTTACCACTAGTAACAATAGCACCAAGCTCGCTTGTTACTTCCCACGTTTTTTTCTCTGCGTCTGCTGCGAATGCGTTAGTTGCAGCAGAGGCTGCAACTAAAAGTGTTAAAAGCTTTAATTTCATTAAAAATAACCTATTTAATCCTAAAAATTATACTAATTCGCTTAATTAAGTAATCTATTTTGAGGCTGGAAAAACGTGTTGATAGCCAGGCAAAAAATTCGCTATTTAGTTGTTCTAAATGAGAATTTTTTAACGCAGATAGCGACACGTTTAACCCCGCAAAATGATTAAGTATTATTGCGGATTTGTATTAGTCTTGCTTGTGTAAATGTACATCCATTTGTGGAAATGGGATTGTAATATCTGCATCATCCAGTGCAATTTTAATGTTCTCTAGCAATGCCCAATACGTTGGCCAGTAGTCACCAGAGTTAACCCAAGGACGCACAATAAAGTTTACGCTTGAGTCTGCAAGTTCAGAAACTGCAACAGTATAAGCTGGATCTTTAAGTAAACGAGTCTCTGCGTCAAGTACTGACTGCAATACTTCTTTTGTTTTACGTAAGTCAGCATCGTAGCCTACACCAATAACTAAATCGATACGGCGAGTAGACTCACGCGAGAAGTTAGTAATAGCACCCGACATAATTTGTGAGTTTGGTACGATAATTACTTTGTTATCTGGAGTGCGAAGTTCTGTAGAGAATATTTCGATTTTTTTAACTGTGCCCATTTTACCACCAGCTTCAACAAACTCACCTGATTTAAATGGACGAAGCAATATAATAAGTACACCTGATGCAAAGTTAGACAACGAACCTTGCAGCGCTAAACCAACCGCTAAGCCAGCCGCACCTAAAATAGCAATGAATGATGTGGTTTCAATGCCTATTTGTGAAAGCGCCATTAATATAGTGGCAGCAAATACAATAGCGTAAACTATACTTGATACAAATGAGCCTACCGCTTTATCCACTTTCTTTTTATCGAACGCTTTTTCTGTTAAGCCAGCACAAAACTTTGCAATGCGACTACCAAGTAAAAAGATTACAAGCGCAATAACAGCTTGAATACCGTAGTGTAAAATTAGGCCTGAGTTTTCATTAAGCCAAGTAAGTATTGAATCCATAGTAACTCCAAATAGTTTTTATTAAGCAATTTCCCGCAAATGATTATACATTAATTTACATTTTATTCTCATTAAATAATAAATTATCACTACAAAATATTTTTAATAACGGCGTTATTAAACTACACACTCTTTATGAACCTTTACTGATAGTAAGCAATTTTATGAAATATTTATTTTTTTTGATTTTTTTCAATTTTAGGCTTCACAACATTTATAATATTATGTATTATGCGCGCCACACCAAACGAGGTGTGTTGTGGCGGTTGTAGCTCAGTTGGTAGAGCCCCGGATTGTGATTCCGGTTGTCGCGGGTTCAAGCCCCGTCAATCGCCCCATTTTTTCTCTCCTGTAATACCTCTGTTTTTTCATTAAATTTTATTTATCTTTTTTACTAATTTAAAATCCTTAACTAACCTTGTATTAACACCCTTAATTTTTGTGCAATAATCCATCAAAAAACTTTACATATAAACAAAAAGTGCTACCTTGTTTAAACTTTACAATACTTTGTATTAGAATCTGTTGACCTTTTTATTTTTGCTACGGGATTACTTATCAAGCATGATTAAACACGCTTTTTGTATTTTAACACTGAGTATTTTTACTTTTTTAAGTATAAACGTTAGCGCCGAAAGTAACCCTTCATTTGTAAAACTATTAAGTGACTTGCAATATCTCATTTCAAAAAAACAATATGAAGATGCATATAATAAAAGCAAACTGCACTATGAATATCTTGGTGAGCCAAATTTTGATTATTTACTAGGCATCTCAGCACTCAACTCTGGGGTATCAGCCCCTGCAGTATTTGCCTTTGAGAGGGTTGTGGAGGATAAACCTAATTGGTATGAAGCTCGCTTGTTTTTGATTAGATCTTACATTGCTGCCAATAATTTACCTGCAGCTAACGCTCAAGCGACCTTATTAGTTAACGCTGATACTTCACCAGAGAGTGTAAAAAAAGCGGCTCGCTCTTTATTAGCATCATCCCAGCAAAAGCAACGTTTATCAGAGCGTACATATGATCAGAGCATTGAGCTTGCATATGGTGTAGATGGTAACGTTAATGCAGGTACCTCTGAGGATACAATATTACTCCCTAACTTGGGTGAGTTTTTACTATCACCAGAAAGTAAAAGCACCGACGATAATTATTTAAAGCTAAATTATAAAGGGCGTTACTTTCACCCAATTGATCAGCGAAGCTCTTTTGCTTTAGGTGTAAATACTGATTGGTACAAATTTAATGAGCTATCTGAATATGACCGTATTAATACCAATATATCAGGTCGATACCAACAAAAGTTAAACGATAACACCCTTTGGTTTTTGCAGGCTGGTATTACACCTTTATTGTTAGATGGCGAGCTATACAGAACCGAGACATCATTAACAGGTGGAGCTAGTTATAAATTTGATAAACAATTAAGTGTATTTGGCTCGCTTTCATTTGGCCTTATGAATAATACATTTGATGAGAAGCTAGATAACTCCTTTTACACTCTTAATATAGGCGCAAGCTATCTATCTCAAAAGTGGTATCAAAGCGTCAGCGCTAACTTTAAAAATGAAAGCGCTAACATTGACGAAGGTGAGTTTAACGCAAGAAGCATTAGCGGAATTTATTATCAAGTAAATGCATTACTTAGCCAGCAATGGCAAGTCTCTGTACAAACGGGGTATCAATGGATCGAATACCAAGATGAGCACCCGCTATTTATTCAAGAGCGAAGCGATAACCTATTGATACTTTCTAGCTCGTTACGCTACTTAGTAAATAAAAGTTTAGCGCTGCAATTAGCATTGAATTACCAAGACAAAAGCAGTGATATTTCTTTGTTCGAATACGATCGCTTTGATACCAATTTAAGCGCAAGTTACTCATTCTAATTAAGGTACTTATGAAACATTTAATTCCGGTATTAACCACCTTACTTTGTGTGAGTTTTTGTTCTCAAGCAAGCACAACAGCTGCAGGAAAAACTATTTTGGCCAGAGGCGCAGTACTTGCTACTGATGCCGAGTCCACACAACAGCGAGCACTTAAGCGACGCGATGTAGTCTATGGTGTTGACAAAATAACAACGGGTGAAAAAAGTAAAGCTCAGTTTTCTATGGCTGATGGTGGTTTAATTGCACTAAAAGAAAACTCTGAATTAAATATAGCCAATTATGAATTTGATAAAGCCACTCAACAAGGTTCTGCATCAATAGAATTAATTAAAGGGGGGCTGCGCTCAATTTCGGGTGTGATTAAAAAGAACGGCGGTTCATATAATGTAAAAACACCTGTAGGCTCAATTGGTATTCGTGGTACTCATTTTGAGCTGCAACTTGTAGGGGCTGATATGTACGTTGCAGTTTGGGATGGCGCTATAGATTTAACATTAGAAAACCAACAAGTTGTTTCTCTTGGAAGCAATGAACCTTTTTCGTTTGCGCAGGTGACTGCTTTGGGTGATGTAATTAAGACAACTCAAGCTCCAGCTGTATTTGCTCAGCAAATAGTCTCTATTGACAGTAATAACCTAGCAGAATCTGAGCCCGCGCAAGTTTCATCAACCCCTCCCCCTTTAGAAAATAACACCGCTGCCGATATATCTATTGCTGATGTATACGCTGAGCAGCAATTTCAAGCTGTTAGCGATGCGTCATTAGTTGATCAGATAGCTCAGCGCCAAGGTATTTTTAATTACCAGGCAACTAGCTTTGATGTGTCTTCGAGCCTAGGAGAAGTTAGTGATTTTTCTATGTCTATGTCGGTAGATTTTGATAACGGCACCGTTCCCGATGGTGAAATTAGTTTTAATGATGCTGGCGGAAATTGGTATGCAGCTTACAGCGGTTTAATTGATTTAACCAAACTTGATTTAGCCGTTACATTTGCTTCTCATAATAATAATAGAGCAACGGGCCAAATTGATGCAGTGTTTTTAAATGACATTGATACCATTACAGGTGACTTTAGCCTGAGTGAAATTAATAACCCCGCCGTAAATGCCAACGGTGACTTTAGATTAGAGCCTTAAGTAACCTAAGCTCTAGATAATAATTTACTTAGCCTGAGTAAATTGATTATAAAGCGTTTTATTGGAGTATGTAGAATGACAGCAAAGAACCTTTTTTTGCTTGGTTCGATGGTTTTTTTGCTTAGTGCGTGTGGAGGCTCTGAAGAGGCCTCTCAACAAGCCTCAGAACAACTTCCTGTAGAACTAGTTACACCACCCTCTTCTGCTTCGCCAATAAACCTTACAGGTGTAACGGGTAACTCCATTGTTACTAAAACACAAGTGTCGGGGGCTGTGGCCTCTAGCAGAGGAGTTGTAGGCACAACGGTTGCAAACTCTCAGGCTACAATTACTCTTTCGCAAACTAATGAAGTTATACAGGGTAATATCACATTTTTACTTAGCGTTTCTGATCCCGATGGTATTAACGCAGTAAATTTAGTACTTCCGAGCGTAAATAAAAGCTTAGCGCTATGCACACAAACATGTGGAACAAATTTTGAGCAGTCTGTTATTGGGTTAAACCCTTACTTTTATGGCGTTGATCCTGGTGACCTACGATTAGAGATATGGATTACCGATAGCCTTAACAATCAGGTACTTGCTGACGCAGTAACTGTTAATTGGCAACCCTATCAAATAGTAGGCGCGACTGCACAGCGAGACGGCCAAACGATTAATTTAGCATGGCAAGAAAACGAAAACTTAAACCGCTACAATATTTACTTAGCAACCGAAGCTGGCATTACCACCAGCAATATAAATACGCTAGAAAATGGCCAACAGTTTTTAAGTGTATCTGGCTCTAGTTTTAGTGCGGACAACCTTCTAGCAGATAAAAGCTATCAAGTTTTAATAACTGGTGTAGATGGCAGTGGCGAAAGTGGCTTTGCAGAATTAATTAACGTAGCACCGCAAGGAGGAGAGTTAAACTTTGCGCCAAAAGCGATTAACGATCAATTTTTAGCTAATGAAGATCAAACCTTGCAAGGCAATGTTTTAACTAACGACACTGATGAGTACCAAGGAACTCTTTATTTAAACACAACTCCTTTAGTTCTCCCTCAGCATGGCAGTATTTCACTCAGCGAAAGTGGTGATTTTACTTATACGCCACGATCTAACTTTAACGGCATTGATGCATTTAGTTACCAAGTAATTAACGAGCTTGGGATGACAGATACCGGTATTGTAGAAATAACGATTAATGCTGTAAACGATGCTCCTATAGCCCTTGATAACACTTACAAAATAAGCGCTGACGGCACGTTATTAATTGGCGCGCCCGGCTTATTAAATAACGACAGCGATATAGACCAAGATCTACTTACTCTAGATACAACGCCTGTTAGCCTACCGAGTAAAGGTACTCTTACACTTGTTGCTGATGGCAGCTTTGAATATGAAGGTAGCGCAAATATGCAAGGCGCGGATAGTTTTCAATACCGTATTTTTGATGCTCAAGGTGCTGAGGCTATTGCAAGTGTTACAATTAATGCATTGGATCAAAATAGCTCGCCTACTGCTGCAAACGATAGCTATACTGTGGATGAAGATACCACACTTATAGTTGATTCAAGCCAAGGTTTACTTGCTAACGACACAGACCCTAATAACGATACTTTCACCATTGATGATACTTATAGTGTTTCACCTACTCATGGGCAATTACAATTAGCTACCGATGGTAGCTTTGCATATATTCCTGATGCTAACTACTACGGTATTGATGAATTTCAATACCAAGTGATCGACACTTTAGGTGCCACAGCAACGGCAACAGTAACACTTACAATAAATAGCAAGCCCGATAACCCTACTGCCCAAAATGATGAATACCAATTTCAGTACAATCAAACACTGGTTATTTCAGCTGAAAATGGCTTGCTTAAAAACGATGTAAACATAGAGACTGGTAATCTTAGCGTTAATACAACGCCTGTAGTTGACGTGCAAAGCGGAGTTTTAACACTCAACGCTGATGGGTCGTTTTCTTATCAACCCAGTACAGATGCATTAGATGTTGATAGTTTTACCTATTCGGTATCGAATGTTCAAGGATTAACATCAACAGCACAAGTTGTTTTAAGTAAAACAGGCTCAAATTCCCCCGCTGAAGCTAATGACGATGAATATACCTTATTAGAAGACAGCCCAGCTACTTCACTAAACGTATTAGAAAACGATACCGATGCCAACGGCGATACAATTACCCTTACTAATGTTACAAATACAATAGGCATTGCACGCATTGTAAACAATAAAATTGAGTATACGCCTGAGCCCAATTACTTTGGTGAAGTAACTTTAAACTATACAATTTCTGATCGTTTTACTGATGACTCGCCGGCTCAAAGCAGCGCAACAGCTACCCTTATTATTATACCGGTTAATGATGCCCCCGTTGCGGTGGCTGATAGCGCCACCATGCAAGAAGATGCACCGCCAATTTTAGTAGATGTAATCGCCAACGATACTGATATAGACGGTGATAACTTAACTATAACAAGTGTTGGTACCGAATTTGGCTCAGCTAGTATTATTGATAACAAAATTCAGTACAGCTCTACACCTAACACTCATGGTGTGGCAATTGTATCGTATAGTGTATCCGATAATAACGGCGCAGAAGCAACGGCTAATTTACACGTAACCATTTCGCCAGTTAATGATGCACCAATAGCCAATGCCGATAGCATTACTATTACAGAAGATGCTACTGCTACCTTAATAAATGTATTAAGTAACGACACCGATATAGATGGCGACATCTTAACTCTTAGCTCTGCTAACAGTGATATTGGTAGTGTCTCAATTGTAAATTCTCAAATTCAATACACTCCCGCAGAAAACGATAATGGCACTGCAACAGTTAGCTATACAATAACCGATGGTACGCAAAGTGCTTCGGGGATACTCACAATAGCAATTACCCCCGTTAACGATGCGCCGGTAGCAAATCCTGATACCGCAACCATTTTAGAAGATGCTGCATCAACGAGTATTAACGTGCTTGGTAACGACACCGATGTAGACAACGATCCCCTTGCTATTAGTACAGCAAGTGCAAGCACCGGCTCAGTATCGGTGTCTGGCAGTAACCTAGTTTACACACCTGAGGAAAACTTTAACGGTCAAGCCGTTATAAATTACACGCTAACTGACGGCACAACTACCGCCGTAGGTGTGCTTACAGTAACTGTAACAGCAGTCAACGATGCACCGATTGCCAACCCAGATACAGCCACTATTTTAGAAGATGCCACAGCAACAAGTATAAATGTGCTGAGTAACGATACAGATGCAGAAAACGACACACTTTCTATTAGTGCTGTAACTGCCACATCGGGTACAGTGACAAGCGCTAGTAGTAATGTAATTTACACGCCTGAGGCCAATTTTGATGGTCAAGCCACGGTAAATTACACCCTAAGTGATGGCACCGATTCAGCAGATGGCGTATTAACTATTACCGTAACACCAGTCAACGATGCACCGGTTGCCAACCCAGATACAGCCACTGTTTTAGAAGATGCCACAACAACAAACATTAACGTATTAAGTAATGATACAGACCCTGAAAATGACTCGATTTTTATTAGCGGCGCAAATACAAATACGGGTAGTGTTTCAGTAGCTGGTAGCAACCTTGCTTATACTCCTGAAGCCAACTTTAACGGCCAAGCAATTGTAAATTATACCCTTAGCGATGGTACCGATACAGCTTCTGGGATACTTAATATTACGGTTACACCAGTAAACGATGCGCCTGTAGCAAATGCCGACACAGCCACAATAGATGAAGACACCTCTACGACTGTAAATGTAGTTGCTAATGATTCTGACACAGAGGGCGACTCACTCACCATCACCACGGTTTCTGCTGACTCTGGAAGCGCAACCATTGTGGCGAATCAAATACAATATGTACCGCAAGCTGACTATAACGGCACTGCAGTTGTGACCTATACAATTAGTGACGGTGAGGCGGCTACATCCACTACGCTCAATATCACAATTAATTCAGTGAACGATGCGCCGGTAGCAAACCCTGATACCGCAACCATTTTAGAAGATGCTGCGCCAACGAGTATTAACGTGCTTGGTAACGACACCGATGTAGACAGCGATCCCCTTGCTATTAGTACAGCAAGTGCAAACACCGGCTCAGTATCGGTGTCTGGCAGTAACCTAGTTTACACACCTGAGGAAAACTTTAACGGTCAAGCCACGATAAATTACACCCTAAGTGATGGCACCGATACAGCAAATGGCGTATTAACTATTACCGTAACGCCAGTCAACGATGCACCGATTGCCAACCCAGATACAGCCACTATTTTAGAAGATGCCGCAGCAACAAATATAAATGTGTTAAGTAACGACACTGATGAAGAGAACGATACTCTCACTATAAGTGCTGTAACTGCCACATCGGGCACAGTGACAAGCGCTGGTAGTAATGTAATTTACACGCCTGAGGCCAATTTTAATGGTCAAGCCACGGTAAATTACACCCTAAGTGATGGCACCGACACAGCAGATGGCGTATTAACAATTACGGTAACACCAGTCAACGATGCACCGATTGCCAATCCAGATACAGCCACTATTTTAGAAGATGCCGCAGCAACAAATATAAATGTGTTAAGTAACGACACTGATGAAGAGAACGATACTCTCACTATAAGTGCTGTAACTGCTACATCGGGCACCGTGACAAGCTCTGCAGGTGATGTGATTTATACACCAGAAGCCGACTTTAACGGCCAAGCAGTTATAAATTACACCCTAAGTGATGGCACCGATACAGCAAATGGCGTATTAACTATTACAGTAACACCAGTCAACGATGCGCCGGTTGCCAACCCTGATACTGCTACTATTTTAGAAGATGCCGCAGCAACAAGTATAAATGTGCTGAGTAACGATACAGATGCAGAAAACGACACACTTTCTATTACTTCCTTAAATGCTGATACAGGCTCAGTTTCTAGCTCTGGCAACAACGTTGTTTACACGCCTGAAGCTGATTTTTATGGTCAAGTAATTGTAAGTTATATCCTAAGCGACGGCACTGACACTGCTGCGGGGACATTGACCGTTAATATAACCCCTGTAAATGATGCACCTGTAGCGCAACCTGATACAGCAACAATTAATGAAGATGCCCCAGAAACAACGATTGACGTTATAAGTAACGACACAGATGCAGATGCAACCGATACCCTAGCTATAACAGCCGTTACAGCGGATATTGGTGCAGCGAGCGTTGAAAATAATGAAATTAAATATACCCCCGCCTTAAATAACGAAAGCACAGCAACACTCACCTACACATTAAGTGATGGTACTGATGAGGTGCAAGGGAATTTAACCATTACCATTGTACCAATTAACGATGCTCCAACGGCAGTAAACCAAACCTTTGCTATTGGTGAAAATGCCACAGATGGAGAAACAATTGGTACTGTAACAGCGTCTGATATTGAAAATGATACCCTCACTTTTAGCCTAAGCGGAGGCGAAACTTCATTATTTATTATTGATAGCAATAGCGGGTTGTTAACCGTAAATGGCAACAATGCGTTTAATTTTGAAACAGCTACACAGCACGCCGTTAATATAGATATTACCGATAATGGCTCTCCAAATGAAACGACCACAATAACCATTAATGTAAATATTACAGATGAAGAAGACCCATTAATTCCTGTGGAAGATGATACATTTGGACGAGCGCTTAGCGAACAGTTAGATCTTTCGAGCGTTTTTTCAAATGGTGAATTTAACGATAGCATTGAGCTTAACACTAACCTTTATTTTGTGGGTTACAATAACAACACAGATACAGATATTATTGTGGCCTCTTTCACTAATACTGGCGATATAAATACAGCGTTTAATGGTAATGGCTTTAAAACTATAGATTTTGGTGAAGACGAAAAAGGCACCGCTATAATCTCTGGCAATGGTGAGCTGTTTATAGGTTATTCAAGCTTTAATGGCTCAGAAACCGAAGCATGTTTATTAAAAATGAGTACTACAGGTATTATTAGTACTAACTCAGGTGATGGTAACTCCGGTACTAAATGTACAACACTTGCTAGTGAATCTGTAATAAATGACCTTGAGTTTACCGACAATAAAATACAAGGCGTTGGTTACTCGGTAAATGGCTCAGACAAAGACAGTTTATTCCTAAAATTTGATGTATCAACCCTCGCTCATGAATCGGGAAGCCCTGGTATAGTGGATGTAAGTGGCCAAAACCTTGATGATGAATCGCATGCGATTAAAAACTTTGGTAACTCTAATTTACTTGTAGTGGGCAGCAGCATAGGTGAAAAAGGTGATTTAGATGCAACCATCAGATACCTTATTCCTGATGGCAACAATAATGGAAGCTTTAACTCTGGCGATGCGCTTATATTCGATTTATCGGACGAAGAAGGTGACGATGAGCTACTTGCAGTTGGCGGAATAGACGCAGCTAACTTTAATGCCTTTTTAGGGGGATATATTACTCGCTCTTCAGGTGAGAAAGAGGCTGTCATGATCTCAATTGATAACAATGGCAATATTGATGAAAGTATAGGGAATGAAGGAATTGCCATATATAACATTGATGAAAATTCGGGTACTGGTGACGGCAGTGCGTTAGTTACTGGTGTGCAATACGACCCTATGAGTAATCAAATAATCCTCTCAGGTACTACAGGTGTTGAAGCCTCTGATGACACTCAAAATGAGCAACTATTTTCAGCGCGAATCTCTCTATCTGATGGCGCGCTTGACACAAGCTACGGCAGTGCAGGCATAAACATCCTCTCTAACGTTATCAGTCATCAATCTGCTAATGCATCAACTATTGATGAAAATGGCATGGTGTGGCTATCAGGCAGATTTAACGATTCATCTAATGAGCCTTTTGTAACATCAATAAGGAGTGATGCGAGTTTAAATACCGACTTTTCAATTGATGGCTTTACAAGCAAAAATGATTTGACTGTTAGCTCTAACGATCTCTCTATGAATGCATTACAACTACAAAGCGGCGAGCAAGCGAATAAGTACTTAAGTGCCTCCGTTGCCCAACTTAATACTAATAATAAACTAGTGCTCACTCGCTATACCAGTGCAGGCATTATTGATAGCAGCTTTAGCCTTGATGGTAGTAAAGCCCTAAATATTAATGTTGCGTTTAAAAGCATTACATTAAAAGAGCTTAGCGATGGCAGTATTATTATTGCTGGAACACTCATAAACGGTTTAAACGAAGAAGGCTTTGTAGCAAAAGTAGACCAAGACGGTTACCTAGATGAAAACTTTGCAACCGATGGTATTTATACAACTGGAGGTATTTTGAATACCAGTATTAACTTTGCAAATGTAGCGGTAGATAGCAGTGGCTATATTGTTGCTGTAGGCTCTTCAACTAATGCTTTAAGTGTTACGCGTTCTTTTGCAATGATGTTAAAAAACGATGGTAAATTAGAAAATAGTTTTGCTACCAGTGGTTATTATTATGGCAATATAAATGCGTATTTTGAAACACTCTATATAGATGAAAATAAAGATATTTATATTGCAGGTAAGCAAGTATCTGGCAGTGACTCGCAATTAATAATGCTAAAAATAGACGATGATGCTAACGAGATATTTACCTATACCGACAGCCGCTCTTCAGCAAATATTAGCAATAGAGCAGCAAAAATACTTGTCGATAGTGCGGCAAACCTCTATTTGGTTGGTAATGAAGGCACTACGCCAAACCAAGTGGTGATCATTAAGTTACAACCCGATGGTAGCGAAGATACAAGCTTTGCCACTAGTGGGGTGGGGCAATATCAATTAGCATCAAGTTCTGATATTAAAGTTACCGATGCGGCGATTGATACTACAGGTAATATAATTTTATCAGGCATGAGTGATTCTAAAGGTTTGATTGCACGCATATTAGCTAATGGCACTATCGACACCTTATTTGGAGAAAATACGCTTGGTTACTATCAGGCCAATCAATGCGATGGCACACATCAGTTTACATCAATGCTTTTACAAACAGATACCCAAGTGGTACTTAGCAGTACATGCTTTGAAAATGCCTCTAATAATGTCAGCCTATCTAAGTTTAACTTTTACCCTGATGGAGTTAAGCCCTAAATTATGAAAGTTAAATTTTATGGCGTAAGAGGCTCAATGCCATCTCCGGGTGCACATACCCACCTATTTGGTGGTAATACTTCATGTGTGTATGTTGAGCAAACAAATGGCACAAGCCTGATACTCGACTCAGGAACAGGCATTGCACAGTTAGGTGAAAAGCTCATAAAGCACACGACCCCTATTGCAATTTTACTAACGCATAATCACTGGGATCATATTCAAGGCTTTCCTTTTTTTAAGCCTATTTACCAAGCCGATCGTGATATAACCGTTGTTGTAGGTGATGTTGAAGACGAGCAAAGTAAAAATGCTATATTAATGCAAATGTCTGGCTCGTTTTTCCCGGTTAGCTACCAAAACTTACCAGCAAACATAACACTAAATACCCAGCTTGCTACTCAAAAAAACTTTACTCTAAATAATTTTAACGTATTTACCGCGCCGTTAAATCATCCAGGCGGAGGTACAGCGTATTGTGTACATGCTGAAGGCAAAAAAATTGCTTACATAACAGATAACGAATTGGCCCCTCCCGGTGTTGTTAAAACCACAGTTACCCAGTGGGCTGAGTTTATTAAAGATGCTGACTTATTAATTCATGATGCACAGTTTACGACCGAAGAGCTCCAGCTTAAGCACGGTTGGGGGCATAGTACATTTAAGCAAGTAGCTGAATTAGCAATGCTAGCATGTATTAAAAATTTAGCGATTATAAGCCACGACCCAACAAGAACCGATGACGAGTTACTCGCAATAGAAACACATTTACAAGCAAATTATGGCGAGCATATTAATATTGAATGTGCCAGAGAAGGCCGAACATTTGAGTTTGCGCCAAGTAAGGATTAATTGTTATTTCTCGCGTTTATATTCCTAAAATTTATCGCCACCTATTTGTAGGCTTAGCGATTACGCTGTTTATAGCTGCTGTAGAATTATTTTCTAGTGGTACATTAGCCAAGCTGCTCAATAGGGTCGAAGGTATTATTTACGACTCTAGGCTATTGCTAACTTTACCCGATACACCCCGACAGCTCGACGAAGCCGTTGTTATTATCGACATAGATGAAAAAACGATGCAAGAGCAAGGACGTTTCCCGTGGAGCCGGGAAAAAATGGCAGATCTGGTAAATAAACTCACAGAGGCTGGAGTTGTAGTTATTGCGTTTGATATATTTTTTTCTGAGCCAGAAACAAACCCTATTAGCCAAATTCAAGCTAGAGCCCCAGACTTACTAAAAATACACAAATTAGCGTTAAATGATATTAAACATCAGGTAGATGCCGATACCACCTTTGCTCAAGCGCTCAATAGCAACGATACCGTATTAGGTTTTTTATTAAACAACGATACCTACAAACAGCAAAACCCATTGCCAAAAACAAGCGTAGTATTACCACAAAGCGAGCAAGGCAACTTACAAGTAACCCCTTTTTTAGGTGCTACAGTTAATATACCTATGCTACAAAGTAGTGCTACGGGTAACGGATTTATAAATGCCCACAGTGAAAACGATGGGTTTATTCGCAAAGCGGCACTGGTTAATAGAATAGGTGATAAACTCTACCCTTCTTTGGCACTTGAGGCGGCACGTTTATATACCTTGGCGGACAATATCGAAACACGCGCGAATACCCAAGACGACATGACTTTTTTTGAAGGAGTTAAATTTCATGAGCACTGGATACAAACTGATGAGTACGGCCAAATTTTTATCCCGTATAAAGGCCGCGCTAAGAGTTTTCAATATTACTCTGCAACAGATGTATTAACTAAAAAAGTTGCCGAGCAACAATTAGAAGGCAGCGTAGCATTTGTTGGAACCTCCGCAATTGGTTTAGCTGATTTAAGAGCTACACCTGTGGGTTTACAATACCCTGGGGTAGAAGTGCATGCCAATATTTTTGAAGGGCTCCTCCATCCAGAAATTTTACCTACTCAACCTTCATGGGCTTTAGGTGCCACATTATTGATTATTACCTTTGTGGGCTGTTGCTTATCGGTTTTAAGTTATCGTAAAAGTGCCCGCTATATTGTCACGCTTTCAGTGAGTGTGGCAGGATTGGTTATATTACTTAATTTTTATTTATGGTCAGTACAAAAAATTAGCCTCCCGCTATTTATGCCGCTGTTACTTATATCTATTTTAGCGGCCTACTTTGTTTTTATTGGCTCTATAGCAGAAATGAAACACAGCAAAAAAATTAAATCGATGTTTAATCAGTATGTTCCACCTGATCACATTGAGCAGTTAATTCGCCAACGTAAACAGCTTACTCAGCAAAGTATAAAACGAAATATGACCGTATTATTTGCTGATATTAGAAGTTTTACTGCGCTGTCGGAGGGGATGAGCGCAAACCAATTAAGTGATTATTTAAATCAGTACTTGTCGGCAACTACAAAAGTTATTTTTGACCACAATGGTACAATAGATAAATACGTAGGCGATATGATTATGGCCTTTTGGAATGCCCCGCTTGAAGATAGCGAGCACGCTAAACATAGTGTTGAGGCGGCAATGGCAATGGTAGCTGGCCTTACAAGCCTTAATAAAGCATTTGCTGCACAGCAGCTCCCTCCCATTAACATTGGTGTGGGCATAAGCACCGGTGACATGTATGTAGGCGATATGGGTTCTGTATACAGAAAAGCCTATACAGTACTTGGAGATGCGGTTAATTTAGGCTCAAGAGTAGAAAGCTTGACCAAATTTTACGGGATAGCTATTCTGGTTACTGGCGAGACAATGAATGCTTGTCCGCATATTGCATTTCGCTTGATTGATAAAGTACAAGTAGTTGGTAAAGAAAAAGCGACTGAACTTTACGAACCAATAGGCTTTACAGCTGAGCTGAATGAAACCCAACTACTTGAAATAAAAAAGTCGTTCACTGCTATGCAGCATTACAGTAATAAAAATTGGTCACTCGCGCTATCGCTATTTGAAGAGTTGAGTGAAACGGCCTTATTGAGTGATCACATTTACCACATTTTTATTGACCGAATTAAAAATACCGATTTGCAAACTTTAGCACAGGATTGGAATGGCGCCTTTATCCACAAAACAAAGTAGTAATAACATGTCTGAGTACATTAAAGATAGAACGAATCTTCATCACTTTATTGATATTAGTATTAGGCTAACAACAGAAAAGGATGCAAGTAAACTTCTTGAAGAAATTCTCCAAGTCGTTATGTCTATTTCTAACTCTGACGCAGGGACTATTTACTCTATTACAGATGACAAGCAGCTAAAGTTTGAAACCGTTATTAATAAATCTTTAGACCTCTATTTAGGGGGAGCTTCAGGGAACCCCGTTGACTTTCCTAATATCGATTTGTTTATAGATGGAAAAGAAAACGAAACTGCGATTGTCGCTCATGCAGTTAACTCTGGAGAAATTATTAATATTCCAGATGTATACTCAGCCCTGCCCTTTGATATGAGCGCTGCGCGTAATATGGATGCGCGTACGGGATATCGTACCCAATCTATGTTAACAATACCGCTAAAAGATCATACCGATGATATTATTGGTGTGATTCAGCTTATCAACGTGAAAGATCAACACGGCAATATCATCACTTATAGTGATGAACTCGTCACACTAATACGCTCATTCGCTTCGTTAGGCGCTATATCACTAACAAACTCAACCCTTATTAAAGGAATGGAAGAGCTATTTTCTAAATTTGTCGAAACCATTGCTATGGCCATCGACGAAAAGTCGCCACATACTGGCGGACACTGCAAGCGAGTCCCTGCACTTACTTTAATGCTTGCTGATGCTGTTCATAATATTGACCGTGGTCCATTGGCTAACTTTTTAATGAGTGATGCAGATCGCCATGAGCTAGATATTGCAGGCTGGCTTCATGATTGCGGCAAAATAGCCACACCTGATCACATAATGGAAAAGTCGACCAAGCTAGAAACTATTTTTGATCGTATTGAACACATTGATGCTAAATTTGAAGTCATTAAACGTGATTTAGAAATAAGCTATCAAAAACAAATTATCTCTGCGATGAAGCTCAATAGGCCCATTGAAGTTTTACAATTTGAACGCCTACTCGATACCGAATTAAAACAGCTGTCTTTAGACCGTGCATTTTTGCAAAGAGTTAATGTGGGTGGTGAATTTTTATCAGATGAGGACTTTGCCAATATAGACCGCATTGCATCCCACTATCACTTAACGATTAACAGTAAAGATATCCCCTTACTAAACGCAGATGAAGTAGAGAACTTACAAATACGTAAAGGTACGCTAACACTTGGCGAGCGCGACGTAATGAAGCGCCATATGGATGTAACTAAAAATATATTAGATACGCTGCCATTCCCTAAGCATTTAAGTAATGTGTCTGAATATGCACTTGGGCATCATGAAAAATTGGATGGTACAGGCTATCCGCAAGGATTAACAAAAGAACAAATGTCGGTACCTGCAAGGTTGATGGCTATTGCTGATATATTTGAAGCGCTTTCTGCCGTAGATAGGCCTTACAAAAAAGCAAAACCGGTAAGTGAATGTTTAACAATTTTAGGGCGTATGGTTGAAGATAATCACCTAGATGCTGACATTTTTGCCGTATTTGTAGAATCTGAAGTGTATAAAAATTATATTAAAGAGTATGCGATTGCCGAGCAATTAGACTTTGTTGACCTAGCAAAACTACCTGGGTATTCACCTATAAAATAACCCTGCTTCACTTTCTCAAGCTATAAAAAATGCCACCTTGCGGTGGCATTTACACACGGGTTATTTCTACAAGTAGAAATTCTTTTTATTTTTGATTACTTTTAAACAAAAATTATGCCGTAAATGTAGCACTAAGGCCTATATCTAGCAATAAAAAGGTAACTTGTAGTTATAAACCTATACCAATTCCGCAATAATATTTAATCATTTTATGGGGCTAAACGTGCCGCTACCGGCGTTAAAAAATGCTCATTTACGACTGCATGGATGCACAAGGTAGAGCAATGCAGGAGCAATTGCCGAGGACAACTAAATAGCGAATTTTTTGCCAAGCTATCAACACGTTTTTCCATCCCCAAATTGAGCACTTAATTAAGCAAATTGGTATTAGTAACCTAAGCCGTGCTGGATAAACCAATTTTCATGGTTTATGGTGTCATCGTTTTTAAACTTTGATACACACGTATTTTTCTTCAAGGTATTCATCAAGCCCTTGATGGCCGCCTTCTCGGCCTAAGCCAGATTGCTTAACTCCACCAAACGGTGCCACAGGGTTAGATATAACCCCTTCGTTAACACCAACCATGCCAAACTCAAGCCCTTCGCTAATACGATAAATCTGCTTGATATTTTGACTGTAAAAATAAGCCGCTAAGCCGTATGGAACATCGTTAGCAAGGGCAAGTACTTCGCTTTCTTCATCAAAAGGAATAACCGTTAATACCGGGCCAAATACTTCTTCGTGGTATATATCCATTTCGGTCGTTACGTTAGTAATAATAAGCGGGTTTTGAAAGCTACCGCCTAAGTCGCTGTTATCCCCTATTAGGTCTGCGCCTTTATCAAGTGCATCTTGCACAAGCTGCTGCACTTTTTCTTTCGCTTTTGGGTAAATCAGGGGGCCAATGTCTACGTCCTCTTCAAACCCATTGGCTACTTTTAATGCGGCTACTTTAGGCGTAATTTTACTAAGCACTTCATCTAAAATACTGCGCTGTATAAAAATGCGGTTTGCGGCTACACATGCTTGGCCACTGTTTCTAAACTTAGCCGCCATGAGGCCGTCGATTGCTTCGTCTATATCGGCATTATCAAAAATAATAAAGGGGGCGTTTCCGCCAAGTTCCATGGAGGTACGTTTAATCGTACCCGCACACTGAGAAAGTAACTGCTTACCTACGCCTGTTGAACCTGTAAAAGTAAATTTGCGCACCACCTCTGAGTCTGTTAGCATTTTACCTACTGTTTTTGCATCTTGCGAAACCAGCACGTTAAAAGCACCTTTAACAAAGCCTGCTTGATCGGCAAGGTATGCCAATGCCAAAGCACATAAAGGTGTATATTCAGAAGGTTTTAGCACAAAGCTACAGCCAGCTGCGTATGCTGGTGCCACTTTACGCGTCACCATCGCAACCGGAAAGTTCCAAGGAGTTATGCCAGCCACAACGCCTACAGGTTGTTTAAAGCTCGTTAATCTATGAGTGTCGTCGGTTGGGGGGATCACATCGCCGTAACTGCGTTTAGCTTCTTCTGCAAACCATTTTATAAACCCAGCGCCATAGTCTATTTCACCTAATGATTCTTTAAGTGGTTTACCTTGCTCTTTGGTCATTAGCTCTGCAAGGGTTTGCTTGTGTTTTATTACTAAATCATACCAGCGCATCAGTGTGTCACTTCGCTCAGTGGCGTTGGTTGATTTTAATTTAACAAACGCACCTTGTGCTGCCTTTATTGCGCTATTAACGCCTTGCTCGTCTATATCACTTACTTCTACAATACTTTTTTCGGTCGCAGGATCGTCAACGCTAAAACGCTGGCTTGTAGAATAAAAATCACCGTCGATAAACGAATCAGAAAAAACCAAATCAGACATAGAACCTCCTAGTAAAAGCTATCAGCTATCAGCTATCAGCTATCAGCTATCAGCTATCAGCTATCAGCTATCAGCTATCAGCTATCAGCTATCAGCTATCAGCTATCAAAAGCTTAAAAAAATCGAGAAATGAATGTAAAGCTACCTCAGTTTATTAACACAAATAACTAAACCTTCATCTTGAGCAGCTAAAAACTAACGGCTGAAAGCTGAAAGCGCTAAAACAAAAAACCGCTGTAGAGACCAAGCAACTACAGCGGTTTTTACGAAATCAAAGCCGTTTAGAATTAATGCTCTTCATTAACGATATTGAGATTGTACTTTGGTATTTCAACCACTAAGTCTTCATCTCTAATAACTGCTTGGCATCCTAAGCGTGACTCTGACTCTAAGCCCCATGCTTTATCTAGCATGTCGTCTTCTAGCTCATCGCTTTCATCTAATGAGTCAAAGCCTTCGCGGATCACTAAATGGCATGTAGTACATGCACACGATTTTTCACATGCATGTGGAATGCTAATGCCATTTTTAAGGGCCACATCAAGGACGGTTTCGCCCGCTGGCGCTTCAAGTGCTGCACCGTCAGGACATAATTCCGGATGGGGAAGAAAAATAATTTGTGGCATTCTAACCTCTTTAAACGTTGTCTACTGACTGCCCTGTTAGGGCTTTTTTAATTGATGCATCCATTCTGCGTGAGGCAAAATCGCTGCTAGCGTTATCTACTTTTTCAATTGCGGCTTTAATATCACTTGGCTGAGTGGCTGTTTCGCGCACTTTAGCAAGCTCGCTTATTTCAGCTTTTAAATTAGCAAGTTGAATATCATCGAGCAAATCACCATCGCTGGCAAGTGATGCTTCAAGTGCTTCTATAACACGCAGCGCTTCTACTTGTTGCTCTTTAAGCATACGCGCTTGCATGTCGTCTTTAGCGTTGCTCATTGACTCTTTTAGCATGTTAGCGACTTGGTCATCAGATAAGCCAAATGATGGTTTAACTTGGATCTCAGCTTGCACGCCTGTTGATTTTTCCATAGCTGATACACTTAGCAAGCCATCGGCATCCACTTTAAAAGTAACACGAATATGTGCAGCACCTGCTGCCATTGCCGGTATGCCTTTTAAACTAAATTTAGCCAATGAGCGGCAGTCGTCAACCAGTTCACGCTCACCTTGTAACACGTGTAAAGACATGGCCGTTTGACCATCTTTAAACGTAGTAAACTCTTGAGCACGAGCAACAGGAATAGTGGTATTACGCGGAATTATTTTTTCAACTAATCCACCCATGGTTTCAAGCCCAAGCGACAGTGGCAATACATCAAGTAATAACATATCTGAATCTGGCTTGTTACCCACTAATACATCGGCTTGTAATGCAGCACCTAATGCAACAACACGATCGGGGTCAATCGAGGTAAGTGGCTCTTTTTCAAAAAAGCTTTCAACTTGGCTGCGAACCAATGGCATGCGTGTAGAACCACCCACCATTACAACTTGCAGCACTTCTTCGTTTTCGATGCCTGCATCTTTTACAGCACGACGACATGAGCGAAGCGTTTTTTTAACCAGTGGCATAGCCAGCTCGTCAAAGGTTTCGCGCGTTACTTCTACGGTGTGTTTTTGCTCGTCAAATTCAAGCACTACATTTACTTTTGCATACTGACTAAGCGCTTCTTTACAGGCTTTTGCTTTATTGATAAATAAGCGCAGCACTGAAGGAGACAAGCTCGTTACTTGAGTCTGTTTTTTAAAGTAATCAACGAGTAATGAGTCAAAGTCATCGCCGCCTAGGCTTGAATCGCCACCCGTTGCCATAACCTCAAATACACCTTGATGTAAGCGCAGTATTGAAATATCAAAGGTGCCGCCGCCTAAATCATAAACAGCAATAATGCCTTCTTGGCCTGAATCTAACCCATAAGCGACTGCTGCAGCGGTTGGCTCGTTTAATAAGCGCAATACGTTAATACCTGCAAGCTCTGCTGCATCTTTAGTGCTTTGGCGCTGTGCGTCATCAAAGTAAGCCGGTACGGTAATGACAGCACCTAAAATTTCTTGATTACCAAAGCTTTGCTCAGCACGTGCTTTGAGCGCAGCTAAAATATGGCTAGACGCTTTAACCGGGCTGATTTTACCCGCTTGGGTTTGAATAGCTAGCGAGCCGTTGTCTTCACAAAATTGGTAAGGCAACTGGCCATAGCTTTGTTCGATTTCAGCTTGGGTTTTACCCAAAAAACGCTTAACCGAAATTAGGGTATTTGCAGGGTCTTGTGTAGCCGCTTGCGCAGCTTCGCTGCCTACTGTTATACCACCGGCCTGATAACGCACCACCGATGGCAACATGGCTGCACCAAGCTCATCTGTTAGTGTACGGGCTTCGCCACTTTGTACCGTTGCAACCAATGAATTTGTGGTGCCTAGGTCAATCCCTATAGCTAATTTGTGTTCATGTGGTGCCGCGCTCTGCCCCGGCTCAGCAATTTGCAATAATGCCATAATGCTCTTTTAACTCGTGTTGCTCGCTTTACAGCAAGTAGTTAATCGTCAAATAAACTGTCTTCAATGCGCTCAAGTTCGTCTTTTAGTTTATATACAAACTTTAATTTGCGAATGTTATCAGCAGCTTGTTGATATTGCGCCTCATCGTTACTTGCTAGTTGCTCGGCAAGTTCATTACTGTACTGGGCTTTTAATTGTTTTATCTGTGATTCGAAGTTAGCAATAGCCGTCTCTGGATCACTTGCTGATGCGAGTTCTTCAAGTTCCTCGCGAAGCTCCATTTGCTGCATTAAAAACATTGGATCTTGCAGTGTTTGTTGCTCTGCGCGTATATCAACACCTAACTCACTTAGCATATATTCAGCCCGTTTAACTGGGTGCTTAAGTGTTTGTAAGGCATCGTTAATTTCAGCAGTGCTTTGTACAGCCATTAACTTATCGCGGCTACTCGCATTGGCGTGGCGATCTGGATGTACGGCACGTTGTAACTCAAGATAGTGCTTATTAATTGTGGCCATGTCGATATTGTAATCAACCGGTATCGCAAATAACTCAAAATAACGCATAACTTAACCAATATAATTCACAAATAATAAAGCCCTACAATTACTGGCAGGGCTTATAAATACTACAAAGGTAGTTGAGCTTAAACGGTAAAGCTTTCGCCACAACCACACTCGTCGGCTTGATTTGGGTTATTAAATTTAAACCCTTCATTTAAACCTTCTTTTGTGTAGTCAAGCTCTGTGCCGTCAATGTAAACCAAACTTTTAGCGTCAACAATTAAGGTAACGCCTTTAGCTTTAAAGGTTTCATCATCTTCGTTTAGCTCATCAACAAACTCAAGTACATAAGCAAGACCTGAACAGCCCGTCGTTTTAATGCCAACGCGCAGGCCTAAACCTTTACCGCGGTTTGCTAAAAATGATTGTACGCGGTTTGCTGCCGCATCTGTCAATGTCACTGCCATGAGTTTCTCTTACTTCGCTTGTTTGCTTTTGTAATCAGCAATTGCTGCTTGAATTGCGTCTTCGGCTAAAATTGAACAGTGAATTTTCACTGGTGGCAATTCAAGCTCGGCACTGATATCAGTGTTTTTAATAGTTGCTGCTTCGTCTAGCGTTTTGCCTTTAACCCACTCTGTTACAAGTGACGATGAAGCAATTGCACTACCACAACCGTATGTTTTAAATTTTGCATCTTCAATAACGCCTTCAGACGATACTTTAATTTGCAATTTCATTACGTCACCACATGCTGGTGCGCCAACCATACCCGTTGCCACTGACGGATCATTTTTGTCTAAAACACCCACGTTACGTGGATTTTCTACGTGGTCGATTACTTTATCACTATAAGCCATAATTCTATCCTCATTACCTGCTACGGTAGATGCTCACACGTATTAGTGGTGAGCCCATTCAACTGAATCTAAATCAATACCTTCTTGATGCATTTCCCATAAAGGAGACATCTCGCGTAGGCGACCGATAGAGTTTTTAATTAATTCAACGGTATAATCAATTTCTTCTTCGGTAGTAAAACGGCCAATGCTAAAACGAATCGAGCTATGTGCTAGTTCATCGTTACGGCCAAGTGCACGCAATACATATGAAGGCTCTAAGCTTGCTGATGTACATGCAGAGCCAGACGATACAGCTATGTCTTTTACTGCCATAAGCAGCGACTCACCCTCAACAAAGTTAAAGCTGATATTTACAATACCTGGTACTGATTGGTCTTGTGCGCCGTTAAAGTATACTTCGTCCATATCAGCCATAATGCCGTCAATTAGGCGTTTACGTAATGCGCTGATGTGTGCGTGATCTTTTTCAAAATCTTGCTTAGCAATTCTAAATGCTGCACCCATACCTACTAGTTGATGCGTTGCAAGTGTACCTGAACGCATACCACGTTCATGGCCACCACCGTGCATTTGCGCTTCTAGGCGAGCACGTGGTTTACGACGCACGTAAAGCGCACCAACGCCTTTAGGGCCGTATACTTTGTGGCCAGAGAACGACATAAAATCAACTTTAAGCTGTTGTACGTCAATTAATACTTTACCTGCACTTTGTGCTGCATCTACGTGGAACATAATTTTACGTTCACGACACATTTCACCAATTGTGTTGATATCTTGAATTACACCTAGCTCGTTATTAACGTGCATAATGCTTACAAGCACAGTGTCTTCACGCATAGTTTCTTCAAGCTTTTTAAGATCTAGTAGGCCGTTTTCTTCAACGTCCATGTAGGTTACTTCAAAGCCTTGGCGCTCTAATTCACGACATGTATCGATTACTGCTTTATGCTCAGTTTTAGCGGTAATAACGTGCTTACCTTTCTTTTTGTAAAACTGTGCTGCACCTTTAATTGCAAGGTTATTTGATTCTGTTGCACCCGATGTGAAAACAATCTCACGCGGGTCAGCATTGATTAAATCGGCAATGTCTGTACGCGCTTGGTCAACTACTTCTTCAGCTTGCCAACCAAAACGGTGCGAACGTGACGCAGGATTACCAAAATTACCGTCCATTGTCAGGCATTGCATCATTTCTTTTGCAACACGCTCATCAACAGGCGTGGTCGCTGCGTAATCTAAATAAATCGGTAACTTCATTTCTCTCTCCGCTGTAGGTCAACTTTATAGTTGACAGCTTACTTGAATGTTTTCCAACTGCTTAATTGCATTATTGATGCTGTTATCTTGGCGAGATGCGATTTCTTTCACATCTGATTTTTCCACCAATTCAGCTAAGGTAATATTATTTAAAAACTCTTCGATGCGTGCGCTTAAATCAGACCATAAATTGTGAGTTAAACAACGCATACCACTTTGACACCCGGTATCGGCTCCTTGGCAACGTGTTGCATCTACCGATTCGTCTACGGCGCTAATTACATCGCCAACAGAGATAACTGCGGCTTCTCGACCTAGTAAATAACCACCACCAGGACCACGAACCGAGCTTACTAAGCCATTTTTACGTAAACGGGCAAACAATTGCTCAAGGTAAGACAAAGAAATTTCTTGTCTTTGTGAAATATCAGCAAGGGCTACAGGACCTACACTCGCATGTAGTGCAACATCCAGCATAGCTGTTACGGCATATCTGCCTTTTGATGTTAACTTCATAACGCCCCCCGCACAAAAGAGTGCAAATTTTAATTACCAGAGTAAAATAGTCAAGTATTATCACTTGATAAAAATTTGATTAAAGAACGCTGTTCTATTAACAAATTTTTAATACTTGACCTTTTTGGTCAAGTATTAGGTGTATTGTAATTACCTGAGTGTTTTAGTCAAGTATTAGCTCGTTATTTACCCGCAGGTTTTTATAACCAATCGCTATACCTTACTTAGGAATAGATTTATTAATTGAGGTAAGAATACCGCGCAGTATGTTTAGCTCTGCCTCTTCTGGGCGCGCTCGGTTAAACAAACGACGTAACTTAGTCATCACTAAACCTGGATGCTGCTTAATAATAAAACCAGTGTTATCAAGCGTCTGCTCTAAATGCTCGTAAAATAACTCTGTTTGTTTTGAGCTTGGGTAAGCAGTTTCATCGTCTGCTTGCTCTGCCTTTGGTTGTTGATTTAAAAACGCCATACGCGTTTCGTAGCTTAACGTTTGCACGGCCATCGCTAAATTAAGCGAGCTATATTCAGGATTTGCAGGAATGCAAACATGGTAGTTACACAGTTGTAGCTCTTCGTTAGTCAATCCGCTATTTTCACGTCCAAATACGAGCGCTACTGGGCCATTTACTGCCTCAGCAACTAGCTTTTCACCACATTCACGTGGCTCAACCATAGGCCAAGAAAGGGTGCGCGAGCGCGCACTAGTACCAATTGTTAATGCACAATCGGCAATGGCATCTGCCACAGTGTCAACAATAACCGCATTCCCTAACACGTCAGTTGCACCAGCTGCTAAGGCACTTGCATGGCTGTCTACTTCACAAGCTGGGTCCACTAAATACAGTTTTGATAAACCCATGGTTTTCATGGCGCGAGCCGCCGAACCAATGTTGCCAGAGTGTGAGGTATTTACTAAAACGATGCGAATATCATCTAAGATCATTGCTATGCTACTTAACTATGCCAAAAAATTGCGCGAATTCTAACATAAAAGCGCGCTAAGATCCTAGATCCTTGTCGCTGCAAGCAAAGCGTGACATATGCTGGATAGACATAACAATAACTTACAAATAACCTGCAACCATTCACTGACATAAAATACAACCATACAATGACATAGTGAAATAAAGTTATAACGCCAAAAACAAAAAAACCAGCCCGGATATAAGACTGGTTTTTTTCAATTACTACTCACTGCCTTTTCGGCAGAATTACATTAACTTAAACATCGAATCGATTGTTTTTATCTTCAGCTGCCTATACGGCAGGTCACAACCAGACAGTCATTTTTTAGATAATAAAGATATTCTCAGCTGCCTATACGGCAGGTCACCATAAAATAGCTAAGCTTATTTATATAATTCATATAATTAAAAAGCAAATTCAATTTTACCCATATTTTTATATGCTTACTCAGAGAGTTTTAGTATCAATGACTTATGATAACGTTATAAATAAAGGTTAATTTCTATCTATTGAGGGTGATAAATCAGGAACCGTGCCTTTAAACTTTTCATTTGAGGCAAGCCCATAATTACTAAAGTATGGCTCAGCTTGGCAGTCGACATCTTGCTTTTGAATATGCAGAATATAATCCTCTTGTGAGCTCTTACTAGTCATAGCCACTCTATGGAAAATATCAATCTCTCGGGGAGCTTCGATCTTTTTAGGATTAAAATCTTCACCTCTTGCTAACGCTCTTTTTTGCAGGCGCTTTAATCTTCTTCTACTTTCACCTGTGAAAATTTTTGCTACCGCCTGATTACGTATAAAACGTACTTCTTCGCAGCTGTCAGGTACAGCTAAAACTTGGCTTACTTTAAAAAAGCCACAATCTTGCATGTCCACAAAATATGCCTGATCTTTAAGGGTATTTAAAATCTCCTTGTCCGTGTAAACAAAAGCAATTTCATTACCAATTGATGAGTCCGACCATGCAGGAAACGTAACCCCCATTCCTTCAATATTATGCTTCAAAATAAACCCATGCATAATAGAAATACAACGGCCAGTAAGCAGCGCTAGATTAGCTTGTTTTGGTAAAAAGTGGACTGTGAAGTAATACCTTTGCATAATTACGCCTTTTTAGCCTCTGCTTTTTTCTGGAACATTCCGCCCTTAATCAATACAGAGAATAAGTAATAAATAGCTGGGTCTATTTTTTCATTTTTATTAGTAATGCAATTTTTAAGGGCTGACAAATACCATTCCGTATTTTTGAAAATAGAATAAAAATTCTGTTCAGAATCAGGAGGACGTCGGGCAATCCCTATTTCTTTATCAGCCCCAAACTCATGCACTCGTAATCTTTTACTTGCATCCTCATCCCACCAATCATCTATTGACTGAAGGGCTGCTCCTATTTTTACTGAATTAAAACTTACAGCGTAACGGCCATCTGCACACTTAGCTTTTACAAACTGTTTTGAGGCCTCTCCTTGCTTAACCTTGTCGTTAAGGATTTGGCTTGGGTAAATCTCTTGGCAAAATGAGGCTTCTATTTTCGCGGTTATATCAGCACTCCAAAACACATTGGGATCAGTTAATGCGCTCTCAATTTCATTACTAAGCTCTTCCAATACTTTTAGATCATCAGAAGCCCATTTGCTTTCCCAAGCTAACTTACGAGTGTTATCGATTAAATAACAACTCCCTTTGCTGGTTTTAATTTCAATTTGAGTGTTGCCGGTGTTTTGATTACGCCAAAGCCATGTACCTATCAAAATATTTCGACAATATCTTACTGCTAGCTCTTTATAACCACCGCATTCTTTAAATGTTTCTGCCAACTCTTTTAATAAAGAAAAAACCTCTGGATCACTACAGCCTGAAGGGACCAACGAGTTAGCCTGTACTCTCAAAGAAAACCGACAAAATATATGCTCCACATTTGGAGGTACATAACACTCTTCTAGAGTTAATATATTATTATGTGTTAAGTCCTGAGGTGAGATGTTTTTTGGTGAAAACTGCGGAGTGAATGCTTCAGTAAAACCAGATTTTGGGCCTCTGATCTTATTTACGTCAGCCTCTAAAGGAACAAAATCAGAGTCAGCCGTTTTATAAAAAAACACAGCTTTACTAGGGTAAAGCGAGCGATCATATTTTAATATATTACATAGTTCCATTGAGCACCTTACGGTCAAACTTTTTTCATTAGCATAAACTTTTCTTGTGCATCTAGCACCCAAAAAGCGCTATTAAAATAGTTACTAATACCTTTTAACCTAACACTAATGGCCGTTTCGTATTTCACCACTCCTATTGCTGGTTCAGCATAACAATGTAGTTTTTCAAGCGCTCCTACTCTAGCCATCGGTTCAGTAAGTAACATATATCCCATCATGGATGGGCTTAGTTTAGAGTCACTATTTAATAGTAAGAGTAGCTCATCTAAATCCTGTATTTTGTGCTCAGTTGGCATAACCCAACAACCAGATAAAGGGAGTCGCCTTAACTTTTCAAATAACTGATTTTCACTACTATACAAACAGCACCAATTTATATTTGAATTAAGCTCAGGTTGATGCATAACACCACCTGCAAAGTTAGATGGAAAATGCGCTTTCAAAATGTCAGGCTTACTATCTACTGCCTGTAAGTCATCTTCATAACCATCAATGTGTATTATTAAATCAAATACCAAATCACAGTATTTGCCATCGATAATTCCCGGCCGCTTAAGCCTACTTTGCTGAGCGCCTTGAAGGCTAAGTTCAGGCAGCTTTTTTCCTGCTACAGCAGAATAATCTCTAATAAACCAAGAAAAAGATGTGAACCGTACATTTATCCCAAGCGCTTCATTAAGCTTTCTTTGGTAGCTATGAAGCATCCCCCAAACAGCGGTTAAAGATGGAATACCTGAGCAGTAAGGGTTCGATAACGCTTGCGCATCAAACACACGTATACCGCTTAAATGAAGATAGCGATAATGTTCAGCATCTTCTTCAATCAGTACATGTTTTTGATCTGTAAGATTAACAAGCAACCATTGTAAAGCTGCTTTTAAAGGGCTCATTAATTTAGGATGAAAAGCATACCTTTGTGTCATGCTCACACCGCCAAGCATTTCATTTAGTAACCTAAATAAAGGAATAGTTAGCGAAGGGAGTTCATTGTCGGGTAGCAATAGTATTTTATACTCTAGTTGGTCTGAAGCACTCTCAAGTTGTTCTAAGTCACTTCCATTTTCAATAACATCCAAGCGCCATTCAAATACAGGTAAAAACCATTCTAAAAGCGTGTTTCTCAGCTCTTTAATGTTTTTTACTTTTTGTTGTCTACGCTGTTTAAGAGCCAGCGCATCATTACTAAATATAATACCTTCTAAAGCTTTAATTAATTCCGGCTTTAATAGTGCTCCAACGTTAAATACTGTTTGCCCATTGTTTAATTTAAATGCTCGTGAGTTACTTAAACCATGATATTTACTTCGTATCTTAGGAGGGTAATTAAGCACATTAACAACCCCACCTAAGGAAGCAGCTAACATACTGACAGCAGCAGGACGCGTAAACTCTACACTGCTAAATCGAGCTCGCTTATCAATTGCCACCTGCTGAATTTTTGATTGAACTACATGGCTGATAACAGGCGTAACAGCCACATAACCATCATGATAAGGCATTCTTACTTGGCGAGAGTAGCGGTCAACAGAGTCGGGAATGGCCTCTTCAGGCAATGATGTTTTAATAGTTACACATAAGCTTTTAAATGCCTTAACGGATAACCCAAGAGAGGTAAATGCGTATTTCCAGTTATCAGAGTTTATAGCCAACACTTGCGCCAAACAATAATCTTCATCTTGCCATTTAAAGTAACTAACAAATAATTTAGCAAAATTAACTTTAGCTGAGTCATGTGACCAGCCATAGGTTTTAGGATAGTTAGCACTACTCAAAACATAAGAGTGCAATGTTGGAGGCTCTACGGCTAAATTTTGCTTACTGACTCTAATGTCAGGGTACTTTAAATTATGAGTATGAAACCACGCTATTTCCTTAATACATTTATTAATATGCTCTTCACTTTTTAAAGCCTGTTTTGCTAGCTTTTTATCCAGCAAGTCATCAACTTGGTTTTTTCGATAAGTCAGGTTTAACAAAATAATCAGAGCAACGGCTTCGCTGCCTGTTATATCAATCATTGCCGTATAAGGGCTAAAAGCACGACGTAATAATCTATCTCGCTCAGTGGTGTCTGTAATCTCTAGCAGTTCTTTTAAATGCATATACTCACCATGCCGACAAATACATTCTAGCTTTGTCATTTCCAAAACTGGTTTTGTACTCTATAACATGCCTTAAAAAAAACACGCCCTTATAAGGGTTGATCCGTTGATTCATTTTATGACGAAATGCCGTTTGCAAAATACCATCTTGGTACAGCCTATATACCTGCTCTACTGAGGTGCCTAACAAAGTTGCAGCCTCCAATACACTTACTAATAAGTCTGCTGCGTTGGGCTTTTTAGTTTTAGGATTACTCTCAACCAAAGTAACTAAATAATCTAATAGAGCCCTATAAATAAGGTGAGATTCCCTCTGATTTTGAGTACTCGGGCAAGCCAAAATAGCATCACCAAAAATAAACTTAAACTCAGTCTTATTAAACAAATCTATTAGCTTCATTTCTGCATTTTTACTTAATTCTTCAAGCTCTTTGTAAAAAACTGTGGGCCATTTATCAAAGTAACCTACAACCTCGTCTAAACAAAAGTTATTTGTTTGAGAATACCGCTCCTGATACCAAAGGAGCGCAGCAAAGCGTTCTGTGAGCGTGGAGTTATTAAATAGCGGGTTGCTATCATTGCGCTCACTTTTATCCAGCAATCTATTTAAATGCTCAATACTTAATATATTTGCAGGCGATGTACGAGCGCAAGAAAGTTCAAAATCGCATGAACAATGAGTAATTGACTCATTCTCGATATAGTTAATTGGAGCGCAGCATTCTGGGCAGTTATGTAGCAAAGCACACTGATGTTTAGTGCACGCATTTACCCACTTTATGTGCCAGCTTTGTTTTATGTAAGCTTCTTCTGCAAGACATTGTGGGCATACCGGAATCGAATCAACAGCACCTTCAGCGTGGTAACGAATAAATTTCTGGGGAATATCTACGCCATTTTTGTATAAGGCAGCTGAGGAGTTAAATTTAAAATCTGACTTTAGCAAAGCCAGTTTTTGTAGCTCGTATCGAGGTAAATCGAGTAGTGTTTCAAGTAGCCCTAAAGCCCGCATTCTAAAGTGGCTATTGTGCTTGGCGTGGTAAACGTTGAGCCTTTTTAAATCTACTGGGAATGCACCATGCGCCTCAAAATCAAGCTCATGTAGTTCTTCGCGAATAGCTAAACTTAACCCTTCATACGAGTCAAAAAAATTCTCTGACACGACCCGTAATAAGTAACTTTCCAACGACTCCTCAGAAAATGCCCGAGCCTTGGGAGAAAATAGAAAAGCCATCCAACACCTTAAAACTTAGAAATACTAAGCTTTAAGTTAGATTCTTTTGATTAAACTTGCAAACAATATTGCTATAAACACCAAAGAAATCCATATAGCTTATTGCTTTAAAATGAGTATTAATAATTAAAATTGAGATTGAGATTGAGATTGAGATTGAGATTGAGATTGAGATTGAGATTGAGATTGAGATTGAGATTGAGATTATCAAAAATCGCAAAACTGTTTTGTAAAAACAACAACAATAACCACTATTTATTAATGAATTAGTAAACTAAACTAGCGGAAAGTTTACATTTTTGTATGTTAATTATGCTTATAAAATCAAAAAACGAAGATCTTGAAACATTTATCACTATTGCCAATACAGGTAGCTTTACAAGTGCAGCCAATCAGTTAGACACGCAAGTTGCAAAAGTTTCACGTGCCATTACAAGGTTAGAATGTGATTTGAAAGTAACTTTATTTAATCGAAGTACTCGTCGAATTGACCTAACTGAAGAAGGACAGCTGTTTTTAGAATATGTAACAGAAGGGTTGGATATAATTAGTAGAGGGGAAGAAGCTCTTAATAACTTACAAAGTAACCCCGCAGGTAAGTTGAGGGTCGATGCCGCAAGCCCATTTTTATATCACCAGCTTATTCCGTATATAGAAGATTTTCAACTAGCTTACCCTGGTATTACACTCGAGCTATTATCTAATGAAAGTATTGTTGACCTCATCGAAAAAAAGACAGACATAGCAATCAGAATAGGGAAACTCAGTGATTCTAACCTGTACGCTAAAAAGCTCGGACTAAGTAAACTTCGTATTGTTGCAAGCCCTCGCTACTTGAACAAAAAAGGGGCCCCTACTTGTATTGATGATTTAAAAGAACACCAAATTATAGGCTTTGCAGATTCCCCAAAACTGAATAACTGGTTCTTAAAAGATACTATTAGTTTAAAACCATCTATTACTGCCAGTAGTGGAGAAGCAATCAGGCAATTGTGTATAAATGGAAATGGTATAGCAGTGTTGTCAGATTTTATGGTTAAAAAAGATATTGAAAAACAAGTTTTAGTTGAAATACTGCCTAATTCTATTTTAAGCCCTAACCCCCGAGAAGATGTACATGCTGTTTATAATAAAAACTCAGTTCTCTCATCCAGAATCAGCGCTTTTATTGATTTTTTCTCTACAAAAATAAGCCTATGAAAAAAAATGGGGCTTTGCCCCATTTTACTATTAAAAACTGTATTTAGCCGAAAACATTAATCGAGTCAGCTCTACATCAGTACCATTTTCTTGTTTATTGTTTGCATGCATTAACTCCACGCCAAAGGTTGTATTTGCAGTCGGTGAATAAAGTAAATTTACATAACCAGAATAGCTTGATTTATTAATCGCTTTATTAGAAATCACCGTTGGATTATCTGCCGTAATACCCGATAAAGTTAAACTAGAGCGTAGTTTTTCATTCCAAAAATGCCTATAAGCCATAAAACCAGACACCGTTCTAATGCGTTTGGTATCCCCTTCTGCGTTTAATGTCGCCGCATTAATGTAATTTAATGCTGCGTAGCGACCTAGCCCTTCACCCGCTGTAATAGTAAATCGAAAGTCATCCATATTGCCTATGGGTAACTTACCGGCCAAACTCACCCCATAACCGAATTCATCTGCTTTAATTTTGTCTTGGTTAACTTTAGAGTCCAAAGAAACTCTTCTAAAAACGGATGATAGGTTAAGTTGAGCATTATTTTCATTAAGAAAATTGTATCTCAATACAACATCAGGTAACCAGCCAGAGCCCGATGTTACTCTTGATTCAGTCTCTACACTTGTAAACGTGCTTTCAGGGTTTTCTAATGACACTTGAAACTTACCATTGGTATAACGTATTTGCCCTTGGCGTATAAATGGCGAACCATCTGCTGCGCTAGAAAAATCTAAATTATCAGGCAAAACTGATGGATTTTGGAACGTTGACCAATTTTGCCCTATGGTCCATTTATCATAATTTAAATAAGCGAGCCTCAGCCGTGGAGAGTAACCATTGTCAATTCTTTCACTTCCATCAAAGTGCGTCATAAAATCGAGCTCTATAAAGCCGCTGACTTTTACGCCATCAATATCATTTTGCGCTGCGATATTGAAACGACTTTCTCTGGCATGAAAATCTAAAACATTTTTACCATTGTTTGAATCACCTGAAATGGTCCCCGGAATATAAGATTGCCTAGAAATCGAATTAGTATCTGGCGCGCCATTACTATAATGACTAAGCATTAAATCTGCTTTTATGTAACCACCAATCGTAATGTCTGTTTGGTTAAGTGATGACGCATAAGCATTTGATGTAACTAATGCAGTAAGTGTAGCTAACAGTGTTGGTTTGATTTTTAAATAGTTCATAAATACCGCGACAAAGAGACTTATTAAGTGACTTTGTCGTTAATAAGGACAGCGCTTAGGTTAAGCGCTGATAATTAATAAAAGGGGTGAATTGATTAATCGACGGTTTAAGCGTATTTACTCAACGTCATTTACATTGATTTTGTAAATAGTAAACGGAGGCTTACTCGCGTCTTTCCCTTGGTTTAAGCCAGGTAAATTATGAAGCTGGTTAGCTACCACATATAGCCAACCATCTTGGCTTAAGGCAACACCATCAGGCCACGAAAGCTTTTCATCTTGTACCACCACGTGATAGCCATCTTCTTTTACAACACCAATAGCGCTATTTTCAACGTCAGTGACGTAAACATCACCATGCGCATCAACAGTAAAGCCGTCTGTACGTGGCTTGTTTCTATAAAACTCAATAAAGCCACTGAGTTGTTCGTAGTTTAGTGAGTCATCAGCCAAGGCATCTGCCGGAATACGGTGAATAGTGGTGCCACCCATTGGGCCAAAATATACCCACTCTTGTTGAGGGTCGATAGCGATAGGGTTTAAGCCGTATTGATGATAAACAGCGTCACCTTTACTATCTGAATGAGCAACAATTCTGCCCTCTACAAAAATAGGTTTACCATCTGACTGGAAAGACTCATGGTTTTCTAATGTGCGACGCACTTCACCTGTTTCTAGGTCCACTACTAAAATAGCGGGAGCTGGTGTAGTGCCTGTTTTTTTATCAAGTGTCATATCGGCCAAATAAGCACGATTACGTTTAGTATCTATAGCAATATCTTGAATAAACGAGTGTTTATCTACTACACCACTTGGAAAAACAATAGAACGATGTAGCTTATTAGCATACGTGTCCCAACCGATTAATTTTGGTGTATGTTGCTTGTTGCCCATATCTAGCACCCACAAAATACCATTTGTATCGGCTTTTATACCTATAGTAGATGCGATGCCTTTACCATGCTCGCCCGCTTTTCCGGCCCATTCTAAATTTGGGTAGGGTCTGGTTGAGCCATCAGCCAGCACTTCTCGCACATGTATATCTGGGTTCACCAGTGCAGACATAGTTACTATTAATTTGCCATCTACAGTAAGTGTTGGGTTACCCGGGCGAGCGTCTTCAAATTTAGCAACTAACTCTAAATCAGCTGCCATTACAGATGCTGAGCTGAGTGAGGCTGAAACGATTGCAGCAATAGCAAGTACGTGTTTTTTTATTTTCATTGTATATCTCCTAAATTAATTATTTAGAAAGCTCTATAGTGAGCCCTTTTTTTTAAAGCAAGGAGATTATGTAAGGGTTTCTAAATGTTAAAAACGCTATTGTTGTTAAATCTATTTTGTTAAAAATGAAATAATAAAATTAAACTAATTCTTATTTATAGTGATTGCACAAGCTTTAATTAGTTGTATTCACTATTATTTTAATTGCTCGTTAATTGCAAAAAGTGAAAAAGAGTTTTGTGCTTTCAACTATCAATTATTCACGTTGTTTTAAATATAGTAGGCCACGTCATAGCAAATATGCTTTGCACCTCTAAAATTAAATACAAGGTAATAGCAATATGAAAGCACATAAAAAATTGAAAATAGCCACTGCTCTAAGTGCAGTACTTACACTTTCTGCTGGTGTTAACGCGGCCGATCAAGTACCTACTTCAAAGTGGGGGGCTGATGATGAAATTGGCGCAATGAATTACATTACTCCAAGCTCAGTATTAACGGCATCAAAATTGATAAAGCAAGGTAAAGTGTATGCTTTAGGCATGGCGGTAAATAAAGATACTCCAGCGTTTCGTCACCGTTACTTTGAAGTTCATACGTCGCAGCCTGAACCTAAAACATTTGGTACAAATAAATTTACTTATGTCGATGACCAAATTATTGGCTGGACTGGTGTAGGCTCTCAAATTAATGGCCTTGCGCACTATGGTCGCGACAACGTTCATTATAACGGCCATAAAGTATCTGATTTTATGACTGTAACAGGTGTTAAAAAACTCGGTCTAGAGAAAGTCCCACCAATGGTTTCTCGTGGTGTATTATTAGATATGCGTCCTTATTTTAACCAAGATATAGTGAGCGAAGGCACCACCTTTAATAAAAAAGAAATTGACGCAGTAGCCAAACAACAAGGCGTAGATATTCAAAAAGGCGATGTTGTTTTATTTTGTACCGGTTGGTCTGACTTAATGGGTAAAGATAACGAACGTTACCTTGCGGGCGGCCCAGGTATTGGTGTTGAAGGTGGTAAGTACCTTGCCGAAAAAGGCGTTATTGCAGTAGGTGCCGATAACTGGTCATCTGAAGCCGTTCCGCATGAAGACCCTAGTCTTTCATTTCCTGTAAACCAAATGATGGCCACAAATTACGGCGTACACGTGCTTGAAAACATTTTGTGTGACGACCTAGCAAAAGATCAAGCATGGGAATTTATGTTTGTACTTGGCCACCCTCTATACGAAGGCTCTACTCAGGTGCAAATTAACCCTGTCGCTATTTTGTAAACCCCATTTAGACATAGTTATTTAACGGTAAACGAGATGCAACCACATCTTGTTTGCCGCTTTTTTGTGGCTTCCCTTCCCCTTTTATACTAGCCAATATCTCATACTATGAATCCGCGTAAAATTGCCGTTATAACTGTTCTATTAAACCCACTACTGGGCCCCGTATTATATTAAAAATAACAAGCTAATATTTTTACTTTTGCATTTTTAACAAAATTGTTTTGAGAAATACGCTGTGTTTCTTCTCCTTAAATTAGATGAAAATTACCCCACATTAATTATTTGAGGAACTACAAATGCCCTTAGCATTATTGGCGCTTACACTCAGCGCATTCGCTATAGGAACAACTGAGTTTGTAATTGTTGGCTTAGTACCAACTATTGCAGCAGACTTAGGTGTTTCACTACCATCAGCAGGCTTATTAGTCAGCTTATACGCACTTGGTGTAGCTATTGGTGCGCCAGTGCTAACAGCATTAACCGGTCGTTGGAATCGTAAATCTGTTTTATTGGTTTTAATGGCTTTATTTGTCGCAGGTAACCTACTTGCTTGGCAAGCCCCAAGTTATGAAACCCTAATAGTAGCCCGAATCCTAACAGGGTTGGCTCATGGCGTGTTTTTCTCTATTGGTTCAACCATTGCAACGAGCTTAGTTGCTAAAGAAAAAGAAGCCAGCGCAATCGCAATCATGTTTACAGGCTTAACCGTAGCCTTAGTGACCGGTGTGCCTTTAGGTACGTGGATTGGGCAAGAACTGGGCTGGAGAGCAACATTTTTAATCGTTTCTATATTGGGCTTAATCGCACTTATTGGTAGCGCGATTCTTGTACCATCAAACTTAAAAAAAGCGGTACCGGCAAAAATCTCAGAGCAACTAAAAGTGCTAACACAGCCTAGATTACTTTTAGTTTACGCTATTACAGCTGTTGGCTACGGCGGCACTTTCGTAGCCTTTACCTATTTAGCCCCAATTTTAGAGCAGGTTTCTGGTTTCGAATCCAGTTCAATTGGCTTAATTATGCTTGTTTATGGAGTTTCAGTAGCAATAGGCAATATTTGGGGTGGAAAACTAGCTGACCGCATGGGGCCAGTAAAAGCGTTAACAGGTATTTTTAGCGCACTCGCTATCATTCTTTTTGTATTTACATTTACAGCTGGTAATCAAATTGGCGCTGTTTTAACACTACTTATCTGGGGCGCCTTCGCTTTTGGTAACGTACCAGGTCTGCAAGTCTATGTTGTGCAGCTAGCACAAAAACATACGCCTAATGCTGTAGATGTTGCATCTGGTTTAAATATAGCCGCTTTTAATGTCGGTATTGCAATTGGCTCAATCATTGGCGGTGTTGTTGTAGAAGACATGGAGTTAATGGACACACCTTGGGTAGGCGCATCAATTGTTATATTTGCCATTGTATTAACACGACTATCGGGTTTTCTAGATTCACGAGAACAAGTGAAAGCTATTTAAATTTAATCCCGAATTTTTTCTTCGAAAGAGGCTGATTATGACTATTGATAAATTAAAAAACTTGGGCTTTTCAATTGGTGTTGAACTGCCACTAGACAATGACTGGTCAAGAGATGGCCAACAAAAACGAATTAAAGAAGGCAAGCCTTTTGGTGTGCCTGATATGTCGCAGCATAAAGAGCGCATTATATTAGCCGATGAGCTTGGCTTTAGTACTGCATGGGTAAGAGACGTGCCACTGTACGACCCTAACTTTGGTGATGCTGCACAAGTATTTGAAGCGTTTACATACTTAGGCTACCTAGCGGGTATTACAAACAATATTTTACTAGGTACTGCGGCTGTTGTTCTGCCATTAAGACAGCCTTGGCTTGTGAAAAAATCAGCGAACACAATGGCTGAGCTAAGCAACAACCGCTTAATTTTAGGTGTAGCAAGTGGTGATAGACCCTCAGAATATCCTTTATTTAATGTTGATTACGCCGCTCGTGGCCAGCTTTTTAGAGAAGCTATTGAGGTGTTAAAGGATGAGTCTGACTCTCAATTACAACCGGGGCAAAAAATATACCCTCAAGTAGCGCAATACCCTATTTACGCCGCAGGCCTTGCACAACAATCGCCGCAATTTATAGGTGAAAACCTCGATGGATGGTTAGCGTATCCAGGTACACCTGACGATCATGTAAAACGTGTAGCGCTATGGCGAAGCGTTGCAGGTGACAAACCTTATGTAAGCTTTATTCATTTAGATTTTGTAGACAACCCAGACGCACCCATTGAGAGACACCACTTTGGGGTTAGAACCGGAGTCAATGGCTTAATAAAAGAGCTAAACAGCATGAAGGCTGCTGGCGTAGATCATATTGGCCTTCATTTTAGACGCAATGAAATAAATATCGAACAAAGCATGGAAGACATAGCAAAAAATGTCTTACCCGTTTTTCATAAATAAAGGACACGTAATGAACATAAATTTAAACACAATGCCAAAATTAGGTATGGGTACTTTTCGCTTAGAAGACGAAGTGGCTTACAACTCTGTAAAAATGGCGTTAGAAGTTGGTTATAAGCATATAGATACTGCACAAATTTATGGCAACGAAGCGCAAGTAGGCCAAGCTATTAGTGACAGCGGCGTAGCTAGAGCCGATATTTTTATCACTACAAAAGTATGGAATGCTAACTTAAACAAAGCATCATTCATTGATAGTGTTAAAGAAAGCCTAAATAAACTGCAAACTGATTATGTAGATTTGTTATTGATACACTGGCCATCTCCAGAGAACGATGAACCGATGGAAGAGTATTTAGGTGAGCTAGTTAAAGCTAAAGAGCTAGGCCTTGCTAAAAATATTGGCGTATCAAATTTCACTATTGACTTGCTTAAACAGGCTATGGCTATTTTGCCTAACGGTGAAATTTTTACTAACCAAGTAGAAGTTCACCCTTACTTAACAAACGAGTCATTACGCGAATTTTGCAGTGAAAATAACATTCATGTGACAGGTTATATGCCATTTGCTGTTGGTAAAGTTCTCAAAGATGAAACCATTATTGATATTGCCAATAGTCATAATAAGGCTCCTTCTGAGGTTGTTATTGCGTGGGCACTTGCGAATGGATTAACAACGATTCCTTCATCAACTAAAAGAAGTAATCTAATAACTAATTTAGCTGGCCCTGATTTAACACTTAGTGCTAAAGAAATAACCGCGATTGATCAATTAAATAAAAACGATCGCCAAGCATCACCTGACTTTTCTCCACAGTGGGATAACTAAAATGAACAGCTGCGATTTAGCGTGGCAGTTTGAAGAGGCAGGCTCCCCCCTGCTTCTATCTTCAATTGCACCACCTTTAAACATAAACGAAAATGAAATTGTTGTTTTAAACAAAGCAATTGGTATAAACCCTGTTGATTGGAAATTTATAAAAGCCAACCCATTAGCTTGGCCGTCAGGCTTTATACCTGGTGTGGATGGCGCAGGAATTGTTATTAAAACAGGCGCTAGCGTACCTAAAGAGTTTATAGGCAGCTCGGTTTGCTATCATCAATCGCTGCTTTTACCTGGCAGTTTTGCAACATACACAGTGTTAAAATTTCAACGAGTAATGAGACTTCCGCAAAGCTTTTCTTTATCTAAGGCTGCAAGCTTACCGTGCCCTATGCTCACTGCAATACAGGCATTTAATAAAGTGCCAAGCATGCAAAATAAAAAGGTGTTGGTTTCTGGCTTTGGTGCAGTTACCAAAATCCTTATACAGCTGCTCCATAAAAATGGCGTTAAAATCGATTTACTCAGCCCAAGTGCGAATAAGACAGAGGCCTTATCACTTGGTGTAAATAAAGTGCTGAGAGAGCAAAGCCAATGCCAGCAACAATACCGCGCCGTATTTGATGCTAAAGGCCAACAAAGTGCTACTAAACTTGCAAGCTACCTTAAAGCTAACGGCCACTTAGTCTGTATTCAAGATAGAATTGAGGAACCGCTGTTCCCTGCATTTACCAGCTCAATCTCGTATCATGAAGTTGCTCTTGGCGCGTTGCACAACTATGGATATGAGCAAGACTGGGCTGAACTCATAAAAGAGGGAGAGGCATTAATAAGCCAGTTAGATAACCAAACCCTAACCACTGATACACCTAAAGTGTTTCCATTTGAAAAACTTAATGAGGCACTTGCTTTTAGTGAACAATCAAACGCAAAAACCGTAGTTAGCCAAAGTGCGTTATAACGCTTTTTTATGGAGCTCGCTTTAAATGGTGAACTCCATAAATCACATCCAAACTAAGCCTAGTAATTTAAACTTTTTTATTCGCTTTAAAACTCTGCGCTTGCTCAAATATTTCTTTATACACTTCATCGCGGCTGATTGGTGGGTATTTAAATTTAGCGAGTATTAAAATCAGCTCGACTTTGAGCGATGATTTAATGTCGTCACGGTTATTCCAATCTACAAATTTTACCTTGTCGTCTACGATAACTTTTACTGCTTGGGCGAGCTCTATTAGTTTATCTTCGGGGTAGTCAAAGTCGTACTTAACCGCTAACATTTTTAGGGCGTCGTAAAAGCCTTTTTCTTCAATATCGATTCCTAGCTCGTCGCCGGCGTTCATTTCGTCGCGTACGCTGTAAATCATATCAACCATGCTTTCTGAAAAGTCATCAAGTACACTACTTACCAATACGTCATCTTCTTTTCGTTCGTTGTAGCGCTGTACCAGAGATTCAAAGCGTTTAGTAAAATCGATACCTTGGGTTTGGTTTACTTTTTTAAGCTCGCCAATGGCTTTAGCTAGCATTTGTTGCAGTATTTTTATTTTGGTATTGGGGAGTTTTATTTTTTCTATTTTGGCGATGTAGTCGTCATTAAAAATGTCGATTTCGCCGCCGTCTTCATTGCCGAGTTTAAATACTTCCTCAACGCCGTCGCTTTGTAGGGCTTCGCTTATCATTTCGCGTACTTTGGCGTTCATTTGTGCGGTATCAGGCGCTTCGCCTTTGGTTAGCTTGTAAATAATAGAGCGAATGGCAAGGTAAAAGTGAATGTGGTTACGCTCACTCTCGTTTATTTTTTCACTGCCGCAGCATACATCGTAAGCGGCTTTTAAACGCTTAACTAAATCCATAAAGCGCTTTTGGCGTTTTTCGGTAATAAGCGCAAACTCGGCGGCGTGGTTTAAACAATTAAGCTGTGCAACGGCTTCACCGGTAAAATACGGGCTGCTGTCAAATTTATGAAATAACTGAGCAAGTAGCGCTAAGTGGTTTTTTACTTCGATAACCGAGGCGGTAATGTCTTCAAAATTAGTTTCGTCTGTTTTTGAATACTGCGCTAACGCTTTATTCATTTCAGATTTAATACCAATGTAGTCAACCACTAGCCCTTTATCTTTGCCTTCAAACTGGCGATTAACCCGCGAAATAGTTTGTATTAAGCTGTGCTTTTGCAGTGGTTTATCTATGTACATGGTATCTAAAAATGGCACGTCAAAACCGGTTAGCCACATATCTACCACTATGGCTATTTTAAAGTTTGAGTTTTTGTTCTTAAACTGCTTATCAAGCTCTTTACGCTCGTCTTTACTGCCAAGTAAATTATATAAGCGTTCAACGTCGTCTTTGCCACGCGTCATCACCATTTTTACTTTTTCAGAAGGGGCGGCAATACGGCCTTCGCTAATAGCGCGCTTTCGCTCGGTATCTGATAGCTTTTGCGCGTCATCAGTGTCTACTACATCAAACCACTGTGGGCGCAGTTCTTCTAGCTCTTGATACAGCTGATAGGCAATCCCGCGCGAGCTACACACAAACATCGCCTTTCCTGCAACCGTAGAGCCTTCCTCAGTGCGTTTCTCATAATGTTCAACAAAGTCCCTTGCTAATACACGTATGCGGTCAGGATCGCCTAGAATGCTATTCATGTTAGCGGTGGCTTTTTTACTGTCTTCTATTTGCAGCTCGTTACTGCCTGCATCGGCGCATTCTTTGTAGTAAGCCTCAATTTCTGCCAGCTTGCTATTGTTTAAACACACCTTGGCGGCGCGGCCTTCGTATACAATGCGTACGGTTATTTCATCTTTAACCGACTCAGTCATGGTGTACGAGTCAACCACTTCACCAAATACATCTAAAGTCGCGTCTACTGGGGTGCCTGTAAAACCAACATAGGTGGCGTTTGGCAGTGAGTCGTGCAGGTACTTTGCAAAACCGAAGGTCTTTTTTACACCTTTATCGGTAATGGTAATTTTTTGATCGAGATTTACTTGGCTACGATGCGCCTCATCAGAAATACAAATAACGTTAGTGCGATCAGTTAAAAGCAGGGTATCTTCGGTAAACTTGTGAATGGTGGTTAAAAATACCCCGCCACTGTTACGCCCTTCAAGCAATTCACGTAAGTGAGTACGGCTGGTCACAGTTTTTACCGTATCGTCGCCAATGTAGGTTTTAGCATTACCAAACTGCTGCGAAAGTTGATCGTCTAAATCAGTTCGGTCGGTAATTAAAATAATGGTGGGGCTTTTAAGTTCAACGCTTTTCATCAACAAGCGTGTTAAAAATTGCATGGTGTAACTTTTACCGCAACCCGTCGCGCCAAAGTAGGTACCGCCTTTACCATCGCCTTGTGGCTTTAAATGCAGCTTTATATTTTCGAACAATTTATTAGCCGCATAATATTGCGGGTAACGCGGCACAATTTTTATCTCTTTTTTACCGGCGTTTTTATTATCAGAGTCGGGGAAGAACACAAAATTACGCATTACATCGCGAAGGCACGCTTTATCAAACAAGCCCTGCAATAAGGTATGTAACGAGTTAATCCCCTCTTGCGCTGTGAGCTCTTGCCCCGTTACTTTTCCCCATGAGTAAAAAAACTGATACGGCGCAAATAAGTTACCCATTTTGTTGTTTACGCCATCGCTTATAACGCACAAGGTATTAAACACAAATAACTGCGGAATAGCGCGCCTATAGCGAACAGTTAATTGCTCATAGGCTTCAAATATGGGGGCTTGCTCGCGTATCGCGCTTTTAAATTCAAACACCACCAATGGCAATCCATTTACATATAAAATGCCATCGGGAATACGCAGTTCAATATTGTCGTAACTGGTGGGGCTTTCTATTTCTAGCTGGGTAACAAACCGGTAAATATTGTCGTCTTGCAGATAAGTAACGCTTGCTTCACTTACTTTATCTAAAACAGCCATAGCACTGCCTGCTATTAGGCTACTTTTAATGCCTTGCTCAACGTTATCGTAATCAAGCAGCTGAACATACAAATCTTTTTGCGCTGCACTGCCTGCAACCCTGCCACGCTCTCGTGTAAGCAAAAAGCCATCACTTAGCCACTTACAAAAGGTTTTATTGCTTTCGTATAAATCACTATGAGATAAATCTGTTAGTTGCTTAACAATTGAGTCTACTTCGCCGGTAGTAATATTATTTTTAGCGTAACGCTTGGTTAAAAAAGCACGGAGGTCTTCTTTAATTAATACCTCGCTATTATTGCGAGTGAGCTCACCACCTAGTAAATGCGGGTAGCCTTGCTCGCCTAATAGCTCAACCACCGCTTGTTCTAATTTGGCTTCAGTAAATTTCATCAAACATCCTTATTCTTTTTATATTGGCCTTTAAACGCTTAGCTCAGGTTATTAATCTACTATTTCTTCATAGTGGCTACATCAGGTATTTGTAATTCGCCAGAGATGAGCTTGGGTAGCAAAGTGTCACGGAGTTTTGTTAGAACTTCAGACTCTTCTAAGTCCTTACGGTCAATAAAGTTAATAGCTATGTTATAAAACATACCTAATACCTTATTATCGGGGATCAAAACCACCTCATTTTCTAAGAAAATTTTTGTTTGGAAATTAGAAATTCCTGTACTCTGGTTTTGGTATTCCCAGGTTTTTCCATCATCGTATATTTTTTGTAAGTGTACAGACGCTAACAGGCCTAGCTTTTTATCTAAGGGTCTAAACCTACGACAAAAGCTTGCAGGTTCAATAATCCCACCTAGACGTTTTATGATACCTTGAGACATAAATATTGATCTACCTGTGGGCTGGGTTGGACTTCCACCTGATATTTCAATAATAATATCTGCAAATTCGATTTTTCTAGTTTTTAACTTTTTTTCCTCAACCCAACGTAAAGGTGACTTACTTTCTCCACCTGATTTGAGAGCTGGAATATCTGTTCCTCTTATTATACGTGATTGTATTGTATGTTTTTCATCAGCAAACTCTTTCCCCCAATCACCACCAATAGTATTTTCTAATAATTCACCAAAAGGTTTTGTAACCCATCCCTTTGGTATCCAGCCTAGCTGTTCGTTGTGCTCAAACTCACTGGGGAAGTGGGCATGGGTGTTGGCGTGTTGGGTTAATATTTTAGGGTTGGCGTTAAAGTTTGCTTTAACAGGTGTTTCAGCGGCTTTACCTAATACTTGCTCTGATGCTTGTGTTTGCGCTTGTAATTCGTGAGCGAGCGCACTGAGTGAGTCTTTGCATTCTGTCGCATTGTGTAAACTGTTTAGTGCCGCTAAGCGGCGCTGTGCTTTTTGTTTTAACTCGTCTGGCAGACTAGTTGCAAGGTTTTCTAAGTTAAAATCAACATTCGCAAGTAGGTTGTCGAACACCGGATCAAAATCAACAAACCAGCTTTTAAACAACGCCTGCGCCATTTGTTCTAAGGTTTGGTTGGTTTGGTTATTAAGGTGAATTTTTTTGTCTAAATCTCCCAATATTTTTGCGATCGACAATTGAGTATTAAAGTCAGGTATCGGTAGCTCGAGTTGTCTTAATTCTGACTGTTTAATACCTTTAACCGTCGTGCCAGTACCACGACCATCAAGTTGATGTTGAACGTCATTGGATATAAGCAAGTATTTTAAAAAAGTATTATCCAAAAATTTAGCTTTACCACGCAAAGTTATTACCCTTTGAGCTAAAGCTATTTTTCGCTCATCTAGTTGCGCAACCTCTCCTAAAGGAGCTTCGGTTGTTAAGACAACATCACCAGCTTTAGGGATTCCACGTCGCATCCAAGATTCATAATCGTCCTCTGCTATAAATTCCTTTACTGGCTGAATAGAACCATTTTTAATAATCTTAGCTGTTATTAAAGGTATCCCTGATGTTGTTTTTTTTGGTGTTTTACCACGATAGTCAATAATTGCTTCCATACAATCTTCAAACGAATACCTTTTCCAATTACTCCCCATAATAACCCAACGCCTCCAAGTTTTTACGAATGGCTTTATCAAGCTCATCGCTTTGGCTCATTTGGCTATAAAGTGTTTGGCTAAGCTCGCTCATTTTAGTTTCGAACGGGATGCCATCGTCTGCAATATCAGCCGCGCCGACATAGCGCCCTGGGGTCAGTGCGTAGTCGTTTGCCTTAATATCGGTAAGGGTGGCTGATTTACAGTAACCAGCAACATCTTGATACTCTTGCTCTTTATCTGCCGTAAGCTCTTCGCCGCGCCAAAGATGGTAAGTTTCGGTTATTTTAGCTATGTCGTCGTTGGTGAGCTCTTTTAAAGTACGGTTAACCATAGAGCCCATTTCGCGGGCGTCTATGAATAGCGTTTCGCCTTGGCGGTCGCGGCGTTTTAGAATGCCTTTTTCGTTATTGCCTTTTTTATCTTTACTTATAAACCATAAACACACCGGAATTTGTGTGGTGTAAAACAACTGCCCTGGTAGGGCTATCATACAATCGACTAAATCGTTTTCGATTATTTTTTGGCGAATATCGCCCTCGCCACTGGTGTTAGAGCTCATTGAGCCATTAGCCAGTACAAAGCCTGCGGTGCCATGCTCGCTAAGTTTTGAGATCATATGCATTATCCATGCATAGTTGGCATTACCGGTAGGCGGTGTTGGGTAACCTGCCCAACGGGCATCATCGACGAGTTCGTTATCGGCGCGCCACTGTTTTTGGTTAAACGGTGGGTTTGCCATTATGTAATCGGCTTTTAAGTCGGGGTGTTGATCTTTAAAAAAGGTATCGCCTGCCACATCGCCTAAATTGCCCGATATGCCGCGCACGGCAAGGTTCATTTTAGCCAGTTTATAAGTGGTGTTAGTGTACTCTTGCCCATAAATAGACACATTTTTTTGGTTGCCGTTATGGCTATTAATAAACTTAAGCGATTGCACAAACATACCGCCCGAGCCACAACAAGGGTCGTAAATTTTGCCTTCGAATGGTTCTATCATATCGGCTATGAGGGTAACAATTGACTTAGGTGTATAGAACTCGCCCCCGCCTTTACCTTCAGATGCGGCAAATTTACCTAAAAAGTATTCGTACACTCGGCCAACTAAGTCTTCTTCTGTTTTTTCGTTTTGGTTGACAATGGTGTCGATATTATTAATGGTATCGATAAGCGCGGAGAGCTTACTGGCATCAAGCCCTAAGCGCGAAAAGTAGTTATCGGGCAATGCGCCGGCGAGTGATTTATTGTTTTTTTCAACCGCGTGCAGTGCGGTGTCTATTTTAACGGCAATATCGCCTTGCTTAGCGTTGGCTTGAATATACGACCAGCGTGCGTCTTCTGGTAGGTAAAACACGTTATCCATCGCGTAAAAGTCGACCATATCGATGTATTCATCACCGTATTCGCTGGCAATGGCTTTTTTACGCCCTTCAAACTTGTCACTAATAAATTTAAGAAAGATTAAGCTTAAAACAATGTGCTTGTATTCGGCTGATTCAACACTGCCGCGCAGTTTATTGGCAGCATCCCAAAGGGATTCTTCAAACCCGACTTGTGTTTTTTTTGTGGCTTTTTTAGTTGCAGGCTTTTTTGATGCAGCGTCCATGTGGTCTCTCTTTGCAAGAATATCAATATAAATTATTGGCTTATCATACCGTAAAGGTCGTGTTTTTTTGAGTGTTAATTAGTAATAAATTGGTATTAAAGTAGAGGATTAAAGCACTAACTAAATAATGGTAATTATAAAGAAGACTATCTAGGTTTTTATTGGATTAATTCTGCATCTACTAAAGATCAAAAGTGAAATAGCTTTTTACTTATGATAAAACATAGGGCTGTGTTTACTTTAAGGGATATTGTCAAAAATGGAATTTAAAAAACCAAACTTATTAAATAAGGAAGCTAGTGTAGCTCTATGGCTTCAGGGGAAAGATGCTTGGAATGAGTGGGCAAAGAACAACCCGGATATGGGTGTTGATTTTAGCGGCGTGAAATTCTCAATATCTGAATTACTAAAAATTTCTCCCAGTAATCAAGTTTTATTAAAAGCAAATGCAGAAGGTGACTTTTCAGCTCTAACATTCGTTAACTACACTTTCCATCATTTAGCTGATTTTTCAAATACTGAATTTAATATTCCTGCAATATTCGACAATGCCACTTTTAAAGAAACCGTAGACTTTTCAAGAGCTATATTTTCCCAAGATGCCTCATTCAATAATGTTGCGTTCAATGGTATTGCGTCTTTTCACAGCGCTGACTTTCAGAACTCAGTAGTTTTTGGTGATTGTAATTTCAAAGGAAACACACTATTCACTTGTTCTCATTTTGAAATGTTAGCTTACTTCCCAAGTAATACATTCCACGAAGTAGTAGATTTTACTCATTCAACTTTTGCTGGCGGTACGCACTTTAAGAATACTAAATTCTCATACGAAGAGGTTTTTTTTGAGTATATACACTGTACAGACACCTTCGACTTCGATGAGCTTGAAGCAAAGAAAGTAATAACTCTGTCTTTCAAAGGAAGTGTATTTGAAAAAGATTTTAATATTAGTGGATACTTTAACTGTGTTCCAGATTTGAGAAGTACGAAGCTAAACCACCATACTGACTTAACCTCTATGGTATATACACTAAATCGCAAAAATATATTTTTTACTCCAATAAAAAAAGCAACTGACACACTCGATATTGGGCGCCTATGTAGACTTAAAGAGCTTGCAGAACAAAATAAGAGCCATGATATGGCTCTGGCTTTTCATGCGGATGAACTTAGAGCTAAAAGATGGGGTAGGCTCAATATTGTGCAGTCAGTTATGGATATAATTTATTCTGTTACCAGTAACTATGGGCAAAGTATAATGCGCCCCCTGCTTCTGCTAGCTATATCTTTTCTTCTTTTTAATTCGTATATAATTTCAAAGTCAGATATTGAGATAAAAAATACTTACAAGCCAGCTGTAACTTTATCTATAGCCACAATAACTCCTTTTTTATCAATATCAAAGGAAGCTAGAGAGTATGGTGCGCAAGTGCTATTTGAAAAGCAATTACCTGAAAACTTTTATCTTTTTAGCTATGCTTACGCCAGCTCATCATTTGTATTTCTATTCTTAGTTGGGCTTGGTCTGCGTAACCGCTTTAGAATTTAAAAAGTCTTATAGGTATGAAGCACCCTATACGGCTACTTTTAAGTTTTATGGCTTTGATTAGATCAGCTTAAATTAGAAGCTGCTATTCTGTTTCTAATAATTGAATGAGCTTACGTTTACCTTCGTCATCTAGCTTTTCGATTAAACACGCGAGGGTTGCGCTTTCTTCTGACTCACAAAAAAAGTAATTTACAGGAACATTTAACTCGGTCGCTAGCTTTTTTAAAGTAGCTAAGTCGGGCATATGGCGACCCGTTTCGTAATGGTTCATTCTGCCACTGGCTGAACTTGGATCCATCCCTATTTTAATACCTAACTCTTTTTGGCTTATTTTCATTCGCTTTCGAGCCTCTTTAAGACGCTCTGTAAAAAAGGATTTAACCTGCACCGTTGCTTCATCTTGGTAACTCTCACATTTAAATGATTGTCTAGTTTTTACATGAGCATGTATACTTAGGAATCCTAAGTTTATGGTGAGTAGTAAGGTTTAGCAATGAGTAAGCAAGCGAATATGAATGTATTTTTACATTTTCTTTTGGTAATCAAACAGATGAATAATTTCACTGTGACACAAGCTAAAGATGCTTTATTGCGTGAACAATCTGAGTTTACTGATTCAGTAGAAACCCGAAAGTTTGTATATCGCCAATTAACTCGTAATGTTGCAAATGGACTCTTAAAACGAACCGATAAATTAAATAAGGGAGCTAAGGAGGTTATATATTCAACAACAGAGCTTTTTTCAAGTTTAGAAATCGTTCCTACTTCTAGGCGAGGCAAAGTAAAACAAATAGATACTGCAAATATTAGCGTTCCTGATATTTCGACCGAAACTGTTAAAGTTATTGAGTACCAAGAAGAACTTAAAAAAGATTTATTAACATACGAGATTGATTTAAATACTGTACTTGAAGAAGCTAAAGAGTATCAGCGCCTTTCTGCACGCTACCCTAAGCTGCAAGAACAGTTGCAACTGCATCACACTCAAGCTAAAGAAAAGTCGATTAAATTACTTGGCAAAATAAACGCTTTGCAGACTTTATTGGGTAATAAAATAAAAGAAAAAAAACCATGCTAAGGGGTTGGCAAACAGCCTGCTTATCGGCAGTTAAAAAGCATTATTCCCAAAGCAATAAGCACTTTTTTTGTTTAGCTACACCTGGGGCCGGTAAAACTGTATTGGCGGCAGAAGTTGCAGCGTATTTATTTGAAACTAAACAAATAGAATTTGTGATTTGCTTTTCACCCTCTAGTGAGGTGGCCAATGGTATTAGAATGACGTTTGCTAAGCGGTTAAATTGTAATTTTGACGGTGTTATTGGCTCAGTTGGTTGCTCGTATACTTATCAAAACATGCGCTTTTTTAATGACGACTACTGGAAACTATTAAGGAACAACCGCGTGTTAGTGGTGTTTGATGAAATACACCACTGTGCTGGTTCAAGCATTGAGGATGCCAATGTATGGGGACAAGATATTGTTAAAAACATTCAACAGCACGCTGCTTTTACGTTAGCTTTAACAGGCACACCTTGGCGCTCTGACCTTCTTCCTATCGCGCTGGCAACTTATAGCGACCCTGATGATAAAATTCAATGCAATTACACTTACTCGCTGCAACAGGCGGTAAATGATGGCGTTTGCCGTAACCCTAAAATTGTTTTAATTGATAATGAAGAAATTTCGGTAACAACAGCAAAACAGGAAACTAAAACCTATAACTCATTAAAGTCTTTGCTAAAAGATCCATCGATTTCCTACCAAGATCTAATTAAGCACGAAGCTGTCATTAATTACATTGTTGCTCAAGGAGTAAGTAAACTTGCCACTATTAGGCAGCAGAATAGCAATGCCGCAGGGTTAATTGTTGCCTCTTCTGTTGAACATGCAGAGCAAATAGTGACTGTACTCACCGATCTTTTCCATCAATCAGCAACCATAGTTACTTACAAAGAAAGTGATGCTGGCGATAGAATCAGCCATTTTCGCTTAAGCAACACACAATGGATTGTAAGCGTTGGAATGGTGTCGGAAGGTACTGATATACCAAGACTACAAGTATGTTGTCATTTAAGCAGAGTTAAAACTGAGCTTTATTTTAGGCAGGTGCTTGGCCGTATATTAAGAGTAAACAATTCCCCCAACCAAGAAGCTTGGCTATTCACCCTAGCCGAAGAAACACTAAGCACTTTTGCAAATAGAATTGACCAAGAGCTACCTGACACTTACGTGCTAATAAAAAATAACGCTATAGCGAATGAGTATTTTGGAACCGAGACTCATAAAAAAGCAGGCTCTACTCAGCTCGATAGTAAACCGTTTGTTGAAATTGATGATTTATTATTTTCATGGGGCTTAAGTGAATCAAATCAGCTGAAAACTGAACCTCAAGAAGCAAGTTTTTTACAAGCCTTTGGTGGGTTTAGAGAGCGGGTAATAGAGACATTTTTAGTAGGGTAATTTGGAGTGATTCACATCAGTTCAGAGAGTTTTAATTATTAAGCTTAGGTTTCATCTGGCAGCCCCCTATGAGCGAGAGGCTGACGGTCGGGTAAACTCGTGTTTGGACAAAAAAGAGTTAGTGTCGGCGGATTGCTCTATGCAATTTATATAAAGTGACCCCCTAATTAGCACCGCCTCTCTAAGACTTAAGCAGAGCTTACTTGTAAGGCACTGTACTTTTTATAATGTCCTCTACTAACTTAGGTATCATTTGTTCGATCGTGACTAGTTTAGCGCCTATTTCCAAATTACCTTTCTCAGCTACCACCTCAATATCAGAAAATACTTCTCTTAGTTTGTTAGCGCTTATTTCACCACACATCCCTTTTAACGCATGCGCTATTTGACGGACCTCTTCACTATTCCCTTGTTTGTGTTGCTCCATTAGTTCCTGCACTTTAATAGGTGCTTTAACAACAAACACTTCACAAATTTTATTTAGTAAGACTTCTTTATTTAATAATCGTGCAAGGGCTTGTTCGCGATCCCACAGCTTTTCTTCTTCGAGTTCATTAACAGCAAGAGGCATTGCTTTAGATTGCCCCTCGTAGCTTGATAAAGACCATTTAACGACCTTTTCTAATACTTTAACTGCCTCAATTGGCTTACTCACATAATCACTCATCCCCACAGCTAAGCATTTTTCCTTTTCACCTGCCATCGCGCTTGCGGTCATTGCAATGATAGGAACATCAATAAACGACTCTCCTACTTTTCCTGCGCGTATTTTTTCACACGCTTGATAACCATCTAAAACTGGCATTTGGCAATCCAGTAGTATGCAGTTTATTTGCCTCTCATTTGTGTTGTAATGATTTAAAAGTTCAATTGCATCTTGTCCATTATTTGCTGTTAAAATATTTATAGGCAGCTCATCTAATGCGCCTTTAGCAACTTCAATGTTTATTTCGTTATCATCGACAATCAATATCGTACAATCGTTCAATTGCTCAGTGATATCATCTGAAAATTCAAAGCCGCTGGTTTCAGAAAGTAGATATAATGGTTCACTTTTTGGCACTTCGTAGCCAACTACTTGTACTAACTCAGTTTGGGTAACAGGCTTTGTAATTTGAGAAACTTTTGATGCAATACTTCTAGGGAGTGGGTTTCCTGGTTGATGAAGTGTTATAAACTGAGCACTTTGATTATTTTCGCTTAAAACTTCAATGATTGAACCTATGTTATTAATACTATCATCTTCATAGTCTAAGAACACGTAGTCAAAAGCTTTGCTTTTGTGTGCACCCAATTCCGCCATAGAACATGTGCTGACTATACCGCCCTGTAAGCTGAGTGTCTTATCCAAAACCTTCCAGAGGTTCTGATTACTGCTCGCTACCAAAATAATTTTATTCTCATAACATTTTTTAGAAACGTGAATGTTTTCTGCAGTGCACCGAACTTTAATATTAAAGGTAAAAACACTGCCCTGATTTAAAGTTGAACTGACAAAAATGTCTCCATCCATTAATTGGCATAATTGTTTACAAATAGACAAGCCTAGCCCGGTCCCCCCAAACTTTTCTGATATTGCTGTACTTGCCTGCTGAAATGCATTAAATAATTGTCCTTGTGTGTTAGGCGCGATCCCTATTCCTGTATCTTGGACCTTCACTTTTAAATCATGTGTACCTTCCGATATGCGCTCAGAACTAACAATGACTTTTATATAGCCTTTGTCAGTAAACTTTATCGCATTACTGATTAAGTTATTTAAAATTTGGGTGAGTCTGAGCGGGTCTGTTTCAACATTTCCACAGTTTAATTTACTGGTATCTAAATATACATTTAACCCTTTATCAAAGGCCCGAATAGCACTTGATTCAACAAGTCTTTCGATTAGAAGTTGTAGATTAGTTGTTTTAAGGTTTAAATCGAGCTTACCCGCTTCAATCTTAGATAAATCAAGTATGTCATTTATTAATAAGTTTAAATTAGACGCACTTAGATCCATCATTTCTACAAGGTTTCGTGATTTATCTGACAACTCTTCGCGTTTTAAAATATTTAAAGTGCCGATGACTCCATTCAGTGGAGTCCGAAGCTCGTGGCTAATATTCGAGATGAAAGCACTTTTTATATCGCTATGCTTGATAGCATCATCTTTGGCCTCTGCAAGCGCTTGAGTACGCTTTCGAACTTTCGCTTCAAGCTCTGTATTTAATCGTTTTACTTTTATCTCTGCATCTTTTTCTTTTGTTATATTCCTAATAATTAAGGCGAGTCCAATTAAAGTATTGTGTTCAGAAAAAACAGGGCTAACGGATATAGCGTAATGAAGCGTTGTTTCGCCATATTGATCAGATAATTCATCTTTAATTTGTGATTTAGAGCTTTGAATATCATTAATGTAGGTGTGGGTGGGTAATTTTGAGAGAAACTCAATGTCTATTGCTGGTTTCCCTAATGCTGTCACTTTAGAAATTGATAACAAACGCTCCGCTGTATTATTTATACTTGTTAACTCCCCCTCTAAATTTAACCCAACGATTGCATCGATTGACCCATCAACTATTGCAGATGATTCTCTGCGAGCTTCCGCTAATAACTGACTTCTCGTTGCATTTCTATAAAACATTATAAGCAATATAGAAGTGAAAACACCAATAGCTGCTAGGAAGCTATAAGTAATTTCTCGCTTCTCATTAATTAACATTTCTATGTACTTTTCAGGCACTAAAAGATTAAAGTTGATGTAACCATACTTATTTCTAGGCCTTGTATTCACTTTTGTAGAGTGTACATAAAACTGCAGTTCAGGGTTAAGTTTTGAAGTTACCGTATAGAGCCCCTGATATTGAACTTTCTGACTATAAACTTTATCCCACGTTATGTCAGGGTTTAAGTCTCTTGAAAATTGATATTCTTCAATAGGATGGTAGGCAAAGTCACCTTCAGAACTACTAATGACTAACTCAGAGTAATCGAAAACTGTCTGTTTAAGATTATTAATGAGTGAATTCGCATTTACATTCATAATTAAAAATGCATATCGCTTTCCTTTATCACTAAAGATGGGAATAGAAAAACGTAACATTGGCTGGTAAGGAAAAACAATTTCACCAAATTCTTTATTTAAAATAAGTGGCGACATGTAAATTTGATTAGTTTCGAGTTGAGAGCTTGGTAAAAAATATGGCTCACCACTTTTAGCCTGCAATGAGTAATCAGGCACAGCCTCTACTGATGCACCTACCCTTTGCACGCGTATTAACTCTTTACCCTCGGCTGTAACAGCAACAATACGAAGTTGCTCAACTGCAAGGTTATTTTCCATAAAACCAATAAATATGGTTTCTAGACGCTCTTTCCATTGTTTGTATGTAGTACCATCGTATGGATCAATTCCATCATTAAATTCAGCTCTTGGTAAACCAGATATGGGTGGAGTCGAGTATAAAAAGCGGAGATCTGATTTTGACTCAGCAATTGAACTAGTTACTATTTCTTTTAAGCGATCTTGAGTCTCAGTAAACTCTTGTTCAATTGAGCCTAAAACATCATTTTTAAAGTACCCTTCAAAAAAATAAACTGCGAATAAGCCAAAAATGCAAAACACAAAGGAAACTACTGTTAAAAATACCTTCGAACCAACAAAGCTTGTCTTACCTTTATCATGAATATTCATACTATGTCCGTTCAATATTTGTTCTACACCACTTTAGTAAAATTGACCTTAAAACGTCATACTCGAGTGGCTTTGCGATATAATCATCCATTCCGGCATCAAAACAGCGTTGCTTGTCAGCACTTAATACATTAGCAGTTAAAGCTATAATTGGCGTATGTTTGAAAGCAGAAAGCTCTCTAATTTTTAAAGTGGCTTGCGGACCATCTAATACTGGCATTTGCATATCCATAAAGATGATATCAAATATACCTAGCTCACATTGTTCAACAGCTTCTTGACCATTATTTGCCATATTTATAGAGGTGATATTAAATTCATTAAGCATCGCTTCAATTACTATCTGATTAATGTCATTATCTTCAACAACAAGGGCATTAATATTAGATAAATCTATATCTTCTTTAGGTTTAGTTAATAAAACATCTTTGTGATCTAAGTCCATTGAAGATAGTGTGCGCTTTGCTAACAGAGAAAAATAAAAATGAGATCCTTCACCTAGTGCACTTTCGACTTGTAGAGGTGCTTCCATCAAATCTAATAATCTATTTGATATAGTGAGGCCCAGCCCTGTACCACCAAAACGTCTTGTAATAGAGGTATCTGCCTGAGAAAATGCTTCAAAAAGTGTACTCAAGTGCTCACTTGCAATCCCGATCCCTGTGTCTGAGACATTAAACGTAAGCTTTACTTCATCAAGCCCAATCTCTTGTATGTTTACTGTTAACGAAACGCTTCCTCTCTCTGTGAACTTTACAGCGTTACCTAGTAAATTTATCAATACCTGCTTTAAGCGTGTTTCGTCGGCCAAAAAAGCCAGTTTTTCAACTTCCGGAGTTGTAGAGATATAAAGCTGAATATTCTTACTCTCTGCTTGCTCCTGAAATAAGTGTTTAAACTCCTCTAAAAGATAGCTTAAATCTACTGGTTCAGACTCAAGTTCAATTTTTGAAGCCTCAATTTTACTTAAATCAAGAATGTCGTTAATAATCACTAATAAGCTAGCACCTGAGGACTGTATGAGGTGTAGCATTTTGCTTTGTTCTTGTGTGAGTGTCGTGCGGGCCATCTGGCGAGCCATGCCTAAAATACCATTCATCGGTGTTCTAATTTCATGGCTCATGTTTGCTAAAAACTCTGACTTAACTTTTGTTGTATGCTCAGCACTTTGCTTCGCTTCAGATAGGTCTTTACTTAGTTCTCTAAACTTATTAGCTGCCTTGGCTAAAATACCAATTTCGTCTTTTCGTCTTAAATCAAAAATCGGAGCTTCCAAATCTCCGTCTAAGAAATGTGTAAAGCTATTTGTTAAGCGTTTAATCGCACGTGTAATTTGCAAGTGAAAGAATGCTGATAGAGAGACAATGTAAATAACAACTATCAAAGCAAGCACATTTAAAATGCTTTCTGTCATTGAAACCGTTTTATGAGCATCCCGTTTCATTTGTTTTAGTTGAGTTAACGAATCTTCCCTTAAACTATTTGCAAGCGTACTAAATTCAATTGCATCTCCAGCCATTACTACATTTACTAAACTTAAATAGTTTCGATTAGCCTGAACACTTTTTGAAAAAGTATTTCGATAGCTATTAGCCAAATCGATCATATTTTCAAATTTAGATCTATCTGCAACGTTTTTAGATAGCGAGTTCAGTATTTTTTCAACGGCAGCTCTTTTGGCATAATCTTTTTTTGTTAAAAATTGATAAGCATCACGATGCAGCATGTGCCATAGGTTAAGGTACTCTGTAACAAACAATTTCTCATTTGTATCAGTAGCCTTAACTTTTAAATCTTCAAGAAGTAAAACTGCATTAAAATATATTTGTGGTAATTCTTTTTCAATTAAGTCATTTTGCTGTGTAAAGCGAAGTGTCAGTACTTTTAAATTAGCGCCATAACGACTTACAAGCTCCGTCATACCATCAAGATGAATTTGAATGCTTTCTGAACTTTGACCTACATTAATTTCAGCTAATCGCTTTTCAATACTGCCATAATTTACCATGATTTTTTTAAAAACGGGTGCACTACCTGATGCACCATAAACTGAGATATCCCTTTGCATCTCAACAATATCTTTATTAATTTTTAAAATATCCACAGCATAGTTGCTAATCTTACCGATGTTATTGAAAGAGTCCTCAATCGTTTTAAGCCTTTGATTCATAATCAAGTAACTCGCACTCATAGCGACTAAGACAAGCACCATTGCTAGCGACATTTTGACAGCAAGAGATTTTGAAAAAAAACTTAACAATTTACTTCCTTATGCGTTAAGTAGTTCATACCACTTATCTAAACTGTAATCATAATTTGGCATCACAGTATTCCAAACCGCAATATTCGAAAAGCGTTTAATATAACTGCCACCATCCCTTATTTCGCCTACTTTAATAGATACTTTTCCATCTGTTCCCTTCAAGTTAGTTGATGCTTCTTGTCCTTCATACCAATAATTCCACTCAGGTTTCGACATAAGCGGTTGGCTACGGCTAGGATTAGAGATGTAATATCCTTGTCTTGCTATGAACGCACCTGGGTAGCCGGATAACCACCAGTTCATATACTCATACGCAGCATCTTTAACATGCCCGTGGGTATTTTTTGATAAACACATGACACCATGCCATGCTCTGTATCCTTCTTTTGGTGAGGCATAGGTTACTGGAATGCCTTGCCCATTTAGCGCACTGACACCTGGTGAGAACATACTCTGAATGGTCACTCGGTTCATTTTCACAAAATCAACAGATTGCGGTACTGACGTCCAAAAGCCTGAAAAATGACCTTGCCGTTTCTTTTCAAATAAAATGGTAAATAATTGGTCAATCTCGTCAATACTCATATTACCTAAATCATTAAACTTCATTAACCCTTTAGCTTGAGCGGCTAAAGCAGCATCAAAGATACCTATTGTTGGTGCATTAACTAATGCAACTTTGCCTTTATTCTTTTCATCTAATAACCATGCCCAAGATTCTGTTTCGTACGGAATACCTTTTTCAATCGCATTCGTGTTATAGCCAAATGAATCGACATTGTGTACATAAGGCATGAAGCTAATTAATTTAGATGGTGTTTCTCCCAAAGAGCCATCAGGCTGTGCATAAAGAAGCTTATTGGGTGAATCGCCTGCACCTAACTTTGCATCAGGTACAATTTTGCCAGTCTTGGAAAGTGGGTTTATTTCATCCCAATAAACGAGTCTATCAACCTCGATTGGCTGAATGGCATTTGCTTGCCAGAGAATATTAATAGAGTCAGACCATTGCTCATACAAATCAAAAGAACTAGGGTCTGCTGCTGCTTTTTGCAAAACGGCGGCACTACCCATCGGTGAAAACTCAATGTTTATACCTAGTTCGCGCATTGCTTTTTGTCTAAGCTCTTCTTGCAACGTAACATGCGTTCCCATCACACGAAGGGTTACTTTGTTCTTTGCAAAAACATAAGGGACTTTAAACGCAAGTGTTGATGCCGCAGCACCAACACCGAGTGTTTTTAGAAAATCTCGACGCTTTTGGGAATGTTCCATTGTATTTCTTGTTAAGTTAAGAGTCTTCAAAGTATAGGCTATGTTTCTGAGGTTTCTACAAAAAGCAGTAAGAAAAGCCTAAATCAATCACAAAAACTAAGCCTAAAACAGTTTCGTCCATCACTTTTAGCTGCATAAAGCGCTTTATCTGCGCAATTAATCAGTTCATCAAAGCTCATCTTATTTTGGTGCTCGTAGATAACTCCACCGATACTGACTGTAGCGCGGCCCCATATAGACTTAACATGCGGGATATTAATCGCCTCAAGCTCTGTTGAAATACGATCACATATGAATTTAACTCCGTCGAAGTCTGTGAATGGTAGTATAATGATAAACTCTTCTCCACCATATCTAATTGCAATATCTTGAGGTCGATGTATAGAGCGCTCAATAACATCAGCAATTATTTTTAGACAAGCATCTCCTTGAGGGTGTCCGTATTGGTCGTTGTATAATTTAAAGAAATCTAGATCAAGCATTAGCAAACTGAACGGTTTCTTCTCTCTTGAAGTTTGTTTAAAAACATTAGCAACTTCAAGATCTAAATAGTGCCGATTAAATAAGCCTGTCAATGAATCTTCATAAGTAAGCTCTATTAGCCTTTCTAGTCGAAGCTTATTCTCTAAGTGATTCTTTGTACGATGTATCAACGTGGATGCTGTAATGGGTTTACCAATAAAATCAGAAGCACCAGCTTCCCAGCATGCATTTTGACACTCTGTATCGTAAGTCGAAGTGATAAAAATTATTGGAATATTTTCGAATGTAGCTTTAGCCTTAAGTCGCCTACAAATATCCAGACCACTTATATCCGGTAAATTAATATCTAGTAAAATCAAATCTGGAATTAAATCTTCACAGGCTTCTAAAACAGCCTGACCAGAAGGGTAAGTGTCAACAGCAAAATATTCTTCTAAAAAAACACCAAGACTTAACCTGACCATCTCATCATCATCAACAATAAATACTTTACACTTTGATAATGGATTTAAACTTAAGGACATAATAATCCTTCAACCTTACTACTTTGTATTAGTTTATCAGCCTTGCCGAAATCCAAAGGCTTGCTCAGTAAATAACCTTGGCCTATTTGACAGCCAAGCTCTTGCAGCCGGTCTTTTTGTTGTAAAGTTTCAATCCCTTCAGCCACAATTTGGAGCTTTAAAGAGTGGGCCAGTTCAATTATTGTAGTTACAATATTGAACGCTTGCTCATCGTTGAGCATATCACGTACAAAAGACTGATCAATTTTTAACACATTTAGTGGAAACAACCTCAAATATGAAAGACTGGAATACCCAGTTCCAAAGTCATCAAGAGCAATACTGACCCCCATACTAGAGATAAGCTTTAATTGACTGACAGTATAATCAAAGTTTTCAATCAAGGCCGATTCTGTCACTTCTAGCTCTAAGTAGCGGCTGGGTAATTGCGTTCTTTCAAGGATCTCGGCGACAGTATCTACAAGTTTAGTGTCTGTAAATTGTTTTGCAGATATATTTACAGAAACTTTAATCGGCAGACCTTTATCAAGCCACGCTTTTGCTGCAATGCAGCTTTTTTCAAGAACTTGTACTCCTAAACGAAAAATAAGCCCCGTTTCTTCTGCATATTCAATAAAGTGAACAGGAGAAATAAAGCCACCTTGCCCATCTTTTAAACGAACTAAGCTTTCTACACCAATCAGTGTGTCAGTGTTTAAATCATATTTAGGTTGATAATGAACGTCGAGATCATCTTCATCTAATGCCTTTCTTAGTTTATTTCCAACCTCAAGACGCCTATTCATTTCAACCTGTAAATCATCACTAAAATAGAAGTAACTATTAGCAGATTCGTTTTTTGCTTTGTACATTGCGGAGTCTGCATGGCGAAGCATTTCTTCTACACTTGATGCATCATCAGGGTACACACTTATGCCTAAACTTGCTGAAAGAACATGCTGCTCACCACCTGACCTGAAAGGCTTACCAATAACATTAAGAACCTGATTAACCAGTGGCTCTAAACTTAAAGAATTAGCCGAGTGAGGAACAACGAGTGCAAATTCATCTCCCCCAACACGTGCGACTGTAATATCGTTACATGCGAATCGATCCAAGCTGTGACCAATATGGGCAATTATCTCATCACCGATATGGTGCCCTAAGGCATCATTAATAAACTTAAACTTATCTAGATCAAGTAACATTAAGCTTAACTTAGTGTCATTAAAAGCAGCCCTAGCGATACCTTGCGTAAGTCTATCGTGAAGTAATATTCGATTTGGTAAAGAGGTTAGCTGGTCATGATGAGATAGGTATGTCATCTGCATCGACATAGCTAAAGCTTCGCTAACATCTTGAAATACCATAACAGCGCCGCATTGGTTAAGGTTTTTATCAAGAATTGGAGCTGCGCTGTCTTCAACTCGATGTTCTATGCCTTGCCTACTGATCAATTGTGTATTTAAAGCCATAGCAACAGGTCTATTTTCTTTTAATGCAACAGATAAAGGATTAATAGACGGTATTTTAGTTGTCGCGTCGCATAACTTCATGACCTCTTCAATATGGCGACCTTTCGCCGCAGTTTGTGACCATCCTGTAAGCCTTTGCGCTACAGGGTTCATGTACACAATATTTGCGTTTTTATCCGTAGAAATAACAGCATCTGCAATCGAATCTATCGTAATTCTCAACTGTTCTTTTTCAGCAAATAGTTCTGCTTGTGTGAGTTGTAATATTTTTTCTTGTGTTCTTATTTTTATATGATTTTCAATACGAATTCTACATAGTCTGAGGTTTAGGGGTTTTGATATAAAGTCTATCGCGCCTAAAGATAATGCTTTTTCTTCTATCGCGGGATCACTGTGAGATGTAATAACAATAGTTCTAATATGTGCCAGAGTTGGCTTTTGCTGTATCACTTCTAAAATTTCAAAACCACTGACTGTAGGCATCTCTAGGTCAAGAATTAAAATGTCTGGTTTAATTTTTTCAATCAGAGGTATAGCTACCGAGCTATTGTTAGAAGTTAAAATATTTCCAATTCCATCTAAAACATGCTCTAGCTGTATGGTATTAATCTCTTCATCATCTATGATAAGAACGCTGCAATTGTCCATTTAGGTTTCCCCTCAATACTTTGTACCCACTAACAATAACTCTAAAACACTAAATTTGCGACACACTTTTTATTAGCCTTAAGATGTTGTTTGTAGATTTTTGAGTAGTTTTTGAGGTTGATTTACTTTGCCCGAAAACAGCAAATTCAGAGCATAATAACAATAATAACATCGCAATTACCTTCAATAATTTATAACTTAAAGCTAAAGAAATTAAAGAAATACGCTGATTTCACAAAGCCTTCTCTCAAAACAGAGCTTTACAGTATTTAGATTAACGCATTTTGGGGCAAAGGCAGCTTGGTGTTGCTACCTATATTAAATTAACAATCCGTTTCTCTAGATATCTTAATTGCATCTTCAATTTCAATTCCGAGATATCTGATGGCTTTATCAATTTTTGTATGGCCAAGCAGTAACTGAACGGCCCTTATATTTTTGGTTCGAGCATACTCCAAAGTCGCTTTGGTTCTTCGCATTGAGTGAGTTCCATATAGATCAGAATCAAGCCCTAACTGCTCAGCCTAACTTCTGATAATAGACCTGTAATATGAATAGCTTATGGGTTGATTAGAGCGACGTAAACTCCGGAAAAAATAATCTTTAGGCTGCAATTTAACTTCTTGAACCCAACGGCTAATACTTTGTTGTGTTCTCGGCGTTATCTCAAATTGAACTTCGATCCCTGTTTTCTTTTGTGTCCATTGCACCCTCTCAAAAACTTGATCTTGGGTAGCGACATCTCGAACTTTTAAAGACAGTAAATCACATGATCTTAATTTACTATCTATAGCCAAATTGAGTAACGCTAATTGCATCAAGTTATTTTGAATTTCGATTCGAGTGCGAATACACCAAATCTCTTCCAGCTTGAAAGGACGTTTCACACCAGTAGCATTGTGATTTAGTTCTGGTTTCATAGTAACCTCCTATTTAAAAGTTATTATGAGGATAGCGAATGTATTACTGATTAGGGTTTGGGCAGTTATGAGTTAGAGTCGACGGGCGGTTCGGTGCCATGAGCAAATTGAAGATCTTTAATGTCTGGAATCAAGATTTGGGTGATGCCAATCATACTCATTGCTAGGTCACAAAAAGTGGATCTCCAAGAAAAGCTCGCATGGATAGTCGCCTGTTTGTTTATTAGTTGGTTTTGTTTACTCTTATTTATGTTGATTGCACCACTTAAGCCTAATCAAAAATAGTAATTTGGTGTTGTTCGCGTGTTAAATTAGGTTTTGATTAATGGCTTTTATAACGGCCTGAGTGCGGTCTTTTACGTCTAATTTGGCAAGAATTTGTGACACATGATTACGAATAGTCCCCTCAGAGTTATCTAATTTTTTGGCAATCACTTTGTTTGGCATACCTAAAGACAAACACTGCAATACGGTTTGTTCTTTGTCCGTTAAGCAGAGCTGAGGGCTTAGTTGCTTTTTGAGTAAAAAATCAGTCACTGCACTTTGCAATACTCGCTCTCCTGCAACGACCTGCTTTATAGCGCTAATGAGTTCTTCAAGTTCAATGTTTTTAAGCACATACCCACGAGCACCTAGATTAAGGGCTTTGACTAAGACATCACAATCTTCAAATGTGGTAATGATCAGTACGGGGGTTTTATCACCCTTTTCACGCATTTTTTGCAGCACGCCGAGCCCATCTAAATTCGGCATTCTCATATCGAGTAAAGCAATGTCAAAACTATGCTCAGCTAATAGTGCAAGCGCTTGTAAGCCATCTTCAGCTTGGGCTTCGATATTAATGGCGCTATCAAGGTTAAGTAAATTAGCGAGGCCTAAACGAACTAAGGTCTGATCTTCAACTAGTAGGCACTTTATCATGGCTTTTTTCTTCTAAATTTAATGGTAATGTCATGGTATTGATCAGTGTTTCTTGCTCAAGGTGTTGTGAAAATTCACCGCCAAATTGTGCCATTCGCTCATTTAGTCCTGCTAATCCGTTCCCTTGTTTTGGTAAATGGGTCTCTGCTTGATTGTGATACGCTTTTGCAACTAACAGCGGCTGTTCGCCAACGAGGGTGACATTTACATGCAAAGTAAAATGGTTTGCTTGGGTATGTTTAAGGGTGTTGCTGATCATCTCTTGGGTAAACCGCAATACACACAGGGCGTAGTCTTGAGGTAGCTGCTCTGTCTCTTTACTTAGTTGGAGATCACAGTGTAAATTAGGTGTCAGTTCGCAAATGGCCTCAAGAGCTTGCTTAAGTATCGTTTTGTCATTGCGTTGAGTGGAAACGATTTCGCGCACCTCAGCCAATACTTCTTGGCTAAGTTGGTGACAAAGAGAGAGGGTTTCAACGGTGGCTTCATTTGCTGCTCTTTTAGCAAAATCTAAATTAATGCTGAGCGCGGTAAGCTTATGGCCGAGTGAGTCATGGAGCTCGCGTGATATGTTTTGTCGCTCTTGCGCTGCATGCATCGCCCCCATCATGTGTTGGGTGGCTTTTAACTCTTTGTAGTTTTGGCGGGATTGGTAATGTGTATTTAAACTTTCGACAATACGCCGGCTAACAAACCAATTCATCAAGCAAAAGAAAAACCAAATTGTAAACGTGATCCAAGGAATGCCATTTTCCCAGCGCGCATAATGCGTTAAACCATACACCAGCATGGCGGCCACAACACAAGCCAGTATCTTAGGAAGCGAAAAATGAGGACTAAAAACCGCGGTAAACATCACTAGGTGGATAAAAACTAAGGATGTTGAACTCAGTTGTATCATTGCCAAAATAAGCAGGAAATAGCCAAGTGCTACGCCGTGAACAAATTTGTTAGGCTGTTTTAACACATACAGCAAAATAGCTAAAATGGAACCACTTACTATGATTTGCAAATATAGCGCTAATTCTGAGTTAGCATAATAGGCACACGCCAATGTCACCCCAAGCCACGATGCCAATGTTGAGAAATGCCAATCGGTTGGATGTCGTATAGTTGATTCCATTACTGTGGCCATATTTTTTTAGCAATTATTGCAGAACTCGCGTTGTAAAAACAGTGACATCTGTCATAGCTCGGGCTATGAGCTTTGTGACTAGTGTCATGAAACCTCATTCATTTATGCTTTATTAATAAAAGTTAGTTGGGCACATTAATGAATAAAGACAGTCGATTACACTACATTGATAATTTACGCAGCCTCGCGCTATTGCTCGGCATCGTATTTCATGCCGCTTTAGCCTACAGTCCGTTCTTTCGCAATATTTGGTTTACGGCAGACCCAAGCACACATGGTCTATTTGATTATATTACGCATACGCTGCACTTATTTCGGATGCCATTATTTTTTATTATTGCAGGGTTTTGCAGTACACTTTTAATAGATAAATCGAGCAACGCGCGCTTTTTACATCATCGCAGTAAACATATTCTACTGCCTTTTATTGTATTTTTACCGTTCAGCTTTGCCGTTTACTACCATGCCTTGAGTTTTGGAGCCGGTATAGCTAATCCAATACCGCCGATTTTTGCTGTGTTTAAAGTTATTAAAGAGCCTGTTGTTAGCACTATGCACTTATGGTTTTTGTGGAACTTATTCCAGTTTTGCTTAATTCACTGGTTGTTGAAAACAACTAACTTATTAGGCAATAAATTCGATGCGCTTAGCGCTCACCCTTTATTTATGTGGGTTGTACTTCCCATCGTGTTAACGTTTTCATTAATGGGGCAATCTATTCCATTTCCTGCTCCAGATAAACTCACGCCACAGTTATGGTCGTATGGTTTTTACGGCAGTTTTTATTGGTTGGGAGTGGGGCTTAATAAAAAACAGCAGCTCATTTGCTCATATCATAAGTACTTATGGCCTCTTATTTTGGGTGTTGCACTATCACTGACTGGTTATTTTTCTTTATTACCAGCCGCGCCAAGCTTAGATGAAGTGATTGCTGCCGCAACTACGGGGTATTTTGCCGCAGCGGGAGAGCTACATGTATTACATGTTTTATCACAAGGACTGAGTGCTATTTTTTTAACCGCCATAACGTTTTTACTTGGGCATCGTTTTTTAAATCACAAAAGTAAGCTCAGTTGCAGCATATCAAATGCATCATATTGGATTTATTTAATACATGTGCCAGTGCTGATTTATATTCAGATGCCATTGATTAATACTAATTTGCCAGTTTTAGTAAAGTTTATAGTTAGCGTGGTGGTTACATTACTTATAGGTCAAATAAGTTATTTATTATTAGTTAAAAATACGTGGTTGGGCGCACTACTTAATGGTAGGCAAACCAAGATAAAGCTAATACAGTCAGCTTAAATGTCGTCACTTGTTAATGACTTAAAGCAGCAAAACTAACACATTAAGAGCCATCAAGAGATACTATTATGCATGCAATAACAATCAAATCGACAATCGCCACTATTCAACAAGGGGCAATCAAAGCCGACGGCAGATTTTGGCTAACCAACACCGATATTCATTTTGCACCGTTTAATGCGCAATTTGGGTTAGGACCTTATATGTTTGCACGGCGTGAAATTGTAAAAGTGAGTAAGTGCTCTGGTAAAGTTGCGGGTATTTTGCCTTATACACATGATGCAATTGAAATCGTATTAAAAGATGGCAATAAATATCAATTCATTGTGTCAAACGCAGATGAATGGATTAAATTACTTACTCATAGCGCATAGCGCAATCGCTGGTAATTCATCAAAATAGTTATTGTTTTAATGTACCTAATAATGCACGATAAAATTATGACGCTATTTTAATTTGGTATTCAGTGAAGTACATGGATTTAAAAAATATGCTTTTGCTTAAGCTCGGATTGGATAAAAAAGCTCATCCACTCATCGTGTTAGGGAAAAAACTATCAAACAACAATAACGCGGTAGTTAAGCCGCTTGAATTATATTGTTTTTCGCCTGATGCGTATTTCGACGATATTAGTGAGTTTGAGAAAGACAATTGTTTTATTGAGTCTTTGGACGATATAACCCCTGTTACCGCATTGGTGAGAGCGCTGAGTAGTGCAAATGCCGTTGTTTGTATTGATAATCGCTCTGAGTCTTTGCTTGTGTTGCCACTATTACAAAAGCTCGTGCCCATTCGTTTTGAAAAAGCCAACGAGGATCAAATCTTGACTTCAGACATCAAAACTTTTGATTGACTGCTTCGCTCAAAGTCGACCTATAGAGTATTTACGTTAACTCATAAAGGGGCATAAACAAGTTACGCTTGAATAACCGCTCAAGACACATATGCGACTGTCAGACTTGATTTAATCACACGAATCTAACCTGAAGATTTATCCTTATGAATCTACTTAATCGACCCTAGGCTAGTGCAGCTTACTTTACTATTGCGAATTCAGGACCTATTAGCATATCTTCAGGATCTAATGCATTTGGGTTATAGGATGAGCTTTTAATCACCTCATAAATAACAATATCTTTAGCATCTTGTTTAAAAGGATTTTTTGATTTTAGTTTTTCCTTATCATTAAAAAAATCAAACTTTTCATAAGCAGTAATAAAATGTTTATTTTCAAGATACTCGTTACAACTCATTGCTAATTTTAAAGCTTCTGATAGTAGGTGTTTGAGAGCTCTATTCTGCCCTCGACATGCAGCAAATAACGCCATTGTGGTATGCCTATTTTCCAGCTTGGGAGGCGTATCAAATGGCATTTTCTTAGCTAACCCCATCAAATATTGGCGAAAGTACTTGCTGTCATTTTTTAGGCTAAAGTATTCAAGTTTTCTTTTTCTAACTAAGCGAGAAGCCCATTGTGGTTCTTCAGCTATTTTTGCAGCCCAAGGCATACCAACCAGTACTATTGGCACTTTGGCTTCTTCACTAACAAACTTTAATGCATTCGCAATTTGTTGCCGCTCTTGTATGCTTTTAAACTCTATTAACTCCTGAAACTCATTAATGATGAGTAACTCAACTTGAGCTTTAATTAAGCTCTCTACAAGCTTTTTAGTAAGGTCTGTTTTGTAGCCTCGCTTTTTAATTTGACTACTTCCAAATAGCTCCAGATCTGCCAGCATTTGGACTAAAGTAGCATCTAAGCCTTTCCCCCTAAATATACGACTTATTAGCACTGGCATAGTGTTTCGGCTATAACTCTGTGTAGCTAGAACTCTTTTTTTGTAGTGATTAATGGTATGGCTTTTTCCAACTCCTGTATCACCAATTAATAGCATACACTGTTGGTCTGTTTGGAATTTACGGTTTAATCTCAGCTCATCAAAGTCATTAAAAATTGTTTTAATTTGCGTGTGCATAACAATGCAATCGCTAAAGTTGTGCGACTGTTCTATCTGTATTTCTGTTAAGGCATTCATTCAAATGCCTCTAAGTCATCATCCCAATCATCAAATAAATCGTTACTTATATTTTTTTGCACAGGGGCTGCACTTTTTTCAGAAACCTTAATAGTGCCCGTTCCTGTATTGCTTACATCAGCTATTTGAGCCTGCTTTTTGACGGCTGTAATTTTTGCTTTAGTTTTTGATTCAATGAAAGCTTCTTGCTCTTGCTTTACTCGCTCATGAATCGCCATACGTGCTTTAGCTAAGCCCAGACTATTTTTAGATTCCCTAATGGTTTCTCTATTAATTTTTTTTATTATTTTATGTTCATAGATGCTTAGCCCATCCGTATAACCGGTAGGATCTGTACAAGGTACCTCTAGGTAGCTTTCAAGCTCTTCTAAGTAAACATAAATTTTTGAAATGTCATCAGGGTCGACTTTAATCAGTTTTTTTACAGTTTCCTTAGTTTGCGGATAATGTTTACGATAATCAGCTAAAGCAGTCGAGTCATACATTAGCTCTTCAAACTTTATACCATTTCTACCTAACGTTCTTGAGTCAGAGATACGCATTAACATAGTAAAACGCGCTTCTTCTTCTTCACTCATAGCTAAAGGAGGATAGACATCATATCCTTGTTGCCACTTATTGATTGGGATATGCGTTTCACGAGAGTCACTATCTTGATGGTATACATCTACAATCCAGCGTTGGAACTCTTCTACAAACGTTGAAAAACGTATAATTGCATCTTTTTCAGGTTTATATTCTTCTTTTTCTAAAATATTTGAGAATGTTTTTCCTGGAAATTCTGGTATTAAATACTGATTTATGACTTTAAAAAAACGCTCTACGACAGGCTTTAGCCAAGGTTTGCGTACAGGGTTATATTGGATATTTATTCCTGCTGACTGACAAGCATACTCTAGATTTTTAGACCAAAATTCAGCACCATTATCTACAACTAAGTTTTCAAACTTACCAAAGCAAGGCCAATTATTTTGTAATTGTATACTCATAGCATCAAGTTTCTTTGGTTTAATAGCATGAGTAATAGCCTTAGCAGCAGATACGTAGGAAGGAGATTTATAACTAAGATGAAAACCAAGGACACAGCCACTAAATACATCAATAAGTAATGTTAGATAAGGTCTTCCAATGGGAATAAGTAACTCATCATCAAGTAGAATTAAATCAAGTGGTGTATGATCAATCTCTACCCGCTCTAATATTCTTGTAGGCGGTACGTGTGCAGCGCAGTAAGCAAACCATTGATCTGCTTTAAATTTACCATGCCTTGCTACAGCCACCGCGTATGGGGGTATTGCTTTAATTCTTTTATTAAAAGCAGTGTAAGATATGATTGGAATTTTGCCTTCAACAATATTCTCATTTTCAATAACAATTAGGTCTTTGTAGTACTTGTATGCTGTTGCAACAGTAGGTCTTTTAGCATCTAAAAATCGTTCTAATGCTTTATCAAAAAATTTATCATCCCCTTTTATACGGTTAGTTCTGTTTCCCATTTTGTGGTTTTTATCAGCAAGGGAGGCAATATCACCGTTGCTGTCAATATACTTTTTACGCCAACGAGCAACAGTCCGCCAATTTGGCCGAACTACGTCACCTCCTTTAAAAAGCTCATCCAAAATAGGATCTAAATTTCGTTGGGTCCAGCCGCGTGAAAGTTTTTTATCTATAGTGCTAATTAGCTTATACCTTTGTAGCGCTTGGTTTTTTAAAGCGTCAGTAAAGGTATCCAGATCACGCTGGGTTAAGTTGGCATCATCTAATTTGACGTACTGTGTGGGCGTTTGTGGTTTTAATGGCGCTAGTGATTCATCAAACTCATTAAAAAAATCTGTCATGGTGTAACCCACAAGGTTGGATTATTAGTTAGATCATCAATACCTAAGTTAGCTTTGATCAATCCCTTACCCATTAGTGCGAATAAATAAGAGCGAGCCTCGCCAATAGGTAAGCCAATCTGGCGGCTTATATCATTTAGCTTAATTGCCCCAGATTTATGAATAAAATTAAGTAACTCTTTTTGAATGCTACTTATACCGAAAACGCCTGAATATCGGTGTAATAGCTTTAAGTTGTTTAATATTGGATTTACCCTAATCTGTCTATCAGTGACTAAAACAAGATCAATTCCCAATTTTAATGATGCAGCTCTTTTGGCAGCAAATTCAGCTCTAAATAGTGGAGAAGCAATTTTAGAATAAGGTTTATATTCGTGGTATTTTTGGGTTTTATTAGTATACGCAATTAGTGCATCGGGTGTGTAAGGTAAGCTTTTACCCATAAACTCATATTTAAAGCCTTCAGGCTGACTCCCAAAACTCTCTATCAAGTCGTTATATTCATGATGAAAACATGCATCAAACTCTAATGTGCTCTCACACATAACTACACTACTAACTTTAGTGCTCGCAAATTTAAATACATTTTTATTTGGGGATGGCTTTCTTAAGTTACGTATATACATAAGTAAATATTTATTTTTATCACTTTAGTACACATACTATACAAATAAAAGATCACTATGTCACACTATGGTTCAATTAATACATAAAAAATTGATTATAATGGAATTTATTTTTAGCATCATTTTCAATAAGGGGGTTTATGACAAAGTATGGTTTAATTATGTCACCGTATGGTTGTATTATGTCAAGGTATGGTTTCAGCGACAATCCTTAAAGCCGATCAGCTAACGTAATAGCAGCCTTTAAACCATGGCCGCTTTTACATAAACGTCAAAACGGTTCTTTTTGGTTTTAATTTGCATGCTTGGCGTTTGATTGTTTAAAAATGGTGCGTAATCGGGGCGCTTAACGACAACGCGCTTACTGGCAAGTGGATAGGCAAACTCAAGCAAGTCATCGGCGTCGTTGTCTGCGCCAACAAGCTCTTGAAATACTCGCATTTCTTTTTTTACTAACGCTGACTTTTCACGGTGTGGGAACATAGGATCTAAATACACGACATCGGGCATGCTCTCGCACTGCTCTAACAATGTGTGGCTTGAGCCAAATATAAGGCTCATATTTTGCTGCATCCAAGAGCCAATCTCTGCATCCTCATACGCGCGTTTTAAGCCATCAAACAATAAAGCCGCTACCACAGGATGGCGCTCGTGCAGTATAACCTTACAGCCAAGTGACGCTAATACAAAGCCGTCTCGGCCAAGGCCTGCCGTTGCGTCTAATACTATTGGTGTTGCACCTTTGTTTAACCCTACCGCTTTTGCGATTGACTGGCCTTTGCCGCCACCAAATTTACGCCTATGAGCAACAGCACCTGTAACAAAGTCAACGTTTATTGCGCCAAGTTTAGGTTCATCGCTTTTTAAAAGGCTCAGCCCTTTATCGTCGTAATGCAGAGTAAAACCGCTGCAACTTTGCGCCCATTGGGCTAAGTTAAAACGCGTTTCTAGCTCATTTAAATATGGGCGACACTCTTTAAAAGCACACTGAATAACCACTACACACTCCGACGAAAAATTTCAGCTGCAGTATAACAAGCGTTAAAGCACTAAAATAGCTCTATATCGCTTTGGTGTGCAAGACTATGTGAGCTGGCCTCTTCTACTTTTGAGCGTAAACTGCACAATAATTCGTTGCGGCTTTCGGTAACTTGTTTAAGTTGATACTTTATAAACGCTAAATCACTATTTGCGGTCACTAATAGCTGCATAGTTTCGTCTAATTGAGACATGTATAAGGTTAAATCAGCAGGGTTTGCCTGTGCTTGTGTTTGTTTAATTGCGCAGTTTAGCTCATGCAACTGCTCTATAAACTGCCGTGTGTAGTCGTTTTGTACAACATTTTGGCTGGTAAGCTGCTTTACTATATCTTGCAAAGCAGTACTAATTTGGGTGGCTTGCTCAAAGCTATTTTCGTTTCTTTCCATAGCAACGACCTTTTCGTTTGTCACCTCAAGAATATGCGGGAATAAATCTTTATAACGGCCGTATAAAGCGCGATTATCTGCAGGCATATTTTTAATTAATAAAGATATTTTGGGGTAGTTAATAATGGTGCTGCTACCAATATCAACAAATCGATTGGCATTACGGTGTTGTTCTAAAAGCTCTTGCTCGAGCGGGCATACACCGCTTTCTAAACTATAAAAAAAGCTCCCCCCTTGATACCAAAACACGATAACAACATCTAAATTAAACGGGCTAAAAAAAGCAAGCAAGTGCTCGCTTAATGACTGAAAGTTATGAGAGTGATAGCTTTGCCCCACAAACCTAACAATACGCCCCATATCACCAGACTCCGCCATGGCCATTGCGGCGGTATTTTGCGCTTTAGCTACGTCAAACTTTAGCTTTTCACATTGCTGGCGATACTCATAAAGCACTTTAATGCGTGCCATTAGCTCTTCGGTGTTGAAGGGTTTTATAATGTAGTCAGATGCCCCTACGCTGTAGCCTTTTACTCTATCGCTAAGTTCCACCTTAGAAGACAAAAACATAACGGGTATATCGTGTGTCGACTCATCTTCTTTTAACGCTTGGCATACTTGGTAGCCAGATTTACCAGGCATTTCTATATCAAGTAAAATAATATCTGGGTTGTACTTTTTGGTCAGCCTAAGTCCTTCTTCACCATCTTTAGCGTGAATAATTTTACAAAAGCCCGCTAAAGCCTCTTCAATAATTCGATGCACATACTTATCGTCATCGATTGCCAGTACCAACTTTGCCATGCCTTAGTCCATTTTGCTGCGTATACACAAAGCATAGTACGGGAGGTTAAAATTACTAAAAACAATTGGCCAATATATTAAAAAACATAAAAAAAGCGCCATATAGGCGCTTTATAAGGTTAAGTAGTTGTTTATGCAGCTATACCACTGTGACGCAGTAAAGCATCTACGTTTGGCTCGCGCCCGCGAAACTTTTTAAATAACGCCATAGGTTCTTCACTGCCGCCTTTTTCTAAAATATTTTCTAAGAAGGCTTTACCTGTTTCGGCGTTAAAAATACCCTCTTCTTCAAATTTAGAAAACGCATCTGCAGAGAGTACCTCTGCCCACTTGTACGAGTAGTAACCGGCGCTGTAACCGCCTGCAAAAATATGACTAAAGCCATGTTGAAAACGGTTAAACTCAGGCGGATTAACCACCGATGTGCGGCTACGCACGTCGTTTAAAATCGCTTGAATTTGACACGCTTGATTTGCCTGGTAGTCGTGGTGGATTCTAAAATCGAACAACGAAAACTCAATCTGACGCAGCATTTGCATGCCAGAATTATAGTTTTTAGCAGCTAGTAGCTTATCAAGTAGCTCTTTTGGTAATGGCTCACCACTTTCAAAGTGGCCTGAAATAAAGCTCAGCGCTTCTTCGTCGTAACACCAGTTTTCTAAAAATTGGCTTGGTAGCTCTACGGCATCCCATGCAACGCCGTTAATACCAGCAACAGGTGCAGCATCTACTTGGGTAAGCATGTGATGTATACCATGGCCAAATTCGTGGAAAAGCGTAGTTACTTCGTCATGTGTAAATAGCGCCGGTTTGTCGCCTACCGCTTTGTTAAAGTTACACACTAAGTACGCCACGGGTGTTTGTAATTCGCCGCTGGCACGCACTTTACGTCCCATACAGTCATCCATCCAGGCTCCGCCACGTTTGCGCTCGCGTGCATATAAATCAAGATAAAAACGACCGCGCAACGTGTTGCTGCTATCAAAAATTTCAAAAAAGCGAACGTCGCTGTGGTAGCTATCAAAGTCGCTTACTTCTTTTACTTTAATACCAAAAAGGCGGTTAACGGTTTCAAATAAACCACTAAGCACTTTATCTGCAGGGAAGTAAGGGCGCAGTACTTCATCTGAAATTGCGTATTTTTCTTGCTTGAGTTTTTCGCTGTAGTAACCAAAATCCCATGCTTGAAGCTCAGATATACCATGTTTTTGCTCTGCATAGGCTTTTAGCTCTGCCACTTCTTGCTCTGCTTGTGGCTTAGACTTAGCGGCTAAGTCTTCTAAAAAGGAGAAAACTTGCGCTGGCGATTCGGCCATTTTAGTTGCTAATGATTTTTCAGCGTAGTTATTAAATCCTAACAACTGCGATAGCTCATGGCGAAGCGCAAGCTCTTCTTCCATTATGGCTGAGTTATCAAATTCCCCCGCATTAGGGCCTTGATCTGAAGCGCGGGTACAAAATGCAGTGTAGGTTTCTTTGCGCAGTTCGCGGTCATCTGCATAGGTCATTACCGGTAAGTAAGACGGAAAATCAAGCGTGAATACCCAGCCATCTAAATCTTTGCTTTTAGCTGTTTCGCTGGCAAGCGCTAACGCCGACTCTGGCAAGCCTGCTAATTGGCTTTCATCGGTAATGTGCTTATGCCATGCAAGCGTTGCATCCATTACGTTGTTGCCAAATTTAGAGGCAAGTTCAGATAAACGCGTACTAATTTCGCCGTAGCGCTTTTGATCGTCTGCTGATAATGCAATGCCTGAAAGTTTAAAATCACGTAGGGCGTTGGTTATTGTTTTTTGCTGCGCAGTGCTCAGAGTTTTAAATTCGTCGCTGTTATAAAGCGTGTTATACGCCTCGTACAAGCCTTGATGCTGCCCTACAAATGTTGAGTACTCAGATATTAGCGGTAAACATTGCTCGTAGGCTTCACGCAGCGCGTCGTTATTCATGACTGAATTGAGGTGCGACACTGGTGAAAACATACGCGAGAGTTTGTCGTCGGCTTCTTCAAGGGGTAATACTAAATCGTTCCATGTAAACGAGCCTTTCGCTAGCACGTCATCTATGGCTTTACGACATTGCTCTATACCGTGCTTTAGTGCCGGTACTACGTACTCAGGCTTTATTTTTGAAAACGGGGGTAAGCCTTCTAGGCCAATTAGTGGGTTGCTCATAAATACTCTCTTTGCGTTAATGCATTACGTTTTAGATTGGGTCTATAAGGTAAAAAAACAACTCAACTGCTTTTAAGTTGTGAAATTTTAATATGGTTGCTCCAAAGCAAAACACAAATAACCCATTAATGAATCAGCCACTTTATAACGCTCGAGCACGGTATCAACTAAATTATTGCTACATACTTGTTTTTGAGTGAGCGGGCTAATGGCTATAAAGTCTTTTCGCTTTAGCTCATCTATCAAGGGGTGCTCTTTATCAAAACCTCTTGGTGGGCGTTTTAGCGACTCTCCTGACATTTCAAAGATAGATTTAAATTGATCTTTATAAATTGCTTTTTTATAGCTGTTTGGGTTTTCATCTATGCAGGTTCTGATTGCGTTAAGCGCCTTTGATTCTGGTCGCCAAATACCAGCCCCTATAAAACATTCGTCATTTGCTAAATGAAAGTAAAAACCAGGGGCGTGCACATCTTTTCCCATAAAATGACGAAATTGAATCCCTACATTAATTTTATATGGGGTTTTATCTTTACTAAAACGCACATCTTTATGGATTCTCATTAAGCTGCCGCCCACTTTTTTATCTGATGCGACAAAATGACTAGAAACCTCAGCAAGCGGTGTTTGCATTTGCCTAATGAAATCTAATGCGGGCTCTCTTACGTATTCTTCATATTGTGATTTATGGTCATTAAACCAGTCTCTATTATTATTTTGATCAAGCTGAGTTAGAAATTCGAATGTTTTTTTACTAAACATAGGTCACCTAAACACTCTTTATTTTTAAAACTTAATGTTATGCTAATGCGCATAAAACTCAACGCCTAAGGACATAAAATGACACAACACTTTGATTATATTGCAATCGGTGGCGGTAGTGGCGGTATTGCCTCTGCTAACCGTGCGGCAATGCGTGGCGCTAAAGTAGCACTTATCGAAGCAAAACACATGGGTGGTACCTGTGTAAATGTAGGTTGTGTGCCTAAAAAAGTAATGTGGCATGGCGCACAAGTTGCTGAAGCAATTAATTTATATGCACCTGATTACGGCTTTAACGTAGAAGTAAAAGACTTTAACTGGAGCAAACTCGTTGAAAGCCGCGAAGCCTACATTGGCCGTATTCATAAAGGATACGATAACGGTTTAGCTAACAATGGCGTAACCGTAATTAATGGTTTTGCTAAATTTGTTGATAGCAAAACCGTAGAAGTAAACGGTGAGCATTACACGGCTGATCATATTTTGATTGCAGTAGGTGGACGTCCACATACACCTAATATCCCAGGTGCAGAATACGGCATTGACTCAAATGGCTTTTTTGAATTAACAGAGCAGCCAAAGCGAGTGGCAGTAATTGGCGCAGGCTACATTGCTGTAGAGCTTGCTGGTGTACTGCATGGCTTAGGCACTGAAACTCACTTATTTGTGCGCAAACATGCCCCGCTTCGTAATTTTGATACGCTACTGGTTGAAACCCTGGTAGAGATCATGAAAAAAGAAGGCCCAACACTACATACTGAATGCTCACCTAAAGAAGTGGTTAAAGAAAGTGATGGCAGCTTAACCATACATTTTGAAAATGGTTACAGCCAAAATGTTGACCAAGTAATTTGGGCTATTGGCCGCGAGCCAAGCACCGATGTAATTAACATTGCAGCAGCAGGGGTTGAACTAAATAGCTCTGGTTATGTAAAAGTAGATGAATATCAAAATACAAACGTACCTGGTATTTATGCTGTAGGCGATATTATTGAGCACGGTATTGAGCTTACGCCTGTTGCTGTTAAAGCTGGCCGTACCCTATCAGAGCGCTTATTTAATAAAGATCTCCCTGATGACTTAAAAATGGATTACAGCCTTGTACCTACTGTGGTATTTAGCCACCCACCTATTGGTACTATTGGCGAAACCGAGCAAGAAGCTATTGCTCGCCACGGCGAAGAAAATGTAAAAGTGTACAAGTCGGGCTTTGCCGCTATGTACACAGCCGTTACACAACATCGTCAGCCTTGTGCAATGAAGCTGGTATGCGTAGGCCCTGAAGAAAAAGTAGTTGGCTTACATGGTATTGGTTTTGCTGTTGATGAGATGATTCAAGGCTTTGCGGTCGCGATGAAAATGGGCGCAACAAAAGCTGATTTTGATGCGGTTGTTGCACTGCATCCAACAGGCTCTGAAGAGTTTGTTACCATGCGCTAAGCGTGCCCTGCTTATAACTTTAAAAGCCCTTACTCTGTATGAGTAAGGGCTTTTTTATGCTTTACGTATTTATACCTAAGCTGCACAACTAATTAACCAATACCGTTACAAGTAATACATCAAAAAAAACACAAATAAAACATCTAACCCATTAATTTAACAGTAAAATTTTAGACCGGCGAATTTTAAAAAAGTTTCTATAATGTTTTGGCTTTTAGCCATTTTTATAATTAAACTGCCGCACATTGTTCTCAAATTGGACTTTTATATGTTCTTACTGCGATCGTTTATTTACTTATTATGCTTAGCAGGCGTGGCTTTTTTAATTCAACTCGAAGGTTTTGATTTACAGCAAAACGCACTCTACAGTGAAGAGACACTTACCGAACACATGCAAGATATTTTAACGTTTTTAAGTTGTATACTGTTTTTCTACGCATCACGTATTTACTCTGAAACTAAAATAGCTGCACTTTTATTGGCTGCACTGTCGGCTGCTATGTTTGTACGAGAGTTTGATACATACCTAGATATGTATGTGTTTGATGGCGCATGGCAAACTATTGTGTACACTCTTTTAGCCTTGGTAATACTTTACCTAATCGTTCAAAAAGGGCATATATACAGTTCCTTAAAAGCCTATGCACAAACGCCAAGCTATGGTATTTGCCTGTCTGGTTTAGTCACTTTATTGGCGTTTTCGAGAATGATGGGCAAAGGTGAGTTTTGGCACTCAGTGATGGGAGAACACTACGTTCGGGTAGTTAAAAACATTATTGAGGAAGGTATAGAAACCCTAAGTTATACACTTATTTTTATCGCTGCTATTGAGCTTGTATTATTTTGCCAAAAACAGGCCAAACACGCGCAGGTCTCTTTTACAGAGCGAACAGCCTAGCTGTAAATAAATGATTTTATGCAGGTTAAATTTGCTAATTGGTTTGATTACTCAATATACTTAGTGTGCTTATCCCTTCTCGTAATTGGACGTTATGATTAAAGACATACTCATGCACCCTTTTTTAGTGTCGCTATTCGTGCTTGCCATTGCCTTCGTGCTTAAAGTACTGGTTGATAAACTGGCAAGAAACCGCGCTGAAAAAAAAGAAAAAGATATTCGTTACATCACCCATAACATTAAGCACTTTATTAATTTTGTTATGGTGTTGTCGTTGCTATTTGTGTGGTCGACCGAAATACAAAATTTTGCGCTGTCTATTGCTGCGTTTGCGGTGGCTATAGTGCTTGCAACTCGCGAGTTTATACAGTGTGTTATCGGCTTTTTTTACCTTGTTACGACGCGCCCATTTAGAGTAGGTGACTGGATACAAGTAGGTGATTACTTTGGCGAAGTGGCCGAGACTGATTGGATAAAAACCACCTTGCATGAAATTGATATTCACACTTATCAATTTTCACGTAAAACTATATACATCCCCAACAACAAGCTTATTACTAGCTCTATAAAAAATTTAAATTTTGTAAAACGTTTTGCCACCCATCACTTTACAATTGTAAGAAGAGAAAGTTTTAACCCTTACCCTATTCACGCACCACTAACCGAAAAAGCGAAGCAATATTGTGAAGAGTTTGAAGAAGTAGCAAGCCGTTACAACTCAATGATAGAGCGTAAGTTAGATGCTAAAATTTCAGGCCCTGAGCCTGTAATACATTTTAGCACTACAGAGCTTGGAGAATTTAAAGCAAACTTTACGCTATTTTGCCCGACTCATAAGGCCCTTGAGATTGAGCATAAGTTAACTGAGAGCTTTATGGATTTGTGGTACGAAGAAGCGAAGAAAAACAAAGAAGATCAAAGCGAGGCGTAAGCCTCGCATGTTAGGTTACTAGGGCGGTTATTTATTAAGCGGTGCCACCTACTGTAAGTTGGTCTATTTTAAGGCTAGGTTGCCCTACGCCTACCGGCACGCTTTGCCCATCTTTACCACAAACACCTACGCCTTTATCAAGCGCAAGGTCGTTACCTACCATAGAAATGTGCTGCATAACCTCTGGGCCGTTGCCAATTAACGTTGCGCCTTTAATTGGCTGGGTAATTTTACCGTTTTCAATTAAATACGCCTCTGATGCGCTAAATACAAACTTACCTGAAGTAATATCGACTTGGCCGCCGCCAAAGTTTGGTGCAAATATCCCTTTTTTAACTGAGCTGATAATATCGGCTTGGCTGTGCTCGCCACCTAACATATAGGTGTTAGTCATACGTGGCATAGGTAAATGCGCATACGACTCACGACGTGCATTACCGGTTGGGTTTACGCCCATTAAACGCGCATTGAGCTTATCTTGCATGTAGCCTTTTAATATACCGTTTTCGATAAGTACGTTATAAGCTGCAGGTGTGCCTTCATCGTCAACGTTCAGTGAGCCACGGCGATCAGCCAGGGTGCCATCATCAACTACAGTACACAGCTCAGATGCTACTTTTTGCCCTACTTTACCACTAAATGCCGACGCTCCTTTACGGTTAAAGTCGCCCTCAAGGCCATGCCCTACCGCTTCGTGTAACAACACACCTGGCCAGCCATTACCAAGTACAACTTCCATTGTGCCAGCCGGCGCATCAATTGCCTCTAGGTTTACTTTAGCTTGGCGTACTGCTTCTTCGGCAAAGCCCATCCAGCGCGGCTTGCCTTCAACTAGCTCTTTAAAATAACCATAATCTAAACGTGCACCGCCCCCTGCGCCACCGCGTTCACGGCGGCCATTTTTTTCAAGTAAAACGGAGCAGTTTAAACGAATAAGTGGGCGTATATCGGTAGCAAACGTGCCATCGCTGGCAGCAATTAATACTTCTTCGTATACCGCCGACATTGAACTAATCACTTGCTGCGCATCAGGTGCGAGTTCACGAATGTAGTTTTCAAGCTCACGTAATAAACTCACTTTATCGCTGTCACTCATGCTTGATATTGGCTGATGCGGGGCAAATTGCTCTTTTGCTTTCACATCGCTAAATACTTTAATGGTTTTATCTTCGCCTGCATCGGCAATGCTACGAGCGGCCGTTGCGGCTTTGTTTAACGCTTCAAGGTTAATGGCATCAGAGTAAGAAAAACCTGTTTTTTCACCACTCACTGCACGTACACCGACTCCGCGCTCAACATTATAAGAGCCTTCTTTTACTAAGCCATCTTCAAGCATCCATGACTCATGATGGCTTGATTGAAAGTATAAATCGGCATAATCCACTTTGTGCTGATGAATATACCCAAGCGTTTTTTCGAGTTCTTCTCGATTTAGCTGGCTGTCGTGTAATAAATGCTGTTCAACCGAATTCATAATAAATGCTCTCTAAATCGTTGATGAGATTGCACGGGCATATCTCTTCTAATTTTATTTAACTGGTTTAGCTCGGCGTAACCGCTTATAAACCCTACCCCACTTTCAAGCGTTGCTATTTGCTCGCCCCACGGTGAAATAATAATACTGTGGCCGTATGTTTGGCGGCCATTTTGATGCGTTCCATACTGAGCCGCTGCAATAACGTAACATTGCGTTTCTATTGCACGTGCTCTTAATAAGGGTTGCCAATGTGCTTGCCCGGTAGGGACTGTAAAAGCACTGGGCACTAAAATTATTTCAGCCCCTTGGCGCGCAAGTGCACTAAATAATCCACTAAAGCGCAAATCATAACATACTGTTAAGCCAATTTTACCAAACGGTGTAGCAACCACCACTACATCTTCGCCTGCTTGAGTAAAGTCTGATTCTCGATAGCTGGCGGTTTTATCCGCCACATCAACATCAAATAAATGCATTTTATTATACGTGGCTACGCATTCACCTTGATTATTAAATAAGTGCGAGGCCGCAAAGTATTTATTATTTTTGTGTGGCTCGGGGATAGTGCCCGCATTTAACCAAATATTATGCTTTTTACACAAGGCACTTAATTGCTGCCTGTAGTGTGTAATACGTTTAGCAACCTTTAGCGTATCATGGCCACTTTTACTAAATACTAAAAACGCCTCGGGTAGACACACAAGCAGTGGCCTGGCTGCGGGTAATTTATTTAACGCATTGGCAAGGGTTGCCATGTTTTCGTCGGGGTTGGTACCTGAGCACATTTGCAAAGCAATAATATTGGCATTTAGCGTACTCATTGTGTTGCAGTTACCGCGGCATCTTTAAGTGTGAGTGTACTAGCTGCTTGCGGCTGATTTTGCGCAGCTTGCGGTAAGGTCACTTCTTTACTTTTACGGTCAAGCTCTTGCACAACAGGGTCATTCATTTTTCCAGTTACTTTAAAGTTAATTTCAGAGATCACCCTTGCTGAGTGAATAACTTTATCAAGCGCGAGTGCAGCAAGCCCCGTAACAGGATTAACCATCCAAGCCACAATAACTGGAATACTAGATGTTACTTGTGGTGCCACAGCTAAATCGTAATCTATTTCAAGGGTGTTTAAATTAGCATAGCCGTTAATCGTTAAATCGGCTGGCACGCCATCCATTTTGGTATTTTTCGTGTAGGCTATACCTTTATCCAGCTGCATAGAGCCTTTTAAGCTGTTATAAAAAAAACCTTTTGAAAATACATCTCTAAAATCGAGTTTTAATTTACGCACTAACGAGTCAAGGCTAAGTAACGAAAATACACGTGCCCCACCATCACTTATTTCAGCAATGTGGCCTTCACCTAAATCCCACTTAACTTCACCGCCTAAACTCGGTATATCAAAGTCATACGGGGCGCCTTGCCAAGCCAGGTTGTAGTTAATATCGGCTTTTGAATCTTTTATTGCGGTGGTGATATCAAATTCATCAAATAGCGCGCCTATATCGTCACTTTTAAGCTCACCATTAAATTGCGTAAAGCCACCTTGCCATTGCCCTTTGGTACGTAAAATATGGTCGCCCTTATCAACTACAAGCTCAGAAATAGTGAGCTTATCGCCCTCACCGACCAACGACGCACTCACTTTATCAAGCTGATAACTGGCCACTTTACAATCTGCACACTCAAACTCAATGGCAGGTACTGTGTTAAGCCACGCTAGGTTTTGCTCTGGCAGTACATCGGTGACCTCAAGTTCCTCTTGTGCTTTAGGTGCAAAGTTAAGTCTTAAGTAATCGCTATTTATACGTATCGGCTGGCTTGGCTGAGAGCTGGGAATAAACACCCCTGCACGCAGTTCTTTGGCATTAAGCTTTAAATATAAATCGTTTTGCTGGGGCGCTAAGCGCATTTCAAAATCGTTAAAAATAATGTCGCTGGCATTAACCTTGTCAATATGCGCAACCACTTCATTTAATGGCGGCATAATACCGGGCGATTGCTGCTCAGGTTTAGCTTTAGCGGCTTTAATAATTTGGTCGATTAATTCAAACCATGCTTCGAGTTGTGTTTGTTCAAGGTTGATATTAACGCTTAAATCTTTTTGGTTTAGCCCTAAATCTTGTTCGCCAAGTACAATATGTATATTGCTAAATTGCGGCTGGCCGTTTTCTAAAATCGCATTAAAATAAAGCTGCTGATTAGCATTAGCTGTAATAAGGTTTGAAATATCATCGCCTTGTACAATGCCCGTTAACGGCCAAACCTGTTCACTTGTTTTGCCATAAGGCGCAGGTAATGTGCTGGTTAAGCCACGTAGTTCTGAGCTAACCTGAGCGCGATAATTAAAGCCTTGCTCGGTAAAGTTAAGGGAAAGGCCTATATCAACTTCACTTTGCCCACTCAGGTAGCCTTTCAGCACGCCTTGCGCTTGGGTTGTTAATGTATCTGCATTTAAAAGCGCTGTTATATCAATATTAGCTGTGTACTGCTGTGCATCGCTTTGACTACGGTAGTCAATACTAAGCGGCATTCCCAACCAAGTAGCACTGGCGTTTTGCATGCTAATTGTATCGTTTTCAAAACTGAGCTCGCCGCTTAGTTTTTCAAGCGTAATACCTGGAGCCGCAATATAAACAGGTAAATCGTTTAGTTTTACTTTGCCGCTTACACTGGCTCCACCTTTAAATTTAGAGCCAATTAAAAGTGTGACACTTGCATCTGCTTGGCCTTTACCCTGCACCACTTCAAAAATATTAGCGAGGGGGTTTGCAATCGGCGTGGCGGCAAAAAAGTCATGCAGTTTTTCCATTTGTGCGCGTTTGTCTATTTGTACAATGAGTTCATCAGCATGCATTAAATCGGCAATACTGACTTGCACGCTATCACCTACTTCTAAATTAACTAGCTGGCCTTGCTGACTATAAATATCCATTCGCTCGTTAGCAAAATGTAGCTGTACATTAGCGTTAGTTACAGCCGGCCAATTGGGGTCAAACGCGTATGTTGCATTATCTATTTGCGCGAGTACATCAAATTGGCCGCTGCCATCTGTGAAAGGAAAACCTGAAAGTGGGCCTGCAAATAATACTTGCGCTTTAGCCACTTCCCCACCCTGTATTGCGCCGTTTAAGTAGCTTACAAGTTGAGGGCTCATTGCCTTTAAAGGAAAGTAGTGCCCAGCTACTGTGGCATCCTCGGCATAAGCTTCTGCGTATAGATCTAAGCGAGGATCGTCGCTAAGGCTTACATTTAGTTCAGCCGCTAAGGTAACTTCGTTATTATCAAACCAAATATTATTACTGCTTACATTCCAGTAATTATCTGTTTTTGCTAAATCCAGATCGATATTAATTTGGTTGTAATCAATATTTTTACTGAAGCTGTCGCCGGTTATTAAAGTGCCGTTTTCACCAAATAGCTGCACTCGCCCGCGCTGCTGATTTATTAGCCCCGAGACCCGTAGCGCTTGCGCTGCAGGAATGCCTGACACTTCTTGCCAGCCAATATTATTAGCAGAAAACCATAACTGCCATTGCTCATCTGGATTAAGTTCTAGGTAGGCTTGATCAATAAAACCACTTGGTTTGCGGTTTAAAAGTGGCTGTAATGCTTCAAAATTAGTTAACGACGCCAAGTTACCCAGTAAAGATAGATCAACCTGCTGCAGCCACACTTTATTATGTTTGCCTAAGTTTGCTTCAAATTCTAGGCTGGGCCAGGTTGTGTCGTTATTACTAAATGTTAGGCCTGTGCTTTTTAGGTGCCAAGCGTTTGCCTCAGGAAATAAATGAAATCCCCCTTCGCTTAAGCTTACTTGCTTGGCTTGCTGGTTGTGTTGCCAGTGCACAAAGCTAGGTAACCACTGCATTTTTACATCGCTGATAAAACCATTTTCGAGCTTAAGCCAAGACTTTAAATTTATATCTGTGTAAAGCTGTTGTTTTTCAGTATTAATATATTGTGCTAACCAATTAGACACATCTACGCTATTTGCTTGTACGTAAATATCACCCGCAATTTGCTCTATGGTTTTGCCACTAAGCGCGATACGTGCGTCAAAGCTACCCACACTAATACCTGGCAAAGCGAGGCTGCCGCTTCCTAAGTGTTGTTCATCTTGGTTTTGCCATACTATGTTTTCGAGTAATAGCTTACGCTCTTTACCATCTTCTAAAATAAAATTAATACTCGAATTTTCAATAGCAAAGTGGCCTGTATCTCCTAAAAACAGCTCTTCAATTAACTCTTTTTGTTCAAACGAGACATCATCGTTATTGGTGTTATTAAATAAATTTTGAATATTTACACTGGTATGAAAACCATTAATAACAAAGTAATTAGACTTTAACTGAAAGGCTTTAATGCTCTCCCATAGGTTAAGTTCTAGGCTTGTTTTGGCAATAGTGAGCGATATGGGCGCAGTTTCGTTATCCTTAAAGGACAGATCTTCTAATACTAAGGCAGGGCCGGCACCATGCCAACTGGCAGAGATTGCGCCAATAGAAAGACTAATGGCAAATTTATCGTGCAGGTAGGTTTCTATATCGCCTTTGTAGTCGTTTGCATAAGGTAAGGTGTACTTTAAAATAGAAACAATTACGGCCAGTAATACTAAAATTATGGCGCAGGTTTGCCATAACTTTCTAAAACAAAAAAAACAGACCGCTTTCGTTTTCATTACATCATTACCACATCAAACTGCTCTTGGCTATATAGGCTCTCTGTTTGGATATTGACCTGTTTACCAATGAATAGTTCAAGTTCGGCTAGGTTATGGTACTCATCGTTGAGTAAGGCTTCACTTACCGCAGGCGCTGCATAAACCATAAATTTATCAGCATCGTAAGCACGGTTAACACGCACTATTTCGCGCAGTATTTCGTAGCATACGGTTTCAACTGTTTTTTGTGAGCCACGCCCAGAGCAAGCAGGACACACATCACATAAAATATGCTCTAGGCTTTCGCGGGTGCGCTTTCGGGTCATTTCTACTAAGCCTAATGCGCTTAAGCCGTTTATGTTGGCTTTTGCACGGTCTTTAGATAACGCCGATTCTAATGAATGTAATACTCTGCGTTTATGATCTTCGCTGATCATATCGATAAAATCGATAATAATAATACCACCTAAGTTACGCAGACGTAGCTGCCTAGCAATGGCTGATGTGGCTTCCACATTGGTATTAAAAATGGTTTCTTCTAAATTACGATGCCCTACAAACGCGCCGGTATTCACATCAACTGTGGTCATCGCTTCGGTTTGATCTATGATCAAATAACCGCCTGACTTAAGTGTGACTTTACGATGTAGCGCTTTTTGAATTTCGGTTTCAACGTCAAATAAATCAAAAATAGGACGCTCGCCAGGATAGTACTCAAGTGCTTGCGAAAGCAAAGGTACAAACTCTTCAGTAAACAGTTTTAGTTCTTGATAGGTTAGCTTAGAGTCAACCCTAATACGCTCCATATCTTCACCTACGTAGTCACGCAGAGTTCTAAATGCAAGCGTTAAATCTTCATGTAATATACTGGCTTTATTGGTTTTTTTACGACGTGATACAATTTTTTGCCATAGCTTTCGTAAAAATTCAGCATCGTGTCTTAGCTCCGCTTCACTGGCACCTTCTGCCGCTGTACGGACAATAAAACTACCGTTTTCGTCGCCGTATTCCGCCACTATTTTTTTAAGCCGCGCACGCTCTTCTTCGGTTTCTATACGCTGACTAACACCTACATGAGTAGCATCTGGCATAAACACTAAATAGCGCGAAGGAATAGTGATATCGGTGGTAAGCCTGGCACCTTTAGTGCCCAGCGGATCTTTAACCACTTGCACCATAATGTATTGGCCTTGGCGTACTAGTTCACGTATATCTTGTACTTTTTTGATTGGCTCGTCGTCTACACCCTCAACTATTGAGGCGCTATTGACTATGTCTGAGGCATGTAAAAAAGCGGCTTTTTCTAGGCCTATATCAACAAAAGCAGCTTGCATGCCTGGTAGTACACGGCTTATCTTTCCTAAGTAAATATTACCGACAATACCTAAGTTACCAATTCGCTCTAGTTGAATTTCTTGTAATACACCGTTTTCGATTAGGGCAACACGGCTTTCACTTGGCGTGACATTTATTAGTAATTCTGTACTCATGTTACCTTCTTAAGAATGCTTGTAATAATTGGTCGGTCTCGTATAAAGGTAAGCCTACAACAGCAAAATAGCTACCTGCAATGTGTGTAACAAAGCGACCACCTAAGCCTTGAATGCCATAACCACCGGCTTTATCTTGTGGCTCACCAGATTCCCAATAGGCTGCTATTTCTTCATCGCTAAGGGTTTTAAAGGTCACATCGGTACTCACTACACAGCTTAGTACGTCTGTTTGTGTAGCAAAAGCAACAGCAGTAAGCACTTGATGTGTATTACCCGATAAACGTTTAAGTGTTGTAATGAAATCGTTTTTATCGCGTGGCTTACCCAGTGATTCGTTATCAATAACAACCACAGTGTCGCTACCAAGCACAGGGCGGTCTGTGTAACCAAGCGCTACACCTGTTTGCGCTTTTAAGCGGGCTAAGCGCTCAACCAACGCATGAGGCTGCTCGTTTGCAAGTGGGGTTTCGTCTGCATCTACATTAAATTGTTCAAACTCAATGCCTAGCTGACTCAACAACTCTTTACGTCGCGGAGAAGCTGATGCCAAATATACTGCGGTTGTCATTACCTGATCCTAAAATGTCTACGGTATTTACGAAGAAGTAAAAATACCCAAAACCAGCTAACCATACCGGTCGCCACTGGCCACAGGTATTGTGGATTAAAATAAACACCTAATAGAAAGTGATTTAACCAAAATTGCATTAAATGATACAAGGTTAAAAATAAGCCTACTAATAAGCTTTGCTGCCAAAGCGAAAAGTTTCGTATTTTTTGAAAGTTACTTGCAGTTACAAATATACAAATAGAATACGTGAGTGAGTTTACTCCTAGTGGCGAGCCTAAGGCTAAGTCCATGAGTAGGCCAACAACCCACGCAGTACCAATATTTAATCTATGTGGCACTGCCAAAGACCAGTACATTAATACCAGTAACACCCAATCAGGTCTGAAGGGCTCAAAGGAAAACGGCAGTGGCATTAATGCCATAATTAAAGCAAAAAAGATGCTTAGGGCAATTAACAATGAATAACGATTAATCATCGCTGATTTGCTCCTGTTGATTGCGCCATAAAATAACCAACAAACGAATACGGTCTAGCTGTGCAATAGGCTCTGCAAATACTTGGGCAAATGGGCGTCCTTCATCGCGGTTTATTTCGGTGACAACGGCCACCGGATAACCTTCAGGAAACGTACCGCCAAGCCCCGAGGTCACAAGTACATCACCAATGCGAACATCAAGGCTATGAGGTACATGCGAAAGCTTAACAACATTAATTTTACCTATGCCTTCAACGACGGTGCGCACGTCGTTTCGTAGTATACGTACCGGCGTGGCATGGGTTGTGTCGGTCATAAGTAATACGCGCGATGTGGTAGAGCCCACTTTTGTTAACTGTCCAACAACCCCCATTTCATCAATTACGGCTTGGCCTTCGCTTAGGCCATCGGTGGTACCACGGTTAATAACCACTTGATGACTATAAGGGTTTGAATGTACAGAAAGCACCTGAGCTATTTTTTTACGATTAGATTGCTTAGCCGATGAGCCAAGTAAAGCGCGTAGCTTTTGGTTTTCGCGGGCTAAAAATTGATATTGCTGCAATTGCTCGCTTTGTAGCATTTGCTTTTTTTTCAGTGCTTCGTTTTCGCTCAGTAGCTGATCGCGAGTGTGTAGGCTTTTAGCACCTAAGCTAAAAATTTCGTAAGGTAGATTGGCAACGTAAATTAATGGGCTGACAAGTGTGTTAAGGCTTGTACGCACAACCGTGCCGCCTTGTGTAAACTTATCGCCCGCAATGAGCACTATGCTCAAAAGCACTGCGACAAAAAGTCGCAGTTGCAAAGAGATGGTTTGTCCAAACAGTAATTTCATTAATCGTAACTAAAAACGTCACCACCATGAACATCAATCATTTCAAGTGCTTTACCGCCGCCACGTGCTACACACGTAAGTGGATCGTCGGCAACAACCACAGGAATGCCTGTTTCTTCCATTAATAAACGATCTAAATCTTTTAATAGTGCACCACCGCCAGTCAATACCATACCGTGAGCTGAAATGTCTGATGCAAGCTCAGGTGGTGACTGCTCAAGCGCAACCATTACAGCACTTACAATGCCCATTAGCGGCTCTTGGAGTGCTTCTAAGATTTCATGCGAGTTAAGCGTAAACGAGCGAGGTACACCTTCGGCTAAATTTCGACCGCGTACTTCAATCTCAATTGGCTCATCTGTTTTAAATGCAGAGCCAATTTGATGCTTAATATTTTCGGCCGTTGCTTCACCTATTAAGCTACCAAAGTTACGGCGCACATAATTTATAATGGCTTCATCAAATTTATCGCCACCAATGCGCACAGACGATGAGTAAACAACACCGTTTAGTGAAATAATAGCCACTTCAGTAGTACCACCACCAATATCAACAACCATAGAACCGGTTGCTTCTGATACTGGTAGCCCAGCACCAATTGCCGCGGCCATTGGCTCTTCAATTAGGTACACTTCGCGCGCGCCGGCACCCATTGCTGATTCGCGGATTGCACGCTTTTCTACTTGGGTTGCACCACACGGTACACAAATAAGTACACGCGGGCTTGGGCGCATAAAGTTATTGTTGTGCACTTGTTTTATAAAGTGCTGTAACATTTTTTCGGTTACATAAAAGTCGGCTATTACGCCGTCTTTCATTGGGCGAATCGCTTTAATATTACCTGGTGTACGCCCTAGCATTTGTTTTGCTTCTGTACCCACAGAAGCAACACTTTTAGGTCCACCAGCGCGTTCTTGACGAATAGCGACTACTGAAGGTTCGTTAAGTACAATCCCTTCTTCTTTTACATAGATAAGGGTATTGGCTGTACCCAAGTCGATCGATAGATCGTTTGAAAAAATACCACGGAGTTTTTTAAACATGAGGCTGGATGACCTTTGAAATACGTTCTTATGTTAGCTGCACTCACTTTAACATGCCTAATTAGATGAGCAATATAAAGCGCAACTACCTTTGTTAATTTGTGAAAAAAGGAAGCTAGGCTTCCTTGGTTAAATGCTATCGTTCGCGGACTAAGCGAAAGCCAATGTAGTTAGATCTAAAATCTGGCGCTAAAATTAATCGTGTTGAAGCACGTGCAAGGCTAGGTGCAAAGTTCCACGCACCGCCTCTTACTGCAACATCAGATTCACCTGACTCTTTAGCAGTCCATTCCCACACATTGCCTACGGTGTCGTACAATCCAAATGCGTTAGGAGAAAAAGAACCCACCGGTGCTGCACGTTTGTTTGACCATTCGCTACCACACCAACCACAGTTAGCTAAATTTTTACCTATTTCGTTACCCCAAGGGTATTCTGTTTCTGTACCTGCGCGAGCGGCGTATTCCCATTCAACTTCATTAGGTAAACGGTACTGCTGGCCAGTTTCGCCAGAGAGCCATTCGGCGTACGCTTTCGCGTCGTTAAATGTTAAACACACTGCAGGAAAATCACTACTTTGCTCAAAACCTGGGTTACGCCAGTTTAAATTAGCTTCCCATACGGGTTCGCCATTTAAATAATAAGCACAGCCTTTGCTTTGCTCTGCTTGTGTTTTATACCCAGTGCTTGCTACAAACGCTTCGTAGGCACCTACGGTAACCTCTTTGGTTTGCATAGCAAATGAACTGGCTATCACTTTTTCAATAACTGGACGTTCGTTTGCTAAACCGTTGCCGTTAATATCGCCCATCTTAAATTTACCAGCGGGCACAACTACAACATTATTTTGTACATTGGCAGAGCGATTAGTGCTTACTGCATTACTTACAGGTTTTGGTTGCTCGCGAGTGTAAGCCGGTGCAGCAATCGACTCAGACTTTTTTACTAAATTAGCATGAATAGTCTGTGCTTTAGTTAAATCAACTCTTACTTTGTAAGGCTTATAACCTAATTTACGTATTTCTACGTTGTGCACACCGCGCGGTAAACGCGTTACTAAACGCGTAGAACCAAAGCTCACCCCATCAATAAACACTTCATCATCGTAAACATTTGAACGTAAAGTTAGCTCAACTTGCTGACTTTGTTCTTTATTTATAATTGATGGATAGTTTTTTTTTGTAGGTGTAGTTTTAACCGAATAATCGCGCACTGGCTGTTTATTCATTCGCGATACAGACACAGTGTCGGTATTATCCGCGGCGTTGCTGAATGTTAACTGACTATCTGAGTAGGTTGCGCCGTAACCTGGCTGATATGCTGTTGCCAGTGGTGAGCCATATTCAGAACAATAGCGGTTATCTACGCTTAATAAATTACACAAGCGGCTGCTGTTTACTTCGCCACGCATGGTTACGCTTAAGTTAACGTTGTAATTACCTTGGCCGCTAAATGCGCTGTTTACTACATGGCTACTTAAAATTTGTACTTGCGCGCCTGCCATGTTGCGTTTTGGTTCAACAATTCGCTCTTCTGTTAAATTAGCAAATATTTGATCAACAAAGCGCTTGGTTGCTTTTTGTAAACCCATTTGCTGGCCGCGTTGCTCACAGGCTGCAAGTGTTTCGGTACGCTTACAGTTAATTGTGTGGTTTACTTCAAGTGTACCTTCGCGGGTAAACTCATTACGTAAACGCTCAACTCGGGCTGTAGTTAATTGCTCTTTTAAGCTCTCTAAGGTGTTTAAAAGCGTATGTTTTGCAACACGAATTTGCTCTATATCTTTACGATGAGATGCAATTGCCGCCAACTGCATTGAGATGTCGTCTTTATTTTGCTTATGATCAACCACAGCTTTTTGATAGCGCGATTGAGCAGCGCTAATATCAAGCGTAGGATCGTCAATTAAGCGGCGATACATTTCGTTCATCGCATCAAGTGCTTGGTTTTTCTCTTTATCTAGCTCTGTAGAGCGAGAACGAAGTAGTTCAAGTTGGTTTTGTAACTGACTTTCTTCTTTTAAGTGTTTTTCAAGTATTTGTGTCGAGTTATCGTATTCTGTTTGTTTAATACTGATCTCTGATTCAATTCCGGTTACTGTTGCTGTGTCTTGTGCAAATGCACTACTAGCTAACAAACTAGCGGAAATTAACAGAGATAAAGGAGCAATTCGCATATATTCCAGTCCCAAAAAGCGGCAATTATTTGGTCGTTATTATTGTTTATTAGAGTGTACTCACTTTTGAAAGCTGAACATTTTTCAACCATCAAAAATCAATACACCCAATGCCTTATGCTATGTACTTGAAGCACAAAACACAAGCTTTGTTCAATTATTATCTTAGTTTACAACTATTCTCTTGTCTCACGCCAGTAAATAACCCGATCATTTCCTCTAAAGCGACCAAATTGCAAAATAGCGTGGGGGTTAAGCTGCGAATTATCGCCTAGCCAATCCCACTTTAACCAGTTTTCGGTTTCGTATTCTAATGTAAATGTACCACTACCATTTGGCGTAGCATAAATTGCATTGTTTGCTGGATAGCTGCCAGCCTCTAATGTACCTGCACCTCCTGCGCTATATTCATAGCTTAATATTGGCGTTGATGGCGATATTTGGGATAACTGCGGGTGCTCAAATACGCTGCAGTTATCTTCGGTATTTAATACAAAGCCTGTTCCATCAAAATACTGAGCCTGCATAGGCACACGCAATGGGTCTAAATCTGAACCTGCATTGTTACCTAACACTAGGCGTCCAAACCGAAAGTCTATTGGCACATCATTCAGACGAACGCTATTGCACATAGTACTGTTGCAGTTTGCTTGCGTGTTCGGTTCATCATTTGCATCGATTAATGTTGCACCTTCTATATCAGTGACGGTTGCCATAAGGTTAACCATAGTAAATGGACCGTCGGGGTTATTAGTAGCTAAACGCGTTAACATGGCCGTGCTGTCACTCATTTGCCATTGCCCATCGGCAAGCGTGTTCCAACTATTGCTGCTTATATTAGCTAACCTGATGGTTAGTGTTGTTGCTGGTACATAATTACCAGCTTGATTGTTTTCGGCATTTATTTGTACTTGAGCTTTTTCAAAACCTTGCTTGTAATTAGCCATTAGCTGGTTGTTATGATTGAGCGCCTGTACGGTAAAGCTAAGCTCAAAGGGCTGATCTAAATACGTTAAATTACTTCCTAACTGAGTACATTGCGCAGCAGCTTGAACACCCAACACTTGATAGTGCGATGGAGCAAATCGCCCTACGTTGTTTAGCTGCCCTTTTACATCGCCCACTCCAAAATAATTGCCATCTTGTAAACCCGCAAATACGTTTATAATACCCACTTGGTCATAAGCGTACTGCGATATGGATTCACTCAAGCTTCCTGTATCAGTAAACGCATTAGTATTTAGCGCTTCAATTTGCCCCTCATTACCAGAGCTGGGTAATACTAAACTATGTGTTACTAAGGGAGACTCACTAATGAAGTGTTTTGCAATGGGGTTGCTATGAATAGCGCTGTAGTTATCTGGTATGCCATCGTTGTTATTGTCTTGCCCTGCTTGCCACTGTACTGCATTCATTTTTAAATCGAATGACTCACCCGTTAATCTAAATAAACTATCGTTTGCTGTTTGGGCATAGCCGTCGCTTGCAACTTGCATTGCTAGTCCAAAGGGCTTAACGACATATTCGTTAGAGCTACCGGTTAAGCTTACTGATAAATTAGTTATTGGGTCTAATACAATTGTTGCCCGTGCATTTAAACTTAATTTAGCGGCATCGGGGTAGTTAATAACAATAGGCGCTTTTGAGTCTTGATCGAAGGTGAGCGAAAAGGTTTGGTATGCTTGCTGCACGTTATAAATATTCGCATTATTACTCAGTTGTATTGGCTCTGAACACGTAGCGCCAGCACTGCAGCTATACGCTAAATCTAGATCGACTTGACCACCGGCAGGGAATGCGGCTTCGCATACGCCTGTTGTAGTATTTGTTTTAACCGCTTGAATGGATAGCTCGGCGGCATTAAAACCCTCGCTAGAGGGTTTACCAGATAACTGAGTGGGGATACTCGCAGTATTGGCTGTGTCGTTATTAAAAATAAACCCTGCATCAGAAAAAACCACTTTGCACCCGCCAAGCCCTACGTTATTGCCACCTATATAACAACGCAGCGGTGCTGATGGGTCGGCGGTATTATAGCCAAGTGTTACCGTTCCAGTGGTGCGCTTTGCAAGCGCTACGGAAGTAGAGCCTGTAAAGGTAATATTTTCGCCGCTCACCCAGCTTTGTTGGCCATTGTTATCTGGAGAAAGATCAAGTGCTGAGGGTTCATCATACAGTAAATCACATGCATCGTTTGCACAGGCGGTTAACGTCATTTCTTTTGCTTGGCAGGTTAAGCCTTGATTGTCACTCATTGAGATGCGGTAGTGATCAAGTAGCACCGGCGTAAAAATACCGCAAAACCCTGGAATACTCTGAGGCACTGTTAGCGCATCAAACGTAGAGCTGCCCTCTGTTATTACTTGTGTTGCAGCGGTTATTGAGCCTTGGTAAGTAACATTTTGGGCAATTCTTACCTCCCCTGTTGCGACAATATACGCAGCAATATTTGCATCGGCCGCAATGGCAACATCACCATCGACGTATATAGCTAAATACGCCCCTTCCTCAACTACAATATTCGTTTTACCTATGTTCAAAAATGCACTAGAAATTAACGATGAGGTATCTTTTAAAAAGATACGGGTGGGCGCTGTTACCTTGTACTCATCTTCTAATAAGTTCAGTGCTAGTTCGTCATAAAAATAATCGCCAGCTAACGATACAGGTACTTCACCGGTAGAGCTTCCGTCGTTTGTGACCGTAGGTACTTGCGCAGCTTGATTTGGCTCAAGGGAGTTATACCCTGTTGCTACACAGCCTTGGCCATTACACAAAGGCGGGTTAGTAAGTGCGGTTGATATTAAATTAGTGGTGGTGATAAATTGTGCATTGCTATCCGTTATTTCCACACCTTGAACAAGCTGCACTTGTCCATCATTGTAGGTAGAAATGGCGCCGGGAAATAAAGTATCGCAATCTAAAATATCGCCATTAAATACAAACGTACTGGTCATGGCCAATATAGAGGCTTCTTCTTTTACGTGGTTACGTTCTCTATCGCCGTCGCGGTCTTCATCAACGACCAACCCTAAACGGTCCGCTCTTAAATTACAGCTACGCAACCATCCACCGTCTTCTTCAAGTCGGGAGTTTTTACTTGCCACCACCAGCGGCGCTTCGCTAAAGTTATTGTTAAAATTAAAGTAGTTACATCCATCATTCCAACCATCAACTTCAAACCCTGTAAAAAAGGTCTCCCACGACACTTCTACTCCATTGTCGTCGGTAAAGGTGCGATTGCTGCCAGGCTCTACGGCCATATATGCAACCGTTTCGTTTTGTATAACACCTAATGCGGTTTCCGAGGCTTCTAATGCTATGTTTACCCCGCTTGTTGATAAAGAACCACTTTGTACGGCAATAGTTAAAAAGGGCACAAGCGCTTGGGATGGCGGGTTACTATCTAAACTATTAAGTGTTTGTAACGAATGGAAAAAGTTAGGCCTAACAGTAAATGGCTTATCAAAAGTCAGTGTTTTGTAACCTTTAGGCGTGATAGGTGCAAATCCCGACTTATCACCGTATTGTAGCTCAAGGCGTAAATCGGTATTACCTACTTCCATAATGGTGCCATCAGGAAACTGATGCACGCCATACTCGACCGCTAAATAGTGCGCCCCCATGGTTATATGCTCGCCATCTTCTCCTGATGGTTCTAGGGGCAGCGCTTCAAACCCAGTTGTAGTTACATTGCGTATTCTCACTATAGCAGGGTTACCGCCTTGATTAGTTGACAGCATAAATACCGCAGGAGGCGTTATGTATTGCTGTTGAAAATTTATTTTTGTCCATATGGGCGAGGTGTACGTGTCTTGTAGCTCTATAAATCGCCCTTCAATTTTAGGCGGTACAGCCACGGCATTTGCGCCTAACAGCAAACTTATTGAACATAAAATACAGAGGATATATTTGCTCATGGTAATGTTTTAGCCTCCACACTTAAGGTACGCTGGGTTTGCCAATACTCTTTTTGACATGCCGAACCTGCAGCACAATCATTGGCAGCGCATGTTGCAGCACTTTGTAAATAGTAAATATTCACAGTGCCAGAACGGCTGCTACTGTCGGGTAAGGCTATGTATTCACTACAACTTAGTTCAACCTCGCAATTGGCTAGATAGGTGGTATCAAACACTCTATTGGGCGTCACTGCACTGCATGTTTGCGCTGTGCTATTTAGTGCAAAAATTTCGCTTAACCCGGTTTCTAATCCGCTTTGCGCTGCCATGTAAGCCCGCGCGCCGTAATACTCAATGGTATTTTGCTGTGCCGCCCCTGATAACACTTTAGAAAGCGCCAGCCCCAGTGCCAGCAGAGTAACTATGATCACCAATGTAATTATGAGCAAATTACCCTGCTGTTTTTTAGCTAAAGTGATGTTTTTTATATTAAGGAACATTAGGTACATGCACCTCATGGCTAATACTTAATTGCTCAGTGTCGTTAAACCCCATTTGGGCAAACACATTGATAACCGCACTGCGCTGAAGCGAAATCTCACTCAATGTAAAAAAGGCTCTGCTCGTTAAGTTGTTGGAAATATAATTGCTCATTAAATCGCGTTTTACTCCCGAGCTTACCTGTAAGCTGGCGGCGTTTAATTGGTTTGTAGTAAAGCCGTAGCTACTGTAGCGATACAGTGAATTTCCTTCTACACAAAAACTAACGGGCTGATCTAATAAATAAAGACGCTTACTCGGTGACTCTTGTGCAAATGCTTTGCTAAATTGCCATGTATCAAGCTCGCTTGTAACAGCGCTGTAGCCACTGACTTGTAAACGCTTGTTTTGACTTTCATCGTATATATCGCTGCTATTTAATGGATAGACACTCGCCCAGTTGTTAATTTGTGGCTCTGTTAAGTTATTAAGCTCAAAATTCACGGCTGTGACATCAAAAGGGGCACTAGTGGGTAAATAATCAGTATAATGAGTGGCTGATAAAAACGGCGTAAATTCTAAACATTGCTGTGTGCTGCATGCTCCACTGCTGGCGTTATCGCAACTTAAGCGCAGCGAATTAGGTGTTGCGTGGCGGAGCTCTTTACTTAACCGTGTTAAAATAAAACGGCTTTGCGCCACGGCTTCTTGGCGCTTTACGCCTTGGCTGTAAATATTAAACCCGGCGCTAATGAATGAAAATGACGCCACAGCTAAAATGCCAATAATAACCATAACAAGTAACAGCTCAACTAAGGTAAAACCCTGTTTTTGTTTTGCTCTATTCATTAGTAATTACCTTTATATGCACTAAAGCCGTACACTTGCCCCAAGGGTGAGGTTACTTCAATGGTAATTCGTTTAAAGGCTACGCCATCGTTATTGGTTGCCTCGTTTAGGTCGCTATCGTATTGCACCTCCACAGCCAGTGAAAAATCGCTGTATTGCGCTAATGTATTCCCTAAACTATCACTAATAGGCTGCCCGGTGAGCGCAATATAATCATCAACATCGTTAAAATTAGTCCGTGCTTCACCGCTATCCGCACCTAGCTCAGAACTAGTACTACAAGGCTGAGCACCTAAGCTTGTCTCGGAGCAGCGCCTAAATGGAGGCGAACGTTCGCTATGTTCATCAAATGATTTTGCTAAAATTTCGTTCATTAAGGCTTGCCCAAGCTCTGACGCTCTCAGTGCGATAATAGGCTCTGCGCTTTGCTTTGCTTGTGGTGCTATAAGTGCAGTAATAATACTTAGCGCAATAGCAAATATTACAATACCAACAATCAGCTCTATTAAAGTAAAGCCTAATTGTTTTTTATTGGCAGGCATAAATAAGCCCTTCACCGCTAATGCACACCGCTGCTAGGCCAAGGTCTATTTTGCATTGTACTGCGCAATTTTGATCTGCTCGCCCAAGTGGATCAAAGTTAATTTGCGTAAACACATTACCAGTGCTATCTGTGGCATTAAATCGCACATCGCTACGCCCTGTATTTATGGCGACGACTAAATGCTCGCTATTATTGGTACTTGGGCCGCCAGTGCAGGTTTCTGGCTCTGGCCCCGCAACCAAAGTGGGTGAAATATATAGTTTATGGCAGCTACTTATTGCAGTATTTTGCATCGCGCGTAATTGTACGGTGCGCAGGGCAGTTAACACCCTATCTCTGTATGAGTATGCTTGCTCTGTTGAACTACCCAGAAACTTGGGCACAGCCGTTACCGACAATATGCCCAAAATAACTAAGGTAATAATTAGTTCAACAAGGGTGAAGCCACGCAAACGTTGATTACTACTGCTATTCATTTATATAAATTAACACCCACTCGTGATAAGCGTAACAGTAGGAGGCGTTACAGATACTGGCGGCGTGCCGCTGTTTGCATCTGCAGCTTGTGTATATTCAATACGACAATCGTCAGTTTGCACGTAGCTATTAGGGAAAATAATTGCTTTATCATCAGCAGCAACTTCTACAAGGTTAAAATCAGCAGAGTCGTCAGATGCAAATTCAACATCTAAAAAAGCCTCAAAGGCTGCTTCTGTCGCCGCAGGGTAGCCATAAACAGTAGCCACTGCATCGCCAGTGTCAACAGTCACCGTTGCAGTCGCTTTTTTATGGTCGCTTGCGATAATAGACTTACCATTAACAATGTTCATACCGCTTCGAATTGAACCTTGCAAGCCTTCAAGTGTGGAAGCATTAGCATCCCCTTGCAGGTTTAAAAAACGAGGGGCGGCGGTCACCGCTAAAATACCTAAAATAACGATTACGATTATTAGCTCAACAAGCGTAAAACCTGCTTGCTTATTCATTGGTTGTTTTAATGACTGCATTTTCATAAGTAAGCCTCTTTATTACTTAGTTTTTAAAAATATGCACTTTGCCCGTAGTTGGAAAGTACGAAAATCCCACGTTTTTTGCTATAACAGCGCCATCGGTAGGTAGGTTGTTAGTGTTTAAATTATGGGTTAAATAATAAATACACTGGTTGTTTTTAGTGTTATAACGCACTAAATAACTCACCTTGGTTATTATAGAAACCTCGGTACTTAATGTGCTTGTAGGCGCATCTTGTAAAATTACATTTAATACTTTTTGGCATTGCAGTGCAGTCATTGCGCTGGCCCGCGTATCAGTATTAGTCGTTTTATCACCCGTTGGTGTGCCCCTATTCCCATCGACACCAACAATGACACCTCCGTAATTAATATGTGTTGTATTATTAACGCCCTTTGGACGCCCCGATAATTCCCACTGGCCTCTGACCATCGCTACCGCAGAAGCAAACCCACCAGCCACCACATCCACACTGGCATTTTGTGCCTGGTTTTTAACCCCTATGTATTGAGGTATAGCAAAAGTCATAATAACTGCCAGTAAAACAACTACTAAAACAAGCTCAAATAATGAAAAACCTGTTACGCGAGCACGGCAGTTAGTCACAATCGCTACCCTTTAATGGCCGACATCATGTTCCACATTGGCATAAAAATACCCAGTGCTAAAATAAGCACCATAATGGCAACAAACACCGTCAAAATGGGTTCTATTTTGGCGGTTAAACTACGTAAATCGTAATCTACTTCTCGCTCATAAAAGTCGGCCGCTTCTTGCAACAACTCATCTACGCGACCTGTTTCTTCTCCCACTGCCACCATTTGCAGTACCAACTGTGAAAATAGCTCGCTACTTCGCGACGCTCGCAACAAACTGTCGCCTTTTTCGATATCTTGGCGCATGGTAATAATGGCTTTTTCCATGTAGCTGTTATCAACTGCGTGGGCCGTTAATGACAGCCCTGTCGTCATAGGGACGCCCGAGCGCAGCACCATGGCTAAGCTTTGGCTATAACGGCCAAGCAAGGTACGCTTTAAAATATCGCCTACAAACGGAATTTTTAACTTGTGCTGATCCCAGTTAAAACGCCCTGCCGAGGTATTTAAATAGCGACGCCAAGCAATCACTCCCCCCACTAACATTAGCGCTAGCAACCACCAATAATTGACAAAAAAGTTACTGGTGCCAATAAGAACTTGGGTCATTAAAGGCAGCTCTGCGTCAAACTTTTCAAACATGCTGGCAAAGGTTGGGATCACAAAAATATTTAATATGATCATCGCCACTAAAAGCGCCAAAATAACAAAAGTGGGGTAACGCATAGCCGCTTTGATACGCTTACGAGTCTCTTGCTCTTTTTCAAAATAAATAGCCAGTTGATAAAACGCATCTTCTAATCGTCCCGACCCTTCTCCGACTTTAACCATAGAGATAGTTAAGCGGCTAAACACCTTGTTGTGTATAGCTAGTGCACTGGATAGTTCACGGCCCTGTTCAAGCTGGCGTGTTACTTCAAGCAATACACTTTTAAACTCTTTATTTTGCGTGGTATCAGCAAGCCCTATCATTGCCCTAATAATGGGGATCCCGGCTTTGAGTAATGAATACATTTGCCGTGAAAACATGATCATGTCATCAAGGGTTATTTTTTCGCTAAATAGGTCATCGAATAACTTTATATTGTTTTTTGTTTCAACTAATGAAATTGAAATAGGTATGTATTGGCGCTTTATTAAGCTATCGGCCACACCGGCCTCATTATTTGCCTCAACACGGCCTTTAACCAGCGCACCCTTTGCGTCTTTAGCTTTGTAACTATAAAGCTGCATCGTCATCACCTACTACTTCAGGTACATATTCAGCCACTTTAAATACTTCATCTAGCGAGGTAATGCCTTGCTTGGCATACGTTAACGCCATATAAGAAAGCGGCGCGAAATTAGCGCTATTTTTAGCCGCTTCGGCAAAACGCTGCGTGTCGTTAATACGCAGGGCATCCATCATAGCGTCGTTCATTTCTAGCAGTTCAAAAATCCCCACCCGGCCTTTATAGCCACTATGGCTACACGCTGTGCAGCCTTGGCCTCGCCAAAACTGTGTGCTGCTAACATCTTCGCCTAAATACGTAAGCCAACTTTGTTCTTGTTTATCTGGGTGATACGGTGTTTTACATTCATTGCAAATACGCCTAACTAAGCGTTGAGCAATAATAGCGCGTAGTGAGCTTGCTACTAGGTAAGCGGGTGCCCCCATATCAATTAAGCGCATTGCGCTTGATATGGCATCGTTGGTATGTAACGTAGAAAGCACTAAATGCCCCGTTAATGCAGCCCTTAAGCCTATATCAACGGTTTCTTGGTCACGCATTTCGCCAACCATTATAATATCGGGGTCTTGGCGTAGTGTGGTTCTTAATACACTGGCAAAGCTTAAGCCTATTTTGTTATTTATTTGCACCTGGTTTACCCGCCCAATGCGGTATTCAACCGGATCTTCTACGGTAATAATTTTACTTTCTTGTTGGTTAAGCTCACTTAAAGCGCCATACAAAGTGGTTGTTTTACCTGAGCCTGTAGGCCCAGTCACTAGCACCATGCCATGAGGGCGTTTAATAATGCTGCGTAAGCGTTTTAAAATATGTACCGGCATGCCGGTTTCATCTAACGATAAAAGCCCTGCAGATTGGTCGAGCAACCGCATCACAACTGACTCGCCATATTGCACTGGCATTGTCGATAAACGTACATCAATGCTGTGCGCGTGCACTTTTATATTAAAACGGCCGTCTTGCGGTAAACGCTTCTCCGATATATCTAACCCCGACATAAGCTTTAGCCTAAGTACTAAAGCAGAGGCTATTTTTACTTGGTTTAATGTGTGCTCTTGCAATACACCATCAACTCGTTGGCGAATGCGTAATAGCCTTTCATCGGGTTCTATATGAATATCTGATGCACGTACTTGTACTGCATCTTCAAATATAGATTGCAGTAGTTTTACTACGGTGGCGTCAGAGGTTTCATCTGCTAAGGAATTAAGGTCAAACTCTTCTACGTCTTCGTATTCTTCGTGTAGCTTTTCAGCAAAGTTAGTAATCTCTTCTGTTCGGCGGTACACATTATCAAACGCTGCCATAAGCTGGCTTTCTTGCACAACAGCAAGCTCAATTCGCTTAGGTGCTAGCATTGGCGCTAACTGATCCAACGCTCTCAAATCAGCAGGGTCACTCATTCCGACTAACACAGAATCCCCGTTATCTTCTATTACTAATGCTCGGTAGCGTCTGGCATAAACCTCTGAAAGTAATTTAGATACATCTGAAGATATTTTTCGCTGCGAAATATCTAAAAACGGTATTTGTAATTGTTGAGCTAAAAAGCGTAATAATTGCGGCTCACTTATAAACTCAAGCGCAATTAATGTCGCTCCTAACTTTCGCCCTGACGCGGCTTGCACATTAAGTGCTTCACTTAGCTGCGCTTCGGTGATCATTTGCTCATGAACGAGTAAATCCCCTAAGCGCATTTTTAAACTAGGTCTCATACAGCCCCCTTCAATACAACTAAACGCTGTAGTGCATGTTGCGTCATTACGGCATTTAAACCGCCTAAATCTAGGGCAACTTTATAAAGGTGCTTTGCATCAGCAAACTCCCCTAACGCATCTTTTGAAGTGGCTAATGCCAACCACCATTTAGCCTGTTGAGGCTGAAGCTGTGTAAGCTGTGTAAAACTCGCAAGCGCTATTTGATGTTGCTGCGCATTTTGTGCTGCAGTGCCTTTTAATACCCAAAACTCCACGTTTGCTTGCGGCTCAAGTTCGGCTATGAGCAGTTTAAGCACGCCATCGTACTCTTGCTGCATAATTAAAACTTTACTGAGCATTACACGCCACTGCACAACCTCAGGGTTTATTTTTATACCTGCGACTAATAACTGCTGAGCCATAAGTACATCCTGTTGCTGAAAATACGTTGCCGCAAGTAAGTTACGCGCTTCTATATGCTCAGGTTGTGCTTTCAAAATAGCGGTTAAATCGTTAATCGCATCATCATATAAAGCAAATTCCAACGCTTGTTTAGCGCGCTTTAATTGCTGTGCTATGCGCTGGGCTTTGGTTTGTTTAACACTTAGCGTTTTTATTAATTTATTTTCAACGGACGGCTGCTCAGCTGGCGTAATGCTTTTTGCGTATGTACTGTTTTTTGCTTCAATTGGGCCGTTTACCTCTGCGCTATTGGCTACTTTATCTGCAAAGCTTACTGTTTTACTGATTAGCGTAGCTTTGTCTTTGCTTTGTTGCTGTATTGCTATCTCTTTTGGCTGATTTAGTAATGCGTTATTGCTTTGTACTTGCGCCTGCTCTTTTTGCTCATCCGCATTAATATGAGCCGCTTTAGCATCTGTGTTATTTTCACTTAATTGTTTTGAGGGCTTAATTACAGGGGTAATTTTAGTTTGAGCAATTTCAATCGGCTGGCTGTTATTACCTGCATGGGCTGTTTCAGCCGTGTCGCTACTCACTTGAGGTGCCTGTGCAAAAGGTAAATAAAGGTAGGCTGTAAAAATGAGTACAATTGCTAATAAAACACTCAGCACTTTAAATAATACATCGTGATAGTCGCGTACGGGGGGAATATCGACCCCGCCACTTTGCTGATTACGCTGTGCAGTTTGACGTTGGTCGATATTTTTTAGCATGTTATTAATCACACTCATAACCATTGCCTCCATACCCACATAACTGCAATAACAAAAACACTAATAGCTAATAAGCTGTAACCCCAGTAATGGTTAGCATGGTGCTTTTTACAATCTTCGGTGTCTGCAATGGCAAGATGTATATGGCGCGGTGTTACTTTATTAAGGCCTTCACCGTATGCCTGCAGTAAAACTTTATGGCATAAAATGTTGACCAAACGGGGTATTCCTCGACTCGCACGCGCTATTTTTAATCCTAACCGGTTAGTAAATAGTGGTGGCTGATTAAAGCCTGCCACCTGTAAACGGTGATTAATATAATAAATAACTTCACTGGCGGTCATTGCACGCAATGAGTACGAAAAACTGATCCGCTGGCGTAACTGCCTCACCTTACTATTAGCAAGTTTTTCATCTAATTCAGGTTGGCCAAATAGCACCACCTGAATAAGCTTTTCGGTTTCAGTTTCTAGGTTTGTAAATAACCGAAGCGCTTCAAGTGTATCCCAACTCAGGCACTGCGCTTCATCTATCAGGAGCACAACCCGTTCGTTATCTTCTTGCAACTCTAGTAAGTAATGGTTTATTTGCTGGCTTAGCGATTGCTGATCTAGGCTTTTATCTACCTCCATGCCAAGCTCTACAGCAATAGCCCAGCGTAACTCTTCAGGGCTTAAATAAGAATTAGGTAAATAAGCCACAAAGTAGTCTTCTTCAATTTGATTTAAAAGCTTTCTGCATAGTAAGGTTTTGCCTGTCCCTACTTCCCCTGTTACTTTTATAAATCCCTCCCCCATTTCTAGCGCTGTGGTAAGCACTTGCATGGCTTCGTGGTGCGGCTCAAGTGCACAAAAAAACTCGGTATTTGGGGTTAAGGTGAAAGGCATTTCACTTAAATTAAAAAAGCTTAAATACATTGTTAGTTCTCATACCATGTATTTAGCAGCGCGCGGCTGTGAGCCTGTTGCTTTTTCCACGTGTCGGGCATTACCACCGTTGGCTTGATTAAAATAACGAGCTCTTTTTTCTCTTGGCGCTTACTAATACTTTTAAACAAGTTGCCCAGTATTGGCACATCGCCCAAAATAGGGGTTTTCGATTCTTCATCTTCCGTGGTGGTTTGCATTAGCCCACCTATTACGACTATTTCACCACTTTGAGCGCGGATGACCGTATCAGATTCACGAATATTGCTTTGCGCAAGCGGCAACTCAAAACGCTGATCATCTAATGTAATTACCTTGAGCTGCTCTTCTGTTTCGGTTACTGAAGGATGAACATGTAAAATAACTGAGCCATATTTATCAATTTGTGGTGTGACATCGAGCGCAATGCCTGAAAAAAACGGAGTTAGATCTATTTCTGGTGAAGTAGTCGTTGAGGTACCCGTTACCGTTGTGCTCGAAACGTTAGTAACAAAGTACTCATCTTGGCCTACTTTAATCACTGCTTTTTGATTGTTTGTAGCCGTTACACGGGGATTAGAAAGCATTTGCAGGTCACCCTGGGTTTCAAGCAAACTAATTACACCGCTAAAGTCGCCTTTTTCAATCGTTAACGAGGAGACCCCTCCTAAAGTAGCTGAAATAGAATTACCTATGCTGCCTGCTGTTGTTGCAAACGACACCCCACCTTCTAACCCTCTAGAAATTCGCTCCCAGTTAACTCCTTGTTGGTATTCATCTTTTAAGGTAATTTCGACAATTTTAGCCTCAAGAATAACTTGTCGCTGAAGGTTTTCTTGGCTTTGACGTAAAAAATCTTTTAACTGATTTATTTCACTTGGCAAGGCATTAACCGTAACCAAGCTTGCCTGTGGGCTAGCAACCACATAACGACCATCGTTTGAACCAATAAGCGATTTAAGAGCAAGTTCAAGCTCTTTCCAAAAGTCGTTTTGATTAATTGTTTGAATACGAGAGCCATTTAACTCAGTATTTTGATTATCGCTGCCAAACTGATTATTTTGGCTTGAATTATTACTACTGTTTGAGCTTGAATTTGAACTTGAGTTGTTTTGCGAAAACTGGCTTACCCCACCAGCTACAACACTTACTGTTGATTGCCCATGGCGCTGCATCATCAAATAGTTAACCGGTATAGTTTCTGTGCGCATGATTGCAGGTAACACCTGCACAATACGACCTTCTTGGACAATATCTAACGGATACATACGCTTAATAACCGCTATAACCTCTTCAAATGTTACGTTTTTTAAATTTAAAGAAATAACACCACTCACCTGTGGGTGTACTGCTACGCTGTATGGTGTATCGGCGGTTAAACCATTAAAAAATGAGCTTATTTCTACCTCTTTTGCGGCTACATCAAAACGCTTTACAGCTAACTCATTGGTTAAGCTTTGCTCACTATTAAGTGATGAAAGTAAGCTTTGTGTAAGCGCGCTACTCACCTCTACCGGTGCAACACTTTTAGCTTGGTTACTTACAGGTGCAAGCTCTTGTGCTATGTGTGGCTGAATCTCTTTCCCGGGCTTAAAACTATGGCACGCTGTTAAAAAAGGCGGTATTAAAATAAGCGCAAGCCATGGCTTTGTTATATTATTTTTTAATTTCATAGTCGTATAATTCTAATTTTATTTGCTTATCATCATTTGCTAACAGCACAGAATTGGCGTTTATTGTTAGCACCCGAAATTCACCTACTACATCTCCTGGCTTATATACCTGCTTAGAAATAATCGCTTTGTATTGCTTTTCGGTTTTAATAATTGATTGTAACGACAGCGCTGTATTGCTAGTTGCAGCGCCTTTTAGTGTTGGTGCATTGCTTGGTTGAGTAGGGTCGCGCAATATTTCAGCTGAACTAACAGAGAAAAAACACACGCAAAACACACACAAACTATAAAGCGATAAATTTTTCATTGGCACTCACCGTTGCGATTTGTAATGTTAACTCTGCATTAGGGTATGTTTGCACCTGATAGTTAAACTGCTGTATTAACAACTTTTGTTGGCTAGCTTTAAGGCCTTCTAAATACTGCTGCAAACTAAAATAACGCCCCTGCAAAGTAACTATCATTTGGTGTTCAAAAAATAATGTTTGCGTATCATGCTCACCGAGTTTTTCTACATCAATTGCTTTGGCAGGGTTTACACTAAAGCCAACGACCTGCACATCGGGGGTATTTACTAATAAATCCTTTAAGACTGCAGGCACTTTGTTTGCTGAAATAAAGCCTTGGCTAAACTTACTTAGTTTATTATTTATATCTTCTAGCTCACGCTGAGTTTGCCCTACCTGGTTTCTGAGCACTTTTGTGTAGTCATGCTCTAATGCCTGTGTAAGCATAGAGAGTTGCGCTTCATTTTGATTTAGTTTTTGCCACAATGCGTTTTGTTCAACACGTAAACTATTCACTGCATCTTGCTGCGGAAACACCACAAACCACAAACCTAAATAAACAATCAGAAATAAGCCAACAAACAGAACAGAATACTTTTCCCGCTGCTGTAACGCCGCAAATTGTGCTTGGTATTTAACAAATACTGGCCAGCCTTTATTTTCATTTTGCTCATTCATTGTGTTACCTCACTTGAACTAAGCTCTGTAGCCACATTAAATTCGCTCACGCCATCACTGCTCGACAGCTCCAGCACTGAAAACTCCTTCCCCTTAAAAAAGCTTGATTGCTTGAGATTAGTAAGCCAAATAGGTAAATATTTAGCCTGTTGAGTACGCCCTTTGAGCACTACTTTTTTGCCTTCAAATTTTATCTGATCAAGCCAAATTTGCGGCTCGTGGTACGCTGCCAAATCGCGCATCACATCGGCATAATCCGTTTTCGTGTGCATTGATGTATTTTCTAAATAATCAAACACTTGCTGTTTGTGTAAAATTTCTTGTTGCAGTACTTTTAGCTCATCAATTAAGTGCGATTTGTTTTGTTTATCAGCTAATCGCTGCTTTACCACGTTCAATTGCTGCTGCGTTTGCTTTAGATAAGCTTGGCTTTGTGTAAGTAATTGCTGGCTCTTGTGCTCTTCGTATAAATAAAACAACCAGGTTAATGCAACCACTAGCAATGTACCTAGCCACAGCAAAAGCATCCCTTTAAAGGGCACTGGGTCGCGTCTAACCCTAATGGCTTTTTGGTAAAAATTAATCCGTGTTTTCATAGCACTGAATCCGGATCAGTTAATTGGTACGCTGCGCCTAATGCGTAATAAAAGCTTGGCTCAAGATCCTGTGCTAAATCTATATTAGGTTTAAAATCAACAACCTTTACTTGCAAAAATTCTGCAAGGCCTGCTCTTAACGTTAACGACGATAAATCATCGCAATGCAGCTGAATGCTTCTAATAGGAGGCTGTTTTAGTTGGCTTTCAAAAAAATCCATTGATCGTTGGATCTCAAGCCCTAAGGCTTCCACTAAACCGTGTGTGCGTTCTTTATCTGAAATACCTAAAAACCCGTTTAAACGCCTTGCTAATAAAAGCTGCCCATCACGAATAATTAAAATACGCGGCTCATGCCCTGCATGTTGCACTATAAGCATGTGTGCACTTTTATCTTCACCAAACAAGGTCACTAAAATCATTTCTTCAGAGGTCATAGCTCTGAGCACAGGCTTTATTTTTGAAAAGCTATCAATGAAAGGCAATAACTGTAGTTTATTAGTAATAAACACATTCATTTTACTGCTTTGCATAGGCTGAACGATTGGGTAATCGATAAAGTCGGCAACAATGTTCTCTGGAGGAATATCAACTAAGTCTTTTGTTGTCCAAGGTAAAGATTGAATGATCTCTTCATCACTCAGCATGGGTTTATCCATTTGCACTATTTGGTAAAAATAATGAGGAACTACTAAATTTACTGGGCACACCTCAGCGCAAACTTCATTTGTGCAAGTTGCAATAGCGACTGTATAATCCGTTTGGTCCTCTACATTCACACTGTGTGAGTTATGTACGTACCACTGCCCTTGATTTTTTTTTAAACACACCGCGTTTACTGTATCTGCATAAGTAGCAATACCAATTGCTGTGCTTGAGTCTAAACTGCGATTTAACCAAGATAACAACGAAAACAGCTTTTTTTTCATATAGCTACTATTGTTAATAAGAGATTAACTAAGTGTCGTACAAGTTTTTTAGTTTGCAAGTTTAAACACGAGAAATAATGCTTAATTTATTTAATATTGAAAAAGAAAGTCCGATACAACAAATAGATAGCGCCTGTCTTAAAAAGAGAAACATACGGTTAAGTGTGAAAAGGGATGACTTACTTCACCCACTAATAAGTGGTAACAAATGGCGTAAGCTAAAATATAATTTACAGCAAATGCAAGCCCTTAATAAAACACAACTACTCACCTTTGGGGGGGCTTTTTCTAATCATGTTCACGCCTGTGCAGGGGCGGGTAAACTATTTAATATAAAAACCCACGCCATAATTAGAGGGCCACACTTAGATACTCACAACCCCACCCTGCAATTTGCTAAACAGTGCGCAATGGACTTACATGCGGTTACGCGTATTGAATATAAGCAGCGCCAAGACCCTGATTATTTAGCCCAGTTACAAGCACGCTTTGAACACGCCTATATAATCCCAGAAGGTGGAAGTAATACATATGCCCTGCCTGGGTGTGCTGAGCTTGCTAAAAGCTTACCAAAGCATGATTACTTAGTGTGCCCCACAGGAAGTGGCGGAACACTTGCAGGCTTAATTGAGGGTAGCCACCAAACCACGCAGCTATTAGGAATTGCGGTATTAAAACAAGCCGAGTACTTGAACAAAGAAATTACAGCACTCAGTAAAAAAGCAGCTCAGCAATCCAATTGGCAGCTACTTACACAGTTTCATGATGGCGGTTATGGCAAATTTAGTAATGACTTATGGCAGTTTTGTAAACGCATGCAGCAGCAACATAACTTACCTCTTGAGCCTATATATAGCGGTAAAATGATGTATGCACTATGGCAGCTTATCGAGCAAGATTACTTTGCTACTGGTAGTCATATAATGGCTATTCATACGGGCGGCTTACAGGGGCTCAATGGGCTAAAATATCGTGGCCTAATTTAGAAACTTCCTAATAAAACGTAGCATGTGTGTATTCCTGTAAGGGCTCCGAAAAGTAAAAGCCTTGTGCGGCAACTACACCTAATTTAGCCAATATAAGTAGCTCTTTTTGGGTTTCTACGCCCACCGCGTACACAGGTATATTGAGCAACTTGCTTTGCGCTACAATGTTTTTAACTTGTTTTTGCTGTTGCGTTTTTTCATCCACATTATGAACGAGCGGATACCCTAGTTTTATACCGCTAACTAATTTTTGAGACGCAATTTGGTTAATGTGCTCCACATTCTGTACATTATCAATCACCAGCAAACTTTGTAGGGCCGTCAGTTTTTCAAAGGCATCTGCTAGTTGTGCTTGGTACTTAATAAAATCTGCTTCGCTAATTTCAAACTGTAACTTTCGCTTTGTCGTAAAGTCTTTCATATTGGTAACAAACCAGCTCCAAAACTGCTCGTTAAACCAATTACTTATATGCAAATTAACACTTACCGTTAGTGCGCTGGGCTCAGCTAAAATTAGTTTTTTTACTTGAAGTAGCACCGCTTTATCTAACTCCAATGCTTGGTGATTGTTAAAGTCTTGATTAATAAAGTAGCGCGCAGCTAATAAACCATGCGGTTGCTGCCTAATTCTTATTAGCACTTCATGTTGTAAAATATCGCCGCTGGTGATCATAAATAACGGTTGAAAGAACAAAATAAATTTATTCTTTTTAATATTTTCAATAACCTGCTTACTTGAAATTAAGTTACCTTGTTCGTGCTGTAACGCGAGCCTATGCCAGTGCTGAATTAAACTTTTTTCTGAAAATACTAAGGCAGATTTAGCGAGCTTAAAAATAACGGGTTGCTCAGCCGCATATCGATAATCGCACAGGCCAATCTTTATGTTTTTACGCGTTACAGTGCTTCGATAACGCTTACAAATTTGATAAACGCATTCGTGCAGGTTTTCACTGTATGTATCTAGCTTTGCTACAGGGATATTATTTAAAGTAATAGCAAGGTTGTTAGCATCAAATACATTAACTGATATTGCAGGAAGCTCTTTAAAGTATTTTGCTATCCATACCTTAAAACTTGCTTGGATATCGGTATTTTTATCAAACACGCAATCACATTTCACTATAGCAAATAAACTATGCCGCGCTGCACTCACACCGTACATAGACTTTACTTCGCAGTTTAAAGTGGTGATTTGCGTAGAAAGTATTTTTGCTGCTTTAGTTTTACTGTAAGGCAATGACATGTTCGCTGCTGGTTTTTTTACTAATACTTTCCACCATCTAACCCACCAGCTAGCGGCACCTAATATAATGATATTTAATAGTAAAAATAAGTAGGCTTGCTCCACCCATGCAGGCCAGTGGTATAAACTTATACTGAGAGTTTTATAGCTAAATACATCGTGCTGTATATCAACTAAGTATTTGAAGTGTTCGGCATTTGAGTGTGCAGCCAGCATAAAGCCCTTACTTTGTGCCAATGCTTGCACTATTTCTTTTTCGGTGTTGGCATTAATTTGCAGCTCAAAAATTTGCTGTGTTAACTGCTGGCCATTTTTATGAATTTTTTTATGGAGCGTATCATTTAAAAGCACATTAAAAATAATTACCACCAACGCAAAGCTGGTTAAGTAAATTATTTTTTTTTGCTCAGCAAATTTTATTATGGCTTTATGCATAGTGCTCTCTGTGGCAACGCGACTATTTAAAGTGTTGTTCAAAATAGTCATTAGCACAAGCAGACTAAGCAAGTTTAAATGTTTATAATTTTTCTAAACAAAAAACCCCGTGCAAACGGGGTTTTGGCAAATAGTTTATTACTTTTCGGGTTGCTCGCCCCGCGCGTTTAATATCATTTCGCCGTCTTCCTTGTATAGCTCGCCTTTAGGCCATTGCGCTAACAGCGTTAAAACGTGCTCACTAGGGCGACACAGTTTAACCCCTTTTTCAGTGCACACTATAGGTCTATTAACCAGTATTGGATGCTCAAGCATGGCCTCTAAAATAGCTTCGTCTGTTACGTTTTCATTTAACAAACCTAGCTCTTCAGCAGGCGATTTACTCACTCTCAGAGCCGTTTTAGGTGTTAAGTTTGCTGCGGCAAATAGCGCTAACAACTGAGGTTTTGTCCAGCCCTCTTTAAGGTATTCAATAACCGTTGGGTTATAGCCAGCGGCTTTAATAATCTGCAATACATTGCGCGATGTACCACAATCAGGGTTATGATAAATAACGATCATGACACTCTCCTAGTTAAACCAATGACGCGTTTTATTAGCAAAATAAACTAAGCTAAGCATAACAGGTACTTCAACAAGAACGCCCACAACGGTGGCAAGCGCAGCACCAGAGTGTAAACCAAATAATGAAATGGCTACGGCAACGGCTAACTCAAAAAAGTTAGAAGTTGCAATCATGCAAGCTGGCGCTGCAATATTATGAGCTAGGCCCATTTTTTTTGCGGCTATGTAGGCTATTGCAAAAATACCATACGTTTGAATAAGCAGTGGAATAGCAATCAATACAATCGCTTCTGGATTATCTATTAAAGTTTGAGACTGGAAACCAAACAAAAGTGCCACCGTTGCCAGTAAGCCAATGATAGAATATGGTTTCATTACCTTTAAAAAGTGATTTAACCGTGTGTGATCATCACCTTTATCTAACTTTTTGCGGGTAATAGCGCCTGCTATTAATGGAATAAGTACATACAAAACCACCGAGATTAATAACGTGTCCCACGGTACCGTTATGTCTGTTACCCCTAGTAATAAACCTGCGATGGGCGCAAAGGCAAAAATCATAATAATATCGTTTATAGATACCTGCACTAACGTGTAATTAGCATCGCCTTTTGTTAGTTGGCTCCACACAAACACCATTGCAGTACATGGTGCTACTCCTAATAAAATCATACCGGCTATGTATTCTGTTGCCGTTTGTGGGTCGACAAAGTCTGCAAAAATGCCTTTAAAAAATAACCACCCTAATAAAGCCATGGTAAAGGGTTTTATGAGCCAGTTGATAACGACTGTCAGCACTAAGCCTTTAGGCTTTTTGCCTACATCTTTAATAGAGGAGAAGTCAATTTGCACCATCATTGGGTAAATCATAAACCAAATGAGTACAGCGATAACAATATTTACATGAGCATACTCTAAGCTTGCAACAACACTAAATACCTCGGGTACGGTGTAACCGGCCACAATTCCTAGCGCGATTGCCAGCGCAACCCACACCGATAAAAAGCGTTCAAATAACCCCACTGTAACCTCCTAAATATCTTTTTGATTTACGCGTTTACTGAGCTGCTCTGCTGTTTCTACTCGCTCAGAGTATCTATCAACAAAGTATTCTTTTTGGTCGCGCATTAATAAGGTAAATTTTACGAGCTCTTCCATTACATCCACAATTCGATTGTAAAAAGCAGAAGGCTTCATTCGGCCATTTTCTTCAAATTCTAAAAACGCTTTAGGCACAGATGACTGATTAGGTATTGTTATCATGCGCATCCAACGCCCTAATACGCGTAACTGATTAACCACATTAAATGACTGCGAACCACCACAAACCTGCAGCACAGCCAGCGTTTTACCTTGTGTAGGCCTTACCCCACCAAGGTTTAATGGGATCCAATCAATCTGGTTTTTAAATACACTCGTCATAGCACCGTGTCGTTCCGGCGAGCACCAAACTTGCCCTTCAGACCAAAGCATTAAATCACGTAACTCTTGCACTTTAGGGTGCGTTTCATCTTCACTATCTGTTATGGGTAAACCTTCAGGGTTAAATATTTTAACCTCAGCACCAAAGTGGATTAACAAGCGCGCACTTTCTTCTATAACTAACTTGCTATATGAGCGGGTTCTTAGCGATCCGTATAACAATAAAATTTTAGGTTTATGAGATGAAAACGTTAACGTGAAATCCTTAACGGTAGGAGGAATGCTTTGTGAAAGTTCTAAATTTGGTAGCTCGTGTTCAATTGATTTACTCATAACCCTTAACCTTGTAGCTCTGTAGTGAACTAATATATGAAAAAACGAATATATGAAATTTCACATATTAAAAGGTGTGAGTCAAATCCTATTTATATAAATTTTATGTTTGGTGTTCTAACGTTGCAGGCATTAAAGCCTGCTATTAAAGGTAGGTAATTGATAAGTTTATTTATTTAAGCAATCAAGTATCGTATCGCGTAATGTTTTAGCTTTTATTGGTTTAGCAACATGCGAATTCATACCAGTAGATAGGTAGTGAGTAATATCATCATTCATTACGTTTGCAGTTAACGCAATAATAGGCATAGAGGCAAGCGCAGTATTGCTGTCACTGCGTATTACTTTAGTCGCTTCTACACCATCCATAATGGGCATATGAATATCCATTAAAATAATATCAAACGTTTCTAATTTTACGATTTGAATACATTCTAAGCCATTTTCTACTGCATGCACCTGCGCCCCACTGGCGACTAATATATCGGATACAATCAGCCTGTTTATGTCGTTATCTTCAGCAACGAGTATTTTTACACCTTGCAATGGCTTTGCGGTGGCGGGGTTATGGGTATTCCTCGTAAAAGGGCTAACCACTTTGCTTTTCATTGCTTCAAATAACACGCTGGTAAGCACAGGCTTATGCAAAATAGTTTTAATGTTTATTTTTTGGGCTATGTCGTAAATTGCATCGTTTTTACTTGCTGTAAGTACAATAATATTGTTACAAAGCAATGGGTTTACTTTATAGATGCGGGTAAAAAACGTTTCACTGCTCATGGTAGGCATTTCACCGTCAACTATAATAATTTTAAAGGTGTTTTTATTCTCTTTAATTATTTCTATTGCATCACTTGCCTGGCTGCAAGCCATACAACGCAGCCCCATTGTACTAAGCTGCCTTTTAATTAAGCTTAAATCGTCTTCATTGTCATCTATTAGTAATACATCAAATGGTTCAGCAAATGACAACTGTGGGCTGTCTTCTATCAATGCTTGGGTGTTTACTTCAACGTTTATGGTAGCAATAAATTTACTGCCCTTACCTTGTATGCTGCTAACTGAAATATCACCCCCCATTGCTTGGCATAAACGTTTACTAATAGCTAAGCCTAACCCAGTTCCCCCGTATTTTCGGGTTGTAGAGCTATCGGCCTGAGTGAATGAATCAAACAAGTTAGGTAAGCTTTTTTCATCAATACCAATGCCGGTGTCTTTAACAGTAAAACGTAAAACAATACTTTCGAGGTCATTAGAGGCTTCTTCTGCGTCTACTTGCACCGAAATAGCCCCTTTAGAGGTAAACTTAATCGCGTTAGAGCACAAATTAATTAATACTTGGTTTATACGCACCACATCGCCAACTAAGTTATGTTTAACGTTATCGCTAATATTAATCTCAAACGCAATACCTTTACTACGCGCCCTATTTTCAAATGTGGTTATTATATAATCAACAACCGCGTTTAGCGAAAACGCAAAGGCCTCAACTTTAATATTTCCAGACTCAATTTTTGAAAAATCTAAAATGTCATTAATAACCACAAGCAATTGATCTGACGAGTACTTTATTTTTTCTAAATACTGCTTATCTTCCTCAGGTAGGTTTTTGCCCAATAAAATATTGGTAAGCCCTATAATGCCACTCATTGGGGTTCTGATCTCATGACTCATATTGGCTAAAAATTCAGATTTTGACGAGGTAAGCTGCTCTGCAGCTTCTTTAGCTTGTAATAGCTCTTTAGTGCGTTGCTCTACACGCGACTCTAGTCGTAGCTTTTCTTCATCAAGCGCGTTTACAAGCTGAATACGGCGGCGATTTAGTCGTAATACAAACACTAAAAAAGCGCTCAATACAAAAATAGTAATGGCGGCGCTGTAAATTAACACTTTATTTTGTTCAAAGTAACTTGGCTTATAATAAGCAATAATCGATTTTTCTGGCAGGCTTTGCGGTGCAACATTATATTTTTTAAGCTGTCGCCAATCGAATTTATAAACACTTAAATTTTCATTGCTTATGCTAGGCAACACGTTATTTTCATTGTAAGAGATAATAGCTTCACCCACGCGCCTACCTATTTTCTCACCTGATAAAACATAACCACCCACTACACCTGAGCCCAATAAAACTTCCCAGTAGCTAAAAATGGGGGCGTTACTGTGCTGAGCGAGTAAGCTGACGAGCTGATATGGGCTAATTGACTTATTTTCGTAATTTCTAAATATAGGGGTAAATAAAATAATGGAGTCTGATGGCGCACTTTTTACTTTTGCCATCAGTTCAGCAACTGGAAGGTCAAACCATTGCTCAATCTCTAAGTACGAAAAATCTTGGTTGGTAATATTAAACAGCCCTGCATAAAAGTTTATTCCTATTTCATTTTTAGTATCTAACACCACAATGAGCTTTTTAGGTTTCATTAAATTAACCGCGCTGGCGGTTGCTTGCTTGTAGTCTAACTTAGCCCGCATTAAGGCATTATTAGTGTTTGCCGGTAGCCTAAACTGTTCGCCAGGTTCTAAATAAATTTTTGGTGTGCTAGTAAAAAAGTCATTTAATTGCGCTATTAACGCCGCAGCCGATGGTGATTGCGTGACAATTATATCTATGTGCTTATTTTTATATTTTTGCTTAAGGTAGTCGCTCATTAATTGCTTTTGAGTGGTCTCATCAAAGCGCCCTATATCCATATTTTCGACAAAAATATCATAGTCTACAATACGTTGTGTTAACTCTGTTCGCAGTCCTGACTCAACACTTTTGTGCCATGGCATGGTTTGATTTGTCGAATTTATAAATAAAACATTAGTAGTTTTAGATAATGGCTGCGCGTTTAGTGCTGCACTAAATAACTGAAAAACAAGAAATAAAAATAAAATATTAGTTTTCATGTTTCTCGTAGGGTCATAAAAGTAAAGTGTTATAAGGGTAATTGTTAAGTATTTATAAATCAATTAAATTAAATGTAAACAACCCTTTTGTTAACATTAAAGTCGAGTTGTACAGTTTTATACCAATTCATTTATTTAAGCGCTCTTTTATGAGGATGTAATAATGCGTTGATAGCTAGACAAAAAACTGGCTATTTAGCTGCTCCTGCATTGCTTAATAAATTCAGGGCAAAGGAAATCACTGAGTTGTCCTACTCCTTCGGAGTTTGGGCATGCCCATTGGCAAGAGAAATTGCGGTAGTGAGTTGCAAAAAAAAAGCTCTGAATAAACAGAGCCTTGTAATTTTAAATCAACAAAAATTATTTATGTATTCCTCAGAACGGAATATCGTCATCAAAATCTATTGTTGGTTCCATTGGATTTGATGCGCCGCCTTGTGGAGCATTTTGCGGCTTAGGTGCAAAACCACCTTGCTGCTGTGGTGCGCTATTTTGCTGTGGAGCAAAGCCACTGTTGTTTGATTGCTGGTATTGGTTATTTTGCTGTGCTGCAGGAGCTGCAGCCGGACGCTGTGCTGGTGCCGCCTGCTGCTGTTGCCCATAGCCGCCTTGCTGACCTTGGTTATTTTGACCATAACCACCGCCTTGCTGGTTATTTTGGTAACCGCCACCTTGTTGGCCACCTTGATTACCTTGATAGCCACCACCTTGCTGATCGCCACCACGAGCGCCTAGCATTTGCATTTGACCCGTAAAGCCATCAACTACAATTTCAGTTGTGTATTTTTCTTGGCCTTGTTGGTCGGTCCATTTACGTGTTTGAAGTTTACCTTCTACGTAAATTTGCGAGCCTTTACGGCAGTATTCACCAACAATTTCAGCTAGCTTGCCAAAAAACACTACACGGTGCCACTCAGTTTTATCAACCATTTGGCCAGTGTTTTTGTCTTTATAGCTGTCTGACGTTGCCAAGGTAATATTTGCTACACCATTGCCATTAGGCATGTAACGAACTTCAGGATCTTGTCCTAAATTACCAACCAAAATTACTTTGTTCACACCGCGTGCCATGGAACCATCTCCTATAAACGTTAGATTAAACCAGCTACTTTACGTGCTTGGTCTAGGTCAAATTCTTTATCATTAATCTTTAAATAGCTGCGGCTTTCGTCGCGCACTACTGTTGCTTCTATTACGCCAGGTAAAGCAACTAGCTGAGAAGCAAGTGCTTGAGCTTGCTCCTCAGAACTTAAATTGGTCATTAAACTAATAACTTTACTTTTCGGTGGGACTTGCATTTTCCACGCAATAATAAGCCATATTAACCCAACAAGTGCCGCTGCCGCAAACACAGCTTGCGTACTTGTAGTTTGGGCAACATAACCCCCTAAAATACCACCTAAAAAAGCCCCTAAAAACTGGCTAGACGAATACCCACCCATCGCCGAACCTTTTTGACTAGCTGGGGCAATTCGCGATACAAGCGCAGGCATAGTGGCTTCTAAAAAATTAAATGCGACAAAATAAAGCAACATACAAATGGCAATGCCAACCACGCTATTTACCCAAATAGACATAGCAAACATACTAAGTGAAAGCAGTGCTACTGAGCCAATAAACGCTTGTTTTTCTTTTTCTTTTTTAATGGCAATAATCATAATGGGGACCATTAAAATAAACGCTAAAAGCAGTACCGGAATATATAAATACCAATGGTGGTTTGCCACTAAGCCATCTTTTATTAGCTGGCTCGGTAGTACCACAAAAATAGTGGTTAGCGTTAAATGTAGCAGCAATACACCTGCATTTAAGCGCGATAATTGCGGATGCTTAATAAGTTTTTTAATGTCGCTAAAGCTTGCCAAGGTATCGCCTTTGGGGGCTTTATTTACGGCATTGGGCACTAAAAATAAAATAATACCTATACCAAACACAGCAAGTATTGCTGTTAACCAGAATACGCCTGCCACACCCCACGACGCGGCAACAATAGGCCCAAGTAACATGGCAAAAGCAAAGCTCATGCCTATGCTCATACCAATCACAGCCATCACTTTAGGGCGCTGTTCGTCGCGGCTTAAGTCACTGGCAAAAGCAAGTAATGCACTGGCTATTGCCCCCATACCTTGTAATGCTCGGCCCACTGTAACCATTTGGATAGATTCGGCAAGCGCTGCAATAACAGAGCCCAACGCAAACACAACTAAACCACCAACAATTACTTTTTTACGGCCTATTTTATCTGACAAACGCCCCATAGGTATTTGCAGTACTGCTTGGGTTAAACCATACGCGCCAATGGCAAATCCTATCCACATAGGCGAAAAACCATCAAGCGATTGGCCATAAATAGCCAATACAGGCATTAGCATAAACAAGCCGAGCATTCTAAATGCAAACACACTCGCCAGCGATACAGCGGCGCGCTTTTCTCGTGAATTAAGTGAAGATGCGGTCATTATCTGCGTAATCTTACGATATGAAAAATTTAGGGTGGGATTCTACCACAAGCTTGGCAATAATTAATCGCCTATAAGTAAGGATTTTTTCGTTGATCATTGATTAATAATGTTTCGTATTATGCGATACTGGACAAATAATTTTGGTAATAAACGAGATAGCATGGAAAACATTGAAGTCCGAGGCGCCCGTACGCACAATTTAAAAGACATCAGCCTAACCATCCCACGTGATAAATTAATTGTTATCACAGGCCTATCTGGTTCGGGAAAATCATCACTGGCATTTGATACTTTATATGCAGAAGGGCAGCGTCGTTATGTTGAGTCACTTTCTGCCTACGCAAGGCAATTTTTATCGTTAATGGAAAAGCCTGACGTTGATCATATTGAAGGCCTCTCTCCCGCCATTTCTATTGAGCAAAAATCAACATCGCACAACCCTCGCTCAACAGTGGGTACCATTACCGAAATATACGATTACTTGCGTTTAATGTTTGCCCGCGTGGGCGAGCCGCGCTGCCCAACCCACGACTTACCGCTTGCAGCTCAAACAATTAGCCAAATGGTTGATACCGTTTTAGCACTGCCAGAGGGCACTAAGCTAATGCTTTTAGCGCCAGTGGTTAAAGAGCGTAAAGGTGAACACGTTAAACTGCTTGAACAGCTTGCAAGCCAAGGCTATATTCGCGCCCGTATAGATGGTGAAGTATGCGACTTATCCGATCCGCCAACGCTTGAGCTTCACAAAAAACATACTATTGAAGTGGTTGTTGACCGCTTTAAAGTAAAAGACGGCCAGCAGCAGCGTTTAGCAGAGTCATTTGAAACCGCACTTGAGATGTCTGGCGGTGTGGCAAATGTAGCCTACATGGACGACAGCAGCATTGAAGAAATGCTGTTTTCAGCCAACTTTGCCTGCCCTACCTGTGGCTATGCAATGACCGAATTAGAGCCGCGTTTATTTTCGTTTAATAACCCTGCCGGCGCGTGTCAAAGCTGTGATGGTTTAGGCGTACGTCAATATTTTGATCCTAACCGCGTAGTACATAACCCTGAGCTAAGCTTGGCCGGTGGTGCAATAAAAGGGTGGGATAAACGCAGCTTTTATTACTTTCAAATGCTTCAAGCGGTAGCCGAGCATTATAAATTTGATTTAGATGTACCATTTGAAAAGCTTGCTAAAGAATCGCAAAAAATTATTTTAGAGGGCTCAGGGCAAACTAAAATTGCTTTTAATTACCGTAACGACAGAGGCGATTTAATAACACGCAACCACGAGTTTGAAGGCGTGTTAAACAACATGAACCGTCGCTATCGCGAAACTGAGTCAAACTCTGTACGCGAAGAGCTCGCTAAATATCAAACTAGCCAAGCGTGCCCTAGTTGTCATGGTTCGCGTTTACGCCAAGAAGCACGCCACGTATTTATAGGTCAAACAAACCTGCCTGCTATTACTACTATGAGCATTGGCGAAGCGATGGACTTTTTTGAAGGCTTATCACTTACGGGTCAAAAAGCCCAAATAGCTGAAAAAATCCTAAAAGAAATTCGCGATCGTTTATCGTTTTTAATTAATGTTGGCCTTAATTACTTATCGCTTGAGCGTAGTGCCGATACCCTCTCTGGTGGTGAAGCACAGCGTATTCGTTTAGCCAGTCAAATAGGTGCAGGCCTTGTAGGCGTAATGTACGTACTGGATGAGCCATCAATTGGTTTACACCAGCGCGATAACGACCGTTTATTACAAACATTGGTGCATTTACGCGACTTAGGTAACACCGTTATTGTTGTTGAGCACGACGAAGATGCCATTCGCGCAGCCGATCATATTATTGATATTGGCCCAGGCGCAGGTGTACACGGCGGGCATATTATTGCACAAGGTACACGTGACGATATTTTAGCCACTAAAGACTCGGTAACTGGCCAGTTTTTATCTGGCGTGCGTAAAATAGAGGTGCCAAAAGAGCGTAACCCAACCGGCGATAAATGGCTTGAGCTATTTGGCGCCACAGGTAACAACCTCAAAAATGTGGATTTAAAAATTCCATTTGGCTTATTAACCTGTATTACAGGAGTCTCGGGCTCAGGTAAATCAACACTCATTAACGATACGCTATTTAAGCTTGCGCATACTGAGCTTAACGGCGCGACCACAGCAGAAGCCGCGCCTTACAAGTCAATTAGTGGCCTTGATCATTTTGACAAAGTGATTGATATTGATCAAAGCCCAATTGGTCGTACACCGCGTTCAAACCCTGCAACCTACACAGGTATTTTTACCGGTATTCGTGAGTTGTTTGCAGGGACTCAAGAAGCCCGCTCTCGTGGCTATAAAGTAGGTCGCTTTAGCTTTAACGTTAAAGGTGGACGCTGTGAAGCCTGCCAAGGTGATGGCGTAATTAAGGTAGAAATGCACTTTTTACCTGATGTATATGTACCGTGTGACGTATGTAAGGGCGCGCGCTATAACCGTGAAACCTTAGAAGTACAGTACAAAGGTAAAAACATTCACCAAGTGCTCGAAATGACCGTTGAAGACGCGCACGACTACTTTGATAAAATACCGGCAATAGCACGCAAACTTAAAACCTTAATGGATGTAGGTTTATCGTATATTCGCCTAGGGCAAGCTGCTACCACGCTCTCTGGTGGTGAAGCACAACGTGTAAAACTGGCTCGTGAGCTTTCTAAACGCGATACAGGCAAAACACTATATATACTTGATGAGCCAACAACCGGCCTTCACTTTGCCGATATTGAACAACTACTTGTTGTATTACATCGCCTGCGCGATCATGGTAATACCATAGTGGTTATTGAGCATAACTTAGATGTGGTTAAAACCGCAGACTGGGTGGTTGATTTAGGCCCTGAAGGCGGTGCTGGCGGCGGTGAAATACTCATTGCAGGCACACCTGAAGAAGTAGCCGAATGTGAACGCTCGCATACTGGGCATTACCTAAAGCCATTACTTTAAGATAGATAATAAAAAGTATTCATTAAAAGGAAAAAATGCCGCTAAATTTAGCGGCATTTTTATTTACTTATACTAAAAAAAATTATGTACGAGGAATAAATCCTAGTGCATCGTAAACTGATTTAAGGGTTTTTTCTGCTCGTACACTTGCCTTTTCTGCACCTGATTTCATGATGCTATCAAGTAGGTTTTGATCTTCTCTGATCTCTTTAAAACGTGCTTGAATTGGCTCAATCATACTCACTACAGCATCGGCTGTATCTTTTTTCAGGTGGCCATACATTTTATCTTCGTACTCTGGCACTAAGTCTTCAATTGAGCGCTTAGTCGCTACGCTTAACAAAGTAAGTAAGTTAGAAACGCCTGGCTTTTCCGTACGATCAAAGTAAATACGTGCTTGCTCATCTGAATCAGTTACTGCTTTTTTAAGCTTTTTCTCAATCTTTTTAGGCTCATCTAATAGCATAATGTAGCCGTTAGGGTTTTCATCAGACTTAGACATTTTTTTAAGCGGATCTTGAAGGCTCATTACGCGTGCGCCAAATTCAGGAATATATGGCTCAGGTAATTTAAATACGTCGCCATACAAGTTATTAAAACGAGTCGCTATGTCACGCGTTAGCTCTAAGTGCTGCTTTTGATCGTCCCCTACCGGCACTTGATCTGCTTGATATAATAAAATATCGGCTGCTTGCAATACTGGGTACGAAAATAAACCTACGTTTACATTGTTAGCATGCTTAGATGATTTATCTTTAAACTGGGTCATGCGGTTAAGCTCGCCCATTTGTGCGTAACAATTTAGCACCCATGCTAACTGCGCGTGCTCTGGGACTTGTGATTGCACAAAAAGCGCAGACTTTTCAGGGTCTATGCCGCACGCCGCGTATAACGCTATACCATCTAATACACGAGAGCGAAGAAGCTCTGGTTCTTGACGTACGGTAATGGCATGCAAATCAACAAGCATAAAGAAACTGTCGTGGTCTTCCTGTAGCTTTAGCCACTGGTTAATAGCGCCAACATAGTTGCCTATTGTCATACCACCGGTTGGCTGAATGCCACTTAAAACTACTGGTTTACTCATGATTTTCCTTTAGTGTTGTTTAGTTAATTAAAAATTTTAACGCTGTGTTAGTGTCGGTATTATATCTAAGAAGTTATCGCATAGGTACTGTGGATTAAAATCGCTTAGCTTTTCGCCTTGGTTGTAGCCATAATCTACAGCTATAACATCAATTTTAGCGGCATGAGCTGCCAATATATCGCTTTTTGAGTCGCCAATCATAATAGCCTTACTCGGCTCCACATTCAGCTGGTTGCACGCATAAAGTAATGGTGCTGGTGAAGGTTTTTTTGCCATATCATCTCCACACACTATCACTTCAAAGTGGCTTGTAAGAGAAAGCTTATCAAGTAGGATTTCGGTAAATATGCGCGCTTTATTAGTAACAAGTGCTTTTGGCATGCCGCGCAAAGCACTGAGCCCTGTTTCTACATGTTGGTATAACACACTATACTCACCTACTAGCTGCCCATAATGTTGGTAAAACAAAGCAATGGCTTTTGCGCTAAGCGTTTCGTCTAAATGCTCGCTAATTTGCATATCGCCGCTGAGCGCACGCTTCACTAAGGTTTCAATACCGTTGCCTATCCAGCTTTCAACTAAGCTTTGGCTAACAATGGGAAACGCTAGATCACTCAATGTTAAATTTATTGCTAAGTATAAATCGTAAACGCTATCAACGAGTGTGCCGTCTAGGTCGAACAAAGCTACATCATATTTCATTACTTTACGCTTCCTAACTGCTCACGCATTTGATCAATAACCACTTTGTAATCAGGCTCATTAAAAATAGCAGATCCTGCTACAAACATATCAGCACCCGCTTGTGCCGCTGCGGCTATGTTATCAACCTTTATACCACCATCAACTTCTAGGCGAATATCACGGCCTGATTCAATGATACGTTGCTTAGCTTGCGCTAGTTTTTCAAGGGTATGAGGAATAAAGCTTTGGCCGCCAAAACCAGGGTTTACAGACATTAATAAAATAGTGTCTAGTTTATCAATAACGTGATCTAGATAGCTCAGGCTAGTAGCAGGGTTAAATACTAAGCCCGCTTTACAACCATGGTCTTTAATGAGCTGTATGGTGCGATCTATATGCTCGCTCGCCTCAGGGTGAAACGTAATTATTGACGCGCCAGCCTCTGCAAACTGAGGAATAATACTATCTACGGGCTTTACCATTAGGTGAACATCTATCGGTGCTGTTACACCGTAATTTCTGAGCGCTTTACACACCATGGGTCCTATAGTGAGATTAGGCACGTAGTGATTGTCCATGACATCAAAATGTACTACATCAGCGCCTGCAGCGAGTACTTTATCTACATCTTCGCCTAATTTTGCAAAATCGGCTGACAAAATAGAAGGCGCAATTAAGTATTTTTGTTCAGGGTTTAACATAGTAGTCCGTCAATCAGTAAAGTATGCCTTAATGTACCGTAAATGCTAAGGTTTCCCAAGTAATACACCCTAAACATAATAATATAGTTAGGGTGTGTTGAGCTTTGTGATTGAAATTTGTTCTATCTCGAGACAATTAAATCGTGGCGCGAGGTTTGTAACCTAGCGGGCTCGAAAACTGCTCCTGCGTGTTCGCCTATTTATGGGGAATAATATTAATCCACAATAATACTTAATCATTTTCAGGGGCTAAACGTATCGCTATTTACGTTAAAAAATTCTTATTTACGACTGCATGATTCAGAAGGTAAAGCAATGCAGGAGCAATTGCCGAGAACAACTAAATAGTGAATTTTTTGCCTTGCTATCAACACGTTTATCCATCCTCAAAATAGATCACTTAATTATGCGGATTGGTATAAATATTTATTAGCAATTAGCTTTAATGGTTCTAGGGAAATATTAGTTTGTTATTTATACAGCTTTTGCTATTATTAAAAGAGTAACTTAATTTTAGGCTAATATTATGCGTGCATTTAAAACAGGGATCTTAATTGCGTCGGCATTGTTATTTATTGGGGCTTTTAGTTTTGCGCCAAATTCTGAGCAAGATTTAAGCTTAGTTAGCAATTGTCAGCATCAGGCAAGTAACAATAATACTTCAAACACCCTAACGTGTGCGAAAGTAGAAGAAGACTCATCGTGGTTTTCGTGGCTAACAGGCGATAGCCGCAGTGCGCAGTTTCATTATTTAGATTTATTAGAGCTATTAACTAGCTCAGAAGATGCTAAAAATACGCCTTCAATAAAACCTCTATTTTAAATAATGCTGCACTTAATTAGCGCGTTGCAAAGTGTGCTAGCAGCATTTTTTGGTGTGCAATCTGAGCACAAACGCCAAGTCGACTTTCAACAACACTCCCCTCTTTTTATTATTGCTTTAGCTGTGCTGTTTTTTGTTATTTTTGTAGTGACAATTTACGCAGTGGTTGCTTGGGTGCTAAATACATAGCCATTAACTCGTCGACCTTGTTGCGTGATCCACCTTTAGGGCTGATAGTTCGTTTTACTTGAATTTTACCTAGTGTAGCTTGGCTATAAATTTTTCGTGTCCACACGGTATCGTGATTAGATATAAGCACCGGAGTATTGTTTTCAAACGCAGCTTGCTCGGCTAAGTTTGCCAAGTTTGCTTGATCGTCTAAGTTGAACCCGCCTTTAGCATAAGAAGTAAACGACGCTGTTTTGCTTAACGGCACATAAGGCGGATCGCAATAAATAACCGCATTGTTTGGCACAAGCTTAAACACGTCATCGTAGCTTAGGCAGGTAAATGTGGCTTTTTGTGCTTTTTCGGCAAAAAAGTACATTTCTTTTTCAGGAAAATAAGGCTTTTTATATTTACCAAATGGCACGTTAAAAATACCTTTGAGATTATACCTACACAGCCCATTGTAACCATGGCGATTCATGTATAAAAAGAGCATTGCGCGCTCATACACATCATTGCTTTTATTAAACTGTACCCTGTACTCGTAGTAAGCATCTGGGTGGTTATTTAAATCAACAAATAGTTTTTTAGAATCACTGATAAACTCATCAGGCGAGCGCTTGAGCTCTTTGTATAAGTTAATTAAATCAGCATTAATATCGTTAAGTAAATAGTGCTTAAAATTACTATTTAAAAATACCGAGCCTGCACCTACAAAAGGTTCTACCAAGGTTTCAGCGTGTTTGCTGGCTTGAGATAAGCGTGCATTAATATCTTCAACTAGGCTGTATTTACCGCCAGCCCATTTAAGGAAGGCTCTACTCTTTTGTTGCATTGGTTCTTAACTTCAATCTGCTGTAGCGCGATTTTACACTAAAGTGAATCAGTTTACTGATCAAGTCGTGCAATTTCTTGTTTTATTTTGCTGATTTTTTTATAAAAAGGCTTGTTCTTTCTAAGCGCACTCGGCAAGGCAGACAACGCACTTTTAGCCTCAGCGAGTGATGCATAACTGCCAATAGTAACCACCCACCACACTTTATTATTTCGCTTAGTTTGATATACCTTAGCGCGCTGGCTTAAATTATGTTGAATAATAAACTCACGGGTGATTTTTTCCTGTGTAACAGCTAGCAACTGCACAGTTGTATTATTATCTGACTGGGCTAAATACCAAGCGTTATCTGATACGTTATTTGAGGTTTTAGGCTGCGGGTTTTCTTTTTTGTCACTTTCGATTGGCTCAATAGTCTCAGAAGTGTTTAAGCTTTGTGGTAACGCCTCGCTTTGTTCACTTTGCTCACTTTGAGCGCTTTGTTGAGCCTGACGCGTTAGGCTTTGCATAATCGCCGGCACATCGTTTTTATGAGGTGCTACATTACTTTGTGATTTATCACTGACCGGCTCTGAAGGCAAATCTGCTTTTGAAATATCAGAATTGTCATTACTGACTTCTTTATCCGCGCTTGGGATAGCGGTAATTTTAGAAGCAGGAATAGCGGTATCTATGGCTTGGCTTTGTTGATTTTGATAGTACGTTTGCCACCACTGAGTCATGTCATTTTTATACAGCAAACCAATGATAAGTAGCATAATTATAATTAACAACGAGATTAAGTGTACTCGCCACGACACTTTATCTTTTTTTACAATATCAGCCACATGCTCCGTTGGCTGCCATGCTAATAATAAGCTGGGGTTGCCTTTCGCTTCATTTAAAAATGCGCTAAATACGGGATCTTCATCGTACGGTAAATTAGGAAAATACCAGCTCATTAGCTGTTTAGATTCATGTGCAGACAAAGGCTCTAAGTAAATTTCAACGGCACTATTAATAGCCAGCTTTGATTGCGAGGCTAGCATAATATAAAGCGTTACAGGGCTGTTTTTAGCAAGTAACTCTAACTCTTGTAATAGCTCTTCAGATAAGTGCCTTGCATTATCGAGCACCCATAAACAGGCCTCACACGGCTGCTGCTGCAACAGTTGGTAAAAGTTTTCACTTAACGATAAATCATGGTCAATCAGCGGAGAGTTAAAGCTTTGCTCTAATATATCACTCATCAGTGATACATCATTTACACTGGCACTTACTTGTACAAATGCTTTGTTAAAACTGTTGTATTTGTCGGTGATGAAGGTTTCGAGCATATAACTTTTGCCTAGGCCAGAGGTACCTAGTAATACAATTAAGTTTTGCCCGTATTCAAATTGCAGAGCGATTCTATCCACCAACGCCGCACGGCTTGGTAAAATTTGCGCCTGCATTATTGCTCGATTAACGCTCTAACTTGGTCGTCTGATACGTCATCTACCAATGCGCATTGACCAAATTGAGTAGGTAAAATGAAGCGGATAGTGCCTTTTTTATTTTTTTTGTCTTTGCGCATGTGCATTAAAAACTGCTCAGCAGTCATTTCACTAGGGATCTCAGTCGGTAAATTATAAAGCTTGAGTAGCGTTACAATTCTATCTACCTCTGTTTGCGATAAATCAGCGCGTGTATGCGCTAATTTAGCAGCAAGTACCATTCCGGTAGCAACAGCCTCGCCATGTAGCCATACACCGTATCCCATTTGCGCTTCAATTGCATGCGCAAAGGTATGACCTAAATTGAGTAATGCACGGAGGCCATTTTCTTTTTCATCTTGCGCCACGATAAGCGCTTTAATTTCACAACATCTATAAATAATATGCTGCAAACTTGCTTCATCTAGTTGCTGTAGCTTCTCTACATTTTGCTCAATAAAAGTAAATAGCTCTGTGTCGTAAATTAGACCATACTTAATAACTTCGGCCATACCCGCTGCAAATTCGCGCGCCGGTAAAGTGTGAAGTGAATTAGTATCAATAAAAACAGCTTGCGGCTGATAAAACGCCCCAATCATGTTTTTACCCAATGGGTGATTTACCGCTGTTTTTCCTCCTACAGAGGAGTCAACTTGTGATAGCACCGTAGTAGGAATTTGAATAAACGGCACACCGCGCTGATAACATGCAGCAACAAAGCCTGTTAAATCGCCAATAACACCGCCACCTAATGCAATTAAGCATGTGTCTCGGCCGCAGTTATTTTGCAATAAAAAAGCTGATATTTTCTCAAACCATTCAAGTGATTTGTATTGCTCACCATCAGGAATGACAAAAGAAAGAGGGTCTAGGTCAGCTAACGAATCTAGCAGTCCTTGTAAATATAAAGGCGCAACTGTGTCGTTAGTGATAATGATAGGCCGACAATCACCAATGTGGTGAACAAGGCGGCCATTATCTTGAAGTGCAGATTGACCAATAAAAATAGGATAACTTCGCTCGTCCAAATTAACAGTTAATTCAAGCATGCTTTGTTATTTCCTTTATTATTGGTTTTTAAAAATCTAATTTCTCGATGATTTGGTTAGCAACAACTTTAGCGCTTTGCTCATCGGTGCGTACAACAAAATCGGCAACTTCTTTGTATAGTGGCTCGCGTTCTTCTGCTAAGCGCTCTAGTACATTACGAGGTGCTTCTTCAGTTTGCAGTAATGGGCGACGCTTGTCGCGTTGCGTGCGTGCAACTTGCTTTTCTATAGGTGTCTCTAGGTATACAACGATACCACGAGCCGAAAGCTTGTTTCGAACTTCTTTACTCATTACTGAACCACCACCGGTTGCAAGTACAATACCTTGCATTTCGGTTAAGTCGCCAATAACAGATTCTTCACGAAGTCTAAAGCCTTCTTCACCCTCAAGATCAAACACCCAGGCAATATCTGCACCTGTACGGCGTTCGATTTCTTGATCAGAATCGACAAATTCAAGGTGTAATTGGTCAGCGATGTGACGACCAATCGTGCTTTTGCCAGCCCCCATGGGGCCAACTAGAAATATATTACGTTTCTCAGCCATATCTTTTAGTACAAACGAACTCTAAAATTTGAAATAAAACCCCGCCTAACGACCTGGCCCCAAAATTAAGGAGGGGATTATCTCAGTAATTGGCCGGGTATTTCAAGTCTATTACAATAAAAAGCCATATAACGAGCAATTATTATCAATAAACACTCGCTGGCGAACATAAAACCACTAAATTTTAGTCTATTTGTATTTTCGGTGTCACGAAAATAAGTAATTCACGTTTCTCATTAAACTCGCTGGTGCTCTTAAATAAGCGTCCAACATATGGAATATCACCAAGTACAGGTACTTTATTTGTGGTATTAATGATTTGCTGCTGAAAAATCCCCCCCAGCACAACGGTTTGGCCGTTATCAACCAGCACTTGTGTTTCAATTTGTTGAGTATCTATCGAAACCGCTTCACCTGTACCAGTTTGAACAGTCTCACCACGAGTATCTTGTGTGATTACTAAGTCTAAAATTACTTTGTTATCTGGCGTTATATGCGGTGTCACCTCAAGGCTCAATACCGCTTTTTTAAAGCTTACAGTCGTAGCACCACTTGAGGCTGATTCTGTATAGGGAATTTCAGTACCTTGCTCAATACGTGCTTTTTGCTGATTAGCTGCAGTAATGCGCGGACTCGCAATAATCTCACCTTTATTTTCTTCTTCTAAAGCGCTTAGCTCTAAATCAATTAAGGTACCATTAGCCAGCTTAGCTATGTGTAAACCAATACTTGCCGCAGGGTTAGTAATAGGTAGGTTTACATTAAGACGGTCTGATAAATCAGGAATAGTGCCATTTGAGATAGACTCAGCTCCTTCAAGCGAGCCTGAAATACCATCACTATCTTGTTGATCACTAAATCCCCAACGTACGCCTAAGTCTTCTGTGACGTTATCGCGTACCGTAACCATACGTGATTCAATAACAACTTGTTGCACTGGGATATCGAGTGTTTCAATCATACGACGAATACTCTCAATGCTCTTCGCTGTATCTTTAATGAGTAATGTATTGGTACGCTGGTCAACCGATACACTGCCTCGGGCAGAAATGATGCTGTTAGTGTCGGTTTTCAGTAAATCTGCAAAATCTTCAGCCTTAGCGTAGTTTAAACGAATATACTCACTGTATAGTGGCTCTAAATCCTCGACCTTTTGTTTTGCAAGCAAGTCTTTAGCCTCTCGAGCAGCAAGCTCTTCTGCCGGTGCCACCATCAGTATTGAGCCATCCATGCGCTTATCAAGACCTTTAATGCGCAGTACAACATCTAAAGCCTGATCCCATGGTACGCCATCTAAACGAAGCGTGATATTGCCGGTTACTGAGTCACTCGTTACTAAGTTAAACTCGTTATAACCCGCTATTATTTGCAGTACCGCTCTGACCGAAATATCTTGGAAGTTTAAGGTCATTGGTCGGCCTTGATATTCTTTACCGCCATCTAAGTAGGCATTTTGCGTTTCATCTTTTTCAATCGTTAACGTTAAAATGTTATCTATTTGCTGGTAGGTAAAGGTAAAAGCCGCATTAGGCTCAATAACAACACGGCTTAAGCTATCTTCTTTAAAGGTTTCAATGGTACTTACAACAGTACCAAAATCTAATACATCTAGTTCATACAGTAAGTCGTCTAAAATATCTGTGTGATGAAACTCTGCTATTATTTTTCCACCACTTTCATGTACTTCTATCGCAGCTTGCGTGTCTTGCAAAAATACTAAAACTTTTGCTTCACCTTTTTCACCACGGCGAAAATCAATAGACTGAATACGATTAATATAAGCACTTGATGCATCATAACCATTGCTGCTTTCATCAGAAGCTTGTTCAGTAAGCGGGTTGTCAGACACGCGCAACGACACTAAGTTATTATTTACTTGTGTTTCGTATATTTTTAAACGCGCTAAATTTACGGTAACTTTTAAGCCTTGCTCTGTCAGTACGCTGCTTACACTATTAATACCCGCGTGATCGACCGGTACATTTTCAAGACCCTGCTCTAATTCGGCGCCTTCAAATAGCATTTCTATACGCGCTGGTGTGTTGTGTACTTGAATTTTAGGTTGTTGTGTTAGCTCTTCGTCAAATACAAGCTGTAACTCGGTCTCGCCTTTTAGCAAGGGGTTATAACGTACATCATAAAGTAGTGGCGCTGCACAGGCTGTTTTTGCAACAAAAAGAGCCAATATGACAAATAGCACCGCTTGAAAACGATGATGCCAAAGTACATCCTTATGCATGTGTGTTTTACCTTTTTTATTATTAATTTGCGCCATTATTTGCCGCCTCTAACATTTCTAATTTAGTCAGCCGCTCTTTCCAACAACCCGACCCATCAGGGATTAATTCTATTAACTCTACATAATCACTACTTACAGACTTAACTTTACCGTCATAGGTCCCTAAGTAATTATTTACCGTTACCCTGTGCAGCGTTTCATCAGCTGCGGTGATCAATGCCCACATTTGCCCGTTAGAGCCTAATGTACCTTTCATTGATAGATTATCGAGCGGGTACTTTTCTAGCGGCTCTCTCACTCTATCAGGGTCAGGGTGTAAACAGTTTTTAATTTGCGTTAGTTTATTTTGAATAATTTCAGGCTGTGGAGCCACAAAAGGGCTTCGTAATTGCGATGCATTATATTCAAAATGCTCAAACTGCGTTAATTCTGGTATTTTCTCAACTCTAGGCGTGGTACTAGCCTTTACTTGGTCAATAAACTCTTTTTGCTCAGACGTATCGTCGTTACAGCCTGCCAATAGTAAAACAGACAATGATAATAAAGGGACTAATCTCACTTTTTAACCCCTTCTTCATAACGATACGTTTTTGCTACCACACTGAATGTTAGTTGCTTTTCGCCAGATGATACAATCGAAAAGTCATGTAAACTTACAATTCGTGGTAATTGGGCTACTTTTCCTACAAATTCACCAAACTCATGGTAAGTACCTATTACTTCAATTTTTATAGGCAGCTCGGTATAAAACTCTTTTTCAACCTCTGGTAACCAGCCGATTTTTAAAAATGTTAAACCGCTAGTAGTACCTACATAAGATAAATCATCTAACAGGCCAGGGGTTTCATTTGAGGTAGGTAATCGCTTTAGTAGTTGAGAAAACTTATCTTCCATTTCAACCATTTGCTGGCGATATATATCAAGCTTACTGGCTACGGCATACTTTGTTCTGTAAGTACTGCGCAGCTCTACTTCTTTTGCTACCGCGTTGTGATAACTGTCTATTTCATCAGACACTAATAAGCTGTAACTAAAAAACAGGACTAAACCGGCTATAAATAAACAGCAAATTGCTTTTACTGCAACGGGCCACTCACCAATGTTGTCGAGCTCAATTTCATTCCAATCTATTTCATTTAAGGCTTTTAAATCAAGGTTCATCACTTACCTCACCAATTTCATCAAATGGTTTTACGTAAAACTCCATATTAAAATCACTGAGTAACCGTGATGTTTGATCGCCTGCCACAATACCCTGCATGGTCGGTCTTTCTAACAAATATGAACCTTGCACCTGACGCAGCATAGTAGACAAGCGGTTGTTTGATTCACTACGCCCTAGCACATGTATTTGACTGCCGCGGCGCTCTAGTTTAGTTAAATATACCCCTTGAGGAACAATTTTTGCCACCTCATCCATAATTTGAGTGCCTAAGTTACGGCTGCTTTGTAGCTCTTCAATTAACCGCATACGTTGTTGTAAGTTTTCTTTTCGCTTATCGAGATCTCTAATCTCACTAATTTTTTTATCAAGCATGCTAATTTCAGAGCTTAAATAATTATTTTTTAAATTTTGGCCATCCTTTAAACCAGAATAAAAAGAGCTAAGTAAGTACATACTTGCAAAACAGACAATAACAACCGCGATTAAAATTGTTATAAATTTCTTTTTTGATTCTTCTCGCTGTAGCTCTCGCCACGGCAATAGATTTATATGTGGCATGATGAAAAGCTCCTTAATGCCAAACCAGTAGCAATTGCAAACTGCGTTCTATTTCGCTGCATTATATTTCTATCTACTTTTGGCGAAACTTCCATATTTGCAAATGGCTCAGCTACCACGGCATGAATACCTAACTCTTCAATTAACAATCTATCTAAACCGTCAATCATCGATGTACCGCCGGTTAGCACAATATAATCTACTTGATCTTTACCTGTGGTTGTTAAAAACATTTGTACCGCACGGCGCACTTGTTGCAATAATGATGTTTGAAACGGTGCGAGCACTTCAAAGGTATAATTTGGGGGTAAATCACCCGTTGTTTTGCCAATTTCTGCCTCATCAAAGCCTTTGTTATAGTAAGACACGATACTGTTAGTGTACTGGTCCCCACCAAACACTTGGTCGCGGGTATAAATTGTTTCTCCCGCTTGAACAACACTCACCAACATCAAAACAGCACCAATATCTACTACGGCAACACACTTATTAAAGGCATCACTTGGTAATTGCTGATAATACACATCCATTGCTCTACTTAGCGCATAGCTTTCAACATCAACCACTTTAGCGGTTAAGTTTGCCGCCTCAAGTGCGCCCACACGAGCTTCAACACTTTCTGTACGCGCAGCAGATAACAGCACATTCATTTTACTCGGATCGGCTTCGTTGGTAGAAAGCTTTTCGAAATCTAAACTCACTTCATCAAGGGGGTAAGGTATTAAGCTGTCAGCTTCTATTTCAATTTGCGACTCTAATTCAGCGTCACTTAATGAAACATCCATAAAAATAACTTTAGTGATAACGGTTTGCCCTGATACAGCCACTGCTGCTGTTTTTAAAGATTTTGGTAGTTTTCTTTTTAATTTTGTAATTATGTTACCAATTGCTTCAATATCCTGAATAGAGCGCTCGCTCATTGCGCCTTTTGGCATAGGTTCAATTGCAAGTGCTTCTAGTCGAAATCCCGTTTCAATTTCACTTAAAAGCACTGCTTTGATAGAGTGCGATCCGATATCAATTCCGACCATCGCAGTGGATGGCTTTTGAAATAGTTGACTTAGCATGTTTGCAACTTGACCTTTGTTTTAATAATAAACAAGTTATAATTTTTTTAGTAAAAAATATTATTCATTTTTTAATCAATATATACTAGCAGTCTAAACTCGCAATTGGGAGTCCATTTAGGGAAATATAAGTGATTTTATTAAAACGAACATTACAATTTTTTATCATTTGCACGTTAATTGGTCTGATAACTTTAATCAGCCTTTATTACTACGTTAAACCCGATATCCCCAGTGTGCAAGTTTTAAAAGACGTGCAATTACAAACCCCTATGCAAGTCTTCACAAAAGATGGGCTGTTAATTAATCAATTTGGTGAAAAACGCCGTATTCCCGTCACCATAGATAACATACCTCAGCCCTTAATTGATGCCTTTTTAGCAACAGAAGATAACCGTTTTTACGACCATATTGGTATAGATCCTATTGGTATTGTCCGTTCTGCTATTGTGTTAATTTCAACAGGTGAGAAAAAACAAGGTGCAAGTACCATTACTATGCAGCTTGCTCGTAACTTCTTTTTAACACGAGAAAAGGCGTATATTCGTAAAGTTAAAGAGATTTTTATAGCTCTACACATTGAAAGTGTATTAACTAAAGATGAAATTCTTGAGCTATACCTTAATAAAATAGAACTAGGTAATCGTGCATTTGGTATTGGCGCAGCGGCACAAGTTTATTATGGTAAAGAGTTAAAAGACCTCACCCTTGCGCAAATGGCAATGATCGCAGGTTTACCTAAAGCCCCTTCGGCACTTAACCCAATTCGTAACCCTATTAGAGCAAAAGCACGCCGCAATGTAGTGCTTGGTCGCTTACTTACGGAAAACTATATAACGCAACAACAATACAACGAAGCGGCAAACCAGCCTATCACTGCTTATTTTCACGGTGCCGAGATAGACCTTTATGCCCCTTATATCTCTGAGATGGTTCGTGCTGAGATGGTTGAGCGCTACGGTGTAGAAAAAGCATATAACTCTGGCTTTAAAATATTTACCTCTGTGGAGTCTAAAGTTCAAAAGGCTGCGCAAACAGCTTTAGTTAATAATTTACATAACTACGATATGCGTCATGGCTTTCGTGGACCTGTAGACATGCTATGGGATCCAGAAACACAGCCCGCCTTAAGTGAGCAGCAAATTGTAGAAAAGCTAAAACCAGTTAAAGAAATAGCTGATTTGCACGCTGGCGTGGTGTTAAATGTGGCAGAGAAAACCGCTGACGTTATTTTAAAGAATGGCCAGCGCACCACACTTGATTGGGATAATTTAAAATGGGCGCGTAAATACATTACCCGCTACCGCCAAAGTTTTGCCCCTAAAGCCGCTACTGACATTCTTACCCCTGGTATGCAAATATGGCTGCGTAAAAATAACGACGACAGTTACCTGCTAAGCCAAATACCAGAAGCTGCCAGTGCACTTGTTTCACTCGACCCACAAGATGGTCGTATTAAAGCCATAGTAGGCGGTTACAGTTTTGAGCAAAGCCAATACAACCGAGCGGTACAAGCTAAACGCCAAGTTGGATCTAATATCAAACCCTTTATTTATTCTGCTGCACTCGAAAATGGCTATACATTAGCCTCTATATTAAATGATGCGCCAATAAACCAATGGGATAAAAGCTTAGGTGTAGCATGGCGACCAAAAAACAGCCCAGCTGTTTATAATGGCCCTATACGTATACGCCGTGCATTAGCACAATCTAAAAATGTTATTTCTGTACGTTTACTCCGTGGTGTAGGACTGCAGCGCACGGCTGATCACTTACTTAAGTTTGGTTTTAAGGATGCTGATATTAACCGCAGTGAATCGTTAGCATTAGGGAGTGCATCAATCACGCCATTAGAGCTTGCTCGCGGCATGAGCGCATTTGCTAATGGTGGTCATTTAATTGAACCTTACTTTATATCTGAAATTCAAGATGCCTATGGCAATGTACTATTTAAAGCAAACCCAGCGCTTGCTTGCGACGAAGGCGAGCTACTACCCGTCTCTCAAGAAATGGATAGTTTTGCCAACAATAACTTAGATACCGCTACAGCAGATGAGCAAGCCATGCAACCTCGTTGTGCACCGCGTGTTATATCAAAACAAAATGCGTTTTTAATTGCTGAGGCTATGCACAGCGCAGTATGGGGTGGCGGTAGCTGGACACATAAAACAGGCTGGAGCGGGACAGGTTGGCGTGCGCAAGCATTAGATAGGCGCGATCTATCGGGTAAAACAGGCACAACCAATGACTCTGTTGATACCTGGTTTAGCGGCTTTAACCGCAATGTAGTGACTTCGGTATGGGTTGGTTTTGACAACCCAGGAAACTCACTAGGACGTTCAACCTATAATAACAACCTAGATAGCAGCCAAATTTCTGGTGCTGAATCAGGAGCTAAAACGGCACAGCCAGCTTGGGTTGATTTTATGAAAGTTGCCCTTGAAGGCACACCAGAAGCGCCAATAGAGCCTCCTGAGGGACTCGTTTCAATTCGTATCGATTTAAAAACAGGTTTGTTAAGTCATAAAAACGACTACACCAGTCGCTTTGAATATTTTGAAAAAGGCACAGCCCCTACAAAATATGTACTGTCTCAGCCAACTGATATTTTTGAAGAAGATACAAAAACCGAAGAAGAGCTATTTTAATCATAGTGAAGAAAACAAAAACGGCAGCTTACACAAGCTGCCGTTTTACTATTAATATTTAGCTGCGCTATTTTAGGTTTTTAACTAACCAATATAAATCAGAGTGAACTCCAGCGGCGGTCACTTCTTTGCCTGCCCCAGGGCCTTGTATTACTAGGGCGTTTTCGTTGTACCACTGGCTATTAATAACAAAGATATTATCGCCAGGTGTTAAGTTAGCTAAGGCATCCCCTTTAGGTGCGTAAGTTATACCTACCTTCGCCGTAACTTTACCCTGTTCTAATGCCAACAAACCTGTATACCTAAGTACAGCATCTTGTGCATTTGCCGCATCGGCATGGCGCTTAATAAAGGTATTTAGCTTATCTTTGTTCGCTAAAAAGTCATCCCACGAACCTTGGGCTAACTCATCAGGCATTAATGCTTGTAAGCTTATATCATCTAATTCTAATTCAATGCCAAGCTCGCGCGCCAATATCAATAATTTACGTTGCATATCGCGGCCCGATAAATCCTCGCGGGGATCAGGTTCTGTAAAGCCCATTTTTTGCGCTTCAAGAACAAGGTCAGAAAATGCCACACTGCCATCGTACTTACTGCATAACCACGAGAGTGTGCCCGAGAAAACCCCTTCAATACGGGTAATTTTATCGCCACTATTTTGTAAATCGGCCAACGCAAAGTTAATTGGCAACCCTGCCCCTACACTGGTGTTGTAGCGCCAATGCAAGTTACGCTCGCTAATACTTTGGCGCAGCGCGTTATACCAGTTTGATGCAGCAGTGCCCGCGTACTTGTTAGCACTTATTAAATGACAGTCTCGCTCAACAAAGTCGGTATATAATTGGCTAAATTGCTCACTTGCCGTTATATCAACAACCACTTTATGCTCGTAATCAAGTTCGTTTAACGCACTTAATAAATCAGCCTGCTCATAAGCAACGGCATTATGCTGCCACTGTTTTTTCCATTGCCCAAGCGTAATACCCGAGGCATTAAATAGCATATATTGCGAGCGAATTAACCCAACTAGCTTAATACTATAATCGCCCGACAAACGCTTAAATTGAGTATCTAGCTGGCTTAAAAATTCATCGCCTACATTACCTAAACCAGCTACAACCAGTGCAACTTCTTGACCTTTATTAATTAGTTTTTCGTGTAATAAACTCAGTACATCGCTTTCTATTAACTGATCAGTTAATAGCAATGTATAGCCTGTATCTTGATGAATAAAACGAGGGTGAATACTTTGCTGATTTAAAACCTCAGCCGCTAATGTACTTAGTGTGTAAACATCTTGCGTAGGCGCAACCACCGCGCAGCCGTTTAAATTAGACTCACTTATGCTTGCTCGCCCAGCAAAATAACTCACTACTTGATGCGTAGCACCCGCAGGCACCACTAAGTATGTGTCGCCGTTGTGTATAAAATGATGAAGGCTATGTTGAATAAGTTGGCTAACATGTGCCACTTCACCTGCGTTAAGACCTTCAACGAGCAGTAAATCAACGTTTTGCAATGTAGTTATAAAACGTTTTTGCTTAGCTTTGCCTTGTTTTACAATATCGGTAGGGGCAGCTTGCACATCAAAACTACTGCGTACAGCCAACTTAATATTACTGTTTTTTAAAGGCGAAAGCGTTTTAGCATGTAAAACAGGATTACCTAATCTAGCTAATAAGTTAGCTTGTTCACGGCACACCTTGTTGTACTTAATCGCTTTTTCAACTTTTCGTGGGTCGGCACTAAACACCCCTGGCGTATCAGTCCAAATACATACATTATGTGCATCGCAATAATTGGCTAATAAGGTGGCGCTGTAATCACTGCCATTGCGCCCAAGCGTAACCGTATTGCCATCAGCACTTGCTGCGATAAACCCTGTTACTACATTAATCTTATTTGCATCAATAATTTGGCTACATTGCTGCTTGTTTTGCGCATGCAAAAGCTCTCCGCTTGTTACACTAAACAGCGCTCTAGCATCATGAGCACACGCTTGAATGTTTAATTGCGTTAAATAGGCTGCTAGTAACCGCGCAGACCACAGTTCACCATGCGCCAGTAACGCCGCCTCTTGCAACTGTTGCTTACTGGCTTGCTCTGCTACGTCACTTAGTTCTTGCGCTAACACAGCTAAAGCCGTGTGTTTAGCGTCGGCTTTTAATAGCTTTTCAATTAATACTGTTTGATGATTACTCAATTGCAGTAAAATATCAGCAACGGCTTGCTTATCTTGCTGTTGATAACTTTGCCACAGCGAAACCAAGGTATCGGTGGTTTTACCGGCAGCAGATACAACCACGCAATCTCCAGGCTGTGTGTGGCCAATAATAATTTTTGCCACACTTTTATAACGCTCGCTCGAGCTTAAGCTCGAGCCGCCAAATTTATGTACACTTTTTACCATACTCAATCACCACAATGCCGGGTGAGCAGCCTGTTGCTTTACATCACCATTGGCATTGCCTGCAGCTTTACCAACACGGCCTATATTTTTGTTTTGCCCTGGTTTAACTAAATTAAATACACGCTCAAAATCAGCCAATAAGTCTTCTATATCTTCAATACCGACCGAAATACGAATTAACGTATCGCCCACCCCCGCCTCAAGACGCGCTTTAGGCTCCATACCAGCATGAGTCATGGTCGCAGGATGGCAAATTAAACTCTCAACCCCACCTAACGATTCAGCTAAGCTAAATTCTTTAAGGCTTGTTAAAAACGCCGCAGCATCATCCACATCACCCTTAATATCAAAACTAACCATGCCACCAAAGCCAAGTTGCTGGGCTTTAGCAAGCGTATGTTGAGGGTGCGATTCAAGGCCTGGGTAGTAAACTTGGCTAACATACTCAGAGCTTTCAAGGTATTTAGCAATCGCTAGGGCATTTTCTTGGTGCTGCCTTAAACGCACATTTAAAGTACGTAAACCGCGTAACGTTAAATAGCTATCAAATGGAGCGCCGGTAATACCAATGTTATTGGCCCACCAAGCAAGCTCGTCACCAAGCTCTTGTGTTGCAGCAACAACTGCACCGCCTACAACATCAGAATGGCCGTTAATATATTTGGTGGTAGAGTGCACAACAATATCTACGCCAAACTTAATTGGGTTTTGCAATGCCGGTGATAAAAAGGTGTTGTCGGCAGCCACCAATGCCCCGCACTGTTTTGCTATATCCGTCACGGCTTTAATATCCGTTAAGCGCAGCACAGGGTTACTTGGTGTTTCTATCCAAATTAATTTAGGTTTAATAGTTAAAATTTGTGCTAAGTTTTCTGGTTTAGTTAAGTCAAGAACCTTTAACTTAAGTAGGCCGCGCTTCTCTAACGACGTAAATAAACGGTAACTGCCGCCATAACAGTCGTGTGGTATAACCAGCGTATCATCGTTATTTAATAACTGTGTGGCTAAATGCACCGCAGCCATACCCGTAGCGGTAATAATGCCGCGAGCACCACCTTCAAGTTCTGCTAGCGTTTCAGCTAATATATCGCGGTTAGGATTACCACTTCGTCCATAGTCGTATGCGCGTTTTGTATCAAAATCGGCAAACGAATACGTCGTCGATAAATAAATTGGTGGCACAACGGCACCATGATGTTTATCGGCATCTACGCCATTACGTACAGCAATGGTTGCTTTGTTTTTTTCGCTCATATTCGTCACCTAATTAATTTGGATGTTTAGACGTCTAAAAGAGTATGTTATCCATTATAATAAGTCAAAGCTTTTAAAGCTCTAGATGGCTAAAAACAACATCCGTGTAAAGCTCTCATAAACCTTTATTTACTGTTACAGCCAGCTTATTAAGATAGATTGCTATCTATTATTTGACTATCTTTTTTAAAACGATAGAATTTCACGCATATTTACACGCTTTTTACGCCGTGTGAGAAATTAATAATCTGAGGCAACGATACATCTTATGGCTAAATGGAATGGTGAGTATATTCACCCATACGCAGAACACGGGAAAAAATCAGAGCAAGTTAAAAAGATCACCGTTTCGATCCCGCTAAATGTATTAAAAGTATTAACTGATGAGCGTACACGTCGTCAAATAAACAATCTGCGTCATGCAACAAATAGCGAGCTTTTATGCGAAGCCTTTTTACATGCTTTTACCGGTCAGCCGTTACCAAACGATGATGACCTTCGTAAAGATAACGCAGAAAAAGTTCCAGAAGAAGTGAAAAAAATAATGCAAGAAATGGGGCTCGAAGTACCTATTTTAGACGAAGAGTAGCCAAGTATTTACACTCGCTACTTTTTAGTCGCTTAAACAAAAAACCTCAGCCAAGCTGAGGTTTTTTATTTGCGGCTATTTAAGCCATGTAATTTTCAGGTAAGTCAATTTGCGCCACGCCCGATTCAACTGCCGCAATCGCAACCGCCTTGGCTATACGTGGTAATAAACGCGGGTCCATCGGCTTAGGAATAATGTAATCTGCGCCAAATTCAAGTTTATCCACACCTGCAGCTTTTAATACTTGCTCAGGCACTGGCTCTTTAGCAATGCTACGAATAGCTTCAACAGCGGCTATTTTCATTTCATCGTTAATTGCGCTTGCACGTACATCAAGTGCACCACGGAAAATAAACGGAAAACACAAAACATTATTAACTTGGTTTGGAAAATCAGAGCGACCCGTTGCCATAATTAAGTCTTTTCGTGCACTGTGCGCTAGCTCAGGTGCAATTTCAGGGTCTGGGTTTGAACATGCAAATACCACTGGCTTATCGGCCATCAACTTAAGATCTTCAGGTGCAAGTAAGTTAGGGCCCGATACACCTACAAACACGTCTGCATCAGCAATTACATCTTGTAGAGTACGCTTATCTGTATTGTTAGCAAAAAGCTGTTTGTATTCGTTTAAATCATCGCGGCGAGTATGGATAACTCCTTTACGGTCTAACATATAAATATGTTCACGCAATGCACCACACTTAATTAATAGCTCCATACAGGCAACCGCTGCAGCACCTGCACCTAAACATACAATAATGGCATCTTCTATTGATTTGCCCTGCACTTCTAATGCGTTAAGCATACCTGCTGCAGTTACAATAGCGGTACCATGTTGGTCATCATGAAAAACCGGAATACTGCAACGCTCAATAAGCGCTTTTTCAATTTCAAAACACTCTGGTGCTTTAATATCTTCTAAGTTAATGCCACCAAACGTGTCGGCAATATTAGCCACTGTATTTATAAAGTCTTCAGTGGTGCGGTGCTTAACTTCAATATCAATAGAATCTAGGCCAGCAAAACGCTTGAATAAGAGCGCCTTACCTTCCATAACAGGTTTAGAGGCTAGTGGCCCTAAATTACCCAAACCTAAAATTGCTGTACCATTACTGATCACCGCAACCATATTACCTTTACCGGTATATTTATATGCATTGGCTGAATCTGCTGCAATTTCTCGCACAGGCTCTGCAACACCAGGGCTATATGCTAATGCTAAATCTTGCACCGTTTCAGCTGGTTTTGTGAGCTCAATGCTGATTTTGCCTGGAACGGGGTGTGAGTGGTAGTGTAATGCTTGTTCACGAAAATCTGACATAACGCGATGGTATCCTGCAATTTAAGTTAAGTGAGAGGGAGTATGGGGCTAAGATACTCTTATTATTTTTAAATTCCAAGCAATATCAGGTCTATCCTGTTATATGCTATATCCGTTAATTTTAAGTGATTTATCAGCAACTTCGCTAAAAGTTATCAATTTTAAACAAATAAAAATTCAGTCAAAAAGTGCTTTTTGAGGTTCATTTTGCCCTGCCAATATTTTTCTAAAATAGCAGGATATTAAAATAGCAAAATGCACCAATATGGCGCGTTTATCACCGTTAAAAACAAATATCGCCACGATGAGCACTTTTAGCGACTTGGTTAAAAACTAACGTATAAAAAATATAGAGAAGAATTGTGAGTTTGTCTGCAAAGGTTTATGCATATTCAGAATAAGAACAGGAAATAGTTATGCATAAGTAGTACGGCAATAATTGCTGATATTTCAGCAAAAATGCTAAATTTTAGGCACAAAAAAAGCACCCAAAGGTGCTTTTTTTACTAAACAGCAATAATTATTTTTTGCTGGTAAGTGCACCGAAGCGCTTGTTGAAACGATCAACACGGCCGCCAGTGTCTAAAATCTTTTGCTTACCAGTGTAAAACGGGTGACACGCAGAACATACGTCTAGGTGAATGTCTTTACAAAGAGTAGAACGAGTTTCGAATTTGTTTCCGCATGAACATGTTGCAGAAATTACTTCGTACTTAGGGTGAATACCTTCTTTCATAGGAACCTCTAGTTAAGGCCGCATCGCTCTCCAAACCCGAAGTCTGGCACCATACGTCGTTAAAACAAATTTATAGGCCGCGGATTTTATCCAACTAGCTTGCCCCGCACAAGCTTTAATTACGCTTTTTGTCAAAAAAGTAACCAACCAACACTACACTGCCCATTTGCATGTAGGTTTTTAAGCTTATTTTTAGTACATTAAGCTATTACCCTTTATTACATGAGTTGTTATGCGCTTTGTTGAAGTTGCTATTAAAGTTCCGTTACCACGCACCTTTGATTATAAAATAGATGAACAACTTACCTCGCTCTCGGCGCCTATTATGCCTGGGATGCGTGTTTTAGTGCCTTTTGGGAATCAAAAGAAAGTAGCAGTTGTTCTTGCACTTAAAACGCATACCGACGTACCCGAAAACAAAATTAAAGCGGTTGCTGAGGTTATTGATCAAACCCCTATTTTATCTGCGCAGCATTTAGAACTGCTTAGCTTTACCGCCCGCTATTATTGCTACCCACTCGGCGAAACTATACACATTGCGTTGCCTGGTGCGCTTCGTCAAGGCGAAAACCCCGATAAAACCAGTATTAACATGGTTAGCCTTACCGAAAAAGGCGCGAAGGTTCCGTCGTTAAAAGCAAAAACCCAACTAAACTTATTAAAGCAACTCGCACAATCGGGGAAGTCGTCGGTAACCGAGCTAAAAGCGCTCGGCTTTAGTAAAAAAACAATAGATGCCTTAATAGATAAAGAACTCATAACCCAGAGCATTGAGCATGATAATCAATGGCAAAGCATTATGCCCACAGTTGGCACCAAGCCAGTACTTAATAAAGAGCAAGCCGTAGCATGCACAACTATAAATCAAAGTGTTGGCTTTAAGAGCTTTTTATTAGAAGGTGTGACAGGCAGCGGTAAAACCGAAGTGTATTTACAATGCCTAGAAGAGGTCCTTAAACGTGGCGAGCAAGCCTTAGTACTGGTGCCTGAAATAGGCTTAACGCCCCAAACCGTCAACCGATTTCGTCGTCGTTTTCCTGATACGCCAATTATGTTATGGCACTCAGCCCTAACCGATAACGAGCGCTTGCAAACATGGCGTTTTTGCGAAAAAGGCAGCTGCGCAATTGTAATAGGTACCCGTTCGAGCATTTTTCTCCCTTTTTTAAAGTTAGGAATGATAGTGGTTGATGAAGAGCATGACTCATCATTTAAACAGCAAGATACCTTACGTTACCATGCACGCGATTTAGCAGCTTATCGGGCATTTCAGCACAAAATACCGCTTATTTTAGGCAGTGCCACCCCAGCACTGGAAACACTGCACAAAGCTATAAACAACAAATACCAACTTTTAAGCCTTACAGAGCGCGCGCAAACTGCAACCGATAATCAGTTTATGTTGCTCGATATGAAAGGTCAGCCCGACCAAGCGGGTATTGCTCATGCAAGTCTTGCCACTATGCGCCAACATTTAAACCGTGGTAAGCAAGTTATGGTGTTTTTAAATCGTCGTGGTTTTTCTCCTACGCTTATTTGTCACGAATGTGGCTGGCTCAGTGAGTGTAATCGCTGCAGCACCAGTGCAACTTTTCATAAAGCCATAGGCCAAATGATTTGCCACCACTGTGGGGAACAACACCGAGTTCCTCACCAGTGCCCTGATTGCGGTAGCACACAAATTTTTCCTAACGGAAAAGGCACAGAGCAAATTGAAGAGTTTTTGTCGAGTGAATTTCCCGAAACACCAGTCACACGTATCGACCGTGATTCAACCCGCCGTAAAGGGAGCTTAGAAAAAGCCCTTGAGGAGATAAACCAAGGTGGGGCGCGTATCCTAGTAGGTACACAAATGTTGGCCAAAGGTCATCATTTTGCCGATGTTAGCTTAGTGCTTATATTAGATGTAGATAGCGGTTTGTACTCGTGTGATTTTAGAGCTACTGAGCATTTAGCCCAGCTAGTGACCCAAGTTGCTGGCCGCGCGGGTCGCTCGGGGGAGCCTGGGCAAGTATTACTGCAAACCCACTTTCCTGAACACCCTTTATTGCAAGACTTAGTGAATAATGGCTACCAAGATTTTGCCCGTTTTGCTTTAAGTGAACGAGATGATGCCGACCTTCCACCCATTACCAATATGGCTATAGTTAGAGCACAAGGACATAGTATTAAGCTCGTTGTCGATTTTTTGACGGATTTGGTTCCTGTTAACGGTGTATCTGGTATACAATTGCTCGGTCCAATTCCTGCTCCACTAGAAAGAGTGGCAGGTATGTACCGGTTTCAATTGCATATTCAAGCGCAAGACCGCAAAGTATTGCATCAGTATCTTGCGCAAATGGTCGACTATTTAAGCACCAGCAAACTTGCCCAAAAAGTGCGCTGGAGCCTTGATGTTGACCCTATAGACATGATTTAGGTTAAAGCCAAATGGCACAGCACGATTATATTAATAAAAAACCAGCGGGTAGAAAAAATACCAAGCAAGCCCCTGCTAAAAAACCATTTCCTATACTTTTAGTTGTTATTACTGTTTTGCTTGTAGGTGGGTTTGCCTATGGCTTATGGTTTATTAAAAATAACGCCGACCCTAAGCTGGTTGAGCAGCAAGCGCACCCTAAAACAGCTGAAAAAGTAGAAATAGCTAAGCCTCGCGCACCCAAGTTTATTGAAGAAATTAAAGAGCACGAAATCCAAGTAGAAGTAAGAGAAATTGAGCAAAAAGGCCCCTATGTTATGCAATGTGGGTCGTTTAGAACACATGAGCAAGCCGAAACCCTCAAAGCTAAAATTGCTTTTGCTGGCTTAATTTCTGAAATTAAAAAGACCACAGGTACTAATGGTATTTGGTATAAAGTGCGTTTAGGCCCATATAAAACAAAGCGCCAAGCCGAAAGCGACAAAAACAAACTCAAGCGAGTGCATGTTGTTAGCTGCGGAATTTGGGGTTGGACTTGAAATTAGACCATTCACCCATATAACCTCATCATAATCGTTTTTTACAAGCTGCCCCCGCAGCTTGATGATGAGGAATAACATGACCACTATCGTAAGTGTACGCCGCGACAATAAAGTAGTAATTGGTGGCGACGGCCAAGTTTCGCTTGGTAATACCGTAATGAAGGGCAATGCCCGCAAAGTTCGACGCCTTTATAATGGTAAAGTAATTGCTGGTTTTGCTGGCGGTACTGCTGATGCTTTTACCCTTTTCGAACGCTTTGAAAGCAAACTAGAAATGCACCAAGGTAACCTAACTAAAGCCGCTGTAGAAATGGCCAAAGATTGGCGTAGCGACCGAGCCCTACGCAAGCTTGAGGCGTTGTTGGCAGTTGCAGATGAAACCGCTTCACTAATTATCACCGGTAACGGTGACGTAGTGCAGCCAGAGAACGATTTAATTGCTATTGGTAGCGGTGGTAACTTTGCTCAATCAGCAGCCACTGCCCTATTAGAAAATACCGATTTAAGCGCTCGCGATATCGTAGAAAAAAGCCTTACCATTGCTGGCAACATCTGTGTATTTACCAACAACTTCCAAACAATCGAAGAACTATAATAGGACCCATTATGTCTGCTATGACCCCAAGAGAAATTGTACACGAGTTAGATCAGCATATTATTGGTCAAGCTAAAGCTAAAAAAGCCGTGGCTATTGCCCTGCGTAATCGCTGGCGTCGAATGCAATTAAACGATGACTTACGTAGCGAAGTAACACCTAAAAATATTTTAATGATTGGCCCAACAGGTGTAGGTAAAACTGAAATAGCTCGCCGTTTAGCTAAACTAGCAAATGCGCCTTTTATTAAAGTAGAAGCCACTAAATTTACCGAAGTGGGTTACGTGGGTAAAGAAGTAGAGACTATTATTCGCGATTTAGTTGATGTATCAATTAAAATGACCCGCGAGCAACAAACTAAAAAGTTTAAGCACCGCGCAGAAGAAGCGGCAGAAGAGCGTATTTTAGATACACTTTTACCACCAGCTAAAGATCAATACGGTGAAACACAGCGTGATGACAACTCATCTACTCGCCAAACATTCCGTAAAAAACTGCGTGAAGGCCAGCTTGATGATAAAGAGATAGAGATAGATTTAGCGCAAGCGCAGCCAAATGTAGAGATTATGGCGCCTCCTGGTATGGAAGATATGACCAACCAGTTGCAGAGCATGTTTCAAAACATGGGTGGCGACAAACGTACTAAGCGTAAGTTAAAAATTAAAGAAGCCTTTAAGCTATTAACCGAAGAAGAAGCCGCCAAATTAGTTAACCCTGAAGAACTTAAAGAGCAGGCTATTTTTGCAGTAGAGCAAAACGGTATTGTGTTTATTGATGAAATAGACAAAATTTGTAAGCGTGGCGATTCATCAGGCCCAGATGTAAGCCGAGAAGGTGTACAACGCGACTTACTTCCACTAATTGAAGGCTCAACCGTTAATACTAAGCACGGTATGGTTAAAACCGACCACATGTTATTTATTGCATCGGGTGCGTTCCAAATGGCTAAGCCATCAGACATGATCCCTGAGCTTCAAGGTCGTTTACCTATTCGTGTTGAGCTTGAGGCACTGACTGCTGATGACTTTAAACGCATTCTGACCGAGCCACATGCTTCACTTACTGAGCAGCAACGTGAGCTACTTAAAACTGAGCAAGTCAATGTTGAGTTTAACGATGATGCAATAGAGCGCATAGCTAAAGCCGCTTGGCAAGTAAATGAGAAAACCGAAAACATTGGTGCTCGTCGATTACACACAGTAATGGAAAAATTAATGGAAGAAATCTCATACGATGCATCAGAGCAAGCAGGCTCTACCCTTACTATAGATGCCGCCTACGTAGAAAAACACTTAGGTGCACTTGTAGAAGATGAAGACTTAAGCCGCTTTATTTTATAAGCTAGGCAAAAATACTATACTAAAAGCCTCCGTATTGGGGGCTTTTTAATGGGACATATAAAATGAAACACGTAACAAAAGTGCATTATCATAGCGTGAGTAAAAACCTAGATGTTTACTTTGATGATGACAGTATGGCTGTATTTAGCAGCGAGTTTTTACGCGTTCACTCCCCCTCTGCTGAAGTGCAAGGGCATGGTGCAGAGCCAATGAAGTTGGTACTTAATAAACAACATGTAGGTATAAAAAAAATTGTACCGGTGGGGCATTACGCACTTAGGTTAGACTTTGATGATGGCCACAACAGCGGGCTATTTAGCTGGAACTACTTTGAAACACTACAAACGCAGCACGAAACCTTGTGGGATAAATACCAAGCGCGAGTCGCCGAGCACGAACAAAACAAAGACAGCGTACCAATAAAGTTTGTTCCCTAAACCTTATTGGCTTTTTAAACGCTACACTGTATTACACTTTAAACTTATCAATAGCCGCAAATAATACGCGCGCTTGCTCAGAGACTTCTTCACTGGTTTGCGCATTATTAACTGCATGCTCAGAGGCATCTTGGGCAATGTCTCTAATGCGTACTACATTTTTGTTAACCTCTGATGCCACCTGACTTTGCTCATCAATAGCAACAGCAATTTGAGTGCTCATTTCCATAATAGTTTGCACATCTTCGGTAATAGCACCAAGTAAGTCACCCGCTTTAATAGCTTGTGAAGCACTTTCATCACCTTGCGAGCGACATTGATGCATAATACTTACTACCTCTTGCGTGCGCTGCTGAAGAGTATTAATAATGCCTTCAATTTCACTGGTAGACTCTTGTGTACGTTGCGCAAGCGAGCGTACTTCATCTGCCACAACTGCAAACCCTCGCCCTTGCTCACCAGCACGAGCTGCTTCTATTGCGGCATTCAATGCGAGTAAATTAGTTTGCTCTGCAATGCCTCTAATAACATCAAGCACTGAGCCTATGGTTTCACCGTCTTTTTCAAGCTGCGATACCACACTTGATGCGTTACCTAACGACGAAGATAAATCGCGTATATGCTTAACCGTAGAGTCTACTTCGCTGCGCCCTTGCTGCGCACTTAAATTGGTTGACTCTGCTTTTTTAGCGGCAGCTTCAGTATTATGAGAAATATCCTGAATCGTTGCCTGCATTTGCGTAGCCGCAGTAGCAACCATATCCGCTTCGTGTAACTGCTCTTGCATGCCTGAACTTGTAGCTGAGGTGCTTTCTGATAAGTGCTCTGTTGCCACATTTAATGTATTAAGCGCGGTATTAACTTCGTTTATGAGGTTTTTAAAATCGCCTATTAAACTATTAAAGTCTGAGGTCATAATGGTAACTTCGTCATTACCTGTTTGCTCTATCATTACGCTTAAATCGTTATTACGGCGTATATCGTTGATAGTATGATACACCCTCTCAATAGGGATAATGATCGACTGACTAGTTAAGTACACCAACGCCAACACTATAACCCCAGAAATAACAAAAACTATAATGGCTATAAGTTCTGCTTGTTCAACACTTGTTTCAACTTGTAACTTAGTTGACTCAACGATTTCACTTACAACTTTGTCACTTTTTTCTACGTTAATACGCATAACGCCTAGTGCACCTGAGTCTAAATCTAGCCCTAGCTGCGTTTGTGCCTTTACAAGATTTTGAAAATCGCTTTGGTACGTATCTATTAAAGGGGTTATTTGCGACTTATAACTACTTAGTAAATCAGCTTGGGAAATTTTTTGTTTAAACGTACTAATAAGTTCGTTAAAGCGAGTTAAGTATTTTGCATCAAAGCGCAGCATAAAATCTTTCTCAGCGCGTCGCAGCTGTAGCATTACAGATAAAAGCTCAAAGTTATCTTGCTCTTTTAATAGCACCTCAACTTCGTGCACTGCATTTCTGAGCTTGCCATATAACCCATCTTTAGGGTTTAAACCTATCTGTTGCTGTAGCCTAACAACCTCCGAAAAGTTGTTATTGTAGTTAGTAATAAGCGCATGAAAATGCTCAATTTGTGCTGCAGTAATGCCTTGCTGCTGCATTACCTCCTGCAGCTTTTTAATTTTAGTGCTTAGCTGGTTAAAATCCTTATCAAATGATGTAAGTGCTTCCTGCTGCTTGTAAAAAAGAAAGTTTTTTTCATGCTTTCTAAGCTCTAGGGCGTGTACATTGAGCTCTTCTGCAAGCTGAATTGTTTTATTCAGATTAAGTGTTACGCGTGACTCATAAATTATCACACATAACAAAATGACCATTGCCAGACCGACTACCACTGCATTAAGTTGTAAACGCCTTTTAATGGTTAAGTTTTGTAAAAAATTCATTGAAAACACCTATATTTAATATGCACTAATAGTGTAGTACGTTATGGTGCTTAATTTTAAACTTTTTATTAACTTTTTTAGCATGTTGTTCATGCTTTTAGATTAACATTACCCCATAAATCTTTATGTAATGAGTGAGTGTCATGCCACTGCTTATTAAGTAGCCACTGCACCAAAGGAGCTGGATCACTGGGAAAATTAATTTGTTTGTTTTGCGGAGCACTATTCCAATCATCCAGCGCTTGCGGGTTTAAATAGTTCATTACATGGGCCATCTTCATCGCCAATAGTGTTTGTGCATTTGCATCTTGTTCAAACTGGCCATCGAGAGGTTTAAGTAATAATTTCTTCCCAAGCTTTAAGGCCTCACTTGCCAGTTCAAAGCCTGCATTACCAATTACGCCGCTGGTATTTGCTAAGTCGTTTAAAAACCCCGCTCGTGAAGGAGTGCGCAAATGGATATGACCAAGGGATTTGTCTTGCGCGTGTGGGTGGTAACAGTAAAACTCTTTTTCTGGAAAGTCCTTTAAATAATCAATAATGTTGTCGAGGTTTTCGAAGGGTAAGTACACTAGCACTTTATTCATAACGGCGACCGGGTTGCCATGATCATGGTTTGCAATAAAGGGCGGTATAATATTGTCAGCAAAAGGTTGCCAATGTACGCCTAAATAAGTGCTTGCAGGGGCATAATGCTTAATAAGGGACTTTCTAAATAACCCCTGACCAAACATAGGTACACTGTTAGATAAAAAAGCCGCCTGGTGACTAATACCAACCACAGGTACGCCCGCTCTCTTTGCCGCCCAGGCTGAAATAGGCTCAAAGTCATTCAAAACAAAATCGTATTTTTTTACATCAAATGATTTTATATCGTTAACTAACTTGCACACTCGAGCATTTTTTAATGTTTGATAGCTTTTTACTTGGCCGTTTTTAGTGCTAAACGATAAACCCCGAAACGTTTTGTAATCAGTAAAGTCCTGCATATCAAAGTAGTCTTTATCAGGACGTCCGGAAAAAACGTAATCTACATCTATACCTAACTCTTTAAAACAACTTGCCATAACACGGGCGCGCGTAATGTGGCCATTACCTGTGCCTTGTATGCCGTATAATATTTTCATACAGGCACCACCAAAGCTAGCGCAAATAAACCACATGAACTACCAATAACGGCGCCTATTATTATATCTGCCGGAAAATGTACGCCTAATACCACGCGAGAAACCGCCACCCCCGATGCCCAACTAAACCAAAGCCACGTATACTCTGCAAAAAAATGACTCAATATTACCGCAACTAAAAATGCTGCTGCGCTGTGTCCCGAGGGCAAACTAAATTTGTCACTAGGCACAATATACGCATTACTGACTAAGCAATCACAGGGGCGAATTCGGCCAAAGGTACGTTTTGCTAAAAAATAAATAGGCCTTTCAATTGCAAACCCTAGTAACACCGATATTGGCAACAACTGATGCTGCTCATTGGTACTTAGCCACCAAACAGTGCCACACATAAGTAAATATAAACCACCATTACCACTTTTAGATAAACCAAGCGCAGCCGTTTTTAGCCATTTGGGGGAATTGTAATTAAACAGAGTTAAAAAGAGTCGTTCATCCATTTGAGCCATTTTTTTAAGCACGTTATTGTCGTTCATTATTCACCCTTAGCTGCACAATATCTAACCATAGTTAAAGCTTAGAGGCAGAAAATAACAATTGAGTGACGCTTTTAAGACACTATTGTTGCCATTTCTAATTTCGGCATTTTTTGAATAAATTTACTGCTATTAAGTCGTTGTTATTGCATATAAGGAGGGTATACTGAGGGTAACTTATGTACCCTTTGAGGATAAAATAATGGATTACAGCACTTCTGACTTATGTGACTTTTTTGCCGATGTGGTTGACGTGCTTGAACCGATGTTCATCAACTTTGGTGGTCGACACACGTTTGGCGGCCGAATTAAAACGGTTAAATGTTTTGAAAATAATGAACTGATCCGTGAAATACTCTCACAAGACGGTACCGATCAAGTGCTACTTATCGATGGTGGTGGCTCAACACGACGCGCTCTTATCGACATTGAACTTGCAGAACTTGCGCTTGATAACAACTGGAACGGCATAATTGTATTTGGTGCGGTGCGTCATGTAGACGAGCTTGAAGAAATTGATTTAGGTATTCAAGCGATTGCCTCTATTCCTGTTGCCGCCGACAGCGAAGGCGCTGGTGAAGATGGCATTGGCGTTAACTTTGCTGGAGTGTCGTTTTTTGATGACGATTTTATCTATGCAGATAGTACTGGCATTGTATTATCAGCAGAAGAACTTGAACTAGAAGTTATCGAAGAATAAAGTAACAAGCAGTGCTCAAAAGAGCACTGCTTACGTCACCACGAATAATTTTTACTGCTCAATACGGATTCAATACAGTGCACCCTACCTTAAAAGTGTATGATGAATACGCCGTTAAACCCTATTGCTCCACACGCGCTAACGAAACAAAAACCTGGCAGTCTGTTGCCCTATTAGACACCCACGTAAATGTACAACAAGCACTTAACGATGCAGCGCAATTTGGTATTCGCTACGTATTAATTGGTATATGTGAAGATATAGGCCCTCGCGCTAATATAGGCAATGGCGGCTCACATCAAGCTTGGCCGGCTTTTTTGCAATACTTTTTGAACCAACCAGTTAACCAGTTTAACGCAACTCATCAGGTATTGTTGTTAGGCGAAATTGACGTTGATGATTTGATGGAGCAAGCGCAAGGCTTAAATAACCAGCATGCTGAAGAGCTGGCTCAATTACGCAAACTATGCGCAACAATAGATGAGCGAGTAGAGGCGGTATTAACGCTTATATTTAATGCGGGCCTTGAGCCTATTATTATAGGCGGTGGGCACAATAATAGTTTTGGCATACTCAGTGCTTTAAGTAAACATAATAGGGCTTGTGTTAACGCTATTAATTTTGACCCCCATGCAGATTTACGGCCTTGCGAGGGCCGCCACAGCGGCAATGGTTTTAGCTATGCTTTGAAAAAAAATGCATTGCAGCAATATCATATTATTGGCCTGCATGAGCAAAAAAATAACCAAGCCATTTTTGACTTAATCGCACAAAATCAATGTAGTTATCACAGCTATCAGGCTATTAATATACGCCGAGAAATATCACTAACCGATGCCGTACAGCACGCCTTAGCAGGGTTAAATAATGCGCCACTGGGTATTGAGCTCGACTTAGACAGCATTTCATTTTTACCGGCCAGCGCGTATACATGCTGCGGCTTTAGCGTTAGTGATGCTGAGCATTATGTGTATTTAACAGCAAAACATAGCACTGCCCGCTACCTACATTTGTGTGAAGCAGCGCCGCTAAATCATCCAGCAGGGTTAACAGCCGGTATGCAAAGCTGTGGGCAAATTATTAGCGCATTAGTTAATGCCTACTTACATGCAAAAACCCATTAATTGTAATTAGCTTAATTACCCGCTGTATTTTTTAAGGCCGCCGAATTGCCTTACTGGATTAGCTTATTGAGTTTGGTGAGCCTGCCACTGCTTTAACCAACTCATTAAGCCAATGCTGCTTAATGGGTGGCCAAAATAATAACCTTGTGCCGCATGCGCTTTTAAACTTTTTACAAACTTTAATTGGTCTAAGGTTTCAACGCCCTCAAAAATAACCTTAGTATTTTGTTGGTTATGCATTTCAACCATACCGCCAACTAGGCTGCGAATATTATTTTGATTGCTAAAATCTGCAGTAAGCGATGGCGCCACCTTAATGTATTCAACAGCTAAATTTGGCAGCTTAGAAAGAACAATGGGGTTATCGCCTAACCCATCAACACATATTTTTAAGCCGATATTATTTAATCGGGCAATCATCGCACGGCCCTTATCATCTAAATCCGTAAATATATGCAGCGGGCATTCAACAATTAAATCACCGTGTTGTAAGTTGTGCTCACTCACCACACTATCTACAAACTCAACAAATTCTTCGTTAAGCATTTCAGGGCCAAACAAGTTTATACTCAGCGGTATAGCAATACCCTCTATGCGTAACGCCATGGCAAGCTCTGCAGCCCGCTCTATAACAAATTTAGCCAGTGGATACGCTAAGCCCGCAATATGAATGTCATCAATAAATCGGTGGGCAGATAAAATACCTTGCTGGGGATGCTGCCAACGCAGTAGGAGTTCCAAAAATTCAATTTGGCCGTCATCGTTACGAATAATAGGCTGAAAATAAAGCTCAAGCTCGCTTACAAAATCAATATTAGCCAACTCTTTTAAACGCGCTTGCTGCTCGAGTTGTTCAACCATCATTTGTTGATGGTACACAACAACTGCTTTTTTAGGCTGGCTATCAAGGGCTAAATAAGCACACGATACTAAGTTATCAAAGTTAGCATCTTGCTCATCGCAATTAACGTAACTCGCCCTTGCTTTTACCTCTACTGTACAATTAGCAACATTAAACGGCTTAAGTGTTGCACCAATAATTTGCTCAATAATGTGCTCGTGGCTGTGTTTGTGCACTGCTAAACTGCAAATAAAGGCAAAGTTAAGGCCGCCTAAATGTGCCAGCTTTTCATAGCCACCTAAATCAATCACATCGTCGTTATTTAGTAAGTCTTTTATTCTATTGGCTGATTGCGCCAACAACAAATCACCAAAATCTCTACCAATGTGCTGATTAACTTGCTCAAACCCTTCTAAACGCACAATCACCAATGCAGCTTCTAGCTGTTTTTCTTTACACCAGCTGTAATAGCCTTGGCGTAACTGTTGTTTATCTGCAAATGCAGCAAGAGGAGAGTCATCTTGGAACGGCTCAGGCTCATTAATGTTATGCGAAACTTCAACTTTGGGCTCTTCTTCATCGCTCATTAGCCCTACAACCGCTAGCAAAATAATAGCCACCACCACCCAAAATAGAGGGGCGTTCATTAGTAAATGCGCTGAAAACAACACCACAAAAAGCAACCCTGACACGGCGCTTGTGATAATCATGCTCCAATTATTACGCTCAAACGCTTGCCATAAATGAAAGCAAAAACCAAAAGCGAGTAATATTGCTAACCAAGCAGCGCCGCTACTTAAAATGGCTAAACCAACTGCGCCTGTACATAAGTAACTAAATTTAATACTGGTATTTTTCACCGCAAATAACGTAGCGACCATCGCCATTAACAGCGCGCCGCTAAAAAATATAGGAAAGTTACTGTCAGTCAAAATACTCAAGCTTACGCCACTCCATTAGCTATAAAATTTAATAAAAGCATGTTAAATATGGACAAAAATAATACAAACTAATTAATTCTACCCAAAATCCATAGATTTAACAGTTTATTTACGCCAAATTGGTAACTTAATTGCGAAGGGTGACTTATTTGCCAGTGCGCAATATCTGCCCTTGCACCAATCTTTAGCACGCCTCTATCTTTTAACCCTAGCGCTTGTGCTGCACTGCGCGTTACTCCTGCGAGTGCCTGCTCAGGGGTAAGCCTAAATAAAGTACATGCCATATTCATCATTAATTGCACAGAGCATAAAGGCGAGGTCCCTGGGTTAAAGTCACTGGCAATGGCGATAGGCACTTTGTATTTTTGCAGCAAATCGATGGGAGGAAGCTGCGTTTCACGTAAAAAATAAAAAGCCCCAGGTAATAACACAGCCACAGTACCAGCCTCAGCCATAGCCTTAACGCCGCTTTCATCAAGATACTCAATATGATCAGCCGAAAGGCCTTTATACTCAGCCACCAGCTGCGCGCCCTGCTGATTAGAAAGCTGCTCAGCATGGCATTTTACCGGCAAGTTATGTTTTTTAGCTGCATCAAACACTTGTTTTGTTTGTGCATGACTAAAGCCTACATTTTCACAAAATACATCCACAGCATCTGCAAGGTTATTAGCCACTATTTGCTCAAGCATCTGTGTACATACTAAATCAATGTATTCATCTGCACGGCCTTTGTACTCAGGGGGTAACGCATGCGCACCTAAAAACGTGGTTTTAATATCAATAGGGTGATGCTCATTAAGCAAACGCGCCACTTCTAAAATTTTTATTTCGTTTTCAACATCAAGCCCGTATCCCGACTTTATCTCAGCAGTCGTCACGCCCTCGGTAAGTAAAGTGTTTAAGCGATCTTTTGCATCAACAAATAACTGCTCATGATCTGCCGCGCGAGTGGCCCTAACGGTACTGGCAATACCACCACCTTGTGCAGCTATTTGTTCATAGCTTGTACCTTGTAAGCGCTGCTCAAACTCCTCTGCTCGGGAGCCTGCAAATATTAAATGTGTATGGCAATCAATAAGCCCAGGTGTTAACCATTGCCCTTTAATACTTAATGTAGGGGTTGCAAAGGCATCAAAACTGGGTAAGTTTGATTGCTCACCTAACCATACAATTTCGCCATTTTTAATCGCCAGTGCCGCATTTTCTATCGCCCCATAAGGTGCGTCAATTGTGCTATCCATGGTTGCTATGTTGGCATCTGTCAATAATAAGTCGAGATCTTCTAAGACATAACCCGTTGTTTTATTTTGCATACTTAGCTCCCTAATGTACTTAAAATACAGTCTAACAATACACCTTGTATATACAAGATAATTATGCCATCTTTATTAAATAGTTTATTTTAAATACAGCTAATAATAAGTAATGACCACTCCTAAATTTGCACAAATAAAACAATTTATCGTCGATAAAATAAAAAATGGCGCATGGCAAGAAAACCAACGTGTCCCCTCAGAAAACGAGCTTAGCAGCCAATTTTCTGTAAGCCGTATGACCGCAAGACGTGCACTGAGCGAATTAACAGATGCCGGTATTTTAACGCGCAGCCAAGGATTAGGTACGTTTGTAGCAAGTTTTAAATCGCAGTCATCTCTACTCGAAATTAAAAACATCGCCGATGAAGTAAAAGAGCGTAACGGGCATTACAGCTGTAGCGTGCACGTGCTTGAATCCATCAATGCAGTTGCCCCCATCGCCATTGCGCTTGGCGTTGAAGTAGATAGCGTGGTGTATCGCAGTGTGCTGGTACATAACGAGAACGACAAACCACTGCAAGTTGAAGAGCGATTTGTAAACCCAGCTTTAGCCGCGGGTTATTTACAACAAGACTTTAGCGCCCTCACCCCGCATGAATACTTATCGAGCGTAGCGCCACTCACACAAGCACGCCACACAGTGGAAGCGGTTATGCCCAACTCGCAAATGTGCCAATGGCTTAACCTATATAACGAAGAGCCCTGCTTACAGGTTATTCGTCGTACTTGGTCTACAAAAGGCATAGTGAGCTTTGCTCGTTTAGTATCACCGGGCAGTAAATACCGTTTGGGCGGGCATTTAACATTTAAAAAATAATAACAAGGTAACGCTCAAGGGCGTTTTTTTGTAGCTGACCATCTTGTATATACAACAGGAGAAATTCATGAACAACCGGCTCGACACACACCGTGAAATCCGTGCGCCTCATGGCGATAAAATTAGCGCTAAAAGCTGGCAAACCGAAGCCGCTAAACGCATGTTAATGAACAATTTAGACCCTGAAGTGGCAGAGCACCCTCATGCGTTAGTAGTCTATGGCGGTATTGGCCGAGCAGCAAGAGACTGGCCAAGCTTTGATAAAATAATTGAAACCCTTGATAGGCTCGAAAACGACGAAACACTGCTTGTGCAATCGGGCAAGCCCGTGGGCGTATTTAAAACCCATGAAAATGCGCCGCGAGTTCTCATTGCTAATTCTAACCTGGTACCGCATTGGGCAAATTGGGAGCACTTTAATGAGCTCGATAAAAAAGGCTTAATGATGTATGGGCAAATGACCGCGGGCTCTTGGATTTACATTGGCTCACAAGGCATAGTGCAAGGCACTTACGAAACCTTTGTAGCAATGGCAAAACAACACTTTGACGGTAATGCGCAGGGTAAATGGGTTTTAACCGCAGGTCTTGGCGGTATGGGAGGTGCCCAACCACTCGCCGCGACGATGGCCGGTTTTAGCGCATTAGTTGTGGAATGCGACGAAACCCGTATCGATTTTCGAATTAAAACTGGCTACGTTGATGTAAAAGCCACGACGCTTGAGCACGCACTTAAACTTATTACCGATGCGTGTATTAAAGGTAAGGCCCTATCGGTAGGCCTATTAGGTAATGCCGCCGATATTTTTACTACCCTAGCAAACAGCAACATTATCCCTGATATCGTGACCGACCAAACCTCAGCGCACGACCCACTCAACGGCTACCTACCTCAAGGTTGGAACATGCAAGATGCGGCAAAAATGCGCAAACAAAACCCACACGCGGTTGTTAAAGCCGCTAAGCAATCTATGGCAGTGCAAGTTAACGCTATGCTAGCACTGCAAAAAGCAGGTGCTGCCACTACTGATTACGGCAATAACATTCGCCAAATGGCATTTGAAGAAGGCGTTACTAACGCGTTTGATTTTCCGGGGTTTGTGCCAGCTTATATCCGCCCGTTATTTTGTGAAGGAATTGGCCCATTTAGGTGGGTTGCACTTTCGGGCGACCCCGAAGACATTTATAAAACCGATGCAAAAGTGAAAGAGCTTATCCCAGAAGATACCCACTTACATAACTGGCTTGATATGGCGCGTGAGCGCATTCAATTTCAGGGTTTACCAGCACGTATATGCTGGGTAGGTTTAAAAAATCGAGCTCGCCTTGCACTGGCTTTTAACGACATGGTTAAAAATGGCGAGCTTAAAGCACCGGTTGTTATTGGTCGCGATCACCTCGATTCAGGCTCAGTAGCAAGCCCGAATCGTGAAACAGAAAGTATGCTAGATGGCTCAGATGCCGTATCTGATTGGCCATTACTTAATGCTTTATTAAACACCGCAGGTGGTGCAACGTGGGTATCGCTGCATCATGGCGGTGGGGTTGGCATGGGTTTTAGCCAGCACGCAGGTGTGGTTATTGTTGCAGATGGCAGTGAACAAGCCGCACAGCGCATAGCCCGCGTACTTTGGAATGACCCTGCCAGCGGCGTTATGCGCCATGCCGATGCAGGCTACGACATTGCAAAAAATTGTGCGCAAGAGCACCACCTAGATCTCCCTATGCTAAACAAGGAATAGTCATGATTTCACACTCTCTCACACCCGGGTACCTTGATTTAAACACCCTAAGAAAAATTAATGACTCAGCTGTTAATTTAAATTTAGAAAACAGCGCCGAGGCACAAATAGCGGCCAGTGCACAAACCGTTCAAAACGTAATACATAAACGCCAAACGGTGTACGGTATTAATACCGGCTTCGGCTTATTAGCCAATACAAAAATAGCAGATGACGAGCTTGAGCTACTTCAACGTAGTATTGTACTTTCGCACGCTGCCGGTATTGGTGAGCTCATGGACGACAGCACAGTAAGGTTAATGATGACCTTAAAAATAAATTCTCTATCTCGGGGCTACTCGGGAATACGCCTTGAGGTGATTGAGTTTTTTATTAAGCTACTGTGCAGCGAAGTGTACCCGTGCGTACCACAAAAAGGGTCTGTCGGTGCTTCGGGCGATTTAGCGCCTCTTGCTCATATGTGCCTACCGCTGCTAGGTGAAGGTAAAATGCGCCACAAGGGTCAAGTTATAAGTGCTGCGCAAGGGTTAAAAATTGCCAATCTTTCCCCCCTCACCTTAGGTGCAAAAGAAGGGTTAGCGCTGTTAAATGGTACACAAGCTTCTACCGCATTTGCCCTGCAGGGGCTTTTTAAAGCGGAAGATTTATATGCACAAAGCTGTGTTATAGGCTCTATTAGCATAGAAGCCGCAATGGGCAGCCGTGCGCCATTTGATGCACGCATTCATGACATACGGGGTCAACGCGGCCAAATTGATACGGCCAGTGTATTTAGAGAGCTACTTAGTACTCAATCGCAAATTAGCCAATCTCATGTAAACTGCGAAAAAGTGCAAGACCCTTACTGCCTGCGCTGCCAACCTCAAGTACTCGGCGCATGTTTAACACAAATTCGCCACGCCGCAGAAGTGCTGTTATGTGAATCAAACGGCGTGACCGATAACCCGCTGGTATTTGCCGATGTGGGCGATATTATCTCCGGTGGCAACTTTCATGCAGAGCCAGTCGCAATGGCAGCGGATAACTTAGCTATTGCGATTGCTGAAATAGGCGCACTGGCAGAGCGAAGAATCGCATTGCTTATCGATTCAAATCTCTCAACACTGCCACCATTTTTAGTTGAAAACGGCGGAGTTAACTCAGGCTTTATGATTGCCCAAGTAACCGCGGCGGCACTTGCTTCCGAGAACAAATCGCTTGCGCACCCTGCCTCGGTAGACAGCCTGCCAACATCAGCAAATCAAGAAGACCATGTTTCTATGGCCACGTTTGCAGCAAGGCGCTTAAATGAAATGGGCAATAACACCTGCGCAGTGTTAGCGATTGAATGGCTTGCTGCTGCTCAGGGGCTTGAGTTTAGAGCCCCACTTAAACCCTCACCGCAAGTAGAAAAAGCAAAAGCACTGCTGCGTGAGCATGTAAGCTACTATGATAAAGACCGCTACTTTGCCCCCGATATAGACGCAACCAATACGCTTTTAGCACAAGGTAAATTGTGCGACTTTATTCATCACAACCCGCTACCATCGTATGTTAAATCCCATGCTGATAGCTAAAACCTAATGCCTCAATTGCTGAGCCTAGTACTTTGCGCTCAGCACTTTCATTTCTGGTAAAGGTTGGCATTTCGCCGCCATGCTCGGCACACTTTTGTGCATAATAATTCGCTTTAGTGGGGTGTGACGGGTTCACCACATTATAAATATTTTGCCCCGAATTAAAGTTTTCTATTACCGCAAAAATGGCGTTTATCACATCTTGTTGATGCACCATATTAACTACCTGCTGACTCGATGAATTTAGCTCTTTACCAGCAACAAAGCGGCCCGGCTCGCGATTCGGCCCTAACAACCCCGCTAAACGAAGTACCTTAGCGCCTTGTTCAAGCACCTTTTCTTCGCTATCGTACAGTTTTATTTGTCGCTCATTGGTACAACTTATTTCACTGCTTTCAGTGTAAACACCTGGCTCTTGATCGTACACACCGGTAGATGAGCATAAAATAAAGCCTTTGGCAGATAATTGTTTAGAAAGAGTAAGGGCTGCACTTAATGTTTCTGGGTAGTTACTTTCACTGTGTCTGCTTCGGGGGGGGATTGCACACACCCAGTAAGCATCGTGTAAATCTATTTGGTGTATTAGTTGTCCATCATTCAGTACAAATTGACGCTGAAAGTCTTCGGTGTGCTCATCACTTCTATGTGTACCTTGCACCTGCCAGCCCGCCTGCTTAGCTTGTAGGCACAAAGTATGACCCAACCAGCCTGCGCCTAATACTACTAATTTATTAGCTTTTGTTTCCATTTTTGCATAACCCTTCATTTTAAACGCATAATTAGTGCTTTTTATCTAACTTCATAGCGAATTAAAGTAAGATATGATTAGATATAACCTATTAAAAAACAATAATACGTGCACTTATGCTAAATAATTTATCATTACGGAAGAAAATATTATTATTGATTGGTGGTACCATCACCATTTTGCTAATTATTGCTTCAACATTTTTTGTAAATCACATCGCTAACCTTTCCAGAGTAAACATTGAGCGCGAAGCTCAAAGCTACCTTCAAAGCGAACAACTTTCAATGCAAAGCTACTTTGCAGAGTATGGCAAGCTGGTTTCTACGTTTGTTAATAACCCGCATTTGATTAACTTTTTTGAAAACTGGGATACTCGCGATCAGCCGATTAAAAACGCCCCCGGCTACAACGACGTTAATCAAGACTTTATCCGCATTAGCTCAAATGACGAAAATGTCCTATCGGCGTTTTTCGCATCAGCAACCACCGGTGAATACTTTAAAGAAAACGAGCGTACCAGCCATTACAATGGCCAGCCTTACTACGCTTATAAACGTGGTTGGTGGCAAGAAGCGCTGCAAATTAATAAACTTTACGTCGGCCCTATATCGGTCGATTTAACCACAGGCGTTGCCTCAGCAGTTGTACAACAGCCGGTATACAACGCACAGCGTAAACTTATTGGCATGGGCGGTGTTGATTTACAGCTTAATAAAATCAACGACATGGTTGAAGGTATCCGCTTTAATGGCCAAGGCTATGGTTTTTTACTCGATGGCAATCAAAAGGTTGTACACTTTTCAAATGCCACTGGCCATAAGCTGTCTAACACCGATGAAGGCCCCAAAGGCAAAGAAGGGCTAGATGGCCTCGAAAGCCAGTTTAGCAATACATCAGGTTTTACAGAGCTTAACACACAAATGCGTAATAACCTTGAAGGCAGCCAATTGGTGACCTTAAAAGGAGAAGAGTTCTATGTGGTGTATCATCGCTTACAACTAGAGCAGCCTTATCTAGATTGGTATGTAGGTATACTCATTCCAACCAGCATGATTGAAGCCCCCGTTAATGAAGCGGTTACCACCACAACCACCGCAGTGGTGATTATTTTAGTGATCATTTTAGCAATGATACTATGGGCAACCCACATGATTTCGCAGCCTATTACCACCTTAACTAATATAATGCGTGATATTGCCTCAGGCGAAGGCGATTTAACCCAAAAGATTAATATTACCAGCCAAGACGAAGTTGGCCAGCTTGCCAATCACATGAATACATTTATTGATAAGCTACGCGCCATGATGTTAGAGACAGCCGCACAAGCTGAGCAATTGACCAATGCCGCAGCGCAACTTAAAAATGTGTCTGCGCAAACCAATACCGAAATACAGCAAGAAAAACAACAAGTAGACAGCGTCAGTGCCGCCGTGACCGAAATGGCCAGCACCGTGCTTGAAATATCGCGCAACGCACAACATACCAACAGCGCCGCCGAAGAAGTGCAAGCCATTACAGCCGAAGGAGCAGACCGCTCTACGCAAGCACAACGTGTGATGACCGAGCTTGCACTGCACATAGGTGAAGCATCTAAAGTAGTAGCAGGGCTTGAACAAGAAAGTAATAATATTGGTGCATTAGTGGATGTAATTAACTCCATTGCCGATCAAACTAACTTACTTGCTCTTAATGCCGCTATTGAGGCTGCGCGTGCCGGTGAGCATGGCCGCGGTTTTGCCGTAGTTGCAGATGAAGTGCGCTCACTTGCGAGCCGTACGCAAGAATCAACCGACGATATTCGAAATATGATTACTCGCTTACAGCAAATTGCTCAGCAAGCGTCGGTAATGATGCTGCAAGGGCAAGAGCAAACTGAGGGCTCAGTATCGCAAACCAAAGAAGTACTTAGCTCATTAGAAAACATTGCCCAGTCGGTAACTAAAGTGCAAGATCAAAGCCACCAAATTGCCACCTCAACTGAGCAACAAACCGTTGTGGCTGAGGACATTAATACCAGCCTTGCAGCGATTAATGGCTTAGTAAACAGCACCGCTGATCACGCCCACATTTTAGCAGATGAAGCGCGCGATTTAAGCGACCTTGCTATTGCCTTAAACAAAACGGTTAATCAGTTTAAGCTTTAAATACACCGCAGAACTAGGTGGGTAATTAAGTATAAAACTTACCCACCCATACTCTTGTTTTTAAATTTTTTAACACCATATCTTCACAACTTGCTGCTATTTTTAAGCGTAATTAAATTAGTTTTACGCATCAGATCAAATTTTTCTGTTTTAAATACACATCTTTTTGTTGAGATAGTTTGTTGTTTGGCAGAGTCTGGTATAGTAGCACACGTATTAAACAGTGCTTTTGAGGCTCTTTAGTACAAAATTGCTAATTAATATGTTCTACAGGTTATGTAAAAGTACATATTAATTACCAATTGTAAAAAATGGGTTAGCCGACACTCGGTTAGCAAAGAATACATTGTAACGGTTTTATCATGATATCTAATTTATTTACCAAGATTTTTGGTAGTCGCAATGACCGCACTATTAAAAACCTAAGAAAGACGGTCGCGCTAATTAACGCGCTAGAAACGCAATTAGAAGCGCTTTCTGATGAAGATTTAAGAGCTAAGACAGCTGAGTTTAGAGAACGTTACGATAACGGACAAAGCCTTGATGACATTCTACCAGAAGCATTTGCTGTGGTACGTGAAGCGTCAAAGCGTGTAAATGGCATGCGTCACTTTGACGTGCAGCTATTAGGCGGCATGGTTTTACATCAAGGCCGTATAGCAGAAATGCGTACCGGTGAAGGTAAAACACTAACAGCCACACTTCCAGCCTACTTAAATGGCTTAACTGGCAAAGGCGTGCACGTAATTACCGTGAACGATTACCTTGCTAAACGTGATGCTGAAACAAACCGCGAGTTATTTGAGTTCTTAGGCCTCACTGTAGGCTGTAACGTACCAGGCATGATGCCACAACAGAAAAAACAAGCTTATAGTGCCGACATTACTTACGGTACTAATAACGAGTTTGGTTTTGACTACCTACGTGACAACATGGCATTTAGCATTGATGAGCGCGTACAACGCCCACTGTTTTATGCGGTAGTGGATGAAGTGGATTCAATCTTAATTGATGAAGCGCGTACGCCACTTATTATCTCAGGCCCAGCTGAAGATAGCTCTGAGCTATACATCGAAATTAATAAAATTGTGCCGTTATTAGAGCTTCAAGAAAAAGAAGACGAAGAAGGCATTGAAGGCGATGGCGATTACACAATCGACGAAAAGTCTAAACAAGTTCATTTAACTGAGCGCGGTCAAATTAAAGTAGAAGATCTACTTACTGAACGTGGCTTAATTGAAGAAGGCGACTCGCTTTACTCAGCCGGTAGCATTACCTTACTTAGCCACGTGTATGCCGCACTTCGTGCCCACAAGCTTTATCAAAAAGATGTTGATTACGTTGTTAAAGAAAACGAAGTTATCATTATCGATGAGCACACAGGGCGCTCTATGGAAGGTCGTCGTTGGTCTGAGGGTTTACACCAAGCTGTTGAAGCTAAAGAAGGTGTAAAAATTCAAAACGAAAACCAAACACTGGCTTCAATTACTTTCCAAAACTACTTCCGTTTATACGAAACCTTAGCCGGTATGACAGGTACAGCCGATACTGAGGCATTTGAGTTTCAATCTATTTACGGCCTAGACACGGTTGTTATGCCAACTAATAAGCCGATGATCCGCGATGATCGCGCCGATTTAGTTTACCTAACACAAGAAGAAAAATACGAAGCTATTTTAGCCGATATTAAAGATTGCCAAGAGCGCGGACAACCTGTGCTTGTAGGTACTATTTCGATTGAAAGCTCTGAGTATTTATCGCAGTTTTTACGCAAAGAAAAAATTAAGCACAACGTACTTAATGCTAAATTCCACGCGCAAGAAGCTGACATTGTATCGGATGCTGGTTTGCCAGGTACTGTAACAATTGCAACCAACATGGCCGGTCGTGGTACCGATATTGTGCTTGGTGGTAACTGGAACAGCGAAGTTGAAAAACTAGAAAGCCCAACAGATGAGCAAATTGCTGAAATTAAAGCGGCGTGGAAAATTCGTCACGATGCAGTAATTGATGCTGGCGGTTTGCACATTATTGGTACTGAACGTCATGAATCGCGCCGTATAGATAACCAATTACGTGGCCGTGCTGGTCGTCAGGGTGATGCCGGCTCTAGCCGTTTTTACTTATCGATGGATGATGCGCTAATGCGTATATTTGCCGGTGAGCGCATGACTAACATGATGCGTAAACTAGGCATGCAACGCGGCGAAGCCATTGAACACCCATGGGTTAACCGTGCCATTGAAAACGCTCAGCGTAAAGTAGAAGCACGCAACTTTGATGTACGTAAGCAATTACTTGAGTACGATGATGTAGCAAACGATCAACGTCGTGTTGTTTACTCTCAACGTAACGAGTTGCTTGAAGAAGGCGATATTTCTGAAACAATTACAGCAATCCGCGCAGATGTACTCAATGGAATGATCGATCAATACATTGCACCACAAAGCCTTGCTGAAATGTGGGATATCCCAGGTCTTGAAGAGCGCTTAAAACAAGACTTCCTGATTGAGCTGCCTATCACACAGTGGTTAGCTGATGACAATAAACTATACGAAGAAAAACTTCGTGAGCGCATTGAGCAAGCAGTTGAGCAAGCTTACAAGCAAAAAGAAGAGCAAGTTGGCGACTCTGTACTACGTCAGTTTGAAAAAGCGATTATGCTACAAAGTCTTGATCAGCACTGGAAAGATCACCTTGCTGCCATGGATCATTTACGCCAAGGTATTCACTTACGTGGCTATGCACAAAAGAACCCTAAGCAAGAATATAAACGCGAGTCATTTGAGCTATTCACCGAAATGCTTGAAAACTTAAAAGTTGATGTAGTGGGCATTTTAAGTAAAGTACAAGTTCGTGCCGAAGAAGATGTTGAAAAAGTAGAAGAGCAACACCGTAAAAGTGAAAATGCCCCTCGCGAGTACCAACACGAAGAAGCTGAACATGTAGGCGGTGAAGCCCCTCAAAGCGCAACTGTTATGGCAAGAACAGCGCCTAAAGTTGGGCGTAACGACCCGTGTCCGTGTGGCTCAGGACAAAAGTTTAAGCAATGTTGTGGTAAATTAAAGTAACGACGCATTGAATATAGTTAAAAAGCGACGCTAGCGTCGCTTTTTTTATGGAGAAAAACATGACAACGAAAACTGTAAATGTAGCGGTAGGCGTAATAAAAAAAAATAACGCCATCTTTATCTGCAAGCGCGGTGATGAGCAACATCAAGGTGGCTTATGGGAATTTCCAGGCGGCAAAGTAGAAGCTGGCGAGAGCGTATTTGCTGCACTTAAGCGAGAGCTTAGTGAAGAAGTTGGCATTACCATTCACAGCTCTAGCCAACTGATGGTGATTGAACATGACTATGGCGATAAATGTGTAAAACTTGATATTCACGTTGTAAGTAACTTTAGCGGCGAAGCGCATGGCGCTGAAGGTCAACCCAGTGAATGGGTCGCTATTAATGAGCTTAGTAACTATGAGTTCCCTGCTGCTAACGCTGAGATTATTGAAAAAATACACGCGCGTTACGCGTAATCTGCCATGAATACAGCAATACAAAATAAATTAAGTGAGCTATTAGCACTAAACCCTGCGCTTACTCAGGTGAGCTCTTTAGGCAGCGGACATATAAACACTACGTGGCTGCTCACCAATGCTGCGCAGCAATTTGTTGTGCAAAAGCTCAATACCCATGTATTTAAAAACCCAGCACAACTGGTTAATAACGCCAAACTAATTGAGCAGCACCTAAGCGCTAAACAGCAAGCAAATACTTACCCGCTCGATATTGTTAAGCATATAAGTACCGACCAAGGTGAATACCTTATTACAATTAACAACGCGTACTATCGCGTGCTTAATTTTATTAGCCAAAGCGTAAGTATAGATGTGGTTAATCATCCCCCTCATGCAGAGCAAGCGGCATTTGCATTTGGCACATTTACACGTGCCCTGCTCGATTTTGACGCATCAAGCCTCTACCCTGTTATTACTGACTTTCATAACTTAGCCATGCGCTTTAAACAGCTAAATACAGCCATTACCACAGCTAATAAAGAGAGGCTACAGCAGTGCAAAAACGACATAGACTACTGTATTGCACAACAACATTTAGTAAAAGAGCTTGCTGAGGTAACGGCTGATCTGCCCACCCGCGTGTGCCACAACGACACTAAAATAAATAATATGCTGTATTGCAGCAACACATATAAAGCGAAGGCGGTTATCGATTTAGATACCTGTATGGCCGGCTTTTTATTATATGACTTTGGAGACATGGTACGCACATTTTGCTGCGCTGAGGCAGAAGATTCGATTAATCTTGATAAAGTAGTTATTCGCAAAGAGGTATTTACAGCGCTTGTTAAAGGCTACCTTACTCCTCTTAAATCGGCTATTAGCAACAAAGAGCAAGCAAGTTTACTACTTGGTGCTAAAGTTATGCCGCTAATGCTTAGTGTGCGGTTTTTAACTGATTACTTAAATAACGACCTGTACTTTAAAACCGCCCATGCAGAACATAATTTAGAGCGTGCGCAAAACCAGCTGGCTTTGTATAAAAATATTTTAAGCAATCAAAGTTGGATGCATAAGACCCTCATGCAATAACAGTAGTGTTATTGGTATAAAAAAACCAGCAAGCTAAACACTTGCTGGTTTTTACTAAGTTAACCAAAAAGAATATCAATTACCAAATTTTTACGCGATCTTCTGGTTTAATATACATTTTGTCGCCTTCTTTTACGTCAAACGCGTCGTAAAACTCTGGCATGTTCGACAAAATACCGATTACACGGTAATGGCTTGGTGAATGCGGGTCTGTCATTAAGCGGTTACGTAATTCTTCATCGCGGTACTTACGACGCCAAATTTGTGACCACCCCATAAAGAAACGCTGATCGCCGGTGTATCCGTCAATTATAGGCGCTTTGTTATCACCTAATGATAATTGATACGCCTTGTAGGCTACGGTTAAACCGCCTAAGTCACCAATGTTTTCGCCAAGCGTAAGCTCGCCGTTTACACCTGCATCTTCAAACGGTTTATATTCGTTGTATTGCGCGACTAACGCACCGGTACGCTCTTCAAATTGTTTAAGGTCAGACTCACTCCACCAGTTACGTAAGTTACCGTCACCATCGTATTTAGCACCTTGGTCGTCAAAACCGTGGCCTAGCTCATGGCCAATTACTGCGCCAATTGCACCGTAGTTTACAGCGTCATCGGCTTCTAAATTAAAGAACGGTGGCTGTAAGATAGCAGCTGGGAATACAATTTCGTTATTTACTGGGTTGTAGTAAGCATTAACGGTTTGTGGCGTCATATGCCATTCAGAGCGATCTACTGGCTTACCTAATTTAGCAATCATGTCGCTATAAGCCCACTGGCTGTAACGTATATAGTTGCCTACTAATTCATCAGGGCTAATTGTAAGTTCAGAGTAGTCTTTCCATTTATCTGGGTAGCCAATTTTTGGAGTAAATTTGTTTAGCTTTTCTTGGGCTGCCAACTTTGTTTCTGGGCTCATCCACTCAAGGTTTTCAATAGCAACGCCGTAACCTTTAATAACGTTATCTACCAGTTCTTCCATGCGCGCTTTTGCTTCAGGCGGGAAGTTATCTTTTACGTATACTTTACCTAAAATTTCACCCAGTACGCTGTTAGACGCATCGACCGCTTTTTTCCAAAGTGGCGCTTGCTCTTTTACGCCGCGTAATGTGGTGCTGTAAAAATCAAATTTAAGGTCAACCAGATCAGCGCTTAGTAACTGCGCGTAACCACTTACAAAATGAAATTTTAAGTAGTTTTTCCACGTTGCTAAATCGGTTTCTTTGTACACATCAGCAAACCCTTCTAGGTAGCTTGGCTGACGAACAATAATGTCTGAGGTATCTACCCCAGCGCTTTTGAAAAACGCAGCTAAATCAAAGTCGCCGGTTAGCTTATTTGCCTCAGCCACAGTCATTTTATTGTATGACTTAGTTGCATCACGGCTTTGTACTCGGCTCCATTGTGCCTTTGCTAAAGCGCTTTCAAATGCGATAACGCTTTTCGCGGCATCAGCAGCATTTTCAACGCCTGATTTAGCTAAAATATCTGTTATGTATTGCTCGTAAGATGCGCGAATTTTAGTAAATTTTTCATCATCTTTTAAGTAATAGTCACGATCAGGTAAACCAAGTCCAGATTGCGATAAGTACAGCGCGTATTCACTTGAATTTTTAGCATCGTTATTTACAAACCAGCCAAATGGTAAGCTAGCGCCTTGCTGCTGAATTTTAGCCATTAAAGGCGCAAGATCAGCTTTTGAATCTAGGCTATCAATGGTATTAAGTGAAGGTTGTAAAGGTGTAATACCTAACTCATCACGTGTGTCTTTATCCATGTAGCTTTTGTAAAAAGCGCCAATTTTGTACTCGTCACTGCCTTTTTTAGCACTGCTATTTTTAGCGGCACTTTCAAGTGCTGCTTTCATCGCTTTTTGCGACTCATCGTATAACTGTGTAAACGAGCCATAATTCGACTTATCGCCAGGGATCTCCGTTTTAGCAAGCCACTGACCATTTACATGGTAATAAAAGTCATCTTGCGCACGAACAGACTCATCCATATTGGCAAGGTTTACACCTAGCTCAAGGTTTTTTTCTGCAGGAGCTGTAACGGCAGCGGTGTCGGCAACGTGCGTTTCTTGTTGTTTTTCACCGCAACCTACTAGGCCCAATGCAAGTGCAATACTTGCAGCGGTTATAGTTACTTTTTTCATAATTATTCCGTTTGTTAGTAAAGAATAAAATATCTATTTCATTAAACAATTGCACCGCAGAGAAAAATTAAATGGGCGCTGTGATACTTTCACTTAATGAAATTAATATTTAGGCGGTTAAAACAACACGCCGAATTTGTATGATAAACCCCATTAAAGAAACAATAAAATAGAATATGTAACAAAGTATTTTCTATGAGACGAGGTAACAAAATAGCCCTACCAACAACCATAATAGCGTTTTTGGGCGCTATTTTTTGCCATGAAGTGCAAGGCGCTCTAGCTTTTCTTTCAGCGAAGGAGGCGCTGATGCGGCAATTGCATTAAGGTAATCTGAAGTTTGCTGACTCATTTTTCTTGAGTTGCCGGGTGCTTTACCTTTGGTGCCTGTTTTATCTGTTGCTGGGCTTAAGCGCGCTGTTGCTTGAGGGTTGGCAACAATTTTAATTTGTCCGAGCTCAGCCATGCCCGCCGCTCTAAAATGCGACTGCATATCCATTTTTAAATAATTAAGTTTAAGGGCAATTGCCGCCGATACAACTTCTATCATTAGCGTGCCATCGCGATAATTACTCACACGGCATTTTTCAGCAAGCTTAGGACCTAAAAATTCTTTGAGCAACACCTGTTGCTTATCAAGTGCTTGGCTTTTACCTGCGTAGGCCGATAACCGATTATTTAGGCCTGCCATAATGTCAGTTAGGGGTTTTGGTGCGTATCTATCTTTAGCCATAGTGCAACTTACATTAAATACAACGTTATAATGCTAAAACTAAAAGCAAAGCGATTAGTTTTAGCAAGGTTTAAATACAATACTAGGCGCCCGCAATCTGCATTTGCTCTATAAGTACTGAACCCGTTTGAATACCGCCTCTGCGCTCAATATCACCACCAATTGCACTAATGCCTTTAAACATGTCTTTTAAATTTCCGGCAATAGTAATTTCACTAACAGGGTACTGAATTTCACCGTTTTCTACCCAAAAGCCAGCCGCTCCACGCGAGTAGTCACCGGTAACGGTGTTGACGCCTTGCCCCATTAGCTCAGTGACCAACAAGCCTGTCCCCATGGTTTTTAATAGTGCGGTTAAATCGTTGTGCGTTTGCTCTACTAACCAGTTATGAATACCGCCCGCATGGCCTGTTGGCGCCATATTTAATTTACGCGCTGCATAACTTGCTAATAAATACGTTTGCAGCTCACCGCCTTGAATTATTTCACGGTCAATGGTTTTTACCCCTTCGCTATCAAAAGGTGACGATGCTAACCCTTTCAATATATGAGGACGCTCAGCAATATTTACGCTCTTACTAAATACTTGAGTGCCTAAGCTGTCGAGTAAAAAGCTCGATTTACGATAAAGCGCACCACCACCAATAGCCGACACTAAATGGCCAAACAATGAGTTGGCAATATCAGCTCTAAAAATAACAGGAACTTTCATAGTGCCCAGCTTTTGGCTGTTTAATTTAGCCAGCGTTTCTGTGGCGGCTTCTAGGCCAACTGCTGCGGCATCGTTTAAACCAGCTTGATCACGGGCAACAGTGTACGCAGAGTCGCGCTGCATGTGCTCGCCTTCTTTACCTATTACCATAGTACTAATGCTATGGCGCGTACGTGGAAAACCAGCAATTAAACCATGGCTATTACCGTACACACGTAAACCTTGGTGCGATGAAAAACTTGCACCATCTGAATTTACAATACGCTCATCAGCATTTAAGGCTGCTTGCTCGGCGGTATGGCATAGCTCAATACCTTGCTCTGGGCTTACATCCCACGGGTGGTACAAATCGAGATCTTTAGGTGCAAACTCAAGTAATTCTTTATCGGCAATGCCATTAAAAGGGTCATCTGAGGTAAATTTGGCAATATCAATGGCTTTTTCGACTACAGTGCGTAGTGTTTTTGGGTTGAGATCAGCAGTAGACGCCGAGCCTTTATTGTTGCCGACATACACACTGATACCTAAGCCGCCATCTTGGTTAAATTCTATGGTTTCTACTTCACCCATGCGTGTACTTACCGATAAACCAGATGTGCTCGACATAGCGGCTTCTGCAGCAGTAGCACCCAATTTTTTAGCATGCTCGAGCACTTCTGCTACGGCATCTTTTACTTGAGATATTTGAGAATAAATTGGATCGTGTTGTTGGCTTTTCATAAATTAAGTCCTGAGCCTTAAGGCAATATTGCACGCATTTCTTATCTTTAAATGCTAACACACTCACTGCACCACATCAGCTAATATTAATCACTAAAAGAATCACGTATAATGGCAAAAGTTATTTTTACTTAAGAGCACCCCATGGCGAAGAAAAAAGGCAAGCCTGCTGAAATTGAAGAAGAAATTATTTACGTATCAAAAAGTGAACTAAAGCGTGACGCGCAAGAGTTTCACCAGTTAGGTTCTGAAATTGCTAAAATGGGGAAAAAGCAACGCGAACGCTTACCACTCAATGACGATTTAAAAGAAGCCATGGTGGTTGCTGATAAAATTAGCAATAAAAGCGATGCGTACCGTCGTCATTTAAATTACATTGCTAAAACGCTGCGCACAGTAGAAAACGTTGAAGAAATTAAAGCAATTATTGATGTAATGCTTAATAAAAATAACCAAGCTGAGGTTTTAATTAAAAAAATTGAGCAATTACGTACTGACTTAATTGAACAAGGCGACGATTTAATCAACGAAACTATTGAGCAATACCCGACCCTTGAGCGCCAAAAAATGCGCCAATTAGTTCGCAACGCCGCCAAAGAGGTTAAAGCCGAAAAGCCAGGCAAGGGCTATAAAGAATTGTTTCAATACCTAAAAGATGCCCACAACATAACGTATTAACAAAAAATACTCTTTTAAAAGGTGCTTAGGCACCTTTTTTGTTGTAGATCAAAACCCCTTCCTTAAAAGCTTTTTATACTCACCACCTCATTAATATATAAGGTGCGCGTGATGATAAAGCTTCCAAAATGGGATCAAACTCTTATAAATAAGTATAACGTGTCAGGGCCGCGTTATACCTCCTATCCTACCGCGTTATCTTTAAGCGAGGGGTATCAGCAGCAAGACCTAGTTAGCGCTATAAAATCATCATCGAGTCGCTCACTCTCTTTGTATATTCATATCCCATTTTGCAGTGAGCTTTGCTATTACTGCGGATGTAACAAGGTGATTACGCGCCATCAGTCTAAAGCCGATGTGTACTTAGATTATTTAGCAAAAGAAATGGCAGCGCACGCCACTTTATTTAAACACTACACGGTAGAGCAATTGCATTTAGGCGGCGGTACACCAACCTTTTTAACTGTAAAGCAAATGACGCGCCTAATTAATTTGCTAGAGCAACACTTTCATTTTACCCGCAACACTGAACGAGGCATTGAAATAGACCCACGTTCCCTTGCTGAAGATATGCTTATACACTTACGAGTTTTAGGCTTTAATCGTGTTTCGTTTGGTATTCAAGATTTTAACGATGAGGTACAGCAAGCTGTTAACCGTACACAACAAGTAGAGACCGTTAAAGCACTCATTACACAAGCCCGCGAGCTGGGCTTTAAGTCTATAAATGCAGACATGATTTATGGCCTACCAAAGCAAACTCCCCAAAGCTTTGAAAAAACAATAGCGCAATTAATTGCCTTAAGCCCAGACAGAGTCTCTGTATTTAATTACGCGCATTTACCAGAGCGCTTTGCAGCACAACGTAAAATAAAAGAGGCTGATTTACCCAGTGCCCACGACAAGCTAACCATGTTTAAAAACACCTTGGCGCAAATGACATCAGCAGGTTATCAGTTTATAGGTATGGATCATTTTGCAAAAGCCGACAACGAACTTGCCGTTGCGCAAAACAAAGGGCAGCTACATCGCAATTTTCAGGGCTATACCACCCACGGTAATTGCGATTTATTGGGTTTGGGGGTTTCGTCTATTTCACAAATTGGCACGGCCATTTTACAAAATCAAAAAGTGCTTAAGCATTACTATCATACAATTGAAACGCAAGCTGGGAGCGCTATACATAAAGGCATGCATTTAACGCATGATGATATAATACGTGCAGAGGCTATTAAATCGCTTATCTGCCAGTTTGAATTAGACACACAAACTTTTGCGAAAAAGCACTCTATACATTTTGATGAGTATTTTACAGACGCGCTGTTGGCACTAAAACCTTTAATAGACGATGACATGGTACATATAAACAATAAGGTAATACGCGTAACACCTCGCGGAAACCTGTTTATTCGTATTATATGTATGTGCTTTGATGCTCACTTACAAAAGCAAATAAGTAAAACCCGTTTCTCACGGGTGATTTAAAGCAGGCATAAAAAAAGAGCAGACCTGAGTCTGCTCTTTTTTTATTTGCTATAGCGTTTAATTAAACACAATGTTTTCGCTGCCTGGCGCAGCTTTAAACTCGACAATGATTTTGTCGCAATCGGCTTTAATCTCATCACTAAAGTTTTCTTCAGCTCGCCAACGTGCTGTATCTTGCTTAAAAATCTCTTTTTTAGAGTATTTTTTGCGTGCATCGTGAGTCGGCATTTCTTTAACAACGTTATACATTTTATAAATACCTGGGTACGCTAGCGTTAAATCTCGCTCATCTTCAAAAGCGTACTGAGACATTAAAACCCAAATCCGTAAACAGCCTTCAGAGTACTCGCATTGCTTTTCAGCCATTGCACGAGCAATTAAATGAATGCTATCTGCAAGTTTAGCGTTTCGCTTTAAGCGCGACTGCTTAAGCTTTTGCTGTTGCTCTGCTTGCTTTTGCGCAATTAACTTTTTTTGCGCGTTAAGCTTATAGAGTAACTGACCTGCATAAAATGCTAAGCCAGCAATAATAACAGCACCTACAAACAAGGCTACAATCACTGCGGTACTCATTAAGCGCCCTTACTATTTATCGTCATCATCAAGCCACTCATTGGCTAAATCATCTGAAAGGTATTTATCGAAATCTGAGTTACCGTCGCTTTCGACGTTGTCTTCAAAATCATCTTCAAACTCGTCTTCATCTTCGATACCTAGTAACTTACATAGCACTTGGTGGCGTGCAATACGGCTATTAAAGTACTTTGCATCTTTACCCGTCAGCATTTCACCTTGTTCATGGCGCTCAACGAGCTTAAGTAAACGCTCATCGTTTTCAAGCGCTTCAAGCTCTTGCTCTGGCGTAAGCTCTGGCTCTGTCACCTTTTTAAGCTCAACTGTTGGCTTTAAGTTACGCTTCATTTCTACTTGCGGCTGTGGTGCACTAGCCACTAAAGGCACCGCTTTTTTACTGCCCACACGTTTATCTTTCGGTGCTGAACTTACTTTTTTAATGTCGCTATCTAATAGCTCAGGTGCATTTCGAGAGCCAGGCTTAGCGCCCTTTGGCTTTTTAACACGTTGCTCTTTTAACGCACGCATTTCTTTAAGCTTATCTTGGCTTAAACGAACAGGGCCGTTTGAAGGAATTTTGCGTGATTTTTTCTTTCTACTCATATCTTGATCATCTCACTTAAGAGGTTTTGAGCGAGGCACATAACATGAGCATCGCAGTGCTGGCCTAGCCAGAAGAATTCGATTTGCGCATTAAAGCTTGGGTTGCTCGTTGAATTAGCGCATTAGCTTATTGCTAAACGGTGGGTATTGTAACAGGACAAATAAAAAGGCGGTAGAGAAAACATCTCTACCGCCTACTAATCTGAGCGCCATTATCTGGACACTTCTCCCTTCGACTTTTTTAGTCTTTATTATTTTTATTATTATCAGTCCGTATTGTTATTATTTTAACCTTCCTTGTTACATTCCATTTTGTTTTTATTATTTAACTTCCTTGAGATTTTATTATTTACGGTCATCCTGACACTTTCTTGTTATTTCCTTTAGTAGCACCTTCAGTGTGCTATTCAGTCGTGTCGCGCCATTTTCCTTTAGCATTATCCATGTTGTTATTGTTGTTTTGCGACAGTGGTTAATTTACCCGTTAATATTTTTGTTACAACTGGTTTATATAATTTTTCTTACATAGAACACATACAAAAAACAAAAAGTCACATTTAAACAATGAGATAACTGTAAAAATAAATTTAAAATAAGTTATTTCGTACAAAACAGTATGGCAAATATCTCACAAACTAAAGGGTGATATCGTTAAAATATGGACACAAAAAAAGCAGCGCGAGCTGCTTTTTAATCATATTACATAGTATTACATTAGCTAACGCTAGATAAATACGACTTTAGTGTAAGCCACCTAAGTACTGAGAAAGCACTTCAATATCTTTATCAGTTAGCTTTTTCGCTATATCTTGCATCATACCGTTATGATCGTTTTTACGGGTACCATCACGGAATTTCTCTAGCTGAGCTTTAATGTACTCTGGGTGCTGGAAAGAAATTTTAGGAAACTTAGCAAGTGACGAACCGTTGCCTCGCGGACCATGACACGCCGCACAAGCTGGAATACCACGTTCAGCATCACCTGCTTTGTAAAGCATTTGGCCAACTTCAACCACGTCTTTAGGGGTGGTACCTTCAGTCATATTCAATGAAGAAAAATAAGCAGATAGGTCTTTCATGTCTTGCTCGCTAAGTGGCATTGCCATAGCGCTCATCACAGGATCCATGCGGCCTTCTTTACCGCCTGAAGTCATACCTAATTTTAAATCCTTAAGCTGTTTAAGGATGTAATCTGGGTGCTGGCCTGCAAGTTTAGGGTAAATATTAACCGGTGCATTACCGTCTGGGCCGTGACAAGCCGCACACGTTGCTGATTTTTCTTTACCTGCGTTTACATCGCCATCAAATGCTGTTGCGTTGCTTGCTGACAACGCACCAAGCAATATTGTTAAAGATAGTGCTATTTTTTTCATGGTGAATTCTCTGTTTCCGACCCTGTATCATCTACAATATGGATGTTGTAATTTATGTATTCTACACGATAAAAAATTCTCTGGCACGTTTTCTACTCATATTAAGCTTATAATTTATAGGGTTTTGACCTAGATTAAGCTTTAAGCTGCTTTAATGGTGCCATTTATAGCGTTTTTAGGTGTTTAAATACGCTTTTTAATACATCCTTTATAGTATAAAATACGCGCCCTGAGTGAATTTAGCTCAATAAGATTAACTTTTACGTTTTTAGGAGAGCCTGTGCTCAAATCTCGTATCAAATATAATACTGCGTCTTTTGTAACAAGCGCGCCAGACATCACTAAATTACCTGCTGATACGGGAATTGAAGTCGCGTTTGCAGGTCGTTCTAATGCCGGTAAGTCGAGTGCTCTTAATGCACTGACAGATCAAAAACTTGCACGTACCAGTAAAACGCCTGGTCGTACGCAGTTAATCAACACTTTTGAATTAGGTGAAGTGGATGATATGCGTTTAATTGACTTACCTGGTTATGGCTTTGCTAAAGTACCTATTGAAATGAAAAAGAAGTGGCAAAAGTCACTGGGTGAATACCTACAAAAACGTCAGAGTTTAAAAGGCATTGTGGTATTAATGGATATTCGCCACCCGCTAAAAGATTTAGATAAAGATTTAATTAATTGGGCTATTGGCAGTGAAATCCCTGTATTGGCGCTTTTAACTAAAGCGGATAAGCTCAAACAAGGGGCGCGTAAAGCACAAGTACTACAAGTACGTCGCGAATTAAGTGAACTAGACGGTGATATCACTGTTCATGCATTTTCATCACTTAAAGGGACAGGTTTACCAGAAGTCGCTAAAAAGCTAGATGAGTGGTACTTAGGGCCAATCGTGGCTGTTGCACCACAGCCAAGTGATGAAGATAACTCAAACGCTTAAAAATAAGCATCTACGAGAGATAAAACTTTTCACCTGCAGATTTTATAAAATAGCCACGCTCATCAGCGTCGGCTATTTCTGCCCACTGATAAAACACACTTCGTGATACCCGCGCGCAACACCCATAAGGCAACTGCAAATAAGGCACGGCTGCAGTTTTATAGTTTTGTATATATATAGGCTGCTCAGCACTGACTAACCATTGCCGTGCTAAATTATCTACACAACACATCACCTGCCCCTGCTCTGTGTTCTCTATATGCCAGCTTACGATAACGAAAGGCGCATCTTGTACTTCTATCGCTATTTTTTCGATGGGTGTTTTTAAGTAAAACTGCTTACCTTCTTTGCATAAAACGCTGGCAAATAGTTTTACCATAGCCGGGCGAGTAATTTCGCTGCCATCATAAAACCACAGCCCTTGTTCGTTTATAATAATTGGCAGTTCACCACATTGGGTAGGCTGCCAACTATCAAACGGTTTGCTAGGCTCGCTTAATTGCTTACTAAGCGCCGTTAATGAGATCACTGTTTTTTTAGTGTCAGCGCAAAGGTAACCGGTACAGCTGTAGCAACTGCTGGCAAACCTGCTAATTGCTGTAGCTTTTTAACGCCTTCGGTCACACCAAAGTCTTGGCTATTTACAATTACGGGTGTAAACGACGATACGCTTAGATCACCATTTTCTGCACTGCTAACAAGTACATTTATTTTTAATGGTTTTTTATTACCATGAAAATCAAGCTCTGCATCAACCGCTTTTAATACATGCTGGCCCGGCTTTTTAATATTACTTAATTGCTTTTTTAAATCCGCGGTTAAAACTGCATGAGGGAATTTTGCCGCTTCAAATACAAATTGAGTTAAACGTTCATTGCGAATAGGGATCAGTGTTTCTGCAGAGGTTAAGTCTATATTTACACTAAAAGCACCGCTGTCTGAAAGTGTTCCTTCTAGGTTAGTAAAATGATGCGCCTCAGCAATGGAGTCTTTTTTTATAGAAACAAAACTTAATTGGCTTTTATCATTAACGAGCTGCCAATCAGCATGAGCGGCATTAGACAAAACAAGACTAGATAACGATAAACCTACAACGGCTAACGCTTTAAACATAACGCACTCCTTAAATTTAAATGAGAATAATAGCGCTTTCGATACTATCACTTGAGGTATATGCATACCAACTCAAAATAAACAATAAAGGAAATTGAAAGGAAAAAACGACCTGCTTAAAACAAGCAGGTCGGTATAGCAAACTGGGGAGAAGCTATCAATTTTTTGCACCTTTTCAGATGCATCATCAACAGGATGTCCTACAGGATGAGGACGGGCGCACTTTAGCAAAAGCGCGCATAAAAATACAATGATATTCCGCCAAAATAGTTCGAATTGACGAACATATAACTATTTAATACAAATAGTTGCTTAATTTAACCTACTTTTAACTAAACTTTGTTTACACTTAGAAATACTTATATCGATTCGCTTAATAAAGTGGTCAATGTTGAGGTTGGAAAAACGTGTTGATAGCTAGGTAAAAAATTCGCTATTTAGAGGCAATAAAAAGCGCCTTGCGGCGCTTTTGAACTATAAGTATGTTTTTAGGTTAATGGGCTTGTTCCCAGTTTTCACCTTCGTCAGCTTCTACAATCAAAGGGACATCTAAGCTAGCCGCTTGCGACATTAACTCACAAATTTGCTTTGTATATGCTTGAGCACAATCAGTTTTAATCTCAAAAACCAACTCATCGTGTACTTGCATAAGTAATTTAATGGTATTAGGGGCTTGCTCATTAACCCAGCTATGCACGCTCAGCATTGCTTTTTTAATAATATCAGCAGCTGTGCCTTGCATTGGTGCATTGATTGCTGCACGTTCGGCGCCTTTACGACGAGCTCCATTACGTGCATTAATTTCTGGTAAGTGTAAACGACGGCCAAAAATAGTTTCTACGTACCCGTTTTCAGCCGCTTTCTCACGCGTTGTTTCCATGTACTCAAGTACCCCAGGGAAACGCTCAAAGTATTTATCTATGTAGTGCTGCGCTTCGTGGCGTGGCACATCAAGTTGACGCGCTAAACCAAAGGCTGACATCCCATAAATTAAACCAAAGTTTACTGCTTTCGCTTTACGGCGCATATCTGTGGTTACCTCATCAAGCTCAACACCAAATACTTCAGCAGCGGTGGCACTGTGAACATCTAAACCGTTTGCAAAGGCATTTAGTAGTCCTTTGTCTTGCGATAAGTGCGCCATAATACGCAACTCAATTTGGCTATAATCGGCCGCCACAATTTTATAACCTGGTGCCGCTACAAATGCCTCACGTATACGGCGCCCTTCTTCTGAGCGAATAGGAATATTTTGTAAATTAGGATCGGTAGAACTCAAACGACCTGTAGCCGTAACAGCCTGATGATAAGAAGTATGCACGCGCTGTGTTTTCTCATTAACCATCAATGGTAATTTATCGGTATAGGTTGATTTAAGCTTAGACAAGCCACGGTGCTCAATAATCACCTTAGGCAATGGATAGTCATGGGCAAGTTCTTGTAATACTTCTTCAGCCGTTGAAGGCGCACCTTTAGGTGTTTTTTTAATGACTGGCAGCTCAAGTTTTTCAAATAAAAGTACTTGCAGCTGTTTTGGCGAACTTAGGTTAAATGGTTCGCCCGCTATCTCAAACGCTTCTTTTTCAAGTTCAAGTAAGCGCTCGCCTAAACGCTGGCTGTGCGCCGCCAGCATGTTGCTATCAATTGCTACGCCGGTACGTTCAATATCAGAAATAACATTCACTAATGGCATTTCTATGGTTTCAAATACTGACTTTAATTTCTCATCAGCTTCTAATTTTGGCCAAAGTACTTGGTGTAAACGCAGTGTAATATCGGCATCTTCTGCGGCATAAGGCGCAGCTTGCTCAAGCTCAATTTGATTAAAGGTAAGCTGCTTTTTCCCTTTGCCGGCAATATCTTCAAAGCTAATGTTTTTATGGCCTAAGTACTTAAGTGCTAATGAATCCATGTCATGGCGAGTGCCCACGCTATTAAATACGTACGACTCAAGCATAGTATCAAACTTAATGCCATTGAGCTCATAGCCTGCATTAGCCAGTACGCTCTTATCGTACTTTAGGTTTTGCCCTACTTTAGCTTTGTTAGCATCGGCGAGGATTGGCCCAAGCTTTTGCATTACATATTCAAGGCTTAATTGCTCTGGTGCACCCGGGTAGTCGTGTGCAATAGGTAAGTAAGCTGCTTCGCCTGCTTTTACAGCAAAGCTCATACCTACTAACTGCGCTTGCATGTAATCAAGGCTGGTTGTTTCGGTATCAAAGGCAAATAACTCAGCGTTATTTAACTGCTCTATAAGCGCATCAAACTGTGACTCGCTTAAAATAGTTTCATAATGAGCGTCTTCTACTTGTGGCAGCTCATTTGCTTGTGTAGGCACTGCTTTTTCTGCATCTTTTGGATTATCAAGTAGCTCAGCTAACCAGCGGCGGAACTCACACTCACCATACAGTGTAATCAGCTCATCTTTATTTGGCTCTTGTAATTTAAAGGTATCTAGGTCTGACTCTACCTCAACATCACATTTAATGGTGGCAAGCTCATAACTAAGTGGTAGGTGATCAAGAGCATTTGCTAGCTTTTCACCAATCTTGCCTTTAATGTCGCCGGCATTATCAATGACACCTTGGAGCGATCCATATTTTTGCAGCCATTTAACAGCTGTTTTAGGTCCACACCCTTCAACACCTGGGATGTTATCAACCTTATCACCCATTAACGCTAAATAGTCGATAATTAGCTCAGGACCCACACCAAATTTTTCAACAACAGTTTGAGGATCTGAAATGCTGTCGGTCATGGTGTTTATTAGCGTCACATGCTCGTTAACTAGCTGAGCCATGTCTTTATCGCCTGTAGAAACCAATACATGGCGCTTTTGCTCAGTCGCTATACGCGAAAACGTACCAATAACATCATCGGCTTCAACACCTTCAATACTAATTAGCGGAAAGCCCATTGCTTTAATAATGCTGTGTAATGGCGCTATTTGCGTTCGTAAATCGTCAGGCATTGGCGGACGATTAGCTTTATACTCGCTATACATGTCGTTTCTGAACGTTTTGCCTTTGGCATCAAACACCACCACCATGTGGCTCGGATCATATTGTTTGATCAAACTTTTAAGCATGTTTACCACGCCATAAATAGCACCTGTTGCTTCACCTTTAGAATTGGTTAGGTGCGGTGGAGAATGGTAAGCGCGAAATAAATATGATGAGCCATCAACTAAAATTAGCGGGTTTTCGGGGATCTGAGCCATGGTGAATTTGGATCCTAAATACAAAAAAGTAATATTATTACAAGCATGCCATAAGGTTATGAATAAAACGACAGTGAATTACGCTTAGTAACCATAATTATTGCAGAGCAACCTGTGGATAACTTTGTAGATAACAGCCACGAGCTATTCCTCCAATACATAATAATATGCTTAGAAAAATAAATAACTGCTTGTTTTGTTTAAAAAAGATAATACGAGGTTCTTTTTTTATTATTTTAAAACCAATGTGGAAAAAGGTTTTCTAACTGATACATCCGCTGTTAGTCACTTGAGTTATTTGTATCCATTTAAATAACCGGAGGAGTATTCTAGCATAATGGATCAAAGATCATAGCGATCCTTTATAATTTTTTTTATAAGCACACTGGCAAAAATGGCATAAACCGCAATACAACTTGCACTGCGAATACTTTTTAAGCTAAAAAATTATTTTAGTGTGTGTTTTGCCCCGTGTTAAACTTCACCCAAACTACTTATTTAAAATACTTAAGGAGCACAAAAGCATGAAAAAGATAGCTGTAATATTAGCCGGCTGTGGTGTGTACGATGGCAGTGAAATAAACGAAGCAGTATTAACATTGCTGCACATTGCTAAAAACGGTGCCGCATATCAATGTTTTGCTCCTGATATAGAACAACTTCACACTATTAATCACCTCACTGGTGAAGAAATGCCAAGCAACCGTAATGTACTCACTGAGGCAGCACGTATTGCCCGTGGTGATATAAAATCATTAAGCGAATTAAAGGCATCTGAATTTGATGCGTTAATTATACCTGGCGGATTTGGCGCCGCTAAAAACTTATGTGACTTTGCTGTTAAAGGTGCTGATGCGCAAATAAACGACCTAGTATTAGAGGCCTGTAAACAATTTGCCAATGCCCAAAAAGCGGCTGGCTACATGTGTATTGCACCGGCGTTAATTCCGTTTATATACCCCCATGCTACTTTAACCATAGGTAATGATGAACAAACCGCGAGCGCTTTAACCCAGCTAGGCTCTACTCATGCAGCCTGTGCTGTTGATGACATTGTGGTTGATGAGGACAATAAACTCGTTACTACCCCTGCCTATATGCTGGCGCAGTCTATTTTAGATGCCGATGTGGGGATCGAAAAACTGGTTAAAAACGTACTAGCATTAGCTTAAATAGTGATTTACTAAGCCACCGATTATAAATATTTGATTAACCGCAAACATCTATTTTATTGCGCTAACGCAAAAATTAGCCAATTTTATTGATAAAAACACCAGTGGGCGTTTTATAAATTGTTACACAAAGGTATAATCGGTTTAATTTCCGTCATCTATAATCGTGATTGATCACGTTCAAATCGAAGTGAGCAAGGCAAAATGAAAAAACTATCAGCTGCAGCATTACTAGTGCTAGCAACCACCGCATACGCACAGCCATATGATAACTCTATGACTGAAGATGCGATTAAAAAACGTTTAGCACCAGTTGGCGCTGTTTATCTTGAAGGTGAGAAAGCTGCTGCAGCCGCAGCGCCTACTGGCCCTCGCTCTGGTGAGCAAGTGTACCAAGGCGCATGTTTTGCCTGTCACGGTACTGGCGCACTAGGTGCACCTAAATCAGCTGATGACTGGGCACCGCGTATCGCTAAAGGTAAAGATGTGCTGCTAGAGCACGCCATCAACGGTTTTAATGCGATGCCGCCAAAAGGAACATGTATGGATTGTTCTGATGATGAAATTAGCGCAGCCATTGATTTCATGACAGCTAAATAATTTAATTAACCCTCTGATAAATCAGGTGATTAATTTTAAAAAGGTCTATTTTTTAATAGGCCTTTTTTTATTTCTGCACTAATTTTTAGTTGCTGTTTAAGGGCATTAGTTACTTGACGATCGCAACTAAAAGTGAAATTATACGTTTAATAAACATACAATAATAAAATAATATGATTCATGTCATTGGAAGATAAGCCCGCTGACCTAAGTAAACTAGCGCACCAAAATAAACGTCTTAAAGCGCTATTAGAAAAGTATAAGCAATCTCACCACCTACAAAATGCCCTGATCCAGCTATCAGAGCAGGCAAGTTCTGTTGCCGAATTAACCTTACTTTACCCCGCTATCCATGACATTTTACAAGCATACCTGCCTAGCAAAAGCTTTTATGTGGTGCTTGCCAATCAATATACTCAAGCCCTTGAACTTTCTTATTTTTGCGATGAAAAAGATGGTATATCAGTCGCCCTCAATCAAGATAATAGTTTTGAAGAAGGCGCTACAGGCTACGTTTATAAGCTTGGCAAAACCACCTGTTTTACCAAACAAGAGATGCAAAGCGCTGCACAAAACGGTTTATTTAAAGCACTTGGCTCCCCTGCTGAGTATTGGGTTGGTGTCCCTATCTATCAAGAACAAAATATTATTGGCGTACTTGCTGCACAAAGTTACGATAAACACCAGGATTACAGCAGCCAGCAAGTGCATTTGCTTGAAGTTATGTCTTTATATTTAGCGACAGCCATAGAGCGGGTTAAAAAAAGGGAGTTACTAGAATCGGAAGTAAAAATTCGTACCCGTGCACTTACACAAAGTAATGATGCGTTAAATCTAGAAATTGAACAACGAAAACGCGCACTACAACGCCAACAAATTTTGTTTAAAATATCGGAGTTGGCAACGCAAGCGCAAAACTTAGATGATGCCTATGTAAAAATTCATCAAATAATAAAAACCATTACATACGCAGAAAACTTATACATTGCACTTTATAACAAAAAGACTGGTTGGATTAGCTTCCCGTACTGTGTGGATGAATTTAAAGACAACACCGAGCCTAGGCAGTTTGCAAAAGGTTATAGCGAACTGGTTATTAGTAGCGAACAAACTCAACTTATTCATCCCAGTAGAGCCAAAGAACTATTAGAAAGCGGCCAAGTGCAGCGTAATAAACCTATTCCAGAAGAACAAATGGCTACCAGCTGGTTAGGGGCACCGCTTAAAACATCGCAGGGGGTTATCGGCTTAATTGCATGCCAAGCGTATAATGATAATCATATTTTTAGCAAAGATGACTGTGAGCTTATTACATTTGTATCGCATCAAATTGCCACGGTTTTACAAACAAAGCTAGCCACCCAAGCACTTAAGTCTAGCCATCAGGAGTTAGAGTATAGAGTTAACGAAAAAACAAAAGCGCTGCAACAAGCTAACCTACATTTACAGATGCAAATTGATGAACGCGAAAAAGTAGAACAGCAACTTTATCATGATGCACATCATGACTCATTAACGGGCCTCCCTAATCGCAGCCTGTTTTTAACCCAGCTAGAAAAAACACTGCAGCATTACCATCGTTTTCCTGAACATCACTTTGCTGTTTTATTTATTGATTTAGATAAGTTTAAAGATATAAACGATCAATTAGGCCATCAAGCTGGTGATCAATTTTTAATAAGTGTGGCTGATTTATTTTCCCATTGTATTCGCGAACACGATTTACTCGCTCGACTTGGTGGTGATGAATTTGTAATTTTGCTCACTCACTTAACAGAGCTACAACAAGCAGAAGATGTGGCTAATCGTATTATTAATATAATGAAAAAACCCTTTTGCAGTAAAGGTACCTGTATTCAAAGTGGTGCAAGTATTGGTATAACGTACTCAAATTCGAGCTATCAACATACCGATGAAATTATTCGTGATGCCGACGCTGCTATGTATTATGCTAAAAATGCAGGGCGTGACCGGTATGAGCTTTTCCACCCACTATTAACGCAAACACTAACAAGTACAGAATCTCCAGCACAGCACCACCTTGATTCACTCCCGATGAGCTTTAGAAGCGCAGATATTATAAACCTTGATGAGCAACAGCAACCCGAATCACTATTTGAAGCATTTGGTGAACACCCTATATTAGGCTGTACCAGTTTTGATATACTAAAAAAGTTTGCAATCGACAAAGAGCAGCACCTACAGGTTGAATTAGAGCTATTACAACACGCCTACGCCCATGGCTTAGCAGCAAATGTGGCAATGATATTATTGCCATGCTCAGGGTTACTTTTAGAAGCGCTTAAATTTAATTTATTTACTGAGGTATTAAGTAAACTGCAGGGGCAAAGCCAACTGTGTTTATTGTTTGATGACCAAGAAATACGTTATGCCTGTGCCAGTCAGCTAGAGAACCTTAAAAAGCTCTCACAGTTTGGCTACAGCATTGGCTTAAATAACTTTGCAAAAGATCGTTGTGAGCTAAATGCACTGACCGACATCAACTTCGATTATGTACTACTTAGCTCAACATTTAGTAAACGCGTACTGCAACAAGAAAGCTTTAACTTACAATTACAAGGCGTATTAGCAATCACTCAGCTTAAAGGCATAAAAGTAATAGCCAAAGGACCTTCTATACTCAACTTTAGAGCCTTGCTTGATAAATACGGACTAAACTTATTTGTTGCTAAGCAGCAAGGCTTATCGGAGCCAGTAGCGGCTAATAACAACGCCGCGCAGTTTATTAACTAGGCTTTTTAAGCATCGCCCTTAAGTTAGCAACCCGTGCTTGGCCTTTTTCCATGCGCTCAGCTTGCGAACTGGGGGCTTTTTTGTTTTCAAACGCTAAGTCATCTTGTGGTAACTCTTGCACAAAGCGGCTTAGCTCTGTTTGCGAGGTTTCACCAAACTGACGACGTATTTTTGCATACGTCAAGGTCAGCTCTTGCTGGGCTCGTGTGATCCCTACGTATGCTAAACGGCGCTCTTCATCTACGTTTTCTTCGTCAATACTTACTTGGTGAGGCAATAACCCCTCTTCCATACCGACCATAAACACGTACGGATATTCTAAACCTTTAGATGCATGCAAAGTGAGTAACTGTACCGCATCAGACTCATCCTCTTCCTCGTTACGCTCTAGCATATCGCGAAGCGTTAATTTGCTGACCACTTCAGGCAAGGTCATCGGTTCGTTATCGGCATCGCCTGTGAGCATATCAGTGATCCAACGATACAGCTCAGAGACGTTTTTCATGCGCATTTCTGCCGCTTTAGCACTTGGCGATGACTCATATAAGTACGCTTCGTAGTTAATGTTACGAACTAAGTCTTTTACTGCTTCAAGTGTATCGCTACGCACTGCGTTATCTGAAAGTTCAACAACCCAACGTGCAAATCCCGAAAGCGCATTTAAGCCACGGCCTTTAAGTCGGTAGCCTAAATCGTTATCAAAACAAGTGGCAAATAAACTTTGGTGCTTTTCGTTTGCAAGCGTTCCAAGCTTTTCAAGCGTGACTGTGCCTATTTCGCGACGCGGCGTATTAACAATGCGTAAAAAAGCATTATCGTCGTCTTGGTTAACCAGTAAGCGTAAATACGCCATAATATCTTTAATTTCTGAACGCGAAAAAAACGACATACCCCCACTAATTTTATAGGGTATACGGTTACTCATTAATGATTTTTCAAAACCGCGTGCCTGGTGATTACCGCGATACAAAATAGCGTAATCTTTATAGCTGGTGCGCTTCATAAATTTATGCGAAATTATTTCAGCAACCACTCGCTCGCACTCATGCTCTTCATCCCTGCAGCCAATCACTTTAATTGGCTCGCCGTAGCCAAGCTCACTAAATAGCTTTTTTTCGATATCGTGCGGGTTATTGGCAATTAAAATATTTGCTGCTTTAAGGATACGCTGGGCACTGCGGTAGTTTTGCTCAAGCTTTATGAGTCTTAGGCCTGGGTAATCTTTACCTAACAGTACCAAGTTTTGGGGGCGAGCTCCGCGCCACGAATAAATAGATTGGTCATCATCCCCTACCACAGTAAAACGCGCTCGCTCGCCTACTAATAACTTAACAAGCTGGTATTGGCTGGTATTGGTATCTTGATATTCATCCACCAGCAAATACCTAAATCGCTGTTGCCAGCGCTCTCGTGAGGTGGCATTGCTACTAAGTAATAAGGTTGGGATCATAATTAAATCGTCAAAATCCAGTGCATTATACGCTCGCAACTGATTTTGATAACGCGCGTAAAGCTGCGCAAATAACGCCTTTTGTGCATCGCGCGCTTCGCGTATAGCTTGCTCTGGCAAAATTAATTCGTTTTTCCAGCTGCCTATTTGCATTTTTAATAGATTAAGTAGGTCTTTGTCTTTTTTAAGCTCGTCTTCGGTTAGCTCACCTAGTAACTGGTTAGTATCTTGGTCATCAAACAGTGAAAAACCCTCTTTAAAACCAAGCGTTTTAAGTTCTTTTTTTATTATTTCAAGCCCAAGGGTATGAAAGGTTGATACCCATAATCCTTTTGCCTCTTGCTTATTAAGCGTTTGCAATACACGCTCACGCATCTCTTTGGCCGCTTTATTGGTAAACGTTACCGCCGCAATATTACGTGCTTTGTACTCGCACTTTTGCACCAAATAAGCAATTTTGTTAGTGATTACACGCGTTTTACCTGAGCCTGCACCCGCGAGTACTAAACACGGACCACTAATATATTTTACTGCTTCATCTTGTTTTGGATTGAGTTTCATAACGACCATGGAGTTTTAAAAGGCAGCTAATTTTACCGTAACCGCAGATACAGGCATAGCCATTAGATTAATTAATTCCATTGGGGTGATCATGTATTAAATACCTTAGGTATAAGGTAATATTAGTCATTATCATTTTAGGGCAACAGCAAGGGACGATTATGATCAATCCAGCAAAACTTGAAGAAATTGCTAAGCAAATCACTAATAACATGCCGCAAGGTGTAAAAAACCTAGCAGATACACTGGAAGGTAAAACCAAACAAGTTTTACAAAATAAGCTGGCTGAAATGGACTTTGTTAGCCGCGAAGAATTTGATGTGCAAAGCCAAGTACTTATTCGTACTCGTGAGAAACTCACTGAGCTTGAAGCAAAAGTTGCGTTACTAGAGCAACAACTAAATGCTAAAAATAACGCCGAGTAGCACGTATTTACATATGCATACTCAGCCACAAAAAAAGCAGCCAAGGCTGCTTTTTTGCTTTTAACTTTAATATCTACTCACTATGTATTAAACAATGCATCTAATACATAGTATTGCAGTGGTTGTTGCTGCGCCAAACTCACAGCACACATTTTTAGCGCCACTTGCTTGCCCGCAATAGGTTTATAACGTTTTAAAAAAGGAAGTTGAGTAATAACAGGTAACACAAATGCGCCTACTTGCTCAGCTATTCGTGTGTCGTTTCGCTCACCGATTAATAAAGATGGCTGGAATATACTGACTTTTGCAAAGCCCAACGTTTTTATGTGCTGCTCAAGCTCGCCTTTCATTTTTAAGTAAGGGCTTATGCTATGCGCACTCGCGCCGCTGGATGACACCAAGCAATAATGGCTCACTGCATTGTTTGCTGCCATTTGCGCCGCAATAAACTGATAATCAAAATCAACTTTACGTTGCGCCGCGGTTGAGCCAGCCTGCTTTTTAGTCGTGCCTAAACACGAAAAAAGTACATCCCCTTTAAATAACGCGCAGTAGTTAGTTAAACAATCAAAATCAATCACCGGATTAATAAGCTTAGAATGTTCAACCTCCAGCCTACGGCGAGTAATAGCAACCACTTTACAAAACTCAGGATTTTGCAGCAAAAGCGCTAATAGCTCACTCCCCACAACCCCTGTTGCCCCTATGATTATCGCCGTTTTAGTCATTACTTAAATTACTCACAACCGGCTTTAGCGAGTACATGAGCAACAGCTTTTTTATACACATCGCCTTCTTCGTCAGCACAGGTTACTACCGATGATAAGTCATGTAAGTGGCCGTTTTCTAATCCATACACCCAACCGTGTATTGTGAGCTCTTGCCCTTTATCCCATGCATCTTGCACTATGTTTGTTCTACACACATTGCGTACTTGCTCAATAACATTTAGTTCAATTAAGCGACTTAAACGCTGTTGCTCATCCATTGCATTAAGCTGCGCTAAGTGTTTTTCTTTTACATCCCCGACATGGCGTAACCAGTTATCAATAAAACCAAATTTAGCGTTATTTAATACCGCTTGAACACCGCCACAGCCGTAGTGTCCCACCACCATAATATGTTTTACTTTAAGTACCTCTACCGCGTACTGCATTACCGATAAACAGTTATGGTCAGTATGTACTACTACATTAGCCACATTGCGGTGTACAAATAGTTCACCTGGTAATAAATCAACAATTTGATTTGCAGGCACCCGAGAGTCTGAACACCCAATCCATAAATATTCAGGATTTTGCTGCATTGACAAAATTTTAAAAAAATCAGGATTTGCTTCAGTTGTACGTGCAGCCCAACGCTTATTATTTTCGAATAAATTCTTTAACTTTCTCATTGCATCTCTTTTTAAATCAAGGACGGAAATTACACCCAATAAAAATAGCTAAAGGCGTTATCTTATTGCGTACTAGCAAGAATCAAAATGTTGCGAGGGGTTAATTGCTTCTCACAAAAGGTTGTCACAGAAACCGTGTAACCTTGCTGTTGCAAATATAAAGCACGATCGAGCACAAGCCAAACTTCTATTGCTCTTCTAAACACATGTCGAACCAGTTCGATTCGCTCTGTTACTTTTTTACGCGCCTTACCAATTAATAAAAACTTATCGTAATCTGTGTTTTTAGGGATGTTTATCGATTTTTTATCACTCGCCCATGCACAAAATTGTGCAAATGAGTCTGAAAATACAGCTTTGTTAACCGATGGCACACTTACGTAAAACTGCTCGTTAGTAATAGACTTTCGAAGTGCGTCAAACCCTAAGCGCCACTCCACCTCGGTTTTTCGTATTTTAGCTACACGTGAAGGGGCTGTAACCGTTTCTTGCAGCGCCAGTTTTAAATCACGATGCGTTAAATTGAGCTTACTAGTAAGGGCAGGCTCGCTCATTGCCTGGTAATTATTGTCAGTAAATAAGTGATAACAACACGGCGAAAAGCTAATGCGTTTAACTCCTGCCTTACTTGCTTGTTGCATAAATGTTTGATGCAGTGCGCCACACGCATGCAGTGCAACCGCATGTGTATCTGTATTAAAAAAGTGGCTTATATCATCTTCAAGTACATTTGCTTGGCTAAATTGCATAGCTAAACCTTGCTGCTGAGCACTGTGCTGACCTTGCTCACATAGGTGTGCTTGTAGCTCAACACTGCGCACACTTTGCGCGCCATTAAAAGCAAGCATGCGTCCTAAATGCCCTTTACCGGCGCACCACTCTAAAACAGGTTGTGTTGTATATGGTAATGCTGAAACAAAGTCTTGCAGTTGCTCAAACTTACGTCCTTTAATACCGTTACTTATCCAAAACGGGTATTCGCTACGATGATGCTGATTTTTTGGTAAATCACACAGCCCAGCTAGTTGCTCTACCCCTTTGATAAACGGGCTAAAAAATTGATAAAGCTGTTGCTGATCGTTATCAAGCCTTGCTACATCCTCATCTGATAAGTTATGTAACACCGCTTGAAGCTCAGGCCACGGTAATTCATCAAAATCAAATGCTGTACATTGCCAATATTCGCGGGTATTCATTAGCACTGCATCGAGTGCTGCAAACTGCTCAGCTAGGTTCATAACAACTTAAAATAGTAAAAAGGCGGTTAATTATACCAGCTGCGCAGACCAGCATTAAGTGGTTATTTTTTTGCGAGTATTAAACGCAAATAAAGCGGGATTGAAATAATACTTACAATAAAAGCGGCTATTAGCATCCACGACAGCTGTAATTGCTCCGGCTCTTGGTATTTATAAACAAATCTCGCTTTGTGCTCGTTAAATTGGGTTTGCTTAATACCATAATAATCTGCAATTAAGCGCCATTTGGCCATCGACATATTCCCTAATTGGGTCGTCGGCGGCAATATGTAGTCTTTCAATACTTCGGCCTCGTAGGCTAGCTGATGAAAACTTTTGTTTGGCGCATACAATTGCTGAGTAATTGCTATGGCTTCATCCATATTCATTAAGGCATAACGCCAACCTTTTAAACTCGCTTGATAAAACTTTTCGACCGTTTGTGGGTGCTTTTTAAGCATTGATTCGCTGGTAAATAGCACATCACCGTATACATCCATACCATAACGCTGCGGACATATAAGGCGGTGTGACACCCCTTGCTGAGTCATAAAATAAGGCTGAGTTGTAATATACACTTGCATTGCATCAAGTTTGTTTTCTTGCCACGCTTGCAGTGCAGGCTCATCGCCTTCAAAAACGTCTAAAGTCGTTGTGTCAATGCCGCTGCGTTTTAGCATGACTAACAGCTCGGTACTGTCTTTTTTACTTACCTCGGTAATACGTTTAGCGGTAAAATCGCGAGGGTGAAAAATATCAGAGCTGTCTTTTACCATCCAACAGTATGGGGAAAATTGCAAAATAGCCGCCATTGCAACAAGCGGTTGGCCGTTTACTCTTTGTTGTAAAATACCCGAATGCGCCACCCCAAACTGAGCTTCTCCAGTTGCTACAGGAGTAAAAGTATCAGGCATTTTAGGATTGGCTTCGCGTATGGTGACATTAAGTCCGGCGTCTTTGTAATAGCCTTTTTGCTGAGCCATGTAATAGCCGGCAAACTGAAATTGGTGGGTCCATTTAAGTTGTAAAGTGACTGATTCTTGAGCCATTAGTTGGCTGCAAAAAAGCAAGCTTGCAAGTATTAATCCTTTAATAAGCAACTGAGTGTTCCAAATAGTAGTAATTAGTTGTAACTATATTTAAAACACACAATAAAGCAAGCATGCAAAGGTGCATACTTGCTTATGAAGCCTTAAGCTGAGGCTACGTTGTCAACGTTTGAGCTGTGTGGCTGAGAGGTTAAAAACTGCGTAAAACACGGGTTATGTGTTTCGTCTTGCACACTGTAACCTAAGCGGTTTAAATGCTCGTTAAACATCTCAAATTGGCTAGGCTCAATAGCAAAGCCCGCCAGTACATTTCCGATTGAGCCACCATGATTACGGTAATGGAACAAAGTAATATTCCAATTGCTACCTAAGGTATCTAAAAAGCGTGCTAGCGCTCCTGGGTATTCTGGAAATTCAAACCGTAATAACCTTTCGTGCAACTGCTCCGGCGCTTTGCCCCCTACCATATAACGTACATGTAATTTTGCGAGTTCGTTATCTGATAAATCGCAAAATTGGTAGTCGTTGTTAGTTAGGTCTTGTTTTAGCTCGTTGAGTTCTTGCTCACCTTGGCGCAGGGCAATACCCACAAATATTTGTGCTTCACCTGGGCCTGCATAACGGTAGTTAAACTCGGTAATAGCACGGCCACCTAAAGATGCACAAAACTGCTTAAAGCTGCCTTTTTCTTCTTTAATCGTTACCGCAAGTAACGCTTCGTTTTTTTCACCAAGCGCGGTGCGCTCTGCTACATAACGTAAGCGGTCAAAGTTTAAGTTAGCTCCCGAAAGCACCGCTGCTAAATGCAGCCCTTTTAAGCCAGATTGTTGGCTCCACTTTTTAAGCCCTGCGGTTGCAAGGGCCCCTGAGGGCTCCGAAATTGCACGAGTAGAGACAAAAATATCTTGCATGGCGGCGCAAATTTCATCGCCACTGACAGTTACAACTTCATCGCAAAATTTTTGCGCTAGGCGAAATGTTTCACTGCCAATAATTTTAACAGCAACACCGTCTGCAAAACTGCCAACGCGATCAAGCTCTACTGGCTCACCCGCTTTAAGCGCAGCTTGTAAACACGCACTTTCGTCGGCTTCTACGCCAATAACTTTTATATCGGGACGTAATGATTTGATATAAACCGCCATACCAGCAAGTAAACCACCACCGCCAACAGGTATAAATACCGCATCAAGCTCATTGAGTTGCTGCATAAGCTCGCGGGCTACAGTGCCTTGCCCCACAATTACGTCTGGGTCATCAAAAGGCGGTACAAATACGCCATTACGTTGCTCTGTTAGTTCAAGAGCGTGCGCTTTTGCTGCATCAAAATGATGGCCATGTAAAACCACTTCACCGCCCAGCGCACGTACCGCACTAACTTTTATTTCAGGCGTGGTAACAGGCATAACAATAGTGGCTTTATGGCCAAGATGTGAAGCACTAAGCGCCACACCTTGTGCATGGTTACCCGCAGATGCCGTAATAACTACCGACCCTTTTGGTAACTTGTTTAATTTATTATAAGCACCGCGTAGTTTAAACGAATACACGGGCTGTTGATCTTCACGCTTTAACCAAACATGGTTGCCTAATTTATCACTGAGGTCGCGCATTTCGCTCACCTCAGTTACTTTAGCCAGCGGTTCCATATTGGCTTGAATAATAGCGCGAAAATAATCGAGCTCTTGAGAAACCATAATTAGCTAAGCTCCTCCAATTTGGCTAAATCACGTACTGCGCCTTTATCGGCACTGGTTGCCAGTAATGCATACGCTTTTAATGCCGACGATACATAGCGGTCACGATCAAGCGGCTTGTACGCTTGCTTACCACGGGCTAGTTGCTTTTGTTTGCGCGCTTCTAGCTCTTCATCAGTTAATGCCAGGGTGATTTCACGTGTTGCGATATCAATAATAATTTTGTCGCCATTTTCAACATACGCAATAGCGCCGCCACTTGCCGCCTCTGGCGACACATGGCCAATTGATAAACCAGAGGTGCCGCCCGAGAAACGGCCATCGGTGATCAAGGCACATTTTTCAGCAAGACCTTTTGATTTTAAGTAGCTCGTTGGGTATAGCATTTCTTGCATACCTGGGCCGCCTTTAGGGCCTTCGTAACGAATAACCACAACATCGCCGGCTTTTACTTCGTCGTTTAAAATGCCTTCTACTGAATCATCTTGTGACTCGTATACTACAGCGGTGCCTTCAAAATGCAGCATTTCGTCAACAACGCCTGCACTTTTTACAATACAGCCATCAACCGCTAAGTTACCAGACAGCACAGCCAAGCCGCCATCTTGCCTAAATGCGTGCTCAACACTGCGGATACAGCCGTTTTCACGGTCGTTATCGCCCTCATCCCAACGGCACTCTTGGCTCATTGCTTTGGTAGTACGAATGCCCGCAGGACCTGCACGATAAAACTTTTGTGCAGCTTCGTTATTTGGATCTGTGGCATCCCATTTTTTAACAAGCTCACCCATCGTCATACCCGCAACATGATTTACCGATAAATCAACTAAACCAGCTTTACCTAGCTCACGTACAATTGCCATCATGCCACCAGCGCGGTGCACATCTTCAATATGGTATTGCGCTGTAGCAGGCGCCACTTTACATAAAAAAGGTGTTTTACGAGATAGCTCGTCAATGTGCGACATATCAAAATCTACACCGGCTTCTTGTGCGGCTGCTAATAAATGCAATACGGTGTTAGATGAACCACCCATAGCAATATCAACCACCATAGAGTTCATAAAGGCTGTTTTGTTAGCAATAGCGCGAGGTAACACATCGTGGTTATCTTTTTGGTAGTACTCACGGCATAAATCAACAATGCGAGCACCCGCCTCTACATATAACTGCTTGCGATCTTTATGGGTTGCAAGCGTTGTACCGTTACCCGGTAGTGCAAGGCCAATAGCCTCTAATAAACAGTTCATTGAGTTTGCAGTAAACATACCTGAACACGAGCCACAGGTAGGACACGCAGAGCGCTCTACTTGCTCAGAATCGGCATCACTGACTGTTTCATCAGCGCCTTTTACCATGGCATCAACTAAATCGAGCTTAATATCGATGTTCGCAAGTTTTGTTTTACCCGCTTCCATTGGGCCACCCGATACAAAAATAACCGGTATATTTAAGCGCAGCGCGGCAAGCATCATGCCTGGGGTGATTTTGTCACAGTTAGAAATACAGATCATCGCATCGGCGCAGTGGCCGTTAACCATATACTCAACAGAGTCAGCAATTAAGTCACGCGAAGGCAGTGAGTAAAGCATGCCGCCGTGGCCCATTGCGATACCATCATCTATTGCAATGGTATTAAATTCTTTTGGTACACCACCTGCTTGAGTGATTGTTTCAGCCATTAGCTCACTTAACTGATTAAGGTGCACATGCCCTGGTACAAATTGCGTAAACGAGTTAACTACAGCAATAATAGGTTTACCAAAGTCGGTGTCGGTCATGCCTGTTGCGCGCCATAATGCACGTGCGCCTGCGCGTTTACGTCCTTCAGTTGTTGTTGCACTTCTTAATTTAGCCATAGTTACCTCTGTTTTGCCGCTGTGTAAGCGGGCATTCCTCATTCTAAAAATTGTTGAGTTACTGAATGTTGTATTCAGTAACGCGTAAATGTGTTTCGTTGGCAGTTACACTGCTTGTTGCTGTAAATTTTCTAAACTGATTTCTTTCACGTCGACCAACTTGTTTAGCTGGCTGGTTAATAAGTGAATAGGCTTATCGCTATCGACCGTCATTGCTATCGTATATTGAGCTTCATCTGTATTAAGCTGAAAATGCGTAAGGTCAAAACCACGGTGACGCACAACACGTAAAAAGCGCTCCACCGCAATACTTTGATTTTTCAATGCAATTGTTAAGCTGTGTTTCATTGTGCTTTCTCCGTAATCATTTCGTCATTTGCAGCCCCAGGTGGTACAAGCGGCCATACATTTTCTTTATCATCTATACAGGCATGTAAAATATACGGGCCTTTGCTATTAACTAATGCTGTTATTGCATCGTCAACTTCGTTGGCTTTGGTGATCGTTTGCCCAGGAATACCAAATACTGCGGCTAATTGAACAAAGTCAGGGTTATCTGACAAGTTAGTTTCAGAGTAACGACCTTCAAAAAACAGCTCCTGCCATTGACGAACCATACCTAAGCGCTGGTTATCTAATATTAGTATTTTTACTGGTAAATTATTACGGCGAATAGTGGCAAGCTCTTGGATGTTCATCATGATTGAGCCATCACCCGACACAGTTATTACAAAATCGTCTGGGCGCGCCACTTGTGCGCCAATAGCCGCTGGTAAACCAAAGCCCATAGTGCCTGCGCCACCACTACTTAAATGGTTGCTCGGATGGCTAAATTTCATGTGTTGCGCTACCCACATTTGGTGCTGACCCACATCGCAGCAAACTACGCCTGTTTTTGGCATACGCTGGCTTAATTGGTTCAATAAATACGGGGCAAATACTTTTTCGCCTGGGTAATCGTAACGCCAAGCATGCTTACTATTCATTTCTTTATTTTTATCACACCAAGCTTTAGGTGTCGCAAAGCACTCAAGAGCCGGTAATGATGTTTTTAAATCAGCAATTAATGACGCTTTAGCAGGTTTACGTTTACCAACCTCAGCCGCATCAATATCTAAATGAATTACTTTTGCTTTGGCTGCAAATTTGGCTAAGTTGCCGGTAACGCGGTCATCAAAGCGAGCGCCTATACACACTAATACATCACACTCTTGGACTGCAATATTAGCGGCTTGTGTACCATGCATGCCTAGCATTCCTAAGTAGTGCTCGTAATCAGGTAATACACTGCCTAACGCTTTTAATGTTGATACCGCTGGCATTTGTGTTTTGTTTAAAAACTGCATTAACTCATTTTGTGCATCAGCGGCTTGTACACCGCCACCAACATACGCAACAGGCTGCTTTGCCTCACTTAATAACTGATTTGCAATGGCCACTTGCTTTAGATCAAGCTGCGGTAAATATTCATCAGCGGCTAACCAAGGTTTAAAAGGCACTTGCGCCATTTGAATATCTTTTGGAATATCTACAAGCACTGGGCCTGGGCGACCACTTTGAGCTAAGTGCATAGCTTCTTGTAATATTTCGGCTAAATCTTCTGCTCGCTCTACCATGTAACTGTGTTTTGTACACGAAAGCGACATACCTAATACATCTACTTCTTGAAATGCATCTGAGCCAATAGCGGCAGTAGGTACTTGGCCAGTAATTGCTAACAATGGCACTGAATCCATCATCGCATCGGCAAGTGCTGTTATTAAGTTAGTAGCGCCTGGCCCTGAGGTAGCAAAACACACACCTAATTTTCCTGTGCTGCGAGCATAACCTACAGCGGCAAAGCCAGCGCCTTGCTCGTGGCGAGTAAGGTAATGCTTTACAGGCGCGCCATACAGCGCATCGTAAATGGGCATAATAGCTCCGCCAGGGTAGCCAAATACTTCATTTACGCCGTGCTTGGCTAATAAATCGATTGTTAGTTCTGCGCCTGTCATTAATAAATCCTCATTCCTCAGTGACAACCCAATTACATACTTACTTAAAACTTATAGCTAAAATCTTTAAAACTTTGTGCTTAAAACTAAAAAGCCCTCCGAACGGTTAGGTGCGGAGGGCTTTTTAATGCTTAAGTTTATAGCACTACGAAGCCCTCGCGGGAATAATCACCACGATAATAATCAGGACTAGGTTAAGTGCATTTGTAAGCATGTAATTAATACCAAATTTAAATCATTTGTTACGAAAGGTAATCTTTCGCTCTGTTATGTATTAGTACCGCGCTGAGCCGCTTAAGTCAACACCAACTCAATTCAAAAAAAACGCTAAAATTCAAATTAAGTGGTTTTTAAATTCATCACAAATCTATTTAAAGAATTTTTTATGCTTAAATTTCAAGCTTAGAAATTCACTATTCTTAAATCTCTCATTTATGGTTTGATTAATTTTTGAGGTTTTTTTACAAATAAAATTTATTTATTCTCTTCAGGGAATGCGTAGGTTCTCTTAAGCAATTCTTAAGTGTTGTTGCATAGCATGGCGTTGTTATTTTAAACGAGCCTAAATATGAACGCACTTAACCATACACCCGTACAAAAAAAGCCAAATCGTAGTAAACGGTTTTATATTCACTGTAGTGCAAACACCTTTGTAGTAATGATTGCTTGTTATTACTGTTTAGTTATAAACATTCCTTTTATTCAAGGTTCGTTTAGCGCCATTACCTCACTTGCGTCTTTTTCATGGCTGTTTTTATTTTCAGTCCCGCTGCTATTGTTATGTCTTTTAATTATTTTCTTTTCGATTGTATCGGTTAGGTGGTTACTAAAACCCATAAATTACCTATTACTGATAATTTCAAGCGCTGTACTTTATGGCTCATTAAATTACGGCGTCGTGTTTGACTATTCAATGATTCAAAACACGTTCGAAACAGATTCAAGCGAAGCGTTGAGCTATTTAAACCCGCAGCTCATAGGCTTTTTACTGCTATTTTGTGCGTTACCTGTTTTTATATTAAGCAAAGTGAAAATACATTTCACTCGCCCCCACCAAGAAGCGATTAGCCGTATAAAGCTTATTCTAGCGTGCTGCTTATTAATTACTTTAGTTGTTGTGAACTTTTACGCCGACTACGCAGCCACTGGCCGTAATAATCGCATTTTGAAAAAAGAAATCATTCCATTTCAGTACCTCTCTAGCGGTTATAAATATATGCGCGATCAACTGTTGTACTCCAATATAAAATTTAAAAGTATAGATGCAGCACCTACCCTAATTGAGCCGACGATTCCCAGCGTAACAGTTATAGTTGTTGGCGAAACCGCACGAGCAGACAACTTTGCTTACCAGGGATATAAACGCAACACCAATCCCTATACACAAAAGCATAATGTAACGTATTTTAATAATGTCGCATCATGCGGTACGGCAACAGCGGTGTCTGTGCCGTGTATGTTTTCGCTGCAAACACATGATAACTTCGATCGATTAACGGCCGATAACCAACAAAACCTGATTGACCTTGCACAACAAGCTGGCAGCGATGTGCTGTGGGTTGATAACAACAGCGGCTGTAAAAACGTATGCACCCGTGTTGTTAACATTGATATCTCAACCACTGCATCAGCGCTTTGCGATGGGAAATATTGTTTTGATGCAGCACTTATTGCTCCACTTAAACGTAAACTCGCTAATTTAAGCCAAGCTAACACCGTGATCGTCCTGCATATGATGGGCTCACACGGACCCACCTACTTTAAGCGCTACCCAGATAAATTTAAGCAATTTAAGCCCACGTGCGACAGAAGCGACATTCAAAACTGCTCACTCGATGAATTAGTTAATACCTACGACAACACAATTGCGTACAGCGACTATGTTAACGCCCAGGTAATTGAGCAGTTAAAAGCGCTGCCAAAAAACATAGATAAGCAGTTTTTATATGTCTCTGATCATGGTGAATCACTTGGCGAAGCTGGGGCTTATTTACATGGTTTTCCGTATAGCTTTGCACCTAGCACACAAACGCACGTTCCTCTTTATATGTGGGCTGATGAGCATAATCAGCGCATTACGAATGCCTGTTTAGCTAATTTAGACACCCGAGCTGCACGCTCACACAACAATATTTTCCACACCCTTTTAAATTTAATTGGCATTAAAAGCAAAACATATCAGGCATCCCTTGATTTACTTGCTCACTGCCAAACAACAAGCGAAATAAAACTATGAGCAATAAAACCGTTATAAAACGCCAAGGCTTAATGCGCCTTATTTTTACCTTAAACCATTCTTTTAACGGCTTAAAATGGATGAGTCGATTTGAAGCGGCGTTTCAACAAGAGCTAGCACTGTTTTCGTTACTTGGAGTGTTTGTGTGGTTACAAGACATTGCATTAAGCGACAAGTTATTACTGATAGCCAGCCTGCTTTTTGTATTGTTTGCTGAGCTGGTAAATACAGCCGTTGAGGTTGTGGTTGATAGAATTGGCAGCGAATATAATGAGCTTTCGGGGCTCGCTAAAGATATTGCCTCAGCCAGTGTGTTTATAGCCATGCTAATTACAGCTCTTATTTGGTGGGCTGTATTATGGGCTTAACGCTTAAAAGTAATAATTCTAAAGTCAAGCAAGTATTTGGCCCTGTGTGGATTCTTGTTGTATTTACTATTTTAGCTCTGAGTTTTTTAACTCTTGCCCGTTTTGGGTTGAGCGTATGGCAAGGTGAGCGTGTATTTGGATCGCATGCATGGCTTTCTATATTTATAGGTGGCCTAAGAGTAGATATAGCGACTTTAAGCTACATTATTATGCCTGCATTACTACTGACTTTAGTTATGCAAAGCATAAATTGGCAAAACAAAGTATGCGGCCTCATTAAAATTTACTTAGTAGCGATGTCTGCTTTACTCGTTTTTTTTGAAGTGATTACTCCTACGTTTATAAACGAATACGATTTGCGCCCAAACCGCTTATTTATAGAGTATTTAATTTACCCTAAAGAAATCTCAAAAATGATTTTTTCAGGCTATAAGCTAGACGTAGTGATTGTTGTTATAACACTTGTTTTAAGCTGTAAGTTTGCAAGTAAAGTATTTAGTCATCAATGGCAAAGTAAGTCATCACTAACGAGGCTAAATCAATCAGTTTTAGCATTAGTTTTAGTATGTTTGACTATTTTAGGCGCGCGTAATTCATTAGGGCATAGGCCGCTAAACCCAGCTATGGTCTCGTTTTCTACCGATCACTTACTTAACGATTTAACTCTGAACTCACTTTATAGCGTCGTATTTGCGCTCAAACAACTCTCTAACGAGCAATCAAGCCAAGACTATTTCGGGAAAATGCCTACAAATGAGCTACTTAGTATTGTGCGTAATAATATGCAAAATACACAAGCCGCATTTAGTGACTTAACCGCACCAACAAAAACATTTCATGCAGCAAGCAATACAGGCAAACCAAAAAATCTAGTCATTATTTTACAAGAAAGTTTAGGTGCCCGTTACGTAGGTACACTTGGCGGTTTACCGCTTACACCTAATATTGATGCCCTTTATAAACAAGGCTGGGGGTTTGACAATTTATACGCCACAGGTACGCGCTCGGTGCGAGGAATTGAGGCGGTAATTACAGGATTTACACCCACACCTTCGCGTGCGGTCGTTAAGCTTGATAAATCACAACATAATTTTTTTACCATTGCTGATTTTTTAGCTAAGAAAAATTACAACACCCAGTTTATTTATGGTGGCGAAAGCCATTTTGATAACATGCGAAGCTTCTTTTTAGGTAATGGTTTTAAAGATATTGTAGATACGAATAACTTTAATAAAATAGACTTTAATGGTTCATGGGGCGCATCAGACGAAGACTTATATGATCAAGCCGATCTCGAGCTCACTAAACTTGAAAAACAGAATAAACCCTTTTTTAGCCTTATATTTTCAAGCTCTAATCACAGTCCCTATGATTTTCCAGATAACAAAATAACGCTGTACGACAAACAAAAGCAAACCCGAAATAATGCTGCAAAATATGCCGATTATGCACTAGGTACATTTATCGAAAAAGCTAAAAAATCAAGCTACTGGGACAACACCGTATTTATTGTTATTGCCGATCACGACTCGCGAGTATCGGGCTCTAATTTGGTCCCGGTTGATCACTTTAGAATTCCAGCTGTTATTTTTGGCAAAGGTATAGCTCACAAACGCGATGACCAACTAGCCAGCCAACTCGATATTCCCGTAACTTTACTCTCTTTAATTGGTGCAAGTGGCGAACACCCAATGATAGGGCATGATTTATCAAAGCCAATTAGCGATAACAAACAACGTGCTATGATGCAATACGACAAAAACTTTGCTTATATGCACGGTAATAAAGTGGTGGTGTTACAACCACAAAAACCAGCAACCACCTATACATACAGTAATAACAAGCTTGTGCCATGTGAAAACGATGAGCAACTGATTAAAAAAGCCCTCGCCCATGCCAACTTAGGCAACCTAGCTTATACAAACGGCTGGTATCATTAACAAAGTGACTTGATTATAAAGCCTTGTTAAAGTAACAAGGCTATTTTTATAAACCGAGCAAACATGAAAATCCTCATAATTGAAGACTCCGAAGCACTAAGGCGCAGTTTGCAAGTAGGCCTTAGTAACCTAGGTTTTACCGTAGATGAAACCGGTGATGGCTCAGAAGGCTTGAGTATGGCACTGAGTGGAAATTACGACCTCCTCGTGCTTGATTTAATGCTACCGAGTGTTGATGGCATGAGTATTTTACAAGCACTACGCAGCAGTAATAGCCAAAGCCGCGTGCTTATTTTATCTGCTAAAAGCGAAGCACAAGATCGCATAAACGGCCTTATGAAAGGTGCGGACGATTACCTTACAAAGCCGTTTTCGTTTGAAGAGCTTCATGCACGGGTTTTGGCTCTACTTCGTAGAGGTGCTCTACAAAATCAACAAAACATGCTCACTGTTGGCGATTGTATTTTAGATCTATCGTTAAAAACTCTCATGTATAAGCACCACCCTATTGAGCTTACCCGCAATGAGTACAAAATAATCGAATGCTTGTTTAATTCACCTGAACGAGTTTTAGGCTTAGAGCTTATAAGCGAAGCTGTTGTGGGGCAATTCGATATGCTTTCAAAAAATGCGCTTGAAGCACACATATCAACCATACGTAAAAAAGTAAGGCAGTTTGATGGCGAGCTTCCAATAAAAAATAAACGTGGATTTGGCTATGTCGCAACAACAAAATAAAAGTCACTCAATAAAACGTAAACTCGTTAATAATATTAGCGCCGTGATCTCGGTTATTTTATTCACAATATTTTTAACCGTTGATATAAGTGTGGATACTTGGGTGGAAGATCAGTTTAATCAGTCGCTCACAAATAAGGCAAATTACTTAAAAACATTGGTAGAAGATGATAATGGCAATGTAGAGTTTGATTTTGCTGGCGAGTTCATGTCTGAATATGAACATACACAAGCCAGTGAGTTTTATCAGCTTTGGCATGGAGAAGCGATATTTGAACGTTCTGATTCACTCGACTTATTTCCAGGCGCAAACTTACCTTTTTTAGACATGCCAATAAATGAATCCAAAATAATCGATATTGAGCTTCCTAACGGACATGATGGCCGTGCACTTATAAGTCATTTTATTGCACAAAAAGGTGATAAAAGCACTACAGGCTTAGACGTATTCAACCGCATGACACTTGCAATAGCAGCCCCTACTGATGAACTAAATAAAGTGCTCATAATTATAGATGTTGTATTTATTTTAACGTGTATATTTGGTGTATTTGGCGTGCGCTACTTGGTTACTCGCATTGTAAATAAAGGTCTATTCCCGCTTAATAATTTAAATGAACAAATAAAAATACTTGATATTACAGGCGTTGCACAAACAATAGAAAGCGACATAAAGGTAGAAGAGTTAGAGCCTATACGTAACGAACTCAATAAGTTTATAACTGTAAATCAAAAGCTCTATAGCAGTGAAAAGCGCCTAACTAACGATATCGCACACGAACTAAAAACCCCTATTGCCGAGCTCATTAGTCTCTCTGAAGTAGCGCTTCGCTATCCTAACGATAAACGCATTAGCGATACATATACCAGCGACGTACTTAATATATCTCAGCGAATGAAGATTATTGTAAATAATTTACTGTTATTACAGCGCTCTAGCAGCAGCGCTATTGAGCTTAATAAACAAAACATCATTTTAAAGCACTTAACTAAGCAAGTTATCGAAGAACTCGCTTTTAAGCATCTAAATATTTCTGAGCGTATTACTAATATGCTCAATGATAAACTAACTATTTTTGCAGATGAATTTAGCTTAAATACTATTTTATGTAACCTTATAGACAATGCATTATTTTACGGTATAACTGATCAAGCTATTACTATAGATGCCACCGAAAGTGAGCATAGTGTAACAATTTCAATAAGTAATAAAATAGACAGGCCACTTAGCGATGAAGAGCTAAGTGCTATTTTCGATCCACTGTATCAACTCGATTCTTCACGAACTAATAATCAGCGGCACGGTTTAGGGCTTTCTATAGTGCTAAGCTTATGCAATTTAAATGGCTTTAAAGTTAATGCTCAAAATAACAAAAGTAATACCCTTACATTTAATTTAACACTACCCATAAAGTAAATTTAGGTTAGTATTTAGGCAACTCAATTAGATTAAGGACAAACCATGCAAGCCCTCACTCGAATTACTCAGTTTTTTATACTGACACTTTTTATTACAACTAGTTTTAATAGTGTCGCAGCGCCAGCATTGTTTAAAGTAGAAAAAAACGGCACTAGCTCGTATTTGTTTGGAACAGTTCATGTGGGCGATGCCAGCATGAAAGGCTTACCAGAAAAAATAACTAAGGCTATAGATCAAAGCGATCAAGTTATTGTTGAAGTAGATATTAGTAAACTCACACCACTGCAAATGCAGCAGCGCTCAATGCCCTTTATGATGCTTAAAGAGGGCAAAACCTTACAAACAGAACTATCAAAACAAAACTACAATAAGCTTAAAGATTACTTTGCTAAAAAATCGATTGATATAGCTATGTTTAATGGCCTTAAACCTTGGGCTGTAATGGTCACCATGATGCAGATTGAGTTTCAAAATGCAGGTTTCTCTGATCAAACAGGCATAGATAAGCAAGTACTTGCTTATGCTAAAGAACGTAATATTAAAATAGGCGAGCTAGAAACCCTAGAGCAGCAGTTGCAAATGTTTGATGGTATGGCGCTATTAAGTAACGAAATGATTGAAGAAACGTTTGAGCAGCTTGCCGATATTAATACCTACTTTATCAAACTCGTAAACGCTTGGAAAAATGGCGATATGGATACGCTTACCGCGTACTACAACATGAGTTTTGACGATAGTAACTACGGTGAAATAAGCGAGCAAGTTATGCTAGTTAATCGTAATAATAAGTGGGTGGAGCAGTTAGTGCCGCGCCTGATTAACGAAAAACTCTTTATTGCTGTAGGTGCACTACACTTGCCAGAGCAGCATGGTTTAATAAAGCAGTTAAAAGATAAAGGTTTTAGTGTTACTCGCCTTTAAAGTGGCGCTAAAGGTTGGGCATAATAAGCCCAGCCTTTAATTAAAATCTTCCATTTTTAAGTAATGCTCAATCCCTTTAATTTTGTCTGCCGCATGGTGATTTACATAAATTACAGTGCTGGTATTTGCGGCACATACTTTCTCGATTAATACTAACACCCGCTGCCTATTTGCTTCATCAAGCCCCAAACAAGGCTCATCTAAAATAAGTAACGTGGGATGTTTTACTATTGCGCGTACAATTAATAACATACGCTGATCGCCATACGAAAGCTGGGTAAATGAGGTGTTTTGCTTATCACTTAAGCCTATTAACGAAAGCCACTGCTTGGCGATATTTACTTGTGAATCATTTGGTTTTTGATATAAGCCAATGCTGTCGTAAAATCCAGAAATAACCGTATTCAATGCCGATATACTTACTCGATAATCCATATGCAGCGCATTTGATATAAATCCAATATGCTGTTTTATATCCCAAATACTTTCACCACTTCCGCGTTTAAAACCAAATACTTGAATATCATTGCTATAGCATTGAGGGTTATCGCCAGTTATTAAATTTAATAAACAGGTTTTACCTGAGCCATTTTTACCACTCAATTGCCAGTGCTGGTGTTTATTAATTTGCCAAGTGAGGTTCTTAAATATATCAACCCCTGCGTAGCTAACCTTGGCATTACTAAGTTTAACCAATGTATCGGCGGTATACTCTGCTCGAGCTTGGGAGACATCTGCTTGAGGTATTTCTAAAGCTGTATGGGTTATATGCAGTAGCTTTATCAAATCAGCGCGCTGCTCTGCGGTTGGCTTATTAAGTACATGCTGCAACTGTCCCTGATTTACATAAGCGTAATGAGTAATAAACGCAGGGATTTCATCAAGCCTATTTAGCACAAACACAAAATTGATTGTTGAGCTAAGTGCTTCTAATAAAGTGTTTAGCACCTCACACGAGTGTTTATCTAAGCCGTCATATGGCTCATCTAGCACCACTAAATCAGCACCACTACTCAACGCATTTATGAGAAGGAGTTTGCGAGTTTCGCCAGTAGAAAGATCTCTAAAATGCCTGTCTAAAAGGGCGCTGTAATTAAAGGCATCTATTAGTTTTATACGTAGCTCACGGTTGTAGCTAGCATTTTGGGGAAAAATAAAATCCTTTACTGAGCAGTGATGTTCATGCTCTATTTCGTTTTTTATTAACTGCTTTTGTACATCAGATGACACAAGCTGCGTGTTATTGAAGGTACTTTTAAAAATACCACTTTGCTGTTTAGCCTCACCCGTTAATGCGGCGCTCAATGCCGATTTACCTGCGCCATTAGCACCTAATAATAGCCAATGCTCGCCAGCATTTACCTGCCAGCTTAAGTTATTAATTGTGTAACGGCTTTTACCTTGCCCTTGTAAATAACCACTAAATTGTTCAAATACAATACGCTGCACAATGCTACCTTCACCATAAGCTAAATAAATAACTTAACGTATAGCAAATTGCTTTAGCAAGCGTATTTAATAGCGTATTAGTTTATTTCATTAGCTATGCATACATTTACCAATGCATCAGCCACGGCCTGCTTACTTATGGGTTTATGAATATGCTCACTTGCGCCATATTCATAAATTAAATTCATATCTTCAGCTGAGGTATTTGCTGTAACAACGATTATAGGCATGGTTTTATTTAGCTCTTTGCGTATTTTTTTAGTTGCTTCAAACCCATCCATCACCGGCATATTTAAATCCATAAACACCACATCATAGTCCGTCTTACATACCTTTTCAGAGGCTTCTAGCCCATTTGCAACGCATTCATAATCCACACCTAACGTTTTTAAAATACGTGTGAGTAACAAGGTGTTTAATTCGTTGTCTTCAACCACAAGACAAAAAAGTTTTTTTTCGATTTCTCTCTCTGTTTGCTTATTGGTAATTTCAATCGGTAAATTGAGCGTAACATGAGCGCCACTCGCTGCATTGTTTTTAAACGAAAGCGTACCGTGTAGCGCTTTAACAACATACTGTGCCCGTGTTAATCCCGTTCTTAAGCCTTGAAAGTGGTTAGTTTGTTTAAATGAGTCAAGCTCCAGTTCTGTTATTTCACTAAAGAAGCCACAGCCACTATCGTTAACAGTTATCTGTAACTGTGAGTTTTCCATGTTTGCAGTAACTTCAACTTCGCCCTTATCGGTAAATTTTATTGCATTACTAATTAGCTCGGTTAGGACATGTTGTAAGCGCTGATGATCTAACTTACAAAAACAATTTAGGGAGTCATTAAAATGAGTGATTAATTTTAGCCCTTTTTGCTGCGCTGCATACTCATATGCTAACACCACTTTGTTTATGGATTCTAAAAGGTTTTCGTTTTTAAGAATTGGCGCCCACTTACCCGTGCTGAGTGCTTGTAAATCTTGTAGCTCATCAAGCATAGATAAAAGTCTGAGCGCGCAATAGCTTGCTTGCGTTTTAATATTCTGCTGCTCAGCATTGATGGTGAGCTCATCAATCGATGTAATCAAACCCTGCAATGGCGTTCTAAATTCGTGACTCGCTCTGGCAATAAAATGCTCTTTGTTTTGGCTCATTTGCGCTACAAAGTCTTTTTGCTTTTGAAGTGCCGCTAACGTGCGCTCCACCTCTTTTTCCATCGGCATAAACACAAATCTTAGTTCAACAAGCAATAATACCATGGCCATTAGCCAACATAGCAATTCTAAATTAGACACGCGGTTAACTTTTTTTACAGCCTGCTGCTCAAATAAAGTAACAGCGCGGTCAAGCTTAGCTAGTAGGTTTTCTACATGCGTTACACCAAGCACTTGCGTATCTACTTCGCCTTTTTGATACAGCAGCCAGCTAGCCTGCTTAATAAACTCATTCACTTCTTGGTCTAAATTGGCGGGTGCTGAAAAATATAAGGCCTCTAACTCTTTTGTTAAATAACGATAGCTCTTGCCTTGCTTTGTAAGCAGCATTTGGTGGGCGCTTTTAAATTGCGAGAGAGAGTGTTCTAGTGATTGAGTGTGAGTTGCAACATCGATTCGTGATGAAAGAAGTGCATTACTATGCCAGGCAATTTTTTGCGAAAGCATGCGTTGCTTACCCGCCATATTAATAATTTTGGCATCGTACTTTTGCACAGAAAAACCATACTGCAACAATACTGCTGAGCCACTTATTAACAGAGCAATAGCAATCAGCGCCCATCGGTAGCGCTGTCTTACATTGGCAATAATTTTAAACATAGTAAGGCCGCTTTTTTTATTTTAATACCAATCCGCATAATTAAGTGATCTATTTTGAGGATGGATAAACGTGTTGATAGCAAGGCAAAAAATTCGCTATTTAGTTATTCTAAATGAGAGTTTTTTAACGCAGATAGCGACACGTTTAGCCCCTGAAAATGATTAAATATTATTGCAGATTGGTATAAGTGTAGCCTATATATAGAAAACTCAACATCAGCTTTAGTAATTATATAAATAAAAGCCCAGTAACGTGACTGGGCTAAATGTATTAAATATATAGTAAAAAATGGAGTAATTACGACACTTTTGCAATTACCAACTAGCGGTTTTCTAATCGGTTGTAGTCAAACATACCAAACTCTACACCGCGATATTCTTTTGCTACTTGATGCATTATGTCGCTATACTTCCAAAAATCAGGGTGTGAGCGACGAATACCAAATTTTACTTTTAAAGCTGCGTAATCTGCTTCAATTTGCATAAGAGGTAATAGCTGTGCAAATTCACCCACTTCATTTTGATCATTTAAATACCAAATAGCCGCTGGATAATCGCCAATAAAACCAGGCACTAGGGTAGCAGTATCCTCATCATATGCGCGCTGACCATCTTCATTTAATAAGCTGGAAATATTGTAATGCGCGTTGTGGTGAATAAGCGTATAAGCTTTATGTGATTCATCATCTTGCTTAACCAAAATATACGACAACTGCGGTAGTAAATTTATCGCCTTCGCTGGCATATCGTTAAGTGTATTTAATGGCGCAGGGACTTTTTTATAGTCGTAGTGCTCACTCAGTATTGGCGCTAAAGTTTGCTTAACTAACCCATACAACTCGTGTTGTGGGTCATCAGTTTTATATTCAATACCGCTAGGTTGGCTAAACTCTCGGTTATTTTTAAAAAACTTAGACAAACTCGGCGGAGACTTTCTGTACCAGCTTTTTTTAATTTGATGGCGCTTCGCTTCAGGTAATAAGGCCAAAAAGTTTTGCTCTCCCTCCAAACGTAAAAAGTCCATATAAAGGCGGGTCACTAATTGATGGCCGATATTTCCATATACATCAAAGCCTGCAACAAGTAAGTAATGAATTCGCTCAAATAGCGCATAATCTAAAACCCACATAGTTTTAGGCTCTTGACCAATAAACCCTTTCACTACCGTGGCACTATCAAAATGACGAAATATAGTAAGCGCAGCATTTTTGTTATGGCCTTCACCTTTCCACAATAAGTCGGTGGTTAAATGCTCTCCATTTTTAAACATCTCGTTAGCCAGTTCAACTTTAGCCTGTAAGTATTTTTTCTCACGTACTGAATATTTAACCCAGTTAGAAATAGGCAATGCGTTGCTCTCTTCTGCTGCTGGTAACTCGAGCGCTTCTTCGTGTTGCAGTAACATATCCTCTACGGCTGGTGTCGCGACTTTTTCAGGGTCAGCAAAGGCCACCCAAAAGTGATCGTTAATTACATTAAGCGCAATTTGGCCTCGACATACGGGGCCCTTAATAAAGCCCATTATAATTAGCTCTGCTTCATCAAGCATAAACTGATACTTAGCATTAATAGGGAGCACTTCAAACGTTTTAAAAGGGTTAGACGCTGATTTAGGCTCATAACTAGGCATTTTAGTGACGGTATAATCAGGGGCAATAAATTGCTCATAAATACGTGTAAGCTTAGCGTCATCAAGCCTTAGCGGTAGATGTGTTTTTGACAAAACGGTTGATCGTTCTTGTAATAAGCGATAGTAAACTCGACTCACTTTTGGATCATCATAAGGTCGGCGCGTATTAATTAACTTAATTTCTTCGCCTGGGGGCGTACTTGAGCGTACTAATTTAAAAAAGCTTTGCGGGTTATCAGAATCAAAGTAAATATGGGCTAAAAACCAATGTTCATAAATATAACGCGCGGCTAGCTGGTATTTTAAGCTGTCTTGATTTAAAAACGCTTCCCAATTTTTAACGTTTGTTAGCTCGGCTTTGGTAGGCGGTTTAATGTGTGCCATCTTTCCACCGTCTTTAAGCCATTTTTGTAAATGGTAAAACTCTTGGCTAGATACTCCAGGTAAACCGTAAGGCATACCGCCGTGGGGTTGTTCTGCTGCTAATCGGTCAAACTCACCCATAGTTGCGCAGGTTTGTGAGCGGCTAAGTGAAAAATCAAATTCATCATCAAGAATTTCATTCTCTGGCAACGGTGCACTTTGCTTAAGTACGAGTGAATTAAATAACACCCCACCGGCAAGGTTTGCTTCCGAGCTTTGGTTACGTTCATTAAGCACTGGGGTAAAGCCTTTCTTGCGCCATTGCTCAGTACTGGTTGCATCAAATAATAATCGACTAGGCGTGCTTGCTAATAGCCGTGTTCCGTCATAAACAAGCTCTTTACTTAGCCCTCTATCTATCCCTTCAGGCGAAGAAAGCTTTAGCTGACAAGGCGCATCATAACAACCATGGCATACCACACAACGTGTATCTAGCACAGGCTTAACACTTTGCAAAAACTCGGCACCAGCGCCGGTATCGTGCGGCACAATTCGCTGCTGTGTTTGTTCATCACCAAATAAGTCGTTGTAATGAGCATTACCTAAATAAGCACACCCACTGAGGATAATAAGGACTAATGTACTGATCAGAATTTTTTTCATTCTTCGTCCTCATCACCTAGGTCGAAGGTCGGCATCATATCCATTTGCGGAGAGACAAAAGTCTGGCTGTCGTGCATATTTAACACCACACTTAGCAGTGGGCCGTGGGTTAGCGTTATTTGTGCATCGTGCTCGTGATTCAATACGTCATTAAATTCACTGCTGTATAGCTCAAGTACATACTCTTTTAAACTAATAGCAATACTGCTATCGAGCGCTGGGTTTTGGCATATCTGCGTCAGTAGATCATCAGTAAGAGCAAAGGAAATGTCTAAGTCAGGCTTTTCTACATCTCGCTCACTAAGCGACTCATTTAAAATAAATAACGGTAAGGTTAATTTACTATCTTGTTCAAATTCCATTGTGCTCTCTTGCTGGCTGACGGTGTAATTACCTGCCATTATAGCAAAAAAGCACACAATTACTGCGCCTAAATAACCACACTAAAGTCTAAAATTTAAACTTGAGCGTTGGTAATTACTGAGCTTTAATATCATCCATTGCTGATTCAATGATAGAAAAAACAGCCCCTTGAGGATCGCAAATAACACTAAATCGCCCTACATCAGGGATATCTGTGGCGGGTACACACACTTGCCCTCCAAGGCTCGCCGCTTCTTTAACATAGCTGTCGCAGTTATCCACTGCAAAATAAATCATCCAGTGAGGAGGCACATCTTGTGGCCATTCATCGGTCATTTGTAGCATGCCAGCTACCGGCTTGCCAGCAACTAAAAATAAGGTGTAATCCATACCTTCCATAGGCTTTGTTTCACTTTTCCACCCCAGTAGTTCACAGTAAAAATGACGACTCGTTTCACTATCACGCGTTGCCATTTCATGCCAATAAGGTGTGTTGAGCTCACAAGGGCGTTTGCATCCTATATGTTCTTTACCCTGCCATAGCGCCACCGTGGCACCCGCAGGATCTCTAAGCATTAACATACGCCCCGCATCCATCACATTGTGCGGGCCCGCTATAATTTGCGCGCCGAGCTCTTGCGCCTTAATTGCACATGCATCAACATCATCTACTGCAATATAGGTCAACCAGTAACTAGGTAAGGAGTCCGCCACTTGCTCTTTAGGCATTTGGTACATGGCGGCAATATCGTCACCTTGCTTTTGTAACATAGTATAATACTCATCATCGCCAATGGGCTGATCGTCATTTCCCCATTCAAACAACGAGGTATAAAAAGCTTTCCCTTCTAGCCAATTATGAGTACACAGTTCAGCCCAGCAAAAAACGCCTTGCGGATAGTTATTTTTATTATTCATCACCCATTTCCTGTTGTAAATTTAAGCCATTTTTAGCTTAGGCTAATACCCACTATGTGTCGATAGTTATTCACTGAATAAGCCCCTTTACACTCCAGTGACCACTTCAGCTTGGGATTTGTAAAGCCAACCCAAACAACATTATTTACATTAGCCCCAAGCAGCTAAAAGCTGATAGCTGAAAACTAGACACTTTTCTTCAGGTATAAAAAAACCCGAGACTAAGCTCGGGTTTTTTTTAGTATTAATTAACTTAAAAGTTAACTATTACTCTACGATAGTTGCTACAACACCAGCACCTACAGTACGGCCACCTTCACGGATAGCGAAACGAAGACCTTCATCCATCGCGATTGGCGCGATTAGAGTTACTGTCATCTTAACGTTATCACCAGGCATTACCATTTCTACGCCTTCTGGTAACTGTACGTCACCTGTTACGTCAGTTGTACGGAAGTAGAACTGTGGACGGTAACCTTTGAAGAATGGAGTATGACGACCACCTTCATCTTTAGAAAGTACGTATACTTCTGAAGTGAATGTAGTGTGTGGCTTGATTGAACCAGGCTTAGCTAGTACTTGACCACGTTCAACGTCTTCACGCTTAGTACCACGTAATAGTGCACCAATGTTCTCACCAGCACGACCTTCGTCAAGAAGCTTACGGAACATTTCAACACCAGTACAAGTAGACTTAGTAGTCTCTTTGATACCAACGATTTCAACTTCGTCGTTCACGTTGATGATACCAGCTTCAACACGGCCAGTTACAACAGTACCACGACCTTGGATTGAGAAAACGTCTTCGATAGGCATGATGAATGGCTTATCGATGTCACGCTCTGGCTCTGGAATGTAAGAATCTAGTGCTTCTGCAAGCTCAACGATCTTGTCTTCCCACTGCTTTTCGCCTTCAAGTGCTTTAAGAGCAGAACCTTGAATTAGTGGTAAGTCATCACCTGGGAAGTCGTACTCAGAAAGAAGTTCACGAACTTCCATTTCTACTAGCTCAAGTAGCTCTTCGTCGTCAACCATGTCACATTTGTTCATGAATACAACGATGTAAGGTACGCCAACCTGACGAGAAAGTAGGATGTGCTCACGTGTTTGTGGCATAGGGCCGTCAGTCGCAGCTACTACTAAGATAGCGCCGTCCATTTGAGCAGCACCAGTGATCATGTTTTTAACATAATCGGCGTGTCCAGGACAATCTACGTGTGCGTAGTGACGAGTTGGTGTATCGTACTCAACGTGAGAAGTTGAGATTGTGATACCACGCTCGCGCTCTTCTGGAGCGTTATCGATTGATGCGAAATCTTTAGCAACACCGCCGTATACTTTTGCAAGTACGTTAGTGATTGCTGCAGTTAGTGTAGTTTTACCGTGGTCAACGTGGCCGATTGTACCAACGTTTACGTGCGGTTTTACGCGTTCAAACTTTTCTTTTGCCATCTTAAAAAATTCCTAATTAAGAAATTAAAGCCTGACTCACTATTGAGCCAGACAAGCTAAAATCATATAACAGCGCGAGCTGAAATTATTGTATCTGCAACCTGCTTAGAGGCTTCAGCGTACTTCAAAAACTCCATTGAGTAAGAAGCACGACCCTGTGTTGCAGATCGTAAAGCAGTTGCATAACCAAACATTTCAGAAAGAGGAACCTGAGCATTAACTTGCTTAAGTCCACCTATTGCATCTTCCATGCCTTCGATTATGCCGCGACGACGGTTAAGGTCGCCAACTACATCACCCATGTTTGAGTCAGGAGTGATTACTTCAACCTTCATCATTGGCTCTAAAAGAACTGGATCTGCTTTAAGCGCCCCAGCTTTCATTGCCATTGAACCTGCAATTTTAAATGCCATTTCATTCGAGTCTACATCATGGAATGAACCATCATATAAAGTCGCTTTAACGCCAAGTAATGGGTAGCCTGCCAGTACACCTTGAGACATTTGCTCTTGGATACCTTTGTCTACCGCAGGGATAAATTCTTTAGGAACCGAACCACCTACTGTTTCGTTAACGAACTCATAAGTTGGTGCTTCATCATCCGAAATATCCATCGGTTCAAGTTTAACCCAGACGTGACCATATTGACCACGACCACCTGATTGACGTACAAACTTCCCTTCAACTTCAACAGTTGAACGAATAGCTTCTCGATATGCAACCTGCGGCTTACCAACGTTACATTCAACACTGAATTCACGTTTCATACGGTCGACAATGATATCTAGGTGAAGTTCACCCATACCAGAGATTATAGTCTGGCCTGATTCTTCGTCAGTTTGTACACGAAAAGATGGATCTTCTGCGGCTAGTTTACCTAGTGCAATACCCATCTTGTCTTGGTCAGCGATTGTGCGAGGCTCAACCGCAACAGAGATAACTGGCTCTGGGAACTCCATACGCTCAAGCGTAATGATAGAGTTCGGATCACACAGTGTCTCACCTGTTGTTACGTCTTTAAGACCAATAGCTGCCGCAATATCGCCTGCGTAAACTTCTTTGATCTCTTCACGTGAGTTTGAATGCATCTGTACGATACGACCAAATCGCTCACGCTTACTTTTAACTGGGTTATAAACCGCGTCACCCTGTTTAACAGTACCAGAGTAAACACGGAAAAAGGTTAAAGTGCCAACAAACGGGTCTGTTGCAATTTTAAATGCAAGTGCAGCAAACGGCGCTTTATCATCAGCTGGACGTTCTTCCTCAGTTCCATTTTCTAGGATACCTTGGATTTGTTTCACTTGTGTTGGTGCAGGCATGTATTCAACAACACCGTCAAGCACAGCTTGAACGCCTTTGTTTTTAAATGCACTACCACACGTAATGGGAACAATTTCGTTCGCTAATGTACGTTGACGTAAGGCAGATTTAATTTCTGCTTCACTTAACTCTTCACCTTCTAAGTACTTATCCATTAGTTCTTCAGAGGCTTCAGCTGCACTTTCAACTAAATGAGAGTGCCACTCTTCAGCAAGCTCTTGAAGCTCTGCCGGTATTGCCTCATAAGAGAAAGTCATACCCTGGTCCGCTTCGTTCCAGTTAATGGCTTTCATTTTTATAAGGTCAATAACACCTTTAAAGTCGTCTTCAGCGCCAATTGGCAACTGGATTGGAACAGGCGTTGCTCCAAGACGAGATTTCACCTGGCCTACAACCGTTAAAAAGTCAGCGCCCGTGCGATCCATTTTATTTACGAAGATCATTCTCGGAACTTCGTATTTGTTCGCTTGGCGCCAAACTGTCTCAGTTTGCGGCTGTACACCTGATGAAGCACAAAGAACAACTACCGCACCATCAAGTACACGTAAAGAACGCTCTACTTCGATAGTGAAATCTACGTGTCCTGGCGTATCAATAATATTGATACGATGGTCGTCAAATTGCGCGTCCATACCTTTCCAGAAACACGTTGTTGCAGCAGAAGTGATTGTGATACCACGCTCTTGTTCCTGCTCCATCCAATCCATAGTTGCGGCGCCATCATGTACTTCACCGATCTTATGAGAAAGACCCGTGTAGAACAGAACACGTTCTGTTGTGGTGGTTTTGCCTGCATCTACGTGAGCTACTATGCCGATATTACGGTAGCGCTCAAGTGGAGTTGTACGTGCCATATGATCCTCTTAAAGGTTAAGGACAGATTACCAACGGTAATGTGCGAATGCTTTATTCGCTTCAGCCATACGGTGAACGTCTTCACGTTTCTTAACCGCAGTGCCTTTATTATCAGCAGCGTCAACGATTTCTTGAGCTAAACGTAAGCCCATAGATTTTTCGCCACGCTTACGTGCAGCGTCTACTAACCAACGCATACCTAATGCGTTGCGACGTACTGGACGTACTTCAACTGGAACTTGATAAGTTGAACCACCAACACGGCGAGATTTAACCTCTACCTGTGGACGGATGTTATCAAGTGCAGATTCAAAGATTTCTAGGTGCGACTTGCCTGATTTCTCAGCAGCCACGTCTAGCGCACCATAAACAATTTTTTCAGCAGTAGATTTCTTGCCGTCTAACATTACGATGTTAACGAATTTAGCAAGAAGTTCCGATCCGAACTTAGGATCTGGAAGAATTTTACGTTGACCTATTACGCGTCTTCTAGGCATTTTGTATCTCCGGTTTATTCAGGTTTGTCCTTTTGGAACAATCACCCAAAACAATAATTAATAATATTTAGTGCTTGGCCTTACTAACGGAAAACAATTAGCCTTTAGGGCGTTTTGCACCGTATTTAGAACGAGCTTGACGACGGTCGCTAACGCCTGCACAGTCAAGTGCACCACGTACAGTGTGAAAACGCACACCTGGTAAATCTTTAACACGACCACCACGGATTAGGATTACACTGTGCTCTTGAAGGTTATGACCTTCACCACCGATGTATGATGTTACTTCGAAACCGTTAGTTAAACGTACACGAGCTACTTTACGTAACGCTGAGTTTGGTTTCTTAGGTGTAGTTGTATATACGCGAGTACATACACCACGCTTTTGCGGACACGCTTTAAGCGCAGCTGAGTTACTTTTAGTAACCTTGCTACGACGTGGCTTACGCACTAGCTGGTTAATAGTTGCCATTTAAATAGCTCCTGAAATTAAAATTACTACTGAAAAAAATAAAAAAATCCGCCCTTTTTACAAGCTTGTAACATACATGCAAGTAAATGGGTGGCGGAATTTTAATGAGCAAAGTTTAACCTGTCAACCTAAACTCATCGTAAGACAGTAGATAACTGTCTTACGATTAATTAATCTATTGATTAATAAGAGTTTATTGATTTCCAGATAAATCTGCGTTTAGGGCATCAGTTAGTGCTTGAGTTGCCTCTTCCGCACTTACTGTTTGCTCTTCAACAACTTCACTCTGCTTGCGGCGAGCCATACGGTCTTGGTGATACGCAAAGCCAGTACCGGCTGGGATCAGACGACCCACAATTACGTTTTCTTTCAGACCACGAAGCTCATCGCTCTTACCATTCACTGCGGCATCTGTAAGAACACGTGTTGTTTCTTGGAAAGACGCTGCTGAGATGAAAGATTCTGTTGCAAGTGATGCTTTCGTGATACCCATAAGTTGTATTTCAAACTTCGCTGGGATCTTACCTTGTTTTTCAAGGTCACGATTAGCGATATTAACGCGAGCTACTTCAATTTGCTCACCCGCTAAGAACTCAGTATCACCGCCGTCAAGGATGGTACATTTACGTAGCATTTGACGGATAATTGTTTCAATGTGCTTATCATTGATCTTAACGCCCTGCAAACGGTAAACCTCTTGCACTTCGTTAACAATGTAGTTAGCAACATGAGTCACACCACGTAGGCGTAAGATGTCATGTGGTGATTCAGGACCATCGGCGATAACTTCACCTTTAGACACTTGCTCACCTTCAAACACGTTAAGTTGACGCCACTTAGGAATCATTTCTTCGTAATGATCGCCTTCAGCAGGTGTAATAACTAAACGTTTCTTACCTTTAGTTTCCTTACCGAAACTAATAGTACCTGTGATTTCAGCTAAGATAGCTGGATCTTTTGGCTTACGTGCTTCAAATAAGTCGGCTACGCGTGGTAGACCACCCGTGATATCACGAGTTTTCGAACCTTCTTGCGGAATACGTGCAAGTACGTCACCTGGGTTTGCTGTAACGCCATCTGTCACTTCAATCGTAGTGAATGAAGGTAGACGTGTTTCTTGCAAGCCGCGCTCTTCACTTTCGATGATAAGCTTAGGCTCTTTCGCATTTACTTTAGCAAGGTCTTTAACAACTACACGGGTTAAGCCGGTTAGTTCATCAGTTTGTGCTTCAGTATTTGAGTCATCAACATCGCTGAACGAGATTTTTGACTTATGCTCAAGAACGATTGGGTGACTATGCGGGTCCCAAGTAGCAACGATGTCGTTACCTTGAACTTCTGCATTGTCTTGTACTGTTAGTACCGCACCGTAAGGTACTTTATAACGCTCTTTTTCACGACCGAAGCTATCAATGATAGTGATTTCAGTTGAACGTGAAGTAATTACAATCTTACCGTCGGTATTAAGTACATACTTAGCGTTATGTAGTTTTAACGTACCGTCAGTTTTAACTTGTACATTGTTTTCAGCTGATGCTCTTGATGCCGCACCACCGATGTGGAATGTACGCATCGTAAGCTGTGTACCCGGCTCACCGATTGATTGTGCCGCGATAACACCTACTGATTCACCTGCGTTGATGATATGACCACGTGCAAGGTCACGACCATAACACTTAGCACATACACCAAAGTCGTTATCACAGGTGATAACAGAACGTACGCGAACTTCATCTACTGAGTGCTCTTCTAAAAGGTCACACAGTTTTTCATCAAGCATAACGTTACGCTCTACTAATACAGTGTCTGTATTAGGAATAAGCACAGGCTCAGCGACAACACGACCTAGTACACGTTCACGAAGCGCTTCTACAACGTCACCACCTTCAATAAGCGGTTTCATTGTTAAGCCATCTTCTGTGCCACAGTCGTCTTCGTTGATTACCAAATCTTGTGCAACGTCTACTAGACGACGCGTTAGGTAACCTGAGTTAGCTGTTTTAAGTGCTGTATCGGCAAGACCTTTACGCGCACCGTGCGTTGAGATGAAGTACTGTAGTACGTTTAGACCTTCACGGAAGTTAGCCGTGATTGGCGTCTCGATGATTGAACCATCTGGACGTGCCATTAGACCACGCATACCTGCTAGCTGACGGATCTGAGCGGCACTACCACGAGCACCTGAGTCGGCCATCATAAACACTGAGTTAAATGACGGTTGCTCTTCTTCTTCACCTTTAGCATTGATAACCGTGTCTTTTGACAAGTTGGCCATCATTTCACGTGATAAGTTTTCATTTACACGTGACCAGATATCGATAACTTTATTGTACTTTTCACCAGCCGTTACAAGACCTGATTGGAATTGTTGGTTGATTTCAGTTACTTCAGCTTCCGCTGATTCAATGATTGATGCTTTAACTGGTGGGATAACTAAGTCATCGATACCAATTGAAACACCTGACTTCATTGCGTAGTGGAAACCGGTGTACATAACTTGGTCAGCAAACACAACTGTGTCTTTAAGACCTAGACGACGGTAACACTCGTTTAATAAGCCAGAAATCTGCTTTTTACCTAATGCTTGGTTGATTGACTCAAACGGCATGCCTTTAGGTAAAATTAAAGACAGAATTGCACGACCAACAGTTGTGTCGATAAGCGTTACAGTGTCTTCAACAACACCTGCTTCGTTAGTGATTGACTGACTAATACGCACTTTAACGCGCGCGTGAAGTTCTGCGTTACCACTACGGTATGCTTTTTCTGCTTCTTTAGGATCTTTAAATACAATGCCTTCGCCTTTCGCATTAATGCGATCGCGCGTCATGTAGTAAAGACCTAATACAACATCCTGTGAAGGAACGATGATTGGCTCACCATTCGCTGGAGATAGAATGTTGTTAGTAGACATCATTAGTGCACGAGCTTCTAACTGAGCTTCAAGCGTTAACGGTACGTGTACCGCCATTTGGTCACCATCGAAGTCGGCGTTGTAAGCCGCACATACTAATGGGTGTAAATGGATTGCTTTACCTTCAATTAGTACAGGTTCGAACGCTTGGATACCTAAACGGTGAAGTGTAGGTGCACGGTTAAGTAATACTGGGTGTTCACGAATTACTTCGTCTAGTACATCCCATACTTCCGCTACTTCGCGCTCTACCATTTTCTTAGCAGCTTTGATTGTCGTAGCCATGCCGCGACGTTCTAATTTGCCATAAATAAATGGTTTGAATAGCTCAAGTGCCATCTTCTTAGGAAGACCACATTGGTGAAGCTTAAGTGTAGGACCAACCGTGATTACAGAACGGCCAGAGTAATCTACACGCTTACCAAGTAAGTTCTGACGGAAACGACCTTGCTTACCCTTGATCATATCAGCAAGAGATTTAAGCGGACGCTTGTTAGAACCTGTAATTGCACGACCACGACGACCGTTATCAAGTAGCGCATCTACCGCTTCTTGTAACATACGTTTTTCGTTGCGTACGATAATATCTGGTGCAGCTAAATCTAATAGACGTTTAAGACGGTTATTACGGTTAATAACACGACGGTAAAGGTCATTTAGATCAGATGTCGCAAAACGACCACCGTCTAGTGGTACTAATGGACGTAGATCAGGTGGCAATACTGGAAGTACTGTCATGATCATCCACTCAGGGTTATTACCTGATTGGTGGAACGATTCCATTAACTTAAGACGCTTAGTGATCTTCTTACGCTTAGTTTCAGAGTTAATTGTTGGTAACTCTTCACGCATTTCTGCAATTAGTTGGCCAAGATCAAGTTCACGAAGCAAGTCTAATACTGCTTCTGCACCCATCTTCGCTTCAAACTCATCACCGTGCTCTTCAAGTGCATCTAGGTATTCTTCTTCACCTAATAATTGACCACGCTCAAGCGTTGTCATACCAGGCTCAGTTACTACGAATGACTCGAAGTAAAGAACACGTTCAATATCACGAAGTGTCATATCAAGCATTAAGCCAATACGAGACGGTAATGATTTTAAAAACCATATATGTGCTACTGGGCTCGCAAGGTCGATATGACCCATACGATCACGACGCACTTTTGTAAGTGTAACTTCAACGCCACACTTCTCACAGATCACACCACGGTGTTTAAGGCGTTTATATTTACCACATAAACACTCATAATCTTTCACTGGGCCGAAAATACGGGCACAGAATAAGCCATCGCGCTCAGGCTTGAAAGTACGGTAGTTAATAGTCTCAGGTTTCTTTACTTCACCGTATGACCATGAACGAACCATGTCTGGTGAAGCAAGACCAATGCGAATTGCATCGAATTCTTCGGTCTTATTTTGTTGCTTCAGAAACTTAAGTAAGTCTTTCACCTTAGCTCTCCTGTCGGAGTTAATCTTGAGGGCGGATAACCTCGCCCCTACATTCTATTCAGCCGTAACAGATGCTGCAGGATTAACTGCAGCATCTAATTGGCTTAATTTTCTTCCAACTCGATGTTGATACCCAATGAGCGGATTTCTTTCAACAATACGTTGAACGATTCTGGCATACCTGGTTCCATCTTATGGTTACCATCAACGATGTTTTTATACATCTTAGTACGACCGTTCACGTCATCCGATTTCACTGTTAGCATTTCTTGTAGCGTGTAAGCAGCACCGTAAGCTTCAAGTGCCCATACTTCCATCTCACCAAAACGCTGGCCACCGAACTGTGCTTTACCACCCAGCGGCTGCTGAGTAACAAGGCTGTAAGAACCAGTTGAACGCGCGTGCATCTTATCGTCAACCAAGTGGTTAAGTTTAAGCATGTACATGTAACCAACAGTTACTTGACGTTCAAACTGATCGCCAGTACGGCCATCATAGAGTGTAACCTGACCACTTCTTGGGTAGCCACCAAGCTCTAGCATGTCTTTGATTTCGTCTTCTTTCGCGCCATCAAATGCCGGAGTTGCGATTGGTAAACCACCTTTTAAGTTTTCAGCCAGACGACGAATTTCATCATCAGAGAAGCTAGCAATATCTACTTCTTGACGAGATTCACCGATTTCGTAAGCTTGCTTGATGAATTCACGTAGCTCATGCAGCTCACGTTGTTCCTTCATCATTTCCTCTAAGCGCTCACCAATACCACGTGCAGCTAGACCCATATGTGTTTCAAGGATCTGACCGATGTTCATACGTGATGGTACACCTAGTGGGTTTAGTACGATATCTACCGTACGACCTTTATCATCGTATGGCATATCTTCTACTGGTACGATAGTCGAGATAACACCTTTGTTACCGTGACGACCCGCCATTTTATCACCCGGTTGGATACGACGTTTAACAGCTAGGTATACTTTAACAATCTTAAGTACGCCTGGTGCTAAGTCATCACCTTGAGTAATTTTACGACGTTTGTTTTCAAACTTCTTATCGTATTCAGCTTTAAGCTCATCGTACTGTGCAGCTAGTTGCTCAAGTTCAGCTTGCTTGTCTTCTTCTGCAAGGCTTTGAGTAAGTAGCTTTTCAGCATTTAGTGACGCTAAGTTGTTTTCGTCGAAGCCTGCTGCTGCAAGTAACTTGCGAGCACGGTCTAGTACACCAGCTTCTAGAATACGGAACTCTTCGTTGAAGTCTTTCTTCGCTTCGCGAAGCTGCATATCTTCAACTTCTAACGCACGCTTATCTTTTTCAACACCATCACGGGTGAAAACTTGTACGTCAATTACAGTACCAGTTACAGAGTTTGGTACACGTAAAGAGCTGTCTTTAACGTCAGACGCTTTTTCACCGAAGATAGCACGCAGTAGCTTCTCTTCAGGTGTTAATTGCGTCTCGCCTTTCGGAGTCACTTTACCTACTAGGATATCGCCGCCTTTAACTTCAGCACCGATATAAACAACGCCTGATTCATCAAGCTTGCCTAGCGCAGACTCACCCACATTCGGGATATCTGCAGTGATCTCTTCAGGACCTAATTTAGTATCACGGGCAACACACTGTAGTTCTTGAATGTGGATAGTCGTTAGACGATCTTCTTCAACTACGCGCTCTGATAGTAAGATTGAATCCTCGAAGTTATAACCGTTCCATGGCATGAATGCCACGCGAAGGTTTTGACCAAGGGCTAAGTCACCTAAGTCAGTCGAAGGACCATCTGCTAACACGTCGCCACGAGTAACCGGTTCACCAACCATGCACGTTGGTTTTTGGTTAATACATGTATTTTGGTTAGAACGTGTGTATTTAGTAAGGTTGTAAATGTCGATGCCCGCTTCACCAGGAATACGCTCATCGTCATGTACGTTTACAACGATGCGACTTGCATCGGCGTACATTACTTCACCACCACGTTTAGCAACAATAGTTACACCAGAGTCTTTCGCTAGTGTTAACTCAATACCTGTACCTACTAACGGCTTATCCGCTTTCAATGTTGGTACTGCTTGACGTTGCATGTTTGAACCCATCAATGCACGGTTAGCATCATCGTGTTCTAAGAACGGGATAAGTGCTGCCGCTACAGAGATCACCTGTTGTGGTGATACATCCATATATTGCTGATCCATGCGACCCATAAAGGTTGATTCACCTTTGTGACGACACGGAATAAGTTCATCAACAAATTCATTGGTTTCAGTTAAGTTTGAGTTCGCCTGTGCGATAACAAACTGACCTTCTTCAATGGCTGATAAATAATCAACTTCATCAGTTACAACACCGTCTACCACTTTACGGTAAGGTGTTTCTAAGAAACCGTAATCATTTGTACGTGCGTACGTAGATAACGAGTTAATTAGACCGATGTTTGGACCCTCAGGCGTCTCGATTGGACATACGCGACCATAGTGAGTTACGTGAACGTCACGTACTTCAAAGCCAGCGCGCTCACGCGTAAGACCACCCGGGCCTAATGCAGAAATACGACGTTTGTGCGTTACTTCTGATAGCGGGTTATTTTGGTCCATAAACTGTGATAACTGAGACGAGCCGAAGAACTCTTTAACTGCTGCCGAAATAGGCTTAGCGTTAATAAGGTCTTGTGGCATGATCGCGTCAAGGTCACCTAAGCTTAAACGCTCACGTACAGCACGTTCTACACGTACTAGACCAACACGGAATTGGTTCTCAGCCATTTCGCCAACACTACGGATACGACGGTTGCCTAAGTGGTCAATATCATCAACATCGCCTTGACCGTTACGAATAGCAATTAATACTTTCATAACAGCTACGATGTCTTCTTTGCTTAATGTGCCTGGGCCTGTGTCAGTATCATAACCAACACGGCTATTGAACTTCATACGACCTACAGTAGATAAGTCATAACGTTCTTCTGAGAAGAATAAGTTCTCAAATAAGGCTTCAGCCGCGTCTTTCGTCGGTGGCTCGCCTGGGCGCATCATGCGATAAATTTCTACTAATGCTTCTAAACGGTTGCTTGACGAGTCAATATTCAATGTATTTGACATGTAAGCGCCGCTGTCCACTTCATTGATGTATAACGTATCAATTTTAGTGTGACCTGCTTTAACCAATTCAGCCATCAACTCTAGTGATAGCTCGTCATTAGCGTTTGCAATAACTTCACCTGTTGATTCATCAACATAGTTTTTAGCTACAATACGGCCAATGATGTACTCATGTGGTACTTCTAATTGATTAATGCCTTTTTTCTCGATGCTCTTGATGTGGCGTGCCGTAATACGACGACCGCTTTCAACAAGTACTTCACCGTCTTCGCCTTTGATATCAAAAGCGGCAGTTTCACCACGTAAACGTGAAGGCACAAGCTCCATAAGAACTTTACCGTCAGTTACTTCAAACGCAGTGGTGTCGAAGAACATATCTAAGATTTCTTCGCTAGAGTACTCAAGTGCACGTAAGATAATAGACGCCGGTAATTTACGACGACGGTCTATACGTACATATAAGTTATCTTTTGCATCAAATTCGAAGTCTAACCATGAACCACGGTAAGGAATAACGCGTGCGTTATATAATACTTTACCCGATGAATGGGTTTTACCGCGGTCGTTATCAAAGAATACACCAGGGCTACGGTGTAGCTGAGAAACGATAACACGCTCTGTACCATTGATTACAAAAGTACCGGTATCAGTCATGAGCGGAATTTCGCCCATGTAAACTTCTTGCTCTTTAATGTCTTTAACTGTGCCTGGAGCTTCTTTGTCCATAACTACAAGACGCAGTTTCACGCGAAGTGGAGCAGAATAAGTCACACCGCGAATTTGACATTCTTTTACATCGAATACTGGCTCACCAATACGATAACTTACGTATTGAAGCTCAGAATTTCCCGAGTAGCTTTTAATAGGGAACACAGAACGGAAGGCTGCTTCCAAACCATGATCGCCATCAGCGTCTGGGACTAAGAATTTTTTAAACGATTCTAACTGTGTTGACAGTAAGAAAGGTATATCCAAAACTTGTGGACGTTTACCAAAATCCTTACGGATACGTTTCTTTTCAGAATAAGAGTAAGCCATGGGGTTCCTCAGCTTGCTGATCTTTGACCCGACCTGTTCTTGTAAGAACAGACTTAACTGGCATCTATGCCAAGATTTACAACATTTAATTGTTGTTCTAATCAACTCCGCCTTAACAACACTAGCAAACTATAAAGCGTTGAAAGTAAAGAGAAAATTAGATTTTATTTGAGCTACAGGAATACATAACTCTATAGCGCAAAAAGGCCGGTGATTAAATAATCACCAGCCCTTGCCTGATTACTCAGGCAGCGAACCTAGCGTGAGCTAGATTACTTAACCTCAACTTCAGCACCAGCTTCAGTAAGGTCTTTTTGAAGTGCTTCAGCTTCTTCTTTAGATACACCTTCTTTGATAGGTGCAGGAGCAGCTTCAACAAGCGCTTTCGCTTCTTTAAGGCCTAGGCCAGTTGCGCTACGTACAGCTTTGATTGCCGCAACCTTGTTAGCGCCAGCGCCAGTAAGGATTACGTCAAATTCAGTTTTCTCTTCAGCAGCTTCAGCAGCAGGACCTGCTACCATAGCAGCTGCAGCAGTTACGCCGAATTTTTCTTCCATTGCTTCAACAAGAGCAACAACGTCCATTACTGACATTTCAGCAATTGCGTCAAGGATTTGGTCTTTAGTTACAGACATTACAAATTTCCTAATAATTAACGGACTCTAGGTCCAAATAAATTTTACACCGAAAGGGAGGTTGAACAGCTTAAAATTAAGCAGCTTGCTCTTCTTTCTGTACACGTACTGCTTCAATTGTTTTACACAATTTGCCAGCAGACGCTTCTTTCATAGCGCTCATTAAGCGTGCAACAGCTTCATCGTATGTAGGTAATGTAGCAAGCATTGCTGCATCTACAACATTTCCTTCAAAAGCGGCCGTTTTAACTTCGAATTTCTCGTTCTTTTTCGCGAAATCTGAGAAGATACGCGCAGCAGCACCTGGGTGCTCTGATGAGAAAGCGATTAAGCTTGGACCAACTAACGAATCAGATAGGCATTCAAATTCAGTACCTTCAACAGCACGTTTTGCTAAAGTGTTACGAACAACTTTCATCCATACACCAGCTTCACGAGCTTCTTTACGAAGGGCTGTAATTGCGCCTACTGCTACACCACGAGAATCTGCAACAACTGCAGAAAGAGCACCATTGGCTGCTTCGTTGACTTCAGCAACAATTGCTTTTTTGCCTTGAAGATTTAAAGCCATGGGTGTTACTCCTGGTTTAATGGGTCACCGACACTCGGCTTCCCTGTTTTACTCTTCCCTATCAACAAACTGATAGAGATGCTTTTTACGGCGAGAGCCAGAAGAGATTAGGAAAAATCTATCTGGGGATTCACACCGTCTACGTAGGTAATATTAAGGCCGAAGCCGCCTACGGTCTTGGACGGAAGCCCAATTTATCGCATCACTCAAGAGCTTAGCGAAATTATGGACTTCAACCCGAATTCTTTACTTGTTAAACAATAAATTATTCAACAAAATGGCGCAAAATTATAGTACAAATTTCACGCCATGTAAACACTTATTAAGCTACAGTTGTGCTTAATGTGTTTTGGTCAACAGCAACACCTGCGCCCATTGTTGTAGAGATGGTTACTTTCTTAACGTAAACACCTTTAGCTTGAGAAGGTTTAGCCTTCTTAAGCGCAACAATTAGAGCTTCAAGGTTTTGTTGAAGTTGCTCAGCAGTGAAATCAACCTTACCGATAGTAGTATGGATGATACCATTTTTGTCATTACGGTAACGTACTTGACCTGCTTTCGCATTTTTAACTGCTTCTGCAACGTTAGGTGTTACAGTACCAGTTTTAGGGTTAGGCATAAGACCACGTGGACCTAAGATTTGACCTAGTTGACCAACAACACGCATAGCGTCTGGTGATGCAACAACAACGTCAAAATCCATCTCGCCTTTCTTAACTAGTTCAGCAAGATCTTCCATGCCTACTAATTCAGCACCGGCTTCTTTTGCAGCTTCTGCATTAGCGCCTTGAGTGAATACAGCAACACGAACATCACGGCCAGTACCGTTAGGTAGTACAGTTGCACCACGAACGTTCTGGTCAGATTTACGAGCGTCAATACCAAGGTTAACAGCAACGTCAACACTTTCTACGAATTTAGCTGTCGCTAACTCTTTTAAAAGAGCAACTGCTTCATTGATTTCGTAATCTTTAGTTACTTCCACTTTTTCGCGGATAGTACGCATACGTTTAGTTAATTTAGCCATTTCTTAGTCCTCTACGTTCAAGCCCATCGCACGCGCAGAACCTGCGATAGTGCGAACCGCAGCGTCCATATCAGCCGCTGTAAGGTCAGCTCGTTTTGTCTCAACGATCTCTTCAAGTTGAGCACGAGTTACTGTGCCTACTTTTTCAGTGTTAGGACGGCCTGAGCCTGATTTGATACCAGCAGCTTTCTTAAGTAAGTAAGCAGCAGGTGGCGTTTTCATATCGAACGTAAATGAACGGTCACCGTAAACAGAGATCACTACAGGAACTGGAGCGCCTTTTTCGATAGACTCTGTACGCGCGTTAAACGCTTTACAGAATTCCATGATGTTTACACCGTGTTGACCTAGTGCAGGACCTACTGGAGGACTAGGATTAGCCATACCAGCGGCAACTTGTAGCTTGATTAAAGCTTCAACTTTTTTAGCCATTATAAATACCTCATTTGGTGGGTCTTAGCCTTGTGCGCGCGAGGACGCGTACTCTAACGGCTTCCCAGTTTAAAAATTGGTTTCGTACTTTTTGCTAGCAAAAATAAATTTTTGCCTTAATACAAAAAGGCCGCTGATTATAAGTTAATCAGCGGCCTTTTTCAAGCTTCGTGCCAAAATTTAAGTAAATAATGGCGAAGCTTTTTTAATCAATTACTTATCTTGTTCAACTTGACCAAATTCAAGTTCAACCGGTGTAGAACGACCGAAAATAAGCACCGACACTTTTACGCGGCTCTTTTCGTAGTCAACTTCTTCAACAACACCGCTAAAGTCAGCAAATGGACCATCAGTAACACGAACAACCTCACCTGGCTCAAATAATGTAGCTGGTTTAGGTGCTTCAGCGTTCTCTTGTAAGCGGTTAAGAATGCGTTCTGCTTCTTTAGAACTAATAGGCGCTGGACGGTCAGAAGTACCGCCAATAAAGCCCATTACACGTTCAGTGCTGTTCACTAAGTGCCAGCTTGCATCGTTCATGTCCATTTGTACTAGTACGTAACCTGGGAAGAATTTACGCTCAGATTTACGCTTTTGACCTGCGCGCATCTCAACCACTTCTTCTGTTGGTACTAATATTTCACCAAAGCTCTCTTCAAGACCTTCAATTTTAATGTGCTCTGATAACGTTTGCGCTACACGCTTTTCGTAACCAGAGAATGCTTGTACAACGTACCAGCGTAATTTAATTTCTTTGTTCTCATCCGACATGGGATCAGATCTCCAATCCAGTTAAAAAGCCTACAGCGCGGAATAAAATGCCATCTAATCCCCAAAGGATAAGCGCCATAATCACTGTTGCAACCATTACGATTAATGTCGTGTGGGTAGTTTCTTGACGCGTTGGCCAAACAACTTTACGTACTTCGATGCGTGCTTCTTTAGCAAATGCTAAAAAGTCACGGCCTTTAGCGGTTTGCGAGGCAATACCTAAACCTGCTGCTATAGCAACCACAACGCCAATTGCACGTAGTAATACAGACTGATCTGCAAACATGTGATTACCAACAACTGCGCCTGCAAGTAGCGCGATTGCTACTAACCACTTTACCGACTCCATCGCACTTGATGGTGTTTCTACATTCGTGCTCATAATATTATTACCTTAACTACAGACACAACAACCCTACACAACGGCAGGGTTAATCCATTAAAATCTAAACTTAAAAACAGACTTATTTAAACCGATTTTTAACCCCAGACTTACTCAATTTATGAGTAAAAATGGCAGGGGCGGAGAGATTCGAACTCCCAACCGTCGGTTTTGGAGACCGCTGTTCTACCAATTGGAACTACGCCCCTGCAAAGTGGATGCCTATTATACTTACGCAAATCATTAACACAAGCCTAAAAGATACCCACATATGAAAATCTAATTAATTAATTCCATTATTATTTCGTATGCCAATCATTTACTCTCTTGTATAAGGGCATAGTGCTTAATTTAATGGTTATTTTTCTAATACTTTATACACATCACTAAGTAAGCTTGATGCGCCAAACCTAAATGTAGCGGCTTGCAAGTAGTCATCGCCCATTATTGAACGTGTTAATGCTAAATACTCCTTTGCATCGGCGACTGTTTTAACACCGCCGGCGGCTTTAAAACCAACAACCTTGCCCGATTGCTTAATAGCATTGAGCATCATGTTTGTTGCGTCGAGCGTTGCATTTATTGCCACTTTACCTGTGCTGGTTTTTACAAAATCAGCTCCGCCTTGAATCGCTAAGTTTGTTGCTTTAGTGATTAACTCTGCAGTTTTAAGCTCGCCACTTTCTATAATTACTTTTAATTGCGCTTTTGTACCACAAGCTTTTTTACTTTGAGTTACATACTCGAGCACTTTAGAGTCCTCACCGGCAATAAGTGCTTTATAGGGTATAACTAAATCTATTTCATCCGCGCCGCGCTCAATAGCTATTAGCGTTTCGTTTATCACATCGCTCAGTGGCGCATCACCACTTGGAAAATTTGTAACCGTTGCTACTTTTACATGGTTAAGCTCACGCGCAGCCAATGCTATTTTTGCATCATCTACAAAATTACTGTAAACGCATACTGCAGCAGGCGTGCCCAATTGTGGGTTAATACTATTTACAAGCTGCTGAATATCGTTTGAAGTATCAGCTGTATTTAGGCTGGTTAGGTCCATTAACGAAACCGCTAAGTGTGCATCGTTGTGTTGTACAGTCATACGTAATCCCTTTAAGTAGGCGATAAATTAGGTTTAGCATCATAGTAACAAATTAACGTAATCTCGCTATAGCTCATAACCAAACACTATAAGCACATTATTTTGCGTGTAACTCGTCTTAATCCCAGATAAATTAAGCCTTAAACCTAAAACGACCACCCATTATAACTTTTGGTTATATAAACTTGGTTTTAATTATTTTTTACTTACCAGTACGCGCTATATTCTGCCAACTGCTCAATAGCGTTTTATTTTAGATTTTACTTAGAGGTGTTAACCACGTGCAGTATTTACCTATCTTTACCAAACTCGACAACAAACCTGTGCTGGTTGTTGGCGGTGGAGAGGTCGCATTACGCAAATGTCGCGCGTTTTTAAAAGCCCGCGCAAATGTAACCTTAGTGGCACCTTGGTTTTGTGATGAACTAAAAGAGCATGCACACAACAATGAAGTAACGCTTATTGATGCCTATTTTGATGAGTCACACCTTGATGGCAAAATGCTAGTTATAGCAGCCACAGACTTAGACGAAGTAAACAACACTGTATTTGAGCTGGCAAACGCACGTAATGTATTTGTGAATGTGGTTGATGACCAACCAAAATGTACGTTTATATTCCCATCAATTGTAGATCGCGACCCAATAACCATTGCTATATCAAGTGCAGGCACTGCGCCAGTACTTGCACGGCGTTTACGTGAAAAGCTCGAAACGTTAATTCCACAACACATTGGCCCACTGGCTACTTTAGTTGGCAGCTTTAGAGACAAAGTAAAACAGCGCTTTAAGCACTTTGCTGATCGCCGCCAATTTTGGGAAGGCGTGTTTGATTCATCAGTCGTAAGCAAAGTGCAAACCGGTAATACCGATGCAGCACAAGCGCAGCTAGAGCAAATGCTTGATGCCAAAGCTGAGCCAGAAGGTGAAGTATACATAGTAGGTGCAGGCCCTGGCGACCCTGAGCTTTTAACACTTAAAGCACTGCAACTAATGCAGCAAGCCGATGTTGTTGTATACGACTATTTAGTGTCTGATGAAATTATGGAATTAGTACGCCGTGATGCCGATTTAGTCTGCGTAGGCAAGCGTATGGGCGATCACAGTGTAGCGCAAGAAGATACCAACCAAATGCTGGTTGATTTTGCCAAGCAAGGTAAAAAGGTATGCCGCATTAAAGGTGGCGACCCCTTTATTTACGGCCGTGGTGGTGAAGAAGTACAAGTACTGGCTGCCAATAACGTTAATTATCAAATAGTGCCAGGTATAACTGCCGCCGCTGGCTGTAGCGCGTATGCGGGTATTCCGCTTACTCACCGCGACCACGCACAAGCCATCCAGTTTGTAACAGGGCATTGTAAAAAAGATGGCCAAGAACTCGATTGGCAATCGCTTGCTAAAGCGCATCAAACTTTAGCTATTTATATGGGTGTTATTAAATCGCCACATATACAGGCTCAGCTTTTAAAACATGGCCGCAGCGCTAATACGCCAGTTGCCATAATCGAAAACGGCACCCGTAAAAACCAGCGTGTTGTTACGGGGCAATTAGGTGAACTTGCAGATTTAATAGAGCGCAACCGTGTTGTATCGCCAGCATTACTTATTATTGGCGAAGTAGCCGCCCTGCACTCGCAGCTTGCATGGTTTGGCCAAAACGAGCAAACCAGTAGCTTTGCACAGCCGCTAACCGGCGTAGCAAATACATAATTATATTTTACTTAATCACTTTTAATCATTTTAGTAGGACGACTAACAATGGCTTTAACTCACCTTCAGCAACTTGAAGCTGAAAGTATCAAAATCATGCGCGAAGTCGCCGCTGAGTTTGAGAACCCAGTAATGCTTTACTCAATTGGTAAAGATTCGTCGGTACTTTTGCACTTAGCGCGTAAAGCATTTTACCCTGCAAAAATTCCGTTTCCGTTATTACACGTAGACACCAACTGGAAGTTTCGTGAAATGATTGAGTTTCGCGACCGCATTGCAAAAGAATACGGCTTTGACCTAATTGTTCATAAAAATCCTGAAGGGCTAGAAATGAACATCAGCCCGTTTACACATGGCTCAGGTAAGCATACCGACATAATGAAAACTCAAGGCTTAAAGCAAGCGCTAGATAAATACGGCTTTGATGCTGCATTTGGTGGCGCACGCCGCGATGAAGAAAAGTCTCGTGCTAAAGAGCGTGTTTACTCGTTCCGCGATAAACACCACCGTTGGGACCCTAAAAACCAACGCCCAGAGCTTTGGAATACCTATAATAGCCAAGTTAACCCAGGTGAGAGCATTCGTGTATTCCCACTATCTAACTGGACTGAGCTTGATATTTGGCAATACATTTACCAAGAAAACATCGAAATGGTTCCGCTTTATTTAGCGAAAGAGCGCCCAGTAGTAGAGCGCGATGGCACCCTAATAATGGTTGACGATGAGCGCATGCCACTTGCTGAGGGTGAAGTACCACAAATGAAGTCGGTACGTTTTCGTACTTTAGGCTGTTACCCGCTTACCGGTGCAGTTGAATCAACCGCTAGCAACCTAACAGAAATTATTGAAGAAATGCTGTTATCTACGTCATCTGAACGTGAAGGCCGTGTAATCGATCACGACTCAGCAGGCTCAATGGAGAAGAAAAAACGTGAGGGGTATTTCTAATGTCTACCAATACTAACGACACCATTAACGAAGTAAAAGAAATTGGCATAGACGCCTACCTAGCACGCCAACAAGACAAAAGCTTATTACGAATGCTTACCTGTGGCAGCGTAGACGACGGCAAATCAACACTGATTGGCCGCCTTTTGCACGACAGCCACCAAATTTATGAAGATCAGCTAGCAGCGCTTCATAAAGATAACGAAAAAGTAGGTAACGCAGGCGAAGAACTCGACTTAGCGCTACTCGTAGATGGCCTGCAAGCTGAGCGCGAGCAAGGCATTACTATTGACGTAGCGTACCGTTATTTTTCAACCGCTAAGCGTAAATTTATTATTGCCGACACCCCAGGGCACGAGCAATACACACGCAACATGGTAACGGGCGCATCAACAAGCGATGTAGCCATTATTTTGGTTGATGCTCGCTACGGTGTGCAAGTACAAACTAAGCGCCATAGCTTTATTTGTGACTCGCTCGGTATTAAACAGTTTGTGGTAGCGATTAATAAAATGGATATCGTTGATTTTGACGAAACCGTTTATGAAAAAATCAAAGCCGATTACCTTAAATTTGCTGAGCAACTTAACGTAACAAATATTAAGTTTGTGCCTATGTCGGCGCTTAAAGGCGATAACGTAGTAACACGCTCTGCGCATACGCCTTATTACACCGACAAGCCATTGCTTGAGCTTTTAGAAGACTCACCAGCGGCAGAAACCGATACCGGTTTTGAAGCACGCTTACCTGTGCAGTACGTGGTACGCCCTAACTTAAACTTCCGTGGTTTTCAGGGCACGTTGGCATCAGGCAAGTTACACGTTGGCGATGCAGTAAAAGTATTACCGTCGGGTAAAACGTCAAACATTAAAGAAATAGTAACCTTTAATGGCAACCTAGATCATGCAGAAGCTGGCCAAGCAATTACCGTTACCCTTAATAGCGAAATAGATATTAGCCGCGGTGACGTAATAGTACCGGCAAGCTCAACGGCTACAGTAACTAACCTTATACAAGCAAAACTTGTGTGGATGCACGAAGCGCCGCTGGTACTAGGTAAAAGTTACAACATAAAACTAGGTAGCAAAAATACATCTGTCGTGGTTAAAAAGATTGACCACACTATTGATGTAAATACCCTAGAGCACGGCACAGCCGATTCACTGCAGCTAAACGAAATTGCCATTGTCACGCTTGAACTAAGCGAAACAATATTAGCTGACGAGTATCACAACAACCACGAAACTGGCTCATTTATCCTTATCGACCGCTTATCTAACTTAACGGTTGCAGCAGGTATGATTGAGCAAGTACTAAAAAGCGAAAAACAACAAAGCGATTTCAGCGACTTTGAAATTGAGTTTAATAGTTTAGTACGCAAGCACTTCCCACATTGGCAAGCGCTTGATATCTCAAAACTGTAAGTATAAAAAATGTCTGTTAGGAATATAAAAGCATGGTAGAGCAGCTGGTTTTAACAGGCATTATGCTTACCTTAGTTGGGTGCCTTTTTGGCACCCGCATTAATCCTGCATGGTTATTTGTAAGTGCTATTGGTACAGGTTATTTAACAGGCCTGATTGACCTTGAAAGCATGTTAGTAAACTACGCTAACCCGTCACTTATTACCTTAGTGTTATTGGTACTTGTTTCAATTGCGATTGAAAAAACCACTTTAATTCAAAAACTATCGCAATCACTATCTAAAGGAAGCTTAGTAAAATCGGTTACCAAACTTGGCTTATCTACCGCCTTTTTGTCATCGTTTACTAATAACACCGCGGTGGTTGCATCGCTTATTACCGCCATAAAAGACAACCCAAATCATTCCCCCTCAAAGCTACTGTTACCGCTGTCGTACACGGCTATATTAGGCGGCACCATCACACTTATTGGTACATCAACCAACTTAATTGTAAATGGCTTTGCGGTAGATGCAGGCATGGCGCCACTGGGCTTTTTTGATTTTACACTTGTAGGCATTGGCGCATTAAGTGTGGGCCTCATTACTATTTTAGTAATGCTCAAATACCTACCCGACAACGGCAAAAACGCGCAAGAAGTTATTCCCTTTTATTTAGAGGGAAAAGTGCAGGCAGGCTCTAAGCTTATTGGCCGCACCGTAGAAGAAAACGGTCTACGCGATTTAAAAGATTTATTCCTCGCCGAAATTATTCGCGGCGATGAGCGTATATACGCAGTAACACCTCAGCAAATTATTAGGCAAAACGACGTACTGCTGTTTGTAGGCGATATAAAGTCGGTGCCGCTACTTCAGCGTTTTGATGGCCTAAAAGTAGTGCACGACAACCACGAAAAAGACATAGAACACTTAGTAGAAGTAGTGGTAAGCCAATCCTCTAAGTTTATAGGTAAAACCGTAAAAGAAGGGCGCTTTAGAGAGCAGTTTCATGCCGCGGTTATTGCCATTCGCCGCGGGCACGACCGCTTACAAGGCGGCCTTGGGCAAGTGCAATTGCAAGCCGGCGATTCCTTAATACTCGCCCCAGGTAAAAGCTTTTATTCTTTGCCTAATTTAAACCGCGAATTTGTGTATATATCGGGGTTTGACTTACAAACCCACTTAAAACCTAAGCAATCTAATATTGTATTAGCAGGCTTTGCTGCTGTATTAGGGCTAAGTATTGTAGGTATAGTGCCGCTTGTTAAAGGCTTACTGGTATTATTAATTGGCTTACTGCTTAGCGGTACAGTTAAACTGAGTGAAGTAAAACGTCGCTTTCCAATTGAGCTACTCGCAGTCGTAGGCAGTGCCATAGGGCTTGCTAAATTAATGATAGAAACCGGGCTTGCCGGGCAAATATCAAGCGCCCTATTTATGGTTCTAGGTGATTTTGGCCCTTATGGCGCGTTTATCGCCATATTTTTAATGACCGTGTTATTCACCGAGCTTATTACTAATAATGCCGCAGCAGCACTTTCATTCCCTGTGGCTTACTCGCTAGCAGTGGGTTTTAATGTAGACCCACTCCCCTTTATTATGGCGGTAGCGTTTGGTGCATCGGCCAGTTTTATATCGCCGTTTGGGTATCAAACTAACCTTATGGTTTATAGTGCGGGTAACTACCGCTTAAAAGATTACATAACAATGGGCTTGCCCCTTTCCATTATTTATTCAATCACGGTATTAACCTTGATCCCGCTGGTATTTCCGTTTTAATACTGGCGCTTAAAGTACAAGAGACTCACCACTATGGATGAAAATATTGTTTGGCATAACTACGCAACCACAAAAGCACAGCGTAGTGAGCAAAAAAAGCATAAACCGGCCATTTTATGGTTTACCGGTTTTTCAGGCTCTGGCAAAAGCACCGTAGCTAATGCACTAGAAGCGGCGCTTAACCAGCAAGGCGCGCACACCTACCTACTTGATGGCGACAACGTACGCCACGGCTTATGTAAAGACCTAGGCTTTAGCGACGAAGATCGCATTGAAAACATACGCCGCGTTGGCGAAACCGCTAAGCTCATGACCGATGCAGGCTTATTAGTGCTTACTGCGTTTATCTCGCCATTTAGAGCAGAGCGCGACATGGTGCGCAATTTAGTAGACGACGGCGAGTTTATTGAAGTATTTATAGATACCCCGCTTGATGTATGTGAAAGCCGCGACCCTAAAGGCTTATACAAAAAAGCCCGCGCAGGAGAGATAAAACACTTTACTGGCATCGACTCAAGCTACGAAATACCCAACAACCCAGAAATAATTTTAGATACCAGTAAAAACACCCTAGACCAATCGGTTACTCAACTGATAACGTATCTAAAACAAAAGCATATTATAGGTTAACCCCAATGAACCAAACCGAGCTACTAGAAGAAACCCTCATACTTGCCCGCAAAGCAGGCCAAGCCATAATGGGGATTTACGAAAAGGACTTTAACGTTGAATACAAAGCCGATGAAAGCCCAGTAACCGACGCCGATTTAGCAGCTCATAAAGTGATTGCGGCAGGGCTTAAACAGCTCACTCCCGACACACCTATACTCAGCGAAGAAAGCGCTGATATAAGCTGGGATATTCGCCAAACCTGGAAAAGCTACTGGTTAGTAGACCCCATCGACGGCACAAAAGAGTTTATAAAAAAGAACGGCGAATTTACCGTAAACATAGCCCTAATCGAAAACGGTAAACCCGTACTTGCTGTAGTTGATGCACCCGCGCTTGGCGTATCGTACTTAGCCAGTAACGACATTGGCGCGTTTAAAGACAAAGGCGATGAACGAATAGAGCTTAAAGTTACCACTAAGCCTAACAAAGGGTTAATACGTGTTGTAGGCAGCCGCTCGCACCCGTCACCTGATTTAGCCGAGTTTGTAAAACGCTTTGACGACGTTGAAATGGTCTCAAAAGGCAGCTCACTAAAATTATGTTTAGTTGCCGAAGGCAGCGCTGATATTTACCCACGCTTAGGCCCAACCTGTGAGTGGGATACGGGTGCCGGCCATGCAATCGCCGAAATAGCCGGCGCTAAAGTAACCAAACTTGATGGCAGCCCGCTTTTGTATAACACCAAAGATGAATATTTGAATCCGTATTTTATTGTTTCGGCTTTAGAGGGATAAAAGCAGTTTTGAGTGGTTAGCTATCAGTTGTCAGCAAGACAAGTGATAGCTTTAGCTTATTGTTGAACAATTTTATTCAAATGCCATAGTTTGAATGTTAATTTTATAGCACCTTGATCTGAGTTAGGAGCTGAACCAAACTGCTTCTCGAATTTGCAATGAACAGCTTTTACAAGCGAACTAAGTTCAATACTATTATTTTGTTTTAGTTCATCAATAGCCATAAGAGCATAAACCCCATTTACAGAATCATTCTCTATAACCTCCTGAAATGAGACTGTTTTATAATTTTCATCATATCCTGCTATTCTCCCGTTTTGATATAACACTCTCGCGGCGTTCTTTGGGCAAGATTTCTTTCCACTTTCTAAACTTTGGCCACCTAAATCCTTATAGGTATTTATCCACGCTTTATTCCAAGGTTCATTATTTTTAACCTTTGCAATTGTTCCTTCAAGCCAATCATTCAGGTTTATCCCAAACATATCCCCACTCATGTAAGTCACTCCTAATTAGTGGCACTAATAGCTTCTTGTGAAAAGTAATACCTCCAAGTTTTGAGAGGCTTTTTTCAATCATTACGTGGGATATTCTCACTTTTCGAGCTTCTATTAATATCAAAGCGTGTAGGTTATTACCAATTATAAATATTATATCGGATACGCTGTTCGCTATGAAAACAGCCTACCTTGACTTTAAGACTTGGATGACGATATGACATTTTGGGTTTATTACTTAAGCGGCAAGCCTTGTTTTTAGTTTAGTACGAAAACAAAAAAAGAATGACCCATTCCAATTTGCTAAGGGTGGCTGTTTTAGTTTTATTACTAGATACTTGCCATTAATTGAACGCTTTTTAAAAGCGGTAACCCTTAACGGTTTTGCTGGGCGATAAAAGCAAGCGAGTGCTGGTTGAATAAGTCAGGGCGCTCTACGTTACAAACATGGCCGCAATGGTGAATAGTTTGCAGTACGCTATTTTTATGGCGCTTTACCATTTCTTTAACAGGGCCAAGGAACATGTGATCTTCTTTACCCATAATGTAAAGAATGGGTATATCAATGTCTTTTTCTTTGAAATACTGCATTAAGGGGTTTACGTCCATGGCTAATTTAAACCACTTTATAAACTCTTTTTGGCACAAGCGTTTTGCTTCACGAACAAACAAAAGTCGAGATTCTTTATGGCGCTTTTTCGGCATCATAATAAAAGCAAATAAGCGATACAGCCACATATAAGGCAATAAGTGTTTAAACGTATTCCCTAAATAAACCAAGGTATTACTGCGAGTATTAAAACGAGTAACCGCTCCACCTAGCACCATGCTAGAAACATATTGCGGCGCAATTTCAGCAATATTTCGAATAAGAATCGTGCCCAGTGAAATACCAACAAAGTGTGCGTTAGGGATGTTGTTATGATCTAGCACATCGATAATGTCTTTAGAGACCTTATTAAACGAGTAATTATTATCTACAAAGTTTTGCACTAAGTTATTTGATTTACCGTGACCACGAAGATCGAGCAGCAATACATTATATTCTTTTTTATAGGCTTTAAGTTGGCGAAACCAAATTGCCGAACTCCCCCCTGCGCCATGAACAAATACAACCCATATTTTACTGGTTTCGTGTGCAAAAGTAGTATGAAAAAGAATATCTTTGCTCATTGCAGTTAGCAGCCTGTTTACTTTGTTTGGCATATTTAATAGCAGGAAGTATAACGGAGTTTAGAATAAATCTCTTATGAAGTTCTAAGCAATGGCGGCTACTTAACAGGTTTTGTAAGCAAGCTTTGATATTAGTTGGAAGCAATAAAAATGGCTCCCCTATTTTTACGTTATTACAACCGCCTATCTTTGCTTTAGTGCTTGAAAAACACTATGGGCGTGTTGGGTTTCGCTTCGCTCTACCCAACCTACAACTGTGCTGGTTGAGGTATTTGTTTAATTTTACAGCGCTGTTTCGTATTCATGACACTTTTGCTGCAACGGCGTCTAATTAATTAGTCTACAAAACGCCTCAAAACATGAAAGTTTTAGCTAAAAACTATATTCTTGCGCGCGATTATTATTTAAATAATGGATGAGCACACACATGACACCATCACAAGATGCAACGCTTTCAAATGCATCAACAACAGGTGAACACACACCTACTTCTAAATGGAATCTGCACGATACGCAGTGGACGTTAAGCCTTTTTGGTACCGCCGTTGGCGCGGGCATTTTATTTTTACCTATTAACATTGGTATAGGTGGTTTTTGGCCACTGATTATTATGGCGTGTTTAGCCTTTCCAATGACCTTTTTAGCGCACCGTGGTTTAGCCCGCTTTGTGTTGTCGTCTAAAAATAAAGATTCAGATTTTACCGATGTTGTTGAGGAGCACTTTGGTGTAACAGCAGGTAGGTTAATCTCTTTATTATACTTTTTATCTATATTCCCCATTTTGCTTATTTACGGCGTTGGTTTAACAAATACAGTTGATAGCTTTATGGTGAACCAAATGGGAGTGGAATCACCTTCTCGCGTGTTACTTTCGGGTGTATTAGTTGCAGGTATGATAAGCCTAATGATGGGCGGCGAGCGTTTAATGCTGCGTGCCTTTGCTATTTTGGTTTACCCATTGGTAGGTATTTTATTTTGCTTATCGATATATTTAATTCCGAGCTGGCAAATGCCAGATATGAGCTTTCCTGAGGCGGGCAGCTTTACTAAAACACTGTGGTTATCTATTCCTATTATTGTGTTTTCGTTTAGCCATGCGGCGGCTATTTCAAGCTTTGTGAACGTACAGCGTGGTCATTATGGCAATCAGGCCACCAATAAGGCTGAGGCTATTTTAAAGCGCACTAGCTTACTGCTTATTGTATTTGTACTGCTGTTTGTGTTTTCGTGCGTGCTTTCGCTTACTAGCGAGCAAATGGCTGCTGCTAAAGCGGCGAACGTATCGATTTTATCTTACCTTGCTAACATCACCAGTAATTCGTATATCGCGACCCTTGGACCGCTGGTTGCCTTTATTGCTATTACCTCATCGTTTTTAGGGCACTTTTTAGGAGCACGCGAAAGCTTTACCGGTTTGGTGACTAAGCAAACGAGCTTAAGCGCAAAAGTAGCCGACAAAATTGGCGTACTCATTATGTTTTTTGCTATTTGGTTTTGCGCGGTTAAAAATCCAAGCATTTTAGACATGATGGATCAGCTATCTGGCCCTATCATCGCGATGATTTTATTTATTATGCCTATGATTGCCGTGTACAAAGTGCCTGCGCTGAGTAAATACCGCAACCGTTTAAGTACCTTGTTTGTACTTGCTGTGGGCTCACTGGCCGTATGTGCACTTATTTACAGCATGCTTAATTAATAGCAATAATATTACCCCATAAAAAATGGCGCTCACTGAGCGCCATTTTTAATAAAATCAAATTATTTTAAACTGTTTATTCTGCGTCTGGTAGGTTACGACCGTAGAATATTTCCTGCATTTCACGGGTTAGTTTAGAGCGAATTTCTTCCTCTTCTTCATCCGATAACTCATCAGTAGAAAGGCCGAATAAATAGGTATTTAAGTCGGTTTCTTTTAACATCATTTTAGTGTGGAACAGGTTTTCTTGATACACGTTCACGTCCATCATTTGGTACGCTTCTTTGGTATCTTCTGTCATGAAGTTTTGAATCGAGTTAATAGCGTGGTCAATGTAGTGTTTAACCCCGTTTACGTCGCGAGTAAAGCCACGTACACGGTAGTCAATCGTTACCACGTCTGACTCTAGGCTATGAATTAAGAAGTTTAACGCTTTAAGTGGCGAAATAATGCCACAGGTAGATACTTCAATATCAGCACGGAATGTACAAATACCATCATCAGGGTGTGCTTCTGGGTAGGTATGTACACAAATGTGGCTTTTATCTAGGTGCGCAACAACAGAGTCGGGTAATGGGCCTGGCGCTTCGTCAGCATCGTAATTTTGCTGCTCTTCTACCGGCTCTTCCGAAACCAAAATAGTTACACTTGCGCCTTGTGGTTCATAATCTTGGCGCGCCACATTTAAAATGTTAGCACCAATAATATCAACAACATCACCTAGTATGTCGGTTAGTCTATCTGCACTGTACTGCTCGTCGATATATTCAATATATTCTTTACGTTGTTGCTCGGTCTTTGCGTAGCAAATGTCGTAAATACTAAAGCTTAAACTTTTGGTTAAATTATTAAAGCCATGAAGTTTAAGTTTATCGAAGGGTTTGTTCATGATAAACCAACCTATAAATTAGTGAAATCTGCACCTGCAGAATGAAAAGTTCGCGGATTTTATACGAATTTTCCTCACGGAAAAAGCGTTATTTTACCTGTTCTTGCACAACTTCGTGGCTATGGGTAATTTCTACTGTTTTATCAAGCATTAAAGCAACAGAACAATACTTTTCAGCAGAAAGCGAAACCGCACGCGCAAGGTGTTTTTCCGAGACATTATTACCTGTAACAACAAAGTGTAAATTAATTTTAGTAAATACACGCGGCGCTGTTTCGGCGCGCTCTGAGCTTAACTGCACTTGCACATCAGAAAAATCTTGTTTGGCTTTTTTTAAAATACTTACCACGTCAACCGACGAACAACACCCAACCGACATAAGTACCATTTCCATTGGACTTGGTGCAGCGCTGTCGCTGCCGGCATCAAAAACGACATTGTGATTAGAATTAGAACGACCAATAAAGGTGTCGCCTTCAACCCATTTTACATTTGCTTGCATGTGTTTATCTCTAAAAAATTTTTGTTGATTGTATAACAATCTGCAACGATACGTGAGCGCTGAGATTAAATTTAGTGGTGTTATACCCATTCGCAATAATACTTAATCATTTTGCGGATTGATATTATTAATAAGGCGAGAAGTCATAGGAGCGCAGTCATTAGGTCATACTGCGCTGTGCTAACGGGTAACGTTAAGAGGTTTGTGTTACCGCATTATCAAATAGGTTTTTAATAAGCCCAGCAAACTCATCTATAAATGCGTGTTGTTCAACCGTAACGGGTTGTGAGGTAATGCTGCTTAGTACTTCTTGTAAGTCGTAAACAATACCGTCTACCTCGCGCACTATTTGGCTACGTTGTTCGGTATTAAGGTTGGTATGCTGCTCACAAATTAACATCACATTTTGCGCTATTACGTCTTCTATGAGTTCCATAACGGTTGGCGCACCGGGTTTGATTTCACCTGGCTTCTCAAATAACGCTAAATTTTGAGTTAGATACATGATCAGGTCATCGTACCCTTGCCTGTCTAAAACCATTGTGATTTTCACCTTTGAATAACTAATTGCATAGATTTAAGCAGAAAGTGCTGCTAATTACTAGCTTTGCGCGATACCAATACAAAAAAAGCAGCCTAAGCTGCTTTTCTCATTCTTTATAACTATAAATAGAATAGTAATTAATCTATTTTTAAGCCTGGGCTTAGTGTTGCTGGCATCGTTACTTTTTCAAGTTCTACCGATGCTACAGGGTATGCACAGTAGTCGGCTGCGTAATACGCGCTTGCTCTGTGATTTCCTGATGCGCCAATACCACCAAATGGGGCTGCACTTGATGCGCCTGTAATTGGTCGGTTCCAGTTAACAATACCGGCACGAATACGGCGTAAAAAGTGATTGTAGTCGGCTTCGCTGTCGCTTAATAAACCTGCTGATAAACCAAAGCTGGTATCGTTTGCTTTATCAATTGCGTGGTCAAAGTCATCAAAGCGGAACACTTTTAATAACGGGCCAAAGTGCTCTTCATCTGGGAAGTCGCTAATTGCTGAACACTCAATAATACCCGGTGTTACAAAACCAGTATTGGCTGTGTGCTCAAGCTCTACTAGCACTTCACCGCCTAGTTCAACAAGCTCGTTTTGTGCTTTTACCATGCCGGCTGCAGCCGCAGATGAGATCATAGAGCCCATAAATGGCTGATCTTCATCATCGTAGTTGCCTACTTTAATCGCTTTAGTAGCCGTGATAAGGCTTGCTAAAATGTCATCGCCTTGCTGACCTTTAGGTAAAAATACTTTACGTGCACACGTACAACGCTGGCCGCTTGAAATAAACGCCGATTGAATAATATCGTGTACAGCGGCTTTAGTATCAGCCACATCTTTAATAATAAGTGGGTTATTACCACCCATTTCAAGCGCTAATATTTTACCTGGTTGACCCGCAAACTGCTCATGCAAAATATGACCAGTACGCGAAGAACCGGTAAAGAATAATCCATCAATGCCTTTATGAGCAGCAAGGGCTTTACCCGTTTCTACTTCACCTTGAACAAGGTTAATTACACCTGCAGGTAGACCAGCTTTTTCCCATAGTTTAAGCGTAAGCTCTGCCACCATTGGCGTAAGCTCAGATGGCTTAAATACCACAGTGTTACCGGCTAAAAGCGCTGGCACAATGTGGCCATTTGGTAAGTGCCCAGGGAAGTTATATGGGCCAAATACGGCAACTACACCATGTGGTTTATGGCGGATCATCGCACGCCCTACTGGCATAGCGTTTTCAACGTCGCCGGTGCGCTCTAAAAATGCTTTTTCTGAAATGGCAATCTTACCTACCATAGCACCTGCTTCTGTTCGCGTTTCCCACAGTGGCTTACCGGTTTCTTGGGCAATCGCAACAGCAAGCTCTTCGCTGTGCTCTTTAAGTGTTGCGGCAAAGGTTTTAACTATTTCTAAGCGCTCATTAAAGCTTTTATCTGCCCAGCTGTAAAATGCTTCGCGCGCCGAATTTACCGCGCTATCTACTTGCTCTGCAGTAGCGGAAGATGCCTGCCAAATAACGTCGTTATTTGCAGGGTTTACTGAGTTAAATGCGTTGCCTTGGCCTTGTGACCACTGACCATTAATAAATTGTGCAGGATGAGTCATTATACTTTCTCCTTAATTAAACTGGGGTTGCGCTTACGGTATCGCCCGATTGAAGCTGTAGGGCATCGGCTATTTGTTGCGATAAAACAAGAGAGTTTGCACGCTCATCAAAGCTAAGCGCTGCAACGGTTGCACGATAATCTTCTAACTTGCCGTTAGCAAGCAGTACCATGGTATCGCCCGATACTTCGCCTATTTCTACGGTAAAGTCTTTCGCATTACGAATAGTGGCGATGTTATCTACTTTTGCTTCTACTGTTGGGCCCGCATCAAAAATATCGACGTAGCCATTGAAGGTAAATCCTTCATTTTTTAATAGCTCAATCGCTGGGCGCGTGTTGTCGTGTACTTTACCAATCACCGCTTGCGCATCTTTGCTTAGCAAGTTTACGTAAATTGGGTATTTTGGCATTAGCTCAGCAATAAACACTTTTTGGCCTATACCTGTTAGGTAATCAGCGGTAGGAAAGTCCATTGAGAAAAAGTGCTCTTCTAGCCACTGCCAAAACGGGCTGCTGCCGTTTTTGTCAGACACGCCGCGCATTTCTGCTATTACTGTTTGTGCAAAACGCTGCTCATGTTGTTTTATAAACATAAAGCGCGCTTTTGAAAGCAGTTTACCGTTACAGTTTTTACGATAGCCATCTTTCAAAAATAAGGTACATAGTTCTGTTGCACCGGTGTAGTCATTACATAGAGTTAAAATATCAACCGCTTTGTATACATCTAGTGTACGTGATGAATGAATCACTTTGCTTAAGTGGTAATGATAAAATGCATCATCAAGCCCTACAGCAGCCTCAATAGCTGAAGTACCGACTACTTCACCGGTTTCGGTATCTTCAAGAACAAACAGGTAGCCTTCGTCACCAGGTTGTGACGTTTGTTTAGCAAATGAGCTTACAGAATGGTCAATTTTCTTTTGCAGTAACTCTTCGTTTAACGGCAAAGATGTAAAACCATGGCCCGATTCGTGGGCAATTTTTAATAACGCTGCGTAATCATTTTGCTGGATTGGGCGAAGGATCATCATGAGTCCGCTTGCTCCCTTATCAATAACGGTAAATAGAATATGCAGGGCAAGCAGGCTTGCCCTTAATAAGGTGGTTTAACGCGCTTAAGCGTTTACTACGCTTGCTACTGCTTTTTCAAAACGCGCCATACCTTCGCGAATATCTGCTTCGGTGATCACTAACGATGGCGTAAAGCGTACTACATCAGCACCCGCTACAAGCGACATAAGCCCTTGCTCGGTAGCTGCTACTAAAAACTCTTTAGCACGGCCTTTGTATTGCTCGTTAACGGCTGCACCAATTAATAAACCTTGCCCACGAATTTCGCTAAACACGTTGTATTTTTCGTTTACCGCTGCAAGTAGCTCGTTAAATAAAGCGGCTTTTTCTTTTACGCCCGCCAGTACTTTAGGGGTATTTACAGTATCAAATGCGGCTTCAGCTACTGCACACGCCAGTGGGTTACCACCGTAAGTAGAACCGTGAGTACCTACTTTTAAGTGCTGTGCAATCTCAGTTGTAGTTAGCATAGCGCCAATTGGGAAACCGCCGCCAAGTGCTTTAGCTGATGTTAAAATATCAGGCACTACGTTTAAACCTTGGTATGCGTATAGCTCACCAGTACGGCCTACACCTGTTTGTACTTCATCAAAAATAAGCAGTGCATTGTGTTTAGTACATAACTCGCGCACGCCTTGTGCAAATTCGTCAGTTGGCGAAATAATACCGCCTTCGCCTTGCAGTGGCTCCATCATTACAGCACATGTTTTGTCGCTAATTAGCGCTTCAAATGCTGCTAGGTCATTGTAATCACAATGTACTATGTCGCCTGGCTTAGGACCAAAACCATCTGAGTATGCAGCTTGACCGCCTACGGTTACGGTAAAAAACGTACGACCGTGAAAGCCTTTGTTAAATGAGATAATTTGTGATTTTTCTGCGCCAAATTTATCAAGTGCAAAACGACGTGCTAATTTAAGCGCGGCTTCGTTTGCTTCTGCGCCTGAGTTTGCAAAGTACACTTTTTCAGCAAAGGTCGCATCTACCATTTTTTTAGCTAAACGCAGCGCAGGCTCGTTAGTCATTACGTTTGATAGGTGCCAAATTTTTTCGCCTTGCTCTTTTAATGCACCTACTAATGCAGGGTGGCAATGGCCAAGACAGTTAACAGCAATACCACCGGCAAAGTCGATAAATTCTTTACCTTGTTGATCCCATACGCGAGAGCCTTCGCCTCGAACAGGAATTACGCTTGAAGGTGCGTAGTTAGGAACCATTACGTGATCAAATAATTCGCGATTGACTGTCATTTTTTTTCCTCTTAATTGTGAGCAACACAAAACATCAAAATAGGTGTTTGGTTATAAATGTAACCAAGATATTTACGCACTAAATAGCAAAAGATTGAGCGTAAAACTGCCTTGTGGTTCAATTTTCAGGCGCTCATTATTTCAGATATTTGTGATGCTGTCTCGTTAAAAACTTTCATGCAGGCCTTTAAAATAAAGGCCTTGGGATATTATTTCATAGATAGTGAATAACTATCTGCATAGATAATTAATAGCTTTTTTTGCAGCTTTAGCGCCTACGCACTGAGCCGCGCCTTACAATACGAGCTTAAAGTAAGGTGCGCCAAAGAAGATGTTAATGAATGAATAGTCGCAAAAAAATTAACAAAAAATTCAATAGTTAATGAAAATTTACCGCCACCAGCCAAAAATTACCGGTATAAGGTCCAAAAAATAAACGGCTTTTTAGTCAATTTGAATAGCGAGGTTGGTAAAATTACTTGTTTCGAGGGTTTTCAGCTCATTTTTAGTGAAGCCGTGATACGAAAACCACGCCTCTACTTCATCTTGTTCAATAAGTTGATGTTGTTTTAGGTTTAAATACTGCGAATAGCATCGTGCTTTAAGCATGACTTCACTCATTGGGAAAACATCATTACTTCGCTCAATACCATGAACAAGTTGCGCCATAACGTGATTAAACGGTAAGTACTGAAACGCCATTTTACGGATGACTTTAGCACTAAGCTCAAGCGACTTATTACTCAACAATGTGGTTAAAAATAAAGGATCGGGCTTTAACTCCATCAAGGCTGTGTGTAAATCTTTTTGCTGTGCCTCGCGCGCTATTTGCACTTTGCGTTGCCATACCTGCTCAAATGTTTTTAAGTACAAACGCACTAAGGCTATACGCCCTACATCTATAAGCATACCAAGCGTAAAGGCATGTATAGGGTTTACATCGTTAAGCTCTGCAATTTTTTGTGCAGCAATGGCATTGGCCATGGCGGCATCGCGTAAGCGGCGCTTTAATAGTGGAAATGGCTCTGTGCTGTGTGGCATCCAATGACGCACAGCAAAAGTAGGAATAACCAACTGCAAGTTATCAAGGCCAATGTAGCGCAGCGCAAGTGCAGGGCTGTCTACTTTAACCGAGGTACTTTTACTGCGCTGCTTTCGATAATAAGGCAAGTTTACCAACGAGACTAATTCACGGCCAAGCCAACTTGAGTCATTTACCAATGGCTCTAAACGCCCAACAGATACCGACTTTACCGCTAGTATATCTAGCATAGTCGCCACGTTATCTTCTATACCTATGGTGTTTTGAATAACACTGTCCATATCTTCTAATTGCTTAAATATGGCTGTTTCTATTACTTTATGGAGCTGCTTACTCGCTTGTGCTCGGTACTTATGATGCGCGGTGCTATTTTGTTGGCGTTTATGCTGTGCGGCAACTTCAACTTCTAATAAAGTGCGCTGCTTCATAGGTTTACCATAATCAATGTCTAATGTATGAATAAAGCCTATTTGTTGATGTGCAAAACTATGCCCAAGCAGCAAGTCGTGAGCACGCTGGTCAAGCATTGAGGCTATTCGCTTTTGCGAGGCAAGTTCAGTCATAAAGTCCATTCAGTATAAGTGTTACCATTCGGTGGTTACTGTAAGGTTAGAAGCGAGACAAAAAGTTAGCAAGCAATTCGAGCCCTTGAGTTGTTAAAATAGCCTCGGGATGAAATTGCACGCCTTCGAGTGCAAGCTCTGTGTGAAGTAGCCCCATAATTTCATCAAACTCACCTTGCTCGGTTTGACTCCACGCGGTAATGGTTAATTCACTCGGTAAACTGTGCTTTTCGACCACCAGCGAGTGATAGCGACACACAGTAAGGGGGTTTTCTAAACCGCTAAACACCCCTTTATTATTGTGAATAATAGGCGAGGTTTTACCATGCATAACTTGCTTTGCACGAATAACCTTACCCCCTAGCGCTTGCGCTATAGTTTGATGCCCTAAGCAAATACCCAAAATAGGGTAAATACCTTTTAGCTGCTCAACGACATTGAGTGACACACCCGCCTCGTTTGGCGTACAAGGGCCTGGCGATATAACAATATGCTTAGGGTTTAGTTGCTTAATTTGCGCAACCGATATTTCGTCATTACGCTTTACCAAAACTTCTTGGTCTAAGCGCTGAAAATATTGTACTAGGTTATAAGTAAACGAATCGTAGTTGTCGATCATCAACAGCATTACACAACGACCTTATTTCAAATGGAGTGCTCTTTGCTCACATGTTTGGCTTGTATAATGAGCAGTAGAAGCATTTATAATGCCTATTCTATCACTAATAATTCCCCAACATACATGAGCAAAACGCCTTAAAAGCTAATGCCTTTAGCTAAAAAAGCCTCAAACTCATCGGCAGGTATTGGCCGACTTAATAAGTACCCTTGAATTAGGTCGCAGTTATACTCTGTTAACTTTTCAAGTTGGGCGTGCTCCTCTACGCCTTCGGCAATAATATCGAGCCCTAAGTTTTTAGCTAATTGGCAAATACTCAGCACAAGAGCTTGGTCGCGTTTATCGTTTGCCATATTGCGCACAAACGACTGATCTATTTTTAATTTATTAACCGGAAAACGCTGTAAGTAGCCAAGTGATGAATAGCCTGTACCAAAATCATCTATTGATAAACTAATACCCAGTGCGCTGAGCGCTTGCAGTACCGAAATACCAAACTCTTCATCGTCCATAATGGCGGTTTCGGTAATTTCTAGCTCTATTAAATGCGCGGGCACGTTAAAATGAATGAGTCTTTGTTTTATACTTTGTACAAAGTTTTGCTGCGTAAATTGCCTAGCCGATATATTAATGGCTAGGCGTATGTTTAAGTTTTGTTGATGCCATTTTTTAGCTTGGGCAAAGGCACTATCGAGTATCCATTCGCCTAATGGCAATATAAACCCACTGTGCTCGGCAATAGGAATAAACTGCGCCGGAGAAACAAACTTCCCGTCATCAAACCACCTAATTAAGCACTCGCAACTGTTTATAGTTTGCGATTTAAGGTGCATTTTAGGTTGAAAATAAAGCTCAAACTGTTGTTTTTCAATGGCAGTATCAAGGCGCCGTGCAATATGCAATTGCTGTGCATGTTTAGCGCCGCTCTCAGTATTAAAATGAGCATAGGGAATATTACGTTTTACCGCTTCTTCTAAAGCAATATTGGCGTGCAGTAGAAGCGCTTTATAGTTATTGCTGGTTGGGTAGCGTGTGACACCGCAATTAAAGCTCATGCGCATTTCACCGTACGGTGTGCTAATAGCTTGGCTTAAGCGGCTTTGCACCCCTTTGAGCAAATCATCTAGGGTTGTAGAGCAATCTTGCTCAGTATAAATAACCACAAAGTTAGCATCGGCAATATGATAAAAGGTCAGTTTGTTTTTACTTTTAACCTGCTGCGAAAACTTATTAGCGCTACGCGATAAGTGCATTGCAAAGGCATTTATACACTCATTAGCACCCGATAAACCATATTGCTCAAGCAATAGCTTAAAGTGGCTCACATCAATCAGCATTAAACTAAACGGCTGCTCAAGTGAAATTAGCTCATTGGTGTATGTTTCTAAATTGGCCTGGTTAGGCAACTTTGAATATGGGTGATGAAAGGCTAAATACTCTAATGAGCGCTCTGCCTCAAATTGCTCTGTTACATCGCGTATATGTATATCAAAGGCATCTATTTCTTGCAGCCAATGAACTTGGTAAGTGAGGTAATGGTTATCTAGTTGTGTATAAAAACGCTCAACGTGATTGGCCGACTGCTTAGTTTGTATTAGCTGCTGCTTTATATTGGGGCTTAATAATGCAATAGGCGTAGTATTTTTATCACTTACATACGCTTTATGCATAGTAATGGCTGCAGGGTTACAGTAATTAAGATCAAGGTTGGCACTTAAACTGACAATTGGGTTAGGGTTACGGGTTGGAAATAGCGCCAAACGTTCGTTACGGGCACTAAGCTTTATAAATTTAGAGGCGTAACGGCCTGTATAAATACTTACCAGCACTAAGGCAAAGGTAAATAGAAATACCGTTTGCACTGTGCTATGCAGATTACTCTCTGTGTTTTTGTAGCCGCTATCAACCGCCTTTGAAATGACAGTTTCAGCATTGCCTAGTTGGCCCATCATTTGCGCTTGTAACGCGGTGAGTTGCTCAAGCTGCTCTCTTGCTAAATCCCAACTGGTACGGGAGCTTGATAAGTTTTCGTGTAATTTAAGTGCTAAGTCTAAACCACGTTTAAGCTCATCACTTAAGCTGCTTTCTAGCGCTAATGTGCTGTGGTTTTGATCTAGGTTTTTTATCAACGCAAGTATATGTACATGGTTTTCTAAAAAGTCGATTAAATAAAGTTCACGCTTATTAGTTGCGTAATACTCATATAATAAGCGCTCTTGTTTTACTAGATAGGTTTCGATTAATCGAATATCGCGCAGCGCCGGAAGTTGTTGTTCCATTAAGGTCGATGAGGTGCGTTTAATGGTTTCTGCCTGATAATAAACCATCGCAGATAGGACACAGCCTACCAGTACAGTACCTATATAAAACTGCTTAGCTTTACTGGCAAATTTATTAGTGAATATTTTCATATAAACGCTTACTCTGACCCTAAAATATTAACAACTCATTTTAAAACGTAATTATATACGATTAATAAAAGTACCATTGTTTATATTTAGTTATAAAAAGGGTGTGCAAACGTTAATCAGGCGGGCATAAAAAGAAAGGGCCGGCGAGGCTGCCGGCCTTAATGATACCAATCCGCAATAATACTTAATCATTTTTAGGGGCTAAACGTGTCGCTATCTGCGTTAAAAAATTCTCATTTAGAACAACTAAATAGCGAATTTCTTGCCTTGCTATCAACACGCTTTTCCATCCTCAAAATAGATCACTTAATTATGCGGATTGGTATAATTTATTGTACAGAAATAACAACTTTACCCATGGCTTGACCACTTGCTAAGCGGTCATGCGCTTTAGCTGCGTCTTCTAAACTAAAGTTTTGCTCATCAAGTACTGGGCGCATGCCGCCTGCTTCAACAATTTGTGCAAGCTGTGCTAGTTTGTCGCCATGGTCTTGACGGTTAAAGTCGTGGATCATTGGAATAAGCATAAAGATTACATTTAACGATAACCCTTTAAAGTGTACTGGGCTTAAATCTACTTCTAATAAAGAAAGCGTTGTAGATACCTGAGCATTTAATTTTGCTGCAGCAAATGAGTTAGTCAGGTTACCGCCGCCTACCGTGTCAAATACCATGTCAAAACCAACGTTGCTTGTGTGTTTTTCAACATATTGCTCTACGGTTTCGTCTTTAAAGTTTATGCCTGTAGCGCCAAAGCTTTCTATTAGGGCTAATTGCTCTGCGTTACCGCCCGTTGAGTAAACATCTGCGCCAAAATGCTTAGCTAGTTGTACTGCTAAATGGCCTACGCCACCGGCACCGCCGTGCACTAATACTTTTTGCCCTGCACTTACACTTGCACGTGTTAAACCTTCAAGTGCTGTAATACCTACAAGTGGAATAGCAGCTGCTTCTTTCATGCTTAGGTTTTTAGGTTTGTGAGCGATTAAGCGCTTATCAGCAAGAATAAACTCAGCAAGTGCACCTGGTAAATCGCCTAGGCCACCAGCACAACCATATACTTCATCACCTACTGCAAAATCTGTTACGCCTTCGCCTACAGCTTCAACGGTGCCTGCAAAGTCCATCCCTAAAATGCCCGGTAGTTTTGGAGCAAAGGGTAAGTCTGCACCCATTTGACGAATCATCATATCGATTGTATTTACGCTTGTTGCGGCAATACGAACTAATACATTACCTGCTGTTACTTGTGGTTTTGCAACCTCAGCTGCTACAAACTCTTCAGTGCCACCAAAATTATTAATTGTCATTGCTTTCATGGGTATTGCCTCTGTTATCTGTTGATAAGTAATTATGTAATGAAGCTTCATTGTAGACACACCCTTTAAAAATGATAATAAGGCTAATCACACAATCAGTTTCAAAAAAATATTTATAATAGAGTTTAAAAATTCCCCATCCCTGTTTAAAAGTAGGCATTAAACAAAGCCCTACCCTGTCGCGGCGCTATATCAATTTAAAATAGCTATGGTTGATTTATGATTGTGTAAACCCCAGAGTAATAGATGAAAAGGTAGTAATTCACTTAAATAACTCATTTTCCTACTAAGGAGCGAATATGTTAGGCGAAGACCACTCACTTACCAATGACTTTCCACAGTACCTAAATACCATTGCAGAGCTAAATAAAAGCGATACAGAATTTGCCAAAAAGGCAGATAAGTACGACAAGCTAGATAAAGAAATACGCACTTTAGAGCTTAAAGATGCGCCCATTAGCGATGAGCAAATGAATCAACTAAAGCATGAGCGTTCAGAATTAAAAGATTGGTTGTACGAGCGTTTACAACAAGAGTAATGCTGCACACAAAAAAAAGAGTTCACCGTTAGGTGAACTCTTTGACGATCAACAAAAGGTAAAACATTTAAAGCACATATCGGCTTTATAAAAACGACTAGGCCTTATAAGGCATGAGTAAAATCTTTTCGCGTTAATTTACTACTAGCTATCGGCATTTAGTTGAGCAAGCAAGCTATCTAACGTATCAACTAACTGCTGATTTTTAGCGGGGTTGAGCGCATCAGGATGTGGCGGGGCAAAGCGCTCTGCATCGTTATCGAAATAAAGGCCAGTGGCATCTTTAAATTCGTCACTTAGTGCGGCACGGCAAAAAATATCGGCACCTAGTTTTAAGTCGCCACCAGCAAGCCCGTAGGCATCTTTTACCATTTTACTACCTAGTAACGACTTAGGGTTTACCGCAACGACTAACGGCCCGTTACCTTTAAGTGCTAAACCTAAGTGACGCGACCACATAGTAATAGCCAATTTGCTTTGCGCGTAGGCTGCGCTATCTGATAGTGGCTTTTTACCCACCAACGAGTCAAAATTAACGCTGGTTTGTGCAGCCGATGACACGTTAACCACACGTGATTGCGTGTTCATTACAGGCAATAACGCTTTAGTAAGTAAATAAGGCGCTAACGTATTAACAGCAAAACGTGCATCTAGCCCATCGACAGTAGTGATATTTGCCAATTTATAAACACCGGCGTTATTAATAAGTACATCTAATGTTTTGCCGCTTTGCTGTAAGTCAGCTAATACTGTGTGCGCAAATGTTTGCACCTGCGCCATAGCACTTAAGTCGGCTACATAGGTTGCTGTATTTGCTTGAGGGTATTGCTCGTTTAAAGCCCCTTGCACATTGTTTAGCTTATCTTGATTACGCCCGTGTAATAATACAGTATGCCCTTGCGCTAACAACATTTTAGCGGTCTCTAGGCCAATACCGTCGGTGGCACCGGTTAATAAAATTGTTTTTTTCATGTTGAACGTTCCTTTTTATATTAAGACTTTGGCCACTGCATTAACGACAAATTACACACGCATTAGCTCACTGCTATTTATTAATAGTACCACCACTTTTAGCGACTAATAATTAGTGGCTCAGTAGAATCAGTTTATAGAATTAATTGATAAACCTATGCACCCTTATATAAGTAGATATAGCCATGCACCTTTGCTTGGGTGAATTTTAAGCTTTTATTTGAAATAACGGGCAATCATAACTATTGTTTTTAAATTACCTTAATAGTAGTATTTATCATATAAATACACTTTTCGAGAAAACACATGAAAGTTTTAGTTACAGGCGGTATGGGTTATATTGGTAGCCACACATGTATTGCCCTTCACGAGGCAGGCATTACCCCAGTTATTTACGACAACTTATCTAACGCAAGCCCCCGTGTGCTTGATCAACTCGAAAAAATTACCGGCACCCGTTTTGAGTTTATTTTAGGTGATATTCAAGACGAGCAGCAGTTTAAACTTGCGCTTAAACACAGCAAGGCAGAGGCTGTATTTCACTTTGCAGCGCTTAAAGCAGTAGGTGAATCAACCGAGCAACCACTGCGTTATTACCAAAACAATGTGTCGGGCACGTTAAGCATGCTACAAAACATGCAAGAGGTAGGCGTTAATCATATTATATTTAGCTCATCGGCAACCGTTTACGGCGAGCCAGACTACCTCCCTATTGATGAAAAACACCCTATACGCGCGACCAACCCTTATGGTTGGACCAAAGTTATGGTTGAACAAGCCATGCAAGACGTATGTAATGCCAACAGCCAATTTATGGGCATTGCTCTTCGCTACTTTAACCCAGTAGGTGCTCACCCAAGCGGCTTATTAGGCGAAAGCCCAAATGGTATCCCAAATAACTTAATGCCATTTATTGCTCAAACTGCGGTAGGTAAACGCGAAGTGGTTAATATTTTTGGTGATGACTACGACACCAAAGATGGCACAGGCGTGCGCGACTACATTCACGTTTTAGATTTAGCGAAAGGCCATGTAGCGGCCTTTATGCAACATAAAACAGATACCGCCTTTCATGCTTATAACCTAGGCACAGGCCAAGGTTATTCAGTGCTTGATATGATCAACGCATTTAGCGCATCAGCCAATAAAGATATTCCGTATAAAAGTGCACCGCGCCGAGCAGGCGATATTGCCTGTAATTATGCCGATGCCACAAAAGCGCAAACCACCCTTAACTGGCACGCAGAACTAACACTTAGCGACATGACCAACGATACATGGCGCTGGCAAACTAATTACCCAAGTGGGTTGGAGAGTTAACATGGCTTTATTAGAAAGTACTCACAGACGTAAAAACCCGCTAACGGGGCGTTGGGTATTAGTATCACCGCATCGTAATAACCGCCCGTGGTTAGGCGCAACAGAAGCAGTAAACGAAAGCGTACTACCCAAGCACGATGAAAGCTGCCCACTTTGCCCAGGTAACACCCGTGCAAATGGCGACAGCAATCCAGATTACAAATATACCCATGTATTTAAAAATGACTTTGGCGCACTGACACCTAATGAGAGCGAGCAATCGCAAAGCTTAGAGTCAGACAGCGATTTATTTATTGCTGATGAAGCAAGCGGCGAATGCCGTGTGATTTGTTTTTCGCCAGAGCATAACAAAACATTACCCGAGCTTGAGCACGATGCTCTGCACGAAGTAGTAAAAACCTGGAAAGACAACTACACAGAACTTGCTCAGCACTACGAGTGTGTTCAGGTATTTGAAAATAAAGGCGAGATCATGGGTTGCTCGCAACCTCATCCACATGGCCAAGTATGGGCTCACTCGCACTTATCAACCGAAATAGAAGCCGAAGATACGCAGCAGCTTGCCTATTTTAAAAAGCATGGCAGCGCGATGCTTGCCGATTACGTGCAAAAAGAGCAAGCAGATAAAACCCGCGTCGTATTTGAAAACGAACATTGGCTTGTTGTAGTGCCATTTTGGGCAGCATGGCCGTTTGAAACACTACTTGTAACTAAAGATAACATTCAAAATTTTAGCCAGCTAAACGATGCGCAAACAGACGCTTTAGCACAAGCACTAAAAGTATTAACGACTAAATACGACAACGTATTTAATTGTAGCTTCCCGTATTCTATGGGGTGGCACAATGCACCCGCAAATCGTGGTTCAGATGAGCAACATTGGCGCTTACATGCTCATTTTTATCCGCCGCTACTTCGCTCGGCTACTGTGAAAAAACACATGGTTGGCTACGAAATGCTAGGCGAAAGCCAGCGCGATTTAAGCGCAGAAACAGCTGCCTCTATTTTACAAGCAGCCAGTACCACACACTATAAAAAAACAGCAGGACACACAGATGACGCTTAACGATTTTCAACAACAATTTTTATCACTGTACGGTGCGCCTGCTCAAGGTATTGCTGCAGCACCTGGGCGTGTAAACCTCATTGGCGAATTTACCGATTACAATGACGGCTTTGTATTTCCGTGCTCGTTAGAGTTTCGTACTCAAGTTATGTTTAAAGAGCGCGACGACAACATCATTACCGTGCATTCGTTAAATTACCCAGGCGAAAAAGACAGCTTTAGTGTTGATGAAGACATCAGTGAAGGACAGTCGCAATGGGGCAACTATATTCGTGCCGTGGCATTTGTATTAAAGCGTGCAGGCCATACTTTACGCGGCGCCGATTTACTGATTGATAGTAACTTACCGCAAGGCAGTGGCTTATCGTCATCAGCTGCGCTGGAAGTTGCTGTTGGTGGTATGTTTAACCATATTGCACAACTTGGTTTAAGCGAAGAAAAAATTGCATTACTAGGCCAAGAAGCCGAAAACGACTTTATGCATTGCCAATCGGGCATTATGGATCAGCTTATTTCGGCAAAAGGCGAAAACGGCCATGCTCTTTTAATTGACTGTGAAAACCTAGCCACTGAGTCTGTAAAAGTACCGGATGATTTAAACATTGTTATTGTTAACTCTAACTACCCACGTAAGTTAGTAGATAGCGAATACAACCAACGTCGTGTTGACTGTGAGCAAGCAGCTGCAAAAATGAACGTAGCCACGCTTCGTAAAGCAACCATGGCTACGCTTGAAGCAACAAAAGACGTACTCAGCGAAAACGAATACAAACGTGCACACCACGTAATTAGCGAAAACGAGCGTGTAATTGCAGCAACTAAAGCGCTGCAAAATAACGACATTGATACGCTACGTGAGCTAATGGCTGCATCGCACCAGTCGCTTAAGCATTACTTTGAAGTAACCGTACCCGCGACCGATGGCCTAGTAGAAATTTGTAAAGAAGCCATGGGAGAACGTGGTGCAGTACGTATGACCGGTGGCGGCTTTGGCGGTGCGATTGTGTGTTTATGCCGTGATGCAGAAGTACCCCTTATTAAAGCCGCAGTAGAGCAACACTACTTTGAACGCTTTAATTTAAATGCCGACATTTACGTATGCTCCGCAGGTTCAGGGTTACAAATTACGTCTTTTTAAACATCGTTAAGGAATAAGCATGGCAAAGGTTAATTGGGGTATTATTGGGTGTGGCAATATTGCTCACACCTTTGCTAAAAGCATTACGCATTGCGCCAATGCACAGCTTATTGGCGCTGCATCGACCAGCGAGCAACGCGCAAATGAGTTTGCCACACACTATTGTATTAAAGGCTATGAGAGCTACCAAGCTCTTATGCAATGCCCACACATTGATGCCATTTATATTGCCAATACCCACGAGCAACACTTTAAAACCATTGCGCAATGCTTAATGCACAATAAACATGTACTCAGCGAAAAACCCATTACGGTTAATGCACAGCAACTCACAACCCTTAGTCAGTTAGCAGAGCAACAAAACTGCTTTTTAATGGAAGGTGTATGGATGCGCTTTTTACCAGCCATAGTAAAACTGCAGCAGCTATTAAGCGAGGGCGTAATAGGCAAAGTACACAGTGTTAATGCTAACTTTAGCCTAGCAGGCAACTTTGCTGACTCACACCGTTTAATGAACCCTGCAACAGCGGGTGGCGCATTACTTGATTTAGGTATTTACCCACTATCGATTGCCGATGTGGTATTTAATAAAGCCCCTGAGCAAATTAAATCATTAGTACATAAAAGCACGACCGGCGTAGATGAGCGAAGTGTAACCCTTATAAATTACGGCGAAGGCCAATTTGCACAGCTTAGCAGCGCTTTACAACAAAATGGCCCTACTCAAGCCTGTATTTTAGGGGAGCAAGGATATATTCGTATTGATGAATTTGTCGGTGCTCAGTCGCTAGAGCTTCATTTAAACGCACAACAAATGCAGCGCTTTGATTTTAGCTTTAATGACGATGAGAACTTTAAATTCGAAATTGCTCACGTAAGCGAGTGTATTTTACAGCAGCAAACACAAAGTACTGTATTACCGCTCAGCACAAGCCTAAGAGTTATGAATATAATGGATGAGCTTCGGGCCCAGTGGCAGCTTAAATACAGTGATAGCGTTGAAACTCATGAGCTAGATTAATAATAAAAAATACACACAACAAGGATACACAATGACAACCACACACACTTTAAAGGCGCTTTCCAAAGCCTTGCTGCTTGCAACTGGCTGCTTAACAGCAAGTACTGTTTTTGCAGCTCAAAAAACACCTGAGCAACTCTACCCGCCAATAACCAGCGAAGTACTTCCAGAGCTTGCTGCTAAAGGTAGTTACAGTGTTGGCGTACAAACGCTTGACTTAGTAAACCCAGCGCAGTTTGACCCTGCAACACAAACTCAAAAAGATCGCCCTTTAAAAGTAGAAGTGTGGTATCCCGCAGCAAACACGGCAAAGGCACCACTCACTAGCTACAGTGATGTAACACGCACAGGTAAATCATTTACCTTACAAGCCGATGCCATGCGCGATGTAGCCATTAATAATAAAGAGCACTACCCTGTTATTGTGCTTTCGCACGGTTATACCGGCTATCGCACTATTATGTACTACCTAGGTGAGCACTTAGCATCGCACGGATACATAGTTGCTGCACTTGATCATACCGACTCAACCAATGCCGATGTTGATTTTAAAAACGCCCCGTTTTCGGGCTTTTTTAGTACCCTTATTAACCGCTCACGCGATCAGCAATTTGTACTTAATTATTTTAACGAACAAAACAACTTTGCCAGCAAGCAAGTCGATAACAATAGTGCAGGTATTATTGGCTACTCAATGGGAGGTTTTGGCGCGGTAAATACAATTGGTGGCTGTTATGACTTTAATGAGCAAACAACCGCCATGTTTACCGGTATAAAAGACCCTGCACAAATTAAACAAGTGCAGCAATTACTCAATAGCTGCGCAGGTGGGCAATATCAAAATCCAAAAGTTGATACACGCATAAAAGCCATGGTGGCCTTTGCACCGTGGGGCGGGCAACATAACCTATTTAAAACCGATGCTATGCAAAACATTAAAGTCCCTTCGCTTTATGTGGCGGGTAGCTTAGATGATATATCCGGTTACGAAGGCATTAAAAACCTGTATGACCAAACAGGCAGCTCAGATAAGTATATGCTTACTTACAAAAATGCTCGCCATAATATTGCACCGCACCCTGCGCCTGCTATTGCACAAAGTAGTAGCGAATTAGATATTGGCCATTACTACGAGCCATCCTGGTCAATGCGCACTCTAAATGAGACCAACAAACACTTTGTACTTGCTATGATGGACTGCCACGTAAAAGGCGTTGCCAGCCAATGCGAATACCTTGATTTACCACAAAACGGCGATCAAGCCATTGTTGATGGTAAGCCGCTGCCACAATGGCACGGGTTTGATAATCGCTTTTCAACGGGTATGGATTGGCAACAAGCCAAACCTCACACCAAGTAACATTAAGTTTTTAAGCGGTTATCTTTATAAATAACCGCACTCGCACTTAAAATTATGCCGTAATAAAACACCTGTTATTTAAAAGAGTTAGCAAATAAAAACAGCGTGTTTATTTTTTAATCGGCTATTTTAAGAAAAAATCGTTGCCATTAATCTTAGTTAAAGGCAATCTAGTCATATATAAGATAAGATAAATAACACAAATATCATGTCCAAATACATACTCTCAATTGATCAAGGAACCACAAGCTCTCGGGCCATCTTGTTTACAAAAGATGCAGACGTTTTTGGTACAGCACAACAAGAATTTTCGCAGCATTTTCCGCAAAATGGCTGGGTAGAACACGACCCTAACGATATTTGGCAAACCGTGCTAAGTACCAGCCGCAAAGTGCTAGCCGATAAAAACGTAAAGCCTGAAGAAATTATTGCCATTGGTATCACCAATCAACGCGAAACCACACTGGTATGGAACAAAAAAACCGGTAAACCAATTTATAACGCGATTGTTTGGCAAGACCGCCGCACCAGTGATTACTGCGAAAGCCTAAGCACTGATGAGCTTTGCCAAACCATAAGCGATAAAACAGGCCTACTACTAGACCCGTATTTTTCGGCCACTAAAGTACGCTGGATTTTAGACAACGTAGAAGGCGCACGCGAACAAGCCCTTGCGGGTGAACTGGCTTTTGGTACTGTAGATACCTACTTATTGTGGCAGTTAACCGGTGGTAAAGTGCACCGCACCGATGCAACTAACGCATCGCGCACCATGCTATTTAATATTCATACTCAGCAATGGGATCAAGAGTTACTCGATTTATTCGATATTCCTGAATCTATGCTGCCTCAAGTGATGGACTCAGCCGACGAGTTTGGCTCAACCAGCGACGATATTTTTGGCACGCCAATACGTGTATGTGGTATTGCCGGCGATCAGCAAGCAGCCCTTGTGGGCCACGCATGTTTTGAACAAGGCATGGCTAAAAGCACTTACGGTACGGGCTGTTTTTTAATGCTTAATACTGGCGAAAAAGCGCTTACTTCTGAAAACCGCTTACTAACCACGGTGGCTTACAGATTAAACGGCAAACCAACTTACGCTATTGAGGGCAGCATTTTTATGGCTGGCGCCACGATGCAGTGGATTGTTGAAGGCTTAAAACTATTAAGCCATGCCGGAGAGAGCGAATCCTTAGTAAAAGATGTACCGCTTGATCATGGGGTATTTTTAGTGCCTTCGTTTACAGGGTTAGGTGCACCGTATTGGGACCCGAACGCACGGGGCGCTATTTTAGGTTTAACGCGCGACTCGGGCATTAGCACCATAGTTGCTGCTGCGCTGCAATCTGTAGGGTATCAAACCAAAGATTTACAAAAAGCAATGGAGCGTGATGGCTTACGTCCAAGCGTGTTACGGGTTGATGGCGGTATGGTTAAAAATAACTGGGTACTTGCCTTTTTATCAAACATTCTAGGCGCAACCGTAGAGCGCCCAACAGTGACCGAAACCACCTCTTTAGGCGTAGCATACTTAGCAGGCTTACAAACCGGTGTGTATAAGTCAACGGAGCAATTAGCAAAAATGTGGACCTGTGACCGTCGCTTTGAGCCAGCAATGAGTGCTGACGAGCGTAATGATTTATACGCAAAATGGCAGCACTGTGTAGCGCAAGTTCGTTTATCTAGTGACGATTGCCAACAGCAGTAAAAACTAGCCGCTAATTAAGTTAGCGGCTTATCAAACATAAACAAAGTCAGCTAAATAGCGCGCTGTACGCTGTATGTTTTAAAAGATCAGGATTGAAAATTAACACGCAAAAAGCGTGGTTATCTATTGTCAAATAAGAGCCACCGCTTTATGATGTTATATGTCTTATTTATATTACAAATAAAAAGGTTAGCTCGGTGGAATTAGCAGATAACGAATACGACCTACTCGTCGTCGGTGGCGGTGTAAACGGCACTGGAATAGCAGCTGATGCAGCAGGCAGAGGATTAAAGGTGCTTTTGTGCGAACAATCAGACCTTGCCAGTGCAACATCTTCAAATAGTTCTAAACTAATCCACGGCGGTTTGCGCTACCTTGAACATTATGAATTTAGACTTGTAAAAGAAGCACTTGCAGAGCGTGAGGTACTGCTTAAAAATGCCCCGCACATTATGTGGCCGCTCACCTTTAGATTACCGCATCAAAAACACCTACGCCCAGCATGGATGATCCGCATTGGCTTATTTATGTACGACAACCTCGCTAAGCGAGAAACACTTGCTGGCTCGCGTGGCATTAAATTTGGTGAAAACAGCGTATTAGAACCTTCAATTACAAAAGGGTTTGAATACTCAGATGGCTGGGTTGATGATTCACGTTTGGTAATTTTAAACGCCTTAGCTGCGCAAAACAAAGGCGCGACCATTGCTACGCAAACCAAGTGTGTTAGTGCAAAACGCATTGATAACCAATGGCAGATAACGCTTGAGCAACAACAAACTAAGGCGCAACAAACTATTAAAGCCAAAGGTATTGTTAATGCAGCAGGCCCGTGGGTTGCAAAATTATTTGACGAAGCACTGATTGAAAAATCACCACAAAATATTCGCCTTGTAAAAGGCAGCCATATTGTGGTGCCGCGTATTCACGATGAAAAACAAGCCTATATTTTACAAAATAAAGATCAGCGCATTGTGTTTGTTATTCCATTTGAGGATGACTACTCGCTAGTAGGCACCACCGATGTTGAACACAAAGGCGCAGCGCAAGATGTAAAAATTAGTGATGAAGAAATCGATTACTTAATTGATATTACTAACAGCTACTTTAAAAACCACATTAAACGCGAAGATATAGTACATACCTTTTCGGGTGTGCGCCCACTGCTTGATGACGAGTCAGTGAATGCACAAAAAGTAACACGTGATTACAAGTTAGAGCTATCAAGTGAAGGCAAACACACACCACTGTTAAGTGTGTTTGGTGGCAAAATTACCACCTACCGTAAACTTGCCGAAGCTGCGGTGAATAAGCTTGAAGAGTTTTACCCACAAATGAGTGAAGCGTGGACCAAACACAGCGCACTTCCTGGTGGTGATTTTAGCTCGGTAGAGGCACTCACTAATGAACTAAAAGCGACTTATAGTTGGTTACCAGAAATCACTCTTAAACGCTTTGTACGTACCTACGGGACTCGTGCCAAACTAATTTTAGGCAATGCAGTCCAGCTAAGTGATTTAGGCCAAGACTTTGGCCATGGCTTATTTGCAGCAGAAGTCGATTACTTACTAAACGAAGAATGGGCGGGCAACGCTTATAATATTTTATGGCGCAGAAGTAAACTAGGCCTGCGTTTTAATGACGCACAAGTGGCAACGCTTAATCATTATATTGAGCAAGGCCAAGGGGCTAAAACAGCATAAAACGCAAAACATATAAATCAAAAAACCTCTACATAATTATAATGTAGAGGTTTTTTTGTATCTGCTGGGTTATTAGCTTTTAGTATTAAACAAGTAGTTAAAACCACTTAAGGTTGCCGTTTTAACATCAAACTCTAGGCATTCTACGCCTATGCAATTTAACGCATGGGTAAAACACTTATTTAGTTGCTCTGTGCCAATAACCACCACTTTAGAATTATTCACCAATTGCCATTCACTGGCATGGCGTGCAGCGCGTACATCACTACCTATTAGCACTCCCGACAAGTACGCCTTGGCTTGCACTGGCGTTAACTCTTTTGAAAGCTGGCGCGTACGCACACTAAAAATACCGTGCGCCAAATTACCGCTGTCACTGCCTAAGGTAAGCTCACAACCTTGCTCAAATGCATGCCAATCAAATTCCCCAGCCTCACAATCATTAGGAATAAGTACACTTTGATGACACAGCAAATCGTACAATTCACCGGTCATTGCGGTTTTAAAACAGATAATTTGCCCATCTTTTAGCAACACCCATTTCGTATGGGTACCGGGTAAACATATTAGTACATTGCCGTGCTGATAGTCCGGATTTTGTTTTAAAAACCCTAAAATTTGCAGTTCTTCGCCGCGCATTACATCAAATAAATTATTTTGTAATGTGCATTTTGTGCCAGGTAAGGCACTGACTTTATTACCTGCACAATCAAAGTTAATCGCACCACTGAGTAGGCTTTCGGGGTTTATAGGGCAGGCTAAATATGGGGTTTCTTTCCAGCCAATACTTGAGGTAATTTGCCCCGCCATATAAATAGGTAACACGCCGTATTCGCTGGTCCAGGGTGCAACGACGCCAATTAAAGTGTGTTCAAAGTTTTGTTTATCTCTAATCACACCTGGGCCGTCGCGCTGAGCAATTAACGTTAATTGCCCTGTGGTATTTACACTACATAAATAAGCGCGTAAATGACTCGTGCCCCAATCTACGGCTATAAAAAGGTTTAAGTGCTGCAACTTAGAGCCTCCCACCGTCAATTTTAATACCTTGACCTGTGATCATATTGCTTTCGTCGGCAGCTAAAAAAAGTGCCAAGTTAGCTACATCTTCAGGGGTTACTAACTTTTTAAGTGCCATGGCTTCCATCCACTTCACTTGCTCTTCTTTAGTAAACCAACTGGCTAATTGGCGGTCGGTGGCAACCCAACCCGGTAAGATAGCATTTACTCTTATGCCAAACTCACCATAATCGCGAGCCAGCGCTTTAGTCATGCCGATTAGGCCCGCCTTTGCGGTTACATAACCGGCCATTTGCGGCTGCCCCATAATCGCATTAATAGAGCTAAAATTAATAATGCTCCCCGCGCCTTCGCTTTTCATATAAGACATAGCCACTTGCGAGGCAAAAAACGCCGGATTTAAGTTAATTTGTAGGCATTGATCCCAATCTTGGACGGTAACATCTTCACTGGCTTGGCGGCGATCGTTGGCTACATTGTTTACTAGCACATTAATGGCACCCAATGCTGCGCAGGCATCTACCAAAGATTGCTGTAAAGCATTTGAGTCGGTTACATCAACCTGTCTAAACCACAATTTAGCGTTAGGCAGCGAGGCAATAAGAGATTGAGCAGCCTCGTTATTAATATCTATAAAAGCAATTTTGGCACCTTGATCGGCAAACGCTTTTACCATTGCGCGACCAATGCCTGAAGCCCCCCCGGTAATAAAAACAACTCTGCCAGAAATACTGGGGTAGTGAACGTGTTTATTCAAATGCGTTTCTCCATAAAACAGACTGCGCCACTTAAAGTAAAAACTTTTGCTTGGGGATTCGTGTTACAGCTGTGTTAAAATACTTGCCTTTATCAAAGTTTATAACATATCCTTTCGTACATTAATATGATATATGATATATAATAAAGCAATAACTCATTCGGATAACGCTCAATGAAAAGCCAACCTCGTCAAAATTTAACACAACAATTAACCCATGATTTAGGCTTTGCAATTGTGCGTGGCGTATACCCAGTTAACGAAGGTTTACCATCTGAAGCTGACCTATGTGTTAAATACGATGTAAGCCGCAGTGCAACACGTGAAGCCGTAAAAATGCTCTCAGCTAAAGGCTTAATATCTTCTCGCCCTAAGCAAGGTATTCGGGTACTGCCAGAAAGCAGCTGGAATATGTTTGACACTGACGTACTGCGCTGGATTTTAAGCAGTAAACCATCACTTTCTTTATTAAAAGAGTTTACACAAGTACGTGTAGCACTTGAGCCACAAGCCGCTGCCCTAGCAGCTGAAAATGCCAGCGCCGCACAACTGGCTGAAATAGACAACGCACTTGCTCGCATGGCCGATGCAGACCAAGGCTTAGACGATCCGCTTGAAGCCGATATTGCCTTTCATACCAGTATTTTAGTGGCCAGTAATAACCGCTTTTTTGTGCAGCTCACTGAATTTATTAGCACCGCGCTGCGCGTAAGTATTCGTTACACCAACCACATTAAGGGTGTGCCAGGTGCCGATGTAGCAAAACATGCTGATATTTTAGATACGATTAAATCACGTAATCCAGAACGCGCTAAAAAAGCAGTAGAAACTATTTTAGAAGAAGCCTTAGAGCTTATTGAATCTAAACTCGACTAATGGCTTAAAAAAACACCATTAAAAAAGGGAGCTAATTAGCTCCCTTTTTACTGCTTATTATATTTTAAGCTTTGTTTAGCTCAAAAATAAGTGATGTTTGCGGGAATGAAATTGGCATTTGTAGGCCAAATTCCATCAACGCTTCACCGGTAAATGTTTGCCCGTTAACGGCAGCAATAGACGAAGGGCGGTACTCTTCAAATTTTACAGGCCACACTAAATTAAGTGTGTACTGTGTATCTGCATCTAAACCAACGAAACGAAGCTTATTAGGCGCAGTACGTGGTGTTTCGCGTACACTGTTATACGCAAATAACGCTTTTGATTTTTGCTCGTCGATTAAACCAAAGTTAATTGATAAATCGTCGCTATCGAGGCGATATAAATCGGCAGCATGAATAAAATCACGGTGCTCTTTGTGCAGCGCAATGGCCGCTTTAAGGGCGTTGTATTCATGTTCGGTCAATTCACGTGGGTCCATTTCAATACCCATGTGGCCAAACAGTGATACCGCTGCACGCATTTCAATACTGACATTACGACCTGTAATATGACAATCGCGCGGGCCTACGTGTGCACCCATAACCGACGATGGGAAGAAGAACGAACAACCGCGTTGAATTTCAAGACGATCAAGCGCATCGTTAGAATCTGACGTCCATACACGATCTGTGTGTGCTAGCACGCCGTAATCTACACGGGCACCACCTGATGAACAGCTTTCTATTTCAAGACCTGGGTGCGCCGCTTTAATACGGTCAATTAAACGGTACAGTGCCAGTGTTTGCTGATGAACTGCTGGCTTGCCTGAGAAGTTACCCGCGTGGTTTATATCGCGGTTCATATCCCATTTAATATACTTAATTGTTGGGTATTCAACTAAAATGTCGTCAATGGCTTTGTATAAGTACTCAACAACCTCAGTACGCGTTAAATCAAGCACAAGCTGGTTTCTAAAACTAAGTTGCTCGTTATTTTCTGAGCCCAATACCCAATCAGGGTGAGCGCGGTATAAATCGCTATCTGGGTTTACCATTTCAGGTTCAAACCAAATACCAAACTCCATGCCTAAGCTGTTTACATGGTCAATCACTGGCGATAAGCCATCTGGGTAAATTTCATAATCTACCGTCCAATCACCAAGGCCTGCGTAATCACCACGGCGACCTTTAAACCAACCATCGTCCAATACAAAACGCTCAACACCTAATGGCGCTACTTTGTCGGCTAGCTGTTTAAGTGTGTCTACATCGTGGTCAAAGTAAATGCCTTCCCACGTGTTGTAATGCACTGGGCGTGTTTTTTCGCGCTGTGCCTGAGTTAACAAGTTTGCTTTAACAAAACGATGAAAATTACGCGACAGCGCACTAAAACCGTCGCTCGAAAACGAGCCATAAATACTTGGGCTTTGATACGTTTGACCTTTAGCAAGGGTTAGCTCACCAGGTAATAATAACTCACCCATTTGCACATAACGGCGCCCTTCAGGTAGTAGCTCTGCACGTAGCTTGTTGTTACCGCTCCAACCTAAATGAAAGCCGTAACACTCACCTTGTTGCTCGCCTGCGCCTTCAGCGTGTACTAGTAAACCAGGGAATACATCGTGCGAGGTTTTACCTTTACGGTTTTCGCGAACAAAGCTGCCTAGCACTAAATCAACCGATTGGCGTTGAAATTCGTTAGACCAACGCCCTTCAAAGCTCACTAGCTTGTTCATGCTATCTGGTAATTGAAATGTAGGTGCGGCACAAAAGTTAACGCTTAAAGGTGAGTCACTTAAATTTGTTAAAACCGTGTGCGCACTAAGCACATCGGTAGTGCTATCAAGTGTAATGCTGTGCACAACTTCAATACCGCGAAGTTCATCTACGCTCAAAAACTCAAGGGTTGACGCAGAGGGCTGGCGAACCTCTTGAAGCTTTGGCCCTACAGACCAAGCAATAGAATCGTTTGATAGCTCTAGGCCCGGAGCGCCAGTAAAGCCTTCACCTAATAGCGGAGAAAGAGAAATAGGTGCTTCTTCAACCACGGCACATTTTACTTCCTGACGAGTCGCAAGCTGAGTTAGCATTGTTTCAGTTGTTTGCTCAGATAGGCGCTTACCAAAATAAAGTAATGCCGGTGTTTTGCTCTGGCAGTCGAAAATAACGGTGCTGTTTGCGCTGTCTAATCGAAAGAATGGTTTAATATCAGCCATGATTCTCCTGTCCTCTTTAATGAAGATGAGTTTAATACGCGAGTACATAATATGTGTGCTTACTCGCTGTTTACTGCATCAAATTGCAGTCAGTGATTTTAAAATAATAGTATATATCATACAAATTACTTTTAGATAGTGTTTACGCTGTATTTTAGTCAATATTATTACTGGCTATACCAGTTATACCAATCCGCGGTAATACTTAATCATGGCTATTATCTACAGTGTAGGTTATTTGAATAAATAAAAATCGGCCTAAGTTACCTTAGGCCGATTTAGTAATGTGTTAACTGGCTAGTAAAAAGTGACTTAACTTTTACTGCTGATTATTTTGGTGCGTGCACTTGTGGCGTATCTTCAATAGCAGGTGTTTTGCCTGCCCACTGTGCATTTAAACCAAACACTACTTTATTAACGATTAACGCAAAGGCTACACATACAATAAGTGTAATTGGCATTAAGTGAATATAGTGTAGTTCAGTATGTAGCGGTGAATTTTTAAACGTTAGCATGCCATACATAACCACGCCTAAAATTACTGCGGCAATACCTGCACGCGCATCCACATTTTTAAACAATAAGCCCACTACAAAAATTGAGAATATAGGCATACTTAATAAGCCGTTTAACTGTTGTAGTAAGTTAATAATGCTGTCGGCTTGCTGATAAATTGGCACAAGCACAAGCGTTAAACTAGTAAGTAACAACGTAACGTAACCACTTAGCTTTACTACGCTTGGCTCTTTATTAAAGTACGCTTCGTGAATATCACACACATAAAGTGCCGTAGCCGAGTTTAATAAGCTGTTATAAGTAGAAAGTACCGCCGCCGCCATTGCTGCGGCAAACACACCCGTTAACCATGCAGGCATTACATCACCTACAATTCGGCCATAGGCTGCATCGCCAATGTCGCCATATAGTTTGTACGAAATAATACCTGGTAGCACCACAATCGCCGGTACAATTAAAAAGCGAATACCCGCTGCTGCAAATATCCCTTTTTGCGCTTCTTTAACATTAGGTGCAGCCATAGCACGCTGGGTAATGGTTTGGTTAGTACCCCAATAATACATTTGAATAAAGATCATGCCGGTTAACAGCGTAGGCCAAGGGATTGGCGAGTCAGCATCACCAATTAATGTTAAGCGCTCTTGTGGAATACCGCTAAAGTCGTAATCAATCGCATTAAGCGCTAAAAACACGACCAGTATTGCCATACCTAACACTAATAAACCATTATAAGTATCTGATACAGCAACCGCGCGTAAGCCACCAAAAAATGCATAAATAGCGCCTACCAATGCAAATGCGGTCGCTATGTACATTAACGGAATATCAACTTTAAACATGGTTTGCATAAATAGCGCACCAGAATAAATAACCGCAGGCATGTAAATTAGTGCGTTACCTAAAAAGAATAAGCCACCAATAACAGCACGAATATGCTTATTGTTGTAGCGTTTTTCTAACAGCTCTGTAGTGGTAGTACAGTTGTACTTGTAATAAACAGGAATAAATACTTTGGCTAAAATAATAAGCCCTAAAATAGCTGCTAATTCCCACCATACGAGCAAGGCCATTTGATTGCCATTCATGCCCACCAGCTGGTCGGTACTCAAATTTGTGAGCGTAATTGAGCCTGCAACAAACATCCAAGTAAGGCCACCGCCCGCTAAAAAATACTCTTTTGTTTGATTATCACCACTATTACGGTTTTGGCCTCGGCACTTCCAATATGTAAGTCCACCAATTAAAGCGGTTACAAAGAAAAAAACCACTAACTGCAAAATGTTGTCTGACATGTGTGTGTCTCCAGCGCGTTAAACGCAATGTCTGTCTATGTGAACGTTTTAACCTATGAAGGCTAAAAATAAATTGCACCTTACAGTGCGTGTGCATCTCGACTTAGTTCTAACTTAATTTGCTTTAATGGCATAAGTTCAGGATGCTGGTTATGACGCTTTACTAACGCATTTAACTGAAACAACGAAATAAGCATGCTGTTAAGTACGCTTAAATAACCTTGTTTGTGTAAATTGGCAATGGTATCGCTGTCTAAAGTTTGCAGTTTGTCTTCATCAACGGTGCTCAAACCTTGTATAGTTTGCGCCTCGCCTTGCTCAAACTGCAAAACAATATCTATGTTTTTAATTAGTCCTAAACGGGCAATTTCTTGAGTAAATTGATACGTTTGGTAATCATTTTTTAAATCGCTTTCGAGTAGCTTTTGCTGCGCAGTTAAATACAGGCTTGGGTTGCCTTTGGCATCAAATAGCGACTCGCCTTGCTGGGTATTAACGGCTGAGCTTTGCTCATCAATAGCAATAAAGTAATCACTGCTATTTGCCTCACGAGTGAGTAAATAAAGTGGCTGGGTTTGCATGCACACAGGCGCGTACAGCGCTTGCCATTGATTGTTACTCACAAATAAACTTTGCCCAGCACTAAAGCTGGTTAAGCCCGAAATGGTGTGGCTGCCATTATGTGCGTTACGCGCTAAAAAAATAGGTAAATCGCAGGCTGATTTTGCCACTTCGTTTGCACGTAGATTAACTAAATGCTGTGTTTTTGCGTATTCAACACCCGCATTAGGGTTAATTTTTATTGCTTGGTGTTGAGTATTTGATAGTTCACTCATTGCCATAGTTACACATCCTTAAACTGGGTTAGCCGCAAGCCACTGCTCTATGTAAGCACGGTGAGGCGGCAACGTTTGCAACATCTGCTGTGTAAGCTGGCTGTTACGTTCAATTATTTGATTTGCTTGCGCATCGTTTGAGTACAAATACGCTTGCTTAGTAAAGTCGGGCTTAAAGCCCATACCGTATAAAACATACTGGTAGCTAGCTGCAGGAAATAGCTCTAACGCGCCATGAAAATCTTGAATAAGTGGGCCTCGAGTTCCCCAAAGTAATAAGTCTTCTTGTAAACTTTGTGGAATAGACTCTGGCTCTACATGCGCTTGCCAATAGGGTTCAGGGCGTTTAGTAAGCATATAGTGCAGCTTTAAAAAGTCGATAATACGCTGCCAGCGGTAATCCATTTGCTCATTAAAGCGCTTTGCAACAATCGGCATTACTTGAGTATCGGCTGGCATGTGCTCTGCTACAAAGCGAGACGAAATCTCAACCAACATAATGGCGGTTGCCTCAAGCGGCTCTACAAACCCTGCCGACATCCCCACTGCAACACAGTTTTTGTGCCAAAACTTTTCTCTGTAACCCGACTCAAAACTTATTTTTCGTGCAGTTAAACCTTTAGCGGCATCGCCTAAATAGTTACGTAAGTTTTGCTCGGCTTCTTCGTCTGATAAAAACTTGCTTGAATATACATGCCCAACACCACGGCGATGCGTTAGGCCTATATCCCAAATCCACCCAGCATTTTGTGCGGTGGCAATAGTATGGCTGGCCAGTGACTCATCACCTTCTTCGTAGGGGACTTGCATAGCTAGGGCGCTGTCGTTAAATAATACGTGATCCATTTTTTTAAATGGCACGTTAAGGGCTTGGCCTAATAACAGCGATGAAAAACCCGTGCAGTCTATGTATAAATCGGCGTTTATGGTGCGGGTTTGATCTTTTAAGGTAAGGGTGTCTATAGCACCATTTTCATCAAGCTTTACCTGATCAACGGTGCCAATAATGTGCTCAATGCCTAGTTTGCTCTTACAATGTTGCTTTAATAGCTCGGCAAAAGCACCTGCATCTAAATGGTATGCGTAATTACAATTAGCTTGATACTCGCCTTGCGCAATGCCTCTTGGTGCTAGGTTTGCTTCGCAAATATCGTGCTGAAAATTAGTTTGCTGAGCAAAGTTTTCAACATTATCTAAATAGGGGGCTAAATCTATACGGCCGTAGCCTAGCGGCACTGTAAAGGGATGGTAGTAAAAATCGTTGTTGCCATGCGTCCAGTTTACAAATTTACCGCCTTGTTTAAAGGTGGCATTACAGGCTTTAAATACATCTACTTCTCGCAAACCAATTTGCTGAAGCGTGTTTTTCATAGTGGGCCAGGTACCTTCACCTACACCAATTGTTGGAATATCAGATGATTCTACCAACATCACTTTTAAGCCATCACCCTTATTACCTTGGTGATACGAAGCAATAATTGCAGCGCTCAGCCATCCTGCTGTGCCACCACCAATTACGGCAATTGTTTTTATTGTTTTATTCATAACGGACTACTCTTTGAGTATTTTATTGATAACCGGTTAGACAACAAATGCCCTTTCGGGCATTTGTTTAAATTAGTCTCATTCTGTGCAAATTAGCTACTAACTTTATTAGTAACAGTACTTATAATGCACGGCAATGAAAACTAAGAGGCAATCACTGCCTCAGCTATCAATTAAAACGTACCGCGAATACCAAACGCGTAACGTGAGCCATTATCTTCTACAGAGTAGATTTGATTAGCAAAACGACCCGTTTGCACTAGCTCTTCTTCAGTAATATTGATGCCTTCGGCAAAAATAGTGAAGTTTTCGTTGATATCGTAGCTTGCACTAATATCCCATTGACCGTACGTTTCTACGTTCACTGGTTCACCGTTAAAGCCGTTATCAACTAAGCGTAAAAAGCCTTCACGGTTATTAAACGCAATACGTGCTTGCCAGTTTTCTTGCTCGTAGAACAATACTAAGTTTTGCGAATCGCCTAAGCCTTCAAGTGCAAATGTTTGTGAAGTATCAGAGCCAACACTAATGTCGCTATCTACTACTGTGGCATTAGCAATAAAACCAAAGCCGTTTTCAAACATGTGGGTTACACCAATTTCGTAACCCGTTACCGTTGCAGACTCGCCATTTTGCGGACGACTTACAGTGTAAACTTCTGAGCTACCATTAAGCTCTGCATCGGTTTGGTCAGTACACGTAGTACACGCAAAATCAGGGCCTGTACGGTCAGTCATGTCGTATGTTTCATCACCGGTTAGGGTAACAATAAAGTCATCCACTTCTTTACTAAATACCGCAAAGCTAAATAAGTTAGCGTCGTTGTAGTACCACTCGTAAGAAATATCCCAGTTTTCAGACTGGAATGGCTTAAGAGCTGGGTTACCACCACTTGCTGTTAAGTTTTGACGACGAGGCTCGTTAAACGTTGTCGCTGGAGAAAGCTGTGACATTGTAGGACGAGTAATACTGTCGTACGCTGCAAAGCGTAAAATCATGTTATCTTGCAGTTCAAGCTTAACGTTAAACGACGGAAGTAAGTTTGAGTAACTTGTCCCTTCTTGAATGTCTGTTGCTGGGCCAAATACGTTTTGGAATAAAGTCGCATCAGAGGTAGGAATAACATCACTGATAAAACTTTGTACAGCAGCGACTTCAATATCTGTTTCTGAGTAACGTGCACCCATGTTAACCGTAACTGGCATATCAGCTAGATCAAAGCCAATGGTAAAGTCCATGTAAAGGCTAGTGATATCTTCGTTAATTGTGTAACGGTTATTTTGTAATGTTGGCTCTACAGGGAAACCTTGATCAGCTAGGTAATCAAGCATTTTGTCGCCGTCGTAGCTATAAAATGTATCGATTAAACCTGGGAAGTAATTACTTGCTGAATACGCTTCAAAATCAATTTCATCAATAGGAGCTTGCGTGCCGTAACCACAAAATTGACATTGGCTACCAAAAATTTGGAAGCTTGATTTTTCACGTTCTTGACGATATGCACCAAAGTTAATGCGATCAACTGGGCCTTTGTCTGGCACGTATTCAAAATCGGCTTTAATTTCGGTAATTTCATCTTCATCAGTAAACTGGTTGCCCACTTCGTTATAGTGAAGACGCGCAAGGCTTGCATCTGGCAGCGAGCCATTTTCAAACCCATCATGCTGTACGGTAGGAATACTTCCTGTACCATCAAAGCTGTAGCTATTAATAATACCCACTACGTTAAAACGGTCATTACCTGCACGGTCGTTTTCAGCTGTTGAGCGAGACACATCAAACTTTGCTTTTAATGACTCATTTACTTGCCAGTCAACGTTAACACCAAATGCTTTGTTAGTTACATCACGTGAGTTACGCGTGTGTGATACAAAGTCAGTTGCAGGGTTGCCACTGGCGTTACCTAATCCTACTTCTTGCGTAAAGGTAAGCAAAGTACCCGTTTCTGGGTCGATTGTTGCGCTACCTACGCGGTCTGGTTCAAACCAAGACGCTAAATCGCGTACTGATGAGTCCACTTCAAATTTTGAAATTAAGCCATCTACGGTAATAGTGATATCGTCAGACGGTGCATATTGTAATACTAAGCTTGCATTGGTACGTTCACGGTCTTGCTCATCAACAACTTGGTCCCAGTTACGTGGAATATATGCATTGTCATACAGTACGCCGTCTTGTGGGTTAGAGATTGTTTGGCCACCGCGCCAACCAGCCGTTAAAATTTGGTTGTTTTGCAGTTTACGTTGCTGATTAGTAATAGCAAAAAGCACACCGAGCTTGTCGTCGTTAAAGGTATTACTTACTAAAAATGAAGCCGATGGCGATACTTCTTCAGAAAGGCTTTCGTACATACCCTTAACTGAACCAATAACGTGTAAGCCACCAAAATCAAAAGGACGAGCCGTGGTTACGTTTACCGTACCACCAATGCCGCCTTCTTGAAGTGTTGCGCTATTACTTTTATAAATATCAGCGCCGGTGATTTGATCTGCTGCTAGTACATCAAAATTAAATTCACGACCTGCGCTGTCTGTCGCAATTTGACGACCATTTACAAGTACCGTATTAAATTGCGGGCCAAAACCACGAATTGTTACTGCCTGCCCTTCACCGCCACTACGGTCAATGGCTACACCTGTGATACGTTGCAGAGACTCTGCTACGTTTAAATCAGGAAATTTACCAAGATCTTCTGCTTTAATCCCATCAGTTACAACATTAGATGCTTTTTTATCTAACATTGATGAACGTAAGCTGCTGCGAATACCCGTTACTGCGATAACCTCAACATCTTTATCTACTGTCGGTGTGTCACCTTCAGCGCCTTGAGCTGCAACGTGGCCGCTTGCCAATATACCTGTAATAGCAATACTGAGCGCGGTTTTCTTGTTGAACGATAACTTATTGTTAATTATCATTTTTTAAAAACTCCTGATTGTGTGTAGTCATTTTGTCGTTGTATGGTGTGTATAGCTTCAAATACTATTTATAATATAAATACTTTAAATTGAGCAAAAGTGCAACCTTTTCCTTAATTATGGCTATCTTTTTGTTACGTGTATTTTTCTTTTTGTTTTCTTTAATTTAACAGTAGAATTAGTACGTTATTGCGAAAATGCAAAAATTATTTGCTGAGTATATTCTTCATCCGGCAATAAATTAGCTTTTGGGAAATCGCTTCTGTTTGCTGCATTAGGCCAATTTTGCGCTTCTAAACACAATGCTTGGCGTGCTTTAAAAGGCGCTCCTACAAAGTTTGCGGTATATAACTGCATGCCTGGTTGGGTACTTTTAAGGGTTAAATTAACGCCCGTGTGTGGCGAGGTTAATGTAGCCATTGTTTTTAAACGATTGTCATCACTAAAAATATAGCAGTGATCAAAGCCATTTCCAGCCTTTAACTGAGGGTGAGCCTCACTTAGCGCTGTACCCACCTGTGTGCGCTTGGTAAAGTCAAAACAGCTGCCGGAGCCATCTTCATGATGGGCAAGCGGTATACTGTTACTATCGATAGGTAAATAGGTGGCGGTATTTATTTGCAGTAGATGTTCGTTAATGCTCTCACTGCCTTCAAGATTAAAATAGCAGTGGTTGGTAAAGTTAACGAGGGTTTCTTTATCGGTAGTTGCTTGGTAACTGAGGATTAACTCGCCATTGCGTGCAGTGATTGTTTGCCAAACTTGTAACTGGCCTGGAAAACCTTCTTCTCCATCGGCGGAGCAATAATAAAGCTCTACTTCATTATCACTTTGCTGAGTGACTTGCCACTGCACTTTATTAAAACCTTTTTCGCCACCGTGCAAACTATTTGGGCCATTATTTGCCTTAAGCTGATACTCGGTACCAGACAACACAAAGCGTCCATTTTCAATACGATTTGCATAACGCCCTACTGTTGCACCTAAATAAAATGGGTTTTCTAGGTAATACTGTGGGTCGCTCACTGTGAGCGTCATCTCTTGGTTATTAAACTTTATACTTTTGATAATAGCGCCAAATGGCAGTATTTCTGCAGTTAAGCTTTTACCATCGCTAAGCGTTATCACCTCTAACGGTTTATTGCCAGTTGTAGATGCCACATTCATTCTCCATAAACTACCAGCTCAACAGTACCTGTTATAGCGGTGCAATAATATATAATATAAATAGTATATAAGTGAGAAGCGTAACTCAATTAAAATACGTTAAAAAAACAGCGATAAAAATTTACAGCTGTCGCTTGTGGTTTACATGACTGCTTTTTGCTGCGTGTAGTAAACTAGTTAAACTAGGTGCTCGTTTAGTGCCGCTACTTCGGCTTCACTTAAATTTTGTTTAGCTTTGCTTTTAAAGTTATAGCGCACTAATACAGTTTTACCCACAACACAGCATTTACCTTGCTGCCACGCCTCCTGCTTAATAGTAAAAGAGCTATTTCCTATATGCTCTACTACCGTTTTTATTGTTACTTCGTGAGCATAAAATAATTCACCTACAAACGATGCTTCTATTTTAGCGATGATCAACTTCCAGTCATGCGGGTTTAGATCGGGGGTAAAAAATTTAAAAATAGGGACACGTGCTGCTTCAAACCATACAGGGAGTACGGTATTGTTGATGTGTCCGAGTGCATCTGTTTCGCTAAAGCGCGGCATCACTTTTTCAATAAACATAAAAATCCAAATAATAACTAAATAAAAAGGTAAATCATGACGGACTTTATCCACGTTATTGATAACGCGTTAAGCGATGATTTTTGCGATAACTTTATTACCACTTTTTCTAAAAGCCCGCATGTAAAGCAAGGAGTAACCTCTGGCGGTGTGGACTTAAAAAAGAAAGACAGCCACGACCTGCAATTAAACAGTTACCCAGAATACGCCCAACAATTAAAGCATATTCAACAAACCACTGCACAGCATGTTTTTAACTATGTAGAAGAACACTTTTTTATGCTGATTGGCGCTTTTGGCCTAAAAGTTTATCACCCAAAAACGGGGGAGGTTGTAGATTTAACACATGAGAACTTTGACGAGGTGGGCAAGCCTCAGCTTCCTGTTTTGGTGCAGCAAATATTTAGACTAGGAAATATTCAGGCACAAAAGTACGAGGTAAATAAAGGCGGTTACCCTTATTGGCATAGTGAAGTGTACCCACAGCTACAACACAATGAAGCATTGCACCGTATTTTGTTATTTATGTTTTATTTAAACGACGTGGAAGAAGGCGGGGAAACAGAGTTTTATTATCAAAAACGTAAAATAGCCCCTAAAAAAGGCACCATGGTGATAGCCCCTGGCTACTTTACGCATACCCATCGAGGTAATAAGCCCATTTCTAACGATAAGTATATTTTAACCTCGTGGGTGCTATTTAACCGAGCTGAACAAATATACGGTACACCTAAGGGCTAGCTCCTAAGTAATCTGCCAATAAAAAAGCCATAAGCTTTTACTTATGGCTTTTAAAGTGCTGAATGGGTAAGGCTTTAACCTAGTAACTCATCAAACAAATCAAATAACTTATCTAGCTCAGCTGTTGTGTTGTAATGCATACAACCAATGCGCACTACACCGCCTTTATCAAGTACGCCTAACTGCTCACATAAGCCTTGTGCATAAAAATGTCCATCCCACACACAAATATGCTGTTTGCCTAAGAACTCAGACACTTCACGGGGCTCTAGCCCTTCAAAGGTTAAAGCAAATGTAGGTGTACGCTCGTTTAAACGCTCAAGGTCATCAATGCCAAATAGCTTAATACGCGGGTAATTAACTAAACGCGTTAAAAAGTACTCACTCAATGCCATTTCGTGCTGTTTTGTTTTAGCAAAAGCCGCAGTTAGTTTTTCACGGCGCGTGTGACTGTCATCAAGCCCACTAATTGCAGCAATGTAATCAACAGCGGCAACAAAACCAGCTAAGGCTTCAAAGCTTTGCGTGCCTGTTTCCCATCGACCTGGTGCTACATCTTTAGCTGGTTCTACTTTATAAGGCGTAAAACCTTCAAGATGCTGTGTTTTACCGTACACCATGCCTAAGTGAGGGCCAAAAAACTTATATGCTGAGCAGGCCAAAAAGTCGCAATCAAGGGCCTGTACATCTACAAGCTCATGCGGTGCATAATGCACGGCATCAACGTACACTAATGCGCCTACAGCATGGGCAAGCTCTATAATACGTTTTACATCGTTAATAGAGCCTGTGGTATTTGAAGCATAAGTAACAGCCACTAATTTAGTATTACTGTTAAGCAAGCTTTCAAACTGCGCCATATCTAAGCTGCAATCAGCCTCGTTAATTAAAGCGGTTTGAACTTTAACGCCTTTATCTTCTGCGGCTTGCTGCCATGACGATACATTTGAGAAGTGATCAGCGTTAGTTACAATAATCTCATCACCGGCTTGCCAATCGCGTGAAATAGCACGGCTAAAGCTAAAGGTCAGGCTGGTCATGTTAGGGCCAAACACAATATTTTGTGCACTTGGCGCATTAAGTAAATCTGCCGCTGTTTGGCGTGCACTCGCCATTAGCTCTACCGTTTTATCACTTGAAAAAAACGCACCGCCTAAGTTTGAGTTGTAGTGCCCTAAATAAGCAGTCATTGCATTTAGTACAGACTGCGGCACTTGAGAGCCACCAGGGCCATCTAAAAATATCGGCGATTTACCATCAACGGTTTGTGTTAGTGCAGGAAACTGCTCACGTAATTGCGCTATGTTCATGAGCACTCCTTAAGAGGTAAGTACAAAACAATCCAGGTAGCCTGGCTTGCTAGTATCGACTTTGTTCATTGGCGTTGCATTGTGCCAAACCTGACGGTCGTTTATTAGTGCAAACATACCGTCTTTAATTTCCATTTTAAAACACGGTTCAGCTTGCTTGTTTTCGTATACTAGCAGTTCGCCGCCTTCTAAGTTTTCGTGTGAAACACCACATACACAAACATGGTCAAAGCCATCTTGGTGCACACCTTCAGGTGCTGCGGGCGTATCGCTATCAATGGCAAGCATTCTAAATTGATGTATTTCAATATCACGGCCTTCATCAATGCCGGTAAGCTCACAAAACTCACTTACAATGCTTTTCATACCTTGAGACTCAAGTAAGCTCTGCTCTAAATTTTCATAAGTACGCTCAACATTACCCTGAAAGGTATTAATAGAATCGTCTTGAACAAACGCTTTGGCAGCTTGAAGTTTTAGCTCACCATTTTGAAATTTAATTACCGAGTAACGACGCTTACGAAATTCACCATCTGCATACGGATTAGCAGGTAGGTTATCAAAAGAAGGCTTAACCAAATCAATATTTGCTTGGTTAATAAAACGAAGTTGCAGTAAATTCTGGTTGTTTAATGCAGTCATAAAATCTCGCTTAAAATAATGAGAATATTAAAAGAGATTTTAATGCATGTGTGGAGGATTTTCTGAGCATAAATTGGGATATAAAAGATTAAAAGTTAAATTTTAAGATCTAAAATTCTAGTTTATTGAAAATTTAATTCAAAAAAATTGGCTACGCTGCGTAGCCAATTTATTAAATTTAATCACCGCTCTAATTTTATCTCGAAACTATAGAGCGTATTCACTCCATTAGTTCAAATGCGATATTAATATCGCAGCTTTGCGCCAAATAATGAACCGTGTATGTATTGTCTTCTAAAACGCCATCACACCCGCTTATAGACTCTAATTTATAGCCTGCATTTGCAGAAATATTAAAGGTTAACGTATCGCCATGAAAGCTTGTGTAGTTTTCAACGCCGTTATTTACTACACCATTACCATCTGAATAAACTGTAACATCATACCTTGGCTCAAAAATCGTAAAGGTCATCTCTTCTTGATTTTGACATGCTGTACCTTGTAAATACTCACAAAGCACTATCTCATCGCGATCATTTGAAATAAATTCAATCACCTTGCTTTGACCGTCTTGCTCGTAGGTAAACTTACCTTCGACTAATTCAAGTGATGCAGCTTTAATATCGTTTTTCCAAAGCTCGTACCCATCCACATAGTAAACTCCCCATTTTACGAAGTTCTCACCACTATGCTCGTAAATTTCAAAAGGGATTTCATGCTCATGAAACTTATCAGTACTTGTATTTTCAATATAGTTTTCAAAGTAAAGTGATGCGTAAGAAAAGCTTTCTTCTCCCGTATTTGTATCAAACGCTCTAGATACACGCTCAACTACTTGGTAGTCATCATTGCGATTAATAAGCCTATAATCCATTGTATAGTCATTAAAACACGTCTCTAAAGTCAAATCACAATCGGAGCCGTATGTTTCTGTTAGTTGATCGTATTTTCTGCTGCGGCTAAAGCTCCCCCCTTTAAACTCACCTTGAATGGAACTTGTAGAATAAGTGAAGAACACTTGGCCATCTTCATATATTTGTAGCTCATCCCAAATGGTCTCTAAGTCATGGCCTTCTTTAAATAAGTGACGCCCAGTAAAGTTACTCGGGGTAATTTCTTGCTCTTCTTGCCTAACCATTATGGCAACATTTACTTGCTTTTCATCTTCATACTGGCCTTGCATTATTACTTGATAGCCAAGGTCTATATCCTTGGTAATATAGATATCTTCAACGCTATCAGAAGTCGTAATTTTAAGTCCTGCTGCTGTTTGCAGCCAAGTAAAGTCCTCTATTTGCGCTTCATCTATAGTATCGACTACGCTACCTGTCCCATCATCATTTAGCAGTAATTCCTTCACGGTATCTTCAGATGGAATACCTAACGACCAACTACCAACCAAATCGCTTGAGGTTAAATCAATTTGAGGTGCTACTGAATCAAATAACTTAACATGGCTATCACTGTGCCACTCTTCAACTAGTTCCTCGTTACGAAACTTACTTAAACTTTGCGTCATTTGGTACCAGCCGTTACCTAAATCGAAACGTTCCTTTAGTACAATACTGGTCATTACATCTTTACGTCTAACTTCTACTTGAGTGCCATTTTCAACTTCATACGCAACACTTTCATTTAAGACATACTCATCAGAAAAATAAACTCTAATTTCGTCAAAATATTTAGACCAAGTGATCGCAACCTGGTTATTGCCAGTAAATGCGCCCTCTTCATTTTCATTAAGCTCTAATTTGAAAGAGGTAGAGGTAAAGTAATCAGGATTATTAATTAAAAATTGCCCTGATATTGTTTCTGGCTTTTCCACAAATGTAGCATTAATTTCGCAGTCACTGTGTCCACTAAAGGCAATATAATATTCGCCCTCAATATAACCTTCGCAGCCCTCTATTGAATCAACCTCATAGCCCTCATTAGGCACTATATTAAAACCAACTAGCTGAGCAAAAGGCACCTCTTGTACTGCAGGCTGTAGTTGACCAAATTCATTAGATGGAGCTGTTAAAGTCACTCGTGGGTTTTTAGATTGATAGACTGTTTTATCGCTCTGTGTACAGCTACTACCTTGTTGGTAATTACAAATAGTGTATGTTTCGCCATCACCACTAACAATTTCAAAAAGCCATGTTTGCGCATTTTTTTGATATTCGATTACGCCTTCATTTAACTGCGCTTCATACTCTATGCCATCGATTGTTATCGTAAGTGAGCCGTCATCGTAATTAACCCTGATTCGATCTTCTATTACTTGCTCACCAGCACTTTTATAAAGATTAAAACTGCTTTGTAATAAGTTAGGTGTAAACTCTGAATAGCTCAGCTCTTTACTATATTGGTAAATAAGTAAATTTCTCTGAATGTCGTACATGTCCCCTTCAGGAGAGAACCATTTAAACTCTCTTAATAAGTAATAATGACTATCTTCTACTGCAATGATGTCATGGGTTACTTCTGCGCTTAAGTAACAGGTTTCATTAAATCCTTCACAACTGCTAACGGTGTAACCTTCATACTCATAGCGGCGTCTAATTAGATTGCCATCTTCAAGAATCCCTTGGAAAGACGTAGTCCCTAGCCCTAACATAATCGTACCATCGGCAAATACGTTCATATCATAAAGTTGTGACGTGCCAATAAAGCCCTGCCAGCGCCCAACTAAGTCATCATTTGATAAAGACACCGCTTCTCTTTTTATCATCAGGCCATATTGGCTATCGGCAGGATCCGCTGATGTGGTATCTAATGAAACTAGCTGATAGCCTGCTTTTAAATTTTTAGTAAACCAAAAATTTGTTGTACCAACGCTACCGCCTTCATCATAGGTTACTTGTAATTTATTATTAGTCAGCTCCCACTCAAACGGTGCCGAATTATCACTTAAAACAGCGCCGGTCCCATCATCATAGAAAGCAATAGTCTCTAGGTGACTAATGAAATTACGACTTTCTGTTCGCTCCATTTCCCACTCACCGACAATATCTTCGACGGTCAAACTTAAGGTTTTACTTTTAAGAATAAGGTTGGTGGTTTGTATTTCTTGCTTGTTTTGCACCTCAATGCTGTTTTCGTAAACTGTAATATCACTTTTAATATCTATTGTTTTAAAAACATCGTTTTCGCCGAGTACTTGTAACGAGAATGAATTTAAATGCTCATCATAAACAGTTTCAACATCGTCTTCGGTCTGGGAGTATTTATTAATAAGTACAGGAGACTGTAAAGTAACTTCTATTTTACCACTCACTTCTTGCCATGTTAGTGAGCTACCCGTAACTGCATGATACTGACCAGTACCGTTTTCGTTTAAAGTTAAGTGACTGGCTGGATTTGCATAGTAGCGCGGGGAGTTAATTATATATTCACCAACCAATGACTCTTTTGAGCCTGTTACTAAATCTTCATCTTCTTTAATTTCGGTTTTCGTTTGCTCTATTAGGTCAGGATCTTGCTCATTAACGTCCTCTTCAAACTGCTCTGCTGCTTCTTCATTAGTTACTAAATCGAGGGTGCTCTCTACGCCCTCCGGCAGCTCGTAATCAGGGTTATCTACAATAATTTTAATCAGGCTTGCAAGTTGTACTTTTTCATCAGCATCAACATTTAAAAGTGCATTATCTAGCTCATCTTCACTTGTCGGTTCATCACCGTCTCTTACAATCAGTGCATACTCTGCTGTTGTCACATTAGTTGTGTTGACGCCAAAGTTTTCATCACTGTCTAAAATGCCATCATCGCCTGCCTGCGTAGCTAACTTTTTAACAGAACTAAGCTGAGATATAAATTCAACCCCAGGATTTAAATCATCCCGCCCTTTAGCTTTAACTTTTACTAGGGTTTGCTCTAAGGCTTCATCGACATCTAATACTATTGTGTAAACACCATTTTCATCTGCTGTAGCTGAATAAGTTTTATCACCTATGGTTATTTCTACATTTGCAAAACTAATCGTGTTGTCGGTAATTAAGCCATTAAGCGTAACTGCCGTTGAGTTACGTTTAATTAATACTTGCTGAGTAGCGCTTGTTGTTGCTCCATCATCATCTTCTACTGTTACTGTAAAATTAACGGTTACATCTTCTGTAATGTCGGGTGAGAGATAAGTGATTTCATTTGAGTTTGGGTTTTGTGCGCTGAGGTTTAAAGTGGAGTCATGCTGCCAATAATAATTTACTATTTGCCCGTCTGAGTCTGAAGCGCTGGCAGTAAGTGAAAAGCTGGTTTTTTCTTGTATTTCGCCTTGGTCAGAAATTACTACAGAGGGGGCTAAGTTTACAATTTCGTCGCTATCCTCATCTTTATCAAAACTACAGCCAGATACTAAAAAACACGCACTCACAGTACTCGCTATTAGTTTTAATCGGTAGTTACTTTTATTTTCCATTATGTGCTCCGATAGTTATTTAATGCGGAGCTAAAAAATACTTGTTGATTGCTCCCTCAATCATTAACAAATGTTACTGCCACTTATAATTGTTCACTTTTTGTTAATTTTCAACTTTATTTACTAATTATTTTTTTAGAACTTAACTACTGAAAGTTTTGAATTTTATTTTAGCCAATAAAAAACCCGCCTAAGCGGGTTTTTTAAAACAGGTTTAATTATACAGCTTGCTGAATAATTACGTTATCTGCTTTTTTAGTGTACTGAGGCATACGGTGGAAGTTCAAGTAACGGTATGTATCTGCAGCCGTTGCGTTGATTTTCGCCGCGTATTCTTGGTACTCAGCTGGTGTAGGTAATTTACCTAAAATTGCAGCTACTGCAGCAAGCTCAGCTGATGCTAAGAATACATTTGCACCTGTACCTAAACGGTTAGGGAAGTTACGTGTTGAGGTAGAAACAACCGTTGCTTTATCAGCAACACGTGCTTGGTTACCCATACACAATGAACACCCTGGCGTTTCGATACGTGCACCAACACGGCCAAAGATACCGTAGTAACCTTCGTCAGTTAGTTGGTCTTTATCCATCTTCGTTGGTGGAGCTACCCAAAGTTGAGTTGGAATACGACCGCTAAAGCCATCTAGTAATTTACCCGCAGCACGGAAGTGACCAATGTTAGTCATACAAGAACCGATGAATACTTCGTCGATTTTCTCGCCTGTTACATCAGAAAGTAAACGTGCATCATCTGGGTCATTTGGAGCACAAAGGATTGGCTCTTTAATTTCTGCTAGGTCGATTTCTACAACGTGCTTGTACTCTGCATCAGCGTCAGCTTCCATAAGTTCTGGGTTTGCTAGCCACTCTTGCATTGCTGTAATACGACGTTCGATTGTACGTACATCGCCGTAACCTTCAGAGATCATCCACTTAAGCATAACAATGTTAGACTCAAGGTATTCACTGATAGACTCTTTAGAAAGTTTAACAGTACAACCTGCTGCTGAACGCTCTGCTGATGCATCTGATAATTCAAACGCTTGTTCAACAGTTAAATGCTCAACACCTTCGATTTCTAGTACGCGACCAGAGAATTCGTTGATTTTACCTTTTTTCTCTACTGTTAATAAGCCTTGCTTAATACCGTAGTAAGGGATTGCGTGTACTAGGTCACGTAAAGTGATACCTGGTTGCATTTCACCTTTAAAGCGAACCAAAATAGACTCAGGCATATCAAGTGGCATAACGCCTGTTGCAGCTGCAAACGCTACTGCACCAGAACCCGCTGGGAACGAAATACCTAATGGGAAACGTGTATGTGAATCACCACCAGTACCTACTGTATCTGGTAATAACATACGGTTTAACCAAGAGTGAATTACACCATCACCTGGGCGAAGTGAAACACCGCCACGGTTCATGATGAAATCAGGAAGCGTATGGTGTGTGTTTACGTCAATTGGTTTAGGGTAAGCAGAGGTATGACAGAATGACTGCATTGTTAAATCTGCAGAGAAACCTAAACATGCTAAGTCTTTAAGCTCATCACGTGTCATAGGGCCTGTAGTATCTTGCGAACCTACAGTCGTCATTTTTGGCTCACAGTATTGGCCTGGGCGAATACCTGCTACGTTACATGCTTTACCAACCATTTTTTGAGCTAGTGTAAAGCCTTTATCAGACACTTCAGTTACTGCTGGTACTTTAAATACGTCAGTAGCACCTAAACCTAAAGAGGTACGTGCTTTATCTGTTAAACCACGACCAATGATTAGAGGAATACGGCCACCGGCACGTACTTCATCTAAAATTACGTCTGATTTAAGTTCAAAAGTAGAGATAACGTCATCAGTACCGTGGCGCTTAACAACACCTTCGTATGGGTAAATATCAATTTGATCACCCATGTTGAACTCATCAACATTTAACTCGATTGGTAACGCACCCGAATCTTCCATTGTGTTGAAGAAGATAGGCGCTATTTTGTTACCTAAACATACACCACCAACGCGCTTGTTTGGTACGAACGGAATGTCATCACCCATAAACCAAAGCACAGAGTTAGTAGCAGATTTACGAGAAGAACCAGTACCTACAACGTCACCCACATATGCAAGTGGTAAGCCTTTAGTTTTTAATTCTTCTAATTGTGAGATAGGTCCAACTTCACCTGGTTTTTCAGGGTTGATACCATCACGCTCATTTTTTAGCATCGCTAAAGCATGAAGCGGGATATCTGGACGAGACCATGCATCTGGTGCAGGTGATAAATCATCGGTATTTGTCTCGCCGGTTACTTTAAATACAGTAACTGAGATTTTTTCAGCAACAGCTGGTTTGTTAGTAAACCATTCAGCGTCAGCCCAAGATTGAATAATCTTTTTAGCGTGCTCGTTGCCTGCTTTTGCTTTTTCTTCTACATCGTAAAATGCATCAAACATTAACAATGTGTTTGATAGGCCTTTTACAGCGATAGGTGCAAGTGTTTCGTCATCAAGAAGCTCAATCATTGGGGCGATGTTGTAACCACCTAACATTGTACCTAATAATTCTGCTGCTTTTTCTTTAGATACTAATGGAGATTGTGCTTCGCCTTTAGCCACTGCTGCTAAAAAGCCTGCTTTAATGTATGCTGCATCATCAACACCTGGTGGTACGCGGTTGATTAATAAATCTAGGATGAACTCTTCTTCACCTGCTGGTGGAGTTTTAATTAGTTCAATAAGATCAGCCGTTTGCTGAGCATCTAATGGCGCTGGTACGATACCTAACGCGGCACGTTCTTCTACGTGTTTACGATATTCTTGTAGCACAATATTGCCCTCTTGGTGACGTGAAAGTATTCGGTAGCGCCTCATGCGCAAAAAAAAGTAACCCAATACTTATAGTATTCTAACGCGGGATTATAAAGCTTTTATGTATAGATGAAAATCCATCCAGCTAAGCAACTGATTATACCGACTATAAATATTATGAATAGTGGTAAGCGTAAATTCTATTTTCATGAATGTTTGTTAAGTAATAATCATTCTTGTTTAATCAGATCAATACTGCGCATGCTGTTTTAAAGGTATAAAAAAACCCAGCACTAAGCTGGGTTTTTAAAATAAGGTAAGTAACTATTAACGCTTAACTTTTACACGTTCAATAGATTTTACATGTGCTTCTACACGACGGTTTTCAGCGTGAGCTGCTTTAGTGTTAGCTGTGTTTTTAAGACGCTCTTCACCTAAACCTACAGTAGTAATGCGATCTTCAGCAATACCATCTTTAATTAGCTCTTTAGCAACGTCATCAGCACGCTTTTTAGAAAGCATCTTGTTGTAGTTTGCATTACCTACAGCTGAAGCATGACCTTCAAGTAGTACTGTTGTATCTGTGTGCTCTTTTAAGAACTCAGATACTGAAGCGATATCAGTAAAGTACTGTGAACCAACTTCTGCTGAATCATGCGGGAAAGTAACGAGTAAGCTAGTTGTTACTTCACGGTCTTCATATAAAGTACAGCCATCGCCATCAACAGCGTCTGTCATTGGTGTGTTAGGACATTTATCATCTTTATCTAAGATGTTGTCGTTGTCGCTGTCTTTAGGTTGTACAGGTACTTCTACTACTGCTGTAGGCGCTGGCTCTACCGGCTTTTCAGGCATAGAGTTTTGGCCAAATAAGTAGTTAATACCAATTTTAGCACCTACATCTGTGTAACCTTTATCAAGACCTTGATATACCGCAGTTTCAGCGTTTACGAAAAAGCCGTCTGTAATAAAGTGTTGGTAACCAACACCTGCGTTTAAGAATGTGTTGTCATCGACTACGTCCATTTCTTTAATACCGAACAAGCCGTAGAAAGGACCGCCGTCAAGGTGGTAAAGCGCATCAATACCGTAACGCTCGCCGTCAATATTATTACGATTTCCCGCAGCTTTATCGAACGCATTAAAGTCCATATCTGCATACTCAAGGCGTGCGCTCCAGTAATCGCTGAAACGGTAACCTGCTTCTACACCCCAGCCAGTTGACTCGTTTACATCAAGGCCAGCTTGAGCGCGCATGTTTTCCCATGACGCATCATAGTAGTCACCAAATGCACCAATGTAGAAACCTTCTTCTTTATCGGCAGCGAATGTAGACGCGCTAGTTGCAGCTAACGCAATTGCAATTGTAAGTGATTTTAATTTCATTGTTTTCTTCCCATTTTAACAACTTAGAAAATTGTAGCTAATTCTGTACTAGCTCAACCAGTTTTGTACACACTACCCGAGCTTTTGTTAATCAATACTTAACGAAAAATAAAGTTTATAAATTTTTTCAACGATCTACAGGCATTCCAACCACCAATTGTAGGTTAAGTAAAAATTTTTACCTAATCTACAATTAATAAATAATGGTATTTTATAAATAGTTACTTTTTATGAACGTGCACAATACCACTGAGTATATAACTGCTCAATCATTGTACACTGCATTATGTAAAAATGACTATTTATAATCAAAAACTTACATATATTTACAGTACTTAAGTACCGCAAAAAGTTTGATAGCCCTTGTCGTCTTCACCAGTCTCTTGAAAGCGGACTAAATTAGCTGTTTTATCATATGGGTTACTCATCACAGTTAAGAAGTCACTTAACAGTTCACTCTCGCCGTGTTGATTATATTGCGCAAGGATTTCTTCGACGATGTGATTACGCGGTATAACCCTTGGGTTAGCCGCTCTCATTAGGTTATAGCTGTTTTCATCACATCTTTTTTGCCATAACTGGGCCCATTGCGTTAATTCATCTGGTACTTTGCCACCATTTATTGACTCGGTTAAGGCATCAAAGGTATTGGTGTAATCGAGCTTATGCTCTTGAAATAATAATAATAGCTTACTGACAAGTTCCACATCTTCTTCGTTATGACCTGCTAAACCCAGTTTTTGCGCCCACATTTGATTGTACAGCTCGTTAAATAGCGTTGAGAACTGGCTGATTATAGGCGTCATTAAACTTACAGCTTGTTCGTCGTCATCATTTATCAGCGGTATTAGGCTCTCAGCTAATCGTGCGCAGTTCCAGCTCGCTATGTTTGGTTGATTACCATAAGCATAACGACCTTGCTTATCAATTGAGCTAAACACGGTATCAAAATCAAAGCTATTCATCATTGCACACGGGCCGTAGTCGATAGTTTCGCCGCTTATCAAGGTATTATCAGTATTCATTACGCCATGAATAAAGCCCACTCGCATCCAGCTAATAACCAGCGCTAGCTGACTATTTATAACGGCTGCTAAAAAGTCTAAATAGCGCTGTGCCCCTGTTGATTGAATACTTGGGTAATGCCGCTCAATAGCTACATCAGCTAATTTTTTTAATCCCTCGACATCACCTTGAGTTGCTAAATATTGAAACGAGCCAACCCGAATATGGCTACTTGCCAAACGGGTAACAATTGCGCCAGGTTGTGGTGGATTACGATAAACAACTTCACCAGTGCCTACAACAGCCAAACACCGCGTGGTTTTAATGCCTAAGCCATGCATAGCTTCGCTCATAATATATTCACGTATAGCTGGACCTAGTGCGCACCGCCCATCGCCACCTCTAGAATACGGGGTAGCGCCAGAGCCTTTTAATTGAATATCCCACAGCTGGTTTTTATCATCACTTATAGCACCGAGTAAATGTGCTCGCCCATCACCCAAACGTGGTGAAAAGCGCCCAAACTGGTGCCCAGAATAACCAAGCGCTACCGCCTTTATTTGCTGTGGCTCATTGCCTGCAAAGGTACTAGCGCGCAGCTGTGGCTCAACAACTATATTAAACTGCTTAGCTAACGATGCGTTCCACAGCAGCAATTGCGGGGCAGCAACACTTGAGGGTTGATCCTCTATCGCGAAATTATCTGCTATGTCTGTGTATCTTGGCACTAGATTCATGGTTAATCCTCTGTTTGTTGGCTTATGCCTACACGGTTATCGCCCACACTGTAAGCCACAATTAAACTCAGCTCTTGCATGCTTAAACCACTTTGCTTTTGCATTTCGTTAAAAAATGCCTGCGCAGCAGTGAGTGATTTTTTAGTTTGCAGCCCGCCATCAATTATTTTATGCGCTCTTAGGTAACTTTCTACATCCCGCGAAAGTAAAAATGTATCTTTACCAAGCGCTCTTAAAGCATAGGGGCCAGTATTTCCACCTAAACGAGCGCCGTGTTTTTTTAAATGCACCCATAAACCAATAATATTATCTGTTGGCCACTGGGCAATAAACTTGCTAAAACTGCCATGCTCCTGTGCTATTTCGTGGATCATGTAAGCATTTTCAGGAATCGTTTTAACTTTTTTATAATTACGAATAATGCGCTCATCCGTTGCTTTTTGCTCTAGCATATCGGGCGGCATCATTAATAACTTATCAACACTAAACTGCCAAAAAACCTCTCTAAAGCCCGGCCATTTGCTGTTTATTACCGACCAATAAAAGCCACTTTGAAAAACCTTTCGGGTAAATTCTTCAAGCCAGTCGTCGTCACTTAACGTGCTTAACGCTTTTTTAGATAAAGGTTTTGCGAGTAATAACTTAAGCATTTTTTCAGAGCCTTTTCGCTCTACCGCTCGCTTATAAATATCGCTAAATTTTTCCATACTTATTAAATACCTCGCTGCTTATAGGGTTAGTGTACGAGAAAAGCAGCCAATACGTAACCACCGCTATTTTCGATGAGCTAATCTATATTTAGCAGCTTGACACCTAGACGGCTAAAATGTTTTAATCGCCGCAATTACCCTATTTAAATTGTATTTTGTTAAAGCCTTAGCGTTAAAACAAAATACAAAGGGCTAGAAGAGGTGCGTTATTCAGGTAGCGTATGTTAGGAGCGCAAACTCCAGTGAGCATACGCCAGGGGAATACCGCCGAGAGGTAAACGCTTTTGCGAAGCAATTACTTCGGGCGACTAGGTTGAATCCTAGCGACTGTCACCAATAGCAGCTTTAAAGCAGCTTATTAGTTTGGTGGAGAGCTTCTGGTCTTAAATAATAAGGCCGTGCGCCCTATTATTTTAAGCCCATTCGCTCTTCGAATACTGTTCGAACGACGTTAATGCGGCTCACATCATACAGCCTCCTTAATATCTCGAACACCTTATAGGTTCGTAAGAGATGATCAACAACTTCAATTTAGACGACTACGCACTGTGGACAGCGCTTGTTACGCCGTTTGATCAACAAGGTAATGTTGACTACGACACGCTCACAACACTTGTTAGCGAACAAGAAGCGGCACACAACGGTATTTTACTGCTCGGTAGCACAGGTGAAGGCTTAGCCCTTACGCTTAAAGAGCAGCAAGGCATTGTTGAGCACGTGTGCCAATTAAAACCCAGTGTACCGCTTATGGTTGCTGTGGGCGGTAGTAATTTAGCCCAACAAAAAGAATGGGTTAGCTACTGTAACCAATTACCTATTCACAGCTACTTATTAGGCTCGCCTCTTTATGCAAAACCAGGGGCTGTAGGTCAAACACATTGGTACGAAAGCTTATTAAACGAAAGCGCGCATCCGTGTATGTTGTACAATGTACCTGGGCGCAGCGGTGTAAGCATTCCTATCGAAACCATTGAAAACTTAAAAGCGCACCCAAAACTTTGGGCCTTAAAAGAAGCCAGTGGCAACATCACCCAATTTGAAGCATACCGACAAGCCGCGCCTAATTTAGCGCTCTACAGTGGCGACGATGCACTTATGCCCTACTTTGCTCAAGCCGGTGCAAAAGGCTTAATCTCGGTTGCGGCCAATGCATGGCCTTTACAAACACACGAGTTTGTAAAACGTAGCCTAAGTGGCCAACATCCCAATCTATTTGCTCAGTGGACTCGCGCTATTAATAGCCTATTTGCTGTAGCAAACCCTATTCCCGTTAAAGTGCTAATGCACCAACAAGGCCGCTTAAGTAGCCCGTTGCTGCGCCCACCTTTAACACACCTTGAGTTAACGCAAACCGATTGCATTACCACTGCAAACGACACCATTTTATCTTGGCATTAAATACAGGTTTTTATAATGAGCTGGTTAGAACTACTAAATAATTTAGAATCGGGCGCAGTACGCGCAGCATCACAAAACGAAAGCGGCCAATGGGAAGCTAACGTAGAAGTAAAACAAGGCATTTTAGAAGCCTTTAAAAATGGCACTAACACTGAGTTTGCAGGTGGTTTTGTAGATAAACACAACCTTGCACCGCAAGAGTTTAGTACTGACGACGGCGTACGTATGGTACCTGGTGGTTCAAGCGTTCGCCGTGGTGCATACGTCGCTAAAGGCACTATTATTATGCCACCAGCGTACGTAAACATTGGCGCATACATCGACGAAGGCACTATGGTTGATAGCCACGCATTAGTAGGCTCGTGTGCGCAAGTTGGTAAAAACGTACATTTGAGCGCAGCTGTGCAACTTGGCGGTGTACTTGAACCAATTGGTGCAAGCCCAGTCGTGGTTGAAGACGATGCATTTATTGGTGCTGGTTGTGTCATTGTTGAAGGCGTAGTTGTTAAAAAAGGTGCAGTACTGGCACCAGGCGTACGTTTATCTGCAACCATTCCGGTATACGACTGCGTTAATGAGCGTCAGCTTGATAAAGGCGAGCCAATTCCAGAATACGCAATTGTAATACCTGGCTCTCGCCCAGCGTCTAATGAATGGGCTCGTGAGCAAGGCCTAAGCATGTCGTGTGCGTTAATTGTTAAATACCGCGACGAACAAAGCGATGCATCGTTATTGCTAGAAGAGGTTTTACGATAATGAGCTTTTTGAGCACGCCTATCAAGGCCGCCGTAAATACACTTACTCAGCAACTTGATACCCCTTTTTTTGTTTACGACTTAGACAAACTAAACGCACACCTTACCCGTTTAGTTGCGCAAACCGATGTAAAGCTTTGGTATGCAGTAAAAGCCAATCCGCTTTCTAAGGTTATTCAATGCCTAGACAGTGCAGGCTTTAACTTTGACGTAGCAAGTAAAGGTGAGCTTGAACAAGTACTTGCACAAGGTATTAGTTCGCAGCGCGTGCTCAACACAGGGCCTGCAAAGAGCCCTAAACAAATTAAACACTTTATTGAGCGCGGCGTGCGTATTTTTGTTGCCGAAAGCCTCAATCAAGTACGTTGGTTAAACCAACAAGCGCAGCTGCAAAATACGCAGCTGCAAGTATTACTGCGTGTACAACTACGCTGGCCTGAAGGTGAAAAAAACCCACTAGGCGGCGATAGCCTAACTCCGTTTGGGCTTGGCTGCGATGAATGGCAAGCGCTCAATACAGGCGATTACCCAGCACTTAATTTTGATGGCCTGCATATTTTTCAGTGGGGCAACATGCTTAGCACGCAAAAGCTAAGCGAACTGTGGTCGCAAATGATTGCACCGCTTACAGCCCTTGCCAATAACTTAAATATAAACCTTAAAATTTTAGATTTAGGGGGCGGTTTAGGTATCCCTTACACATCAAACGATGCAACACTTGAGTGGGATGACCTTATAGGCGCGCTTGCTAAAATTAAAAAAGATGCAGGTGTAGATGAACTCTGGATGGAGCTTGGCCGTTACGCTGTAGGCGAATGCGGTCATTACGCTAACCCTGTAGTTGAGTGCAAACAAAACTACGGCCAACAGCAAGTGATTTTAACCGGTGGCATTAACCACCTATTGCGCCCTGCAGTTACAAGCCAAGATTTTCCTGCGGCGTTACTGCGCGAATCAACAGCGCCAAAACAAGCAATGAGCCTATATGGCCCATTATGCACAGCCCTTGATTGTTTAGGCGAGCACACCCTACCAAGCGATTTAAACGAGCAAGACTGGCTGGTATTTAGCCAATGTGGCGCCTATGGTTTTACCGAAAGCATGCCCTATTTTTTATGCCATGAACTGGCAGCAGAATACGTGTTACACAATGGTGAGCTCACCTGTGTACGCCAAGCAGAAGATGCCAGCCACTATTTAAGGTAATAAACATGAGCATAACAACACCCATTAGCCAAGAAAATATTGTAGTAGGGGAAGTGGCAAACGGCTTACCACTCACTATTCCTGTGTATCGCTTAAAAGGCAATGGCAGCGGACCAAGTGTTTATATTCAAGCAAACATGCACGGCGCTGAAGTACAAGGTAACGCGGTTATTTTTCAGCTCTTAGAGCAATTAAAACAGCACAATTTAAAAGGCGACATTACCTTAGTACCTTATGCTAACCCTATTGGCTGTAATCAAAAATCAGGGGAATTTACCCTTGGCCGATTCGACCCGATTACCGGCACTAACTGGAACCGTATGTATCACTATAATAGTGATTTAGTCACCCAGTTTGCACACGATCATAGCCAGTATGACGATGCAGCTTTAAAAAGTAACTTTAAACAAGCCCTGCTTGATGAAATAGACACTAAACTTAACGGCCCAGCTTATTTACTTAATACGGGTAAACGCATTGCGCTTAACCTGCAAAAGCTTGCACACCAAGCCGACATAGTTCTTGATTTACACACAGGGCCTATTTCAAGCAAGCACTTATATTGCCCAACGTATGCAACCGACAGCGCCCGTTATTTTAATATAGAACATGTACTGCTGATCCCAAGCGACTTTGATGGCGCCATGGACGAAGCCAGCTTTTGCCCATGGTGGCATCTAAGTGATGCACTTAGTGCAAAAGGTAGGGACTTTAACGTACAAGTTGAAGCCTTTACAGTAGAGCTTGGTAGCCAAGAAAAAATAGACTTAAAAGAAGCACTCAACGATGCAAATAGCATATTAAGCTATTTAAATCACAAAAATGTGTTAGAAGATGCACCACACAAACCGAGCAATATAACCCGCTACGCATGTCATTTAGATGACTACTTTGCTTACTACGCCCCTATTGGCGGTATGGTTGAATATGTAGCCCCACTAGGTGGGCAAATTAAAGCAGGCGAGCCTATTGCACATGTTTTGCGTATGGAGCGCTACTTGAGTGAGCAACCATTACAAACATTAAGCCTTGATTGCGATGCAATTGCTATTTTGCATTTTGCCTCGGCAAGCGTAAACCAAGGTACTGAGCTTTATAAGTTTTTTACCAACGTATTTGAGCTATAACACTTGTTGTAGCTCCCCCTTCTCATTGCGTGAGAGTAAGTTACTTAACTTACTAAAAAAGCGGCTTTATGCCGCTTTTTTTTGATCTGTGATAACCGTGTAAACGTAAAGTAATCAAATAAGTGTAAATTCAGTGAAAGTTCACCGTTACATATGTAAAAACACGTTATAATTTATAAATCTACCCTACTCTCAAAGGAATATACAATGAGCTGGCGTTATTGGATTGCACTCACGGCTTTACTTAGTACTCCCACTTTTGCCCAACAAGAGGTGAAAGAAAACGAACAAGACAACGATATAGAGCTTGTTAAGCAATGTATTTTAAACGAAGTAATTGGTGGCGATGGTAAGCAAACCCTAGACGACCTTCGTAAAAAATGTTCAGCGCTTGAGGAAAACAAACAACTTACCGCACTTGATAAACGAAAAGCCCGCGAAGAAGTAAGTAAAAAAAACCGTAACGTAATTACGCCACATAAACGTAACTATATTTTGCCACTGTCGTATGTATCGCACCCTAACGATCGACCGTTTGATGGCTTTGACGAGTTAACCGATGAAGAAAATGGCGAGCCGCTCGATAATCTTGAAGCTAAATACCAGCTTTCTATTAAAGTACCGCTGTTTGATGATTTTGCAGATGATGACCAAGCCATATTTTTTGGCTTTACACTGCAGTCATACTGGCAAATATATAACTCAGAGATTTCGTCTCCATTTCGTGAAACTAACTACGAGCCAGAAATTTTTTGGGTAAATTACCTAGACCAAGAAAACGTACTGTGGGGCGACGAGATGGCCATCGCGCTGGGTATTTCGCATCAGTCTAATGGCCGCAGCCAACCTAACTCTCGTTCGTGGAACCGTATTTACGCTGATTTCATTTGGGAAAATGAAGGCTTTGTGTTTAGCTTTAAGCCTTGGTACCGCATTGCTGAAGATGAAAAAGACGATCCATTAGAAGCCGATGGCGATGACAACCCTGATATTTACAAATACATGGGTTATTTTGAATTTAGCGGCGCGTACCGCTATCACGATCATGAGTTTAGCTTTATGACTCGTAATAATTTAAATTCAGATAATCGTGGTGCGATTCAACTTGATTGGTCATTCCCACTCTGGGGGCGCTTACGTGGCTATGCTCAGTACTTTAACGGCTACGGTGAGAGCTTAATTGATTACAACGCCGATATTGAGCGTATTGGTGTCGGTATATTATTAACTGATTTGTTATAAAATCAGTGCATAAAAAAACCAAGCATTAATTACTTAGTGCTTGGCTTTTTTGTAATTAAAGGCTCGCTATTTTTTAACGGCAAACACACCTTCAAACTCTGCTACTACATTATCACCATCATAAATAGTTACTGGCACTTCGTAACTTGTTTTACCATCGGTTTCTAAGTCGCTGAGTTTACCTTTACACGTTTGTAAATCTACACACCCTTTAGGGTCAGTATTAAGTGGTTTTAAGTACTTAATGCTCGCATCGGCCAGCACTATATTACCCTCAAGCCCCGCTTCTTTAAGCGCTAAATACGTTGCACCCCAACCAGTAAGCGTTGCTAAACTATAAATAGAGCCTGCAAACATGGTGTTATGTAAGTTTAAGTTAGCATCTAAGTCTGCGCTGGTTGTAAATTGCCAATCGGTGTAGCTCTCTACTTTAATACCCATTGCATCACTAATGGGGATAGATTCGCGCCAAATATTTTGCAGCACTTGGGTCCAATCAGGGTGACGAAACCAGCCTGGCTCGCTTGGTTTTTGTTTTACCATTTTATAGTGTTGTACATCGCCATACGCTAAATGTGCTTTTTCTTTTAGCTCGTAGCCGTGGCGCTTATAAAACTCAAGTGCACGTTCGCGAGCAAATAATACTAGCTCACCTGCGTTTTGAGTCCATGCTATTTTTTCAAGCTCATGCAATAAACGGCTACCAATATGCTGGTTTCTGTTACCTTCAGCCACAGCCATGTAACGCACTTGCGCTTGTTCATGGTTATTAAAGTGCAAACGGGCAACACCCAGTACATCGCCTTCTTTATTTTTTATAAAGCGATGCTCAGAATCTTGTTCCATATCGTCTTGTTCAGAGCCTCGCGGCTCATTCCAAGGGGCGCGCAGTACTTCCCAGCGTAATTGATAATACGCTTGCCAGTCTTCGCTGCTTTGGGGTGTAGTTACCTGAAACATATATACTCCTGTTGTTTTGCCGTAAAAATGAAGGCTACGGCATGTAATCCAACTGAATAACTCTTTAACCCACACTCTGGTTATTAAAAACTAAAAAATTAAAGATTAAGTTGGTTGAGATTATTATGGCAAATACCATACTCCATCTTTTAAACACTGCCAATACGACTTTGGTAAGCGAGCGTAAAATAACTAATTTAAAGTGTGAACACTAAATCTACCTTTAGCGCTGCTTTAAGCGCTAACTAGGTTAAATAATTTGGCTTAACTACAATTTTAGTTAACTATTTTACCCAGAGCACCATGTAGTTTATGCTAAATGTTATGAGCGACTTTATAGCCCCTTCAACAGGCGTAATTACTGGCCACTTTATTAGCCGCAGCCAAGCTATTGGTGAGCTTGTTTACTGGCACAAATACGCAGGCGATCACATACAGGTTCGCCAGTATGGGCAGCTGCGCTGGCTACTAATTAACGATACTTTGCAATCGGTAATAGAGCTTAACAATCCTCAGCGCCTGCTATTTCCACATTTAACCTATTTGGCTAAGCAGTGGCAAACTTTGGCAGCGCCAAATCGTGTACTAGAGCTAGGCCTTGGCGGCGGTGCTATACGTAATTACTTACAACATACCTATCCACACGTTCAAATAACATCCGTTGAGAAAAACGCTGATATTATCGCCTGCTATAGCGATTTTTTTGCCATAGAAAAACAAGCTAATGTGGTATGCGATGACGCGCAAAATATACTTAGCAAAGCACATAGCAATGACTGGATTATTCTAGATTTATTTAGCCAAATAGATGCACCGCGGTTTTTATTCGAACGGGCTTTTTATCAAAGAATATATGATGCGCTCAATGTGGGTGGCACACTATTTATTAACTTTTTATCGCAGCATGAGTCGCAGTTAATTCAATTGCAGCAGTTATTGCTAAATGTATTTGGGGTAAAAGTAAGCCCGCATAAAGTAGCAGGCTTTGTTAATCATATCGTTATTGTTACTAAATCTGATAATTAAACCGATAAGTTAAAGGTAACAGGTCCATCGTTACACAGGCTCACTTGCATATCGGCGCCAAACTCTCCTGTTGCCACGCTAATACCTTGAGCTTTGGCTTGCGTTACAAAGTACTCGTAAAGCTCGTTAGCTTGGCTAGGTGTGGCAGCTGATGAAAAGCTCGGCCGCATGCCTTTTTTGGTGTTAGCCGCTAATGTAAATTGCGAAACCACTAATAACTCTCCACCTATATCTTTTAGGCTTAAGTTCATTTTGTCGTTTTCATCGGTAAAAATACGGTAATTACTTACTTTATGCAGTAGCTTATCGGCTGCTTGTTCATCATCTGGTTTTTCTACACCTAAAAGCAGTAATATACCTTGTTCTATTTGGCCAATTACTTGGTTATTAACTTCTACTTTTGCGTGTTTTACGCGCTGTATTAACCCTTGCATTTAATGCGTATCCTTTAAGTTTAGCTCTTCTTCAAGTTCAATTTCTGGGGTATCTTCAATATCATTTGGGCTAATACATGCTGTAAATTCAGCGCCTAGTAACACCACCACCCAAGATAAATACACCCACACAAATAAAATAGGTATGGTCGCAACAGCACCGTAAATTACTTCGTACGATGGAAAGTGACTAATGTAAAGTGCAAAGCCTTTTTTAGTCAGTTCAAATAAAACTGCCGCAAAAAGCGCGCCTGGTAGTGCAGCCCTAATAGAGACAGGTGTATTAGGCACTAAGGTATATAACATTAAAAAGCCAATCATCGAAAAACCATAGGGTACCAGCTTTAATAAAAAGCCACTAAACCCAGGAATGCCCTGATCGGCAAACGAAACCAACGACACAATATACGAAGTAACACCAATACTTGCACCCAGTAGCACCGGACCTAGGCTTAATACCATCCAATAAACAGCAAAAGAGATCATCATAGGGCGTTTTTTCTTAATTCGCCAAATGCGATTAAGCGTGGCATCAACATTACGTATCAGCAGCAGCGCAATCGCTGCTAAAAAACCAATACCGACTGCTGTCATTTGGTTTGCATTGCCCGCAAAGGAGCTTATGTGCTCTTTAATGACATCTGACGAGGTAGGTACAAAGTTAGTGAATAAAAAGCTTTCTATGGCTATGCGGGTCGACTCAAACCCCGGAAAAGCCGAAAATATTGCCACACCTACCGCAATTAAAGGCACTAACGAAAGTAAAGTAACATAGGCAAGGTAGCCAGCATTCACTGTAATTTGATCGTCGATACAGCGATTAACATACTGCATCCACCAGCCTGGCTGCTGCCTTAAAAAGGAGATAGCTTGCTGTTTATAAAGGGAGAGCTTATCATTCATACAATTGACTTATGCTAATTGAATTTTGATTATGATAACAATCAGCACCATAATTTACAGCACTTACTAGTAAATAGGGAACCAAATGAAAAAACAAACTTTACTTAGCGCATCGGTTTTGGCCATTACGCTTACCTTATCGGGCTGTCAGTCGGCCTATTATTCAGCGATGGAAAAAGTAGGTGTACATAAGCGCGACATTCTTATTGACCGCGTAGAGGAAACCAAAGATTCACAGCAAGAGTCGCAAGAAGAATTTCAATCCGCACTTGAGCGCCTAACAACCTTAATTAATTTTGATGGCGGCGAGTTACAAGATGCCTACAACCAACTTAACGACGATTACGAGTCGAGCTTAGCCGCGGCTAACGAAGTATCAAGCAACATTAATAAAGTAGAAGACGTAGCCGAGGCTTTATTTGATGAGTGGAGTGATGAGTTAGAGCAATATAAAAGTGCCTCACTTAAACGCGAAAGCAGTAAAAAGTTAGCTGCAACACAGCGCCAATTTAGCCAGTTACTGCGCTCTATGCGCAGCGCCGAGAGCAAAATGGAACCAGTATTATCTTCTTTACAAGATAACGTACTGTACTTAAAGCATAACTTAAACGCACAAGCGGTTGCCGCTATTAAAGGTGAATTCACTAACCTTAAACGCGACATTCAAGTACTGATGAATGACATGAATAAATCAATTGCCGATTCGAACAAGTTTATTGAGCAAATGAATAGCGCTGGCTAATTAGTTTAAACCCGTTTACTAAGCCTGCTAAATTGCAGGCTTTTTTAATGTTACTTTTTGTTACCTTTGAACTATATGCTAATGCGCTGCTGTTGTTATACTTTAGTAAAAACAATAACTAGAACAATAAAAATGAAGTACAAAGCTATCACCCTAATACTTGCATCAACACTGCTTAGCGCTTGCGAAACCGCTAATCGCATTGAGGTGATTGCAGGGGAAAATACCATTACTCCGCTACATCAAGATGGCGATCGCAAAGGCCGCTACCACAACCTCTACCCAGGTAAAAAAACGTACCTAACCACCTGCGAAACCGACTGCTACCCGCCTAGCCCTAAATTACAGTGCGAAAAAGACAGCAAAAACTGCCAATTTATTGCTGAGCAAAACCCCATTAATTTAAATACGGGCTTTACTTTACGCTGGCTGGGGCACGCTGGGTTTATGGTTCGCACACCGAACGGGCAACACGTGCTATTTGACCCTGTAAAAGAGCAATTTGATTCCCCTGTTGATTTAGCCTTTAGGTTAGCCTCAGGGTTTTACAGGCAACCCGGCGATTGGCTTACACAACACGAGCTTAAAAACTTAAGTGCAGTGATGTACTCGCATATTCATTACGATCATTTTAATAAAGCCGATATAAAAGAGCTTGGTAATAAACCTCGCTACTTAACGCCACTCGGTTTGGCCGACAACTTCCCTACTGGCGGATTTAACATTAGCGAAATGGCTTGGTACGCAAAAACACAATTTAATGATTTAACAATTCACGCCTTACCAGCGCATCATTTTAGTAGCCGTATATTAGTGCCTTTTATTTATGAAGATAACGATAAAGACCTTTGGAATGGCTGGTTACTTGAGCAAAACGGCAATACCTTATTTTTTGCAGGCGACACCGGTTATTCAAAGCACTTTAAAGACATTCAACAAAAATATGGCGATATAGACATATGCCTACTGCCCATAGCCTCGTATTACAGCGAAGAGAGCCCCAAATGGTATCGTTATGTGCACACTACACCTGAGGATGCACTTACCGCATCACAAGATCTTAACTGCAAAGTAATGATACCGTGGGGTTATGGTAACTCAAGTTGGAGAATGGGCGATCACACTAGCCATTCAGCCTTGCTGCGCTTATTACATATGGCTGATGAAATGAACACTCAAACGCCGCTATATATTCTCAACGAAGGCGAAAGTATTTCACTGTAACTCATTGCTCAACTGCTTTAGGATGATTGTTATATCAATAAAAGTTTTGAGAAACTCATGAAAAAACATTTTTTAGCGTTAGGCTGTTTATTAAGTACACCGGTCATGGCCATAGATGTAGCGCATACCTCTACACCTATAACTGTTGATGGCGTATCTGAAAGTGCATGGAATGAAGCAACATGGCATGACATGCCTCATTTAATGGATGGTACATTGCCCTCATCAGATGCAGATTTTAAAGGCCGCTATCGTTTATTATGGGATAAAAATTATTTATACCTTCAAGCTGACATTGTGGATGATGTGTTAATTGATACACACCCAGACCCAACCGTAAAATATTGGGATGACGATGCGCTGGAAATTTTTATCGATAGCGACGCCTCAGGCGGTATTCATCAGTTTAATCATACCGCGTTGGCCTATCATATTGGCCTTGATAACCAAGCCGCCGATTACGGCCCTGATAAAAAAGCCCATTTATACACCGACCACTTACAGAGTAACTGGAAGCGTAATACCCAAGCGCCTTATAATATTACCTGGGAAGTCGCTATAAAGCTCTACCCTAACGATTACCAAGAAGGCGTTGTAAACACACCCATTACACTTAGCGAAAACCAAGTTATTGGTTTTATGCTCGCGTATTGTGATAATGATGGCAGCGAAATACGCGAGCACTTTATGGGCTCCCATGAAGTACAACCAGTCAATGGCGACAGAAACCGTGGTTTTATAGATGCAGACGTATTTGGCAAAATCACCCTGCTGCCAAAAAGTAAGTAACCATTAATACAATAATTGAAAACGTTGGGTCGAGCACAGCGAAACCCAACGAAAAAATATATAGCAACTATTACGATGCTTTGCGTTATCGATTGATTAAGCTCTGACTCATTTACTGCTCACTCCCTTCTCTTTGTGCAAATATTTTTTAAGTGAATTATTCATCAAGAGGATAAGAGGCGCTGCGCTTTTAGAGCTCTATACTGATAACTAAAAACTGAAAGCTTCTCTACTTTAAAAACAAAAAAGCCGCTGTATTTTGCAATACAGCGGCTTTTACTATGCTTATTCTAAAGGCAATTAAGCTTTAGCAGCACGACCCGCACGCTTACGCTCACTTTCAGTTAAGTGACGTTTACGAATACGGATGTTCTCAGGTGTTACTTCTACTAACTCGTCATCATCGATAAACTCAAGCGCTTGCTCAAGTGTGTAGTTCAATGGTGGCGTAAGTGTTTGTGCTTCATCTGTACCAGATGCACGAACGTTAGTAAGTTGCTTACCTTTAAGTGCGTTTACTGTAAGGTCGTTATCGCGGCTATGAATACCGATAACCATACCTTCGTAAACTTCAACACCGTGACCGATGAATAATTTACCACGCTCTTGTAAGTTGAATAATGCGTTAGTAAGTGCTTTACCTGTTGCATTTGCAATCATTACACCGTTCTTACGAACACCTAGCTCGCCACCTTTATGCGGACCGTAGTGATCGAACGTATGGTAAAGTAAACCAGAGCCTGAAGTAAGTGTCATGAACTCAGTTTGGAAACCGATTAAACCACGGCTTGGGATCATAAAGTCTAAACGCATACGGCCTTTGCCATCTGGTGCCATATCAGTAAGTTCACCTTTACGAAGACCAATTTGCTCCATGATAGAGCCTTGGTGCTCTTCTTCACAGTCAATTGTTAGTGTTTCGTACGGTTCTTCTAATACGCCATCAACAGTACGTAAGATTACTTCAGGACGAGATACAGCTAGCTCGTAACCTTCACGACGCATGTTTTCGATTAAGATACCAAGGTGTAATTCACCACGGCCCGATACGCGGAAGCTATCTGGGTTATCTGTATCTGCAACACGAAGTGCAACGTTGTGTACTAATTCTTTGTCTAAACGCTCACGGATATTACGTGATGTAACAAACTTACCTTCTTTACCACAGAAAGGAGAGTTATTTACAGAGAACGTCATTGTAACTGTTGGCTCATCAACACTTAGTGGTGGTAATGCTTCAACGTTATTAGGACAACAAACAGTATCTGAAATCTTAAGCTCGCCAAGACCTGTTACAGTTACAATGTTACCAGCGTAAGCTTTTTCTGTTTCGATACGCTCAAGACCTAGGTAACTTTGTACTGAACCAATTTTGCCGTTACGCGTAGAGCCATCAGCACTAACAATTGTTACTTGCTGGTTAGGCACAACAGAACCACGTTTGATACGGCCGATACCGATTACACCCTTATAAGAGTTGTAATCAAGCTGAGAAATTTGCATTTGGAAGTCACCTTCAGGATCTGCATCCGGTGGTGATACTTCGTCAACGATCATTTGGAACATAGGTTCCATGTTGTCAGACGGCTCGTCTAAATCAAGTGTAGCCCAACCGTTGATTGCTGAAGCGTAGATTACTTTAAAGTCTAGCTGTTCGTCAGTTGCACCAAGGTTATCGAATAAATCAAAGATTTGATCCATAACCCAATCAGGACGTGCACCTGGCTTGTCGATTTTGTTGATAACAACAATTGGCTTTAAGCCTTGCGCGAATGCTTTTTGCGTTACGAAACGCGTTTGCGGCATTGGACCTTCTTGAGCATCAACAAGTAATAATACTGAGTCAGCCATCGAAAGTACGCGTTCAACTTCACCACCAAAATCGGCGTGTCCCGGGGTATCTACGATATTGATATGGTAGTCTTTCCAAGAAATGGCTGTGTTTTTAGCCAAAATGGTAATACCACGTTCTTTCTCAATGTCGTTTGAGTCCATCACACGCTCTTCGTTACCGCCGCGTGTTTCTAATGTACCTGATTGCTCAAGTAGTTTGTCAACCAATGTTGTTTTACCGTGGTCAACGTGCGCGATAATCGCTATATTTCTTAACTGTTCGATGCTCATATTTTTACTCAGAGAAGTTTATTCTCATTGATCCTGCAAGATCTACGCACTCATCTGCGTTTTCACCAGATGTCCCAGCATAGGATTTAAAAGGGCGCATATTATCCCTCATTAATGACATGGATGAAAGTTTATCCAATACAATTTTAAAAACTTTCTTAATACTTTTACTAAGTATCTGTTTTTTATATGACATTTATATGAAATAAATTTCGACAAATTACATAAATTGTCATTTTTTGGCTAATTTGTTGATTGCTTTGGCACTATTTACTATTTCAGTTAAGCTGATTTAGGTGATTAAAATACATGCAAATTTAAGTGTGAATTTTTTGCACCATTATGGATATTTTACGCACCAATAAAGTGCAATGCGCATGGCCATTTTTGTGCAGTCATATTTTTTAACTTAATAAACAGTAGGTTAAAATAATGGCATAGAATCAGCTTACTAAAAACCAAAGCATTTAATGCAGCAATAATAAAACCCAACAGTTGGAGGACACATGTCACAATCGGTTTTAGATTTTATTAAAGAAAATGACGTTAAGTTCATTGATTTACGCTTTACTGATACTAGAGGTAAAGAACAACATGTTTCTATTCCTCATCACCAAGTAGATGAAGATTTTTTTGAAGACGGCAAAATGTTTGACGGCTCTTCAATTGCAGGTTGGAAAGGCATTAACGAATCAGACATGGTACTTATGCCAGTGGCTGATTCAGTAAAATTAGACCCATTTACAGAAGAAGCAACGCTAATTGTACGTTGTGATGTTGTAGAGCCATCTACACTACAAGGTTACGAGCGTGACCCTCGTTCAGTTGCTAAACGCGCTGAAGAGTACATGAAATCTACCGGTATCGCAGATACAGTTTTATTTGGTCCTGAACCAGAATTTTTCTTATTTGATGATGTTAAATACAAATCAGATATGTCAGGTTCTATGTACAAAATTGATGCTGTTGAAGCAGCATGGAACTCAGATAAAGAGTATGAAGGCGGCAACACGGGTCATCGTCCAGGTGTTAAAGGTGGTTACTTCCCATGTTCACCTGTTGACTCTTCACAAGACTGGCGTTCAGCTACGTGTTTAGTACTTGAAGAACTAGGTCAAGTAGTAGAAGCGCATCACCACGAAGTAGCAACAGCAGGTCAAAACGAAATCGCAACTCGCTTTAATACTATGGTATTAAAAGCGGATGAAATCCAAGAGATGAAATATGTTATCCATAACATGGCTCACCTTTACGGAAAAACAGCTACGTTTATGCCTAAGCCTGTTGTTGGCGATAACGGCTCTGGTATGCACTGTCACCAATCTTTAGCAAAAGACGGCGTTAACCTTTTTGCTGGTGATAAGTACGGTGGTCTTTCTGAAGATGCACTTTACTACATTGGCGGTATTATTAAGCACGCTAAAGCAATTAATGCGTTTGCAAATGCCTCTACTAACTCGTACAAACGTTTAGTACCAGGTTTTGAAGCACCGGTAATGCTTGCATACTCTGCACGTAACCGTTCTGCATCAATTCGTATTCCGGTGGTACCATCTGAAAAAGGTCGTCGTATCGAAGTACGCTTCCCAGATCCAACTGCTAACCCATACCTTGCTTTCTCTGCAATGCTTATGGCTGGCCTTGACGGTATTAAAAACAAGATCCACCCTGGTGATGCTATGGATAAGGATTTATACGACCTACCAGCAGAAGAAGCAGCAGAAATTCCTCAAGTTGCATCTTCACTAGATGAAGCGCTAGAAGCACTTAGTGCTGACCGTGAATTCTTAACGCAAGGTGGCGTATTTACTGATGATTTAATCGATGCTTACATTGCACTTAAATCTCAAGAAGTTGAAAAGCTTAACATGACAACTCACCCTGTTGAGTTTGAAATGTACTACAGCGTTTAATACGCTGCAGAGTAAATTATCGATAAGATAATAAATGTGTGTTCTCAAGCCCGCTTAGCGGGCTTTTTTTTATGGTAAATTAGGGTTATCTCCACTAAAGTTATGTAATTACAAAAGATGCAGGGTAGCAATGTGAATTACAGGATATTATTACTATTTTTTGCTTTAGGATTAAGCATTTATAGTTATGCAGGCAATGATAAGATTTATGCTTGGAAAGATAAAAATGGTGTTTTAGTGTTCTCAGATACACCACGCAGTGGCGCGCATGAAATAAAATTAAATAGCCAAGATCTTACTTTGTCTGATACCGATAAACACACCCCTGATTCACTACAACCAACGCGCCTTAATCGTTTTCAAATTATGATATCGTCACCTACTCATAACCAAACTGTGCGCGAGAACACAGGCTCAGTGTACGTAACAAGCAGAATAACACCGCGTTTTGAGGCAGGCTTTACTGTACAGCTATTTTTAAACGGTAATGCGTATGGACCCGCAAGCGGTTTATCAACGTTTGCTATACGGGATGTAGAAAACGGCACTCATACTTTGTATCTCAAACTTTATAATAAACAAAATCAAGCCATTGCAATCAGCCAGCCTAGCACCTTTGTTATGCAGAGAAAGGCTATAAACTAAGTACAATGACTCAGATAATAGAATTAGCGCAGCAGTATTTACTGATTAAAACTTGCTTGCAAATATTAACGCACTAAAGTGGTGCAAAAATGTCAAACAATCAAAATTTCAGCCCCGAACTTCTTAATGCCATTTGGCAAAACCAAACAACATCGGTCATGTTACTTGATAAAAGTTTTACCCTTGTTTATGCCAACACCAGCACCAGCGAACTCCTCGGATTAGGTAAAAAGCGCATTATTGGGCAAACCTTTAACAGCTTATTTAATTATCACTCTGTGGATTTAGAGCGCATAGCCCAGTACTCACTTGTGGATGGTGTAGACTGCAGTCAGCACAGAGCTGACGTGGTCTTTATCGATTCTCGCCATGCAAAAATAGCCATTACATCGCGCCAAGTTAAGCTTAAAAACGAACGCTATATTTTACTTGAATGTCGTAAAACTGATGAAGAAATAAAACACGACAAAGCCTCTAACCAAATGCATCAATACCAAGCTGCACGTAATTTAATAAGGGGCCTTGCCCACGAAATTAAAAATCCTTTAGGGGGAATACGCGGAGCGGCGCAGTTATTGCAGTATGAGGTAGATCAACAAGAAAGGGACGAATGCGCTGAGCTTATAATTGAGCAAGCCGACCGATTACGCGAATTAGTTGATAGGCTACTTGGGCCAAATCAGCTTCCGCAAAAGTCGTATGGCAATATTCACCAAACACTTGAGTCTGTTGTTAAATTAAGTACATTAGATAATTGTAAAAATATTAGACTAGTTAAAGATTACGACCCAAGTATTCCTGATGTGTTTATTGACCAAGGCAAGATTCAGCAAGTGGTACTTAATATTGTACGTAATGCTCAACAGGCGTTAGTTGATGGCGGTGAAATAAAAATAAAAACCCGCATTAATCATCAGTACCGCCGCCCCGGAAAAGCCCCTAAAAAAGCCTTGTTGATCCAGGTTTCTGATAATGGACCAGGCATAGACCCAAGCGTTCGCGAAACATTGTTTTACCCAATGATCACCAATAAAGAAGGTGGCTCAGGGCTAGGGCTTTCAATCGCACAAACGCTCATAGATCAGCACGACGGTTATATAGACTGCGATAGCTGGCCTGGCCATACTGAATTTAATATCTATCTGCCTTTTGCAGATTAATGTTTTGGAGTTGGCATGAAAACAGTTTGGCTTGTAGATGATGACGCATCAATTCGTTTTGTATTAGAAAAAGCGCTCACTCGTGCAGGGTTTGAAGCAGAAAGCTTTGCAAATGCGCAAGACGTATTAAGCGCGCTAAAGTTTAGCCAGCCAACCGTGTTGGTATCTGACGTACGGATGCCAGGTATGGACGGCATGGCACTACTAGAACTCATAGCAGAGCAAAACCCAGGACTGCCGGTTATTATAATGACCGCCCACTCAGATTTAGACTCTGCGGTTAACGCATTTCAAAAAGGTGCGTTTGAGTACCTAGCCAAGCCATTTGATTTAAACGAAGCTGTTGCGTTAATCGAAAGCGCTTGCAGAGCAAATTCAACTAAAAAAACGAAGCGTAAACAAGTTCCACCAAAAAGTGCCCATATTATTGGTGAAGCCCCTGCTATGCAGGAAGTGTTTAGAGCGATAGGTAAACTGTCAGCTTCAAGTATGAGCGTACTCATCAATGGTGAGTCAGGCACAGGTAAAGAGCTTGTGGCCAGTGCTTTACATAACCACAGCCCACGTAAAGAAAACCAGTTTATTGCATTAAACATGGCCGCTATTCCAAAAGAGCTTGTGGAGTCTGAATTATTTGGCCATGAAAAAGGCGCATTTACCGGCGCTGATAGCGTGCGAAAAGGCCGCTTTGAGCAGGCTAATGGCGGTACACTGTTTTTAGATGAGATTGGTGATATGCCACTAGATGTGCAAACACGTTTATTACGTGTACTTGCCGATGGTGAATTTTACCGTGTAGGCGGACATCAAAGTATTAAGGTTGATGTACGTATTATTGCTGCAACACACCAAAATTTAGAAGATTTAGTAAAACAGGGCAAATTTAGAGATGACTTATTTCACCGTTTAAACGTTGTGCGCCTTCGCTTGCCAGCTCTACGCGAACGCACCGAAGACATTGAGCGCCTAGCACAGCACTTTTTACATAAAAGTGCTAAAGATCTGCAAGTAGAAAGTAAAGTACTAAGCCCAAAAGCTACAGAGCAACTTAAGCTATTTAGCTGGCCTGGTAATGTTCGCCAGCTTGAAAACACCTGCCGCTGGTTAACTGTTATGGCCCCTGGGGAGCTGGTTAGCGAGCAAGACCTCCCGCCAGAGATCATTGATGCGGCACCTGTTCAACAAGAAGGTGACTGGCTCGATGCGTTTCAGCAATGGCTAAATCAAGAACTTAAGCAAGGTAAAGAAAACATTTGGCCAGATATTCAAGCTCAGCTTGAAACTCGCCTTATAAAAACAGCACTGGCTAATTGCTCTGGCCACAAACAAGATGCAGCCATAAAAATTGGTTGGGGGCGCAACACGTTGACCCGCAAATTAAAAGAGCGCAATATTAGCTAGTTTCGAACTGTTACTCGTTGGCCCTAGGATGAAATTAATAGAACACATTCCATTATTTAAACAAATGGAAATAGTGAATAGATTACACTTTTTTAAAGACTTCACCCTTGCTGAACGACAAATGCTACTAGAGTCGTTTGGGTTATTGTATTTAGTTAACCAGCATCAATTTTTGTTTAAACAATACGATAACGACAAACGCTTATACATTGTATTAAGTGGTGCGTTACTTGTTTTTAAACATAACCACTTGCTGGAGCTTGGCACTATAGAGCCTGGTGAGTTTATTGGTGAAGGCGCCTTTATAAATAACCGCGAGCGTAGTACCAGCGCTCGCGCTAAAACCGACACCATAGTACTTGCTATTACACCAGAAGCACTGACTCGCTTACCAAATGTAATACGTGAAAAAATTAAAGATAGAATTATAGAAGGTATGAGCCTGCGTATCGCAAAGCTTAGTGAGCACATAGAAACCCACGGTTAACTCTATCACTCAGTCCATATAAACGACTTGCAATGAGCAATCAAGCCAACCGGGATTATTTACGTGTGCCGTAAATGTGTAAGTATCGGATGGTTTTGCGCCAAAGGGGGTATTTACCAATGGCTGTGAGTGGCTGTATGTCTGCGAGTAGGATTTATAATAAATAACAACATAACCATATAAATATTCCCACCTCAGCCTCACCACTGCACCGCTGGGTAATGTAAATTCAGCGTATTCATTTGAAAATCTAACCGCTAAATCATTGTATTTATCGTCGCTGCATTGGATTGTTCTTAGCCGAGACGCCATAGTAAAAGCGTCTTCTCCATCAGTATTCTTTAAATAAAAACCAATATTGCCATCGCCATAAAAGTGGTTTGATCGTGTTGTATAGCTAACTTGTGGCTCGTAACCTAGCCCCTGCATAATAATAGCTAGTTGCTCAGTCTCTTTTTGGTAAATTTTATCACTTGATAAAAGCAATGTGGCTTCACCAAAATCCGATGGGATCGCTAGCTCTACGTATTCATAGGGAAGTGTTTGTGCATTTAGTGCAGCATCTAACTGCCTGCGCTGCTCCTCTTGCAAGTTTTCGCTAAAAACATAAACGGTAGGTTGTTGGCACGCAGTTAATAAAAGTGCCCACATACAGATTAAAATGCCATTTTTCATGGTTACTCCTAATGATTACAAGTGTAGTCTAATAAAAGTAACTATTGATAGCAATTTAACGTGTTTGGCTGTCTAGCCATGCATCAACACTTTGTCGGGTATATAAAACTTCATTAAATAAACGGTGGCGTTCAAATTCCAACTTTGATCTTTTAAGTGGATCGCCACTAATTAGTCGACTGTGCGTATCGTTAAACTTAGAAATAACCGAAAAGCCGCGTTCATCTTGCTCTTTTTGTTTTTTTACCGAGTTAGCTAAGTGAGCTCTTACATCATCTGCTGTCAGCATATCTGAATTATCTAAGCCCATTAGCTCTTTTTTCATTGCTAATCTTATGCCCATTTACTGCTCCAATTATATGCAGACCTAAACAATTAAAACGGTTAAATTATTACCATGTTTTAGGTACGCTTTTTATTTGCCAAAGCAATAGCAAATAGCGCACCAAATTTTTGCCAGAGCATACGCATCAAATGCTGCAGTTTTTTTAAAGTTGAAAAAAGTTTAATATTTATCACACTTTTTTATCCCGCTAGGGCGGGCTTGCTAGGTGCAAAAAACGGTGCAAGCCTTTATACTTGCTGCTTATGCGCCACCAACAGAGATAACCATGTCAGAAGAATACATTGAAATTGAACTTGAAGAAGAACCTATAGAGCTTTGTAAATTACTAAAAGTACTCGATTTAGTAGAAGGTGGCGGGCAAGCTAAGAACCTAATAGCGCAAGGCTATGTTGGGGTTAACCATGAAATATGTACAATAAAACGGAAAAAATTATACAGTGGCGACGTACTTGAATTTGATGGCGAGCTTTTTCAGCTCACTTTAAGTGAAGATGCAACTCCTGTAGAACGTCCAGTGGTAACAACCCAGCCACAGCAAGAAAAAATACCCAATGAAACTGCTCAACAGCCGGCAAAAAATAAAAGAAAACGCACTAAAAAACCAAAGGTTGATGAAAATACTGGACGCCGCCCTATCTCATTTGGCTAGCCATTAGCGCTTTGTGCGGTTTTTATTATATGCATAGGCTAGCTTGAACAGTTAGCCTTTTTACTCTTTAATTACCTCGTAAAATACAATAAAAACAAGGTAATAATATGACAACCTCAGCCACACCCAATTGGTTTAAACCCGCCCTATGGGCAGCACTTATCTGGAATTTATTAGGTGTATTTGCATTTATAATGCACCTTATGATGACCCCCGAAATGATAAGTAAACTTCCGCTAGATCAACAAGCTGCATATTCAAACGTGCCTTTATGGTCTACCATTGCATTTGCTGTAGCGGTGTTTGGTGGCACCCTTGGCTGCATACTACTATTGGCCAAAAATGCCCTTGCAACACCTACACTGGTGCTTTCGTTAGTCGCGATATTTATTCAGCAGTTTTATAATTTTATTGTTATAAATAGCATTAAAATGCTGGGTATAAGCGCGGTGTTTATGCCTATTTTAGTGATTGTTATTGCGTTTTTGCTTTTATATTTAAGTATAAAAAGCAAACAACAAGGTTGGCTAAACTAACTTCTCCCCCTTTTTGTAAACTCATTATTTTGCTACTTGAAAAAACAATTTTAGGTAGCACTTCTATACTTAGTACTGTCTAAAAAACATGCATTGTACTACCTGCTTTTTAGCCTGTTTTGCCATATTTATTATCTCTGGTATGCACTTTGCAAACTACTGGCAAATAAACACGTTATTTTATCAAGGACATAATCCTAACTATCAAAGGGGCAAAAAATGAATAGTTTCGACACCCAACAACAATTAACGATTAATGGCGAGCAATACCATATTCACTCACTTAAAGGATTAGGCGACAAAGCAAAGCGATTGCCCTTTTCTCTCAAAGTATTATTAGAAAACCTGTTACGTAATGAAGATGGCGTAAATATTAAAGAACAAGACATTCAAGCCCTTCTTGACTGGGACCCTAAAGCAAAACCCTCAGCTGAAGTGGCCTTTACGCCGGCACGCGTTGTAATGCAAGACTTTACGGGTGTTCCTGCCATTGTTGATTTAGCTGCTATGCGTGATGCAATGGAAAAGCTAGGTGGCGATCCTGCAAAAATAAATCCGCTTTCTCCTGCTGAACTTGTAATTGATCATTCAGTGCAAGTAGATGGTTACGGTGACGACGGTGCGTTTGACTTAAATGCCAAGCTTGAGTACGAGCGAAATAAAGAACGCTACGAATTTTTACGCTGGGGGCAAACAGCTTTTGATAACTTAAAAGTAGTGCCACCTGCTACAGGTATAGTGCACCAAGTAAACTTAGAGTTTTTGGCGCGCGTTGTTTTTAACGACAGTAAAAACGGTAAATCTATCGCCTACCCAGACACCCTTGTAGGGACTGATTCACACACCACCATGATTAATGGTTTAGGTGTATTAGGCTGGGGCGTAGGTGGTATAGAGGCTGAAGCCGCCATGCTTGGGCAACCAATTAGTTTACTTATCCCACAAGTAGTGGGTTTTAAATTAAATGGCCGCTTACCCGAGGGAACCACTGCTACCGATTTAGTGCTCACCGTAACTGAAATGCTACGTAACCACGGAGTAGTAGGTAAGTTTGTTGAGTTTTATGGTGATGGCCTAGCTGATTTACCGCTAGCCGACAGAGCAACCATTGCCAACATGGCGCCAGAGTACGGTGCAACCTGTGGTATTTTCCCAATCGATGATGAAACCATTAACTACCTACGATTAACAAACCGTGATGAAGACCAGCTTAAACTAATTGAAGACTATGCAAAACACCAAGGCTTATGGCGCCACGAAGGCGACGAAGCGCATTACACAGACACCCTTGAGCTTAAATTAGACGACGTAGTACCTAGCCTTGCAGGCCCTAAGCGTCCACAAGACAGAATTACACTTGATAAAGCCGGTGATGTAATAGGCCAGCACCTAAAAGGTTTCCAAGATGAGCGTATGGCTCGTCGTGATAAAAGCGATATTGAACAAGCGCGCATTGAAAGTGAAGGCCCAACAACCAACCCAAATGAACCGGTAGACGAAGCGCAGTTTATGGGTGCAGCCAAAGTGAAGTTTAAAGGCCAAGAATTTGAACTAAACGATGGCGCCTGTGTTATTGCCGCTATTACAAGCTGTACAAACACCTCTAACCCCAGTGTTATTTTAGCCGCAGGCTTAGTGGCTCAAAAAGCTAAACAGCTCGGCATTAACGTAAAACCATGGGTCAAAACATCGCTTGCACCGGGTTCGCAAGTGGTAACCGACTACCTTGAAAAAGCAGGCCTAATGGATGACCTAGAAAGTTTAGGCTTTAATTTGGTCGGTTATGGCTGTACAACGTGTATAGGTAACTCAGGTCCCCTTGCAGATGAAATTAGCGAAGCCATTCAAAAACATAAGCTAGTTGTAAGCTCTATCTTATCGGGTAACCGTAACTTTGAAGGGCGGATACACCAAGATGTTAAAATGAACTTTTTAGCCTCGCCTCCACTTGTAGTAGCGTATGCCATTGCAGGGCGTACAGACATAGATGTATACAACGAGCCATTAGCGCAAGATGAAAACGGTAACGATATTTACCTGAAGAATATTTGGCCAAGCGTAAGCGAAGTCAACGAACTAGTACAAAAAACGGTAACCAGAGAAATGTTCGAAAAAAGCTATGCCAACGTATACGAAGGCGACAGCCGTTGGCAAAAAATCCAAATACCTGATGGCAAGCTTTACGATTGGGATGATGGGTCAACTTATATTAAAAAAGCACCATTTTTTGATGGTATGAGTGTTGAGCCTCCGGGTATTCCGACAATTGAAGGGGCGCGTTGTTTGGCTAAACTGGGCGACTCAGTAACAACCGACCATATTTCTCCTGCTGGGGCGATTAAAGCGGAAGCGCCGGCCGGTATTTACTTACAGGAAAAAGGCGTAGAAAAAGCGCAATTTAACTCATACGGTTCACGCCGTGGTAACCACGAAGTAATGATGCGAGGCACATTTGCGAACGTTAGGCTTAAAAACTTACTCGCACCAGGTACAGAAGGCGGTGTTACTCGCACTCAACCCGATGACAAGCTTGCCAGTATTTACGATGCAGCAATGGAGTATGAAAAGAGTAATACACCACTCATTGTGTTAGCTGGTAAAGAATACGGTACCGGCTCATCTCGGGACTGGGCAGCAAAAGGGTCGCTCCTTTTAGGGGTAAAAGCTGTGGTTGCACAAAGTTATGAGCGTATTCACCGCTCTAACCTCATTGGTATGGGCGTATTGCCACTGCAATTTAAAGAAGGTGAAAGCCATGAATCGTTAGGTTTAACTGGCCAAGAGCAATTTGATATTGAAGGCTTGTACGACAAAACCAACGAAGTAAGCATTATTGCCACTAATGCTGAGGGCAAAAAAGTCAGCTTTAGTGCCGATGTACGTATAGATACCCCTAAAGAGTGGGATTACTACAAACACGGCGGTATTCTACAATACGTTTTACGTAACATGCTTGACTAATCATATACTTAAAACTAAAAAGCCTAGCAGTTGCTAGGCTTTTTTATGCACAATAAAATTTAGTACCCACCTATGCTTTGTATTTCTTTACTACGCTGCTCTAATTTTTGCTTTGCCTTTTCGGCATCTTCAAACAGTTTTTGAATAGATTCAGCGTTGTAAACGGTAGGGGTAGGTGGTTGAATACTCTTTTTTGAGGTGCTTGCACTGCTACTTAAAATCGAGGTGTCTTCAGCGGCTACAACCGTCACGTCACGAGCATCAAGTGTTACCTCAATGCTTTTACCATCTGCATTAGGCGTATCAGAAAAATGCCATTGGCCGTTTTTATCTTGCCACTTATAAATTTTGCTACCTGGTTTAATTGTTGCGGCATCACTGTTTACACTTTGCGCAATTTTATCGCCCGCTTGCTTTGCACCTTGCACAGCCTGATTAAGCGTATTAGTAGATAACGCGACCATTTTTTCTTTAATTTTGTGAGATTCAGCACTAATTGACGAACCAGAAAGCCACGTTTGGCCATCAGGCTTTTTAAGGTAAAACAAAGAGATAACAGCAATGATCATGACTGATATTGCCAAGTAGGTGAAGTATTTCATAGCGTTCCTGCTTAAAAATGAATCCTTGAAAGGCAAGTCTAATAAAAAATACTTAATCAGGCAATTTTTTTGCAATAAAAAACGCAACCTAAGTTGCGTTTAAAACATTGTTTAGCATTCGCTTTTTTTAAATACCATCACCGTCAATATGCAGCCCGCATTCGCGGTTTAAACCAAAAAAGCGCGTTTCTTCTTCGCTCATACCTGGCTCAAGTTTACGCGTAGTATGCACATCGCCCATCGACACATAACCTTGCTCCCATAATGGGTGGTATGGTAAATCATGCTTGGTAAGGTATTGATATACATCACGGTTTGACCATTCAATAATCGGGTACACTTTTACCGTACCTCGGCTTATTTCTACAAACTGTTTATCTGCACGGGTCGATGATTGATCGCGACGTAGGCCACTAAACCAAGTACCTGCTTCAATTTCTTTTAACGCGCGAGTCATTGGCTCAACTTTATTAAGCTGATTATATTGCTTAATACCGTCCTCGCCTTGCTCCCATAATTTACCGTATTTAGCTTCTTGCCATGCAGGGCTTAGCTCAGCTTTATACACTTTTAAATTAAGTGATAGGCGCGCTCTCATTTGCTCAATAAACTGATACGTTTCTGGAAATAAATAACCCGTATCGGTTAATACCACAGGAATATCAGGACGCTGAGATGTTACTAAATGCAGCATTACCGCCGCTTGAATGCCAAAGCTTGATGATAAAAAAGCAGTATCCGGTAAGTTCTCTAGTGCCCATGCAACACGCTGCTCTGCACTCATTGGTGCTAGTATGCCGTTTGCATCTGCAAGCAATGCCGCTTGGCTTTGCTTATCAAGCTGTAATATGTTTTTAAATTCACTCATGGTCAATTTTAAACCTCACCCACGCTCCGCGTGGGTATTTAATTAAGCGTGAAAATCGGTTACTGAAACTTTTACTTCAGCAACGATGCCTTTGCGAATTACAAAGTCACCAAAACATTCACCGTCGTTTCGCTCACTTGCCCACTGGCCAATTAGCTTATCAAACGCGTCTAGGTAAACATCTTCACCTACGTTTTCTAGGTACAGTTTAGGAATGCGTGTACCTTCTAAGTTTCCGCCAAGATAAACGTTGTATTTACCAGGGCCTTTACCTACTAAACCAGCTTCTGCAAGCATTGCGCGGCCGCAACCGTTAGGGCAACCTACAACACGCATAATAATGCTGTCATCTGGTATGCCATGTTTAGCAAGTAGTGCTTCGGTTTTTTCAATTAAGCTTGGTAAGTAACGCTCAGCCTCAGCCATAGCAAGCGGACACGTTGGTAATGCTACACATGCCATTGAGTTTTTACGTTGCTCAGTGTCTTTGTCATCAATTAGGCCGTGGTTACGAGCAATTTCTTCAATGACTGCTTTTTGATCGGCAGGTACCCCAGCAATAATTAAGTTTTGGTTAGCCGTCATGCGCATATCACCTTGGTGCACTTCTGCGATTTTACGACAACCTGTTTTTAATGGCTTGCCTGGGTAGTCTAAAATACGGCCGCTTTGTATAAAAAGCGTAAGGTGGTGCTTGCCATCAATGCCTTCTACCCAACCGATACGATCGCCACGGTGAGTAAACTCATAAGGGCGGCTTGGTGCAAAGCTTACACCGGCACGTTTTTCTACTTCTGCTTTAAATACGTCAGACCCAACACGGTCTAGTGTGTATTTAGTTTTTGCATTTTTACGGTTAGAGCGGTTACCCCAATCGCGCTGCACTGATACAACGTGCTCAGCAATTTTCAGTGTATGCTCAAGTGGTATAAAACCAAAATCATCAGCTTTACGCGGATACGTAGCCGTATCACCGTGGGTCATAGCAAGGCCACCACCTACAAGTACGTTAAAACCAACAAGCTTGCCATCCTCGGCAATGGCAACAAAGTTTAAGTCATTCGCATGCACATCAACTTCGTTGTTAGGCGGAATAGTGACCGTGGTTTTAAACTTACGCGGTAAGTAGTTAGAGCCTAAAATTGGCTCTTCTGTGGTTTCTGCCTTTTCGCCATTTAACCAAATTTCAGCGTACGCTTTCGTTTTTGGAAGTAAATGTTCAGAAATTTTTGCAGCCCACTCGTAAGCTTCTTGGTGTAACTCTGACTCAACAGGGTTAGTCGTACATAGTACGTTACGGTTTACATCGCCTGCGGTGGCAATAGAGTCAATGCCAACGCTATTAAGCATTTGGTGCATGCCTTTAATATTTGGCTTTAATACGCCATGAAATTGAAACGTTTGACGTGTTGTTAAACGGATACTGCCGTAGCTTGTTTTTTCATCGGCAAATTTATCAATTGCTAGCCATTGCTCTGGCTTGATAATACCGCCAGGCATACGTGCACGTAGCATTACATTGTGCAGCGGCTCTAGCTTTTGCTTGGCACGCTCTGGGCGTATATCGCGGTCATCTTGCTGGTACATACCGTGAAAACGTATAAGTTGGAAGTTATCGGCCGTAAAACCACCGGTAATTTCATCTTTTAAGTCTTGCTCTATGGTGCCACGTAAAAAGTTACTTTCTCTTTTCAAACGTTCGTTATCAGAAAGTTTTACGTTTTTATCTTGTTCGCTCATTTTAAATCCTAAATTTGTTACAGTGACGGCTGCTAGCTGTTAATAAAATAAGAAACGTGATTAATACACGTCTTTCTGATAGCGGTTGGCGCTACGTAAGTCTTTTAAATATTGCTCTGCGTCTTCGTAGCTTTTGCCGGTGTTTTCGCTGATGATATCAACCAAGGCATTGTGTACATCTTTTGCCATGCGGTTTGCATCACCACACACATAAAAATGCGCGCCTGCTTCTAGCCACTCAAAAATTTCTTTTGAGTTTTTGCGTAGTTTGTCTTGTACGTATACTTTTTCGGCTTGGTCACGGCTAAATGCAACGTCAACTTTGCTTAATAGGCCTGATTTTAAATAACCTTGGATTTCTACTTGGTACAAGAAGTCTTGTGTAAAGTGTGGGTTACCGAAAAACAGCCAATTTTTGCCTTGTGCTTCTCGCGAGTCACGCTCTTGTAAAAATGCACGGAATGGCGCAATACCGGTACCTGGGCCAACCATAATAATGGGGGTATTATCATCGCTAGGTAAACGGAAGTTATCGTTGTGCTCACTAAATACTTTAACTTTACACCCTTCTTCGGCACGGCGCGCTAAATAACCAGAGCATCCACCTAAATGTTCGCTGCCAAAGGCGTCAAACTCAACTAAACCTACCGTTAAGTGCACCTCTTCTTCAACCTCGCTTTGGCTTGAAGCGATTGAGTATAAGCGCGCTTGTAGTTTACGTAGGCAATCGACTAAGGCTTGTGCATCTATTTTTGCAGGATTTTGTGCCACTACATCAAAGATTTGACGAGGTTCAATATACTCACGCATAGCAGCTTTATCTTCAACAAGCTTAAGTAGCTCAGGCGTGCCCGTTGCAACTGCGTATTTTTCTACAAAGCCTGGGTATGACTGAGTAAGCTCTAACTTTTCGATTAATGCATCGCGAATAGACAATGACTCTTCGCCCACTTTTACCTGTGCACTTGCATCGATTTGCGTGTGTGTTAGTAGCTCATCTACGCGCATTTCATCATTTAAAAAATACACGCCTAATGAGTCACCAGGTAAGTAGGTGATGTCTGAGCCTTCAAGCGAAATCTCAACATGGCGTACATCTTTTGTAGAATCGCGCCCTGTAATTTTTTGTACGGTAACAAGCTCTGCCGCAAATGGGTTTTGCTTAGTGTATTGGCTTGCTGCCGCTGTTGGCGCGCCAAATGGCATAGATACAACTTGCCCACCCGCAGCACCTTGCTGTGCATTTAAATCAGGTTCAAATGCATCAAGTGCACCGGCGATCCACGTTGCTGCCTCATCATCGTAATCAACGTCTAGGTCGGCACGTTGAAAAATGGTTTCTGCACCTAGTTTGTTTAAACGCTCTTCAAAATCTTTTGCTGTTTGGCAGAAAAACTCATAACTAGAGTCGCCTAAACCCAGTACTGCTACTTTAACACCATCAAGCTTAGGCGCTTTTTTGGTGGTTAAAAATTCATATAGGGTTTCAGCATCTTCAGGTGGTTCACCCTCACCGTAGGTAGAGACAACAACGGTTAAAAACTTTTCTTTTTTCAGGGCTGTAGGTTTGTAGTCTGCCATGCTCACAAGTTTTACAGCTAAACCGCGCGATTCAGCTTGTTCTTTAAGCTTAGTTGCCACACCTTTTGCGTTACCCGTTTGCGAACCATACAAAATAGTTAGTGGCGCAGCATCGCTTGCAGCCGCAGTGGGAGCTTGCCCACCAAGAGCTGACGCGTTTGCATTTGCAGCTAAGTAACCACTTACCCACGCTTGCTGAATCGGATTAAGTTCTGCCACTAAGCCTTGCAGCTTTTGTACTTGCTCTTGCGATAGCGGGCTTGCCGCTGCGTTAAGTTGACCTAACAACATGAATTTGTTCCCCATAACCCTGAAAATTACTGACAGCCAACATTAAGTGCTGTTCAAAATGAGTTTTACCTCACCCAGAGTAGCTCTGCTTGAGGTTTTATTAGTGTGCAGGATAGCGGGCTATGCGGTGATAAAAAAAGAATAGAATCTGCTTTGTTATTCCATTTAGTTATTAATTTATATTAAGACCTTCAAAAACAGCTTAAAGGCTTATTATTGCTATTTTATTAATTTTGTATTTAACAAATTTGTAACTTTATACAGATAGTGTATGTTATTTACTCAACTATAAAAATAGGAACAATCATGTCACACGGGACATACAAAAATAAGTTACTTAGCACAGCATTACTGATTGCCGCTGCTCCTGCAATGGCCAATGTTACTAATGGTGGCTTTGAACAGTGGACAGGGAATACCCCTGACGCGTGGACAACAATTGACAGCGGTATTAGCTTAGCGCGCTCAACCAGCACTGTTAAAGTCGGAAGTAGCGCAGCAGCTGTTAATGTAACAACAGGCTCGCAAAGCAACACTGATTTACTACAGCAAGTGAGTGTGGAGGCTGGTAAAACATATGATTTTTCAGTGGATGTATATCACACTGAAGGGAATATAAGAGCCCGCCTGTATGTAGATGGCTATCAAGGCTACTCAAACCAAGCGCAAACAAATCAATGGCAAACTATTAGCCACAGCTATACGCCAAGCAGTAACAAAACAATTAATGTGGGTTTACGTTTTTACGATATAAGCGGCTTTGATGGCAATGAAACCGTTTACGTGGATAACTTTTTACCCAATACCGATGGCGGCGCTTCAGGCAGCTGTAACGACTACAGCCTTACTTTAACACTCAATACCGATAACTACGGGAGCGAAACCAGCTGGGTAGTTAACAACAGCCAAGGTAGCAGCGTAGCTAGTGGCAGTGGATATGCCTCTAATACACAATACAATGAGCAGTTATGTTTAACTGATGGCGCATATACCCTAGTTATAAGTGACAGCTACGGCGACGGTATGTGCTGTAATGTAGGTAATGGAAATTATGCCCTCACCCAAGGCAGCACCACACTTGCCAGTGGCGCAAGTTTTAATAACACAGAAAGTACAACCTTCGAATTGGGCGATAGCGGTGATACGGGCGGCGGCTCTAACCCTACTCCAACAGGTTACTACGTAACAACGCAAGGTTTATCTGGTTATGCGCTAAAAACTGAGCTTTATAACATTATTAAAAATCACAGCTCGCAAGGATATTCGGCTATTTGGAACTTTTATGATACCTCAGCCCGTGATAAATACTTTGAAAACGATAATAGTATTTTAGATATGTATAGTGAAAAACCAAATGGTAACGACAGTTACACTTACACCCCGGTGAGCGATCAGTGTGGTACGTATAACAGTGAAGCCGATTGCTACAACCGTGAGCATTCATTCCCTAAAAGCTGGTTTGGTGGCACTGTTGAACCGATGAACTCTGATGTACATCACATCTATGCTACTGACGGTTATGTAAATTCAAAACGCAGTAACTTCCCATTTGGCGAAGTAGCAAGCGCAACCTTCACATCAACAAACGGTAGTAAGTTAGGCAGTGCCGCTAGTTCATTAAATTACTCAGGAACGGTTTTTGAACCCATTGATGAATTTAAAGGTGACTTTGCCCGCGCTTACTTTTACATGGCGACCCGCTACGAAAATGTGATTGGCGCTTGGCAAAATAATACAACTGCCAGTAACGCGGTACTTAACGGTACTAGCAATCAAGTATTCGAAAGCTGGGTGGTTACTATGTTACTTAATTGGCATAACGCTGACCCTGTTAGCCAAATGGAGCTTGACCGCAACCAAGCTGCTTATGAATTTCAAGGTAATCGCAACCCGTATATCGATCACCCGGAATTTGTAGAGATGATTTGGTAGCAAATAGTTTATAAGGTTTAGCCTCAGCACTGACTGGGGCTTTTTAATACCTGTACTTTTTGCTCAGCAATAAGTGACTCCACATACCGCTTTTCTAAATTCCAGGGGTGGCGTTTCCAGCCCTTAAAACCAAAGCCGATAATATACACCTGTGTTTGCTGCTTTAAAAAGTACTCTATGGCTAACATTCCTGAACTGGGTGTTTTAGCTTTAAAAGCAGGTTTGCCAAACGTACATAAATGTTTTAATAATGCTGTTTTATCGTGCTGGGCGATTCGACTCACGTTTGCATGCGGGCTATATTTACGTATTATTTCATCACCATGGTCAATACAGCCCCTGCGATTGATTAGCTTATAAAAAGGTTGAGTAAATAAGTTAGGTTTTGGGTCAGTGATCATGACATTTTTCAGCTGTGTTATGTCTATATCTGGAAACGCTGCGCACAGTATTGCGCCTTGCTTCCCTTTTCCTACTAGCCATAAATCAGTACATTTTCTGCCTAAGTATGCGGGCATGTTTGCACACATATTAAAGCGCACCACTCTATCAAAGCCGTTAAGGGCTTTACTTACATCCTTTTCAACGGGGCCATTACCTATAATTAACACTGATTGCTTAACCATATTACGATCCTTGTACCTTTATTAACGCATACTAACGTGCCCGCCGCTCTCTACCAGCAAACTTATATTAAACTTTTTTTTCAACCACTCACTGTATAGCAAACATTACTTTTGATTTAAGCCCTGCTCCGCACGCTCTATTGATTCGTAGCGTTTGCCTGTAATTTTTATCAGCCATACTTTATCTGTAAAAGTACGGCTTAAATACACAGTTTGCCCATTTGGGATTTGCGGCATAAAAGAAGAAATAGATTCCCACTTGCCATCAACCTGCTCTTTTAACTTCAAGCTAGCGTTAAAGTGCGACCCCTCTGCGTTTGGCTTTACTTCAAGCGCCGTCATTTGGCGATCATCACCAATTTCTATCATTGCACTTTTATTTAATAGTGTGAGTAGCTGAGGTTGATGGGTAGGGCTTAAGTTTTTTAAAGCCTGCTCTATTTTACTATCTACGGTAATCTCATTCTGTAATTTATAAATACTGGCTTTAATTGCAAAAACAGGCTCTGCGTAACTGGGCTTAACAAACAACAGTGAACTGATAAGCACTAAAATAGCGCTAGTAAAATTATTCGACATATTATATCTCCTTATTAAAATCGAATTGAGCATACCTTATATTTTGTTAAATTAAATATAAGCTATTAATATTCATAATATTCTTTATATTAATAAGCATGAATATGCGCTTTTAGGCTGTTTATAAATACAAATTTTAGCGATAATAAAACGCTTAATTAATCAAATAAGAGCAAAGGGTATGCAAGCGTTAGGAATGGAGTTAAAGCGCCTTAGAGCAAATAAAAAGTGGACTCAAGCTTTTGCAGCCCGTGAAATTGGAATTCAACAGTCGTACCTTTCAAAGCTTGAAAATGGACAGTTTATCCCCTCAACTGAGGTAATTGAAAAGCTCAAACTTTGCTATGGCGAAGCCTGTATTGATAAATGCCTACCTATAAATTCGGCTATACATAAGCCCTCACACATCATTTTAATTATGAGCCTGACTTTATTTATGTGTGGGCTGATAGCGTGGTTATGTGCAACATATGAAATTTTTTATCCACAAACTTACTTTACCTATCAAGCAAAGTTAGGTGATTTTTTAGCATTTAATGTTACTCAACAATATCAAGGGGAACGCTTTATTGAAGGGGATGTAACCTACCAAATTGTAGGCGAAAGGCAAGTAAGTCGAATCGAGAACCGCTTCTTAGTAGTAGGCTCTGCCATATGCATATTCATATCTATTGTTACAGCTTTGCTTTCACAAAGACATAGGTTTATTAATGTAGAATCCCGATAATGCGTTGTAAGAAATCTTAACGCCCGCAGTGTTAGATCCCCCCTCAAATAAATTAAGTATTATTGCAGGTTGGCAATTTGATTATTGCGTATTATAGGCTCTCTTATGCCAAGCAATGCCCTAAACTCAAGCCACTCTGCGATGCTCATATTCACTTTGGGCAGCTTACAGCCAAAAGCTTACCGCTTATAGCTTCTTTCTATACAAACAAAAAGCCCCGGCTAATGCCAGGGCTTTTTACAAAACTAACTTAATTTAAAAATTAAGCTTGCTTTGGACTAGAAACAACGTCTACTAAAGTCCAAGATTTATTCTTAGAAATTGGCGCGCATTCACGGATAGTAACTACGTCACCCGCTTTTGCTGTGTTGTTTTCGTCATGTACGTGTAGCTTAGTAGTACGTTTGATGAATTTCCCATAGATTGGGTGCTTCACGTAACGTGCGATAGCGATAGTGAAAGATTTTTCCATCTTGTCGCTTACTACACGGCCTTGAAGAGTACGAATTTTATCGCTCATTATTGACCTGCCTTCTGGTTAATAATTGTTTTTACACGCGCGATATCGCGACGTACTGTTCTTAGCGTGTGTGTCTGAGCTAACTGACCAGTGCTTGCTTGCATGCGCAGGTTAAACTGCTCACGAAGAAGTCCTAGAAGTTCAGCATTAAGCTCTTCTACGCTTTTGTCTTTTAGTTCGCTTGCTTTCATCACATTACCGTCCGAGTTACGAAAGTTGTTTTGAATGGCAGTTTACGAGCTGCAAGGTCAAATGCTTCACGAGCAAGCTCTTCAGAAACACCTTCCATTTCGTAAAGTACTTTACCAGGCTGAATTTCAGCAACCCAATATTCAACAGAACCTTTACCTTTACCCATACGAACTTCAAGAGGCTTTTCTGTGATCGGCTTGTCAGGGAAGACACGGATCCAGATTTTACCTTGACGTTTCACGTGACGCGTCATAGCACGACGAGCTGCTTCGATTTGACGAGCAGTCATGCGGCCACGACCAGTAGCTTTCAAACCGAAAGTACCGAAGCTTACTTTGTTACCGTTTTGCGCTAAACCGCGGTTGCGGCCTTTGTGCATTTTACGGAATTTTGTACGTTTTGGCTGTAACATTACTCGCTACCTCTACTTAGCACTTTTTTTGGCTTTCTTTGGTGCGCGTTTAGCTGGCTTCTCTTGCTCTTGTACTAGTGGTAAACCACCAATAACTTCGCCTTTGAAGATCCAAACTTTAACACCAATGATACCATAAGTGGTTAAGGCTTCAGAAGTTGCGTAGTCGATATCAGCACGAAGAGTATGTAGAGGTACACGACCTTCACGATACCATTCTGAACGTGCGATTTCTGCGCCGCCAAGACGACCGCTAACTTCAACTTTGATCCCTTTAGAACCGATGCGCATTGCATTTTGTACCGAACGCTTCATAGCGCGACGGAACATAACACGACGCTCTAGCTGAGAGGCAATGCCGTCTGCTACTAGTTGTGCATCTAATTCTGGTTTACGTACTTCAGAAATATTAATCTGAGCAGGTACACCAGCAATCTTAGTTACCGCTTGACGTAATTTTTCTACGTCTTCGCCTTTTTTACCGATAACAACACCCGGACGAGCCGTATGAATTGTTACACGGATAGATTTAGCTGGACGCTCAATAACGATTTTAGACACAGAAGCCGCTTTTAATTCCTTAGTAAGGAAAGTACGTACTTTGTGATCGCCAAAAAGCTGATCAGAGAAATCTTTAGAACTCGCGTACCAGGTAGAAACCCAAGGTTTAGATATACCTAGGCGAATACCAGTAGGATGAACTTTTTGTCCCATTACTTATACTCCTAGCTATCTGAAACCACAACAGTGATGTGGCTTGTACGCTTAAGGATGCGGTCTGCGCGTCCTTTAGCACGTGGCATAATACGTTTCATTGTAGGACCATCGTCCACAAAAATCGTAGTTACACGAAGCTCATCAATGTCAGCACCTTCGTTATGCTCTGCGTTAGCAATAGCAGACTCAAGTACTTTTTTTACTAATACAGCCGCTTTCTTAGGGCTGTACGCCAGGATTTCTAGAGCGCGATCGACAGGTAATCCGCGGATCTGATCTGCAACTAGACGTGCTTTTTGCGCCGAACCAGAGGCGAATTTATGTTTAGCTAATGCTTGCATTTATCATTCCCCTCTTAACGTTTCTTCGCTTTCTTATCCGCAGCATGGCCGCGGTAAGTGCGAGTTGGTGCAAATTCACCCAGTTTGTGACCGATCATTTCGTCTGTGATAAACACAGGAACGTGCTGACGACCATTATGGACAGCGATGGTCAATCCGATCATGTTAGGTATGATCATTGAACGACGGCTCCAAGTTTTAATTGGCTTCTTGTCACCGCTTTCCAACGCTTTCTCTACCTTCTTCAGCAAGTGTAGGTCTATAAATGGACCCTTCTTGAGAGAACGTGGCATGGCTATTCCTCAACTATTATTTAGTACGACGACGTACGATGAATTTATCAGTACGCTTGTTCTTACGTGTCTTAGCACCTTTAGTCGGCTTACCCCATGGAGACACAGGATGACGACCACCAGATGTACGACCTTCACCACCACCGTGTGGGTGATCTACCGGGTTCATGGCAACACCACGAACTGTCGGACGGATACCACGCCAGCGATTTGCACCTGCTTTACCAAGTGAACGAAGCATATGCTCAGCATTGCCTACTTCACCTAGTGTTGCACGACAATCAGATTGTACTTTACGAACTTCGCCAGAACGAAGACGTAATGTTACGTATTGACCATCACGCGCAAGGATTTGAACGTATGCACCAGCAGAACGTGCGATTTGAGCACCTTTACCTGGTTTTAATTCTACGTTGTGAACAGTCGAACCTACAGGCATATTACGCATTGGTAATGCATTACCAGGTTTAATTGGTGCATCAACACCAGACTGGATTGCATCGCCAGCTTTTAAGCCTTTTGGTGCGATAATGTAACGACGCTCACCGTCTGCATATAATACAAGAGCGATGTTTGCGCTACGATTTGGATCATATTCTAAACGCTCAACAGTAGCAGGAATGCCATCTTTAGTACGTTTAAAATCGATTACACGGTAATGATGCTTATGACCACCACCAATGTGACGAACCGTAATACGACCGTTGTTATTACGACCACCTGATTTAGAGTTTTTCTCTAAAAGTGGAGCGTAAGGTTTACCCTTATGTAAATCTGGGTTAACCACTTTAACTAGGTGACGACGACCCGCAGAAGTTGGTTTACACTTTTGAAGTGCCATAATTCTAACTCCCCTTATTACTCGGCGCCGCCGACAAAGTCTAGCTCGCTACCTTCTTTAAGAGTAACGTAAGCTTTCTTCCAGTCGCTACGACGACCGAAACGCATGCCTGTACGTTTTGTTTTACCCTTAACGTTAAGTGTGCGAACACCAGTTACTTCTACTTCAAAAAGCTTCTCAACTGCTGCTTTAATTTCAGCTTTAGTTGCGTCATTTGTTACTTTAAAAACAATAGTATTGTTTTCTTCAGCAGCAATTGTGCTTTTTTCAGAGATATGTGGAGCAAGGATCACTTTTAAAAGACGTTCTTCACGGATCATGCTAGCGCCTCCTCAAGTTGCTTAACAGCAGCAGCTGTAATAAGTACCTTGTCGAAAGCAATTAAGCTTACAGGATCGATACCAGCTACATCACGCGTGTCAACCTTGTACAGGTTACGTGCCGATAAGAAAAGATTTTCATCTACTTCTTCAGTCACGATAAGAACATCTTTAAGCTCAAGTTCTTTAAGCTTAGAAACTAGTTCTTTAGTTTTTGGTGCTTCTAAACCAAAGCTTTCAACAACGATTAAACGCTCTTGACGAACTAATTCAGATAAGATGCTTTTGATCGCACCGCGGTACATTTTACGGTTTACTTTTTGGCTGTGGTCTTGTGGTTTAGCTGCGAAGCTAACGCCACCTGAACGCCAAATTGGGCTACGGATTGTACCAGCACGTGCACGGCCAGTACCTTTTTGAGCCCATGGTTTTTTACCACCACCGCTTACTTCAGAACGTGTCTTCTGAGCACGAGTACCTTGACGAGCACCTGCTGCGTATGCAACAACTACTTGGTGTACTAATGCTTCGTTAAACTCACGTCCAAAAGTAGCTTCAGAAACTTCAAGAGCGCCAGAAGCGTCTTTAATTGCTAATTCCATCACTAAATCTCCAGGACTTATGCTTTAACAGCTGGTTTAACGATAACGTCACCGCCGATAGCGCCAGGTACTGCACCTTTAACTAAAAGCAAGTTACGCTCAGCGTCAACGCGAACTAGTTCTAAGTTTTGAGTCGTTACACGCTCAGCACCCATATGACCGGCCATTTTCTTACCTTTAAACACCTTACCAGGTGATTGGTTTTGACCGATTGAACCAGGAGCACGGTGAGATAGAGAGTTACCGTGAGTAGCGTCTTGCATGCTGAAATTCCAGCGCTTAACACCACCTTGGAAACCTTTACCTTTAGAAGTACCGGTTACGTCAACTTTGTTGATTTCGTTGAATAATTCAACAGTAAGCTCAGCGCCTACTTCAAAATCGCCTTCACCACCATTTAGGCGGAATTCCCACAGACCGCGACCCGCTTCAACACCAGCTTTAGCGAAGTGACCCGCTGCGGCTTTGTTTACACGGCTTGCTTTTTTAGTGCCTGCGGTTACTTGAAGCGCGTTATAACCGTCAGTTGCGTCAGATTTGATCTGAGCAATGCGGTTAGGAGTCGCTTCGATAACTGTCACAGGGATAGATACACCATCTTCAGTGAAGATACGTGTCATACCCACTTTACGACCGACTAGACCTAATGCCATTTTCCTATAACCTCTCTAATCTTTCGATTAACCCAGGCTGATTTGAACATCAACACCAGCAGCAAGATCTAAACGCATTAATGCGTCAACAGTCTTGTCAGTTGGTTCTACGATGTCGATCAGACGTTTATGGGTGCGGATCTCGTACTGATCACGCGCATCTTTGTTTACGTGCGGTGAAGTTAGTACAGTAAAACGTTCAAAGCGTGTAGGTAGTGGAATTGGACCACGTACTTGTGCGCCTGTGCGTTTCGCAGTTTCCACGATTTCCGCCGTTGATTGGTCAATCAAACGGTGGTCAAAAGCTTTTAGGCGAATACGAATGCGTTGATTTGACATTCTTAAACCTCAATATAAAGAGCATTTAAAGAGCATAAAAAAACGACCGAAACAATCTCAATAATTAAGATGCCGGTTGTTGATTTATATCTACGATGAGTTCCAAATCGGAACTCCTGTTTATTAGCTTGAAATCCAAGCTTAATTTATCCCTTCAAGTTCCAGAGGAATCTTGAAAGCCTGCGTATTATAGTGATATTGGTGATAAATGCAACAACTAATTGCAAATTAATTACGGGACTTGTGCTGTATAAATAACCTCCATTAGCTATTAATAGCTATAATTGAACTGCTAAGCGTCGCAACAGTCTTATGTTTACAATTTAATCAATTGCGTAAATTACAGGATTTTATAGATATTATGATATCCTATGCGCTAATTTTGCTTTTAACACTCTCAATATGGTGAGTCGATGCGTTTATTAAATTATTGTTTGAATTTTCTTACTAGCTGCGTAAGCCGTATTTTGGTAAAAAGTAAGGTCCTACCGCAAAGCCCAATAGAACAATATGACCTTAACCCTGAACACCCTACTTTTTATATAGTACGTTTAAATTCGCGTTTCGATTTGGCGGCGCTCACTAATGTGTGTAAAAAGCATGGTTTACCTGATCCAAGCGACTATCAAACACTAGGAAACCAAGAGCTTGAACGTTTTATAGGTATAAAAAACCCACCACCGTTATTTGGTGACACTGCAAAACCAACTGCAGCATTATCGCAAGGTAAGCAAATAGTAGAGCACCTATTAAATAGCGGCCAAAAAAATGTACAGGTTGTGCCAGTTACTATTTTATGGGGGCGCGACCCAGGTAAAGAAAAGCCGGGAATTCGTACTTTAATTACCCACTCTCTTACCCCGAGCTGGTTTAGAAAGTTTTTTGTTGTGTTGTTCTCTGGACGCGATAACTTTATTCGCTTTAGCCAGCCGCTCGATTTATCACTTATTGTGAACGAGAAAGCCGACGTAAACGAGTTACCACAAAAACTATTGCGCGTTGCTCGTGTACACTTTAAGCGCCAAAAGCTTGCGGCTACTGGCCCTAAAATGCCTTCACGCGAGCAATTATTTAACTCACTTTTAGCTTCGCCCACAATAAAAAAAGCGATTCAAGATGAAACTAAATCAAAAGGGATAAGCCAAACCGAAGCCCGTCAAAATGCATTAAAGCTACTCGATGAGATTGCGGCTAATTACTCTGAGGCAATGATACGCGTAGGCGATAGAATCTTAACGTGGCTTTGGACTAAGCTCTACAACGGTATAGATATAAAATACACCGAACAAATTCATGAGCTAACCAATAAAGGCCACGAGATAATCTATATGCCGTGTCATCGTAGCCACATGGATTACTTGTTACTTACCTATGCTATATACCACCAGGGCTTAGTGCCGCCCCATATTGCTGCAGGTATTAATCTTAACTTTTTCCCTGCCGGCGGTATTTTTCGCCGCTCAGGCGCATTTTTTATCCGCCGCTCGTTTGCCGGTAATAAGCTATATTCAGCGGTATTTAAAGAATATTTAAGCCAGCTATTTATTAAAGGCTACTCAGTTAAGTTTTACACTGAAGGTGGCCGCAGCCGCACAGGCCGATTACTACCGCCAAAAACCGGTATGCTCGCCATGACGTTGCAAGCCATGCTGCGAGGTATAGACCGCCCTGTATCTATAGTGCCGGTATATATTGGTTACGAGCATGTGATGGAAATTAATACCTACTTAAAAGAGCTTGCCGGTAAAGATAAAAAAGGTGAGTCTATTTTTGGTATTTTTAAAGCCATTAAAAACCTTAAAAACTATGGCCGTGGTTACTTAAACTTTGGCGATCCTATTTCGATTAACCAATACTTAAACGATAACCAACCTGATTGGCGCGATGCTGTGCATCCAACTGATGTACAAAAGCCACAATGGTTAGGGCCGCAAGTAGCGGCGCTTGCCGACCAAGTAATGGTAAAAATTAATAATGCCGCAGCACTTAACGCTGTGAATTTACTGGCTATGATTTTGCTAGTTAACGATAAGCACGCGTTAAGTAAACCTAAGCTATTAGCACAACTTGATTTTTACTTACGCTTACAGCGTGATGCTAGCTACAGCGACAAAGTTACTGCGCCCGATGAAACACCAGAGCAACTATTAACGCACGCCATTAAGCTTAATAAGTTTGATGTGATTAGCGATGAGTTTGGTGAAATTATTGCCATAAACGATAAAGAAAAAACTTTGTTTAACTATTATCGTAATAATATTTTGCACTTATTTGCGGTGCCAAGCCTGATTGCTTTGCACTTATTTAAGCAACACAGTAGTACCGTTGAGCAATGCCAAAAGCTTGTTTCTGCTTTTTACCCTTTATTTGCCAAAGAGTGGTATTTACAGCCACTTGATGAAAACTATATTACGCGTATTTTGGCCAACTTTAGCGATCAAAACTTAATTGAGCTTGATGGCGATACTATTCATGTAACTAACACTAACGACTCTTTAGCTAAACTTGAAATGCTAGGTAGGTCGCTTAGCTTTACGTTGCAACGTTATGCCATTGTAGTGGGCTTTATCCAAACCAGTAACGGAATTGAAAAAGCTGAACTGGAGCGTGAAAGCCAAGTACTAGCAAACCGTTTAGGCACCTTACACGGCATTAAAACTCCGGAGTTTTTTGATAAAAAAGTGCTGGTAAGCTTTATTGATAATTTACGCGGTGAGCTACTAATTACTGAAGGTGAAAATGGTATTCACGGTAGCGCGCAACTATGCGAAATATACATGTATTTAAAAACCTTGCTACCGGCTCGTATTTGGCAATCGGTTAGCGATATAGTGCAAGATCAATGTAACTAACGCTAAACATATTAATTAAATACCATTAAAAAGCCTCAACATTCAAAATATTGAGGCTTTTTTATGAGCTTAGCTATTAAACTTAAATGCTCACAAAACACTTTAAATAATAGTAAATAGAGTTATTTACTTAGCGCTGGCGCATAACCCCTTCTTGTATAGTTGATGCGACTAAATTGCCTTCTCGGTCAAAAAACTGGCCTCTCACTAAACCTCGACCAGAGCTAGCGCTTGGGCTATCTATGGTATATAAAATCCAATCGTCCATTCTAAATGGGCGATGAAACCACATAGCATGATCAATCGTTGCCACTTGCATATTTGGCTGCATAAACGATACACCATGCGGCTGTAATGCCGTAGGTAAAAACTCAAAGTCAGAGGCATATGCTAATAAGTAGTTATGAATGCGTTGATCGTCAGGCATTTCACCGTTAGCTTTAATCCAAATATGCTTTACTGGTTCTATAACCTCTGGTTTAAACGGGTTATGAAACGTAACCGGACGCATTTCAATGGGCATTTCGCGAATAAATTTATTACGAATTGCCTCGGGTATGTGGTGGGCATTTTCTTGATAAAACTCAAGCGACGAGCGAAGCTCCTCAGGTGGCGGCACATTTGGCATAGTTGCCTGATGCGATAAGCCCTCTTCTTCACCCTGAAACGACGCAGTCATATAAAAAATAGGTTTACCGTATTGAATAGCGCTTACTCGGCGTGTGCTAAAGCTTTTACCATCGCGGATGGTTTCCACATCGTAAACTATCGGTTTTGCGGCGTCGCCGGGGCGTAAAAAGTAAGAGTGTAATGAATGAACAACACGTCCTTTTGGTAGCGTTTCTTTTGCAGCAGACAACGCCTGCCCCATTACTTGACCACCAAATACCGCTCTAAACCCTAAATCTTGGCTTTGCCCACGATATAAACCTTGTTCAATTTCTTCAAGTGACAATAACGATAATAAATCATCTAATACTTGGCTCATTTGCTGTTCTCTCAATCCCCAGATAAGCTAATGATACTATACAATGCAGCTATGTAAATCTAACTAAATGAGTAACACCATGAATTATTGGCTATTTAAAACTGAGCCTGATGCTTTTTCGATTGATGATTTAAAAACAGCGCCGCAACAAACCACCCTGTGGGAAGGCGTGCGTAATTATCAGGCACGTAACTTTATGCGCGACGATATAAAATTAGGTGACTTAGTATTTATTTACCACTCTAGCTGCAAACACGTAGGCGTTGTGGGCATAGCAACCGTTACTAAAGAAGCCTACCCCGACCCAACTCAGTTTGATTTAAATAGTGACTATTACGATGCGAAAGCCACGCCCGACAAGCCACGCTGGTTTGTAGTTGAAGTAACCTATAAAAGCCATTTAAACAAACGCGTGAGCTTAAAGGACATTAAAGCTAACGAGGCAATTACCGAATTAGCCCTTAAAAAAGCTGGCCGCCTCTCGGTAATGCCAGTCACACAAAGCGACTGGGAGCACATAATAGTCATGGGCAATTAAGCTCAGTAAGCAAATATCAAGCTGTAATAGTCGCTAATCATTAACGGGCTAAAGCTTGGCTCTGTTTGACCTCTTTTAACTGGGTTTGATACGATCCCCGCCGAGATATAATTGGGGGATTAATGAAATTACTGTATTGGTTAGATGAATGGTTAACGCTTTGTCGTGATGAACAACAAACTAAACTGCCTATGTGTGGTGGCGACTTACTCGGCGATGTGTATGTAAAATACGAATTTGTTGATTTAAATAAACCCCTGCTTTTTACTTTTTCCCCCGCAGGCACTAACGTCCAAGAACACGACCTAACCGATGACTTTGCCCCCTGGGGCTACCACTTAGCGCAAAAGCAAAACGTTAATGTAATTTCATTTCAGCATTTAGGAAAAAGTAATTGGTTTAGAAGCCGCAATTTAATTTTCTTTTTAGAACAGCTCGCAACGTTACTTGAACCTTTTAAATGCCGCTTAGGCTATGGCTTAAGTCGCGGTGGTTTTGCTGTGGGTGCATTTGCTAAATTATTAAAGCTTGACCAGGTTTTATTTTTTCATCCTGTGAGTAGCAAAAATACCGAAATAGTGCCGTGGGATAACCGCTCAAGCACTGAGCTTGCGCAGCAGTTTGATTGGCAAAGTGAATATAACGATGTTGATTTAGGCCATGCTAAGGGGTATATAATTTATGATCCCACCAATAAAATAGACCGCTTACATGCTAAGCGTTACCCACAGCTTACCCATTTGCGCGTATTTGGTATGGGTCACGGCACTCATGCCAGCTACCTCACTAAGTTTGGGTTTTACAAACAAGTGGCCGTTGATTTTATCCGCCACCAGCAAATCGATATTGCGCAGTTTCGTTTGCAAACTAAAACCCTACGTTTAAAAGAAGAGTATTACCAAAGCCTAAGTAAGGCCAATGCAAAATCGCCACACCGTTTAGCGCTACTAAGCACGGCTCATCAAATTTTAGCGGATGAAAAAGAAGAGCATGTGCAAGAACATCAAGCAAAAATAGATATTCAGCCACTGATTGACGTGGCTCTTAAACACCAAGATGAGCATCCTAATGATGCAATTCAATTATTAGAAGTGGCCCAACAAATCGTGCCAGACGACCCACTTGTTGAGCATAAGCTTAAGCAGCTAGAGTAAGCTACTTACGTTTTTTCTTTTTGTGGCCGTGCTTGGGCACAATCGTAAAATACATAAAGAGCCCCAGCCACGAAAAAATAATAACGCCTAATAACCAGCCGTTTTTTTCGTGGCCTTGGGTACGCTTACTGTTAACCACTATCACTACGGGTAATATATAAGCGCTTAAAATAATTATTAAAAATACTACTTCATTCATTATTTAACCTAGGCTTTGGTTATTTTGCCAAGCTTTGCCAATCTACTTCACTTGTCAGTACACGCTCAAGGGCAATGTAGTGCAGTATATCGCCCGCATTTACCTTGTAATCAAGCGGCGGATTTAAATCCATATTTTGTGCACTTAAGTTATGCGCCACCCCTAACAAAATAGCATTATAGTCATGCTTAAAATGGTGAAACAAAGTGCCAAACTCCATTTCTTCGCATTCACTTGGAATAGCTAGGCTAAACTGCGTGTCGCCGTGCAATGTAGATAATAGCTCTTCTTGTACTCGGCTCGAGCCAGGGTCTTGCATTGAACGCACTAAAATCTCTGCTGATTTAGCACTACTGCACTCTACATTTTGGCAATGCTCAAGCAGCATATCTACCTTGGTTTCATCTAAAAAGTGTGCACTAATATGGCACTCATCTTTAACTAAACGACTAATACGCAACGCCGTAGTAAATGTTTGGTCGTCATCTTGGCCATCAATAATAATTTTGTCGGCACGGCTTATAGCTACACGCTTAAGCTCTTCTAAATCAGTAAAACTGGTTAGGCGAGCAAAATCGACGTTTTCGTTAGTTAAAAACGGATGATCCATTTGCTCGGTCACCGCCAATAAAATACGGCGGTCGGTACGTTTGGTATCAGCAAGGATATAATCAATCATTTTTTTTGTGCGGGTATCGTGCCAGCCAAAAATAATAATGTGGTTGTTACTGTGAGCAAAATTTTTATCACCAGTCATAGCGCGCCTAATTAAGTAAGTTACTGTTTGCCCCGTTTTTCCTAACAGAACGCCAAATAAAGCTAAACCAAACGGAATTTGTATTAAAGCCACTACCCAACGCCCAAGCTCACTGGTTGGGCTAAAATCGCCGTAACCCACTGTAGAGGTAGTTACGGTGTAGTAGTAAAAAAAGGTCGTAAGCGAGGTAAGCGCTTGCTCATTTGCAATAAACAGTAGCCCCCAAGTTACTAGCATGTGCGCAAGTATTGCAAGCACCACAGCTTGCCAGCTCAGCTGATCGATATGAGCACGAACAAGTAGCGCTAGCCTCTTAAATATTACCGGCATAATACAAAATCTTTGTTAGTAAATTATCTATAAACAGTACGTTACTGTAAGCCATGCTTTTAAGCAACGTTTAAGCTTTTAAGTAGAACCTGTTGGCCTACTAGGATTTAAATTCGATCAACTTTTATAGATAAACCGCCCCAACCAATATAAGACTAAATGCGGGTTTGCTAATCAGCTAAGAGCATGATTAATTATATTAAGAATAAAAAACACACAGACACACTATGCTAAATAAAATTGCCACACCATTTACCAAGTTAGTAGAGCGCTACTTACCCGACCCTTTTATATTTGTCATATTGCTAAGCATTATTACCTTACTATGCGCTAGCCTATTTACCCCCTCAACCAGTCTTGAAGTTATTAACGCATGGGGAAGTGGTTTTTGGAACCTGCTGAGCTTTGCCATGCAAATGCTGTTAGTGCTTATTACCGGCTATATGCTGGCAAGTACACCGCCTATCAATAAGCTATTAAAAAGACTAGCTACGCTTGCCAATACAGCACCAAAAGCCATTATTTTAGTCACATTGATTTCGCTACTTGCCAGCTGGCTCAACTGGGGATTTGGTTTAGTGATTGGCGCTTTATTTGCTAAAGCCATTGCTAAGCAAACACAAGTTGATTACAGGTTGCTAGTAGCCAGTGCTTACTCTGGCTTTGTTGTATGGCATGGCGGTTTAGCAGGCTCTATCCCGCTCACCATTGCTACCGAGGGGCACTTTTCACAAAGTAGCATTGGTATAATTAGTACTGATCAAACCCTGTTTGCTGGTTTTAACATAGCAATATTAATTGGCTTATTTATTATTATGCCGCTGGTTAACCGCTATATGCTACCCAGTGATAAAAACAGCGTATATGTGGACCCAGCGCTAATAAAAGAATCCCCCGCTCATAATGAAAACATAACCCGCCCGGCTCAACATTTAGAACACAGTAAACTGCTAGGCATCGCAATTGGTTTACTCGGTCTGTGTTATTTGGCGTATTACTTTGTAATTGCAGACGGTAGCCTAAACCTTAATAGCGTTATTGCGATGTTTTTGTTTTTAGCCATTACCTTACACCAAACACCCCATAACTTACTTAATAGCTTACAACAAGCAATCCCTAGCGGCGCAGGCATTGTTATTCAATTTCCATTTTATGCAGGTATTATGGCCGTTATGGTCGATAGTGGTTTAGCGCAGCAAATATCACGTGGTTTTATTGCCGTAGCAGATGCCGATAGCTTGCCATTTTTTAGCTTTATAAGTGCAGGACTCGTTAATATGTTTGTGCCTTCTGGCGGCGGGCAATGGGCAGTACAAGCACCTATTGTTATACCCGCAGCGCAAGAGCTGGGCGCCGATATATCACGCGTTGCAATGGCTGTTGCGTGGGGCGATGCGTGGACTAATTTAATTCAACCCTTTTGGGCTTTACCGGTATTAGCCATTGCAGGGTTAAAAGCGAAAGACATTATGGGGTTTTGTGTAGTGCAGTTATTTGTAACGGGGGTATTTATATCCTTAACTTTGAGCTTTTATCCGTAACGAATAAGAATGATCCGTAGAGGGCTAATGTTACTTTTATAAAATAAGCTCACTAATCGCAAATAAATTAATTATCATATGGCCTAAAACACAATACCAAATGTTCCCCGTTAAGGAGCGAACCCCTCCCATAAAACAAGAAAATAAAAACAGCAGTACAAATATATAAACTTGATCATACTGACCATGTAAAAAAGCAAATATTAAGCTAGGAATTATTACAGCACCACTTACACCTAAAGCAGTCTGCTGTAACCTGTAAAACGCAACGCCTCTGAAAATCATCTCTTCAAAAATAGGAGCGATAACAACTACGGCGAAAAATAGTAGAGACTTGTCTAATAAATTATTTGTTTGTCCTTGCATTTCCAACATAAAATTAGGAGCTTCTACCATTAAGTGGTCAGCTAAATAATACTCTACTATCATATATGCAAAAGTGACTATTAATACATAAACTAAAGGACATATACGAACAGGCTGTACTGCCAGCCTCGCTATTATTTGTGTTCTCTCACTAGAGTATAATGAGTATTTCAGAAGCGGAATAATCAGTAATAACGAGATTAACGATACTATAAATGTAACATTGGGATTCGACTCAAATTGCTCAAAAGTACTGACATTATCAAGAACTAACGAACCTAAGCCAGTAATAAAAAAAATGAAAACCGCGACCATAGGGATGATTATTGAAAAGAAAGCTACCCAGCAGACAGTATAAAAAACTTGCTCTACAGTACCAATTGTTTCACTTTTCATATTCTTTCATATAACCATTAAGCAGTATCTCTTGCTATTTCAGTAGTATTTAAACTGCCCGCTTGTAACTTATAAACGTTACCCGCCATATTAATAGTTTCTTGACGATGGGCAATCATAATCCGTGTGATGGGTAAGAGCTGAATTTGCTCACTTATTTTCGCTTCGTTGTCTTTATCTAAATGGCTAGTTGCTTCATCCATAAACAACACGCAGGGCGATTGATACAATGCGCGAGCAAGAAGTAAACGCTGTACTTGCCCGCCAGATAAGTTTGATCCCATATCACCCACTAATGAGTTATAGCCCATAGTCATTTTGGTAATATCATCATGAATAGCTGCATGTCGGGCACATTGCTCTATTTTCAAGTAATTGGGCTGTGGGTCAAAAAAACTGATGTTATCGGCGATTGAGCCAGCTAACAATGTGTCATCCTGCATCACTGCAGCTATTTGTTTACGGTAGTTTTTAAGGCCAAGCTGGGTAATATCTTTGCCATCAAGCAACACCGTCCCTGAGGTTGGCTGTAATAACCCTAGCATTATTTTCATCAACGTAGTTTTACCCGCACCTGACGGACCCGTAATCGCAATCGAGTCACCGGAATTCAGCGTTAAATTAACATTATTTAAAATCGGCACTTGCTCTTCACTGTAACTAAAGCAAATATTCTCGAGCGTAAGCTGGCCTTTAACTTTACCTTCGTCATCACCTGTATAGGCCATTTCACCGTCACGATTAGCTTCTTGTTTCGTGAGTGCTATATCTGCAATACGGTCTAAGTGTAAGCGCATCATTTTGAATTGAATAATTTGCTCAATTAAGTTGGCAAAGCGGCTGGTTAACTGGTTTTTATAAGCAATAAACGCCAGTACCATACCAACAGACAAACTATTGCTCATAACTAGCAATGCAGCAAAGTAAATCACCAATACATTTTCAAGGCCAAATAACAGTTTATTAAATGAATCAAAGCTAATGTTTAAACGCCCTAAACGAATTTCACTGTTTATTACCTCTGCATAACGGTTTTGCCAAATACCTTGGCGCTGCGATTCATTACCAAACAATTTTATAGTTTGCATACCCCGAATATTTTCTAAAAAGTTCGATTGCTCTTTGGCAGATGATTGAATCATTTCTTCAGTAGCTTGGTGCAGTGGCCTGTAAAGCGCTAAACGCACTAAGGTATAAAGCACAATTGCACCTACAACTATTGCAGTGAGCTTTAGCGAATAAACTAGCATCATAATCAAAACGGTAATAGCCATCACGCCATCGACCAGTGTTTCTACAAATCCTGTAGTTATGCGCTCCCGTATTTGTGCCAAGGAGCCAAAGCGCGACACAATATCGCCAACATGGCGCGACTCAAAATAATTCATCGGTAGTCGCAATAAATGCCTGAGTAAATTAACCCCCATTTGCATATTCAAAAGGCTGGAAAGCCGTAAAATCAGCCAACTTCGTACAGCATTGGTTACCACCGAAATAATCGCAATCAGCGCGAAGCCCATAGCGAGTACCGTTAATAACGATTCATCAAAACTAATTAATACTTCATCCACCACCCACTGCATATAATAAGGGGTCATCAGAGCAAATAATTGCAATACCAGTGACAACGCAATCAGTTTTATTAGCCCTGCTTTTAAGCCCTTCATCGAGCTCCAAAGTTGGGTAAACTTCATCTGTGCTTGTTCTTGTTTGGCTTCAAACTGACTAGTTGGAGTCAGCTCTAAACAAATACCTGTAAAGTGTTTACTAAATTCATCACTATTTAAATTACGTTTACCAACAGCTGGGTCGTTAATTGCAAATTTAGCTGAAGATCCTTTACCAGAGACTTTGGTCAATACCACAAAGTGATTCATATCCCAGTGCAATATACACGGTGTTTGCAGTTTATGGACTTCCTCGAGCGGGCATTGCAGTGCACGGCTGGCGAACCCCAAGCCATCACCCAGCTCTATCAGCTGCTGTAAGTTCATCCCCTTTAAATTAGCCGAAAAGCGCTTACGCATGGCTGGCATATCCAGCCTATGACCGTGATAGCTTGCCACCATTGCCATAGAGGCTAGGCCGCATTCAGCTATTTCGGATTGAAGGATTAGAGGAACTGATCGTGATGTAGAAAAATTTATACTGGTGTAGCTTTTCGTCTTATGCCTTTTTTGCATTTATAATTTTCCCAATATAATAAATGCACACCTTCATAAATACTAAAGCACTTAAAAATACAATTACTGAGACAATAAATGAATTCAAACCAAGTCCTCCAAAATAAACCTGAACAAGTATAAATGTAATAAGCAATGCACTTAATTCAACGATGACATCCAATCCCGCTTTCAACATATTACCCCCTAAAACCAAAAATGAAGTAACTTTGATTCATAACCAATAAAGTGCTATGGCCACTTAGGGCCATAGCACTTTTTACAATTAAGGGCGCCAGCCACCTGATCCATATCTACCACCACCACCATATTCAGGGAGGTTATAAGCAATAAATTTGAAAACTTTTACCCAACGACTACCACCATTCACTTCTTTAATTTCTTTTACGTTTAATTCACGCATAATGTTATACTCCATAAATCCGATGCTTTTTAGTTAAGTCATCGGTTTGTTAATGTGCTCAACCATTATCATAAAGGTGAGCGGTTAATAGGCTGGCTTTAGTTGTGCTCGCTAAAGTTTGACTAAAGTCAGCCACTCTATTCTCTGCTTAATATTACTTATTACAGCAAATTAAACAGATGAATTTCTTCTTATTATCGAAATAAATCCCGTTCTACAACCCAAACATTGCGATTAACTTACACGCCCTTTTAGGCTATACAGCGGCTCAAGCAGCCATTCAATCAGTTTACGCTGCTCTAACATAATATCCGCCTCAAATAACATACCGCTTTTTAGCTCAAACGCTTTACCATAAGCCTGCATTTGTTGCTGGCTGAGTGTTGCTCGCAGGCGGTACACCGGCTCTTGCAGTGCAATGGGCAAGCGTATTTCATTTGGGGTAATGAGTGCCTTATCAATCCGGCTAATTTTACTGTTAATGAAACCAAAGCGTTGATAAGGGAAAGCATCAAAACGCAGGCGCGTATCGTTACCTAGCTGTATAAAGCCTGCTGAACGTGTTGGTAGCAGCAACTCTGCTACTAGCTTTGAGCCTTCGGGAATAATATACAACAGTGGTTTGGCTTGGGTAAGTGTTTCGCCTTCAACCACTTGAATGCTAGTAACAACACCGCTGTTACTGGCTGTTATGGTATATTGATAGTTACTTTTAATTTGTGTGAGCTGGTTTTGAATATCCGCTTGTTGGCGTTTAAGGCTATTTATACGCAACGTATACTGCTGGGGCACATTGGCAATATTAAAGCTAAGTTGACTTAATTGGTTTTCTTGCTGCATCAGCAAGCGCGCTAGGTTTTGTTTTTCTTGCTTAGCATCTAACAGGGCTTGCTGCTGTTGCTCTCGCTCGATGTTTGATAAAAAGCCATTTTTATTAAGTTGATTAAGGTTGCTTTGTTGGCGGTTAAGTAGCCCTAATTTTTCATCAGCCAGAGCTAGTTGACTTTGTAATGCAGCTTGCTCATTAGTAAGTGCACGTTTTTGCGCTTGCAAGTTAAGTGACTCTTGCTTTTTTAGGGTAAGGTTTTGTATTATCTCATCATTGAGCAACTGTATTTGCATACTTAGCTGCTCAACAAGCTGGGTACTCAAGGCTATGCCTTGGCTGTTATTTTGCTGTACAATAATGGTCGCCAGCGGCTGACCTTTAGTAACGGCATCACCCTCTTGTACAAATAGCTGCTCAATCATACCACCTTGACTAGCAAAGCTTTGGATTATCCCTTTATTGGGTATTAAAAAACCGCGCACGGTTTCTTTACGAGAGTATTCAGCGGTGAATAAGAAGGTAATAACTGCGACTGCCATACAGGTCAAAATAAGCACAGTTAACTTTATTGATAGTGGTTGTGCGAGGGTTATACCCCCTGTCAAACGCTCACTTTGCTGAGCGACAGCTTCCTTTCTAAATAACATCCCTGAACCATCCCTGAACATATTGATATCGGTACGGTACACCTTTAGTTACAACAAAACAACAATAAACATACAAAACCCTTTAAAAACAGCAACAACCGAACAAAAAAAACAGCATCGTGCGCATTTTTTAAACTTTCCATACTGTTTTTTATTATTAGCTTGATAAAATCGTCATCGGCAGACTCAATATTGGATTGTCAGAATCCGCAAAATGCATCATTACAGCGACATGGCCTGCAACTACAATAGCGTACATAGCGGCTGAAAAACCTTGTCCGTATTTATCAAGCGGCAATAAATGCGAGTAATGCCGGCCGCGCCACTCAAATACAATTTCCAGTGCGCCCACAAACAAAAAGAATACCAGTAACATTAAACCAAATGTATAACTAAGCCATAAGCCAAATAACACACCGAGTAAACACACACTTAAACCGACCCAAGAGCGCATTGAAAAGCTGATACTTTTTAGTACATGGCCGCCATCAAGCGGTAAAATAGGCAAAAGGTTAAACAAATTCAATAAGGCACTGAGTACTGCAACGCCGGCAAATATGTCCATTTCGGTGGCGTAATATAAAACCACACCCAGCACTGAGGTAAATAAACCAAACGCTGGCCCCATGAGTGATATAACTACATCTTGCCAGCGCGTTGTTATTTTATCGTCACTAACAGCCAATCCGCCTACAAAAGGAATAAGGTAAATACCCTTGGTTTTTATGCCAAAGTATTTCATGGCTCTAACGTGTCCGTACTCATGTACCACTAAACAGGCAATTAGCATTAGTGCAAATTCAATACTAAATAACCAGGCATAGCCGGCAACCGATGCACTCGCTAAAGCCACCTTAATTACTTTTGCACTTTTAAATAATTTAAAGCCCAGTGCCGCTAGCCCTAAAAAGCCTTTTTTGGGCTGGCTATTTACCGGCGCAGGTAAAGCTAGTTCAGTAGCAAACACACCATCAACAAATAACGATAAAGACTGCTCATGAACATGTGAGCTATCAATCCCTATTTGCTTATTATCTAAAGTAAATTCGGCGTAATGCTCTTTGGGTGTTGTAAAGCTTATGGCCTGTTGATTATGAAATATTTGTACTATTTTATGCCCAGATACCATTAGCGTTAATGGTTGCTCTGCAAGCATGAGATCGATTTTTATCATGACTAAAACCAGTTAAAACAATGGCGCTAGTATACCGATGAATTTAAAAAACACGAATTGCCTTAAACAATAAGCACAAAAGCACTTAAAAGATAAAAAATAATATAAAACTAAGCTGACAAAAGGCTGATCAGGCGCTATTTTTACAGTACTAATATATTAAGCAGTTACAAGGATAGAGCATGTCGATTTCGGTACCCAATATTTTAGTTGTGGATGACTCTAAGGCAATTTTAATTGTTATGGAGGCCATTTTAAATGAGTTAGGAGTCTCGAATAAAGTTACAAAATGCCTGAGTGCTCAGCAAGCGCTAACTCATGTAACAGACGATATAAACTTTTACGATATTGTATTTACAGATTTAAACATGCCTGAAATGGATGGCATGGAGTTCATCAGAAAGCTAGGCGAGCTTAATTTTACAGGTGCAGTAGTTATAATTTCGGAGATGGATCACAAGGTTATTAATTTAGCTGCAAATTTAGCGCGCCATAGCAATATTCACTTAGTCGCAAATTTAGCTAAGCCTGTACAACTAAACCAAGTAAAAACCGTTTTACAAAAAGCACAACATTTAGCAGTACACAACGATCATTCCTATACCTCTATTTCAGAAAAAGCATTGCATGAGGCAATAAAATTAAACGAAATAACACCTTACTATCAGCCCAAAATAAATTCTCAAACCAGTGAAATAGAAAGTATTGAAGTATTAGCGCGCATAGTTAAAACGGATACTGGCGAAATCATCGCACCCAACCGCTTTATTTCATTATCGGAGCAATGCGGATTAATTAATCAAATTACCTTTAGCTTATTTGAACAAGCCACCAGCGATTTAAAAGCCATACGCACAAGTATTGCCGCGCACCTAAAACTGGCTTTTAACCTATCACCTACGCAATTAGATGATTTAAGCTGCCCTAATAAGCTAATGCTTATTTTACAGCTCAATGAGTTATCACCAAGTGATATTATTTTAGAAATCACCGAGCAGCATGCGCTATCTAGCCTTTCTCAGCTAGAAACGCTAAACAGATTAAGAATGCATGGCTTTGGTATATCATTAGATGACTTTGGGGTGGGCTTTACCAATATGAACCAGCTCAAACGCCTGCCTTTTACTGAAATAAAAATTGACCGTACACTTATTAGTAATATTGAAACAGATCAGTTCTCGCAAGTAGTCGTTAGTTCTCTGGTTGATATTGCCAGCCAAGAGCAATTAGCCCTAGTGGCTGAGGGCGTGGAGCGCGCTGAAGAGTCGTTATACTTAAAAAATTACCGCACCAATTTAGCTATGCAGGGTTTTTTATTTACCTGCCCCAAACCCAAAGACGATTTTATTGAGTGGGCACTAAACTGGGTCAATACTACTGGGGGCACAATTAAACGTTAGCCTTCACTCCCGAGGCAATTACCTGTTGTCTCGGGGCGTATCATCATCTTTACTTACTATGTGCTCACTGCTTGCTAAACGCTGGCGCCAACGCTGCTTAGCAACCATTCGCATATTGGTTGACTGGTCACGCTCATCAACAATTTCAAGCCCCATAAGCGCTTCTATCATATCCTCTAGGGTTACAATACCTTGCACATCACCGTACTCATCAACAATTAAACATATATGAGTGCGCTGTTTAAGCAAGGTTTGTAGTAACGACGACACATTATGCCCTTCTGGTACCGTGTGAATAGGCTTTACTAATTTGCTAATTTTATAGTCGGTGCCAAGGCGGTGATAAGCCAACATAATATCGTTTTTATGCACAAAGCCAATAATATCATCGGCATCTTTATCAAATACAAGCACTCGCGAAAACGAAGACGAGCCATGCTCACTCATATACTGATCGACGGTTAAACCTTTATGCACCTTGTACAGTACGGTGCGCGGGGTCATTAAATCACATAATTTAGCATGCCTAAAATGCAGTAAATTACGGATAATTTCAGACTCATCTTGATGAAGAGCCCCCGACTCAGTGCCTATATCTGCCATAGCTTCTATTTCTTGGCGAATATAAAAAGCCTCATCGTGCTTGGCACCCATTAAATTAGTGAGCTTTTGAGCAAACCATACAAATGGTTTTAGCGATATTACTAAAAAGCGTAAGGAGTAAGTCACGCTAGGGGTTAAGGCACGCCAATAATTGGCTCCTAAGGTTTTTGGAATGATCTCTGAAAGTACCAATACTAAAAGTGTCATTATGGCAGAAGCAATGCCGACCGCCGCATCTGAAAAAACCACAGCAGCTTGTGCGCCCACGCCTGCAGCACCGGCGGTATGAGCCACGGTGTTAAGCGTTAGTATTGCAGCAAGCGGTTGATCTACATTATTTTTTAGCTTTTCGAGTTGCTTAGCAAGTTCTGGCTGTTTTTTACGTAATAGCGCTACGTAACTCGGCGAAATACTTAATAGCACTGCTTCCATAACTGAACATAAAAAAGAAATGACGATGGCAGCAACCATGTACACAATCAGTAAAGTCACTTTTTCTCCGATGAGTTGAACATATGGGCATGGTAACAATACATGCTATATTTGGCCAAATAACTATCAATAATAGGCACAAATATGAGAATTAGCTCACCTTGGACCACAAAAAATAAATTACTAAAACAGACTGCCAGGCTTTTTGTTCTGAGCAGTTTGAGTATGACCGCAATAGCAGCCCCGCTTGATAAATCAAGTATTGAGTTTATTGGCCCCCTAGGCGAAAACATGCAAGTTAAGCCATTTCAAACGCCACACGGTCAAACCATTATTAATAACTTATTAGAGCCTCTGCAACGTAATTCGCAAAGCGTGTCTGTATTTGGTAAAAAGCACAGCTGGCAGCCGTTTCATAAAGTAAACGCGCTTACTTTAGGTGGCCTACAAGCGCTTAAGTTCAATATTGAAACAAGGCGCTTTAGCCAGGGTACATTAACCATAAAGGGAGTAGAAAACGCTCAGTTGTTTGTCGATGCTAAGCTTCAAAAAGGGGATAACCACACATACTCTTTATCGTTAACAAATGGCACTCATAAAGTGATTGTAGTAGCACAACAGGTTGCCAACTGGAACAACGTTTCCCTCGACTTTGAGCCCAAATCCGATACTGACAAAATTACAATTAATACTTCTACAACCGAGCGACTTTCAGCCGAGCAGCTTTTTGATGCACCTACCATTAGTGGGCTTTCTTTTGCGCCCGATGCTAAACAATATGTTACTAGTACACGCAGCTATTCAAACCAAACTGCTAACCAAGCAAACGTGGTAACTGAGCTTAAAAATAACCAAAACCAAACCTTGTATCGTTTTGAAGGCCAACAGCCAAGCAATATGGTGTGGAGCCCCAATAACCAATTTTTAGTTTATATGTTAGGCAACGAGCTAAAACAGCTAAACCGTAAAAACCTCAGCGTTAAAACATTAGCCACAGAACTTGAAGGCGCGAGCAACTTTAATTTTTATGATAGTAACAGCCTTATTTTTAGCTGGTCTAAAACACCTGAAGACAACAACAGCTTAACTAAGCACTACAAAGGCCTGCAAGATAGATGGTCATACGCACGCAACGTAAGTCAACTCTATATATTAGACACTCACAGTGGCTTAACCAAAGCACTGAGCCAAGGACCTATCTCACATAACTTTGAAGATGCAAACACAAATCGTGGCAAGGTTTTAATGAGCCGACAAGCGATGGTTATGCAAGCCACCACCCACCCAGAGACCGAACTGCTGGAGCTTGATTTAAAATCAAATAAAATAACCTCTTTTGGTAAATTTAAAACCTTTAATCATGCAAAGTACGCCAATAAAGATGTATACGTTGTTGCGGGCCCAGATTTTAAAAATGGTGCAGGCCGCGCCCTTCCAAAAGAGATGTTAGCTAATAATTACGACGGCCAATTATACTTACTTAGCGATAACGGTAAAAACGTAAAAGCGCTGAGTAAGCAGTTTGACCCCGCTATAGGTGAATTACATGTGCTTGATAACGGCGATGCGCTTATAAAAGTAACCGAGCAAGATACCCAACCTTTGTATTTATATGACTTAAGTAAACAGCGCTTTAAAAAACTTAATACAGGCCTAGATATCGTCGAGCAGTTTAGCTACTCGCACGAGAGAAACCCGCAAGTACTTCTAAGCGGTACCACAGCATCTACGCCACAGCAGCTTAAACGCTTAAATATAAGTAAAAACAAAACAGATCTAATCTGGGATTCTAAGCCGCTTGCCTACGCTAATACGCAAATTCCGACCCTTGAAGAGTTTAATTTTACAAATAAAGACGGCGTAGAAATAACAGGACGTGTATACCTACCTACTAATTTAGATAAAACTAAAAAACACCCTGCGCTTGTCTATTACTACGGCGGCACTTCACCGGTTACTCGTGGCTTTACAGGTCGCTACCCATTTAACTTATGGGCAGAAAATGGCTATGTTGTTTATGTATTACAGCCCACAGGAGCAACAGGGTTTGGGCAAAAGTTCTCTGCACAGCACGTTAATGCCTGGGGTGACTATACCGCTAACGATATAATGCAAGGTACCCAAGCATTTTTGAAAAAGTACGATTTTGTTGATAGCAAAAAAGTAGGTAATTTAGGCGCCTCTTATGGTGGCTTTATGACCATGCTGCTGGCAACAAAAACCGACATGTTCAGTGCATCAATTGCGCATGCGGGTATTTCTAACTTAACCTCATATTGGGGCGAAGGTTGGTGGGGTTATTTATACTCAGGCGAAGCCTCTAAAAATAGCTTTCCGTGGAATAACGCTAAACTGTACAGCGATCATAGCCCTGTATTTCATGCCGATAAAGTAACGACTCCTTTGTTACTTTTACATGGCGATAGCGATACCAATGTACCTGTTGGTGAAAGCTTAACCATGTATACAGCTTTAAAACTACTAAACAAAGACGTAGAGCTTATTGAATACAAAGGCGCTAACCATCAAATTTTTGCTCGTGACAAACGCTTTGACTGGTGGAACACCATGCTTGCTTATTTTGATAAACACCTAAAAGGCGAACCACAATGGTGGGATGCTATGTACTCAGATAAGTAACACAGCGCTCAGCACATTTTTACTAAGTGTGCTGAGCTTCATCCTATCAACAGGTGCTTTGTATGACCCCTTTTATATTTGAAACATAAAGTTACCGAAAAGTTACAGACCCCCCTTCTCAGCATTAAACGATTGGTGCTACCATACAGAGCTATAAATATACAAAAATAAGTCCTATGGCAATTAACGTTTTATTGGTTGAAGACGACGAGCTACTCGTTAAGCGCATCCAAAATCACTTTACAGACACCGAATTTTCGATAGAAATAGACCCCACAGGTGCTGATGCCCTAAACATAGTTAGGCAACGCGTAAACCTGCGCAATGCTATTTCTCTTGCCATTATTGATATTGTATTACCCAAGCGTGATGGATTGCAGCTTGCCAAAGAGCTCAACACTTTGACCGATATTGGCGTCATTGTTTTATCCAGCCGTGACTCACAAGCAGATCGTATTGCAGGGCTTGCCCAAGGCGCTGATGATTATATTTGCAAGCCTGTCGACTTATTAGAGCTTGAGCTGCGCATGCGTGCGCTTTATAAACGTATTGCAATTAATCAAGATGATGACGAAAGCGAAGAATTTATAGAATACGCCGACTTTAAACTTCACCCCGACAATCGCACATTAATTACCTCATCGGGTATTGAGTCGCGCTTAACCGAAGCCGAGCACAAAGTGCTAATTTGTTTAATTAGCAACGCAGGCAAAGCCACCTCGCGTGAGAAAATATCAGAAGAAATAGGTCAGCCCGATTGGAGCCCAAATGACCGCACTGTGGATGTTTTAATTGGCCGTTTGCGTAAAAAGCTATACGATGAAAAAGACCAAAAGCGTATTGTAACCGTACGTGGCAAAGGCTATATGCTCTCAATTTAGCGCATTAAAATTTTAACATCATAAAAATACACTGAGCTTAACACCTTAAAATAATTAAACATTATTACGGTTCGGTATTACTTCCAGCAGCGTTTAGTTTATTTAGTTAACTGCGCTAGTAACCGCTCAAAAGCACGATAATTTAGCGCCTCTTTTAGCTCTTCTAAACTAATATGCTCTGCACCTTTTAAATCACTAATTGTACGCGCCACTTTAATGACCCTATGGTAAGAGCGCGGTGATAACGACAACTTTTCGCTAGCGCGTGCTAAAAACTGCAACTCAGCAGGCGCAAGCTCACAGTGTATATTCATTTCTTTGTTATTTAGACGCGCGTTAACCTTACCTTGGCGTTTTAACTGAATATGATATGCAGCTTCAACCCTCTGCCTAACTTGAGCACTGCTTTCTTCAGGCTGAGTACTTTGCAGCTCAACACTGGTTAAACGTGGCAGCTCAATTTGCAAATCGATACGATCGATAAACGGGCCTGACACGCGAGATAAATAACGCATAACTTGGTCAGGCGTTGCTCGCTTATCATTATGGCATCCAGTCGGACTTGGGTTGAGTGCAGCTATTAGCTGAAACTGCGCCGGAAACTCCATTTGCCTTGCAGCACGGGAGATAACCACAGAACCGGTTTCCATAGGCTCACGCAGAGAATCAAGTACCTTACGTTCGAATTCCGGAAGCTCGTCCAAAAACAATACCCCGTTATGCGCAAGTGAAATTTCACCCGGCTTAGGGTTTGAAGAACCACCCACTAAAGCAACGGCTGAGCAAGTGTGGTGCGGGTTTCGAAACGGCCGCTGGCGCCAATTATTTAAGTCAATAGATTGGCCAATAATAGAATACAGTGCAGCCGTTGATATTGCCTCATCGTCCGACATGGTTGGCATTATCGTTGCCATACGCTGCGCTAGCATAGATTTGCCCGTACCAGGCGGGCCTAAAAAAAGTAGGTTATGGCCTCCAGCTGCAGCTATTTCTAGCACTCGCTTAGCACCGGGTTGGCCTTTAACATCACTTAAATCGAGTAAAAAGTCGGGAGACTGGGCGCAATCAGGGTATTCAATATTTAAAGGCAGCGGCTGCTGATTTAGTAAATCGCCCCACACTTCTTGCAGCGAATTAACCGCTTTACGTTTAACGCCGTTCACCAAACTTGCGAGGCTATCGTTGGTAAAAGGTAAAAAGCAGCAGCGGTCTTGTTCTTTTGCTGCAAGTACAGAGGGCAAAATGGCATTTACACCACGCACTTCGCCATTAAGGGCAAGCTCTCCGTAAAACTCATATTTATGTATATCAGGGCAAACAACCTGCCCAGAGGCCACTAAAATACCTACGGCAATAGCTAAGTCAAAGCGCCCTCCATCTTTAGGTAAATCGGCAGGGGCTAAATTTACGGTGATACGTTGATCGGGAAAACCAAATTGTGAGTTTTCTAGGGCGCTACGCACCCTATCTTTTGATTCTTTAACTGAGGCCTCAGGAAGCCCTACAATATGAAAAGCTGGCAAACCATTCCCAAGGTGTACCTCTACAATAACCTCGGGGGCGTTTATACCTACTTGGGCACGAGAATAAATGCGAGCTAGCGACATTCCTTATCCTAATTAATGGTTTAATTAATTAGTTTAGTCAGAATATTTAAAAACGTGTACTGTGATTTGCCATTTAATAGCTGCAATACGAAGTAATAAGGTGGTTAGCATTGCCATTACCATGGCAAGTTCGGTCGCTAACGCAAAGTGAATACCCAAAGTATAAACTACACCGCCTGCGATACAGGTAATTGCGTATAGCTCGCCTTTTAGCAGCATAGGAATTTCGCGGGCAAGCACATCTCGGAGCATGCCACCAAAGCAACCGGTAATTACACCCATAATAATTGCGGTCATATTTGGCATACCGGCTAGTAAGGCTTTTTGAGTACCCATAACCGCAAAAAATGCTAAACCAAATGCATCGGCAATTTGTAATGTGTAATGCGGAATCGACTTTTGCTTGTTAATAAGCCGAGTGGTAATAAATACCGCAGCTAAAATAGCATAAAAAAAACTTTGGTCGTGTAACCAAAATACTGGCACATCTAGTATTAGGTCGCGAACCGTACCGCCACCAATGGCTGTCACCGCTGCTAATACCACCACACCAAAACCATCCATTTTCTTTTCGTGTGCAACCAATGTACCCGTAATAGCAAACACGGCAATGCCAATTAAATCAAACCAGTGGTAAAGCTCAGTCATGTTTAACAACCCAAAATTATTTCTGCCGTTTTAACACAAACTATACAAAGTTTTAAGTAATAACGCATTTTTAGAGAAGTTTGTAATATTTATAGCTATTGCTTGGGGGGTAAATCTAAAAGTGCTTTTTAAGGAAAGAAATATAATTTTAGGCATAAAAAAACACTCATATAGAGTGTCGATTCATTCTAACTTTTTATTTCAGTGGTTGCGGGAGCCAGATTTAAAACGACTACCTTTGCTGGCTAGTGGAGAGCTGAGACCGACGAGCTATTCATTTCACTGAATTTTAGGCATAAAAAAACACTCATATAGAGTGTCGATTCATTCTAACTTTTTATTTCAGTGGTTGCGGGAGCCGGATTTGAACCGACGACCTTCGGGTTATGAGCCCGACGAGCTACCAGGCTGCTCCATCCCGCGCCTGAAATATGCATACTTATTTAGCGTTGCTTACATTACAACGTGGCTTCCAACTCCATAAAGGAAATTGGTTGCGGGAGCCGGATTTGAACCGACGACCTTCGGGTTATGAGCCCGACGAGCTACCAGGCTGCTCCATCCCGCGCCTGTATGTTTATAGTCTAAGAGACGGATTTTAACCGACGACCTTCGACTTCAGGTTTAAGCAGTCCGGCGAATGATTTATCATTCTGCTCCATCCCGCGCCTGTATATTTTAAGTCTATCGACTACTTAATTTAGTCTCTTAAGCTAGAGTTTTACAGTAACCAAATTTTTTAAAAATTGGTTGCGGGAGCCGGATTTGAACCGACGACCTTCGGGTTATGAGCCCGACGAGCTACCAGGCTGCTCCATCCCGCGCCTGTATGTTTATAGTCTAAGGGGCGAATTTGAACCGACGACCTTCGACTTCAGGTTTAAGCAGTCCGGCGAATGATTTATCATTCTGCTCCATCCCGCGCCTGTAATTTCTTTGAAATAGTTTCGTGTTAATAACGAGCCTGTTTCGAAGAGAGCGCTATAATATAGGAATAAACTTATATTGCAAGGCTTTAACTAGTTAATTGCGTTCAACCGAACAAAAAGCAACCAACAGGCACTATAAATAGCTATCGCTGATGCGGGCTTATCATTTTTTGAAACTCCCAATCTGGGTGCCCCATTACAATAAAGTCAGGGTTTTCAGTGCTTTCACGCTGGTTATAAGTAAGCGGGTTAAACTCTGCATCGGTAATACATCCACCCGCCTCTTCTACAATAACTTGTGATGCGCCGGTATCCCACTCGCCTGTAGGACCAATTCGTAAAAAGCAGTCGGCTTTACCTTCGGCAACTATACACGCCTTCAAAGAACACGAACCAACAGCAATAGTGGCAAACTGCGTATTTAAATACTGACTGACCGCTTCAATTTTTTGTCTACGGCTTACTGCCAGCGTTAGGTTATCGGGTGTTGCTACCGACATTTTTGTGTCGCTACCATTTTCTCGTTTAAATGCACCCTGGTTAGCGGTAGCAAAGTAAGTAATGTCTTTTGCTGGCCAATGAATCACACCTAAAACAGGGTGGTTATTTTCAATAAGCGCAATATTAACGGCAAAGTCACCACTTTCTAAAATAAACTCGCCGGTGCCATCCATCGGATCTAATAGCCAATAGCGTTGCCAGTTTTGTCTGTCAGCAAGTGCCGGAATAGGCGTTTCTTCCGACATGATAGGAATGTCGGGCGCAAGCGCTTTTAAACCAGCAACAAGCACATCATTAGACGCTAAGTCTGCTTTTGTAACAGGCGTAGAGTCTGACTTTTCTTGCTGGCCAATATCGTCTTTTTTATAAATAGCCATAATGGCATCGCCTGCACTTTGTGCAAGTTCAATACAAGGCTCTAATAATTTATTCATTTGCAGCTCCAGACGCTAAATACTTATTTAATAATAGCAAAGCGGCAACACTGCGAGCTTCGGTAAAATCGTCTTGCTCTAATAATGACTGCCAATCTGTTAATGGCCACTTAACAACCACTAAAGGTTCGGGCTCATCACCTTCTAACGTTTGCGGATATAGTTGCTTAGCAAATAAAATATGCATGGTCGCGTTAAAGTAACTTGGTGCCATTGATACTACTTTTAACGGCTCAAAAAATTCAGCACCAAAGCCCACTTCTTCTTTGAGCTCTCTGTTTGCAGCTTGTTGTGGCGTTTCGCCTGGGTCTATCAAGCCTTTAGGAAAGCCTAATTGGTAGTTGTTTGTGCCCGCGCAATACTCTCGTACCAGTAGCATTTCGTTATCTGCAGTTATTGGTACAATCATTACAGCCCCGCGGCCACCGCCACGTATGCGCTCATACTGGCGCTCTTCGTCATTAGAAAACTTAAGCTCTAACGATTCAACAGTAAATAAACGGCTTTTAGCAACTACATTGTTACTAATAATTTGAGGCGGAGTTGGGTGCTTTTTCTGTGTCATTGGCGTTATTTTGCTATCATGGCAGTTGTGCTTAATCATAAACTTTTCACAAGGAAAAGCCCATGCTAAATTGGTCAAAAATCGATACCGTTTTACTCGATATGGACGGAACATTACTCGATTTACATTTCGATAGTCACTTTTGGCTTAACGTGGTACCAGAGCAACTTGCGCTCACTCGCAATATTACCCTTGATGAAGCAAAAGCCGAAATGCACAAGCGCTATCAAGCGGTAAGTGGTCAAATACAGTGGTATTGCTTAGATTATTGGCAAGAGCAACTCAATTTGCCAATAATGGAATTAAAACGCCAAACCCAGCACTTAATAAAAGTACGCGAAGATGTGCCCCACTTTTTAACTGAGTTAAAAAAAGCAGGTAAAGAGCTAATCCTGTTAACTAACGCCCACCCAGAAAACGTCATGCTTAAATTTGAACATACCGCGATAGATAATTATTTAGATGGCGTGGTGTCGACTCATCAATACGGAGTGAGTAAAGAGCAGCAAAGTTTGTGGCATCAAGTACAAAAAGATTTAGGATTTAATAAGCAGCGCACTTTGTTTGTTGATGACAGTGTGCCAGTTTTAAATGCTGCCCGAGAATACGGCATTGAGCATTTACTTGCGGTTGCTAACCCAGATAGCCAACAACCACATAATGTAATAGCCGATTACTTAAACGTAACCGACTACAGAAACATAATCTAGCGGCTAGATTATTGTTGCGGGTAACGCGCCACTAAACCTTGATATACTAACTTTGCAAAGTCGGCATGTTCGGTATCAAGGCTTTTAACGACTTCGACCAAGTGCTCGTTGTCTTCTTGGCCATTCCACACTTTGATATAGCTGCCATCTTTGTAGCCATGATCTTGGCGGAAAAAATTTAACGTGTTTTTACCTACGTAACCGCGGTATAAATCGTCAATATCCATCCCTATTTGCGCCATACACCCTGCAAACGCGGCTGCGTTAAAGGTTTTATTTGCAACTGCTGAAGCAGCTAATACTTCAAGAGTTTGTTTAAAGTCATCTGCGGCCTGTGGTGCGCTAAGTTCTTTTTCTAGCTGCTTAGCTAACTCTTCGTAAGGAGTTGTTCCGTCAATTCTTAACGACAAACCAAAATGAAATATATCAACCAATTCTAGAATTACTTGCTCGGTGTCTGGGGTTTGTTTTTTCCACCACTTCCAACCGTAATGATCTAGCATTTCTGCACACTCTACCCAAATGGCTCTGTACCACTCAAAGCCTTGGCTAAACCACTGATCATGAACTTTAGTGTTCATGGCATTTTGCATTTCTAGCATTACTACTAGCTTATTTAAGTTGGCTGACATATCGTTTCCACTTGAGCTTTTAAATTACGCTTATGATACAGGCAAATAATAAAAAGTGCATTTTTGATCTATTATAAACAGCACATAAAAACAAGGCAGGAAATAATAATGAGTAACGTGTTACTGCACACCTTGGCGGCTATAATAATAGCTACTTTTTTAGTAACTAATGCGCAAGCAAGTACTGCAGGTATTGCAGAAGCCCCCGAGCAAGTATCACCATTATTACCGGGCTTAAGCGTGCCTAATATAACGCTCAAAGATCAACATGGTAATAATGTAGAGTTACAAAAGCGCTTTGCTGAAAAAACAACGGTACTTATTATTTACCGCGGAGGTTGGTGTCCTTATTGCTCAAAGCAACTGGCTAATATACAAAAAATTGAGCAGCAACTAACTAATTTAAATGCGCAAATTATTGCAGTATCGCCCGATAGCCCAGAAAAACTAGCCCAAAGTAAAATAAGTACGCCAAATTATTTACTGCTTTCAGATGATAGCTTAACCCTAGCAAAAGCCTTAGGTTTAGCTTATTTTTTAGATGATAAAACAGCCGCTATTTATCGTAATAAACGTGGTGTTAACTTTGTTAATGGCCAAGGCAAAGTAAACGTCGCCTTGCCTGTACCGGCTGTATTTGTGATTGATAAAAGCGGCGTTGTGTATTTTCAGTACGCAAACCCTAATTATAAAGTACGCTTAACTGAAAGCTTACTTTTAGCCGCTGTTGAATCAATTGATTTGCAATAACTTAAAACATAAATAAGGCCAACTAGGTTGGCCTTTTAAACGTTTAACGCGAGCCACTAAAGTCAGCCCACGACTCTATTAAATCTATAAAATCTTCAAACCCACAACCACTCACTAGGCCATTTTCTTCAAGCATTAAGTCATCATCTTGATAGGCGACTAAATCTTCGCTGTCTTGGTGTAGAGCATGCGCTTCAAATAAGGCTTCGTCTTTAGAGAGTATTAAGTCTATCTCTTGGCCTTTTAACGTTATTGGCTCGTAGCTTGTTTTTACCGAGCTAATAAGTGCTTGTACCATCGCGACTTTTTCTTTGCCAATTTCTTCGTTTAGCCAGCGGCCAATTAGGGCATGCTCGCTGCTTATTTTAATGCGCAGCCCGCTAATAGGGTCACGTATAAATTGATATTCCATAATTTTTACTTTTAAAACGCTAATGCACTAATTATACCCATAAATAACGTTAAACTGTGCCCCTAAAACGCAAAATAGCGCCCATTGGCGCTATTTAAGTAGGCAACATAGAGGCTAACTTCGCGATCTAAAACGTGCAGCATCTATAATCGACCATAAGTAAATAATAGGCACAAGTACAAAGCCTACCAATACATAAATAAGTGCGTAACTAATTATAATAGCTAGCGCAAAAAAGATAGCGGCTAAAATTCGCCCTTGTACTAATTGCCCTAAACCAGGAAAAAATATATTACACAATGCAGCAATTACATTACCGCCAGAACCTTGATCAGCCATACTCACCTCTGTAGTTAATTAATTTTAAATTTTAGTTATTTACTTACTATCACACTTTATGCCAATTTATTAAAGCTTAAAAATCAGTTAGTTAAATTAGTACTAAATAACTGTTTTAGTATTTTTTACTAAATATAGGTCAATTTGATTATTTTTATTATTAATTTTAGTCACTTATAAACTAGCCAGCTGATTGGTTTTAGAGGCAATTTTATAATAGCTGTTCATAAAAACAGTATTTTATTTAGCCTAACAAAAACACCTGTTATACTGCCCTCATTATTGATTGAAAAGGCGTAACGATGGACGTTTCTGAATTACTCGATGGCTTAAATGACAAACAACGCGATGCCGTTGCAGCCCCACTACAAAACATGCTGGTATTAGCAGGTGCTGGTTCGGGTAAAACACGTGTTTTAGTTCATCGTATCGCGTGGTTAATGCAGGTTGAGCAAGCCTCTGCTTATAGTATTTTTGCGGTTACCTTTACTAATAAAGCTGCTAAAGAAATGCGCACTCGTGTTGAAGAAACTCTAAAAGCTCCCGTGGGAGGCATGTGGATTGGTACATTCCATGGTTTATCACACCGTATTTTGCGCGCTCATCACCGTGAAGCAAACCTGCCAGAAGCCTTTCAAATTTTAGACTCTGACGATCAGCTAAGAATGATCAAGCGCTTATTAAAATCAATGAATATTGATGATAAAAAGTGGCCCGCCAAGCAATTTGGCTGGTACATCAGCGCTAAAAAAGATGAAGCCCTGCGCCCTAAAGATATTCAAGCCTACGATATAAATGAGCAAATGATGCTGCGTGTATATGCCGCCTATCAAGAGGCGTGTGACCGTGCAGGTTTAGTTGATTTTGCAGAAATACTGTTACGTAGCTACGAAGTTCTTAAAAATAACCCTACGCTACTTCGCCATTACCAGCAGCGCTTTGCCCACATGCTGGTAGACGAGTTCCAAGATACCAATACCATTCAATACGCATGGTTAAAGCTACTTGCTGGTGATACACAAAGCATTATGATTGTAGGCGACGATGACCAAAGTATTTACGGTTGGCGCGGCGCTAAAATAGAAAACATTAAACGCTTTTTAACTGACTTTGACGCCGAAACTATTCGTCTTGAGCAAAACTACCGCTCAACCGCAACCATTCTAAAAGCATCTAATGCGCTAATTAAAAACAACTCAGAGCGCATGGGTAAAAGCTTATGGACCGATGGTAACGAAGGCGAGCCTATATCAATTTATGCCGCCTTTAACGAGTTAGACGAAGCCCGCTTTGTAAGCAGTAAGCTACGCAGCTGGTTAAATGCCGGCAATGCGTTGCAAGACGCCGCTATTTTATACCGTAGTAACGCGCAATCTCGTGTACTTGAGGAAGCAATGCTACAAGAAGGCTTAAAATACCGCATTTACGGTGGTATGCGATTCTTCGAGCGCCAAGAAATTAAAGACGCGCTCTCGTACTTACGCTTAGTAGGTAATCGCCAAGACGACGCTGCATTTGAGCGTGTTATTAACACCCCTGCGCGTGGTATTGGTGATAAAACACTTAGCCATATACGCGACTGTGCGCGTGCTGAGTCGCTGCCTCTTTGGTACGCAGCCAAAGCAATTGTTGAACAACAACACTTATCTGGCCGTGCGGCAAGCGCTGTAACAAAGTTTGTAGAATTGGTAGAGCACATAGAAGATAAAATTAGCGACCTTACACTGCAAGAGCAAGCCAAATACACTATTCAAACCTCTGGTTTAATGGCCATGTATCAAGCTGAAAAAGGCGAAAAAGGCCGCGCTCGCGTAGAAAACTTAGAAGAGCTTATCAGTGCCTGCGATCAGTACGAGCTCCCCGAAGAAGAAGAGTTTAGCTCACCACTGCAAGGCTTTTTAGCCTACACCTCACTTGAGTCAGGCGAAGGCCAAGCCGATGAGCATGAAGACGCAGTACAAATGATGACTCTTCACTCAGCTAAGGGCTTAGAGTTTCCGCTTGTGTTTATGGTGGGCGTTGAAGAAGGCATGTTCCCATCACAGCAAAGTAATGAAGAATCGGGGCGCTTAGAGGAAGAACGCCGCCTTTGTTATGTGGGTATGACCCGTGCCATGGACAAACTTTACATAAGCCATGCCGAAAGCCGCCGTTTATACGGACAAGAAAAGTACCACAGCCCATCGCGGTTTTTACGCGAAATACCTGAAGATTGCATAGAAGAAATTCGCATTAAAACCCAGGTATCACGCCCGCCTGCTGCGGGGCGTTTTAGTGCCTCAGTAAGCCATGCTGTATTCGAAGAAAGTGGTTTTAACTTAGGCCAACGTGTACTACACGCTAAATTTGGTATAGGCACCGTGCTTAATTACGAAGGCAGCGGCGCACAATCGCGTGTGCAAGTAAACTTTGACGACCTTGGCAGCAAATGGTTAGTAACCGCATATGCACGACTTCAAGCTGTATAAGCACTGTGTTGAGCAATTAACTCAGCAACTAACTGACGCAAAGCATCGTCAGTTAGTGCTTATCACAGGCCAACCCACTTGGTGCTATGAGCTATTAAACGCGTTAACACGTTCGGATGATGTAAAACTACTTTCAAGCAGCCTTGCCAATGCAAGTTGGCCTGAGCATACTCATCAACTACTTGGGCAAGAGTTTCCTCATGCCCTGTATGATGGTTTTAGTGGCATTTACCCCGATAAACTCGCCGCATTAGCCGGCACCGTAAAAGCCGGCGGGCTTTTATTTTTATTACTGCCTGATTTACAACGTTTAGCCTCATGGCAAGACCCTGCGCTGCAAAGCGTGCAGTCTTATGGGTGTAGTAATCAGCAAAGCTATTTTAATTTACGTTTTTCTCGCCTTTTACAAACGCTACCTGCCATACACTTTGATGAACACACTGACTTTAAACAGCCGCCGCTCAAAAGCAGTGTAACAAATAAAATTGAGTATCAGGCGCAGCAGCAATGCGTTGAGCAAATAATTAAGGTAGCCACAGGGCGTGCGAACAGGCCTTTAATTATTAATGCCGACAGAGGGCGAGGAAAATCAGCAGCACTAGGTCTTGCAGCCGCAGCATTACATGATAAAAAAATCATTGTATGCGCAACACAATTTAGAGCCACCCATAGCTGTTTTAAGCATTTAGCTAAAACCTTGCAGGTTGAATACAAGGCTCAGCAAAAACATTTAGCTAATTTACAGTACATGGCGCCCGATGCACTGCTTAATCAGTTGCCGCAATGTGATTTATTACTGGTCGATGAAGCCGCCGCAATCCCTGTTCCTCTATTATTGGCCATGCTAAAGCACTACCCGCGTATAGTCTTTGCAAGCACCTTGGTAGGTTATGAGGGTAATGGCCGAGGCTATACCATTCGCTTTACTCAACATATTAAAGCAAATTACAAAGCGGCAAAAATTGTAAACTTAGAAGAGCCTTTACGTTTTGCCAAGGGCGACCCTCTTGAGCAGCATGTACGCACACTCTTTGCTTTAGATGCACAATATAACGAATACCCGCCCGCTTTAAATAGCATTGAGCATGTTGAGGTCTCCCAACAGCAACTCGTTGACAATGAGCCTTTACTGCAGCAAATAGTTGCACTGCTAGCACTTGCCCATTACCAAAGCAGTGTTAACGATTTACGCCAATTACTTGATGCCCCAGCGCAAAGGCTGTTTATTAGCATATGCAACATGCACGTTGTGGGTGTGTGTTTAATAGCAATTGAAGGCGGTATGGATGCAGAGCTAGCTAAGCAAGTAATCAGTGGTGAGCGGCGCCCACAAGGGCATTTAATGGCGCAATCGCTCGCGCAATTAAGCGCACAGCCAAGCTATTTAACAAAACAAAGCGCACGCGTTATTCGTATAGCTGTTGCACCTAATCTGCACCAACAAGGCGTAGGTAAAGCATTGCTAGCGCATTGCCAGCATCAGCTAACACCCACCTGTAGTTATATAGGTGCAAGTTTTGGGGCTACCGCTGGGCTTTTACATTTTTGGCAATCTCAGGGCTTTAGTACTGTAAAGCTAGGTTATCAGCGAGATAAAAGCACCGGTGAGCACTCAGCCCTTGTTGTTAAAGCATTAAGCACATCCACGCAGGGCTTACATACCTTAGCTCAGCAATTTAAAAGTGATTTGTTTTATGGTTTATTAACGCACTTTAGCCAACTCGACAGTGAGTTAGTCAGTGAGCTAATAAGTAAATTTATCGATGAATCTAGCGTGCCCAACCCACTTATAAACACTACAATTAGTACAATAAATCGCTTTAATACCGCGCCAAAACTATGGTATTTATTTAACCACTCACCGTCCTGCCTAATGGCAACTAAAAGTGAAGATCGCCACTTGCTGATACAAATGGTATTACAAAACCACAGTAACGAGCAGCTAATCAAGCAACATCGCTTAAGTGGAAAAAAAGCATTAGAGCAGCAATTTAAACTCGCAGTTAAATCACTAATTAAAAAACTACACAACCTTTAAGCTATTTATCTATTTTGTTCTATCCTTAAAGCATTACAAGGCAATTAAAGATAAAGGTATGGAATTCATAAACTTTCAAGTGGGCTGTAAAACCATTTCACTTAAAATTCTCGATATTTTACTCACCGAGCGATTTGATAATAACCTCACTACATTGCCAAATAATAATAAGAGCTTTATTGGTGTAAAAGACTACATGGAGACACCCACGCCGGTGTTCGACCTAGGTATTATTTTAAATGGTAGTTCTACAGAGCAGAGAAATAAAAAAGCACTCAATGAGCTAAGAACCTGGCAAGCCTCGCTTAATGATTGGTTTAGCCAATTTGAAAAAAACCTCGCGCAACAGAGCCACGTAATAACAAACGATAAAACTCAGCTACACAACATCGCCGTATTTTATAAAGAGTTTAAAACCGACAACAGTGACTTAAAAACTATCATAGAAAAACTTGATGAGCCTTTTCAAGCGCTAGTTACAGCAACAGATCACGCAGTTAGTGCACATAACGAGCAAGACTATAAACGAGCCAGTAAATATTTAGCGAGTATAAAGCGCAACAGCTTTATGCAATTACAACGGTTATTTGATGCGGCAAAAGAGCAAATAACACTCGATTATAAACCTATTATTGTTTTTACTACTAAAGATGGGTTCAACCCGCATATCGGATTACTAGTAGATAAAGTAGAGGACAACATAGATTATAAAAAAGAAGACATTAAGCCACTCGATAAACTAACCGAAGTAGGCTTTGATATAGACCCGCAAACCAAAGGCATGATGCGAGGGCTAATAAAGTTAGCCGAAAAACACAGTGTTTTAATAGATCCTAGCGCAATATTTAGACCTGATCACTTAGCACAACAGGAAGACGAAGAAACACAAGCGTATGGTTTATTCTAAAAATAAAAAAGCCGAGAAGGTTCTCGGCTAATTAACTTCTAGCAACACGTTATACCAATTCGCATAATTAAGTGATCTATTTTGAGGATGGAAAAATGTGTTGATAGCTAGACAAAAAATTCGCTATTTAGTTGTTCTAAATAAGAATTTTTTAACGAAGATAGCGACACGTTTAGCCCCTCAAAATGATTAAGTATTATCGCGGATTGGTATTATACAGTAGCTATAATATCTTCAACTGGTAAACGCGCTTTAGGTTTGCCAAAGTTCCAATCTTCTTCTTCAACTGGGTAACCCATTGCAAGTGCCACTTCACAAATATGACCATCAAGCTCTTCGCTAAACTTCTCACCGATTAACTCTGGGTCAACACCTTCCATCGGCGTAGATGCAATATTTAAACGCGCCAGTGTATGCATTATGTTACCCAGTGCTAGGTAAACTTGTGCTTTAGTCCAGCTGCCATTGTAGCCATTTTCATCCGTATTCATTTCAGCAAAAGCATAGGCCCCCATAAAACTCTCACGTAATTCTGAAGGCAAATGACCAGAGCTAACCTCAACATCTACACGTTTAGAAAATTTATCCTTAGTAAACTTAGGATCATATGCAAGTAAAAGTGTATGAGATGCTTCTTTTGCATGTAATTGATTAAACTGGTGCTTGTTAGCAAATGTATCGTGCAAACGCTGCTTAGCTTCGTCACTTTCTACCAATACAAACTTCCAAGGTTGAGAGTTGATTGAAGAAGCAGACAAGCGAATAGCTTCTTTAATTACATCAAGATCCGCCGAAGAAATACGTTTGCTCGTATCGTATTTTTTAGCCGTGTAACGGTTATGTAAGTCTTTAATAATTTGATGAGACATGCTCTTCTCCCCTTTGGTAAGGTATGTAAATACAAGATGGGGCAAGTTTATAGGGTTTGCTATCAATTGATAATTAGCAAAATACTTAAAAGACTTTCTAAAAAAATTTGATAATAGCTCAAGCCCACATCCATTTGGAATAGCGGTGTTATTGTTGCGGGATCTGTCGTTACTAAAAATGTAGAGACAAATAAAGTTATTGCGGGTAATCCTGCTCGTGAGATAAGAGGACTATATTTACCATACAAAGATGTGCGCCGAGCCTTATCCGCGGGTTTCGTGACACTCAACCCACGCTACGAAGTACAGGTTGACGCTGTGCAGCTGATAACTGACGGCTGATAGCTAATATTTTCACTTTCTTACAGACGCAAAAAAGCCGCTTCACTTCTGAAGCGGCTTTCTTTTATTTGGAGCCTGGCAATGTCCTACTTTCACATAGCAAATGGGATACTATCGTTGGCCGGGGCTCGCCTTCGAGCTGTTTTGTTTCACTACTGAGTTCGGCATGGGATCTTGGCGTTTACTAAACCCCAGACAGCAAAAAAACCGCTTCATCTCTGAAGCGGCTTTCTTTTATTTGGAGCCTGGCAATGTCCTACTTTCACATAGCAAATGCTACACTATCATCGGCGCTGTTTCGTTTCACTACTGAGTTCGGCATGGGGTCAGGTGGGTCCAAAACGCTATGGTTACCAAGCAAATTTGGGCGTTAATACGTATTTCTGCGCACTAACTGAATTTGGAAAATATCTGATAATATTTTTTAAGTCTTTCTAAGTAATATCTACTTTAGTTATATTAACTTCTGTCTAAACTGTCGCATAAAACGCGTTTGGCGTTGTATGGTTAAGCCTCACGGGTAATTAGTACAGGTTAGCTTAATGGCTCACACCACTTCCACATCCTGCCTATCAACGTTGTAGTCTTCAACGGCCCTTCAGAGACTTTAAAAGTCTAGTGAGAAATCATCTCGAGGCCTGCTTCGCGCTTAGATGCTTTCAGCGCTTATCAGTTCCGAACGTAGCTACCGGGCAATGCCATTGGCATGACAACCCGAACACCAGCGGTTCGTTCACTCCGGTCCTCTCGTACTAGGAGCAACCCCTCTCAATTCTCAAACGCCCACGGCAGATAGGGACCGAACTGTCTCACGACGTTCTAAACCCAGCTCGCGTACCACTTTAAATGGCGAACAGCCATACCCTTGGGACCGACTTCAGCCCCAGGATGTGATGAGCCGACATCGAGGTGCCAAACACCGCCGTCGATATGAACTCTTGGGCGGTATCAGCCTGTTATCCCCGGAGTACCTTTTATCCGTTGAGCGATGGCCCTTCCATTCAGAACCACCGGATCACTATGACCTACTTTCGTACCTGCTCGACGTGTCTGTCTCGCAGTTAAGCTGGCTTCTACCATTACACTAACCGTACGATGTCCGACCGTACTTAGCCAACCTTCGTGCTCCTCCGTTACTCTTTGGGAGGAGACCGCCCCAGTCAAACTACCCACCAGGCACTGTCCGTAACCCCGATTCAGGGGCCAACGTTAGAACATCAAAACTACAAGGGTGGTATTTCAAGGACGACTCCACAAAAACTAGCGTCTCTGCTTCTAAGTCTCCCACCTATCCTACACATGTAGGTTCAATGTTCAGTGCCAAGCTGTAGTAAAGGTTCACGGGGTCTTTCCGTCTAGCCGCGGGTACACAGCATCTTCACTGCGATTTCAATTTCACTGAGTCTCGGGTGGAGACAGCGTGGCCATGGTTACACCATTCGTGCAGGTCGGAACTTACCCGACAAGGAATTTCGCTACCTTAGGACCGTTATAGTTACGGCCGCCGTTTACCGGGGCTTCGATCAAGAGCTTCGTCCGAAAACTAACCCCATCAATTAACCTTCCGGCACCGGGCAGGTGTCACACCGTATACGTCATCTTGCGATTTTGCACAGTGCTGTGTTTTTAATAAACAGTCCCAGCCACCTGGTCACTGCGGCTCCCGTCCGCTTAGAGAGCAAGTCTCATCACAGATAGGAGCGTACCTTCTCCCGAAGTTACGGTACGATTTTGCCTAGTTCCTTCACCCGAGTTCTCTCAAGCGCCTTAGTATTCTCTACCTGACCACCTGTGTCGGTTTGGGGTACGATTCGGTATAATCTGAAGCTTAGAGGCTTTTCCTGGAAGTATGGCATCAGCAACTTCATCACCTTGGTGACTCGTCTCGTGTCTCAGCCTAACAGCAACCCGGATTTACCTAAGTCGCTAGCCTACTCACTTTCACATGGACAACCATCGCCATGCTTGCTTAGCCTTCTCCGTCCCCCCATCGCAATTATACCAAGTACGGAAATATTAATCCGTTTCCCATCGACTACGCCTTTCGGCCTCGCCTTAGGGGTCGACTTACCCTACCCTGATTAACATGGGATAGGAACCCTTGGTCTTCCGGCGTGCGGGTTTTTCACCCGCATTATCGTTACTCATGTCAGCATTCGCACTTCTGATACCTCCAGCAACCCTCCCGGGTCACCTTCAACGGCTTACAGAACGCTCCCCTACCACTCATCCTAAGATGAATCCGCAGCTTCGGTGCATAGTTTAGCCCCGTTACATCTTCCGCGCAGACCGACTCGACCAGTGAGCTATTACGCTTTCTTTAAAGGATGGCTGCTTCTAAGCCAACCTCCTGGCTGTCTGGGCCTTTCCACATCGTTTCCCACTTAACTATGACTTTGGGACCTTAGCTGGCGGTCTGGGTTGTTTCCCTCTTCACGACGGACGTTAGCACCCGCCGTGTGTCTCCCGGATAGTACTTTACGGTATTCGGAGTTTGCAAAGGGTTGGTAAGTCGGGATGACCCCCTAGCCTTAACAGTGCTCTACCCCCGTAAGTATTCGTCCGAGGCTCTACCTAAATAGATTTCGGGGAGAACCAGCTATCTCCCGGTTTGATTAGCCTTTCACTCCTAGCCACAGGTCATCCCCTAACTTTTCAACGTTAGTGGGTTCGGTCCTCCAGTTGATGTTACTCAACCTTCAACCTGCCCATGGCTAGATCACCGGGTTTCGGGTCTATACCTTGCAACTATTCGCCCAGTTAAGACTCGGTTTCCCTACGGCTACCCTAAACGGTTAACCTCGCTACAAAATATAAGTCGCTGACCCATTATACAAAAGGTACGCAGTCACCCTCGAGGGGCTCCTACTGCTTGTACGTACACGGTTTCAGGTTCTATTTCACTCCCCTCACAGGGGTTCTTTTCGCCTTTCCCTCACGGTACTGGTTCACTATCGGTCAGTTGGGAGTATTTAGCCTTAGATGATGGTCCACCTATATTCAGTCAAAGTTTCACGTGCTCCGACCTACTCGATTTCACTCAAAATGCGTTTTCATGTACGGGACTATCACCCTGTATCGTGGCACTTTCCAGAGCCTTCCATTAACACATAATCAGCTTAAGGGCTGTTCCGATTTCGCTCGCCGCTACTATCGGAATCTCGGTTGATTTCTTTTCCTACGGGTACTTAGATGTTTCAGTTCTCCGCGTTCGCCTCGTTAACCTATGTATTCAGTTAACGATACCTGCAAGCAGGTGGGTTTCCCCATTCGGAAATCCTAGTCTCAAGCGCTTTTTACTAGCTTGACTAGGCTTATCGCAAGTTAATACGTCCTTCATCGCCTCCAACTGCCAAGGCATCCACCGTGTACGCTTAGTCACTTAACCATACAACCCAAACGGGTCTTGCTTTCGCAATACTAAATCGTAAGATTCAGTTATACGTTAATGACAGTTTAACTTCGCCAGAAGTTAATATTTAATACTAAAGTAGATACCAATTAATCATTCTATTGAATAATTAATGGCATTTTTTACTTTTGAAAACTCTTGATAAATACGAATATTTATCAGAATTTTATTATCAGCTTTTCCAAATTTTTAAAGAGCATATTAATTAGTTAAGCCAGTGGCTTAGCTAACTAACAATCATCTGTGTGGACACTACGAACAAATAAGTTCTAAATCGTATAAGGAGGTGATCCAGCCCCAGGTTCCCCTAGGGCTACCTTGTTACGACTTCACCCCAGTCATGAATCACTCCGTGGTAAACGTCCTCCCGAGGGTTAGACTATCTACTTCTGGAGCAACCCACTCCCATGGTGTGACGGGCGGTGTGTACAAGGCCCGGGAACGTATTCACCGCGTCATTCTGATACGCGATTACTAGCGATTCCGACTTCATGGAGTCGAGTTGCAGACTCCAATCCGGACTACGACGCACTTTAAGTGATTCGCTTACTCTCGCGAGTTCGCAGCACTCTGTATGCGCCATTGTAGCACGTGTGTAGCCCTACACGTAAGGGCCATGATGACTTGACGTCGTCCCCACCTTCCTCCGGTTTATCACCGGCAGTCTCCTTAGAGTTCTCAGCATTACCTGCTAGCAACTAAGGATAGGGGTTGCGCTCGTTGCGGGACTTAACCCAACATCTCACAACACGAGCTGACGACAGCCATGCAGCACCTGTATCAGAGTTCCCGAAGGCACCAAACCATCTCTGGTAAGTTCTCTGTATGTCAAGTGTAGGTAAGGTTCTTCGCGTTGCATCGAATTAAACCACATGCTCCACCGCTTGTGCGGGCCCCCGTCAATTCATTTGAGTTTTAACCTTGCGGCCGTACTCCCCAGGCGGTCTACTTAATGCGTTAGCTTTGAAAAACAGAACCGAGGTTCCGAGCTTCTAGTAGACATCGTTTACGGCGTGGACTACCAGGGTATCTAATCCTGTTTGCTCCCCACGCTTTCGTACATGAGCGTCAGTGTTGACCCAGGTGGCTGCCTTCGCCATCGGTATTCCTTCAGATCTCTACGCATTTCACCGCTACACCTGAAATTCTACCACCCTCTATCACACTCTAGTTTGCCAGTTCGAAATGCAGTTCCCAGGTTGAGCCCGGGGCTTTCACATCTCGCTTAACAAACCGCCTGCGTACGCTTTACGCCCAGTAATTCCGATTAACGCTCGCACCCTCCGTATTACCGCGGCTGCTGGCACGGAGTTAGCCGGTGCTTCTTCTGTCAGTAACGTCACAGCTAGCAGGTATTAACTACTAACCTTTCCTCCTGACTGAAAGTGCTTTACAACCCGAAGGCCTTCTTCACACACGCGGCATGGCTGCATCAGGCTTGCGCCCATTGTGCAATATTCCCCACTGCTGCCTCCCGTAGGAGTCTGGGCCGTGTCTCAGTCCCAGTGTGGCTGATCATCCTCTCAAACCAGCTAGGGATCGTCGCCTTGGTGAGCCATTACCTCACCAACTAGCTAATCCCACTTGGGCCAATCTAAAGGCGAGAGCCTAAGCCCCCTTTGGTCCGTAGACATTATGCGGTATTAGCAGTCGTTTCCAACTGTTGTCCCCCACCTCAAGGCATGTTCCCAAGCATTACTCACCCGTCCGCCGCTCGTCATCTTCTAGCAAGCTAGAAATGTTACCGCTCGACTTGCATGTGTTAGGCCTGCCGCCAGCGTTCAATCTGAGCCATGATCAAACTCTTCAATTAAAAAGTTTTTTGTCTTTCGACAGCTCAATGAATTCTGAATTTATTTAATATCTTTCGATATTGAATTGACTGTGTTGCAATTCCTACCGGAGTAGTTATTGCTGTTGGTCACTCAGTTTTAATTGAGACTCTAAATTTGTTTGCCTCACTACCTAAGTAGCTTGGCTGTTAGAACTCAATCTGTACGAGTGCCCACACAGATGATTGCTTTATATTGTTAAAGAACGTTGCGATTAAAGTGTTAAACTTTATCTCGCTAGGGCTGCGCATCTTACGCTTTCCTATTTTTTTGTCAACACTTAATTTTGTTAAACTTGAAAGTTTTTAAAACTAAGTTTTACTCGACTCACTGATTAACTCTTGTCTCGCTAAGCGTTGCTGCCTGCCGTCTCAGTGGGGTCGCATTATAGGGAGATCCGAAAACAGATCAACCCTTTTTTGAAGAAAACTTGAAATAAATGACTGTTCGCGTGAAATTGAAGCAAAATGGTTACTTTAAACACTAAAAAGGCCCTTACGGGCCTTTAATATTAGTTTACGATGAGTTTCCAACCGAGTTTGCTTTGCAATTTAGACTCTTGTTGTAGCTCACTAGCCATAAGAGGGTGTTCTTTTAACCAGTTATTGGCAAACTTTAAGTCTAAGGTGTCTTTTTCTACAGATAACTCTATTTTAGGAAGTACGTCATCTTGTCGGCGCATCGATAATATTACGGCAATTCTTAATAACCTTACTAAGTATTGGGTAAGCGTACTATGTGCTCCTAGAAAGTCGAAGCTGCCTTTTTGAATATCGGAGCGATGTGCGTTGGCAACTGCTGCAATCACTTTATGTTCAGATTGTGAGAAACCTGGCATATCGGTGTTTTCTATGATGTAGGCTGTGTGCTTGTGATATTGCTTGTACTCTATTAATAAACCAATTTCGTGTAGTTGTGCTGCGGCTTTTAAAAGCGGCAACGCATTTTCACTAACAAGCGGCCAGCTTTCACCGACTTGTTCTGCCAGTTGAATAACTAAGCTAGATACCCGATTAGCTTGCTTTTGATCAACATGGTAACGGTCCATAAACCCATTAATAGTGCGCTTACGAATATCATTGTTATGCAGCTCTGGCACCATACTGTAAAGCACACCTTCGCGTAGCGCACCGCCCGCTAATCCCATTTTCTCAATTTCAAGCGATTCAAATAACGCAATTAAGATAGCAAGACCAGATACAAAAACTAATCTGCGCTCTTCGCTCAAACCAGGTAAGTCTAGTGCAGCGATAGTGCTAAAAGTTATTGATTGCTCTTTTATTTTATTTAGCTTTTCTAGGGTGAGTAGTTCATCTAAGTTTTGCGCAACCATTATTTCTTGAATGGCTTGCACCGTGCCAGAAGCACCTGATGCAATTTGCCAACCTGCTTGCTTATATTCAGGGGCAATTTCATCAATGACTTCGTGAGCAGCTTTGATGGCAGCATTAAAGTTTGCTTCACTTAATTGGCAATCTTTAAAATAGCGTTCTAAATAAGTAACACACCCCATATTTAAGCTTTTATAGTGCAATGCCTCAAAGCCCTTACCTATGACGACTTCGGTACTTGCACCACCAATATCAATAACTAGCTGTTTGCCGGTGCATGATGAAGTGTGTGCTACGCCCTTATAGATAGTTCGTGCTTCTAGCTCACCGCTTATTACATTAATCGTGTGGCCTAAGATTTTTTCGGCTTGTGCTTTGAAAACATCGGCATTCGTCGCAAGACGTAATGTGGCTGTTGCTACTATGGTGATATTTTGTTTTGGAATGTCTTGTAGGCGCTCAGCAAAAAGTGCAAGGCACTCCCAGCCTCGCTGCATTGCTTCAGTGCTTAATACGTTATCTTTATCAAGCCCTGCGGCTAATCTTACTTTGCGTTTAACGCGGCCTATAGTTTGTAAGCCGCCAGCAATTGATTTAGCAATTAGCATATGAAAGCTATTTGAGCCTAAATCAATGACTGCATACACATTTTTTTGCGGTTTAAATTGCCCCACCGTTCAAAAACCTCTAGTTACTACTACGTACAGTAACGGTCGAGTTACGACCGTCCTTTTTGGTAACTATTATTTGGGCGACGTCCGTTATTATTACTACGATTACGTGGGCCTGTAGAATAGTTGCGCTTTCTTTGAATAGTAGGCTTTGTTAAATCATCTAGCAATGCGGTTTTATCATAATGTGATAAAGGAATGCTGTGCTCTATGTATTCTTCAATTTCATGCAGGTTATAAGCGTACTGCTCACATGCAAAGCTAATTGCATGACCTGATGCGCCCGCACGACCAGTACGGCCAATACGGTGAACGTAATCTTCACAATCATCTGGCAGGTCAAAATTAAATACATGACTTACCTCAGGGATATGTAGCCCACGTGCTGCCACATCGGTTGCCACTAAAAAGTCTAATTCGCCTTTGGTGAATTGCGCTAATATAGATTGACGTTTTTTCTGGTTTACATCGCCAGTGAGCATACCTACCCGGTGGCCATCGGCTTTTAACCAAGCATACACTGTTTCACAGCTGTGCTTTGTATTAGCAAAAACAATGGCTTTATCTGGCCATTCTTCCTCAATTAAAGTTAATAGCAGCTTAATTTTATCTTCTTGAGAAGGATGAAATAGCTCTTCTTTAATTCGCTTACCTGTTTTTACGTCTGGCTCGATTTGAACGTGCTCAGGGTTAGTCATATGTTCAAAGGCTAGTTCTTGCACACGATAAGAAAGCGTGGCAGAAAATAACAGGTTTAATCTATCTGCTGTATCTGGCATACGGCGGAACATATAACGAATATCTTTTATAAAGCCTAAATCGAACATACGATCGGCTTCATCAAGCACAACTACCTCAATTTCATTAAGGGTGTAACAGCCTTGCTTGTACAAATCGATGAGTCGACCTGTAGTACCAATTAAAATATCAACGCCTTTTTCTAATTGTGCACGTTGTTTTTCGTAATCTTCGCCACCATATACTAAACCTAAGTTAAGATTACAGTGCGGCGCTAAAATTTTAGCATCTTTGTGTATCTGAATCGCAAGCTCCCGAGTCGGGGCCATGATCAGGGCTCTTGGATGTTTACTAGGTGCTTTGCTAGATTGTAATAACCGATGGCACGTGGCAGTTAAAAACGCCAACGTTTTGCCCGTACCCGTTTGTGCTTGGCCCGCGATATCGCGTCCGTCACAAATAAAAGGTAGGCATTTTGCTTGAATGGGTGTGCAATATTCAAACCCACTTTCGGTTAAACCGGCAACCACTTCCGGTGCGATAGCAAAGTCTGAAAACTTTTTATCGGTCAAATGTGTCTTAGTCATAGCGTTTAAGCATAACGTTTAAACTTGCAATAAGAAACAAGAGTGTTTAAATACGCACTAAATATTTCGCCTAACTAAATCGGAGAGCGCAATGAGCGAGAAAATAATCCAAATTACTGACGATAGCTTTGAAGCTGACGTATTACAATCAGACAAGCCTGTACTAGTAGATTTTTGGGCTGAGTGGTGCGGACCTTGTAAGATGATCGCCCCTATCCTTAATGAAGTAGCTGATGAATACGACAGCCGTGTAACAGTAGCTAAATTAAACATCGACCAAAACGCGGGTACACCGCCTAAATTTGGTATTCGTGGTATCCCTACTCTGCTTCTTTTTAAAGACGGCCAAGTAGCTGCAACGAAAGTTGGTGCGCTTTCTAAAACTCAACTTATTGAGTTCTTAGAAAACAATATCTAAGTAAAAAATTAAAAAAAAGGGCGTTTTTGCCCTTTTTTTGTGTTTATTTTGTATAAAGACTGGACGCTATGCCAGTGAACTGCTAGTTTATAAAGCCAACTAATCCTTAGTTATATTCAACAAACCTCACTCAACTATCAAAGCGATTTTGAGTATGACAATTGTAATAAAGAACCCACCAATATGCATTTACGCGAATTAAAAGACAAGTCTATAAAAGAACTTGTAAACTTAGCTGAGTCCATGGGGCTCGAAAACGTAGCCCGCTTAAGAAAGCAAGATATCATTTTTGCCATTCTTAAAGCACACGCCAAAGGCGGAGAGAATATCTTCGGTGGCGGTGTACTAGAGATTTTACAAGATGGTTTTGGTTTTTTAAGATCATCAGAAGCATCTTACTTAGCTGGCCCAGATGATATTTATGTATCTCCAAGCCAAATTCGCCGTTTTAGCATGCGTACTGGCGATTCTATTTCAGGGCTTATTCGCCCACCTAAAGATGGCGAACGCTACTTTGCTTTATTAAAAGTAAATGAAGTTAACTTCGATAAACCTGAAAACTCTCGCACTAAAATTCTTTTTGAAAACCTTACCCCACTACATGCAAACGAACGTTTTCGTATGGAACGCGGTAACGGCAGTAAAGAAGACATTACCGCTCGTGTACTTGATTTAGCATCACCAATTGGCCGTGGCCAACGTGGTTTGTTAGTAGCACCGCCTAAAGCGGGTAAAACAATGCTACTACAAAACATTGCACAATCAATTACACACAATCACCCAGATGTTACATTAATGGTTTTACTTATTGATGAGCGTCCGGAGGAAGTAACCGAGATGCAACGCCTCGTTAAAGGTGAAGTTATTGCATCAACGTTTGATGAGCCAGCTTCTCGCCACGTACAAGTTGCAGAAATGGTTATTGAAAAAGCAAAACGCTTAGTTGAGCATAAAAAAGATGTGGTTATCTTGCTTGATTCAATCACTCGTTTAGCACGTGCTTACAACACGGTTATACCTTCGTCAGGTAAAGTACTTACCGGTGGTGTTGATGCTAATGCACTGCACAAGCCTAAGCGCTTCTTTGGTGCCGCTCGTAATGTTGAAGAAGGCGGTAGCTTAACAATTATTGCTACAGCGCTTATCGACACAGGCTCTAAAATGGATGAAGTTATCTACGAAGAGTTTAAAGGTACCGGTAACATGGAGCTTCACTTAAATCGTAAGATTGCTGAAAAGCGTGTATTCCCAGCCATCGACTTTAATCGCTCTGGTACGCGTCGTGAAGAGCTACTTACTAAACCAGATGAGCTACAAAAGCTGTGGATTTTACGTAAGATTGTTCATGAAATGTCAGAGATTGATGCTATGGAGTTCTTAATTGATAAGCTTTCTATGAGCAAAACAAACGATGAATTCTTCGACTCGATGAAACGCCAATAACCGCGTTTTCATTACATAAAAAAAGCGCCTAAGGCGCTTTTTTTATGTTTAAACGGCTAATTCAATCAACTTAGATATTTAGCCTTTTTAGCATGCTAAATAAAGCGTTAATGGCGTTATAAATTTCTTATGTAGAGCAACTACGTATCAAAATTCATGCCTTATTACCACTCTATTTATCTATCGCTATAAATGTGTAATAACTTAATAAGATTGGGATAGTTAACTCTCGTTATATTTTTTAAGTACGCGCTGTAATTCATCCACAAGCTTTTGAATGTGTTCTTTACTTTGGCTTTGTTTATTGAGTAAAGCCATATCTAGATTTTTAGCGGCCCTGGCAATATCGTCTAACGCAAACATTTGCGCAGCGCCTAAAATACGATGACTGTCTTTTTGTAATGCCTCTAGGTCATTACTGTTATGGTGCTGACTTATAGTTTCACTTTCAAACGTGAAGCTTTGCTTAAAGCTTGTTACTAAATCGCTCATGTCTATCTTAGCTGTATAGGCTGCATCTTGTTTTGCTTCATCTAAATACTGAGCAAGGGTGTTATAAAACGCGTTTTTATCTAATGGCTTACCTAAATATCCTGTAAACCCTAGTGCAAGATAATCATCAATTTCATGGCTCATTGCATTAGCTGTTAAAGCAAAAACAGGCGCTTGAAAGCCGCACTTTTGCAATAATGTAAACGCTGCACGCCCATCCATAATAGGCATTTGTATATCAAGCAGTACGAGGTCTGGGTATATTTGTAGGCATTTCTCCACCGCTTGCTCGCCATTTTCTACCGCAATAACTTCAAGCCCCATAGAACGTAAATAACGACTTATGAGCCTGCGGTTATCAGGGTGATCCTCAGCCAGTACTACGCGCCCAGTTAACTGCTTAACCTGTTTAGAGGCGCTTACATGTTCATACTCATCTTGCTCTTTTGCAACTTCTACACAGGGTAAAAACAGTGAGAATTGACTTCCGCGTTTAAACTCACTTTGTACACTAATGTAGCCACCCATCATAGAAGCTAGCTGTTGTGACAAACTTAGACCTAACCCGGTACCCCCAAAGCGACGGCTAATACTGTTATCGGCTTGGCTAAAGCATTCAAATATTTGTTTTAGCTGCGATGAGTTCATGCCAATACCGGTGTCTTTAACAATAAAAACAAGCCCTTGCTCGGTTTTATTTAAAGATATAATAACTTGCCCCGCCTGAGTAAACTTAACAGCATTAGCGCATAGGTTAATTAGTATTTGCTTCACCCTCATTAAATCGAGTTTGGTATAAAACGTATTGCCTACATGGTTATCAAAACGAATTTGTAAATGCTTCGCTTTGGCCTGCGTAATAAACATGGCATGCACATCGCTAACTAGCTGCACTATGTCAAAGCAAGAAACATTGAGCTCTAACCTGTTTGCTTCTATTTTGCTTAAATCGAGTACATCATTAATTAAGCTTTTTAAGTGATCGCTATGTCGTTGAATTATTTTCAATTCATCTTGTAGGTTTTCGGGCTCGTACAAACCATTAATTAAATCATCTGTTTGGCCTAAAATAGCTGTAAGCGGGGTTCTAATTTCATGGCTAATATTTGCCAAAAACTGGCTTTTAACATCATTAGCTTCTCGTAGCTCTTGGGCAATAGCTTGTAGCTCTGCGGTACGCTGCGCAACTTGTTCTTTTAATAAATGTTTAGCACGCTTTTCTGCGCCTCGTCGATAAAGCGCGGTACCCGTTACAATCACTAAAAATAATAAAACAAAAATAAAAACCGTAAGCTGCGAACGCTGGCTCATTTTTAGCTTTTGTACTTTTCTTTCTTGCTTAAGCTTTTGAATTTCTTGATTTAACTGAGTAGCTTTAAATTGATTTTGCAGCACAGCTAAGGCGCTGGTAATTGTTTCGCTATTTATACCGCGCTGCTCTGCTACAAACTTTTCGTGCAACGTTAATGCCTCAGCGTAGTTACCTTTGCTTGCCTCTAAGAGCGAACGTGTACCAAAAGCATCGCGCTTTATACGCACACTATTATATTGTGTGGCCAAATCGGTTGCTTTATCTAAGCTTATTTGTGAATCAGTAAGCTCACCTCTAACAAATTGTATTTTTGCCAGTGCATGCAAGGCATTAAGCTCTAAACTGTGGTTAGCAATTTTAAGAGCGTTTTGTACCCCTAGCTTAGCTTGCTCGTAGGCAGTATCCACGTTATTAAGAATTAAATTGATGTTTGCTAAATTAGTGTATTGGGTAGATAACTTATTATAGTCATTAGTAGAAATATAATAACGCAATGCCATTTGGTAATAATGCAGCGCTAAATCAAATTGCGAACTCTCGTAATAAGCAACGCCTAAGTTATTATTAACTTGTGCTATGCCGCTGGTATCACCTAATTTTTGATATACTTTAAGTACTTCTTTATAAAATAAAATGGCACTTTCATAACGCGATAACCGAATATACACCCCTGCTATATTTAGTAATATATCAGCTTGGTCTTGCGCACTGCCCTTTTTCTCATAAATCTCTTTTGCTTTTAAATAATATTCGAGCGTTAGCTCCATATTATTCATTTCAAAGTACGCTAAACCAATATTACTAAGCAAGTTTGCAAGTTCTACTTGCTTATTGTTTTTTTCAACAATCACCATGGCGCGGCTATATTCAACAATAGCTTGCTGAAAATACCCCTGAAAATAAAACATAACGCCTTGCATTTTAATGGCTCTAAAATGCATATCTGGTAAGTAACTTAAGGAAGTGTGCTGTTCTAATTTTTTAAAATACTGCAGGGCATTTTCAAAATCATCTGAGGAGAAGGCTAAATCGGCAAGTTCAGAATAAACACTGACCTTTTGAGATTCTGTTATGTTTTTCGCTTCAAGCAGCGCATTACCGAGCGTGAGTTTTACGTCCCACTGCTGCTCTTTTTTAAATTCATCAAATAAAGATACACTATTTTGAGCAAAGCTAGGCAGTATGAACACACAACATAAAACAAATAAAAGGCACTTCAATTTGCCTAGCATAATATTATTCCTTCAAACTTTAGCTTTAGTCAGTGTAATCTTTATTGAAGATACACAACAAAACGAGCGCAAACAATGCTTAACCCCCTGATTGATGAGATTTTTGAGCTACTTTTATCTCAGCGAGTTTGGAAAGTTCACACCATAGCTGCAACGCTGGCCGAGCAAGGGGTGTTACCACCTTTAGATGCAAACCCTGAACAAAATTTATTTAAAAAGAATTTTTTAATTATGAATGCGTTATTTGAGCTGCAAACACAGCTATTACCCAAGCACTTAATTATATCGTCATTACATATTGAACTTGCAGAGCCAAGTAGCAATGTAGCAACGCAATCCCATTTAAAAAGTTACTATTTAAACTGGGAAAACTACGACACCAGTGCCAAAGACATTGAGGCATTATTAGATAGTTTTTGGCAGCAATTTAACCCACTAATAAAGCAGCCTGTTGGGCGTATTGAGCCATTACTTAAGGCTTGGCAATTACCGCCAAACTTTAGCATGGCTATGCTACAAAAGCGCTGGCGGCAATTGGCATTAAAACATCATCCAGATAAGCAAACTGGAAGCGCATGTAAATTTAGACAAATAAGAGCCGAGTATGAGCAGCTAAAGTTAGCTGCTCAAAACACATAATTAACGGGTAAGGCGACGGGCGCGGATTTTACGCCCTTTAATATTACCCTCGGTTAATTTACGCAGTGCAGGTTTTGATGCATTACGCTCTACCGCTACAAAGGCAACGTTATCAAGTACATTTATTTTACCTACTTGGCGCCCTGCAATCCCCTCTTTGCCAGTAAGGGCACCTAAAATATCACCAGCGCGCACTTTTTGCTTTTTGCCGGCATCAATCATTAGGGTGACCATTTCTGGCTTGTAAGGCGGCTTTTCTAATAAGCTGAAGGCGGGCATTGGTTCTGGCAAAAAGTCTCGTTCGTAATGGTCGCCAATTTGCGCCACTTTAAACTGTTCAGCATCACCATAAATAGAGCACGCAATGCCTTTTTTACCTGCTCGGCCTGTGCGTCCTACACGGTGCACATGGGTTTGTGGGTCGTGAGCTAAATGGTAATTTATTACCATGTCCATGTCGTCAATATCTAAGCCACGCGCAGCCACATCGGTTGCCACTAATATTGACGCGCTTTTATTAGCAAAATGAATTAACGTACGTTCGCGATCACGTTGTTCTAAGTCACCATGAAGCGCCACTGCACTAAAGCCTTCACTTGCTAAATCATCACAAACTTGTTGTGTTTCTACCTTGGTATTACAAAAAACAACACAGCTTTGTGGGGTAAATTTAAGTAGCAATAACTTAAGCGTTGAATAGCGCTGTTTGTTGTTATCCATTTTGTAAAAGTATTGCTTTATTGTACTTTTTTCTTGCTCTTCTTCTACTTTTATCATCTCTGGGTTTTTTAATACGCGCTTTGCAATCGCTTCAATTGCACGCGGAAACGTTGCACTAAATAACAACGTTTGACGATTTTGAGGTATGCGCTCAATAATCGCATCAAGGGTATCTTGAAAACCCATATCAAGCATTTGATCTGCTTCATCAAGTACTAACGTTTCAACATCGTCTAAACGCAGAGTGCCTTTACGAATATGATCGTCCACACGCCCAGGTGTTCCAACAATAATGTGCGCGCCATGCTCAAGCGAGCCTATTTGTGGACCAATAGAAACCCCTCCGCATAAGGTTAAAATTTTAATGTTGTGAATACCACGGGCAAGTTTGCGCATCTCTACCGCCACTTGCTCGGCCAGCTCGCGCGTTGGACAAAGTACAAGCGATTGAATACGAAAACGTTTTACATTTAATTTTGCTAAAACACCTAAACTAAAGGCAGCCGTTTTACCTGAACCGGTTTTTGCTTGCGCAATAATATCTTTACCTGCCAAAACAGGCGGTAAGCTTTGCGCTTGTACAGGCGTCATTTGCGAGTAGCCAAGTGTTGATAAATTATCAACTAAACCAGCAGGTAAAGCCAAAGATGAAAATGCAGTAGAAGTCACAATTAATTCCAAAATAATAAAAACAACACAGGGCTTAGCCCCAAAATATGAGCTCTATAATAGCAGAATTCAGATTAGGCAACCATTAATACCCATTATGCATTATTTTACGATGCATTAATCCTTGTTAATAAAAAAGTTGCAAATGATACTAATTTTCATTAAGATCCTCAAAAAATTTTAACACCCTAACACTGGATGTAACCGATGAAACTAAACTCACTGTACGTAGCACTTGTTGGTGCCATTAGCACAAGCGCCTTTGCCGCCTCTACTGACTTAGAGCGAATTGAAGTTAAAGGAAGCTATTTTAATGACTATAAAGTCGACAACGCTAACGGAGCAATGAGAACATCAGCGTCATTGTTAGAAACAGCGCAATCGGTAACTGTTATTAGCGATACAATAATTAGCGAGCAATTAGCAACCACCCTTGGTGAAGTGCTTACTAACGATGCAAGTTTAACTGCCGGCTCTCAACAACGTAACCGTGAAGTATTTAACTTACGTGGCTTTGAACTGAGTTCTTCGACAGGCTATTTACGTGACGGACACCAACATTGGTCTCACTACCAGCAACCGATTGAAATTCTTCAACAAGTAGAAGTTATTAAAGGCCCATCAAGTATTTTATACGGCCAATCTGGTCCTGGTGGCTTAGTAAACATGGTGACAAAAAAGCCTACGGCGACCACATTATTTAACGCCAGCGCAGATGTAGACCAACATGGTTCTACCCGCTTTATGCTAGATGCGGCTGGTGCACTTACCGACGCTGAAGATTTACGCGCACGCGGTATTTTAGTAAAGCAAGATGTTGATTACTGGCGCGAATACCAAAACGGCGAAAACCGTGAACGCGACCGTTTTTTAGGTGCTGTAATTGTTGATTACGATTTAAGCGACAACGCATTAGTACGCGTACATTACGACCGCACAGATGACGAAGCAGGCCTAGATACAGGCGCATGGATAGATGACAACGCTAATGTGATTGGCGATGACAAAACCATTCGCGATATGTCTTGGGCATTTACCGACATAACGGTAGAAAACTTAGGCGTAGATTTTGAGGTGTACTTAAACGATCACTGGCAAGTTAAGCTTGGTTACAACGAGCAAACATTTGAGCGCCAACGTTTTGAATCTGCACCTCGTAAGCCAAGTACGTTTGTAGAAGGCGATAGCTATGAGTCGCGCCCTTATGACCGTTTTGACGATTGGCAGTTTAAAACCGCATTTATTGATTTTGTTGGTGAATTTAAAACCGGTAGTTTACAACATCAGTTTTTAATTGGTGCAAACTCGCTAGATTACTATTACGGACAACGCCGTACATCAGCAGAGTATTTTGATTTTGCCGCCGGCCAAAGCGAGCCAAGCCGCCCAACAGTAAGCTATAAATCTGATGATACTATTAGCGAAACTGAATACGACTACTACGGTATTTACGTTCAAGACTTGATTACTTTCTCGCCACAGTGGCAAGTATCATTAGGTGGCCGTTACGATGAGCAAAATAGAGAAGGCGCAGATAACGAGTCGTTTGTACCAAAAGTAGGTGTGCTTTATCACCCTAACCCTTCTGCAACTATTTATGCTAGCTACTCAGAAGGTTTTGAGCCACAAGGTAGCGATACATTAGTAAGCGAAACTGACATCAACAACGGCATGAAGCTTGATGCTGTTACCTCTGAGCAAAAAGAAATTGGTGTAAAATGGCAGCTATTTGATGACCGCCTAATGTTAAGCGGTGCTGTATTTGATATTAGCAAAAAAGGCACCTTAGTAACCGAAGCACTTGAAGTGCCAGTGGGTGAATTTACCTCTGAAACAAACCAAGTAGGCGAACAACGTCATAAAGGGCTTGAGCTAAGTGCGCAAGGTGCAGCTACCGATCGCTTATTTGTTATGGCATCAACTATGTACTTAGATGCAAATTTTGAGCGTGACGAAGACCTACAGGGTAAACGCCCTACCGATGCCCCTAAGTGGTCTGCATCACTTTGGACACGCTATGAGTTAAACGACACCATTGCATTTAATGCCGGTGCATTTTATGAAGGTGAGCGCTTTGCCGACAGTGCAAACACTGTAGTAAAAGATGCTTACACACGTGTGGATGTAGGTGCAACTTACAAACTTAAAGTAAGCAAAACCGATGTAAACCTTCGTTTAAACATTGAAAACCTTCTGGATGAAGATTACTTAGGTGGCGGTGGTTTAAATAACGTAACCGTTGGCGAAGGCACAAATGTACGTCTAGCAGCTCAATTTAGTTTTTAAGTTATAAAACTTAACCTATCAAGCCCGCGCAATTATTATTGTGCGGGCTTTTTAATGCCGATTAAAAACATCACTGTATTCATCTCATCTATTTTTTAAAGCCTTAAAAAAATGCTCTAATGCACGTAATTATAAAAAGGCTTACTCAATATGAAAAAAATTATTACAGCACTTTTACTAACTAGCAGCTTAACTGCTAATGCAACAAGTGCAGAATTCACCGCTAAACAATTACAACAGGTTGATGAAGTGCGCAGTCCTGCGCTTAAAAGCCCTTTAAGCTACGAGCTACTCGAATCACTCACAACAGAAGTTGGCCCTCGCTTACCCGGCACCGATAACGACAAAAAAGCAGTCGCGTGGGCTAAAGCAAAATTTAACGAACTTGGTTTTGATAAAGTATGGCTTGAAGAAGCAACCTTTCCAAGCTGGCGCCGTTACAGCGAAAGCGGAAAAATACTCACCCCAAGTGAGCAACCACTGCATTTAACTGCCCTAGGTAACAGTGTAAGCACACCTAAAGATGGCATTAGTGCGCCAGTTGTGTTGTTTGAAACATTGGATGAGCTAATTGCAGCACCAGCAAATAGTTTAAAAGGTAAGATTGCCTATATTAATTACCGCATGAACCGCGACATAGACGGCAACGGTTACGGCCCAGCGGTTAAAGCACGCGGCACAGGTGCTGTTGAAGCTGCAAAAAAAGGCGCTGTTGCTTACATGATGCGTTCGGTGAGTACAGCTCACCATCGTTTTGCTCACACAGGAGGCAGCCACTATAAAGAAGGCATTAAAAAAATACCCAACGTTACCATTGCCAACCCCGATGCAGATCAGATTGCTCGCTTAGTGGCTTTAAATAAAGAAGTAACCGTTAATATAAATATACAAACACAAAGCCTAGGAGAAGGTACAAGCTATAACGTTATAGGCCAATTTAATGGCACCGAAAACCCTGAACAATATGTGTTAATTGGTGGCCACCTAGACTCGTGGGATTTAGGCACTGGTGCATTAGATGATGGTGCAGGTGTTGCGCTAACAATGGCTGCCGCTAAACATATTAGCGACGTTAAGCGCCCTAAACGCAGTATTCGCGTTGTACTTTTTGCAGCCGAGGAACTTGGCCTTTGGGGCGCAAAAGCCTACTTTGCACAACATAAAAATGATTTGCATAATATAGTGGCTGCTGCTGAGTCAGACTTTGGCGCCGATGTTGTATATGCTTTTGAGTCTAATGTAGATGCAACTTCACTGCCAGTAGTACGTGCTATAGCAAAAGAACTGGCGCCATTAAACATTGAGTACATTGGTAAAAACCAGGCTAACGGCGGGCCTGATTTAATCCCATTTAAAAAAGCGGTTTCAGCACCTATATTTGAGTTGGCTCAAGATGGCACCGATTACTTTGATTACCATCACACAGCTGATGACACGCTCGATAAAGTAACACCTGCTAAACTGCGCCAAAATACCGCTGCGTATGCTGTATTTGCGCTAATGGCCGCCGATGCCAAAACCACGATTAAACCTAAATTAGACACAAAATAATAACTGACATACTTACTTACAGTTTGTCGCTTTAATAAACGCACTCCTTGTTTTACCTTTATATAAATAAAACAAAACAAGGAGTGTGTAGGTATGTTGCTTTTCAATACGAGTCAGTCATTTCCTTATTTTGCACAAACGCAGTGCTGCCCTAATTGCCATAGCCGCGCCTATCATCTAATAAACCAAAGTCGCTTTTTACGCTTTACGGTTATTCCTGTTTTACCTTTAGCGCTAAGCTATAAATACGAATGCTATCAATGTGGCTATAATGCGCCTGCAAAGCTAAAGCAGTTACCTATTTTTGAAATTGTCACTCTACCTAAATACTTTATAGGAGTGTTTTTAGCGTTATGGGTGGGGCTGTTTTTTTACCAACAACACGCTGCAGCGCAAGCGCAAAAGCAACACTACTTAACTAACCCTAAAGCGTACGACACGTATTTAGTACACGCCGATAAATTTACTCATGATCCATGGACACTGACCAACTTAAAAATTGCGCAGGTTTTAAGTTTTGATGAGCAGTTTATAACTTTTCAGGTAAGTAACTACAGCTATAAACGTAACAACGGCATTACGACTGCAATGCGTACTAGCTTATTAGTGCAAAACGGTTATTTCTCAACTGACAAAATTACTTTGCCTCGTAGCGAAGTGATAAGACTCTATAGCGACGGGGTGATTTACGACGTACTGCGCCCCTCGGCAAATAGTTTATATGGTGGGTTTGTGATGTTTCCGCCAAAACCTAAACCGCTATATAAAGGTTTAAAGCTCGACAAAAATAACCAACAAGGGATTACCTACTTTAAAAATGGACAGTACAAAGAAGCCGCTGAAAACTTTAAGCTTGCCGCAAATGCCGGCTCGCAATGGGGGCAGCTAAATCTTGCGCAAATGTATCGAGATGGGCAAGGCGTAACTAAAAATGTAAAAACAGCAGAGCATTGGTACGAGCAGGCAATAGCGCAAGGTAATAGCAAAGCGAAAATAGAATTAGAGGAAATGTGCGATAAAGCAAACTGCAAATAAAAAAATGGCCAGTTTTACTGACCATTTTCAAACTTCGTTCATACTTATAATTAGAAAGTCATATGCTCATCTAAAAAGTTAAGTACCTGCTTGTAGTAGCGCGTTCTGTGCTCAGCCTTATAAAAGCCATGCCCTTCATCTTCAAGTAACTCGTATATGTAGGGATGGTTTTCTTTTTCCAGTGCTGCAACTAAAGACTCAGCTTGCTCAATTGGTGCTCTCTCATCCTGCCCACCATGTACGATTAAAACTGGCGCTTTAAGCTTGTCTATGTTGTAGCTAGGTGAAAAACGCTTTAACAGTGCCTCATTAGTACCAAGCGCGCTTTTAAGATAGCGTTGTCCACGGTCACGTTCAGAGATATCGCCTTCTTCAAACATTAGCGGTAAATCGTACACACCAACTACACCAATAGCACACTGAAACATATCAGGCTCTAAAATTGCACTTTGTAATGCCGAATAGCCACCAAAACTTGCGCCCATTATACAAATATTATCTTTATTGACAGTCCCTTGCTCAATTAAATGTTTTACACCGTCAATAATATCGTATTGTATTTCAGCACCCCATTTTTTATGTCCGGCATGTTCAAAGTTGCGACCAAAGCCTCCAGAGCCCCTAAAGTTAACTTTTAGTACTGCAATGCCTCTACTAGCTAATAGCTGAGCTTCGCTCTCATAGCCCCACCAATCTCTTGGTCCATGAGGCCCACCGTGAGGCATAACAACTAAAGGTAAGTTTTTCTCATCAGTATTATTAGGGATGGTTAAATATCCATATATTTTTAAGCCATCACGCGCTTTATAATTTATTGGTTTGGTTATAGCCATTTCAGTTGGCTTAATCCAGCTTTTAGTCGCAAACAAAAAGCGTAAGCTATTCTTTTTGGCATCATACAAGTAGTAGCTGCCAGGGTTCGTATCGCTGGACGCAAAGATAATACTCTTCTCACCATCTTCAGTACTACTAACAAGCTGAACTTGCTGCCCTTGAAGCGATTGTATTAATGCCTTTAAGCGCTCACTTTTATGTGAATTATTTATAAAGGAATAGGCAGGATAGCCAAGCTCATTTTCAATTGCGAATAATTCTTTAGAAACTTCATCTACCCACACTTTTTTTGGAGAAACATGCTGTTCTTTATGCAAAAGCTCAAACTTTTTGCTCTCTAAATTTAGTTTATAAAGCCCCTTTGCTTCGCCATTTTCTGACGCTGTAACATAAACAGAAGCACCCGTACTATCAAACGCATGGAGGCTGATATCAGTGTATTTTAACTCTCCTAAATCAAGCTGTTGCCATTCACCACCTGACTTCTCACGGGTATAAATGTTTTGATTAATATAATCATCGTTTGAAACAGCAACACGCACATTACCATCATGATCTGTTAAAAAGCCTGCCATTTTTGATGGTGAACGAGCGACTCTTTTTCGCTTTCCGCTGTAAATATCAACTTCATAAACTATTGTATGCGGCTCATTTGATGCGCTCCATGGGTAGGTCAGGATCAGCATTTTACGCCTATCATGAATAAGCGGGTCTAGTACATAGGAAGTACCTCGTATTGGTGTCGCTTTTTTGATGCGGGTGCCCGTTTGCATTTCACCTTGGTAACCCACTAAGTATTTGCCTTGGCTACCATCAGCATTTACACCAAAAAGCTCCCCATGAAATTCGGGATGATCTTTCCAGCCTTTAATGTACTCTTTAGCCAGTACAATTCTTTCATTGTTAACCCAATAATAATTACCAACCTGGGCATCATTAGGAAACCTGATTGCATGACTTACTTTAAATGTATCTGTGGTTAGCACCATTAATACATTTTTTCCTTCAGGGCGAGTAATTACAGCTAAGTACTTTCCATCAGGTGAAATTTTTACACCTGCAAACTCTATATCTTTACTAAAGCTTTCTATCGGTACCAAGTCGTTACTTGCTGTAGTATGAGAGCTAAAAATACTGACCAGCAATAGTGACAAATAAGCCAAATACTTATTCATTAAAGTTCCTTTTATTTATTTTTTATTAAGCTTTAATGTTACATACTTTTAACAAAAATATACACTATGCTTCTCCCTTTTATGTAAACAGGCGTAAATTAATAGAGTTATAATCTAATGCTTAGGGTTAATAAGTTTACTCCAAACTAAATGCAGAATAACAATGCATAGCCCCGCTACTACCCCTAGTAATCCGTCGAATATAAGAGGGGCTAATGTTTCGCCGGTGCCATTTAGTAACGACTTCCCTATATTTGTTACTTCTAATTGCCAATGATGTAGTAGCTCAATACCGTGGGATAAAATGCCGCCACCGACCAAAAACATGGCCACAGTGCCGGCAAAGGCTAAAAATTGCATAAGCCTTGGCGCTGCAGCTAATAGCCCCTTACCAAGCAACTCTTTAAATTTATTAGCCGACACCTTTGATTGGTTAAGTAAATACAAACCCGCGTCATCAAGCTTTACAATACCGGCTACAAGCCCATATACACCAATGGTCATTAAAACGGCTATAACACACAAAACGAGTGCTTGGTTTACAAGTGTGGCGCCTGCAACTGTTCCTAAAGTGATCACTATAATTTCGGCTGAGAGTATAAAGTCGGTGCGTATGGCTCCTTTTACTTTTTGCTTTTCATACTCAGCCGGGTCTAATAGCTGCGACTCACCCGCCTCTTTGTCGGGATGAGGTAAAAACCGAGCAAATACTTTTTCAGCACCTTCAAAACATAAAAATAAGCCACCGATTATTAGCAGCGGGGTTATTAACCAAGGTAGCCATACACTTATTAGCAATGCAGCGGGCACCAAAATAGCTTTATTTATGAATGAGCCTTTTGCTACCGCCCAAACCACGGGTAATTCGCGATCTGCTGTAACGCCTGTCACTTGTTGGGCATTAAGTGCTAAGTCATCACCAAGTACACCGGCTGTTTTTTTAGTGGCGACTTTACTCATCGTGGCAATGTCATCAAGTAAGGTTGTTATATCATCAAGTAATGTTAAAAGGTTAATGCCTGCCATGTTGCTTCCTAGCTAAAAAATAATGCTATCAACATAGCTTAATCCGTAATTTTCACCAACGGTTAATTTTGCTTTGTTATGCTGATTAAACGCAGTGATTTTTAGCAGTGGCAAACTTACTTAGGGGATATTAATGAAAGCATTGGTGGTTATTTTTACAAGTATGCTGGTTTTATCAGCCTGTAGTAATGAGCCTAAAAGTACCCACTATTTATGCAACGATCGCGTAGTAGAATTAGCCCACCAAGGAGCTGGGGCAACACTTACTTTAAATGAGCAAACATATACGCTTAATAAAGAGCCTAGCGCATCAGGGGTAAAGTATATCAATGAGCGAGTGTTATTTTGGTCTAAAGCCGATGAAGCGATGTTGATTATTTCAGGTAATAAATACCACTGTAAACTAACAAACGCTAACGTGTAATAGCGTGATGCTGCCTATAAAAGTCTTATTGTACTAATCCTTTTTTTATTATCCTGCGTAAAACTAGCCGAGCTTTAACCATCGCCTTTGCTAAATAACTGCGCATGCATTTGTTGTTTAGTTGGGTATAATACTTTCTCTTTTTGCTTAGTAGCGGCCTACCATGAAATATAAAGATTTACGTGATTTTATCGATTTGCTTGAAAAAAAAGGCGAACTTAAACGAATTACTCAAGAAATCGACCCGTATCTTGAAATGACCGAAATAGCCGACCGTACATTACGTGCTAAAGGCCCCGCATTATTGTTCGAAAACCCAAAAGGTCACAGTATGCCTGTGCTCGCAAACTTATTTGGTACACCTAAGCGTGTTGCTATGGGCATGGGCCAAGAAGATGTAAGCGAGCTGCGTGAAGTTGGCAAGCTGCTTGCTTTTTTAAAAGAGCCCGAGCCACCAAAAGGGATTAAAGAAGCATTAGGGCAAATTCCGGTATATAAACAAGTACTCAACATGCCAGCTAAAGAAGTAAAAAAAGCACCGTGCCAACAAGTTGTTTTACAAGGTGACGATGTAGATTTAACTAAGTTGCCAATCCAGCATTGCTGGCCAGGCGACGCTGCTCCCCTTATTACTTGGGGTTTAACCGTTACCAAAGGGCCTTATAAAAAGCGCCAAAACTTGGGTATTTACCGCCAGCAGCTTTTAGGTAAAAATAAAATTATTATGCGCTGGTTATCGCATCGCGGTGGCGCGCTCGATTTTCAAGAGTGGTGCAAAGAAAACCCCGGAGAGCCTTACCCAGTTTCGGTTGCATTAGGGGCTGATCCTGCCACTATTTTAGGTGCCGTAACACCTGTGCCAGACACGTTAAGCGAATATGCTTTTGCTGGCTTACTGCGTGGTAGTAAAACAGAAGTGGTTAAGTCAATTTCAAATGACTTACAAGTTCCTGCCAGTGCCGAAATAGTACTTGAAGGCTACATTATGCCAGGCGAAATGGCACCCGAAGGGCCGTATGGCGACCACACAGGTTACTACAATGAAGTTGATGATTTTCCTGTGATGACAGTGACCCATTTAACACACCGTAAAAACCCAATTTACCATAGTACATTTACTGGTCGTCCGCCTGATGAGCCAGCAGTTTTAGGTGTGGCATTAAACGAAGTATTTGTGCCTATATTGCAAAAGCAGTTTCCAGAAATCGTCGACTTTTACTTGCCACCCGAAGGTTGCTCTTACCGTATGGCCGTGGTAACCATGAAAAAACAATACCCAGGCCATGCTAAACGCGTAATGATGGGCGTATGGTCATTTTTACGCCAGTTTATGTACACTAAGTTTGTTATTGTTTGCGATGATGATGTAAATGCCCGTGACTGGAACGATGTTATTTGGGCCATCACTACCCGTATGGATCCTGCCCGCGACACTACATTAATTGAGAACACGCCAATAGATTACCTCGATTTTGCCTCGCCGGTATCTGGGCTTGGCTCAAAAATGGGCATGGATGCAACAAATAAGTGGCCAGGTGAAACCGACCGCGAATGGGGCGAGCCAATTGTCATGGATAAAGCGACAAAAGATCGCGTTGACGAAATTTGGCAAAGCCTAGATATACTTTAAGCACGCCTGGTGAATATAAACAGGCTATAAAATAACCCCGCAGATATGTTAATATTGCCCCACTTAACTGCATATCTGCGTAAACGCTGCTAAAAGGTAAAAAATGCAAACATTAAAAGCTGAAGTTGTTGCCATCAGCCCACTTACAGAATTTGTTCATAAAGTAATTTTAAAGCCTCAACAACCTGTTACGTTTGAAGCTGGCCAATACATGCAACTTGTACTTGGCGAAAAAGACAAGCGCGCATTTTCGATTGCAAGTCGTCCATCGCAATGTGATGAAATTGAGCTTCATATTGGCGCATCTAAAGCCGACTCTTACGCAATGCAATCGCTTGAGCATTTGCGTAATGCGCATCAAAATAATACACCGGTAGATATAGAAGCCGGCCTTGGTGTATCACAACTTCGTTTACAGTGTGAGCGACCTATTATTTTATTAGCTGGCGGCACGGGGTTTTCTTATGCAAAATCAATGGCTGATCACCTAGCTGAAATTAACTGCGACCGCCCAGTATTATTTTACTGGGGTGTTAAAGAAGAGTCAGCATTGTATGCTCACAGCGAAATGCAAGCATGGGCAGAAAGTAACGAGCACTTTAAATTTATTCCTGTTGTAGAAAACCCATCGGCTAATTGGCAAGGTCACACCGGGTTTGTGCACAAAGCCGTGATGCAAGATATTGTGTCGTTAGAACCTTACGACATTTATATGGCTGGGCGCTTTGACATGATTGGCATTGTACGTGATGACTTTATTGCTCATGGCGCTGTTCGTGAAAACATGTACGCCGATGCATTTGCGTTTATAAAATAAATTTTTATTGATAATACAAAGGCGCCCCACGGCGCCTTTGTTATTTCTATCAAATTTAAGCTATTAATTGGTATAACCTATTGCTTTAATCAGTATAAACAATTTCCTAAATTCCTATCTATAAACCATACTTTGTATAGAACATCAGCGGGAGAGACCCAAATGTTAAATACAAAAGTAAAAGATTTTATGCAACGTAAGTTGCCACACATTACCCCAAATACCGAAATGACCACCGCTATTAGCGAGCTGCAAAAGTTTAACTTATTAGGCGCACCAGTATTTGATGACAATAAATCGCTGGTTGGTTTTATATCTGAGCAAGAGCTGTTAAAGCCACTAATGCAAAGCAGCTATTTTTGCGATGGCGTAGTAAAAGTTTCGCAGCTTATGCAAACCGAGGTTGTAACCGTTAATGCCGATACCAACATTATCGAGCTTGCCGAGCAAATGAAAACAGGAAAGCCAAAAAACTACCCCGTTGTTGAGGGTGATACCGTGATAGGGCTGATTGGCCGAAGCGATGTATTAAAAGCACTATTTGATAATTACGTGAGCTGCCAAACAAAAGTAAGCTGACATAAAAAATGCCGCTAATAAGCGGCATTTTTTATATTAAGCGTGTTTAACGTGCTGCAGCAAGCGCACTTAATGCGGCTTTATCACTGTCGCTTAAAAATGCAATTTCTAGGGCATTTGCTTGCGCCTTGTGCATATCGGCTTGTGTTAAGCCCGCCTTTGGCGCAGCCACTAAATATTCATGTTCAATTTCAATGCCCTCTACAGCCGGATCGTCAGTATTGATACACGCTAAAATACCGTGATCTAAAAACTGTTTAAGGGGGTGTTTAGCTAAATCGTTTACAGTACTGGTTTGAATGTTACTGGTTAAGCACGATTCAATACCAATGCGGTTATCGCGCAGGTAGTCCATTAGTTTAGGGTCTTCAATTGCTTTTACACCATGACCTATACGGCTTGCACCTAATTCATTAATGGCTTGCCAAATACTCGCAGCGCCAAGCGCTTCACCGGCATGAATGGTGGCGGCCAAGTAAGCGTCTCTTACTTGCTTAAACTGCTCGATAAAAAGCTCTCCCGGGAAACCAATCTCATCCCCGGCTAAATCAATCGCTACTAAATCATTTTTAAATGCAAGTAATGCGTCAAGCTCCTGCTGACAAGTTTTAACCCCGTAAGTACGCGACATAATACCAATTAAGTTTGCTTTAATATTTGCGCCTTGAGTCGCCGATTTAATACCATCAACCACGGCCTCAACCACCCCTTGCGGGTGTAAGCCTTGGCTTTGTGCCATATAATATGGGCTAAAGCGAAGCTCTACATAATCAAGTCCCTGGGCTTGAGCATCTTCAATGTTTTCAATTGCAATGCGTCTACAGGCGTCGTAATCGCCCAGTACCGTTACACCCCAGTCAAGCTTTTGCAAAAATGCCATTAAATCAGGTTCAGGATCAATAACTTGCACGTGAGGTATAAGCGCCTCTACATTATCAGCAGGTAGCGTAATATTAAACTGTCGACCAAGTTCTAGTATGGTTTGCGCACGTACATTGCCATCTAAGTGGCGATGAATATCTAGCAGAGGTAATTTTTTATTTATCATAATAGCGACTCGGTTAGGTTAAAATTGCGCGCATGATACGCAGGTACAGTTATTTTTCAAGTGTAGAGCAGTTAAAGTAAATATTAGCGGTCATATGTCTGCTTTTTACTCAAAAAGTGAACAAAGTTAGGGTTTTGTTCACTTATTTTGATGAGCTAAGTGATGCCAGAGTGTTTTAAATAAGGTATTTGCTTCAATGGGTTTAGTAATATAGTTATCCATACCGCTGGCAACTGCTTTTTTAACATCGTCATCGTGAGCATTAGCAGATAAGCCAATGATAGGTAGGTCAAACAAACCAAGCTCATTACGAATAACTCGAGTAGCTTCAAGGCCATCCATTTTAGGCATTTGTATATCCATAAGCACAATGTCGTAGGTATTCTCAGTCAGTTTTTCAATCGCCTCAAAGCCATCATTGGCAATATCTGCAACGCACCCTTTGGTTTTTAAAATAGCGCTCGCGACGTGCTGATTTAATGGGTTATCTTCAACAAGTAATAATTTATAATCTGCAAAAGAAAGCGCACTAACATCTATTTCATCATATTGTTGCTTTATTTGCTCAGCCTTTGGTAGCGGCGAATAAATTGGTAAGCTAAAGGTAAACGTAGAGCCATGCCCTTCGTGGCTTATTAAATCAATTTCTCCACCCATCAACTCCACAAGCTTTTTACATATACTTAAACCTAACCCGGTGCCGCCATATTGTCGCGAGGTAGAACTATCGGCCTGTGCAAACGGTTTAAAGAGCTGTTTTTGCGCCTCTTTACTAATACCAATACCGGTATCGTTAACGCTAAAGTAAGTCATTTTTTTAGACTGCCACACCTTAAGTGTGATGCTGCCTTTGGCTGTAAACTTAATGGCATTATTGATTAGGTTTAGCAAAACTTGTTTTAAACGTATAGGGTCGGTGTTGATGACCAAGTTACTTGATTTATCGTAATCAAGCATAAATTCAAGTGACTTGGCTTCAATGTCAAACTGCAGTAAATTGGCCACTTCTTCACTGAGTGTGCCTACATCAATTGCCTCTTGAATTAAATCAAGTTTGCCGGCTTCCATTTTAGAAAAATCAAGCACGTCATTTAACACTCTAAGCAATACGCCAAGTGCGCCATCGGCTTGCTCAATATAACTGCGTGCCTGCTGCCAATCGTTTTGCTGTAGGGCTAAATAATGCAGCCCTTTAATGCCATTAATAGGGGTGCGAACTTCGTGGCTCATATTTGCTAAAAACTGGCTTTTTATTTCATTGGCTTCATCGGCCTTTTGCTTTTCTAAGCGTAAAATTTTAGTTTGTTTTGCTACCTGCTCACGTATACGAATATTGGTACCCGTTACCGATATTAAAAAGGTAATAAGCAGCCAAACAAATAACATACCGGCTATTTGCGCAAGCCAATAAACTAACCATGACTCGCGCTGCATTGACTGGTGTAGCTCCACCTGCCATACCCGCTTACCAACCAATAATTTATAGTCTTTTAACGGCAATAGTTGCTGATGATCGGCAATAAAAATAGGCTGGGCATTATTTTCTGTCGTGGTGTCTGTAAAGCTCACCGCAACACGGTTGTTTTGCTCAAATAACACCGCGTTTGATAGCCTCTCTAAGCTCACAACCGCTACTACAAAACCTTTAAAATCATCTTCTGTAATATTGTTGCCAAACACCGGATGAAAAAACAGCACGCCGCGCTCAGCTTCGTTTTGTACTAAATTTATTGGTTCACTGATCACCAACTCATTTAACACCTTCGCTTTTATTAACGCAGAACGCCTAACCTCATTGGAGGCAAGATCAAAGCCAATTACATCTTCATTTCCCGATAAAGGATATGCATATTGCACGGGGTAATAAAAATCTCGTAGGGGGGCGGCCTGCCAACTGCCATCTTTTGCTCTTTCTTTTAAGCTATATTGAGCCAGCTCTGTTTTGCTATTAGCTTCTATATACTGAGCTAGGTTTTCACTAGGTAGGTAGGGCACCCACTCAAATGCTAAAATTTCTTCGCTATAACTAAGCTGCTTAGAAGTAAACTGCTTAAATTCAGTAAAACTCACATCATCACTACTAGAAAAAAAGGTAGCCAGTAAAGCAAGATGTGCTGTTATTTCGTTAATTTTATTGTTGATGGCATCTTGTGTGGCTGATATTTTCAACTCTTCTTTTTGGATGTTTTTTTCTTTTTTTACACTGGCCGCACCATAAAAGCTAATACTAATAACCATATAAATTAACAGTGAGGGCAGTATAACTTGTAGGCGATAATTTATCTGTGAATAGTTAAATGCCGCTAGCATAAGCGGTGTAAAAACAAGCACCCCAATACTGTCACCTATCCACCATGCTATAAACGTATCCCAACCGGCTTGAGATACAATAACGCCATTAAAAATTAATAAGCTGGTGCCTACACCTGCAGCTATAACGCAGCATAATGGGCCTGCAACAACTAAGCTTTGAATACAGTGTTTTAAAGAAGATAAATCAAGGGGCGCTTTAATCACTTTAGTGACCAACAGGCTACCAACCCAAGCTTGTATAGTAGAGGCAAAGGTAACAGCCGCAGCATGCATAAATACACTTAACTGAAATATCGCTGAGACGCTTTCTAAATGAATGAGGTTAGTAAAAAAAGCCCCTAAAACAATACCTAGTAAGCTCTTTCTGCCCCAAATTAAAAAGCCAGCAAGCGCAATCCCTGAGGGCGGCCACACAGCCACTGCATAGCCATCTATTGCTAATAGTAAATTACTGAAATATCCGGTAAAAAAGTAAGCGCACGCTAAACTTACAGTGACAATGAAAAAGTGTTTCAACCCAATGCTCCCGAATATCAAAGCTGCAAAAGTATAAGTGTAGCCTTTATTGATACAATACGAGCGCTTTATCGGCTTGTGCGGTATTTTTATAGCTAACAGCAGCTTGCTGAGCAAATTGCTTTTTGTTTTCAATATTCAAGGCTTTATCAAAAACCTTTGCGGCTAACTCATAATCGCCGTGGGCATTAGCTAAACACGCAAGCGAGAGTAGTAATGCATTGTTTTTATCATCTTTTTTCAGGCGCTCTTGAATACTGGTTTGAAGCTTTACAGCCTCTGCCGAGGTAGCGTTACTTAATATATTGGCCAGCTGAGTATGTTGCTCATTAGATTTCACCATTTTAATTAAGTCACTTTCAATCGCACTTAACTGGCCTACTTTAGCCATTTGCATTAAATAAGCTGTATTAGCATGAGCTTGTAGCTTTTTAGGAAGTTGTTTATATTTTTCAGTAATTTTATCGCTAGCTTGTGCATTAAAATAGGCATTAAACAGCTGTGTCCACTGCGTATCGTTGAGGACTTTTTTACGAAGTAAACGCGGTAAAAAGTCTTCAAGCGCACTAAAGTGCTGTTGCTGTACAAGTATTTCGGCGTATAACTTAAGCTCAAGTGGTGTCGCTTTTTTTGAATCTGCGTTAGCACGCATTTTCGATTCTATGGCGCTACTATCGCCACTGGCTATCCAAAGTTTAGCAACGTTAAGTTGCTGCTCTGGGCTAATTTCAAATAAACGCTCTAGTGCTTTGTCGGTTTGGTTATTAGCAAGCGCCGCTTTTGCTAATAGCGCTAAGCGTATATCTTCAAACTTACTGGGTACACTATTACCTGATAACGTTTGCTCTACAAGCTCGTAATCATCATTTATCGCACTCCATAGGGCTTGCTCTATAGCTGCTTGCTTTCGCTCTTCGCTACGCGCAAAAAAGCCATGTTTTGTATTATGATAAATAGACAATAAATAGCGCACGAGTTTATAAATTAAATATAAAACAGCTACGGTAATTGCCGCCATAATACAAAACGAAACAATGGTGCCTTCAATCGTGGTGTTGTTAAACGAGATCAGCACATAGCCTTTTTCATCCAGTACAAATGGCGTAACCGCTAAAACTAAAACAATCGCAACAATTAATACTATAAGCCCTATCATTGCGCCCACTCCTTAACCTGCTGCGTACTTTGTAAGTTGACTTCAGGATTAAAGTTTAATGGCTCTTTTTCTAGGCTAGTTAGTGCGTTTATAACCACTTTTGTCGCCTCGTCATCTTGTTTAAAGTACTCATTAACAAGACGCTTTGCCTCACTGATGGCACTAAAATAAATGCTCGCTTGTTTACTCATTAGTGCATCTTGAGCTTGCGTCACATTTAATTTAATACGCTGATTTATTAAATGGCGCTCCTGCTCGGTTAACAGTGGCTCTATAGCAATCCCTTCGTGATGACGAATAGTGATAAAGCTATCAACTAGTTTATTCCAACTATTGCTAAGGTTTTGTTGCCAGTCATTCACATCTTCGCTTAATGCATTTTCGTCAACTTTTGTAGCTTCTTCAGGAATATTTACCGCATTAAAAGCTAAGTTGTCTATATTTGCTAAAATGCTATTAAGCTTTAGATAAATAGCTTCTGTTGGAATAGGCTTTAAGCTATCTAACGTTTGAATGTCTTGTGTTATCGCTTGGCGAACAGCTACAGTACCTGGGTGCTCACTCAATAATGCATCTAAGCGTTTAAGTACAGCGCTGGCACCTTGGTAATCTTTTTCAGCCCACAGTTTAAACTCAGCCATACGCTGTAAGCTGGTTACTTCTTGCGGGTTTAGCGAAGCGCCTTGCTGCTGAGCTTGCTGCAATGCTGCTTTTAATTGTTGCTGGTTGTTCTGTGCACTTTCATTAAGCGCAGCTGCCACTTTTTGTTCACTGTTGAACAATGCTTGCTGAAGATTAGACTGCGCCGACTTGAGCGCCTGTAACTCTTGTGACAATAACGCGTTTTCTTCTTTTAGTTCATTAACAGCTACATTTTGGGCTTTACCTGCATTGAGTTTTTGGTAAAACTCATACCCCACACCGCACGCTACAGTAAGCGAGATGATCAGCGCGAGGACTGCCACTTTACTTATTTTTTGCTTATTATTCGTCACACTTGGTGCTTTTTCAGCTGCTTTTTTATCTGAAGACATTGTTGGCTTTGCTGAGGTTTTATTATCTGCCGTTACTGGCTTTGACTGTTCGCTCATCTTGCTACCTTGCTGTTTTATGCAGGAAAACATAGCAGTATCGCTTGCCCCTGCGGCAATGTGTATATTAGCCGAACTTACCTGTTGCTGTTGTAAATAAGCGGCTATACGCTCGCTAGCAACATAAAATCGGCACTGTTGTAACCACTGTAACTGTTGTTCAGTCAGGTTATTAAATATTGCATCAACTGCTGCATTACTGGTTATGACTATACCTTGTACTTTCAGGCTTTGCCAGTGGTCTGTCCAGTTGGCTTTTTCAGCGCTTATTTGCTCGCGTTTGTATACCACACAGTTATTTAAAAATGCCCCACGCGCTTTAAGTGTTTTGGCAATATCTGGCCGCCCAGCTTGGCCTTTCACTAATACAATATTGCTGCCATCAACCTCAGCCAACGAGTTTAGCGCTAATAACCCTTCTGAATCATACTGTTTAGGCACTGCTGCCCGCACACCAAATAATGCGTAAATAGTATCTGCAGTTTGCTGCCCTACTGCGTAAAATTGCGCTTTGGTATTTATTGTTGGCTTTAATTGCGCAAGGGCAGTAACGGCATCTTGAGAGATAAAAATAATTTTATCTGCATTAATTAATGGGCTTAGCTCGGTAGTAGAAGGCGTAAGGTAGGATATTTTTAAAACAGGAAACAATGACGCCTGATAACCCGCTTGCTCAAGTTCCTGAGCAAGGGCTGCGCCTTTTCCTTCGGGCCGAGTTATCAGGATATGTGTCATTTATGCGTCTCTATATACTTCTGCTAATATTTTGTCGGCGCCTTGTGCTAATAATTTTTTGGCAAGCTCAACACCAATCGCTTCTGCATCATTTATATGACCGGTTACTTCGTCATGTAAAATTTCACTACCATCTACCGCGCCCACTAAGCCGCGTAAATGCACTTGCTCGCCATTAACTAACGCGTAGGCACCAATTGGTACTTGGCAGCCACCTTCTAAATGGCGATTCATAGCACGCTCTGCATTTACACGAATGCGTGTTTGGGTATGCTCAAGCGGAGCCAGTAAGGCTTTTGTTACTTCATCGTCAATACGACACTCAATGCCCACAGCACCTTGGCCGTTAGCAGGTAGCGATACCTCTGGCTCAATATAATCAGCAATACGATCGTCCATTTTTAAGCGTAGCAGCCCGGCTGCGGCTAAAATAATTGCATCGTACTGGCCATCATCTAGCTTAGCTAAACGGGTATTAACGTTACCACGTAAATCTTTAATTTCTAAATCAGGGCGCAAAGCTCTAATTTGACACTGACGACGAAGGCTAGAAGTACCTACAACAGCGCCTTTTGGTAGTTCGCTTAAATTGGCATAGTTATTTGATACAAATGCATCGCGTGGGTCTTCACGTTCACAAATTGTGTGCAGTGCTAAGCCTTCTGGAAATTCTACGGGTACATCTTTCATTGAATGCACTGCAATATCCGCGCGGCCATCTAACATTGCTTGCTCAAGCTCTTTAACAAACAAGCCTTTACCACCAATTTTAGCAAGCGGTGTATCTAAAATAATATCCCCTTGAGTAGACATAGGGACTAATTCTACGCGTACATCAGCATGAAAATGCTCAAGCTGTGCTTTTACAAATTCAGCCTGCCAAAGCGCCAAGGCACTTTTACGGGTTGCTATGCGTACTAACTTTGTTTTTTCTGTCATAGGGGTATCCAAATAGTTACAGCTAATAGCTAAGCTTAATTAGCTAAAATTCTAAATTCTTTTTGAGCAATTAAATTACCTTGCTCATCAACAACATCCACACGCCAATGGCCTGTTTGTGTATTCATAATATTTTTGGTGGAGTACGTTCTGTAGCGCGGCGAGGTAACATTAAGCGAAATTTCCGCCATGGTTTCGCCCTCATAAGACCATACATGCTTTACTTGTTGGCCTTGTAGGTTTTTAAGCTCACTAAAAAACGAAAGTGCCTCTTCAAACTGATTTAAGCGGATATCTGCAGCAAATACATTGGTGGGCTCGCGCTTACTGACTTTGCGAGTAAGCACTGCTCGGCTAATTTTGCTTGTATCAATCTGTGCGCCAAGCGCAACGCTTGCAATATGCGCAGTAGATGAAAAACCTTCACTGCTTGTTAGTGAGCCGTCTTCGTTTTCAATATCTGTGAGCAGTTCGCTGGGTGACGCATTTAACTGCGCACTATTAAGTGACTGATTAGCTACAGGCTCATCGAGTTCGGTGTTTGACTGCTCAATAACAGAAGCCTGATTGCTTTGAACGTTAGCAATTGGCTCTATATCTGTTTGCTCATGATTGCTTTGCACTAATAACGTATCATTACTAGCGCTTTCATTCTCAAGCATTGCTGGTGCGACATCTGCTGTATCATTCGCTAATGTAGGTTCGTTTGGGTGCGCTCGCTCATCATTTACATTTACAGCAGGCTCAGCATTATCTGCCGTGCTGTCGTTTAAGTGTGAATATGGCGATGGCTCATTAGGTTGCTCGCCCTGCTCGGCACTTACCGAGCTAGTTAAGCCATACACAACCGCTGCCGAGGTCATTGCTACCAACATAGAAACACTCACAATACGACGCCAATGCCACTCGTAGCTTACATTAGGTACACTATTTTGCGGTTCGCGTTTTACATTTGCTTTAATAACTATTTTTTGACTCATATTGACCTCAGCGGCTCCAAATTAGCTTAAACGGGCAATTAACCATTGGCGAATAGCTTGCAGTTCTTCTGCGCAAACCTGATGAGCCATAGGGTATTCTTGCCAGCTTACATCCATGTTATGTGCTGTTAATACTTCAAACGCACTTCTACCCGCGCTATGCGGCACTACATTGTCTTGGCTACCATGCGCCATAAATACATTTAAATCAGTATGCTTAGCTTCTTGCGTTAGCTTTTCAGGCACACACATATAAGTAGACAGCGCCATAACACCTGCAAGTTTATACTCAAATCGCGGCGCTAAATGTAAAGACACCACGCCCCCTTGCGAAAAGCCCGCCAAAATAATTTTGTTGGCAGGTATGCCACTTTCAATTTCTTGATTGATCAGAGCTTGCACTTTTTCGGCTGAATCTCTCACGCCTTGTTCATCGGCACGTTTATCTAGTTCTATAGATTTAATGTCGTACCACGAGCGCATTTCCATGCCACCATTTATGGTGACCGGTTGAATAGGTGCATGCGGAAAAACAAAGCGTATACCAAGCTCACTGGGTAAATTAAGTTGCGGTGCAACAGGGGCAAAACCATCACCTGAATCACCTAAACCATGTAACCAGATAACAGTGGCTTTGTGCTCACCCTGCGCTGGGTATTCTACAAATGCTAAACTCATAGTGATGATTGCCACTTAATTTCCTGGCCAGCTTGGCGAGTAGATGCTTGATTCATAAACTCCCAAAACTCTGCGCCCGAGCGATTATCAATCCATTGGCCGTCACGCATCTCAAAATGGTGACCATTAAATTTAGTCGCAACCCATACCTGATGCAAAGGCGCTTGTTTATTAATTACAATTTTACTTTTATCTGGGAAAATTATTTCTAAAATACCCTCAGCCGACTCGTAATCTAAATCTGCTTCACAATCATCAACTTGCTCTTCAATTGTGTACATAAGCGCTTCGGCTAATTGGTGATATTCACTTTCGGTCATTGTAACTTTCCTTTGCAGGCGAGCTGCGTAATATTGGGTACGGTTTATATACAGCTAGTGTAACAGGAATAAAATCATCCGCGAATAGCTGCATTTTTTAGATATTCTGTTACTCTGCGATTATAAAGCCAGCAACCGTATTAATCTAATGAAAGCGACACATACCTTACAATTAAAACGACTATTTATAAGTACTTTACTGCTAAGTGCATTAGCTGGCTGCGGCCAAAGCGGGCCTTTGTATTTACCAGAGCAACAAGTTGATCAAAATCAACCTCAAGAAACTGTTAAACCAGTAACTAGTTCAGAGCAAAATAACTCGCAACAAACTCAGGAGCAATAAATGGATTATTTTAACTATCAAAACAATCAATTATTTGCCGAAGATGTCAGTATTGCGACGATTGCTCAGCACTATGGTACGCCCTGTTATGTGTACTCGCGCGCTACGTTTGAGCGCCATTATTTAGCCTTTGCAAATGCCACTAAAAATCATAAAAGCTTGGTTTGCTACGCAGTTAAAGCCAATTCTAATATTGCAGTATTAAATATATTAGCGCGTTTAGGTTCAGGGTTTGACATAGTATCTAAAGGCGAGCTGGCACGTGTAATAAAAGCCGGCGGTGATGCCAGTAAAGTGGTGTTTTCAGGTGTAGCTAAAACCGCTGACGAAATTGCGTATGCACTAAAACTAGGTATTAAATGTTTTAACGTTGAGTCGGCCTCAGAGCTTGAGCGTATATCAGAGGTGGCGTGCGAGTTAAATTTAGAAGCCCCTATTTCTATTCGTGTAAACCCTGATATAGATGCCAAAACACACCCGTATATTTCTACCGGTTTAAAAGAAAACAAGTTTGGTATCGATATTCAAACAGCTGTGAGCGTTTATCAGCATGCGGCGTCTTTACCTGGCCTAAAAGTAACAGGCGTAGATTGCCACATAGGCTCGCAATTAACTGAGGTTAAACCTTTTTTAGAAGCACTTGATAAACTAATGGCATTAATAGATGAGCTTAAAGCAAATGGTATTGAGCTTACTCATTTAGATATTGGCGGTGGGTTAGGCGTTCCTTACAATGATGAACAGCCGCCTCACCCAAGTGAATATGCTGCGCAAGTTACCGAGCGCCTAGCCAATTACAAACACCTTGAACTTATTTTTGAGCCTGGGCGCGCGATAGCCGCTAACGCTGGCATTTTAGTAACGCAGGTTGAGTTTATTAAGCAAAACCAAGATAAATTTTTTGCCATTGTCGATGCGGGGATGAACGACATGCTTCGCCCTTCGCTTTATCAAGCATGGCAAAAAATTATTCCGGTATCGGTGCGCGATGATGACACCCCAGCTCATAACTTTGATATTGTAGGACCTGTGTGTGAAACCGGCGACTTTTTAGGAAAAGACCGTGAACTAGCCCTTAAACAAGGTGACTTATTGGCGCAGCGAAGTGCCGGTGCCTATGGTTTTACAATGAGTTCAAACTACAACTCTCGTCCACGCGTGGCCGAAATAATGGTAGATGGTGAGCAACACCACCTTATTCGCCAACGCGAAACCATCGAGAGCCTTTATCAAGGTGAGAAAATTTTACCATAAACGTTTTTGTTAAGGCGCTGCTCTGTGGCATGATTAGCGCAGAGCAAACCCGAATTAGAGCGCTATGTTAGTTAATTTTTCCAAAATGCACGGCTTAGGCAACGACTTTGTTGTAATTGATAACATTACACAAAATGTATTTTTGTCTCGCGATCAAATCAAAAAACTGGCTGTTCGCCACTTTGGTATTGGCTTTGACCAATTACTTATGGTTGAAGCCCCTTACTCCCCTGATCTCGACTTCCATTACCGTATATTTAATGCCGATGGCAATGAAGTAGAACAATGCGGAAATGGCGCACGCTGTTTTGCCCGCTTTGTGCGTATGAAAGGCTTAACTAACAAGCACAAAATTAGTGTCTCGACTAAGTCGGGCAACCTCACGCTATACATAGAAAAAGACGGCCAAGTTACCGTTAACATGGGCCATCCTAATTTTGAGCCTGCTAAAATCCCGCTCAAAGCCAGCAAGCGAGAACTTACTTATATAATAAGAGCGCAAGAGCACACTGTATTTAGTGGCGCTGTGTCTATGGGTAACCCGCATTGCGTATTAGAAGTTGATGATATAGCAACCGCACAAGTTGATGTGCTTGGCCCACTACTTGAAAACCACGAACGCTTTCCAAATCGTGCCAATATTGGTTTTATGCAAGTGGTATCGCAAGATCATATTAAGTTGAGAGTGTGGGAACGCGGCGTTAGCGAAACCCTCGCGTGTGGCACGGGAGCCTGCGCTGCAATGGTCATTGGCCACATTCAAAGCAAACTTAACACCACGGTACAAGTTGATTTACCCGGTGGCACATTACAAGTGCGATGGAGCGGCGAGGGTCACCCTGTTCGTATGACCGGCCCAGCCGAGCATGTATTTGATGGGCAAGTTGCCTTATGAGCGAGCTAACAAAAGAACAGGTCGCTGAGTATTTGGCGCGCTACCCTAATTTTTTAATAGAGCAGCCAGAGCTGCTTGCACAACTTGAGTTACACCACAAAACGCACGGTGCCACCTCGCTTGTGCATATACAACAGCGCCAGTTGCGCGAGCACAATACTCAGTTAAAAAATCAAATACACAGTATGAGCCAACACGCTGCGCAAAATGAGCTAGTGTATCGCTTGTTTAGCCAATGCCACCGCCAACTGTGGACAAACTACGACTTTAATACGCTTGCCGCAAATTTGCGCAATATTATTTGTACCAGCCCACACATTAGCGAGTGTAGGTTAGTTAAATATAACAACACTTTTGATGAGCTTATTGAGCACCGCCTTAGCCAGTTTGGGCACTACTTAGGACGTGTTAATCAACAAGAGCGTGAGTTATTATTTTGCGAAAACACGCAATCTTCTGCTATTTACTTAATTGGCAGCGCTGAAAAACCCGTCGCTATATTGGCCTTTGGCAGCCATGATGAAAACCATTTTGAGCCCGCACAAGATAACCTATTCGTGCTTGATTTTGTGCATGCATTGCAACTTAGGCTATTGGAATTGGCATGAGCGACGAGACGCCTAACACTGAGCAATTAAGTGAGCATTGGCGTACACCCATTCATTTATTTAGTGACTATTTAAAGTACGAAAGACAGTACTCAGAGCACACTGTAAATCAGTATGTTAGCCAACTAAATTTTGCCGCCCTGTATTTTAGTAAATTATGTGACGACTGGTTTGGCGTACAAGGCGAGCATATTCGCCGCTACAGCATGGCGCTTCGCACAAAGCAACTAAGCGGGCGCACCATTAGTTTAAAATTAAGCTGCATTCGCAGTTTGTATAAATTTTTAAAAGCTAAAAACATTGCTCAGCACGCGCATTATCATAACCCGGCACAAGGCATTAAAGGCCCTAAATTTTCTAAGCCATTACCTAAAAATCTCGATGTAGATCAGATGGCAAGCCTACTAGAGATTAACGATGACGACCCATTAGCCATTCGAGACAAGGCAATGATGGAGCTTATGTATTCATCTGGGCTGCGCATTAGCGAGTTAGTTGGCACCAACTTACGCGATATTAACACCGCAAATGGCGAAATATTAGTCAAAGGTAAAGGTAGCAAAGAGCGCCTCATTCCCGTGGGTCGCAAAGCGCTCACAGCGTTAAAAAACTGGCTCAATATACGAGGGCAATTTGCAAAGCCTGATGAAATGGCGGTGTTTTTAAGCAGTAAAAAAAATCGTATTTCGGTTCGCCAAGTTCGCTTACGTATGCAAGAGTGGGGAATAAAACAAGGTATTAGCTCGCAGGTGCACCCGCATAAACTACGCCACTCGTTTGCCTCTCATATTTTAGAATCATCTGGTGACTTACGCGCTGTGCAAGAATTATTGGGGCACAGTAGTTTATCGGCTACGCAAGTATATACGCATTTAGATTTTCAGCATTTAGCCAAGGTGTACGACAACACCCATCCGCGCGCTAAAAAACAAACCGATTAGGAATGTAATTATGATCCGATTTAATCGTGCTCCTCGCCCTTTCTCAATAATGAGCTTTGATTTAGACGACACCCTATATAACAACCACCCAATAATAAAAGCCGCAGTTAAAGCCCAGCAAGATTATTTAAACGCGCTACCCAGCTACTTACAAAAAGGCCCGAAATACTGGCAACAATGTCGCAACGAGGCCGTATTACAGCTACCAGAGCTTGCTGATAATGTAACTAAATGGCGCCAACATACGCTTCGCTTAGCCCTTTCAAAGCTAGATTTAAGTGATCAAGAAGTACAGCATCATGCCGATGCAGCCTATAACGCCTTTGCCGATGCCCGCAGTAAAATAGTGGTAACCGACGACGTACTAAAGCTGCTAGATAACTTAGCCCAGCACTTTACGCTGATTGCAATAACCAATGGCAATGTTGAAATTGAGCGCTTTAACTTACGCGATAAATTTGCGCTAGTATTACAAGCCGGTATGCACGGTAAAGCCAAGCCCCACGGTACACTGTTTGATAAAGCCGCCGCGCACTTAAACGTGGCTAAAAGTGAAATTTTACACATTGGCGATAGCCTAGATACCGACGTACAAGGCGCTAATAATGCAGGCTGCCAATCGGTTTGGTTAAACGACCAAGGCGCGAATTACAACTACAAAGGTCTTGCCGATGTTGAAATTGCGAATATTCACGCCTTAGCGCACTTTATCAAATAGCCGAAATACAACTAAGAGGTTACAATGAGCCATTATACCAAGCTAATTACCTTGCTATTAATAGGCTCACTTAGCCTAAACGCTTATTTATTGTGGCCAGAAAAACAGCCTGCGGTAAGCGCACAAAATACCAAACCTGCAGACCTAGTTAAAACGCCAAAAAGTAATCTACTCAATCAAGCTCAACAGCAATTTAAGCTACACAAATTTGACGATGCGCTAAATACGTATCAACAACTAAAGCAACACTCGCCCACCCTTGCTCGCACTCTTTACTCTTCGTGGCTCTTGCAATTAAAAACATGGCTAAATACTAACTTATTTCTTAGCGAGCCATTATTAAACACACTATTAGATCAGGACCCTTACAATACAGAGCTACTTACATTGCAGGTAGATTACTTAATAAATAGTGGGCAAATACAAAATGCAATTATTGCTTTATTTGAACTATACCCAATGTTAAGTGAGCAACAGCAAAGCGCTGCAAATGCGCGGTTAGAAAATTTGACTAAAAACGAGCTTCATAGTTTAAGTGAGCAACAAAACTGGCAAACAATTATTGAACAAACTCAAATTTGGCTCGATTATCAAAACGACAATAGTCATTTTTTATACGCACTCGCTCATGCTTATTATCAACTCGAAGACTTTATTAGCGCCTTAACAACTATTGAGCGGATGCCATCAAATCACCCTCTACAAAACGAAGTCGCTGATTTACAAGCAATGATATATAAAGCTCAGTCACAAGATGACTTTATTGCGCTTACCCCCTACGGCGCACATTACATAATTAACGCCGAGATAAATGAATCAATCCAAGCAGAACTAATGCTAGATACTGGCGCAAGTGTTACCTCGCTCTCAAGCGACGTAATCGACCAGCTTTCACCCAGACCGCTTTATTTAGGCGATGTAACCGTAAACACGGCGAATGGGCAAATTAGTGTAAAACGCTACCAAGTTGAGTCTTTTAAAGTAGGGATGCAAATTATTTACGGTTTTGAAGTGCTCAGTATTGAAAACATCCGCGGCCAAGGCTTATTAGGGATGAATTTTTTATCTAGATATAAATTTAATATTAATCAAAAAACAGATGAGTTAGAGTTGAGTGCTAAATAAACAAAAAATAATAAAAGGAAGTTTATGCGTACTCTACTATTTACACTACTTTGTTTTTGGCAATGTACTGCTCAAGCAACAAATTATTTTGTAAAAGACGAAAGTTGTGAGGCTATCTCACCCGAAATAGAAATAAGCCTTAACGCTACACTGAGAGATTTAGATAACCATCAAAGAAAAAGACAAAACCTTAGACAAAAAGCACTTAATAACTATACCGCACAGTATCAACAACAGCATGATCAACTATATGTAGAGGAACGCTTTACTACCCAAAGCAGCCACTCTGCTGAAAATCCTACAATAAGTAGAGCCCAAAAAAAATTACACTACCTTATTAAGCTCACCCCTTCTAAAAACTGTAATCAGCAAGTCGCTATGACTAGCGAGCTATTTATTTCAGGAGAGCACAAACGCAGTTTATCAACTACCATTGAGGGAAATGCAATTGAAGTCACTTTAGACATAAACAACTCCCCTAAGTTTACTCAATTTAATAACCCCCTTATCTCTCCAACCAACTTTTTTGGACTTCAATTTGGCATTAGCTATGAGCAAGTATTAGCGACTCTTGGGCTTGCTAGTTTATCGCTAAGCGATAAAAATAATGCAATACTTGTATATGGAAGAAATCATGCTTTTCACTTTAAAAACAATGTATTTATAGGTTATCAGTTCCATGAAATGCTACTACCTATGGTGATAAATAATGAGCTTTCACTGGCAAATGAAAAGCTACATATAAGTACCGGCACAGAGCAGATTATTTCTCTTGATACAAATTTAACTCAGCAGGCTATAAATAATTTAAAAAACAGTTTTGATGAAATAGAAACTGCATCTTATAAAGTGTCAATTGACAAGTCAGAGCAAAGAGTTGTCGGTATATCTCACGGCGAGATAATTAAGAACATAGAGAACACTACCCAATGCTATAGCGGCTCCATGTTGGCCGATGAATACTTAAAAAAACACAAAAATAGTAAAACGCTTAAAGTGGTTAATGAAGATCATGACAATATAATTATTACTCCTTGTTATGAGTTTATATATGAAGGTAACGGCTACATTTCTAAATTAAAGCTTGTAGAGCCCTTTTCAACCGCAAATATTAAACTCGCTGCATTAGCTGGCTATATTAACCAAAGTAAACAGTGGAGCCTAACAGGCATAAATTACAACGACCCCGTTTCAAACCTTGCTAAGTTAGGCGATTACGACGAGTTTTTTGACTCAGCAGAGTTTACTTCTGAACACTGGGATGGTTATTTTTATATTTATGACGGGAAGCTTTTAAGTGCAGAGCTGACAAGCAACGACTATTAACTTTCTCTTTAATCTTCTGTTAGAAAAGGACAAACATGTTATTAAACGATTTTTTACAGCAACTTGCAGTCAACCCTAAAAGCATACAGTTTAACGACACCATGGCGGTGATAGAGGCTAATTACGATTTTACCCCGTGTGGATTTAATAACCACGGGTTACTTAGCTCTACAAATGAAAACAACGGGTCTTGCAAAATTTTTGCATTTGCCAAATTAAACGATTTAAGTAAACACAATACATTAAATTGCTTTGAAGTATTACCACGAAGACGTACTACAAAACCCTAAGGGCGATGATCACATGAACATTCGCACGTTTATGTTAGCACCAGAGGCCACTCCATTTTTAGGCGTTACTTTTGAAGGCGAGCCATTAAAAGCGAAATAGCACTAAACTGCTAAATTAAAGCGTTTTTTCCATAAAGTAACGCGTACCAGAGCGCGGATAGTTGTTTAGCTGATACTTAACCACGTATCCGCGTTTTTCATAAAATGGCTTGGCCTGAAAATCAAGCGTATCAAGCTGTGCGGTATTAGCGCCGCGCTCAATAGCGGCAAGCTCAAGTGCATTTAAAAGCTTGCCTGCTAACCCCTTGCCCCGCGCGGTATCGCTACACCAAAGCCAGTTAATCATTAGCCAATTACCAAACACATAACCACTCACGCCCGCAATTAAGCTGCCTTTTTCATCTACAAATTTATAGCCTAATGGCACTTTAGGCGCATCAAAGTGCTGCGCGTTAAATTCAACTATTTTATTACGCAATGCTGAGTTTAATGCATCAGTGTGATCGGCTTGTAATTGGTACATTTTGTACTTCTTAAAAAGCGAATACTAACAAACAAACTTAATTAAAAAAGATTATTTTTACCATAAGGTACTTCTAGTAGATTACTGCTAGTTTTTTCGGGTTGGCCGCACATTTCATCGTATGCACTAGTATGGCGCAGTACCATTTCGCCATAGGCTATTTTTTCAAACCGCTTTTGAATATGCAGCGGGCTGAGCGCTTTTACAAACTCACCATTTTCTTCAGTAACGTAATACTCTACGTTATTTATAATGACAGACACCTGATAGAGCGCCATTTCAAGAGAGTGCGCTACCACTTTTTGTAATGGTTCGTGTTTTTTTAGCTCAGAAAATCTCATACCCATAACAATCGCCTTTTATAAAAAGTAACTTTATAGATACGCACCTTTGCTATAATCGCGATCAAATTATTATTAGCCGCTGGCATCACAGGTTATGAGCACAAAAATCCGACTCGCTAAATACATTGCTCACGCTGGTGTGTGCTCTCGAAAACAAGCATCGCGCTTAATAGATGAAGGGGTAGTAACGGTAAATAAACGCCCTGCTAATCATATTGATCACGTTGATGAGAAAGACGACGTAATAGTTAAAGGCCAAGTAGTTAAAGGCGCGGCCGACTTAGTTTATTTTGCATATCACAAACCTGTGGGTATTGACTGTAAATTAAATAAAAATGACCCTACGAGTCTTATTCACTATTTACCTACATTTACTCGTGTTTATCCTATTGGCCGATTAGATAAAGACTCGCGGGGCTTGCTTATTTTGACCAACGACGGTGATTTTTGTAATCAACTTATTCACCCTGACTTCCACCAGCCTAAACATTATTTAGTCACGGTAGATAAACCGATTAATAACGCGTTTTGTGAAAAAATGGCCGCAGGCGTCCCTGTTGATAAGCAAGTAACCTTACCCTGTGAAGTAACAAAAATAGCTGACAACCAGTTTAGTATTATTTTAAAGCAAGGGCTTAACAGGCAAATACGTAAAATGGCGCATTACTGCGGCTTTAAAGTAATTGATTTATTTAGAGTGCAATTTAGCGAACTCGCCCTCTCAAAACTAAATCTCCCTGAAAACCAATATATACAAATCAATAAAACTGATATTTCAAAAACCTAACCTTCGTTTAAATAGCGCACAAAAAAGTTAAAAAATACCCTTGCAAAAATAGATTACAGGTGTAGTCTTAAATTAAAGATTACATTTGTAGGCAATAAAATGATTGAGTTATCAAAAGCAGAATTTGAAGTACTTGACGCACTTTGGATTAATTACCCAGCAACCGCCAGCCAAATAATTGAGCGCTTAAGCGGTGACAAACAATGGCACGAAAAAACCATTAAAACCTTACTGGGTCGATTAGTTAAAAAAGGTGCTCTGTCGTTTGAAAAGGACGGTCGCCAATATATTTATACCCCTTGTATGGAACGCGCCGACTACACCTTAAAAGAGAGCCAAAACTTTATTGAGCGTTTTTTTAGTGGCCGTATAGCGCCGCTGGTAAGCGGTTTTGCTAAATCGGAGCAGCTTTCTCAGCAAGATATAAATGAGCTTAAAAAAGTCATTGATGACTGGGAAAAAAACCAAAAGTAAGGAATTAACATGGTTATTCAAACTGGGGTTAATTGGTTGATTGAACAACAACTATTATTAAGTATTTTGTTTTGTGGATTTGTTTTACTCGAGCGATTTGGTTTAAAAATCCTTGGCGCGCGCTTTATATACAAGTTAGCGTGGTTACTACCTGCCGCATTAGTTATCGCTAATTTACCCAATGCGATTAAACCACTGCAAAATAGCAATATTAGCCATTACTTAATTACCCCTAACCAGCCTTTTACACATGAAATGGGTATTAGCTGGGCACTTATGTATGTACTTATTACCGCGGGGTTATTAATAGCCAGCTTTATTACACATACTCGTTTTGTTAACAGCCTGCAGCTAACTGAGCTAACACACTTTAACCATACACTTACTACAAGTGCTAAAACTTATATCAGCCAACATGTAGCCACGCCAATGGTGGTGGGTATTTTAAACAGTAAACTAGTGTTACCGAGCAACTATAATACCCAGTTTGATACAGCCACTTTGGCGCTTATTTTAGAGCACGAAAACGTACACATTAAACGCAAAGACAACTTAACAAACGCATTCATGCTGCTACCCACTATTTTACTTTGGTTTAACCCACTTGCTTGGTTTTGTTACGCAAGCATGCGCCGACTACAAGAGCTGACTTGTGATGAACGGGTACTTGCCAATAAAACCACACACCAACACATTTTATACAGTAAAGCCCTAATTAACTGCGCGGCAGCAACGCCCGCAGGCCTAATGGCTTATTCACACTACGGAGATAAAAAAACCATGTTACAACGACTTACCAATATAAAGTACAGCGGCAATCACTCTCGCTTTGCAAAAGGTGGCTTACTGCTAATAGCGGCAAGCATGCTTAGCGGTTTAGCCATTGCAAAACAGCCCCAAGCTGAAATAACGAAAGAGGATCATATTTCACCAACAATACGCATTGAACCTGTCTACCCTGCCCAAGCAGCTAAGCAAGGCATTAGCGGCTCGGTTGTATTAAAATACGATATTGCCGCCAATGGCAGAACAAAAAACATCAGCGTAATTCAATCAAAGCCATCAGGAATTTTTGATAAATCAGCTAATGAGGCCTTGGCAAAGTGGGAATATAAAATGTCTGAGTCAGGCTTTAATGATGTACTCGTACAGCTGGATTTTGCTATAAACAGCGAGGTTGCTAATACTGATTTAATAGAGCGAATTAAAGTATCGCATTAATACTATTGAGTGATGCAAGAGCACAAAGCAAGCGCCCTTTTAGGTCGCTTGCTTTGTGGTTTTAACAATAAAATTAGATACTCACTACAATCATGGCAATGGCAGTGCCTAAGCCAATAAACCATACTAACGAACGTATAATATCTAGGTTCAACCAATAAAAAATACAATACAAAGTACGCGAAACTATATGAGTAACCGCCAAGGTTTCGGTTACTGCGTTTACCGAGCTAGTACCCAATACCACCGCAATAGCAACGGCAAACACTGCAAGTGATTCAAAACAATTTTGATGGGCAGCGAGCGCCCGCGCACCAAAACCCGTTAATTTTGCTTGTTGGGAACGCGGGTGTTTATTATCGTATTGGCCAAGCTTTGCCATAGCAATGGCCACTGGTATTTTTGCAAAATAAGGCATTAATACAGCAAGTAATGCGCATACTACTAATGTTGTCATAATTTATTCTCTTATTTTAAAACCTAGTTATTTAACCAATACATATAACACACATACACAAAAAAGCCGCCCAAACGTTTTTAACATACGCTGGCGGCTAAACAATAACATCATACTTACTATAGCTAAGTTTACCTATAAAGCAGTGCGGCATAATGTCGCAGGTGATGAATATTCAACATCACGCTTAATGCATCGCATTAATAACTAAAGATTGTTAACGTAAAGACCTTATTTTTAATCGACGAATACCATGACTTGGATCTTTTTCACATTTTTAGCCGCCTTTATGCAAGCATGGCGAAATGCCCTACAAAGTAAATTAAGTACACATGCAAGTGTGGCAGGGGTTACCCTTTCGCGTTTTATTTTAGCGGGCCCCATTGCTGCAATGTATTTATATGGCCTCTATCAATATAAAGATACCGCCATGCCTACATTTAATAATGCCTTTTGGGGATTTATTATTGGCGCAAGCGTTATGCAAATACTCGCCACGGGTTTAATGGTAAAGCTGTTTAAAATGAACAATTACGCCATAGGTGCAGGCCTTGCTAAAAGTGAGGCGTTAGTCGCGGCTATTTTAGGAGTGTTGTTTTTTGGCTCTGCGCTTAGCCTACTTGGTTGGCTTGGGGTATTTTTAGGCGCTATTGCGGTGCTTTTACTTAGCGGTATAACCAGCGTAAAACGCTTTGATGCTAAAACAGCATTACTTGGCCTTGCCTGTGGTACCAGCTTTGCCCTTACATCGCTGTGGGTACGCGAAGCAAGTTTAAATTCAGGGTTGTTATTTCCGCACTCGGCTGCATGGGTTTTACTGTTTGTAATAAGCCTACAAACGCTTATATTACTTGGCTATTTATTACTAAAAGAGCCACAAACTCTTAGTAAACTTTGGCAATATAAAGGCATTACAACAGCAATTAGTATTTTTAGTTGTGTAGGCTCTATTGGCTGGTTTAGCGCAATGAGTTTACAGCACGTGGCGTATGTTAAAACGCTTGGTCAGGTAGAGGTATTTTTTACCATGCTAATAGCCGTACTTTGGTTAAAACAGCCACTTAAAAAGCAAGATACCGCGGGCTTAATTTTAATAGCCATTGCCGCTATTTTGGTGATGCTACCAAATTGAGAACATAAAAAAACGCAGGCTTTTAAACCTGCGCTACTGTAAAGCTGCTTATAACTTTTAAAGCAAGTGTTAAGAGCTTATTTTTAGCGTTATCACACCGCAAATGATCATCAGTACACCTGCAATACGGCCAAAAGTGGCTGCATCACCGTAAAATAATATACCCACTAAAAACGTCCCCGCAGCACCTATTCCGGTCCATACCGCGTAGGAAGTCCCCATTGATATTTGTTTTTGTGCAAGCCACAACATAAAGCCACTGGCCACCATAAATGCAATTGCCATTGCAATACCTTGCCAACGAGTATCAGGGTTTTGCGATACCTTTAAACCTATCGGCCATCCTATTTCAAGCAGGCCTGCAATGATTAAATAAACCCATGCCATTAAACATCTCTCTTTTTCAAAATTACGTCGTATAAATCTTCGCGGCGATCTTTTAAATTGCGCACCGTACCTTCGCTATGAAGAATTTTTAGTTTATCCATATCAAGGTCGCTAAATAATAACATTTCGGTATTAGGTGTGGCTTCATTTAATGTTGCATCGTGTGGAAAAGAAAAGTCAGACGGTGTCAATACTGCCGATTGCGAGTACTGTACGTCTAAGCTTTCTACTTCAGGTAAGTTACCCACTGAGCCTGCAATAACCACGTAACATTCGTTTTCGATTGCGCGCGCTTGTGCACAATGACGAACCCGTAAATAACTATTTTTAGTGTCGGTCCAAAACGGTACAAAAAGTATATCAAGCCCTTGTTTTGCTAATATGCGCGAAAGCTCAGGGAACTCTACATCGTAACAAATCTGAATACCTACACGCCCGGCATCGGTATCAAACACGGCAATTTTGTCGCCGCCTTGAATAACCCAATCATTTTGCTCATGTGGGGTGATGTGTATTTTGCGCTGCTCGTCTATTTTACCGCTACGGTGGCATAAGTAACTTACGTTATAAATCTTATCGTCTTCGGCAAGGGGCATAGAGCCGGTAATAATATTGGCGTTATATTCTATCGCCATACGCGACATCGCATCACGGAATGTCTCTGTATATTCTGCTAAATAGCGAATTGCCTCAGTTTGATTACTTTGTTCAGTAAGTCCCATTAGTGGCGCGTTAAAAAACTCTGGGAATAATATAAAGTCACTTTTATAATCAGAGACTGTATCAACAAAGTATTCCACTTGTTTAAGTAGCTCTTCAACCGACTCAACACAACGCATTTGCCATTGCACCGCGCCTACCCGCACAATCGATTTAGTCGATTCGAGTACCGTATCGGTTGGTTCGTACATTATGTTATTCCACTCAAGTAACGTGGCGTAACCTACTGACTCTTGATCCTCTGGCAGGTATTTTTTAAGTAACCGCTTTACCTGAAAATCGTTAGAAAGCTGAAAACTTAAAATTGGGTCGTAAAGCTCTTTTTGGTCAACCTTTTCAATGTATTCCATTGGCGTCATTTCACTGCTGTGATTGTAATAACGTGGAATACGCCCACCGGCTAAAATAGCGCGTAAGTTATATTGGCGGCACAATTCTTTACGAGCATCGTATAATCTACGCCCTAAGCGCATGCCTCGGTGGGTTTCGCTAATGGCTACATCTAAACCGTATAGCGCATCACCATCGGAGTCACTAAATACACGGTCGTGGCCATCAGCTATATCTTCGTACGTATGCGGGTTTGAAAAACGCGCGTAGTCTACTTGCACGCTTAGTGCTAAGCCCACCAGCACGCCATCATCTACAATGCCTATTTGCCCTTCAGGAAACTGATCAATCAATCTAAAAATAGTATGGCTTGGCCACGCGCCACCTAAATCTGGGTAAGCCTGATCCATTAAGGTTTTAATTTGCGGATACTGCTCTTTTGTTAGATTACAAATTTCTAGGTGGGTTTTTTCTGCCGACATACACAACTCCTTTGGGCATAATAAAATAAAAGCCGAATGTAGCTTAAAGTACACTCAGCTTTGTATCATGTTTTTTACGTTACGCGTACTACTTTAAGCTGCGATAAAAAAGTGTAGTCACTTTCTCTTTTGGCAACCAGCCTGCGTACTTAAGATTAAGCGTGGCCAGCGGATCGGCTTTTAGTACTTGCTCTAAGCTTGCATTATTTTGCATTGCATTTAGCATTAAATCTTTAGCTTTTTTAACAAGTTTAGCATACGTTACTAGCCCTGAACGGTCACTTACCGGTCCATGCCCGGGTATCACTATAGTGCGCTCGTCTATTTGCTTAATAACGTCATTTACGGCTGCAAGTATTCCGTCAACACTGCCGCCGCTATCTACATCAACAAACGGCAAGCTGCCAAAATTAAAGTAAATATCGCCCATGTGCACTATGTTATCGTTATTAAAAAATATCACCGAGTCACCATCGGTATGTGCGCGGGCATAGTGCACTACATGGGCGTGTTCGTTATTAAAATGCAGCTTTAAATCGTGGCCAAAACTAATACGTGGCAAATAATCTGAATTTGCTCCGTGTTTTGCTTCTAATCGCTTATGAACGTTATCGTGCGCAATAACATGCGCACCGGCTTTGGCAAAGTTTTCGTTGCCACCAGTGTGATCCCCATGATGGTGCGTATTAATTACAAACTCTGCACTACCGGGTTTTAAATCACTAATGGTTTTTTTAATGTCGTTTGAAAGCTTAGCAAATTGGTCATCAATAATGTAAATACCATCGTCCCCAACACTTGCAGCAATGTTGCCGCCTTGGCCAAACAGTACATACACACTGTCGCTTAGTTTTTCTGCCGTTACCGGGTTTTCATCTGCATGTGTTGCACTGCTAAGTAATAAGCCTGTTATTAATGCGGGTAGTATTTTTTTCATTATTTTTTACCTGTTATATGAATTAATAAATATAGAACGTGTTTAGTTATATTTTAGTTCATTGAGCGGGCTCTATTATTATTTGATGTATAAGCGTTTGTGGTAATAAAGGCGTGTGTTTACCTTCAATGTAGTCACTAAACCCCGCACGGTAAAACGCGGATAGCGGATGCCCCGACTGCCCACCGGGCACTGCCATAATGGCATTTTCTAAATGCCCAGGTTGGGCAATAAAGCGCTGCGATGCACCAAAGCTTTTGCCTTGTACGGCGGGCATGTAGCTATCACCAAAACCTGGCGCTACAGGCATATTTAAAAGCTTAGCCAATATGGGCATTTGTTTAGCAAACGGGTGCTCAATATTAAGTGCATTTACTTTACCCCACTGCCAATTTTGCACGTTATCCCCGTACTCAGACCTAAGTGCTGTCACTGTTTGGTTAAATGCACCTGATAACTGCTCATCCCAACTTTTATACTCAGGGTTTACCCACGAATCGGGCCGTGTATTAATAAGCTGCCATATTGCCGGCTCAAGATCGCGTTTTACGTATTTAAGCGTAGCGTCTTGCTCATTGAGTGTGTGCTCCATACTTGCAAATACGATATTAATTAATGTGCTGCGGTAGTGTTTAACTAAGGTATAACCTACCGAGCTTGCACATGCACACTGCTGCCAGTTTTCGAGTGCACTTATGTACTGTGCGTTTTTGGTTTTTTCTTTTTTAAGTTGATTAAGTAGCAATGTGTGCCAAGGTGTTAAAAAGCGGGCTTGGTTATCGAGCTGTAACGCGTAAAAGTCGCTCTCTGCAAAGGTTTGTTTTTCAAATAACCTATCGCGTATTTGGCTCGAACGAGCGCCTAGTGCATAACCACCGTTACCAAAACGGGTATTATCAGTGGCCGACACAACGCGCGAATTGCCTGTCCATAATCGTCCATTTTGCGGATTTTTAACATAGGGGCGCTGATGCTCATTTTGCTGCCAGTCGGGTGAGTACTCATGTGTATTCACACTTAGCTCACTCGGCGTTTTACGTGCCGGTATAGCGCCAATATGTTGCCATGCAGCACTGCCTTGGCTATCTACCACCATTAAATTTTGCACCGGAATACCCACATTGCTCGCTATTGCTAATGCATCATCAACCGTATTTGCTTGTTCAAGTTTTACTAATTCCATATCAACGGCATAAGGCTGATGCGCCGCCCAACTAAGTGCATAAGGCTTTTTATTAATATATTTTACTGGGCCGTATTCGCTTAAAGTTAATACGTAGTTTTCTACCTCATCATTTGGTAGCGCTATTGGCTCATTTACTTGCCATGTTTTACTGTCATCATTTAGCGCTATCCAATCGGCGGTATCTATATAGCCATTAGTAAAGCCCCACGCTATTTTATTATTGCTACCCACCACAATAGCGGGTGCGCCAGGGAGTGACACGCCAGTTACCTGAACTTGCTCGCCATTTTGTTGGTAATTAAGCTGCGCTCTGTACCAAATAACCGGCACCGCCATAGATAAATGCATATCATCAGAGAGCATGGCTACACCCGTTTGTGTGTGCGCGCCGGTTACTGCCCAGTTATTGCTACCGCGCTCTTGATTTACCTGAATATTTTTAACCGTGTGCTGTGCTTGCGCTGGTAGCTGAGGAATGGTGCCTGTAAACGAGGCAAGCTTACTGCCATCAAGCGCCGCTTGGTATTGGCTAGGTTGTGTTAAAAAATCAACCGTTTTTTGCCCGTATGCTTGCTCAATGTGTATAAGGGCTTCATCGCGCTCAAAGGTGGCACTTTGTAAATCAAGGTACATGCTAAATATAACTAATAAGCTGTCTTCACTTTGCCAAGGTTTTTGCGCTGCGCCTGTCAGTAAATACTCAAAGCTTGCAAAGCCAACTTGTGCCAGTCCTTCGTTTACACCTTGTGCGTAGCTGTTTAATAGTTGTTTATCGCTTTCGGGTAAGGTGTTTAATATAGCGCGGCTGCGTTTACGCAATTGATGAAAGCGCATTTTTTTATCAAGCCCAAGGGCCGCTTTACCAAATAACTCACTAAGCTCACCTGCGGCGTTACGTCTTAATAAGTCCATTTGAAAAAAACGGTCTTGCCCGTGTGCATAACCTAACCCGTATGCAGCGTTATGGCGATTTTCGGCCTTTATAACCGCCTGTCCTAGTTCATCACGCGAAATAGTAACCGGTTTATTAATTGCTGTACTTTGGCCTTTACCATCAAGCGTGGGCACACTTAAACTTAATACACCGTACACCAGCGCTGTACCTGCTAATCCTAAAACCACAATGAGCAATACTAGCCATTTGATTACTTTAAACATTAATATGTCCTTTACACTATTTGTTGCACATATAATAACCATAGTTTTATTAAATAATAATGTTCTTACTCGCAAAGGGTGAAATAAACATCAAAATCCACGATAATAACCATTCCACATTTTGTGCAGATCTAGTTGAGACTCATATGACTGAAAAAACATTTATCAAAGGTAAAGACCGCGACCTAGAATCGTCTATCTCTACCATGCAAAACAAGCTAAAAGCGCTAAACATCAATATTGAAGAGGCACTTTGGCTTAACCCTGTAGCTAACTGTTATTCAGTTCATATAAAAGACAGCGACTGCGGTGTTATGTTTACCAATGGTAAAGGGGCAACCGATAAAGCATCTATCGCCTCTGCGCTCGGTGAATACTTTGAACGATTAAGCTGTAATTACTTTTTTGCCGACTTTTATTTAGGTGAAGAGTTTGCAAACAGCGACTTTACTCATTATCCAAATGAAAAATGGTTTAAAGTTGGAGGAAATGAAGTACCAGAGGGCATAATGGACGAAAGCCTTTGGGATTACTTTGACCCAGAGCGTGAGCTTAATGCATCACACCTTTTTGATTTTAACTCAGGTAATAACGAGCGCGGCATTTGTACACTGCCATACACGCGCCAACGCGATAACCAAGACGTATACATTCCGGTAAACGTGATTGGTAATATTTTTGTTTCTAACGGCATGAGCGCAGGTAACACTAAATTTGAAGCTCGCGTACAAGGGCTATCAGAAGTATTTGAGCGCGCCATTAAAAACCGCATTATCGCTGAAGGGCTTTGTTTGCCTATCGTCCCTGAAGAGGTTGTAAAGCAATACCCTAAAATTCACGAAGCGTGTGAAGAGCTGCGCAGCCATGGTTTTCATTTACGTATTGCCGATGCATCACTTGGCGGTAAATACCCTGTAATGAGCGTAACGCTTATTAACCCTGTTGATGGCTCTGTGTTTGCCTCTTTTGGTGCTCACCCGTCATTTGAAGTTGCCCTTGAGCGTACGGTTACCGAGCTATTACAAGGACGTCGCCTTGATCAACTTGATGTATTCCAACCGGCTACGTTTGATAACGATGAAGTAGCAACACCTGAAAACATTGAGCTGCACTTTATCGACTCAAGTGGGTTAATCTCGCATGACTTTTTCCGCGCAACACCTGACTTTGACTTTGTGCATTGGGATTTTAGCGGTACAACAGAGCAAGAATACAACTTCTGTACTGACTTAATTCACAGCATGGGCCACGACATTTACATTATGGATTACACACACTTAAACGTGTATGCATGTCGTATTTTAGTGCCAGGGATGTCAGACATTTACCCAGTTGATGAACTAATTTGGCGTAACAACAACGAAGGCGCTAAATTCCGTGAAGCATTCCTATCGCTTGATCAGTACGATGCGCAGCAGTGGATGGACATTTACGATAGCCTAGAAGAAGCAGGCCACAGCGATATTATTCGTGCTGCTGAATTTATTGGCCTTGCCACCGATGCCGACACACCATGGCATACACTGCGTATTGGTGAGCTTAAAGCGCACTTATGTTTAGCCGCAGGCAACGAAGAAGCCATTGATTGGGTAGACTGGATACTACACACAGGCCAAGTAAACGAAGATGCAATGCGTCACTTTCGCTGTTTAAAAGCCATTCTTGAAATTAAATACGATAACGAGCGCAACTACGCCGACTACCAAGATGCACTAGGTTTAATGTTTGGCAGCGATAACGTAACGCTTGCTATTGAAATAGCAGAAGGCCGTAAATTATTTAATGGTTTAACCTTCCCTGGTTTATCGCTTGAAGGCTTTAAAAAACATGCAGCACTACTTGATGGTTACCGTAAATTACATGTCGCTAAACAAAATCATTGGGCACGAGAAGTAACCGACGCTTAATGCTTAAACTACTAATTATAAAAATAAAACGGCGCTAATTTATCAGCGCCGTTTTTATTTATGCAATAAATTAGCTATAGTTAAATTGCCTAAAATAACAGCATGACTTAGCCAATGCCGCCAAAAAATAACAATAAAAAAAACACTACCAGCAACTATAAGCTGACCTTTTGGTTATCGCTTACGCTAATAATATTAGTAAGCATTGTACTTGATAGAATTAACTACAATCGCGCAAAAGACGCCCACCGCCTACAAATTTTATCTCAGGTAAGTACGTATCGTGCACAACTCGAAGCCACCTTGGTATCAAACATTCAGCTAGTTCGTGGATTAGCAGTTGCTATATCAGCTGAACCCGAGTTACAGCAAGCACGGTTTGAACAAATTGCTGCGCCTTTGTTTAAAACCTCCAGTGAATTGCGCCATATTGGCGGTGCACCCGACATGATTGTTCGTATGTCTTACCCACTCAAAGGTAACGAAAAAGCCATTGGTTTAAACTTTTTAGAAAACAAAAACCAGCGCCTAGACGCCATTAGAGCCCGTGATACAAATACCATTGTTATGGCAGGGCCACTTAAGCTCGTACAAGGCGACATTGCCCTTATTGCCAGAGTGCCTGTTTATATCCCACCTGATAACCGCTTTTGGGGGCTATTATCGGTGGTACTCGATATTGAAAAAGTCTATAAAAATTCAGGCATAAAAGAGCTTGAAAAAAACTACAACATTGCTATTCAAGGGCGTCATGGTTTAGGTAAAAAAGGCGAGTTTTTTTATGGCAATAGTAATATAACTACACAAGAGCCGCTTGACTTTACGCTTAATTTTCAAGGTGGCAGCTGGCAATTATACGTAGCACCTAAAAAAGGCTGGAGCCCAGCGCTTTCAACTATATGGCCGCTTAGAATCGCCATTATAATTATTTGCGGATTACTAATATGGGCGTTCTTATTCTTTTTAAAAATGCTAAACCGCCAACAGCAAAACGAAAAAATGCTGGAGGCAATGAGTGACCTTGCACAAATTGGGGCATGGTCGTTTAACCTAGAAACCAAACAAGTTTATTGGTCAGAAGTAACCAAAAAAATATTTAAATATCCTCTAAATAAACAACCGCCTTGGCCAGAAGATTTACATTATTTTAAAGCGGGTGAAAGCCGCCTACTTATTGCTGAACTAATAGAGCAAGCAATTAAGGAAGGAAAAAGCTATGAAACTGAGCTAGAAATAATTGATGCAAAAGACCAAGAGATTTGGGTACTTGTTCACGGTGAAGCTGAATACAAAAATGGCCGTTGCATCAGAATATTTGGCTCTATACAAAATATTGATATACGTAAACGCACCGAACTAGAAAACGGAAAGATTGCCCTTCATAACGAAATTTTGGCATCTCTCACTGCTAATGAATTGATATTAAGTGGGCAACTTAGTCAATCTAAAGATGTTATTACCCAATCTATATGCCAAGCCTTAAATATAGAGCAAGCCAGTATTTGGTTTTTTAACGATGACAAGTCTCAACTAAGCCCGATAGCCTCATTTAATGTTGAGAATAAAGTTGGCAACACTAATTCATCATGGTCTCGCGCTAGTGCCCCCGACTTTTTTGAGACATTGGAAAAACAAGCGGTATTTAGCGCAATCAATGCACAACATAACCCTTTGCTATCTCCACTGAATAAGCATTACTTACAACCACTACAAATTAACGCCATGCTGTGCGTTATCATACCTGCAGGCAATGGTACCATTGGGATTGTTTGCGCAGAACAATGCGTATCTATGCGTCCGTGGTCACGCAATGAAGAAAGCTTTTTAATTGCCATTGCTGCTTTGGTGGGCAGTCTGCATTCAAGCCAGCAACGTATTGAAACCGAGCAAGAGTTAGTTACCGCCAAAGAAGCTGCAGAGCAAGCAGTAATGGCTAAAAGCGAATTTTTAGCCAGTATGAGCCACGAAATAAGAACCCCTATGAACGGCGTACTGGGCATGCTAAATATTATCAAACGGACCCAACTTAACCAGCAGCAAGAGCACCACATTGAACTTGCACAATCGTCTGCTCAATCGCTGTTAAATATAATTAACGACATTTTAGATTTTTCTAAAATTGAAGCTGGTAAGCTCGATATAGAAAATGTGCAATTTAACTTACCTAAATTACTTGGTGAAGTGGTTGAGTCGTTTGCGCTTAAAGTGGAGCAAAATAATACCAACCTCATTTTAGATGCCACCCAAATTACTATCAGCGAAATAATTAGCGATCCGAATAGGCTACGTCAAATTTTAAATAACCTGATTGGCAATGCCGTTAAGTTTACTATTGATGGGCAAATTTTGGTGACTGCGCAAATTGATGAAACTACCGATGGCAGTTTTTTACATTGCTCTATTATTGATACCGGCATAGGAATAGACGCAGAAAAACAAAAAACCTTATTCGACTCATTCACTCAGGCCGATGCCTCAACCACCCGCCAATTTGGCGGCACGGGCCTAGGCCTTGCTATTGTTAAGCAGCTTTGTGAACTAATGGAAGGCGAGGTAAGCGTAACCAGTATGCTAAATGAGGGCAGTACTTTTTCGTTTTCTATAAAAATACAGCCACGTCTAACTAAAGCGCAAGATTTACCCAGCCACTTAATTAATAACAAACATATTTTAATTATTGATACCTGTACTCTTAACGCCAATATTGCCGCCAAACAATTACGCGTTTGGGGCGCACACGTTAATATTTTAAATGACTATAGCGGCATCATTAATTATTTTGATAACTGCGATACCCAGCCAGATGCATTACTGGTCGATTATCATTTTTTTGAGCAAGCTGCGCACCCACAAATAAATACATTAAAAAACCGAGTAACCACCAAGCAAAGCAAACTGGTTGTTATGGCACCGATGAGTTATTCGCAAGAGCATAACAACATTGGCATAAATATAGACTGCCTGATATTTAAACCGCTCACCCCGTCAGATTTATTTGATTCACTCACTAACGATAAATTCATTGAGCAACAACAGCGCCAAGCACAACTGCAAAATGAGTTAACCGAAAAGCCCAAAGAAATATCAGCGCACGCGCAAGTGCTTTTAGTAGAAGATAACAAAGTAAATCAGGTAGTGGCCTCAGCGTTGTTAAAACAAGTTGGGCTTACCTTTGATATTGCACAAAACGGCCAAGATGCACTAGATAAGCTCAACAGCAGCCCAGACAAAAAATACCAGTTAGTTTTAATGGACTGCCAAATGCCCGTGATGGATGGTTATCAAGCTACGCAAGCTATACGCGAAGGCAAAGCGGGCAAACATAATAAACATATTACAATCATTGCGTTAACAGCAAACGCAATGCAAGGTGATAAAGAGAAGTGCCTAGATGCAGGTATGAACGATTATTTAACCAAACCTTTAGATTCCGCAGCACTAGAGCCTAAATTACAACAATGGCTTGGTACACAATAAAGGTGTAAGCTAAAAATACTGTTTATTAATAAAGAAAAGCCATGCATTTATCAGCAAATCAGCAGCGCGTTATTGGCTGCCTTTTAGAAAAGCAAAGCACTACACCTGAGCATTATCCACTATCGTTGAACGCACTGACGAATGCGTGTAACCAAAAATCAAATCGAGATCCGGTTGTAAACTTGAGCGAAAGTGAGGTGCAACAAACACTTGATGAGCTTATAAGTCAGCGCCTTGTAACGCTAGACGAAGGGCTATCGGGGAGAGTTAATAAATACGACCACCGTTTTTGTAATACAGAATTTAGTAGTTTACAGTTGAGTACGCAACAGCGAGCAATACTATGTTTACTGCTACTGCGCGGTGCTCAAACACCCGGTGAGCTAAGAACGCGCAGCGCTCGCCTAGCTGAATTTACAAACGTAAGCGAAGTAGAAACAGCCCTGAACGCTCTAGCAAAAGATGACTATGTCACAAAGCTTGAGCGTGAGCCCGGCAAACGAGAAAGTCGCTACATGCACCTTTTTGCTGACCCAGCAATAGCGCCAAGCCCAGACTCGGCTCCGCAAGTCACAGAAGTTAAAAACGATGAAATTAACGAGTTACTTGCAGAAATTGAGGAACTAAAAGCCGAGCTTAGCCGTATAAAAGCACATTTAGGACTTTAATTAATAACCACTAAACCAGATAATGTAAGCCTATTTAAAAACTACTTATTAAATAACAAGGAGCTGGCCATGCGCGCCGAAATTATGGCTGAAATGAAAGTTCAGCCAACTATTGATGTAAACGCCGAAATTACCCGTCGAGTTAACTTTATAAAAGCACGCTTAGTGGCAGCCCATAGTGTATCGCTTGTACTTGGCATTAGCGGCGGTGTTGACTCATCGACCTGCGGGCGCTTGTGTCAATTAGCAGTAGATGAACTAAACGCAGAGCAAAACACGAATAAGTATCAATTTATTGCAGTTCGTTTGCCATACGGTGTACAAGCAGATGAAGACGAAGCGCAAATGGCCGTTGATTTTATCAAGCCAAGCAAGCGCATGACCGTAAACGTAAAACCTGCTGCAGATGCATTACACGAGCAAGCTATGGCAGCTGTAGTAGGCAGTGGTGAAAAGCTACCAGAGCAAGCTAAAATTGACTTTGTAAAAGGTAACGTAAAGGCGCGCCAACGCATGGTAGCGCAATACGAAATAGCGGGCTTTTGCCAAGGCCTAGTAGTGGGCACCGATCACAGCGCTGAAAACATAACCGGTTTTTACACCAAATTTGGTGATGGCGCATGCGATTTAGCCCCATTATTTGGCTTATCAAAACGTCAAGTTCGTGCACTTGCAACAGCCTTAGGTGCGCCAGAGCTACTAGTAACAAAAGCCCCTACAGCTGATTTAGAAAGTGACCGCCCAGGCCTCACTGATGAAGAAGCGTTAGGACTGAGCTATGAGCAAATTGACGACTTTTTAGAAGGTAAGCCGGTCGCTGCAGAGGTTGAGCAAAAGCTAACTGACATTTATGTTCGCACTCAGCATAAGCGCCAACCCATTCCGACTATTTACGATGATTTATAATGGCTCAACAGCTAGTGCTGCATATGCACTAGCTGATCTATTTGCCGTAATGTTACGTAAAGATTTATAGTTAATATTAACGCCTGCCAAAGAGAAAACTGCATTACATGACATCTCCTATTTTAATAACAGGCGCTGGTCAACGTATTGGCCTTGCGCTTGCTAAGCACTTTTTATCGCAAGGCCAAGCTATTATTATTACCTATCGTACGCGCCACGATGCAGTCGACTACCTAGCACAGCATGGCGCCGTATGCATACACGCCGACTTTAGCAGCGACGCCGGTATAACTAGCTTCATTGAAACCCTTAAACAGCATACGCATTCTTTACGTGCCATTGTGCATAATGCCTCAAGCTGGGACTGCGAAGCCAACAATCCCGATTTTTCTAGTCTGTTTGATAACATGATGCGCATTCATGCCAAAACACCGTATTTAATTAATAATGCCTGTGCACAGCTATTAATGGCATACCAAGCTGATACTTGCACACCGGCTGACATTATTCATCTTACCGATTACGTTGTTGAAACAGGTAGCCCAAAACACATTGCCTATGCTGCAAGTAAGGCTGCACTTGATAACTTAACCAAGTCGTTTAGCGCTAAGTACGCACCAAACATAAAGGTAAATTCGGTTGCGCCATCGTTGATTATTTTTAATGAACATGACGATGAAGCTTATCGTGCTAAAACCCTTAAAAAATCATTAATGGGAATAGAGCCTGGTTGCCAAGAAATAATAAATAGTATTGATTTATTACTGCGCAGCCACTACATCACAGGCCGCGCTTTACCTGTAGATGGCGGCCGCCATTTAAAGTAAAACACACATTAAAACTGAGAAATTTATGCATGACGAATTAAAGCAAAGCTACCAAAACATTATTACCGCTGTGGGTGAAGATGCAGGCCGAGAAGGCCTTCTCGATACACCAAAACGTGCAGCAAAAGCCATGGAGTATTTAACAAAAGGGTATCGTCAAACGCTTGATGAAATTACCAATAATGCGGTATTTAGCTCAGACGCAGACGATATGGTACTGGTACAAGATATAGAGCTTTACTCTATGTGTGAACACCACCTATTACCTTTTATTGGACGCTGTCATATTGCGTATATTCCCGATGGTAAAGTACTAGGTTTATCTAAGTTTGCGCGCATTGTTGATATGTTTGCACGACGCTTTCAGATACAAGAGCAGCTTACTCATCAAATTGCTAAAGCCGTTGAGGAAGTAACCGGCGCTAAAGGCGTGGGTGTTATTGTTGAAGCTAAACATATGTGTATGATGATGCGCGGTGTCGAAAAGCAAAACTCAAGCATGCGTACTTCTGTAATGCTGGGTAACTTTAGAAGTGACTCTAAAACGCGTAACGAGTTTTTACAGCTTATTAAGGGTTAAATTATGGCCAACGCAATTATTAACGTAACCAACTTACGCTTACGTACATTTATTGGCTTTAACCCTGAAGAGCGGGAAAAAAAGCAAGATGTAGTGATTAATTTAGAAATTCACTACCCTGCAGATGAAGCCTGTAAAACAGACGAAGTAGATCAAGCGCTTAACTATAAAGTGATCACCAAAGAAGTGATAAGCCTAGTAGAGCAAGGACACTTTTTGTTGCTTGAAAAGCTGGTTGCCGAAATACTTGCAGTATGCCATACACACCCAAGCGTGCATTACGCCAAAGCCAGAGTAGATAAACCACATGCACTGCGTTTTGCTGACTCAGTTTCGCTCACGCTTGATTGGTCAAAGTAACTTTACATAACAGCTTGTGCACCACTGGCAAGGGCGATAACGGCTAAATACCGCACGCCTTTGCCAATACTCACTAATAATAAAAACAGACTAAAGCGCACTTTAAATATGCCGCCAATTACCGTTAGTGGGTCGCCAACAACCGGCAGCCAAGCAAACAATAAGCTATATACGCCATATTTTTTAAACTGAGATTGTGCTTTAACTATCCCCTGCTCAGAGACCGGAAACCACTTTTTGTGCTTAAAACGCAGCACATGAGTCCCCAACCAATAATTAGCACAACTTCCCAGTACATTACCTAACGTAGCGGCTAACCACAGCAGCCATACATTAGCTTTTGCTTGGCTGATCATAGTAACAAGTACCACCTCTGAAGAGCTTGGTAATAAAGTCGCGGACACAAACGCACTAAAAAATAAGGTGATATAAAGCATAATGCCCTTAGGCTAAACGTAAAAACCCAGCTTATAGCTGGGTTTGCAGAATAATAGCTAACGCTTTATTTTATCAAATTTAAACTCAGCGGGTAATTAAACTCTTTGCCTTCGTTGGCTTTAATACTGGCTAGAACCACCATAATAAACGAAAAAATAGCCACAAGGGGCAGCAAAACCAAGCCTATTACAGCAAACACAAGTAAAAAACATACAAAGTAAGCTATAGCCATAGTAATTTGAAAATTAAGCGATTTTTTACCGTGTAAATCGACAATTGGCATTTCATCTTTTTTTATAAGCCATACCACTAACGGCCCAAGTATAGAGCCAAACGGAATTACAAAACCGGCTACTGCACTTAAATGACAAAGCATAGCCCATGTTTTTTCGTCTTTTGATAACGGCTCAAGCTGTTGATTTTCTTCCATTACGCTCTCCTTTTTAGTTATTACATACTGCCTTTTTATTGAGCAGGTGTCTATAAATCATAACTATATTGTTAAATATCACACCCTAACCCGCTGTGATAAAAAAGTGATAACTTTGTGAGAGTTTCTTGAGGTGGTTATTCAATACTTAACCTGAATCATCACTTACAGGAAATAATAATGAAAACATCAGCACTTACACTTGCCACTCTTTTAGCCGTAGCAAGCCAAACAACACAAGCTGCAGAGCTTGATTTAGAATTGACTAATTTAACCCAAGGTATTCACTTTACCCCTGTGCTAATAACAGCGCACGACGCTGAAGATAAATTGTTTGAAGTAGCAACCGAAGCCTCTACAGCGCTACAAACAATGGCTGAGGGCGGTAATATTGCCGAGCTAATGGCTCAAGCAAGTGCGGCGGGTAGTGATATGGCAGCAAATCCAGCTGAAGGATTGCTTGCCCCAACGGCCTCTGCCTCTGCCACCCTTATGACAGCAGACACTAACGAATACCTTTCGCTTACTGCCATGCTATTACCTACCAATGATGGCTTTGTTGGGCTTGATAGCTGGAAAATCCCAACCGAAGCAGGTACCTATACAGTATATCTAAATGCCTACGATGCAGGTACTGAACAAAACAATGAGTTAGTAGTTGAAGGCTCAGGCGCGCCTGGTACACCGGGGATCCCAGCAGCACCAGGGGGTGATGCAGGTACAGGCGGCGCAGGTTTAACCAGTACTGATAGCAATGTGAATGTACATATTCATCCGGGTAATTTAGGTGATGACGACTTAAGCGCCGGTAGCAGTGATTTAAGTAACACCGTTCACAGATGGTTAAACCCAGTTGCAAAATTAACTGTGACGGTTAAATAGGAGAGTTAATTATGTCATCTCTTTCTAATTTTAAAAAAAGTGCGCTTATTTTAATGCTAGCCACTACGCTAGCGGCATGTAGTGACAACGACAATAGCGACCCAATTGAAGATCAAGAACCTGTCGTTGTTGTTGAGCCGGAACCTGTAGTGTATGAGTTTACGATTACCTTTAGTAACTTAACGGCTGGACAACCCCTATCGCCACTTTCTGTTATTGCATTTGATGAAACCGCACCATGGCAATTTGGTGAAACAGCCTCCATAGGCTTAGAAATGATTGCAGAAAGCGGCGCTAACGAAGAGTACCTTAGTGATGAAAATGCACTTGCTTCAGCCTCAGCAGAAGGCCCTATTGGCCCTGGTGAAACGACGTCTGTAACGCTATCGGTTGAAGCGCAAGATGTACTTAATTTGTCTTTTGCTGCCATGCTTGGGAATACAAATGATGCTTTTACCGGTCTTAGTTCTATAGATGTATCTACATTAGCAGTAGGCGATACGCTAACGCGCACCACCTTAGCTTATGATGCAGGTACAGAGGCAAATACCGAAACGGCTGAAACTGTGCCAGGCCCGGCTGCAAATGGCGAAGGGTTTAACGAAATACGCGACGACATTATTGATTTAATAACAATGCATCCAGGTGTTGTGTCTAATCAAGATGGGCTATCAACTTCTGCACTCGGAGCAGGGCAAAAATTTGATAACCCTGTCTCTAAAATAATGATTGAGCGCACACAGTAATAACCAGCTTGTAATGGGGATGTGAGGAGACATGGAGGTCCCTTTTTTTACGAGGTTAATACATGCGTCACGAAAAAATACTGGTAGTAGAAGACGACAGAGAAATAGGTCAATTAATAACAACTCAACTTACCACGCTAAATCTACATGTTGATCATGTTATAAGCGCTGAGCTTGCACTTAAAAAAATAGCAAAACAGCCTTACGGGCTTATTTTATTAGATATAAATCTGCCGCAAATGGATGGCTTAAGCCTATGCCGTAAAATTAAAGAGCACTACCCTACCATTTCCGTTATTTTACTTACCGCGCTGAGTAGCGATATGGACCGTGTAATTGGGCTTGAAATGGGCGCAGATGATTATATTTGTAAACCCTTTTTTGCTCGCGAATTACAAGCACGCGTAAAAACACAGTTGCGCCACAGAGCACAATTACTCGCCATTCAAAATAACGACAATGAACCAGTGCATAATGAACAAACATTAAGTGTGGGTTCGCTAAACATTGAATTTAGCTCACACCAAGTTTATTTAGATGAGCAAGCGCTTAATTTAACCGCTACCGAGTTTGATCTATTGGTTTATTTTGCCCGTCACCCTAACCATGTATTTAGTCGCCAGCAACTATTAGATAAAGTGTGGGGATACCAACATAGTGGCTACGAGCACACGGTTAACTCACATATCAACCGTTTACGCGCCAAGCTTGAGCAGCACCATCAAGCCCCCTTTATAGAAACCGTATGGGGTGTAGGCTATAAACTCAACCCTAGTCAGCTTGGGTAACTTTTATGTTCAATTTGTCTTTATATCAAAAGCTAGCTATCTCTTTGGTAATTATTTTTTGCTTTATTTGTGCACTTGTTTATAGCTGGAGTAAACAGCTAGAACTAAACTCCAAACACCATGGCGAACAAAACTTGCACTTAGCGCTGGCCGAACACTTAGTTCAAGATAACCCACTTATAAAAGAGGGGGTTTACGATTACAAAGCCCTTGAAAACCTATTTCATACCTTAATGCTATTAGGCCCCGCATTTGAGTTTTATTTTGTTGATGAAAACGGCAAAATCCTTACTTATTCAGCTGAGCCCGGTAAGGTAAAACGCACACACATTAATTTAGCGCCCCTTAAAACATTAATAAATAATCCTGATGCGGCCCCTATATATGGCGATAACCCACGCGATCAAAATCAACAAAAAATATTTTCTGTCGCTCCTGTGTTTAATAACGACACATTGCAAGGGTACCTGTATGTCATTATTGGTGGAGAAGCTTACGATACTTCACTTAATAATATAAAAAGTAACGACCGATTATGGCTTGCAGCATTGTGGCTAACATCGGCCTTAGCATTTTTACTGATTGCGATGCTTATTTTACTGCGCTTTTTTACTAATCCAATTCAACGTTTAGCGCGCGATGTGAGTAATATTGAAGCCGCAAATTACAGCTTAACAGACACTAAGCTAAGTCACTTTTCGACCCAAAAAAGTAACGAGGTGCATAGCCTAGGCCGAAGCATACAAGCCATGGTGACCCGTATTAATGAGCAATTTAAGGCACTTGAGCAAAGCGATAAACAACGCAAAGAGCTACTGACTCATTTATCTCACGACTTACGTACACCGCTTGCTTCTTTACAAGGCTTTTTAGAGGTACTTAATCAATCTGGTTCGCAGCTAAGCGCTAATGAGCAACAAGAGTACTTACACGTTTCACTCAACAATTGCGCACAACTTAAACAACTTATTGAGCAAATTTTTGAACTCGCTCATTTAGAAAACGGCGAAATCAGCATACACAAAGAAACCTTTAACTTAGGTGAGCTAATTTACGATTGTATTGCCAAATTTAGTCTGGCTGCTGACAGCAAAGGTATTAAGTTAAGCGTAGAGCCTGCTATTTGCGATTTTCCTGTTGTAGCGGATATTGCAAAACTTGAGCGCGTGTTGAGTAATTTAATTGATAACGCCATTAGGCATACACCCAAAGGCGGCAATATAGCTGTACACGTTAAACATATAGATAATGCACAGTTATTTGTGCAGGTTTCTGATACTGGTGTAGGTATAAAACATGATGAGTTAGATGCTATTTTTAATCCGCACTACCAAGCATCTAATTCTAATAACGAAGGGCGTCAACAAGGTGGTTTAGGACTGGCTATTTGTAAAGGTTTACTTGCCTTGATGGATAGCGAAATAAACGTACAGAGCGAACTGGGTAAAGGCACTATGTTTAGCTTTAACTTGCCGCAAAAAATAAAGGTATAGCCAAACGGCTATACCTTTAGGACATTACTTAATTTTTATGTAGTTAGTTTTTAATGCCGGCTAAATCAAGCATAAAGGCGTAATTAAGTGCTGTATCTTCTAGGCGCTTAAAGCGACCAGACGCTCCGCCGTGGCCGGCTTCCATATCTATTTTAAATAGCAGTTTATTATTATTTGTCTTATAGTCACGTAGCTTTGCAACCCACTTAGCTGGTTCAAAGTATTGAACTTGCGAGTCATGTAAGCCAGTCGTCACTAGCATATTAGGGTACGCTTGTTTAGACACTTGGTCATACGGTGAGTACGACAGCATGTAATCGTAGTATTCTTTTTCATTTGGGTTACCCCACTCACCATATTCATTGGTTGTAAGCGGTATGCTTTCATCAAGCATAGTGGTGACTACATCAACAAAAGGCACTGCTGCAACCACCCCTTTATATAACTCGGGTGCTTGGTTAACCACCGCGCCCATTAATAAACCACCAGCACTCCCTCCGTAGGCAAATATTTCGTCTTTTGCACCATAACCTTTTGTCACTAATGACTTAGTTACATCAACAAAGTCGTTAAACGTGTTCTTTTTAGTTAATAATTTGCCATCTTCATACCATGGGCGACCTAACATTTGCGAGCCACGTACATGCGCTATAGCAAACACAAACCCACGGTCTAATAAGCTTAAGCGTGAGCTTGAAAAAGTAGGGTCCATTGTTGCGCCGTACGAGCCATAGCCGTATTGAAGTAAGGGGTTTGTGCCATCCTTTTTAAATGCATCTTTACGGTACACTAAGCTTACCGGCACTTTTATACCGTCGCGAGCCTTTACAAAAATACGTTCAGAGGCATAGTTATCTGCGTTAAAATCACCTAACACAGTTTGCTGTTTAAGTTGGGTTTTATCACCCGATTTAAGGTCAATATCGTACGAGGTGCCCGGCGTAGTCATACTCGTATAGTAAACACGCAGCATGTCGGTATTGATTTCGTTGTTGCCATAACTTGCAATGGTATAGGCACTGTCGTTAAAGCTTAGTGCTTGTTCATCGCCTGTTGTCAGGTTGCGCACTATAAGACGAGATTGACCCATTTCACGCTCTTGGTATACAAGGTAGTCTTTAAATAAGTCAACGCCTTCAAGCTTAATATCATCGCGCGGGGCAATCACCGTTTGCCAATTTGCTTTATCATGCGCTTTATCTACATCCACTTTCATGAGCTGAAAGTTAACCGCATTTAAGTTAGTTACGATGTAATACGTATTGCCAAGCTTTGAAATACTGTATTCAAGGTCGTCCTCTCGCTCAATTAAGCGCTTAGGTTTTGCTTTATTATCATCTGCGCTGAGTACCGACATACCAGAGGCATTGGTGCTACTGTGCCAAATATATATTTCTGAGCTATCTTTGCTCTTACTAATACCTGTGTAATAACTGGTATCAGCTTCTTCGTAAATAAGTTCATCATCACTTTGCGGTGTACCTAACGTATGACGAAAAACTTGATAGCCAAGTAAGGTTTGTGCATCTTTTTTAATGTAGTAAAAGGTTTTATTATCGTTTGCCCAAATAACGCCGCCATTTGTCCCCTCAAGCGTATCTTCGAGCAACTGGCCAGTGGTTAAATCTTTTACCTTTATGGTGTAAATTCTACGGCTAACGGTGTCTTCCCCGTACGCCATTAAATTGCCGTTAGTACTTACAGATAAGCCACTGACAGCAAAATAGTCGTGATCTTTGGCCAACGCATTTACATCTAAAATAACTTGCTGATCACTGCCTTTAAAGTCGCTACTGCGAACATAAGTAGGGTATTCGTTTTCGCCACGGGTTTGTGATGAGTAAAAATAATCACCTCTTTTTACTGGCACCGAGTCATCGTCTTTTTTAATACGCCCTTTTAACTCTTCAAATAACTCACTTTGTAATGTTTGAGTATGCGCAAGCATTGCCTCGGTATAAGCGTTTTCAGCATTTAAGTAACTTATAACGTCTGGCGCTTTACGCTCGTCATCCCGTAGCCAGTAGTAATCATCAATTCGCGTATCGCCATGAATAGTCATTTCATGCGGTACTTTTTTAGCAATCGGCGCCACAGCGCTCACTGGTTTCTCGGTTGGTTGTGCTTGTATAGTTGTTGTGGTATCTGAAGGTGTACTTTTTGGCGCATTATCACACCCGGCTAGCACAGCGAGTGATAACGCCGCTAGTGTGAATGAATAACGAATCATTATGAAGTCTCTATGTTTTTTATTATTGGTGATATTAAATATACCTAATAATAAAGCGTGGTGTAATTTAGTTTGTGAAGCTATGTAAAAAGGGAGCCGAGGCTCCCTTTAAAATAACGAGTTAGTTATAAAATTACTTTTGTTTACGACGACGCATAAATGCAAACGGCGCAGCAAGTAACGTTAACCAAGCAAGTGAGCCCGATGAACCATTGCTTTGAGGCTCTGGTGTTGGTGTCACTGGCTGAGGGTCTGCAATGGTATCGTTAACAACGATTGACACCATGGTTTCTTCAGCTGTCGTACCTGATGCTTCACGCACTGTGTATGTAAAGCTATCTTCACCAGAGAACTGTGCATTTGGCGTATAATCAATCGTGCCATCTTCATTCACAGTTGTAGAGCCATTTGCAGCTGCAGAAACTACCTCAACAGTTGATGCTACTAAGCTGCCTTTAACTCTTACGCCTTTATGGGCAGAGAATTCTGCATTTTCTGTTTCTGAAGAGGCTACTGCGTCAAATACAAAACGTGACTCAGCCATATCATTAGCTAATACATCTATAGTCACTGTTTGCTCTTCATCAACTTCTACTGAATCTGCAGCTGTGTAATGGCTACGATCTTTTGCAAAGGCTTGATATTGAATATCAACCACCCCGCCTTTGATTTGATCAACCAAATAGCCACTACCAATGCCACTGCCTGTTGGAACTGTATCTAACATTGCTCCTACATTGCCATCAGCAGACTCAACACCCGCAGAGTAAGGAGCAGGCAAAGTTGGTACATCAATGTAATTCATACGTATTTCATCAGTGCCTTCTTTTAAGATCACTTGGAACGTGTACTTATCACCTGAAGCGCTACCCCAAAGCTCAACATCATGCCATTCTACAACAACATATCCGCTATCAAATTTAGCAACATAGATCTCACCGCCACCGGTCGCACCACCCGCTAAATCAAAGTCAGCCCAAAGCGGCGCTATAACACCGTTAGGTGTACGTGCATTAGGCATTGCTTGGGGGCTCCAAGAGTTAGTGGTGTTTACATCTGCACCAACAGCAATAAAGCCGTTATCTGAGATAGTAAACGCTGAGTACTCTTTCCCATCAAAAATAAAGTCAGCTTCAACCGTAATGGTTATTTCATCACACCCGTCAGGACACACTTGAGGATCAAACTCTTCATCAGCCAATGAGAAGGTACCTAAGAAATCACTGCTGTTAATAGCAAATTCTTTTGGTCCTAATGTACCCGTCCAAGTAAGCTCTTTGTTGTCTTCACTCAATGTTACTTCACCTGCACCATTAGTCACTTCAACAACAGGAGCAGCGCCTTTAAGAAGCTCCGCATTTTCATCAAGTTTTACATTTACTGATAACTCATCAGTGAACAGAGTATTGTTAAATTGCACCTCTATTTTTGCAGGAGTAGAAGAATTTAAAGAATCGGCATCGACTGTTGCACTGAACACACTGCTATTTGTTGCTTCGTTATCGTAAATAGCAAATGGTAAATGCGCTACTTGACCTGTCTCAGTATGGGTCCACACTACGTGACCAAAGTTCCAACCTTTCACATCGTTAAATGTTGAATCAATATCTAGGTTAAACTCAGCCATGTCAGTGCTTGTTTCTGCACCTTCCGAGTCTGTTGAAGTAGAACCATGCGCGCCAAGCATAATGGTGCTAGGCGAAACAGTAATTTCAGCGCCTTGCATATCGGTTACTACTTTTGCAGTCCACTCACCAGCAGTATCCGTCATGTTTTGCACGGTATTTGAGAAGCTACAAACACTTAAACAGCTAGGATCGGCGTAAGAGCCATGATCAAATGTAAGTGCAGCCTCTAGCGCATTAGGTACATCTAATCGACCAGCACCTACATCGAAGGCATCGGCTTTTGTCACTAAGTCTTCTTTATGTAAGCCATCCATTTTAGATGAACTCATAAGTGCCGTTTTAATTTGTACCGCATTCCACTCTGGGTGAGCTTGTTTCATCAGTGCTGCTGCACCTGCCACATGTGGGCTCGCCATACTTGTACCTGAAATAGCATTAAAGGTAATACCATTACCTTCATCCGGCGAGTACGCAGATAAAATATCTGTGCCTGGTGCTGCAATATCAGGTTTTAAGAAGCTAGGCTCGCCATTAGGACCACGCGAACTTGAAGAATTAACTGCATCAGTAAATTTTTCTTGAATCGTTCTTTTAACGCTAGGATCGAGTGAAGCAATAACCGGCTCTTCAGCTGCAGTTAAAAGCTCAACCAAGCTTAAACCATCTTCTTGGCTAATCGCTGAGGCTGGAATAGTGGCATCATCCATAGACATACCCATTGCACCACCTGCAACATTGTTATGGATAATTACCGCCGTCGCGCCCGCTTTTTCAGCATTTGCAGCTTTCGTAGTAAACGCACAGCTACCACGAGAAATTAGCGCAACAGAATCTGCAAATGAGATATCTTCAGCAAACTCTTCACACCCTTCAAAATTATCAGGAGCAACCACTTGTGCCGAAATAACAGGAAGTGAAATAGGGTCTGTTAATAAACCATTGCTACCTTCAATGCTTAAATAGGTTTCGCCAGCAACTTCAATTTGTTGAGAGAAGAAACGCCCTGTTTGTGTATTAGCAACTGTTAAACCAGACTCAATACAGCTAGGACAACCAATAGTTTGTGCGCCGTTACCATCGTTACCTGCTGCGGTTACAACCACTACACCCGCTTCTTCTGCAGCTGTGAATAAATCGCTATAAGCACTTGTCGATGGGTTACCACCAGCACCGCCGCCCCACGAGTTGTTAATTACGTCTGCACCATCTTTAATGGCAGCTTCTAATGCAGCCATGAGCGCAACAGTTGTACCGCTGCCCCGCCCATCGGCTGTGTGCCAAAGCGCTTTGTAAGCCATTAATTGCGCTGCTGGTGCAACACCTGAGATTGACACGTTATTGTCTTGGTAAGTAATTTCAATTGGGTTACCTACAGCAGTACCCGCAACATGCGTTCCGTGACCGTCGTAGCCTAGTGGAGAGCCAATATATTCATCAGGGTGAACATCACTTGGTGTTGGGCCAAATGCACGCGCCACAATTAATTTATTATTACAAAAATCGGCTTCACCGCCCTCTATACGACAGTAATCAGGGTTTTCTGCGATATAAGCAGCTTCTTCTTCACTAAACTCTGCAGCTGCGAAACCCACATCTGAAAACATTGGGTTTTCTGGGCGAATACCCGAGTCAATGATTGCAACTTTAACGCCTTTACCAGCTTCAGATTGACCACCAAGTGCTTGCCATGCCTCTACGCCTTTAATTACATCAATAGAAGCATCCATTAGTGTGTGGTACTCAGTATCTAAAAATACTTTTTTAACACCCGCAAGTTTAGCGAGTTTTTCACGTTGGCCTTGCTCACCTTCTACCACGATACCGTTGAATAACGTACTGAATGAATGTGAAACTGAGCCACCGCTAACAGATGCGGCTACTTGCGCTACGCTTTTTTGCTTTGCTTTTAAGTAGCTGCTGTACTTTAAAGCAGGTGCTGAGCCAAGTTTAATTTTACTATCGCCGGTAACGGCTGCAGAGGTTGCTTCAAGCCCTGCAATGCCGCCTTTGTAAGTTGCTAGCGGCTCGTCTTCAAGTTGGATAATATAACGTGCTTTAGTAGAAATGGTTTTATCTTGAGAGTATGTTTTTACACTTGATGTTTCCGGGACGTATCCTTTAGATAAATCAGGTGCGGCTGCTGCACCGTATGACATCATAGCTAAACCTATAGCTGATGAAATAGCGGTTCTTTTTAGTGTTAAATTAGACATTATTTCCCCTGGAGTGAGTTTTATATTATTGTATTTACTCAATTCAATGTTATTAGAATTGTGATTTTTAATATAAAACTTCAGCACCTATGCTAGCAACAGTGAGATTACAAACAAGTTACAACCCACAATAACGCACGTTCAAAACAACGCTTAACCAGCTGTATTTTAAGCTATTTTTGCAAACTTCATATTTGTAAACCACTGTAAACAAAACCTACTTTTTATGGAAAAACTGAATGAGCAACGATGTTATTAATATTTTAACCATGGCTAAAGTCATTCAGACTGCCGTCGCTCCTGTCTTTTTAATTACGGGGATTGCCGCCACGCTGGGGGTTTTATCTAATCGTTTAGCACGTATTACCGACCGCGCACGGCAACTTGAACGAAAACTAAAAGTAAGTACCGATGAAGATTTTAATAAATCTCTAACTACTGAGCTGCGAGCCCTGTTAAAGCGCTCTCGATGTATTCACATTGCTTTTAGTATGAGCGTGCTTAGTGCTCTGCTAGTATGTGCTGTAGTTATGTTGCTATTTTTATCGCACATTCAGTCAATTAATTTAGGGGTAACCATTGCCAGCTGTTTTGTAGCCGCAATGGCCTTATTAATTTGTGGGTTCATGTCGTTACTTGGGGAGGTATTTTTGGCCACGCGTAGTATGCGCCGAGGGATGATATTTGCCGATATAGATTCAAACGATTAACTTTTAGTTAATTTTACTGTATTTACTTGAATAAAAGCAGTAGCTAAGATACAAAAGCACTAGTCGAGAAATAAATTACAGGGATTAATAAACATGAAATTAAAACAATTTTTAGCTGGGGTTGCTTTAGCAACATGTACACTTAGCGTATCTGCAAATACTGCATTTAAAGAGCCAAGTGATGCTATTGAGTACCGTCAAGCTGCATTCTCTATGATTTCAGTGCAAATTAGTGATATGGGCGCAATGCTAAAAGGTAAAATTCCTTTTGACGCAGAGCAATTTAAAATGCGCGCAAATAACGCAGCTGCCCTTTCTAAAATGCCATGGGAAGCGTTTTACGAAGGCACTGATAAAGGTGATACAGCAGCCTTAGCTGATGTATGGTCTGACAATGCAACCTTTGTTAAAAAAGCCAATGCCTTTGCAGCCAATGCAGATAAGCTTGCTTTAGCTGCTCAATCTGGCGATAAGGCGGTAATCGGTAAAGCATTTGGCGCATGGGCCAAAGGCTGTAAAGATTGCCACAAGCAATTTAAAGACTAATAACAATTTAAACAACGCACACTAAAACGGCGCTTTATGCGCCGTTTTGTTTTTATGTTAGCTATTAACTTAGCAAATAACTAAGTGGTTCTTTGCCCCACGTAACAGCCAGTAGCACTAACAATCCAACAAAAATAGCCCACGCTAACCAAGGTGCCTTGGTGTTATCTATATTAGTTTGAGTGGCTTGTTCGCTGTTTGCCTGTTTACCGGTGATCATTGCTTTGACAAGTGGTTTTCCTTTTATTTTATACACAACAATGGCAGTAACATGCAGACAAATGGCATAAAATAAAATATCGAAATTAAGGCGGTGCAGCCAATTTGCAAAATCAACCGTTGAGCTCGACACATACTCAACCAAAGGCCCATCTGTCAAAATGCCATCACTGCTCATTAGCCCGGTCACTAACTGCACTATAATAAGTACAAAAAACAACAAAACCATGTAACTACCTGGCGCCGAATGACCCACCCCTTTACTGGGGTTTTTAAACTCTTTAAATACTGCTACTGGCGAGTGCAGTAACGCGCCAAATTTTGCCGTTTTACTGCCCACCAGCCCCCAAACTAAACGGGTCACTATTAATGCGATTGCAAAAAAGCCAGCCACAAAATGAAGCTCAATCATGCCCTCGTCAATGCTAAAGTAAAGCACAGCAATATTAATCACTAATAACCAATGAAAGCTTCTTATAAAGCCATCCCATACTTTTATACTTTGCATATAAATCCTCAACTTGTTGCCAGGCTCTGGTACATTATTTTGATACTAAAGCCATTATTCCAAAGTTTTACTAGCGCTGCATTAATGATATTACATAAAGCGCTATTTATGGCACACTAAACGCACAAACTTATTACTTACTTGTATTAATGAATATAACTAAACGCGCAGTATTAAAAGGGTTTTTTGATATGCTTCCGCTTTGCTTAGCGGTCGTACCTTGGGGAATTTTATGTGGCTCTTTAGCGATTCAAAATGGCTTTAGTGCCTTTGAAACACAAGCAATGTCATTACTTGTATTCGCCGGTTCTGCACAATTAGTTGCCATTGAACTAATGGCCGGTAACACCCCTTTACTGACTATTCTATTTACCACATTTATTATTAGCTCTCGGCATTTTTTATACGGTTTAGCCGTACGCCATAAAGTTATTTCACAGCCATTACGGTGGCGCTTACCAATAAGTTTTGTACTAACCGACGAGCTGTTTGCCTTTTCGCATCACCGCAAAGCCTATAAAACAAAAGCGCGCCTAATATACGCTTTAAGCGCGGGTTTTAGTTTTTATATTGCATGGAACCTGTGGACACTCATAGGCATAGTTGCAGGAAGTGTGCTCCCTGATTTAACAAATTTAGGGCTCGACTTTGCTATTGCAGCTACATTTATTGCGCTTGTGGTACCGGGCATAAAAAATTTAGCCTCACTGGTTACAGTGATTGTTGCGGGTATTAGCGCCACCGTTTTAAAAAGCACGGGATTTGAGTTGTGGTTGGTTTGTGCTGCTCTACTTGCAATGAGTGCAGGCTACTTTACTGCAAGGTTTATACAAAAAAAGGACAGCCCATTATGATGCTCACTATATTATTAATGGCGTGTATTACCTTTTTTACTCGTTACTTATTTTTACATCAACGCCTTGGTTTTAAAGTAGGCCCTAAAATGCAGCAGTTTTTAAGCTTTAGCGCACCCGCTGTACTAACCGCTATTTGGGTACCTATTATTTTTATAAATGAAGACGGACTAAACCTAAGCTGGCATAACCCTTACTTAAGCGCAGCTATCGTTGCCATTATTGTTGCCTATAAAACACATAATATTTATTACACAACGCTTGCTAGTATGGGGTTATTTTTAATTTTAAATTAGGGCGTGTTGACCTTTGGCGTTTGAATTTGCAGCAGTATGTTTGGTTTTTAGGCAAGGCAGAGCCTATGAAGTGTGGTTATTCCCCATAAATAGGCGATAACGTAGCATAAATGCCAAACATGCGCTGCCCTTTGGGTTCTGCCTAGGGGCGATAAACTCTTTGTTGCCTACATGGATGTAGGTAAGGGGCGTGAGCAGGACGCGGAAGCTTTGCTCGGTTTTTACTTAGCCCACTAGGTTACAAACCTCGCGCCGCGATTTGATCGCCCCTAGGTTGAACAAATTTCAATCCGCAAAGCTCAACACGCCCTAAATAACAGCCAACCCATTAGCAAAGAGGTGAACGCGGTATTAACAATGCCTAAACTTTATACTTTTAGTAACACGCTGTAGCGGGTAGAATGTAGCTAACAACAATAAAAAAGCACCCATCATGCATGAATTTCATCAATTAACGGCTACTGCGTTAGACGGAAAAATGATTAACTTTAGCGACTTTGAAGGCAAGGTTGTGCTTATTGTTAATACCGCAAGTGAATGTGGTTTTACAAAGCAATACGAGTCGCTACAAACTCTTCATAGTCAGTACGAAAAAAGCGGGTTGGTTATTATTGGTTTTCCATGTAACCAATTTGGCCAACAGGAACCTGGTGATGCTGCGCAAATACAGCAAGGCTGTTTAATAAATTATGGGGTAAGCTTTTTAATGGCCGCTAAGGTTAATGTAAACGGTCGTCACGCCCACCCTGTATTTAGGTATTTAAAATCGGCCTTACCCGGCTTTTTAACACGAAAAATAAAGTGGAACTTTACCAAGTTTTTAATCGCACCCGACGGTACGCCTATTAAACGTTATGCACCTTTTACAAAACCAGAAAAACTAGAAGCCACCATTCAACAAGCACTCGCTAAAAAGTAAGTACATAAAAGTAATAAAGAGGCATAAAGCCTCTTTATTGCCAATATTTAGCCTTCAAACATGCGTATACGCACATTCAAACCCTAAAACAGGCGCATTATTTTAACTAGCACAATTTAGTCTATGTAATCGTTTAAGTCGTCTTCACCTAGATTTTTACGCAAACGTTTTTGCTCAAGGTAATCTTCCAGCTTCTTTTTTACCTTTTGCTTTTTCTTGTCATGTTGATTACGCCCGACCATTTCGTACTCGTCTTCAACAAAATCATCATCTAGCGCATCGTAACTAAATGTCTTACCCACAACCCACTCCATAAAGTGTTTGAGACCAACTCAGGCTTGTGTCCTGTGATTGGCAGATTAAAAATGTTTAACGCTAAAATACGTACAAATTAGCGCCAAAATAAAGCCACGTGACTAATGTAAATAGTCTTCATGTCAATATTGTGAATAAATAGCGCTAAATTAAGAAAGTGGGAAGTGAGAGTTTTTTATCGTTTCGACAAATAAAATTTATCATTTATTTATTTTTAGTGTTTTTGACTAAAAAGTAGTTTATTTATTAAATCCACAAACTAGTTACATTACACGGAAATACATAAGCATTTGTTTTATAACACTAATAAAAAATGGCACCAAACTTGTTAATACCTAACTGTCATCAACAATTATTAGAGAATAAACATGAAAAATTTACTATTAGTAAGCGCTTTAATTTGTACACCTGCAGCAATGGCACATAGCGATAACAATGCTGGCATTTCGTTTAGCAACGAGCAGTGCAATGTAGAGTTTAAAAACGATGTACGCATTAAACCTAGCGAATTAGAAATTTTTACTGCATCTAATCAATTCATGCGCTTTAACAGCAATGGCAACTTAACTATAAATGGCGAGCAAGTATCCATTAATAGCGAACAACGCCAAGCGCTTACCCAATATTCAGACAACTTACGTACACAGCTGCCTGAGGTCGCGAATATTGCCCTAGAAGGAGTGAAAATAGCTGGTGTAGCATTAGAGGAAGTAGCCAACGCATTTAATATTGATGGCCTTGATGACTTATCTGGTCTCATGGACGATATAAGATTTGAAGTAGAAAACACATTTTATCAACAAGGTACGTTTGTAATGGGCCAGCAAAGCTTTAATCAGTTTGGTGAAAACTTTGAGCACCAATTTGAGGAGCAAATAGAAACCGTGGTTGAATCTGCCGTTATGCAATCAATGGGCAGTATTTTAGTTGCTTTAGGCTCTGAGCTGCTTGGTTCAGGTGGTGATATGGATGCATTTGAGCAACGCATGGAAAATATGGGCGCGCAAATAGAAGAAAAAGTAGAGCTGCATGCAAGTGCGCTTGAAAAGCGTGCCAACTTTTTATGCGACAGCTTTGCCAACATAGCACAGCAAGAAGAGCAATTAGTAGCGCAGTTACCCCAGCTAAAAGGCTACGAGTTATTTACCATAAAACAAAATTAATACACCGCACCGTATTTAACATCCCTTTAGCAGCACTTGTATATTAGGTGCTGCTTTTTTATTCTTTTAGCGTGTGAGCCAGCGCACCTAACGTGGTAATAGCCTGCTCTATTTTTTCGCTCCACTGCACCCCGTAACTTAGCCTAATACAGCTTTTATACTTATTACTTGCTGAAAAAATAAGTCCGGGGGTTATGCTAATACCAGCTTCTAACGCCAGTAAAAATAACTTTTGACTGTCTACCCCTTGGCCTAAATCAAGCCAAATAACACACCCACCTTTAGGGTCACTAATACGTGTATTTTTAGGCATCGCGTTTAATAAGCACCACCGCATGCGCTCTTTGTTATTACGTAAGCGTTGCCTAAGTACTTTTAAATTACGGTCATACTCACCACTGGCTATAAACTCAGAAAGCGTCCACTGATTTATAAGTGAGGCAGAGCAACTTAATGCACGCTTATGCCGGCGCGCTTGTCCAGCAAACTTGCCAGCTATTAACCAACCAACTCGATAACTTGGCGCAGCCGTTTTTGAAAACGAGGCGCAGCTGATCACAAGCCCCTTTTTTGAATACGCTAAAGCGGGCGTGCCACGCTTGGCAGTAAAGTGCAGATCACCGTACACATCATCTTCTATAAGAACAACATTATGTGACTCTATTAAGTCCACCATTTGCTTACGGCTTTCATCGCTCATAAAGCTGCCAACCGGGTTATTTATGGCGGTCGAAAACAAGCATGCTTTTATATCATGTTGTTCAAGCGCTTGAGCTAAGTCGTTAAGCCAAATACCATTGTCGGGGCATAGCGGAATTTCAAGCGCCTTTAATCCTAAGCTCTCTATTAGTTCAATAATGCCGTGATAACAGGGGGTTTCAATTGCAACCACATCGCCGGGCTTAGTAACACACTTAAGTGCGATAGCCAGCGCCTCTTGCGCGCCATTGGTGATCACCAGTTCATCTATATTTACACCAATACCAAAGCCTAAGTATCTATGCACTAATTGCTTTTTAAGCGCAGCAAAACCATCAATAGGACCATAATTAATAACACTCGCCCCAGCAATTGTCATAACCCGGCGCATAGTACGTGCTAAAGCTTTATCGGTAGGCGCGGCAGCAACGGGATTGGCAATACCAAAGGCAATTACATTAGGTTGATGAATAGCGCTGTATACCTGCTCTATTAATGCTTGTTTATTTACAGTGACAGGCTCGCGGCTTAGTTTTACACGCTTTGGCAAACTGTAAACCGTATTAAGCACCGTTAAAAAGTAGCCCGATTTTTCACGTGCCTCTACTACCCCTTGATCTTCTAACGCTTGATACGCTTGCTTAACCGTCGGAATGCTAATATTTAAATTACTGGCCATTTTACGAAGCGAAGGAAGCTTTTCCCCTGGTAGTAATACCTTTTGCGCTTGCATGTCTTTAATTAGCTCAATAACTTGTTGGTATAAAAACTCGGCTTTTTGCTTATTGGCAGCTGGCTGCATATCTCGCCTCAAATCTGTATAGGTTACATTTATACTTTTCTGTATATGGTAAGTATACAGATAGACTCTAAAATAACCACTCAATCGGTTTTTTTAGAGGTTTGCCATGAAAAGCGCAGCGCTATATCTCACAACAGTGTTAATTTGGGGCTCTACGTGGCTCGCGATTTCGTTTCAGCTAGGCGATATTGCTGTGGAGCTTTCTTTGTTTTATCGCTTTGCCATAGCAGCTGCATGTATGTGGCTATTTGTGGCCTACAAAAAGCCTAATATGCGATTTTCGTTAGTCGATCATGGCTTTTTTGCTTTATTGGCCATTTCTAACTTTGGCTTAAATTATTTGCTTTTGTATTGGGCACAAAACTACCTTTCATCGGCAATGGCCTCTATTGCATTTTCAATGTTGCTAATAATGAACATAGTCAACACCCGTTTATTTTTTGCAAAGCCCATTGCCAAACGTATTTACTGCGGCGCGTTAATCGGCGTGGTGGGTATTATTTGTCTGTTTTGGCCGCATTTACAGCAATTCGACTTGAGTAATGGGGCGTTGGTCGGGTTACTACTTGCCCTTGGGGGTACCTTTGTGGCTTCATTGGGCAATATGATTAGTGTACGTAATTCTAATCGTCAAATAGGTGTGCTGCAGGGTAACGCATGGGGCATGTTATATAGCGCAGTAGGTTTAGCCGTTTATGTATTAATAAATGGTATAACGGTCAGTTTTAGTGCCCCTACCAGCTATTGGCTGTCGCTATTGTATTTATCGGTTTTTGGCACTGTGATTGCGTTTGGCTGCTATTTTGCCTTGTTAAAAAACATTGGCCCCGAAAAAGCAAGCTACGCCATAGTGCTGTTTCCGTTAGTGGCCGTTGCATTAAGCAGCTTTTTTGAAGGCTTTGAATGGCATGCAAACACCTTTGCCGGCTTTAGTTTAGTACTACTGGGTAATGCAATTGTACTTACCCCCACAAAAAGAATTAACGCCTTTTTAGCAAGCCGCAGCGTTGCTAAAAATGGCTCCGTCCCCAGTTAGAGGCGTTTTTAACGCACTAACACAAAAGCGCCTACCCTACTGTAGGCGCTTTTTTATTGGTATATGGAAATTAATAGCCTGCTCATGAATAGCAATAACCGCAGGCGTGACACCGACTAGCTCGCCATCGGCCTCAATTAATAAATTTTTAGTGTTAATATGCGCCTGTTTGAGCTGGCTATAGGTAAGCTTTTTTAAAGTATGGTGGCGCTTAAAAATTAATTTAATAAAGCTATATAAATGATCAACAATACTACTCGCTTGCATTTGGTAGCAATCAAGCAGCCCATCATCAATTTTAGCCTTAGGTGCTATTTTTATACCACCGCCAAAATACTGAGAGTTCGCAAATACAGTTATTAAATTTTGATAGCTACATTGCTTATTTAAAAATACTCCATTTAGTGTGCTTGCTTTGTAAGTAAAGAGCGATTTAAAACTCGTCCACTTATAGCGCCAAGCTGACATGCTTTGTAAATGACCCAACTGCTTAATTACATGAGCATCAAAACCAACACCAGCCACATTAATAAAGTAACGAGTATTAATTTTACCTACATCAATTAAGTGTGTGGGGGCATTAAAAATAGCGTTTTGCCATTGTTTAGCTGAGCAATGAAAGCGACGCGCAAAATCATTGCCCGTACCACAAGGTAATATTGCCAAACTACATGCACTATTAATCACGCCATTAAGTGCCAAATTAAGCGTGCCATCGCCACCAATAGCCACTGCTATTTGGCTTTTTTGTGCATTCAATTTAACGTTTGCTAAGTCGTACTCAAAATTACCTGTCGTTTTAACCGTAATATAGAGAATATTTTTCTTCTGGCATGTTTTTTTAAGCCAATCGAGGTGTTCTGACACCACATTTTTTACGCTCGGCTTAACTATTATTAACAACTGCAAGTAATTTATCTCCTATTAGCCAGTACACCAGCATAAATAAGAATTAAGTTAAAATTAATTTATCTGAATAATTAATCATAAAAGTGCGTAAAAATTTACTAAAAACATTAACGAATACAAAAAGTGCTTATAAAACAAGTTAAAAATAGGTCCCCTAAGTTAAATAACTATGCAAAATGGGCACTTAGCAGTTTTAAACAAAAACAAAACAATGAAAATTCAGATAAAAATAACTAATAGCTAAGCCTTAGTTTATATTGTTGTATTTTTAAACAAAAAAGAGTCAAAATGCTCGCGATTTAAACACATACACCTTGGAGCAAAGACATGAACCCAATAAACACCTTAAACCAAAATGCTGCAGCCCACGTTGGCGTAAAACCAACTAACCGTAAAGCTAAAATGCTTGCTAAATTAAACCGTATGGGCAAAAAATTAGCATTAAACAGCGCCGCGCAATACAAATAATCAACTTTGTTATGATTATTAAGCAGGGGCAGTTAACAACTAACCACTATTGAAAGCGCTTCTTTAGCTCCCTTAGTTTACTGCCACCCTTTAATTTTTAGTTTAAATCCTTCTAATTTCCCTCAATTTACAAAAAAAGCTGCAATTACGCCTACTTTTTAAGCAAACAGTATATTTGCTATTTACACAAGGGTATCACCTAAGTATTATTCTGCGTCACGGAGAGATGGCAGAGTGGTCGAATGCACCGGTCTTGAAAACCGGCATAGGTTTGTAGCCTATCTAGGGTTCAAATCCCTATCTCTCCACCACTATTTAATTAATGGTATGAATAAACTACCGTTAATACAATCTGTTATGCGTTGGAGAGGTGTCCGAGTGGCCGAAGGAGCTCCCCTGCTAAGGGAGTATAGAGTTTGTAGCTCTATCGAGGGTTCGAATCCCTCCTTCTCCACCATTTCTTATTAAGAACCGCTTAGTTGCGGTTTTTTTGTGCCTAAAATTTAACAGCCAATGTATCCAAGGAGGGTGAGAACCCTTGCTAGGGTTCGATAAAATGTCTGGAACACTTTAAGCCGCCGTAGGCGTTGCGAAGCAATTAATTACATGGATGTAATTAAGCTAATCCCTGCTTCTCCACCATTTCTTATTAAAAACCGCTTAGTTGCGGTTTTTCTGTGCCTAAAATTTAACAGCCAATGTATCCAAGGAGAGTGAGAACCCTTGCTAGGGTTCGATAAAATGTCTGGAACACTTTAAGCCGCCGTAGGCGTTGCGAAGCAATTAATTACATGGATATAATTAAGCTAATCCCTCCTTCTCCACCATTTCTTATTAAAAGTGTGGGAATCAAAACACGTTGAATACACTAGGTAGTTACGGCATTATTAATAGCAACTCCAATAACGTAAGTTTAATTATGTTTCGTTTAATTACACCTTTAATAGGCCTTGTGGCTTTAAGTACACACGCAGCCCAAGACATTACGGTTTATAAATGCACAATTAAAGGAGTCGCTACATTTAGCCAAACGCCCTGTGCTGACAATGCAGAAGTAATTAAGCTAAAGCAGCCACTAGTTGCCGATAAGTACGGCAATAATGCCAACTCACCTGCAATGCCTGGAGCCTCTGTAGATAACTACATTGAGATTAAAAAAATTGACCGTGAAATTAAACGCCACCAGCTTACTATCAAAAATTATAAAGAAGACTTAGCCGACGCCAAACAACAAGCCAGCTATGTTACTCAAGATCAAGCTAATAGAATGGGCGCCGAATCAATAGCCGATGCGATAGCCACTAAAACTACGGCGATTCAAAACCGCTATAACGCATTAATTAGCGCTGTAGAGCAACAAATTTCTATTTTGCAGCAAAAAAAACAGCAGCTAAGCACACAACCTTAACTGCCAAATAAGCAATTTGCACACTGTGCAATAGTGCACTTTTTTACAACATATATTAAAAAATACCGCAAATAACATACTGTTCGCTATACTCATATTTAAAATTAAGTACTTTTAAAAAGTCAGGGAGCTATGTGAAAAATTTTAACTCAAAATATCATTCAGTTATCTTTTACATAATTTTTTCATTAGCGTACTTTTTAATTGGTATTTCACTCACTAAACTCGCCTTTAATACGCAAATTATCCCGGTATGGTTGCCCGCAGGCATTGCCTTAGTCGGATGCTATATGTGGTGGTGGCGCTTCACTCCAGCGCTCTTTGTAGCGGCCTTTGCTTTTAACTTTAATATTTTTGACAGTACAGCTCACGATATGGTGTTGGTGGGCAACACTTTTAGCCAAGCAATGTGTATTGCTATTGGCATTGTGTTGCAGGCAATGGTAGGCGCAGCCCTACTCAAGTATTGGTTAGGGCACCCGCTGTATTTTAAGAAACGTGCAAGTATCATTTATTTTATTTTTATTGTCGGCATTGCTGTTAGTTTAATTTCAGCAAATTTTGGGGTCTTCGCGCTGAGCCAATTTAACCCCGCGTACGATATTAAAGATCATTGGCAAAATGTTTTATTTTGGTGGTTAGGAGACTCATTAGGCGTTATTATTGCTACGCCTCTACTGTTGGTGCTTACTCAATTTAAAGGGCAAAATAGGCCTGTCTCGCCGCTGCCTACGTTAGCGGTGTGTAGTATTTTATTTGTATCTGTTGCTGTAACAACTCAGCTTTATAACCAAGAAAACAGACAAAATACCATTAAAGTAGCCGAACGAGAAATTAAGGTTATTGAAAACAGCTTATATCGCTATATCAACCAAAGTTTAATAGCGGTGCAAAGCTTAGCCAGCCAAGTGCAATCTAATCCAGATTTAAACCAACAAGATTTTTATACCTATGCCAGCGAGCTATTGGCACAGCATTCGTTTATTAAAGCGCTTTCGTGGAATCAAAAAATAGCCCAAAGTGAGCGAGCTTCGTTTACTCAAGAAGTTGCTGATATATATCACCTAGACTTTGAAATTGTAGGGGAGCCACTTGAACCTGACGATCCTATGGTTATCGTTAAATATATTGCCCCTTTTAATGGTAACCAAAAGGCGGTTGGTTTTAATGTGTATTCAAATCCAGATCGAAAAGCATCACTAGTTAACCCTGCAATTAGATATCAGCCAGTCAGTACTAAAATTATCCAGTTAGTGCAAACATCTGAGCCTGAGCCTGCCTACTTATTATTTGCACCTGTGTACGAACAACAACAGCAAAAAGCGATTATAAAGGGGTACGCAACAGGTGTGTTTTTAGTAAGTAATATTATTGAGCAAGCAATTAACGAGCAACAATCGGAAATGTTTTCTATTGCGCTCTATGAGGAGGTAAATAAACCTGCCTTTTATAGTAATTATGGTAAAAACTTAAATATTGCTCAGGGTAGCCGCATTATGAAACTAAAGCTTAACTTTGGAGGACAAACCTGGAATGCACATTTAGCCCTAAAAGAAAAATACCTTGCCCCACATAATAACCAATTGACACTGTTTTTAATGGCCTTGCAGTTAGTTGTTAGTGCGTTAATTTTAATTGTTTTACTGCTTTTTAATCAGCAGCAGATCGCCCTTACCCGCAAAGTCGCAGAGCGTACTCACTCCCTTGCGCAAGCAAAAAAGCAATCAGATTTAGCCAATCAAGCTAAAAGTCGATTTTTAGCTAATATGAGCCATGAAATACGTACGCCATTAAATGCAGTTATTGGCTTTTCATCACTAGCGCGTAAAGAAGATAACACGCAGACTCTTATTGGTTACTTAGACAAAATAAATTCTTCGTCTAAAAGCTTACTAAATCTGATTAACGATATACTCGATATTTCGAAAATTGAATCTCATAAGCTCAAACTCGAAAGCACAGCGTTCGACCTAGGCACAATTATAAAGCGCATTAACACAATGTTTGAGGCAAGTGCAGCCAACAAAGGCATTGGCTGGCAAGTTACAAGCCATCTTCCGGTAGATACTTGGTATATAGGCGACCCTTTACGCTTTGAACAAATTGTTCTAAACCTTTGCAGTAACGCTATAAAATTTACGGAGCAAGGGAAAGTTGATATAGACTTTGCCGGAGAGTTTATTAGTACAGACAGGGTAAAAATAACCGTAACCGTTACAGATACAGGTATCGGTATAAAACCTACTCAGCAGTCTAAGCTATTTAGCGCCTTTACCCAAGCCGACGACTCAACATCAAGGCGATATGGAGGGACAGGTCTGGGCCTTACTGTGGTCAAAGAGCTCAGTAAGTTAATGGGCGGTAACGTCACATTACAAAGTGAGCCAAACGTAGGTTCTACGTTTAAATTTGACGTTGAGCTTCGCACCAGCCCAGTACAAGAACCAGCCGAGCTCGTATACTCGGGCATTAAATTGGCAGCCTTAAAAGTGCTAGTAGCAGAAGACAACTCTGTAAATCAAATGGTTATTAAAGCCATGCTAGGCTCATTGGGTATTGTTGCGCATATGGTAGAAAATGGCGAAGCGGCAGTAGATATAGTAAAAGAGCAACACTTTGACTTAATTTTAATGGACTGCCAAATGCCTGTAATGGATGGTTACAGAGCCACAGCACTCATTAGGCAATTTAAAAGTGAGCAAGAGCTGCCTATTATTGCGCTGACCGCCGATGTTATGCCTGAGGATAAAGCCCACGCTCTAGCTGTTGGCTTTAATCAGCATCTTGCAAAACCGCTAGATCTAGTTAGGCTAACCGCGTGCTTAGTGCAATACGCTGAAACTGAAGAGCATTAGAACAACAATGCATTAAATAAATGCGCTTGTGTTAACTTTAGTTTAAAACGTCACCACCCACTATAATACAGCCCAAGGTAAGCAGTAATGGCAACTTTTACCCACCAATGGTTTAGTGATATTAACCAAATAGACGTACACGAATGGACGCGTTTATTTGGTAATGAACCCTTTACCCGCCATGCATTTTTATATGCATTAGAACACAGCCACTGTGTAAACAACGAGACTGGGTGGCAGCCTAAGCACTTAGCGGTTTATGAAGGTGGCGAATTAGTCGCACTGGCACCTGGGTATTTAAAAAGCCACTCTTACGGAGAATATGTATTTGATTGGGCATGGGCAGAAGCCTTTGAACAACACGGGTTAGCCTATTACCCTAAATGGCTATGTGGTGTACCTTTTAGCCCCATTGAAGGTCAGCGCATTGCCATTGCACATAAGGATACACAAAGCGTATACGAGTACATAAAAAGGCAATTAAACTTAACGAGTGTGGAGCAAGGATGGTCTGGCTGGCATGTTAACTTTTGTCCAAAGATGCAGGCTCAAGCACTGTGTACTGACGATATAATGCAGCACGTAGGCGTTCAGTTTCAGTGGTTTAATAAGGACTTTAAAACCTTTGACGATTTTTTGAATACACTCACCGCACGCAAACGAAAAACGCTAAAAAAAGAGCGTGCTAAAATAGCCCAGCAAAATATTACCATTGAATGGCTACAAGGCTCGCACCTAAGTCCTGAAACAATGCAGCTATTTTGTGAGTTTTATCAGCGTACTTATTTAAAACGCTCAGGGCATTTAGGGTACTTAAATATTGAGTTTTTTGCTTTATTACAGGCGTTAATGGGCGATCAGCTAATTATTATGCTTGCCAAAAAAGACAACAAAATAGTGGCGGCAACGCTAAGCTTACAAGGTGAGAACACCTTGTATGGCCGCTATTGGGGCGCCAGCGAAGAAATAGATTCCCTTCATTTTGAGCTGTGTTACTACCAAGGGATTGAATTTGCGATTAAGCATAACTTACATTGCTTTCACTCAGGCGCCCAAGGCGAGCATAAAATACCTCGTGGGTTTGAGCCTGTTTTTACCTACTCATGCCACTATATTGTTGAACCCGACTTTAGAGCAGCAATAAACGACTACCTAAACAGAGAACAACAACATATGGCAATTTATAAAGCGCAGTGCGCTGATTTACTGCCGTTTAAAAACCAATAACTGATTGTTAGCTGGCATGGCTGTATCACTGATGAGCTTAAGCCCAGCGTGCTTTGCTAATTGCTCTATGGCCTCAAAATCGCGAATACCGCTAAGTGAATCACGCTGCGTTAAAAAGCGATCGAACTCTTTATTACTTGTACTTGTAAACTGCCCTTGATATTTGAAAGGGCCATAAATACACACTACACCTTTGTTTGCTAAGTGCGTTGCAACCCCTTTAAAAAATTGCTCAACCAACTGCCAACTTACAATATGAAATGTATTTGCTGTGTAAATGGCATCCACATTATTTACCGGCCATGCATAATTTAAATCAAGCTCAAGAGGGGCGTGCAAATTAGTTAAATTTGCCTCTTTATGCCATAAATTTATGCCCTCATGGTTTATACGGCGATCACTTGTATACCACTGTAAATGCGGTAATTTCTCAGCAAAATATACGCTGTGCTGCCCCGTACCTGAGCCTACTTCAAGTACCGTTTTTGTTTTATTAAAAGCCGTTTTAAGCACCTCTAAAATAGGGCCCTTATTGTTTTCACACGCTTGTGAGAAAGGTTTATTCATAATTTGCACCAATAGTGAAACTTATTGCACAACATTAACGCAAAAAAATGACACTAAACAATTAAAGTTTTATAGATAATTTATAAAAGTAAGTTAATTCATAGCACTATAACAAAATTAATACGATGGTATGTATTATGCTTTAACTTATTCAACCCTAAGTAGGGTGTATTACCAATATTAAATACGAGGATAAAATTATGCATACTCCCCCTTACACCGCTGTAGACGCCGTTGTCTCAGTGACAGAAAAAAGCACCGAAAAGCCAAGTAGCACTTGTGATAGTAGAGCCACTGTAATCGACTTACTTTCTCACTGTAACCAAAATCAACAGGCGCTAAAAAAACATGAAACAGACCAAATATTCATTCTTGGCTATAATTGATACTCAATTAAACGCTGCAAATAATTTTTATAATAACTGTTTACACTGAAACCGATTAAATGTAATGATAACTATTATCGTTAACTTGAATCGGTTTTTTTATGTCTCCCTTTCAGGCATTACAGCCTTATCATCATGAACTTGCTTGTAACTGCTTACGTCCAGGCTTACACGCACCTATGGTGGTAGCCCACTACATAGAAACCGCTTTAAACGTTGCTAAAAGCTTTGAAAAACAGCGTAACCCCTTACTACAAGAGTTATATTTATTACGCACTTACCATGAAATTATCAATAGAATGTGCGACCCTCTAATACACAATGCCATTCGTAAGCAATGCCTTGAGCAATTATATAAACCCTTATTGGCATTAAAACGCTTTTACTATGCACATAACGATACTGAAAAATTTTTAAAACTTGAGCGCGAAGCTCGCGTACTCAGTCACGAATTTAACCCTTTTTAAGGAGCGACTTATGAGCAATTTTAGAACCGAATCGGACAGTATGGGTGAATTACAGGTCCCTAGTGATGCGCTATACCAAGCGCAAACCCAGCGTGCAGTTAACAACTTTGCTATTAGCGGCTTAACTATGCCAAAACAGTTTGTAACAGCCCTTGCATACATTAAACAAGCAGCAGCACAAAGTAACTTTGAGCTAAATCACTTAAGTAAAAGTAAAGCCAACGCTATTGAGCAAGCATGCCAACAAATTATTGATGGCGAGCATTACGAGCACTTCCCTGTTGATATTTTCCAAACAGGTTCGGGCACCAGCTCTAACATGAACGCCAATGAAGTTATCGCAACGCTTGCAACTCGCATTGGTAATGAGCTTATTCACCCCAACGATGATGTAAATATGGGGCAAAGCTCTAACGATGTAGTGCCGACAGCCATAGCGCTTAGTAGTGCAATTAACGTAGTTTATGAATTACTGCCATCACTTGAAAAACTCTCGCAGAGCTTAGAGCAAAAAAAAGCAGACGTGGGCAAAATAGTTAAAACAGGACGTACGCATTTAATGGATGCTATGCCCGTTACGTTTGAGCAAACACTCAGCGCGTGGCAGTCACAAGTAAATAATGCAGCCTCTGGCATTCGCCATAGCTTAGAGCGAGTGTGCGAGCTTGCCCAAGGCGGGACAGCTGTTGGTACCGGTATTAATGCCGATGGCGAATTTGCCTCAAAATTTGCTAAAAACTTAAGCGCAAATGTGGGTATAAGTTTTAAACCAAGCAGTAACTTTTTTTACAACATTGGCTCACAAGATGCCATTGTAGCGCTCTCAGGCCAGTTAAAAGTACTCGCTGTAGCACAAATGAAAATAGCCAACGACCTACGCTGGATGAATTCAGGCCCACTTGCTGGGCTTGGTGAAATAGAGCTTGAAGCACTGCAACCTGGCTCATCGATTATGCCAGGCAAAGTAAACCCGGTGATCCCAGAAGCGGCAGCCATGGTAAGCGCTCAAGTTATAGGTAACGATGCAACCATCACTGTAGCAGGCCAAGCGGGTAATTTTGAGCTAAACGTAATGCTACCGGTTATTGCACATAATATTTTACAAAGCATTGAGCTACTTGCTAATAGCGCACAAGCATTGGCAGATAAAGCCATTGCAAGTTTTAAAGTAAACCAAACCAATATTGATAAAGCACTGGCCAAAAATCCAATTTTAGTGACTGCGCTTAATCCGGTGATCGGCTACGAAAAAGCAGCCAAAATAGCGAAGCAAGCCTACAAAGAAGCTCGCCCAATAATTGATGTAGCAGAGCAAGAAACCGACCTTTCACGCAGTGAATTAGAAAAACTCCTTAACCCCACTAAACTTACCCAAGGCGGTTTATAAAGGTAAATCTAAACGGCTTTAATTACTTGATAATATAGTTTTTATTGCCGTTAAAAATGCACCGTGTATGATAGTGATGAATAATTCATCACTATCAAGGTTTGTTATGCGTACTCCACTGTTAGCCCTACTTTTACCACTTTGTTTAACTGCATGCCTCGAAACAACATCGCAAGATGCACCCACTAATTCGGTGAACGAGCTTAAAGAAGTACCGCATAAAGATGTACCTCAACAAACCAGCAGTGAAAACAAGCACAAGAACCCTACTGATGCATCTCAACCAATAAAAGCCTTTGAAAAAGAAGTATCACTTAACGACATTAAAACCGCAAAAAGCGAACTTAATACGCTCATTGCCAATACACAGTGTGATACATCGGCACAATGTAGAGTTATGCCGGTAGGAAGCAAAGCTTGTGGCGGGCCAAGTAATTATATTGTTTACTCAACAAAAGCAGCTAAAGAGGGGCAAGTCAGTTCGCTTGCTAAGCAAATAACAACGCTTGAAAAAACCTACAACACACAAAATGAAATGATGAGCACATGCCAGCATTTAACTTCGCCAAGCACGCAGTGTGTTGAAAATAAATGTGTTAAACTTGAAGGCTCAGCGGTAAGTGTATTTTAAGGACAAGGTTATGAGTTGTTTACCATCAGCAATTAAATTATCAATTGTGAGTGTTGCCACCAGCGCTATGCTATTACTTAGCGGCTGTGCAAGCACATCATCAGGTACTGAGAAAAATCAGAATTTGTCTGACTTGAACTACGATCTTAATAACATTGTGAGTGATAATAGTTGCACCGCAAGCTTTCAATGTAAGGTACTCGAAGTCGGTGCACGAGCATGTGGTGGACCAAGTAAGTATATTGTGTATTCAACACTTAACACCTCGCAAGAGTATGCTGAAGAAGTGGCACACAAAATTACACAGCAGCAAGAAGCGCAAAACAAAGCGCAAGGTTTAACCGATTGCTCACCCGTGCTTGAAGTACAAACCCTGTGTATTAATCAGCAATGCCAAGCGTTTGATATAAAATAGCTTTACACTATTAAACCTTAAATTAAGCGTTAATTTAATAACGGAATTAGCGCTGATAAAACCACTACTAACACCACGCAAATTCCTGCTTTAACAATGTATTTCATTGGCATTTCTTTTTTTACCCAGTACGCATAAATAAAGCGCACAAAATAGCTGGCTGCGGTGCCAAACAAAGCAAATATAATAAGGTAGGTAATTAGTATAATATTCAAAGCAGTACTTCTTTATAGTTATTAGTATAAGGGCTTAATACAAAGAACGTGAAATCACTGTTTTTATCGAGCCCACGCTCTAAAAAAGATTAATTTTCCAGAGCGTTGATTCACTATTTAGCTTTTTTTGTATGAGTAATTAAAAGCTCGGCAACTTGCTGTTTTACAGCTCGCTTATCGTCACTTTGGACATTAAACCGTGTTGCTAATTGGGCTATTTCATCATCGTTTAAATTAAACGATAGGCGTTGACGTGTTTTTTTAGACTTTACATCTAATCCTAAAATTTTACGGATCATATCTGAGGGCGTCAGCTCTTGGTCAATCGCCTGCTTTTTTATCGACTTTTGTACTTCGCTGCTTAAATCAAATGCCATTTGCGTGGCACGCACGGCTTGCTCTTGACGTAACCACTTGTCTTTAGCATCACTCACTTCGCATCTCCTGGAAATAAGTCGACTATATCGGTAATTGGGCGTGTTAACGTTAGTGACACTTCAGTCTCACCGCCATCCCATATTTCAATATTTAAGCCATGCCCTTCGTCCGGCGACGCTAAACAAATCATTTCACAAGGTTCGCCACCTTCTTGCTCATAGCGCGGTAACGACTGGCCACGAAAATCTTTGTTATGGAAATAACACACATAAGGCGATTCACTTTGCTGATAGCTTTTAGCTAAAAACTGCATAAACTGCTCTGGCGTATTTTGCACCTGTATATGGGTTAACGACTCTTCATCAAAAATACGTGCAAATTCGTCTAGCCCAAATATTTGCTCTACGTCATCACGCTGAATTTTTATTGAAAAATTAGCCCATTGCTCGCCATCATCTTGCTCAATTTGTAAAAATACTACCTGACCGCTGTTCGTCTCTAGCACAAACTCAGTATCACTACTGTGCTGATATTGATAGGTTTGAATATCAATAACACGCAGCGTTTGCCCTTTTAACCACGACGGGTACGCAAATGAATCGATAACGGTAAACATATCGCCCTTTTTAAGCTCACTTGCATGGTTAAGCTGACGTTCTGGCTCTTTTTTTGATTTGAAAAAATTAAACATAATGAGGCATCCCTTAAGCAAAAAAGGTAACTAAGCTATGCTTAATTACCTTTTATAAATAATGTACTAACAATTAGCCGTTTTGCTTGGCTTTAATGCGCGCTAAAATATCAGCGCTTTTTGGGCTTGTATCGCCAATGCCTGCTTCAGCCATTTTTGCTTTTAAGTCATCGCCGTTTGCATCTGCTTCAAGCTCTTTTGCCGCACCTAATTGGTCGCTACGATCTTGCTGGCGCTGTTTAATACGTTCAAGCGACTGACGAGCCGAGGTCATAGACGAGCTATTAGTATTAAGCGTGCTGTTAACAGCCATTGTTGCTTGCTGTACGCTTTCTGTGGTTTTAACCATAGTAAGCTGGCGTTGGTTTTCTTTAATCGACTTTTCAGCGTCTTTAACTTGCTGCTTAAGCGTTACAATGTGATTGCTGAAACCTGCTAATACTTGCTCGTTTTCAGCTTTTTCAGCTTCAAAGTCGCCAATTTTTTCTGCAATTTCTAAAGCTAGGGCTTCGTTACCTTTTTCAAGTGCTTGGCCAGCATACGCTTCGTGCTCAGCAATTGATGCATCTACCGCGCTAATTTTGCGCTTAGTTTGCATTTCTTTAGCCATTACTTCTGTAAGGCTTTTTTTAGCACGATTAAGTGCATTTTGCGCATCTGCTATTTCTTGTTCAAAAATACGAATACCGTTTGCATCTACAATTGCTTCACCCGCTTCACGCGCACCGCCACGTACTGCTGTAAATAATTTTTTTAATATACTCATAATCTTAACTCCACTAACTAGTTACTAATCGTTTAAATACAAGGTCACGGCTTCTAGTGCGTCAATAGCGTTGTCTGCTAGTGTCACTAGTTCGTGGGTAATATCATCTAATGATGAATTTACCGACAGTGCACCAAAAATCGCGTATTTGTTATCGATTTTAGCAAATGCACTCAGTGGAATTGGCACGTTTAAACGTAGTAGTGTTTCGTTTAACTCGTTGCTTAATTCACTTTTTACTTCATCTTCGCCAAACAAGTAGCTAATACATAACAACTGCTCTTGTGTTTGCGTTACAAAAATTGGAAGTTCATCGTTTCCATCAACTATGACTTGTAAAACATCTTGCTCACCAGGGTTGGCAATCAAGAAAGACTCAAAGTTAGCGCCTTCTGTTTCAAAAGAAGCTAATTTTATTGAAAGTTCATTTAATTCCATGTCTCTGCCTTTTTGCTGTTTGACATATTATGTCTGAGTTAAGATTCGCACGGTCGACATATTATGTCAACCATGTTTTATTAATTTTTATACAATTCGCTTTCTATCTGCCACGCATTACGGTAGTAATCATATAGCTGACCTGAACCTAACCTATTGACCTCAATACTTTTAACTTGTTCAAAATACTGGTTAGGAAATACAAAACTGGCTAATAAATATTCTTTACTTACCCACCTTGATGGCACCGGCATTTCGCTTACATTTTTAATTCGCCCACTGGCTGGTTGACCCATTTTAGTGGCAATAGTCCACCCCCACTGTCCAAACGAAGGAATATTTTGCTGATACTGCTCAACATAATCAAAACCTGCCGCTTTTACCGTTTTAGCAATACTTAAAAATGCTTTTTTGGCATGATAAGGCGAGGTTGATTGCACTGCCATTGCGCCATCAGGGGCTAACAATTGACGCACATGGTTATAAAAATAGTCGCTGTACATTTTGTTTAAATCGGGGTGATTAGGGTCTGGCAAGTCGATTAAAATAGTGTCAAATTGCTTACCTTGATCAAGCAGCTTTTCAATCTCTAAAAACGCATCTCCCACAATAATATTGGCTCTCGAATCTAACATCGATTGCTTATTTAGCGCTAATAACCGCTTACTTATAGACTCAGGTGCTGTAAAATCACCGTCTTTATGGCCAAATAGATTAAGCAGCTGTGCATCTAAATCAATTAACGTTACCTTGCTCACTGGCCACTTTAAAACATCTCTAAGGGCAAGCCCGTCGCCACCACCAATAATTAATACGTTATCATGCCGGTTTGATGCGAGCATTGCCGGATACACCAGCATTGAATGATATATTTGCTCATCAATACTTGAGAACTGCAAGCGCCCATTTAAATACAAGTCGGTAATAGGCACAGGCTGGTTTTTGCTTAAGCGCTCAGTTAATACTACATGCTGGTATTTAGTTGCTTGTGAGTAAATAACTTTATCTTTGTAAAGCACATTACTTAAGCTGTTCATCCAGCTACTTCCCATCACTAAAATAAACCCAAACAATGCCAGTAATACTATATGACAAACTAAAAGTGCCTTAGCAAAGCGCACATGAGTATGGTAGCGCCATAAAAAGGCGAGCCCTGCCAATATATTAAAAAGCGCTGTCCACGCTGCAGCTTGCATTATAGGCATCGCCAGCATAATGCTTACCCAAATAGCCGCACCAATACCGGCGCCAATATAATCGGCACCATAAATGGTGCCTGCATTGTTTTCTAAAAAGCGCCCGTACACATGTTGGCGAATACGCGCAATAAGCGGTATTTCCATCCCAATAAACAAACCCAGTACTAAACCAAACACATAAGGTAAAAAGCGTGACCACTCTTGCAGCTTTTGAAATACATAGCCGTTAAGCACAACATCTGGCGGTAAATTAAAAATACTAGAAAATAAATGAGGCAGTGAGTAACTTACAGCAATTACACCGGCTATTGCCAAAATACAGCCCATACCAATCAGGGCAATAATACTTTCCAGCCAAGCAAAGGCGGTAAAAGCATCTTTAAACCAACGGGCTAAAAATGCGCCTAAGCCCATGGCAACTATCATGGTGCCAATCATGGCATAAATAGCACTTTCTACAGAGCCCAGTACTCGCCCTGCGTAATGCGAAAGTAAGTATTCATAAATAAGGCCGCACCCAGCGAGTACGGCCATAACAGTGATTAGTAAAATATCGTGCCCAAGTAAACGTGATTTACTTGGGCTAGTTGTAGTTGATGACACTGATTATGCGCCTAGTAAAGTTGCCATAGTAATACCTACAGCGAACGACACTGCAGCAGAAATAGCACCTACACCCACATTTTTCTGACGGTTAACTTCATCTGAAATATCACAACCTGATAAAATTATTTTGATGGTGATTAAATGCAAAATGATGAATGCCACTAAACTTGTAATCGCACTAATAGCCCAGTAAAGCAGGCTAGCATTAATGTTATCGGCCGCATACGGTGCAATACCCGATGCTGCTGTAATAGCTAAGGCACTGCCCACTAAAAAGCCTGCGTAGCGTATACCTACAGCTAAATTGCCATCAATAATAGCTTGCTGTAAACAATCACCGCTCTTATTGGTACGCTTAAATAACTGTACGCGGTATTGGCTTACAAGCAGTAGTGCAACACTGCCAATAATAAAAGCAGCAATAACGATAGGCAGCCCGTGCCAGCCCTCTGTTGCTACCCATAAAAGTGCAGAGCGAATCACAATAGCCACACTCACTACATGACCAAAGTCGATAATAGAGGCCGTTACATTACCTTTTACAATTTCGTCGTGCAGGCTGACTTTACGAAGCGCAACCTTATCTTGAAAAAAGTGGCCTAATTTAATCAGGATAATGGCTAATACACCATAGCCTAGCATTTGCAGGGCTTCTTGTTGTAAAGACGCAGCAAACGCGCCACTACTCACACCCGTTAGTACAATGGCAAGAGCAACTAAGCCTGCCGCAAAGCTAATACCAAACGCAAAGTTATCGCGCTCTGTTATTTCATCATTCGCATGTAAATTTGAAACCCAACCTTTAATATATTTTAGGCTTACAAATAACAACACTATAATTGCAAAATCAATCGCCAAAGCTTGTAGCGACCACATAGTTATTCCATTAAATTCGTACATATTTCTAACTCCAACTTATTCTTTACTTACCACGGCTCACGCCACGAGAGGTTCTGCTACCGCTATTGCGTATCGATCCAGAGCTATTGCTGTAGCTACTAGAACGTGAGTAACTGCTGCGGCTTTTAGGCGGCGTATAGCTACTACGGCTTAAGCCCGAAGCCCCCGTTTTTTTGCTCGCATAAGGGCTAGTAAACTGTTTGCCTTGGCGTTGGTACGATTGACGCGTACGTGTTTCTAACGCACTTTGCGTTTTAATTTGTTTAGGACTTGAATAGCGGTAACGGCCGTAGTCGTTGTAATAGCTGTACTTACGACGGCTGCTCCAACGTCCATATTCAACACGGTCAAATACATCGCCTAAAATACGGTACATCCCATACCACTGCCAAAAACTAATACCACTACTATTAGTTTGCCAGTTTCCGTAATTAGGGTTGCCTACCAGCTGATTACCTTCACCTGCGCCCTCCGCTTCTTTGCTAATAGCACCAACACGCGCAAGGCTGCCTTTAGACATATCGGCTAGCATATTAATCGGGTCAGTTAACGCATCAGAAAACAACGTAGGCTTAGCCGCCTCACGTAGTAAGTCAATACTGTGTAGCGTGTCTTCGTAGGGAGGAATTAAATAAGTGCCTTTAATATCTTTAAGTCGTTGTGTTAAACCACTGTAAAGTGCACCTTGCCTTGTAGCATCAAGGGTAATTACATCAACAACCTGACTAAGTTCTGGCTGTTGCTGTTTAAGGAGTTTGCCATATTCTTTAAGCAATACAGCATTACGTATCGTGCCATTATCAAGCGCAGTACCAAGCTGTGAAAGCTCAACATCTGCCTTTTTAATAGACTCTTGAATTGTTTGTTGTAGTTGCTCTTCTTTAGATTGACAACCCATAAGCACTGCAAGCAAACAAAACAGGCTCATAAGTTTCCAAGCTTTTATATTCGACATTCATGTCACCTGATTTAATAAATAACCGCATTAGTCTTACACAGGTCACTTATTAAGCCAAGAATGAAATTGCAACAAAGTAAGTCTGCCTAAAATAAAATAACCAGCTATAGTTACTCTATGAATTTAAACACATTCTGTTACTCACAAATTTGTTAAGTAACATCAGCGCTACGAGTAAGCCTTCTATTAATAAATAACAACAATAAGTAATAACTCTTTTAGTGAAAGAGCATGACAGTAAGAAGGGATTTGGCTAAATGTTTCATAGTATTCGTAACAAATTTATTATTATTACGACTTGTTTAATCGTACTAAGCTCTAGTTTTGTTTTTTATTTGGCAATTAATGAGCACGAGGATTTATACCGCCAATCAGTTGAAGAAAATCTCGATGCGATGTCATCAAATATTTCAGATAATTTGTTACGTGTGATGTCGCAAGAGATAGACTTATTTTCTATCACAACTGAGCTTTTGGGGTTAGATAGGTACGAGCACATAAAGTTTGTAAATGTATTTGATAGTAATTGGCAACTAATACAGTCCTATGTTCATCCTAATTACTTAAAGCTTGATGAGTTTTCCCCCAAGTTACAAGGGATCAAGCCGCAAAGTTTGCCCCATGCGGTGAGTACAACTAACCAAGGTTTAGTAGCCTTAAAAACAATTGGTGAGGAGCAATTCCCTGTAGGCTATTTATTAATTGTTCAGGACTTTAATAAGCCTCTAAATGAAAGCAAAGCGAGCTTATTTTTTAGTGCAGCCCCAATCGTTTTTTTTAGTATAGTGATCACCATCATCATCTCTTTTTGGATATATCAACATTTATTAAGCCCTCTACTAAAACTTTCTAAGTTCACGCAAAAAGTAGAAAAAACGACTAACTACCAACTTCAATATCAGAGCTCCGGCAGCGACGAAGTATCGCGACTTGGTAAAGATATTAATAACTTGCTTAACACTATTCACACCCAAGTACTCACTAATCAAAAAAACACCGCACAACTATTAAAGCAAAAGCAATCAATGGAGCACCTAGCTAACTACGATATATTAACTGGCTTACCTAATCGTCTGTTTATTATGGCTTTACTACAAGAAGAGTTAACACGCAGTAAAAGCAACGAGCAAGATATAGCAATCATGTTTTTCGACGTAGATAGCTTTAAAGGTGTTAACGATACACTTGGCCATGAAACGGGCGACCTACTTTTAAAGGCGGTAGCCAGTAATATCAAAAAGCATATACGCGAAAACGATGTTATTGCACGCTTAGGGGGCGATGAGTTTTTAATAATGCTGCGCAATATAAATAATTACGCCCTGGTTACTACTATTGCGGAGCAAATTATCAGCTCAATGCAAACGCCTTTTACTATTAACCAATGGGATATACCCACCGGAGTCAGTATTGGGATTGCCCATGCCAAAGAGGTTGGGTTTGATATTAATACATTAATTAGTAATGCAGATATAGCAATGTATGCCTCAAAAGAAAAAGGTAAAGGGTCGTACACTGTTTTTCATAAAGAAATGTTAGAAAACAGCAAGCGAATGGCTCAAGTTGCTAATTTAATTAGTCATGCAATTGCGCAAAATGAGTTTGAAGTTGTCTATCAGTTAAAAATAGCTGCCAATGGTGAAATTAATGGCCTTGAAGCCCTTATTAGGTGGCAAAGTGAAGAGCTTGGTTTTATTTCACCAGGCGAGTTTATACCCATTGCAGAGCAAGCAGGTAAAATAAAAGCAATCACACAGTGGGTAGTCTCCAGGGTATTTCAAGATTTACCCACATTAAAACAAACTATAGGTAACCATGTACTCGTTTCTTTAAACCTATCGAGCCATGATCTTAAAGATAATCACTTTATTAATGTTGTAAAAAATAAATTGGTTAAATACAACGTCGACATTGCAAATATCCAGTTTGAAATAACCGAATCAAGCTACTTGGATAATTTTAAAAACTCCAATGAATTCTTTAATCAAATAAAAAAAATGGGCGGCTCTATAGCCCTTGATGATTTTGGAACGGGATATTCATCGCTAAGCTACCTTACAAAAATAGATATCGATACCATCAAAATTGACCGTATGTTCGTTAATCAATTTGACAGTTCAGAAAAGGATGCGGCGGTATTAAAGGCCATACTCGATTTAAGTAAACGCTTAGGTTTAAAGGTATGTAGTGAGGGTATAGAAACAGCCAGTCAGGCTAACTACCTGATTAAAAATGGCAGTGATGAAATGCAAGGGTATTATTTTGCAAAGCCTGTAGCTATATCACACATTCCAGCAGCTAAAGCTCAAGCAAAAGAGGCATTTAAAGCGCTAACTTTAAAATAAGTCAGCGCTACTAGGGCGTTAGCGTTACAACAGTTAGCTCGTCCGGAATTTTTATATCAGCAGGTAAGTAAGCAACTGCATTTTCTTCTTTCAATAAATACGCAATAATTTCTTTAGTCGAGCTAAATTCAACGGGTGGCTTGCTACGCCCTGTAAATCTCATCTGAGCCCAATAAGCCTGAATTCTGGATTCGGTTAAGCCAACCAATTTCGTATTAAAGTCGATTCGTAACGGGTTTCCGGCGGGTAAATTTACTGCTTTAAATTGACGACTTATCGCGCCGCCCATATAAATATGGCGAATTTGCTGCTTACTCAAAGCTAAGTTTTTATTGGCCGTATTAACAACAATGATCACATTACTTGTGTGGCTATTATCCGCGTAGGCTTGTACGCTAATAAACAATAATGACCAAGTAAAAATACACAGCAGTATTATATGTCTAATCACATAAGTTAACTTACAATACATCGTCAAAATACCCAATCTAAGCCAATAAGGTAAAGATTCGTTTTTCTATTAAAGCTAACATCCTCAGGGATAACAAAAAAAGAATTACTAACCTCATCGCCCTCTAAAGCAGATACTTCCGCTTTTAACGCCAGATTAGGTAGCACATCCCATCGTATACCGAGTGTCCATGTTTTTAGTGAGTCAGGCGCCGACTCTGCAAATATGTTGTTATAAGCCTGTGCCAGCTGATCAAGCTCTACATTAGCACCGATAGGGATTTCATTCTGCGTGGCATTAATCTCTACATCGCTGTCTGCAAAGGTTAAATGATAAGTAAAGGGTGCATCGTTATAGCCTACGGTTAAGTAATAACTTTGTATAATCGGAATTATATCTAACTGTGTTTTAATCTTTACCCACTCACCTCTAAAAAAATAATCTAAATTATCATAAATAACACCAAACTGATCTGCATGTGCACTGCCCTGCGTTGTCAGCGATGCTGCACTTTGGCTAAAATTAAAATTCTCTAAAATATCTTGTAGTTGGTTAATCGATTTAAGATCTAACGCTATGTTACCGTTATACCTTGAAGCCCTAAACTCTATATTTTCAATATTCAACTTCCCTATCACACCCACTAAATTATCAACCTCAAAGCCTGTTTTAAAACGGCCTATGCCAATACTTCCAGACTCTTCGCCATAGTACCCTTCAATACTGATATCAAAGTCATCTGAGCCAAATTTGTAAATTGCATCAATACCATTAAATGTTTTAAATAAATACGTGTCGTACACTTGTTGTGGCGGATTGATCCATGGATAAGCAAATCCTACATCAGAGAAATCGCTCATTGTAAAAAATGGGGTGCGCAGCTTACCGACTTTTATCTGCAGATTGGTTGTAGGAGTATAAGTTAAATAAAGCCATTCAAGTCCACTCTCACCAGATACCGTTGTGCTATCAGATCTAAGTAACCCTTGTCCTGTCACTGACCAGTTTTTATTAAACTGATACTCAGCTTGAAGACCTATTAAGCTTGATGGTGAAAAGTTAAGAGTGTCGTCGTAACCTCTATATTCGATATCTTTTTCATCTAAATAACCACCAATAACACGCGCGTAGCCTGAAAAATCAAACTCACCTGATTTAGCCGGTAAGTGATATAAGCCCACGATTAAAACGAATATCTGAAATATTTTATTTCGCATAGACACTCAGCAACCTATATGAAAAAGCGCTGAATATTAAAAAGTAACGACATTTTATAATTCTGCAGAATAATTATTATGAGGTATAACTATAGTCAAAGTTAAAGAGTGTGGATCAAAATAGTCTGAACTATAAGTTATTATTTTTATACATCTTAATAAATTGGTTAACTTAAGATATCTGCTTGTACTGTAATACCAATTCACTTAATGAAGCGTTCTATTTTGAGAGTGGAAAAACGTGTTGATAGCTAGGCAAAATGATTAAGTATTATTGCGTATTGGTATCATTGCAAAGGGTTTGAGCTCTGTGGCGAGCCTTACCCGCGGGTTTCGTGATACTCAACCCACGCTACGAAGTACAGGTTGACGCTGTGCAGCTGATAACTGATGGCTGACAACTAATATTTTCACTTTCTTACAGACAGCAAAAAACCCGTCACATCGCTGTAACGGGTTTCTCTTATTTGGAGCCTGGCAATGTCCTACTTTCACATAGCAAATGCTACACTATCATCGGCGCTGTTTCGTTTCACTACTGAGTTCGGCATGGGGTCAGGTGGGTCCAAAACGCTATGGTTACCAAGCAAATTAGGTGTTAGTCCGTATTTCTACGTACTAACTAAATCTGGAAAATATCTGATAATATTTTTTAAGTTTCTTCGTTGCTATCTACTTTAGCTATTAACTTCTGTCGCTTGTTTCTGTCACATAAAACGCGTTTGGCGTTGTATGGTTAAGCCTCACGGGTAATTAGTACAGGTTAGCTTAATGGCTCACACCACTTCCACATCCTGCCTATCAACGTTGTAGTCTTCAACGGCCCTTCAGAGACTTTAAAAGTCTAGTGAGAAATCATCTCGAGGCCTGCTTCGCGCTTAGATGCTTTCAGCGCTTATCAGTTCCGAACGTAGCTACCGGGCAATGCCATTGGCATGACAACCCGAACACCAGCGGTTCGTTCACTCCGGTCCTCTCGTACTAGGAGCAACCCCTCTCAATTCTCAAACGCCCACGGCAGATAGGGACCGAACTGTCTCACGACGTTCTAAACCCAGCTCGCGTACCACTTTAAATGGCGAACAGCCATACCCTTGGGACCGACTTCAGCCCCAGGATGTGATGAGCCGACATCGAGGTGCCAAACACCGCCGTCGATATGAACTCTTGGGCGGTATCAGCCTGTTATCCCCGGAGTACCTTTTATCCGTTGAGCGATGGCCCTTCCATTCAGAACCACCGGATCACTATGACCTACTTTCGTACCTGCTCGACGTGTCTGTCTCGCAGTTAAGCTGGCTTCTACCATTACACTAACCGTACGATGTCCGACCGTACTTAGCCAACCTTCGTGCTCCTCCGTTACTCTTTGGGAGGAGACCGCCCCAGTCAAACTACCCACCAGGCACTGTCCGTAACCCCGATTCAGGGGCCAACGTTAGAACATCAAAACTACAAGGGTGGTATTTCAAGGACGACTCCACAAAAACTAGCGTCTCTGCTTCTAAGTCTCCCACCTATCCTACACATGTAGGTTCAATGTTCAGTGCCAAGCTGTAGTAAAGGTTCACGGGGTCTTTCCGTCTAGCCGCGGGTACACAGCATCTTCACTGCGATTTCAATTTCACTGAGTCTCGGGTGGAGACAGCGTGGCCATGGTTACACCATTCGTGCAGGTCGGAACTTACCCGACAAGGAATTTCGCTACCTTAGGACCGTTATAGTTACGGCCGCCGTTTACCGGGGCTTCGATCAAGAGCTTCGTCCGAAAACTAACCCCATCAATTAACCTTCCGGCACCGGGCAGGTGTCACACCGTATACGTCATCTTGCGATTTTGCACAGTGCTGTGTTTTTAATAAACAGTCCCAGCCACCTGGTCACTGCGGCTCCCGTCCGCTTAGAGAGCAAGTCTCATCACAGATAGGAGCGTACCTTCTCCCGAAGTTACGGTACGATTTTGCCTAGTTCCTTCACCCGAGTTCTCTCAAGCGCCTTAGTATTCTCTACCTGACCACCTGTGTCGGTTTGGGGTACGATTCGGTATAATCTGAAGCTTAGAGGCTTTTCCTGGAAGTATGGCATCAGCAACTTCATCACCTTGGTGACTCGTCTCGTGTCTCAGCCTAACAGCAACCCGGATTTACCTAAGTCACTAGCCTACTCACTTTCACATGGACAACCATCGCCATGCTTGCTTAGCCTTCTCCGTCCCCCCATCGCAATTATACCAAGTACGGAAATATTAATCCGTTTCCCATCGACTACGCCTTTCGGCCTCGCCTTAGGGGTCGACTTACCCTACCCTGATTAACATGGGATAGGAACCCTTGGTCTTCCGGCGTGCGGGTTTTTCACCCGCATTATCGTTACTCATGTCAGCATTCGCACTTCTGATACCTCCAGCAACCCTCCCGGGTCACCTTCAACGGCTTACAGAACGCTCCCCTACCACTCATCCTAAGATGAATCCGCAGCTTCGGTGCATAGTTTAGCCCCGTTACATCTTCCGCGCAGACCGACTCGACCAGTGAGCTATTACGCTTTCTTTAAAGGATGGCTGCTTCTAAGCCAACCTCCTGGCTGTCTGGGCCTTTCCACATCGTTTCCCACTTAACTATGACTTTGGGACCTTAGCTGGCGGTCTGGGTTGTTTCCCTCTTCACGACGGACGTTAGCACCCGCCGTGTGTCTCCCGGATAGTACTTTACGGTATTCGGAGTTTGCAAAGGGTTGGTAAGTCGGGATGACCCCCTAGCCTTAACAGTGCTCTACCCCCGTAAGTATTCGTCCGAGGCTCTACCTAAATAGATTTCGGGGAGAACCAGCTATCTCCCGGTTTGATTAGCCTTTCACTCCTAGCCACAGGTCATCCCCTAACTTTTCAACGTTAGTGGGTTCGGTCCTCCAGTTGATGTTACTCAACCTTCAACCTGCCCATGGCTAGATCACCGGGTTTCGGGTCTATACCTTGCAACTATTCGCCCAGTTAAGACTCGGTTTCCCTACGGCTACCCTAATCGGTTAACCTCGCTACAAAATATAAGTCGCTGACCCATTATACAAAAGGTACGCAGTCACCCTCGAAGGGCTCCTACTGCTTGTACGTACACGGTTTCAGGTTCTATTTCACTCCCCTCACAGGGGTTCTTTTCGCCTTTCCCTCACGGTACTGGTTCACTATCGGTCAGTTGGGAGTATTTAGCCTTAGATGATGGTCCACCTATATTCAGTCAAAGTTTCACGTGCTCCGACCTACTCGATTTCACTCAAAATGCGTTTTCATGTACGGGACTATCACCCTGTATCGTGGCACTTTCCAGAGCCTTCCATTAACACATAATCAGCTTAAGGGCTGTTCCGATTTCGCTCGCCGCTACTATCGGAATCTCGGTTGATTTCTTTTCCTACGGGTACTTAGATGTTTCAGTTCTCCGCGTTCGCCTCGTTAACCTATGTATTCAGTTAACGATACCTGCAAGCAGGTGGGTTTCCCCATTCGGAAATCCTAGTCTCAAGCGCTTTTTACTAGCTTGACTAGGCTTATCGCAAGTTAATACGTCCTTCATCGCCTCCAACTGCCAAGGCATCCACCGTGTACGCTTAGTCACTTAACCATACAACCCAAACGGGTCTTTGTTATGTGACAGTTTAACTTCGCCAGAAGTTAATATTGAATACTAAAGTAGATACCAATTAATCACGAATGATTAAATTGGCACTGAATGATACTGCTATCATTCTTTTTTACTTTTGAAAACTCTGTATAAATAACAAATGTCATTCATACGAATTTTATTATCAGCTTTTCCAAATTTTTAAAGAGCAGAGAATCAAAAACTTCTCAAAATTAAACACACTCTATTCTCAGGTGATGTTGCTACCCGATAAAGAATATTTATTTTTAAGAAGTAAAGTGGTGGAGCTAAGCAGGATCGAACTGCTGACCTCCTGCGTGCAAGGCAGGCGCTCTCCCAGCTGAGCTATAGCCCCACATATGCTGGTCTTACTGTTTGTTATCCGACTTTGATCCAGACTAGGCATGACACGACAAATGTTTAGTTCACTAAACGAGGAGTGTCATAACAACGTATGGTAGCAAAGTGGTGGGTCTGGGTGGATTTGAACCACCGACCTCACCCTTATCAGGGGTGCGCTCTAACCAACTGAGCTACAGACCCAAACAATAAGTGTTGTTCTCTTTACAATTAACAATCATCTGTGTGGACACTACGAACAAATAAGTTCTAAATCGTATAAGGAGGTGATCCAGCCCCAGGTTCCCCTAGGGCTACCTTGTTACGACTTCACCCCAGTCATGAATCACTCCGTGGTAAACGTCCTCCCGAGGGTTAGACTATCTACTTCTGGAGCAACCCACTCCCATGGTGTGACGGGCGGTGTGTACAAGGCCCGGGAACGTATTCACCGCGTCATTCTGATACGCGATTACTAGCGATTCCGACTTCATGGAGTCGAGTTGCAGACTCCAATCCGGACTACGACGCACTTTAAGTGATTCGCTTACTCTCGCGAGTTCGCAGCACTCTGTATGCGCCATTGTAGCACGTGTGTAGCCCTACACGTAAGGGCCATGATGACTTGACGTCGTCCCCACCTTCCTCCGGTTTATCACCGGCAGTCTCCTTAGAGTTCTCAGCATTACCTGCTAGCAACTAAGGATAGGGGTTGCGCTCGTTGCGGGACTTAACCCAACATCTCACAACACGAGCTGACGACAGCCATGCAGCACCTGTATCAGAGTTCCCGAAGGCACCAAACTATCTCTAGTAAGTTCTCTGTATGTCAAGTGTAGGTAAGGTTCTTCGCGTTGCATCGAATTAAACCACATGCTCCACCGCTTGTGCGGGCCCCCGTCAATTCATTTGAGTTTTAACCTTGCGGCCGTACTCCCCAGGCGGTCTACTTAATGCGTTAGCTTTGAAAAACAGAACCGAGGTTCCGAGCTTCTAGTAGACATCGTTTACGGCGTGGACTACCAGGGTATCTAATCCTGTTTGCTCCCCACGCTTTCGTACATGAGCGTCAGTGTTGACCCAGGTGGCTGCCTTCGCCATCGGTATTCCTTCAGATCTCTACGCATTTCACCGCTACACCTGAAATTCTACCACCCTCTATCACACTCTAGTTTGCCAGTTCGAAATGCAGTTCCCAGGTTAAGCCCGGGGCTTTCACATCTCGCTTAACAAACCGCCTGCGTACGCTTTACGCCCAGTAATTCCGATTAACGCTCGCACCCTCCGTATTACCGCGGCTGCTGGCACGGAGTTAGCCGGTGCTTCTTCTGTCAGTAACGTCACAGCTAGCAGGTATTAACTACTAACCTTTCCTCCTGACTGAAAGTGCTTTACAACCCGAAGGCCTTCTTCACACACGCGGCATGGCTGCATCAGGCTTGCGCCCATTGTGCAATATTCCCCACTGCTGCCTCCCGTAGGAGTCTGGGCCGTGTCTCAGTCCCAGTGTGGCTGATCATCCTCTCAAACCAGCTAGGGATCGTCGCCTTGGTGAGCCATTACCTCACCAACTAGCTAATCCCACTTGGGCCAATCTAAAGGCGAGAGCCGAAGCCCCCTTTGGTCCGTAGACATTATGCGGTATTAGCAGTCGTTTCCAACTGTTGTCCCCCACCTCAAGGCATGTTCCCAAGCATTACTCACCCGTCCGCCGCTCGTCATCTTCTAGCAAGCTAGAAATGTTACCGCTCGACTTGCATGTGTTAGGCCTGCCGCCAGCGTTCAATCTGAGCCATGATCAAACTCTTCAATTAAAAAGTTTTTTGTCTTTCGACAGCTCAATGAATTCTGAATTTATTTAATATCTTTCGATATTGAATTGACTGTGCTGCAATTCCTACCGGAGTAGTTATTGCTGTTGGTCACTCAGTTTCAATTGAGACTCTAAATTTGTTTGCCTCACTACCTAAGTAGCTTGGCTGTTAGAACTCAATCTGTACGAGTGCCCACACAGATGATTGCTTTATATTGTTAAAGAACGTTGCGACGTTGTCGCTAGGGATGCGTATAATACATCCTTTATTTTTCGAGTCAATACTTAATTTTAAACTTTCTTGCGATGATTTAAAACCGAAGTTTTACTTAACTCTCTGAGCAGCTCTTGCCTCGCTATGCGTTGGCGTTCCCCGTCTCAGTGGGGTCGCATTATAGGGAGAACAGATTTTTACGCAAGCACTTTTTTAAGGAAAAACCAAAAAAAAGCACCGTTCGGTCAATATGTGAACTAAACCCTCTATAACTGGTAGTTTTATAATCAAAACAGGCCTTTTCTGGCCACTATTTGAGTGTTGCTGTTACACTCAAGCGACTATAACTAGTATTTAAAAGGTATATATATGGCTATCCGTTCTTATAAAGGTGTGACTCCCTCTTTTAATTCGTCTGTTTATGTTGATGAATCGTCTGTTTTGGTAGGCGATATTACTATTGGTGACAACTGTAGCGTATGGCCATTAGTGGCAGCACGAGGTGATGTTAACTATATACGTATTGGTGAACGTACAAATATACAAGACGGTAGTGTTCTTCATTTATCACGCGCGACTGAAAGTAACCCAGGTGGTTACCCACTTATTATTGGTGATGATGTGACAGTAGGTCACAAGGTGATGCTGCATGGATGTACGCTTGGAAACCGTATACTTGTCGGTATGGGCGCTATTGTAATGGATAATGTAATAGTAGAGGACGACGTTATTATTGGTGGGGGATCATTAGTACCGCCAAATAAACGATTGGAGTCTGGTTATTTATATGTTGGTAGCCCAGTAAAGCAAGCTCGTCCATTGACAGAGCAAGAGCTTGCTTTTTTAAAAGTATCTGCAGATAACTATGTGCAATTAAAAGATGAGTATTTAGCCGAGATTGGCTAGATTCACTTCTATCTGCCCTGCCGAGTTATAGCTTTCATCTTCTATGAGTTGCTCGGCACATTCTTCATAATCAAATCGGTACTTATCAAAATATTCTGTTGCGTGACTTTCATCTTTTAAATCTAAGTTACGTAGTTCAATAACACACTCCACCAGCATCCCCGATACTTGTGCAAAGAATACTAGTTGGTGGGAAGGTTCTCTAAACTCGAGTCTATCTATAAACTGTATGGCTTGATTCATTTAAGCATGCCTTGTTTTAGTGCTTTAACAACAGGAAGTATGGCGGGCATTTTATTTCGCCATATAAAAAATGCCTGTGCGGCTTGGCCTACTAACATGCCGCTACCATCTAACAGCTTAGTATTTGTATTATGCTGTGCAACCCAGTTCATAAAAACAGTATTTTCTAATGAGTAAAACATATCGTAAGCAACATCACAGCGAGTAAAGTGTTTTTTATCAAGCGCTGGAAGTTCGTTATTCATACTGCTTGATGTAGAGTTTACAATAAGTGAGTATTCGCTTACTGGTAAATCATCAAATCCATAGCCTGTTACTTTGCCATATTCAGTAAATAGCAGAGCTAAGTCTTGCGCTTTTTTTACCGTGCGATTAACAATAATGATTTCTGAAGGGTTGTGTTCAAGTAAAGGTAATATTACCCCTCTTGCTGCGCCACCCGCACCAATAATCAAAATACGCTTATTGGTGATTGTCACCTCATTAGCAAGTAAATCATTAACAAAGCCCACGCCATCGGTATTATCACCTAACAAAGTACCATCATCGCGTTTTTTAAGTGTATTAACCGCACCAACAATTTTAGCAAGCGGGGTGAGTTCATCAGCAATAGCATACGCTTGCTCTTTAAATGGCATAGTTACATTTGCGCCTATCCCGCCTTGCTCAAAAAAAGTGGTTACTGTTTTTTCAAAGCTATCGATAGGTGCTAATATTGCGCGGTAGTCGATTTGCTCACCCAAAGATACAGCAAATTGTTTATGTATCGCGGGGGATTTTGAATGTTTTATTGGATTTCCAAAAACCGCATATTTGTCCATTTTAAAGCAACCTCTTTGCAGCTATACACTGCCTATTAACGATGATAAGTAATATGATTAAACGACTTTTTTCAAAATCTAAACCAGCGACTGAGCAACCAGCGCCCACTCCTGAGAAAACACCCTATGAAATAATTGGTGGAGAAGTAGGTACCCGTGCTATAGCTAACCGATTCTACGACATAATGGCCAGCGATGAATACGCCAAACCATTATATGATATGCATCCTCTGCCATTAGATAGAATTCGCCAAGTTTTTTTTGAATTTTTATCGGGTTGGCTTGGCGGGCCAAGTCTATTTACAGAAAAGCATGGCCAACCTATGCTGCGCAAACGCCATATGCCTTTTAGCATAAATAAAGACCTGCGCGATCAGTGGATGTATTGCATGAATAAAACGCTCGATATAGAAGTAGACAACCCCCTACTGCGCGAAGGGTTAAAGCAATCTTTTGGGCAACTAGCCACGCATATGATTAATGAGCACTAATTGCAACTACTTAGCAAAAAGGCGCTGTTAAGCGCCTTTTATTGGATCTGTTGACCTTTGCGGATTGAAACAGCCCCTACCTTAATTTAATATTTATAACTGCCATTCTCTGGCTATCAAATCAGTGGGGGTAGTGGTTAGCCACTCTTGTGGACGTAAATAGTATTGATACAAATTAGCCTCTGCGCTGTCGGGCGCGGGCTTATAATTGTATTCCCAGCGCGCCAGTGGCGGCATCGACATCAATATAGACTCTGTGCGCCCACCGCTTTGTAAGCCAAATAAAGTGCCTCTATCCCACACAAGGTTAAACTCTACGTAACGGCCGCGGCGGTATAGTTGAAAATCGCGCTGCTGCTCAGTGAATTCATCATTTTTACGACGTTCAATAATAGGTAAGTATGCATCTAAAAAGCCATTACCAACCGATTGCATAAATGCAAAGCTCTGCTCAAACCCGAGCTCATTTAAGTCATCAAAAAATAAGCCACCTACACCGCGTGTTTCGTCGCGATGTTTTAGGTAAAAATATTCATCACACCAAGTTTTGTATTTTGGATACACTTGTTCACCAAATGGTGCACAAATGTCGTGTGCGACTTGGTGCCAATGCTGTACATCTTCAAAAACGGGGTAAAAAGGCGTTAAGTCAAACCCTCCGCCAAACCACCAAATAGGTTCTTCACCTTCTTTTTCAGCTATAAAAAAACGTACATTGGCATGACTTGTAGGAACATGTGGGTTTTTTGGATGAATAACTAATGATACGCCACATGCATGAAAGCTTCGCCCTGCAAGCTCTGGCCTATGAGCGGTCGCAGAGCCCGGCATCGATGCACCAAATACATGTGAGTAGTTAACGCCACCTTGCTCAATTACATTGCCGTTAGTGGTAACACGCGTGCGCCCGCCACCGCCTTCGGCACGTTGCCAGCTATCTTCAACAAATTTTGCACTGCCATCGGCCTGCTCTAAACCTTGGCAAATGGTGTCTTGCAAAGCCATAAAGTACGCTTTTACTTGTTCTAATAATTCGCTTTGCATATTAACCTCTAAATACTTTGCCGGTCATGGCATCTTTAATTGTGCTTGGCTGCGTGTTGCCCCCTAAAGGCTCATCAATATAACAACCTACTTTATCTGCAAACTGCTGCTTGGCTTGTTCAATACTTGTTACCGTAGGCTGACCGGTCAAATTAGCACTAGTAGAGACAAGAGGCTTACCTAATTGCTGGCATAAGCGCTTAACACTTGGGTGATTTGTTACACGCACTGCAATCGTATCAAACTGGCCTGTTAACCATTTAGGCGTATTTTTAGCCGCAGGCATTACCCAGGTAATAGCACCAGGCCAACTAGAAAAAATATCAGCACGCTTATCCATTGGCAGCTTTATATCGTCAACATACTTTAATAATTGGCCGTAATTATCGGCAATTAAAATAAGGCCCTTTTCAACGGGACGCTGTTTTATTTCTAGCAACTTCTCAACAGCTTGCTGATTATCTGGATCACACCCTAAGCCATAAACTGCTTCAGTAGGGTATAAAATAACTTCACCTTGCTCTAAGCAAGATATAGCCGTAGGCAATGTAGAAAGGTCTGACAAAATATGCTCCAGAAATTTATATTAATCAGTAGTGGTAAGTTTATGCAGGCAACTTTTTTGTGGGCACTGTAGCACAGTACCATTGGCCATTTTTTTCTCAATAACAAGCGGCCAATCGCACTTAGGGCATGGCTTGGCTATTGGTTTGTTATTTAGCGTATATTTACAGCTTGGGTAACAATCGCATGAGTAAAACGTTTTACCAAATTTATTGCTGCGTGCAACTAACTGCCCTTTTTTGCATTTAGGGCACCCAGGTAATACATCATCGTTATTATTAGGTTCGTCATCGTGGGCGATGTAATGACATTGTGGGTACCCTGTACAACCAATAAACATGCCATAACGGCCGTTTTTAACCACCAGCGGTTTTGTACACTGTGGGCAGGCTGAATCTTCAAGAACTTTAATTTCGTTGCTATCGTGATGCGCTAATGGGCGAATAAAGTCGCATTTAGGGTAACTCGCACAACCCAAAAATGGGCCTGTTTTAGAGTTACGGATCACTAATTCAGAACCACATTGCGGGCAGACTTCGTATTCTTTTTCTAAGGCGTGTTTATCCGCCGAGAAAAGCGAATGGTCGATTTTACTCATGAGGTTCCTAATGGGTTGCTGAATTTTCGCCTAATATACCCAAACCACTTAAAGATACAAGCTGTGCATATATGTTTAAGTGGTTTGGCATACAATTTTAATGTAGAAGTTCGGTAGGTTCGTCAAATATAAGGTCTTCCATTTGCTCATAAGCCTCTTCTGAGCCTGGTACATTAAATAACACCATAAGCACCACCCATTTTAAGTCATCGAGCGAAATATAAGGTTTGTCTAATGCGGCAAGGCGGTCCATCACCATTTCACGGGTTACACTATTAACCACCCTTATTTGCTCTAAAAACATCAAAAAGCCACGGCATTCAACGTTTAACATTTTGCATTCGCTATCGGTAAAAATGCGCATTGCTTGATGAGGCTTTGTAATTAAGTAAGGCGACTCATCGCTGCGTTGTAAATCGGCCAATTGTTCAAGCCAGTTTAACGCTTTAAAAATTTCGGCTTTATTAAAGCCCGCGCGAAGTAATTCATCGGTAAGCTCGTTTTCTTCAATATAAATATCGGCTTCGCTGTGAATGTAGTTTTCAAAAAGATACATGAGAATATCAAACATATTACCTTCCTGTGCTTAGCTTTATATACCCGTCTAATACGCGCTCTATTTCATCGTCTAACTCTAAATCGAGCAACCTTGCCAGCACTTTATCAATTGGCCACTGGGCGCGACGTACAATCTCATCAACACTGGTTACCTCATACCCTATACTATTTAGCACCTCACATTGTGACTGTTTGTTTACAGGCTCCTCTTTATTATATAGACCGCTTTGATAAGAAAAGCTCACCTCATCTAAAATATCTGTCACATTTTCGACTAACTTAGCGCCCTGCTTTATTAAAAAATGACTCGCTTGCGATAATGGGTTTTTAATAGAGCCTGGTACTGCAAACACTTCTTTATTTTGTTCAATAGCGTAACGGACCGTGATTAATGAGCCGCTTTTAATTTCAGCCTCTACAATAACTACGCCTAAAGACAACCCAGATATAATACGGTTTCTGCGTGGAAAGTTATGCGCATTAGCGGCGGTACCCGGTAAAAACTCGCTTATTAATAAGCCATGCTCTAATACTTGGTCTGTTAATAATTTATGGCGTTTCGGGTAGTAAATATCAACCCCAGTCCCTAATACACCAATTGTTTTGCCATTATTGGCCAATGCGCCTTTGTGCGCGGCACCATCAATACCCCGCGCCATACCCGAGGTAACAGTAATACCAGCTAAAGTAAGTTGATAAGCAAGCTCTGAGGCTATTTCTAGCCCCGTAGGGGTTGCATTTCTACTGCCAACAATGGCTACTTGCGGGCTAGATAACAATGATATATCGCCTTTACAAAATAACAGTAAAGGGGCACTGGCTATGTGTTTTAGCTCGGCGGGGTAAAGCGCATCAAATATACATATAACGGTTATATTATTTTGCTGTATTTGTTGCTCGTAATAGCTTACTTGCTGCCAATTGGTATTGAGTAAATTACAAGCTTGGTTTTGGGTAAGCCCAAGCTGTTGTAATTCACTTTGGTTTAAATCAAATAATGATTCAAGGGGGTGAGTGTGTGATAAGGCTAGCAGTGTTTTAATACCTAAGCCTTTACACATATAAAAGGCAAGCCAATGGGCTAGCTTGCCAGATGACTGATCCATGCTCTCTCCTAGAGCACCGACTCGCTACAACTTAATGAATTACTACACTATCTCCAACGCGAATTGGGTGCTGATTTTTTGTTATTAATGCATAACTCACTTTGTCATACACTTTAAATACAATTAACTCACCTACTTTTTCATGTGGCATTGTCCATGTAGTGGTGTCTTCATCTGGCTCGCTGCCAAATAACTCACCCGCATCAGATAAAAGCTTTTCAAATTTGCTCGAATCTTCTGGATAACGCGGTCCTCGTGGGCCATCAATAACGGTGGGTGATTGGCGTTCTAAATCGAGGATATGACCAACTTCAATTTGTTGCTCAGCACCTAAGTTTAGCACCACTACATCCATTGTGCTGAATTCTCTTACTTGGCGCGGAGATGCAATGACACTGCCAGATACACTTTGCTTCGGGCGATGCATATTAAAGTACGCTGGTAACATTTGTCCTTGCATAGCAGGGAGTAAAAAATCACCTTGTTGAATCTCTTGCTTTACTGACTCAACCCGTAAAGACGATGGCACCCCATTGCTTTCATCGCCCGTTCTAAATGCACGAGCCATACCTACATAAGTAGCGCGAGTGGCTAGCTCTTCACCGGTTTTTGTATCTATGTAAGGTTCGCCTTTGTGATAAATAGCATAAGCTTTATGTACTTTTAAATCGCCCTTAACGTATAAAATATGCCCGAGTGTTTGCGTTTTAGTATTTTCGTTTGCACCTAAAATATACGGCTTATCATCTATTTCATCACTGTTAATCGCTTGCTCATAACTTAAATAAGGTTTAATTATTTCAAGTGGTAAAGTGGTAATGGCGTTGTTACCTTTTGGGGTAATACGCCCTTGCGGCGATAACTTTCTGTATGCTTTATTAATCACTAGACGCGGGTTACCGTCGGCGTCGTACACTAACGCGAGTGCATCGCCGGGGTAAATTAGATGCGGGTTATCTATTTGCGGGTTCATTTGCCACAACTCTGGCCACAGCCATGGTTCGTCTAAATAAATGCCGGAAATATCCCAAAGGGTATCGCCTTTTTTTACAACATATTGTTTTGGAGCATCTTTTTTTATTTGTAAAACATCAGCGACTGCAGGAAAAGCAGTACTTAGTGCAAACATAATTGCAGCCAATTGAGATTTCATTGGGCTTCCTTGTATTGTTTTTTCATTATTATTGACCAAAACCTGTTAAAGGGGAACGCGAATGGCTAAAATAAGAGCATACAATACCCTAAATTAAGCACAAGTGTAAAAAGGTAACTATGGCTAGGTTAGAAGTTTTAAGATTTCCAGATGAGCGTTTACGTACGGTAGCAAAAGAAGTTGCACAAGTTGATGACAACGTTCGCCAAATTGTAAAAGACATGCTAGAGACAATGTACGATGAAAACGGCATTGGGCTAGCTGCTACACAGGTTGATATTCATCAACGTATTGTGGTGATCGACGTATCAGAAGAACGCGACGAACCACTGGTTTTAATTAACCCACAAATTATTAAAAAAGATGGTTCAACAATTAGCGAAGAAGGCTGTTTATCAGTACCTAACTCTTACGCAAAAGTAGATCGTGCTGAAACCGTAACCGTTGCTGCTCTTAACGAAAATGGTGAAGAATTTGTACTAGATGCAGATGAGCTATTAGCTATTTGTATTCAACACGAGCTCGATCACTTACAAGGTAAACTATTTATTGATTACCTATCGCCATTAAAGCGTCAACGTATTCGCAAAAAGCTTGAAAAAGAAGCTAAATTTGCCGCGAAGTAATAAGCACCTTAGGAAAACTCAGTGACAAAACCACTACGCATTATATTTGCCGGTACGCCGGACTTTGCCGCTCGTCACCTACAAGCGTTAATTCAAAGCGAACACCAAATTGTTGGTGTTTACAGCCAACCAGACCGCCCTGCTGGGCGAGGTAAAAAGCTAAAAGCCAGTGAAGTAAAAGCGCTTGCGCTTGAACATGAACTACCTGTTTTTCAACCACAGTCATTAAAAAATGAAGACGCACTCACTGAGCTTAAAAGCTTAAATGCCGATATCATGATTGTGGTGGCTTATGGCTTAATTTTACCAAAAGCCATTTTAGAGGCGCCACGCTTAGGGTGTTTAAATGTACATGGCTCTATTTTACCGCGCTGGCGCGGTGCTGCGCCAATACAACGTGCAATTTGGGCTGGCGATAAAGATACCGGTGTAACCATAATGCAAATGGATGAAGGGCTTGATACAGGCGATATGCTGCACATTAGCCGCTGCCCTATTGCTGCGGATGAAACCAGTGCCAGTTTATACACTAAACTGGCTGAACTAGGCCCTGAAGCACTTGTTCAAACCATTAATAAGTTAGCCAATGGCGAGCTTATAGCTGAGCCACAAAACGACGAGCTGGCAAATTACGCTAAAAAGCTTTCAAAAGAGGAAGCGAATATTGATTGGACGATGGGTGCTGTACAAATTGAGCGTAATATTCGTGCGTTTAATCCATGGCCTGTGTGCTTTACTCAAATGGGTGAGCAAAGCGTAAAAATTTACCAAGCTTCAGTCGTTGAGCAAAAAGGCAATGCCGGCGAAGTTTTATCAAGCGATAAAAACGGCATTGTAGTGGCGTGTGGTACACATGCATTGTGTATTACACAGCTGCAACCACAAGGTAAAAAACCAATGGCAATTAGCGACTTTTTAAATGGTCGTAGTGACTGGGTAACTCCTGGCACCGTATTAGGCGAAAACAATGAGTAATGTTCAAAACGTACGTGCGCTTGCCGCAGAAACTTTATATAACGTGGTTGATAAAGGCGCGTCGCTAAATCAAGAACTGCCATTTGCCAGCCAAGGGCTGCCCCCTAAAGACAAAGCGCTGCTACAGCAAATTTGTTACGGTGTATTGCGCTACCTACCTAGCCTTGAAAACTACTGCCAACATTTAGTAGAGCAGCCACTTAAGGGTAAACGTCGTATTTTTCAGTTTTTGTTGTATGTAGGTATTTATCAGCTGCAGCATATGCGCGTGCCACCGCATGCCGCCATTTCTGAAACCGTTAATGCCTTAGGTCAAATGCGTGCATTAGGTTTAAAAGGCTTAATCAACGCTATTTTGCGTAGTTTTCAGCGCCAACAAAGCGAGCTGGAAGAAAAAGCCAAGCAAATACCGGTGTGTTTATATAACCACCCAAATTGGTTTATCAAGCAAGTGCAAGCTGCCTACCCAGATAACTGGGAAGCGCTTCTTGAAGAAAACCAACAACAAGCTCCTATGTGGTTACGTGTCAATCAAGCTCAATACAGCACGCAAGAATACAGCCAAATGTTAACGGCAAACGATATTGAACACACGTTAAACCCTCAGTTTGTTGATGGTATTAAACTAGCTAAGCCCCGTGATGTTTTCTCACTGCCAGAGTTTGATGTGGGCGCCTGCTCGGTGCAAGATGCCGCAGCGCAACTAGCTGCACGCTTTTTAGCACCGCAAGCTGATGAATACATTTTAGATGCTTGTGCCGCACCTGGCGGAAAAACCTGCCATATACTTGAACTTGCTGATGCAGAAGTATTAGCCCTTGATAGCGATGCCACTCGCCTAGAACGGGTTAAGCAAAATTTAACCCGTATCGGTTTAGGCGCAGACCTCCAATGTGCAGACGCCTCGCAGCCTCATACATGGTGGGATGAGCAGCAGTTTGATCGTATTTTGTTAGATGTGCCGTGTTCAGCAACGGGTGTTATACGTCGCCACCCTGATATCAAATGGCTTCGCCGCGCATCAGACATTGAAGATTTAGCCACACTACAAAGCGATATACTCAATAGTATTTGGCCGCTACTTAAACCTGGCGGCACTATGATATACGCAACCTGTTCGGTACTGCCGCAAGAAAACCAACAGCAAGTCGCTAAATTTTTAGCTAATAATAGTGACGTTGAGCATATACCACTGCACGACAACGACACAGTTACCAACCCTGGTTTACAATTACTACCAGGGGAAAGCGACGGATTTTATTACGCTAAGCTAGTTAAAAAAGCCTAATAGCCGTACACTCAATAGCCATTTATTAAACAGTAAATGGCTATTTTTTTAATTAAACAGTAATTCGGGTAAATAATGAAAATAATCATACTCGGTGCCGGACAAGTCGGTGGTACGCTTGCTGAAAACTTAGTTGGCGAACAAAACGAAATAACCGTTGTTGATATAGACGGCAACCGCTTACGAGAGCTACAAGATAAGTACGACTTACAAGGGGTTGCAGGGCACAGTGCACACCCAGATGTACTGCGACGTGCAGGTGCTGAAGATGCCGACATGATTATTGCGGTAACCAGCTCAGATGAAGTAAATATGGTGGCATGTCAAGTCGCGTATAGTATTTTTAATACGCCAACTAAAATTGCCCGCATCCGATCAGAGCAATATTTAAAATACCGCGAAAAACTATTTCATAACGATGACCTTCCGGTTGATCATTATATTGCCCCCGAAGCACTCGTTACCAAATATATTCGCCGTTTAATAGATTACCCAGGCGCGTTGCAAGTGCTGCAATTTGCCGATGGCATGCTCTCTCTTGTAGCTGTAAAAGCTTATTACGGAGGCTTATTAGTAGGCTATGCGCTTTCTGCTTTAAAAGAGCACATTCCGAATGTAGAAACCCGTGTAGCAGCAATTTATCGCCAAGGTAAAGCTATAAAGCCACTGGGCACCACGGTAATAGAAGCGGACGATGAAGTATTTTTCATTGCTGCCACTAAGCATATACGCGCGGTTATGAACGAGCTACAAAAGCTTGAACGTTCTTACAAAAAAATTATGATCGCTGGTGGGGGTAACATTGGTGCTGGCCTTGCTCGTTCATTGGAAAAAAACCACAGCGTTAAGTTACTAGAGCGCAGTAAAGAGCGCGCTGAGCAACTCTCTGAAATGTTAGATAACACCGTGGTATTTTGTGGTGACGCCTCAGACCAAGAGCTGCTATCTGAAGAACACATAGAGCAAGTTGATGTGTTTATTGCAGTAACTAATGATGATGAAGCAAATATAATGTCGGCCATGCTTGCAAAACGCATGGGCGCACAAAAAACCATGGTGCTTATTCAGCGTGGTGCGTATGTAGATTTAGTACAAGGGGGTGAAATAGATATTGCTATATCACCACAACAAGCAACTATCTCTGCGCTGCTAACACACGTGCGCCGCGGTGATATTGTTAATGTGTACTCGTTACGTAAAGGCGCGGCAGAGGCTATTGAAGCCGTTGCTCATGGCGATGAAAACACATCAAAAGTAGTTGGCCGTGCTATTGCCGATATAAAACTACCTGCAGGTACGACTATTGGCGCTATTGTGCGTAATGATGACGTACTGATTGCCCACGACGATACCGTTATTATGTCTGGTGACCACGTTATTATGTTTTTAATCGATAAAAAGCATATCAACGTAGTAGAAAAGCTATTCCAAGTGAGTGCTATATTTTTATAGCTAAACGTAAAAAAGCCGCTGACTAAGGCGGCTTTAGTGGAGTATGTTTTTACGTTGCTAAGCTTCCTTGCTATGCAAATCAGACCTACTGTACTTTTGAAAACTCTTGTTCAGAAATCTCACCATTACCGTCAGTATCTAACTGGTCAAAAATCTTCACTAGCTGTGAATTTACTTGCGCTTCTTGCTTTGAAATTGCACCATCACCATCGGCATCAAACGAGGCAAAGTCGACTGCTGCGTATGCTGCTGATGAAGAGGCTAATACGATAACGGCAAGTGCTGTATTTAATGTTTTCATAGTTGTATCCTAATTAAGAGGAAGTCCTTTTCTAAGATCCATGGGTTTAAAAAATTATCTAAAAAGTGCTTTTTACTAATGTGCATTATTAAATTTTAATGCACATTAGATTAGAGAAAATAACTCTTTGCTAAGTGAACGTGCATAGCTTAGCGCGCTCAATTGGCAAAGATCATCACGCCCTAGTATTTAGAGAACTCTTGCTTTGAAAGCTCACCATTTCCATCAGTATCAAGCTCTACAAACTCAGCCATTAAGTCCGCATCAACCGATGCTTCAGCTTGGCTAATAGCGCCATTGCCATCTACATCTAGCGTGTCAAAATCAGTCCCTGCAAATGCAGCAGAAGAAGAGGCAATAGCCATAAATGCGAGTGCTTTATTTAAATGCTTCATAATTTAATCCTTCAATATAAACAAATTAGTTAAGTTCACTAAGTGGTATACACAATCCTTGTTATCCTTTTTCGTAAGCTCCCTTGCCTACTTAGGTTGTCATTGGCAACTCAGGATAGTTACCACATATTAAGCTTCTGAAAATTCTGCTTTTGATAGCTCACCATCTTGGTCAGCATCTAATTCTGAGAACATACTCATCAGTTTTGCATCAATTGATGCTTCTGATTTGCTAATAGTGCCACTGCCATCTACATCTAACGTATCAAAATCGGTTGCTGCAAATGCAGCTGATGATGAAGCAAGGGCGATAAGTGCTAAAGTTTTATTAATGCTTTTCATAATATAATTCCTTCAAGTATATGTGTGCGATTAAGTGTTTTACTTTAAATCACGTTATTGTTCAGTACAGCCAGACTATTACAACTTGGATGCCAAGTTTTAAAAGTTAAATAATTTCATATGGTTAGAATAGCATTTGGCTATTTTTGATAATTTTAAGAGGATATTTTGTTGCAAACTAGCAACAAGGAAAAATATGAAGTTTATAAATCTAATTAAAACAGTTACTTATATATGGTAAAAAAGCTACAATTTTTAGCGTAAATTGAAAGGGTAAATATTTATCGAAAAAAGAGACTAAATTTTAGCAGTGAGAGGAGCTAACGTATTAAAATAGCTCACTTATAAAACCAATCTATACCGTTGATTTTTATATAAAATAAAAATTATTTTTTTAAAGTTATAAAAAATATTACTGCCATTAAAGTAAAAATGGCCATTTGTTGCTATTAAGCGAAAATACTTATTCTAATGGCAACTCAAGCATAGCGGGATCAATAAAGTGCTCTTTCATAAATGCCTTCATTTCATTTTCACTGGCTAAAAGTTTAATGCCACAATTAACCCCCGCTGCGTGTTCTTTCACACTGCATATTTCGCCAGTAAATGCTTTTTTGTTGGTATCAACCGTCACCGTACATTGCATATCTTTAATATTGTCATCGTTTTGATCGCCACGTACATCAAACATCACCCCAGTAAGCGAGATGTCTTTAATTACCCCTTCAAGTACTCTATCGTCACTGAGCGTTAACTTTGCAGGTAATAAGGTAGGTATGCGTGTTTGCGCACGCAGTGCAAATAACTGCACTTGCTTAGGGTAGTTAATAAAAATGAGCCTAGTCGGGTGTGAGGCAACCGACATTACCTGCTGCCTAAACGCTATTACTTGCCCACCACTGCCCTCTATCACTGCCCTTACCACAACCATTACACCATCACGCAGGTAATCACTTGCTGCAGGTAAACGCTTTGAATTTGGATAATTTAAGATAATAAACTTATTTTCCAACAAACCAATAAACTCTGTTTTAACGCGTTTGCTACTAGTAGGGGTAACTATTTCTAGGTCAACTAATCGCCCTGTTGTTAGCTGATGTAATTTATCTAAATTAGAATGTGGCATGCCTGTTCCTAAGCATCATTTTTATCTTATTATCCACGCCAAAAGGTCGGCGTAAATAACACGAGTAAGGTAAATATTTCTAAGCGGCCAAATACCATGGCAATAGTTAAAAGCCATTTGGCACCATCGCTCACCGCCCCATAATGTGAGGCAACATCACCTAAGCCTGGGCCTAAGTTATTTAAACACGCCGCCGTAGCAGAGAATGCGGTAATGTTGTCCATACCTGTTCCCATTAGCGCCAGCATTATAATAATAAACACCAGTGCATACGCTGAGAAAAACCCCCAAACAGCTTCAACTACTTTATCTGGCAGAGCTTTACGACCAAGCTTAATTGAGTATATAGCACGTGGGTGCACTAAGCGATTAAGCTCACGTATGCCTTGTAAATAAAGTAAAAACACCCGTACGACTTTCATACCGCCACCGGTTGAACCCGCACAGCCACCAATAAAGCTCGAAAAAATAAGTAATATAGGTAAAAACAGCGGCCAAGCCGAAAAGTTATCAGTAGCAAAACCAGCGGTGGTACTCATAGACACGGCCTGAAATAAAGCCTGATCAAGGGTTTCATCGCCATCAGCAAATATTTCGTTAGATGAAAGCACCGTAAAACAAATAACCACCAGCGCTAACTGAATAAGCAAAAATACTTTAAATTCTGGGTCGCGTATATACACCTGAATATTACGACTCGCTACCGCCGCGTAATGCAAAGAAAAGTTAACCGCCGCAATAATTAAAAAGAATACACATATAAAGTTAATGACAGGGCTATCAAAGTGCCCTATTGAGGCATCGTATGTAGAAAAACCGCCAATCGCTACTGTAGAAAACGCATGACATATAGCATCAAACCACTCCATACCTGCCGCCCAATAGGCCAGCATACATGTCACCGTTAACGATACATATATATACCAAAGGTGCTTTGCGGTATCGGCTATGCGGGGGGTCATTTTAGAATCTTTTACTGGACCTGGGATCTCAGCTCGGTATAACTGCATGCCACCAACTCCAAGCATGGGCAGTATAGCAACGGCAAGTACAATGATACCCATACCGCCAAACCACTGTAATTGCTGGCGATAAAATAAAACTGACTTGGGCAGGTATTCAATTCCGGTAAGTACAGTGGCCCCAGTGGTTGTAAGGCCCGAAAAGGCCTCAAACACTGCATCGGCCATAGACAAATTAGGTTCTTGTAAAAAAATCAGCGGTAACGATGCAAACGCCCCTAGTACCAACCAAAACAGTACAACAATTAAAAAGCCTTCGCGTGCTTTTAAATCACCGTTTTCATGCCTGTTTGGGTAGTAAGCTGTTAAACCAATTACCACACTAAATATAAACGCTAATACAAAAGGAACACCACCACCATCTTTATAAATTAAAGACACCACCGCAGGTGGCACCATGGTAATACTAAACAGCGCAACAAGTTGGCCAAGGATTTTTATGATGGTACGAAATTGCATGTAGCTTATCGCTTTTATTATTAGTAAATATAAGTGTGTAATACCAATCAGCAATAATATTTAATCATTTTCAGGGGCTAAACGTGTCGCTATCTGCGTTAAAAAATTCTCATTTAGAATAACTAAATAGCGAATTTTTTGCCTTGCTATCAACACGTTTATCCATCCTCAAAATAGATCACTTAATTATGCGGATTGGTATAAGTTATTGTCTTACTCTTTGATCGTTAACTCAACTGCGCCATGGCTTAAATCAAAAATATCTTTAATGGCCTGTTTTGCTTGGCGGCTATCAATAGTAATAACCCATTCAATATTAGCAGTAAATTGTTTTTCTATTTTAAGTACTTGATAATTGGTTTTTAACAACTGCTCTATAGCGCCCTGCATGCTGTATTCACTTTGACCAACCATCTCGATACTCGGTACTTTAGTCACCGTTTTTAGCTGCGCTAGCGCATTATTAAGCGACCCCCCATAAGCCCGCACTAAGCCACCAGTGCCTAGTTTTATACCGCCAAAGTAACGAGTAACAACCGCAGTAATTTCGCCAAGTCCAGAGCCCACCAGCACATTAAGCATGGGTTTTCCTGCGGTACCATTTGGCTCACCATCATCAGAAAAGCCATAAACATGGCTTCCGCCAGGGTTACCCGCTACGTGCGCCCAACAATTATGGCGTGCATCGGGGTACTTTTCTTCAATACTTTTAATAAAGTCTTTAGCAGCCTGTAAGTCTGGCGTATGCGCGATATGAACAATAAAGGTGCTTTTTTTAATTTCTTCTTGATGAAATACATCATCGGCAGGGTATTTATATTCAGACATAGTAAACGCTTAATTAAAAATGGGGCCAAAAGGCCCCTTTGCATTCGCGTATTTTAGCGCGGATTGTCGAGCTAGTCTTTATTCGCTTAGTCGAGCGCTAAATCACGAGTCATATTTTCTAGGCTGTCTTCGTGAACAATAATATTATCTTCAATACGAATACCGCCGTATGGTTTTAACGACTCGATTTTTTCCCAGTTAATAAACTGCTTACTGTCGGTTTGCGCTAAATCACCTAATAATGAGTCTATAAAATAAAGCCCAGGCTCAATAGTAAACACTTGGTTTTTCTCTATTTTACGAGTACAACGCAAGAATGGATGCCCTTCTGGCGATGGCTGGTGGGTGCCTGTATCATCACGCATAAAGCCGCCCATATCGTGTACTTGTAAACCAAGGTGATGACCCAAACCATGAGGGAAAAACGTGGAGGTAATTTTACGTTCAACAATTTCTGTTGCGGGTAAGTTTACAATATTGAAGTCGCTAAGAATTTGCGCAATACGGTTATGACAATCAACGTGTAAATCACCATACAACATACCTGGCTTTAATGCGTTGCCTAGCTCAATTTGTATTTGCGTCATTGTTTGTATTAGCTCAGCAAATTCACCCTGCTTTTTAAAATCGTAGGTACGGGTTATGTCTGCGGCATACCCATTAAAGTTTGCGCCAGCATCGATTAAAAACGAATTATGAGTAAGTGGTGCTTTTGGCTCAAAATGCGTGTAATGCAAAATAGCGCAGTTTTCGTTAAGCGCGACTATGTTGCCATACGGCATTTCGTTTTCGCTTTGGCGTGTAGCCATAAGGTAAGCTTGCTGAATATCAAATTCGCTACCACCGTTGTAAAACGTATCGCGCGCAGCTTTGTGGCCATCTACTGCAATACGGTTAGCTTGGCGTAAACATTCAAGCTCGTACTGCGTTTTATAAGCGCGGTTATAATGAAAGTAATTAAGTACTGGTTCTGGGTTCATAATACTAAAGCCAAGCGCTTGTGCTACCTCTAAGTATTCGCCCATGTAAGCGTATTTAGCCTTATCGTACGGTAATAGTTTTTCTACTTGATCAGGCTGTAGCAATAGTTCTATATCAAAATACTCAGCCCAAAAATCGCGTGGCTCGTCGGGTACTTTGTGCCAAAAATCAACTGGGCGGTAAAAAATAAGCTTAGGTTTATCACTACCATTTACCACAATCCAACAATGCGAATTATCAATAACAGGAAGCCATGCTTTAAAGTGCGGATTAACTTTAAATGGGTAATACATGTCGTCTAAAAACTGGCGCTTAGCTTGGCCTGAGTGAATAACTAAACCCTCGAGCCCTTCACGGTCACAAATTGTACGCGTACGTTGTTGTAATGTGGCAATATGCTCTGCATATAAAACGGCTAATTTATCCATTGTTAATCCATCTGTTAAATTTAACTTGCTTTGAGTCTACCACTTAAACGTAAAGCGCTCAAAAAAGGGGGATATTTAACATGTAAATATCCCCCTATGCTAATACCCGTTGTGCTAAGTTATTAGCCCTTTATTTAGCATGCTAAGATAACTAAATATTTAAGCCGATTGGTATTACCCGCCCATTTTCATTTTGAGTAACGGCGCAAGTACATTTCCTTCTCGGCCCATTCGGGTGTGGTAAACCTGCCTGTAAGCAAACACATTTTTTACGTAATCTCGCGTTTCTCTATAGGGGATCAGCTCAACCCAAAGCTCTGCGGGTATCGCTTCATCTGGTAACCAACGCTTAATACGATGATACCCTGCGTTATAAGATGCCGTAGCGAGTATTTCGTTACCTTTGTTTTTCTTTTTTAAGTACTGTAAGTAGCTAGTACCTAAGCGTATATTGGTTTTAGGTTGATACAAACGCGTACTCGATACTGATGCTTTGTTAACGTATTCTGCCGTGCTAGGTAGCAGCTGCATCAAGCCACGCGCATTTGCATGCGAACGCGCATCGGGTGCAAACGAGCTTTCACGCCGTGCAATGGCAATACTCCACGCGGGATCTATTTTGCTACGCTTACTGTAGCGCTCAAATATATCCTGAAATGCAAACGGAAAACGCAGCTCAACATAATCCCACGCTTTTATTTTAGCTAGCGTGAAAATAACGTTATCGTGCCAATTGTTTTGCGCTGCCACTTTTGAGGCGGCTAGTTTCTCTTCATCGGTAGAGGTGTTCGTTAAGTAATTCCATTCTCGCCGTGCAGAGGTAAAACGCTCGAGTTCGTAAAGTGCTTTTGCCCGTTTAAAGCCCGGCGCATTTATTACTTTATCTACCAATTTTTGATCAACCTCCAAAGGCTGATTATTTAAATCAACCGGCAGCCCTAATCGTGCCGCCGCTAAAAAACCATAGTAGTCGCGGTTAGCGGCCACTTTAGCCCAAATTTCGTCTGCTTTTTGTTGCTCGCCTCGCTTAGCATAGCTATAAGCAAGCCAATATTGCTGCCCTAAACTTAAATCGTCTTTACCCGTAAAAAAGGCCGCTATACCTTCCCAATCTTGGGTTTTGAGCATATTACCAAGTTGCCATTGAATTAACTTTTTATCTTGGCGTGCTTTAGGCACTTTATTGAGCCAAAAACTGGCCTGTTTATGCCCACTTGAGGCAAGCGATAAAGCAAACGAGTAATATAAATCTGCTTTTTCTTCATCGCTGTAATTAAACATTTTTTCAAGCTTTTGCCAGGCTCTTAAAGCCAGCTCTTTATCGCGCCAAATCAAACGCTTAACGCCATAAATAGCTATTTCACTCTCTTTAGCCGATTTATTTTTATAACGGTATAAACCAGCCGCTGCACTTGGGTCGCGGCGTACTTTTAAATATAAGTCAGCTAAGTAACGCTCATTTTTAGGTAGCAGCGTTTTTAAATACGGTAATAGGTTTTGTGTGCCACCTTGCGCTGCAAGCGTTATGCGCTTCCATACCAGCTCGCTGTTTAAATAACCTTTTTTACGCCAAAGCGAAAATAGCGAGTCGCACTCATTCGGTTGCGATTTCCCCACCGCCCATAAGTCGGTAACCTGATTAAAAATGGCTTTTTCTGGCGCCCCTAAATCAAGCTGAAAGTCTAAATAAGTACAGGTAAGCTCAGCATTTGAGGTTTCGCGATAATTACGAATATAGGCCGCTTTTTTATTGTTTTTTTCAAGATACTCTAGCCATGCTTTACGAACCGGCCACTCCAGCGGAGTATGTTCATAAATGGTTAGGTAATCTTCTATCTCGCTTTGGTATTTAAAATTGGGATGGCGTTGCCAGTATGTTTTTTCGACATAGGGCTTTAGCGGATGCTCTAACCCGTTTATTGCTTCTTTAAAGTCTTGGTAGCTTCCATAGCGCACTTTTTTTTCAGCATCTAAAAACGCGTCATTATCTATACTCGCTTGGGCAGAACTAAAAGGAAGAATAAAGGCAGCTGCCAAAGCGCTTAATAAAATTTTTTTCATAATATCCTTTAGGTTTAACGACCTGTCAGGGTTAATAATTTCCAGTTTGAGACACTAAAACAATAATGAGAGTGCCTTTAATAAAGTATGAACAACATTTACTTTACGCACTCATAATAATTAATGAGTACCTTTAGTACATTCCAGTACACCTTAGCACCAAACCAGCTATATTTTAACCAACCGTTTGTAACCGAGTTAAATTTTTCGTTGCATTTTAATTTTAAAGCAAGCACACTGGTCGAAATGCAAACTCATCGTACCAGTCTTAGTTCGTCAACTAGGGAGAATAATAATGTTATATAAAAGCGATTCCTTTGAAGTTAGCTTCCTAAAGGAAAACATCGCCGAGTTTAAGTTTTGTGTTGCAGGCTCTGTAAACACACTATCTCAGCAAACTCTTTCAGATTGTGCAGCCGCATTAAAAGAATTAGCGTCTAATTCTGATATTAAAGGCATGATTTTTACCAGTGATAAAGATCACTTTATTATTGGTGCAGATATCTTCGAATTTTTACCAACATTTACTAAACCAGAAGAAGAGTTAGTAACGTGGATTAAAAACGCAACCGACGTTTTTGACGCAATCGAAGATTTACCATTCCCAACCCTTAGCGCTATAAATGGCTTGGCACTTGGTGGTGGATGTGAGTGGGCACTTGCTACCGATTATCGTGTTGCAAGCGAAACAGCTAAAATGGGCTTACCAGAAGTTAAACTAGGCATTATGCCTGGTTTTGGTGGCACAGTGCGTTTACCACGCATTATCGGCGCAGATAACGCCATGCTTTGGATTACCTCAGGCGCTGAAAACCGCGCAGCCGATGCCCTTAAAGTAGGCGCGTTTGACGCGGTAGTTAGTGCTGACAAACTTTTAGAGTCAAGCCTAGCAACACTTGAATTAGCTATTGCTGGCAAGCTAGATTGGCAAGCAAAACGCAACGTAAAACTACAGCCACTGAAATTAAACCGTGTTGAGCAAGGTATGAGCTTTGCTATGGCTGAAGGTATGGTAATGGGTAAAACCAAAGGCCACTATCCTGCTCCGGTTATGGCAGTACGTACTATTAAAGCAGCGGCAAACTGTGATCGTACCGAAGCAATGGCAATCGAAAATGCTAACTTTGCAAAACTTGCACGCACTAACGAAGCTGCAGCACAAACCGGTATTTTCTTAAATGACCAGTTCATTAAAGGCAAAGCACGTAAACTTGCTAAGCACAGCGATGTTGAAATTAAACAAGCTGCTGTATTAGGCGCAGGTATCATGGGTGGCGGTATTGCATACCAGTCGGCTTATAAAGGTACCCCTATTGTAATGAAAGACATCCAACAGGATGCGCTAGATTTAGGTATGGGTGAAGCGTCTAAACTACTTGGTGCTAAAGTTAAACGCGGCCACATGCCAATGGAAAAAATGTTGGCAACGCTTAGCAAAATTAAGCCAACACTTAACGATGCCGACCTACAAAACGCCAACATTATTGTTGAAGCCGTAGTAGAAAACCCTAAAGTTAAGCAATCAGTATTAGCCGACCTTGAAAAGAACATGCCTGAAGGCACTGTACTTACATCAAACACATCGACTATTTGTATTGATTTGCTTGCAGAAGCACTCGATAAGCCAGAAAATTTCTGTGGTATGCACTTTTTCAACCCAGTGCCAAAAATGCCATTAGTAGAAATTATCCGTGGTGCAAAAACCTCTGATAAAACAATTAACGCAGTCGTTGATTACGCCCTTAAACTTGGCAAGTCACCTATTGTTGTTAACGATTGCCCAGGCTTTTTTGTAAACCGTGTTTTATTCCCTTACTTTGCAGGCTTTAGCAAATTAGTGGTTGAAGGCGCTGATTTTACAAAAGTAGATAAAGTAATGGAAAACGTATTTGGCTGGCCAATGGGCCCAGCTTACCTACTTGATGTTGTAGGTATTGATACGGCTTATCATTGTACTGGCGTAATGGCAGACGGTTTCCCTGAGCGTATGGCACGTGCAGAAAAAGATCCGGTTACTGTTTTTGCTAACGAAAAACGTTTTGGTCAAAAGAACAAAGCAGGCTTTTACAAGTACGAAACAGACCGTCGTGGTCGCCTTAAAAAATCAACCGATGCAACAGCAGTTGAGCTACTAGCGCCAATTACTGATGCACCTAAAGAATTTGATAAACAAGAAATCATTGACCGTTGTATGATCCCAATGATCAACGAAGTACTACTTTGTTTACAAGAAGGCATTGTTGCTTCTCCTCAAGAAGCAGATATGGCCCTTGTATACGGCGTTGGTTTCCCTCCATTTAGAGGCGGCGCGTTCCGTTACTTAGATCAAACGGGTTTAGCTAACTTTGTTGCAGCAGCAGACAAATATGCTCACCTAGGTGCGATTTACCAAGTATCAGAGCAAACTCGCAAATGGGCCGAAGAAGGTCATGTTTTCTATAAGGTGGAAGGTTAATATCATGAATAATCCAGTAATTGTAGATTGTATCCGCACACCAATGGGTCGCTCAAAGGGTGGCGTATTTAAAAACAAGCGTGCGGAAGATTTAAGTGCTCACCTTATGAAAGGGTTATTAGAGCGCAACCCAGCAGTTGATCCTGCATCAATTGACGATATTTATTGGGGCTGTGTACAGCAAACATTAGAGCAAGGCTTTAACGTTGCACGTAACGCATCACTGCTTGCAGGTATTCCACACTCAGTACCAGCTACAACCGTTAACCGTTTATGTGGCTCGTCAATGCAAGCATTGCATGACGCTGCTCGCGCAATTATGACAGGCGCTGGCGACACTTACCTAATTGGTGGTGTTGAGCACATGGGTCACGTTCCTATGACTCACGGTAACGACTTTCACCCAGGCTTAGCAACTTCAATTGCACAAGCATCTGGCTCTATGGGTTTAACTGCAGAATACCTTGCTACTATTCACGGAATTAGCCGCCAGCAGCAAGACGAATTTGCATACCGCTCACATCAACGTGCACATGCTGCAACAGTTGAAGGACGCTTCCGCCGCGAAATTTTAGCAATGGAAGGACATGCAGCCGATGGTTCACTTATTCTAGTTGAAGATGATGAAGTAATTCGTCCTGAAACAACCGTTGAAGGTTTATCTCAACTTCGCCCAGTATTTAACCCAGCTTCTGGCTCGGTTACTGCGGGTACATCTTCTGCACTTTCTGATGGCGCATCAGCCATGTTAGTAATGAGCGAAGAAAAAGCAAAAGAGCTAGGTTTACCAATTCGTGCACGTGTTAAAGCAATGGCGGTTGCCGGTTGCGATCCATCAATCATGGGTTACGGCCCAGTACCAGCAAGTAAAAAAGCATTAGCGCAAGCTGGCCTTACTATTGATGACATTGACGTAGCAGAGCTTAACGAAGCCTTTGCAGCACAGTCACTACCTGTACTTAAAGACTTAGGTTTAGCAGACGTGGTAGACGAAAAAGTGAATTTAAACGGCGGCGCAATCGCACTTGGTCACCCTCTGGGTTGTTCGGGTTCGCGTATTAGCACCTCGCTTATTCACTTAATGGAAGATAAAAATGCAAAATACGGTTTAGCAACTATGTGTATTGGTTTAGGCCAAGGTATAGCGACTGTATTTGAACGTGTTCAAGACTAACTATTAGCTTAAACATGTAAACCATCTTGGTGATTAAAAAGGCGAACTGATGCAAATCAGTTCGCCTTTTTTTATTGTGCCACCAGCTAAATGAATAATGTGATCGGGTGTATTAAATTTAAGCCAGATTGTTTTTTACTTTATTGAGCTGATTCGTTAGATGCAAAATAGTTAACCCACAGGTTTATTTGCGCTAAACTACCCGACCTAACCAAGCCGCGACTATTTTTACAGGTAACTTTTTATGAGCTTTGATAACCCCGATCACCAATTAGACGCCATGGGCCTGCGCTGCCCAGAACCTGTAATGATGATACGTGCTGCTATTCGCAAAATTAATGACGGCGAAACACTGCTTATCATTGCCGACGACCCATCAACCACTCGTGATATTCCAAGCTTTTGTACGTTTATGGATCACACGCTGGTGGCTAAAGATGTTGAAGAATCACCGTATAGATATGTGGTGAAGAAAGGGCTTTAAGGTTTGAAAGTTGGTTTAGTAAGTTGGTTTTTTTAATATTTAACGCATCGTTAAGAACATAAGCCAAATGTAGGTTGGGTTGAGTTTTACGAAACCCAACTTGTTTTATACCACCGAAATATTATTCATCATACAAAGTGCATGAATCACTATTGCAATGCCAATATTGGCTTAGTTTAGAATTTTTAACGTATTGATGAAAGCTTGAAAATGGCCAATCACTCACTTTAATAACATGGTTATGTTTCACCGGGTTGTAGTGAATATAATTAATATGGTTGTTTAAGTCTTCTTCATCCCTAATTTTATGTTCCCAATAGCGACGCTGCCAAATCCCGCGCTCACCTTTGGCTATTCGACTTTTATTACAAAACTCTGTTGATGGCAGCTCTCGAGAAAAGCCTGATTTAATAAGTCGCCAACGCATTGCGTAATTACTATCACCTTTAGGTAATTGCCAAATAGCATGAAGGTGATCGGGCATGATAACAATTGCAATCGTCTTTATTGGATGCTTTTTTGCCACCTTTAAATATACACGGCGTAATAACTCTATATTTTCCACAAGCAAAGGCTGAGATCTATCTTCTAAATTTACCGTAAAAAAATAACATGCACCCGCCTCTAACATACGCTTATAACGCATATTTTTATCCATAAAATAAACAGATAAATAAGAGTATAGATTAGTTTTGTTAATTGTAATCAAGACAAGTTTACGTAACTCAACGAATTTGATAACCACTAGCACAGTTTTATTCGCCGCATATGTTGGGTTTCGTTTCACTCTACCCAACCTACTTAAAATCTACTTATCCTTTATCACGCTTTTGATTTACGACTGTAATTAGACTAACTAAGCTCATAAATTTGATTGATTGCTTATAGAAATCAATAAAAATTATTCTTGATGTAGGTTGGGTTGAGTTTTACGAAACCCAACGTATTTGATAACCATCGAACAGCTTTATTCGTCACACATGTTGGGTTTCGTTTCACTCTACCCAACCTACAACATCCTTGTCACAAATCTATAAACACACTCGGGCAGCTAAAAGCTGACAGCTCTCAACTAACAGCTATTTCTTAGTAATCGTCACTTTCGGCTCATCATAATCACTGTAATCAATGCTTACTATGTAGGTGCCTTTTATTGCTGGCGAGTAGCTAAAATAATTATAAATGGTATTACAGTCGGCAAGCACTGCTTGGCCAAGTGTTAGTTTTTGCCCTGCAGGTTGTGCATCGCTATAGCCACAGTTGTAGCCTTCACTAAAATCGGCATCGGCTATTTTAAATTCGTACACTTTACCTGGCGTACTAAATTTAACTTCGGCTTGGTAAAGTGCGCCGCCCACTGGCATAAACTGATACTGAGGCTCGGCATCCCACAGTGTAAAGTCGCCTCTTAGGTAAATTGTTTTATCTAGCTCTTGTTGTGGTAATACATCGTTAATCGACACTTGGCTAGTACACGCGGTAAGTAGGCCGGCAATAGCCAGAGTTAAAATTCGTTTCATTGGCATCATTAATGGGTGTCCTTGGTTCTGTTAAAACTAAAAAGCCAGCAGTACGCTGGCTTTTTATTGGCTTAAGCTATGTTATTTTTGTAGTACAGATATATCTGCAATATCTAAAAATAAGCGGCTTAACTGGCTTAATAGCGCAAGACGATTTTGCTTTACAGCTTCATCGTCGGCCATAACCATTACGTTGTCAAAAAAGTTATCAACACTTTGGCGAATACCGGCTAATTGGCTCAATGCCTCTTGGTAGTTACCATCGCTGTAAAGCGGCGCAAGTTCGGTGGCAAACTTAGCAACTTGTGAGGCAAGTGCTATTTCTGCGTCATCACTTAATAAGCTCTCATTCACATCACCTGCGGTGGTAATGTTATTTTTAGCTAATATATTACCTACACGCTTATTAGCTGCTGCAAGTGCCTCTGCGGCTTCTAACGTACGGAAGTGACTTACCGCTTTAACTCGGCGATCAAAATCAACAGGTTTAGTAGGACGACGTGCAAGCACAGCTTGAATTACGTCTACTTCAATGCCTTCGTCTTGATACCATGCGCGGAAACGCCCTAGCATAAAGTCAAATACGTCGGTTGATACATTTAGGTTAGTTAGTTTTTCGCCAAACAGTGTTTGTGCTTTTGCTACTAAGTCTAAAATATCCAGCGGAAGTTCTTTTTCTACCATGATGCGCAGTGCACCAATAGCGGCACGACGAAGTGCAAATGGGTCTTTGTCGCCTTTTGGTGCTTGGCCTATACCAAAAATACCCACCAGCGTATCAAACTTATCAGCAATGGCTACTGCACAGCTGATTAGATTTGTAGGTAAATTGTCGCCCGCAAAACGCGGCATATATTGCTCGTTTTGTGCAATAGCTACGTCTTCTGCCTCACCGTCAAAGCGCGCGTAATGCATACCCATTACACCTTGTACGTCGGTAAATTCCATTACCATTTCGGTCATTAAGTCTGTTTTACTTAATAGGCCAGCACGTTTTGCAAGGTCTTTATCGGCACCTAGTTGCTCAGCAATATATCCTGCAAGTTCGCTAATACGTACAGATTTATCTTTAAGCGTACCTAACTGCTTTTGGAATAAAACGGTATCTAGCGACTCTAAGCGGCTTTCTAGAGTTTTCTTTTTATCAGTCTCAAAGAAGAACTGCGCATCAGCTAAACGTGGGCGCACTACTTTTTCGTTACCTGAAATTACCACGCTTGGATCTTTACTTTCGATGTTAGATACAAACAAAAACTTATTTAAAAGTTTGCCGTTTTGATCTAATAACGGGAAGTATTTTTGATCGTCCTTCATGGTGTAAATTAGCGCTTCGGCTGGTACATCTAAAAATGCTTCTTCAAATGTTGCCGTTAACGTTACTGGCCACTCTACCAGTGAAGTAACTTCTTCTAATAAGTCTTCATCCATTGCAACAACCGCATTCACTGCGCTTGCAGCGTCTTCTATTTGTGCACGGATTTGCGCTTTACGCTGTTCGTAATCAGCAATAACGTAGGCAGATTTTAATACGTCAAAAACGTCGTCTGCATGGTTAATGGCGACTTTTTCTGGATGATGAAAACGGTGCCCTTGTAACTGATTAGTTACTTGCTTACCTAATATTTCACCTTCAATTAGTTCATCGCCAAATAAAATAGTTACGGTATGAACAGGACGAATAAATTGTGTTTTATTCGCACCCCAACGCATTGGCTTTGGTATTGGCAGCTTTGCTAACGACTTTGCAATGGCATCGCTCATTAGCGTTTTGGTTTCTTGTCCTGCTACTTTAGCAATATGTAGTAACCAAGCACCTTTATCGGTTTCAAGTGTTTGTGCTTCACTTACGTCAATACCACAACCACGTGCCCAACCCATAGCTGCTTTAGTTGGGTTACCTTCGCTATCGAATGCTGCTTTTGTTGCAGGGCCTCGTTTTTCAACTTCTTTATCTTGCTGCTTTGCTTCTAATGCTTTTACTTGCAAGCCTAAACGACGAGGCGATGCATACCAGCTTACGCCTTCATGCCCAAGTTCTAGTGTTTCAAGCTCTGCTGTTAAGTTAGCGGCAAAGGCCTCTGCTAATTTGCGCAGTGCTTTTGGTGGCAGCTCTTCGGTGCCAATTTCTACTAATAAATTTTGTGCTGTCATGCTTACTTATCCTTACACAGCGGGAAACCAAGCGCTTCACGTGCATCGTAATAACTTTGTGCACATGCTTTTGATAACGCTCTTACACGTAAAATATAACGTTGACGCTCAGTAACCGAAATTGCATGGCGCGCATCGAGTAAGTTAAATGCATGCGATGCTTTCATTACTTGCTCGTACGCAGGTAGTGGTAAGTTAGCTTCAATTAGCTTTTGGCTCTCAGCTTCACACTTATCAAACTGTGCAAATAAGTCATCTACGTTTGCGTGTTCAAAGTTGTAAGTAGATTGCTCTACTTCATTTTGATGGAATACATCACCGTATGTAACACGCCCTAATGGACCGTCTGCCCATACTAGGTCGTAAATACTGTCTACGCCTTGAATGTACATTGCTAAACGTTCTAGGCCGTAGGTAATTTCACCGGTTACAGGAGAGCACTCTAAGCCCCCTACTTGCTGAAAGTAAGTAAACTGCGTTACTTCCATGCCGTTTAACCAAATTTCCCAACCTAAGCCCCATGCACCTAATGTTGGCGATTCCCAGTTATCTTCTACAAAGCGCACTTCGTGCGTTAGGGTATCAATGCCCATCGCTTCTAAAGAGCCTAAGTAAAGCTCTTGAATGTTATCTGGTGATGGCTTTAGTACCACCTGAAATTGGTAGTAATGTTGTAAGCGGTTTGGGTTTTCACCATAGCGGCCATCGGTAGGACGGCGACACGGTTGTACGTATGCGCTCGACATTGGCTCTGGGCCAATAGATTTTAAGAATGTTTGCGGGTGAAATGTCCCTGCGCCCACTTCCATATCAAGTGGTTGAATAATGACACAGCCTTGCTGCGCCCAATAATCCTGTAAAGCCAGGATCAAACCTTGAAAGGTTTTAACGTCATATTTTTGCATATTTGGCTTTTTACTATCTGAAAGTAGCGTGAAAATTACCCTCAGTATACCTTGTGCACACGCAGGTTTTAAGCAGTTTGTGCGGTTGTTAAAATAAAAAAGGAGCCTTTAGGCTCCTTTTAAGATGTAAGTATAATTTTTTACACGTCTAAGTTAACTACGCGAAGAGCGTTCGTTTCGATAAAGTCTCGACGAGGCTCAACTTGATCGCCCATTAACGTTGCAAACAATTGATCTGCCGCTACAGCATCTTCAATTGTTACTTGTAACATACGACGAGCGCTAGGATCCATTGTGGTTTCCCACAGTTGGCTAGGGTTCATTTCACCTAATCCTTTATAGCGCTGAATATAGATCCCGCGCTTAGATTCTGCGATCAACCATTCCAAAGCATCCACAAAGTTATCAACAGGTTTTGTTTTCTCACCACGTTGAACATATGCGCCTTCTTTTAAGATGTTAGCGATCTTCGTACCAGTAACGGCAATGCGTTGGTAGTCGCGCGAGGCGATAAAGTCGTAATGTAATACGTGTGCTTTATCCACACCGTGCTGACGAATATTCACAACCGGGAAGTACAAGTTACGCTCTGCATCATGCTCTGTTCCAGCGTGGAAAATTGTTGCATCTTCATCACGTGCTACTAAGTCGTCAACTAACTCTTTAGTCCACTCAATTACTTTAGCTTCGTTAGATAAGTCTTCAACTTTTAACTCGCTTTGGTAAATTAAACGCTCCATTACCGTATTAGGATATTTACGTTTTAAGCGCTCAATTACTTTAACTGTGTTTTGGTAATCTTGTACTATTTGCTCAAGCGCTTCACCTTCAATTGCACTTGCATATTCGCTTGTGTAAAGCGCTGCATTGTTTAGTGCAAGTGATGTTAGGTAATCTACAAGTGCAGGATCATCTTTAATATAACGCTCTTGCTTACCTTTTTTCACTTTGTAAAGTGGTGGCTGTGCAATGTAAATGTAACCACGCTCAACAATTTCTGGCATTTGACGGTAGAAGAATGTTAGTAGCAATGTACGAATGTGAGAACCATCCACGTCCGCATCGGTCATGATAATGATGCTGTGGTAACGTAGTTTTTCTGGATCATATTCATCACGGCCAATACCACAACCTAGTGCTGTAATTAGCGTTGCTACTTCTTGTGAAGAAAGCATTTTATCAAAGCGTGCTTTCTCTACGTTTAAGATTTTACCTTTAAGTGGCAAAATTGCTTGGTTTTTACGATTACGACCCTGCTTGGCTGAACCGCCAGCTGAGTCACCCTCCACTATGTATAGTTCAGATAATGATGGATCTTTTTCTTGGCAGTCTGCTAATTTACCAGGTAAACCAGCTAAATCCATAGCGCCTTTACGACGAGTCATTTCACGGGCTTTACGCGCCGCTTCACGAGCTCGTGCTGCATCAATAATTTTACCAACTACAATTTTGGCATCCATTGGGTTCTCTAGTAAGAAATCAGAGAACTTTTCAGCCATTGCTTGCTCAACCGCAGACTTAACTTCGCTTGATACTAGCTTGTCTTTAGTTTGTGATGAGAACTTAGGATCAGGTACTTTAACACTAACAACTGCAGTTAAGCCTTCACGTGCATCATCGCCCGTTGCGTTACTGGTTGTTTTAGCTTTTTTGTTAAAGCCTTCTTTTTCCATGTAGTTATTAAGTGTACGTGTTAGCGCAGATCTAAAGCCGGCTAAGTGAGTACCACCATCACGTTGTGGAATGTTGTTTGTAAAACAGTAAATGTTTTCTTGGAAACCATCGTTCCACTGCATTGAAACTTCAACGCTAATACCATCTTCCTCACGCTCGTGAGTAAAGTGGAATACACCTTTATGTACAGGTGTTTTATTGCGGTTTAAGTACTCAACAAACGCTTGAATACCGCCATCATACTTAAAGTGGTCGGTTTTATTTTCTTCGCGTTCATCAGTTAAGATGATACTTACACCAGAGTTCAAGAACGATAGCTCACGTAAACGCTTAGCTAAAATATCATAATGAAAATCTAGGTTTGTGAATGTTTCACCACTTGGCCAAAAACGTAGTTCAGTACCCGTTGTGTCAGCGTCGCCAATAATAGCTAATGGAGCGTTTGGTACGCCCATACTGTAAGTTTGTTCGTGTAATTTGCCTTCACGACGAATAGTAAGTGTTAGTTTTTCTGATAATGCATTTACTACCGATACACCAACACCGTGTAAGCCACCTGATACTTTATAAGAGTTATCATCAAACTTACCACCAGCATGCAGTACCGTCATAATAACTTCGGCAGCAGACACACCTTCTTCTTCATGAATAGAAGTTGGAATACCACGACCGTTATCTCTTACAGAGACTGAACCGTCTAAGTGAATCGTTACATAAATATCATCACAATGACCTGCTAAGGCTTCATCGATAGAGTTATCAACGACCTCAAACACCATGTGGTGTAAGCCTGTGCCATCATCGGTGTCCCCTATATACATTCCAGGACGCTTTCTTACTGCGTCTAATCCTTTAAGTACTTTAATACTCGACGAATCGTAATTCTCAGACATGGTTAATCCCACTTATCTTGTTATTAGGTTGCCATGTTTCACGTGGAACATTTGTAGTTCTCGTTGCATGGGTTCCACCACAGCAGAAATACTTTCAGACAAAATTGAAGAAATAAAAATTTGAGAACTGCAATGAGCCAATAATTGTCCCACTTTCTCTTTTGTATCTTCGCCTAACTCTGAAGGTAAATCATCTATTAGCAATATAGATTGCTTATCTGTCTCTGACTCAATTAAACTATTTTGCGTTACTTTTAACGCATAAAGCAATAACTTCAATTGACCGCGCGAGAACGTATTCTCTACACTATTGCCAGCGACACTAAAACTAAAGTCAGCCTTATGAGGGCCTTTACTTGTAAAACCTTGGCGAGCGTCTCGCTCAAAGTTTTGCTCTAATGCATCACTTAAAGACTCACTGTCTTTCCAGCCTGCATTAAAGTTGATTTCTAAATCGCGTATAAGCGTTAATTCTGCACACATTTTATCAAAAAACTGCTGCTTAAACCTACTTATATACGCCATTCTTAATTTATTTATTTGTTCTGCCAGTCTAACAAATTCTTTGTCCCAAAACCTAATTTGGTCAAAATAATTCTTTGGCTTGCTTTTTAATAATGCATTGCGTTGTTTAAGCACTTTATTAAACGATTGCCATAAATAAAAAAACTCATGTTCCACGTGGAACAAACCCAAATCTAAAAACTTACGTCGCTCTTTTGGGCCACCAAAAAACAATGAATAGCTTTCAGGTGTAATAATCTGCACAGGCATTAACTGTGCAAGTTCAGAGATTTTTCTACTGGCCTTGCCTTGTATTTTTAAATTAGTTTCACCACTTTGGGTTTTACTAATTCCAATAGGGATAGACAAGTCGTGTAGCGCTTTGCGGCCATGTATTACAAACTGATCTTGCTGATGTTGAATAATACTTTTATGTTTAGGTGTTCGAAAAGATTTGCCGTGAGAAAGGTAATAAATAGCCTCTAAAAGGCTGGTTTTTCCGCTGCCGTTTTCACCATAAATTATATTAACGCCGTTGACTGGTTCTAGCGTCAGTGCCTCAATATTACGAAAATACTTGAGGCTCAAGTGACTTAAACTCATTTATAATTGGTATCTTATAATCGCATAGGCATAACCACGTACATAGCTTCTTCATCACCCGCACCTTCAATAAGTGCGCTGCTATTTGAATCTGCTAATGTAAATAGTACATCTTCTGTTTTTAATGTATTTAGTACATCTAATACATACGATACGTTAAAACCAATTTCTAACTCATCACCCTCATACATTACTTCTACTATTTCCTCAGCCTCTTCTTGCTCAGGGTTATTAGCCGTAATTTTAAGTAAGCCATTGGCAAGGTTTAAACGCACACCTCTAAATTTTTCGTTAGATAAAATAGACACACGTTGAAACGCATTACGTAACCATTCACGGTTAGCGGTAATTACTTTATCTCCACCACGCGGTAATACTCGGCGGTAATCCGGGAAACGGCCATCCACTAGCTTGCTGGTAAAAGTAAATTCCACATCAATAATACGAATATGATTAGCGCCAAATTGAATAGTAACTAATTCTTCATCGGCAACCATAAGGCGCATAATTTCTTGCACACCTTTACGCGGTATTATTAGTTGGCGCTGCGTATTTAACGATTGGCTTAATTCTTTTTGTGCGATTGCTAAACGGTGACCATCGGTGGCGACTGTTTTAATATCCGCGTTATCAACTTCAAACGACATACCATTTAAGTAGTAACGTACATCTTGGTTAGCCATTGAAAAATGCGTGCTTTCGAGCAACTTACGTAACTCTAAACGCGTTAGTTGAAACTCAACCTCGCCATCCCACTGCTCTAAATTAGGAAAATCTTCCGCGGCAAGTGTAGTCAGTGAAAAGCGGCTTTTACCACTTGTTAATAGCAGTTGATGCTCTTGCAAGCTCAACGTAAGCTCAGAGCCATCTGGTAGGCTTTTACAAATATCGAGTAATTTTTTAGCAGGTAGTGTTAACTTTGTATCGGCAATATCATCACCAACAAAAACACCTGCAACGAGTTCAATTTCAAGGTCTGTGCCTGTCATTGAAAGTTGCCCATTTTCTACCACTAACAGTACATTAGATAATATAGGTAACGTATGTTTACGCTCAATGGCACCCGATACTTGCACTAATGGCTTTAAAAATTGTTCTCTTGAAATGGTTATTTGCATAATAAAGTCAGCCCTAAGATGACAACGTTCTTATTAAATTTTGATAATCTTCTTTTATTTCGTGGCTCTCATCACGGAGTGATTTAACCTTACGACACGCATGTAATACAGTGGTGTGGTCACGTCCACCAAATGCGTCACCAATCTCAGGTAAACTGTGATTAGTTAATTCTTTAGATAATGCCATAGCTACTTGCCGCGGCCTTGCGATAGAGCGGCTACGACGCTTTGATAACAGATCTGACACACGAATTCTGTAATACTCGGCCACGGTGCGCTGTATGTTGTCTATAGTGACAAGTTTATCTTGTAGTGCCAATAAATCGCGCAGCGCTTCTTTTACAAAGTCGATAGAAATTGGACGCCCGGTAAAATTAGCATTGGCTATTACACGGTTAAGCGCGCCTTCTAATTCACGTACGTTTGAGCGCAGTTTTTTAGCGATAAAAAAGGCAACTTCGTGCGGTAAATTAATTTTACTTTGCTGCGCTTTTTTCATCAAAATAGCTACGCGCGTTTCAAGCTCTGGCGGCTCTATAGCAATTGTTAAACCCCAACCAAAACGTGACTTAAGTCTGTCTTCTACACCTTCTATTTCTTTTGGGTAGCGGTCAGAGGTTAAAATAATTTGCTGATTACCTTCTAATAATGCATTAAAAGTATGAAAAAATTCTTCTTGTGAGCGCTCTTTATTAGCAAAAAATTGAATATCATCAATCATTAGCGCATCTACACTACGGTAATAACGTTTGAATTCTTCAATGGCATTATTTTGTAGTGCTTTTACCATGTCTTGCACAAAGCGCTCAGAATGCATGTAAACAATTTTAGCATCGGGCTTGTTAGCCATAATGCCATTACCTACTGCATGTAATAAGTGAGTTTTACCTAAGCCTGTGCCACCGTAAATAAATACCGGGTTAAAGGCAGAGCCAGGGTTATCTGCAACTTGTGTTGCAGCCGCTTTTGCTAGCTGGTTAGATTTACCCTCAACAAAGCTGTCAAAGGTATAGTTATCTTTTATATTAGATTTATAGCCTGATTTAGGCGCTGGTTCTACTGCTGCTTTTTGTTCTACAGGTTGCTGTTTAGCAGGAGCCTGTGAACTAGGTGATGCAGGGGCTTCAACACTTGGCGCCGCCGCTTGAGTATTTAGTAGTGGTTTACTACCAACATCAAAACGTAACTCGGGCGCTTCATCACCACAAATTTCTACCAGTAACTCATTAATACGGTTTAAATACTTTTCTCTTACCCAATCAAGAACAAAGCGATTAGGTGCGTAAATCGTTAAGGTATCTTCGGTACTTTCTGCTTGTAGTGGTCTTACCCACATACTGAATTGTTGCGAAGGCAACTCATCTTGCAATACATATAAACAACTTTGCCAAACCGACAGATACACAGTTAAACTCCCAGAGGTATAATTTTTATTCCCGCACATCAA